>NZ_CP034448.1:0-2072500 GCF_003952465.1 Mesorhizobium sp. M1B.F.Ca.ET.045.04.1.1
CGCCACGCTGTCGATCGGCCGCGTCGGCAAAGTGACGCTCGACGACACCAACTCGGCTGCGATGGCTCCGCCCTTCCAGTTCGACAAGACCAACATCGAGAAGTTCTCCAAGATCTATTGATCCTGGTCGACTTCAAGCTCGTGCGGCGGGACAATTGTCCCGCCGCAACGTCAAACGGACCTTCTCTCAGGGCCTGATACGGATATGGACACGACAGCCCAGCGCAAAGCGGAGACGCAACAGCCCGAGCCTTCAGGCCCGGCCCCAAGCGCCAGCCCGCGCCTGAAGCTCTCCGGCATCTCCAAAAGTTTTCCGGGCGTGCGCGCGCTGCACAATGTCAGCCTGTCGCTCTACCCCGGCCAGGTGACGGCGCTGATCGGCGAGAACGGCGCCGGCAAGTCGACGCTGGTCAAGATCATGACCGGCATCTACCAGCCCGACACCGGCGAAATCAGCATCGACGGGCAGGCTACCACGCTGCCCAGCGCGCATGCCGCCTTCGGCCACGGCATCACCGCCATCCATCAGGAGACAGTGCTGTTCGACGACCTTTCGGTCGCCGAAAACATCTTCCTCGGCCACGCGCCGCGCACCCGCTTCGGCACTATCGACTGGCGCACCATGCGCAAAAATGCGCGCGAAGTGCTGGAGACGATGCGCGCCGGCCATATCGACGCCGACGCGCGGCTGAAGGACCTCGGCATCGCCAACAAGCACCTCGTTGCCGTCGCCCGCGCGATGTCGATCGATGCGCGCATCGTCATCATGGACGAGCCGACCGCCGCGCTGTCGATGAAGGAGATCGAGGAGCTATTCCTCCTGATCGAATTCCTGAAGAGCGAAGGCAAGGCGGTGCTGTTCATCAGTCACAAGTTCGACGAGATCTATCGCATCGCCGACCGCTACACCGTCTTCCGCGACGGCGAGATGGTGGGCGAGGGCCTGCTGAAAGACACCGGCCAGAACGAGATCGTGCGCATGATGGTCGGCCGCAACGTCGACCACATCTTCCCGCATCGTGAGCCGAAGATCGGCGCGCCGGTGCTGTCGGTCTCCGGTCTCTCTCATCCGACCGAGTTCGACGACATCGGCTTCGAGCTGCGCAAGGGCGAAATCCTCGGCTTCTACGGACTGGTCGGCGCCGGGCGCAGCGAGGTGATGCAGGCCATCGCCGGCATCACCCGCACCAGCAGAGGCGACATCTCGCTGGACGGCAACGCGATCGCGCCGAAATCGGCCGCGGATTCGATCGAGGCCGGCATCGTCTACGTGCCGGAAGAGCGCGGCAAGCAGGGCGTGGTGATCGGCCTGCCGATCTTCCAGAATGTTTCGCTCCCTTCGCTCAGGAACACGTCGAAGTCTGGCGTGCTCAGGCTCGCGGAAGAATTCTCGCTCGCCCGCTCCTACACCGAGCGGCTCGACCTGCGCGCCTCATCGCTCAGCCAGGATGTCGGCACGCTTTCCGGCGGCAACCAGCAGAAGGTGGTCATCGCCAAGTGGCTGGCGACGACGCCCAAGGTGATCATTCTCGACGAGCCGACCAAGGGCATCGACATCGGCTCCAAGGCCGCCGTGCACGGCTTCATGGCCGAGCTGGTCGCGCAAGGCCTGTCGGTGATCATGGTCTCGTCGGAACTGCCGGAGATCCTCGGCATGTCGGACCGGGTCGTCGTCATGCGCGAAGGCCGCATTGCGGCCACCTACGACAACAAGGGCCTCGACGCTGAAACGCTGGTCAGGACGGCAGCGGGGATCGCGGCATGAAGAACTTCCTCAAATATCGCGAAATCTGGCTGCTCGCCGGCATCGTCGTGCTGATCGGGCTGATTTCGACGCGGTTTCCCGGCTTTGCCAATCCGGCCAATCTGCGCCAGGTGTTCAACGACACCTCGATCCTGATGATCCTGGCGCTGGGACAGATGGTGGTGATCCTGACGCGCTCGATCGACCTTTCGATGGCGTCCAATCTTTGCTTCACCGGCATGGTCGTCGCGATGCTCAACGCCGCATATCCTGCGATCCCGATCCCGGCGCTGATCGTGATTGCTTTAGCCATTGGGCTGGTGCTCGGCGCCATCAACGGCTTCCTGGTGTGGCGGCTGAACATCCCGTCGATCGTGGTGACGCTCGGCACCCTCACCATCTATCGCGGCGCGACCTTCGTCGTCTCCGGCGGCGCCTGGGTCAATGCCGACCAGATGAGCCCCGACTTCATCAACTTCCAGCGCGCCGCCTTCCTCGGCCTGCCTGTGCTGTCGTGGATCGCGCTGCTGGTGATCGCGCTGTTCTTCCTGGTGATGACGCGCACGCAGATCGGCCGCTCGATCCATGCCATCGGCGTCAACCCTACCGCGTCGGTCTATGCCGGCATCGATGTCGGCCGCACCAAATTCATCGTGTTCTGCATTTCCGGCATGATCGGCGGGCTCGCCGGCTATCTCTGGATCTCGCGCTATGTCATCGCCTCGGTCGAGGTCGCCAACGGCTATGAGCTCAACATCATCGCCGCCTGCGTCATCGGCGGCATCTCGATCGCCGGCGGTATCGGCTCGGTCGGCGGCGCGGTGCTCGGCGCGCTGTTCCTCGGCATCATCTCCAACGCGCTGCCGGTCATCAACATCTCGCCCTTCTGGCAGATGGCGATCTCGGGCAGCGCCATCATCCTGGCCGTGGTGCTCAACGCGCGCGGCGAGCGCCGGCAGGGCCGCATCATCCTCAGAAAGGCGGAAGCGGCATGACTGACACCCCTGCCCCGCGCCATATCCCCGACCGGCTCGACAAGCCGCTCTCCTCGGCGGTTTTCTCCTGGGAGGCGCTGCTCGTCGTCATCGCGGTCATCATCTTCGCGGTCAACAGCTTCGCCTCGCCCTATTTCCTCGATCCGTGGTCGCTGTCGGACCTGACCTTCAACTTCACCGAAAAGGGCCTGATCGCGCTCGCCATGGCGCTGCTGATCATCTCCGGCGAGATCGACCTCTCGGTCGCCGCGATCGTGGCGCTCGCCTCGACGATGATGGGCATGGCGGTGCAGGCCGGCGCCGGCACGCCGGTGCTCGTGGGGATCGGCATCGTGGTCGGGCTCGGCTGCGGCGCCTTCAACGGGCTGCTGGTCACCAGGCTCGGCCTGCCTTCCATCGTCGTCACCATCGGCACGATGAGCCTGTTCCGCGGCATCGCCTTCATCATCCTCGGCGACCAGGCCTATAAGGGCTATCCGGAGAGCTTCGCCTTCTTCGGCCAGGGCTATGTCTGGTGGGTTTTCTCGTTCGAGCTGGCGCTGTTCCTGGTCGCGGCGCTCGTCTACTGGTTCGTGCTCCACCGCACGAGCTTCGGCCGCAAGGTCTTTGCCATCGGCAACAACCCGGTCGCCTGCCAGTTCTCCGGCGTGCGCGTCGGCCGCATCAAGTTCATCCTGTTCTGCCTGACCGGACTGATGTCGGGCATCGCCTCGGTGCTGATCACCTCGCGGCTCGGCTCGACGCGGCCGTCGATCGCGCAAGGCTATGAGCTGGAGGCGATCACCATGGTGGTGCTTGGGGGTGTGTCGATCCTCGGCGGCGCCGGCAGCATTCTGGGCGTCGTGCTGGCCGCCTTCATCATGGGGCTGGTGACGTTCGGCCTCGGCCTGCTCAACGTTCCGGGCATCGTCATGTCGATCTTCATCGGCTTGCTGCTGATCATCGTGATCGCCCTGCCCATCGTGTGGCGGCGGCTGCGCGAAGGACGCTTCGCCTGATGGAGAAATACGCCTTCAAGATGAAGCTCAACCCCGGCATGAAGGCCGAATACAAGCGCCGCCATGACGAGATCTGGCCTGAGCTGGTTACTCTGTTGAAGCAGGCCGGCGTTTCCGATTATTCGATCCATCTCGACGAGGAGAGCAGCATCCTGTTCGGGGTGCTGTGGCGGCGTGACGATCACGGCATGGCCGACCTGCCGAAACACCCGGTGATGCAGCGCTGGTGGGTGCATATGGCCGACCTCATGGAGACCAAGCCCGACAACGAGCCGGTGGCGGTGCCGCTGGAAACAATGTTCCATATGGCATGATTGTCGCCGTCATCGACATCGGCAAGACCAACGCCAAGGTGGCGCTGGTCGACCTTGAGCGCATGGCCGAGGTGGTGCTGCGCCGCACGGCCAATGCCGTCGCCACGGATGGCCCCTACCCGCACCACGACGTCGAGGCACTGTGGGCCTTCATTCTCGAAAGCCTCTCCGACCTCCACCGCCAGCAGCCCATCGACGCTATTTCCATCACCACCCATGGCGCGACGGCGGTGCTGGTCGATGCCGAAGGCGGACTGGCGCTGCCGGTGATCGACTATGAATTCGCAGGGATCGACGAGCTGACGCAGGACTATGACACGATCCGCCCGCCGTTTGCCGAAACGGGCACGCCGCGCCTGCCGGCCGGCCTCAATATCGGCGCGCAGCTTTTCTGGCAGCAGCGGCGCTTTCCCGGCGAATTCGCCGGAGCGACGGCAATTCTTATGTATCCGCAATACTGGGCGCTACGGCTCACGGGCGTCGCCGCCAACGAGGTGACATCGCTCGGCTGCCACACCGATCTCTGGAATCCTTGGCAGGCCGACTACTCGTCGCTGGTCGACCCGATGGGCTGGCGCCGGCTGATGGCGCCGGTGCGGCCAGCGAAAGACCGGCTCGGGCCGATCCTGCCCGCACTCGCAGCGCAAACCGGGCTCGATCCGCAGACGCCGGTATTCTGCGGCCTGCACGATTCCAACGCCTCGCTGCTGCCGCATCTATTGTCCGACGCACCGCCCTTCTGCGTCGTTTCGACCGGCACATGGGTGGTGTCGATGGCCGTCGGCGGCAAGAAGGTAGATCTCGACCCGGCGCGCGACACGCTGGTCAATGTCAACGCGCTCGGCGATCCCGTGCCATCGGCGCGCTTCATGGGCGGGCGCGAGTTCTCGTTGCTGACCGATGGTCAGCCGCAGGAATGGAGCGATGACGATGTTGCCGCCGTGCTGGCGCAAAAAGCCTCGCTGTTGCCTTCCACCCAGCAGGGTTCTGGACCGTTCCCGCACCGCGCCGCGCAATGGCGCAATGCCGAGGCGTTGAGCCCCGGCCAGCGCTTCGCCGCCATCTCGTTCTATCTGGCGCTGATGACCGCGACCTGTCTCGAGCTGATCGGCGGCGACGGGCCGACGACGGTCGAAGGCCCTTTCGCGCAGAACCGGCTGTTCATCCGTATGCTGGCGGCAGCGACCGGGCGGCCGGTCATCGCGTCGGAGACTTCGACGGGGACCAGCATCGGCGCGGCATTGCTGGCCTCAGATGGTGCTACCGTGATGAGCAAGGGTGAGCGGACCGAGCCACCCGCAGATCCGGCTTGGCACGATTACGCGCGATCGTGGCAGCAAGCCATCGAGACGTAGTCAACGCGGTGGTGTTTGCCACAGCCTGACAGGTCGGCGCTGCCCCTCATCCGCCTGCCGGCACCTTCTCCCCGTATAGTGACGAGGAGAAGGAGTCTGGCTGTGGCGTTGGCGCCCTTTCTCCAACGCTGGAGATCGGCGAAATCCTTCGCGACATCGTCTTTCTCCCCGTCACTATACGGGGAGAAATGCCCGGCAGGGCAATGAGGGGCAGCGCCAGCATCAAGGATTGATTGAGTACCCACCGGACCGACGCTGTCGTCGACGGTTTCTGCACTCACCCCGCCGTCCCGTAAAGCAAACCCTGCGGATCGATCTCCGGCTCGCGGCCGGCGACGAGGTCGGCCAGGAATTTGCCGGAGCCGCAAGCCATGGTCCAGCCGAGATGGCCGTGTCCGGTGTCGAGATAGAGGTTGCGGTATTTCGCCTGGCCGAAGATAGGCACCGAGTTCGGCATCATCGGCCTGAGCCCCGCCCAAAGCAGCGCCTTCTTCTCGTCGAAAGCGCCCGGGAACAGGTCCTTGCCGGTGTTCAGGATCGAGTTGAAATCGCGCGGCTTGAAGCTGCGGTCGAAGCCGGTGAACTCGGCAGTCGAGGACATACGCAGCCGGTTTCCCAGCCTCGAATAGCCGATCAGCCGGTCCTCGTCGGCGCCGCCCATGGTCGGCCCCTTGTTTTCGTCCTCAAGCGGAACGGTCACGGTGTAGCCTTTCACCGGATAGACCGGCAGGTCGATGCCGTAGCGGCGGCCGAGCAGGCCGCTTTCCGGCCCCATGGAGATGACGACGGTGTCGCCGGTGATCGGACCAGCCGAGGTCATCACCGCACGCACCCGGTCGCCCGCGATGTCGAGGCCCTCGATTGTCGTGCCGAACAGGAATTTGACGCCGAGCCTGTCGGCCGCATAGGCGGCAAGCTTGTCGACGAATTGCTTGGAATCGCCGGTCTGATCGATGGGGGAATAGATGCCGCCGGCGATCTTGTCCTTGACGCCCGCGAGCCCCGGCTCCAACTCGGCCAGACGGTCGCGGCCGACGATCTCGATCGGCAGGCCGTGTTCGCCGAGATAGCGGTAGTTGTCGGTGCCGGTGTCGAGGCTTTTCTGCGAGCGGAAGAAGTAGAGGATGCCTTTCTTGCGCTCGTCGTAACGGATGCCGGTCGTATCCGACAGCGCATTGATGCAATCGCGCGAATAGAGCGCAAGCCTGAGCTTGATGTCGGTGTTGGCGCGCAGCCGCTTCACCGTACATTCGCGCAGGAAGCGCAGGCTCCAGGCATAAAAATAGGGATCGAGGCGCAACCTCACCTTGATGCCGAGATCGTGGTTCCAGAGCCCGCGGAGGAAGGTCTTCAGCGCCGCCGGCGAGGCCCAGGCGGTGGCGTCGCCCGGCGAGACCAGGCCGGCATTGGACTGACTGGTGCCGCGCGCCGCCGCTTCATGACGCTCGATCACCGTCACCTCATGGCCGTCGCTGGCCAGATAGTACGCCGCCGCCGTGCCAACGACGCCGGCCCCGAGCACCACAACCTTCATGCCGCCCCCTTGAGGATCGAACCGAACGGCACGCCTCCACGCGCCGTTTCGGAACCCTCAATAGCGCGTATCAACACCCCGGACGAGCCCTTGGCCCAACAGCTTGCTGTGTCAGCTCCGCGCCGAGTTCTTGCCGGTCAGGATGCGCTCCCAGGCCAGGGCATCCTTGACGATCTGATCGAGATCGTCGCGCTGCGGCGTCCAGCCGAATTCCTTGCGGGCAAGGTCGGAATTGGCGACCACCGCGGCGGCGTCGCCCGGCCGGCGGTCGCCCATGCGGACGTCGAAATCATGGCCGAAGGCGCGGCGCACGCTGTCGATCACTTCCAAAACCGAATAGCCGTGGCTGTAGCCGCAATTGGCGACGAGGCTCTCGCCGCCGTCGCGCAGCCGCTGCAGCGCCAGCCGGTGCGCCGCCGCAAGGTCGCTGACATGGATATAGTCGCGGATGCAGGTGCCGTCGGGCGTCGGGTAGTCGTTGCCGAAGACCTGCATGAACGGCCGCTTGCCGAGCGCGGTCTCGCAGGCGACCTTGATCAGATGCGTGGCGCCGGGCGTCGACTGGCCGGTGCGGCCCCTGGGATCGGCGCCGGCGACGTTGAAATAGCGCAGCGCCGTGTAGCGCATGTCATGCGCCATCGCCGCATCGCGCAGCATCCATTCGCTCATCAGCTTGGAGAGGCCATAAGGCGATTCCGGCGCCAGTCGCGCGTCCTCGCGCACCGGCTCCAGACCGGCGCCGCCATAGACCGCCGCAGTGGAAGAGAAGATGAAATGCGGCACGCCCTCGCGCACCGCGGTTTCGATCAGCGTGCGCGTCTTGCAGGTGTTGTTCTCATAGTAGCCAAGCGGATCGGCGACCGATTCCGGCACCACGATCGAGCCGGCGAAGTGGATGATGGCGTCGACCTTGTTGTCCCGGATGATCCGGCCGACCAGCTCGCGATCGGCGACGTCGCCGACGACGAGCTTCGCCTCGGGCGCCACCGCCCACTCGAAGCCGGTGGAAAGCCTGTCGAGCACGACGACGCCTTCGCCGGCGTCGAGAAGCTCCCAGACCATATGGCTGCCGATATAACCGGCGCCGCCCGTCACCAAAACCGTCATCATCTACCTCGCTGATCAAGATTTATCGGAAACTGTCTCAACAGCCACCGTGCTGGAAACCCCGCCGCAAGCCCGTTAAGCGCATGTCGTTCCCCCAGAGGCGCTGTGCACTTTTGGGCGATATGCATACGCCTCCCTATAATGTTAAGTCCGTAACAGTTCCTCCCGTCTGAGGCATCGTACTGAAACAAAACTGCATCAAACAGTCGGGAATAGGCCACGATCCGACATCGTTAGGAACAGGCCCGGGGCGTGGCATTTTGACCGGTGGGGCGCGGTGGACGCAGCATAGGCCAATGACTATGATCCGCCGCAAAATTGGGAAGCCGACATGAATTACCAGCGGTTCTTCGAAGATGCGATCGACCAGCTCCATGCCGAGCGGCGCTACCGCGTTTTCGCCGACCTCGAGCGCATCGTGGGCAAGTTTCCGCGCGCCATCTGGCGCGCCAACGGCCGCGCCCAGGAAATCACCGTCTGGTGCTCCAACGACTATCTCGGCATGGGCCAGAACGGAGACGTGATTACCGCCTTCCAGAACGCGGCCGGCAAGATGGGCTCGGGTGCCGGCGGCACCCGCAACATCTCCGGCACCTCCAATCCGCTGGTCGAGCTCGAGCATGAGCTCGCCGACCTGCACGACAAGGAAGCAGCGCTGGTCTTCACCTCCGGCTTCGTCTCCAACGAGGCCTCGATCTCGACCATTGCCAGGCTTTTGCCCAACTGCCTGGTGCTCTCGGACGAATTGAACCATGCCTCGATGATCGAGGGCGTGCGGCGCTCGGGCGCCGAGAAGAAGATCTTCCGCCACAACGACGTCGCGCATCTGGAAAGTCTTTTGCAGGCCGCCGGGCGCGAGCGCGCCAAGCTGATCGTCTTCGAAAGCGTCTATTCGATGGACGGCGACATCGCCCCGATCAAGCAGATCGTCGAGCTCGCCGAGCGCTACAACGCCATGACCTATATCGACGAGGTGCATGCTGTCGGCATGTACGGTGCGCGCGGCGGCGGCATCACCGAGCGCGAAGGGCTGGCCGACCGCATCGACATCATCGAAGGCACGCTTGCAAAAGCGTTCGGGACGCTCGGCGGCTACATCACCGGCACCAGCGCGGTCATCGACGCGGTGCGCTCCTATGCGCCGGGCTTCATCTTCACCACCGCGCTGCCGCCGGCGATCGCGGCCGCCGCCACCACCTCGATCCGGCATCTGAAGCGCTCGCAGGCCGAGCGCGACGCGCAGCAGCGCCAGGCGGCGCGCACCAAGCAAGTTCTGGCCGCGGCGGGCCTGCCGGTGATGGAATCGGCCACCCATATCGTGCCGGTGCTGGTCGGCGATCCCGAGCTCTGCAAGATGGCCAGCGACCGCCTGCTCGGCGTCCACGGCATCTACATCCAGCCGATCAACTACCCGACGGTGCCGCGCGGCACCGAGCGGCTGCGCATCACGCCGACGCCGTTCCATTCGGACGCGCTGATCGCCGAACTGCAGGACGCGCTGGTCGAGACCTGGGACGCGCTCGGCATTCCCTATGCCGCCTCCGGCCGGCCTGCGGTTGCCAAGAGCGACCGAATTATTCCGCTCTTGGTGCCGAAATCAGGCGGCTGAAGCCCGTTTGAAACTCTACTCCGACGGCCATCCGGTGCGAGTTTCAATTCGGGCTTCGTCGACGGCTCGGCTACACCGTCTTCATCCATTTCGCCAGGCGATGCGCCGCTTCCTCGAGCTGATCGAGGCGGCGGTGGAAGCATAGCCTGAGGAAGGCCTCGCCGCCGGGGCCGAAGGCCGTGCCGGGCGCAAGGCCGACATTGGCGTTGTCGACGATGTCGAAGGCGGCGGCGCGGGAATCGGTGATGCCGTCGACGGTGAAGAACAGGTAGAACGCGCCTTGCGGCACAGTGAAGCGCGCCTTGCCGCTGGCACCCAGGATATCGCACACGAGGTCGCGCGCGGCGCGTGCCCGCTCGACTTGGCTCTCGATGAAGCCGTCGCCCTCGTCGAGCGCGGCAACCGCGCCGCGCTGCATGAACTGCGCGACGCCCGAGGTCGAATACTGGATCAGGTTCTCGAACACCTGCTGCAAGGCCGGATGGGTCTTGATCCAGCCGACGCGCCAGCCGGTCATCGCCCAGTTCTTGGAGAAGCTGTTGACGAACAGGATGCGGTCCTCGTCCGTGGCGACGTCGAGGAAGGACGGCGCGCGGCCATGGCCGTAGTGGAACAGCGAATAGATCTCGTCGGCGATGATCCAGAGATTGCGGGCGCGGGCCAGATCGAGGATCGCTTGAAGAGTCTCCTTGTCGGCGGTCCAGCCGGTCGGGTTCGACGGCGTGTTGACGAACAGCGCCTTTGTCCACGGCGTGATGGCGGAGGCGATCTTGTCGACGTCGCAGGACCAGCCATTGCCGGACTGGTCGAGCGTGACCGCAACCGGGACGGCGCCGGCAACACCGGCGGCGGCAGCGAAATTCGGCCAGGCCGGCGACAGATAGATCACCTCGTCGCCGCTGCCTGCGATCGCGTCGACGGCCAGTTGGATGGCATGCATGCCGGAAGCGGTGACGATGAACTCTTCCTCGGCGATGCGCTTGCCGAAATGCCTGGCGTAATAGCGTGCGAGCGCCTGCCTGAGCTCGGGAATGCCCTTCTGCCAGGTGTAGAAGGTCTCGCCATTGGCGAGCCCGCGGGCGGCGGCATCGCTGATGAAGGAAGGCGTCGGCAGGTCGCCCTCGCCGGCCCAGAGCGGGATCAGGCCTTCACGCAGGCGGCCGTGGTTGACGACGGCGACAATGCCGCTTTCGGGTGCGGCGCGGGCTTCCGCACGCAAGGTCTGGATCAGGGTCATGCAGGAATCCGTCCGGTTTTCCATGACTGCTAACGTCTTTTACGACAGCCGCAAACAGAAAACCCCGGCCGTGAGCGACCGGGGTTTTGGTCCAGCGCGTCTGGCTTGAGATTACTTCTTGGCGAGCAGGTCGCGGATTTCGGTCAGAAGCTGGACATCCGCCGGCGGCGCGGCAGCGGCAGCGGGCTTCTCGCGCTCCAGCCGCTTGCGCAGATTGTTCACGGCCTTGACCATCAGGAAGATGATGAAGGCAAGGATCAGGAAGTTCAGCACCACGGTGATGAAGCTGCCATAGGCGAAAACGGCGCCCTCTTTCTTGGCGTCAGCCAACGCGGCCGAATGGACGTTCGAGGACAGCCCGAAGAAATAATTGTTGAAGTCCAGCCCGCCGAAGATCGCCCCGACGATCGGCATGATGATGTCGTTGACCAGCGAATCGACGATCTTGCCGAAGGCCGCGCCGATGATGACGCCGACGGCCAAGTCCATCACGTTTCCCCTGGAGATGAATTCCTGGAATTCTTTCAGCATTCGACCCTCCTTGCCATGACAGGCCGTGCCGCCGCCCCGGCTCGCCGGCGCCGGCCCAAATCCACCATAACAAAAACCCCCGGTTGCAAAACCGGAAAAAGGGCGAAGCCACCGGTTTGTGCTTAGCTGCGCCGTCAGGCACATGCGCCGAAAGCCGCGATGGACTTGGGCTCCAAGCTGTGGTTGCGTCTAGAGCGGCTGAGCGTTTAATGGAAACGCCGAGCCCTCTAAGTATTTGTTTCCTACGCAATTCCGACCGGAAACTTTTCCTGGAATTGCTTGGGGCGGACCGGATGGGAGACCGGCCAGGGAGGAAGTGCGAGCCGTGCAAGGCTGGTTCGTCGTCATCATCGCGATCGCCTATGTGACGCTGCTTTTCGCCATCGCCAGCGTCGGCGACCGGCGCTCGGCGGCCGCCGGGCCCGGCCGGGCGCGGCCCTTCATCTACGCGCTCAGCCTCGCCATCTACTGCACGTCCTGGACCTTCTTCGGCTCGGTAGGCCTTTCCTCCGAGCGCAGTCTTGAATTCCTCGGCATC
The DNA here is from genome assembly GCF_003952465.1 of Mesorhizobium sp. M1B.F.Ca.ET.045.04.1.1. Lineage (GTDB taxonomy): Bacteria > Pseudomonadota > Alphaproteobacteria > Rhizobiales > Rhizobiaceae > Mesorhizobium > Mesorhizobium shonense. Next base: position 11,963 of record NZ_CP034448.1, read on the forward strand.
TATACCGGCCCGGTGCTGGTCTTCGTGTTCGGCTTCCCGCTGCTCAACCGCATCGTGCGGCTGGCCAAGAGCGAGAAGATCACCTCGATCGCCGACTTTCTCGGCGCCCGCTACGGCAAGAGTTTCGTGGTCGCGGCGATCGCCACTCTGATCGCGACGATCGGCGCGGTGCCCTATATCGCGCTGCAGCTGAAGGCGATTTCGGGCTCGGTCAGCCTGATGATCGAGCACTATACCGGATCGCCGCCTTCGTTCGATCCGTTCGTCAGCGACATTTCACTGGTGGTCGCGATGCTGCTTGCGCTGTTTGCAGTGCTGTTCGGCACCCGCCACGCCGACGCCACCGAGCACCAGGACGGGCTGGTGCTGGCGGTGGCGGTGGAAACCGTGGTCAAGCTTGCCGCTTTCCTCGCCATCGGGCTGATGGTGACCTTCCTGATCTTCGGCGGCCCCGGCGACATGTTCGCGACGCTCGCGGCAAATGCCGAGGTGCGCCAGGCCATGGGCTACAACACCTCCTTGGCCACCTGGCTGGTGCTGACGAGCTTGAGCGGCTTTGCCATCCTGATGCTGCCGCGCCAGTTCTACGTCACCATCGTCGAGAACCGCAGCGAGGCCGAGCTGCGCACCGCGACCTGGGTGTTTCCGCTCTACCTCGTGGCGATCAACCTTTTCGTGCTGCCGATCGCCTTTGCCGGCCTGTCGCTGGTCGGCACCAGGACCAGCAGCGACCTCTACGTGCTATCGCTGCCGCTGTTCAGCGGCCACGATGTGCTCGCCATGGCCGCCTTCATCGGCGGCCTGTCGGCGGCGACCGCCATGGTCATCGTCGAGAGCGTCGCGCTGTCGATCATGATCTCCAACGACTTGGTCATCCCGCTGTTCGTGCGCCGGCTGCTCAAGACCCCCTCTTCGGACAATGAGGACTGGTCGACGCTGATCCTCAACGTGCGCCGCGCCTCGATCTTCATCATGCTGTTCATCGCCTTCCTCTACTATCGCGAGAGCACCAACAGCGCGCGGCTGTCCTCGATCGGGTTGATGTCGTTTGCCGCGATCGCGCAATTCGCGCCGGCGCTGATCGGCGGGCTGATCTGGCGCGGCGCCAATGGCCGGGGTGCGGCGCTCGGCATGGTCGCCGGCATTCTGGTGTGGGGCTATACGCTGCTGCTCCCCTCGCTCGTGGCTCCAGAGACCGATATCGTCGTCCACGGCCTGTTCGGCTTCGAGGCGCTCAGACCGCAGGCACTGTTCGGCACCGTCGGCGAGCCGCTGAACCACGGCGTGCTGTGGAGCCTGTCGATCAACGCGCTGTTCTTCGTGCTGGGATCGCTGTCCCGCGCTTCCGTGCCATTGGAGCGCATCCAGGCGGCGATCTTCGTGCCGCGCGAAGCCAGCCCGATGCCGAGCCTGCGCCGCTTCCGCACCGCCGTCACCGTCAATGATCTAAAGGACACGATCTCCCGCTATCTCGGCGTCGAGCGCACCGAGCGTTCCTTCCAATCCTTCGAGAAGAACGCGAGCGTCTCCCTGCATGGCAAGGAACAGGCCAGCATGGACGTCATCCGCTTCTCGGAACAACTGCTGGCGAGCGCCGTCGGCTCGTCCTCGGCGCGGCTGATCCTGTCGCTGCTGTTCCGCCGCAACGACCGCGACTCCAAGGATGCCTTCCGGCTGCTCGACGACGCCACCGAGGCGCTGCAGCACAATCGCGACCTGTTGCAGATCGCGCTCGACCAGATGGAGCAGGGCATCACCGTCTTCGACCGCGACTTCCGGCTGATCTGCTGGAACCGGCAATACAGGGCGCTGTTCGACCTGCCGGACGAGATGGGCCAAGTCGGCGTCTCGCTCGATCAGATCCTGCGCCACCTCGCCGAGCGCGGCGACATCCCCGCCGACCAGCGGATGACGATGCTCAACCGGCTGACCAGCTTCGTCAGCCCCTGGCAGATGGAGCTCAAGACCAGCGGACGGATCCTGGAGCTGCGCTCCAACCCGATGCCGGACGGCGGCATCGTCGCCACCTATGCCGACATTTCCGGCCGCGTCGAGCAGGACCTGGCGCTGAAGCGGGCGAACGAATCGCTGGAGCAGCGGGTCAGGACCCGCACCATCGAACTGACCCGCGTCAACGAGGAGCTGGCGCAGGCGCAGATGCTGGCCGAGGAAGCCAATCTCAGCAAGACGCGCTTCCTCGCCGCCGCCGGCCACGACATCCTGCAGCCGCTGAACGCCGCTAGGCTCTATTGCTCGTCTCTGATCGAGAAGGCCGGCAAGGGACCAGCCGGCAAGGCCGCGGTCAATATCGAATCGTCGCTGGAATCGGTCGAGACCATCCTCGGCGCGGTGCTCGACATCTCGCGGCTCGACGCCGGAGCGTTGAAGCCCGAGGACACCGCCTTCAGCCTCGGCGGACTGCTCAGCCAGATCGGCAACGATTTTCGCCCGCTTGCCGCCGAAAAGAAGCTGGGTCTCAAGATAATGCCGTCGTCGCTCGGCGTAATGACGGACCGTAACCTTCTGCGGCGGCTGGTCCAGAACCTCGTTTCCAACGCCATCAAATACACGCGCGAGGGCCGCATCCTGGTCGGCGTCAGAAGGCGCGGCGAGCTGGCGGAAATCCAGGTGATCGATACCGGGATCGGCATTGCCGGCGACAAACTGAACACCGTCTTCCACGAATTCACCCGGCTGGACGAAGGCGCGCGCGAGGCCGAAGGCCTCGGCCTCGGCCTATCCATCGTCGACCGCATCGCAAGGGTGCTCAGGCTCGAAATCCGCATCTTCTCCAATCCGGCCAAGGGCACCCGCTTTTCCGTCATCCTGCCGGTCGCGGCGGTCGCGACGCCGCCGCGTGAGGTTGGCAAAACGCCAGCGCGCGCGGCATCCTCGCTTGCCGGGCTCAATGTGCTCTGCATCGACAATGACGCTCGCATCCTCGATGGCATGCGGCTGCTGCTCGAAGGCTGGGGCTGCAGCGTCGAGACGGCTTCGGGAGCGGGAGACCTTTTGCGGCCCGGCGCGGTAAGGCCGGATGTCGTGCTTGCCGACTACCATCTCGACGGCACCACCGGGCTCGACGCGATTCACAGGCTGCGCGCCGCTTACGGCCAGGACCTGCCTTGTGTGTTGGTCACCGCCGACCGTTCCAGCGAGGTGCGCACCGCGGCAGGCAAGCTCGATATTCCGGTGGTCAACAAGCCGCTGAAGCCGGCCGTGCTGCGCTCGATGATGGCGCGCGTCAGGGCGCTGGCACCGGCGGCGGAATAGATCCAGGCCGGCCACGCCCTCAGCCTCCGCCCTGATGCCCGAGGCTTCTGAGATAGGCGCAGAACATGTCGGCGAGCGCGTCGGAATAGGTTTCGATCTCGGCAGACGTGCGCGGACTCGCCGAAAAATCCTGCCCCACTGTGCTGAGCGTCGTCAGGATGAGCTCGCCAGCCATAGCGCGAGCGGCTTGCGAGGCCTCTGGCAACGCCTCGAGCATGAATGCCTCGGCCGTGCGCTCCGCCGAAGCCTTTGCCTCCTGGGCCTCGGGCGCGTCCCTGTAGAGGGGTGCTGCGTCGTTCAGCGCGACACGCACCGCGGCCTCCTCGCATTCGGAGCGGATGAAGGCGTGGACCAGGGTGCGTATCCGTTCGAGCGGCGGTTTCTCGACGTCCTCGAGGATGCCGCACAAAAGGTCGGTCGTCTGCCGCCATTCATCGCTCTGCAGCCGGAACAGAAGCGCCGCCTTGTTGGGGAAATATTGATAGAGCGAGCCGACGCTGACGCCGGCCTTCTCGGCCACGCGCGTGGTGGTGAAACGCTGCGCGCCTTCGCTCGCCAAAACCTGAGCAGCTGCCTGCAGAATCGCCGCGACGAGCTCTGTCGCGCGGGCTTGTTTGGGCTGTTTTCGGGTGGAAATTGAAGGGCTTGGGCGTTGGATCATGGCGGCGCTCGGGAATGCGAATTGGAAACCTGAAGGATTATTCGTATTTTTCGAGACGACACAAGAACGCATTTGTTCCCGACTGGAGACAGCCATGACGACCCTGACCGAAACCCCGCTCGCGCCCCTGCTCACCCGCCTGTTCAAGGAAGCCGCCGCGGCGACCAGCCCGGCGGTGGCCCGGTATTCGAGCGAGGAACGGGCGCGCCTGCTCGGCAGCAAGACCGAATACCTCGATTTCTACGGCAGCCTGAAGGACCTCTGGCTCGCGGTTTCGCCGGAGACCGGCACGTTGCTCTACATGCTGGCGCGCAGCACCGGCGCGCGCATCATCGTCGAGTTCGGCACCTCGTTCGGCATCTCGACGCTCTACCTTGCCGCGGCGCTGAGGGACAATGGCGGCGGCCGCCTGATCTCTACGGAGTTCGAGCCATCCAAGGTGGTGCGTGCCAAGGCCAATCTGACGGAAGGCGGCCTTCTCGACCTGGTCGAGATCCGCGAAGGCGACGCGCTGGAGACGCTGAGCAAAGACCTGCCCGACCGAATAGACCTTCTGCTGCTCGACGGCGCCAAGGCGCTCTATCCGGAGATCCTCAGCCTGGTCGAGAGCCGGCTCAGGCCCGGCGCGCTGGTCATCGCCGACAATGCCGACTTCTCTCCGGAATATCTGGAGCGGGTGCGATCACCCGCAGGCGGCTACATGTCGACGCCGTTCGGCGACGACGTGGAACTGTCGATGTGGCTCGGCTGAGCAAGCCCGCCACGAGCGGAACAAACAGATCCATGACTCGCGCTGCTCTTCGAGCGGCCGTAGGCGTTCACGTTAGCCAACGCGCCATCCCCGATCCTCGGGCATTTGACGCGCAGGTGACATCATAACCGCAATTTCCTCCTTTTGGCGTGCAATGCCGCGCCCGGCACTGCTCGGCCTTTTCCTGTTCTTCTGCGCCGGCTTCGCCGACGGCGCGCTGGTGCCGTTCTTTCCGCTCTGGGCGAGCAGCGAAGGGGGCATTCCCGTCGGCGCGGTCGGCCTGCTGTTCGGCTGCTATGCAGGCGGCGAGCTGATCGCGGCGCCGCTGATCGGCGGCATTGCCGACCGGGTCGGCCGGCGGCCGGTGCTGATTTTCTCATCGTTCGGCGTCGGGTGCGGCTTCATCGCCTTGTTCTTCGTCCACGGCGTTGCAGCCACCGCGATCGTGCTCATCTTGACCGGCATGTGCGAGTCGGTGCTCCATCCGACCATCCTCACCGCGATCGCCGATGTGACGGCGCCGTCGGCGCATCCGCGCTGGTTCAGCATGGCCCGAGTGAGCTCAAGCGCGGGCCAGATCCTCGGTCCGGCCTGCGGCGCCCTGCTTGTGCTGATATCGCTCGACGCCGTGTTCCTCGCCGCCGGTGGCATGCTTATCCTTGGCGGTGTCGTGATGCTGGTGGCGCTTGGCGAGACGATCGGCAGCGGACGCTCCGCAGCCGGCGACCGGGGCGATGAGGAAGAAGAGGAGGGCCTGTCGGCGCTGCTGCCGGCCTTCCGCGACGGCCGCCTGGCGAAGCTGCTCCTCTGGGTCGTGCTGTTCGAGATTTCCGGCAACTGGATCGAGGCCGTGATCCCGCTCTATGCGCGGGACGCCGGCACACTTTCCCCATCCGGCATCGGCACGCTGTTTGCCTATGCGGCCGCGCTGACGGTCGGCTTGCAGATGCTGGTGAGCCGCTTCGCCGAGACGCGATCCGCGCTCTGGTTGACTGCCGGCGCCGGGCTCTCGACCATCGCCGCCTTTGTCCTGTTCATGGCCTCGCCGGCGATGCTGTCACTGATTGCCGCGGTTAGCCTCTGCTCGGTGGCGCAGATGCTGGTCGGGCCGCTCGTGCCGACCGCCGTCAACGCGCTTGCACCGCCGGCGCGGCGCGCCTCCTACATGGCGGCCTCGTCGGTGGCCGTCGATCTCAAGGACTCGCTCGGACCTTCGATCGGCACCGCGCTCTATGCGCTTGCGCCCCGCCTGCCCTGGGTAGCCGGCATTCCGCTGGTGGCGATCGCGTCGCTCGGGTTGGGTGTCGCGATCGGAAGAGCGCGGCACGCTTCAACGATAGGGGTCGATGCGGAAGACATCAGGCCGGAGAGATCCGCGACCTGGTCGACAAGCCCGGCAACGGAGGAACAGTTCTGATGCCGAAAGGGGCGGTCAGGCGACCGGCTGCAGCGGGTCGCCGCCGATCTTGGAAAGCTGGATGACCGCCTGGGTGCGGCTGTCGACGCCGAGCTTCTGCAGGATGGCCGAGACATGCGCCTTGATGGTGGCCTCGGAGACACCGAGCTCATAGGCGATCTGCTTGTTGAGCAGGCCTTCGGCCAGCATGCCGAGCACCCGCGTCTGCTGCGGCGTCAGCGCCTGCAGCCGCTTGATCAGGTCCGAGATTTCCGGGTCGCGCTCGACGCCGAGCTCGATGCCGGCTGGTGCCGCGATGTCGCCGGCAAGCACGGCCTGCACGGCGCTGCGTATCTCCTCCATGCTTGCCGATTTGGAGATGAAGCCGGAAGCGCCGAGATCGAGCGCACGGCGGATGGTGACTGGATCATCGTGCGCCGACACCACCACCAGCGGCACCGAGGAATGGATGCCACGCAACGAGATCAGGCCGGACAGGCCGCTGGCACCCGGCATCGAGAGGTCGAGCAGCACCATGTCGATGTCCTCATTGGCAAGGACCAGCGCCTTGGCGCTTTCGAAATCGCCGGCCTCGTGGATGGCGGCGACGTCGCCGATGCCGGAAAGCGCCTCCTTCAGCGCGCCCCGAAACAGCGGATGGTCGTCGGCAATGACGAAGGTGTGGCCCGACGGCAAATATTCCTCCCCGGATCCCATCGCTGATTATGTGCTTCTTGCGGGATCGGAATGATTATGCGGCGGCGCGGCGGCTTTTCAAGCGGCAAAGGCCGCGCGCGGGTTTTTCCCGGAGCGGTTCAGGTCTTTTGCGGGTCGGGCTTGGCGCCGCCGTCGCCGTTTTCCCTGTCCATGTCCTTCACGATGTCCATGAAGCGGCGGAAGAAGCGCTCCATGTAATTCATCGTCTTGTTGAAATCCTCCTCGCTGGGCAGGTTGGATTCGAGGCGGGCGGAGGGCGTGTTCTCGAGCTTGGCGACGCGCTCGTCCAGCGCCTTGACCGATTTTTGCAGCCGGTCGATCTCGTCCTGGAAGGCGGCACGCTCGTCGGCCGCCATCTTGCAGACGAGCTGGCCGGAATGCTCCTCGCAGATCGACATGGCGCCTGTCTGGGTGTCCATGCGGACATAGCCGTTGGCGGACTTTTCGAGCCGGTAGCGGTCGGTCTCCTCGGAATAGGCCGATGCGGCGACCAGCGAGCAAAGCGCCGCCGGGATCAGGATATGCTGCAGACGCATGTTGTTGTCCTCCATGAGCCTTGTTGTCCTCCATGAGCCGTTGAGCCAAGAATATCACAGGTTTGCGCCTGAAATGGGGAAGAGTGCGATTTGGTCCTGCAGCAGGTTCTTACCGGAAAACCGCGTCACACTTTTCCGGAACCTGCTTGCCCCCTTTCCCCCATGGTTCGTTCGGACTATAGCGCGACAATGTCTCAGATTATCTACAAGATCGCGCCTGAAGCCATGTGGCGCGAAGCGGAGCGGAACGGCCGCTTCACCGGCGCGCCGATCGACATTGCCGACGGCTTCATCCATTTCTCCACCGCGGCGCAGGCGCGCGAGACGGCAGCCAAGCATTTCGCCGGGCAGACGGACCTGCTCCTGATCGCGATCGACCAAGCAAAGCTGGGCGATGCGCTGAAATACGAGGTGTCGCGCGCCGGCGCCTTGTTCCCGCATCTCTACGCTCCGCTCGGCCTCGATGCGGTCGTCTCGGTGTTGCCGCTGCCGCTCGGCGCCGACGGCTCGCATCGATTTCCGAAACTGGAGGGCGAATGAGCGTGCTCGACCGGATCGGCCAAAGACTGCTTTTCTCATTCGATCCGGAAACCGCGCATGGGATGTCGATCGCGGCGCTGCGCTGCGGCCTGCCGGTCGCCTCGCCTCCACCGCGGGACGCTCGGCTGAAGGTCAGCGTCTGCGGCCTCGATTTCCCGAACCCGCTCGGGATGGCGGCCGGCTACGACAAAAATGCCGAGGTGCCGGATGCGCTGCTCAGGCTCGGCTTCGGCTTCGCCGAGGTCGGCACGATCACGCCGCTGCCGCAGCCGGGCAACCCGAAGCCGCGCATATTCCGGCTGACCGCGGACGAAGCCGTGATCAATCGGCTCGGCTTCAACAATGAAGGGCACGCAGCCGCCGAAAAGCGCCTTGCGGCGCGCAAGGGGCGCTCAGGCATAGTCGGCGTCAACATCGGCGCCAACAAGGACAGCGCCGACCGCATCAGCGACTATGAGCGCGGCGTGACCCGCTTCGCGCCTCACGCCAGCTATCTCACCGTCAACATCTCATCGCCCAACACGCCGGGCCTGCGCAACATGCAGGCGCGCGAGCAGCTCGGCGAGCTGTTGTCGCGCGTCATGGCCGCTCGCGCGAAAGCGCCGGCGCAGCCGCCCGTCTTCCTCAAGATCGCGCCGGACCTCGTCGAGGCCGAGCTGGAAGACATCGCCGCCGAGGTCATCGAAAAAAAGATCGACGGCATCATCGTTTCCAACACGACGCTGTCGCGGGCCGGGTTGCGCAGCGCAAGCCTGGCAGGCGAAACCGGCGGACTGTCGGGCAAGCCGCTGTTCGAGCGCTCGACCGCGGTGCTGGCGAAAATGCGCAAGCTGGTAGGCCCGGAAATGGCGATCATCGGTGTCGGCGGCGTCGACTCGGCGGAAACCGCGCTGGAGAAGATCCGCGCTGGCGCGGACCTCGTCCAGCTTTACACGGGCATGATCTACGCCGGCCCGACGCTGCCTGGGCGCATCGTCGCCGGCATGGTGCGGTTTGCCGAGAAGGAGCGGCTGACGTCGCTGCGCGACTTGCGCGATAGCCGCCTAGATCATTGGGCCGTCAAGACTCACTAAGAACCAAGGCGCGCCAACCGGTGCGCCCACACCTTCATATCCGCCATCTGCATTGCGGCATCCGTCACCTTCTGGCTCCGATCAACGCGCTCTGAGCGTCGAGCCATTCCAGGAAGAGTGCGAAACGGTCTTCCGTCCGGAATTGCGTCAACAAATAGAGCGGTTCAATGTTTCCGTAAGACGGTGAACCGCTCTAGTCGCGCTTATTGCCTAGCCTTCTAGGTTTAGGCGTTGGCCCCCGGGTTCATCCATACGATTTCCCAAACATAGCCGTCCGGGTCTTCAATATGGCGGTTAAACATGAAGCCAAGATCCTGTGCCGGGTTGGGATCGGCGCGACCGCCCGCCGCACCCGCCCTGTTCACCGTTGCATCGACGGCGTCGCGATCATCAACAGTGAGGGCGATCATTGCCTGGCTGTCACGCCGCGCGTCGCCGATAGGGCGCTTGGTGAATTCGCGGTAATGGTCATGGGTCAGCAGCATCACCCCGATCGTGTCCGAGAAGATGAGCGAGGTGGATTTCTCGCCTGAAAACTGCGGGTTTACGGTGCCACCTAGAGCCACGTAGAACGCCGTCGATGCCGCTAGGTCGCGGACAGGCAGGTTCACGAAAATCATTTTGGACATCACTTTCTCCTTCTCTGGGGCAGCGCCCTGCACTATTGTCTTGCCAAAATGTTAGTAGATGCAATGTATCTTGATTTCAAGATACATTTTGTTGAGAGGATATTCGCCATGGATCGCGCCGAGGCCGCAGCCAAGCAATGGGCTCGCGAGCGCCCCGACCTTCCATTGTTGCCTATTGAAATGGTGGGGCGTCTGCTGGATGCAGCTGCGCGCGTGATCCGCGATCACATGAACCCGCTGCTGTCGGAAGCAGGCCTGAGTGTAGGTGAGTTTGATGTGCTCACGCCGCTCCGGCGCTCCGGCGAACCCTATATGCTCTCGCCCACGCAGCTCTACGAACAGGCAATGATCTCCTCGGCCGGCATGACGAACCGCCTGGATCGGCTGGAGCGCGCCGGGCTGATCGAAAGACGCCCCGATCCCAAGGACCGGCGCGGCAAGCAAATCGCACTAACGACTGGCGGCAAGCGCGCGATAGACGGCTTGATCGGTCCGATGGTGGCGCTGGAAGAGCAATTGATCTCCGTGCTGACGCCTGCGGAGCAGGAGACTCTTAACGCCCTGCTCAAGAAATTGCTCACTGGCCTCTAGAGCGGTTCACCGTTTCAGGAAACGCCGAACCGCTCTAACTCTTTGTTTTTACGCAATTCCGGGCGGAAAACCGCTCACACTTTTCCTGGAATTTGCTCTAGTCTAAAACGCAGTCCGCGCCCGCACCCGCAGCATCGCAAGAAGACTGAATCCTCGCACCAGCAGAAACACATGCAGCGACGCCCAAAGGCCGTTGTTGCCGAAGGCCGGCGCCAGCGTGATAAGCGCGGCGGAAAAGGCCAGGAAAGACAAGAGCATCATGTTGCGCATATCGCGCGACCAGGTGGCGCCGATGAAGACGCCGTCCATCTGGAAGGCGAGCACGCCGCTCAGCGCCGTGAAGGCGGCCCAGGGCAGATAGGTGTCGGCGACCGCGCGGACCTCCGGCGCGGTCGTCACCAGCGCCACCAGGTTGGCGCCGGCCGTGAGCAGCACCAGGGTCGCAACGCCGGCGAGCCCGAAACCCCAGATCAGCGTCAGCCGCACGGCCTGGCGGAATGGTGTCGCCGCCTGCGCGCCGATGGCGCGGCCGGCCAGTTGCTCAGCAGCGGTGGCGAAGCCGTCGAGGAAATAGCCGGCGATGAGGAAGAAGTTCATCAGCACGGCGTTGGCGGCGAGCGTCACCGTGCCGAACTGCGCGCCCTGCCGGGTGAACAGCGCAAAGGCGGCAAGCAGCGAGAAGGAGCGGATCATGATGTCGCGGTTGAGCGACAGCATGCGACGGTAGGCCGGCAAGTCGAGGATACGCCGGCGCGACGGCCGCTGCAGCTTGCGGAAGCGGCCGAGCACGATGGCAAGGCCGAGCAGCATCGCCAGGAACTCGCCGGTGACGGTCGCCCAGGCGACGCCGGCGACGCCCCAGCCAAGCTCGAGGCCGAGCAGGAAACAGAGCGCGATGTTGATGCCGTTGAGAACCGCCTGCAGCATCAGCCCGAGCCCACCCTCGCCGCGCCCCAGCACATAGCCCAATATGGCGTAGTTGACGAGCGAGAAGGGCGCGGCGAGCAGCCTGATGCGGATATAGACCGACATCGCCCCGCTGACGCGCGGCTCGGCGCCCATGAACCATTGTCCAGCCACGGCAAAGAGCGGCGCAAGCGCTGCAAGCACGACGCCGGGCGACGACCGCGATCAATACGGCCCGCCAGAGAACGGCCTGTTCCTCCAGCGGATCGCCGCGCCCGAATGCCTGGGCGACGAGGCCGGTGGTGCCGGAACGCAGGAAGTTGAAGGTGGTGAAGACGACGTCGAACACCAGCGCGCCCGCGGCCAGGCCGCCGAGCAGGGCGGCGTCGCCGAACTGGCCGACCACCGCCGTGTCGACGATGCCGAGTAGCGGTGTCGTCAGATAGGCGAGCGTCATCGGCACCGCGATCGCCAGCACCGAGCGATTGGTGACGATGAAGGATCTGGCGTTGGCCCGGGTCGCATCCAAAGGGACTGCTGCCTTGCTGCTTGATCGAACCGCCGATGTGCCCCAGTTTGCCGCCGCCGCGCAATCGCCATCCGGTGGCGGCCAACCGAATTCCCAGACTGGCGCAGGAAGACTGGCGCAGGCCGCCCCCATCATGCCTTTGCAGATCGTCCACCATCCCGACTATGACGCCGGCTTTGCCGTCAACCATCGCTTTCCAATGAGCAAATATCCGCTGCTGATGGAGGCCTTGCGCGCCCGCGGGCTGGCCATGCCGGAAGCGCTTTCGATGCCGGAACCAGCGCCGGCGAAGTGGCTGAAACTCGCGCATGCGGCCGACTATGTCGACCAAGTGCTCGCATGCGAGGTGCCCGAAAGAATAGAGCGCGAGATCGGCTTCCCGGTCGGCCGGCGCGTGTCGCTGAGGGCGCAGCTTGCCACCGCGGGCACGGTGCTGGCGGCGCGGCTGGCGCTGAAGCACGGCATTGCCTGCAACGCCGCCGGCGGCAGCCATCATGCCAGGCGCGCGCAGGGCGCCGGCTTCTGCACCTTCAACGATGTGGCGGTCGCTTCGCTGGCGCTGCTTGCCGAGCGCGCCGTCGAAAACATCCTGATCGTCGATCTCGACGTGCATCAGGGCGACGGCACGGCGGACATCCTGAAGGATGAACCCCGCGCCTTCACCTTCTCCATGCATGGCGATCGCAACTACCCGGCGCGCAAGATCGCCTCCGATCTCGATATCGCCTTGCCCGACGGCACCGGCGATGCCGCCTATCTCGACCGGCTCCGCGCCATTCTTCCAGAGCTTTCCGCGAGACGGCGCTGGGACATCGTCTTCTACAACGCAGGAGTGGATGTCCATGCCGAGGACCGACTTGGCCGGCTGGCGCTCTCCGATAACGGCCTGCGCGCCCGCGACGAGATGGTGATCAATCATTTCCGCACAGCCGGCGTTGCGCTGTGCGGCGTCATCGGCGGCGGCTATTCGACCGATGTGCCGGCGCTGGCCGCACGCCACGCCATCCTGTTCGAGGCGGCAGCCCGCTATGCGTGACGCGTCGAGGCTACTTCCTGTAACTGGCAATCCTGAGCAGGATGAAGGCCGGGACGACGATCGCCGCACCGAGCAGGATATAGCCCAGGAAGCGGTCGACCGCGTGGAAGCCGAGATTCCACAAATCGATGAAAAACTGGCGGATGCCATAGAGCACGTCCATCGGGCTCCAGCCGAAGGCGTGCATGACGAGCCCGACGAGGAAGGAAACCACCAGCAGCTTCACGAGCACCCTGAGCGGCGTATCGCCTAGAAAGCGTGTCAGTGCGGACAAGGCCGTTCTCCGGTTCGAGCTGCCCGATTCGGCAGCATGGCCCCAGAAATACGCATTTGGTCGACCAGCATCAAGCAGCGCAACTGTATGGGGGCGGCCGCGCCGCGTCGAGGAAAGCGTACTGTCGGCCAGGTGGCGCAGGCATCGAAACATATCCGGGTCTCGCGACAAGAGCCGATTGCTCGAGACCCCGCCATCATGGTAACGAGGCTGCTGCGCGGGTATGATGTAATGGTAGCTTGTCAGCTTCCCAAGCTGAACGCGCGGGTTCGATTCCCGCTACCCGCTCCACCTTGCGATGCAAGGGTTTGAGCCAGACTTCACCAAAATCGCGCAGTTTTACACCGGGTTTTACGCGGCCGATTCCCCGGCGGCTGCCGGGTGCATCGGATCGAACTCAGGCCGACCAGTGTGCGCAAGGGTGGAGTCTACGGTTTGCAAAGCGAGCCTTTGGATCTTGCACACCAGTGCAAGACCCAGTCTGCGAATTCACCCGGCAGGCGCCGGGTACATGGTTGCTATCGCCTCAGAGATAGAAGCCGATCCAGACGCGGCGGCGCCAGCAGCGGACATGACGCCGGCCATAGCGCCAGTAGCGGCGACAGACCCTTCTCCAAACCCGCCGGCGGCGGCGACGGCGGTAGTACCGATCGCGGTAGTAGCGATCGCGGTAGTAGCGGCGGCGGCGGTAATAGTACTGAGCCGGCTGCACCAGATCCTGGTCATCCTCCTCGTAGATGGCCGGATCCGGCTTGTCCAATTCATCGAGAATCCCGTTGCCTTTGGGGATGCCGGCAACCGCCTTGCCCGGTCCGGCCAGGCCTGCGAGTGCCGCTGCCCCCGCAACGCCAAGCATTCCAGTCAGAAACAACCGACGTTCCATCGAAACCTCCCGAGCTGTTGAGCATCGACAACTCGTCCGTCACCCGGAAACAGGCTCGGGAAGCCGCCGCTCGGTTTGAACGTGCAAGTAGCATTCTCGTTCCATTACCCCACTTCGCGCAGGATGAAGTCGTGCAGCATCTTGGCGGCGGGTGAGAGCACGCGGTTCTTGACCGTGATCAGGCTGTAAGGCCTCACCTCGATGTCGAATTCGGTCTGCACGACGTCGATCGCTCCCGCCAGCCCGTCGGCGCTCTGGATGAACCTGGCCACCTGGACCGAAACGGGGGCGATGGCGTCGGATTGCGCCACCATCACCAGCGTCAAGAGCAGCGAGGAGGTGTTGAGGATGCGGTCGGGAAGCGGGATGTTGCGGTTCAGGAAATTGCTTTCCATCGCCTGGCGCAGCGGCGAGCCGCCGGACTGGAAGACCCAGTCATAGGCCGCCGTCTCGTCCAGGCCGACCATCCTGCCGGTGGCAAGCGGATGGCCGCGGCGCACGATCAGGCAGGCCTTCTCGATGCCGATGACGCGCGATTCGAACAGCCGCGGATTGAGGTCGTCGGGAATGCGGGCGATGATGAAGTCATGGCGCGACGCGATTAGCTCGCGGGCGAGCACGTTGGACGTCTCGACCTGCATGGTGATCTCGATGCGCGGGTAGATGCGGCGGATCTCGCGAATCGCGGGTACGGCAAGCTCGATCGCCGGCGCGGTCACCGCGCCAAGGAACACCGAGCCGCCCTTGCCGGCCTTAAGCTCCGAAATCTCGCGGTCGGCTTCGCGCATCTCGAGTAGGATGGAGCGGGCGCGCCTGGCGAGCGCCTGGCCGTAAGGGGTCAGCGTGATGCCGCGCGGCAGTCGCTCGCACAACTTCACGTCGAGCACGGCCTCCATCTCGGCGATCATACGCGAGGCGGCCGGCTGGGAGATGTTCATGACCTGGGCAGCGGCGCTCACCCGTCCGTGATCGTCGAGCGCCGCGATCATGCGCATATGGCGCAGGCTCAAGCCGCTGCGCAGGAGTGTCTCCCCCTCCCCCGGCAGCTTCTCGTAACTTACTGAAATCGCATCGGGATCGCGCAATGCCGCCATGAATTTCGAGCCCTCTCCGCCAGGTTTTTGTTGCGCCTTAAACCATACCAGTTTCGGTATAGCAACCAGCAAAGATCGCATTTGACAGTTATGTCAAAGGAACCCACCCTTCGCGCGTTCCGAGGCGCAGAGATCGGCAACGAGCAAAATCGTATCGATTGAAAAGGCGCCGCGGGGCCGATTGGGAGGATACCGGAGATCGATAAAGCCGACAGAGGCGCGACCGCGCTCCTGTTCGACTGCGCGGCCCGCGAAGCCCCGAGGTGTCGCGTCCATCAACCAGGGAGAGTAATGTGAAGATCATCAAGACGCTGGCCGCCATCGCGGCCCTTGGCATTGCCGCCACGACCTATTCGGCGCACGCGGCCGACAAGGGTCTCGTGGGCGTGCTAATGCCGACCAAGACCTCGCAGCGCTGGATCAACGACGGCGACGCCGTCAAGTCCCAGCTCGAGGCGCTCGGCTATACCGTCGACCTGCAGTACGCGCAGGACGACATCCCGAACCAGCTCAGCCAGCTGGAAAACGAAATCACCAAGGGCCCGAAGGCGCTGATCATCGCCTCGATCGACGGCACCACCATGGCCGATGCGCTGCAGAAGGCCAACGATGCCGGCGTGGTCACCATCGCGTATGACCGCCTGATCAAGAAGACCCCGAATGTCGACTACTACACCACCTTCGACAATTTCGGCGTCGGCGTCATCCAGGCGAATTCCCTGGTCAAGGGCCTCAAGGAGCGCTTCCCGAACACCAAGCCGTGGAACGTCGAACTGTTCGGCGGCTCGCCCGACGACAACAACGCCTTCTTCTTCTACAACGGCGCGATCTCCGTCCTGCAGCCGCTGATCGACGACGGCTCGATCAAGATCAAGTCCGGCCAGACGGGCATGGATAAGGTCGGCACGCTGCGTTGGCTCGCCGCGACCGCGCAGGCGCGCATGGACAACCTGCTCTCGGCCAACTATTCGGACGGCAGCCGCGTCGATGGCGTTCTGTCGCCCTATGACGGCCTGTCGCGCGGCATCACCGCCTCGCTGCGCGCTGTCGGCTACGGCACGGATGCACAGCCCTGGCCGATCGTGACCGGTCAGGACGCCGAGACCGCCTCGGTCAAGCTGATCATCTCGGGCGAGCAGTATTCGACGGTGTTCAAGGACACCCGCGAACTGGCCAAAGCCACCGTGCAGTTGGTCGACAAGGTGCTGTCCGGCGGCAAGCCCGATGGCCTCGACGAGAAGACCTACAACAACGACGTCAAGGTCGTTCCCTCGATCCTTTTGACGCCGCATGAGGTCGACAAGTCGAACTACCAGGCTCAGGTCGTCGACTCCGGCTACATCAAGGCCGACGAGCTGAAGTAATCCGGCTTGGAAAACGAGGGGTCCTGCGCCACGCAGGGCCCCTTTTCGTTCAGAAGCGACCTCGGTATTGTTTTTGCCGGCTTCTGCGGCGCCATGCGCCGTCACGGCTCATAGAAGCTGTGGTATGTTGATTTCGCGTATGACACTTTCCCGAAACGGAAGACATGCGCCCAGGGAGCGGAATTCCTGATGACCTCGACGATTTTGGAGATGCGCGACATCACCAAGACGTTCCCTGGCGTGAAAGCGCTGTCGAACGTCAACCTCAGCGTCGAGGAAGGTGAGATCCACGCCATCGTCGGCGAGAACGGCGCCGGCAAATCGACGCTCATGAAAGTGCTGTCGGGTGTCTATCCGTCCGGCACCTATGAAGGCGAGATCGTCTTTCGCGGCCAGGAATGCCACTTCAAGGGCATCCATGACAGCGAGCATATCGGCATCGTCATCATCCACCAGGAGCTTGCCCTGGTGCCGATGCTGTCGATCGCGGAAAACATCTTCCTCGGCAACGAGCACGCCACCTACGGCGTCATCGACTGGAACGCCAACGAGAAGCGCACCGGCGCGCTGCTCAAGAAAGTCGGTCTCAAGGAAGACCCCAAGACGCTGATCACCAATATCGGCGTCGGCAAGCAGCAGCTGGTCGAGATCGCCAAGGCGCTCAGCAAGGAAGTGAAGCTGTTGATCCTCGACGAGCCGACGGCCTCGCTCAGCGAAAAGGACAGCCAGGCGCTGCTCGACCTTTTGCTCGAGTTCAAGCGCCAGGGCATGACCTCGATCCTGATCTCGCACAAGCTCAACGAGGTGAACCGCGTCGCCGACAAGGTCACGGTGATCCGCGACGGACGCACCATCGAGACCTTGCCCAGGAAGGATATCAGCGAGGACCGCATCATCACCTCGATGGTCGGCCGCTCGCTCGACGACCGCTACCCGCCGCGCGAGCCGAACATCGGTGAGGTGGTCTTCGAGGTCAAGGACTGGTCGGTCTTCCACCCGATCCATGCCGAGCGGCAGGTGATCAAGAACGTCAACCTCAATGTGCGCAAGGGCGAGGTGGTCGGCATCGCCGGATTGATGGGTGCCGGCCGAACCGAATTCGCGATGAGCTTGTTCGGGCGCTCCTACGGCCGGCATATCACCGGCGAGGTCCTGCACCGAGGCAAGCCCGTCGACCTTTCGACGGTGAGCAAGGCGGTGGCAAATGGCATCGCCTACGTCACCGAGGACCGCAAGACCTACGGCCTCAACCTCATCGACCACATCAAGCACAATGTGACTTTAGCCAACCTGAGCGGCGTTTCGAGCCGCGGCGTCATCGACGACATGCGCGAAATGAGGGTGGCCAACGACTATCGCAAGAAGACCAACATCCGCGCCTCCAGCGTCTACCAGATGACCGGCAATCTCTCGGGCGGCAACCAGCAGAAGGTGGTGCTGTCGAAATGGCTGTTCGCCGACCCGGAGCTGCTGATCCTCGACGAGCCGACGCGCGGCATCGACGTCGGCGCCAAGTACGAAATCTATACGATCATCGCCCGCCTCGCCGCCGAGGGCAAAGCGATCATCGTCATCTCGTCGGAAATGCCGGAGCTGCTCGGCATCACCGATCGCATCTATGTCATGAACGAAGGGCGCATCGTCGGCGAAATGGCGGCAAGTGACGCCAGCCAGGAAAAGATCATGCGAGCCATCGTTCGCGGAGAAGGAAAAAAAGCATCATGAGCACAGAAAGCGCTCCCGCACCGCAGACCGGCGCTGCCGAAGACGTCAAGCAGGGGCCGCGCATCGCCGTCTCGGCGCTGACGACGAACCTGCGCGAATACGGCCTGATCATCGCCCTGATCGTCATCATGCTGTTCTTCCAGTACACGACGTCGGGAACGCTGTTCAAACCGGTCAACCTCAGCAACCTGGTGCAGCAGAACTCGTTCATCATCGTGATGGCGCTGGGCATGCTTTTGGTCATCGTTTCCGGCCATATCGACCTCAGCGTCGGGTCGGTTGCGGGCTTCATCGGCGCACTGGCGGCGATGATGATGGTCATCTGGCCGCTCGGCCCGCTCAGCAATCCGCTGGTGGTTTCAATCATCTGTCTCATCGTCGGTGGCGGCATAGGCGCGGCGCAAGGCTATTGGATCGCCTACCACCGGATACCGAGCTTCATCGTCACGCTGGCGGGCATGCTGATCTTCCGCGGCATCTGCCAGGCGCTGCTGGGCGGCGGCTCCTCGGTCGGCCCGCTTCCCGACAGCTTCAAGGCGCTGAGCTCAGGCTTCATTCCGGACGTGATCGGGCCGCTGACGCTGATCCCGCCGACGGTGAATGCCGCCGGCAAGACCATCGTCGGCAGCGGGCTTACCCTGCACATGACGACGATCGTGCTCGGCCTCATCGCCGTTCTGGCCTATGCCTATTTCGGGCTGAGGGCCCGCCGCAAGCGTGAGCGTCATGGCTACGAGGCCGAGCCCTTCCCGCTGTTCGTCATCAAGACGCTGGTCGGCAGCGCATTGGCGCTGTTCCTGGTCGTCCAGTTCGCGAGCTACAGGGGCCTGCCGGTCGTGCTTCTGGTGATGGGCGTGCTGATCTCGCTGTTCGTCTTCGTCACCAAGCGCATGACCATCGGCCGTCGCATCTACGCGATGGGCGGCAACGCCAAGGCTGCACAGCTGTCGGGCATCAACACCGAACGGCTGACGCTGATGGTGTTCATCAACATGGGCGTGCTTTCGGCACTCGGCGGCCTGATCATCGCGGCGCGCCTGGGCCAGGCCGTGCCGGCCGCCGGTCTCGGCAGCGAGCTCGACGTGATCGCGGCCGTCTTCATCGGCGGCGCCTCGGCTATGGGCGGTGTCGGACAGGTTATCGGCGCCGTGGTCGGCGGCTTCATCATGGGCGTGATGAACAACGGCATGTCGATCATGGGCGTCAATGTCGACTGGCAGCAGGTGGTCAAGGGCCTGGTGCTGCTCGGCGCCGTCATCTTCGACGTCTACAACAAGAACAAGGCTTAAAGGCCGGAAGCGAGGTTCAGGAGGCATACGGGTTCTAGATCGCGACGCTGCCGGCAGCCCGTCGGCGCCAAGAAGTCCCCTGAAGGACCGGGCTCGCGAGCGCAATCCGGACGAAGAGTTTCAACCGCGGCGCGGATTGGTTCCGGGCCGCGCCGGTCAGGGTTTGCCCGTCGGCAGCCAGGCCAAGGCAAAAGAGAGAGGGTACATCATGCTGATTTCCCAGATCCTCGACGACGCCGAGACGATCCGCGTCGTTGCCCGCAGCGGCGGCAAGACCCGGATCATCAACGGCGCGCGCAGCGTCTATTCGCTGGCGATGGAGGCGGCGCGCACCGGCACCGGCCTCGAAGCGCTGATCGAGCGCAAGGGCTACGGCGAGACGGTCGATCTCGACGCCGCCTACAAGAAAGGGCGCCTGGTATCGCCGATCAACCATCCCGATCCCGCGCATCTCCACCTCACCGGCACGGGTCTGACGCATCTCGGCTCAGCCGCGACGCGCGATTCCATGCACAAGAAGCTCAGCGACGGCGAGGAGCAGCTCACCGATTCCATGAAGATGTTCCGCATGGGACTGGAAGGCGGCAAGCCGGCCAAGGGCCAGATCGGCGTGCAGCCGGAATGGTTCTACAAGGGCAACGGCACCATGGCGATTGCGCCCGGTGCCGCGCTGATGTCGCCCGCCTTCGCGCAGGACGCCGGCGAGGAGCCGGAAATCGCCGGCATCTATGTCATCGGCGACGACGGCGCACCGTTCCGCGTCGGCTTCACGCTGTCCAACGAATTCTCCGATCATGTGACCGAGCGGGTGAACTACCTGTTCCTCGCCCATTCCAAGCTGCGCAATGCGTCCTTCGGACCGGAGATCCTGATCGGAGACTTGCCCGCCGATATCAGGGGCTCTTCACGCATCCTGCGTGACGGCAAGCTGCTTTGGGAAAAGCCGTTCCTGTCGGGCGAAGCGAACATGTCGCACACCATCGCCAATCTCGAGCATCACCACTTCAAGTACTCGGCCTTCCGTCAGCCCGGCGACGTGCATGTGCACATGTTCGGCACGGCGACGCTGTCCTTCGCCGACGGCATCAGGACGGAAGCGGGCGACGTGTTCGAGATCGAGGCCAAGGACTTCGGCTTGCCGCTGCGCAACCCGCTGGAGATCGAAAAGCCGGTCAAGGTGGCGGTGAAGGCGCTGTGAGAGCGTAATCTCCCCCCTTGAGGGGGAGATGGCCGGCAGGCCAGAGGGGGTCGCTGTCCCGCCGATCCGTCTTCGTCATTCTAGGGCGGAGCAAGGAGCGAAGCGACGCGCGCAGACCCTAGAATCCATGCCGTGACATTGGCCGCAGAATGCTGCCGTCCAGAATAGCCGTTGGCGACAGCGCCAGCTAAGATCGCAACATGACAGGCTACGTCTACATGACCGCGAGCCAGAAATGCGGCACGATCTATATCGGTGTCACCAATGACCTTGCTCGTCGGATGCCCGAGCACAAGACCGGCCAAGGCTCCAGCTTCACCAGCCGTTACGGCGTGCAGCGTCTGGTCTGGTACGAGGAGTATTTCGATATCACCGACGCCATCCAGCGAGAGACTTCATTGAAGCGCTGGCCACGCCAATGGAAGGTTGAATTGATCGAGAAGACCAATCCTTGTTTCGCGGAATTGGCTGGTGAACGTTCTGAACCGTCGCAGCGCTCAGGCGTCACGGCATGGATTCTAGGGTCTGCGCGCGTCGCTTCGCTCCTTGCTCCGCCCTAGAATGACGAAGGGATAGGACGGCATTCCTTCGCGACCCCCTCTGCCCTGCCGGGCATCTCCCCCTCAAGGGGGAGACCCCAGCCTCAGCGCGCTGCTCTGAAATGCTTGGAGAGCTTGAGCCCCTGCGCCTGATAGTTCGAGCCTAGATCGGTACCGTAAAGCGCCTGCGGGCGCTTGAGCATATGCTCGTAGACCAGGCGGCCGACGATCTGGCCGTGATCGAGGATGAACGGCACCTCGTGGCTGCGCACTTCGAGCACTGCGCGACTGCCGCTGCCGCCGGCGGCGGAGTGGCCGAAGCCGGGATCGAAGAAGCCGGCATAGTGGACGCGGAACTCGCCGACCAGCGGGTCGAAGGGCGTCATCTCGGCGGCATAGAGCGGCGGCACATGCACGGCTTCGCGCGAGACCAGGATGTAGAACTCGTCCGGGTCCAGCACCAGCTCGCCGGCACCGCTCTTATAGAGCGGCTCCCAGAAGTCGACGACATCCTGCGCGGCGCGCTTGTCGACGTCGACCAAGCCGGTGTGGTGCTTGCCGCGATAGCCGACCAGGCCGTCCTTGTCGCCGTCGAGGTCGATGGAGAGCGCGATGCCGCCGCCGGAGATGTTGGGAGGCTCGGTGGCGACCAGCATCTCGGCGCGATGGAGATCGCGCAGCTCGTTCTCCGACAGCAGCGCGTTGCCGGTGCGGAAGCGTATCTGCGACAACCGCGAGCCGGCGCGCACGACGATCGGGAAGGTGCGCGGGCTGACCTCGAGGTAGAGTGGGCCATGATAGCCGGCGGCGATCTTGTCGAACTCATGGCCGCGATCGGTCATGACGCGCGTGAAAATGTCCAGCCGCCCGGTCGAGCTCTTCGGATTGGCCGATGCCGACACTTCTGACGGCAGCGCCAGGCTCTCGAGCAGCGGCACGATGTAGACGCAGCCCGTTTCCAGCACCGCGCCCTCGGCAAGGCTGATCTCGTGCAGCTTCAGCCGGTCGAGCTTGTCGGCCACCAGGTGATCCGGACCTGGCAGGAAGGAAGCGCGCACGCGAAAAGCCTTTTCGCCGAGCCTCAGATCGAGGCTGGCCGGCTGGATCTGGTTGGTGTCGAGGGCGCGCGGCGATTTCAGCGCGTTCGCCTCAAACAGCGCCGCGATGTCCTGATCCGGTAGAATGCCTGTCTGCCGCAAGGTCTGGCTCCGCTAGAGCAATTCACCCTTTCATGGAAACGGCGAACCGCTCTACCTCTTTGTTTTGACGCAATTCCGGCGGTTTCACACTTTTCCTGGAATTGCTCTAAGGCCGGGCAAGCGCATGGGTGCAGGCTCCTGCCTGGTACAAACCTCTTAATCAAGCCGGCAATTGACGCAAGCGCGGCGCGGGCCTAAAGGATCGTTATCCCGTGGTGATTTGGCCGGTCGGCTTGCAGCCACGTTAAACAAGTCGCTAAAGGACCGCTGGCCGCAAGGCCGTATGGACCGGTTGCGACATCGCGACCGGTTTTTTTGTGTTTGCTTCTTAGGGTTGGACTAGGGCGATGACGAAGACGCGAAATTGGAAGCCTCAGACGGCACTCGTGCATGGCGGAACGCTGCGTTCCGGTTTCGGTGAGACCGCCGAGGCGATGTATCTCACCCAGGGCTATGTCTACGAAACGGCGCAAGCCGCGGAAGCCCGCTTCAAGGGCGAGGAGCCGGGCTTCATCTATTCGCGCTACGCCAATCCGACCGTCGACATGTTCGAGAAGCGCATGTGCGCGCTCGAAGGCGCGGAAGATGCGCGCGCCACCGCTTCCGGCATGGCGGCGGTCAGCGCGGCACTGCTCTGCAGCGTCAAGGCCGGCGACCACATCGTTGCGGCGCGGGCGCTGTTCGGCTCCTGCCGCTGGGTGGTCGAGACGCTGGCGCCGCGCTACGGCATCGAGGCGACGCTGATCGACGGCACCGACATCGCCAATTGGGAAAAGGCGGTCAGGCCGAACACCAGGCTGTTCTTCCTGGAAAGCCCGACCAACCCGACGCTGGAAGTGGTCGACATCACTGCTGTTGCCGCTTTAGCCAATTCGATCGGCGCACGCGTGATCGTCGACAATGTCTTTGCCACGCCGCTGCAGCAGAAGCCCCTGCAGCTTGGCGCCCATGTCGTGGTCTATTCGGCGACCAAGCATATCGACGGTCAGGGCCGCTGCCTCGGCGGCGTCATCCTGTCGGACAAGAAGTGGATCGACGAGAACCTGCACGACTATTTCCGCCACACCGGCCCGAGCCTGTCGCCCTTCAACGCCTGGACGCTGCTCAAAGGGCTTGAGACGCTGCCGCTGCGCGTGCGCCAGCAGACCGAGAGCGCCGGCAAGATCGCCGACTTCCTGGCCGGCCGGCCGGAGATCGCCCGCGTCATCTATCCGGGCCGGGCCGACCATCCGCAGGCCGATATCGTCAAGAAGCAGATGTCCGGCGGCTCGACGCTGATCTGCCTCGACGTCAAGGGCGGCAAGCAGGCGGCCTTCGCCTTCCAGAACGCTCTCGACATCGTGCTGATCTCCAACAATCTCGGCGACGCCAAGAGCCTGATCACCCATCCGGCGACGACGACGCATAAGAACCTCAGCGACGAGGCGCGCGCAGAGCTCGGCATCGGCCCGGGAACACTGCGTCTGTCTGTCGGGCTTGAGGACGCCGACGATCTGCTGGCCGATATTGACGAGGCGCTGAAAGCGGCGAAGTAGCAGGCCGATCGAGAGAGCGCCTGAGCGAGGCTCAGGCAATCTCTTCCAGCTCGGTTATCGCGCTGGTGCGGATGGTCATGGCGTTGCCGCGCCATTCGACAGCGCCGGCCAGCCAGCCGCGCGCCCAGACGGCGGGAAGCATGGCGTCGCGCACGATCATCGCGGTGACGCTGCGCGGCGACAGATACCAGCCCTTGGACCAGGCGAGCAGGCATTCCGGCACATAGGCGAACGCCAGAACGCAAAGCGCCGTGGTGGGCAGGCTGACGCCGGCACTCGCCGCCGCGATAAGCGCGAGCAGCAACGGCAACGCCACACCGGTCAGGATTTCGGGGGCAAAAAACAGCGGGAAGGTGACGCGGCGCAGCCGCGCCCAGCGCGCCTGACGCGACCAGATTTCGGCGAACGTGCGCTGGCCGAGCGGCTGTTCGAAGGGCGAGGCGACGAGATTGACGCGCAGTCCCAAGCCGTTGACCAGCTTGGTGGCGGCCGCGTCCTCGGCGATCTCGGCGGCTAAAGCCTGGATACCGCCGTTCGCGTCGAGCATCGGCTTGTTCCACAACATGCTCTTGCCTTGGGCGAAGCCGAGGCCGAGCGCCTCGCCCGCATATTGCCAGCGCGCCTGCAGCGTGTTGAGGAAGGCGCATTCGACTTCGGCCCAAAACCCGTCCGGCCGCGAGCCTATCGGCGTCGAGCAAACGAGGCCGGTATCCGGCCGCCAGGCCGCCATCAGATGCTGAACATAGTCCTTGGGCATCAGCACGTTGGAATCGGCAAGGATCACCCAGTCGTGCCGCGCCGCCTGCCAGCCCTTCACGCAATTGTTGAGCTTGGGATTGGCGCTGATCCTGTCGTCGCCGACGAGCAGCCGCGCCGGAACCTTGGGGAAGCGCGCGATCGCGGCATTGATCAGCTTGACCACGGGGTCTTCGGCGCCGGCAACGCAGAAGATCAGCTCATAGCGCGGCCAATCGAGCGAGAAGGCGCGATCAAGCGTCTCCTCGGCGAACGGCTCGACGCCGCGCGACGGCACGATGATGGAGACCGGTGGCTGCTTCTCCGCGGGCGGAGGAATGATGCGACGTGCCTTCAGCCGCGACGATGCGAGCATGATGCTGGCGAAATTGGAAAGAAGAAGGGCTGACGATGCAAAGGCGGCTGCGAGAGTCAGTTCCATCGAGATCTGGTCACTCCGGAAAAGCCGCCCGCGGCCATTTCAATCAGTCGACAGAGCGCCCGAGTCGCCCGGCACGATTTGTGCACACCAACATTGTCATGTGTCACTTAAATGACATTGTTTTTCGGCACGTGCGCTAGAAACTGGCAGGATGGCGCCTCACCTAATAACCACGAAGCGCGACAAACGTTCCCTTCGCCGGCAAACCGGAGTGACCCATGTATCGCGCCGTGACGCGCAACATCGAAGTGCAGGTCAGGCCGTTCTATCTGGAGGATCGTTCCGATCCGTCCGAGAACCGCTATGTATGGGGCTACCAGGTGACGATCGACAACCAGTCGGACGAGTTCGTGCAGCTTATGTCGCGCTACTGGCACATCACCGACGGGCGCGGCCGCGTCGAGGAAGTGCGCGGCGCGGGCGTCGTCGGCGACCAGCCGGAGCTCAACCCCGGCGACAGCTACCAGTACACGTCGGGATGCCCGCTCTCGACGCCATCAGGCATCATGGTCGGCCATTACACGATGCGCAACGGGCGCGGCGAGACGTTCGATGTCGCCATCCCCGCCTTCTCGCTCGACATGCCGGGGACGAGGCGAACGGTGAACTAAACGCTGGCGAGAGCGTTTTTTCTCCCCGTCACTATACGGGGACAAATGCCCGGCAGGACAATGAGGGGCAGCGCCAAGCTTTTTAAGATTTTCTTTCGGACGGAGCGAGGGGCGCTTGCATGGCCAGACTTGGCGCCGCCCCTCATCCGCCCTTCGGGCGTTCGTCGTTCGAAAAGCCAAGCAATTGGCTATTCGCCCGCTGCGCGGACCACTCCTCACCTCCCCGTGAAACGGGGAGAAGGAAGGGCATTCACTCGGCCGCGAACTCCGCCGGATCGAAGTCGTACTGCGTCGAGCAGAACTCGCAGGCGACATGGATGCCGCCGTCCTCGGTCGAGTCCTTGATCTCGTCGGCCGAAAAGCCTTCGAGGATGCCGCGGATCTTCTCGCGCGAGCAGGAGCACCGGTCGGCGACGGGCACGCCACGGAAGACGCGCACGCCATGTTCGTGGAACAGCCGGTAGAGCAGCCGCTCGGCGCCCACCGTCGGATCGATGAGCTCGGTCGGCTCGGTGGTGCCGAGCAGCGCCAGAAGTTCCCGCCAGGAATTGTCGGCCGGCTCGTGCGTCACGTCGCGCGGATCACCGTCGCCGCCGGAAATATCGGGCACGCGCATGCGCTCCGGCGCCTGCGGCAGGAACTGCGCAAGGATGCCGCCGGCACGCCATTGCTCGCGGGCGCCGCCGGGGCCCGGCGTCACCAGCTTGGCGACCGACATCTTGAGATCGGTCGGGATCTGCTCGGACTGGCGAAAATAGGTGCGCGCGGCTTCTTCCAGCGACGTGCCGTCGAGCTGGACGATGCCCTGATAGCGCTGGGTGTGCGCGCCCTGGTCGATGGTCAGCGCCAGCACGCCGGTGCCGAGCAGTTTCTGCTGCGAGGTCTCGCCGGCGGCAACCAGCGCCTGCAACCGGTCGGCATCGAAGCGCGCATAGGCGCGCAGCGCATGCGGCGTGGTGAAGTCCGCCACCAGCATGTCGACCGGCCCATCGGTGCGCGTCTGTAGGATGAACTTGCCCTCGAACTTCAGCGACGTGCCGAGCAGCACGGTCAGCACGCAGGCTTCCGCCAGTAGGCGCGCCACCGGTTCGGGATAGTCGTGGCGGCTGAGGATGGCGTCGAGCATCGGCCCGAGCTGCACGGTGCGGCCGCGCACATCGAGCGGCGCCACCTCGTATGGCACGACATGATCGTCGCCGGCGAAGCCGAATTCACCGAGTTTGGGTTGATGTTCAGCCAATGGACGGATTTCCAACATGACAAAGCTCCGGGGCGCATCCATCCCGCTTTCCAAGCGGCATGGGGCAAAGCGCGTTCGATTTGCGTGATGGCCCGCAAATAGGCATCACGCATCCGCGGATCAAGTTGGCCCAGATCAAGTCGGCCTCGATCAAGCGCCCAGGCACCAGGCCAGCACCGCCTTCTGGGCGTGCAGCCGGTTCTCGGCCTCGTCGAACACCACCGAATGCGGTCCGTCGATGACCTCGTCGGTGACCTCCTCGCCGCGATGCGCCGGCAGGCAGTGCATGAAGAGCGCGTCGGACTTCGCTTTGGCCATAAGCGCTGCATTGACCTGGTAAGGCAGGAAGACGTTGTGGCCGCGAGCGCGATGCTCCTGGCCCATCGACACCCAGCTGTCGGTGACGACGCAATCGGCCTGGTCGACCGCCTCCTCGGCCGAGCGGGCGAACCTGACTTTGCCGCCATTGGCCTTCGACCAGTCGACATATTTCTCGAACGGCTCGCTGCCCTCCGGCACTGCGACATTGAGATTGAAGCGGAACCGCGCCGAAGCTTCGAGCAGCGAGTGCAGCACATTGTTGCCGTCGCCGGTCCAGGCGAAGGTCTTGCCGGCCACCGGACCCCGATGCTCCTCGAAGGTCATGATGTCGGCCATGAGCTGGCAGGGATGGGTATCGTCGGTCAGCCCGTTGATGACCGGCACGGTCGCATTCTCGGTGAGCTCCAGCAGCCGGTCATGCGAGGTGGTGCGGATCATGATGGCGTCGACATAGCGCGACAGAACCTTGGCGGTGTCGGCGATGGTTTCGGAACGGCCGAGCTGCATCTCGGTGCCGGTCAGCATGATGGTCTCGCCCCCAAGCTGGCGCATGCCGACGTCGAAGGACACGCGCGTGCGTGTCGACGGCTTGTCGAAGATCATGGCCAGCACCTTGCCTTCGAGCGGCTTCGAACGCTCGCCGGCCTTGAGCCTGGTCTTTCGCGCCACCGCATCGTCCAGCATGATGCGCAGATCGCCCGCGGAAACGGCTGACAGATCGGTGAAGTGGCGAACGCTCATCGGCAGGATTCCAGAATTATTTCGCGGCTTCGGCCGCAATCGCGTCGGTCAGGCCCTTGGCGCCCGAGCGGATGCGCTTCAGCGCCTCGCCGATCTCCTCGTCGGTGACGGTGAGCGGCGGCAAGAGGCGGATGACATTGTCGCCGGCCGGCACCGCCAGCAGGTGCTGGTCGCGCAGCGCCATGTTCACCTTGTTGTTGGGCATGACGCATTTCAGGCCAAGCATCAGGCCGGTTCCCCGGATGCCTTCGATGATCCCGGGGAATTCATCGGCGACCGCCGCAAGGCCCTGCTTCAAGAGAAGCGCCTTGCGCTGCACATCATCGAGGAAGCCGTCGGCCAGCACCACGTCGAGCACCGCATTGCCCACCGCCATCGCCAGCGGATTGCCGCCGAAGGTGGTGCCGTGCACGCCGGCCGTCATGCCGGTCGCGGCGTCGTCGGTTGCAAGGCAGGCACCCATCGGGAAGCCGCCGCCGATGCCCTTGGCGATCGCCATCAGGTCAGGCGTCACGCCCGCCCATTCATGCGCGAAGAGCCTGCCGGTGCGGCCGATGCCGCACTGGACCTCGTCGAAGATCAGAAGCAGGCCATGCTTGTCGCAGAGCTGCCGCAGGCGCTTCAGCGACTGCGTCGGCACCGGGCGGATGCCGCCTTCGCCCTGCACCGGCTCGATCAGGATTGCCGCGGTCTCCGGCGTGATCGCCTTTTCGGCGGCGTCGATGTCGTCGAACGCGACCTGGTCGAAGCCCTCGACCTTGGGCCCGAAACCCTCGAGATATTTATACTGGCCGCCGGCCGCGATCGTGGCCAGCGTGCGGCCGTGGAAGGCGCCCTCGAAGGTGATGATGCGGAAGCGCTCGGCATGGCCCTTGACGAACTGGTAGCGACGCGCCGTCTTGATGGCGCATTCCAGCGCCTCGGCGCCGGAATTGGTGAAGAACACCTTGTCGGCAAAAGTCGCCTCGACCAGCCGCTCGCCCAGCCGGCGCTGCTCGGGAATCTCGTAGAGGTTGGAGACGTGCCACAGCTTTGCCGCCTGCCCGGTGAGCGCCGCCACCAGATGCGGATGGCTGTGGCCCAGCGAGTTCACGGCGATGCCGCCGGCGAAATCGAGATATCGCTCGCCCTTGTCGGTGACCAGCCAGGTCCCCTCCCCGTGATCGAAAGCCAGGGGTGCGCGAGCAAAAGTCTCGTAAAGCGCCGAACCGCTCATTATATGCGTCTCCGGAACCGGAAATCAAAAAAGCCGCCAATGCGGCGGCCTTTGCGGCTTATCATGTTTTTCGGCCATGAAGTCAACGAAAACGTCGCGCAGAAACGCGCGGCAAGGCTCTGACGGCACGTCGGCTCATAAGCGGTCAGGCAAGTTGGGGAAAACCGAAAAAACCGAATCGTGTTGCCCTGGGGACTCTTGTCACCGAGTCAGCGCTTAAGGTAATTGTAGTCGAGAAATAACTAGATTTCGTGCGGCGGATCTAATCACCCGGTATATGTGGTGTTGTTTGCCCGGCGGGAGCCGGGGCGGGAAAGGATTCTGACTGCCGTACGCCTCAGCAGGAGCGGTCTCATGAACTGGACTGACGAGCGGGTTGAACTTCTCAGGAAATTGTGGTCGGAGGGTCTCAGTGCCAGCCAGATCGCAGCACAGCTCGGCGGGGTGAGCCGCAACGCCGTCATCGGCAAGGTGCATCGGCTGAAACTCTCGGGCCGCGGCCGCGCCACAGCAGCGCCGGCGCGCCAGAAGAAGGCGACACAAGGAGCCTCCATGCAGAAATCGGTGGCCCGGGCGGCAAGTGCGACACGTCACGTGACGGCCTCCATCGGCGCGACCGCGCTGCAGGTGCAGTTCGACGCGGAGCCGGTGGCGCGCCACTATATCCGCCCGGTCGAGAATGTCGTCGTGCCGATCTCGCGGCACCTGCAACTCGTCGAGCTGACCGAGCGCACCTGCAAGTGGCCGAACGGCGATCCGCTGTCGGAAGATTTCAGCTTCTGCGGCAACGACGCCGCCGAGACCGGGCCATACTGCAAATATCATGCCCGCGTCGCGTTCCAGCCGGCGGCGGAAAGGCGACGCGCTCGCTGATAGCGAATAGCGAATAGCGAATAGCGAATAGCGAATAGCGAATAGCGAATAGCGAATAGCGAATAGCGAATAGCGAATAGCGAATAGCGAATAGCGAATAGAACAGTTTCGGGCATCCAAGTCCGGCACAAGCTTCTTTTGTCCCTATTGGCTACTCCCTATTCGCTATTCGCTTTTTTCACAGCCACCCATTCTTCTTGAACCGCCAATACAGAAACACGCAGATCAGCGCGATCGCCACCAGCACGGTCGGATAGCCGTATTCCATCTTCAGTTCAGGCATGTCGGCGAAGTTCATGCCGTAGATGCCGGCGAAGGCCGTCGGCACCGCCAGGATGGCGGC
Organism: Mesorhizobium sp. M1B.F.Ca.ET.045.04.1.1; assembly: GCF_003952465.1. Taxonomy (GTDB): domain Bacteria; phylum Pseudomonadota; class Alphaproteobacteria; order Rhizobiales; family Rhizobiaceae; genus Mesorhizobium; species Mesorhizobium shonense. Next base: position 42,223 of record NZ_CP034448.1, read on the forward strand.
CCATGAGGCGAGTTTCTTGGAAATCGCCGTTTCCTGGCTCTGTCCGACCAGAAGGCTGGCTTCGAAGGCGAAGGCCAGGACCTCGCGCAGGCTGTCGATCTTTTCCTGCACTGTGCGGATGTGATCGGTCACGTCGCGGAACAGCGGGTGCATGGCGCCGTGGATCTGCGGCAGCTCGGCGCTGGTCAGGCGGCGGCAGACCTCGACCAGCGGCAGCGCCGCGTTGCGCAGCCTGAGCAGATCGCGGCGCAGCATGTAGAGCCGTTCGATGTCGGCGCCGGTCATCGGCTTCAGCAGCACCTTGTCTTCGATCTGCTCGACCTCGTCCTCGATCTGCTCGAGCACCGGCATGTAATTGTCGACGATGAAATCGAGAATGGCATAGAGGACGAAATCCTCGCCCTTGGCGAGCGAAGACGGGCAGCTTTCCCAGTGCTGGCGCACCGGGGCGTAAGAGGTCGACGGACCGTGCCTGACGCTGACGATATAGCCGGTGCCGACGAACAGATGCGTCTCGCCGAAGGTGACGCGACCGTCGATCAGCTGCGCAGTGCGGGCGACGATGAACAACGCGTCGCCATATTGCTCGATCTTGGGCCGCTGATGCGGATGCTCGGCGTCCTCGATGGCCAGATCATGCAGATGAAACTGCGCCTGCACCCTGAGCAACAGGTTGCGGTCGGGCTCTAGCAGGCCGATCCAGACGACATGGCCGGGCCTTGCCGACCAACCGCCGGCCTCCTCGATCGCGATGTCGGCGATACGCTTGCCCGCTGAATAGACGCTCGAGGCAATGATGCCGGATGTCGACTGCGGGGCCGGGGCCAGGTTTCGAACTTGTTCCATCGCAAACCTCCCGAGACAGCGACTGACAAAATCGCTGTACGCGGAGGAGCTTAGCCTAAATTAGAAAGCCGTTCGAGGGCCACCCGTTCACTTAGCCGGTACCGTCCCCGGGGACACCACCTGGTCAGTCTTGTCGCCCTTCGGCCGATCGGCCGGCATCTGGTCGCCGGTGACGATGTAATAGATGGTTTCGGCGATGTTGGTGGCGTGGTCGCCGATCCGCTCGATGTTCTTGGCGCAGAACAGCAGATGCGTGCAGGGCGTTATATTGCGCGGATCTTCCATCATGTAGGTCAGAAGCTCGCGAAACAGCGAGGTGTACATGGCGTCGATCTGGTCGTCGCGGTCGCGCACGAAGCCGATCTTCTCGACCGAGCGCGACGCATAGACGTCGAGCACTTCCTTGAGCTGCGTCAGCGCCAGGTTGGCCAGCGCCTCGAGGCCCCGGAACAGGCTGTTCGGCTGGCGGCCGTCGATGACCGCCGCGACGCGCTTGGCGACATTCTTGCCGAGGTCGCCGACACGCTCGATGTCGGCGGAGATGCGGATGGCGCCGACGATCTCGCGCAGATCCGTCGCCATCGGCTGGCGCCTGGCGATGATGATGATCGCCTTGTCGTCGATCTCGCGCTGCCCCTCATCGAGGACGAGATCGTCCTGGATGACCTTCTGGGCGAGGCCTGGATCGGCATTAACCAGGGCCGCGATCGCCTGTTCGACCATGCGCTCGGCATGACCGCCCATGGCGGCGATGCGCTTCGACAGGAATTTCAGTTCTTCGTCATAGGCACTGACAATGTGGACGGACTGCATGGCTATGCCTTCCCGGGTTCTGCCGGCTGGTGCGCTCCCTCAATCTGTCGCTGATACGCGAGCCGGATGACAGAAAGAAGAAACTGCCGGTTGGCAACCAATATAGGATCATTGAGCCGGCAAATGAACCGTGAACGCCGCGCCCTTGCCGACTTCCGACCTGATCGACAGCCTTGCATTATGACGGGTCAATATATGCTTGACGATCGAAAGGCCAAGACCGGTGCCTTTCTGGGTTCGGCTGTTTTCCACATCGACGCGGTAGAAACGCTCGGTGATGCGAGGGATGTGCTCCTCGGCAATACCAGGGCCATAGTCTCTTATGGTGACATCGATGCCTGCATCCTGGCCATCTTCGCTGCGGGCGATGGATACGGTAACATGCCCGCCCGACTGGCCGTATTTGCAGGCATTCTCCAGGAGATTCTCGAAAACCTGGAAGAGCTCGTCGCGGTCGCCGGGCACGGAAAGCGGGCCATCGACGAAATCCCGCTCGATGACGAGGCCGTTCTCGCTGGCCAGCGGCCCAAGGGAATCGATGACGCTCTCGATGATCTGGCGAAGATCGACCTCGGTCCCCGGCCTGAGATAGGGCTTCATCTCCAGCCGCGACAGCGACAGCAAGTCGTCGATCAAACGCGCCATGCGACCGGTCTGGTTCTGCATGATCTGCAGGAACTGGTCGCGTGCCGCAGGATCGCCGCGCGCCGGGCCGCGCAATGTCTCGATGAAGCCGGCGATCGAGGCGAGCGGCGTGCGCAGCTCGTGGCTGGCATTGGCGATGAAGTCGGCGCGCATGCGGTCGATGCGGCGCGCCTCGCTCTGATCCTTGAACACCAGAACGTAGAGATCGGTGGCATGGCCGACCGAGGATGCGCTCACCCGGTAGGTGCGCTCGACCGGCAGCTTCTCGGTATAATCGACGACATCGGAGGCCACGGTCCCCGAGACGATGCTGTCGAGCAGGGCCTGCATTTCGGGCGCACGGAACTTGAGCGACAGCGACATGCCGGGCGCCAGCCCGCCGAAGGCGGCGAAGGCGGCCGCATTGGCGTGGACGATTGTTGCCGCGCGGTCGAAGATGATCAGCGGGTCGGCAACGGCCGCGGCAAGATATTCGCCGGAGAGCCGCTGCAGCCCGCCGGCCTCGATCGCCGCCGCCTCATCGGCGGATTGCCGTTCGACATCGGCGGGCAGCATCGCGGCTGCGACCAGCAGTGCCAGGGCCAGCAGCAGCACGTAGATCGAAAGGCCGCCGAAACCGTAGACCACGAGAACAGCGACGACGGCCGCGGCCAGCAACCAGCGGCTGCGCCGCAGCCGGGCGACGATGGCTTGCGTCCCACCTTTCCGCTCTGCGCCTGTATCGACCATGCGCTGCCCCGTATCCCTCCGCCGGTGAAAGTTCACCGGACCGGAACCGGCGCATGACCCCGCAAAAATCGGAATCGATTTTCTGGAATGTTCATGCGCAAAATCAAAGTGCTACGACGCCCCCACGTCCGGACGGACGCGGGCGTCGTGGAGGCTCCATAGCATGAGTCCGCAAGCTGGAAAGGGTTCGCCTCGATGAAAAATGCCAAGGAAACCGCCGAAGCGGCGCCCGCCGCGGGACCGATCAGGATCAGGATCGGCGGCAAGGAACGCGAGTTCGACATCGACAACCCGGCGCTTCCGGACTGGATCGAGGACAACAAGCTGACCGCAGGCGGCTATCCGTACGACAAGAAGATGAAAAACGAAGACTACGACAAGGAACTCGAGCGCCTGCAGATCGAGCTGGTCAAGGCGCAGGCCTGGCTGCAGGCGACCGGCAAGCGGGTGATGGCGTTGTTCGAGGGGCGGGACGCGGCGGGCAAGGGCGGCACGATCTTCGTGCTGCGGCAGTACATGAATCCGCGCACGGCGCGCAATGTGGCGCTGACCAAGCCGACGCCGACGGAGCTTGGGCAATGGTACTTTCAGCGCTATGTCGACCATTTCCCCACTTCGGGCGAGTTCGTCACCTTCGACCGCTCCTGGTACAACCGGGCCGGCGTCGAGCCGGTCATGGGGTTCTGCACGCCGGAACAGCATGAGAAATTCCTCGACGAGACGCCGCATTTCGAGCGCATGATATGCAACGAGGGCATCCACTTCTTCAAATTCTGGCTGAACATAGGCCGCGAGACGCAGCTCGAACGCTTCCACGACCGCCGCTGGTCGCCGCTGAAGAACTGGAAGTTCTCGCCGATCGACATTGCCGGCATCAACAAGTGGGACGACTACACCAGGGCGCGCGACCTGATGGTCGAGCGCACCCACAAGGAGTTCGCGCCCTGGATCATCGTGCGCGCCAACGACAAGCGCCGGGCGCGGCTCGCCGTCATCCAGCGGATCCTGTTGTCGCTGTCCTATGACGGGCGCGATCTCGACGTCATCGGCAAGGAAGACAAGAAAATCGTCGGCGAAGGACCGTCGTTCCTTCAGAAATAGCTTTTCCCGGCGCCCGACGACCGGCGTCCAATGTTACAGCGCCGCGCATCTTTCGGGTGCGCGGCGCTGAGGCTTTACGATCGTGCTCAGGCGGCCAGGCGGGCGATCCGCTGCAGCCGCTTCAGCGTGGCGTCGTCCTGGAGCGCCTGCTGGAACAGCGATATCTCATGGTCGATGCGGTCGCACAGTACGCCCGTATCGCCCTTGAGCAGACCGCGTGTCTGCAACAGCGCTGCAACCGGCTTCTTGGCGAGCTGCCTTGCCCGCGCCAAGGCCGTCTCCTCGGCGCTGCCTTCCACGATCTCGCCGACCAGGCCGAGCGCCTTGGCGTCGTCGACGCCGAGTGTGTCGCCCAGGCAGAAGAAGCGGAAGGCACCGGCATAGCCGAGCTTCTGGGGCGCCAGGATGCTGGTCGCCGCGTCCGGCACGAGGCCGAAATCGACGAACGGCACCCTGAAGGTGCTCCCCCTCGAGGCAATCACCATGTCGCAGTGGAACAGGATCGTGCAGCCGACACCGACTGCGTCCCCGTCCACGCAGGCTAGGACTGGCTTGGGGAAGGTCGCCAGCGTGCGGAACATGTCGGTGACGGCGGCGATCAGCTCTCGGTGCTTGGTGGCGTCGAGGAACTCCGAAAAGTCACCGCCGAGGCAGAAGCAGCCGGCAAGGCCGCGCAGCACGACCACGCGGACGTCGTCATTGACGGCGGCCTCGTGGAAGGTCCCGGCGAGGCTCGCATAGGCATGCCTGTCCAGCACCGGTCGGCCGTCATGCGAGGATACGGTGACGACCAGCGTGTGGCCGTGCAGTTCCGGTTCGGGATGGAAGCTCATGACCGCCTCCATCACGAAGCCTGCCTCAGGCCGAGCTGTCCGGGATAACCCCGGTTGAGCACCGGCAGGAAGTGGCTACGGCGCTGGCGCACCACCTCAAGCGTATGCTCGGTGAAGGTGAGCAGCGTCGCCACGACCTGCTGGTTGCCATAGGTGCGCTGGTAGCCGAGCGGCGTCGCCAGGAAGTGGAGCTGCAGCGCCCGCAGCACCCACATCGGTTCGAACTCGATGATGACCTGGTTGACGTCGCGCTTGAGACCCCATTCGACGAAGCCGGCGATCAACTCGGTGCCGACCGTCGAAACGCCACGCTTGCCGTCGCGAAAGCCCGGCGCCACCGCATAGCGGGTAAGCTCCCAAACATGCGGCCCCGACGGAGGCGTCCCTTCGTAGAGATCCGACAGGACGTCGGTCAGAAGGTGCGCCCGCGTCGTCGGCAGCATGCGCTGATAGCCGGCGAGCTCGCCGTTGCGGATGACGAGGTGATGTTCGGCCTCGTCATGGTCGAACTGATCGATCTCGAGCCCATCCGGGCGATCGAGATCGGCCCATCCCATCTCCTCGACGAAGATCTTGTAGCGCAGGCGATGGACAGCTTCCCAAAGGTCGGGGCGTTCCATCAATTCCTGAGTGGTGAGGGAAAAAAGCATTAGCCGTCTCCTGGGCTTAAGAGGAAGATACGGCCGGGCTTTCCCGAAAATATTACGCGATCGCGTAGGCAAGAATTTCTAGGTCGGCACCGACCGACCTCACTAATATAGCCGCGCCTAATCGCCTCTGCGACTGCCTGCACGCAGTTGACGGCGTCCAGTTTGCTTTGGCGTTAAGAAAGTATTAGCCCTTTCTTAAGAGGAGGACACAGTCGGCTTTTGTCTAAAATATTATGCGAATGCGTAGGCGGCAATTTCTGGGCCGTCACCGGCCTAGCTAATATAGCCGCGCCTAATCGCCTCGGCGACTGCTTGCACGCGGTTGGCGGCGCCCAGTTTGCTCTTGGCGTTGAGAAGGTGTTTCTCGGAGGTGTGCTCCGAGATGCCGAGAATCTGCGAAATCTCCCACTCGGACTTGCCGACGGCCGCCCATTGCAGGCATTCGCGCTCACGCGGCGTCAATTCTATGTGATCGATGACCTTGCCGGCCATGGTGTGAAGCTGCATGGCGCGGCCGATGGCGTAGGTGGACGCCAGCGAAACCATCCCGAACTCGGCCTCCGACAACTCGACGGACTCGCCGCCCAGCGAGACCATGACGACCTGGCCGTCGAGCGTGACCAGCGGGAAGGCGAGGCCGTCGCGGAGCTTGAACTCGCGGGCATCGCCCATGACCTCGTCGCTGCTCTTGTCGATGACGATGGCCTGCGAGGCTTCCCGCCACTGGAAGGGGGCCTGCAATTGCTTCATGTGGCTGACAACCGGATCATGGTCGACGTAATTGCGCGCCACGTAGCGCTCCAGCCACTCGCCCGGCCAGTCGCAGAGCAGGACATGGTCCTTCTGCCGGCCGCGCGGGGTGCCGGGCTGCGGCACGGTTCCAGCCATCAGCGCCGTCAGGCCGAAATTCGAGGTGACGCTGAGCAGGCGCTCGCACACCGCCGCCGCCGTGCTGGCGTGCTGCAGTTGGTCTATGTATTCCAGAGTTCTATCGAACATGCTCATCGCAACATCTACCCCATGTTGCTTTCTGCTTTCATCATCGAAGATAGATGCCCGAACCACCCTTCGCCATCAACCCCCGGGCTGCAAGCTCCCTCGTCGCGCCGGTGATCTCCCCCGTTGCCGGCGCGCGCTGCCACTTGCAAACATGCTAAACCATACGCCGAATTCCCGAGTTTGAAATCAAAAACAATTGTGCCCGCTCTGTTTTCATACGAAAAGCCAAGAACATGACTGGGCGGAGCCTTATCGTGACTTTCCGGTGGATATTTCTGATCCTGCTGTCGGCGCTGATCGGGGCGCTGCCGTTTGCCGGCGCGACTCAGGCCGCAGAGCCGCAGGTTCCGGTGCTGTGGGATGCCAAGGAGCGGCTGCCCAAGCCCGATCTTTCGGCGCTGCCACGGTTGCGATTCCTCACCACCACCGATTTTCCACCCTTCAATTTCCTCGACGGCTCAGGCCGGTTGTCGGGTTTCCACATCGACTTGGCCAGGGCGATCTGCGCGGAACTCGGCATCGTCGAGAAATGCCAGATCCAGGCCTTGCCGTGGAACGAGCTCGACGCCGCGTTGCAGAAGGGGGAAGGCGAGGCGATCATCGCCGGCATCGCGGCAACGCCGGAAAGCCGCGAGAAATACGCCTTCTCACGTTCCTACCTGCAGTTCCCGGCGCGCTTCATCATGCCGAAGGCCAAGGCCTTCGCCGAGCCGATCCTCGACAAGCTGCGCAGCAAGCGGGTCGGCGTCATTGCCGGCTCGGCGCATGAGAAGATGCTGCGCGACTATTTCGGCACCGTTCAGGTGGTGCCCTTCGACAAGCCTGAGGCCCTCTATGCCGACCTCAAGGCCGGCAAGATCGATGCCGCCTTCGGCGACGGCATGCGGTTTTCGTTTTGGCTTGGCGGTTCCGACGCCGCCGGCTGCTGCCGCTTCGCCGGCGGCCCGTATCTGGCACCGGAATATCTGGGCTCGGGCATGGCGATCGCCACCAGGGCCGGCGATCCGGCGCTGGCGGCCGCCTTCGACTACGCGCTGCAGGAAATCTCGATCAAGGGAACCTTCGCCGAGTTCTACCTGCGCTATTTCCCGGTGAGCTTCTTCTGATAGCAAAGCCGCGGCCCAGGGTCTGTTGAGATTCAGGTCAGGACGAGTCGAGAATGGTGGTTTCCGAGAACCGGCCTACGCCGGCCGTAGCCTTCATAGAGCGGAGACCCTTATGAGGGCTTCGGCCGGCGAAGGCCGGAAGCGCAGGAAGCCGCCATTCGCAGGCCGGCCCTCACCTGAATCTCAAAAGACCCTAAGTCAGCGTGCGCAGGCGCGCCTTGGCGGCGCGAGCGATCGCGGCGACGGTCAGCGTGTCGAGATCGAGCTTGAGGCGGATGAGCTGCAGCACCCGCACCTCCTCCATGCGCATTTCGAGATCAACGGCGGCGACTTCGAAGGCGGCGGCATAGGCGGTGTCGCGCAACCGCTCGGGCAGCGCTTCCGCGGCGCCCGCGAGCACGCCTTCCAGTCCGTCCTTCTCTTGCAGTGCCTTTTGGCACTCTTGCGCGACCGCGACCAGCTTGTCCTGGTTGAAGTCAACGAACACCGGCCACGAGCGGACGACGTCGCCGATCCGCGCCAGCTCGACATCGGTCATGTCGCGGTCGGAAGCCGAGGTGATGACCATCAGATGGATCAGGGCTTCGTGTGGCGTCAAAGGCATTCAAAACTCCTTGATAGCATCGCCCCAACGTAAGAACGCCATTGTGGCACCGCAAGGAAAACCGCCGCAAATCGTTGACGCTCCGGCCAGTCGCGCCTAGAGACCGGTTGAAAAATCTTACCCGCGGCGAAAGCCGGCACGTGACTGGAACTTTGACATGACGGGATCAAACATCATCGATCTCAATCCCGAGATGCTTGCGGCGGCCGCCGAGAGCAAGGCGTGGCCGTTCGAGGAAGCCAAGAAGATCATTGCCCGCTACAAGGACAAGGATTTTCCCGAGACCGTGCTGTTCGAAACCGGCTACGGCCCGTCCGGCCTGCCGCACATCGGCACCTTCGGCGAGGTGGCGCGCACCACCATGGTGCGGCACGCCTTCCGGGTGCTGACCGCGGACAAGGTCAAGACCAAGCTTATCTGCTTTTCCGACGACATGGACGGCATGCGCAACATTCCCGACAATGTGCCGGATCGCGCAGCGCTGGAGCCTTATCTGCACAAGCCGCTCACGGCGGTGCCCAATCCCTTTGGCGGCGACTATGCGAGCTTCGCCGACCACAACAACGCGATGCTCTGCCGCTTCCTCGACACGTTCGGCTTCGACTACGTGTTCGCCAGCGCGACGAAGTACTACAAGGAAGGCCGCTTCGACGAGGTGCTGCTGCGCGCCGCCGAGCGCTATGACGAGATCATGGCGGTGATGCTGCCGACACTCGGGCCGGAGCGCCAGGCGACCTACAGCCCGTTCCTGCCGATCTCGCCAAAAAGCGGCCGCGTGCTCTACGTGCCGATGATAAATGTCGACTCCAAGGCCGGCACCATCACCTTCGACGACGAAGGCACCGAGACCACGCTGCCGGTCACCGGCGGCAAGGTGAAGCTGCAGTGGAAGCCGGATTTCGGCATGCGCTGGGCAGCGCTCGGCGTCGATTTCGAGATGTTCGGCAAGGACCACCAGACCAACGCGGCGATCTACGACCGCATCTGCAACATCCTCGGCGGCCGCGCGCCGGAGCATTTCGTCTACGAGCTGTTCCTCGACGAGACCGGCCAGAAGATCTCGAAGTCGAAGGGCAACGGCCTCACCATCGACGAGTGGCTGACCTATGCGCCGACCGAGAGCCTCGGCCTCTACATGTACCAGCGGCCGCGGCAGGCCAAGAAGCTTTACTTCGACGTCATCCCGAAGGCGGTCGACGAATATTATGCCTTCCTCTCCGCCTATCCGCGGCAGGACTGGAAAGAGCGGCTCGGCAACCCCGTCTGGCACATGCATGACGGCAATCCGCCGCCCATCGACCTGCCGGTGCCGTTCGCGCTGCTGCTCAACCTGGTCAGCGCTTCCAACGCGCATGACAAGGCGGTGCTGTGGGGCTTCATCTCGCGGCACGCGCCGGGCGTGACGCCGAAGACGCATCCGGAGCTCGACCGGTTGACCGGCTATGCGATCCGCTATTTCGACGACTTCGTGAAGCCGACCAAGGTTTATCGCGCACCCGACGCGGTGGAACGGGAGGCGCTGGCGAAGCTCTCGGAAGCGCTCGGCGCCCTGCCGCAAGGCGCCGACGGCGAGGCGATCCAGAACGCTGCGCTCAACGTCGCGCGGCGGATCGAGCGCTATCAGGACCATTCCAAGCAGAGCCCGGAAGGCGGCCCCGGCGTGTCGGTCGCCTTCTTCCAGATGATCTACCAGGTGCTGATCGGGCAGGAGCGCGGGCCGCGCTTCGGCTCCTTCGCGGCGCTTTACGGCATCACAGAGACGCGCGCGCTCATTGAGCGGGCGCTGGCTGGTCAGCTGGCGGCGTAACCGCGCCGTCGTCCGCCGGCAGGATAGAGGTCGGCGCGGCGGGCGCCGGGCCAGTGGCGGCCGGCAATGCCGGCAGGCCGCCAAGACTTGGCCCCGCGCCGAAGATGCCTTTCTTGGCCGCGCGCGCCTTGTCGCCCGCCTCGGCATAGGGGCTGCCTTGCGCAGCGCGCGCCCAGCCGTTTTCCATCAGCCACTCGCCGATATCCTTGTTGCCGACGCGGCATTCGGCCGAAATGGTATCGCGGCTGCCCTCCGGCGGCACGGTGCAGACCACGGTGCGCCCGCGCAGGAAGGCGCGGAACGCTGTTCTGGCGCGCGCGCCGCAAGCCCAGGACTTGCCGTCGTCGCTGCAGGTTTCGTCCGCTTTGACGACGTCAATGCCGGTGATGGCGACAGTGTAGCCTTTTGCCTCGATGAGGCCGGCGGCGGTGGCAACCGGCTGGAACAGCTTGGTGCCATTCCAGTCGTCCGGCATTTTCAGCTTGGGCGGCTTGGGCGGACCGGCCAGCGCCAGATCGCTGAGCGGCGCCCGCGGCTCGACCCGTTCGAGCGTCTCGTCAAGCATTTCGGGCGGCGCCACCACCTCGGGATCGATCGCCCGCGAATGGGCGGCCGCCGGCTTGGGCGGCTGCGGAGCAGCCGGCGCCGGAATGGCCGAGGTCGCCGGTTCTTCGGGCGCCGCGTCGGCGCCTTGCCCCGGAATCATAACGGCGGCCGGGTCGATCTGGTCGACCGCAACGACGCTTTCGCTGCCTTTCAGCGAGCGGCCTCCGGCAACGACCAGCGCCGCCATTGCCGGAACCGCCAGACCCGCGAGGGCAAGATGGAGGACCCGCACCGGCCCGGACCTACTGGCTTGCCCAGACGATGCGCGCCACCCATTCGACATCGCGCATCGGGATGTCGCGGTCCGGGTGAGCGGGATTGAGCGAGACCAGCACGATAGACTTGGCGGTCTGCCGCTCGAGCACCTTGGCCATGACCTCGCCGGCGGCGGTCTTGACGACGACGCGGTCGCCCTTGCGCGTCGGCGCGCCTGGTTCGACGATCAGCACGTCGCCATTGCGGTAGAGCGGCAGCATGGAATCGCCCTGGACCTTCAGCGCATAGGAGGTTTCCGCCGCCCGCGCCGGGAGCTCCACCAGATCCCAGCCCTGCCCCGAGGGATAGCCGGCATCGTCGAAGAAGCCGCCGGCGCCGGCCTGGGCGAAGCCGAGCAACGGCACGGCCATGCGCGACTGCGGCGCGGCAGGGCTTGCGCGACCTTCGACCAGCACGGTGAATTCCTCCAGCGAGGCGCCGGTGGCTTCGATGATCTTGGCCAGCGATTCGGTCGAAGGCCAGCGCGGTCGGCCGTCGGAGGACAGGCGCTTCGACTTGTTGAAAGCGGTCGAATCGAGACCCGCGCGCCTGGCGAGACCGGAAGCCGAGAGCGAATAGCGCTCGGCGAGAGCGTCGATTGCGGCCCAGACGCGATCGTGTGAGAGCAAGTCCGCTCTCCTTCGAAAACAGGAAAAAATGCCTCAACGTTGTCTAGCGCGCGGCCATGTGATTGTCCACCGGCGCAAACCGCAGATTGAAGAGAAAGTCGTCCGCTCCCGCAGGATTGATCAGGCTCGATCCTACAGGGACCGGTATCAGCCGATTGACCCCGGCCTTGGACTGACCCTATGCTCCGCCCCGCGGTGCAAGCCGCGTCCGGGTCCGCGGAAAGGGTTGAACCCACTTGCCACTATGAGTTGACGACCAAACCTTTGTGCAGCCGATTTGCGGACCTTCGGCGATGAACGCACGGAGGTTTCCATGAACCGACTCCCCAACCGTCCGAATCTGGACCTGCTGAAGAAGCAGGCGAAGGAATTGCTCGCGGCTTACAGGCGCGGCGACCCGGTTGCGCTGGCGCGCTTTCGCGAGGCTCTGCCGACAGCCATGGGCAAGGACGACCGGGCGATCGAAGCGCTCGCCTTGCGCCTCCATGACGCGCAATCCTGCCTGGCGCGCGAGTACGGCTTCCCATCATGGCGTGACATGAGCAGCTTCGTCACCGCGCAACGCGATTACGGGGCCGACCGCGCCAGATCGATCCGCAACTGGGCCGCCCTCATCTATCCGGGCGACATCACCGGCACCACCAATCGGGCGAGCCCGGCCGCTGCCGCGCGCATGATCGAAGAGCACCCGGACTTGGCGCGGGGCGATGCCTATCTTGCCTGCGCGGCCGGCGAAGAAGCGGTTCTGCGCGACATGACGAAGCGCGATACCACATGGCTCAACCGCCCGGGCGGACCGCTCAACCTGCCGCCGCTGGTGGCCGTGACACATTCCAGCCTCGTGCGCCTGCCGCGCTTTCGCGAAGCTCTCTACGCCTCAGCCAGGCTCTTGCTCGCGGCTGGCGCCGACCCCAATCAAGCCGTCGGCAGCCGGTGGCCGCCAGACAGCTTGGAAAGTCCCTCGCAGAGGTTCTCGCTTTCGGCGCTCTACGGCGCGGCTGGGCAAAACCACGATCCCGAGATGGCGAAGCTTTTGCTCGACGCCGGCGCCAATCCAAACGACGGCGAGTCGCTCTACCATTCGCTGGAGAACCCGGCCTGCGCGCGGCTTCTGCTCGAGGCAGGCGCCCACGTCACCGGCTCCAACGCGCTCTATCGGGTCCTCGATCTCGACAGCATCGAAGCCTTGCAACTGCTGCTCGCCGCTCCTGATGTCAATCCGAACGAGCCGGCCGGCAGCCGACCGACTTCCGATTGGGGCACGCCGCTGTTGTGGGCGATCAGGCGGCGCCGTTCGCCCGCGCATATCGAAGCACTGCTCGCGGCTGGCGCCGATCCCTCCGCGCGGACGCCTGAGGGGCTGAGCGCCTACCACGTTGCGCTGCGGTTCGGCTTGCCGGACGTAGCCGCGCTGCTGCGTCAATCGGGGGACGACGGCCCGCTTCCCGATGAAGAGCGGTTCGTCGCCGCTTGCGCTGCAGGCGACGAGGCGACGGCCCGACAGATCAAGGCCCGACGCCCCGATCTGCCCGGCTCCCTGTCGGGCGAGCAGTTGCGTCTGTTGCCCGAGCTTGCCGCGCAGGGCAGCGGCGACGCGGTGAAGGTCATGGTCAGGCTGGGCTGGCCGATCTCCCGACGCGGCGGCGACTGGGATGCCTCGGCGCTGAACCACGCCGTCTTTCACGGCGACGTCGACCTCACGCGTTTCCTGCTCGAGCACGGCGCGGACTGGCGGGAGCCGCACGGTTTCGGCGGCGACGTGCGCGGAACGCTGGGCTGGGCATCGGTGAACGAGCCCGAGCCCAATGGCGATTGGCTAGGTTGCGCCGAAATGCTGGTCGCACATGGGATGCCGAGAGGGCTCCCGGACCCCGAGGGCACGCGCGATGTCGTATTCGACGACGGCAAGATGAGCTTTTCGGACGGGGTGACCGACTACCTGCTCGGCGCGACAGCCTAATCCGAAGGAGGGCCGGCTTGCGTGATCAGACCTGCTTGGCCTGCTCGCGCAGATTCTTGTGCGAGATCATGAACGCCCGTTCGGCCTCGGTCGGCGGGCGCGGTTGCACGGAATGGCCGAGCGCCGCGACGACCTCGCCGATCTCGAGAAAGCGGCGGCCACGACGGTCATAGACGCCGCCCGTGGTCATGATCAGCGCGGCCGTTTCGCCATTGTCGAGGACGAAACAGTGCTTGCCGATCACGGAAGTGCCTTCCCAGGTCTCGATCGACGACACCACCTCGAAGCGGCGCCACAGCCTGATCTCGCGCACATAGGCCGATTGCAGCCCGCCGATCATCGGCGCCCAGCCGTTCCGGCGCGCCAGCGCGACCAGACCGACGCGAAGAAAGACATCGATGCGGCCAAGGTCGGCCAGCATCATGTAGCGCGCATTGTTGAGATGGCTGTTGAAATCGATGTCGGTCGGCAGGCAGCGGAAGGCCAGCCGACTCTGCTCACCGACCACATAAGGGCCACGGCTGGACGCCGTGGCCATCATGCGCGCGAGGCGCCCCCAGACGTACATGATCGAGCGTCAGGCGGCCTTCTTCACCTCGCCCTTCTGGTAGGGGTCGAAACGCTGGTAGAAGGTCTCGCCCTTCTCGGCCATGTCGAGCAAAAGCTTGGGCGCCTTGAACTCGGCCCCGTATTTCTTCTGCAGGGCCTTGGCGAGCTTGACGAAGCGCTTGGCGCCGATGCCGTCGATGTAGGAAAGCGCGCCGCCGGTGAAAGGAGCGAAGCCGAAGGCGAGGATCGAGCCGACATCGGCCTCGCGCGGATCGGTGACGATCCCCTCTTCCATGACGCGCACCGCCTCGAGCGCGATGGTGACCAGCAGGCGCTCTTTGAGCTCCTCATAGTCGACCTTCTCGGGCTTCAGCTGCGGATAGAGGTCCTTGAGGCCCGGCCACAGCTTCTTCTTCGCCGGCTTGGCGGGATAGTCGTAAAAGCCCTTGCCGTTCTTGCGGCCGAAGCGTCCGTGCGTGTCGACCATGGTGTTGATCAGCGCCATCTGCTTCGGATCGACGGCCTTCTCGCCGAGATCCTTGATGGTCTGCTTCATGATCTTCTGGGCAAGGTCGATCGCCGTCTCGTCGGTCAGCGCCAGGGGCCCGACCGGCATGCCGGCGGCCTTGGCCGCGTTCTCGATCATCGCCGCCGGGACGCCCTCGATCAGCATCTTGTAGGCTTCCGACATGTAGCGGAGCACGCAGCGATTGACGTAGAAGCCGCGCGTGTCGTTGACGACGATCGGCGTCTTCTTGATGGCGCGCACGAAGTCGATTGCCGTGGCCAGCGCCTTGTCGCCGGTCTTCTTGCCGAGGATGATCTCGACCAGCATCATCTTGTCGACCGGCGAGAAGAAGTGGATGCCGACAAAATTCTTCGGCCGCGCCGAATTCTTCGCCAGCGCGGTGATCGGGATGGTCGAAGTGTTGGAGGCGAAGATCGCCGACGACTTTAGCACCGCTTCCGCCTTCTCGGTGGCGAGCTTCTTGACGGCCGAGTCCTCGAACACCGCCTCGACGACGAGGTCGCAGCCGGCGAGATCGGCATAGTCGGCCGTCGGCGTGATCAGCGACAGGAGCTTGTCTTTTTCCTCGGGCTTGGCGCGGCCCTTCTTCACCTGATCGGCCATCAGGCTGTCGGAATGCGCCTTGCCCTTCTCGGCCGATTCCATGTCGCGGTCGAGCAGCACGACCGGAATGCCGGCCTTGGCCGTGACATAGGCGATGCCGGCGCCCATGAAGCCGGCGCCGAGGACGCCGATCTTCTTGAACTTGGTGTCCGGCACGCCGGCCGGGCGGCGTGCGCCCTTGTTCAGTTCTTGCAGCGACATGAAGAGCGAGCGGATCATCGCCGCCGCTTCCTTGGTCTGCATGATCTCGGTGAAGTAACGCTGCTCGATCCTGAGCGCCGTGTCGAAGGGCACAAGCAGGCCTTCATAGACGCATTTCAGGATCGCCGCCGCGGCCGGGTAATTGCCGTAGGTCTCGCGGCGCAGGATGGCGATGGCCGGCGGCCAGAGATTGGCGCCGGCCGCCGAATAGATCGGGCCGCCGGGCAGCTTGAAGCCCTTCTCGTCCCAGGGCGCGATCGGCTTCAGGCCGTTCCTGATCATCGCCTTGGCAGTCTCGACGAGCTTCTTCGGTTCGGCGATCTCGTGGATCAGGCCCATCGACTTCGCCTTCTGCGGCGTGAGATTCTGGCCTGAGGTCAGCATCTGCAGCGCCTGCTGCTGATCGGTCAGCCGCGGCACGCGCTGGGTGCCGCCGGCGCCCGGGAAGATGCCGATCTTCACTTCGGGAAGCGCCATCTTCACCTTGTCGGAATCTGCCGCGACGCGGCCGTGGCAGGCGAGCGACATCTCGAAGGCGCCACCCATGCAGGTGCCGTTAATCGCCGACACCCAAGGCTTGCCGCTAGTCTCCAGCTTGCGGAACAGCCCGGTCATATAGCCGGCATTGTCGAATAACGCCTTGGTCGCCTTCTCGAGGTCCTTCTCCTTTTCGACGGCGAAGGTCGCGAGCATCTTCTGCAGCATGGTGATGTCGGCACCGCCGGAGAAGCTGTCCTTGCCCGAAGTGATCACCGCGCCCTTGATGGCGGCGTCGCCCGCCACCTTATCAACGATGGCGTTGAGCTCGAGCATCGCCTCCTCGGTGAAGACATTCATCGAGCGTCCGGGCATGTCCCAGGTGACCAGCGCGATGCCGTCGGCGTCGACGTCCAGGGTGAAATTGGTGTAGCTCATCTCTTCTCTCCCCGTCAGACGCGTTCGATGATGGTGGCGGTGCCCATGCCGGCCCCGATGCAGAGCGTGACCAGCGCGGTGTTGAGATCACGGCGCTCCAGTTCATCGAGCACCGTGCCCAAGATCATCGCGCCGGTGGCGCCGAGCGGATGGCCCATGGCGATCGCGCCGCCATTGACGTTGATCTGGTCGTGCGGGATGTCGAAGGCCTGCATGTAACGCAGCACAACGGACGCGAAGGCCTCGTTGAGCTCGAACAGGTCGATGTCCGACAGCTTCATCTTGGCGCGCTTCAAGAGCTTCTCGGTGACGTCGACCGGGCCGGTCAGCATCAGCACCGGCTCGGAGCCGATATTGGCGAAAGCGCGGATGCGCGCGCGGGGTTTGATGCCCATGGTTTTCCCGGCCTTTTTCGAGCCGAGCAGCACGGCTGCGGCGCCATCGACGATGCCGGAGGAATTGCCGGCGTGGTGGACATGGTTGACCTCTTCGACTTCCGGATGCTTCTGCACGGCGACCGCGTCGAAGCCCCCCATCTCGCCCGGCATGACGAAGGACGGATTGAGCGAGGCGAGCGACTGCATGTCGGTCGTGGGCCGCATATGCTCATCACGGTCGAGGATGGTGAGACCGTTCTGGTCCTTGATCGGGATCACCGAATTCTTGAAGCGGCCTTCTTCCCAGGCCTTGGCGGCGCGCTTCTGGCTCTCGACGGCATATGCGTCGACGTCGTCGCGGCTGAAGCCGTACTTCGTGGCGATCAGGTCGGCCGAAATGCCCTGCGGCACGAACCAGCCGGGCAGGCCGACCGACGGATCCATGAACCAGGAGCCGCCGGACATGCCCATGCCGACGCGAGACATGGATTCGACACCGCCGGCGATGACGATCTCGTCCGCCCCTTGCGCGATCTTGGCGGCGCCGAAGTTAATGGCGTCGAGACCCGAGGCGCAAAAGCGCGAGATCTGCATGCCCGGCGCCCTGGTGTCGTAGCCGGCCTCGAAGGCGGCGGCTCGCGGGATGACCGAGCCCGCCTCGCCGACCGGATCGACGCAGCCGAAGATGATGTCGTCGACATTGCCGGTGTCGAGCCCGTTGCGGTCGCGCAGCGCTTGAAGCGTCTTGGCGGCGAGCCGCACCGCCGGCACCTCGTGCAGCGAGCCATCCTTCTTGCCCCTGCCGCGCGGCGTGCGCACGGCATCATAGACGTAAGCTTCGGCCATTTTTCTGCTCCTTGGGTTTGCCGGTCGCCGCGCTCAGAGAGAGCGCCCGATCAGCAATTTCATGATCTCGTTGGTGCCGCCGTAGATGCGCTGGACGCGGGCGTCGCGGTACATGCGGGCGATCGAATATTCGTTCATGTAGCCATAGCCGCCATGCAGTTGAAGGCATTCGTCGACGACTTTGCCCTGCAGATCGGATAGCCAGTACTTGGCCATCGAGGCGGTGACCGGGTCGAGGCCGCCAGCGATATGGCGGGCAACGCAGTCATTGTAGAAGACGCGGCCGATCGTCGCCTCGGTCTTCAGCTCGGCCAGCTTGAACTGGGTGTTTTGGAAATCGATGATCGCCTTGCCGAAGGCCTTGCGCTCCTTGACATAGTCGATGGTGATCGCCAGCGCCCGCTCGATCATGGCAATGGCGCCCGTGCCGATCTGCAACCGCTCCTGCGGCAATTGCTGCATCAGCTGGACGAAGCCCTTGCCCTCCTCGTGGCCGAGCAGGTTCGAGGTCGGCACGCGCACGTCGTTGAAAAACAGCTCGGACGTGTCGTTGGCCTTCAACCCGATCTTGTCGAGGTTGCGGCCGCGCTCGAAGCCTTCGACCTCGTCGGTCTCGACGACGATCAGCGAGGTGCCCTTGGCGCCCTTTTCCGGATCGGTCTTGGTGACGACGATGATCAGATTGGCGAGCTGGCCATTGGTGATGAAGGTCTTGGAGCCGTTGATCTTGTAGTGATTGCCGTCCTTCTCGGCGCGGGTCTTGACGCCCTGCAGGTCCGAGCCGGCGCCGGGCTCGGTCATGGCGATGGCGCCGATCAGCTCGCCGGTCGCCAGTTTCGGCAGCCACTTCTCTTTCTGCTCCTCGGAGCCGTAATGCAGGATGTAAGGGGCGACGATAGAATTGTGCAGGCCGATGCCGAAGCCGTCGACGCCGACATGGCCGATCGCCTCGATGATGGCGCTCTCATGCGCGAAGGTGCCGCCCGAGCCGCCGTATTTTTCCGGCATGGAGGCGCAGAGCAGGCCGGCGGCTCCGGCCTTGAGCCAGCTCTCGCGGTCGACCATCTCGTTCTTCTCGAACTCGTCGTAGCGCGGCGCGATCTCTTCCGCCATGAAGCGGGTCGCCATGTCGTAGAGCATGCCGACTTCGTCCGCCGCCCAGGCGGGTTTTGGGAGACCAAGGATGTCGGCTGGGTTGGTCATGCTCTTCTCCTCACAAGGCACGTCGTCGGAGTTGGCGTCGAGTTCGTCGCGGGCGACCCCACCCGGCCAGACTTTGTCTGGCCACCCCTCCCCTCAAGGAGGGGGACGCCGAGCATTTCTAGAACGCTTCCACCGGCAGCGCCATTAGCGTATCCGCGCCACTGGAAATGCGCGCCAGCCGCGTCGCAGTCTCCGGCATGATCCGCTCCATGAAGAAGCGCGCCGTCACCAGCTTGGTGTCGTAGAAGGACGCCGCGCCGTTGGCGCCTTCGGCGAGTTTCGTTTGGGCGGCCTTGGCCATCTGCCCCCACATGTAGCCCAGCGCGACCAGGCCGAAGAGATGTATGTAGTCGGTCGAGGCCGCACCCGCATTGTCGGGCTTCGCCATGGCGTTCTGCAGCAGCCACATGGTGGCCGCCTGCAGGTCGTTGAGGCCCTTCTTCAGCGCCTTGGTGAAGGGCGCCATCTTCTCGTCGGCGCGGTTCTCCTCGCAAAACTCGCCGACCTCCTTGAAGAAAGCCTGCACCGCGCGGCCGCCATTTTGCGCCAGCTTGCGGCCGACGAGATCGAGCGCCTGGATGCCGTTGGCGCCCTCGTAGATCATGGCGATGCGGGCATCGCGCACGAACTGGCTCATGCCATGCTCTTCGATATAGCCATGGCCGCCGAACACCTGCTGCGCCATCACCGCGTGGTCAAAGCCCTTGTCGGTCAGCACGCCCTTGACCACCGGCGTCATCAGCCCGGTGTAGTCGTCAGCCGCCTGGCGGTCCTTGTCGTCGCTCGCGCGGTGCGCGACGTCCGACTTGATCGCCGTCCACAGCGCCAGCGCGCGGCCGCCCTCGTTGAAGGCCTTCATGGTCATCAGCGAGCGGCGGATGTCGGGATGGACGATGATCGGGTCGGCCTTCTTGTCCGGCGCCTTGACGCCGGAGAGCGACCGGCCCTGGAGGCGATCCTTGGCGTAGGCGGCGGCGTTCTGATAGGCGATCTCGGAGACCGAAAGCCCTTGCAGGCCGACGCCCAAGCGGGCCTCGTTCATCATCGTGAACATGGCCTTCAGGCCGCCGTTCAGCTCGCCGAGCAGCGTACCTTCGGCCTCGTCATAATTCATCACGCAGGTCGAGTTGCCGTGGATGCCCATCTTCTCCTCGATCGAGCCGCAGGAGAGCGCGTTACGCTCGCCGACATTGCCCGAGCCATCGAGCTTGAGCTTCGGCACGATGAACAGCGAAATGCCCTTCACGCCTTCCGGCGCCCCCTCTGCGCGGGCCAGCACCAGGTGGACGATGTTGTCCGCCATGTCGTGCTCGCCGGCGGAGATGAATATCTTCTGGCCGGAAATCTTGTAGGTGCCGTCGCCGTTGGGCACCGCCTTGGTGCGCAGCAGGCCAAGGTCCGTGCCGCAATGCGGCTCGGTCAGGTTCATGGTGCCGGTCCAGGTGCCCTCGATCAGCCTGGGCAGCCAAGTGGCCTTCTGCTCGTCCGTGCCATGGGTGACGATGGCCGCGATCGCGCCCTGCGTCAGGCCGGGATACATCATCAGCGCCATGTTGGCCGAGACCATGTATTCGGAGACCGCGGTGTGGACGGTGTAAGGCAGGCCCTGGCCGCCGAACTCGGCCGGCGCCGCCAGCCCCATCCAGCCGCCCTCGCGATACTGGTCGAAAGCCTCCTTGAACCCCTTGGGCGTGGTCACCGAGCCATCGTCATGGCGCACGCAGCCTTCCATGTCGCCGACGCGGTTCAGCGGATGCATGACGTTCTCGGCAAGCTTCGCGCCTTCGGCAAGGATCGCCTCGACGACGTCGGGCGTGGCGTCGGAGAAGCCAGGGAGATTGGAATAGCGCTGATAGCCGAGCACTTCGTTGAGCACGAACAGCGTGTCCTGGACGGGCGCCCTGTAGATCGTCATGCCTTCCTCCACCCTTGCGGTCCTGGCCAGCCAGCAAGTTCCCGATCCAGGTCCGGACGGGAGGCCGAGCCAATGTCGAGGCCCCGATAGCAAAAATTGACGTTTGCGTAAACGTCAATCTTGTCGCAGCCGGGAAAATTTTGGTGAGCGGAGATGCAAGGGCAACAAAAAAGCCGCGCGGCCAAGGCCACGCGGCTTCTCTATCTTGGGCTCGTCGCCGTTAAAGCATGTCTCCCGAAAGTGGGACCGGTTTCGGGACAAAGACATGCGTAAAATCAAAAACCTAAAGCGCACGGAGCGAATCTGAAAGATCGCGACGCGCTTTAAGTGCTGGCGCGATCAGCCGGCGGCGCTTGCCTGCGGCGCGGCCCGCTCGGTGAGCATCCGGCGGACGACCGTCATCGAATTGCTCAGCTCGTTGATGGCGTCCTCGATCAGCGTCCGCTGCTTCTGCAGGCGGGCGAGCTGCTTCTCCGACTTGTCGAGCGCCAGCCGCAACTGCTTGGTGTTGGAGCCGGTCGGATCGTAGAGGTCCATCATCTGCTTGACGTCGCGCAGCGAGAACCCGACCTTGCGTCCGAGCAGGATCAGCTTCAGCCGGGCCTTGTCGCGGCGCGTATAAAGACGGGTCGAGCCGTCGCGCTTCGGATTGAGCAGGCCCTTGTCCTCATAGAAACGCAGCGTGCGCAAGGTCACGCCGTATTTCTTGGCCATCTCGCCGATGCGGACGAATTCCTCACCGGCCTCGGCCGGAATGTCATTGCTATTGGCCGCGGCTTCGCCGGGCGAAACAAGTTTCATGGTCACTGGCTTTCCCCTGATGGCGTCGCGGTCACGGACCAAGCGCCGCCTGAGTGGAAGCGGGGGCGTGCTTCCAATCGTGGTTTCGACAAATCAATCGCAAGAGGCACGGCTTCGCACCTTTTACGTTTACGTCAATTCTATACCGATAGCCGGCACCTGACGCAAGGGCGTTGTCGGAACGGAACTTTATGCCGCACCCAGATGCCCACCTAGGGTAGGCTTACGATTATGCGCGACTTCTTAAGCTTGGTTAACGCCTTGTTTACCACGTTGGGCGAAATGTGCGCATGTCGGTCACCCGTGTTTATCCTGTAGCGAATTTTTCACGGTCTTCGAAGCGTGGGTGAAAACCCGGGAAGCCCGTCTTCCTCCGCAGCAGAACCGCGCGGCCGCCTTCGTTCCCGGCAGGACTTTGGGAAACCGGCCACGGCCGGTCATTCTGAACACGGGCGCATCGATGAACAGCAAGCGGTCCTATCTCGATACACTCAACGCCGGCAGGCAACGCCGGCCGCACACCTCGCTGGAGGAGCTGAACCGCTCGCTCGAAACGCTGGAGCAGCGGCTGGAACGGACCCGCACCGACATGCCCGAACGTCCCGATCCGCGGCGGCCGGTCGCCGAGCCGCGCTACGCGGCCGCGCAACCTTATGGTTCGCCGCGCTGGTACGAGGACCCTTACACCTCGCAGAGAGAGCAAAATCGGGGACCGCAAAATCCCAATGCGCAAAATCGGGGCCCGCTTAACCCGGCGCCCTCCGACTTCGGCCCCAACTATCAAGCCATTGCCCGCGACATCGACCGGGTGCGCGGACAGGAAGACGGCGTCGCGATGGTCGGCAAGATCGCCGTCGAACTGCGCGGCCTGCGCGAAGAGCTGCGCCATCAGATGACCGCCGGCCTGCAGCGCGAATTCGACGCGCTGCGCAAGGACATCGATCGTGCCATGCAGGCGAACGGCCAGCATGGCTCCTCCGCCGACAAGAGCAGCGCCGAGCTCGGCCTCGAGTTCGAGCGGCTTTCCGGCGCCATCCACACGCTTGCCGAAAAGAGCGACGACCGCAGCGTCAATCTGCTGCGACTGGAACTGGAACAGGTCAAGGCGGCGCTCGACACGCTAGCGCGCGAGGAAAGCGTGCAGGCCGTCGATCAAAGTGTGCGGGCCGCCGATCGCCGCTGGGACGATTTCGACCGCCGCTGGAGCGCGTTCGAAGATCGCGTCGACGCCGACCAGCGTCAGCGCGCCGAAGGTCCCAACCTTTCGGTCCTCACCGACCGGCTCGAACAGATCAGCAGCGCGGTCAACAACCTGCCGCAGTCGCTATCGCTCGCCTCGCTGGAGGAAAAGGTGCGCACCCTTGCCGGCGCGGTCGACCGTTTCGCCAGCCAGCAGACGATGCGCGGCGGCGAGACGCTTGCCATGATCGACGAGCGGCTGGACGAGATCTCGCGCGCCATCGTCGCCTCGACGGTAGCCGCTCAGGCAAATGCCTTCGACCCGGAAACTTTCGGCCGGATCGAGAAGCGGATCGCTTCGCTGGCGCAGCAGATCGAGGAGGTCGCGCAGTCCCGGCCCGCTGAGGTCATCGACCGTCTCAACCTTCTGTCCAGCCGGGTGGACGAACTCGCCGGGCGCGCCAACCTGCCGGAGCAGGCGATGGAGCGTCTGGGCAAGCAGATCGCTTTGATCACCGACAGAATAGACCGCGCGCCGGCGATGCCCGACGCCGACTATATCTTCCAGGGCCTGGAGCAGCGCTTCGACGCGCTGTCCAGCCTGCTCGAGCGCCGGCAGGGCGATGCGATCGAGCAGGGCAACATGCTGTTCCGCGAC
This sequence comes from Mesorhizobium sp. M1B.F.Ca.ET.045.04.1.1, assembly GCF_003952465.1. Classification (GTDB taxonomy): domain Bacteria; phylum Pseudomonadota; class Alphaproteobacteria; order Rhizobiales; family Rhizobiaceae; genus Mesorhizobium; species Mesorhizobium shonense. The sequence goes on from NZ_CP034448.1 coordinate 65,582, forward strand.
CTCGAGCGGCGGCTGGACGAGGTCGCCGACAGGCTCGACCAGCGCATGCAGCAGGATGACGGCGCCGGCATCATGGAGGCGATCGACGCCCGCTTCACCGCGCTTGCCAAGCGCATCGAGACGCGCGCGCCCGATGCGGCCAACGACATGGCGATCCGCGGCCTGGAAAGCCGGCTCGAAGACATTTCCAGCCGGCTGGAATCATCCGCCGCGCAGGTCGCCGGCATCGATCCGGCGCTGATCCGCAGCCTGGAATCGCAGGTGACCGCGCTTTCGGCGCATCTTTCGAAGCCGAGCGCTGCGCTGCCCGATTTCGAGGACATCAGCCCGCGGCTCAACGAGATCGAAAAGTCGCTTGCCGGCACGCGCGATTCCATCCTCAGCGTCGCGCGCGAGGCGGCAGAGAACGCCGTCAGGTCGCTGGCTGAGTCGGGTTCCAGCACGGCCGCTTCCAACGCGGCCGCCGTGGGCGGCCTGGCCCAGGACCTGAAGATGCTCGAAGCGCTCACCCGCCGTTCCGACGAGCGCAATTCGCGAACCTTCGAGGCCATCCACGACACGCTGCTCAAGATCGTCGACCGGCTCGGCTCGCTGGAAGCGGACGACCACAGCGAAGCGGTGAGCGAACTCGTCGATGCGCAGCCGGGCGGCAGACGAGCCGCTCGCGCCGGCAAGATCGCGGTGCAGGATGCGCCGTCGATGGATATCGACCAGCCGCTGCCGTTGGTCGGGGACATCGCCGATCTCGACGCACGTGCCGCCTCCATTGTGCGCAATGAGCCGGTCGCACGCGGTGAACCCTTTACGCACGGCGAGCCTGTTACGCGTGGCGAACCTGTTACCCGTGGCGAACCTGGGCCGCGCACGCCGGCCGAAGCCGCGGCGGCCGCTGCCATGGCCGCGCTCGGATCGGACGCCATTGGCGAGCAGGCCGAAAAGACCGGCCGCAAGAAATCGTTGTTCGGCGGGCTGGCACGCGCCTTCAAGGGCAAGAAGGACGAAGACACGCTACCGCTTGCCGGCTCGGCACCGGCCGGCGACGTTCCGACCGTCGACATCGACGAACCGCTCGATCCCAAAGCGGCCAACCGGCCGCTGGAGCCGGGCTCCGGCGCGCCGGACCTCAACGCCATCATGAAACGTGTGCGCGACGAGCGCGGCCAGCCGGCCAAGCGCAGCGAGACCGACGCCGCCAAATCCGATTTCATCGCGGCCGCCCGCCGGGCGGCGCAGGCCGCCGCCGCGGAAGCCGACGCGCTGAAGCGGCAGTCGACGATGACCGGCCCGGTGAAGGCGCTCAGAATCGGCGACCTGCTCAAGGCGCGGCGCAAGCCGATCCTGATGGCGGCCGCGGCAATCATGATGGCGCTGGCCGGCCTGCAGCTCGGCAAGGCCTTCTTCTCCGACCCGGCGCCGGTCGCCCGCAACGAGGCGGCGCCGATCGTGTCCAGGCAGGCGGTCGATACCGCATCGCTCAATACCGCCGGCGCGCCCAAGGCCGACACGGACGCCGCGAAGCCCGAGGGCGCACCGGCCCGCGCCGTCAGGCAGGCCGAGCCCTCGAAGGACGATCCGGCGCCACAGGCCGCCGCTCAGCCGTCCGGTCCCGAGATGCCCGCCGCCGCGGCGCCGGCCGAACCGGCGCCTGCCCCGACGACTCTCTCCGCGCCGGCCCAGCCGGCGCCGATGGCATCGACCATGCCGTCCGAGCCCGTCTCTCCAGCCGTGAACGGACCGGCCATGGACACGGATGCGGATGCGCAGCCCATGACCGGCGCGCCGGCGGCCAGCACACCAGCGCCCGGTGCTCCGGCAGCCGGCGCTTCTTCGGCCAACACGCCGGCAACCACCTCCGCTGACACCACCGGCACCGTCCCGCCGGCCGGCGGCCAGCCCGCAATGTCGGCCGCCAAGATCGATGTCCCAACCGACATCGGCCCGGACGCGCTGCGCGACGCGGCCGCCGGCGGCGATGCCAAGGCGCTGTTCGAGATCGGTTCGCGCTACGCCGAATCGCGCGGTGTGAAGGAAGACATGACGGCGGCCGCCAAATGGTACGAGAAATCAGCCGAACTGGGCTTCGCCCCGGCCGAATACCGCGTCGGCAATTTCTACGAGAAGGGCATCGGCGTCGCGCGCGACATCAAGAAGGCCAAGACCTACTACCAGCTCGCGGCGGAACAGGGCAACGCCAGCGCCATGCATAATCTGGCGGTGCTGTTCGCCATGGCGGCGGACGGCGTCACCGACAATGAATCGGCGGCGCACTGGTTCCAGGAGGCGGCCGATCTCGGCGTCAAGGACAGCCAGTTCAACCTCGGCATCCTTTCGGCCAAGGGCGTCGGCATGAAGCAGAATCTGGAGGAATCCTACAAATGGTTCGCGCTTGTCGCCAAGACCGGCGACAAGGACGCCGCGTCCAAGCGCGACGAGATCGCCAATGCGCTCAGGCCCGAGCAGCTCGAGCGCGCCCGCGCCGCCACGGAACTGTGGAAGGCCAAGCCCCTCAACGCGGCCGCCAACTCCTCCGATATTCCGGAATCCTGGCAGGACAGCACGCCGCAGACCACCGCCAGCATCGACATGAAGAAGGCGGTGAAGAATATCCAGCTGATCCTCAACAAGAACGGCTATGAAGCCGGCGGCGCCGACGGCGTCATGGGCGACAAGACCAAGAGCGCCATCATGGCCTTCCAGACCGACAACAAGATGAAGCCGACCGGCGAGATCGATGCGCCACTCGTCAAGGCGCTGCTGGCGCGCAAATAATTGCGGGCGCGTCGCTTCCGCGACGGCTTGCCACAGATTTGCCTGTTAACTGATTGAGATGGTTTTTGTTTCGGCGCGGCGGCGGGGTTTGACCCTGCCGCCGCGTCGGCGCAAGAAAAAATTGGCTTTTCGGTGCGAAACTGCTTTTTTCGGTAGGAACTGCCGGGGACGGCGGCATTCGCCGAGAGGCAAACTGATCGAGACAGACGGGTGGGCATCTATCTCCCGATCGCGGAAATTTCCGTCAATGTCTTCGTGCTGCTGGCGATGGGCGCGGCGGTGGGTTTCCTGTCGGGCATGTTTGGGGTGGGCGGCGGCTTCCTCATCACGCCGCTCCTGATATTCTACAACATCCCGCCGGCGATCGCGGTCGCCACCGGGGCCAACCAGGTCATTGCTTCTTCCTTCTCCGGCGCGCTTTCACACATGAAGCGCGGCACGCTCGACTTCAAGCTGGGCGGCGTGCTTCTGGCCGGCGGCATCGTCGGCTCGACCGCCGGCATCTTTGTGTTTGCTCTGCTGCGCCGGATCGGCCAGTTGGACCTCTTCATCTCGCTACTCTACGTCGCGCTGCTCGGCACGGTCGGCGGCCTTATGCTGGTCGAGAGCGTGAATGCGCTGCGCGCCACGCGCAGCGGCGCCGCACCGGTGCTGAAGAAATCCGGTCAGCACAACTGGATCCACCGGCTGCCGTTCAAGATGCGCTTCCGCGCCTCGAAGCTGTTCGTCAGCGTCATCCCGGTGCTCGGTCTCGGCGCGGCAATCGGCTTCCTGTCGTCGATCATGGGCGTCGGCGGCGGCTTCATCATGGTGCCGGCGCTGATCTACCTGCTCAAGGTGCCGACCAACGTCGTCATCGGCACCTCGCTGTTCCAGATCATCTTCACCTCGGCCTACACCACGCTGGTCCATGCCACCACCAACCAGACCGTCGACGTCATCCTCGCCTTCCTCTTGATGGCCGGCGGCGTTGCCGGCGCGCAATACGGCGCCAAGGCCGGCCAGAGGCTGCGCGGCGAACAATTGCGCGCGCTTTTGGCGCTGCTAGTGCTGGCGGTGGCCATACGCCTTGCCATCGATCTGTTCGCGACCCCGCCCAATCCCTACTCGCTTTCCGCCGCGGGCCTGAGCTGATGGCGGAATTGAAAGCGTTCGCAGCCACCGTTTCGCTTTCGCTGTTCTTCGCCCTGTCGCCGGCGACGGCGCAGACGCCGCCGACCGCCGAGGGCATCCAGATCGGCCTGTCGACCGACGCGATCTCGATCACCGCCGGCTTCTCGGGCGCCGATCTCACCATCTTCGGATCACTTGAAAATCCCGATCCGCTGGTCTCGCGGCAAGGGCGCTACGACGTCGTCGTCGTGCTCGAAGGGCCGCCGCGGCCGGTGGTCGTGCGCCGCAAGGACAGGGTGCTCGGCGTCTGGATCAACCTGGAATCGGAGACGTTCGAGAACGTGCCGGTGTCCTATTCGGTCGCCACGACGCGGCCACTGCAGGACATCGCCGACCCGAACAAGTACAAGCAGCTTTCGCTCGGCTCACAGAACCTCTACATGAAGCCCGCCGACGAGACCGACAGTCCGGCGACGATAGAGGAGTTCACGGCGGCGCTGCGCGAGCGCAAGACGGCGACCGGCCTCTACAGCGAGAATGTCGGCGGCGTGCAGTTCCTGTCGCAGAGCCTGTTCCGCGCCACCGTGCGGCTGGCGCCCAACATTCCGGTCGGCACGCACAAGGCGCGCGCCTTCCTGTTCAAGAGCGGCATGTTCGTGAAGGAAAGCTCCGCCCAGCTCGAAATCCGCAAGTCCGGTTTCGAACAGTCGATCTTCCGCGTCGCGCACGACTATTCCTTCCTCTACGGTGCGTTCGCCGTGTCGCTTGCGATGCTGACCGGCTGGCTCGGACGCATCGTCTTCCGCAAGGATTGATGCGGCCGAAAAAATGGGAAGACCCATTTCCCGTGAAAAGAGGGGTTTTCCTTTTCCCGGTTTTGCGATAAATCGCCGCCTCCCAACCCTAGAGCCGGATGATTTCGGATCGGGTCGATCCGAAATCTGAATCCGGCTCTAAATCAAAGAGATAGAGCATGATGTCGTCCGAAAACCGCTTCACACTTTTCGGCATCATGCTCTAGGACAAGCACTCACACATTCAATTTCGGCAGAGCGGTCCGGCTATCCGGGCGACGGCGCGTCGATGCGTTTGCCTGCCGCCATGAAGCAATGACAGGAGGCTGCGATGCAATCAGCATTCGGCGGCATCGATTTCGGCACGTCCAATTCCACGGTGGGCGTGATCCGCAACGGCCGCGCCCGACTGGTGGCGCTGGAGGGCGAACAGCCCACCTTGCCGAGCGCCGTGTTCTTCAACTTTGAGGACGGCCATACCTATTTCGGCCGTCGCGCGATCGCCGACTACACCGACAGTACCGAGGGCCGGCTGATGCGTTCGCTGAAAAGCGTGCTCGGCAGCTCGCTGGCGAACGAGAAGACGCGCATCAAGGCGCGCCTGATCGGTTTCGTCGACATCATCGGCTTCTTCATCAGCCATTTGAAGAAGCGGCTGGAGGAGGAGCAGGCGGCCCGGTCGAGCGCGTCGTGCTTGGCCGCCCCGTGCAGTTCGTCGACGACGATGCCGAAGCCGACGCTAAAGCGCAGGGCGAGCTCGAAAAGGCGGCGCGCGCGCAAGGCTTCAAGCATATCGCCTTCCAGTTCGAGCCGATTGCGGCGGCGCTCGACTACGAACAGAAAGTCGCCCGCGAAGAGCTGGCGCTGATCGTCGACATGGGCGGCGGCACCTCCGACTTCTCGGTCGTGCGCGTCTCGCCGGAGCGCGCCCGCTCGGACGACCGCAAGAGCGACATATTGGCCAATCGCGGCATCCATATCGGCGGCACCGATTTCGACCGGCTGCTCAGCATCGCCCATGTCATGCCCGAGCTCGGCTATCTGACGCCGACCAAGGACGGCAAGCGCAATCTGCCGGCGAGCTATTTCATCGACCTCGCGACCTGGCAGCGCATCAACCTCGTCTATACGGCCAAGGCGATGTCGGACCTGAAGCAGATCCGCTTCGAGGCCGAGCGGGCCGACCTCGTCGACCGCTTCATCCACATCGTCGAGCATCGTTATGGGCATGCGATGGCCGGCCTGGTCGAACGGGCCAAGATTGCGCTCACCGACCAGTCTTCGGCCGAGGTGAAGGTGTCGCTGCCCGGCGCCCACTTCGCGGCCGGGATCACGCGTGCCGGCCTGGAGGAAACGATCGGCGGAGACATCGAACGAGTAACCGCGACAGTCAGGCAGACGATCGCCGACGCGGGCGTTCCGGCTTCGGCCATCACCGCGGTGTTCCTCACCGGCGGTTCGACCGCGATCCCGCTGGCAAAGCGGCGGATTCTCTCGCTGGTGCCGCAGGCCTCCGTCATCGAAGGCGACATGTTCGGCTCGGTCGGGCTTGGCCTGGCGTTGGATGCGCGGCGTAAGTTTGCTTGAAGTTTTCTTGTCGCAAGGTAGCTGCGGGTTGTGCATCCAGTAGCGGGCAGCATGCCTAGGAGATTGGCCAAAACGCACGTCTCTTCGTCATCCACGGGCGGAGCAAGGAGCGCAGCGACGCGGCGCAGACCCGAGGATCCATTCCGTGACATCCGAGTGTCGCAACCGCGCAGAATTCTGCTCCGTTGCATTCGCCGGCCGATGTAACGGAATGGATTCTAGGGTCTCCGCGACGTCGCTTCGCGACTGCTTCGCCCTAGAATGACGAAGTTTGGAGATATCGGCCAATCGCGAGTGTTTTGCGCCTCATCCTGGGACGCGGCTTGGCGTCAGCCGACCTTTCCACCCAGATGCGCCTTCAGCGCCATCTGGGCGAGGCTCGCCTGTCGGTCGCGATGGGTGATCATGGCGAAATCGCGCTTCGGCAGATCGACCGGCACGGACCTGAGGCTCCCCTCCGCCAGGGAGCGCGCGACGACCAGCTCCGAGATGATGGTGGCGCCGGCGCCGGCCTCCACCGCCTGACGCACGGCCTCGTTGCTGGGCAGCACGAGAAATATCTGCAGCTCCGCCGGCGCGACGCCCTCGCTGCGCGCGATCCCGCGCCTCGCCGTCCGCGCTCCCGGATGATCCGAGCGCCAGCGCCCTGATGTCGAGGTTTCCCGCCGGCGTCATCGGAATGTCCGGGTGCGAGCGCGCCACCACCAGCATGGGGCGATCCTCGTCGACCGTGGCGCGCCGCAGGATGTCGGACTCGGTGCGTCCCTCGACCAGGCCGAAATCGGCCCGGCCGTCCAGAACATTGGCCTCCACCTGCCTGGTGTTGCCGATGGTGACGCTGAGGCGCACCGCAGGATAGGCTTCGTGGAAGGCGGCCAGGCGCCGCGGCAGCCAATAGCTGGCGATGGTCTGGCTCGCAGCGATCGAAAGGCTGCCGGTGACGGTCTGCGAAACATGTTCCAGCACATTGTGGGCGGCCGCCGCGCGTTCGAGGACCGCCTTGGCTTCGGGCAGGAAGCGATGACCGGTCTGCGCCAGCTCGATGTTGCGGCCGACCCGATTGAACAGGCGCACGCCATGCTGGCTTTCGAGCGCGCGGATCGCGGCCGAGGCTGCCGACTGGGAGATGCCGAGCAGCTCGGCCGCCTTGGTCATGTGGCCGTGCTCGGCGACGGCGACGAATATGCGCAACTGATCGAGGGTCATGGCCAACTAAGAAGCAAAACCGATCGGAATTACAAGTACCGCTTGTTAGACAGATCAATTGCTTTGTTCTAAGTTTTTGCCAAAGCTTGGAAAAAATTGGCTGTTCTACAGCCAAGGTTGGAAATGATCGGGCGCTTCAAATTCCTTTTCGCGCACTGGACCCGCCGGCTGAGGCGGCAGCTCGCCGGCGAGCGCTACCACCCCGAGCTTCACTACATGCGCGGACCGGGGCCGAAGACGAAGGCCAGGATGGCGGGCGGCAAGGGCGTTCGCGGATCATGAACTCGGCTGCGCCGCGCGGCGCCAATTCCGCACCCTCCCAGCGACCGCTAGCCGACACGTGCGCGCCCGACGAAGGCGACGGGGTCGACACCTCGCCGAGCGTCTCCGACCGCATCGCCAAGACCACCTGCTACATGTGCGCCTGCCGCTGCGGCATCGACGTCCACATCAAGGACGGCAAGGTGCGTTACATCAGTGGCAATAAGGACCACCCGGTGAACCGCGGCGTGATCTGCGGCAAGGGCAGCGCCGGCATCATGCAGCACTACAGCCCGGCGCGGCTGAGGAAGCCATTGCTGCGCGAGGGTCCGCGCGGCTCCGGCGAATTCCGCGAGATCGAATGGGGCGAGGCATTCGCCATCGCCACCGAGCGACTGTCGGCGATCCGCCGGACCGATCCGAAAAAGCTCGCCTTCTTCACCGGGCGCGACCAGTCGCAATCGCTGACCGGCTGGTGGGCGAGCCAGTTCGGCACGCCGAATTTCGCCGCCCATGGCGGCTTCTGCTCGGTCAACATGGCGGCCGGCGGACTCTACACGGTCGGCGGCTCGTTCTGGGAGTTCGGCGAGCCCGACTGGGACAACACCAAATACTTCATGCTGTTCGGCGTCGCCGAAGACCATGATTCCAACCCGATCAAGATCGGCCTCGGCAAGCTCAAGGCGCGCGGCGCCAAGGTGGTGTCGGTCAACCCGTGCCGCACCGGCTACAATGCGATCGCCGACGACTGGATCGGCATCCAGCCGGGCACGGACGGGCTGTTCGTGCTGGCGCTCGTCCATGAATTGCTGAAGGCCGGCCGCGTCGATCTCGACTATCTGCTGCGCTACACCAACGCCGCAGTGCTCGTGACTCAGAAGCCCGGCGCGGCCGATGACGGACTGTTCGTCCGCAACGATGCCGGCAACCTGCTTGCCTGGGACAGGGCTGGGAAGGTTCCTGTCGGCGCCGGCGATCCCGAGGCGAAGCCAGCGCTGACCGGCAGCTACACGGTCAACGGCCATCGCTGCGTGCCGGTGTTCCAACTGATCGCCGACCGCTACCTGGACGAGAGCTATTCGCCGGATGCTGTTGCAGGGCGCTGCGGCGTCGCTGCAGATACGATCCGCCGCATCGCGGCGGAGCTGGCGCATGTCGCCTTCGAGCAGACGATCGAATTGCCGGTCGCCTGGACCGACTGGGCGGGCCGGCGGCACGAGACGATCAGGGGACGGCCTGTCTCGATGCATGCCATGCGCGGCATCTCGGCCCATTCCAACGGGTTTCATACCTGCCGCGCGATCCATCTGCTGCAGGTGCTGCTCGGAACCGTGGACGTGCCTGGCGGCTTCCGCTTCAAGCCGCCCTATCCCCGTTGCGCACCACCTGGACCAAAACCCGCCGGAAAAAACGTCCGGCCGATGACGCCGCTGGACGGCATGCCGCTCGGCTTCGTCTGCGGGCCCGACGATCTGCTCGTCGACGAGGCCGGCCGCCCTACCCGCATCGACAAGGCCTATTCCTGGGAGGCGCCTTTGGCCGCGCACGGCCTGATGCACTCGGTCATCCGCAATGCCTGGGCCGGCGATCCTTATCCGATCGACACGCTGATGATGTACATGTCGAACATGGCCTGGAATTCCTCGATGAACACCGTCGAGACGATTCGTATGCTGACCGACAAGGACGTGGCTGGCGCGTACAAGATCCCCTTCATCATCTATTCCGACGCCTATTATTCCGAGACGATGCCGTTCGCCGACCTGGTGCTGCCCGACACCACCTATCTCGAGCGCCACGACTGTATCAGCCTGCTCGACCGGCCGATCAGCCATGCGGACGGGCCGGGCGACGCCATCCGCTATCCCGTGGTGCAGCCGGATCGCGACGTGCGGCCGTTCCAGTCGGTGCTGATCGAGCTCGGCGCGCGGCTCGGCCTGCCCGGCTTCGTCACCGAGGACGGCTCGGCGAAATACCGTGACTATGCCGACTACATCGTCAACCACGAGCGTGCGCCCGGCATCGGTCCGCTCGCCGGCTGGCGCGGCAAGGACGGACGTTCGATCGGCAAAGGCGAGGTCAATCCAGACCAGCTGCAGCGCTACATCGACAATGGCGGCTTCTGGCACCACGATTTTTCCGACGACCAGCGCTACTACAAGATGGGCAACCGCGCCTATCTCGACTTCGCAGTCCAAATGGGCTTCATCGCCAGGGCGGAGCCGATCGTTTTCCAGCTTTATTCAGAGCCGATGCAGCGCTTCCGGCTGGCCGCGCGCGGCCATGGGAAATCGCAGCCGCCGGAGGCCGAGCGCGGCCGCATCGAAGCCTATATGGACCCCATGCCCTTCTGGTACGCGCCCTTCGAGGACGAGGCCATTGACCTGCAAAAATATCCGCTGCATGCGCTGACGCAGCGGCCGATGCATATGTACCATTCCTGGGGCTCGCAGAATGCGTGGCTCAGGCAGATCACCAGCCAGAACCGGCTGTTCGTGCACAGCGAAACCGCAGCGAGGCTTCGGCTGGCCGATGACGACTGGGTGTGGATCGAGAGCACCAACGGCAAGGTGAAAGGGCAGATCAAGCTGATCGACGGGGTGAATCCGGACACGGTCTGGACCTGGAATGCGATCGGCAAACGGCGGGGCAGTTGGGGCCTGAAAGACGATGCCGCAGAGAGCAATCGCGGCTTCCTGCTCAACCACATCATCGGCGACCTGACCCCGGCCGACGCCAACGGCAAACGCTATTCGAATTCCGATCCGGTCACCGGGCAGGCTGCATGGTTCGACGTGCGCGTGCGCATCACCAAATGCGCGCCCGAAGAAGCCGGCTTCACCGAGCCGCAATTCGAGCGTTTCCGGCAGCCGCCAAATGTCGGGCCTTCGCCGGACGTGCTTCGCTTCGGCGCCGCGTTCCGCATGAAGAGGGAAGCCGCCGAATGACATGCCTTCCCGCTCATACCGAGAAGAAGCTTGGCCTCGTCATCGACCTCGACACCTGCGTCGGCTGCCAGGCCTGCGTCACCGCCTGCAAGGAATGGAACGCCGGCGGCCACATGGCGCCGCTGACCGACATCGATCCCTATGGCGGTCGTGCCGACGGCGTCTGGTTCAACCGCGTGCACAGCTATGAGCACACGACGGAATTGGGCGGCCGCACGGTGAACTTCCCGCGCTCCTGCCTGCATTGCGAGCAGCCGGCCTGCGTCACCGTCTGCCCGACGGGCGCCTCCTACAAGCGTGCCTCCGACGGCATCGTGCTGGTCGACGAGGACAAGTGCATCGGCTGCAAATTGTGCAGCTGGGCCTGTCCCTATGGCGCGCGCGAGTTCGACACCGATGTCGGCGTGATGAAGAAATGCACGCTTTGCGTCGACCGCATCTACAACGACAATCTGGCGGCGGAAGACCGGGTACCGGCCTGCGTCGCCGCCTGCCCGACCAGCGCCCGGCATTTCGGCGATCTCGGCGATCCGGCTTCCGCGATATCGCAGCTTGTGGAGGAGCGCGTCGGCGTCGACCTGATGCCTGAGCTCGGCTATAAGCCGACCAACAAATACCTGCCGCCGCGCGCCCGCAGCGAACGCGCGGCGAAGGTGGACGCGCCTGCGCTGGAGCCTATCAAAGCAGAAGGCGGCTTTCTCGGCTGGATCGACCGCATGCTTTCGAACTAGCTTCAGCCAATCATGCATCCCGCCTTTTCCGTCGTCTTCTTCACCATCGCCACCGGCGCCGGCTACGGCCTGCTGGCGCTGCTCGGCGTGCTCGGCGGATTTGGATTGATCCCAGCCGATTTCTGGCTTGGCCTTGCCGGCATGGGCCTGGCGCTCGGGCTGATCATCGCGGGCCTCTTGTCCTCGACCGGTCATCTCGGCCGGCCCGAGCGCGCATGGCGCGCCTTCTCGCAATGGCGTAGCTCCTGGCTGTCGCGCGAAGGTGTTTCGTCGGTCGCGACCTTCATTCCCGCCGCATTGTTCGGTATCGGCTGGGTGCTGCTCGGCAGTAGCGGCGGCTGGGTGGCTGTCGCCGGCCTGTTGACGGGGGCCGGCGCTATCGCGACAGTCTCCACGACGGGCATGATCTATGCCTCGCTGAAGCCGATCGCGCAGTGGCACAGCCGCTATACTTTGCCGGCTTATCTTATTTTCTCGGCGATGACAGGCGGCGTGTTGCTGAATGCCCTGCTCCAGAGTTTCGCCGTGGGTTCGACGGCGGTGCTGGTCTGTGCGCTGCTTGCCACGCTCGCGGGCTGGGCCTGGAAGCTCGCGACTTGGCGGCACAACGACCGGCTGGAGATCCCGACCACCGCCAACACGGCGACGGGCCTCGCCGGCGGCACGGTGCGGTCGATCGAATGGCCGCATACGGAAGAAAACTACCTGCTCAAGGAAATGGGATTCCGCATCGCCCGCAAGCACAGCGCGAAGCTGAGGCGGATCACGCAAATTATAGCTTTCGCTGTGCCGGCTATCTTGCTCGCTATTGTCCTTGCCTCGCCGTGGCCCTTCGCGGCGATTGCGTCGGCGCTTGCGGCCATCTCCCAATTTGCCGGCATGCTTGTCGAGCGCTGGCTGTTCTTCGCCGAGGCGAAGCACACCGTCACGCTCTATTATGGCAGGGAGTAGGGTTCAGCCCGGCCGCAGCATCGAGCCTGAGATCGCAAAAATTCGCTCGGCGCCGAGCATATAGGCCATCAGCGTTTCCAGCCGGAACAGGCCGGCATAGGCGCGGTCGAGCACGTTGAGCGAGCCGGTATAGGCGCCGAAGGCCGGCATGATCATGCGGCCGCCGTCACCGGCGAAGCAGCGACGCCTGACCGAGCGGCCGCGCTGCACGATGCGCGCGCAGGGGTGGAGATGGCCGGCGATCTCGCCTTCGACCCGCAGCTTCGAGGGCTCGTGGCGGAAGACGAGCGAGCCGATGGCGAGTTCCCTCACCGTCTCGCCGGGCAGGTCGGCGGGAGCATCCGGATCGTGGTTGCCGGCGACCCAGAACCAGTCGCGGCCGGCCATCATCGCCTCCAGCCGCTCGCGGAAGCTCAAATGCATGCGCTCGGCGCCGCCGCCATCGTGGAAGGAGTCGCCAAGGCTAACGACGATCCGCGGCTGATAGTCGGCGATGACAGCCTGCAGCCTGAGCAACGTGGCGCCGGTGTCGTAAGGCGGGATCAGCGCGCCGCGCCTGGCGAAGGACGAACCCTTTTCGAGATGCAGGTCGGAGACGGCGAGCAGCCTCAAATCGGGGAAATAGAGCACGCCGCGCCGGTCGCAAACCGCGCGCTCGCCGGCGACGCCGACAAGATCGGCCTCGGCGATCAGCGTTGCGCGCGACAGCGAAAAATTCATCCCCTCTCCGTTCCCATCTGTTTTACGCAATTCCGGACGGAAAACCGCTACACATTTTTCCTGGAAGTGCTTCCAGCCCGCTACCCTCGGCCCATCGCCTCTTCGACCAGGTCGGCGGCTTCCATCAAGAGCGTGTCGTTGGCGCCGCCATTGACCGATTCCTTGCCGATCTCCAGCATCACCGGCACCGCCAGCGGCGAGATCTGGTCGAGATGCTTATGCACGATTCGACCGCGCACACGCGAGAGCATCTCGCCAAGTCTGCTGACATCGAGCAATCCGGCCGAGGCGTCGGTGCGTGTCGCCTGCAGCAAAATATGGTCAGGTTCATGGCTGCGCAGCACGTCATAGATCAGGTCCGCCGAGACCGTCACCTGGCGGCCGCTCTTTTCCTGGCCGGGATAGCGCTTCTCGATCAGCCCGGCGATGACCGCGCAGGTGCGGAAGGTGCGCTTCAGCATCCAGCTGTCGTTCAGCCAGGCTTCCAGATCGTCGCCCAGCATGTCCTCGTCGAAAAGTGCGGCCAGCGACGGCTTCTTTGCCTTGAAAAGTGCCGCCATATCGTCCAGCGCCCATACCGCGAGCGAATAGTCGGTGGCGACGAAGCCGAGCGGCCTGGCATGCGCGCGCTCCAGCCGGCGCGTGAGCAGCATGCCAAGTGTCTGGTGCGCCAGCCGCCCCTCGAAGGGATAGGCGACCATGTAATGGCGGTTGCCGCGCGGAAAGGTCTCGAGCAGGAGGTCGCCGCGCTTCGGCAGCACCGACTTTTCCTTCTGCAGTCGCAGCCAGTCGGCCACTTGCTCGGGCAAGACCTGCCAGCGGTCGCTGTCGGCCAGCATGCCGCGCACCTGCTCGGCGAGGTAGGTCGATAGCGGGAATTTGCCGCCGGCATAGGACGGCACGATGATGTTGGCGCCGGCGCCGTTGGAGACGACGCATTCGTTCTCGCGGATGCCTTCGAAGCGCAGCACCTTGCCGGCGAAGAGGAAATTGTCGCCCGGACGTAGGGTCTCGGCGAAATACTCCTCGATCTTGCCGAGCACCGGCCCACCGCGGCCGGCCATGCCGCGGCCCTGCCGGACATAGCGGATATTGAGCTCCGGCATCTCGACGATGGTGCCGACATTCAGCCGGTATTGCTGCGCGACGCTCGGATGCGAGACGCGCCACAGCCCGTCCTTGTTCCGGCGGATGCGGGCATAGCGCTCGTAGTTCTTGAGCGCATAGCCGCCGGTGGCGACGAAATCGACGACGCGGTCGAAAGTCTCGCGTTCAAGCGCCGCGTAAGGAGCGGCGCCGCGCACCTCCTCGAACAGAAGGTCGGCATCGAACGGTCCGCCGCAGGCGACGCCCAGCACATGCTGGGCGAGTACGTCGAGCGCGCCCTTGACCAGCGGCGGCGTGTCCTGCGCGCCGAGATAGTTGGCGTCGAGCGCGGCGCGGCATTCCAGCACCTCGAAGCGGTTGGCCGGGATCAGGATCGCCTTCGACGGCTCGTCCATGCGGTGGTTGGCGCGGCCGATGCGCTGCGCCAGGCGGCTGGCGCCTTTCGGCGCGCCGACATGCACGACCAGGTCGACGTCGCCCCAGTCGATGCCGAGATCGAGCGTGGAGGTGGCGACGATGGCGCGCAATGCATTGTCGGCCATCGCCTTCTCGACGCGCCGGCGCTGGCCGACGTCGAGCGAACCGTGATGCAGCGCGATCGGCAAAGAATCCTCGTTCGCCCGCCAAAGCTCCTGAAACAGCAGTTCCGCCTGGCTGCGCGTGTTGACGAAGAGAAGCGTCGTACGGTGCTGCTTTATCGCCTCGTAGATTTCGGGAATGGCGTAGCGGGCCGAATGTCCCGACCATGGCACCCGCTCGCGCGAGTCGAGGATGGAGATGTCGGGCTTGGCGCCGCCGGCGACCGTGATCAGCCCGGCCATGTCGGGGTTCTTTGCTTTTTTGGGCGGATTCTGCGCAACCAGCCAGCGCCGCAATTCGTCCGGCTCGGCGACGGTTGCCGACAAACCGATGGTCTGCAGCTTGGGAACGAAGCTGCGCAATCGCGCCAGGCCGAGCGCCAGCAAATGCCCGCGCTTCGAGGTGACGAGCGAGTGCAGTTCGTCGAGCACGACATAGCGCAGATCCTCGAAGAAGCGCTTGGCATCGCTTGATGCGATCAGCAGGGCGAGCTGCTCGGGCGTGGTGAGCAGGATATCGGGCGGCACCAGCTTCTGCCGCTGGCGCTTGTGCGAAGGCGTGTCGCCGGTGCGGGTCTCGATGGTGACCGGC
The DNA here is from genome assembly GCF_003952465.1 of Mesorhizobium sp. M1B.F.Ca.ET.045.04.1.1. Classification (GTDB taxonomy): domain Bacteria; phylum Pseudomonadota; class Alphaproteobacteria; order Rhizobiales; family Rhizobiaceae; genus Mesorhizobium; species Mesorhizobium shonense. The sequence continues at coordinate 80,939 of NZ_CP034448.1, forward strand.
AGGCCGATCTCCTCGACCGGCTTGCCGAGATTGCGCTCGATGTCGACGGCCAGCGCCTTGAGCGGCGAGATGTAGAGCGTGTGGATGCCGCGATGCGCCTGGCCGGGTTTGCGGCGCGGCCGGCTGGCTAGTTCAGTCAGCGAAGGCAGGAAGCCGGCCAGCGTCTTTCCGGCGCCGGTCGGCGCGATCAGCAGCACCGATTGTCCGCTTTGAGCCTCCGCCAGCAGCTCGAGCTGGTGGACGCGCGGCGACCAGCCTTTTGCTCCGAACCATCTGACGAATGGCTCGGGCAGGAGAACGGCGGCATTCTGTTCGGCAAGGCGCGGCTGCTCTGTCACGCGTGAAGAGGTAGCGCGACGGCGAGCACCCGCCAAGAAAAATCGGAACAAAAGGGGATCGTTCTTCCCCTTCTCCGCTTGTAGGGTCCGAAGAACGGGGCGAGACCCGTGGCTCACCCCCGGGCGGTGGATCGGCGCGCAGCGCCGAGACGGATGAGGGGTGTTCCAGCTTGGCGCCGCTACCCCTCACCCGGATTGCCAGCCGATTTGCGAAGGGCAAATCGGGGCAATCCGACCTCTCCCACAAGGGGAGAGGTAGAGGCGCTATGGCCTCCTGAAACCCGTCGGTCCGCCATAGAGATAGCCGATGCGTTCGACCGCCTCCTTCAGCCCTTCCCGCGAGACCAGCATGGTGTGGCCGTTGGCGTGGATCATGTCTTTCGCGTCGGTCATGATCGCGACGTGGCCTTTCCAGAAGACGAGGTCGCCGCGCTGGAGCCCGGAAAAGCCAGGGCCCGGCTCGAGCGGCGTGCCGATCGATGCCGCCTGCATGTCGGCATCGCGTAGCGCATCCTTGCCGGCCATGCGCATCGCAAGCTGCACGAGGCCGGAGCAGTCGATGCCGAAGCCGGAGACGCCGCCCCAGAGATAGGGCGTGCCGAGGAAGCTCTCGGCCACCGTGACATAGTCGTCGGCCAGTTCCGCGACCGGCTGCAGATGGCGGGCGATGATCGCCTGGCCAGACGGCAGCAGCGCGTAGTGCGTGCCGCGCGTTTCGGCGGCGCCCGTCACCGTCACCGCCGAGCCCATCGACAATTGTCCGCTGATCGGAAAGCGCAAGTCGGGCCCCGGATAGAGGAAGGTGCGTGGCACGGAGACGATGTGGGTCGGCGCATGCTCGCGAGCCCCAAGAACATTGTCGGCGACATAGCCGACATAGCCGTCGCGCTCGGCCTGCACCCAGGCCCAGCCTTCCGCGTCCTCGAAGACAAGCACGTCGTCGCCGAACAGCGCCTGGGTGTTGACGCCGGCATTGGGGCGCGGCGCCTTGCGCAGGTCGGCGACGGCTGCCGTGATCCGCGCCGGCCGGCCGGCAACGAAGCGGTCGGCGGCGACTTCGCCCTTCAGCCTGGCATCGGCGAGATCGGAACGGAAGGCGTGAAGGCGGGCATCCCTGGCAGTCAAATCGGCAATCCAGTCAGTTTGGCAATCGGTCAGATGGGCAGCTCATGCGCCCGGGCAACGATACCATCGCCGAAGCGCTCGACAAAGAGCGCGCCTTCGACCGTGCGCCGGATGAGCACGTTGCGCTTGTCGAGCTCGTCGCGGTGGCGCGAGACCAGCTTCAGCGCGCCCATCGTGTCGAGCGCCCTGGTGATGACCGGCTTGGTGACGTTGAGCCTGGCGGCCAGCCCGCGCACCGTGTGCGGCGGCGGATCGAGATAGATGGTGAGCAGGATCGCCGTCTGGCGCATGGTGAGATCGGGCGCGCCATCGCGCACCTGCGACAGCAACACCTGCTGCCACAGTCGCAAGGCCTGGCCCGGGCGCATCGAGATCGACATGCCGTAAGCATGACGGCAAATTGTTTCGCTTCCGTTTCAGTCCACCGCGTTTTGCCGGGTTCTCGCCGAGTATTTGTTTTACGCAATTACGGACGGAAAACCGCTGCGCACTTTTCCTGGAATTGCTGTCTTTGTCTGACGCAATTATGGACGGAAAACCGCTGCGCACTTTTCCTGGAATTGCTGTCTTGCCTGACGCAATTCCGGACGGAAAACCGCTGCGCACTTTTCCTGGAATTGCTCTATCCGAACCGCATCGAAATGATTCGCTCCAGCGCGCGAATGCCTTGCGCCTCGCCGCCCGTCAGGCCGTGCGGACGATCATTCGGGTTCCACGCAAAAATGTCGAAATGCGCCCAGCCGGGCGTTTTCTCGACGAAGCGCTTGAGGAACAGAGCCGCGGTGATCGATCCGGCAAAGCCGTCCGTGGTGACGTTGTTGATGTCGGCGATCTTCGAGGACAGTTTTGCATCGTATGGGCGCCACAAGGGCATGCGCCACAGCGGATCCTCTACGGCGAGCGAAGCCGCAGCCAGGTCGGCCGCCAGCGGCTCGTCGCCGGTGTAGAAGGGCGGCAGGTCGGGGCCGAGCGCGACACGCGCGGCTCCGGTCAGCGTCGCCATGTCGATCAGCAGGGCCGGCCTTTCCTCGTCGGCGAGCGCCAGCGCGTCGGCCAGGACCAGCCGGCCTTCGGCGTCCGTGTTGCCGATCTCGACCGTGATGCCCTTGCGGCTCCTCAGCACGTCCCCCGGCCGGAAGGCGTTGCCGGCAATCGAATTCTCGACCGCTGGGATCAGCACGCGCAGCCGGACATTCAGTTTCGCCGCCATGATGACGGAGGCGAGACCGAGCACGTTTGCGGCGCCGCCCATGTCTTTCTTCATCAACAGCATGCCCGACGAAGGCTTGATGTCGAGGCCGCCGGTGTCGAAGCAGACGCCCTTGCCGACCAGCGTCACCTTCGGCGCATCGCCCGGCCCCCAGGTCATGTCGATAAGCCGCGGCGCGCCGGTCGAGGCGCGGCCAACGGCATGGATCATCGGGAAATTCCGCGCCAGCAGGTCGTCGCCATGGATCACGGAGATGTCGGCGCCGCGGACCGCCGCGAGCGTCCGTGCTGCCTCTTCCAATTCGGCGGGGCCCATGTCGCTGGTCGGCGTGTTGACGAGGTCGCGCGTCAGGAAAATACCCTCGGCGATGCGACGCAGATGCGTGCCGTCAGCACCGGACGGCAGTGCGAAGCGCAGCGTCTTACCGGGTTTCCTGCCGTAGCGGGCAAAAACATAGCCGCCGAGGACGAGCGCCAGCGCCGCAAGATCCGGCGCGGGCAAATCCTGGGCAAAATGCCATTCGCCCTCTGGCAGCGATCTCGCCAGGGCGCCGACGGCAAGCTGGCTCTCGCCGTCGCCGATGCCGAACAGCGCGCCGGCGAGCGCGCCATCCTCGCCCGGCAGAACGAGCGTGCGGCCCGCCTCGCCGGAAAAGCCGTTGGCCCGTGCCCAGGCGACGGCGGAAGGCGGAAGATCAGTGCCGTCGAGGCCGTCTCTTCCCACGAGATAAACTGGCAAGGCGGATTCCGGCTTCTGGTCAATGAGTTCGACAGGCATTCGATGGTCTCCAGGTGGGCACGGCGAGTCGGCTTCTTAACGGTCCGTTAGGGTTAACAGAATATTTCTGCGGGAGGGAAGACGGCCAACCAAGGGCCGCACAGGAACGGAGACCAGGTTCCGATGCCGATCGCAGCGCCGAACGTCAAAAACAAGCGTCTGATCACCGCGGCATTCGTGGCAGCGCTGGCGGCCAGCATGGCGGGCTGCGGCAGCACCAGCAAATTCACCACCGGCTCCATCTCCCGCTCCGACAGCAGGCCGCTGGAGACGATGTCGGCTGGCGAATTGCACAGCGCAACGACAAGGCTTGGCGATTCCTATGCCAGGAACCCGAACGACAAACGCATCGCCACAAATTTCGCCGCGGCGCTGCAGATGGATGGCGACGCCGACCAGTCGCTGGCCGTGATGCGCAAGCTCGCAATCGCCTACCCCAAGGACCGTGACGTGCTCGCCGCCTACGGCAAGGCGCTGGCCGCCAACGGGCAGTTCGAGCAGGCGCTCGATGCCGTGCGCCGCGCCCAGACCCCGGAATATCCGGATTGGCGCCTGGTGTCGGCGGAAGCCGCGATCCTCGACCAGATGGGGCAACGGGACGAGGCTCGTCAGGACTATCGAAAGGCGCTCGAGCTCAAGCCGAACGAAGCTTCGATCCTCTCCAATCTCGGCATGTCCTATGTGCTGGAGGGCGACCTGCGCACGGCCGAGACCTATATGCGTTCGGCCGTGCAGCAACCGAACGCCGACAGCCGCGTGCGGCAGAACCTTGCGCTGGTCGTGGGCCTGCAGGGCCGCTTCGACGAGGCCGAAAAGATTGCCTCGCAGGAGCTTTCGCCGGAGCAGGCGCGAGCCAACATCGCTTATCTGCGGCAAATGCTTGCCCAGCAGAACGCCTGGAGCCAGCTCAAGGATCAGGACAAGGACAAGGCGAAGGTCGCGACCAACTGACCGCGCGGCTGCGCGGCAATCCATCTCTGCCGGACAAGGAAAGCCGCGCGGCATCCGCCACGCGGCTTTGTCGTGACCTAAAGCGCGTCGCGATCTTTCAGATTCGCTCCATGCGCTTTAGGTTTTTTTTTTGATTTTACGCATGTCTTTGTCCCGAAACCGGTCCCACTTTCGGGAGACATGCTTTAGACAGCTTCGCCTACTCGCTGCTGGAATTGTGCTGGTCGCCGAAGATGCCGCGCTGGCTGACCTGGATGCCGGCCGGCCCCAGAATGATGGCGAACAGAACCGGCAGGAAGAACAGGATCATCGGCACGGTGAGCTTCGGCGGAAGTGCCGCGGCCTTCTTCTCGGCCGCGTTCATGCGCATGTCGCGGCTTTCCGAGGCCAGCACGCGCAACGCATGCGCCACCGGCGTGCCGTAGCGCTCCGCCTGGACCAGGGCCTGGGTTACCGCCTTCACCGAATCCAGGCCGGTGCGGCTTGCCAGGTTCTCATAGGCGACCTTGCGGTCCTGCAGATAGGAGAGTTCGGCATTGGTGAGCACGAATTCCTCGGCGAGGGCCACGGACTGGGCGCCGATCTCGTCGGCGACCTTGCGAAGCGCTGCTTCCACCGACATGCCGGATTCGACGCAGATCAGCATCAGGTCGAGCGCGTCAGGCCATGCCAATTGGATCGACTGCTTGCGCTTGGTCGCGCGGTTGTTGACATAGAGGATCGGCGCATAGAAGCCGGCATAGGCGACCAGAACGCAGACGAACAGCTTGATGAAGGCAGGTTGCTGCGGCAGACCGCCGAGAAGGAACACGTAGATCGCCGCCAGCGCGAAACCGATGAAGGGCAGGACCAGGCGAAAGAACAGGAAGCGCGTCAGTGGATTCTGGCCGCGGAAGCCCGCCACTTTGAGCTTCTGCAGCGTGCCTTCGTCGGCAAGCGCGCGCTTGAGGTCCAGTCGTTCGACAATGTTGCGCATGCCGATCGACTGCTCCTCGCGCAGGCCCTTGCGGCGGCGGTCGGCTTCGCTGGCGAGGCGCGCACGCTGCTTTGAACGCAGCTCGTCACGTTCGAGCGCCACGCTTTTCATGCGCGCCTTGAGCTGATTGCCGCCAAGTGCCGGCATGAGCGTGAAGACGGTCGCAAAAACCGCGATGCCGACCAGGAGCGCGATAAGAAAGGAAGGATCGGTTAGCGTCTTGACGACCTGGTCTGTCATTGGGTCCGCGTCCCTACACTTCGAAATTCATCATCTTGCGCATCACCAGGATGCCGATCGACATCCAGACGCCGGAGCAGCCGAGGATCAGATTGCCGACGCTGGTCGTGAATAGCGGCATGATATAGTTCGGGCTTGAAAGATAGACGAGGAAGGCGACGACGAACGGCAAGGCGCCGATAATGACGGCGGATGCCTTCGCTTCCATCGACAGCGCCTGCACCTTGGCCTTCATCTTCTTGCGATCGCGAAGCACGCGCGAAAGATTGCCCAGCGCCTCGGAGAGATTGCCGCCGGCCTGCGACTGGATCTGGATGACGATGCCGAAGAAGCCCGCCTCGCTGCATGGCATGGTCTCGGACATGCGCAGCGTGGCATCCGGGATCGACAGACCCATCTGCTGGGAATCGACGATGCGGCGGAATTCGGCCCGAACGGGTTCGGGAGATTCATTGGCGATCAGGCGGATCGCATCGTTCAACGGCAGGCCGGACTTGACCGCGCGCACGATGATGTCGAGCGCGTTCGGGAATTCCTCCAGGAAAGCCTTCACCCGGCGCGCGCGGCGGAACGACACGAACCAGCGCGGCAGGCCGAAGGCGCCCGCCAAGAGAGCGCCAGGCAGGACCAGCAATGGCGCACCGGCGAGATAGACGAGAAAGGTAAGCACGATCCCGCAGATCACGGAGTAGAGGTAGAAACGCTCGATGGAAACCGTCATGCCGGCCTGGCGGATCTGGGCCTTCAGAGGCGGCTTCTTGATATTGCGGTCGTTGGATTTCTGCTTTTCATCGAGCTGCTTGAGCGAATCCTGGAGGTTTTTGCGCCGCCGGACCACTTCCGCGGCCCGGTCGCGCGAAGCCTTCACCACCGACCGGTCGGTCTCGGCCGCCTTGATCGTCTCAAGCCGCTTGCCGGCCTGCTTTTCGTTATCGATGCGCTTGAACAGGAAAGCATAGGCCACTGCGCCGGCGCTTAAGCCCGCAAGCACGACGAAAGCCAGAACCGTGGTGTCAATTCCGAACATCGACCGGGATCCCCAGGGCGGTTCGCCGCTTCAAAGAAACGGCGAACCGCCCTATTTCTTTGTTTAGACGCAATTCCGGACGGAAAACTGCTTCACACTTTTCCTGGAATTGCTTCAGACCTCCAGATGCATCAGTCAGCGCGTTTCTCCATGGCCTCGAGCGCATTGGCCAGACGCTGCTCCTCCCCGTAGTAGCGGGCACGATCCCAGAAATGCGGCCGGCCGATGCCGGTGGAGACATGCTCGCCGATCAGACGGCCGCTCGAGTCTTCGCCCTTGATGTTGTAGAGGACGAGATCCTGGGTGATGATGACATCGCCTTCCATGCCGATCACCTCGGTGATGTGGGTGATGCGGCGTGAGCCATCGCGCAGACGCGCCGCCTGGATGATGACGTCGACCGAGCCGACGACGATCTCGCGCACCGTTCTCTGCGGCAGCGAATAACCGCCCATGGCGATCATCGATTCAATACGGTTCAGGCATTCGCGCGGGCTGTTGGAGTGGATCGTTCCCATCGAACCGTCATGGCCGGTGTTCATCGCCTGCAGAAGGTCGAACACTTCCGGACCGCGCACCTCGCCGACGATGATCCGTTCGGGCCGCATGCGCAGGCAGTTCTTGACGAGGTCGCGCATGGTCACCTCGCCCTCGCCTTCGAGATTGGGCGGCCTGGTTTCGAGACGGACCACGTGCGGCTGCTGCAGCTGCAGCTCGGCCGAATCCTCGCAGGTGATGACCCGCTCCTCGCGATCGATGTAGTTGGTCAGACAGTTGAGCAGCGTCGTCTTGCCCGAACCGGTACCGCCCGAGATGACGACGTTGCAACGGACGCGGCCGATGATCTTGAGGATCTCCGCGCCTTGCGGCGAGATAGCGCCGAACTTGACCAGCTGGTCGAGCGTCAGCTTGTCCTTCTTGAACTTGCGGATGGTGAGCGCGGTGCCATCGAGGGAGAGCGGCGGCGCAATGACGTTGACGCGCGAGCCGTCGGGAAGACGCGCGTCGCAGATCGGGCTCGATTCGTCGACGCGGCGACCGACCTGGCTGACGATGCGCTGGCAGATGTTGAGGAGCTGCTGGTTGTCGCGGAAACGGATGCTGGTCGGCTCGACCTTGCCGTTGACCTCGATGTAGACGTTCTTGGAGCCATTGACCATGATGTCGGCGATGTCGTCGCGCGCCAGCAGCGGCTCCAGCGGCCCATAGCCAAGCACGTCGTTGCAGATGTCCTCGAGCAGCTCTTCCTGCTCGGAGATCGACATCGCGAAGTTCTTGATCGCGATGATGTCGTTGACGATGTCGCGGATTTCCTCGCGCGCACTTTCCGGATCGAGCTTGGCGAGCTGCGACAGGTCGATCGTGTCGATCAGCGCGGAGAACACCTGGCTCTTGGTGTCGTAATACGTCTCGCTGCGCTCGCGCTGGACCCTTCTCGGCGGCTCGGGCGCCATCGGCGGCGCCTCGATCGGGCGGCGAACGGGGGGCGCAGCAGGCGTGCTCGGCGCCGACGCGGCCGGCCGATCGGGAGCCATCGTCCCGGCCGGAGCGGGAGCGGCGGGAGGAGGTGCCGGCGGACGGAATTCGGGAGCTGCCCGGCTGCCGTCGTCTTTGCCTCTTTTACCAAACATGATCGATTACCCGATGCCGCTTTGCGAGCGTCACTTCTTGTTGCGCGAAAGCTTGCCGAGGATGGAGCCCAGACCTGCCTTCTTCTTCACCTTGATTTCGCTGCGCCCGGTCAGCACATGCGCGATTTCGTTGATCGTGCCGACGACCGGGCTCTTGGCGTCCATCTCGCCAAGCATGCGGCCATTGTTGGCCGCGTTGCCGAACAGCAGCGGCTCGAAATTGATTACCGCCATGGGGGTGATGCCGAGCGGTTCGGAAAAATCCGACGCCGCGATCTCCGGCCGTTTCGGAACGCCTGCCTGATTGATGATCAGCTTCGGCGGCGGGTCGTTCGGACGCAGCCGCTTCAGCATGTCCACCATATTCTTGGTGTTGCGCAGATTGGCGAGTTCGGGCGTGGCCGTGATGACGATCTCATCGGCCTTGATCAGCGTGCTCTTGGTCCAGCCGCTCCAGACGTGAGGGACGTCGAGCACGAGCAAAGGCGCGCTGCGCTGCGCCGTTTCGATGACCTGGGAGAAGGCGTCCGGATCGAAATCGTAGACGCGCTCGAGCGTGGAGGGTGCCGCCAGCAGGGACAGATGCTCGGCGCACTGAGCGAGCAGCCGGTCGAGATAGACCTCGTCGACGCGCTCGGGTGAAAACACCGCCTCGGCGATGCCCTGCGCGGGGTCCTGGTCGAAGTTGATGTTGGCGGTGCCGAAGGCGAGATCGAGATCGGCAACAACGACTTCAGACTTGAACAATGACGACATCGCCCAGGCGACGTTGTGGGCGATCGTCGAGGAGCCGACGCCGCCCTTGGCGCCGATGAAGGCAATGGAGCGGCCGATCGGATCGGACTCGGGATCGACGAAGATCGACGACACGACGCTGACGATGTCGGTCATCGAAACCGGCGCGATGACATATTCGGAAATGCCGGAACGGATGAGCTCCCGATAGAGGCCGACATCGTTGTAATGGCCGATGACCACGACCTTCGAGGACGGATCACAATATTCGGCGAGCTGAGTAAGCTGTTCGAGCAGCTGTTTCGGCTCGCTGCGCGATTCGAGCAGGATCAGGTTGGGTGTCGGCGCCGACTGGTAGAATTCGATCGCGGTGGCGATGCCGCCCATATGGACCTTGAGATGGGCCTTGGCCATGCGGCGATCCTCGCCGGCACGCCCGATGGGGCTGGCGACGCCCTCGGTCTCGCAGAAGGCCTGGATGGAAATGCGCGGCACCGGGCGCAGCGCCTGCATGGCGGCGATGTCCTGTTGCGAGAGATCGCCGGTATCCGCGGGCGTGTCGTAGGCAAGATTGCTCATCGTCATGCTCTTTCCGTCATCCGGCGCGGCTCAGTACGTCACTTCCGAATTGCCGAGGAACTCGTCCGAAATGCCTCGGGCACGATAGACATCGATCACCGCGCCGCGGTTCTCGGCATCGATATCGGACTGCTTGCGCGGCCCGATCAGATCGTTGGGGTTGGCCATCTGAGCTGCAAGGTTGTTCTGGTAGGAACAGCCGAAGTCGGCGTAATGCTTGTTCTCCGACGTCTCCGCGAGGTCGTCCGGCCAACGCCCGCATCTGTCGGTCTGGGCCCTCACCGCGACAAAGGCGACGCGCACCGGCGCCGAGGCCTCCGGCACGGCAGACTGATAGGACGTCATGACGATCCGGTTGCGCTTCACACCGGCGGCCATGGCAAGCCGGGCAAAGTCGCGGCTGGCCGCCCGAGCGGCAAGCTGGTTGGCGGACCCGACCGGGGTCGCGATCGTCAACGTCGGCGCGGCGCTCCTGTCGTAGTTATCGAGAAAACCGAGCAGTGAGTCGCGTTGCGCGCCAGTCATGCCGCGATCGCCGGCGCCGACAGGAAGGTCGATCTTCTGGTTCTTCTCGGCGATGACGATGGGATGATTTGTGCGGTAGTCGTCCGGGATGGCGCCGACCGTCACGCTGTCGCTGTGCCAGTTGGCGCAGCCGGCGAGCGACGCCGCAAGCGCGATCGCCAGGGCCGGGACGACAGACCGGCGGATGCGCTCCCGGCCCGATCCTGTCGTAGCGATCGTGATGGCCTTATATGCTGACTGAGACATGTCCGCTTTCCCGCTCACTTGTAGATGAAGCCGACCACGCCGTGATAACGGCCGGGTGGCCTGTCGGTCTGCATGGTGCCGTAGACGCGGTTGACGCGGCCAAGGAACATGCCGGCGCCGTCGCTCGGCGGATTGAAATTGTCGTCGGGCTTGGCCAGTTCGTTGCGCGCCACCGGCCTTGCCAGGTAAGGCGTGATGATGATGACGAGCTCGCTCTCGTTGCGCACGAAGTCCCTGCTACGGAACAGCGCGCCAAGCACAGGGATCTTGGCCAGGCCGGGCAGTCCTGAAACAGCCTGGCGAACGTCGTCGCGGACGAGGCCGGCAATCATCATCGATCCGCCCGAAGGCAATTCGACGGTGGTATCGGCCAGTCTCTTGCGAAGCGACAAAATCGTCATGCCAGGCGTGGTGCCGCCGCCTTCGATAGTCGCCGAACCCTCGGTAGTCGGCTCCGAAACGGCGGTTCTGACCTTGAGGCTTATGCGCCCGGCCGACAGCACGACCGGCTGGAACTCGAGGCCAATGCCGTACTCGAGTTTGTCGAAACTATATGTGGTCAGGCCGGTCTGGTTGTCAGTCGACACGTTGCTCGAGCGTCCGCTGACCAGATTGTATTCGCCGCCCACCTTGAACGTCGCCTTCTCGCCGGAAACGGCGGTGAGGGTCGGCTCCGCCAGCGTCTTCATGACGCCGCTTTGCTCCATGGCATTGATGTAGGTCTGGATGCCGTTACCGACGGTGTCTCCCACCAACAAGCCGGTTGACTGCGAAATCGGCTTGCCCAACCCGAAGGCGGGAGAACTTGCCGTGCTGAAGGAAATGCCGTTGGCGCTGCCGCTGCCGATCATGTTGACGCCAAGCTGCTTCATCACCGAGCGGCTGACTTCGGCCACCGTCACCTTCAGCGTCACCTGATCGTCGCCGACGATCTGCAGCAAATTGACGATCTTGGAGACCCGGCGCTCCTGGTCGGGATTGTTGATGTCGACGCCGCCATTGGCCGATCCGCCGGCGGCCGTCTGCGAATATTGGCCGGTCGTGGCTTCACCGCCCGAGACGAAGATGGTCGCCAGGTCGACGGCGCGCTTGGCGTCGAGCGGCGTGTCCACCATACCGGTCAGGATCACGTTGTCGTTCAGCAACTCGACCTTGATGTCAGAGGACGGAAGGAAGCGCTTGAGATAATCTTCCAGTCCGGCGACGTCGCGTTCGACCGCAAGGTCGAGGCTGGCGATCTGCTCGCCGTTGGGACCGAAGACGAAGATGTTGGTTTCACCGACCGCCTTGCCGAACAGATAGATGCGCCGCGCCGTGCGCGTCACCGCGTCGGCGACCGCCGGATTGGCGACGAGGATGTCGTAGGCGTCGCTCGGCAGATCGATGACCACCGATTTGTTGAGACCGAGCTTGACGCGCTGCGTGGCGACCGAGGCCGTCACGCCTGTCGCCCTGTTCGCGGCCTTGGCCTCGACGAGGCCGGACGCATTGGCGCCGAGGAGGAACAGGCCGATTGCCGCCGCCGCCATGACTGGCAGTTTGCCGTTTAGCTTCATTTCCTTGCTCCCACTTCGGAAACTTCGCCCGACTTGATCAGCCGCACCGTGCCGCGCCGGCCATTGCCGTTCACCAGATAGTCGGCCTCGCCCAGGCTCTTCTCATTCGCGTCCACGATCGGACGCAGCGCCAGTGTCAGGCGGTCCGCCATCTGCTGCGCCACAGTGATGATCTCCGCCTGCTGCGGCGTCAGCTCCAGCGTCGCGGTCTGGCCGACCCTGGTCTTCTTGCCTTCCTCGTCTTCCTGGATGGTCTGGTCGATGGCCAGAACGCGGATGTTCTTGAGGATGGTCTCGGTGTTGAAGCCGCTGCCGCCGTTACCGGTATCGCCGCGCCGGGTCATGATGACGTCGACGAAATCATTGGGCAGAATGAAGCCGCCTGCCGATGTGTCGGCCGATATGGCGGTCGCCACGGCGCGCATGCCGGACGGCAGGATCGACGACATGAAGCTCTGCCCCTCGCCGACCAGCTTGGAGCGCCGCAACGGCTCGCCGGTATACATGGCCACACGCGCCACCGAGCCCTTGAGCTTTTCGACCGCATCCGGTTCGGCGGCACGGGTGATGAAATTGGCGTTGACGCCGCTGGCCGGCCACCGCTCCCAGCCGATGTTGTCGCCGAGCTGGCTGCCCATGGCGACATCGCCGGAAAGCACCAGCACATCCTGCAGCGCGATCGCCGGCTGCTTGGGGGCGTCGACGACCACCTGGGGCGGCGGTACCGCCACCATGTTCTTCGCGACATAACCCGCGCCACCCGCCGCGGCCACAGCCACGCCCAGAATAATCAGTCGGGATGCTGGCATTCGTCCGAACCCTTCGCCTCAAGGCAAACCACCTCGCCAGGTCGGACTTTGCAGTTGCAATCGTCAAAACAAGGTTAATGCAATGCTTACGATCGTGATTAATTTAAGGTTTACTCAAATTGGATGGAACCGCTCGCCGTTAACGAAAAAGGCGGCCACGCCGCCTCGAGAAATGCCCTGGTTAGGAAAACGAGTTAAAGCATGTCTCCCGAAAGTGGGAACCGGTTTCGGGACAAAGACATGATTGAAATCAAAAACCTAAAGCGCATGGAGCGAATCTGAAAGATCGCGATGCGCTTTAGGCGGTGAGCCTGTCCAGTGCCCAGACCATCAGCGGAGAATCCGGAAAGGTGACGATCCCGCCGAGACCAAGCGCGACGCCATAGGGAATGCCTACGCTCTCGTCGGCGAAATGGCGCAGAAAACGATTGTGGCCTGTGTAGATCGCAAATGGCGATTTCCGGTAGGCCAGAATGGCAATCGTCAGCATGCCGCCGATCAATGTCGAGGTCACCAGATAGCCGACCAGACTGATGTTGAGCCCCATCCATACCGCGGTCGCCGCCAGAAGCTTGGCATCGCCGCCGCCCATACCGCCGAGCGCGAACAGGCCGAACGTCACTGCCAGCACCAGGCCACCGGCCGCGAAATGCCCGCCATAGGTCGCCCAATCCATCCCGGTCAACGGAGCCACCAGGGCGAATGTCGCCAAGAGCAGCACCGGTACGCGGTTGGCGATCGTCATCGACAAGATGTCCGAGATCGCTGCAAACAACATGCAGAAAGGAAAGACGACGAAGATTACGGCTTCAAGCATGAGACAACACAGCGCCGTGGGAAAATTAACATGCCCAGTCCAGGCATATGGCATTAACGGTCGGTGAGTGCCGAGCGATCAAAATCGCGCGGTATAGGTGACCAGATGCTGCAACGAACAAGGGCCGCCTGGAGGCGGCCCTTCTCGTCGAGAACGACTTCGCCGTCACTCGGTTAGTTACTTGTTGGTATTTTCGACCGCACTGGCGATCGCTTTGAACTTGGTGTTCAGGGCGTTGCCGAGCTGGCCGGCGCCGACCATGATGGCGAGCGCGATGAGAGCGGCGATCAGACCGTATTCGATGGCGGTCGCGCCGGATTCGTCCTTCACAAAACGTGCGATAAGGTTAGACATTCGAGAGCTCCTACTCCACGTGTTACAGCACTTCCGTCAACTTCTCTGGCGGTCGATCGGATGCTTGCGAATCTAGGGAGAAGCTCTTTCAATCGGCTTAATAAACACCCTTACCGATTCCTTTCCGGAGGCGAACCCGTTGCATAGTTAACCGTGGACTAAACGTCCGGGATCGGACCGGCAGGCGGGAAAAGGGCGGAGATCCGGTGCACCCGCGATCTTGCTAAAACAGCGCATGCTGCTGATGCATGGTCCTTGAGGCGACCAATCCTTACCGCAGCCATGCGACGTTTAACCGTCGGTTCACCAATTTCGTTCATGTTCCGTTGAACAGCCTGCCGCTTCGGAGCGCCTCAATGTCCTTGTCGAGATCGCCATTTTCAGTTGCCGCGTTGCTGGCAGTTGCGGCTTTCGTCGTGCCGGCCAGCGCCGGTGCCGGCATCGAAGTCACCATGAACCAGGCAAAGATCGTCAAGTTGTCGCGCGCCGCCGATACGATCGTCGTCGGCAATCCGGCAATCGCCGATGCCGCCGTGCAGGATGCCTCGACGGTCGTGCTCACCGGCAAGGGTTTCGGCGTCACCAATCTGGTCGTGCTCGATGAGGATGGCAGTCCGATCATCGATGAGCAGGTGACGGTCGTGCGGCAAGCTGCGTCTTCGGTGCGCATCTACAGGCGCGCCGAAGTCCAGACCATGTCCTGCACGCCCTATTGCGAAAGCTCGTACAAGAGCGAGGCCGAGAGAACTTCAGAAACCGAAATGAACGCCGCCCGCTGAGGTCGACGCAGGCAGGCGCACGCGACATTAATGGCGGGTTAAGGGCCGTACGGCGAATTTAACGCTCATCCAAACCGGACCTCAATGGGTTTTCGCTATGTTGCCGCCGACATTGCGAGGGATCGGCAGGAACGGAATATGAGCAAGGATCCGGCACCGGGGGGTGGCATGGACAGCAAGGGACGGGCAAAGCCCCGCCATGGCTTCTTCAGCGACAGGCGAGGCAGCACGGCATTGGAATTCGCGATGCTGGCCATGCCGTTCGCCCTGCTCGTTTTCGCCATCCTCGAAAGCTGCATCTCGTTCGCCGGCCAGGAGGTGATGGCCAACGTCACCGACGATATCGCCCGTCAGCTGCGGACCGGGCAGCTCAGGAAGGCCAACGTCACCGAAGCCTCGATCAAGACGCTGATCTGCGACAGGATGGCGATCATGGTCACCACGAATTGCCCGGGGTCTGAGCCAAATGCGTCACTGCTGGTGGACCTGCGCGAGTATGCGACCTTCGCCGACGCCGCCGCGGCTGGTTTCAAGATCGTGAACAAGGAGATCGTACTGACGGGCACGACCTCGACGACTTTCACGGTTTCTCCCGGGCTGGCGGAATCGAAGAACATGCTCAGGGTCTTCTACAAATGGCCGGTGATGACCGATTTCCTGGCCAAACAGATGGCCAATCTGAAGGACGGCAAGACGCTGCATTTCGCGTCCGTGACCTGGCAGAACGAGCCATTCGACAACTGAGACCGCTCGACGGCTGAGACTGCGGCGGGTGGAGGTAAAAATGCACCGTGCGGGGGCACACTGGAAAATTTCGGCCATTATGGCGAAGGCGGTGCGGTTTTGCCGCGATCGCCAGGGCGTCGCTGCAATCGAGTTCGCGTTCATCGTGCCGGTGCTGCTCATCATGTACTTCATCACGATGGAAGCCTCGCAGGCGATCGAGACCAGCAAGAAGGTCAGCCGCATCGGCAGCATGGTGGCGGATCTCGTCACGCAGCAGACGACCGTCAAGAAAGCCGACCTCGATGCGATCATGAAGATCGGCACCTCGACGCTGCAGCCCTACAACCGCTCCACCCCGTCGATCATCATCACCGGCATCCAGATCACCGACGAGGCGTCGCCCCAGGTGAAGGTGGCATGGTCGCGCAAGCTCGTGGGCACCACCTATAGCGCCGACGCGCTGAAGGACAGCATCACCACCGTTCCGGCGACGCTGAATATCCGCAACACTTTCCTTGTCCGGGTGGAAAGCGACCTCGGCTATGAGGCGATGATCACCTGGTCGGCCAGCGGTTCGAAGGCGGCTGGATTGACTTCGGTCTTCAACAAGATACCGATGGGCGAAACCTACTATCTGAGGCCCCGGCGCGGTCCCACGGTTCCCTGCAGCGACTGCTGAAAGATTATTCCCGGCCGCCCGCTTCCCGCCGCACGATGGCGAGCGCCGTCGCGTAATCCTTTGCCACGGCGAGTTCGAACCCGCCGGAGTGCTTCGATTCCAGAAGATCGTAGACGTCCGGCGTCATCGACTTGAGATTGGTCAGGAACACGGCCAGCCGGCGCTTCGCCTCGGCGTCGAGATCGCTGAGCACGGCGTGAGGCCCGTATCGCAGCGGAGCCGAGGTCCATAGCACCCGAAGCGACGTCTTCGGGATGCCGGCGGCCTCGAGCCGCATGATCGTGCCGCCCGTATCGGTGGGCCGGCCATCGGCGCCGACAGATTCCCAGCCGAACAGGCCGTCGGCTTGCCCGTCGCCGAGCATCGTCTCGGCCGCGGTGGCCGAAGGCGCGCGCGCCAGGAAAGGTGAATCGTCCGCGATCTTGACGCCTTGGCCAGCCAGCCCGGTCAGCGGCAGCAGCGAACCGCCGACATTGTCGGCAGGCGCGATCGCGATCCGATGCGAAGCCATGGCGGCGAGGTCAGGCACCTTGCCGTCGCGCGTCACCAGCACGGAGCGGATGCCGGCGGCCCCATCGGCATCGACCGGCGCCACCAGCGGTTCGACACAGCCGCAGCGCTCGGAGGCCGCTGCATAAGCGAGCGCCGAATAGATCGCATATTGGACGCGGCCGCTCGCCTGCGCCTCGATCAGCGCCGCATAGTCGCGGGCAACCACGAACTCCACCTTCATGCCGAGCGCGTTCGTGTAGGCATCCGTCAGGCGTGCCAGGCCGGGAACCGTGTTGCCGCCTCCGGGCTCGGCGACGATGCCGATGCGAAACGTGCCGATGTCGTCGCGCCAGTCGGCGCGCGCCGACGAGGCCGCCGAGAGCACCGCAAGGGCCGCCGCGCACGTCCTCAAAGTCAGGCTTGCCGCGGATCTTGTGCCCTTGCCCATCCTTGCCGCACTCCGCCGACACTGCGCCCGATTGCGCGACTATGGCGCCAAGCCGTTGCGGTTTGGTTTCCGATTTGCCAACGCGACCGCGGAACCTTATGTCTGGCTGCCTAAAGCGCGTCGCAATCTTTCAGATTCGCTCCGTGCGCTTCAGGTTTTTGATTTTACGCATGCCTTTGTCCCGAAACTGGTTCTCACTTTCGGGAGACATGCACTGGACTGGCAACGACGGCACCCTATGGCGCGGGCTTTCCTATTCGTTCTCGATTCCTTCGGCATCGGCGGAGCGGCCGATGCCGAACGCTACGGCGATGCCGGCGCCAACACGTTCGGGCATATCGCGCAGGCCTGCGCCGAGGGCCGCGCGGATCGTGAAGGCTTGCGTGAGGGGCCGCTCGCCGTGCCCAACATGGTCTCGCTCGGGCTTGCCCACGCCGCACGGACGGCAGCGGGACTGCCCATAAGTTTCGACGCGCCTCTGCTTGCCTCATCTTTCCATGGCGCGGCCCAGGAAGTCTCGAGCGGCAAGGACACGCCGTCCGGCCACTGGGAGATTGCCGGCCTGCCCGTGCGCTTCGACTGGGGCTACTTTCCCGACACCGTGCCGGCCTTCCCGGCCGAGCTGACCAGCGCGATCGTCCACGAAGGCAAGGTGCCGGGCATCCTCGGCAATTGCCATGCGCCCGGAACCGAGATCATCGAGCGCTTCGGCGAGGAGCACATCCGCACCGGCAAGCCGATCTGCTACACTTCGGTAGACTCCGTGCTGCAGATCGCCGCGCACGAGACGCATTTCGGCCTGGAGCGGCTTTATGAGCTTTGCCTGACGGTGCGCCGGCTGGTCGATCCGCTCAAGATCGGGCGCGTGATCGCGCGACCCTTCGTCGGCGAGACGAGAGCCACCTTCCAGCGCACCCACAACCGCCGCGACTATGCCGTGCCGCCGCCGGAGCCGACCCTGCTCGACCGGCTGACGGAGCGCGGCAGCAAGGTCGTCGCCATCGGCAAGATCGGCGACATCTTCGCCCATCGCGGCATCTCTGAGGTGCGCAAGGCGGGCGGCAACATGGCGATGTTCGACAAGGCGCTCGGCGCCATGGACGACGCCGGCGACGGCGATCTGGTCTTTGCCAATTTCGTCGATTTCGACACCGAGTTCGGCCACCGGCGCGACGTCGCCGGCTATGCCGGAGCGCTCGAGGCCTTCGACCGCCGGCTGCCGGAAGCGCTGTCGCGTATCGGGCAAGGCGACCTGCTCATCCTCACCGCCGACCATGGCAACGATCCGACCTGGCGCGGCACCGACCATACACGCGAACGCATTCCGGTGATCGGCATCGGGCCGGGGCTGAAGGGCGGCGACATCGGGCTCAGGCCGACCTTCGCCGATATCGGCGAAACCGTCGCGGACCATCTCGGCCTGGCGCCCGGCCGCCACGGCAGCTCTTTCCTGGCGACGATAGGCGGCCATGCCCGAACTGCCTGAAGTCGAAACGGTCCGGCGCGGGCTGCAGCCGGTTCTGGAAGGGGCCCGCCTCGTCAACGTCGAGGCGCGCAGGCCCGACCTTCGCTTTCCTTTTCCCGAGCGCTTTTCGGAGCGGCTTGCCGGAAAGACCGTGACGGCGCTTGGCAGGCGCGCCAAATATCTGACGATGCACATCGAAGACGGTCCGGTGCTGATCTGCCATCTCGGCATGTCGGGATCGTTCCGCGTCGAAGCCGCCGGGAGCAGCGACACGCCCGGCGGCTTCCACCATCAGCGCTCGAAAAGCGCGGCGCACGACCATGTCGTGTTCGACATCGCTTCGCCGAAGGGCGAGCGGTCCCGCGTCATCTTCAACGACCCGCGCCGTTTCGGCTTCATGCTGTTTGCCGAAGGGGCGCCGGACACGCATCCGATGCTGGCGGGCCTGGGCATCGAGCCGACCGGCAACGCGCTTGACGGCTCCCTGCTCGCCTCGCTGCTCGCAGGCCGCAGGTCGCCGCTCAAGGCGGCATTGCTCGACCAGCGGCTGATCGCCGGGCTCGGCAACATATATGTGTCGGAGGCGCTGTGGCGCGCCGGCCTGTCGCCGCTGCGCGAAGCCGGCACCATCGCCGGCCCCGGCAAGAAAGCAAAAGAGAAGTGCGAACGCCTGGCCGAGGCCATCCGCTCGGTCATCGCCGACGCGATCGCCGCCGGCGGATCCTCGCTGCGCGACTATGTCCAGGCAGACGGGTCGCTCGGCTATTTCCAGCATTCCTTCGCGGTCTATGACCGCGAAGGAATGCCATGTCCGAAACCTGGCTGCAGCGGCCATATCGAGCGCATCGTGCAGAGCGGCCGCTCGACCTTCTATTGCCGGACCTGTCAGCGGTGAGCTAGACCGGTCTCCTCAATCGAAGGAGACGATGCCATGGCCTATGAAACCATTCTCGTGGAGACACGCGGCAAGGTCGGGCTGATCACGCTGAACCGGCCGAAGGCGCTCAACGCGCTCAATTCGCAGGTGCTGGCAGAGATCGTGGCCGCGGTGAACGCGTTCGGCGCCGATGCCGGCATCGGCGCATTGGTCCTCACAGGCTCGGAAAAGGCCTTCGCGGCCGGTGCCGACATCAAGGAAATGCAGGCGATCTCCTTCGTCGACGCCTACACCCAGGATTTCTTCGTCGGCTGGGAGGAGCTTACGCGTGCGCGCAAGCCGATCATCGCGGCGGTTGCAGGCTATGCGCTCGGCGGCGGCTGCGAGCTGGCGATGATGTGCGACTTCATCATCGCCGCCGACAATGCAAAATTCGGCCAGCCCGAAATCACGCTCGGCGTCATGCCGGGCATGGGCGGATCGCAGCGGCTGACCCGCTTCGTCGGCAAATCGAAGGCGATGGACATGTGCCTGACCGGGCGCATGATGGACGCCGCCGAAGCCGAGCGCTGCGGGCTGGTGTCGCGGGTGGTGCCGGCAGGCGAGCTCACCGAGGAAGCGCTGAAGGCGGCGGGCAAGATCGCCGAGTTTTCACTGCCGTCGGTAATGATGACCAAGGAAGCCGTCAACCGGGCCTATGAGACGACGCTTGCCGAAGGGCTGCGCTTCGAGCGTCGCCTCTTCCATTCGCTGTTTGCGCTCGACGACCAGAAGGAAGGCATGGCCGCCTTCGTCGAGAAGCGGAAGCCGAATTTCACCAACAGCTAATGCGTGTCCCTCCGGAAGCGCGTGGCAGTTTGGAAAACGGCACGCATAAGGCAAAGACTTGCGGTGCGTCGAGCGTTTCAGCGCGGCGCGTTACAAGGCGCCAAAAAGACCGCGAAGCGGCGTTGACGCGCCGGAAAAGCTGAACTATAAGCCGCACCAACCGAGGCGGCCCCGTGGCTGCCCGTTTGTTTTTTGCGCCCTGCGGCATCCCGCTGGCGCTCACCAGATCAGAAGAGAGGCATCCATGGCCAATACGTCCTCGGCCAAAAAGGCAACGCGCAAGATCGCCCGCCGCGCGGCGATCAACAAGAACCGCCGGTCGCGCGTCCGCACCTATGTCCGCCAGGTCGAAGAGGCGCTTGCCGCCGGCGACAAGGCCGCGGCGCTCGAAGCCTTCAAGGTCGCCGAGCCGGAATTGATGCGCGCCGCAACCAAGGGTGTCATCCACAAGAACACGGCTTCCCGCAAGGTTTCGCGGCTGGCCCAGAGGGTCAAGGTGCTGTCGGCCTGACCGACTTCCGCTTAGAACCGTTATCCTTGAACCCGGCCGCATAGGCCGGGTTTTTTCGTTTGCCGGCAAGTACTTAAAAAGAACGCGTGCATAACGAAGCTCGGCCCGAATTTCAAAGTTGCGAATGTTTTGCCGGCATATACATAATCGCTGATGTTGAGGCCCGTCGAATGCGGGCATGGCCATAAATTAGCCTGTCAAAAATTCCGCTTATTTTTCAGAAACTTACGGATGGTCATCCACAGCTTGTTCAACGCGCGGAGGAGCGGCGGGGGACAAGTAGCTGTCAAGAGAATTATTTCAGAAAATTTCGTATCGGCCGGCCTTTTTCATATTCGCCGGAAAAGGGTTTGAATCACAATGGCTTTGTCAAAACACGCCCCAGTGGCACCCGCTTCGAACACGTCTCCGGTAACCAGATTCGTTAAAAATCGGTTAGACGTGGCCTTGCCCTATCCACAGCGATTTCGGTAATGTCCATTCATCGAAGGGACGGGCTTTAGCCCCTGACCCAGCCTGAATCGGCCAGCACAAAATGGCGGAATTCATGACGTGGAGCAATTCCGCGTGCGGCTTGGTCTGTCTCTTCGGTGGGTAGGGGACTGGCGTAATTGTACATGGCAGTCGACGTTTGGCCGGCGTTTTCGCCGGACGGTGTTGTATTGCCCTGGCATGATCAAGCCGGCTTGCAAAAGCCGGCATCGGTCCCTTGCGCAACGTTGCGACCATATCGCCGGCGGCGGCGATGACAGCGCAGCGAAAAACGTCGCCGGGTCCAGGGTGCAGGAGGCGCACTCCCGGCGGGAAAAGGGTACGAGAAGACAAGGAACTTGATCATGCAGAGCGGCATCGAACGGGAGATAGCGGGCGAACTCCCATTCCCTACAACTTTCGTCGGAGGGGACGGAATGACGGCATCCAGCGACGCTGAACAGAAGTTCGAGCGGGTCAAGACCCAGCTTAAGGCGCGTCTGGGAGCCGAGGTCTATTCGAGCTGGTTTGGCCGCATGAAGGTTGCCGAGGCCTCGCGCGGCATTGTCCGCATCTCCGTGCCCACGGCCTTCCTGCGGTCGTGGATCAACGGCCACTATCTCGACCTTATCGCGGAACTGTGGAGACATGAGGATCCCGACATTCTCAAGATCGAGATCATCGTGCGGACCGCCACGCGGCAGGGCCGCAACAATGTCGAGCCTGAGATCGCACCTGCGCGCAAGATGACCAAGCAGGCGCAGACCGCGCTCGCCGCCGGCACCGCGAGCGCCGGCCGGGTGGAGCGGACGCCGGCGCCCCGCCAGGGCATGCCGGCGGAGACCGAGTTCCGCCACAATGTGCTGGGGTCACCGCTCGACCCGCGCTACACTTTCACCTCTTTCATCGAAGGGCCCTCGAACCGGGTGGCCTTCGCGGCGGCCAAGGCGGTGGCGGAATCGCAGTCGAGCGCGGTGCGCTTCAACCCGCTTTTCCTTCACGCGACCGTTGGCCTCGGCAAGACGCACCTTTTACAGGCGATCGCGGCGGAATCGCTGAGGCACAACCCGAAGTCGCGGGTGGTCTATCTCACGGCGGAATATTTCATGTGGCGCTTCGCCACCGCGATCCGCGACAACAATGCGCTCACCCTCAAGGAGCAACTGCGCGACATCGATCTCCTGATCATCGACGACATGCAGTTCCTGCAGGGCAAGTCGATCCAGCATGAGTTCTGCCATCTCATCAACATGCTGCTCGACAGCGCCAAGCAGGTGGTGGTCGCCGCCGACCGGCCGCCGTCGGAACTGGAATCGCTGGAACCGCGCGTGCGTTCGCGCCTCAATGGCGGCGTGGCGCTCGAAATGTCGGCGCCGGACTTCGCCATGCGGCTCGGCATGCTGAAGCTGCGCCTTGCCACCGCCAAGATCGACGATTCCTCGCTCGACATTTCGGACGAGATCCTCGATCACGTCGCCCGCACGGTGACGGGCAGCGGGCGCGAGCTCGAAGGCGCCTTCAACCAGCTTCTGTTTCGCCAGTCCTTCGAACCGCAGATCACCATCGACCGCATCGACGAGATCCTCGGCCACATCTACCGCTCGGGCGAGCCGAAGCGGGTGCGCATCGAGGACATCCAGCGCATCGTGGCGCGCCACTACAACGTGTCGAAGACGGAGCTGCTGTCCAACCGGCGCACGCGCACCATCGTCAAGCCGCGCCAGGTGGCGATGTATCTGTCGAAGGTGATGACGCCGCGCTCGCTGCCCGAGATCGGACGGCGCTTCGGCGGCCGCGACCACACGACGGTTCTGCATGCCGTGCGCAAGATCGAGGATCTTTCCGGTGCCGACAACACGCTGGCACAGGAACTCGAACTGCTCAGAAGGCTGATCAACGAGCAGGCCTGAGCGCTTCGCAGGCTTTATCCCCAGAAAGCCCGCGCAACCGGCCGGAACCGGTGTCGCGGGCTTGCGCTTGCAGGTTTTTTACTGTCAGCTTACACAGATTCTGAGCTTTTCGGAGCTTTCGCGGGATGCCGCTCCCCGGTGACCCGCCATTCATTGAAGCGAGCCTGTTTCGTCATGCGTGTTATCCTGGAACGGTCCAATCTCCTGAAGTCCCTCAACCACGTTCATCGCGTGGTGGAGCGGCGCAACACCATTCCGATCCTGTCGAATGTGCTGCTCAGCGCCGAAGGCGCGAGCCTCGAAATGAAAGCGACCGACCTCGACCTCGAAGTGACGGAAGCCACGCCCGCCAAGGTCGAGCGCGGCGGCGCGACGACGGTCCCGGCGCACCTGCTCTACGACATCGTGCGCAAGCTCGCCGACGGCGCCGAAGTGATGCTGAAGACCGACGAGGACGGCAACGCGATGACCGTCACGTCGGGCCGCTCCAGCTTCCGCCTGCAGTGCCTGCCGCAGTCCGATTTCCCGGAGCTCTCGGCCGGCTCCTTCTCGCACATCTTCCGGCTCGACTCGGTGGCGCTCAAGGGCCTGATCGAAAAAACGCAGTTCGCCATTTCGACCGAAGAGACGCGCTACTATCTCAACGGCATCTTCCTGCACACGCATGAGGCCGGCGGCAAGCTGAAGCTGCGCTCGGTCGCAACCGACGGCCACCGCCTGGCGCGCGCCGAGATCGACGCGCCGGCAGGCTCCGAAGGCATGCCCGGCATCATCATCCCGCGCAAGACGGTGAGCGAGCTGCAGAAGCTGGTCGACGATCCGGATGTGGCGGTGACGACGGAGTTGTCGGACACTAAGATCCGCTTCACCATCGGCAGCGTCATCCTGACCTCGAAGCTGATCGACGGCACCTTCCCGGACTATCAGCGCGTCATTCCGACCGGCAACGACAAGAAGCTGATCATCGACCGCCAGAGCTTCGCCGCCGCCGTCGACCGCGTCTCGACCATTTCGTCCGAGCGCGGCCGGGCGGTGAAACTGTCGATTCACGAAGGCCAGCTGACGCTTGCCGTCAACAATCCGGATTCGGGCAGCGCCACCGAGGAACTGGCGGCCGACTATACGTCGGACCCGATCGAGATCGGCTTCAACGCCAAATATCTGCTCGATGTCGCAGCCCAGCTCACCGGCTCGGAGGCGAAGTTCATGCTGGCCGACGCCGGCTCGCCGACGCTGATTCACGACATGGCCGACGAGACCGCGCTCTACGTGCTGATGCCGATGCGGGTCTAGCCGCATCCGGTTTCGCGCCGGCTGGCGATGGAGCGATGATTACGGCGGCTTGCACGGACGGATAGCGGTTGCCGGAACAGACCCATATAAGTAAGCTTACGCTTACCAATTTTCGCAACTATGCTGGACTTTCGCTCGAGCTCGGCCCTGGCGCCGTTGTGCTGTCCGGCGACAATGGTGCCGGCAAGACCAATCTGCTCGAAGCCATCTCGCTGCTGACACCCGGACGCGGGCTCCGTCGCGCCCCCTATGCGGACGTGGCGCGCGAGGGCGGTGACGGCGGCTTTGCCTTGCATGCCCGCATCGAGGGACCGGAAGGCCAGGTCGAAATCGGCACCGGCATTGCCGGCGGCGACGGTGCCGGAGAAGGCGGCAGACGCGTTCGCATCAACGGCGCGCCGGCGAAGTCGGCGGAGGACATGCTAGAATGGCTGCGGGTCGTCTGGCTGACGCCGGCGATGGACGGGCTGTTTCCGGGGCCGGCCGCCGACCGCCGCCGCTTCCTCGATCGGCTCGTGCTGGCAATCGACCCCAGCCACGGCCAGCGGGCGCTGGACTATGAAAAGGCGATGCGCGGTCGTAACCGTTTGCTTACGGAAGGTTCCCGCGACAGCGACTGGTTCGACGCGATCGAGACGCAGATGGCCGAAACCGGCGTGGCGATCGCGGCGGCGCGGGCGGAACTGGTGCGGCTGCTTGCCGCCATGATCGACAAGCTGCCTGGCAGCGGCCCGTTTCCGCAGGCCGACATCAGCCTCTCCGGCGAGTTGGAGAGCGAGATCGCCGTCGCGCCGGCGGTCGATGTCGAGGAGTGGTTCCGCGCTGCCCTCGCCAACGGCCGCGAGCGCGACCGCGCCGCCGGCCGCACGCTCGACGGTCCGCATCGCTCGGATCTCGTGGTCCGGCACAGGCCGAAGTCGATGCCGGCCGAACTGTGCTCGACCGGCGAGCAGAAGGCGCTGCTGGTCGGCATCGTATTGTCGCATGCGAGGCTGACCGGCGAGATGTCGGGCCTGACGCCGATCCTGCTGCTCGACGAGATCGCCGCGCATCTCGACAGCGGCCGGCGGGCGGCACTGTTTTCCATCCTTGAGGAGCTGAACTGCCAGGCCTTCATGACCGGCACCGACGCGGCGCTGTTTTCAAGCCTTGCCGGACGGGCGCAGTTCCTGACGGTCGATCACGGCAGCGTCGGGCCGACCGGCTAACCTCTTGAAAAAACCAACGGGCGTCACCGCCTGCCCTTCGGGACAAGGCTTCGCCTTGCCCGTGCCTGCCATGCGGGACAAGGCTTCGCCTTGCCCGTACTTGCGCTGCGGGACAAGGCTTCGCCTTGCCCGTACTTGCGCTGCGGGACAAGGCTTCGCCTTGCCCGTACATGACAAGGTTTTCCGCCCGCTATAAGGTCCAGCTATGACCAATGCCGCCCTGACCGACGAAGAACTCGAACGCTATGCCCGCCACATCGTGCTGCCGGAAATCGGCGGCCCCGGCCAGCAGAAGCTGAAGCAGGCGCGGGCGCTGGTGATCGGCGCCGGGGGGCTGGGCGCACCGGTGCTCGAATATCTTGCCGCGGCAGGCGTCGGCACGCTCGGCATCGTCGACGACGATGATGTCTCGCTGTCCAACCTGCAGCGGCAGGTGATCCATGGCAGCGACACAATCGGCATGGCAAAGACCGACAGCGCTTCGGCGGCAATCATGCGCATCAACCCCAATGTCAGGATGGAACTGCATCGCCTCAGGCTCACGGCTGAAAACGCCCCCGCCCTTGTCGCCCGCTACGACGTCGTCGTCGACGGCTCCGACAATTTCGAGACACGCTATGCGCTGGCCGATGCGTGCGCCCTGGAAAAGAAGCCTCTGGTCACCGCCGCCGTCGGCCGTTTCGACGGCTCGGTGACGGTGCTGAAGCCGTACGAAACGGGTGCCGACGGCAAGCGCAATCCAAGCTACCGCGACCTGTTCCCGGAAGCGCCACCCGAAGGGCTGGTGCCATCCTGCGCCGTCGCCGGCATCGTCGGCGCGCTGACGGGCGTCATCGGCACGCTCGAAGCGATGGAGGCGATCAAGCTGATTGCCGGGATCGGCGAGCCGCTGGTCGGCCGGCTGTTGCTTTACGACGGGCTCACCGCCCGTTTCGACACCGTCCGCTACAAGGCGGTCTGAGCGCATGGACCAGCCGGCCGCTCTCCTTGTCAGCGAGCTTCCGCCGGACTTCGCGCGGTGGGACGAATTGCTGGCGCTGATTCTGCGCGCCTTCGCCTATATGGACGGCGTCATCGACCCGCCATCCTCGGCGCGTCTGCTGACGCCGGAAAACCTTATGAGCAAGGCAGGGCAGGAAACGGCGTTCCTGGCGGTGGAGAACGGCCAGGTCGTCGGCTGCATCTTCGCGCTCGAGAGGGCGAAGGATTTCTATGTCGGCAAGCTTGCCGTCGAGCCCGGCCTTCAGGGGCGGGGCATCGGCGGGCGGCTGATGCAGGCCGTGGAGGATTTTGCCCGGCGGCGCGGCAAGCATGCGATCGAGCTGCAGACGCGGATCGAGCTCGCCGCAAATCACGCGGCCTTTGCTCGTCTTGGCTTTCGCGAGATCGCGCGCACGGCGCATGAGGGCTACGACCGGCCAACCTCGATCACCATGCGAAAGGCGTTGTCTTGAGCCTCGCGCTCAGCCCCGAACAACAGGCAATCGCCGCCGGCAAGGACGGCGCTGGGATGGCGATGCGCATCGTCGCTGAGAGCGCGCGGCTTCTCGGAGCGCCGCGGCTGATCCCAATCGCTTCGGCGCATATCGACGGCGCGCTCTACCATGGCGATTCCGGCACGTTGTTCGCCGAGCGGTTGGTCGAGGACGGCGCCAGGGTGGCGGTGCGCTCGACGCTCAATGTCGGAGCGCTCGACTTGATGGGCTGCTCGCGCATTCGGCTGCAAGAGCCGCAGCGCGGCATGGCGCGGCGGATGATGGAGGCCTATCGCAGGCTCGGCTGCGAGCAGAGTTGGACCTGCGCGCCCTATCAGGCCGGGCACAGGCCCGCGCAGGGCAGCGATGTCGCCTGGGGCGAGTCCAATGCAGTGGTGTTCTGCAATTCGGTGCTGGGCGCCCGCACCAACCGCTACGGCGACTTCCTCGACATTGCCTGCGCCATAACCGGCCAGGCGCCCGACTATGGCCTGCATCGCCCGGAGAACCGCAGAGCGCGGCTGATGTTCGACGTCTCTGACCTTCCTCTTTCCTTCCTCGCTACCGAGATCGCCTGGCCGGTGCTGGGCAGCCTCTACGGCCGCGAGGTCGGCAATGCGGTCGGCGTCGTCTCGGGCATCGCCAATCACCCCGGCGAGGATGCGCTGAAGGCTTTCGGCGCAGCGGCTGCGTCGTCCGGCGCGGTCGGGCTCTTCCATATTGCCGGCGTGACGCCCGAGGCTCCCGACGCCGAAACCATTCTGGCCGGGCCGGAACCGGAGGCGGTGATCCACGTCACGCCGCAGATGGTGGCGAAAGCTCGCGCCGGCTTGTCGACCGCCGCAGCGACCAAGGCGATCGATGCGGTGGCGATCGGCAGTCCGCATCTGTCAGACGCCGAGTTTAGCATGCTGGAGCGGCTGATCGCCGGAAGACGGCTTGCCGTGCCGATCTATGCCTGCACCGGCCGCCACGTGCTGGCCTCGCTCGAGCAGGACGGTAGACGAAAGGCGCTCGAAACAAGCGGGGTCGTCATCGTCGCCGACACCTGCGTGGTGGTGACGCCGATCATGCCGGATCTCGACGGCGGCGTGCTGATGACCAATTCGGGCAAGTTCGCGCATTACGCGCCGGGCAACACCGGTTACGCGGTGCTCTATGCCTCGCTCGCCGATTGCGTCGAAAGCGCCGTCGTCGGCAAACCGCGCTTCACGGATATCGCCGCATGAGCGCCGCCGAGATCCTTGTGCCGGGCAAGGCCGGCGAAGGGGAGGCTTTGGTGCTGACGGCGCCTATCAGTTTCTGGGGCGGCGTCGACCCGAAGACCGGGCGCATCGCCGATGTTCGCCACCCGCAGCATGGCGAGGTGATTTCCGGCCGCGTGCTGTTCCTGCCGGGCACTATCGGCTCATCGTCGGCTTCGGCGGTGCTGATGGAGCTGGTCCACAACGGCCGCGCGCCGGCGGCCCTGGTGCTGCACGAGCCGGACGCCATCCTGCTGCTCGGACTGATCGTCGCCCGGGAAATGGGCTGGGAAACGCCGATGGCGGTGAGGCTCGAGCGTGGCCTGTTCGAGACCTATCGCGGAAGCGGCGTCAAAGTCGACGGCGACGGCGTCGTCACCGTCGCCTGAACACCCGAGGTATTTTCAAGTCCTGAGCGGCAGCACGCGGTCCGGCGGGCGGTGGCCGTCGAAGAAGGCGCGGATGTTGATGATCACCTTCTCGCCCATGTCGATGCGGCCTTCGAGCGTGGCCGAGCCCATATGCGGCAAAAGAACGACCTTGCCCCTGGCGGCGAGCTTCAAAAGCTTGCTGTTCAGCGCCGGCTCGTGCTCGTAGACGTCGAGGCCGGCGCCGGCGATCTTGCCGTCGTGGATGAGCTTGACCAGCGATTCCTCGTCGATGATGTCGCCGCGCGCGGTGTTGACGATGTAGGCCGAAGGCTGCATCAGCGCCAGCCGCCGGGCGGACAAGAGATGGAAGGTCGCCGGCGTCGACGGGCAGTTGACCGAGATGATGTCCATGCGGGCCAGCATCTGGTCGAGGCTCTCCCAGTAGGTCGCTTCCAGCTCGTCCTCGACCGCCGGCAGCACACGATGGCGATTGTGGTAGTGGATCGACAGGCCGAACGCCTTGGCACGTCTCGCAACCGCCGTGCCGATGCGACCCATGCCGACGATGCCGAGGCGTTTGCCCCAGATGCGGCGACCGAGCATCCAGGTCGGCGACCAGCCGGCCCATTTCTTCTCGCCGGTAAGCACGTTGGCGCCTTCGGCGAGCCGCCGCGGCACGGCGAGCATCAGCGCCATGGTCATGTCGGCGGTGTCTTCGGTCAGCACATTCGGCGTGTTGGTGACGGTGATGCCTTTCTTGGCCGCCGCGGCGACATCGATCTTGTCGACGCCGTTGCCGAAATTGGCGATCAGCTTCAGGTTCTCGCCGGCCTGGGCGATCAGCGCGGCATCGATGTGGTCGGTGATGGTCGGCACCAGCACGTCGGCTTCCTTGACGGCCGCGACCAGTTCCGGCTGGGTCATCGGCCGGTCCTCAACATTGAGGCGCGCGTCGAACAGCTCGCGCATGCGGGTTTCGACCGGATCGGGCAGCTTGCGCGTGATGACGACGAGGGGCCGTTTTTTGCCTGCCATTTTATCCCCGAAGCTTCCTCGAAACCGATCTCGTTGAGACCTCTTTAACCAAGACCGGCGAAACTTGTAGCCGATCGCGGTACCAGCCCACTCCTGTAACAAGCGGTGCCGCCGAAGACAAAGAAAAAGGGGCGCTCATCCCGACGGACCGGCGCCGAAAGGAACGAAAGTGTCTGGTTTCGCGTCGCTTCGCCTGGCTTTCAGCGCAGCCGTTCTCGGCGCTATGCTTTGCGCGCCGCAGGCATCCGCGCAAAGTGCCGCCGCCCCTGCGCAAACGGTGACTCTGGGGCCGAGCGGCCTGCCGCTGCCGCGCTTCGTCAGCCTTAAGCCGGCGCGCGTCAACTCGCGCGTCGGCCCGGGCGCCAACTATTCCGTCAACTGGATGTACATGAAGGCCGGGTTGCCTATGGAAGTCATCCAGGAATTCGACACCTGGCGCCGCGTGCGCGATGCCGACGGCTCCGAGGGCTGGATCAACCAGTCGCTGCTCTCGGGCCGCCGCACGGCGATCGTCGCGCCCTGGCAGCGCGGCAAGGGCGGGCGAATCAATCTGCTCGACGATCCCAACAAGGACGCCAACGTCGTCGCCATCATCGAGCCGGGGGTGATAGGCTCGATCAAGAAATGCGACGGTCAATGGTGCGAAATGACCTTCGACGGCCACACCGGCTGGATGGCCCAGTCGCAGGTCTGGGGCGCCTATCCGGGCGAAAAGGTCAAGAACTGATCCTGCCCCGATCGCGTCCGATGCGACCGAGATGCGTATCCTGGAAACCGGTGGATAGTTTCAGGCCATAGCCCAGGGCGCGGTCGATGGCGATGTGCGCGATCCAGATCAGCGCCACGGCAGTGGTGATCGGACCGGCAAGCAGGACGCCGGCGAGCGCAAGGACAAGCGGGGCAATCAGGATGTGCAAGGCATTGTAGGCGAAGGCGCCGACACGCGGCCCAGCCAGGTATCCGAGCATCGACAGGTCAGGCGCCAGGATGAGCAGCGCAAACAACCACCACGACACGCCGGTCATTTTATAGAAGACGATGGCCACCACGGCGACGGCGGCCCATTCCAGCCGGACCATCAGATCGACGGGCCGCATCGCCAACGATCAATCGCGGCGCTTCGGGCGCAGCCTCACCACGATGTCGACATTGGCGATCTCCATGCCTTCCGGAGGGTCCGGCAGGTTGGACACGCTCACCGGGCCGCTGGCGATATCGAAGATCCGGTTCTCGCCCTCGACATAGAAATGATGGTGATCGGAGGTGTTGGTGTCGAAATAGGTCTTGGATCCTTCGACCGCGAGGATGCGCAACAGGCCGGCCTGGGTGAACTGGTGCAGCGCGTTGTAGACGGTCGCCAGCGAAACCGGCACGCCGGCGGCAACCGCCTCTTCATGCAGTTCCTCGGCCGAGAGGTGACGGTCGCCCTTGGCGAAAAGCAGATCGGCCAGCGCGATGCGCTGGCGCGTCGGCCTCAGGCCGGCTTCGCGAACCCGCTTGTCCACAGCGACATTTTCCTTCCGGCAACCCGAATCCATCTATCCCGTCAAAGCTCGTGGCCCAGCCCCATAGACAGGCCCAGAATGGCAAAAAGACGTCATCGCCAAAAACTGGACATCACTCGACATATATTCTGTCGCCCAAATGCGATCAATAGCGCGCATTGACCCAGGCAGGCGCACGGGTTAAGCGCAAACGCCGGTTTCCGGCCGCAAACAGAGTGTGTTAGGAAACCAACGACATGGGCGCCCTGCCGCCCGGAACGAAAACGGGGACGGAGTTAATGGCGGGTCAAAAGTCCAGCTACGATTACGAGGAACTGCTTGCCTGCGCCCGCGGCGAGTTGTTCGGACCGGGAAACGCCCAGCTGCCCTACCCGCCGATGCTGATGTTCGACCGCATCACCGAGATCAGCGAGACCGGCGGCGCCTTCGACAAGGGTTTCATCCGCGCCGAATTCGACATCAAGCCGGATCTTTGGTTCTTCGCCTGCCATTTCATCGGCAATCCGATCATGCCGGGCTGCCTCGGCCTCGACGCCATGTGGCAATTGACCGGCTTCTATCTCGGCTGGCTCGGCGAGCCCGGCAAGGGCATGGCGCTGTCGACCGGCGAGGTGAAGTTCAAGGGCATGGTGACGCCGTCGGTCAAGAAGGTCGAATACGGCGTCGACTTCAAGCGCGTGATGCGCGGACGCCTCGTGCTCGGCATCGCCGATGGCTGGCTCAAGGCGGATGGCGAACCCATATATGCGGCAACGGATCTGAAGGTCGGCCTGTCCAAGCAGTCGGCCGCCTGATCGCCACCGCCACGGGGCCTCGCGTGTCCGACGGATGCGCAAGGACGCCGCGACAGTTTATTTTGCGTATGATCGAAGGCGAAAACCGACTAGGTTTTTCGCCAAAGTACGCCGGAAGGAGTTGCGAATGAGACGTGTCGTAGTGACAGGCCTCGGCATTGTGTCGTCGATCGGCAACAACGCCAACGAGGTGCAGTCCTCGCTTTACGATGCCAAGTCCGGCATCAGCTTTTCCAATTCTTTTGCCGAGCACGGCTTCCGCTGCCAGGTGTGGGGGCGCCGACGCTCGACCCGTCGGCGATGATCGACCGCCGCGCCATGCGCTTCCTGAGCCAAGGTGCCGCCTGGAACCACGTCGCCATGGACCAGGCGATCGCGGACGCCGGGTTAGGCGAAAGCGACATCACCAACGAACGGACCGGCATCGTCATGGGCTCCGGCGGGCCGTCGACCAGGACCATCGTCGAAGCCGCCGAAACCACGCTCAAGAACGGCAGCCCGAAGCGCATCGGCCCGTTCGCGGTGCCGAAGGCGATGTCTTCGACCGCTTCGGCCACTTTAGCCACCTGGTTCAAGATCCACGGCGTCAACTACTCGATCTCGTCGGCCTGCTCGACCTCAGCGCATTGCATCGGCAATGCCTACGAGCTGATCCAGTGGGGCAAGCAGGACATGATGTTCGCCGGCGGCCACGAGGATCTCGACTGGACGATGTCGGACCTGTTCGACGCCATGGGCGCCATGTCGTCGAAATTCAATGACAAGGCATCGACCGCTTCGCGCGCGTATGACGTCAACCGCGACGGCTTCGTCATCGCCGGCGGCGCGGGCGTGCTGGTGCTGGAAGAGCTGGAGCACGCCAAGGCGCGCGGCGCCAAGATCTATGCCGAGGTCGTCGGCTATGGCGCCACCTCCGACGGCTACGACATGGTTGCCCCTTCGGGAGAAGGCGCGGTGCGCTGCATGCGGCAGGCGCTTGCCACGGTTTCGACGCCGGTCGACTACATCAACACGCACGGCACCTCGACGCCGGTCGGCGATTCCAAGGAGATGGGCGCCATCCGCGAGGTGTTCGGCGACAAGATGCCGTACATCACCTCGACCAAGTCGCTGACCGGCCATTCGCTCGGTGCCGCCGGGGTCCAGGAATCGATCTACTCGATCCTGATGATGCAGGGCGGCTTCGTCGGCGAGAGCGCCCATATCGAGGAGCTCGATCCGGAATTCGAGGGCATGCCGATCGTGCGCAAGCGCATCGACAACGCCAAGATCGACACCGTCTTGTCCAATTCCTTCGGTTTCGGTGGCACCAACGCAACGCTGATTTTCCAGCGCTATTCCGCATAAGGATTGCCTTTTATGGAAGGGTTGATGAAGGGCAAGCGCGGGCTTGTCATGGGGGTCGCCAACGATCATTCGATCGCCTGGGGCATCGCCAAGAAATTGTCCGAACACGGTGCGGAACTTGCCTTCACCTACCAGGGCGATGCGTTCGGGCGGCGCGTCAAGCCGCTTGCCGAAAAGCTCGGCGCCTCGCTGGTCGTGCCTTGCGACGTCGAGGACAGCGCCTCGGTCACCGCCACTTTCGAGACGCTCGGCAAGGCCTGGGACGGGCTGGATTTCGTCGTCCATGCGATCGGCTTTTCCGACAAGAACGAGCTCAAGGGCCTTTACGCCGACACCAGCCGCGACAACTTCGTCCGCACCATGGTGATCTCCTGCTATTCCTTCACCGAGGTCGCCCGCAACGCCGCCGCGCTGATGACCAGGGGCGGCTCGATGATCACGCTGACCTATGCCGGATCGGTGCGGGTCATGCCCAACTACAACGTCATGGGCGTCGCCAAGGCCGGCCTCGAGGCAAGCGTGCGCTATCTCGCCAATGACTACGGCCCGCGCGGCATCCGGGTGAACGGCATCTCGGCGGGACCGGTGCGGACGCTCGCCGGATCCGGCGTGTCCGACGCGCGCCACATGTTCTCCTATCAGCAGCGCAATTCGCCGCTGCGACGCACGGTGACCATCGACGAGGTCGGCGGCTCGGCGCTCTACTTGCTGTCCGACCTGTCTTCCGGGGTCACCGGCGAAATCCACTATGTCGATTCCGGCTATCACATCGTCTCCATGCCGGCGCTCGAGGAACTGAAGCAGAACGGCGGCGACCGCGAATAATTCGCTAACGCAAAAAGTACTTTCCAGTAAAATTGGAGGCATCGGCGGAAACTCATTTTAAGGAGGTATCCGCTAGAAGGTCCTGTAGTTCAGGGACTTTGCATGCCACCAGTCAGCAACCCGAAGCGAACACCGCTGTTCCGGCTGATCACCATCGCCAGCTCGGGCATGTGCAGTTTTATCCTCGGGCTCTGGGGGCTGCGGTTCGGTTTCGGCGACGGCCTGGCCGGCATGCCGGCGGAGACGATGGCGGGCATCATCGCCGCGCTCTGCGCCCTTTCCGCCGGTGGCGCCGCATTGTCCTTCTTCGCAGGCGTCGATGAATCGGCCGAATATGTCTTCAAGGAAACGCATTTCGACAAGATGACGGGCCTGCTGACGCGCCAGGCTATCGTCGGAAAGGTGGCTGCGGCGGCAGCGGAAACGATAGAGACCGGCGAACCGGTCTATTTGATCGATATCGACATCGACCGCTTCAAGCAGATCAACGACGCCATCGGCTACAGCCACGGCGACGAGCTGATCCGCGCCTTCACCGGCAGGCTGAAGCAGAACATGCCTAAGGACGCGGTGATCGGTCGCATCGGCGCGGGCGAATTCGCCGTGCTCTTGCCGGACCGCGAGATCCGGGGATCGCTCGAACGGTTCCTCGAAAAGCTCATCAACGACATGATGGAGCCCTACCAACTCCAGACGCACCTGCAGTCCGTCAGCATGTCCGTCGGCATCGTGGCGATGCCGAAGGACGGAAACGATCCGGTGCTCGTCCTTCGCCGCTCGAATCTGGCACTGCAGAATGCGCGCGCAAGCGGCATCGGCAACTGGTCGGTCTTCCATGCCGATATGGGGCGGGTGGCGGACTACCGGCAATGGATCGAATCCGAGCTGAAAACCGCTTTCGACCGCGGCGACTTCAGCCTCCACTACCAGCCGCAATTCGACATGCCGACCGGCCGCGTGGTCGGTTACGAGGCGCTGATCCGCTGGAAGCACCCAGAACGCGGCATGATCCCGCCGATGGAGTTCATTCCGATCGCCGAGGAGACCGGCATGATCAACCCGATCGGCGAATGGGTGCTGCGCAAGGCCTGCAGCGACGCCCAGTATCTGCCGCAGGATTGCTTCGTCGCCGTCAACATCTCGCCGGTCCAGTTCATGACCAAGGACTTCGTCGGCATCGTGCGCGAGACCATGGCATCGACCGGCATAAAGCCGTCGCGGCTGGAGCTCGAAGTCACCGAAACGGCGATGATGCAGGACCGCGACCGCGCGGCCGTCATCCTGCGGCAGCTCGCCGATATGGGCATCTCAGTGGCCGTCGACGATTTCGGCACCGGCTACTCCAATCTCAGCTACCTGATCGACTTCTCGTTCGGCAAGCTGAAGATCGACCGCTCCTTCGTCAGCCGCATCGACACCGACTCCAGCTCGGGCGCCGTGGTCTCGACCATCGTCGGGCTGTCGCGGGCGCTGGGCGTCGGCATCATCGCCGAAGGCGTCGAAACCGAGAACCAGGCAACGCTGCTGAGAGCCGCCGGCTGCGAGGTGGTGCAGGGCTATCTGTTCGGCCGTCCTGCGCCCCTCAAAGTCGAGTTCGGCCAGGCGCGACCCGCACATACTACGCGCGAGCCAGCACGCCTCGTCAGCCTGCAGTAACCGCCTCAGCGGCGCGCCCAAAACACCTTGAACATGCCGTCGCGCGCGACCTCGACGTGGCTGGAGAACGTGGCCGCCAGCACCTGCTCGTAAGGAAGCTGGCGATTGGCGACCATGACCAGCCGCCCTGCTGGCTTCAGCGACTTCGACGCCGCATGGATCATGTCGGCGCCGATGCCCGGTTCCGCCGCCCGGCCGCTGTGAAACGGCGGGTTCATGATGATTGCGTCATAGCGTCGTTCGACGGCTTCGGTCAGCAGATCGGTCCAGAAGAAACGTGGTCCTGGATCGGCGCGGACATTGATCCTGGCCGCTTCCAGGGCTTCGAAATCCGCTTCGTAGAGGTCGAGACCGGAGAGGCCCTTCGAGCGTTCCGCCACCTCTGCCGCCAGATAACCCCAGCCGGCGCAGAAATCGGCGATGTTGCCGCCGAGATTGTCGGGCAGGTGCGCGGCGAGCAACTTGGAGCCGGCGTCGATCCGATCAAACGAAAACATGCCAGGCGCGGTGCGGAAGCGTCCTTCGACGACGAGGTCGGGGTTGGCGGCGCGAAGCGCCCGGGCCGCGTCCATGCCGGCCCGGCGGAACCAGAAGGCGACGCCGTGATGTTTCGGCAGATGCGCCTCAAGCGACACCAGCGCATCGATGCGCTTGCGCAGGCTGTCGATGCCATCGTCCTTGCCACCGGCGACCACGATCAGCCCTCCCGGCACCACACGCTCGATGGCTTCCGCGATCCGCAGCTCGTTCTGGCCGCGATGCCGGCCGGCCAGCACCAGCGCCGCGTCGAAGCCGGAACCTTCCGCCCGCGGCGCGACCGTGTAGCCGGCCGCCTGCAGGGTTCGAAAATGCGGCCGGAAGCCCTGCACGAGATACAGCGCGGCGTCGAAGCCGGCAGGCAAACGAAAGCCGGGCTCGGCACCCAGGAACAGCACGTGAGCACCTTTTCGCGGCAAAGGGAGTGCCTCGGCCTCGAAGGGAAAAAACAGCGTCTTCAGCGGCTCTGAGGCCATTCACACAACTCTTCAAACAAAAACGGGCGCGACCTTGCGGCGCGCCCGTCTCGATTATCCCGAGCCTGTTCCATCCCGGTGAAACCGGGATGGGGCTCTATCTGTTTGTTTGAGCATGATCTTTTCCGAAAACCGGATTCCACTTTTCGGGATCATGCTCTGGTAGCGCCGATCAGGCGGCGTCTTCCTCGCCTTCCGGCTTCTTCTTCTCCTGGACGATTTCCTTGCCGGTCGCCTGGTCGACGACCTTCATCGACAGGCGGACCTTGCCGCGCTCGTCGAAGCCCATCAGCTTGACCCAAACCTTGTCGCCTTCCTTGACGACGTCGGAGGTCTTGGCGACGCGCTCATTGGCGAGCTGCGAGATGTGGACGAGGCCGTCGCGCGGGCCGAAGAAGTTGACGAAGGCGCCGAAGTCGGCCGTCTTGACGACGGTGCCCTCGTAGATCTCGCCGACTTCCGGCTCGGCGACGATGGTGTGAATCCACTTCTTCGCCGCCTCGATCTCCTTGGCGTTGGCCGAGGCGATCTTGACCGTGCCGTCGTCCTCGATGTTGATCTTGGCGCCGGTCTTCTCGACGATCTCGCGGATCACCTTGCCGCCGGAGCCGATGACGTCGCGGATCTTGTCGGTCGGGATGTGCATGACCTCGATGCGCGGCGCGAACTCGCCGAGCTCGGCGCGCGCGCCGGAGATCGCATGCGCCATCTCGCCGAGGATATGCAGGCGGCCGTCCTTGGCCTGGCCGAGCGCGATCCCCATGATCTCCTCGGTGATGCCATCGATCTTGATGTCCATCTGCAGCGAGGTGACGCCGTTGGCGGTGCCGGCGACCTTGAAGTCCATGTCGCCGAGATGGTCTTCGTCGCCGAGGATGTCGGAGAGCACAGCGAAGCGCTCGCCTTCCTTGATCAGGCCCATGGCGATGCCGGCCACCGGCTTGGCGATCGGCACGCCGGCATCCATCAGCGCCAGCGAGGTGCCGCAGACGGTCGCCATCGAGGACGAGCCGTTGGACTCGGTGATCTCCGAGACGACGCGCAGCGTGTAGGGGAACTGATCGGCCGACGGCAGCATCGGGCGGATCGCGCGCCAGGCAAGCTTGCCGTGGCCGATCTCGCGACGGCCCGGCGAGCCCATGCGGCCGGTTTCACCAACCGAATAGGGCGGGAAGTTGTAGTGAAGGAGGAACTTCTCCTTGTACATGCCGGTCAGCGAATCGACATACTGCTCGTCCTCGCCGGTGCCGAGCGTGGCGACGACCAGCGCCTGGGTCTCGCCGCGGGTGAACAGCGCAGAACCATGGGTGCGCGGCAGCACGCCGACCTCGGAGACGATCTTGCGAACGGTCTTCAGGTCGCGGCCGTCGATGCGCGAGCCGGTATCGAGGATGTTCCAGCGCACGACCTTGGCCTGGAGCTCCTTGAAGACGGTGCCGATCTGCTCGGAAGCGTACTTGGCTTCCTCGCCTTCGGCCGGCGCGAAGGCTGCCTTGACCTTCGCCTTGACGGCGTCGACGGCGGCGTAGCGCGACTGCTTGTCGGTGATCTTGTAGGCCTCGCGCAGCTCGTCGCCGACGATTTTCAGCATCTCGCCTTCGAGCTCGGAATAGTCCGGCGCAGTGAAGTCGCGCGGCTCCTTGGCGGCGACCTCGGCCAGCTTGATGATCGCGTCGATCACCGGCTGGAAACCCTTGTGGCCGAACACGACGGCGCCGAGCATCACGTCCTCGCTGAGCTCCTTGGCCTCGGATTCGACCATCA
The DNA here is from genome assembly GCF_003952465.1 of Mesorhizobium sp. M1B.F.Ca.ET.045.04.1.1. Lineage (GTDB taxonomy): Bacteria > Pseudomonadota > Alphaproteobacteria > Rhizobiales > Rhizobiaceae > Mesorhizobium > Mesorhizobium shonense. The sequence continues at coordinate 119,551 of NZ_CP034448.1, forward strand.
GAACGGCGTCGGCAGTGCCGGCGACGACGAGGTCGAGCTTCGATTCCTCCATCTCGTCGATATGCGGGTTGAGAACATACTCGCCGTTGATGTAGCCGACGCGGGCGCCGCCGATCGGGCCCATGAAGGGCACGCCGGAGAGCGTGAGCGCGGCCGAGGTGGCGACGATCGACAGGATGTCCGGATCGTTTTCAAGATCGTGCTGGACTACGGTGACGACGATCTGGGTGTCGTTCTTGTAGCCGTCGGCGAAGAGCGGGCGGATCGGGCGGTCGATCAGGCGGGAAACCAGCGTTTCCTTCTCGCTCGGACGGCCCTCGCGCTTGAAATAGCCGCCCGGGATCTTGCCGGCGGCGTAGGTCTTTTCCTGGTAGTTGACGGTGAGCGGGAAGAAGTCGAGGCCGGGCTTCGGCTCCTTCATCGAAACGACGGTGGCGAGAACCACGGTCTCGCCATAGGTGGCGAGCACCGCGCCGTCGGCCTGGCGGGCGATCTTGCCGGTTTCCAGGATGAGCGGACGGCCGCCCCATTCGATTTCCACTTTGTGATGATTGAACATATCTTGTCCTTCATATGCGGAAAGGGCCACGCCGTCTCAACGGTCGCGGATCATCCCTTCCCTGGCTTCCTTCGGGCAGCCACGGGCAAGACAACGGGAAGCTCGATAGGTCCGGCAACAGCCGAGCGAGCATCCTGCAATCCTGCCCCATGACCGTCCACGGGCGGTTCCGAGTTGCCCTCTGCACTCCCGGAACCGGGTCTGGCCGACCGGTTGGGCAGGCCTTGCGCATGACGCCGAAAACCCTTGTTTCCGGAACGCGCCATGCGCGAAATGCAAATTTCGATTTTCAGCATCGGAACACCGGACCATCCGATGCGCCAATGCGCGACCGGCGGGCCCTCCGCAGAGAGCCCGCCGGTCAATTCGTCAACGGCGCAGACCGAGCTTGTCGATCAGCGTCTGATAGCGCGCGTCGTCCTTGCGCTTGAGGTAATCAAGCAGGCTGCGGCGCTGGGAGACGAGAGCAAGCAGGCCACGGCGGGAATGGTTATCCTTCTTGTGGTCCTTGAAGTGCTCCGTCAGGTTCTTGATGCGCTCGGAAAGGATGGCAACCTGGACTTCCGGAGACCCGGTATCGCCCTTGGCGGTTGCGAATTCGGTCATCAATTCCTTCTTGCGATCGGCAGTAATCGACATCGTGTTTTTCCTTATCTGTTCGAGGAAACGGGACGCCCTCAGCCGGGATGTCGTCCAGCAGGGGCCGGTGCAAGCAACGCGTCAGGGCGCGAAGCTGCGGCGCATATAGTGCAATTTCCGGCAAAACACCAGCCCAATTGTCAAGCCGGCTTGTCGCAGGTCTTGTCGCAAAAACAGAGGGTTGCTTTGAGCTACAGCCACTTCTTCCATTTGAAGAAGGCGACGAGCCCGACAGCGACGACCAGCATGAACAACAGAGCCGCCGGATAGCCGTAGTAAGACTTCAGCTCCGGCATGTTCCAGGGCGAACTCTCCGGCTCGAAGTTCATGCCCCAGACACCGACGAGGAAAGTAAGCGGCATGAAGATCACCGAAACGATCGTCAGATAGGAAATCACGTCATTGGTGCGCGCCTGGGTCAGCGACAGGTGCATCTCGATCAGGCCGGTCAGCATATCGCGCTGGTTCTCGACCAGCTCGATCAGGCGCAGCGAATGGTCGAGCGTGTCGTTGAAGAATATCTTGGTCTCGGCCGTTACGAAGGGCACGTCGTTGCGGATCAGCGTCGCCAGCGCATCGCGCATCGGCCACAGCACGCCCTTCAGCACGTTGGCGTCGCGCCGCAACTCATGCAACTGCCGCATCTGATGCTTGTGCGGCGTGTTCAGCATCTGGTCCTCGATGCCGTCGACCTGTTCGCTCGCCGCCTCGATCGGCGGGAAATAGCTGTCGACGATGGCATCGATCAGCGCGTAGGCCAGATAGTCGGCGCCGCGTGAGCGCAGCCGGTTGGGCATGGCCGCCGCGATGCGCTTGCGCACCGGATCGAACGGGTCGCCCTCACGCTCCTGGAAGGTGACGACGAAGTTCTTGCCGAAAAACACCGCGATCTGCTCGTAGCGATGGGCCGTGACGTCGTCGATCATGCGCATGGCGACGAAGGCATGATCCTCGAAGAAATCCACCTTCGGCCGCTGACCGGCGTTGACGACATCCTCCAGGGCCAGCGGATGCAGGTTGAAGATCCGCCCGATCTCCTCGATCAGCGGGATGTTCGCAAGTCCCGTACAATCCAGCCAGACGACCGGCCAGCGGTCGCAGTGGGTGTTGAGATCGTCAATGCTGGCATTGTCGATGGTCTTGAATTTTTCGGGCGAGATCAGCGTCAGCCGAAGCTCGCTGCGCCGCGCCGCCGGATCGGCGATCAGCGTGCCCGGCGAAGCGCCGACCGGCGGGCGGCGGGTTTTCAGCGGCGCCCGTGTCCTGACGGTATCAGCCTTTGCCATGGGATCCTCGGGCGCAAACTCGAACCGAACTGGTCTTTGTTTCTTAGCAATTCCGGGCGGATAGCCGCTACGCACTTTTCCTGGAATTGCTGTAGCCGAGCACCGTCAACCGACAAAGACCCGCTTGGGCTTGAACATGCCCTGCTCGATGGCGCCGATGGCGACGAGCTTGCCGCGCGCGGTGGCGCATGCCTCCTCCGCCTCGACCGGCGCGTCGCGGCCGCGAATGATGACGGGATTGCCAAGGCGGATCTTCGTCGCCGCGTCGTCGCTGACCGCGACCTGCGGCAGGCAATCGAGCGCAACAGCGGTGTCGACCAGCAGCGCGTCGATGGCGCTGAAATCGACCGGCGCCTCGGCTTCGCCACCACCTTCATCGGTCTTGCCGCCGAAGCGCGCCGCTTCGAGCTCGGCGACGGTGACAAAATCGTCGGCTGTGAACGGCTCGACCTCGACGCGCCGGAGTTCGGCGATGTGGCCGAAGCAGCCCAGATCGCGGCCCATGTCGCGCGCCAGCGAGCGCACATAGGTGCCCTTGCCGCATTCGACCTCGAAGACGCTGCGCTCGCCACTGTGTTCCACGAGGTCGAGACGTCCGATCTCGATCTCGCGGGCGGGGATGTCGACCGTCTCACCGTCGCGGGCGAGGTCGTAGGCGCGCTCGCCGGCGATCTTGATGGCCGAGAATTGCGGCGGCGTCTGCATGATGACGCCGGTGTATTTCGGCAGCAGCGCTCTCACCTCGGCCTCGGCCGGGCGCCGGTCGGAGTTGTTCGTCACCGGGCCTTCGAGGTCGTCGGTCGAGCGTTCCTCGCCCCAGGCGACGGTGAAACGGTAGACCTTGGCGCCATCCTGCACATAAGGCACGGTCTTGGTTGCCTCGCCGAGCGCGATCGGCAGCATGCCGGAGGCCAGCGGATCGAGCGTGCCGGCATGGCCGGCCTTCTCCGCCTGGAACAGCCATTTGATCTTTGAGACCGCCTCGGTCGAACCCATGCCGACCGGCTTGTCCAGCACCACCCAGCCGGAAACCGGCCTGCCCTTTTTCTTGCCGCGCCGCGCCACTTATTCCTCGTCCTTGTCGTTGTTGTCGCGGTCATCAGGGCCGAGATCGCGCGCGACCTCCGGCGACTTCAGCAACTCGTTGATCCTGGCGAAATTGTCGAAGGACGTATCGAGCCGGAAGCGAAACTCCGGCATGTACTTCATCTGCCTCAGCGCACCGGAGACGCGGCCACGGATGAATTTCGCGTGCTTGTTGAGCGCCTCGACCACGGCACCGGCCTCGCCGACGCCGAGTGGCGAGACGAAAGCGGTGGCGATCTTGAGGTCGGGCGACATGCGCACCTCGGAGACCGAGACGACGGTGTTCTCGATCACCGGGTCGATGATCTCGCCGCGCTGCAAGGTTTCGGAGAGCGCATGGCGCACCTGCTCGCCAACGCGCAGCATGCGCTGGGAGGGGCCTGATGGTGTCGAACGGGACATTTTCTTCGGTCCTGAAATCGTGAAGCGCGGGATGGGACCGCGCCGCATGTCTCAATGTGCATGAGGGGCTGGGCGGCAGCCTTTCGGCCGCCGCCCGGGTCATTTCGGCAAGTATATCCGAATTTAGAGCGTCCTGCTCACCATCTCGACGCGGAAGCACTCGATGGTGTCGCCGACGCGCATGTCCTCGTAGTTCTGGAAGGCCATGCCGCATTCCTGGCCGCCCGGCACTTCCGAAACCTCGTCCTTGAAGCGCTTGAGCGTCTTCAGCGTGCCCTCGTGGATGACGACGTTGTCGCGGATCAGGCGGACACCGGCGCCACGCTCGACCTTGCCTTCGGTGACGCGGCAGCCGGCGATCTTGCCGACCTTCGAGATGTCGAAGATCTCGAGGATCTCGGCATTGCCGATGAAGGTCTCGCGCCGCTCCGGCGAAAGCATGCCGGAAAGCGCCGCCTTCACGTCGTCGACGAGGTTGTAGATGATCGAGTAGTAGCGGATCTCTATACCGGCAGCGGCTGCGGCCGTACGCGCCTGCGCATTGGCGCGGACGTTGAAGCCGATGATCGCCGCACCCGAGGTCTCGGCGAGCGAGACGTCGCTTTCGGTAATGCCGCCGGCGCCCGAATGGACGATCCGCGCCCGCACCTCGTCGTTGCCGAGCTTTTCGAGCGCGGCGTTGATCGCCTCGATCGAGCCCTGCACGTCGCCCTTGATGACCAGCGGGAATTCCTTGAGCCCGCTCGTCTGCAACTGCGACATCATCTGCTCGAGCGAGCCGCGCTGGCCGGCGTGCTTGGCCACGGCCTTCTCGCGCGCCAGGCGCTGACGGTATTCGGTGATCTCACGCGCCCGCGCCTCGTTGTTGACGACGGCGAAGCGGTCGCCCGCCTGCGGCGTGCCCTGGAGGCCGAGCACCTCGACCGGCATTGCCGGCGGCGCTTCCGGCACATGCTCGCCGCGGTCGTTGACGAGCGCGCGAACACGGCCCCACTCGTTGCCGGCGACCAGGATGTCGCCGGGCATCAGGGTGCCGGTCTGCACCAGCACGGTGGCGACGGGACCGCGGCCCTTGTCCAGCTTGGCTTCGATGACGGCGCCTTCGGCGGTGCGGTCCGGATTGGCCTTCAGGTCGAGGATTTCGGCCTGCAGCAGGATCGCCTCGAGCAGCCTGTCGATGTTGGTGCCCTTGGTCGCCGACACTTCGACGTCCAACACCTCGCCGCCCATCGATTCGACGAACACCTCGTGGCGCAAGAGTTCCGCGCGCACCTTCTGGGGGTCGGCGTCGCGCTTGTCGATCTTGTTGATCGCCACGATGATCGGCACGCCGGCCGCCTTGGCGTGATTGATCGATTCGATCGTCTGCGGCATCACGCTGTCGTCGGCCGCCACCACCAGCACGGCGATGTCGGTCACCTGGGCGCCGCGGGCGCGCATCGCCGTGAAGGCGGCGTGGCCGGGCGTGTCGATGAAGGTGATCTTCTGACCGTTCTTCTCGACCTGGTAGGCGCCGATGTGCTGGGTAATGCCGCCGGCCTCGCCGGAGACGACATTGGCGTTGCGGATGGCGTCGAGCAGCGAGGTCTTGCCGTGGTCGACATGGCCCATGATCGTCACCACGGGCGGACGCGACACCAGATCCTCGGTACGGTCGGCGATGTTGAACAGGCCTTCCTCGATGTCGGACTCGGCGACGCGGCGAACCGTGTGGCCGAATTCGGAGGCGACCAGCTCGGCCGTATCGGCGTCGATGACGTCGCCCGGCTTCAGGATCTGGCCCTGCTTCATGAAGAACTTGACCACGTCGACGGCGCGCTCGGACATGCGCTGCGCCAATTCCTGGATGGTGATGGTTTCGGGCAGGATCACTTCGCGCATGACTTTCTCGCGCGGCTCGTTGTGCATCGCGCGCTTGAATTTTTCCTGGCGGCGGCGCATCGACGACAGCGAACGCCCGCGTGCATCTTCATCCGACAGCGCGGTGTTCAGCGTCAGCTTGCCGCGGCGGCGGTCTTCCTCGCCCTTGGTGGGCTTGGCCGGCCGCGCGACTTCCGGCGTGGCCGGACGGCGCACAGGCGTTCCGGCGCCGGCGCCACCAGGGCGCCGCGGCTTGACCTCCTCCTCCTCGTCGACCGTCGCCAGCTCGGCGGCTTGCGGGGCGCGGCGGCGGGCTTCTTCCTCGGCGCGGCGGCGGGACTCGGCCTCGGTCTGCAGACGGGCCTCTTCTTCGGCCTGACGGCGGGCGGATTCCTCACGCTCGCGCTTGCGGCGCTCTTCTTCCTCGGCGCGGCGCTTGCTCTCTTCCTGGGCGCGCTGGCGATCCTCGACCTCTCGGGCCTTGGAGCCTTCGAGCGCCCTGCGGCGCGCTTCCATCTCGCCGCGCGACAATTCGTTCAGCACCATGCCGGAGCGTTCCGGCGGCGGCGCCTTCGGCGCTTCCTGCACGGCTGGCGCAGGTGCCGCGGCTGCGGGCTTCGGCGTGAAGACGGACGGCGCCACAGGCTCCGGCTTGTCGCCGGGCAGCGAGAACTTGCGCTTCTTGGTCTCGACCACGACCGACTTGGTGCGGCCGTGCGAGAAATTCTGGCGCACGGTGCCCTGCTCAAGGCCGGGGCGCTTCAGCGTCAAGGTCTTCTTCGGCGTAACGCTCAACGTCTTGTCGTCGCCCGATTTCGTATCGCTCATTCCATATCCTCTGCGGCATCATCTTCGTCAGCAACGGCCGCAAGCATTGCCAAATCGTCCGGGGTTCCGCCCCGATACCGGTCGAGCGCAACCATGCGCTTCTCAACCGCCTTACCCGCGTCCTGCGCGAGGACGGCAGCATGTATCACATTTGTACCCCCCAATGCCAAGCTCAACTCGGCCTCGGGGAAAAGTTTGTAGGCAAGGATGGCGGGGCCGCCGAGGTGGACGGTTGCCCGCCGCGCCTGAGTGATCTTGCGGACGCCATCGTCCGAGGCTTCGGTCGCGTGCAGCACAAACAGCGCCTGCCCGTCGCGCACGGCAGCCTCTACCTTGGCGGCGCCGAGAACGACCGCTCCGGCCTTGCGAGCAAGACCCAGCATGCCCAGAGCGGATCTGGAAAGCAGCCCGTCGACCATATCGCCGAGATTGGCGGGAACCGCGACCTGCGCCTTGAAGGCACGGGCAAACAGGTTCTTAGCCGCTGCCTTGTCGATATGTAGGCGATCAGCGGTGACCCAGCAACCGCGGCCGGGCAGATTTCTCTTGATGTCCGGGACGACGGCCGAATCCGGGCCGACGACGAAGCGGATCAGTTCATCCGCTTCGGCCTGCCTGCGCGTGACGATGCAGGTACGATCGTTCATCTCGTCCACGGACCCTGCGATTGGTAGTCACCTCACGCACCGACGGTTTCGCCGGCCGCGGGTTCTTCAGCGGCCAGTTCTTCCTCGGAAATCCAACCGGCCTTCCTGCGAGCGGCCAGCACCATCTCTTCGGCATCGGCGCGCGAGACGCCGTGATCGGCGAGCACGCCGGGATAAACCTTGGTCTCGCCGTCCTTGCGCTCCTTCCAGCCGATCAGGTCATCGGCGGCATAGCCGGCGAAGTCCTCGATCGTCTTCACGCCGTCCTCTCCAAGCGTCACCATCATGGCCGTGGTGATGCCGGGGATCTCGCGCAGCTCGTCCTTGACGCCGAGCGCCTTGCGCTTCTCGTCATGCTCGGCCTCGATCTTCTCCAGATATTCGCGGGCGCGCGACTGGATTTCCGAGGCGGTGTCCTCATCGAAGCCGTCGATCGAGGAGATTTCGCCCGAATCGACATAGGCAACTTCCTCGACGCTGGTGAAGCCTTCGGAGGCAAGCACCTGGCCGACCATCTCGTCGACGTCGAGGGCCTCCATGAAGAGGGCCGAGCGCTCGACGAATTCCTTCTGGCGACGCTCGCTCTCTTCCTGCTCGGTCAGGATGTCGATGTCCCAGCCGGTGAGCTGCGAGGCAAGGCGCACATTCTGGCCGCGGCGGCCGATGGCCAGCGACAGCTGGTCGTCCGGCACCACCACCTCGATGCGCTCGGCATCCTCGTCGAGCACCACCTTGGCGACTTCCGCCGGCTGCAGCGCATTGACGATGAAGGAGGCGGCCGAAGGCGACCACGGAATGATATCGATCTTCTCGCCCTGCAATTCGCCGACCACCGCCTGGACGCGGCTGCCGCGCATGCCGACGCAGGCGCCGACCGGATCGATCGAGGAGTCGCGCGAGATGACCGCGATCTTGGCGCGCGAGCCCGGATCGCGGGCGACCGACTTGATCTCGATGATGCCGTCGTAGATTTCCGGCACTTCCATGGTGAAGAGCTTGGCCATGAACTGCGGATGCGTGCGCGACAGGAATATCTGCGGACCGCGCTGCTCGCGGCGCACGTCATAGACATAGGCGCGGACGCGGTCGCCATACTTGTAGTTCTCGCGCGGGATCAGCTCGTCGCGGCGGATGATCGCCTCGCCGCGGCCGAGATCGACGATGACGTTGCCGTATTCGACGCGCTTGACGGTGCCGTTGACGATCTCGCCGATACGGTCCTTGTACTCGTCATACTGACGATCGCGCTCGGCCTCGCGCACCTTCTGGACGATGACCTGCTTGGCCGACTGGGCGGCGATGCGGCCGAAATCCATCGGCGGCAGCTGTTCGGCGATGAAATCGCCAAGCTGGGCGTCGGGGTTGCGCTCGCGCGCCGTGGAAAGAGCGATCTGCGTCGCGTAGTCCTCGACCTTCTCGACCACTTCCATGAGGCGCTGCAGCTTCATCTCGCCCGTGTTGGGGTTGATGTCGGCGCGGATGTTGGTTTCCTGACCGTAACGCGAACGCGCCGCCTTCTGGATCGCATCGGCCATGGCGGCGATGACGATCTGCTTGTCGATCGACTTTTCACGCGCGACCGCATCGGCGATCTGCAGCAGTTCAAGCCTGTTGGCGCTTACAACCATTGTCTTTCTCCCGACTTCGCCCCGGGCACGCGGCCCGAAGGTCAATCAACTTTCCTGTTCGGTTTCGTTTTCTTCGCCGGCGGCGGCATCTTCCGCTTCGCCCCGGCGTTTCTTCGCTTCCTTGCGGGCCCTGTTGTCCTTCGACAGGGCCTCGCGGATCAAATCGTCGGTCAGCACCAGCCGCGCCTCGGCAATCGCGTCATAAGGCACGCGCACCGTCGGCTCTTCGCCATAGGCCGCCTTGTCGCGCTCCAGCAGGAAGCCGTCGGCATCCGCCTCGGCGATCTTGCCCTTGAAGCGCTTGCGGTCGCCGATGAGGACCGAGGTCTCCATCTTGACCAAGTGGCCGGTCCAGGCGGCGAAATCCGATTTGCGCACCAGCGGCCGGTCGATGCCCGGCGACGACACTTCGAGATGATACGCCTTTTCGATCGGATCTTCGACATCGAGCGCCGGCGACACCGCGCGGCTGACCTCTTCGCAATCCTCGACGGTCATGGTGCCGTCCTCGCGCTCGGCCATGATCTGTAGCGTCAGCCCGTTCTGCCCCGTCAGTTGCACCCGAACAAGGCGGAAGCCGATGGCCTTGAGCACCGGCTGCACGATCATCGCAATGCGCGCATCGATACCGCTTTCGCGGATGATACGGTCGTCGGCTTCGCTTGCCGCTGCGGTCATAAGATTCCTGTCGCTTCGTCGCTCCGGCCGGCAGGTAACAAAAAAGAGCGGGACCGGGAGGACCCACTCTTCGTCATACCGACCAAGAATTTGATGCTGATATAGACGATCCCGGCCGGCGTTTCAAGCCTGACCGTGCCGCCGTTACATCTAGAGCTGGCGCGGCCATTTGATCCTTCACTGCAACAAGCCATGATCCGGCGATTGAACGTGGGGGCAATGCACGTCGAGCATGGCGGCCATGCGTCGCCGCCCCTGTAAGTGCTGACCGGCCATACCCATCTATGTTGCATTGCAATAAGGAAAGGTCGCGCGCGGTGGCGCGCGAAAGGTATTTATCATGGACCGTGGATTGTTTTTCGTGATTGGCGATTTTCTCGGCACGTTCGGCAGCGCGGCTGCCGCATCGCGCGCCGTCGAGGCCGGCCGTAAGCCGCGCCGCAGCGACCTGAAGAAACTCGGCATCGACCCGACCGCCTTCGACAAGCTCGGCCGTTTCTAAGCCGCCTACGGGAGCCAGCAAGGTGTGGGCTGCCTGGCTGTCGCCATCCCGCCGGACGGCACCGCAGCACCTTACTTCTGGGCTTCCACGAGCGATGCGGCAATTGTTGCGATCGGACGAAACAAGACAAATGGATCGTCCTTCGTTGGGAGAAATCCCCGCCGCCGCCAGAATTGCACAGCGTCCTCATCGATCGCATTGACCATGAGCGCACGCCCTCCAATCAGTCCCGCTGCCTGGACGCAGCGCTGAAGGGCATGTTTCACCAAGCCGGTGCCGATGCCGCGCCCAGCCCATCCGGTATCGGTCGCAAGCTGGCCGAGGAGCAGACAAGGCACGGGATCCGGCGGTTGCCCCGTGCGGATCGACCGGGGCAAGATCGACGGCACGACGGCCGTGGGCGCCAAACCATAGTATCCGACCACGCGGCTGGCTTCATGGACAACGATAACGGCCGTAAAGCCCTTCTCCTGATTGGAGAGCGCGCGCGTTCTCAGCCAGTGATCAAGTGTCGGTTTCCCGCAGGAAAATCCGGAAACGTCGTGGGCTGCGGTAAGCGGTTCGGGAGCCGATAAGGCCACGGCTTAGCGCTTCGTTGTGTAACCAGCTTCCCAGGGTGCGGGCCGCTTTGCCAATTCCACCAAATCGGGGACTGGGGCGGCCGGAGCCGACAGGACCTCCATAAATTCCGCGAACCCTTCCGGGCTCATGCGGACAAGGCGGTTGTTCATCAGCACATCCTCGGCCGCGCGTACGGCGGCATCGCGCACGAAGTCCGTACGGGACCGACCGCGGAGAGTGGCGGCACGGTCAATCATCGCCACGTCCGCTTCCGGCAGGCGCATCGAGATCGGGTATTCCTTACGTTCGACCGTGGCGGCCATAATGCATCTCCTGGCCGGCAACATAGCGATTTGTAGCGCTATATGCAATACAATACAGCAGGTCGACCCATCGCCTTCGAAGATCACCGCTTCCGAGCGACCTGATTACCGGCACTTTGAAGCTTCGATATCTTCGAGCTTATTTCCGGACAAAGGTCAGATAGGCAGGCCGCCTTCCCTCGCGGATGGCCTTGGCTTCATAGCGCGTGCCGGGCCAACCCTCATAGGGCCGGTGCCAGTCGGCAGACTCGCTCGCCTGCCAGGCGAAGGCGCCGTGGGCGCGGCAGTTAAGCAGCGTCCAGTTCACATAGCTGTCGATATCGGAGGCGAAGCGGAACCTGCCGCCCGCCTTCAGCACCCGGGCGAACCGGTCGAGATTGGCCGGGCTGACGAAGCGCCGCTTCCAGTGCTTCTTCTTCGGCCAGGGATCGGGATAAAGCAGGTCGATGCCGTCGAGCGAAGCCGGTGGCAGCCAGTCGAGCAGGCGTGTGGCGTCGTCGTCATAGACTCTCAGATTGGCGAGCGGGCCCTTGTCGAGCGCCGTCATCATCTTGGCCATGCCGTTGACGAAGGGCTCGACGCCGATGAAGCCGGTCGCCGGCGCTTCCGTCGCGCGATGCAAGAGATGCTCGCCGCCGCCGAAGCCGATCTCAAGCTGAAGTGCGGAAACCTTCGCCTCGAACAGCGTCTTGAGATCCGCCGGCGCCTCGGCCGTCAGGTCGAGCCCGTAGGCGCGCAGGCCACTTTCAAGCGCCGCGGCCTGCTGCGGGCGAATGGCCTTGCCGTGCCGACGGCCGAAGAAAGCTTCGGTCGCGCGGCTCGGCCTGTCGTTTGGCTCCATGGATACGCTTGGCGACGCCGTCAGGCGGCAATCGCATCGGCAACCGCGTCCTTGAGTGCCTTGGCGAGATCGGTCTTCTCCCAGGAGAAGGAACCGTCGCGGCCGGCCTTGCGGCCGAAATGGCCATAGGACGAGGTCTTGGCGTAGATCGGCTTATTGAGGTCGAGGTGACGGCGGATGCCGGACGGCGACAGGTCCATCACCTGGCGCAGCGCCTCCTCGAGCCTGGCCTCGTCGACCTTGCCGGTGCCGTGCAGGTCGACATAGACCGACAGCGGCTGGGCAACGCCGATGGCGTAGGAAAGCTGGATGGTGCAGCGGTCGGCGAGCTTGGCCGCCACCACGTTCTTGGCGAGATAGCGCGCCGCATAGGCGGCCGAACGGTCGACCTTGGTGGTGTCCTTGCCGGAGAAGGCGCCGCCGCCATGGGGTGCTGCGCCGCCATAGGTATCGACGATGATCTTGCGGCCGGTGAGGCCGGCATCGCCGTCGGGCCCGCCGATGACAAACTTGCCGGTCGGGTTGATGTACCAGTTGCAGTCTTCGGCGACCTTGAGATCGCCAAGCGCCTCGATGATGTAGGGCTCGACGACCTTGCGGACCTTCTTGGAATCCCAGCTCGAATCGAGATGCTGGGTCGAAAGCACGATCTGCGTCACTTCCGCCGCCTTGCCGTCGGCATAGCGTACGGTGACCTGGCTCTTGGCATCCGGGCCGAGCTTGCCGGCCTCGCCATTGCCTTCATGGCGCGCGGCGGCAAGCAATTCGAGGATCTTGTGGCTGTAATAGATCGGCGCCGGCATCAGGTCCGGCGTCTCGCGGCAGGCGTAACCAAACATGATGCCCTGGTCGCCGGCACCTTCCTCGCCCTGGCGGTCCGCGGCATTGTCGACGCCCTGGCCGATGTCGGGCGACTGGCCGTGCAGCAGCACCTCGATCTTGGCCGTCCTCCAGTGGAAGCCCGCCTGTTCGTAGCCGATCTCGCGGATCGCCTTGCGGGCGACCGACTTGAACTTGGTCGGATTGACGACCGGGTGGCCCGACGCATCCTTGAGGACGTTGCCGGCCTTGTCCTTCTTCAGCAGCGTGTCGGGAACCCTGACCTCGCCGGCGATGACGACGCGGTTGGTCGTGGCCAGCGTCTCGCAGGCAACGCGCACCTTCCACGGGTCCATGCCCGTCTTCTTGGCCTCGCGATAGACGAGATCGACGATCTCGTCGGAGATACGGTCACAGACTTTGTCGGGATGGCCCTCGGAGACGGATTCCGAGGTGAAGAGATAGTTCTGCCGCGTCACGGGTGTCCCCTCTTGAAAAAAGATCGGCAGGGCTGCCGATTTTTGGCGCGCCACGTGTTAGCGGTGCCGGGCGCCGCTCGTCAAGCGGCGCGACGGATCTGGCATGAATATCGGCACAATCGGCTTGTGCCACCGGCGGCAGGGCACCGCCGGCAGCAGGAGCCTGGAATCACTCGGCATCGTCCGGCGAAAGGGACTTCACAAGATCGATGATCCGGCGCCGCACCTTGACGTCCGGAATCTTGACGAAGGCGCGATTGAGCTGAAGCCCTTCCGGGCTGCCGCAGAATTCGATGGCGAAGGCCATCGAGGCGTCCTCGGCGAATCCCCGGTTGCCGGCCCCGGCCTCCTGACCGGGGGCGTCCTCGAAGAAGAAGGCGACGGGAACACTCAGGATGGAGGCTATCGCCTGCAGACGGCTGGCGCCGACCCTGTTCGTCCCCTTTTCGTACTTCTGTATCTGTTGAAACGTGATGCCGAGATTTTCACCCAGCTTTTCCTGGCTCATTCCAAGCATATTGCGACGCAACCGAATACGACTCCCGACATGGATGTCGATCGGATTCGGCTTCTTCTTGTTCTCTTCTGTCATTTTTTCCTCGCCGAATTTTTCCGGCTTTTTCTATTTTTCCCGCCCAAACGAAGCCGGAGCCACCTGCCCCAACAGACCCCCTCCAGCCGACTTCGAGAAAATTTTAGGCGTTACAGTATGAGTTTCTAATGTGCCGACTGTCAATTCACCCGTAGCCGCTGCCTTACATTCAATGTGAAGGCCGTCAGGGCAAACAGCAACATGATCAGCAATCCGTTAATGCGCCGCTGGTCGGCGGACAGCAGGGCGCGCCCAGAAATCGGCACATGCGCATCGATGGCGCCGCGCGCGTCGACCGCCAGGGCATCGACGATGCGCCCGCGCGAATCGACAACGGCGGAGATGCCGTTGTTGGCCGCACGCAACAATGGCAACCCGTTCTCCACCGCGCGAATCTGCGCCTGCCTGAAGTGCTGGTACGGGCCTGGCGTGTCGCCAAACCAGGCGTCGTTGGTGACGTTCACAATAAGTTCGGATGACGCCGCGTCAACCGCCACAAGGTCGGCAAAGATGACCTCGTAGCAGATGAAGGGAACCGCTCGCAGGCCGTTCGGCATCGCGATGGGATGGCGTTCGTTGCCGGCGGCGAAATTCATCGGTCCGGCGACGAGCTGGCCGATGCCGAAACGTTCGAACAGACCGGCAAAAGGCAGATATTCGCCGAATGGCACCAGATGCACCTTGTCAACGGCGTCAGTGATCTCGCCCTTGTCGTTGATCGCCACCACGGAATTGTAATAACGGCTGCCGGCATTTCCCGCGCCGCCCTCCTCGCGCACGACACCGGCGATCAGCATCTGGCCGTCGCCCAGCATATCGCCTAGCGCCGTCAGCGCGTCTGGACGCTCGGTGAACAGGAACGGCACCGATGTTTCCGGCCAGAGAATCAGCTGCGGCTTGGCATGGCCTTGCTCCGGCGCTTTCCCCGATATCCCCAACAACGTGGCGAAGATGCGGTCGCGCACCGAAGCGTCCCATTTCTCGCTGAGATCGACGGCGGGCTGGACGATGCGAACATCGATCGAGCGGGTGGCAGGCTCGGCCGGGGCGGCAAGCCTGAAATAGCCGAAGCCGACATCGGCGGCGACCAGGATGACGAACAGGGCAAGACCCAGCCTCAGATGCCGGCGCGCGGCGATGAGAGCGGGCAACGAAAAGACGAAGACCGCGAGCGCGTTCATGCCGATCATGCCGGTCACCGACACGCTCTGCATCAGGATCGGCACCGGCATCGCGGCGTAGCCGACGGCATTCCACGGAAAGCCGGTGAAGAGAAAATCGCGCAGCCATTCGGCAAGGCCGAAGCCGAAGGCGAGTGCGGCTATGCGGCCGATATCGCTGCTCCAGAAAAGCCGCGCCACGACCGCCGCAAAGCCGTAGAAAAAGGCAAGCGCGAGGGGGATGCCGACCACGGCGAAAGGCAAGGCCCAGGCGAAGGTGTCGGCCTCGACCAGAAGTGCCTGGCCGATCCACCAGAGGCCGGCGAGGAAATAGCCGAAGCCGAACCACCAGCCGATGGCAAAGGCCGGCCTCAGGCGCTTCAGCCACCCGTCGGAGGCCTCGCCGGTCGCGCCGTCGAGCAGCCAGACAAGCGCCGGAAACGAGACGAAGCAGACGGCGAAGAAATCGTAAGGAGCCTGAGCGAGAACCGCGAGCGCGCCCGCGAAAAACGCCACCAGCGATCGCCGCCACCCCCACAGCAGAATTATCCGGCCGGCAAAGCGCTGCATATAGCTTCCCAAGTCGCGCGAATCAGGGTGCCAGAGATTTAACAGGCCGCGCCGCCTGCTCCAAATGACGGTGATTTGAGGAAACGTCTTTCTAAAGCGCGTCGCGTCGAAACGAGCGACGCGCTTTAGATTTTTTTGTGCATGTCGTTTTTCCCAAAACCGCTGCACACTTTCGGGCGACGTGCATTAACGATGCCAACCCTCGATGCGCAGGCCGCTTAGTCTCTCGGCGTCCTCTCGTGGCACTACGCGCACGGTCTGCGTGAAGGTCCAGACATGGCCTTCCGGGTCGCGGGCGCGATATTGCCGCTCGCCGTAGAAATGGTCGGCCGGCTGGTCGATGATTTCAGCCCCCTTCGCTCGCGCTTTTTCGCAATGGGCGTCGAGGTCTTCCTTCAAACGGATGTAGACCGACTGGGTATTCCTGCCGCCGACCGAAGCTGGGCTGGCGATGTGCTCGGCCCATTCGGAATCGACGATGATGTAGCCGTCGCCGAACCGCATTTCGGCATGGACGAGCCGTCCATCCGTATCGCTGACCAGCATGCTCGGCTCGAAGCCGAACGCCGCCTGAAGCCAGGCCAGGGCCGCGCGCGGATTTCGATAGAAGACGCCGGAACCGAGGACGGCATGCTTGAACGGGTCGTCGACCGGCATGACGCGACGAAATCAGGCCTGCTCGGTGCGCGCAGCGCGGCGGCGCTGCCGTTCGCCCTTCGGGCTCTGCACGATGCGCACCCGCTTGACGCGGCGTGGGTCGGCGTCGAGAACGTGGAACTCGAAGCCAGGTATGGCCTGCACCACCTCGCCCCTGGCCGGGACGCGGCCAAGCGTGTTGAAGATCATGCCGCCGATGGTGTCGACATATTCGCCATGCTCGCCGGCGGCGAAATCCTCACCGATCATCTTGGCGACCTCGTCGATCTCGGCCTTGCCGTCGACGACGAACACGCCGTCGCCCGTCTGGGTGACCATCGGCTCGTCGTCATCGTGCTCGTCCTCGATGTCGCCGACCACCATCTCGACGATATCCTCGAGCGAGGCGAGGCCGTCGGTGCCGCCATATTCGTCGATGACGAGCGCCATCTGGGTGCGCGTCGTCTGCATGCGTCCCATGAGGTCGGAGGCAAGCATGGAAGGCGGCACGAACAGCACAGGGCGGATCAGGTCGAGATCGCCGATCGTGCGCGCGAGATCGACCTGGGCGAGATCGAGAACGGTCGGCGCCGGGTTCTTCCTGTTCGCGCGGCCCTTCTTGACGCGGGCGAGCTTGGTGATGTGGGCAAGAACATCGCGGATGTGGACCATGCCGCGCGGGTCGTCGAGCGTCTCGGAATAGACCGGCATGCGGGAATGGCCGGATTGTTCGAAGAGGCCAAGCAGATCGCCAAGATTGGTGGCGATCTCGACCGCTTCGATGTCGGCGCGCGGCACCATCACATCCTCGACGCGCACTTCGCGCAAGCGCAGGATGTTGTTGAGCATGGCACGTTCGCCGGGCGAGAAGGATTCGGCATCGGTGGCCGTCTCAGCCAGCGCGTCGGCGATCTCCTCGCGCAAATTGGTGCCGTTGCGGTGCCGGAACAGGCCGAGCACGCGATCGAAGAGCGAAGGACCGGCATGCGAAGGCTCAACGGCCACGCTGCCGGTCGGAATACTCGGACTGGAGCCCTCTTCCGACTTCTCGGAAGGCTTGGCCGCACTGCCGGCATCCGGACGGGCGGCAGTTTCTGGTTTGTCGTTCATCGCCATCAGGTCAATTGGTCTTTTTTGTTACGCGTAGGGATCGGGAATGGCAAGCCTCGCAAGCGCCGCGCGCTCGATCGCTTCCATCTCCTCGGCCTCGGCGTCGGTCTCGTGATCATAGCCCAGAAGATGCAGCAGGCCATGGATGACGAGATGGGTGATATGGTTCGCCAGCGGCTTGTCTTCCAGAGTGGCCTCACGCGCGACCGTCTCGGAGGCCAGCACGATGTCGCCGAGCATCGGCGGCAGCTTGCCGCCTTTCGGGAAGGAAAAAGCCGGGAAAGACAAGACGTTGGTCGGTTTGTCCTTGCCGCGCCATGCGGCGTTGAGGGTCTGGATATGAGCGTCGTCGGAAAAAACGATGCTGAGCTCCGAGGCGCCGCTTGCGCCGGTCTCGGTAAAGGCGGCCGCCACTGCACGATCTACCAGGCGTGTCAGCTCCGCTTCCTCGGGCCAGTCGCCGGCCTCGACGAAAATATCGATGTCGACCGGCGTCTCGCCGCTGGATCCCGGATTATCAGCCATGGGGCTTGATCAGTTCTCGGTGCCGAGGCCTCTGGCCAGCTTGCCGTCGCGGTCATAGGCCTTGACGATCTCGGCAACCAGCGGATGGCGCACGACGTCGCCCTCGTTGAAGCGGACCGTGACGATGCCCGGCACGCCGTCGAGGATACGCAGCGCCTCGACCAGGCCCGACTTGGTGTTGGGCGGCAGGTCGATCTGGGTCGGATCGCCGGTGACGATCATGCGCGAGTTCTCGCCGAGACGGGTCAGAAACATCTTCATCTGCATCGGCGTGGTGTTCTGCGCCTCATCGAGGATCACGGCCGCATGCGCCAGCGTGCGGCCGCGCATGAAGGCCAAAGGCGCGATCTCGATGACCTCGGCGGCGATCGCCCGCTCGACCTTGTCGGCCGGCATCATGTCGTAGAGCGCGTCATAGAGGGGCCTGAGATACGGATCGACCTTCTCTTTCATGTCGCCGGGCAGGAAGCCCAGGCGTTCGCCGGCTTCGACCGCCGGACGCGACAGCACGATGCGCTCGACCATGCCGCGCTCGAGCAGCATCGCCGCATGCGCCACCGCCAGATAGGTCTTGCCGGTGCCGGCCGGGCCGATGCCGAAGACCATTTCGGAGCGCTCCAGCGCGCGCATATAGGCGTCCTGGTTGAGCGAGCGGGCATAGATCGTGCGCTTGCGCGTCGCGATCTGGGCGGCGGAGACCTTGCCCTTGCGCTCCATGGTCGGCAGCGTCAGCTGGTCGTCGGCGGCGATCGCCATGCGCACGGCGCCGTCGACATCCGACTGGCCGATATCGGCGCCCTTCTGCAGAATGCCGTAGAGCGTATCCAGCGCGCGGCGCGCCTGTTCGGCGGCCGAAGCCGTGCCTTTGATGGCGAGCTGGTTGCCGCGCGAGCGGATATCGACGCCGAGCTTCTGCTCGAGCCGGGCCAGGTTCTCGTCGAATTGGCCGTAAAGGGCGCTGGCAAGCTTGTTGTTGTCGAAGGTCAGTACGATGTGCGCCATGTCGGAGGCCCCGGATGCCTGGCTCTGGGGCGGATTCTTCAGTTCAGCAGCGCTCAACCGTCTCTCCTCATCTGCCGAGGCTTGTGGCTATGCATGTCGTGTCCCAAAACCGCGAGTACTTTTGGGCGACATGCATCAGGCCAACTCGGCGAACAGGCTGTTTGGACCTGTCTTCGTGATTCGTACGTCAATAATGTCACCGATTCCACCGGCCTTGTCGTCAACAATAACCGGCTGCAGCCATGGCGATCGACCAACTTTCTGGTGGGGACGGCGGCCCGGCTTCTCGATCAGTGTGCTGACGGTGCGGCCGACCATGCCGGCGATGAAACTCTGCTGCTGCTCGTTGATCAGCGCCTGCAGGCGCTGCAGCCGCTCATCCTTCACGGCTTCCGACACATGACCGTCCATCTCGGCGCCCGGCGTGCCGGGACGAGGCGAATATTTGAACGTGAAGGCCGAAGCGTAATTCACCTCTCGCACCAGCTCGAGCGTCGCCTCGAAATCCTCTTCCGTCTCGCCGGGGAAGCCGACGATGAAGTCGCCGGACATGGCGATATCGCCGCGCGCGGCGCGGATGCGCTCGATGAGGGTCAGATAGTCGCGTGCCGTGTGCCTGCGGTTCATCGCCTTGAGTATCCGATCGGAGCCAGACTGCACTGGCAAATGCAGATAGGGCATCAAGGCGGGCAGGTCACGGTGGGCGGCGATCAATTCGTCATCCATGTCGCGCGGATGGCTGGTCGTATAGCGCAGCCGGGCCAGGCCAGGGATTTCCGCCAGGCGGAAAAGCAGGCGGCCAAGACCCCATTCCTCGCCGTTTTCGCCCTCGCCGTGCCAGGCGTTGACGTTCTGGCCGAGCAGCGTCACCTCGCGCACGCCGGCCTCGGCCAGACGCTCGGCCTCGGCGACGATCTGCGCCACCGGGCGCGAGACTTCGGAGCCGCGCGTATAAGGCACGACGCAGAAGGTGCAGAACTTGTCGCAGCCTTCCTGCACAGTGAGAAACGCGGTGACACCGCGCTTGGCCACCTCGGCGCGCTTCGGCTGCGGCAGGTGCTCGAACTTGTCCTCGATGGCGTAGTCGGTCTCGACGATCTTTGCGCCGCCGCGCACCCTCGCCAGCACGTCGGGCAGACGGTGATAGGTCTGCGGGCCGATGACGAGATCGACCGCTGGCGCGCGTCGGATGATCTCTGCACCTTCGGCCTGCGCCACGCAGCCGGCGACGCCGATCAGCAACTCGCGGCCGGCTTCGGCCCGCTCGGCCTTTATGTCGCGGATGCGGCCAAGCTCGGAATAGACCTTTTCGGCCGCCTTCTCGCGGATATGGCAGGTATTGAGGAGCACCAGGTCGGCGTCTTCTACGGCATCGGTCGCGGCATAGCCGTCGGCGGCCAGCGCATCGGTCATGCGCTGGGAATCATAGACATTCATCTGGCAGCCATAGGTCTTGACGAAGACCTTTTTCGCCGCCGGGACGCCAGCCGAGTGCTCGGGCGTAGCACCGATCTCGTGACTTTCAATCGTGTTCAATTCCATCGGGCGGCTTCTAACGCCTTTCCGTGACAAAAAACAGACGATTCTGGCGGGTTACGGCGCCGCGCGTTCGGTTTTCGCTTTATGCGCTAAAGCGCGTCGCGATCTTTCAGGTTCGCTCCGTGCGCTTTAGGTTTTTGATTTTACGCATGTCTTTGTCCCGAAACCGGTTCCCACTTTCGGGAGACATGCTTTAGCGGCTGGGATGTGGGTCAGCGAGCGTGGCTTGCATCATCTCGCGCACCTTCGCTTCCATCAATCTTGCCGTTTCCTTGCGGTTCGAACCCTTGGAGAACGGCACCGGGTCGCCGAAATGCACTTCGGCATCGAGCGAGCCTTCGGCAAGCAAACCCTTCAAATGCGGCATCAGATCCTGGTCGCCGATCCAGGCGGCGATCGGCCGGTGACGGCGGCCCATCGGCACGCCGTGCAGGCGCGTGTAGGCGATCGCCACCGGCTGGATGAACACCTGGTCTGCAGCCCCTTCCGAAATCGCCATCGAGGCCGCACCGAACAAAGTGCTCTTGAACGGCAGCACCAGATTGCCGTCGCCGGTCGAGCCCTCGGCGAACAGCACCATCGCATCGCCCTTGGCCATGCGCCTGGCGATCTCGCTCGCCTGGTCGCCGGAGGTGCGCTTGCGGTCGCGTTCGATGAAGACGGTGCGCTGCAGCTTGGACAGCATGCCGATCAGCGGCCAGCCTTCCATATCGGCCCGGGCAATGAACTTCACATCGACAAAAGAGCCGAGCACCATGATGTCGGTCCAGGAGATGTGGTTGGCCGCGATGAGCAAGGGACGCTCCCTCGACAGCTTGCCCTTCACGTGCACGCGCATGCCGAGCGCCTTGAGGATCATGCGGTGCCAGATTTTCAGAACGACCGTCTCCGGCCAGAGCCCAGTCTTCATCGACAGTATCTGAAGCGGCACCATGACTAGCGAGCCGACGACGACGAGGCCGAACGCCAGGAAAATCCGCAATTTCTTGATCATCAACGCGCAGGCCCTGTCATTACAGCGCTGCGCCCTCACAAGCGCGCGAAAGACGCTGTAACACCCCAATTTGGCGCACGACCTGTTCCGAACCTCCGGTTCGCGGTCATGCGCGGTCTGGCTAGCGAAGATCGCGGCGCATGACAAGCGCGCCGGTCGGGCCGTTCTCGGTCGACCGGTAGTAGTTCGGACGCTGGCCGACCTGGCGGAAGCCGAGCCTGCGGTAGAGCGCGATCGCCGGCGTGTTGGTCTCGTCGACTTCCAGGAAGAGCGCCTCGGCGCGCTGCGCGTGCAGTTCGCGAAGCACGGCGTCCATCAATTGCCAGCCGAGCCCCTGGCGACGATGCGCGCGGGCCACGGCAACCGTCAGGATCTCGCCCTCGCCCGCCGCCAGACGCGCCAGCACGAAGCCGACCGGAGGCTTTGCTCCCTGCCCGGTCTCGCGCGCGGCGTAGCCGAACACGGTGTCCTGTTCGAGGAGCGCCGCGAACTCACCATCGGTCCAGGGCCGGACGAAGTCCTCACGGTGCAACACCGAGACGGCGCCGCTGTCGGCAACCGTCAGCGGCTCAAGCGCATAGTCCCTGCGGCGCGGTTGAAGAAAAGGTATGCGCATCAGGATTCTTTTTCTCCTGAGCCCCGCTTTCGGGGACTCTGGCCTTGTTTTTCCGGACCATGACCTTTCGGCCGGTCCTGTCTCGGCAAAATGAAACCAGCCTGCGGCTTGGCGTCGGCGCCGCGCAGATAAAGCGGCTTCGGCTTTTCGCCTGGCCCCTTGGCGGCGGCGAGCCGGGCGTAGGTCGCGATGTCCGCCGTGGCGGCGACCGGCCCGATGTCGAAGGTAGGTCCTGCCGCCGCGGCGATCTGCGGCGCGGCGGTGCCGGCTAGAACCGCGGTCGCCTTGGCTGCCATTGCGGCGGCTTCGGAAAGCGTGGCCACGGCAGGACCGTAAGTCAAAACTAACGCTTTGTCGAAAAGAGCCGCATGGAGCTCCTCGCGGCCGGCGTCGAGCGCGGCAAGCACGGGGCGGCCGGGAAAGGCATCCGCAGCCTCCGCCGCCAGCGCTTCCAGCGTCGTCACGCCGATGGCCGGGATCTTCAGCGCCAGCGCCAGGCCGCGCGCGGTGGACACGCCGACACGCAGGCCGGTAAAGGAACCCGGCCCGATCGAGACGGCGACGGCACCCAAGCCTCGGTAACCGATCCCGCCGGCCATCAGGGCAGTCTCGATGACGGCCATCAGATGCTCGGCATGGCCTTTGCCCAGATCGAGCGCCTGCCGGCCAAGTTCGATGCCCGCGCCCGCGTCATAGACGCAGGCGGCACAGAGATTGGCGGCACAGTCGATGGCGAGCAATTTCATGCAGGCAGCTTCATACGGGTAGCTTCATGTGGCCGGTTAACGCACTGGATCGAACGCCTTCCCTGTGCCCGGCATGGCCCGCCGCTGCAAGGGCCAGGCCGCATAAATGTTAAGCGGCTTTGCTTCCGCCAGCCGCGATGCGCAGCATGTGGTTGTCCCAGACATAGTCGGGCTCGGAGCGCGAAGCACCGGCGCCGCCGACGATCTCGCCGGCGCCGGTCGTCGCCATGAAGTCGGCGCTGTCCGGGGCGAGACCGCAAACCTCGACAAGCGACCTTGTCGCGACCACGCGCCCGCTGGCGGCATCAATCACAGCCAGCGAATTTCCCTCGGGCGAGGTGAAGGCGACCGTGCCTGCGGCGGAATTGGCGGCGACCGAGCCGATGTAGTTGCGAAAGCCGGAGAGCACGTCCTGCGGCATCTCCAAAAGCTCTAGCTCCTTGCCGCGTGCGGCGCGACCGACCAGCGCCGGGCAGTCGGTCGCCGGCCCGCGATACTGGCAGCCGAACCAGACGGTGCCCGCCTGGTCGCGGTCCATGTGGCGGATCGAGAGCTGATGCAGCGCCGGCGGCAGCTCGTGCTTTTCGATCAGGTCGCCGGTGACGCGGTCGACCAGCGTATAGGACGGCTTCATCGTCGCGATGTTCAGCTCGGCGCGGCCGAAATCCGGATGCGTCTCGATGCCGCCATTGGCAATGGCGAGTGTCCTGCCGTCGCCGAGCAGCAGCAGTTCGTGCGGGCCCATGCCATAGGTCGGGAACTCGCCAATGCGGTTGAATTTCGCCTTCGCGTCATAGACGCCGACGACGCCGGCGGCGTTGTCAAAATCGTTCTCGGTGGCGTAGAGCAACGCGCCGTCGGGCGAGAACACGCCATGACCGAAGAAATGCCGGCCGGCGATGCTGGCGATGGTCAATGGCTTCTCGCGGCCGGCATGGTCGAAGACGACCGCGAAGGTGCCGGGCTGGCGGGCGAAGACGACCGAGCGCTTCGACACCGGGTCGAAGGCGACGTCGTGGCCGCGGTCGGGCAGATCGACAGTGTGCAGGATCCTGCCGGCCTCGGAGAGCACGGCGGCGCCAAAGCCGCCGTCACGCTTGACGAAGGCCGTAGCAAAGACGGCGTCAGCGGCAAGCGTTTCCGCCCAGGCGCGCGGCGCCATGGCAGCGGCGAAGCTTGCACCGGCAGCGCGCAGGAAATCGCGACGATCGATGAGCGCGGTCCTCACAGCATCAATCCCCATCGAGCGAGGAAAAGCCGGCGGTCAGGCCGAACTCGGCGGTCATCCTGGTGCCGATCAGCGTCGAAAGACTGGAGGTGATCAGCGCGAAGTGCTCGAGCTTGCCGCGCAGTGCCGGATCGGCAAGCGCCTTGTCGATCGGACCGGTGACGGACTTCGCCGTCGCCACGCCATTGGTGAGCTGGATGTGGATGGATTCCGCCATCCACCGCGCATCGCCAGGCAGCGCATCGCCGAGCTTCGAGGCCTGGAACAACTGGTCGATGCCGGACAGGTTCCCGGCCAGAGAGCTCGTCGTGTTTTGCGAGCGCCAGTAAATCGCCTGCTTCGGCTTGTCTGCGTCAGGTTTCGCGCCAAGGAAACCCTTGAGCCGCACGTCGCGGATCATTTCCAGCTCGTTGATGAAAACGCCGACCAGTTCCGTCACCGCTTCGGTGCCATCGCGATAGAGCGGGTTCTTCGGTCCCGGATTGGCCCAGAGTGAAGCGAAGCCGTCCGGCTTGCTCCAGGCGTCGCGAACCTCGCCGGCGATCGCCTCGATGTTGCCGGCGACGGCAGCGCCATAGGCGCAGCGATAGGGTTCGTTCTTCCCGGTAAGCGTTTCGGCGCCGTCGCCGAACAGCACATATTCGAGCGCGCCGAGCCCCTGCATGGCGACGCTCTTTCCCGCCAACTGCGCCGGAACCGTCGCGGAAGGGTCTTTCGCGGCGAGCGTCGCCTGCACCTGCCTCAAACCGATGCTCTTGCGGTCCGGCCAATAGAGCATGCGCTCCAGCCGGTTGTTTTCCTTGATCGGCCCGAAGGCGATGATCTCGGCCACCGACCAGGCTTCGACCGTAGCCGAATAATCCGCGCGCGCCGCGTCCAGATTTTGCCGGGAGGGGACATCGCAAAGCTGCTGCATCGCCTTGGTCAGGCTCGCGGCATGATCGTCGAGGCTGGCATAGGCCGGGCGCACGAAGCCGTCGATCGCGCGCCCGATGACGTCGGAGGCTTTGACCGCGGCCGAGGCCGGCCATGCAGCAGCCAGAAACAGGGGAACAGCAAGCGCGGCTGCCAGGCGTTTCGACATCATAGCGACTCCAAAAATTTGATCAGCGCATCACGGTCGGCGGCGGCGGCGCCAGCAAAGCGGTCGCTCGCCTTCCGGCCCTCGCCGCCATGCCACAGGATCGCCTCGGCGAGGGTTCGAGCCCGCCCGTCATGCAGATAGAAGCTGTTGCCGTTGACAGTCGCGGTCAGGCCGATGCCCCATAGCGGCGGCGTGCGCCATTCGCTGCCGCTCGCTTCCCCCACACGCTGCCCGTCGGCAAGGCCCTCGCCCATGTCGTGCAGCAAGAAGTCGGAATAGGGCCAGATCAGCTGGAACGCCTGCGCCTTATTGGGCGTGCCTCGCATGGTGACGAATTTCGGCGTGTGGCAGGAAATACAGCCCATCTCATAGAACTGCTTCTTGCCGGCAAGAACTTGCCGTGTGCCGAGGTCGCGCCGGGCCGGCACCGCAAGGTTCTGCGAATAGAAGGTGACGAGGTCCATGACCGGGGGCGGCGCTTCCGCGGTGCCCAGACGCTGCTGCACGCCATCCGGCATGGCAAGGCAATCCTTCTCAGCCCTGGTGCAGTCGCCCCAATGCTTCGGCTCCTCCGGCGTCGAGATGCCGATATCGCCGGCAAAGGCATCGGCGGCCTGCTGGCGGATCGATGCGGCCTGCGCCTTCCAGCCGAAACGGCCAAGCGTCGGTTCGCCGCTCAACGCGTCGCGGACGATGTTCGGCCGGCCCGAAATGCCGTCGCCGTCGCGATCGTCCGGATCGGCATGGGCGAGGATGTCGGAGGGCGCGATCTGCTCGATCAGGCCGAGGCCGATCATCGGCGGCGTCAGGCGCGGCGACAAAGTGGTGCGTGGATCGAGCGGGCCATAGCCCAGATCCTCGACAGAGTAGCTGGGCTTGCGCAGCGAAACGACGGCGCCGTCGCTGAGCGTGACCTTCTCTTCCGAATAATCGACGCGCATGCGGCCTTCGCTCTTGAGGCCTGGAACCGCAAGATCCTGCAATTGCGAGCCGTAGACCGGATCGGGGAAGTTCAGCGCCTTGTGGTCGGCAAGCGCTGCCCTCTCTTCGGCATTGCTTGCGTCGCGCGCCAGCCGCAGGAACATCGACGTGGAGCCGATGCCGCCTTCCGGTGGCCGTCCGCGCCCGTCCTTCAGGTGGCAGTTCTGGCAGGCGCGTTCGTTGAACAGCGGGCCGAGCCCATCAGAGGCCTGGGTCGACGACGGCGACGACACCCAGTTCTTGCGGAAAAGCGCGTTGCCAAGCTTGAAGGTCGCCTCTTCCTCGAAAGTGATGTTGGCGGAAGACTGCGAGAAGGCGTCGCGGTTGACGTCCTTCTCCGACGTGCCGGCGCCGCCCTGCATCAGCTCGAACGGCTCGGGCTTGGAGAAATCCGTGGTCGGCCGGGTGACCGCCAGCACCCGCGCCTGATCTTTCGGCGTCAGATCGGTGCGGCTGGTCGGCAGACCGGACGGCTCGCCAGGTGAGGTCGATGTAGCAAGCATGATTGCCAGCGGGAGCAAAACCCCGCGACAAATCCGGTATCGCAGGTCCTCCTGAAGCGGCAGGCCATCAACTTCGGCCCGCCGCGTGCGGCGCGAAAGGTTTACGGGGCGCCGCATTCCCGCATGTCCTTACTCCGCCTCGTTGGCCGAGTCGGCGTTGAGCTGGCCGTATTTTTCCTCGCCGATCGAGGCAAGCAGGTCGAGCTGCGTCTCCAGGAAGTCGATATGGCCTTCCTCGTCGGACAAAAGGTCCTCGAACAACTTCATCGACACATAGTCTCCTGCCTCCTGGCAGATCTCGCGCGAGCGCTTGTAGGAGGTGCGCGCGTCATATTCGCCGGCGAGATCGGATTCGAGCACTTCCTTGACGTTCTGGCCGATGCGCAGCGGCGCGACGGACTGCAGGTTCGGATGTCCTTCGAGGAAGATGATGCGGGCCACCAGCCGGTCGGCGTGGTGCATCTCCTCGATCGATTCCGCCCGCTCCTTCTTTGCGAGCTTGGTGTAGCCCCAGTCCTCGAGCAGACGATAGTGGACCCAGTACTGATTGACGGCCCCAAGCTCCAGAAACAGGGCTTCGTTAAGCCGCTCGATGATCTGCGGTTCGCCTTTCATGGAATCTGCTCCCGTATTGGACCCGCAAGCCTCTTACGCGGTCCAGGTGTGAAACGAGGTCCGCGCCGCTCCGCTCTGAACGGGCGTGGTAGTTCTCGGTGACCCGAATGATCGTTTCCACCACATTTGGGAAGCAGCCGCAACAGCGGCCGCGCTTGTGCATGGCATGATAGACCTTGGCCGGCACAATAAGCTGCCAGGGATCTTCATCCAGCAGACCAATGATCGTCTGCTCGATCTCCTTTTCGGTAATGATGTTGCAATGGCAGATCAGCATTTACTTGCTCTGGCTGACGGCGCCGCTCCGGCGCCGTTTGGCTTGTTTCTCAATCGGGCATGATCTTGGCCAAAAACCGGCTTCCACTTTTTGGGATCATGCCCCGGTCCTACTTGAACACCTTGGCTTACTTGAACACCTTGTCGGGCGCATCGAGGCTGTCGGATCCCTCGAAGGCGATGGCGTTGAGCTTGAGCGAACCGACGGCGCGCTCGATCGACTTGGTCTGGTCGATCAGCGCGTCGATCGCGGCCTGCACCGTGGCGTTGCCTTCCGCATTGCCCTCGGCGATCTGCTGGTCATAGGCCTCGCCGGCCAGCGCGCGCGCCTTGATCGCTTCCATCCTGGCGACCGTCACGTCGAGCTTGTCAGACAGTTCCTTGCCGATGGCCGGATCGGCCGCCTTCACCATGTCGGAGACTGACGGGCCGGAAACCACCGTGCCGTCTAGCCGCGTGTAGCTGGCGTGATAGGCGGCGCGGATGCCGACGGCGTCGTAGAGATGCGAGTTGTAGGTGTTGTCGGAGAAGCAGTCATGCTCCTCCTCCGGGTCGTGCAGCAGGAGGCCGAGCTTCATGCGCTCGCCGGCAAGTTCACCGTAAGACAGCGAGCCCATGCCGGTGAAGATTGTCGAAATGCCGGCGTTCGTCTCGCCATCGACGAGATTCTTTCGAGCAGCGCCATCTTCCTTCCAGTCGTTGACCATCTCCTGCAGGTCGGAGACCAGCAGATCGCTCGCCGATTTCAGATATTGCGCGCGGCGGTCGCAATTGCCGCCGGTGCAGTTCTTGAGATCGTAGTCGGTATAAGGACGCTCGCCGGCGCCGGGTCCGGTGCCGTGCAGGTCCTGGCCCCAGAGCAGGAATTCGATAGCGTGATAGCCGGTCGCGACATTGGCCTCGACGCCGCCGGCCTCCTGCAGCGTGCCGGACAGGAATTCCGGCGTCAGCTTCGAGGCATCGACCTTCTTGCCGTTGATCTCGATCTCCTTGTTGGCGATGACATTGGCCGTATAGAGCGCGTTCTCGTCCGACTCCGTGCCGTAGCTCTTGGCGACATAGTCGATCAGGCCTTCGTCCAGCGGCCAGGAATTCACCCGGCCTTCCCAGTCGTCGACGATCTTGTTGCCGAAGCGATAGACCTCCGTCTGCTGGTAGGGGATGCGCGCCGCCTTCCAGGCCTCACGAGCGGCGTTGAGCGTCTCGGCCGAGGGCGTGGCGATGAGCGCATCGACGGCCTTGTCGAGCGCCTGCGCGGTGGTCAGCGAGTCCTCGTACTTGGCCAGCGCGATGTCGGCATAGGTCTTGATCACCGCCTTCGCGTCGGTTTCGGCTTTCGCCGGCAGCACGAACACGGCGGCCGTCAGCGCCGCGGTGGCGCCGATCGCGGCAAGCCTGCTGCCCCAACGTGGCGTGACAATCCGTGGCGAAATTATCGCTTTCATCAATCCCATCTCCTCAGAAATTCAATGACATAGAAATGCGGCCGCCGGCGAACGGCGCCAGCGCGAGCACGAATGGCCGAAAAGGCAAGGGTGCCACGCGACGGCGCGGCCAATCAGCAAAAGACACCGAAATGCCTCCAATCGAAAGGGTTCAAGGCCCAGACATCAAAGGAATGCGCCGGGAGCGCAGCCCTCCATAAAGCGGCGGAGCGGCTGGAAGTCAACTGGTTCGCCAGAGAAAATTCAATTGAAACAACAGTTTAGAATTATTCTAAACTGCAATTATCAACTTTAAACCCAGCGAAGGCGCCGAACATCCGGATTGACAGGCGGCCATTCTGGGTGCGACCCGGATCAAGGCTCTTGCGGCGGCGGCAGACAATCGCCACCTGCCGGAAGATCCTAGATTTGAGGACAAAAAGGACTGAGATGAAGAACGGGGTGGTGATTGTCGGTGCGGGCCATGCCGGCGTCCAGGCAGCCGCAAGCCTGCGCGAGGAAGGCTATGACGGACCGGTCGTCCTGGTCGGCGACGAAAACGAGCTGCCCTATCACAAGCCGCCGCTGTCCAAGACCTTCATCAAGGATGCCGAAGCCAAGCCGCAGCCGTTGCGCGGCGAAGCCTTCTATTCGGGCAACGCCATCGATTACCGGCCGGGTGTGCGGATCGACAGGATCGATGCCGGCGCCCGCAGGCTGGACGTAGCGGGCAGCGGCACGATTTCCTTCGACCGGCTGGTGCTCGCGACCGGCTCGCGGCCGCGCCTCCTCAAGCTCGACGGCACGGAACTCGCCGGTGTGGTGTCGCTGCGCTCTCTGGCCGACGCGCGGCTGATCCGCGAGTTGAGCGCTGAGAGCGAGGACGTCGTCATCCTCGGCGGCGGCTTCATCGGGCTGGAGATCGCGGCGACGCTACGGGCCGCCGGCCGCAAGGTCACCGTCGTCGAGGCCGTCGACCGGCTGCTCGGCCGTGCCGTCGCGCCGGTTATCGCGGCCCATGTGCGCCAGCGCCTGGAAGCGATGGGCGTGCGCATCATGACAGGAACCACGGTTTCCCGCCTCGAAGGCGACGGCGGCCGCGTCTCGGCCGCGATCACCTCGAGCGGCGAGCGCCTGCGGGCGCAGATGGTCATCATCGGCATAGGCGTGGTGCCCAATGTCGAGCTGGCGGAAGCCGCCGGCGTCACGATCGGCAACGGTATCCGCGTCGACCAGCATATGCAGAGCTCTATCGCCGAAATCCTCGCTGTCGGCGATGCCGCCTCCTACCGCCACTGGTTCACCGGCGGCGACGTGCGGCTGGAATCGGTGCAGAATGCCACGGACCAGGCGCGGCTTGCCGCGCGCACCATCCTCGGCCATGCCGAGCCCTTCTCCGCCATGCCGTGGTTCTGGTCGGATATCGGCGACATGAAGCTGCAGATGGTCGGGCTGACGCAAGGCGGCGACAGCCATGTCGTGCTGGGCGAGCCGGCCGAGAACAAGTTCTCGATCTACCACTATGCCGGCAACCGGCTGCTCGGCATCGAATCCGTCAACCGCCCGGCCGACCACATGCTTGGCCGCAGGATGCTCGGCGCCGGCTTCTCGCCCGCGCCGCAGACGGTCGCGGCGGGACCGGACGCGCTGAAGGCGGCGCTCGCAGCGTTCCAGGAGCCCGCCAGGGCGACGGGCTAAGGTTGAAGCGCGCCGCACTTACACGGCACGGGCCTCACGGATCGATGCCTCCAGAATGTCCAGCGCCTCGGTCATGACGCCGTCCTGGATGGTGATCGGCGACAGGAAGCGGATGACGTTGCCGTAGACGCCGCAGGTGAGCAGGATGAGGCCCTTGTCGAGCGCCTTCAACCTCACCGCATTGGCGAATTCGGCCGACGGCAGGCCTTTCTTGACGTCGTTGAACTCGACGGCGTTCATGAAGCCCGGGCCGCGGATGTCGACGATCTCCGGCACGTCGTCGCGGATCGATTCCAGCCTCTGCTTCAGCCTGGCACCCAGCGCATTGGCGCGGTCGCAGAGCTTTTCCTCCTCGATGACGTCGAGCACCGCATGGGCCGCGGCGACGCCGATCGGGCTGCCGCCATAGGTGCCGCCAAGGCCGCCGGGGCCGGGCGCGTCCATGATCTCGGCGCGGCCGGTGACAGCCGACAGCGGGAAGCCGCCGGCGAGGCTCTTGGCCATGGTAGTGAGATCGGGCGCCACGTCATGGTGGTCCATGGCGAACATCTTGCCGGTGCGGGCAAAGCCGGTCTGCACCTCGTCGGCGACAAGCAGGATGCCGTGCTGGTCGCAGATCTTGCGCAGCGCCGTCATGAAATCGCGCGGCGCCTCGTAGAAGCCGCCCTCGCCCTGCACCGGCTCGACGATGATGGCGGCTACGCGGCCCGGGTCGACATCGGCCTTGAACAGCTTGTCGAGCGCGGCGAGCGAGTCGGCGACGGAGACACCGTGCAGCGCGACCGGGAACGGCGCATGGAAGACATCGGCCGGCATGGCGCCGAAGCCGATCTTGTAGGGCACGACCTTGCCGGTCAGCGCCATGCCCATGAAGGTACGGCCATGGAAGCCGCCGGAAAAGGCGATGACTGCCTGGCGGCCGGTGGCGTTGCGGGCGATCTTGATGGCGTTCTCGACCGCCTCGGCGCCGGTGGTGACGAAGACCGTCTTCTTGTCGAACTTGCCGGGCAGCATGCCGTTCAGCCGCTCGGCCAGCCGCACATAGCTCTCATAGGGCACGACCTGGTGGCAGGTGTGGGTGAAGCGGTCGAGCTGCGCCTTGACCGCCTCGATGACCTTCGGATGGCGATGGCCGGTGTTGACCACGGCGATGCCCGACGAGAAGTCGATGTAGCGGCGGCCCTCGACATCCCAGATTTCCGAATTCTCGGCGCGGTCAGCGTAGATCTGCGTGGTCATGCCGACGCCGCGCGAGATCGACTGATTCTTGCGTTCGGAAATGGCTGAATTCTTCATCTCATCCCTCATCGGGCAAGCGCCCGTTCTGTTTTTGAAGCCGTCAAAGCCTCTTCTGACCTTATTTCAGGTTTTCCTCAAGTCGGCACATTGGCCCGGTCGATTGGGCCTGCCCTAAAAGCAATTCCAGGAAAAGTGTGAAGCGGTTTTCCGTGCTGAATTGCGTCCAACAAAAAGATAGAAATCGATCTTAAACAGGCCGGCGATGAACGTACGGAAATGGTTTCCTTTTCCCGCCGATCAATTATCCTCTTTTATCCGCGACGTGCCGCCATCAGGAGCGGCTCCCTGCGGGCTGAGGGGAACCATGAGCAGGAACGCGACATCGTCCGCCTTGCCGTCTTCGCCGCCCAGCCTCCTGTCTCGTTCAAATGTCTTTTTGCTGCTGGCCTGCGCCGCCACCCTCTCCGTCGCCGGCTGCCAGAAACAGCAGGCGGCGGAAAAGAAACTGCCGGTGATGGTGACCACGCAGACGGTCGCGCTTGCCGATTACGCGCCAAGGACCTCGCTGACCGGCGTGATCGCGGCCCGGACGCTGAACAATCTGTCGTTCCGTGTCGGCGGCCGCGTCGCCGAACGGCTGGTCGATGTCGGCCAGCATGTCGACAAGGGCGCCGTGCTTGCCCGCATCGATCCGCAGGAACAGGAATCGGACCTGCGCTCAGCGCAGGCCGATCTCGACGCGGCGCAGGCGCAGCTCACCCAGGCAGCGGCCACCTACCAACGGCAAAAGACGCTGCTTTCGCAGGGTTTCACGACCAGGCGCGACTTCGATACCGCCGACCAGACGCTGAAAGTCGCGCAAGGCAGCGTCGACGCCGCGCAAAGCGCTCTGGCCAACGCCAGGGAGAACCTTTCCTACACCGAGCTCAAGTCGGGTGCCGCCGGGGTGATCACCGCGCGCCAGGTCGAGGCCGGCCAGGTGGTGCAGGCGGCGCAGACCGTCTTCACCATCGCCGAGGACGGCGACCGCGATGCCGTCTTCAACGTGCACGAGACGCTCGTTGCCAGAACACCGTCGTCGCCGGCGGTGACGATCACGCTGCTCTCCGACCCGCAGGTCAAGGCGGTGGGGAAGGTGCGGGAAATCTCGCCGGCGGTCGACACCGCATCGGGATCGATCCGGGTCAAGGTCGGCATCCCTGACACGCCCGCCGGCATGCCGCTCGGCGCCGCCGTGATCGGCACCGTCAGCGCCAAGGCGGTGAGGGCCGTCCTGCTGCCGTGGCAGGCGCTGACGTCCAGCGCCGGCAAGCCGGCTGTCTGGGTCGTCGATCCGTCGAGCAAGGCGGTGGAGACGACGCCGATCGAGGTGCTCGCCTTCGATTCCGGCGTGGTCGTCGTCGAGAAGGGGCTGCAAGAAGGCCAGAACGTCGTCACCGCGGGCGGGCAGTTGCTCAGTCCTGGCCAGACGATCGAGATCGCAGGAGTGAGCCAATGAATCGGCTACCGCTTACTGCCGCCCTCCTGCTCATTGCATCGCTTGCCGCCTGCTCGCGCTCGGAGGAGAAGCCGCCCGAGATCATCCGGCCGGTGCTGTCGATGGTCGTCGAAGCGAAGACCGTCGAGACCTTCGGCTTCGCCGGCTCGGTCGAACCGCAATACAGCGCCGACCTTTCCTTCCGCCTGCTTGGCCGCGTCGTCTCGCGCGACGTCAAGGTCGGCGACATCGTCAGCAAGGGGACGACGATCGCGGCGCTCGATCCGACGGCGCTGGAGCTTGCCGTCCAGGCCTCGAAAGCCGATTTGTCGAACGCCCAGGCGCAGTTTGCCAATGCCGCAGCCAGTGAAGATCGGCAGCGCCAGTTGCTCGCTTCCGCCAACACCTCGCAGGCCGTGTTCGACGCCGCGCAGCAGGCGAGACAAGCGGCCGCGGCCGGGGTCGACCGGGCGAATGCCGCTTTGGCCAAGTCACAGGAGCAGCTCGGCTATGCCCGGCTGTTTTCCGATTTCGACGGCGTCGTCACCGCGGTCGGCGCCGAGGTCGGCCAGACTGTTTCGCCTGGACAAACCGTCGTCACCGTGGCGCGCACCGATCCGCGTGAGGCGGTGGTCGACATCCCGGACCAACTGACCGGCGAGCTCACCGTCGGCACGCCGTTCCAGATCATCCTGCAGTCGCTGCCCACCATCACGACGGAGGCAAAGCTGCGCGAGATCGCGCCGCAGGCCGAAGGCTCGACCCGCACCCGCCGCGTGCGGCTGACGCTGACCGACCCTCCGTCGGCGTTCCGGCTGGGCTCGACGATCACCGCGACCCGCATGACCAAGGTCGCGCCGACCATCACGCTGCCGATGTCGGCGCTGCTCGAAAAGGACGGCGCCGAGAAAGTCTGGATCGTCGATCCGCAGTCCTCGAGCGTGAGCGCGCGCGAGATCAGGATTGCAGCGAAGAATGGCGGCACCTTCACCGTGGCGTCGGGGCTCGAGGCCGGCATGCGCGTCGTCACCGCGGGTGTGCACAGCCTGAGCGAGGGCCAGAAGGTCAAAGTGCCGGAGGGAGGGGTCTGATGAAAGGCTTCAATCTCTCCGACTGGGCGCTCAGCCACCGCTCGCTGGTCTGGTATTTCATGCTGGTCTTCGTGGTGGCCGGCATCTTCTCCTACCTCAACCTCGGCCGCGAGGAAGACCCCGCCTTCACCATCAAGACGATGCTGATCCAGGCCAACTGGCCGGGCGCCTCGGTCAACGAGACAGTGCGCCAGGTGACCGACCGCATCGAGAAGAAGCTCGAGGAGCTCGACAGCCTCGACTACACCAAATCCGTCACCACCGCGGGCAAGACCGTCATCTTCGTCAACCTGAAGCAGAACACCAAGGCGCACGACGTCGTGCCGACCTGGCTGCAGGTGCGCAACATGGTCGACGACATCGCGTCGCAGTTCCCGCAAGGTGTGCAGGGGCCGTTCTTCAACGACCGCTTCGGCGACGTCTACGGCAACATCTATGCCTTCACCGCAGACGGGCTGACACCGCGCCAGCTGCGCGACTATGTCGAGGATGTCCGGACCAAGATCCTGACGGTGCCGAACGCCGGCAAGGTCGATCTTGTCGGCGCCCAGGACGAAGCGATCTATCTCGAATTCTCTTCCCGCCAGATCGCCGCGCTCGGCCTCAACCAGCAGCAGATCGTCGCCAGCCTGCAGGCGCAGAACGCGATCACCCCGTCGGGCGTCATCCAGTCCGGACCGGAGCGGATCAGCGTGCGCGTCGGCGGCCAGTTCACCTCCGAAGAGAGCCTGCGCGCCATCAACCTGCGCGTCAACGACCGTTTCTTCCGGCTGAGCGACGTGGCGACGATCAGGCGCGGCTATGTCGACCCGCCGACGGCCTTGTTCCGCTTCAACGGCCAGGACGCGATCGGACTCGCCATCGGCATGAAGCCCAACGCCAATCTGCTGCAGTTCGGCGAAGCGCTGCACGAGGAGATGAACAAGGTGCTGGCCGATCTGCCGGTCGGCGTCGGCGTGCATCTGGTGGCCGACCAGCCGGTCATCGTCGAGGAAGCCGTCTCGGGCTTCACCCGCGCGCTGTTCGAGGCGGTCGCCATCGTGCTCGCGGTTTCCTTCATCAGCCTTGGCCTGCGCGCCGGCTTCGTCGTGGCGTTGTCGATCCCGCTGGTGCTGGCCATCACCTTCACCGTCATGGCCTATCTCGGCATCTCGCTGCAGCGCATTTCGCTGGGCGCCTTGATCATCGCGCTCGGCCTTTTGGTCGACGACGCCATGATCGCGGTGGAGATGATGGTGGCGCGGCTGGAGGTCGGCGACAACCTGCGCAAGGCGGCGACCTATGTCTACACGTCCACCGCCTTCCCGATGCTGACCGGCACCCTGGTGACGGTCGCGGGCTTCATCCCGATCGGCCTCAACTCGAGCGCTGCCGGCGAATACACCTTCACGCTGTTCGTCGTCATCGCGGTGTCGCTGTTGGTGTCATGGATCGTCGCCGTGCTCTTCGCGCCGCTGCTCGGCGTCACCATCCTGCCGGCGACGATGAAGGCCAAGCACCACGACCAGCCGGGGCGATTCACCTCCATGTTCCGGCGCGTACTCGTCCTCTCGGTGCGCCGTCATTGGCTGACCATTATCGCGACGGTGCTTCTGTTCGCCGCCTCGATCGCCGGCTTCGGCCTCGTCCAGCAGCAGTTCTTCCCGCCCTCCGACCGGCCTGAGCTGATCGTCGACTGGAACCTGCCGCAGAACGCCTCGATCGCCGAGACGCGCGACCAGATGGAGCGCTTCGAGCAGCGGGCGCTGGTCGGCAATCCCGACATCGACCACTTCTCGTCCTATATCGGCCAGGGCGCGGTGCGCTTCCTGCTTGCCTATGACGTGCAGCCGGCCAATCCCTATTTCGGCCAGACCGTAATCGTCACCAAGAGCATCGAGGCGCGCAACCGGGTCAAGCCGGCGCTGGAGAAGCTGCTGCGCGAGGAGTTCGTCGGCACCGACGCCTTCGTCAAGCCGCTCGAGCTCGGGCCGCCGGTGGGGCGTCCGGTGCAATACCGCGTCGGCGGACCCGACATCCAGACCGTGCGCGAGCTGGCGCAGCAATTCGCCGGCATCATCTCGGCCAATCCGAAGCTCGGCGCGCCGACCTTCGACTGGAACGAGCCGCAGCGCGTGCTGAGGGTCGACGTGTT
This sequence comes from Mesorhizobium sp. M1B.F.Ca.ET.045.04.1.1, assembly GCF_003952465.1. GTDB lineage: Bacteria > Pseudomonadota > Alphaproteobacteria > Rhizobiales > Rhizobiaceae > Mesorhizobium > Mesorhizobium shonense. The sequence goes on from NZ_CP034448.1 coordinate 155,929, forward strand.
GCAGGACAAGGCGCGCCAGCTCGGCATCACCTCATCCGACATCGCCAGTGCGCTGAACAGCACGGTCGGCGGCGCGACGATCACCCAGGTGCGCGACGCGACCTATCTGATCAATGTGGTGGCGCGTTCGCGCGAGGCGGACCGCAGCTCGATCTCGACGCTGCAGAACATGCAATTGCCGACCGGCACCGGCGAGTCGATCCCGTTGGCGGCAATCGCCAACTTCCGCTACGACCTCGAGCAGCCGACGGTGTGGCGGCGCAACCGCACGCCGACGATCACCGTGCGCGCCGGCCTGGTCGGCGACGTGCTGCCGGCGACGGTCGTCAACGAGCTGAAGCCGGCGGTCGACGCCTTCATCGCCAAGCTGCCGCCGGGCCATTCGGTGCAAACCGCCGGCTCGGTCGAGGAAAGCGCCAACAGCCAGGGCCCGATCGCGGCGGTCGTTCCGCTGATGCTGTTCATCATGGCGACCATCCTGATGGTGCAGTTGCAGAGCTTCCAGCGCCTGTTCCTCGTGGTGGCGGTGGCGCCGCTCGGCCTGATCGGCGTGGTGGCGGCACTGGTGCCAAGTGGCGCGCCGCTCGGTTTTGTCGCCATCCTCGGCGTGCTGGCGCTGATCGGCATCCTGATCCGCAACTCGGTCATCCTGATCGTGCAGATCGAAGACCTCGTCGCCGAGGGCAAGGACCGCTGGGCGGCCGTGATCGAGGCGACCGAGCATCGCATGCGGCCGATCGCGCTGACGGCCGCGGCGGCGAGCCTGGCGCTGATCCCGATCGCGCGCGAAGTGTTCTGGGGGCCTATGGCCTACGCCATGATGGGCGGCATCATCGCCGGCACCGCGATCACGCTGCTGTTCCTGCCGGCGCTTTATGTGACGTGGTTCCGGATCAAGGAGCCGAAAGGCGGGGAAGGCGTGCAGAACGAAGCGCTGCCGGAGGGAGAAGAGGCGGCAACATGACTTGCGTCGCGATCCTTCACACCCCCCTCTGGCCTACCGGCCATCTCCCCCGCAAGGGGGGAGATTGAGCGCTCGGCGGGTTTTGCCAATCACCAACGTTGCAGGATAGAGCGGGGCGCAAGAACTGCTGATCTCCCCCCTTGCGGGGGAGATGTCCGGCAGGACAGAGGGGGGTGTGAAGGATCGCGACGTATAAAACTACACCCGCACAAACCCCTCGCTCGCCCTGAGCAGATTGCGCGTATAATCCTCGCTCACCCGATGCCCGATCAGCTGGCTCGCGGTCAGCGTCTCCACCGCCTCGCCGTTTTGCATCACCATCAGCCGCTCGCACATATGGGTGATGATGGCGAGGTCGTGGCTGACCATCAGGAAGGTGAGCTTGCGCCGCCGGCGCACCTCTTCGAGCAGGTTAAGCACCTCCGCCTGCACCGAGGCGTCGAGCGCCGAGGTCGGCTCGTCGAGCAAAAGGATCGAGGGTTCTAGGATCAGCGCGCGGGCAATCGCCACGCGCTGGCGCTGACCGCCGGAGAGCTGGTGCGCGTAGCGGAAGCGGAAGCCCTTGCCGAGGCCGACCTCATCCAGCGCGCGCTCGATGCGCTTCTCGCCGTCGGCGATGCCGTGGATGGCTAAAGGCTCCTGCAGCAGCCGGTCGACGGTCTGGCGCGGATGCAGCGAGCCGTAGGGATCCTGGAAGACCATCTGCACCTCGCGGTAGAAGGCCTTGTCGCGGGTTTTGCCCAGGCTCTTGCCGTTGACGGTGATGGTGCCCGAAGCGACCGGCGCCAGGCCGGTGATGGCCTTGAGCAGCGTCGATTTGCCGGAACCGCTTTCGCCGACCAGTCCGTAGGATTCGCCTTCCCGCACTTCGAGGTTCACGCCCTTGAGCGCGCGAAAACGGTCGAAGACTACCTCCAGCCCTTCGACGGAAAGCGCTGCCGTCATGCCGCCCACTCCGGCTTGCGGTCGAGCACCGGCAGCGGATGGCGCTCGAAACCGATCCGCGGCATGCAATTGAGCAGGCCGCGCGTATAAGGATGCCGGGCGTCGCGCAGCTCGGAGGCCTTGAGCTGCTCGACCACCTTGCCGGCATACATGACGACGACGCGGTCGCAGAATGAGGAGACCAGGCGCAGATCGTGCGAGATGAAGATCAGGCCCATGCCACGCTCGGCGACCAGCCGGTCGAGGATGTTGAGCACGTCGAGCTGCACGGTGACGTCCAGCGCCGAGGTCGGCTCGTCGGCGATCATCAGCTCCGGCCCGGCGATCAGCATCATGGCGATCATGGCGCGCTGGCCCATGCCGCCGGAGACCTCGTGCGGATGCAGGTCGAAGACCCGGCCCGGGTCGCGGATCTGCACCGCCCGCAGCATCTCCAGCGCCCGCTCGCGCGCCTCGGCCTTGGAGACTTTTTCGTGCGTGCGCAGCGTTTCGACGATCTGGCGGCCGATGGTCATCACCGGATCGAGCGAGTATTTCGGATCCTGCAGGATCATGGCGATGCGGTTTCCCCGCAGCGCCCGGCGCTGGCCCGGCGATATGGAGAGCAGATCGATGCCGTCGAAGCCGAGCTTCTTCGCCGAAACTATAGCCTGCGGCGGGGTCAGGCCCATGATGGCACGGCCGGTCTGCGACTTGCCGGAGCCGCTCTCGCCGACAATGCCGAGCCGCTCGCGGCCGAGCGAGAAGGAGACGCCGCGCACGGCTTGCACGACGCCGGTACGCGTCGGGAAGGTGACGCGCAGATCTTCGACGTCGAGCAGCGTGCCTTTTTGCTGCCTATCTGGATTGCCGCTCATCGGTCGTCGCTCATTGGTCACCACTCCGGGGATCGAGCGCGTCGCGCAAACCGTCGCCGAGCAGGTTGAAGCCGAGACTGACGATGAGGATGGCGGCGCCTGGTGCCGCGGCCACCCACCACTGGTCGAGGATGAAGCGGCGGCCGGACGCGATCATCGCGCCCCATTCGGGCAGCGGCGGCTGCGCGCCGAGGCCGAGGAAGCCGAGGCCGGCGGCGGTGAGGATGATGCCCGCCATATCGAGCGTCACCCGGATGATCAGCGAGGAGATGCAAAGCGGCATGATGTGGCGCAGCACGATACGGAAGGGCGAGGCGCCCATCAGTTGCACGGCTTTGATGTAGTCGGAGTTGCGCACCGTCAGCGTCTCGGCCCGCGCGATGCGCGCATATGGCGGCCAGGAGGTGATGGCGATCGCCAGCACCGCGTTCTCGATGCCGGGGCCAAGCGCCGCCACGAAGGCCAGCGCCAGCACCAGCTTCGGGAAGGCGAGAAAAATGTCGGTGATGCGCATCAGGATAGCGTCGGTCCAGCCGCCGGCATAGCCGGCGACAGTGCCGACGAGCAAACCTATCGGAGCCGCAATGATGGCGACGAGGATGACGACGTAGAGCGTCCAGCGCGAGCCGTAGACGATGCGCGAATAGATGTCGCGGCCAAGGTCGTCGGTGCCGAACCAGTGCGCGGCGCCCGGCGGCAGCAAGCGGGCATTCTTCAGGTCACCCACGGTCGGCGAATAGGGCGCCAGCACATCGGCAAAGGCGGCAACCGCCACCAGCGCGAGTATGATCAGCAGGCCGACAAGGGCCAGCCGGTTGGCTGAAAAACGCCGCCACGCGACATAGGCCCGGCCGAGCCTTGCCTGCATGCGCGATGCCGGCCGCTCGCTGAGCAGCCATTCGCGCCTGGATAAAGCTGTTTCCGCGCTCATCCGGCCTTGGTCCTCGGGTCGAGCAGCTGGTAGAGCAAATCGGACAGAAGGTTGATGCCGATGAACACCGAGCCGATGATGATGGTGCCGCCGAGCACCGCATTCATGTCGGCATTCTGCAACGAGTTGGTGATGTAGAGCCCGATGCCCGGCCAGGAGAAGACGGTTTCGGTCAGCACCGAGCCTTCGAGCAGGCTGGCATAGGACAGCGCGATCACCGTCACCATCGGCACCGCGGCGTTGCGCAGCGCATGGCCCCAGATGATGCGCGTTTCCGACAGGCCCTTGGCGCGCGCGGCGACGATGTATTCCTGCGCCATCTCGTTCAGCATGAAGGAGCGCGTCATGCGGCTGATATAGGCGAGCGCGAAGTAGCCGAGCAGCGAAGCCGGCAGGATGATGTGGCGGTAGGCGTCGTAGAAGACGTCCCACTGCCCCTGCATCGCTGCGTCGAGGAGATAGAAGCCGGTGATCGGCGTGAAAGTGTATTCGTAGACGACGTCGAGCCGCGCCGGGAAGGCGACCCATTGCAGCTTGGCGTAGAACAGCACGAGCCCGAGAAGCCCGAGCCAGAAGATCGGCACGGAATAGCCGATCAGGCCGATGATGCGCACGATCTGGTCGATGAGGCTGCCGCGCCGCACCGCCGCCAGCACACCGAGCGGCACGCCGATGACGGCGCCGATAATCGTGCCCAGCGTTGCGAGCTCGATCGTCGCCGGGAAGACGCGGCGGATGTCGGACATCACCGGATTGGTGGTCAGCACCGAGGTGCCGAAATCGCCGCGAAGCGCGCTTTTCACATAGATGTAGAACTGTTCGATCAGCGGCAGGTCGAGCCCCATCTCGCGGCGCGTGCGCTCGACGACGGCGGTCGGCGCCCGGTCGCCAAGCACGGCCAGCACCGGATCGATCGGGATGACGCGGCCGATGAAGAAGGTCACCGCGAGAAGACCGAGATAGGTCGTCACCGCGATGACCAGGAAGCGGCCGATCGATGATAAAATGGCCACGGCGCGGGCGCTGCCGCGCCCGGCCGCCGCCTGGTTTTCAGCTATGCTCACGCGGCGCGTCCGAAAACGCTATTCCTTCGAGACCGGCCCGACGAAGTTGGTGTCGAAGCTCGGTCCGAGCGCGAAGCCCTTGAGGTTCTTGCGCAGGCCGGCCACTTCGAGCTGCTGGTTGATGACGACGAAGGGGCTGGTGTCGAGGATCTTCTTCTGCAGATCCTTGTACATGTCGGCGCGCTTGGCCGAATCCTTTTCCAGCAGCGCCGCCTCGGTCTGCTTGGTCAGGTCCGGAATGTCCCAGGCATTGCGCCAGGCCAGGGTCTTGATCTTGGCGGCATCGGAATTGTCCGGGTTCGAAGCAAAGGTCTGGGCATTGGAGTTCGGATCGAAATAGTCCTGGCCCCAGTTGCCGATATAGATATCGTGGTTGCGGGCGCGGTACTTGGTCAGCGTCTGCTTGCCGTCGCCGGGGATGATCTCCAGCTTGATGCCGGCCTGGCCGAGCGTCTGCTGGATCGATTCCGCCATGCCGGTGGTGGGCTGGCCGGTGCGCACGTCCATGGTCACGCTGAAGCCGTCCGCGAGGCCGGCCTTGGCGAGCAGTTCCTTGGCCTTGGCGACGTCAAGCTTGAACGGGTTGTCGTCGATCGCGCCGAGGTCGCCCTTGGGCAGGAAGGACTGGTGGATCTCGCCGATGCCCTTGAGGATGGTCGAGCCCAGCGCGTCATAGTCGACCAGGTATTTGAACGCCTGCCTGACCTCCGGCTTGGCGAGGTTGGCGTTCTTCTGGTTGAGGCTGATGTAATAGACCGTGCCCTTCGGCGCGCTGGTGGTGGTGAGATCGGCGTTCTTGGCGATGGCGTCGAGGTCGTTCGGCTCGAGGTTGCGGGCGACGTCGATGTCGCCGGCTTCCAACGCCAGACGCTGCGCCGAACTTTCCTTCATGTAGCGGTAGATGACGCGGGCGAGCTTCGCCTTTTCGCCGTTATAATTGTCGTTGCGTTCCAGAACGACGACTTCATTGGCGCGCCATTCGCGCAGCTTGTACTGGCCCGAGCCGGCATAGCCGGTCTTCAGCCAGGCGTTGCCGAAGTCGTTGTCCCATTTGTAGTCGGCGCTCGGCGTGACGGCGGCGACATGTTCCTTGACCAGCTTGCCGTCGACGACCGAAGCGACGGTGGCCGACAGGCAGTTCAGCACGAAGCTCGGCGCGTAGGCCTTGTCGACGACGAATTGGAAAGTCGTGTCGTCGACCGCCTTGGCCTTCTCGGTGACGTTGTCGCCGCTGATGCCCAACTGGTTGATGATGAAGGCCGGGCTCTTGTCGAGCTTGATGGCGCGCTCGAAGGAATAGGCGACGTCGGCCGCGGTGATCGGATTGCCGGAAGCGAACTTCATGCCGGGCTTCAGCTTGAAGGTGTAGGTCAGGCCGTCGTCAGAAACGGTCCAGCTCTCGGCAAGGTCGCCCTTCACCTTGGAGGTGTCGCTGAGGTCGAGGCGGACCAGAAGATCATAGGTGTTGCCGGTGACCTCGGCGGTCGACAGCTCGAACGCCTCGCCCGGATCCATCGTGATGATGTCGTCGAAGGCGAAGCCTTCGACCAGCGTGTCGGCAGGCGTGACCGCAAAAGCGGGCGCGGCAAGCAGCGCAGACATCGCCACACCCGCAAGCAAGCCACGGAGAGCAAACTTTTCCAGCATCATGATGATCGTTCCCTGTTTTGTTGACCTGAGTTCCCGGCTCAGGGCTGCATTATTCTTCTCGAAGCCGACGGCGGCTCGGACCGCTTACCGTCGTGGTTTTTGTCCAGTTGGTCAACACCCTATTCGGCGGCGTTCGAACCAGCAACGCGCATTTTGCGAAACAGCTTATTGGGCCAGAACCGGCCGCCGCGAGTCGACCCATGCACCGGCTAATCGAAGGCTCCAATCGGGAAAAATCTGGCTAACTTTCGACGCCTGGAAGTCGCCCGTCATTTCACCTGCGCAACCAGGCTCGCGTCGGGAAAGCAGGTCGCGGCCTTGCCGTTCTTCGACTGCCAGGTGCCGATCGAGCGACGCGTCTTGAAACCGGGCAGGCCATCGGCGCTGCCGACATCATAGCCCTTCGCCTCCAGCGCCCGCTGGAGCGATGCGATATCGGACCGGTGGAGATCGCCGACCGGGCCCCAGTCGCCGGCAAAGGTGGCGTCGCCCTTGGCGATGCGGTCGGCGGCGTGGCCGATGAACAGCGCATAGAGGTCGCTGGTGTTATACTCCTTCAGAACATAGAAGTTCGGCGTAACGAGGAAGGCCGGGCCGCTGCGCCCGGCCGGCATCAGAAGGAAGCCCTCGGCTTTCAGCTCGCTCGCCTGGAACGCCTTGCCGTCCGCGCGCCTGACGCCCATCGCCACCCAGTCGGAAATCTTCTTGCCCTGATCGGGTCCTTCGAGCGAGCAGGAGACGTTGGCCGGCGCGATCACCTCGGTCCCCCAGCCGCGCCCCCTCACCCAGCCGTAGTGGACAAGGTAATTGGCGATCGAGGCGAGCACGTCCGGCGTCGAATTCCAGATGTCGGGCCGGCCGTCGCCGTCGAAATCGACGGCATGCTTGAGGAAAGACGTCGGCATGAATTGCGGCTGGCCGAGCGCGCCGGCCCAGGACGACTTCATCGCGTTGACCGGGGCGAGCCCGCGCTCGACGAGCTCGAGCGCCGCCAGCACCTCCGTGCGGAAGAAATCCTTCTTGGTCGACATGAACGCCTTGGTGCCCAGCACCTCGAAGGCGTCGTAAGGCATCCTGGCCGCGCCGAAGCCGGTCTCGCGACCCCAGATCGCCAGCACGATCTCGCCAGGCACGCCGTAACGCTTCTCGATCAGCCCGAGCACTCTTGCGTTGCTGCTCTCGCGCGACCGTCCGCCGGCGGTGACGGGGCGAATGATCTTCTCGGCGAAATAGTTGGCGGGCGGACCGAACTCGGCCTGATGCTGTTTTTCAGGCGTCGTCGGCTTCTTGCCGGGCATGACGAGGTCCGGCAATTTCAGGTTCGGCTTCACGCCGATGAAGGCGGCGTCGAAGGTTTTTTTGGAGATGCCCTTGGCCTGCGCCTCGGGCCAGAGGTCGTTTTGCAGCCAGGCCTGGAACTGGTCGTCGATGGGGGCGGCGCGGGAGGGGGTCGAAACGCCCAACGCCATAGCGATTACAACGAAGATCGTGACGGCCAATCCATAGAAGCCGCGTTCCTTCACACCCCCTCTGTCCTGCCGGACATCTCCCCCGCCAGGGGGGAGATCAGATGACGCGCAGGCTTTCGCCAATCACCAACGCCGCAGGATGACGCAGGGCGCCAAAACAGCCAATCTCCCCCCTTGCGGGGGAGATGTCCGGCAGGACAGAGGGGGGTGGGACGGAGTGCAATCGCTTCAGAAGAAGAACCCATCACAAGCCCCCTCCCCACTCCCTCAAAACGCCGTCCTCGATCGCAGCGCGGCGGCCAGCGTGCCTTCGTCGAGATAGTCGAGCTCGCCGCCGACCGGCACGCCATGCGCGAGTCTGGTCACCTTGATGTCGAGGCCCGAGAGCTGGTCGGTCAGGTAGTGCGCCGTGGTCTGGCCCTCGACGGTGGCGTTGACGGCGAGGATCACTTCCTTCACCTCGCCGCCGGCCACACGGTCGACCAGCGAGCGGATGTTGAGCTGGTCGGGGCCGATGCCGTCGAGCGGCGACAGCGTGCCGCCGAGCACGTGGTAGCGCACGTTCATGGCGGCGGCGCGCTCCAGCGCCCAGAGGTCGGAGACGTCCTCGACGACGATCAGGGTGCCGGCGTCGCGGCGCGGGTCGGTGCAGATCATGCAAGGGTCGGAGGTGTCGACATTGCCGCAGGTCGAGCAGATGCGCACCTTGTCGACAGCCTCGCCCATGGCGGCGGCCAAAGGTTCGAGCAACTGCTCCTTCTTCTTGATGAGATGGAGGGCCGCGCGCCTGGCCGAACGCGGCCCGAGCCCCGGCACCTTGGCCAGGAGCTGGATCAGGCGTTCGATCTCTGGACCGGCGATTCGTTTCGACATCGCCTTGATCTAGGATTTTTCCGGGCGGTTTGGAACAGCCGCAATGACACAAGGCCCGCCCATGCTGCCATGGCGGGCCTTTGTGTCGGATGCCGTTGGCCTCAGTAGGCTTCGAGCGGCCGGTTCTGGCTCACGATCAGCGCGCCGATGGCGTCGGTGTTCTCAGGTGTCGACTGGAAACCCATCGCCGCTTCCTGCGGCGCGCTTGGAACGGAGGTGACGTACCGGCCCTTCAACGTGCCGCCGAAACGCGACGCGTCCGGCTCCTCCATCGGTTCCTGCATCGCCACCACGATCGGCTTCGCCGTGACTCGGCCGGACTTCTGCGCCGGCGCGGCGGAAGCCGTCATATAGGTCTGCTCGGCGGGGGCGGTTGCAGGCTCACCCATCCGCGCCGGTGCGGCAGCAGCGGTCATAGCGGCCTGCTTGGCCGGATCGGCATGGACAATCGTCTTGACCACCGGCTCGGCGGAAGCGACGAGCACCGGAGCGGCAGGGTCGGTCTTCTGCGACTTGCCGGAGGCCATGGCGACCACGGGCTCATCCGGCAGCGGCTGCCAGTTGCGGCCGCGCTTCTCATAGAAGGCGTTGCCGCCGGCAACCATCGTGTAATGCATGTTGTTGTAAGGGAAGCGCAGGCCGGCGGTGTGGAAATACATCGTGTTCTTGAGCTTGGCCTTGCGCTCGCCCTTGAGCACCGCCTCGGCGGCCTCCTCGACGTCGGGCAGCGCCCTCGAATTCATCGGCCGGGTCAGCACGCCGGGAGCGAACTGACCCCTCTCGCCGACGACCTCGCAGATGGTGCTGCCGTGCTGGCCCGAGCGCAGCCGGTTCATCACGACCGTGCCGACGGCGATCATGCCGTCGCGGCTCGATCGGTTGGACTCGAAGAACATAGCCCTTTGCAGGCACTCCTTGTCCTTCATCGTGTATTTGTAGGAACGCGAACTGAGGAAGCTCGGCGTGACGGCGTCGGCCAGGCTCGCCACCGACATGCCATGTGAAGCGGTCTGGCTGCAGCCGGCCAGGAACAAGGGGGAAGCGGCGATGCCGATAAGCAGCAGCGGCGTCTTCCATCGCGTCGCGATCAACAAAAAAGCCTCATTTCCAGATGCCAGCCCGCCCCGAGATGTGGCAAGAATGAGACTCTTTCAGGCAAAAAGATGGCTAGATGGTTAGCAACCTCTGGACTTGGGTAAAACTTTATGAATGTCGCGAAATGAACCTGTGAGCATTGCCGGCAAAATGGTTAATATAGCGGCCCGAGCTCGATTTTCGTTCATAATCAATTAACTGGCGGCAGCCGCCTCAGAACGGCAATTTCATTCCGGGTGGTATAGGCAGACCTGCCGTCAGCGCCTTGGTCTTTTCCTGCATAACCTGCTCGACCTTATTTTTGGCGTCATTGTGAGCGGCCAAAAGCAGGTCCTCGAGGATCTCGACCTCGTCGTCCTTGAGCAGCGACGGATCGATCTTCAGCGCCTTCATTTCGAACTTGCCGGTCAGCGTCACGCTGACCAGTCCGCCACCCGCCTGTCCGGTGGCTTCCAGCGTGGCGATCTCGTCCTGCATGGCCTGGAACTTGGCCTGCATTTCCTTCGCCTTGCCCATCAGGCCGAGAAGATCTTTCATTGCAAACGTCCTCTTATTTCTTCAAATCTCGTCGTCGTCGGCGGCCGGCTCGACCGGCAGGTTAGCCCCGGTCTCTTCCACGTCCGGCACATCCGGAATGCGCACGTCGATGATCTTGGCGCCGGGAAAGCGGGCGAGAATGGCGGCGACCGTCGGGTCGCTCCTGGCATCGGAGAAGGCGTTCTCGCGCTTCGTCGTCTCCATTTCGGCCAGCGTCTGGCCGCCTTCCTCCTTCGACAGCGAGACCAGCCAGTTGCGGCCGGTCCAGGCGCGCAGCTTCGCGGTCAGGTCGTTGAGCAGCATCTTCGGCGCATCGTCGGTCAGGGTGACGTCGATGCGGCCAGGCTCGATACGCACGGGCCTTACGCAACGTTTCACGAGCACCTTGAAGGCCATGTCGCGATTGGCGTCGGCAAGTGCAACAATGTCGGCCAGCGATTTGACCGGCACGACGGGAGTTTCAACGACCGGCTCCGGCGCCGGAGCGAAGGTCGCGGGCACGGGCTGCGCCTCGACCAGGCGCATCGTCTGCGCGCCGCCGGTGGAGGTCGGCATCCGGGCCTGCGCCACGGCACTTGCGCCGCCGCCATTGCCGGCGGGCGCTCCGTTGGCGCGCGGCGCGCCATTCGGCACGGTTGCCGCGCCTTCCAGCGATTTCAGCGCCTCGTCCAGCGTCGGCAGGTCGGCGGCGTGCGCCAGCCGGATCAGCACCATCTCGCCGGCGCTGACCGGACGGTTGGAGGACTGCACCTCGGGAATGCCCTTGAGCAGCATCTGCCAGGTTCGCGACAGCACGCGCACCGACAGCGCGCTCGCGAACTCGGCACCGCGCCGGCGTTCGTCCTCGGAGAGCGAAGCGTCGTCTGCCGCGGCCGGCACGAAACGCAGCCGGGTGACGAGGTGATTGAATTCGGCAAGATCGGTGAGCACGGCGGCTGGATCGGCGCCGGTGTCGTATTGCGCGCGGAACTCGGCCAAGGCCGCCGCGACATCGCCCTTCATGACATGCTCGAACAGGTCGATGATGCGGGCACGGTCGGCAAGCCCCAGCATGGCGCGCACCGCCTCGGCACTGACCGTGCCGCTGCCATGGGCGATCGCCTGGTCGAGGATGGAGAGCGAATCGCGCGCCGAGCCTTCGGCCGCGCGAGCGATCATCGCCAGGGCCTCGTCGTCGACGGAAATGCCCTCCTTGGCGGCAATCGAGGAAAGATGCGCGACCAGCGCGCCGGCGTCGATGCGCCTCAGATCGAAGCGCTGGCAACGCGACAGGACCGTGATCGGCACCTTGCGGATCTCGGTGGTGGCGAAGATGAATTTGACGTGCGGCGGCGGCTCTTCCAGCGTCTTCAACAGGCCGTTGAAGGCCTGGGTGGAGAGCATGTGCACTTCGTCGATGATGTAGACTTTGTAGCGGGCCGAGACCGGCGCATAGCGCACGCGGTCGATGATGTCCCTGATGTCATCGATGCCGGTGTGGGAGGCGGCGTCCATCTCGATGACGTCGACATGGCGGCCTTCCATGATCGCCTGGCAATGCTCGCCTGGGACCGACAGGTCGACCGAGGGCTGGTCGACGGTCGCGGTCTTGTAGTTGAGCGCCCGTGCCAGAATGCGCGCGGTCGTCGTCTTGCCGACACCGCGCACGCCGGTCAGCATCCAGGCCTGGGCGATGCGGCCGGTGGCGAAGGCGTTGGTCAGCGTGCGGACCATCGGCTCCTGGCCGATCAGCTCGGAGAAATTCGAGGGGCGATATTTGCGCGCCAGCACGCGATAGGCGCCGGCCTTTTCCGTCTCCGGATTTTTTGGCCCCAAATTTCCGGCTTCGCTCATTCGCCGTCAAAAGCTCCAAGGACTGCAGGCGGCCGATTCCTGCGCATAGTCTCGCCCGCACGGCTCGGCGCCGTCAATGTCGCGGGAGAAAGGCGAAGAGGCGGGAGGCTGGAACAATGACCCGTTCCGGGCTCGTTAGGGCTGCTTCCTTCCGGACCTGACCCGGTTGGCGAGTGGATCGTCCACCACCAACCTCCCGCGCTCCATATCGGCAATTCGGCGGCGAAATGCAAGGGTGGAGGTGAATGACCCGCCGGGCCACGCAGGCGCGGAAGCCTTTAAATCGACAATAGCGGCCAATGATTCGCTTGCAGCCACCTTGCCGCCGCTCTAGCGTTCCCCGGTTTGGAAAATATTACAAAAGCGAAGGAAACGCCCATGCTGCCTGGCCTCAAGGCCGGATTCACGCTGGACGCCCGGTTGGAGGCGGACAGTGAGCAGCTGATGTGGCTCGGCCTGTGCGAGCTCAGGCTGATGAACGATCGCCGCTGGCCGTGGCTGGTCCTGGTGCCGCAGCGGCCGGGCGTTGAGGAAATCCACGATCTGACGCCGCTCGACCAGACGATGCTGACCTTCGAGACCAATATGGTGGCGCAGGCGCTGAAGCGGGTGACCGGCTGCACCAAGATCAACACCGGTGCCTTGGGCAACATCGTGCGCCAGCTGCATGTCCATGTCATCGCCCGTAGCGAGGGCGATCCCGGCTGGCCGGGGCCGGTCTGGGGGCACGGCATGCGCGAGCCCTATCAGCGCCCCGAGATCCGCCGGTTTGCCGAAACGATCAAGGCAGCGCTATAAGCCGACCAGTGTCCATCCTGCACCTTGAGTCCCCCAACCTCGAGTCACCATGAGCTTTCGCCTGTTTGACGCGCCATTGCGCGAGCCGAGCCAGTTCGTCGGTTTCGCCGGAAACCGGATCGACCGGCAATCGGAAAACCGCGCCGACGACGCCGTCGAGAAGGCGCTTGCCGAACAATCGGCACGGCTGATGCTGATGCATGGCGGCAGGCTCTATCTCAAACTTAAAGACGGCCAGTTCGACCCCTGGTTCGAGGCGGCGGAAAGCCAGGGCTTCGAGGCTTCGCTTGACCACGGCGTGCTGCTCGGCCTTTCGGACAGCGGTCCGGTGCTTGCGGTGCCGGCCGGCATCGAGCCGGAAAATCTGCCGGAAGCGGTGAAGGCGATCGACTACCGTTCGGTCTACATGCAGGGCCTGATCGACGAGGCGGCCGCCGGGGCGCTGGCGCAGGGTGCTGCGCTGCTCGCCTGGCACGCCAGCCATGCGTTCTGCAGCAAGTGCGGCAACCGCTCGGAAATGCGCGCCGGCGGCTACAGGCGACATTGCCCGGCCTGCGGCACCGACCATTTCCCGCGCACAGATCCGGTGGCGATCATGCTGACGGCGACGCGCGAGAAATGCCTGCTCGGGCGCGGCCGGCATTTCGCGCCGGGCATGTATTCGGCGCTTGCCGGCTTCATCGAGCCCGGCGAGACGATCGAGGCGGCGGTGCGCCGCGAGACGCTGGAAGAGGCAGGCATAAAGCTCGGCCGCGTCGTCTACCACGCCAGCCAGCCCTGGCCGTTTCCTTACTCGCTGATGATCGGCTGCTTCGGCGAGCCGCTCAACGAGGACATCCAGGCCGACCTCAACGAGCTGGAGGACTGCCGCTGGTTTTTCCGCGACGAGGTGCGCTCGATGCTGGACAGAACGCATGCCAGCGGCTTGATCACGCCGCCGAAGGGGGCGATCGCGCATCACCTCATCCGCGCCTGGGTCGACAGCGAATAGGAGCAGGGAAATGATCCGCCATACCGTCGTGTTCACGCTGAAGCATCCGCCGCATTCGCTGGAGGCGAAGCGGTTCCTGCACGATGCCAAGAAGATCCTGACAGCGATCAAGGGTGTCACGCATTTCGAGCAGCTGCGCCAGGTCAGCCCCAAGAACGACTACCAGTTCGGCTTCTCGATGGAGTTCGCCGACCAGGCCGCCTACACGAGATACAACGAGCACCCCGACCACGTCGCCTTCGTCCGGGACCGCTGGGTGCCGGAGGTCGAGGCGTTCATGGAGATCGACTACGTGCCTTTGGGTTGGGGTTAGGCGCTCAAAACAACCGCATCGCCCAAGTGGCCATTGCGAAGCCACAACGGGGCGGCACCTATCGAGCGCGAAACTCACCTTCTGGCGGCCTTTGGAGAATGGTTTCGATCTCGGCCATCACGGTCTCTGACAGCGGCCCGAATTCCATGGCTGCAGCATTCTCAACAGCCTGCGCGGGCGTTTTCGCGCCCGGGATGGGGTGAATGTTGCAACCTTTCGACAGCAGCCAGCACAAGGCTCCCTGACCGAGCGTCCGCCCGCCAGCGGTGAGCAAATCGCGGATTGCATCGATCTGCCTGGTCAGTTCGGAACGGGCGCGCGATGCTTCAAAGTATACCTGCCAATCCGCGGGAACCGACCTGACATCGTCCGGTGGAACCGCACGTCCGTCCGAGAATTTCCCCGTTAACACGCCCATGGCGAGCGGCGACCGGATCAGCTGGGCCAACCCGTTGTTATGTGCGGTTTCGCACATCGACGGTGCATCGAAGAAGACGTTCATCGAATGCTGGACCGTTGAAAAGCCGCTCCGGTCAGCGAATGCCTGGACACTTGATGGAAAGTCGGTGCTCCAGCCATAGCTTCGAATGGCCCCGACACGGACAAGCTGCTCCAAGACCTCAAACGCCGGTTCCGCATGTTCGACGGTGAGATCGTTCAGGTGAAGCAACATCACGTCGATGCAATCGCGACCTAGCCGGCGAAGGCTCTCACCGACCGACCAGCGCACATATTCGGGGTCGAACCTTGGGCCAGTCATCTGGCGGGAAGCCGGATCGAAGGAATGGCCGAACTTCGACACGACAACTGCTTCAGAACGGCCTGAGAGCGCCTTGCCCAAAAGCTCCTCCGAGTGCCCGGCTCCATACACCGCCGACGTATCGAAGAGCCGGATTCCACCATCCCATGCCGCGTGAATGGTTTTTACGGATTGGCTGCCGTCAGCGCCGGAATATCCGACCGGGATCTCGCCTGACCAAAAGTGGCCACCGATCGCCCAGCAACCCATGCCGATGCGCGATCCAAGGTGAATTTTCGGCGCCATATCTGTGTTCTCCGCTGACTGCACGGTCTTGATATGGCGCCAGATCGACGTCAGATGGGAGACTACAAAAATGAAGAGAGTGGCGCATGAATGAAATGGCTATCGACTGGTCGGACCTGAGAATCTTTCTGGCGGTCGCACGCGATGGAAGCCTTTCGTCTGCGGCGAAGACTGTTGGTCAGAGTGCGGCAACGCTGAGCCGACATATCGTCGATCTTGAACGAGCGTTGGGTGCGGAGTTGTTCTCCCGGCTGCCATCCGGCTATGAGTTGACGGCAGCAGGTCGAGCACTGACATCTCAGGCTGAGACCATCGAGCAGCGGTTCCTGGATATCCGCCGGGAATTCTCACGACGAAACGTGTCGGCGCCCATCCGTGTGTCCGCGGGCACCTGGATGACGTGGTACCTGGCGCGCAACATCGAAAAACTGGGAGTGACCGACCGCAGCATTGTCTTCAGCGCTGTTGAAGAGGTGCAGAACATAGGCAGGCGCGAGGCGTTGATCGGGATCCGCAACCGGAGGCCGTCCGAGCCAGGACTCGCGGCTCGGAGGACAAAGACCGTAGCATTTGCCCCCTATTCACACCCAAATGCCGTACGAAAAGCTGATTGGATCGCGGCTACGGTGAACACACCATCAGCAATCTGGGTGCGCGCCCACAAACGAGATCAAATCCGCTTTGAAGTCACTCAACCGCGCTCACTCCTTGACCTCGCGCTTGCTGGCGCTGGCCATGTGGTATTGCCCTGCTTTGTTGGCGATGCCCACAACGATCTGGTTCGCACTGATGGCGTGATCGAGGAACTGTCGCACGAACAATGGTTGGTGGTGCATGGCGATGATCGCAAATTGCCAGAGGTGCGTGCGACGATCGATAGGATCGCACGACTCATTGGTTCGGATCGAGCCTTCGACACCGCAATCCGGCAGGCCGCTGATTGTGTTTGACCTATTGTGTTGCCAAAAATGGTTTTCGGAACGCCCCGTTCAAACAAGAGAGCTAATCCGCCACCTTCCACTGCTCACGCGACGCACTCGCCGGATAGACGCCGAGGATGCGCATCTCGCGCGAGAAGAAGCGCAGTTCGTCGAGCGCCAGCTTGACCAGCGGGTCGTCCGGGTGGCCCTCTATATCGGCATAGAACAGCGTCGCGGTGAAGGCACCGAGCTGATAGCTCTCCAGCTTGGTCATGTTGATGCCGTTGGTGGCGAAGCCGCCCATGGCCTTGTAGAGCGCGGCCGGTACGTTGCGGACGCGGAAGATGAAGGTGGTCATCATCTTGGCGTCCGGCGAAGGCCGCTCGGCCCATTGCTTGTTCTTGGTCAGCACGACGAAGCGGGTGACATTGGAGTCGGTATCCTCGACATTCTTCTCGATGATGTCGAGGCCGTAGAGCTCGGCTGCGAGCGCGGGCGCGAGCGAAGCCATGGTGCGATCCCTGACCTCGGAAACCATCTTGGCCGAACCCGCCGTATCGCCGGCGACAACCGGCTTCCAACCGTTCTTGCGGATGTATTTGCGGCACTGGCCAAGCGCGTGGATATGGCTGTGCACGCTTCTGATCTCCTCGCGCTTGACGCCCGGCAGCACCATCAGCTGGAAGTGGATCGGCAAAAAATACTCGCCGACGATGTGCAGCCGCGATTCCGGCAGCAGGTGATGGATGTCGGCGACACGGCCCGCGATCGTGTTCTCGATCGGGATCATGGCGAGCTCGGCCTTGCCGGTCTCCACCGCGTTGAAGGCGTCCTCGAAGGTCGGACAGGGCAACGGCTCCATCGACGGGAACATGTTGCGGCAGGCTGTGTCGGAATTGGCTCCGGGCTCGCCCTGGAAGGAAATTCTGTTGGTCTTTTCAGGCATGCGCCAAAGTCTCTCTGGATATCTCAGTTTGAAAGGATCTGCCTGGCGCGCTCGAGATCGTCCGGCGTGTCGACGCCGAGCGGTAGCGACCGGACGATCTCGGCATCGATGCGCATGCCGGCTTCGAGCGCCCGAAGCTGCTCCAGCCGCTCACGGCGCTCCAGTGGCGACGGCTTCAGCGCGACGAAGCGTTCGAGCGCGGCGCGACGATAGGCGTAGAGGCCGATGTGGTGATAGAGCGGGCCCTCCCCCCACGGCGCCGTGGCGCGAGTGAAATAGAGCGCCTTCAGCCTTGTCGCGGAGAGCGGCGAGCCGACGATCTTGACGACGTTCGGATTGGTCTTCTCGTCGTCGCGGACGATCTCGACACCGAGCGTGGCGATGTCGACCGCCGGGTCGGCGAAGGGCCGCAGCGACGCGCCGATGTTTTCAGGGTCGATCGTCGGCAGATCGCCCTGCACATTGACGATGGTCTCGACCTTTTTCTGCGGGTCAAGCTCGGTGAGCGCCTCGAAGATGCGGTCGGAGCCCGATTCGTGATCCGCGCGCGTCATCACCGCCTCGAAACCGTGCTCCCGAACCGCTTGCGCCACGGCCTCCGTATCGGTCGCCACCACCACGCGGCCGAGCCCTGCCTCGGCGCCGCGGCGGGCGACATGGACGATCATCGGCGCGCCGGCGATGTCGGCCAGCGGCTTGCCCGGCAGGCGCGTCGAGGCCATGCGGGCGGGGATCAGGATCAATGTCGACATGGGACTTTTGGGGCAGCCGGGAAAGCTTATGGAAAAGTGGCAAAACGTCTCACTGGAAGCGCCCTTATATGTGTTGCAACGCCGAAGCAAAAGACCTAGTTTCCGCCCGATTTGACTGGCCCCTCCGGGCCTTTGACGATACCGACGGACGGAGTGGACGGGACGGTCCGCCGGAAAAGGGAGCAAGGGGCGTATGGATTCCAACGAAGTCAACAAGCTGCTCGCCGGATTCCTCGGAACCGTCTTCGTGGTCTTTTCGGTCGGCATCGTCTCGAACGCGCTGTTCGCTTCGCCAGCGCCCGAGAAGCCTGGCTTCGCCATCGAGGCGGCCGAGCCGGCGGAAGGCGGCGGCGCCGCCGCGCCGGCTGCCGAAGCCAAGCCGATCGCCGACCTGCTCGCCACCGCCAATGCCGAGGCGGGCGCCGCCATCTTCAAGAAGTGCCAGGCCTGCCACTCCGGCGAGAAGGGCGGCCCGAACAAGGTCGGTCCGGATCTGTGGGACATCGTCGACCGCCCCGTCGCCGAGCACGAGGGCTTCGCCTATTCGGCCGGCATGAAGGATTTTTCCAAGGGCGGCGCCGAGAAGTGGACCTACGACAACCTCAACCACTTCATCACCTCGCCAAAGAAGTTCGTGAAGGGCACGGCGATGGGTTTCGCCGGCCTGCCGAAGGATGAAGACCGCGCCAATGTGATCGCCTATCTGCGCACGCTGTCGGACAATCCGAAGCCGCTGCCGCAGCCGGGCGCTTCGGCCGAAGCCAAGCCCGCCGAGGGCGCGAAGCCGGCGGAAGGTGCCGCACCCGCCAAGCCGGCAGAAGGCGCCGCCCCGGCGAAGCCCGTGGCACCTGCTCAATAAACAATTTGTCATAGAGGCAACCTCAGAAAAGCCGGGTTCGTCCCGGCTTTTTCTGTTAGGAAAACCGCATATGCGGCTACAAAAGCCGGCACTTGCGGTTTTCACAGGCGTCAAATGATCTAGATTGCCGTGAGTACTGTTCGCGACGAGGAGAACGCATGACGGTCGGCCGCTTCCGGACGTTTTTCGCATTGATGCTGGCGGTTGCTTTCGCCGCAAGCGTGCAGGCCAGCTCCGCCGACGAATGGCACACCACCTCCTCGCTGATCGGCCCTTCCAAATACGGCGAGAATTTCCAGCGTTACGACTACGTCAATCCGGATGCACCCAAGGGAGGCATGTTCAACTCCGTCGTTGTCGGCACCTTCGACAGCTTCAATCCCTATATAGTGCAGGGATCGCCGGCCGCCGGCTTCGCGCAGTTCGGCGGCGGGCTGCTCTACGACACGCTGATGGACCAGGCGACCGATGAAGGCAGCGTCAGCCACCCGCTGATCGCCGAGGCCTACAAATACCCGCCGGACTATTCGTCGGCGACCTACCGCCTCGACCCGCGCGCCAAGTGGCATGACGGCCAGCCGATCACAGTCGACGACGTGATCTGGTCGTTCCAGGTGTTGAAGGCCAACAGTCCGATGTACAGCCGCTATTTCGAGAACGTAACCGACGCCGTCGCCGTCTCCGATCACGAGGTCGAGTTCCATTTCAACCAGAGGGGCAATCGGGAATTGCCCAAGATCCTCGGCGACCTCGTAGTGCTGCCGAAGCACTGGTGGGAGGGCACCGACGCCGGCGGCAAGAAGCGCGACGTCACCAGGCCGACGCTGGAGCCGCCGCTGGGTTCCGGCGCCTACAAGATCGCCAGCTTCAAGCCGGGCTCTGAAATCGTCTGGCAGCGCGTGCCCGATTATTGGGGCGCCAAGCTGCCGGTGAAGATCGGCCGTGAGAATTTCGACACCCAGCGCTTTACCTATATCCTGGACGACAATGCCGCCTGGCAGGCCTTCACCAAGGGCGGGCTCGACGACATCAAGCCGGAAAACAGCTCGCGACGCTGGGCGACGGCCTACAACTTTCCGGCGGTGAGCGCTGGCGACGTGGTCAAGAAGGAATTCAAGACAACGTCACCCGAGCCGATGCAGGCTTTCGTGCTGAACCAGCGGCGGCCGCTGTTCCAGGATCGGCTCGTGCGCGCCGCGCTGACCTATCCGTTCGACTTCGAAACGATGAACCGCACGCTGTTCTACAACTCGAACACGCGCACCCACAGCTATTTCGAGGGCACGGAACTGGCGTCGAGCGGGCTGCCGCAGGGCAAGGAGCTCGAAATCCTGGAGAAGTATCGCGACAAGCTGCCGCCGGAGCTGTTCACCCAGGAATTCAAGCTGCCGGTCTACGACGCACCGCAAGCCGAGCGCAAATATCTGAAACAGGCGGTCGACCTGTTCGCCAAGGCAGGCTGGGTGATCAAGGGCGGCAAGATGGTGAATGCCAAAACCGGCGCGCCGTTCAAGTTCGAAATACTCGGCTCGAACGACACCGACCAGGTCATCGCCAGCCCCTGGATCGCCAATCTGCGCAAGATCGGCGTCGATGCGACGCTGCGGATCATCGACCAGACGCAGTACATCAACCGCGTCAACAATTTCGACTACGACGTCATTACCAGCATACTCCAGCAATCGGAATCGCCCGGCAACGAGCAGCGCGACTTCTGGAGTTCGAAGGCGGCGGACACGCCGGGATCGCGCAATTATTCCGGCATCAAGAACCCGGTGGTCGACGCGCTCGTCGACCGCATCATCTTCGCCACCGACCGCGACGATCTCGTCGCCGCCACCCATGCGCTCGATCGGGTGCTGTTGTGGAATTACTATGTCGTGCCGCAATACTACCGCGCGGTGGTCTGGCTCGCCTACTGGAACAAGTTCGGCATGCCGGAAAAGCAGCCCAGCTACCGCGGCGCCGACATCGATTCCTGGTGGGTCGACCCGGAGAAGGAAAAGGCGCTGGCCGGCAAGTACAAAGGCCTCGATTGATGCGGCGTCTGCTTCCTCGTCGCGATTTCCTGGCGCTCGGCGCCGCGGCAGGCGCCGCTGCGCTGCTGCCGGGCCGGGCGTTTGCCGAGACGCCGACCGGGGTCAAGTTGCATGGCCTGTCGGCCTTCGGCGACCTGAAATACAAGCCCGACTTCACGCATTTCGACTACGTCAATCCGGACGCGCCGAAGGGCGGCCAGATGAATTTCGCGCCGCCGAACGCCACCTTGAATCAGAGTTTCCTGACATTCAACACGTTGAATTCCCTGGTGCTGAAAGGCGATTCGCCGCCGCGCACGGAACTCTGCTTCGATTCGCTAATGACAAGCGCACTCGACGAACCGGACGCGATGTATGGCGTGCTTGCCGAGTCCGTTACCTTGTCGCAAGACCGCAACGGCTTCCGCTTCACCCTGCGACCGCAAGCGCGATTCCACGATGGCACACCTCTTACCGCCGAGGACGTCGCCTTCGCATTGAAGCTGTACAAGGACCAGGGCCATCCAAACCTGTCCAAGGCGTTGCGCTATTTGACGGAGGCGGCTGCCATCGATGCCGTCACCCTCAACCTGACCTTCAACGGCGAACAATCCGCGCAGAACATTCTTACGGTCGTAGGAATGCCGATCGTGTCCAAAGCCTTTTATACGGCCAATGACTTCGATGCCTCGACGATGACGCCGCCGCTCGGCTCCGGACCATACAAGATGGGGCGCGTCGTGGCTGGACAGACTATCGAGTATGAACGCGTCGCCGACTATTGGGGCCGCGATCTCGCCGTGAACCGTGGCCTTAACAATTTCGACCGCATTCGTATCGACTTCTACCTCGATCGCCAGGCAGCATTTGAAGCCTTCAAGAAGGGCGACACGCATTTTCGCGAAGAATTCACCTCGCGGGTATGGGCAACCGGTTATGACTTTCCGGCGCTTAAGGATGGCAAGGTCGTCAAACGGGAATTTCCCGGCGAGAAATCGCCCGACATGCAGGCGGTCGCGCTGAACCAGCGTCGTCCGCAATTCCGCGATGTGCGCGTGAGACTGGCGATTGCCAATTGCTTCGACTTCGAATGGACCAGGCGCGTCCTGTTTTTTGGTTCTTACGAGCGTTCGCATTCGAATTTCGAACGCTCGGACTATAAGGCTGAGGGCTTGCCCTCGGCCCAGGAACTGGCCCTGCTGGAACCGTTTCGAGCCGAGTTGCCGCCAGAAACCTTCGGCGAGCCGGTCATGCAGCCCGTATCCGACGGTTCAGGCCGCGACCGCAAACTGCTCGGCAAGGCTTCAAAACTGCTCGCCGAAGCCGGCTGGAAGCGGGCGGGCGATTTCGTGGTCAATGAAAAGGGGGAGCGGCTTCGGGTGGAAATGCTCGCCGAAGACGATGGCATCGTCCGTCTCTTCACCAAATGGTCCGAGAATATGAAGGCGATTGGGATCGACGCGTCGATCCGGCAGGTCGATTCGACACAATATGAAGAGCGGCAGAGCGATTTCGACTTCGATTTCAACCTGCTCCATTGGTCTATCGGGGCAACGCCCACTGCCGACGGCCTGGAGATGCTCTACGACTCGCGGATGGCGAAGATCCCGGGGCAGCGCAACTATCCGGGTACCGAAAGCAAGGCCATCGACGCACTGATCGTGGCCGCAGGCAAGGCGAAAAGCCGAACAGAACTCGTCACGGCGCTCAGGGCGCTCGACCGGGTCTTGCGCGCGCGGCTAGACTGGATTCCAACATACTATCTCGCGAATCACCGCGTCGCCTATTGGGACATGTTCGGTGTTCCCGAGCAGAAACCCGATTTCGGCTTTCCGGTCGAAACGGCGTGGTGGTTCGACAAAGGCAAGGCGGCAAAGATTGGCAAAGCCTGACATGACTGTTCGCGCAGGGCCGGCTGCCTGATGGGCGCTTATATCCTGCGCCGCATCCTTCTGATGATCCCGACGCTGTTCGGCATCATGGCGATATCCTTCGCCGTCATCCAGTTCGCTCCCGGCGGTCCGGTCGAGCAGGTTATCGCCCGGCTCACCAACCAGGGCGGCACCGATCGCCTCGGCGGCGGTGGCGGTGGCGATGCCGGCGCCACCAATCTCGATGTCGCAGGCAACGTCAGCTCGAAATATCGCGGCGCGCAGGGGCTTGACCCCGAATTCATCAAGAAGCTCGAAAAGCAGTTCGGCTTCGACAAGCCGCCCCTCCAGCGCTTCGGCATGATGCTGTGGAACTACGCCCGCTTCGATTTCGGCGACAGCTATTTCCGCGACATCTCGGTGCTTGACCTGATCCTGGAAAAGATGCCGGTGTCGATCTCGATCGGGCTGTGGATCACGCTGTTGTCCTACCTGATCTCGATCCCTCTCGGCATCCGTAAGGCGGTGCAGGACGGCTCGACCTTCGACGTCTGGACCAGCGGCGTGGTGATCGTCGGCTACGCCATCCCCGGCTTCCTGTTCGGCATCCTTTTGATGGTGCTGTTCGCCGGCGGCTCTTTCTGGGACTGGTTCCCGCTGCGCGGCATCGTTTCCGACAATTGGGACCAGTTGTCCTGGCCAGACAAGATCGTCGACTATTTCTGGCACATGACGCTGCCGCTGACCGCACTTGTGTTGTCGGCCTTCGCCACGACGACGCTGTTGACCAAGAACTCCTTCCTCGAAGAGATCCGCAAGCAGTATGTGGTGACGGCGCGGGCCAAGGGCCTGTCGGAGCGCAAGGTGCTCTACGGCCATGTCTTCCGCAACGCCATGCTGATCGTCATCGCCGGCTTTCCCGGAGCCTTCATCTCGGCCTTCTTCACCGGCTCGCTGCTGATCGAGAACATCTTCTCGCTCGACGGCCTCGGCCTGCTCGGCTTCAAGTCGGTGATCGACCGCGACTATCCGGTGGTGTTCGCCAATCTCTACATCTTCTCGCTGCTCGGCCTGTTCGTCGGCCTGATGTCGGACCTGATCTACACCTGGGTCGATCCGCGCATCGATTTCGAGCGGAGAGACGTCTGATGACGGCAACTTCGGCCGAAACCAAGCCGGCCCGCGCCGCCCGGCCGTGGTTGTCGCCGCTCAACCAGCGGCGGCTGCAGAACTTCAAGGCGAACCGGCGCGGCTACTGGTCGCTGTGGATCTTCCTTCTCCTCTTCGTGCTGTCGCTGTTTTCCGAGCTGATCGCCAACGACAAGCCGATCATCGTTTCCTACAAGGGCGAGATCCTGTTTCCGGTGCTGGTCGCCTATCCGGAAGAGAAGTTCGGCGGCTTCTATGCCGTCACCGACTATCGCGACCCGGTCATCCAGGACGAGATCAATTCGAACGGCTGGATGGTCTGGCCGCCGGTGCGCTACTCGTATCAGACCGTCAACAACGCCATTCCGGAGGCGGCGCCCGCCAAACCCTCCTGGCTCTACGACAAGAACAAGCGTTGCAGCCAATACCCAAAGGGAGAGGCCGATGAGAACTGCGTCGTCGGCAACTGGAACTGGCTCGGCACCGACGACCAGGCGCGCGACGTGCTGGCGCGGGTGCTTTACGGCTTCCGCATCTCGGTGCTGTTCGGGCTGATCCTGACGCTCGGCTCCTCGCTGATCGGCGTCGCGGCCGGCGCCGTGCAGGGCTATTTCGGCGGCTGGACCGACCTTCTGTTCCAGCGCTTCATCGAGATCTGGTCGGCGATCCCGGTGCTCTATCTGCTGCTCATCGTCTCCGCCATCCTGCCACCCGGTTTCTTCATCCTGCTCGGCCTGATGCTGCTGTTCTCCTGGGTGGCGCTGGTCGGCGTGGTGCGGGCCGAGTTCCTGCGCGCGCGCAACTTCGAATATGTCAACGCGGCGCGCGCGCTCGGCGTGCCCAACCTCACGATCATGTTCCGCCACCTTCTGCCCAACGCCATGGTGGCGACGCTGACTTTCCTGCCTTTCCTGCTCTCAGGCTCGATCTCGACGCTGACCTCGCTCGACTATCTCGGCTTCGGCCTGCCGCCCGGTTCCGCCTCGCTCGGCGAGCTGCTGAAGCAGGCGCAACGCAATCTCAACGCGCCCTGGCTCGGCATCTCCGGCTTCATCGTGATCTCGCTGATGCTGTCGCTGCTGGTCTTCATCGGCGAGGCGACGCGCGACGCCTTCGATCCGCGCAAGACGTTCAAATGAGCGAGCCCCTGCTTTCCGTCCGCGATCTGAGCGTTGCCTTCGCGCAAGGCGGCACACAGTCGGTCGCCGTCGACCACATCTCCTTCGACATCGCCAAGGGCGAGACCGTGGCGCTGGTCGGCGAATCCGGGTCCGGCAAATCGGTCTCGGCGCTGTCGGTGCTGAAGCTTCTGCCATACCCCGCGGCCAGCCATCCTTCGGGAAAGATCCTGTTCCATGGCGCCGATCTGCTCAGCGCCAACGAAAAGACGTTGCGCGGCGTGCGCGGCAACAAGATCACCATGATCTTCCAGGAGCCGATGACCTCGCTCAATCCGCTGCACACGATCGAGCAGCAGATCGTCGAGGTGCTGAAGCTGCATCAGGGGCTGGGCGACCGGCAGGCCCACGCCCGTACGCTGGAGCTGCTCACCGAGGTCGGCATCCGCGATCCGCAGAAGCGGCTCGATGCCTATCCGCACCAGCTCTCCGGCGGCCAGCGCCAGCGCGTCATGATCGCCATGGCCTTGGCCAATGAGCCCGAGCTGTTGATCGCCGACGAGCCGACCACGGCGCTCGACGTCACCGTGCAGGCGCAGATCCTCGAGCTGCTCGCGGGCCTGAAAAGCCGCAAGGGCATGTCGATGCTCTTCATCACCCACGACCTCGGCATCGTCAGAAAGATCGCCGACCGCGTCTGCGTCATGACCAAGGGCAGAATAGTCGAGACCGGCCCGACCAGGGAGATTTTCACCAACCCGCAGCATGCCTACACAAAACACCTGTTGGCCGGCCCCGACGAGGGCAAGCCGCCGGCGGCGGATGCCGGGGCCAAGGCGGGTAATGACCGGCAAGGACATCAAGGTCTGGTTCCCGATCAAGCGCGGTTTTTTTCCGCCGCACGGTGGATAATGTGAAAGCGGTGGGATCCGCGCAGATCTGGCGACGTACTCGACGCCACAGGCCAGTAGTCCGCGCCCCCGGGGCCCCTGCCTACGGCTCTGCCGGGGCCTGTTCCCGCTTTCGTTCAATTA
Source organism: Mesorhizobium sp. M1B.F.Ca.ET.045.04.1.1 (assembly GCF_003952465.1). Lineage (GTDB taxonomy): Bacteria > Pseudomonadota > Alphaproteobacteria > Rhizobiales > Rhizobiaceae > Mesorhizobium > Mesorhizobium shonense. Next base: position 181,961 of record NZ_CP034448.1, read on the forward strand.
CACAGGCGCTCCGTGGGTCAAGGACGACGCCGGACTGGCAGCTAAACTGGCCGCGGGTGATGAAACATGTCTGCCATACGAACGATCCGGACGCACCCGATTTACATTTCGACGGGGCGATCACAGCTCTCCTTCAGCGCCATGTCCCGGACCTTGCCGCGGCCATGGATTTCGAGGCGGCGCTCGACGGCGAGCTGCTGGTCGGCGATCCGCGCGAGGCGACCGGAACCTTCTCCGACCTGCAGCAGCGGCTGAACCGCAAGAGCGTGTCGCCAAAAATCCAGCAGCAATACCCGGCCTTCATGCGCTGCTACGACGCCTTGCAGATCGATGGCGAGGATTTGCGGGCGCTGCCCTTCGCTGACCGCCGCAAGCGGCTCGAAACCTTCGTCGGCACCCTCGACCCCAGCCGCTTCGATCTCTCGCCGCTGGTGGCATTTGCGGACTGGGAAACGCTGGAGCGGCTGCGCCAGGCGCCGCCGCATCCGATCATCGAAGGGGTGATGCTGAAGCGCTGGGATTCGCCCTATCTCGCCGGCCGGCCGAAAGGCCCATGGTTCAAGTGGAAGCGCGATCCGCACACGGTGGACGCGGTGCTGATGTATGCGCAGCGCGGCCACGGCAAGCGCTCGAGCTTTTATTCCGACTACACTTTCGGCGTCTGGGCAGGACCGGAAGGATCGGAAGAGCTGGTGCCGGTCGGCAAGGCCTATTTCGGCTTCACCGACGAGGAGCTGCGTCAGATCGACAAATATGTCCGCGACAACACCATCGAGCGGTTCGGGCCGGTGCGCTCGGTGCGCGCCGACCGCCAGAACGGGCTGGTGCTGGAAGTGGCGTTCGAGGGCCTCAACCGCTCCACCCGGCACAAATCGGGCGTCGCGATGCGTTTTCCCCGCATTTCCCGGCTGCGCTGGGACAAGCCGGCAGCCGAGGCCGACCGCATCGAGACTCTGCAGGCGCTGCTCGATTAATGCATGTCGCCCAAAAGTGCGCAGCGGTTTTGGGGGAACGACATGCATCAAAACAAAACCTAAAGCGCGTCGCCTGAATCCGTTTCGACGCGACGCGCTTTAGGGTCAGTCGATCGCCGGGACGGAGTGGTGCTCGTGCATGAAAGTCCACTGTCCTGCGATTTTCTCGAAACAGATGGTCAGCCGGAAATCGAGATCACTGGACTCGGTTTGCGTGACGAGTACGCACCGCATCAGCGCGACAGCGAACGCCACTTCGGCGCCTGCCCTGATCTTCAGATCGACGATATCGAACACAGGCGGGTTTGGTGAAGCCCCGAAGAACAAGGGCCAAGTGTCGCGATAAGCCTCGATACCTTTTGACTGCAGCGGAGGCGGCACGTCGAACATGATGAAATCCGAGGCGTGGTGCCGCAGAATGCCATCCATGTCCTTGCGGCGCACCGCCTCGGCCCATTGCTCGATCAGCGCGCGAATCTGTCCGGCGTCTCCTGTCTGGGGACTAGAAGCATTCATTGTCTCCTCCATCGCGGCTCCTACAGCAGGAACGACGGCAGTGCGGAGGCTATTCCGCGATCGAGACGCGGATCTCGTAGATGTCGACGGACTTGCCCTGCTTGTCGAAGTCGGAATTGACGGCAATGGTACCGGCGGCGCCCGGATGCTTGTCCGGAAACTGCACGTCGAACAGGTATTCGTTGCGCTCGTGGCCGACAGCGTAGCGCTTGCGGCCGCAATCGCCGAACTCGCCGAAATTACAGTCGACCGAGATCTGCGTCTCCTTGCCCTCCTCCGAGCGGGCGATGATGTCGAACATGGCATGCTTGCCGGCGAGCTTTTCCAAGACGCCCTGTCCAACGTCGAAGGCGATCGCCGAGCCGGACGCGCCGGAACGGATGCGCAGGAACTGGCCGGTGTCGTCCTTCATCACGTCGGCGCTGGCGTCGGACGGCGTGCTGACATGGGTCGGATCGCTGGGCAGGAACACGTTGATCCAGTTCTTCGATTGATCCGCCTCGCCCGGCTTTTCCGGCGAGCCGGCGTCGGCGGGCTGCGAGGAATCCTCCCCTTCCAGCGTCGGCGGCGCTTCCGGCGGACCGGTGTTGAGCTCAGCCGCCGTCTTGAAGACGCCGGTCTGCTTCGCGAAATAGAGACCGATACCGGCAGCGGCGGCAAGCGTCGCGACGACGAAGATCGCCGTCAGCGGCAGGCGCCGGCCCCTGATCCGCCGTTCATCGCGGTCCGGCGCCACTTCGGCGCCGTTGCCGACGGAGGATCCAGGAGAATCGTCGAGGGTGGGCGCATCGGGAAGCGCCTCGTCCGGCATGATGTCGGGCACGCGGGGCAGCACGCGCGAGCGCGGCGCGTCCGAAGCTTCGGGCTGCACCGGACCATCGACGGTGATCGACGGCGACGACGACGCCTGGTTCGGCGCCTGTCGCGGCTCGTCCACTGACGGCGCCGGAGACCGGGCCGGCGTGTCCACCGACGGGGCCGGCGCGGCATTGCCAGCGGGCGCACCGCTCTCGGACGGGAGCATGACGTCCGGGATTGCCTGGACGGCCGGCAGGAATTCGGATTCGATCTCGGCGATCTTGGCCTGCACCGCCTTGCGGCGGTTGATGGCGGCCTCCACCGTCACATTCGGATTGGCCTGCAGGACGCGATCCAGCGCGGCAAAGGCCGAGCGATAGACCTTCTCGCGAAACGCCCGGTCCTCGGCATTGCCTTTCTCGAAGGCGTTGCGGATCGCTTTCTCGATGGCGTCCAAGCGAGCTCCCTCTGCGCGTTCGCTCACAGTTCATCGATCGTTAGCCGCAGGCGACCAATCAATCAACGGGCGAGCGGCAGCCTTGCCGACGCATCCAAAGCCCATTTCGGCGTTTTTTGTTGAAGAATCAACATTTTTTGTCACCGTCACCGGATCGGCTTCAGCGGACCGGACGCCAGCCGCCGGTGAACTGGCGAGCCGCCGCGGCGGACGACGGAGGCCGTCGTGCGGCGGCAGCCGACCGGAATTGCCGCGCATCGACACAGGATTTCGCCGCCAGCCATCTTGAATTAGCTGGCGGTTGAGTCTATCACGCAGCGCATCTTGGAAGCTGAGCTGCTTCCCGGGCCGCTTTAGCTCAGTTGGTAGAGCACATCATTCGTAATGATGGGGTCGCGTGTTCGAGTCACGCAAGCGGCACCAAAAATTCAACGACTAAGCTGATCCGCTCGACGGTTTTGTACAGAAACCGCACAGAAACTACCTACCGCGGACGGTGAGCAGGATGGCCAGCACCATGCTGCCTTGCTCACGGTGTCGGAATGCAATCTCTCGCCACGCATCCTCCACCGCCACTGTTGCCGCTGTGTTACAGCGCAACCCCTGAAAGCCATGCTATCAACCCTTAGATGCAATGGCGGATCGGGGGCGATAGCGAGTTATGAGGAAGGTTCTACTCACATCGGCAATTCTATTTGGGCTTTGTTCGTCAGCCTTTGCTGCGGATGCATTGTCAGTCGAGCCCGCGTCCTACAATTGGACAGGCGCCTATATCGGCGCTGTGGCCGGCGTCAATTTTCTCAAGGGCGATGTGACGATCCCCAATTATGATCCCCCCGGATATGATGGCGATAGCACGTCGGCTTCGATTGGTGGCCAAGTGGGCTATCAGTACCAGTTCGACAACAATTTCGTGCTCGGAGCGGAAGCCCGGCTGGTCGCGGTGTTCAACAAGAAGACGGTGCCGACGATCGACACTGAAACGTTCGAGACCGCTGCCGATTGGCAAGGCGACATCGTTGCAAAGGCTGGATATGCGATGGGCAATATCCTCCCCTATGTTAAGGGTGGCATGGCCTTCCTGCACCTGCACGATACCGGATACAGCGTTCTCGGTTTTGGAGATGCCAAGTTTGACCGGACTTATACCGGCTGGACGATCGGCGTCGGCGCCGATTACGCGCTCAATGATAAGTGGGTCATCGGCGCCGATTACGCATATGCGCATTTCTCGGATCACAATTTCGAGGGAGAACAAGGCGTCGGCCCGACATTCGTGAAGCCCAGCACCCATACGGTTTCTCTGAGCCTGAACTACCGCTTTTGATTAATCGCTTGAAGTCGTTGAAGCCCGTCGGCATTTGTTGGCGGGCGGCAGATCGGCGATGGGAACGTCGCTCGCCATCGTTTTGACGAGCGTGAGAATACTCGCCGCCGACGTCGTAAGTCGCTGTCATTTTCATGGTTGCGTTATAGGCGCGTCCTGAAACAAAGGGCGCGGGCAATCGTTGCAGTCGGTATCGATGGGTGCGCCATGCCGGGCCTCGCCTTCCCACTCAGGCGTGACGTGGATGTATGCCAAGCGCCAACATCTGGTGTGATGCCCGAAACAAAAGCACCGCCACGGTGGCGTCAGCCGGTTACACAGGGCAGGGAATATCCCCGGCCTGCTGGAAGTGGCGTGTCAGCGTCCCCAGAGGCTGCGTGGGCGTGTCGTCGGCTGGTTGTCAGCGCGCGACTGGAACGCTCCACGCCTGGCAAGCGGGATAGCGAAAGCTCGTGAAGGCAAGGTCAAGCCGCGTTCTCCGTTCCAGCGACGAGCGGAGACTGGGAAAGATGGACACCATGCAGGTGGGGCGTATGGAAGCGGGCAGGACGTGGACACGGGGCGGCCCGCGCGCAGGCGCTTGGCTGAGCGGTGCAATGACCACGCAGCGCCACCTCGCAGCGATCCTGGCTTGCGACGTGGTCGGCTATTCGCGCCTGACGGAGCGCGACGAGCGCGGCACGCTCGAGCGGCTGAAGACCTACCGCAAGGACCTCCTCGAACCGCTGGTCTCCGAGAACCAGGGTCGGATCGTCAAACTTACCGGCGACGGCATGCTCTGCGAATTCGCGAGCGTCGTCAACGCGGTGACCTCGGCGATGGCGATCCAGCAGGCCCTGGCAGAACACGAGGCGGAGACGCCAGAGGAAGAACGGATTCGCTTGCGCATCGGCGTCAATCTCGGCGACGTCGTCTGCGAGGAGGACGGCGACCTCTACGGCGACGGGGTCAACATCGCCGCCCGCCTCGAAGGCATCGCCGATCCCGGCACCGTGGTCGTCTCGGGCACCGCCTACGACCACCTGCAAGGCAAGCTCGACTGCGGCTTCACGCCGCTCGGCAACCTGCGCCTCAAGAACATCGAGCGGCCTGTGCGCGCCTACCGCGTCGAGCCCGACGCCTCGGCGGCTGCACCGCCTCCCTTGCCCGAGAAACCCTCGATCGCGGTTCTTCCTTTCACCAACATGAGCGGCGACCCCGACCAGGAATACTTCGCCGACGGGCTGGTGGAGGACATCATCACGGGATTGAGCCGGGTGAACTCCTTCTTCGTGATCGCCCGCAACTCGTCCTTCACCTACAAGGGCCGGGCGGTGGACCTGCGCCAGGTCGGGCGCGAGTTGGGCGTCCGCTACGTGCTCGAAGGCAGCATCCGCAGAGCCGGATCGCGGGTGCGCATCAGTGGGCAGTTGGTGGACGCGATCAGCGGACACCATGTCTGGACCGACCGCTTCGAGGGCGACGTGAGCGACATCTTCGACCTGCAGGACAAGGTGACCGAGAGCGTCGTCGGCGCTGTCGAGCCGAGCATCCGGCTGGAGGAGATCAAGCAGGCGCGCATGAAGCCGACCGACTACATCAGCGCCTACGACCTCTACCTTCGCGCGCTGCCGCGCTTCTACAGCATGACGCGCGAAGGCTTTGCCGACGTGCGGCGGCTCACCAACGAGGCGCTCAGCATCGACCCCGGCTTCAACCTGGCGAAGGCACTCGGCGCCTATATCCGCAGCCTATCCGTGAGCCAGTGCTGGCACGAGCCCGACGATACCAGGGTCGCCGCGCGCATGGCGCGCGAGGTCCTGGCGGAAGCGCGCGACGACCCCACGAGCCTGCGCTTCGCCGCGCAGGTGATCGCCTACAGCGCGAAGGAGTACGAGATGGCGCTGGGCACGATCGAACGATCGCTGCTGCTCAACCCCAATTCGGCGCAGGGCCATACCGGCTGCGGCTGGGTGAACGCGCATGCCAGCCGCCCGCTCGTCGCGATCGAGCATTTTCACAGGGCAATGCGGCTGAGCCCGGTCGACCCCGAGAAGGGCATCGCGCTCTCCGGCATCGGGATGAGCTACCTGATGCTCGAGCGCTACGAGGAAGCGCTGGCATGGGGAGAACGCGCGCTGCACGAGATGCCGAACTACGGCTCCTCGCACCGCGTGGTGATCATGGCGCTGGTCAAACTCAACCGGCTGGACGAGGCGCAGGCGGCGGCGCGGCGGCTGATGGAGGCGTTCCCGACCTTCACGCTCACCCTGCAGAGACAGATCAACCCGTGGCTCGACAAGGCGTTCGCCGAGCGTTACGTCGAGGCGCTGGGCATCGCCGGCGTGCCGGAGTGATCTCGAGGTTGCGATGTTTCCCTGTTTTCTAACGGGTATATCGCCCACCGCTTTCGATATTTCGGATACATTTTAAGAAACAACCGTGGAAACGCCTGTCGTACTCCGCGAGCATTTTCGGTGACAGGCTCTGCGAATATAGGTCGAATCGAGAGCCCCTTCACGATTCCTTCTTTAGCACCATCTTACATTATATATTAGTAATTTATGTAATTATCTAGTTCGCTCTCGATGTTCAACTCATGCACCATTTTATCTATACGCTATCCTTTTCTGAAGTAACCTATTCTTAACTTATTCGATTAAGGTCTTCAAAATCGTTTCTTGATAGCTAGAGCAGGTCACCAACGGGCAACAAGGGAAACCTTCCAATGTTCAAGCTCATCAAGCGTTTCAAGAATAACGAATCCGGTGCAACGGCAATCGAGTACGGCCTGATCGCGGCGCTGATCGCTCTGGCGATCATGGTCGGTGCAAATTCGCTCGGCAAGGCACTCAACAGCAAGTTCGAGACGATCGCAGGTTGCGTCAGCAACCCAACTGCGAGCGGCTGCGCTACCAAGTAAGTTTTGCCTACCTGTTACAGCACGGTTTTTTGAGGTCGCCTGTGGGCGACCTCTTTTTTGCGTACAGCACGAAGCGGGTCGATATGATCATTCGGGGCTTCTGCGCCAAGCGGTCCGAGGCACATCGACCATTGTCGCGATTGAGGTTTGGTGGAAAACTCATGGCCCCAGCATGGGAGGTCGAAATGCCCAATAGTTTCAAGACCGGAGACGTCGTCAGGCTGAAATCCGGAGGCCCCGAAATGACCATCAGCGACGGCGCGGCGTCGGGCACCTATCTGTGCCACTGGTTCAACCGCGAGGGCGACGTCTGGACCCCGCAACATGCCGGCTTCAAACCGGACCAGCTGGTGGTGGTCGAAGAACGGAAATAGTTTGGCCCACCCTCGTTCGGGTCGGCTCCGGTCCGGCTTTTTGCCGGACCTCTCATCGTCTCGTCGGAAGCGACCGACGGATTTCTCTCGTAACCGCGTTTAACGGCTGAAGCATGGTCGCCAACGGCCATGCCGAACCGGAGATGAGAGCATGATCCGCCGTACTATCCTGGTCGTTGCCCTTGGTCTGCAGGCCGCCGCGGCGGCCGCTCAGACAACGACGCCTACCCCTGCCACCGCACCGGCCCAACCGGCGCCAAGCACGACCGCGACCGCCAAGCCCGGCGTTACGCTGGCAAAGTTCGAGGCGCGCCGGGAGAAGGCCTTCATGGCCGCCGACACGGACGGCGACGGCAAGGTCAGCCTCGCCGAATGGACGGCATTCCAGGAAAAGCGCAAGGCCAAGGGCGACCCGGCCAAAGCCTTCGCGCGCATGGATACCAACAGGGACGGGTTCGTCGACAAGTCGGAGCTCGACGCCTTCCTCGCCAAGCGCTTCGCCAGGCTCGACAAGAACGGCGACGGCATGCTCGGCGCCGACGAAAGGCCGGGCCACAAAACCGCTCCCAATCAGGAGCAATGACCGAGAGGTTATGCGGCACGATGATCATTGGGAGCGCCCAGGCTGATGGGCGCCGATCCGGACGAGGGACTGGTACGGCGCATCAGTGCCGGCGACCAAGCCGCCGTGCAGGCAATGGTGGCACGCAAGCTGCCGCGCGTGCTGTCGCTCGCCACACGGATGCTGGGCGACGCGGCCGAGGCCGAGGACGTCGCCCAGGAGACCTTCGTGCGCATCTGGCGCCATGCCTCCGGCTGGCGCAAGGGCCATGCGCGTTTCGACACCTGGATCCACCGGGTGGCGCTCAACCTCTGCTACGACCGGCTGCGGCGGCGCCGCGAATGGACGACGGACGAACTGCCGGAGGTGGCCGATGAGGCACCGCTTCCCGACGCCCTTCCGGGAGACGAAGGCCGGCGCGTCCAGCAGGCCTTGCTGCGCATCGCGCCGCGCCAGCGCGAGGCGATCGTGCTCGTCTATTATCAGGAGATGTCCAATATCGAGGCCGCCGGCGCCATGCAGGTCAGCGTCGATGCGCTGGAAAGCCTGCTCGCGCGGGGTCGTCGCGCGCTGCAGGCCATGCTCGTCGGAGACGATGGCGATGACTGAGACAGCGAAGGACTTGCCGGTTCCGCGGGAAGCAGCGTGGGGGGCCATGCCGAAAGAGTGGAAGGGCGAACGAGATGGCTGACGAGAAAAAGACCGCCGACGGGCGGATGGATGCCCGGCGCTTCGCCGCGCTGGCGGATGCCTATGGCAGCGCGCTGCATCGTTGGCCGCAGGCCGAGCAGGCTGCCGCCACGCTATTTGCCAATAGCGAAGAGGGCCGCGCGATCTTAGCGACCGCCGGCAGCCTCGACGCCGTCCTCGACCGTCATCACGTCGAAGCCCCAAGCCGGGTGCTGCATGGCGAGATCGTCGCACGTGCCATGACGCAAGTCAGGCAGGGCCGGCATCGCCGGTTCTGGTGGCTGGGCTTCGGGCTCGCCGGTGTCGGCCTCGCCGGCGCCGTCGCCGGGCTGGCGCTGGTCACCGTCGTCGCTCCGGACGCCCCGTCCGACCATTATGCGATGGATGCCAACGCAACGTCGTTCGGCGATGCCGGTCCCGATGCCGACACGGAGGACCTATGAACACCCGTCTTTTCGTGGCATCGCTGGTGCTGAACGTCTTTCTGATCGGCGCCGTGGCCGGCGGCGCGGGCTGGCTAATCGGCCGTTCCGGCGTGGGTTATTCGCTGGAATCGGCAGGCGGGCAGCTTCCCGCCAACGACCGCAAGGCATTTCGCCAGGCTCTGCGCGAGGTTCGTCGCGAATCCCGCGCGGTCATCCTCGACGGGCAGCAGGCACGGCGCGACGCGGCAAACCTTTTGCAACAGCCGACGCTCGACGCCAATGCTCTGGCCGCCGCCCTGGAGCGGGCGCGCAATGCCGACGCCACGATCCGCACGCGGCTCGAGCAGCGCATCGTCGAATTCGCGGCGTCGAGCTCGCCAGAAGACCGTAAGCTGCTGGCCGACGCCTTGCTGCGCCATGTGGGCCGGCAGCGGCCGCCGCCTGCAAAAAATACGCCCTGACAAGCGACGGAAACCGCCGGCAACCTCCGTTCAAGGGAAAGAGGGACAGGCCTGCCACGCGAATGCGGACGGGCTCTCTTCAATCTCGATAAACTTCGGGAGTATCCCATGAACGGTCTGACGAAATATTCGCTCGCTGCCGCCCTCGCGGTCGGCGGGGTAGTCGCGGCAAGCGCTGCCTCGGCAATGCCGATCGCGCCGGTCACGGCACCGGCGCTCGTCGAGCATGTGGCCTGGGGCTGCGGTCCCGGCTGGCACCCCAACCGCTGGGGGCGCTGCGTTCCCAACCGCCGCGTGATCTATCCGGGCTATTACTATTGGGGCGGACCGAGAGTCTATATCGGCCCGGCCTGGCATCCGTACCACCGCTGGCACCACTGGCGCCGCTGGTGAGGCGCTGGCCAGCCTCATGATGCCGAGGCCGGCATCGTGAGGTCTTTCGACCGTCAGGACATGCCGCCGACGCGATCTGCGTCGGCTTCGCGACGGAGGCTGCATTGGCTCAATCCGTTTCAAATGCCGCTCAGACCGATCCGGCCCTGATCGCGCTCAACCGTTTCGGGCTCGGCGCGAGGCGCGGTGACGACCTCGTCAAGATCGCGGCCGACGCCCGCGCCTATCTCAAGGCGGAGATCAAGCAGCAGGACATCGCGCTTGTCTCGGCCGGCGATTCACGGAATGCCGGGCTGCTGGACAGCACCGCCGCGATCCAGGCCAGCATGGCCGCCTCCGCGGAACGCAAGGCAGCGCGGGAGGCGGCGTCCGCCATGCAGCCCGCCGCAGACACCGCGGACAGCTCAACTGACGCAAAAGCCAAGCCGGCCGTGACGCCGGTCGAGGCCGATATCTATCGGGATGAAGCCCAGGCCCGTTTCGACAAGGCGCTCAACGCCGGTCCCGGCTTTGTCGAGCGGCTGGTCGGCTTCTGGTCGAATCATTTCTGCGTCTCGGTCGCCAAGGGTCAGATCGTGCGGGCCAGCGCCGGCGCCTTCGAACGCGAGGCAATCCGACCTTTCGTGCTCGGCCGCTTCGCCGACATGCTGCTGGCGGTCGAGCATCATCCGGCGATGCTGTTTTTTCTCGACAACCGGCAGTCGATCGGCCCCGATTCTCGCGCCGGCAAAAGACGCGGTCGCGGCCTCAACGAGAACCTTGCCCGCGAGATCCTGGAGCTTCACACGCTGGGTGTCGGCAGCGGCTATAGCCAGGCCGACGTCACCAGCTTTGCCGGCATGCTGACCGGCTGGACGATGGCGGGACGGAAAGGGCGGCTCGGCGAGCCGGGCAGCTTCGTCTTCAACGCCAATGCGCATCAGCCGGGCGAGGCCATCCTGCTTGGCAAGACCTACCCGGCCGGCGGCATGGGGCAGGCCGAGGCCGCGCTGAACGACATCGCCCAGTACCCGGCTACGGCGCGGCACATCGCCGGCAAGCTCGCCCGCCATTTCATCGCCGACGATCCGCCGCCACAGTGCGTCGCACATCTGGCCGCGGTTTTTACGAAGACCGATGGCGACCTGCGCGCACTGGCGCTCGCGCTGGTGGATATGCCCGAAGCCTGGTCGATGCCGCTGGCCAAGCTGCGCTCGCCCTTCGACTATGTCATGGCCTTGCGGCGGGCGGTCGGCCCCTCCGCCGGCCAAGAACCGCAGCGGACGCTTGGCTGGCTAAGGGCATTGGGCGAGCCGCTTTGGCAGCCGCCCGGGCCGAACGGATTTCCGGACCGGAGCGACAGCTGGATTTCGGCCGAAGGCATGAAGACGCGCCTCGATATCGCCTGGCAGGCCGCGAAGCAGGCGAGCGACATCGGCAATCCTGACCAATTGCTCGACGCCCTGGTCGGCGCCTCCGCCTCGGCCGAAACGCGCGAAGCGATCACGCGCGCCGAATCCAAGCAACAGGGCCTGGCGCTGCTTTTGATGGCCCCGGAATTCCAGCGCCGGTGAACAATGGAGAAGCGGCCATGAGCCTTCTTTGCGACCCCCCAACCCGACACGCCGCGCCGTGCTGATGACCGGCGGCGCGCTGTTTGCCTGGGCCTATCTGCCGCGCTTCGCGCGCGCGGCCGACAATCGCGATCCGCGCCTGATCGTCATCGTGCTGCGCGGCGCGCTGGATGGGCTATCGACTGTCGGTCCGGTCGGCGATCCCGACTATGCCGGCCTGCATGGCGACATCGCGCTCTCGCTCTCAGGCGCCAATCCTGCGCTGCCGCTCGACGGTTTCTTCGCGGTCAATCCAGCGATGCCGGTGTTTGCGCGCCTGTTCAAGGCAGGCCAGGCGGCGGTCGTGCACGCGGCCGCGACCGGCTATCGCGACCGCTCGCATTTCGACGGCCAGGACGTGCTGGAAAGCGGCTTGCCCGGTCCCGGCAACTCCGCCACCGGCTGGCTCAACCGGGCGCTGACCAGCTTGCCGACCGGCGACCATGTGGCGAAGGCCGGCGGGCTGGCGGTCGGGCCTTCGACGCCGTTGGTGATCCGCGGCGCGGCACCCGTGCTCGGCTGGGCGCCGCAGGCCTTGCCGACGCCGGGCGACGCGCTGGCCGAGCGCGTGCTCGACCTCTACAACCATCGCGACCCAGCGCTGGCCGCGGCGCTGCAGAAGGGTCTCGACGCCGACCGGATGGCGATGAGCGACGAGCTCGACGGCAAGACGATGAGGCCGAGAGGCGGCCTCGACAACGCCGCCGGCATGCGGCAGTCGGCGCAAGGCGCGGCAAAGCTGATGGCGACCGATGACGGGCCACGCATCGCAGCCCTCGCCTTCGACGGCTGGGACACGCATATCAACGAAGGCGGCGCCATCGGGCGGCTCGCCAATCTGCTCGGCGGCCTCGACGGCGCCTTCGAGGAATTCGAGAAAGGGCTGGGCGAACGCTGGCGAGACACGGCGATCGCGGCAATCACCGAATTCGGCCGCACCGCCCGCATCAACGGCTCGGTCGGCACCGATCACGGGACCGGTACGGTGGTGCTGCTCGCCGGCGGCGCGATCAAGGGCGGCCGCGTCATCGCCGACTGGCCGGGGCTGAAGCCGGCTCAGCTTTACGAAAGCCGAGACCTCGCGCCGACCAGCGATGTGCGCGCGGTGCTGAAGGGGTTGCTGGCAGATCAGTTCGGGCTGTCGGCCGCCGTGCTCGGCGACAAGGTGTTTCCGGACTCGGCGGCGGTCAAGCCGATGCGGGATTTGGTGGTGTGAGTTCTGCGTTTGCCCATCAGCGATAGGCGCCAGCGCCTGTCATTCGTCATCCTGTGGCGAAGCAAGGAGCGAAGCGACGCGGCGCAGACCATAGGATCCATTCCGTGACGTCGAGGCATTGCAACGATGCAGAATTCTGCTCCGCTGGATTCTACGATTAAGATAACGGAATGGATCCTCGGGTCTCCACGTCCGCTTCGCTCCCGCTCCGCCCGTGGATGACGAAGCTGAGGGGCTTCGGCCAATCACGAACCTTTCCGCGAAGCTCAACGAAATGAACCCTCGTGTGAGAAGCTCAACAGAGAACGCCCGCGCCATTTCCAGCGCGGGCGTCCGCTTCGCTTTCCGAACTACCAGCTCCAATAGCCGGGGTACCAGCGGTGGTGATACCAGAAGCCGGGATGCCAATGGCGCACGGGCCGGATGACCACGCGACCGTTCGGCACGCATCTGCCCCATCGGTTCACGTGCCAGCCGGGACCGCAGCGCCAGCCGACAGTCTCGACCGGCAGCGGCGCGGCGCTCGGCTTGGCCATCGGCATGGCCTGCGCGCCGGCGCCGGCCAGCAGCAGGGTGCCGACCGCCAGTGCGAGCGGCAGAAAATACTTGGTGAGCATAAGGTTCGTCTCCGTGATTCATCCCTACCTCCGTGAAACGGCGGACAGGGGCGAAATCCGTCGGAGCGAGGCGGATCACATATTCGTCACGTCGGTTCAGCGTTTCGGCCAGACTGCGGCTCGGCACGCAATGCTTCGCAGTTCGTATCCGCCGCGACTGCCGAAGATGCGCCAGTGAGATGGCAAGCCTTTGCCCATGACAAATTGATCCATATCAATGAGCCATGATGTGCCTCGCACTAAGTTTGGATGAACGGAGATTGTTCAGGCCGAAGGCCGGATGGGAGATCATGCCCATGATGATCCGCACGCTCTCTACTTTGGAATGCACGAAATTGCTGGCGGCCAATCGAACCGGCCATCTGGCATGCGCGAAGGACGGACAGCCCTATGTCGTGCCCTTCAACTACGCCTACGCCGACAGCCACCTCTATGCGTTCTCCCTGGTCGGCAAGAAGATCGACTGGATGCGGGCCAATCCCCTGGTGAGTACCCAGGTAGAAGAGCATACCGAGGGGCGCGGGTGGAGAAGCGTGATCGTCGACGGCCGCTATGAGGAACTGACGGACCGGGTCGGCCACAAGGTTGAGCGCGACCGCGCATGGGCGGTGTTGAGCAAGCAAGCGCAGTGGTGGGAGCCTGGTGCGCTCAAGCCTGTCACGCCTCCGACGTCAGATAGCCTGCCGCACGTCTTTTTCCGGATCCTTGTCGAAAAGGTCTCGGGTCGGGAAGCAAGCGAATAGGCTGCGTTCCACCGTTCGATGCGTGCACGTGTCATCAGCAAGCTATCCGAACGCCCCGGCAGAGGACTCCGCTCGAAGGTTTATCAGGCCGGGCTATCGCCAAACGTCGCCACGGTCTTCAGCGCGCCGTCGAGCATGTCGCCCTTCTCGTCCTTCAGCGCCGCCTCGCGCAGGCGCCGAATCCAGTCGGCGGCGTCGTCGCGGCCCTCGAGCATCGCAAGCGCCGAGAGCACGCGGTCGAATTTCGACTGGGCGCGAGCGTGGGTATCGCTGTAGCCCTTGATCAGCCGGCGACAGTTCAGGATCTCGACCCCGAGCGCATAGTTTTCGCGCGCGTGGGCGAGTGCCAGTTCGTACCAGCGCTCCAGATGCTCGACCTCTATCCTGTGGCGCAGCAGGCGGCGGCGCCAGCGGCGCAGGCCGCCGATGAACCAGAGCATGGCGAAGCCGGAAAAACCGTCGGTGCGTATGTGGCGGCCGCGATTGATGCGGCGGTCAAGGAAGGCGGCGAGTTTCGGCCGGCTCTCGATATAGCTGCCAAGCCCCGCCGGCAGCGTGCCGCAGAATTCCTCGATGCGCGGATGGAAATATTCGGTGACCTGCAGGACCGAGCCTTCCTTGGCGCCGACCTCCTTGCGCACGCGCTTGTCTCGGGTCGAGCGCGTCTTCAGATCGGCGACGCGGATCATGTCGTCATAGCACATGGCATTGGCGAGATGCTTTGCCGCCGCGATCGACAGCGCATAGCCATGTTCCGCATTGTCCAATGCGACTGCCCTGTCCAGCCTGTCGAGATATTCGCCGCCATAGGCGATGTCCTGGAAGTCGACGACCTTTTTCAGGCCGCGTTCGGCCATATCGCGCACCGGTTCCGGCAGCGCCGCTACGCGAGCGGCAAGCTCCTGCCAGCCCTTTAGCAGCGTTTCCGGCCCGCTGACGTTCGCCGTTGACTTGGTTTCGAAGGCGGCAGGTTTCGTGGCTGCTTTTTCGCCAACCGGCGCGGTCGCGATGCCGCGCGCCCGATCATAGGCGGCGCCGAAGGCGGCAAGGCTCGGCTTGACGCCACGACCACCGGCGCCGATCGCCTGCTCGTAGCCTTCGCGAGTGAAGGGCAGCGTGTCGGAACCAGCCAGCGCGCCAAGCAGGCTCGCCGAGATCATCGTGCCGTTCTCGGCGGCGATCTTTTCCATGTCGAAGGCAATGAAGCGTTTTGCCGCCGCCTGCGCCGTCGCGTGCACCTTCTCCGACGACGCACGGCCGTCGCCCGGCTCGATCTTTTCCGAGACGGCGGCGATGCGGTGCGAGGACGCGATCAGCGTCGTGCGCTCGGGCGTGACGAAACCGCGGATGATGGCGCGGCCGGCCTCCATCAGCTCCGCGGCGATCAGGATGTCGACATCGCCCTGCGAGGGCGACAGCGCGAAGACCGGCAGCCGGCCGGTGTCGCGAGCCATCTCGATATAGTAGATCGTCGCGCCGGTGCGCTGGGCGACGCCGGCGACCGAAGTCGATTGCGCGATGTAGCCGTTGCGCTCGGCAACGTCGGTGATCCAGTCGGCGAGCACGCCGCCGCCCTGGCCGCCGACGGCGAGCACGGCGAGTTTTATCACCCGCTCGTCATCAGAGGGACCCGCCTTCGGGCGCAGCGCGGCGCTGTGGTCAAGCATCGGCGAACATCAAACGGCGACTCTCGCGGCGGCGCTGCAAAAGGCCGATTGCGGCGCGGCGCGCACTTTCCAGGAAACGATCCCAGCGGCCAGGATTGTGGACGACATCGGCGCGGTAGAAGGATGGGCAGAGCACGGCCGCATCCGCCACCTCGCCGCAATTGCCGCAGCCGACGCAGTTCTGGTCGATCGAGGCGACAGGATCGTCGCGCAGCGGATCGTCGAGCGTCTTCACCGACAGCGACGGGCAGCCGGAAAGCCGCATGCAGGCATGGTCGCCGGTGCAGATATCCTCGTCGACGCCGAATTTCGGCTTCACCACCCGCTCGCCGGCCTTGATCGCCTTGTCGATCCCCGGCCTCTCGCGGCGCTGGCGGTTGAGCATGCATTCGGAAGAGGCGACGATGACTTTCGGGCCCTTCTCCTCGGTCGTCAGCGCCTCGCGCAGCGTCGCTTGCATCTTGCCGACATCGTAGGTGCGGTCGATGTGGCGCAGCCATTTGACGCCCATGCCCTTCACGGCTTCATCGATCGGATGTTTGGTCGACTTCGTTTTGTTGTTGGCGCGCGACGACAGGATGTCCTGCCCGCCGGTCGCGGCGGAGTAAAAATTGTCGACGATGACGATGACGCCGTCATTCTTGTTGAACACCGCGTTGCCGATCGAGGAAGTCAGGCCGTTGTGCCAGAAGCCGCCATCGCCGACGAAGGAGATCGAGCGGCGCTTCGCTTCCGGCGAATTGAACGCCGATGCCGAGGCTGGACCCAGCCCATAGCCCATGGTCGTGGCGCCAAGCTCGAAGGGCGGCATGATCGAGAACAGATGGCAGCCGATGTCGGAAGCGATGTGGTGCTTGCCGAGCTCCTGCTCGACCAGTTTTGTCGCGGCGAAGATGGGCCGCTCGGGGCAGCCGACGCAGAAGCCGGGCGGGCGGCCGGGAACGACATTGACGAGGTCGGCGGTGTCGACGCCCTCGCCCAGCTTGTTCGGCGCGCGAACCTCGCCTGGCAACAGATGGGGGGCATAGGCATGCAGGAAGGAGCCGATGCCGTCGAGCATCACCTGACCGGTATATTCGCCGGCCATCGGCAGATGCTCCTTGCCGACCAGCTTGGTGCCGCGCCCGGCCTTGTGCAGCATGGCGGCAAAAGCCTGCTCGATATAGTTGGGCTGACCTTCCTCAACCACCAGCACCGCCTGCTTGCCTTCGCAGAAGGCGAGGAACTCGTCGTCGACCAGCGGGTAGACGGCGTTCAGCACATAAAGCGACACGTCGGTGTCGCCATAGGTGTCGGCGAGGCCAAGCCGCTGCAGCGCGCGGATGACCGAGTTGTACATGCCGCCCTGCATGACGATGCCGACCGAGCCGTGATCGGAGCCGAAGATCTCGTTGATCTTGCGCTCGCGAATAAAGTCGACGGCGGCCGGCCAACGCTTGGCGACCTTCTCCTTCTCGTGCAGGAAGGAGGCCGGCGGCAGCACGATGCGGCCGGTGTCGCGACGCGGCGCCGACAGGGCGTCGGCCACCGACATCGGCGGGCGCTTGTTGTCCTTGGCGATGAAATGGCCGTGGACGTGGCAGCAGCGGATGCGCACCTGCAGCATGACCGGCGTGTTGGAGGCCTCCGACAGCTCGAAGCCATCCTCGACCGCCTTGACGATCGAGGGCAGGTTGGGGCGCGGATCGAGCAGCCAGACCTGGCTCTTCATGGCGAAGGCATGGCTGCGCTCCTGCATGATCGAGGAGCCCTCGCCATAGTCCTCGCCGACGATGATCAGCGCCCCGCCGGTGACGCCGCCGGAGGCCAGGTTGGCAAGCGCATCCGAGGCGACATTGGTGCCGACCGTCGACTTGAAGGTGGCGGCGCCACGGATCGGATAATGCACGGATGCCGCGAGCATGGCGGTGGCGGTCGCCTCCGAGGCGCTCGCCTCGAAATGCACGCCGAGCTCGCCCAGAATATCCTGCGCGTCGGCCAGCACGTCCATCAGGTGGCTGATCGGCGCGCCCTGGTAGCCGCCGACATAGCCGACGCCGCATTGCAGCAGCGCCTTGGTGATGGCGAGGATGCCCTCGCCGGCGAACTCCTCGCCGGCCCCTAACCTCAGCTTCTCGACTTCCTTGGCAAAAGACCGTTCGGCCATCTCTGCCTCCTTCCGTTGCCGCTGTGACCCGGCGGCGCGTACGTCAAACTCAAATGTCGTGCTTGCGGATGTTCTTCAGCATCTTCTGCAGTATAGCGATCAGCGCCGCATATTCGGCATCATCGACGCCGTCGAACATGGCCTCGAAGGCGTCGTGCATGGCCGGCCACGCGCGGGTGAACAGCGCCCGTCCGTCGTCGGTCAGGAACACATGGCGGATGCGGCTGTCGGTGACGCCCTGCTCGCGCCGCACCAGCCCCTGGCCTTCCAGCGTGTCGAGCGTGCGGCTCAGCGTCGATTGCTCGATCACCGTGTAGACTGACAGGTCGTTGACGGTGACGCCATCGGTGACCGAGAGCACGGCCAGCGTGCGCACCTGCGGAATGGTCAGCCCCTGCTTGCGGAAATCCTCGCGCAAGGTGGCGTTGTAGCGGCCCATGATGCGGTTCATCAGATAAGGCGCGAATTGCTGCAGGCCGATCTGGCCGAGGGTCGAGATGCGCTGGCGCTTTTCGGGAAGCTTCTGTTCCATCAGAGCCTCCCTGCCAAAAGGAAGCCGGAGCCGCCGCCGAGACCGGCGCCCGGATGGGTCGAGGCGCCGATATGGTAGAGGCCTTGGATGCCGGTCTCGTTGTTGCGGCTTGCCTTGAACGGCCGCCACAGGAAGGACTGGTCGATGGTCGACGAGCCGCCATAGGGATCACCGCCGACAAGGTTGATGTTCATGGCTTCGAGATCGGCCGGCGAGTAGGCGCGGCGCGCGATCACCGTGTCCCGGAAGCCGTCGATATGGTTGGCAAGGATCGCCTCGATCCTGTCGGCATAGGCTTCGCGCAATGCGTCGCTCCATTGTCCGTCAGCCGGTGTTTCCAATTGGCCCGCCGCATCGCCTTTGACAACGCGCGGCGCCTCGGGCAGTTGCAGCCACAGGATCGCCTTGCCCTGCGGACAGCGCGACGGGTCGAGCGCGTGCGGCTGGCCGACGCAGATGGTCGGCACCGCCGGCAGCAGGCCGCGCACCGCCTCGTTGCAGGCCTTCGATACGCCGTCGAGCCCTGGCGTCAGATGCAGCAGCGCCACCTTGTCGAGCCCCTCGCCGCGCCAGGCCGGCGGCCTGTTGAGCGCGTAATGGATCTGGAAGTTGCCCTTGCCATAGCGGTAGTCGCGCGTCGCGTCGACGTCGCGCTTCGGGGCCGCGTCGCCGAGCAGGCGACCGTAAAGCTGCGTCGGGGTGACCGAGCAGATGACGCTCTTTGCCGCCGTCAGCGTCTCGCCGGAAGCGAGCCGGACGCCAGTGGCGCGATCACTCTTCTGAATGATCGAGGCGACATCGGCGTTGACGCGGATTTCGCCGCCGCGCTCCTTGATCAGCGCCTCGAAGGCGGCGAGCAGGTTCTTCGCGCCACCCTTGACGATCGGCGCGCCGGCCGCCTCCAGCGCAAAGGCGATGACCTTGGCGATCTGGCCGGAAAAGGCGTCTTCCGGCCCGAGCCCGGCATGCAGCACCCAAGGGGCCCACAGCGCGCGGACAGTTTCCGACTTATAAGCGGTCTCCAGCCAGCCGCGCGCGGGCACCAGTGCCTCGCCGAGGAAGGCGGCAAGGTTGCGCGGGCCGCGCCGCCAGGCCTCGCCCGCCATGAGCTTCGTCGTCGGATAGGACCAGAGCGCGCCGCCCAGCAGGCCGAACAGCAGCCCGGCATTGCGTTCGATGCCGCCGACATCGCCGCCGTGGCGATCGCCGTCGCCGGAGGCGATCCGGTTCAGCGCCGCGATGTTGGCGGCGCGGTCGGTGGTGAGCACGGCATGGCTGCCGTCGGGCCTGAGCACGCCGGTGGGCGTCGTGGTGTGGCAGAACTCCAGCCCGTGCCGCGCAAGGTCCTTGCCAAGTGCTGCAAAGGCCGGCGAGGTGATGAACAGCACGAAGGTCGTCGCCATCACGTCGTGGACGAAGCCCGGCGCCGTGATTTCCTCGGTGCGCATGCAGCCGCCGATGCAGTCGTTGCGCTCGAGCACGAGCACCTTGGCGCCCTTAGCCCCGAGGATGGCCGCGCAGACCAGGGCGTTGATGCCGCTGCCGACGATGATGTGATCGGGGGCGGTCATTGTGCGCTCGCAGTCGTGAAGTGAAATTCAATTACGCTGGACAGCGTTCCTTCGCGCCCCCCTCTGTCCTGCCGGACATCTCCCCCTCTAGGGGGAGATTGGAAGTGGCGCCGGCTTTCGCCAATCGCCAACGTAGCAAGAGTAAGCGGGGCGCCGGAACAGCTAATCTCCCCCTTGAGGGGGAGATGTCCGGCAGGACAGAGGGGGGTAAGCGCCAGCGCTACAAGGCTGCCACCTCAATTCCATCGCTACTCCTTCGCCCACGAGCATGATCTTCTCCCGAAGACCGCCGCCTCGCCTATTTGCCCGGCACCAGCGCCAGCGCCCGGATCGGGCTGCCGGTGCCGTGCTCGATCTTAAGCGGGGCAGCGATCAGGATCGCGCCTTTCGGCGGCAGCTGGTCGAGGTTG
This sequence comes from Mesorhizobium sp. M1B.F.Ca.ET.045.04.1.1, assembly GCF_003952465.1. GTDB lineage: Bacteria > Pseudomonadota > Alphaproteobacteria > Rhizobiales > Rhizobiaceae > Mesorhizobium > Mesorhizobium shonense. The sequence continues at coordinate 202,334 of NZ_CP034448.1, forward strand.
CAGAGGCTGGCAAGCCCATAGCGGTTGGCCTTGTGCATCAGCGTATGCGCCGGGAATGGCGGCTCCATGCCGCCGGCCTTGCCGGCGTCGGTGCCGATCGTCTCTGAGCCCCAGCCCTTGATGTCCTTGCTGATCAGGAACTGGATGGCCTCGGCCGTCGGTCCCGGTGTATGCGGACCGGTCTCGTTGGCGTTGAGGAACTCGGCTTCCGAGCCGTTGCGCTTGTACCAGTCGGTGCGCATCACCACCCACTCGCCGGGATTGATCGCGCCGTGCTTGGCTTCCCAGGCCTTGATGTGGTCGACGGTGAGCAGAAAATCGTGATCGGCGGCGGCTTCCTTGGAGCAATCGATGACATTGACCGGGCCGACGAAATTCTGCGCCGGAATGGTGTCGGTGGCGCCGTCCGGATAGTCCTTGCCGGTGATCCAGTGCTGCGGCGCGTCGAAGTGCGTGCCCGAATGCTCGCCGAGCTTCAGCCAGTTCCAGGCCCACCACGGACCGTTCTTGTCAAATTTGGAAATGGCGTGGATCTCGATCTTCGGCGTGTCGACGGCGAGTTCCGGCGGCAGCTTGATCAGCGGCGTGTTGGGCCCAAGCGGCGCCGTCAGGTCGACCACCTTGATGGCGCCCGAAAGCAGCTGGCCGGCGACCTCGCCTAGGAGTTTTTGCGTATCCATTGTCTTCGTTCCCTCTTGTTCGTGACGATCAAGGCTCGTTGCGGCCCTTAATATCCTACTAGACGAAAACATATGCATCTGCAATTATCTTTAAGCATAAAGCATTTTGGGGCAGGGCGTGAGCGAGTTCGACGCCATCTTTGTCGGAGCGGGCCACAACAGTCTGGCCTGCGCCGCGCATCTGGCGCTCAAAGGCTGGAAAATAGCGATTTTCGAACGCGCCCAGACGATCGGCGGCGCGGTCCGGACCGCCGAATACACGCTTCCCGGCTTCCGGCACGATTTCGGCGCGATGAATCTGAGCCTGTTCGCCGGCTCGGCCTTCCACCGGAAATATGCAAATGAATTGAAAAGCCACGGGCTGGAATTCGCGCCGGTCGCCGACTGTTTCGCCAGCGCCTTCCCGGATGGCAAATGGTTCGGCGTCAGCAATGATCTCGAAAGGACCGCGTCTCGGCTGGCCGCCTTCTCCACCGCCGATGCCGCCACATGGCGCCGGCTGGTCGGCGCCTTCCCAGGTGAGGCCGAACACCTGTTCCGCCTGCTGGGCTCGCCAATGAGCGGCCGCGCGCTTGCCGGCACGGCCTGGAACCTGTGGCGCAAGAAGGGCATTGCCGGAGCGCTCGATACCGGGCGGCTGTTGCTCTCGTCACCTCGCGCGTGGCTGGAGGAAAATTTCGAGGCGCCGCATGTCAGGACCACGCTCGCCGCCTGGGGCATGCATCTCGACTTCGCGCCCGACATCGCCGGCGGCGCCGTCTTCCCTTATCTGGAATCGATGGCCAACCAGAGCTTCGGCATGGTGCTCGGCAAAGGCGGCGCCGACACCGTCATCCGTGCGCTTGCCGGTATGGTCAAAGCGGCCGGCGGCAAGATCACGACCGGCGCGGAAGTGTCGGAGATAATGGTTACCGGTGGCCGGGCGACCGGCGTGCGTCTGGCATCCGGCGAAACTCATGTCGCGAGCAAGGCCGTCATTGCCGGCGTCGCGCCGAAGGCGCTTGCGGGCAAGCTGCTGCCTGATGGCTCCGGCGACGCCGGTTTCGACGCCGCGATGAAGAAATTCCGCCATGCGCCGGGCACGATGATGATCCACCTGGCGCTGGACGTCCTGCCGGACTGGAGCGCCGGCGCCGAGCTTCGCCGGTTCGCCTATGTGCATCTCGCGCCCTCGCTCGACGCCATGTCGCGCACCTATCAGCAGGCGATCGCCGGGCTGCTGCCCGACCAGCCAGTGCTGGTCGTCGGCCAGCCGACGGCCGTCGACCCGTCGCGAGCGCCCGAAGGCAAGCATGTGCTGTGGGTGCAGGTGCGCATGCTGCCGGCAGAGATCCTTGGCGACGCCGCCGGCAAGATCGCGCCCGGCTCTTGGGACGCGATCAAGGACGCCTATGCCGAGCGCGTGCTCGACATCATCGAAAGCCACGCGCCGGGCCTGCGCAGCAAGATTCTGGGCCGCGCGATCTTCTCGCCGATCGATCTCGAGCGCGAGAATCCGAACCTCGTCGGCGGCGACCAGATCTGCGGCAGCCACCACCTGGCGCAGAATTTCCTCTTCCGCCCGGCGCGTTCCTTCGCGCGCTGGAACACGCCGGTCTCTAACCTCTACCTCACCGGCGCCGCGACATGGCCCGGCGCCGGCACGGGTGCCGGATCGGGCTTCATGCTCGCGCAGCAACTGGGAGGACGTTGAGCCGAAGAATTCCAGGATGGACACGGCGCGGTTGCCCACCAAACCTGAACTACCGACTGAAATACGCCGCGCGGACAATGACAGCCAAAAATGGGACAACCAACAAGGGGAACGACCATGACCATCAACAGACGCGATTTGCTCGGATATGGCGCCGCAGCGCTTGGCGCGGCAACGCTCGGCCTGCCGAGGGCAGCAAAGGCTGCGGACGACCTCACCATCGCCTACAACGTCAACCTGCCCTCCTGGGATCCGACGACCGGGCCATCGGCTGTCAATCCGACCATCCAGGGCCTCTACCAGTCGGTGTTCGACCAGTTCATCCCGCAGAAGCCGGACCTCTCCTTCACGCCCGGCCTGCTCACCGAATGGGGCTGGAACGATGACCGCACCAAGGTGACGATGACCGTGCGCGACGGCGTGAAATGGCATGACGGCTCGCCCTTCACCGCCGAGGACGTGGTCTGGTCGCTGCAGCGGGCCGGCGACGAGAAGACCGGCAATCCGATCCAGTTCGTCTGGAAGAACGTCGCCAACTTCAAGATCGACGGCAACAAGATCACCGGCGACGTCGTGCAGTTCGACCCGGTCTACTTCAAGTGGATGTCGTTCCTGACCGGCTACATCATGCCGAAGGCCTATTACGAGAAGGTCGGGCCTGACGGCTTCGAGAAGGCGCCGATCGGCACAGGCCCCTATATGGTCGACAAGTTCGAGCGCAACGCTTTCCTGCGGCTCAAGGCCAACCCGAATTACTGGGGCACCAAGCCGGCCTTCGAGAATGTGACGATCAAATTCGTCACCGACGCGGCGAGCCGTGTCGCCGAGATCGAATCCGGCTCCTCGCAGGTGACGCTCGAAATCCCCTATGAGGAATATGACCGGCTGATCGCCAAGGACGGGCTCGCCGGCTCGATCAAGAATGTTTCCGACATCGGCATGATCTTCTTCAACGACATCGAGGCGATGCTGGACAAGAATGTCCGTCAGGCGGCCGTCATGGCGGTGGACAAGGAGCTCTTGGTCAAGCGGCTGCTGCGCGGCTATGGCCAGCCGATCTCGACGCTGGAGACGCCGGAATACGCGGCCTTCGATGCCTCGATCAAGGTCGAGCACAATCCCGAGAAGGCCAAGGAACTGCTCGCCGCTTCCGGCTATTCGCCCAAGAAACCGGTCAAGTTCACGATACAGACGACCAAGGGCTTCAAGCCCAAGGACTATGAGATGATCCAGGCGATCGTCGGCATGTGGCGCAAGGTCGGCATCGAGGCCAATATCGAGGTCTACGAGATCGCCAAGCATTACGAATTGCGCGCCGCCGACAAGCTGGCGCCGGCCGCCTTCTACAATTGGGGCAACGCCATCGGCGATCCGACCACCTCGACCGGCTTTGCCATGTACGGCCCGAGCCCGCATTCGGTGTGGGACAGCAAGGACCTGGTCGACAAGATCAACCCGCTTTGGGGCGAGAAGGACGAGGCCAAGCGCATCGCCGGCTGGAAGGCTGTCGACAAATACATCGCCGAGCAGGCCTATGTGCTGCCGCTGATGCAATATGCACAGCCGATCGTGCACTCGAAGAAGGTCAATGTCGTGCAGCATGTGTCGGGCGCATTGCTGCCGGCGCTGATGACCCCGGCCTGATGATTGCTGAGGGGTGCGCCTACACAAAGCGCGCACCTTCTCTAACGTCGCAGGCCCCTCATCCGGCCGCTTCGCGGCCACCTTCTCCCCGGTGGGGAGAAGAGACAGGCTCAGCCGTCTGCGACCTCTTCTCCCCTCGGGGAGAAGGTGGCCCGAAGGGCCGGATGAGGGGGCGCCTCGCTTAACGGGTGATTGAAATACGCTAGGCCAGCCACGCATGCTGCTGCAGAGATTCCTCGTTCGTCTGGTGACGATGCTGGTCACGCTGTTCGGTGTGGCCGTCGTCGTCTTCGTCGTCATCCGCGTGGCGCCCGGAGATCCGATCGCCATGATGCTGCCGCCCGGCGCCAGCAATGACGACATCGCGCGGCTGCGCGCGCTCTACGGGCTGGACAAGACAATCGTGCAGCAATTCTTCATCTGGCTCGGCGGCGTGCTGCATGGCGATTTCGGCACCTCGATCTCGCTGCGCCAGGATGTGCTTGGTTTGGTCTTCAACCGGCTGCCGGCGACGCTGGAGCTCGCAACGGTGGCGCTCTTGATGGCGCTCACGATCGGTGTCACCGCAGCGATCTTCGGCGCGCGCTCGCGCGGCACGGCGATCGAGGCCGGCATCGACATCGCCAGCGGCGCGACGCTCTCCATTCCCGATTTCCTCTGGGGTCTGGTGCTGATCCTGCTGTTCGGCGTGCTTGTCCCCGTGTTCGACATTTCCGGTCGTGTGTCGCCGCAGCTCGACCTGCCCTTCGCCACCCAGTTCTACCTCGTCGAGAGCTTGCTTCGGCTGCGCTTCGACCTCACCTGGGACTTGCTCAAGCACATGCTGATGCCGGCCGTGGCCTTGGCGCTGCCGTTGGCGGCGATCATCGCGCAGCTCCTGAAACAGTCGCTGAAGGAAGTGCTCGACCTCGACTATGTCGTGCTGGCACGAGTGAAGGGCTTTTCCGAGACGCAAGTGATCCTGCGCGAGGCGTTGAAGAACGCGGCGCTGCCGACACTGACGCTGGTCGGCGTGCAGTTCACCTTCCTGATCGGCGGCACCGTCATCGTCGAGCGGCTGTTCTCCTATGAAGGGCTCGGCAACATGGCGATCGACGCCGTCATCAATCGCGACCTGCCGCTGATCCAGGGCATCGTTCTGGTCTTCGCGCTGCTTTTCGTGCTGATCAACCTTGCCGTCGACATGATGTATGCGCTGCTCAATCCGAGGCTGCGCCATGGATGAGGCCCGCAGCTCACGACGTGGCCTGAGCCCGCGGCTGTGGCTGGCCGGCGGCTGGCTGCTCGCCGCGCTCGCCGCGGCGATCTTCGCACCGCTGATCGCGCCGCAGGACCCGCTGGCGCAGGACCTGATGCTGGAGCGCCTGCCGCCCTTCTGGCTGGACGGCGCCGAGCCCGGCTACTGGCTGGGCACCGACAGCCTCGGCCGGGATCTGTTGTCGCGGCTGATCTTCGGCGGCCGCATCGCCTTCATCGTCGCCTTCGCTGCAGCGATATCCGCGTGCCTCATCGGCACTACCCTCGGGTTGATCGCCGGCTATTTCGGCGGCTGGGCCGATCGCATCGTCTCGCGCATCGTCGATGTCTGGATGGCGTTCCCGCCGGTGCTGTTCGCGATCCTTTTGGTCGCCGTGCTGGGAACGGGCCTGAGTTCGGTCATCATCGCGATCGCCGTCATAGACTGGACGCGCTTCTGCCGGGTGATCCGCGCCGAGGCAATGAGCCAGGCGCGCATGGATTATGTCGAAAGCGCGCGCATCGCCGGCTATGGCCGCACCGGCATCATGCTGCGCGAAGTGCTGCCCAACGTGCTGCCTTCCGTCGTGGCGCTGCTGTCGCTCGAGATGGGCATTGCCGTCATCGTCGAGGCGATCCTCTCCTTCGTCAATCTGTCGATCTCGACCGACGACCCGACCTGGGGCGGCATCATCGCCGAGGGCCGGCTGTCGATCCACCAGGCCTGGTGGGTGCTGGTGTTTCCGCTGGTCACGCTGATCCTCACCGTGCTCTCCTTCAGCCAGTTCGGCGAAGGGTTGAAGACGCGCTTCGATCCGGTGCTGCGATGAGCGCGTGCCTCGAAATCCGCTGCTTGAGCGCCGTGCTGCCCAACGGCCAGCGTGTGCTGCGCTCGGTCTCGCTTGCCGTACAGCCGGGCGAGGTCCGCGCGCTGGTCGGCGAGAGCGGCGCCGGCAAGACGATGATCGGCAAGGCGGTGCTCGGCGTTTTGCCGAAAAGCGTGCGCATCGTCGAAGGCGAGATGCTGATCGAGGGCGAGGATCTCGGCCGCCTCGACGCAAAGGCGCGGCGAACATTGATCGGCGCGCGCACGGCGCTGATCCCGCAGGACCCGCTCACCGCGCTCAACCCATCGCGCCGCATCGGCCCGCAGACGACCGACCGCTTGGTGCGCATTCTCGGCTGGAGCGGCGAGAGGGCCGGTCAACGCATCCGCCAACTGCTCGACGAGGTGCAGATCCGCGATCCCGAGCGTGTGCTGAAAAGCTATCCGCACGAGCTTTCCGGAGGCATGCGGCAGCGCGTGCTGATCGCGGCGGCGTTCGCGGCGGAGCCACGGCTGATCATTGCGGATGAGCCGACGACGGCGCTGGACGTGACCGTGCAGAAGCAGATCCTGCGGCTGATCGCGCAATTGCAGCGCGACCACGGCACGGCGATCCTGTTCGTCACCCACGATCTCGGCGTCGTCGCCAAGATCAGCCAAAAAGTGTCGGTGCTTTATGCCGGCAAGGTGGTCGAGGAAGCCGAGACCGCGGCGCTCTTCGCATTACCGCAGCATCCCTACACGCGGGCGCTGATGCTAGCCACGCCGCGCTACACCGATCCATACGCATCGCTGAGGCCGGTGGACGAGACCGTGCTCGCCGGGCTCACGGCTGAGATCGCCGCCGCCGACAAGGCATGGAGGCCGGCCCATGGCTGAGCCGTTGTTTTCCGTGCGCGGGCTGAAAGTGGCGCTGCCCGACATGACGCGCAAGCCGCTGGTCGGCCGCGCGCCGCTGGCCGAAATCCTCAAGGGATTGGATTTCGACCTGCCTAAGGGATCGGTGACCGGCATCGTCGGCGAATCCGGCTCGGGCAAGTCGACGCTCGGCCGCGCGCTGGTCAGGCTGATCGAGCCGAGCGCCGGCTCGATCAACTTCGAGGGTCGCGACATCAGCCATCTTTCGGAAGCCGAGCTCAGACCGCTGCGCCGCGACCTGCAGATGATCTTCCAGGATCCGATGTCGTCGCTCAATCCGCGCCATACGATCTTCAACATCATCGCCGCGCCGCTCAGGCAGAACGGACTTGGCGACAGGCTCAAGGAACGCGTGACGGAAGCCTTGCAGCGCGTCGGCCTGCCGCAGAATTTCGCCAGCCGCTACCGACACGAGCTGTCCGGCGGGCAACGCCAGCGTGTCGGCATCGCACGGGCACTGGCGCTGTCGCCGAAATTCGTGCTGGCCGACGAGATCGTCTCCGGCCTCGACGTCTCGACGCAGGCGCAGATCCTGACGCTGCTGGAAAAGCTCGCGGCCGAGATGGGGCTGACAGTCGCCTTCATCAGCCACGACCTGTCGGTGATCCGGCGGCTCTGCCGGCAGGTCATCGTCATGCGCGAGGGCAGGATCGTCGAGGCGAGCGCCACCGACGCGCTGTTCGACAACCCGAAGGAGGCCTACACGCGCGACCTGCTCGCCGCCATTCCGCTGCCCGAGATCGACGCGGACTGGTTGCGGCCCAAGGCGCCGGCATGAAGTGAGTTTCGATATCCGCATGCCGACCAGCGGGCCCGGACATGCGCGATGACAAGTCAGCCCGCCAATGGAGGGTGACATGAAATACGCAATCCAGGCGGCGATCTTCGCAGCCACTTTGTTCGGCTCAATGGGAGCGGCCTCGGCCGACTCGATCCCCGGCATGCGCGGGCACGACCATACCGGCGTTACCGTGCCCGACATGAAGCAGGCCGTCGATTTCTTCACCAATGTCGTCGGCTGCAAGAAGGCGATGTCGTTCGGCCCGTTCGCCGACGATAAGGGCACCTTCATGCAGGACCTGCTCGGCGTCGATCCCAAGGCGGTCATCGAGGAGATCACCCAAATCCGCTGCGGCTATGGATCGAACATCGAACTGTTCAAATACACCGCGCCCGACCAGAAGGACGCGACACCCAAGAACAGCGACATCGGCGGCTATCACATCGCCTTCTATGTCGACGATGTCGCTGCGGCCAAGGCCTATCTCGAGGCCAAGGGCGTCAAGACCAGACTGGGCCCGCTGCCGGTCAAGGAAGGCCCGGCCGCCGGCCAGACCATCCTCTATTTCCAGGCGCCTTGGGGCCTGCAGCTCGAAGCAATCAGCTATCCCGACGGCATGGCCTATGAGAAGGGCGCCGAGACGGTGCTGTGGAGCCCGAAGGATCCTGCCAAGTGAGCTGAGCCGCGGTGCGCGCTGGCGATTGTTCAATTATAAAACTTCAAGCTTGAAATAATTGCCCGCTGGCGCGATACTGACGTCCGGAACCATCGGCCTTGCCGGCGGTTCCGGATGCGAAGAGGAGATCGCAAGACATGAAGGTTGCGGTTCTCGGCGGCGGACCGGCCGGACTCTACTTTGCCATCTCGCTGAAGCTGCGCGATGCCGCGCATGAGGTGACGGTCTACGAGCGCAACCGCCCGGACGACACGTTCGGCTGGGGCGTGGTGCTGTCGGCCGAAACGCTGGAGAACCTGACCAGGAACGACCCGGTCAGCGCCGTCTGGATCAAGAAGCATTTTGCCTATTGGGACGACATCGCCGTCATCCATGACGGCGTGCGCACGGTGTCCTCCGGCCATGGCTTCTGCGGCATCGGCCGCAAGCGGCTCCTGATCCTTTTACAGCGGCGGGCGCGCGAGCTCGGCATCAAGATGATGTTCGAGACCGATATCTCGGACCCCAAGCCCTTCATGGAAACGCATGATTTGGTGGTCGCGGCGGACGGGTTGAACTCGAAGTCGCGCGCGGCCTTCGCCGATGTCTTCAAGCCCGACATCGACACCCGCAAATGCAAGTTCGTCTGGCTCGGCACCACGCAGAAATTCGACGACGCCTTCACCTTCATCTTCGAGAAGACGGAGCATGGCTGGGTGTGGGCGCATGCCTACCAGTTCGACAGCGAGACCGCGACGTTCATCGTCGAATGCAGCGAGCAGACTTGGGCTGCCTTCGGCTTCGGGCAAATGACGCAGCAGGAATCGATCGCGGTCTGCGAGCGCATCTTCAAAAAGCATCTCGGCGGCCATCCGCTGATGACCAACGCCAACCACATTCGAGGTTCGGCCTGGATCAACTTCCCGCGCGTGCTGTGCGAGCGCTGGTCGTACAATAACCTGGCGCTGATGGGCGATGCCGCGGCTTCGGCGCATTTCTCGATCGGCTCCGGCACCAAGCTCGCGCTGGAAAGCGCGGTGGCGCTCGCCGACTATGTCGAGTCCGAGCCCGACCTCGAAGCCGCCTTCCGCAAATACGAGGATGCGCGGCGCACCGAGGTGCTCAAGCTGCAGTCGGCGGCACGCAATTCGCTCGAATGGTTCGAGGAAGTCGAACGATATCTCGGACTCGATCCGGTGCAGTTCAACTATTCGCTGCTTACCCGCTCGCAACGCATCAGCCACGAGAACCTTCGGCTGCGCGACGCCGAATGGCTGACGGGCGCCGAGGAATGGTTCCAGCGCAAGGCCGGCGCGGGCGGCAATATGCTGCGCCGCGCGCCGATGTTCGCGCCCTTCAAGTTGCGCGACATGACGCTCAACAACCGCATCGTCGTCTCGCCGATGGCGCAGTACAAGGCGGTCGACGGCTGCCCGACCGACTGGCATTTTGCCCACTATGCAGAACGCGCCAAGGGCGGCGCGGGGCTCCTCTATATCGAGATGACCTGCGTCAGCCCCGAAGGCCGCATCACGCCCGGATGCCCCGGCTTCTACAAGCCCGAACATGAGGTAGCCTGGAAGCGCCTGGTCGATTTCGTCCATGCCGAGACCGAAGCGAAAATCTGCGCCCAGATCGGCCATTCCGGCGCCAAGGGGTCGACCCGCCTCGGCTGGGAAGGAACGGACGAGCCGCTGCCCTCCGGCAACTGGCCGGTGATGGCGCCGTCGGCCGTGCCATGGTCGCCGCAGAACCAGGTGCCGAAGGCGATGGACCGCGCCGACATGGACGTTGTTCGCGACCAGTTCGTCGCGTCGGCAGAGATGGCCGAGCGCTGCGGCTTCGACATGCTGGAGATCCATGCCGCGCACGGCTATCTGCTTTCCGCCTTCATCACGCCGCTGACCAACAGGCGCACCGACGACTATGGCGGCTCGCTGGAGCACCGCATGCGCTATCCGCTGGAGATATTCCATGCCGTGCGCGCGGTGTGGCCGGCCGAGAAGCCGATCTCGGTGCGCATCTCGGCCAATGACTGGGTGGGCATCGAAGGCGTGACGCCCGCCGACGCGGTCGAGATCGCCAGGCTGCTGCATGAGGCCGGCGTCGACCTCTGCGACGTCTCGGCCGGCCAGACCACCATCGCCGCCAAGCCGGTCTATGGCCGCATGTTCCAGACGCCGTTCTCCGACCGCATCCGCAATGAGGTCGGCATGGCGACGATGGCGGTCGGCAACATCTATGAGCCAGACCATGCCAACTCGATCCTGATGGCCGGGCGCGCCGATCTGGTGGCGCTGGCCAGGCCGCATCTCACCGATCCCTACTGGACGCTGCACGCGGCGGTGACCCTCGGCGACCGCGGCGTCAAATGGCCGGATCCCTATCTGCGCGGGCGCGACCAGATCTATCGTCTGGCCGAACGCGAAGCGGCGGCGGGGCTGAAGGTATGAGCGCTTTTATGTTTTCACGTCGGCGCTGCCCCTCATCCGCCTGCCCGTCCTCCGCAGCAGCTGCGCTGCAGCTGCGGAGGGTGGACCGGCACCTTCTCCCCGTGAAGGACGGGGAGAAGGGACGCGCTCCAGCGCTGGTGACCCCCTCTCCCCGTTCTTCACGGGGAGAGGGTAAGGGTGAGGGGCAGCGTCTGCGTTCGAGGATGGACTCATGATCGCCGGTCGACATGCCCTCGTCACCGGCGGCGGTTCCGGTGTCGGCAAAGCCATTGCGCTGGTGCTGGCGGAAGCCGGCGTTACCGTCACCATCTGCGGGCGGCGCGAGGCTGCCCTTGCCGAGGTCGCGAAGGAAAACGACCGCATCTTCGCCATCGCCGCCGATGTCACCGATGAGGCAGAGATGGCGACCCTCTACGAGAAGGCCGAGGCGGCGCGCGGACCGTTCGATATCGTCGTCGCCAATGCCGGCATGGCCGGCAGCGCGCCGGCGCACAAGACCGCGCTGGTCGACTGGCGGCGGACACTCGACGTCAACCTGACCGGCGCGTTCCTGACGGTGAAGCCGGCGCTGGCAGGCATGCTGGCGCGCAAGCAGGGGCGCATCGTCTTCGTCGCCTCGACCGCCGGCCTGAAAGGCTACGCCTATGTCGCGCCTTACGTCGCGGCCAAGCACGGCGTCGTCGGGCTGATGCGGGCTTTAGCCGCCGAGACCGCCAAGTCAGGCGTGACGGTGAACGCAGTCTGCCCGGGTTTCGTGGAGACCGACATGCTGGAAGAATCCGTCCGGCGCATCGTCGAGAAGACCGGGCGTTCCGCCGATGACGCCCGCGCGAGCCTTTCAGCGATCAACCCGCAAGGGCGTTTCATCCAACCGGAGGAAATTGCGGCGGCGGTGCTCTGGCTGTGCAGCGATGCCGCGCGATCGATCACCGGACAGGCGATCTCAGTCTCGGGAGGCGAGACATGGTAGCGGGACCGACATCCGCCGGACCGGGCAAGGACAGGCTGCGCCTGTGGATACGCTTGCTGCGCGCCTCGCGCACCATCGAGGCCGAGCTACGCGAGCGGCTGAAGAAGGAGTTCGACACGACACTGCCGCGCTTCGACGTGATGGCGGCGCTCTACCGGTCGCCGGAAGGCATGCTGATGAGCGACCTGTCGCGCTTCCTTTTGGTGTCGAACGGCAATGTGACGGGCATCGTCGACCGGCTGGTTTCGGAAGGCCTTGTGACGCGGGCGCGCCGCAACGGCGACCGCCGCACCTCGATGGTGCGGCTGACCCAGGAAGGCTCGAAGTCCTTCGCGGCAATCGCCGCCGCGCATGAGAGCTGGGTCGGCGAGCTGCTCGGCACTGTCAGCGAGGACGAGGCGCGCCGGCTGACCGGCATGCTGAAATCGTTCCGCAGCAATTGGGAAGGACGCGAATGAGCAAGATAGCCAACCTCAAGCCGAAGCACTTCCTCTGGCAAGTGGAAGGCAGGATCGCCAGGGTCCGGCTCGACCGTCCCGAACGCAAGAACCCGCTGACCTTCGACAGCTATGGCGAGCTGCGCGACACGTTTCGCGATCTCGTCTATGCCGAGGATGTCGACGCCGTGGTGTTCCTGCCCAATGGCGGCAATTTCTGCTCGGGCGGCGATGTCCACGACATCATCGGGCCGCTGGTCAAGATGGACATGAAGGCGCTGCTTGCCTTCACGCGCATGACCGGCGACTTCGTCAAGGCGATGCTCAATTGCGGCAAGCCGATCATTTCGGCGGTCGACGGGGTTGCGGTCGGCGCCGGCGCCATCATCGCCATGGCCTCCGACATCCGCATCGCGACGCCGCAGGCAAAGACGGCGTTCCTGTTCACCCGCGTCGGGCTTGCCGGCTGCGACATGGGCGCTTGCGCGATCCTGCCGCGCATCATCGGCCAGGGCCGAGCGGCGGAGCTGCTTTATACCGGCCGCACGATGAGCGCCGCCGAGGGCGAGCGCTGGGGTTTTTACAACCGCCTGGTCGATGCGGCGGCGCTCGAGGCCGACGCGCTCGACATGGCGGCGCGCATCGTCTCCGGCCCGACCTTCGCGCACGGCATCACCAAGACGCAGCTCAATCAGGAATGGTCGATGGGCCTCGACCAGGCGATCGAGGCCGAAGCGCAGGCGCAGGCGATCTGCATGCAAACCGGCGATTTCGAGCGGGCGTACAAGGCGTTCGTGGCGAAAGAAAAGCCGGTGTTCGAGGGGAACTAGCGATGATCGGTTTTCGCCCAGGCACCCCCCTCTGGCCTGCCGGACATCTCCCCAGCAAGGGGGGAGATTGGACGTCGCCACTGCTTTCGCCAATCATCAACGTCGCGGGAAGTGGGCCGCCGACGGAACTGCTAATCTCCCCCCTTGCGGGGGAGATGTCCGGCAGGACAGAGGGGGTGTGAAGGAACGAGGCGCAGGAGGCTTTCTCCATGCCTGACCGCTCCTTCCTCGACTGGCCGTTCTTCGAAGATCGCCATCGCCAACTGGCCGAACAGCTCGAAGCCTGGTGCGCAAAGAACCTGCCGGTCGATCACCACGACGTGGACAGTGCCTGCCGTTCGCTGGTGGCGATGCTTGGCCGCGACGGCTGGCTGAAGCCGACGGCGCTCGACCCCGACAATCCCGGACCGCTCGACGTGCGCACGCTCTGCATCATCCGCGAGACGCTCGCCCGCCATGACGGGCTCGCCGACTTCGCCTTCGCCATGCAGGGACTGGGCACCGGCGCGATCTCGCTGTTCGGCACGCCGGACCAGCAGCGCTGGCTGGAAAAGACGCGGACCGGTCAGGCGATTTCCGCATTTGCGCTCTCGGAACCACGCTCGGGATCGGACGTCGCCAATATGGAGATGACGGCTGTCCGCGACGGCGACGACTATGTCCTTTCCGGCGAAAAAACCTGGATCTCCAATGGCGGCATCGCCGACCTCTATGGTGTGTTCGCCCGCACCGGCGAGGCGCCTGGCGCCAAGGGTATTTCGGCTTTCATCGTGCCCGCCGACGCCAAGGGCCTTGGCGTTGCCGAGCGGCTGGACGTGATCGCTCCGCATCCGCTGGCGCGGCTTTCCTTCGACAATGTCCGCGTTCCGGCTTCCGCCTTGATCGGCAAGCCCGGCGACGGTTTTCGCATCGCCATGTCGGTGCTCGACGTCTTCCGCTCGACGGTGGGCGCCGCGGCACTCGGTTTCGCGCGGCGCGCGCTGGATGAAAGCGTCAAGCGGGTGGCCGAGCGAAAACTGTTCGGCGCGCCGATGGCGGAGCTGCAGATGGTGCAGGGCCACGTCGCCGACATGGCGCTCGATGTCGATGCCGCGGCGCTCCTCATCTATCGCGCCGCCTGGACCAAGGACATGGGGGCCGCGCGGGTGACGCGCGAGGCGGCGATGGCGAAGCTCTTCGCCACCGACCGTGCACAGGAAGTGATCGACAAGGCCGTGCAGCTGCATGGCGGCGATGGCGTGCGCAAGGGCCACATCGTCGAGAGCCTCTACCGCGAGATCCGGGCGCTGCGAATCTACGAGGGAGCCTCGGATGTGCAGAAGGTGGTGATCGCCAGGCAGGTCATTGGGGCGGCATGAGATCATGCCTTGCGAACCGTATTTGAACTAGGGGGAGCTAGACGTGCACACCATCCTGCAGCCGAAAGGCTGGGCCAAACCGATCGGCTACGCCAATGGCGTCGCGGCCGGCGGGCGGCTGGTTTTCATCGGCGGCCAGGTCGGCTGGAACGCCGAATGCAAGTTCGAGACCGACGACTTCGTCGGCCAGGTGCGCCAGACGCTCGCCAATGTCGTCACGGTGCTCGCCGAAGCCGGCGGCGAACCGCGGCACATCACCTCGATGACCTGGTATTTCACCGACAAGGCCGAGTATCTCGCCAACCTCAAGGGGATCGGCGAGGCTTATCGCGCGGTGATAGGCCGGCACTTTCCGGCGATGGCCGCCATGCAGGTGGTGGCACTGGTCGAGGACCGCGCCAAGGTCGAGATCCAGGCTATGGCGGTCATTCCGGAGTGAGATGAGCTACGGAGCTTTGGTCCCATCGAAAGGGATTCGAATGCGCTCAGGCTTAGGCGGCAAATTTTCGATGCCGGCGCTGCCCCTCACCTGCCTGCCGGCATCCTCTCCCCGTATAGTGACGGGGAGAGGGGCGCTGTCATCACCGGTTTCGCCAATCTCAAGCGTCGCAAGAAGGGAGCCAGCGTTGCGGCCAGCCCCTAAAGGGCCGGCAGGCGGATGAGGGGCGGCGCCGACGCTGGTCAGACCGTCGACTCTCGCAACCGCTTGGCTCCCGCCACAATTTGTGATCAGATGATCACGCCTGCTTCGGCAGGCCGCTTGTGTGTGTCTTCGCACATAGGCTTTGTCGGAGGAAAGCAAAAGCGTGGCTCTGGGCTTCGACCGGGTATCGGGACGCATCACCGTCCAGGATGGCGTCTACCAGCAGCTTCGCCATGCCTTGATGGTCGGCAGCTTCGATCCCGGGCAAGTGCTGACCATCGCCTCGCTGGCCGAGGCTTTCGGCACGTCGAACATGCCGGTGCGCGAGGCGCTGCGACGGCTGGCGGCGGAGAATGCGCTGGAAATCTCGCCGAACGGTTCCGCCTGCGTCCCGGTGGTGACTCGGGCGCGGCTCGACGACCTCTGCCGAGCCCGCCTCGCGGTCGAAGGGCTGGCGGCCGAGCTCGGCGCGCCGCGCCTGACCGCGGCCGAGATCGCCTCGCTGCAGAGGGTCACTGACGACCAGCAGGCGATCGGCCGCGACGGCAGCATCTACGAGCTGATCGCCAAGAACCAGCAGTTCCACTTTACCATCTATCGCGCCTCCGGCTCCGACGTGCTGTTCCAGCTCATCGAGACGCTGTGGCTGCGCTTCGGCCCTTACATGCGGCTCTTGTCCAACCATGTCGCGCCGCTGATGCGCGCCGGGACGATGGAGCCCTCGGGGCGCCATGCCGAGATCATCGCAGCGCTGAAGGACAAGGATTTCGTGCGCGCCCGCGACGAGGTGGTGGCAGACATCACGGCGACGCAACAAACCCTGCGCACGATCTGCCCCGACGTGCCGGAACCCCGGCCGGTCGATTTCGCCGCCTTCGGCAGGGCGCCCTGACACCTAATTCTCTACGTTTGCGTTGGCAGGTCCCATGCTTTGGCGATTGGCCGGAACGCCCATTGCTTCGTCATCAACTCTGAGGAATCATGGCGTCCCGGAGCCTGGCATTTAGGGTGACGACGATCTTTCGCATGACGGCGGCGATGGCCACCATAGGCTTTTTGCCGTTGGCGCGCAGGCGTTTGTAGAAGGCTGCGAACTCGCCCTTTCCGGCTGCGGCGCACAGGGCCGGCATGTAGAGCATGGTTCTGACGTCAGGGCGTCCGCCACGGATTTTGCGGTAGCCGTGTTTTTGGCCGCTGTCGTTTGGATGAGGCGCGAGCCCTGCAAGGGCTGCAGCCTTGCGGCGGGTCAGGGAGCCGAGCTCGGGCAAGCTGGCCAGCAGCTTGGCCGCCATGATCGGGCCGAGATTGTCCATGGCCGTGCATATGGCTGCCCGGTGCTTGAGGGTGCGGCTGTTGGCGATCAGTTCGCGGATGTCGGCCTCGATGGTCTTGATCTGATTGTCGACGGCTTTGATCATCGCCTTGAAGGAGGCAGCGAGCCCGCGGCCGCCGGGGGCCTTGAGGCGGTTCTTCTCAGCACCCCTGAAGGCCATGAGCTCCTGGCGGCGGCGAACCAAGGCGCGTAGGCGTGTCGCATCGGCATCCGGAGCCTGCCACAGGCACAGCTTCTCCCAGCGCTCACGGCCGTAGGCAGAAAGCATGCCGGCATCGATGGCGTCGCTCTTGCCGTGGGTGCCGAAGGAGCGGATGAAGCTTTTGACCTTGAGCGTGTCGGCGCGGTGGCAGGCGATGCCGGCGCGCAGGCACTCCTCGAGCAGCAGGCTTTCATGACCTCCGGTCGGCTCGCACACGACAAGGTCGATGTGTTTGTAGCGCTTGAGGAGGGCACGGATTGCACGCCGCTGATTGGCTATGGTGCGGGTGGTGGTGCCGTCGGCGACGGTGATGGTGTCCTTGGCGATGTCGAAGCCGAGGCACAGCTGCGGCTGGTGGTGCAAGAAGGCCATGCTGGTGGTATCCTTAAAAGGCTTCGGATTGTTTGCGGGCGTGGCTCAGGCCAGCGGCCAATCAACTCTCCAAGCGATGGCGGACAAAGACGGCAGGGACCATGATGACGTCGGGTGTTACCCGGTCCTTAGGACGGTCGCCTGCCGCCGGGACTGCTGGCTGTGATGGGCCTGCAGTCCCGGCCGCCAAACTACCCGATCCTTCTCAAACAATCCTTGGGCGAAGCGTACCGCGTAGACCCAAGGATCCATTCCGTTACATATGAGCGTTGCAGCGGTGCGGAATTCTGCTGCGCGGCGGCGCCTCAAGGTCACGGAATGGATCCTCGGGTCTGCGCCGCGTCGCTTCGCTCCTTGCTTCGCCCGTGGATGACGAACCGACAGGCGCTTCGGCCATCTCCACAGCGCTCTGAGCGGCGGCTCGTGGACCAAAGATATCGCGCACTTCTTGGTCGCCATCCGCATTTCTTCCCTGCTGCCGATTGATCCCTATCCGGTTTTGTGATCACATGATCACAGGGAGCGAGACTGCAAAAATGTCCGGCTATTTTCTCTATCATTCGATCGGCACTTTCCCCGGCAAAGCCGAGCGGATGGCCGCCGCGCTGACGAATTTCTCCAACATCTGGTCGGCGGAGGACGACGGTCAGTGGCCCGCCGCGCTTGCGGCGCGGCAGCGCTTCATCGATGGCTGGACACGCCTGATCGAGGCGCCGCAGGGCACGCTCACCACCGCCGAGAATGTCACCACCGCGCTCTACAGCCTGATTGGCGGGCTGCCGGCCGAGCGCTTGGTGGGAAAGCGGCTGCTGGTTGCCGGCGACTGTTTTCCGAGCCTGCATTTCCTGCTCGCGGGGCTCGCCGCGCGTTTCGGCTTCACACTCGACACCGTGCCGCTCAGGCCCGGCGAGAGCTGGTTGCGCGACGACGATTTCATCGCCCGCTGGCAATCGGATGTCGGGCTGGCGCTCATCACCTTCGTCACCTCGACGGCCTCGCACCGCTGCAATGTCGAGCGGCTCGCCGCACATGGCGGCGCCATGGGCAGCATCGTCGGCGTCGACATCACCCAGGGTATCGGCGTAGCGCCGTTTTCGGTTGCCGCGACGCCGGTCGATTTCGTCGTCTCGACCTCGCTCAAATGGCTGTGCGGGTCGTCCGGCGCAGGCATCCTGCAGGTCGCACCGGATCTGCTGGCGACATGCCAGCCGGAGTTGCGCGGCTGGTTCAGCCAGCCGAACCCGTTCTCCTGGGATCTAGATGCCTTCACCTACGCTGACGATGCGCGGCGCTTCGACCACGGCACGCCGGCGATCCTGGCCAGCGTCGCCTCGCTGCCCGGGCTGGAGTGGGTGGAACAGAGCGGCATCGACACGATCCGCGCGCAGAATGCCACGCTGGTCGAACGCATCATCGGCGCCGCACAGGATAATGGCTGGGCGGTCCGTTCGCCCCTCGACGCGAAAGAGCGCGGCGGCAGCGTGATGCTCGGCCTGCCGCAAGGCGCCGAGCCGGCGAAGATCATCGCTTCGCTGCGCAAGGAGCGGCTTTATTGCGATGCGCGCGGCACCACGCTGCGGCTGTCGCCCGGCATGGTCACCACGGAAGCTGCGGTCGATGCGCTGATCGCGCAGCTCAGGGAGCATATCGGTTCGCGGCAGCGCCGCGCCTCCTGATTGCAGGCACCGCCTCGCCTGCGGCGCCTGGAGCTGGGCGCCGGAAGGGGCGGATGAGGAACCGAACCAGAGGGAAGCAAGATGTTGAAACGTCTAGGACTGATTGGGGTGATCGTCGCCGCCGGCGTCGCCTTCGCGGCGCCGGCCTTCGCCGACAAGATCATGGTGGGCGCCTATCCGGCCAACCCGCCATGGGAATACAAGACCGATTCCGGCGGCTTCGAGGGCTTTGAGATCGACGTCGCCAACGATGTCGCCAAGCGCATCGGCGCCGAGGTCGAGTTCCAGGATCTCGGCTTCCAGGCGCTGTTCGCGGCCACAGCTTCGGGCCGCATCGACTTCGCCGTGTCGTCGATCTCGGTAACCCAGGAGCGACTGCAGAACCAGGGGTTCACGCAAGCCTATTACGACAGCGACGGCACCATCGTCGGCAAGGCGGATTCCGCCATAAAGTCGCTCGACGATCTGAAGGGCAAGACCATCGGCGTCATCGCCGGCTCCACCGGCGAAGCCTACATGAAGGAAAACGCCGCCAAGCTCGGCGTCGCCGAGACCAAGAGCTACAACGCCCAGCAGGACCTTTTGCTCGACGTGCAGAACGGCCGCATCGACGGCGGCGCAGGCGAGCTTGCCGGCTTCCTGTTCGCCATCAAGCAGATGCCGGCGCTGAAGATCCTGGTGCGCATTCCGACCGGCGAGCGCTTCGCGATGATGACCAAGAAGGGTCATCCGCTGCTGGAGAAGGTCAACGACGCCATCAGCGAGATGAAGAAGGACGGCACGATGGCCGCGATCCACAAGAAGTGGTTCGGCGTCGATCCGGAATCGGGCACCAGCACGGTGACGCCGGGACCGATCCCGCAATAAGCCGGCTAATCAAAAATTTGACGAGGGCGGCGGCAAAAGCCGGCGCTCTCCCTTCGACCATTCCGGTTTTCGCCAAACAGGCGGGCCTTGTCTCACGGTGAGCGGCGATGGAACTGATCGACACCTTCTTCAACTGGGGCATCCTGGTCCGATCGTTTCCGATCCTGATCCGCGGGCTCGGCAACACCATCCTGCTCGGCTGCGCCGCGATCGTCTTCGGCACCTTCGCCGGACTGGCGATCTGCCTGGTGCGGCTCTACGCGCCGAAGCCGCTGAGGCGGCTGGCGACGCTCTACATCGACATGTTCCGCGCGCTGCCGATCCTGGTGGTCCTGATCCTGATCTATTACGCCCTGCCCTTCATCGGCATCCGCCTGTCGTCCTTCGTGTCGGCCGCACTGGCACTGTCGCTGGTGCTCGCCGCCTTCACGGCGGAAGTCTGCCGCGCCGGCATCGAGAATATCCCGAAGGGCCAGTTCGAGGCTGCTGCCGCGCTCGGCCTGCCCTTCTGGGTCGCCATGCGCAAGGTGGTCCTGCCGCAGGCGATCCGCGTCGTCATCCCGCCGCTCACCAGCAACTGCGTCTCGGTATTCAAGGACACCGCGCTCGCCTCGGTCGTGGCGATGCCCGACCTTCTGAAGCAGGCGACCGACGCGCAGGCGCTGATGGCCAATCCCACGCCGCTGATCGGCGCCGCAATCATCTATCTCGCCTTCCTGTGGCCGCTGGTGCGGCTGGTCGGCTACCTCGAAGAGCGCGGCAAGGCCAAGTCCGGCGCGCACTGATCCCCCCTCGAACGACAGTGATGACCTGAAGGAGACTCCCGTGAACCAGCACCATGTTTCGAAAGCGCCGGAGAGCGCCGCTTCGTTCCCGGTCGAAAAAATCCGCGCCATGTTCCCGGCGCTGCAACAGGCGGGCGACTTCATCTTCATGGACAATGCCGCAGGGGCGCAGATCCCGCAAAGCGTGCTCGACGCCGTGACCAATCATCTGGTGGGACACAACGTCCAGCGCGGCGGCCGCTATGGCCGCAGCGTCACCGTCGACCAATCGGTCGCCGAGGCGCGGACAAGCGTGGCGCTTTTGATCAACGCCTACAGCCCGTCCGAAATCTGCTTCGGCATGAACGCCACCTCGTTCATCCGCCTGGTCAGCCTCGGCATCGGCCAGATGCTTGCCAAAGGCATAGATGGGGGACGCGACGAGATCGTCGTCACCGACATGGACCATGACGCCAACATCGCTACCTGGCTGGCGCTGGAGCAAGCCGGCGCCAGGTTCAAATGGTGGCGCATGCGCGAGGACGGCAACCTCCATGTCGACGACCTCGAGCCGCTTCTCTCGGACCGCACCCGGCTCGTCGCCTGCACCGTGACGGCGCATTCGATCGGCTCGATCGTCGATGTCGCTTCGGTTGCAAAGATCGCGCATGCGGCCGGCGCGGAAGTGTTCCTCGACTGCGTGCACTACGGGCCGCACGGGCTGATCGACGTACAGGCCTGGGACAGCGACTACCTCGTCTGTTCCGGCTACAAGAATTTCTCGCCGCATATGGGGTTCCTGTGGGGCCGCTTCGAAACGCTGAAGCGGCTGCCGACCTTCCGCGAGGATTTCATTCCCGACGAACCGCCTTACAAGGTCGAGGCCGGCACCTTCATCTACGAGAACGTCTCCGGCATGGACGCCGCGGTGCGCTACCTGGAATCGGTCGGCCGCAATCTGCTCCCCGAGAACAACCGCTCGCGCCGCGACAACATCGTTGCCGGCATGAACGCGATCCGCGACTACGAACTGATGCTCGCGCGAGAGATGCTCAAGGTGCTGAAAGATTGTGGCGCGACGATCTATGGCGTTGCCGACGAGGCACGCATCCATGAGCGCGTGCCGACCTTCTGCTTCAACATCGGCAAGCTCTCGCCGCAAAGAATCGTCGAGGAGATGTCCGCCATGCAGATCGGTATCCGCGACGGCCACATGTACGCGCCGCGGCTGATGAAGCGGCTCAACCTGTCGATGGACAGTGGCGCCATCCGCGCCTCGCTGGTGCACTACAACACGGTGGAAGAGGTGCGCCGCTTCGGCGAAGCGCTGCGCGTGATTATCGCCAAGCTGGCGTGAGTTCTTCGCGAGGTGTCGGTGAGACAGAGCCCGGGCATACTGCCATAACTTCCGAGTGCCGCGGCTCTGGATAGCCTTCGAGATGCTGGCGGGACAGCACCCCCTCTGTCCTGCCGGACATCTCCCCCGCAAGGGGGGAGATCGGATGTCACCACGCTTTTCGCCAATCGCCTACGTCGGAGGAAAAGCGACGACGACGAAGCTGCCAATCTCCCCCCTTGCGGGGGAGATGGCCGGCAGGCCAGAGGGGGGTGTGAAGGAACGCCAAGGCTTCCCGGTCTGGCCGGTGACGGCTGAGATCACGGCGTGGCGGTCTCCCCGATGTCGCTTCGCTCCTTGCGAAGCAGGCGTCAGGCCGCCCTCTTCGCCAGCCTCGCCTTGATCGAGGCAATGTCGGCGCGCGGCGTCGCGGCGAACAGCGTCTTGGTGTAGCTGTGCTTGGGGTCGGAAAAGACCTCGTCGCGCGGACCGTATTCCACCGCCTCGCCGAAATACATCACCATCACGTCGTCGGCGATGTAGCGCACCACCGAAAGGTCGTGGCTGATGAAGACGTAGGTCAGCTTGAACTCGTCCTGAAGGTCGGCAAGCAGGTTGAGCACCTGCGCCTGCACCGAAAGGTCGAGCGCGGAGACCGGCTCGTCCAGCACCAGCAGGCTCGGGTTCAGCATCAGCGCGCGGGCAATGGCGATGCGCTGCCGCTGGCCGCCCGAGAACATGTGCGGATAGCGATTGTAGTGCTCCGGGCCGAGGCCGACCTTCTTCAGCATCTTCATCGCCAGGTCGCGGCGTTCCTCGGCCGGCTTGTCGGTGTTGATCAAGAGCGGCTCGCCGAGCACGTCGCCGATCTTCTGGCGCGGGTTGAGCGAGCCGTACGGGTTCTGGAAAACGATCTGCACCTTGCGGCGCATCTCCTTGGTCAGCCCGTCCTTGGCGATGTCGACCTTGTTGCCGTCGATGAACAGCTCGCCGGCCGTCGCCGGATCGATCAGCGTGATGATGCGGGCGAGCGTGGACTTGCCGCAGCCGGATTCGCCGACGATCGCCAGCGTCTTGCCCTTGTCGACGCTGAAGGAGACGCCCTTCACCGCATGCACGGTGCGCGCAGGGCGGAACAAGCCGCCGCCGACATGGTAGTCGCGTTTGATGTTCTTGCCTTCGACGACCTTGGTCATGCAGCGGCTCCTGACGGCGCCGGCTCGAACAGCATGTCGGAGACGGTCGGCAGCCGGTCGCCGACGGCGTTCTCCGGCAGCGCCGACAGCAGCGCGCGCGTGTAGTTGCTCTTCGGTGATTCAAAGAGCGACAGCACGTCGGCCTCTTCCATCTTGCGGCCCTTGTACTGGACGATGACGCGGTCGGCGGTCTCCGCCACCACGCCCATATTGTGGGTGATCATGATCAGGCCCATGCCGTATTTGGCCTGCAGCGAGACCAGGAGGTCGAGGATCTGCTTCTGGATGGTGACGTCCAGCGCGGTGGTCGGCTCGTCGGCGATCAGAAGCTTTGGATTGCAGGCAATGGCGATCGCGATCATGACGCGCTGGCACTGGCCGCCCGACATCTGGTGCGGGAAGGAGTTGAGCCGCTCTTCGGGCTCGGGAATGCCGACCTGCTTCAAAAGCTCGATGGCGCGCGCCCGGCGCTGGGCTTTGTCCATGCCCATATGAAAGCGCAGCACCTCCTCGATCTGGAAGCCGATGGTGAAGCAGGGATTGAGGCTGGCCATCGGCTCCTGGAAGATCATCGACATGTCCTTGCCGATGATCTTGCGGCGCTCGGCAGGACTCATCTTGAGGAGATCGCGGCCGTTGAAGGTCATGCGGTCGGCGCTGACGGTCGCTGTCCAGGGCAAGAGGCCCATCACCGCCAGCATCGACACCGACTTGCCGGAACCGGACTCGCCGACGATGGCCAGCACCTCGCGCTCGTCGACATGGAGCGATACGCCGTCGACGGCGCGGAACGGACCGGACGCGGTCTGGAACTCGACGACGAGATTGTGGATGTCGAGCAATGCCATCACGACCTCCTGAGCTTCGGATCGAGCGCGTCGCGCAGGCCGTCGCCGATAAGGTTGATGGCGAGCACGGTGATCAGGATGGCGAGGCCGGGGAAGGTCACCACCCACCAGGCGCGCAGGATGAACTCGCGCGCCGAGGCGAGCATGGTGCCCCATTCCGGCGTCGGCGGCTGCGCGCCAAGGCCGAGGAAGCCAAGTGCTGCCGCCTCGAGGATGGCGTTCGAGAAGGACAGCGTGCCCTGGACGATCAGCGGCGCCAGGCAGTTCGGCAGGATGGTGCGAAGCATCAGACGCAGATGCCCGGCACCCGCAACTTTCGCCGCCACGACATATTCGCGGCTCTTCTCGGCCATGACCGCGGCGCGCACGAGGCGGGCGAAATGCGGCTGCAGCACCAGCGAAATCGCCAGCATCGCATTGAACAGGCCGGGGCCAAGGATGGTGACCAGAACCAGCGCCAAAAGCAGCGACGGGAAAGCGAGGATCAGATCCATGATGCGCATGATCGCGACGTCGACCCAGCCGCGGAAATAGCCGGCAAGCAGGCCGAGCGTGATGCCGCCGGTGAGAGCCAGCGTGACCACGACCGCGCCGATCAGCAGCGAGAAGCGCGCGCCGTAGAGCAGGCGCGAAAGGATATCGCGGCCGACCGCATCGGTGCCAAGCAGATATTGGGTGCTGCCACCCGTCTGCCAGGCCGGCGGCCTGAGGAACGCGGTCTTGTCCTGGATGTCGGGCGCATAGGGCGCGAGCAGCGGGGCAAAGAGTGCCGCCAGCACCAAAAGGATGAAGACGACGAGGCCGATGACGGCGCCGTGATTGACCGAGAAATAGTGCCAGAAGGTCTTGAAGCCGGTCAGCCGATCCGGGCTGCCGGCGGCCATGGGAGCGATTTCGGTCGACTGGCTCATCATGCCGCCCTGATGCGCGGGTTGATGACGGCATAGAGCACGTCGACGATGAGGTTCACGGCCATGACTATGAGCGCGATCAAAAGCAGACCTGACTGCACGACGACATAGTCGCGCTTGAAGATGGAATCGACCATCCACTTGCCGATGCCCGGCCAGGCGAAGATGGTTTCAGTGAGAATGGCGCCGGCAAGCAGCGTGCCGACCTGCAGGCCGATAGTGGTGACCACCGGGATCAGCGCGTTGCGCAAGGCATGCACACCGATGACACGCGCCGATGACAGGCCCTTGGCGCGCGCGGTGCGGACATAATCCTCGCCCAGCACCTCGAGCATGGCCGAGCGCGTCTGGCGCGCGATGACTGCCAGCGGAATGGTGCCGAGCACGATCGCGGGCAGGACGAGATGGCTGAACGCTGAGCGCAGCGCGTCCCACTTGCCGTAGAGGATGCTGTCGATGGTCATGAAGCCGGTGATCGGCTTCAGGAAGAACTGCAGGCCCATGCGGCCGGAAACCGGCGTCCAGCCGAGATAGCCGGAGAAGAAGATGATGAGCAAAAGGCCCCACCAGAAGATCGGCATGGAATAGCCGACGAGCGCGGTGCCCATCAACGACTGGTCGAACCATGAGCCGCGCTTGACGGCCGCGAATATGCCGGCAGGGATGCCGATCACCATGGCGAAGATCATGGCGAAGAAGGAGAGCTCCAGCGTCGCCGGGAAGAGCGTCTTGAACTCCTGGAGAACCGGGCGCTTGGATGAAATCGAGACGCCGAAGTCGCCGGTGGCGACTTCGCCGACATAGCGCGCATACTGCTCCCAGATCGGCAGGTTGTAGCCGAACTGTTCCTTGAGCTCTTCGTAGCGCGCGGGGGTGACGCCATGCTCGCCGGCCATGGCCAGGATCGGATCGCCGGGCAGCAGCCGAACAAAGGCGAAGGCACAGATGGTGATGCCGACGAGCGTCGGGATGACCAGGGCGATTTTGTTGAGGAGATATCGGAGCATCTTGAACAAGGGGGCGGCGCATCATCGCGCCGCCCGCCCTAGAGGTTTTATTCGGCCTTGTCGACGCCGTCGAAGCGATGAATGCCGAGCGGATCCATCATGAAGCCGCTGACGTTCTTGCGAACGACGGCATAGACCTGGCTGTGCGCCAGCAGGAAGGCGGGCGCTTGCTTGGCGAAGATTTCCTGCGCCTGCTCATAGAGCTTGGTGCGCTCGCCCTGGTCGCTGGTCTTCTTGGCCTTCTGGATCAGGTCCTCGAAGTCCTTGTCACACCAGCTGGAGTAGTTCGACACACCGATGGCCGAGCAGGCGAAGAGGGTTGCGAAGAAGTTGTCCGGATCGCCATTGTCGCCGGTCCAGCCGATCTGGAAGGCGCCGGGACGCTCCTTCTTCTTGCCTTCCTCGCGGTACTTCGTCCACTCGTAGTTGACGATCTCAGCCTTGACGCCGACCTTGGCCCAGTCGGCCTGGATCAGCTCGGCCGCGCGCTGGAAGTTCGGGTTATAAGGACGAACGCGGTCGGAAGCCCAGAGCTGGATTTCCTTCAGACCGGCATCGGCCAGCACCTTCTTGGCCGCTTCCGGATCGTAGGAATCGAACTTCACATCCTTGTTCCACGACCACATGGTCGGCGGGATCAGGTTCTGAGCCGGCGTCGCGCCGGCGTCCTGGAACAGCGACTTGATCAACGCTTCCCGGTCGATCGCCTGGTTGAGCGCATGACGAACCTCGGGCTTGTCCAGCGGCGGGATCGTCGTGTTGTAGCTCATGTAGCCGATGTTCAGGCCGGCCTGGTCGAGCAGGTTGACGTCCTGGTTGGCCTTGATCGTGCCGATGTCGGCTGGGTTCGGATAGGGCGCGACGTCGCATTCGCCGGCCAGCACCTTCTGGATGCGGGCGGTGGCGTCGGGCGTGATGGCGAAGACCAGATCGTCAATCTTCTCCTTGCCCTTGAAGTAGTCGGGATTCGCCGCATAGCGGATGACCGAGTCCAGCTGGTAGTCGACGAACTGGAACGGGCCGGTACCGATCGGCTTGGTCGAGAAGTCGGCCATCTTGCCGTCCTTCTCGAGCTGGTCGGCATATTCCTTCGAGACGATCGAGGCGAAGTCCATGCCGAGATTGGCCAGCATGGGCGCGTTCGGCTCGGTCAGCGTCAGCTTGACGGTGAGGTCGTCGACCTTCTCCCACTTGGCGACGTATTTCGGCATGTCCATGCCGGTGTAGTAGTCCCAGGTCAGGTTCGGCAGATATTTTTCGCCGTTCCACGGATTCTGCTTGTTGAACTGACGGTCGAAGGAGAAGACCACGTCATCGGCATTGAGGTCGCGCGTCGGCTTGAAATAGTCGGTGGTCTGGAACTTCACGCCCGGATGCAGGTGGAAGGTATAGACCAGGCCGTCGTCGGAGATCTCCCATTTGTCGGCGAGGCCGGGCTCGATCTCGGTGCCGCCATGCTTGAATTCGACCAGGCGCGAATAGACGGTGCGCGACGAGGCGTCGAAGTCGTTACCGCCGGTCGTCGTACCCGGATCGAAATTGGCCGGCGACGCTTCCGAGCAATAGACAAGCGTCTTTGCATTGGCCATGCCACCCAGGACGCTTGCAGCCAGCAACGCGGCTGCAAAAGTCATTGTCTTTTTCATTGAGCACTCCCTGATGTTCTTCCAAGCCCCTCTATCAGGCTCGCGAAGCGCGCATATAAGCACCGTTTTTCGGGCTTTGGAACACCCCGTTTGCGTACCCCACGGTAAGCAGGAAAAGAATCCATATTTTCCTCAAATGATGGAAAATATGAGCAGAATTTTTCGCTCACGACATTGTTAACGACTGCATTTTTTATTGATTGGCTGCCTCCCGAAATCAGCCCGGAAGCTCACCGCTTGCGACCCTGCTCCCTGTCGGCACACCTTTCGCGGAACGGTCGGGCGAAGAGATTTCGGCGGCAAATCTTTCCGCCGCTGCCGCTGGGGCAAGACTTGCACGGCCGCCGATAGAGGCAATACATAGACGCCATGCGGGATTTCTTGGGGAATCCGCGATCGGCGGCGGCGGAGGACGTTTCCGGTATCGGAAGCGAATGCGGCGCGCGGCAGCACGACCAGGACACCAGGGAGGGATTTGGTGGCAAAAGCAGCAAAGACGACGCCCCCGGCGAAGGCAAAAGCCAAGGCCGCGACTGGCGATGCCGGCGCGCCCAAGGCTTCACCTTCCAAGACAGCTTCACCTGCCAAGACCGCGCCACCGGCCAAGGCCGCCGCCAAGCCGAAGGCCAAGCCAGCTGCTGCTCACGCGAAGACGAGCTCCAAGTCCGCCACCAAGGCTGCAACCGCAAAAACCGACAAGCCTGCCGGCAAGCCCGCCGCCACAAAGGCAGCGGGCGCCGCAAAGCCGGCATCCGCTCCGGCCAAGCATCTGCCGAAGGCGATCACGGAACTCACCGCCGGGCTGCCGGAAAAGCCGTGGCTCAAAAACTATCCGAAGAACATGCCGGCCGAGATCGGCCCCCTGCCTCACAACTCGATCGGCGACTTCCTCGTCGGCGCCTGCAGGCAGTTCGCCAACCGGCCGGCATTCGTGTGCATGGGCAAGTCGATTTCCTATGCGGAGCTAGAGCGGCTTTCGGCCGCCTTCGCCGCCTATCTGCAGTCGAAGGGGCTGGAGAAGGGCGCGCGCGTGGCGCTGATGATGCCGAACGTGCTGCAGTATCCGGTGGCGATGATGGCGGTGCTTCGCGCCG
Source organism: Mesorhizobium sp. M1B.F.Ca.ET.045.04.1.1 (assembly GCF_003952465.1). GTDB lineage: Bacteria > Pseudomonadota > Alphaproteobacteria > Rhizobiales > Rhizobiaceae > Mesorhizobium > Mesorhizobium shonense. The sequence continues at coordinate 230,710 of NZ_CP034448.1, forward strand.
GCTTCACGGTGGTGAATATCAACCCGCTCTACACGCCGCGCGAGTTGGAGCATCAGCTCAAGGATTCCGGCGCGCAGGCCATCGTCATCCTGGAAAACTTCGCCAACACGCTGCAGGCGGTGATCGCCCGGACGCCGGTCAAGCATGTGGTGGTTGCGGCGATGGGCGACATGCTGGGCGGCCTCAAAGGCACGATCGTCAATCTCGTCGTGCGGCGGGTGAAGAAGATGGTTCCCGCCTGGTCGCTGCCCGGCCATGTCAAGTTCAATGCCGCGCTCAAGGCCGGCTCGGCAAGCGCCTTCAAGTCGACGGCCGTCTGGGCCGACGATATCGCCTTCCTGCAATATACGGGCGGCACGACCGGCATTTCGAAGGGCGCGACGCTGCTGCACCGGAACGTCTTGTCCAACGTGGCGCAGAATTCGCTCTGGGTGGAGGATGCCTATACGGTCAAGCCGAAGCCCGCGCATCTCAACTTCGTCTGCGCGCTGCCGCTCTACCACATCTTCGCGCTGACGGTGAACGCGCTGATGGGCATGCAGCAGGGCGCGCAGAACGTGCTCATTCCGAACCCGCGCGACATTCCGGGCTTCGTCAAGGAACTGCAGAAATACCCGGTCCACATCTTCCCCGGCCTCAACACGCTGTTCAACGCGCTGCTCAACAATGAGGATTTCCGCAAGCTCGACTTCAGGCCGCTGATCCTGACGCTTGGCGGCGGCATGGCGGTGCAGAAGGGCGTGGCCGAACGCTGGAAGGCGCTGACCGGCTGTCCGGTGAGCGAAGGCTACGGGCTTTCCGAAACCTCGCCGGTGGCCACCTCCAACAAGTTCAGCTCCAGCGAGTTCACCGGCACGATCGGCCTGCCGCTCCCTTCGACCGAGATCGCCATCCGCGACGACGACGGCAACAACGTGCCGCTCGGCGAAGTCGGCGAAATCTGCATCCGCGGGCCGCAGGTGATGGCCGGCTACTGGAACCAGCCGGACGAGACCGCCAAGGTGATGACCAAGGACGGCTTCTTCAAGTCGGGCGACATGGGCTTCATGGACGAGCGCGGCTACACCAAGATCGTCGACCGCAAGAAGGACATGATCCTGGTCTCCGGCTTCAACGTCTATCCGAACGAGCTGGAAGAGGTCGTGGCGCAGCATCCCGGCGTGCTCGAGGTGGCGGCGATCGGCGTGCCAGACGAGCATTCCGGCGAGGTGCCGAAGCTGTTCGTGGTCAGGAAGGACGCTGCGCTGACCATCGAGGCGCTGACCGCCTATTGCCGCGAGAACCTGACCGGCTACAAGCGGCCGAGATACATCGAATTCCGCACCGAGCTGCCGAAGACGCCGGTCGGCAAGATCCTGCGGCGCGCATTGCGGGAGTAGACTTGGCCGACCACGCTGCCAGCGCATCGCGCGAACCAAGCGAAAGGCTCGATCCGGCGGAATTCATCACGGCGAACATGCGGCTTTTGCCGGTGCCGTCGCTTCACGAAATCCGCCTCTACATGGCCCATCCCGGCAGCGGGCTGCGGCGGCTGCTAGAGCCGGATGGTGACGCCGATGAAAGCGTTGTCGAGCCGCAACCGCCCTACTGGGCCTATGCCTGGGCGGGCGGCACGGTGCTGGCGCGCTATATTCTCGACCGGCCCTCGACCGTCGCGGGCCGCCGCGTGCTCGACCTTGGCGCCGGCTCCGGCCTTGTCGGCATCGCCGCGGCGAAGGCCGGGGCGAGCGAGGTGGTCGCGGCGGAAATCGACCGCAACGGCATTGTCGCGCTTGGCCTCAACGCCGCGGCCAACGGCGTCGCCATGACCATATTCGGCGAGGACATCACTGCCGGTCCGCCGCCCGGCGTCGATCTGGTGCTCGCCGGCGACGTCTTCTACGCGCAGGAGGTAGGGCAGCGCATGGTGCCGTTCCTCGACCGGTGCCTTGCCGCCGGCATCGAGGTGCTGGTCGGCGACCCGGGCCGCGCCTGGCTGCCCAGGCGGCGGCTTTGTCCGTTGGCTGAGTATCAGGTGCCCGATGTCGGCGGAAACGGCGGCGGCGCGCCGAAGCCGAGCGGAGTGTTTGCTTTCGTCGTGGCAGACGCTGATTAACTCGCCGCTACGCTTACCCGCGCCGAAAGGAAATCCGGCAGGTCGGCGACCGAATCCAAGATGACGTCAGCCATCGGCGACAGCGAGTCGCGCGTGCCGGTGCCGGAAAGAACGCCCACCGCCAGCCCGCAGCCGCCGGCGCGCGCCATTTCGAGATCGTGACGGTTGTCGCCGACCATGGCGATCTCACTGGGCTTCAGTCCGGTCAGATCGCAGAAGGCGACGACCGTATCGGGCGCAGGCTTGGGGTTGGCCACGGCATCATAGCCGAAGGCGGCGTCGAAGAGCTGCGCGACACCCAGCGTGGCGAGCGTCTTCTCGGCGCCACTGGTGGAATCGTTGGTGGCGACGCCCATGCGGTAGGACCGCTTGTGCAGCATCCGCAGCGATTCGATGATACCGGGAAGTGCCACCGCCATCGACGAGCCCTGCACCGAGGTGATCTCGTTGAAGCGGGAGACGGCCAGCATCTGGTCCTCGTCGGACAGACGTGGGAACCACAGCTCGACGACATCCATGTTCGAGCCGGAGGCGAAGATCGAATCGGGCTTGAAGCGCTTGCTGACGAAATCGAAGCCGGCCGCGGCGAGCAGCCGGTCGGCCTTCCAGCGATCGCCCTCGGCGGCGTCCATGGCCATGAAATCGGCAATGCCGAGCCAGGTTGCGTTGAAATCGACAAGCGTGCCGTCCTTGTCGAAGAGAATGCCCTTGATGTCCGCCAAACCTGTCACTCCGCGCCGCGCAATTGGTGGATATGAGCCACCAGTCCGGCAGTCGAGGCGTCGCGTTTTGCGGCAGTCTCCTTGCCTTCCACGACAGGCAGCAGGCCCGTCGCCAATTCCTTGCCAAGTTCGACGCCCCACTGGTCGAACGAGTTGATGTTGAACAGCGTGCCCTCGACGAAGACGCGGTGCTCGTAGAGCGCGATCAGCCGGCCGAGCGTGCGCGGATCAAGCTTCCTGTAGAGGATCGTCAGCGACGGGCGGTTGCCCGAGAACACACGGTGCGGCGCGATGCGGTCGACGTCGGCGGGCTTCATGCCCTTGGCCAGCATCTGCGCGCGCGCTTCCTCAAGCGTGCGGCCCTTCATGAAGGCTTCCGACTGCGCCAGGCAGTTGGCGAGCAGCAGATCGTGCTGGTGCTTCAGCTCCGGCTCATGGCCTATCGCCGCGGCGAGGAACTCGACCGGGATGAAATCGGTGCCCTGGTGCAAGAGCTGGAAGAAAGCATGCTGGCCATTGGTGCCGGGCTCGCCCCAGACCAGCGGGCCGGTCGGCGTGGTGACCGCGCCGCCGTCCAGCGTGACGCTCTTGCCGTTCGACTCCATATCGAGCTGCTGCAGATAGGCCGGCAGGCGCGACAGGCGCTGGTCATAGGGAATGACGGCGCGGGCCGGATATTTGCAGACGACCCGGTGCCACCAGCCGATCAGTCCCAGCAAAGCAGGCAGGTTCCTTTGCAGCGGTGCCGAGCGGAAATGCTCGTCCATCTCGTGCGCGCCGTCGAGGAAGGCGCGGAAGTTGCGCGGACCGACGGCGATCATCACCGGCAGGCCGATGGCGCTCCAGACCGAGTAGCGGCCGCCGACCCAATCCCAGAAGCCGAAGACGCGGTCCGAGGCAATGCCGAACTTCGCCACCAGATCGAGCGCGGTCGAGACGGCGGCGAAATGCTTGCCGATCGCTTCCTTGCCCAGCGCCTTCTCCACCCATTTGCGCGCCGTCTCGGCGTTGGTCATCGTCTCGACCGTGGTGAAGGTCTTTGAGGCGACGATGAACAGTGTCGTTTCGGGGGACAGGCCTTTCAGCGTGTCGTGGATGTGGGCGCCGTCGACATTGGAGACATAATGCGCGCGCGGGCCGTCATGATAGGGCGCCAGCGCCAGCGTGACCATCGCCGGACCGAGATCCGAGCCGCCGATGCCGATATTGACGATGTCTGTGATCTTCTTGCCGGTGGCGCCGGCCGCCTTGCCCGAGCGGATGGCGTCGGCGAAGGCGCCCATGGCGTCGAGCACGGCAATCACATCGGCCTTCGTGTCCTGGCCATCGACCACGACGCCCTTACCAGTGAGGTTGCGCAACGCCGTGTGCAGCACGGCGCGGTTCTCGGTGATGTTGATCTTCTTGCCTTCGAACATGGCGGCGCGGCGTCCCGCGAGATCGGCGGCGCCGGCGAGCTTCTCCAGCATCGCCATCGTGTCGGCGTCGACCGCGCATTTCGACCAGTCGAGCAGAAGGTCGTCATCGGTGGCAGAGAACTTCTCGAAGCGCTTGGGATCGGCAGCGAACGCCTGGCGCATGGTGCCCTTGGCTGCCGCGCGCTGATCGCGCAGAGCGGTGACCTGCTTGTCGAAGGCTGACTGATCCAATGGCGGGCTCCTGGCGGGTTTTTAGACCATTTTAACAAGCCGGTTGTTTCCGGCGCATGTCGGCGCGTCATTCTATTTAGCCTATTTCCATTTCATTCAAGCGCGGCGATGACGCAAGTGCGTCACGCTTTTATGATGCGCGGTATTGGACGGTGAGGACCCGAGAATTTCACCGCGAGGATGCTGCACGGCATGGGCGACGATGCTGCGCATCGCGCTTGGGTGGTGCCGCGACGATGCTGCGCATCGCGCTTGCGTATCGCGCGGCGACGACGCTGCGCGTCGCGCCTATAGATCACTGGCATAAATCCCAGCGATCAGAAAAATTGATTGGCGCAACCCCTTGTGCCACCCCTACACTCGACTGGTCCAGCCAAGTGAAAACAGCTGGCCATCCGAGGAAGATCTCCCATGCCACAGCGCAATGACACGGCCATATGGTCCGGCCTGTTCCGGATTTCGGCCGAATCCGGACAAACCCTCCAGGCACAGATCCGCCAGGCGATCGTCGCAGCCATCCTCGACCGACAAATCGCCGCTTCGATGCCGCTGCCGTCCTGCCGGATTCTGGCGGAAAAACTTGGGGTTGCCCGCGGCACGGTGGTGCTTGCGTTCCAGCAGCTGGTCGACCAGGGCTTCCTGGTGGCGCGCGAGCGGCGCGGCCATTTCGTCAACCCGGACGTGCTGGCGACACCCGCCAAGCCGCACCAGAAAGCGCCTGACCAGCAGAACGAGATCGACTGGAAGGCGCGCCGGCAGATCGCGGCCAGCGACATGCCGCCGCCGGCCAAGCACGACAACTGGATCAAGTCCTCCTACCCGTTCGTCTACGGCCAGTTCGATCCGGCGCTGTTCCCGACCGCCGAATGGCGCGAATGCAACCGCATGGCGCTGGCCGTTCTGGAGATCCGCAACTGGGCGTCCGACATGGTCGACCGCGACGATCCGCTGCTGATCGAGCAGATCCAGGCCCGGCTTTTGCCGCGGCGCGGCATCTTCGCCAATCCGGACGAGATCATCGTGACGCTGGGCGCCCAGAATGCGCTCTACATGCTCGCCTCGCTGCTGATGACCAAGGGCTCGAAGGTGGCGATGGAAGATCCGGGCTATCCGGACGCCCGCTCGATCTTCCGGCTGGCGGGCGCCGATATCCAGCCGGTTCCTGTCGACCAGTCCGGCATCGTCACCTCGGCGATCCCCAGCGATTCCGGCTTCGTCTTCGTCACCCCCAGCCACCATTGCCCGACAATGGTGCCGCTGTCGGCCGAGCGGCGGCAAGATCTGTTGGCGCGGGCCAACCGCAACAACCAGATCATCATCGAGGACGGCTATGACAGCCAGCTTCTCGACGAGGCGCCGCAGCAGGCGCTGAAGAGCCTCGACCGTTCGGGCCGGGTCATTTATGTCGGCTCGATGTCGAAGACGCTGGCTCCGGGCTTGAGGCTTGGCTACATCGTTGCATCGGCCGGGCTGATCGCCGAGCTTCGCGCGCTGCGCCGCTTCATGCTCAGGCACCCGCCGGCGAACAACCAGCGCGCCGTCGCGCTGTTTTTGTCGCTCGGCCATCACGAGGCGCTGGTGCGCAGGCTCTCCGCCGCCTTCGACGAGCGGCGCAAGCGTCTGGTCCATGCGATTTCCGCTTTCCTGCCAGAGTGGCGTTCGACCGACTCGGCAGGCGGCACATCGCTCTGGCTGGAGGGGCCGCGTGGCACGGATTCACGCGGCCTGGCTGAAGCGGCCGCATCGCGCAGCGTCATCATCGAACCTGGCGACCGCTTCTTCGACCGCAGCGAAAAGCCCTCGCGTTTCATGCGCTTGGGCATCTCCTCGATCTCGCTGCAGCATATCGAGCCGGGTATCCGCGAGCTCGCCACGGCAGCCGGCCGCCGGCCCGCTGCGGCCTGATCGTGGACTGAATTTCTCGAAGGGAGCCTGCGTGAGCCGGCTCCCTTTTTCTTTTGCACGACTCGCCTGTTTTAGCGTCCTGGCATATTCGACGGGATTGGTTGGCCCATAGGCTGTGCCAATGCCGGCGGCATAGTCGGGACCTATAGGGGACGAGGCAGGCCGATGGTGGACCAACCGCCACGCACCCTGCCCCTGAAAAAACAAGGTGGAGTGCTTTCCATGTCAGTGGCTCTTGAGAAGCAGGAAGCGGCGGACCAGCGTTCGCGGCGATCCGGCGGGCGCGAAGCGCGCCGCGCGATGCGGGCGGCGCCTTTAGCCGACGACATCCGTCCGGTGCGGCCGGGCCTCGAAGGCGGCAGCTACGGCCCATTGAGCCGGAACGACCAGGAGCGCATCCACGAGGCGGTGCTGACGCTTCTGGAGACGGTGGGCTTCGCCAACGCCATCCCCTCCTGCATCGAGGCGCTGATCCGGGTCGGCGCGACCTATGGCGATGACGGCCGCGTCCGCCTGCCGCGCACGTTGGTGCTCGACACGATCAAAAAGGCGGCGCGCCACTTCACGCTTCATGGCCAGGACCCCAAGCACGACATGGTGATCCAGGGCAAACGCGTGCATTACGGCACGGCGGGCGCGGCCGTGCACCTCGTCGACGTCGAGAAGCGCGAGTACCGCGAATCGCAGCTGCAGGACATCTACGACGCCGCCCGCCTCGTCGACGGGCTCGACAACATCCATTTCTTCCAGCGCACCATGGTGCCGCGCGACATCCCCGATCCGCTCGAGATGGACTTCAACACGCTCTACGCCTGCGTGATGGGGACGTCCAAGCATGTCGGCACCTCGTTCACGGTGCGCGAGAACGTCAAGCCGGCGCTGGAAATGCTCTATGCGATCGCCGGCGGCGAGGAGAACTTCCGGGCGCGGCCGTTCGTCTCCAACTCGAACTGCTTTGTCGTGCCGCCGATGAAGTTCGCCGAAGATGCCTGCGGCGTGCTGGAAGCCTGCGTCGAGGGCGGCATTCCGATCCTGCTCCTCTCGGCCGGCCAGGCCGGTGCCACGGCTCCCGCCGCGATTGCTGGCGCCGTCGTCCAGGCGGTGGCCGAAGTGCTGATGGGCCTGGTCTACGTCAATGCCATCAAGCCCGGCCACCCGGCGATCTTCGGCACTTGGCCGTTCGTCTCCGATCTCAGGACCGGCGCCATGTCCGGCGGATCGGCCGAGCAATCGGTGCTGACCGCGGCCTGCGCGCAGATGGCGCAATATTACGACCTGCCGGGAGGCTCGGCCGCCGGCATGACGGACTCGAAACTGCCCGACATCCAGGCCGGCTACGAGAAGGGCATCACCAATGTGATGGCCGGTCTCTCCGGCCTCAATCTCGTCTATGAATCGGCCGGCATGCATGCCTCGCTGCTCGGCTTCTGCCTCGAAAGCCTCATCATCGACAACGACATGCTCGGCCACTGCCTGCGCTGCGTGCGCGGCATCGAGGTGACGGATGAGGCGCTGTCGATCGACACCATCACCGATGTCTGCCTAAAGGGGCCGGGCCACTATCTCGGCAACGAGCAGACGCTGAAGCTGATGCAGACCGAATATTTTTATCCCGCGGTCGGCGACCGGTTCTCGCCGAAGGAATGGAACGAGAAAGGCCGGCCCGACATCCTGCAGCGGGCGATCGCCGAGAAGAAGCGGGTGCTGGCCGAGCGTTTTCCGCGGCATGTATCGCGGCTCGTCGACGACAAGCTGCGCGCCCGCTTCGGCGAGATGATCAAGCTGCCGCGCAACAAGATAGGCGGCTAGGGTCCTACTCTGCACTCAGCCCGTAGCGCTCGACGACCTCGGCGTTGATCAGCTTCGCATGCAGCGTCATCAGCACGATCTGCGCATCGAAGCTGTCGCCGGATTCGAGCGCCGCCTCGATGCGGCGCTCGGCTTCCAGCGTCGACTCCCGGCCGTTGGCCTGTTCGAACATCTCCGGTCCGGCAACGCAATAGCTGCAAAGCTGCGCCACCGATTGATAGGCCTGCGGCGGCGGCTCCTCCGACCAATGATCCTTCATCAGATTGACGATGGTGAGTTTTACGCCCTCGGGCACCAGCGCCGGATGCAGGTCCGCCCGGCGCAACGCTTCGTCGAGCTGGCGCAGGTCGCCCGAGCGGCCGAACATGCCGAGAAAGCCGAGGGAAGAGCGCCTCTTAGCCATGATGCTTGTCTCCTCACTCAGCTGGTATGACGCTATCTGGATGCGCCAAGCGGCCGAAACAAGGGCATAAGAAAAGGGCGGCCCGCGCTGCGCAAGCCGCCCCTCGATTTCCCGAAGCAGGAAAACTCAGTGATTGTCGCGCGGCACGCCGCTGGTGTGCGCCACGTCCTGGTATTTCACCGCCGGCTTCAGCACCATGCCGGCCGAGAACTGGTCGACCATGCCGCGCTGGATCTCCTGCCACGGCGTCTGGTGCTTGGGGTAGTGATAGCCGCCATTGCCCTGCAGCTCGGCCCGCCGCCTGGCGATCTCCTCGTCGCTGACGAGGATGTTGGCGGTACCTTTCTTGAGGTCGATGCGGACGCGGTCGCCGGTCTTGAGCAGCGCCAGGCCGCCGCCGATGGCGGCTTCCGGCGAGGCGTTGAGGATCGACGGCGAGCCGGACGTGCCGGACTGGCGGCCGTCGCCGATGCAGGCCAGCGCATGAATGCCCTTCTTGATGAGGTAGGCGGGCGGCTGCATGTTGACGACCTCGGCGCCGCCCGGATAGCCGACCGGACCGGCGCCGCGCATGAACAGGATGGTGTGCTCGTCGATGCCCTGCGCCGGATCGTCGATGCGGGCGTGGTAGTCCTCCGGGCCGTCGAAGACGATAGCCTTGCCTTCGAAGGCCTCGGGATCGTTCGGGTTGGAGAGGTAGCGCTCGCGGAATTCCGACGAGATGCCACTGGTCTTCATGATAGCGGAATCGAACAGATTGCCCTTGAGGTTGATGAAGCCGGCATTGGCCTTGAGCGGCCTGGCGGCGCTGCTGATCACGTCCGGGTTCTCGTTGACGGCATCCCTGCAATTATCGCCCATGGTCTTGCCATTGACGGTGATCGCATCGGGATGAGGTAGCAGGCCGCCCTTCATCAGCTCGGCCACCACAGCCGGCACGCCGCCGGCATGGTGATAATCCTCGCCGAGATACTCGCCTGTCGGCTGCAGATTGACGAGGAGCGGGATGTTGAGGCCGACATTCTGCCAGTCGTCATTGTCGAGCGGCACGCCGAGATGACGGGCAATCGCGTTGAGGTGGATCGGTGCGTTGGTCGAGCCGCCGATGGCCGAATTGACGACGATGGCGTTCTCGAAGGCCTTGCGGGTCATGATGTCGGAGGGCTTCAGGTCCTCATGCACCATGTCGACGATGCGTTTTCCGGTCTCGTAGGCGATCTGGCCGCGCTCGCGATAGGGCGCAGGGATGGCGGCCGAGCCGGGCAGTTGCATGCCGAGCGCCTCGGCCAGCGAGTTCATCGTGGTGGCGGTGCCCATGGTGTTGCAATAGCCGGTCGACGGCGCCGAGGAGGCGACGATGTCCATGAACTCGTCATAATTGATCTCGCCGGCCGACAGGCGCTGGCGCGACTCCCAGACGATGGTGCCGGAACCCGTGCGCTTGCCCTTGTGCCAGCCATTGAGCATCGGGCCGACCGAAAGCGCGATCGCCGGGATGTTGACGGTGGCCGCCGCCATCAGCAACGCAGGCGTGGTCTTGTCGCAGCCGATGGTGAGCACGACGCCGTCGAGCGGATAGCCGTAGAGCACCTCGACGAGGCTGAGATAGGCAAGGTTGCGGTCGAGCGCCGCGGTCGGGCGCTTGCCGGTCTCCTGGATCGGATGGCACGGGAATTCGAACGGGATGCCGCCCATCGACACGATGCCTTCGCGCACACGCTTGGCCAGCTCGAGATGGTGCCGGTTGCAGGGCGAGAGATCGGAGCCCGTCTGCGCGATGCCGATCAGCGGCTTGCCCGACATCAGCTCGGCGCGCGTCAGTCCGTAATTGAGGTAGCGCTCGAGATAGAGCGCCGTCATGCCCGGATTATCGGGATTGTCGAACCACTCCTGCGAGCGAAATTTCTTCTTCTTGGTGGGGGCGCCGGCCATCGTGGTCTCCGTATTTGTATGACAAATCGATATGACAATGCGCGAATGCAAGCAAGGGGCACGAGCGCCGCAGACCCGCACTTTGGTGCGATAGACAGATTAAGGGCCGCGCGCTAGGACCAATCGGCATCAGCAACCCGGGAGGTCTTGATGGCTTTGGTGATCGAAGGCGAGGAGCGGATCGCCGCACCCGTCGAGAAAGTTTGGGAAGCCCTCAATGACCCGGACATCCTCAAGGACGCCATCCCCGGCTGCAAGGCCCTGGAGAAGAAATCCAATACCGAGCTGGCCGCGACGGTGGTGCTGAAGATCGGGCCGATCAAGGCGACCTTCAACGGCGAAGTGACGCTAAAGAATCTCAAGCCGCCGCACTCCTACACGATCCAGGGCGAAGGCAAAGGGGCATTGCCGGCTTCGCCAAGGGCGGCGCCGACGTCACCTTGGCCGCCGACGGAGCGGACACGACGATCCTGAAATACGCCGCCAAGGCCGAAGTTGGCGGCAAGATCGCGCAGCTCGGCAGCCGGCTGATCGAATCGACCTCGAAGAAGCTCGCCGGGCAGTTTTTTTCGACGTTCGGAGAGAAGGTGGGCGGCTGACGTCCCCCTCCCCCTTGAGGGGAGGGATATCCGCGCTACTCGAACACGATGCTTGGCACCGCGGCTTCCGCCGCGCCGCGTTCTTCCTGGACCCTTTCCCAGACCCTCGAGGCAATCTCGCGATAGATCTTGGCCTCAGCGCCGTCCGGCTTGGATGCGACAACGGGAGCGCCAGCATCCGAGCTTTCGCGGATGCCCATCTCGAGCGGCACCTCGCCGAGGAAGGTGACGCCGAGGCGCTCGGCCTCGCGGCGCGCGCCGCCATGGCCGAAGATGTCGTAGCGCTTGCCGGTGTCCGGCGCGAGAAAATAGCTCATGTTCTCGACGATGCCGAGCAACGGCACGTCGACCTTCTTGAACATGTTGAGGCCCTTGCGGGCGTCGATCAGGGCAAGGTCCTGCGGCGTCGAGACGATGACGGCGCCGGCGAGCGGCACCTGCTGGGCCATGGTGAGTTGGGCGTCGCCGGTGCCGGGCGGCATGTCGACGACCAGCACGTCGAGCGGTCCCCATTCGACCTCGCGCAGCATCTGGGTGAGCGCCGACATCACCATCGGGCCGCGCCAGATCATCGGCGTCTCCTCATCGACGAGGAAGCCCATCGACATCACCTTGAGGCCGTAATTCTGCATCGGCTTCAGGACCTTGCCGTCTACGGTCTGGGGCCGGCCATGGATGTTGAGCAGCCGGGGCATCGACGGTCCGTAGATGTCGGCATCTAGCACGCCGACCTTCAATCCGTTGGCGGCAAGGCCGAGCGCCAGGTTGACGGCGGTGGTCGACTTGCCGACGCCACCCTTGCCGGAAGCGACGGCGATGATCGCATCGATGCCCGGCACGCCACGCTTGCCGTGACTGTGCGAGGCCGGCGCTTGCGGCGCGGCACGCTGTGGTGCCGCCTGCGGAGCCGGCCTTGGCGGCGCTGGCTGCGGAGCCGGGCGCGGCCGCACCGGCGCTTCCATGCCGCCGCCCTTCTTCTCCGCCGTCAGCGCGACCATGGCATTGGCGACGCCCGGGATGGCCTTGACCACACGCTCGGCGGCGGCGCGCAGCGGCTCCATCTCCTGCGCGCGGGCGGCGGGCACGGTGATCGAGAAGAACACCTTGGAATCGGCGATGAAAATTTCGGAGACCAGGCCGAGGTCGACGATATTGCCGGTGAAGTCCGGCCCGTTCACCGTCCTCAGGCGCTCGATGACGATTTCTTTGGTGACGGCCATGATCTTTTCCTCGGGCTTTGGCGTCCAGATAGTGCAGTTTCCCCCAAGAACCAAGCCGTGGAGCAATGGCTGGCCCGGTGTGCTCCGGAAAACGACGGATGGTGTCGGGTTTGCCGATCGGGATCCGGAACCTGAATTAGGCTTCGAGCTTGATCATGGCCAAGCAGGCCGCCCGCGCTATTTCGATTGCTATCAAACGACAGCCGGAGAAGGAGACGGGTCATGCTCGAAAACAGCAATGCGACAGCCAATCTCGCGGTGAAGGACCTGGAGAAGGCCAAAGCCTTCTATGAAGGCACGCTCGGCCTCAGCCAAGTCGACGATATGGACGGCGAACTGATCGTCTACAAAAGCGGCGATACCGTCGTTAATGTCTATCGTTCGCAATATGCCGGCACCAACAAGGCGACGGCGGCGACCTGGGCGGTCGGCGACCAGATCGAGCCTATCGTCAAAGCGCTGCGATCGAAGGGCGTCACCTTCGAGCACTACGATATGCCTGGACTGTCGCTCGAGGGCGACATCCACGTCGGCTCGGGCATGAAGGTCGCCTGGTTCAAGGATCCCGACGGCAACATCCTGAACCTGGTGGGCAAATAGCTGCGCGGTCAGGCGGATCCGGATCGCCTCATCCGGCCAACCGCGTGGCGAGATAGGTGAGCGCCGAGATCGCCGCCGTTGCCGGCAGCGTGATCACCCAGGCAACGACAATGTTGCCGGCAATGCCCCAGCGCACGGCGGAAATGCGGCGGGCGGCGCCCACGCCGATGATGGCGCCGGTGATCGTGTGCGTCGTCGACACCGGGACGCCGAGCCAGGTGGCGGCAAAGAGGGTTATGGCGCCGCCGGTCTCGGCGCAAAAACCCTGCATGGGATTGAGCCGGGTGATCTTCGAGCCCATGGTGTGGACGATGCGCCAGCCGCCGAGCAACGTGCCCAGCGCCAGGGCCGACTGGCAGGTGATGACCACCCAGAGCGGCACGTAGAAGCTCTGGCCGAGCATGCCTTGCGAATAGAGCAGCACGGCGATGATGCCCATGGTCTTCTGCGCGTCATTGCCGCCGTGCCCCAGCGAATAGAGCGAGGCGGAGAAGAACTGCAGCACGCGAAAGGCGTTGTCGACGGCGAACGGCGTCTGGCGCACGAACAGCCATGAGACGACGAGAACGAGGACGAGCGCCAGCACGAATCCGGTTGCCGGCGAAAGCACGATCGCCGCTATCGTCTTGCCCAGCCCGGACCAGACGATGGCCCCCGTGCCGGCCTTGGCGACGCCGGCGCCGACCAGCCCGCCGATCAGCGCATGCGAGCTGCTCGACGGAATGCCCGCGATCCAGGTGACGATGTTCCAGATGATGGCGCCGACGAGCGCGGCGAAGATCACCGCCGGCGTCACGATCTCGGCATCAACGATGCCTTTTCCCACCGTCTCGGCGACATGCAGGCCGAAGAACAGGAAAGCTATGAAGTTGAAGAACGCCGCCCAGATCACCGCGTAGTGCGGCCTGAGCACGCGGGTGGAAACGATGGTCGCGATCGAGTTGGCGGCATCGTGCAGGCCATTGAGGAAATCGAAGAACAGCGCGACGGCGACGAGGCCGACCAGCAGGGGAAAGGCGATCGCGGCGTCCATCGCCTATACGTTCTCGATCACGATGCCGCTGATCTCATTGGCGACGTCCTCGAAACGGTCGACGACCTTCTCCAGCTGGCCGTAGAACTCCGAGCCGATCAGATAGGCCATGGCATCGCTATTGCCGTGCTTCCTGAAGAGATCTTTCAGGCCCTGCTCATGCAGGTCGTCAGCCCGCCCCTCGACGCGCATGACTTCTTCGGCGATGGCGTTGAGGCGCGCGGCGTTGGCGCCGACCTTGCCGAGCAGCGGTATCGCCTCGGCGACCAGGCGGGCGGCCTGGACGATAACGCCGCCCATTTCCCGCATCAGCGGATCGAATTCCCGCATCTCGAACAGTTTTACCGTCTTGACGGCCTTGTGCATCGTGTCGATGGCGTCATCCATCGACTGGATCAGATCCTTGATGTCGCCGCGGTCGAATGGCGTGATGAAGGAGCGCCTGACGGCAAGCAGCACCTCCGCGGTGATGCCGTCCGCTTCGTCCTCGAGATCGACGATCTTCTGGCACCAGCGGTCGATGTCCTTGCCCTGGAGAAGCTGCTCAAGGGCCTCGGCGCCGCCGACCACCGCGCGCGAATGCCGCTCGAACAGCTCGAAGAAGCGATCCTCGCGCGGCAACAGTTTGCGAAACCAACCCAGCATCTGGTCCTCCATGCGTCCGCGTCTCCACCACATAAACCCAAGCGCAGCACGGGAAAACAGGTGAGCCGGCTTAAAAATGTGGATGAGGTTCGATTGCGTGTGTCTTGCGAAGCAAGGCGATTTCCCTGACCTTAGGCAAATCGCGGTGGATCGAATGGCATGATCGACAAGCTGGAATTCTTCATCGCTTTAGCCAAGGAGGAGCATTTTGGCCGCGCGGCCGAGGTGTGCGGCGTCACCCAGCCGACACTGTCGGCCGGCATCAAGCAGCTCGAGGAGCAGCTCGGTGTGATGCTGGTGCTGCGCGGCTCGCGCTTCCAGGGCCTGACGCCGGAAGGCAGGCAGGTGCTGACGTGGGCGCGCCGCATCGTCGGCGACTCACGGACCATGCGCGAGGAAATGCGGGCGGCGCGTCACGGTCTGTCCGGCCGCATCCGCATCGCGGCCGTGCCGACAGCGCTCGCCATGGTGGCGCGGCTGACGACGCCGTTCCGCGAAAAGCATCCGGGCGTCACCTTCTCTGTCCTGTCGCGGAACTCAATCGAGGTGCTGACGCTGCTCGGCAATCTCGATGTCGATGCCGGCATCACCTATCTCGACAACGAGCCGCTGGGGCGGGTGACGAGCGTGCCGCTCTATGACGAGCGCTACCAACTGATCACGGCGGTCGGGAACCCTTATTCCGACCGCGACAAAGTGACGTGGGCCGAGATAAGCCAGCTGCCGCTCTGCCTTCTGACGCCGGACATGCAGAACCGGCGCATCATCGACCAGCATCTGGCGGAAGCCGGCGTGCAGGTGCGGCCGACGCTGGAATCCAACTCGATGATCGTCTTGTTCTCGCATATCCGGACCGGCAAATGGTCGTCGATCATGCCGCTCAACCTTGCGGAAACGTTCGGTTTTTCCGAGCCTATCCGGGCCATTCCGATCGTCGAGCCGGATGCCAGCCACACGGTCGGGCTGGTGGCGGCGCCGCGCGAGCCGCACACGCCGCTGGTGCAGGCGCTGCTGGACGAGGCGATGGCGCTGGCAGACGATTTCCGCGCCCACCGCTAGGCTAGACAATGCTGACCGGTCGCTTTTGATAGAAATTTTCTATCAAGCAACGGAACGGCTTTATTGATCTCGGGGGTTTCCTCTGATTTCGTAAGGACTTAGCGATAATGCGCCCTGTGCATGTCGTTGCCCCAAAACCGCTCTATATCTTGGGGTGACATATATCGGGCCGCCATGACCAGGGAGGGCGCTGCATGACGGTGCAGCCTGCAAGTACCGAGATCGCGTCACGCATTGCGGCGATCATCGAGGAGTTGAAGGACCTCGAAGGTCCGCTGCTGCCGATCCTGCACGGCATCCAGGAAGAGTTCGGACACGTGCCGCAGGCCGCACTGCCGGTCATCGCCGACGGGCTGAACCTTTCCAGGGCCGAAGTTCACGGCGTCGTCACCTTTTATCACGATTTCCGCGCGCAACCCGCAGGCCGGCACGTGCTGAAGCTATGCCAGGCGGAAGCCTGCCAGTCGATGGGCTCGGATGCTGTCGCCGCCAAGGTCAAGCAATTGCTCGGCATCGATTTTCACGAGACCGCCCGTGACGGATCGGTTACACTGGAGCCAGTCTACTGCCTCGGGCTTTGCGCCTGCTCGCCGTCGGCGATGCTCGACGGCGAAGTGATCGGCCGGCTCGACGACGAGAAGATCGAAGAGATCGTCGCGGAGGTGCGTTCATGATCCCGCGCATCTATATCCCCGCGGATTCCGGCGCGCTGGCGCTCGGCGCCGAAAAGGTCGCCAGGGCGATCGAGAAGGAGCTCAAGGAGCGCGGCGTCGAGGCCAAGATCGTGCGCAACGGCTCGCGCGGCGCCTATTTCCTCGAGCCGATGGTCGAGGTGGCGACCGCCGAGGGCCGCGTCGCCTATGGGCCGGTGAAGCCGTCGGACGTCAAAAGCCTGTTCGACAGCGGCTTCCTCAAGGGCGGCCATCACAAGCGCTGGCTCGGCGCGCCCGACAAGATCCCCTTCCTCGCCAAGCAGACGCGGCTGACCTTCGCCCGCTGCGGCGTCACCGATCCGCTGTCGCTCGACAGCTACAAATCGCATGGCGGCCTGAAGGGCCTTGAGAACGCGGTCGCCATGGCGCCCGCCGACATCGTCAACCAAGTTACCGAATCCGGCCTGCGCGGCCGCGGCGGCGCCGGCTTCCCGACCGGCATCAAGTGGAAGACGGTGCTGGATACCAAATCCGACCAAAAATACATCGTCTGCAACGCCGACGAGGGCGACAGCGCCACCTTCGCCGACCGCATGATCATGGAAGGCGATCCCTTCGTGCTGATCGAGGGCATGGCGATCGCCGGCATCGCCACCGGTGCGACCAAGGGTTTTGTCTATATCCGTTCGGAATATCCACACGCCGTCGCGACGATGAACAAGGCCGTCGCGATCGCCCGCAAGGCGGGCGTGCTCGGCGTCAACGTGCTGGGTTCTCCCAACGCTTTCGACATGGAAATCCGCGTCGGCGCCGGCGCCTATGTCTGCGGCGAGGAAACCTCGCTCTTGAACAGCCTCGAAGGCAAGCGCGGCGTGGTGCGCGCCAAGCCGCCGCTGCCGGCCATCCAGGGCTTGTTCGGCAAGCCGACGGTGATCAACAACGTGATCAGCCTAGCCTCCGTGCCGATCATCATGGACAAGGGCGCCGCCTACTACAAGGATTTCGGCATGGGCCGCTCGCGCGGCACGATCCCGATCCAGATCGCCGGCAACGTCAAGCATGGCGGCCTGTTCGAGACGGCCTTCGGCCTAACGCTGGGCGAGATCGTCGACGAGATCGGCGGCGGCACGGCTTCGGGCCGTCCGGTGAAGGCGGTGCAGGTCGGCGGCCCGCTCGGGGCCTATTTCCCGCGCGCTCTTTTCGACACGCCGTTCGACTACGAAGAATTCGCCAAGCGCGACGGGCTGATCGGCCATGCCGGCATCACCGTTTTCGACGACACCGCCGACATGCTGAAGCAGGCGCGATTCGCCATGGAATTCTGCGCCATCGAAAGTTGCGGCAAGTGCACGCCCTGCCGCATCGGCTCGACGCGCGGCATTGAGGTTCTCGACAAGGTCGCCGCCGGCATCGAGGCGGAGAAGAACCTCGCTTTGGTCACCGACCTCTGCAACACGATGAAGTTCGGATCGCTCTGCGCGCTGGGCGGCTTCACGCCCTACCCGGTGATGAGCTCGATCACGCACTTCCCCGAGGATTTCAAGCCGGCGCCGGCGCGCGCGGCTGCTGAATAGGAGCTGGCAGATGAACATCAAAGCCGACTTCCCGACACTCATCGAAGAAATCGACTACGGCACGCCCGAGTCGAAAGCGACGAAGCAGGTCACGCTGACGGTCGACGGCCAAAGCATCACCGTGCCGGAAGGCACCTCGATCATGCGCGCGGCGATGGAAGGCGGGGTCGAGATCCCGAAGCTGTGCGCCACCGACATGCTGGACTCCTTCGGCTCCTGCCGCGTCTGCCTGGTCGAGATCGAAGGCCGCGGCGGCACGCCCGCTTCCTGCACGACGCCGGTCGGCGAAGGCATGGTGGTGCGCACGCAGTCCGACCGGCTCGACGCGATCCGCCGCGGCGTCATGGAGCTCTATGTCTCCGACCATCCGAGCGGCTGGAACGAGAAGGCCGGCACCGGCGCCAGCGAGTTCGACGCGGTGGCGAAATCGGTCGGCCTCGCCGAGAACCGTTACGGCGTCGAGGGCCGCAACCACGTCAAGGAAGAAGGTGGCGTCGCGCCAGGCCATGGCTCGTTAGCCGTCGACTACATCGCCCGCGACGAATCCAACCCCTATTTCACCTACGATCCGGCCCAGTGCATCGTCTGCTCGCGCTGCGTGCGCGCCTGCGAAGAGGTGCAGGGCACATTCGCGCTGACCATCGAGGGCCGCGGCTTCGAGTCGCGCATGGTCGCCGGCATGCATGAGGACTTCATCGCTTCCGAGTGCGTCTCCTGCGGCGCCTGCGTGCAGGCCTGCCCGACCGACGCGCTGCGCGAGAAGACGGTGCTCGAGAAGGGCATGCCGGAGCGCTCTGCCGTCACCACCTGCGCCTATTGCGGCGTCGGCTGCTCGTTCAAGGCCGAGGTGAAGGGTGACGAGGTCATCCGCATGATGCCCTACAAGGACGGCAAGGCCAACCACGGCCATTCCTGCGTGAAGGGCCGCTTCGCCTATGGCTATGCCACGCACAAGGACCGCATCCTGTCGCCGATGGTCCGCGACAAGATCACCGATCCGTGGCGCGAAGTGAGCTGGGAGGAGGCGATCGCCCATACGGCGAAGGAATTCCGCCGCATCCAGTATCAGTACGGACGCGGCTCCATCGGCGGCATCACCTCCTCGCGCTGCACGAACGAGGAGACCTATCTCGTCCAGAAGCTGGTGCGGCAGGGCTTCCGTAACAACAATGTCGATACCTGCGCGCGCGTCTGCCATTCGCCGACCGGCTACGGGCTCGGCCAGACCTACGGCACGTCGGCCGGCACGCAGGATTTCGACTCGGTCGAATTCACCGACGTCGCCGTCATCATCGGCGCCAACCCGGCTTCCGCGCATCCGGTCTTCGCCTCGCGGCTGAAGAAGCGGCTGCGCCAGGGCGCCAAGCTGATCGTACTCGATCCGCGCCGCACCGAGATGGTGAAGTCGGCGCATGTCGAAGCTGACTATCACCTCCCCTTGAAGCCAGGCACCAACGTGGCGGTGCTGACAGCGCTGGCGCATGTCGTCGTCACCGAGGGCCTCTACAACGAAGCCTTCATCCGCGAGCGCTGCGACTGGGCCGAGTTCCAGGACTGGGCGTCCTTCGTCGCCCTGCCGGAAAACAGCCCTGAAGTTGTCGGCAAGCTCTCCGGCGTCGATCCGGAGGCTATCCGCGGCGCCGCGCGGCTCTACGCCAAGGGCGGCAATGGCGCGATCTATTACGGCCTCGGCGTGACGGAACACAGCCAGGGCTCGACCACGGTGATCGCGATCGCCAACCTGGCCATGGCCACCGGCAATATCGGCCGGCAAGGCGTCGGTGTGAATCCGCTGCGCGGCCAGAACAACGTGCAGGGCTCCTGCGACATGGGCTCCTTCCCGCATGAGCTGCCGGGGTACCGCCATATCTCCGGCGAAGCGGTGCGCGACATCTATGAAAGCCTGTGGGGCGTGAAGCTGGACGACGAACCGGGCCTGCGCATCCCCAACATGCTGGACGCCGCCGTCGACGGTTCGTTCAAGGGCATCTACATCCAGGGCGAGGACATCCTGCAGTCCGACCCGGACACTAAGCATGTCGCCGCAGGGCTGGCCGCGATGGAATGCGTCGTCGTGCACGACCTCTTCCTCAACGAGACGGCCAACTACGCGCATGTCTTCCTGCCGGGCTCCACCTTCCTCGAGAAGGACGGAACCTTCACCAATGCCGAGCGCCGCATCAACATGGTGCGCAAGGTGCTGGAGCCGAAGGCGCGCTACGCCGACTGGGAGGCGACGCAGGTTCTTGCCCGCGCCATCGGCCTCGACTGGAACTACACGCATCCTTCCGAGATCATGGACGAGATTGCCAAGACGACGCCGAGCTTCGCCGGCGTCTCCTTCGAGCTGCTCGACCGCGTCGGATCGGTGCAGTGGCCCTGCAACGAGAAGGCGCCGCTCGGCACCCCGATCATGCATGTCGACGGCTTCGTGCGCGGCAAGGGCAAGTTCATCCGAACCGAATATGTCGCGACGGACGAGCGGACGGGCCCGCGCTACCCGCTGCTTCTGACCACCGGGCGGATCCTGTCGCAATACAATGTCGGCGCGCAGACCAGGCGCACTGAAAACGTCGCGTGGCATGCCGAGGACCGGCTGGAGATCCATCCGCACGACGCCGAGAACCGCGGCGTCCGCGACGGCGACTGGGTGCGGTTGGCGAGCCGTTCCGGCGAGACCACGCTGCGCGCGCTGATCACCGACCGCGTCTCGCCGGGCGTCGTCTACACGACCTTCCATCATCCGGACACCCAGGCCAACGTGATCACCACCGACTTCTCCGACTGGGCGACCAACTGTCCGGAATACAAGGTCACCGCCGTGCAGGTGGCGCCGTCCAACGGCCCGACCGACTGGCAGAAGGACTATAACGAGCAGGCCAAGCAGAGCCGGCGGATCGCCCCGCTGCAAGCGGCGGAGTAGTTGTGTCGAGGCATTCGACAACAAGAGCTTCAATCTTGACGGTTGGTCGACTCCCACTCCGTCGAGCTTCGCTCGACACCTCTCCCCCGGTCGACGGGGTAAAGGAAAGCGCGCGAACTCTCGGCTCCTTTCCTCTCCCTCCGGAGGGGGGAGAGGTGGCGCTGCGCAGCAGCGACGGAGTGGGGGAAGCCGGTCCCGCAACACGCAGCCGCCGAAATCCGGGCATAAGCCAAAGAGCAGGCAATCCGGCGTATCTGGCGAGCAGTCGACCCCCACTCCGTCAAGCTTCGCTTGACACCTCTCCCCCGATCGACGGGGGAGAGGAAAGGCGCGTGCGTCCAAAGCTGTCGCGGAAGACAGGCAGTATAGAGGGGCACGCCTCGTGACCCGCCCTCCCATCTCTCCAATCTCTCGTCTCGCGCGTCGCGCCGGTGACACCACGGCCGCGAACCGCATGGTGCCGGAGGAGACGCCGGTGGCGTTCTCCTATGCCGGCACCACGCATGCGGTGATGATGGCAAGCCCCGCCGATTTCGAGGATTTCGCGCTCGGCTTCTCGCTGACCGAGGGCATCATTGCCGACCCGGCAGAGATCGAGGGGATCGAGGTCGAGGATCTCGGCGCCGGCATCGACATCCAGATCAAGCTGAAGGACAAGGCCAACACGCGCTTCCAGGCGCGGCGGCGCCGGCTCGCCGGACCGGTCGGCTGCGGCTTGTGCGGCATCGAATCGATCGAGGAAGCGATGCGCTCGGTCGACGCGGTCGGCTCGTCGAAGCTTACGCTCGACGCCGAGGACGTCACCCGTTCGGTCAGGCTGCTGTCGAAGCTGCAGCCGCTGCACACGGAGACCGGCGCGGTGCATGCCGCGGGCTTCTATGTTCCCGGCAAGGGCATCGTCATGGCGCGCGAGGATGTCGGCCGGCACAATGCACTGGACAAGCTGGCCGGCGCGCTGGCGAAAGCCGGCATCGGCGGCGCGACCGGCGCCGTCGTGGTCACCTCCCGCGTGTCGGTGGAGATGGTGCAGAAGACGGCCGCCATCGGCGCCCCGATCATCATGGCCGTTTCGGCGCCGACCGCACTTGCCATCCGCACGGCCGAGGCCGCCGGCATGACGCTGGTGGCGCTGGTGCGCGGCGACGATTTCGATATTTTTACCCACCCGGAACGGGTGGCTTGCGGAGTTGCCAAGCATGTCGCATGACGAAGACCACATCGCCAGCACCAGGGAAAAGCTGGTGCGCATGGCCAACCAGATCGCCACCTTCTTCCATTCAAAGCCGCGCGAGGAAGGCATTACCGGTGTTGCCGAGCATATCAACAAGTTTTGGGAGCCGCGGATGCGGCGGCAGTTCTTCGAGCTGCTCGACGGCGACCCGGAGGATTTTGACGAGCTGGTGATCGCCGCCTCGGCCAGGATCAAGCGGCCGCTGACACCGGAACAGGCCGACAAGAGCCTCGGTTACGCCAAACCCGCGGCGGCCGGGGGCACCGTTCCGCACGAATAGGAGCGGGGGCCGCGGGTTCCAAAGCTCCTTACATTTTCAATCTCTAAAGTTTGTCTGCCGCGCGCGGCGGCGTTCTGCTATGGTCGGCGACAGGAAATCGTCTGGCCGGCGGGGCAGTTGCGTGAGGCCGATCGAGACCAGATACGCCCGTAGCGGGGATGTGCGGATCGCCTATCAGGTGGTCGGCCAGGGCTCGTTCGATCTCGTCTTCGTTCCCGGCTTCATCTCCAATCTCGACCTGCAATGGGAGGACGAAGGCTACAGCCGCCTCTTGAAACGGTTCTCCGCCTTCTCGCGGCTGATCCTGTTCGACAAGCGCGGCACCGGGCTTTCCGACCGCGTCGATACCCGTCATCTGCCCAGCCTGGAGGCCCGCATGGACGACGTGCGCGCGGTGATGGATGCCGCCGGCAGCGGCCGCGCGGCGATCCTCGGCGCCTCGGAAGGCGCGCCGATGGCAATGCTGTTCGCCGCCACCTACCCTGAGCGGACGCGGGCCCTGGCGCTCTATGGCGGCTATGCGCATTTCCACAAATGGGTGATGGCGCCGGAGCGGCTGGAAGCCTTCATCGAGACGGTGGAGACGTCCTGGGGCACCGGCGCGACCTTGCCGAACTTCGCGCCGGGCCGAGTGGACGACACGCACTTCGCCCAGTGGTGGGGACGGTTCGAGCGGTTGTCGGCCAGCCCGACCGCCGCGGCCGCGCTTGCCCGCATGAATGCCGGGATCGACGTGCGCGGCATTCTCTCCACAATCAGCGCGCCGACGCTGCTCATTCATCGCCGCAACGACGCGCGCGTCGACCCGGAGGCCAGCCGCTTCCTCGCCAGGAAGATCCATGGCGCCCGGCTGGTCGAGTTACCCGGGCGCGACCACCCGATCTGGACCGGGGACGTCGACCGGGTGGCCGACCTGATCGAGGAGTTCCTGACCGGCCAGCCGGCGGTCGCCGACACCGAGCGCGTGCTGGCAGCACTTCTGGTGACGCGCATCTACGACACGGCCAAGCTCGGCGACCGGATGTGGAGCGAACGCAGCCAGCGCTTCCAGGAGACGTGGCGGCTGCTGGTCGGCCGCCATGGCGGGCGCGTCGCCGGCACGCATGGCGAGCTGATGATCTCGCGCTTCGATGGGCCGGCGCGCGCCATACGCTGCGCGGCGGCGCTGCGCGACGCCGCGCAGCAGATCGGCGTGGCTAGCGCTCAAGGGGTGCATGTCGGCGAGATCGAGATGCGCGGCGCGCCGGTCGGCCTGACGGCGCGGGTGACGATGCAACTCGCCGTCCATGCCGGGCGCGGCGACATCCTTGCCTCGCGGCTGGTCGCCGAACTTGCGATAGGCTCCGGCCTGCGCTTCGTCGATGCCGGCCGCATCAGCCTGGACGAATTGGGCGAGCCGCTGCCGGTGGTGCAGGCCACGTCCGAACAGCATCTGGAACCGGCCTGCCGCCCCAAATCCAAACCGATGGAGCCGGCGGCCTTGACGGCGCGGGAAAGCGAGGTGGTGAGCCTGATCGCGGACGGCAAGAGCAATGCGGCGATCGCAGCTGAGCTGAAGCTCAGCGAGCATACGGTCAAGCGGCACGTCGCCAACATATTGCTCAAGCTCGACCTGCCGTCGCGGGCGGCGGCGGCGGCTTTCTCGGCCAGGCACGCTGGCCCGGACGGGCCATGAGAGCCATGGCGCTTTCGAGCGAAGCGGCGAAGGCACCTCGAGGGTTACGAATTCTTCCCGTGCAGGCCGGGCGATGTCGCCGAGACGGCACTGCAAATGGAGGATGAAATGCTGACACTAAAAGGCAAGATCGGACTGGTCGCATTGGCTGCGGGCGCGCTGCTGGCCATCACCCCGGCGCAGGCCGAAGACGCTTCGGCAACCGCCACTTACAAGGACATCCAGGCCACGCTCGGCTCGGTGCCCGACATGTTCAAGACGCTGCCGGACGTGGCCGTTGCCGGCGCCTGGGCCGAGATCAAGGGCGTGCAGCTCAATCCCAACACCGCGCTCGACGGCAAAACCAAGGAACTGCTGGGCCTTGCGGTCGCCGCGCAAATCCCCTGCCAGTACTGCATCTATTTCCACACCGAGGCCGCCAAGCTCAACGGCGCGAGCGACGAGGAGATCAAGGAGGCGGTGGCGATGGCGGCGATCGTGCGTCACTGGTCGACCATGCTCAACGGCAGCCAGGTCGACCTCGCCACCTTCAAGAAGCAGACCGATGACGTGTTCGCCGCCGTCAAGGCGAAGTCGCAGTGACGACCCGCTGCCCGGCGCCACTGCTGGGCAGCCTTCAAATCGAACGCCCGATCAGCCGGGTATAGGGAGGATGAAATGCTGACCAAGACTCAAACAGTGGACGGCGCGGCGATCAAGAAGGCGATCGAAGGCCGTGACGGCAAGATGCTGTCGAGCTTCTACAATGACGATGCGCTGGTGCGGGTGATCGACCGCAACAATCCGCCGAGCAAACCGCGCGAGATCCGCGGCCGCGCGGCAATCAGCATCTTCTGGGACGACATCTGCAGCCGGGCGATGATCCACAAGGTCGATACCACCATCGCCGAGGGTGACAGCCTCGCCTTCACGCAAGCCTGCGCCTATCCGGACGGCACAAGAGTGTTCTGCGCGGCGATGCTGGAGCTGAAGAACGGCCGCATCGCACGGCAGACGGTCGTGCAGGCCTGGGACGAATAGAGCTCAACCGCGGTCTCAACCGCAAATCAGGGAGGAGAACGAAATGTTCAGCGCCAGATGGCAGATCGACGCCAAGTTCGGTCACAAGCAGAGGGTGCTCGAGATGATGCGTCAATGGGAACGCGATATCGGCTCGCAGGCCGGCATCGCCGATCTCGGGTTCCAGATCATGACCGGCTCGATCGGCGCGCGCGAAGCCACCGTCGAGACGCATCACCAGGTCCAGAGCCTGGCCCAGTTGGAGGAATTCTTCGCCAAGATCGCCAAGATCGACGCGCACGCCAAATGGGGCAAGGAGCTGGAGCCGTATGTCGTGTCCGGCACCAGCCTTTGGCAGATCTTGAGGGTGGTGGAGTAGTGGTCTGCTTTCTTCGCCCCGTTCACGGGGAGAAGATGCCGGCAGGCAGATGAGGGTCGGCGCCAGTTTCTCAGAACTTGGCGCTGCCCCTCATCCGGCCCTTCGGGCCACCTTCTCCCCGTGGAACGGGGAGAAGGAAAGATCGCCGCGCCCTACATCAGGCCAAGCTGCTTGTAGAAGCCGAGCGCGTCGTAATAGTCGCTCTGGGTGGCGATCTTGCCGCCCTTGACGGAAAACATCGAAGCGCCGGTGATGGAGAACTTCTTGCCGGTCGCCGCCGTGCCGTCGCCCCAGGCGCCGGTGTTGGTGCCGGAGAACTCCCATTCGAACGAGACGCGGTCGCCGTCGACCAACGGCTTGCCCTTCATCGTCCAGACTGCATCGGGAACAGCCTTCAGAAAGTTGTCGATGACGCCGGTCTTGGCGGCTTCCCTGCCCGCCACCGGCTTGCCGACCGAAGCGTCGTAGTAGCTGACGTCGTCGGCGAAATAACCGGCGGCCTTGGCCGAGTCATGCGCATTCCAGGCCGCGACATAGGCCTCGACCACCGACTGCGCGGAGTCTTCGGCGAAGGACGGCGCCACGGCGAGAAGCGCGGCGGCGATTGCTGCGGATGTCAGAAACTGGCGGCGTTGCATTGTTGTTTTCCTCCCTGGTTGAATGCTTGCATGCGCACTCGTCTTCCCTTCTCCCCTTGTGGGAGAAGGTGGCTTGTCGCGTAGCGACAAGACGGATGAGGGGTGTTCCAGCCTGGCGCTGACTACCCCTCACCCGGATTGCCAACCGATTTGCGAAGGGCAAATCGGGGCAATCCGACCTCTCCCACAAGGGGAGAGGTAAAGGGTGCTAGCCGTGCGCCACCATCACATGGCGGACGGCGGTGTAGTCCTCCAGCGCATAGAGCGACATGTCCTTGCCATAGCCGGACTGCTTGAGCCCGCCATGCGGCATCTCGTTGGTCAGCATGAAGTGGGTGTTGATCCAGGTGCAGCCATATTGCAGGCGGGCCGCCGTCGTCATGGCGCGCGAGACGTCCTTGGTCCATACCGACGAGGCAAGGCCGTAATCGCTGTCGTTGGCCCAGTTCACGGCTTCGTCGACATCCGAGAAGCGGGTGACCGAGACGACAGGGCCGAAGACTTCGCGGCGCACGATCTCGTCCTCCTGCAGCGCGCCGGCAACCACCGTCGGCTGATAGAAGAAGCCTGAGCCATCGCCCGGCTTGCCGCCGGTGGTGATCTCGATGTGGTTCAATTCCGAGGCACGCTCGACGAAGCTCGACACGCGATCGCGCTGGCGGCGCGAGATCAATGGCCCGATCTCGTTTTCGGTGTCGTCCGCCTGATTGTATTTGATGGTGGAGACCGCCGAGGAGAGGTCGGCGACCAGCTTGTCATAGATTTTCTTGCCGGCATAGATGCGGCAGGCGGCGGTGCAGTCCTGGCCGGCATTGTAATAGCCGAAAGCGCGCAGGCCGCCCACCACCGCGCCGAGGTCGGCATCGTCGAAGACGATGACCGGCGCCTTGCCGCCGAGCTCGAGATGCGTGCGCTTGACCGACTTGGCTGCCGCCTGCAGCACTTTCTTGCCGGTGGCGACGTCGCCGGTGATCGAGATCATGTTGACCTTGGGGTGGTTGATCAGCGTGTTGCCGACGCTGTCGCCGCGGCCGAGCACGACGTTGACGACGCCTTCGGGCAGGATCTCCGAGAGGATTTTCGCCAGCTTCAGCGCCGTCAGCGGCGTCTGCTCCGACGGCTTGAAGACGGCCGTGTTGCCGCCGCCGATCGCCGGCGCCAGCTTCCAGGCCATCATCATCAGCGGATAGTTCCAGGGCGCGATCGAGGCGACGATGCCGATCGGGTCGCGCCGGACCATCGAGGTGTGGCCGGGCAGATATTCGCCGGCGACCTGGCCGGGCATCGAACGGACCGCGCCGGCGAAGAAGCGGTAGCAGTCGACGATCGCCGGGATCTCGTCGTTGAGCACGGAATTGATCGGCTTGCCGCAGTTCAGCGCCTCGAGCGCGGCGAACTCCTTCGCCTCCGCCTCGATGCGGTCGGCGATCTTCAACAGATAGCCCGACCGCTGCGCCGGGGTGGTGCGCGACCAACCGACGAACGCTTGTTCGGCGGCACTGACAGCCGCCTCGATCTGCGCCGGGCTCGCTTCGGCCAAGTTGAGGATGGTCGCCCCGGTCTTGGGATTGAGGATCGGCTCCTCGGTCTCGGTGCCCTTCTCGAATTTCGAGCCGATCAGCATCTGGGTGTCCATGGGGTTCTCCTTGATCAGGAGCGAGTGGCGAATAGCGAGTAGAGAGTAGGGTTTGACCGTCGATGTCCCCTGTTCGCTACTCGCTACTCCCTATTCGCTGTTTTCATTTTCCACTGCCCGCGATCTGGTCGCCGTCACGGGTCAGGTAATAGGCAAGAAGGATCGGCAGCAGCGTCACCAGCACGACGACCATCGCCACGACATTGGTGACCGGGCGCTGGCGCGGGCGGATCAGTTCCTCGAGCATCCAGATCGGCACGGTCTGCTGCTGGCCGGCGGTGAAGGTGGTGACGATGACCTCGTCAAAGGACAGCGCGAAGGCCAGCATGCCGCCGGCAAGCAGCGCGGTTGCGATGTTGGGCAGCACGACATGCCTAAACGTCTGGAAGCCGTCGGCGCCAAGGTCCATCGAGGCCTCGATCATCGAGCCCGAGGTGCGGCGGAAGCGCGCGACGGCGTTGTTGTAGACGACGACCACGCAGAAGGTGGCGTGGCCGAGCACGATCGTCCAGAACGAGAACGGGATGTCGGCGAGCGCGAAGGCCGAACGCAGCGCGATGCCGGTGATGATGCCGGGCAGCGCGATTGGCAGGATGACCAGCAGCGAGATGGTCTCGCGGCCGAAGAAACGCGTCCGCGAGACGGCGGCGGCGCAGAGCGTGCCGAGCACCAGCGCGATCGCCGTCGAAATGGCGGCGACGCGGATCGACAGCGACAGCGCCTGCCACACATCCGGCCGGTTCCAGGTGACGGCAAACCACTGCGTGGTCAGCCCCGGCGGCGGCCAGACGAAGCTCTTCTCCTCCGTCGTGAAGGCATAGACGAAGATCAGCAGGATCGGCAGATGCAGGAAGAGCAGGCCGCAGGCGGCGGCGATCTTCAGGCCGAGCGGAGCGGACTGGCCGCGATCAGAGCGCATCGAAAGCCCCCATGCGCTTGGCGCCCCAGAGGTAGAAGCCCATGATGACGATGGGCACGACGGTGAAGGCGGCGGCTAAAGGGATGTTGCCGGCGGTGCCCTGCTGCGAATAGACGGCCTGGCCGATGAACAGCCGCGAGGTGCCGATGATCTGCGGAATGATGTAGTCACCCAATGTCAGCGAAAAGGTGAAGATCGAGCCGGCGACGATGCCTGGCAGCGCCAGCGGAAACAGCACGTTGCGGAAGGTCTGGCCGGGCGAGGCGCCGAGATCGGACGAGGCCTCGACCAGATTACCGGGCACGCGCTCGAGCGCTGCCTGGACGGGGAGGATCATGAAAGGCAGCCAGACATAGACGAAGGCGATGAAGGTGCCGGTGAAGGAGACCGAGAGCGAGTTGCCGCCGACGACCGGCAGCGACAGCCAGGCATCGAGCAGCCAAAGCAGATTAAGCTTGGCGAGCAGCCAGGTGAGGATGCCTTCCTTGGCAAGGATCAGCTTCCAGGCATAGATCTTGACCAGGTAGCTCGACCAGAGCGGCAGCATGACCCCGAGATAGAACAGCGCCTTCCAGCGGCCGCGCGCATAGCGCGCCGCGTAATAGGCGATGGGGAAAGCGATGACGGAAGAGGCGAGCGTGACGAGGGCGGCCATCGTCACCGTGCGCAGGATGATGTCGAGATTGGCGGCCTGGAGGAGGTCGCCATAGGTCTTCAGCGTGAATTCGCGGTTGATGAGGCCGGAGAATTCGTCGATCGAGAAGAAGCTCTGCAAGAGCAGCGCAAACAGCGAGCCGATATAGACGATGCCCAGCCACAGCACCGGCGGCAGCAGCATCAGCAAAAGCAAAAGCTTCGGCCGCCGCCAGAAGAGGTCGGAGAGCGCACCGCGCAGGCCCCCGCTGCCCGGCAGGATGGCGGGCGGAGGATTGGAGTTGACCGCGGCGATGGTCATGGGACCGCCGCCATGTCGATTGGATCGATCGCGGCGAGGCCGAGTTCCGTCACACCCCCCTCTGTCCTGCCGGGCATCTCCCCCGCAAGGGGGGAGATTGGCCGTCGCCAATGGCTTCGCCAATTTTCGACGTTGCAGAACTGGCGGGACAGACAAGCTGCTGATCTCCCCCCTTGCGGGGGAGATGTCCGGCAGGACAGAGGGGGGTGCCGCGCGCAAACCGTCGTCATGTCGGCTCGTCCATCAGATGCAGGCTGTCGCGGTTGAAAGTGAGCATAACGGCTTCGCCCTCAGCCGGCATCGGGCCGCCGGCGGGTATGATCGCATGCAGCCTGAGACCGTCGGCATCGAGTGCCAGCCTTGTGGTGGCGCCGAGATAATTCGTGCCGACCAGGCGAGCGACGACGCCGTCGCCGCTTGCCGCACTCGACACGCGGATGGATTCGGGCCGAAGGCTGCCCCAGCGGTGCTGGCCGGAATAGCGCTGAACGAAATCCGGCGGCAGCACATTGGACGAACCGACGAAGTCGGCGACGAAGCGCGTCCTTGGCCGCTGGTAGATATCCTCCGGCGTGCCGACCTGCATGATCCTGCCGTCGTTGAAGACGGCGACGCGGTCGGCCATGGACAGCGCCTCGCCCTGGTCGTGGGTGACGAAGACGAAGGTGATGCCGAGCACCTTCTGCAGCGACTTCAATTCTTCCTGCATGTTCTCGCGCAGCTTGAGGTCGAGCGCGCCGAGCGGCTCGTCGAGCAGCAGCACCTTGGGCTGGTTGACCAGCGCGCGGGCCAGCGCGACGCGCTGGCGCTGGCCGCCGGAAAGCTGGCCGGGGCGCCGGGCGCCGTAGCCCGGCAGGCGCACCAGCGACAGCGCCTCTTCCGCCGCCTTCAACCGTTCGGCCTTGCCGACACCCTTGACCATCAGCCCGTAGGCGACGTTGTCCAGCACGTTGAGATGCGGGAACAGCGCATAATCCTGGAAGACGGTGTTGACGTTGCGGCGGTAGGGCGGAACGCCCTCGGCGCGCTCGCCGAAGATGGAGATGGAGCCCGCCGTCGGCTGCTCGAAGCCGGCGATCAGCCGAAGGCAGGTCGTCTTGCCAGAGCCGGACGGCCCGAGCATGGCGAAGAACTCGCCGGGCGCGATGTCGAGATCGACCGCGTCGACGGCACGCACGCTGCCGAAGTGGCGCGAGACTTGTTTGAAGGAAACGGCGGAGGTCATGGGCTGTCCTGATGTGTCAGGCTCTTAATATTCGGGCGGCAGTGCTGCCCCTCATCCGCCTGCCGGCACCTTCTCCCCGTATAGTGACGGGGAGAAGGAAGCGCTCCAGCGCTGGCTATCCCCCTCTCCCCGTTCTTCACGGGGAGAGGGTAAGGGTGAGGGGCAGCGCCAAACGTCTAAAAGCTGAGCGAGATCACCGCCCGCCGATGACGCCGATATAGTCCGACACCCAGCGGTAGTAAGGCACGCACTGGTCGTTCTCGGTGGCGCATTTCGACACCGGCGTCTTCCAGAACTTGATCTTGTCGAAATTGTCGTAGCCGTTGGTCTTGCAGCCCTCGTCGCCGAGCAACTCGTTGCCCTTGCAGGCGGCGGGCACGACCGGCAGCGAGCCGAACCACGACGAGACATCGCCCTGGACCTTGGGCGAGAGCGAGTGCTCGAGCCACATATAGGCGCAGTTCGGATGGGCGGCGTCCGCCTCCATCATCGTGGTGTCGGCCCAGCCGGTGACGCCTTCCTCCGGCACGGTGGAGGCGACCGGCTTCTTGGCGGCGACGAGCGTGTTCACCTGATAGGGCCAGGAGCCGGAGGCGACCACGCCTTCGTTCTGGAAGTCGTCGACCTGGATGGCGGCATCATGCCAGTAGCGGCCGACCAGCGTGCGCTGCGTGCGCAAGAGATCGAGCGCAGCCTTGTACTGGTCCTCGTTGAGCTCGTACGGGTCCTTGATGCCAAGTTCCGGCTTGTGGAACATCAGATAGTTGGCGGCATCCGCGATGTGGATCGGGCCGTCATAGGCCTGCACGCGGCCCTTGTTCGACTTGCCGTCGGGCAGCTTCATTTCCTCGAAGACGACGTTCCAGCTCTTGGGCGCTTCCTTGAAGACATCGGTGTTGTACATCAGGACGTTCGGGCCCCACTGGTAGGGAACGCCGTAGTGCACCTTGTCGACGGTGAACCAGGGCGCCTCCTTCAGGCGGTCGTCGACCGTCTTCCAGCTCTTGATGAGATCTGTGTTGATCGGCTGCACGCGCTTGCCGGCGACGAGGCGCAGCGAGGCGTCACCCGAAGCCGTGACGAGATCGAAGCCGCCCTCGTTCATCAGCGAGACCATTTCGTCCGATGTGTTGGCGGTCTTGACGTTGACCTTGCAGCCGCTCTCCTTCTCGAAGGCAGTCACCCAGTCGTAGTTCTTGTCGGTCTCGCCGCGCTCGATGTAACCCGGCCAGGCGACGATATTGAGCTCGCCCTCGCCCTTGCCGAGCTCCTTGACCTGGGCGATCGCCTGACCCGAGAAGGTCAGCGCAACCGTCAACGCCGTGCATGACTTCAGGAATGCATTCATCATTGATCTCCCATTTTGGCGCATGACCCCGAAACCGGATCGGTTTTCGGAAAGGATCATGCGCAAACCTGAACGCCGGAACTCTCAAAATGCCCCGACAGCCGCGTTCCCGAGCGGCTTTGTTCCCTGGGCGAAAGGTGCTGTGAAAAGTCCGGTTTCGCAAATTCATTTATCAGAAAGCCGATATCGGTTTTTCCGATACTTTTGACGCAATTCCCGGAGGGACGGCCACGGCCAAGTCGCCGAACCAACCGTTTCACACTTTTCCTGGAATTGCTCCGATCAGAGCCGCTGGCGGACCATGCGCTGCGACTGGGCAAGCCCGATGAAGTCGCGGGCGGCCTGCGGCAGGCCGGAGCCGCGGCGCCAGACCATGCCGACCTGAACGACCGGCAACGAGCCGGAGATATCGCGGGATTCGATGCGGTCGCCTTCCAGCGACCAGGGCCGGTAGACGAGGTCGGGCAAGAGCGCCACGCCGGCGCCGGTGGCGACGAGGCTGCGCACGGCTTCCACGGAACGGGTTCGGAAGGCGACGTGCGGCCTGGCACCGATCGCCGACAGCAGTTTGCCGGTGTTCTCCTCGATCTCATCGACGGTGAGCATGATCAGCGGCTCGGACGCGATATCGCCGATCGAGATGATGTCGGCGCTGGCAAGCTTGTGGCTGAGCGGCAGCCAGAGCCGATAGGCGGATACCTCGAGAATCTCGGACTGCAGCGCGGTGCGGTCGCGCAGGTTGGAGGTGACCATGACGGCGATATCGAGCTTGCCGCCGACCAAGAGGTGCTCGAGATAGTCGCCATTGTCCTCGATGGCCGAGACCTCGACGCTCGGATAGGCGCGGCGGTAGCGGGCCAGCAGATCGGAGAGCACATAGCCGGCGACCAGCGAGGTGACGCCGAGCTGCAGCCGGCCGCCCGCCGTCAGCTGGTCGCCGAGGAAAGCGCGGCGCGCGTCGGCGACATCGGCCAGGATCTTGGTGGCGTGGCGCAGGAACTGGTGGCCCTTGTGGGTGATGTTCAAGCCGCGTGGATGACGCTCGAACAGTTCGACGCCGAGATCGCTCTCCAATTCCTTGATCGCCTCGGTGACCGAGGATTGCGAGATGGAGAGGTTTTGGGCTGCGCCCGACACCGTGCCTTGCTCGGCGACGGCAACGAAGAACTGGAGCTGGCGAATGGTGAAGGCCATGGCCGGACTAAACACTGGCTGGGCGTAGAAGGAAAGCCGGTCGGGCTCCAGCGCTAGGTCGCCGCAATACTGAGCCGCGCGCCGGCCTGGCTGAGCGCGGCGGCAATGTCGCGCGGCGGCGGCTGGTCGGTGGCGAGCTCGGAAAAACCGTCGAAGCCGCAAACCTGGACCAGCCCCTGCCGGCCGAACTTGGTGTGATCGGTGATGACCAGCGAGCGCTGACCGCGCGACAGCACCATGCGGGCGAATTCCGCTTCCTCCAGCTCATAGTCGGTGAGGCCGGCAATGGCGTCGACCGCGCCAATGGAGATCACCGCGTGGCTGACCGAGAAGCGGCTGACGAAGTCGATCGCGGTGACGCCGAAGGCCGCGCCTGAATCGCTGCGCAGCTCGCCGCCGGCCATATAGACCTTGTTGCCGTTCACGGTCGCCAGCGTGCGGGCGATGTCGGACGAATTGGTGACCACCGTCAGCCGGCGATGACCAAGCAGCTCGCGCGCCAGGAAGGAGGTGGTGGTGCCGGTGTCGAGCATGACCGACTCGCCGTCGCGGATGGTGGCCGCGACCATGCGGGCGATCAGGCGCTTGGCCTCCGCATTTTCGCGCATGCGGCGCTCGAACGGCGCTTCGCCTGTCATCGACGGCAGGCTGACGGCGCCATGCATCTTGAGGATCGACCCCTCGTCGGTAAGCGGCCTGACGTCGCGCCGCACCGTTTCCAGCGACACGCCCAGCCGCTCTGCCAGGCTGGCGATGGTGATGGTCCCCTCCTCGCCGAGGAGCCGCAGGATCTCGCCATGCCGTTTCGAATGGATCATGTGGATGTCCGGGATTTTGACCGATTCTAAGGCATTCCTAACGCTTTTAAAGGAATTGCTTATATTTTCAGGCAAAACACCCAAAAAAGGTCACAGCTTTTTATTGACAGCAATGTCACGCTGGCGTGAGATTGACGGAGTGACAGGCTCGGAACTGCCACGGGAGGGTGATGGCAGAGCCGCGATCGACCGACCAGATTTTCTGGAACGTGCCTGGCGCGAGCTTTTTTCGAATCCGCGGGGGCGGATGCCGGGATCCTGAACCTGGCCAAGGGGCTCGTCGGTGCGGTGCGGGATATCGATCCTGGCGTCCCGCACCGACGAGGCTTTTTTGTTCTCTCTCATCGCTTTGTCAAAAACCGGCGCTTTGTCGAAAGCCGGCTGAAGCAGGACCAGGCTCGTGAGTGCCCCCGTAGTCGCCGAAGACCGCATCCGTGCCCTGCCCTGCTGGATCGGCAGCATCGAGATCGAGCCGCTGCCGGGTGGTCTCAGCAACGCCAACTACGTCGTCACCGACGCCGCCGGACGGCATGTCGTGCGCTTCGGCCAGGACTTTCCGTTCCATCATGTCTTTCGCGAGCGCGAGGTGATGACGGCGCGGGCGGCGCACGCGGCGGGCTTCGCGCCGGCCGTCCATTATGCCGAGCCCGGAATTCTGGTGACGGAATTTCTCGGCGCCAGGACCTTCCTCGCCGAGGACGTGCGCGCCGATCTCGGGCGTGTGGCGGCGCTGCTGCGCGGTTTCCATCGCGAGATGCCCAACCATGTCTCCGGCGCCGGCTTCATGTTCTGGGTGTTCCACGTCATCCGCGACTATGCCCGCACGCTGGACGAAGGCGGCAGCCGCAAGAAGGATGAGCTGCCGCGTTATCTGACGCTCGCGGACGAGCTCGAGCGGGCGCAGAAGCTTTTGCCGATCGTCTTCGGCCACAACGATCTTTTGCCGGCGAACATCCTCGACGACGGCAAGCGGCTGTGGCTGATCGATTTCGAATATGCCGGCTTCAACACCGCGATGTTCGACCTCGCCGGCGCCGCCTCCAACGCCGGCATGAGCGACGAGGAGTCTTTCGCCTTCCTGACCGCCTATTTCATGAAGGAGCCGGACAGCGAGATCCGCCGGTCGCACGCCGCCATGCAATGCGCATCGCTGCTGCGCGAGGCGATGTGGAGCATGGTCTCCGAGCTCTATCTCGACGCGCCCGGCATCGACTACGTCGCCTATACCGAGGAGAACCTGGTGCGGCTCGACGCGGCGCTGGAAAACTACCGGACGAAATATGGAAAACTAACCCCATGACCTTACCCAGCCATGCCGGGATCGTCGTCATCGGCGGCGGCATCATCGGCTGCTCGACCGCCTATCATCTAGCGCGCGACCACAAGGCCGACGTTGTGCTGCTGGAACAGGGCAAGCTGACCTCGGGCTCGACCTGGCATGCCGCCGGCCTCGTTGGGCAGCTGCGGTCATCGGCGTCGATCACGCGTGTGCTCAAATATTCGGTCGAGCTCTACAAGGGGCTGGAAGCAGAGACCGGGCTGGCGACCGGCTGGAAGATGACGGGGTGTCTCAGGCTCGCCACCAACGCCGACCGCTGGACCGAGTTCAAGCGGCTGGCGACGACGGCCAAGAGCTTCGGCATGGAGATGCAGCTCCTGTCGCCGGCCGAGGTGAAGCGGATGTGGCCGCTGATGGAAACCGGCGACCTCGTCGGCGCCTCCTGGCTGCCGACCGACGGCCAGGCAAGCCCCTCCGACATCACGCAATCGCTCGCCAAGGGCGCGCGCATGCATGGCGCCAGGCTCTACGAGGACGTGCGCGTCACCGGCTTCGAGATGAAGGACGGCCGCATCACCGCGGTGAAGACCGAGAAGGGCGACATCGCCTGCGAGAAAGTGGTGAACTGCGCCGGACAATGGGCGCGCCAGGTCGGCGCCATGGCCGGCATCAACGTGCCGCTGCAGCCGGTCAAGCATCAGTACATCATCACCGAGAGGATTGAGGGGCTCGCCAACGACGCGCCGACGATCCGCGACCCGGACCGCCGCACCTATTTCAAGGAAGAGGTCGGCGGGCTGGTGATGGGCGGCTATGAGCCGAACCCGCAGGCTTGGACGACCGGCGATGTCCCTAGTGATTGGGAGTTCCGGCTGTTCGACGACGACTACGATCACTTCGAGCAGCATATGCACCAGGCGATCGAGCGAGTGCCGGCACTGGCCAACGCCGGCGTCAAGCAAATGATCAACGGGCCGGAGAGCTTCACGCCGGACGGCAATTTCATCCTCGGCGTCGCGCCCGAATGCGCCAACATGTTCGTCGGCGCCGGCTTCAACGCCTTCGGCATCGCGTCCGGCGGCGGCGCCGGCTGGGTGCTGGCGCAGTGGGTGGTCGACGGCGAGGCGCCGCTCGACCTCTGGGTGGTCGACATCAGGCGCTTTTCCAATCTGCACCGTGACCGCGACTGGGTCCGCGACCGCACGCTCGAAGCCTATGGCAAGCACTACACGATCGGCTTCCCGCATGAGGAATATCTGTCCGGCCGCCCACGTATCGTCTCGCCGCTCTATCAGCGGCTGAAGACGCACCGCGCCGTGTTCGGCTCCAAGCTCGGCTGGGAACGGCCGAATTGGTTCGCGCCGGATGACACAGCGCCTGAGGACATCTATTCGATGGGGCGGCAGAACTGGTTTGGACCGGTCGGCGACGAGCACCGGCATGTGCGCGAAAAAGTCGGCATATTCGACCAGTCCTCATTCGCCAAATTCGAGATGACCGGCACTGATGCGCTGAAGGCGCTCGACTGGATCTGCGCCAACGACATCAACAAGCCGGTCGGACGACTGACCTACACGCAGCTTCTCAACACGCGCGGCGGCATAGAGGCGGACCTTACCGTGTCGAGGCTCGGCGAGGACCGGTTCTACGTCGTCACCGGGACGGGCTTCCGAACCCATGATCTGTCGTGGATCGGCGACCATATCGGCCAAGGACTCGACACCCGGCTGAAAGATGTCACCGAGGATTTCGGCACGCTGTCGCTGATGGGGCCACGCGCCCGCGACGTGCTGGCGGCGGTGACGGACGCCGATGTCTCCAACGTCGCCTTCCCTTTCGGCCACGCGCGCGAGATTGGAATTGCCGGCCACATCGTGCGGGCGCTGCGCGTGACCTATGTCGGCGAGCTCGGCTGGGAGCTGCATGTGCCGATCGCCGCTACCGGCGAGATCTTCGACGCGCTGATGGCGGCAGGAGAAAAATATGCCATCCGTCCCGTCGGCTACCGGGCCTTGGAGTCGCTTCGGCTGGAAAAGGGCTACCGCGCCTGGGGATCGGACATCACGCCGAACGACACGCCGCAGGAAGCGGGCCTCGGCTGGGCGGTGAAGCTCAGGAAGAACACAGACTTCGTCGGACGACGTGCGCTGGAGAAGCTGGCGGGCAAGCCGCAGACAAAACAGTTTGCCGGCTTCACGGTGAACGACCCGGAAATCGTGCTGGTCGGGCGCGAGACGATCCTGCGCAACGGCGAGCCGGTCGGCTATCTCACCAGCGGCGGCTACGGCTACACGGTGGCCAAGAACATCGGCTACGGCTATGTGCGCAATGCCGACGGCATCAGCGACGACTTTCTCGCCTCGGGCGACTACGAGCTGGTGGTGGCGATGGAGCGCACGCCGGCAAAAATCCATCTCGAGCCGATGTATGATCCGCTAGGAGAAAAGATCAAAGCGTAACGTCTCCGCTCCGCTTACCTCGGTTCAATGCGGAGAAACAGACCTCCGAGCGTCGCGCTGCCCCTCATCTGGCTGCCGCCATCTTCTCCCCGTTAGAACGGGGAGAAGGACGCTGTCATCGGCGGTTTCGCCAATCGCCACTCGTTGCAGAAAAGAGCGCCGAGGCTGCGGCCAGCCACCTTCTCCCCGTCACTATACGGGGAGAAGGTGCCGGCAGGCGGATGAGGGGCAGCGCTGAGTTCGGCAATATTGTCGCGACGCCGCAACACGATTGGGGCGCGGCCATGTGGACTAACGACTCGAATCACAAGCGTTAGCGCTGGGCTCAGCGGACGCGCAGCACCAGACCTCGGCTCGGCACCGTGTCGCCTTCGCCAGGCATCGAAGCGTAAGGGCGAGTTTCCTCAATGCGGGTTATAGTGCCCTGCGCTTCCAGCGCGGCAATCCGTTCGGCAAAGCCGGCCTGCCAGAGCGTGTTCTTGACCGTCAGCACGATGATGCCGCCTGGACGGCAGATGCGGATCAGTTCGTCCAGGCCTTCGATCCCGACATGGCCCGAGGTGAAGACGCCGGCCGAGACGATGCCCGCATAGGCGCCGTCGGCGAAGGGCAAAGCACCACCCAGCGCAAGGCGATGCAGCGCCGTATAGACGCCCTTCGCCGCTGCCTTGTCCAGCATGCCTTGCGAGATGTCGAGCGCCTCGACTTGTGGGTAGCCGGTGATGGTGAGCCACTCGCCGATCAGGCCGGTGCCGGCGCCGGCGTCGAGCAAGGGTTCGGCGCCGCGCGGCAGATGGCGGGCAAGCAGCGCCAGGCAGATCGTCGGGTGGCGATAGCCGGCGGCCGACATGTCGGCGTCATAGGTCTCGGACCAGCTGTCGTAGATCGCCGCCACTTCATCGGGCCGTGTTGCGGCGTAAGCGGCGCCCAGCGCGCTGTTGTGCTTGCCGTCCTTCATTGCCGCTCCCGCCGCCGAATCTTATTCATCGAATGATAGCCAAGCGGCGAAAACTGTGGAACCGTCCCGCCATAAACATGACGTGAAGGTTAAAAAGGGGGATGACGATGGACGAGGCGCGCGCGGCGCTGGCCGCAATCCCGGTGCTTGCCGGCTACAACGGTCCGCTCGAGCGTCTGGGTGGGCTCACCAACCGCGTCTACCGGGCCGGCGACGTCTGTCTGCGCATTCCCGGCAAGGGCACGGAGGAATATATCAACCGCGCCAACGAGGCGGTGGCGGCGCGGGAGGCGGCCAAGGCCGGCGTCAGCCCGGAGGTGCTCTTTTCCGATCCGGCGTCGGGCGTAATGGCGACGCGCTTCATCGCCGGCGCTGAAACAATGTCGCCGGAAAAATTCAAGGCGAGGCCGGGCAGCGCGGCCCGCGCGGGCGAGGCCTTCCGCAAGCTGCATATGTCGGGCGCGGTCTTCCCGTTTCGTTTCGAGCTGTTTGCGATGATCGACGACTATCTGAAGGTGCTGTCGACCAAGGATGTGGCGCTGCCTCCCGGCTATCACGACGTGGTGCGCGAGGCCGGCATTGTGCGCGAGGCGCTTGCCGCCCATCCCATCCAACTCGCCGCCTGCCACTGCGATCCGCTCTGCGAAAACTTCCTCGATACGGGCGAGCGGATGTGGATCGTCGACTGGGAATATTCAGGCATGAACGATCCGCTTTGGGATCTCGGCGACCTCTCCGTCGAAGGCAAGTTCGACGCCGGCCAGGACGAGGAGCTGATGCGCGCCTATTTCGGCGGCGAAGCGAGGCCAGCCGAGCGCGGCCGCGTCGTCATCCACAAGGCGATGTGCGACCTCTTATGGACACTGTGGGGGCTGATCCAGCTCGCCAACAACAATCCGGTCGACGATTTCCGCGCCTATGCCGACGGGCGCTTCGCCCGCTGCAAGGCGCTGATGGAGACGGCCGAATTTTCACGGCATCTGGCGGCCGTGCGGGCCGGCTGAGTTCTGAAAACCTAATTGACGCCCTTCGGCACGTTTTCCGGCGGCACGACGGTCTCGACCACCTTCTGGCGGTGGAAGATGAAGATGCCGGCCAGCACGACGATGGCGGAGCCGGCCAGGATGCGCGTGCTCGGCACGTCGCCGAAGAAGACCAAACCAAAGACGATTGCCCACAGAAGCAGGCTGTAATGCAGCGGCGCCAGCGTCGAGGCGGGCGCCAGCTTCAACGCCCGGGTGATCATCAGATGGGCGGCACAGGAGACAACGCCGAGGAGGAGCATGGCGCCGAAATCGAGCGCGGTTGGGGTCCGCCAGGCGCCGATGGTGAGAACGCCGCCGACAATCAGCGTGCCGATTGTCTGCCAGGTGACCAGTGTCGTGTCGCTCGTTCCACGCAAACGCCGGCCGAGGATGATGGCGAAGCCAAAGGCGACGCTGCCGATGAGCGCATAGGTCGACGCCAGCGAGAACGCCGCCGACGAGGGTTTAAGGATGATCAGCACGCCGCAGAAGCCAACCAGGATCGCCAGCCAGCGCCGCCAGCCGACCTTCTCGCCAAGCAAGAGATGCGAGAGCGCCGCGACATAGATCGGCCCGGCCATGTAGAAGCTCATCACGTCGGCGAGCGGCAGATAGACGACGGCGGCATAGAAGAGCCCGGTGTCGAGCGTGGTCGCCACGACGCGGAGGAACTGCAGTATCGGCCGCTCCATCTGGAACAGCTTGCCCGCGCCCTGGTTGGCGATCATCGGGCCGAGCACGAAGAAGGCGCCGATCGAACGGATCAGCACCACCTGACCGACGGAGAAGGAGGCGACCAGCCATTTGCCCATTGCGTCGTTCAGCGCGAACATGAAGTCGCCGGCCAGCATCAAAAGGATGCCGGCGAGCAGAACGTTCCTGATCGTGAAATTGCGGGCAAGAGGAGCCATGCCGGCTCCCTAGCCGCAAGCCGCCGCTTTGACGAGGGAAATTCGTAAGACCAGCGGCTGAAATCGAGGTTGGCCGAAGCTCCGGAACTTCGTCATCCACGGGCGGAGCGGGAGCGAAGCGGACGCGCAGACCCGAGGATCCATTCCGTGACCTCGCGCGAAGGGCGGAGGCGGCGCAGGACAGAGATCGTTCTACACCGCAGCGACGCTTAGAGGTAACGGCATGGATTCTATGGTCTGCGCCGCGTCGCTTCGCTCCTTGCTCCGCCATAGAATGACGAAGTCACGAGCGTTCCGGCCAATCGCGAACCGTTCGTGATGCTTTGCCCCAAACCAAGCAGATCGCTGTACAGAGACCTACGACGTCTTATGCCGTCGGTTCACCTGCTCCGGCCGACCGGCGATCGACAGCTTGGTCTCCCGCTTCTCCCGCTCGGCCACCACCCTGCCTCTGGCGACGACGCACAAGCGTTCGGGGCGAAGGCGTACGGCCTCGATCGGATTGCCTGCGTCCAGCACGACGAGGCTCGCCCGCTTGCCGACGGCGAGACCGAGATGGTCGAGGCCCATTATGGCGGCGTTGACGTTGGTGACCATGTCGAAGCAGCGCGCCATGTCGGCCGGGCTCGACATCTGGGCGACATGCAGGCCCATGAAGGCGACGTCGAGCATGTCGGCGGTGCCCAGCGAATACCAGGGGTCGAGCACGCAATCCTGGCCCCAGCCGACGCGGACACCGAGCGCCAGCATTTCCTTCACCCGGGTGAGCCCCCGCCGCTTCGGGAAGGTGTCGTGACGGCCCTGCAGCATGATGTTGATCAGCGGATTGGGGATGGCCGAGACACCGGCCTCGGCAATCAGCGGCAGGAGCTTCGAGACATAGTAATTATCCATGGAATGCATGGAGGTGAGATGCGAGCCGGCCACCCTGCCCTGCAGGCCCAACCGCTGCGTTTCATAGGCGAGCTGCTCGATATGGCGCGACAGCGGGTCGTCAGTCTCGTCGCAATGCATGTCGACCATCAGGCCGCGTTTGGCGGCGATCTCGCAAAGCTCCGTCACCGAGCGCGTGCCGTCGGCCATGGTGCGCTCGAAATGCGGGATGCCGCCGACGATGTCGACGCCGAGATCGAGCGCGCGAATGGTGTTTTCGCGCGCCGTCGGCGAGCGATAAAGCCCGTCCTGCGGAAAGGCGACCAGTTGCAGGTCGATATAGGGCGCGACCGTTTTCTTGACGTCGAGCAGCGCCTCGACTGCCAACAGCCGGTCGTCGCAGACATCGACATGGCTGCGGATGGCAAGCAGGCCCATCGACACTGCCCAGTCGCAATAGGCGAGCGCGCGATCGCGCACAGCCTCATGCGTCAACAGCGGCTTCAGCTCGCCCCAGAGCGCGATGCCTTCGAGCAGCGTGCCGGAGGCGTTGATGCGCGGAATGCCGTAGGAGAGCGTGGCGTCCATATGGAAATGCGGATCGACGAAGGGCGGCGAGACGAGATTGCCGCGCGCGTCGACTTCGCTT
Organism: Mesorhizobium sp. M1B.F.Ca.ET.045.04.1.1; assembly: GCF_003952465.1. Lineage (GTDB taxonomy): Bacteria > Pseudomonadota > Alphaproteobacteria > Rhizobiales > Rhizobiaceae > Mesorhizobium > Mesorhizobium shonense. The sequence continues at coordinate 272,982 of NZ_CP034448.1, forward strand.
CGCGCCGAGCCCGGCAGTTCCGGCTCGATCGCCCGAATGGTCTCGCCGGTGATGCCGATATCGGCAATCCTGCCGTCCGGCAGCGTGCCGCCGCGCACGATGAGGTCGAAATCCATCTGTCGTCATCCCTCCATAGAATCGGCTGCATCGTGGCCGAAAAGTAATCCGCCGCAGCCGTTTCCTTGTCTTGGCCGCGAAAGGTTTCCTCCGGCGACAACTCGCTCTATAAGCCGCCTCTCGCCCTCGTGGCGAATCCGAAATTCACAGGCAGGGGATCGGCCGTTTGTTTCGCTTCTTCCGCTCGACGGAAAACCAGCGCCTCGTCGCGAGGCTGGTGAGGGAATCTTTCCGGGAGCATAAATTCGGCTACGGCGCCGCCATAGTGTCGATGCTGGTGGTGGCCGCCATGACGGGCGCCAGCGCCTGGATCCTGCGCGAGATCACCAACGAATTCGTGATCTACAAGCGGATCGACCGGGTCAACCTGATTGCGGCGGCGGTCGCGGTGATCTTCCTGCTCAAGGGCGTCGCCAACTTCGTCCAGGCCTATTTCATGAGCCGGGTCGGCAACGCCATCATCGCCGACCGGCAACGCAAGATCTATGACCGGATCCTGGCGCAAGGCATCGAGTTCTACCATGCGACCTCGTCGTCCGAGCTGATCACGCGCATGACCAACAACGCCCAGGCAGCGCGCAGCGTGCTCGACCTCGTCGTGACATCTTACGTGCGCGATCTGGTGACGCTGATTGTCCTGGTCGCGGTCATGGTCTGGCAACAACCGGCACTGTCGCTGATCTGCTTCGTCGTCGGTCCGGTGGCCATCTACGGCGTCAACCGTATCCTGAAGCGCGTCCGCAAGATCGCCAAGATGGAATTCCGCTCGCTCGGCCAGATCGTGCATGTGATGCAGGAAACGGCGATCGGCGTGCGCGTCGTCAAATCCTTCAATCTCGAAGGCGCGATGCGCAAGCGCATGTACAAGGCCGTGTCGGACGTGCAGAACCGCGCCAACAACATCGCGACGCTCGAGGCCGCCACCAGCCCGGTGATGGAAACGCTCGCCGGGCTGGCGATCGCCGGCGCCGTGCTGGTCAGCGGCTTCCTGGTGCTGGAAGGCGGCCAGATGCCGGGCAACATCATGGCCTTCATCGCAGCACTTCTGCTGGCCTATGAGCCGGCAAAGCGCCTGGCGCGCGTGCGCATTTCGCTGGAGACCGGCATCGTCGGCGTGCGCATGATGTTCCAGCTCGCCGACCGGCCGCTGACGCTCGCCGAAAAGCCCGACGCCAGGCCGCTGCAGCCGGGCCCCGGCGAAATCCGTTTCGAGGACGTGGGCTTCGCCTATCCGGAGAGCCCGCCGGTGTTCGAAAGTCTCAACCTGACGCTCGCGGCCGGCAAAATCACTGCGCTGGTCGGGCCTTCGGGCAGCGGCAAGTCGACGATCCTCAACCTGATCATGCGCATGTACGACCCGCAGGGCGGCAAGGTTATGTTCGACGGCCAGGACATCTCCTTTGCCACGCTCGATTCGCTCAGGCAGAAGATTGCCTATGTCAGCCAGGACACGTTCCTGTTTGCCGGCACCATCATGCACAACATCCGCCTCGGCCGTGAGAGTGCGACCGACGAAGAGGTGATCGCCGCCGCCAGGGCCGCGAACGCGCATGACTTCATCAGCGCCATGGCCAAGGGCTACGACACGGAAGTGGGCGAGAACGGCTCGCTGCTCTCCGGTGGCCAGCGCCAGCGCATCTCGATCGCGCGCGCCATGCTGCGCAATGCCGAGATCCTGCTGCTGGATGAAGCGACCAGCGCGCTCGACGCCGAATCCGAAGCGCTGTTCCGCGACGCGCTGCAGCAGCTCACGGTCGGGCGCACGACCATCGTCATCGCCCACCGGCTGTCGACCGTGCACCAGGCCGACACCATCGTGGTGCTGGAGAACGGCAACGTGCGGGAAAGCGGCCCGCACAAAACCCTGCTCAAGCAGGGCGGGCTCTATCAGAAGCTCTATGAGTATCAGCTGATGCCGTGACTCCGGCGCTCCCCTTCTCCCCTTGTGGGAGAAGGTGGATCGGCGCGCAGCGCCGAGACGGATGAGGGGTGTTGGAAGAAATGAGGCGTTGAAGAATGGGATGCTTCAAGCGCCGATTTCTTCATCGTAGCGATCCTTCCAACACCCCTCATCCGTCGCCTTCGGCGACACCTTCTCCCACAAGGGGAGAAGGGGAAGTGCTTCCTACTCCGGCACTTTCCTCACAGCCCCCTTGTCGGCGCTGGTGGCGAAGGCGGCATAGGCGCGCAGCGCGGTCGTCACCTTGCGCCTGCGCCTTTCCGCCGGCTTCCAGGCGTCCGCGCCTTTCGCCGCCATCGCCTTGCGGCGGGCGTCGAGTTCGGCCTCGCCGACGGCGAGATGGATCTTGCGGTTCGGAATATCGATCTCGATCGTGTCGCCTTCCTGCACCAGGCCGATCAGCCCGCCCTCGGCGGCCTCCGGTGAGACATGGCCGATCGACAGGCCCGACGTGCCGCCGGAGAAGCGGCCGTCGGTGATTAGCGCGCAGGCTTTGCCGAGGCCCTTCGATTTCAGGTAGCTGGTCGGGTAGAGCATTTCCTGCATGCCTGGCCCGCCACGCGGTCCTTCATAGCGGATGACGACGATGTCGCCCGCCTTGATCTCGTTGCCGAGGATCGCCTTGACGGAAGCGTCCTGGCTCTCGAAGACGCGGGCCGGGCCGGTGAATTTCAGGATCGACTCGTCGACGCCGGCGGTCTTCACGATGCAGCCGTCGAGCGCCAGATTGCCTTTCAGCACGGCGAGGCCGCCATCCTTCGAGAACGGCGTCCTTGCCGAGCGGATGACACCCGTCTCGCGGTTCGTGTCGAGCTCGTCCCAGCGGCGGTCCTGGCTGAAGGCGACCTGCGTCGGCACGCCGCCGGGTGCGGCACGGAAGAACTCGCGCACGTTCTCGGCCGAGGTGCGGGCGATGTCCCAATGGTCGAGCGCCTCGCCGAGAGTTGCGGTGTGCACCGTCGGCAAATCGCGGTTGATCAGCCCGGCCTCGTCGAGCTGGCCGAGGATCGCCATGATGCCGCCGGCGCGGTGGACGTCCTCCATGTGCACGTCGGACTTGGCCGGCGCCACCTTGCAGAGCACCGGCACTTTGCGCGATAGCCGGTCGATGTCTTCCATGGTGAAGTCGACCTCGCCCTCATGCGCGGCGGCGAGGATGTGCAGCACCGTGTTGGTCGAGCCGCCCATGGCGATGTCGAGCGCCATCGCGTTCTCGAAGGCGCCCTTGGTAGCGATGCTGCGCGGCAGCGCGCTGCCGTCCTCCTGCTCGTAGTAGCGCTGCGCCAGATCGACGATCAGATGGCCGGCTTCGACGAACAGGCGCTTGCGGTCGGCATGGGTAGCCAAAGTCGAGCCGTTGCCGGGCAGCGAAAGACCGAGCGCCTCGGTCAGGCAGTTCATCGAATTGGCGGTGAACATGCCGGAGCACGAGCCACAGGTCGGGCAGGCCGAGCGCTCGATGACCTTGACGTCCTCGTCGGAGATCTTGTCGTCGGCCGCCGCCACCATAGCGTCGACCAGATCGAGCGCCTGCGCCTTGCCGGAGAGCACCACCTTGCCCGCTTCCATCGGCCCACCTGACACGAAGACGGTCGGGATGTTGAGGCGCAGCGAGGCCATCAGCATGCCGGGCGTGATCTTGTCGCAATTCGAAATGCACACCATGGCGTCGGCGCAATGCGCGTTGACCATGTATTCGACGGAGTCGGCGATCAGTTCGCGCGACGGCAGTGAATAGAGCATGCCGTCGTGACCCATGGCGATGCCGTCGTCGACTGCGATGGTGTTGAACTCCTTGGCGACGCCGCCGGCCTTCTCGATCTCGCGCGCGACCAATTGGCCGAGGTCCTTCAGATGCACATGGCCCGGCACGAACTGGGTGAAGGAATTGACCACCGCGATAATCGGCTTGCCGAAATCCGAATCCTTCATGCCGGTGGCGCGCCACAGGCCGCGGGCGCCGGCCATGTTGCGGCCATGGGTGGTGGTGCGGGAACGATAGGCAGGCATCGGATTGTCCTTGCTGGCTGGCCGCGCTGAGCGTGGCGCGACGGCGCTGTATTTCAGTCGGCAGCGGTTATAGCGGCCAAGGTCCGGCCTTGCCACAGTTTTGCGCTGCACCCCAATTCTTCAGGAAAGTTTGAAATCGCTGTCGGATCGCGCCTGGCCGGGCCGTCCTTGAGGCAGACGGCACCAAGGCGCCGGCGCCGTTTAAGATGGGACCAAACCGAACAAATCCGAGGAGCAAGACATGCAGAAGATCACCACCTTCCTGTGGTTCGACGGCCAGGCCGAGGAGGCCATGAACCACTACGTCTCGATCTTCAAGAATTCGAAGGTGCTGAGCGTCACGCGCTGGCCCAAGGGCCACGCCCTTGAAGGCCAGGTGCTGGTGGCCTCGTTCGAGCTCGACGGCGTGCAGTTCCAGGCCCTCAACGGCGGGCCGCAATACAAGTTCACCGAAGCGATCTCGCTGTCGATCGACTGCAAGACGCAGGAAGAGGTGGATCATTTCTGGACCAAGCTCACCGAAGGCGGCGGCGAACCAGGACGCTGCAGCTGGCTGAAGGACAAGTTCGGCGTTTCCTGGCAGGTCGTGCCGGAGCAACTGCCGAGGCTGCTTCAGGATCCAGACAGGGCGAAGGCCGGCCGGGTGATGTCGGCGATGATGCAGATGGGCAAGATCGAGATCGACAAGCTGGAGGCGGCGGCCAGGGGGTGAGCGCCTTTCCTTCTCCCCTTGTGGGAGAAGGTGGATCGGCGCGCAGCGCCGAGACGGATGAGGGGTGCTGGACGGAATGAGAGGCTGGTGTTCCCTGGAACACCCCTCATCCGTCGCCTTCGGCGACACCTTCTCCCACAAGGGGAGAAGGGAGCGCCGTGCCTCACGCCGCCTTGTCGCGGATCTGGTAATCCTTGACCGCGGTGAAGCGGATCGCTTTCCAGCGCTCGGCCTCGTAGTTCAACGAGAAGGCGTGCTGAGCGAGGAACACCGGGTCGTTGTCGAGGTCGCGGGCGATGTCGCCGCGATGCCCTTCGATGAAGCGTTGCACCTCTGCTTTGTCGTCCGCCGAGATCCAGCGGCAGACCGAGAAGCGCGACATCTCAAAGTCGACAGGCAGCGAATATTCGATGTTCAGCCGCTCCTTCAGCACATCGAGCTGCAGCGCGCCGACGACGCCGACGATGGCGGGCGAGCCGTCTTCCGGCGAAAACAGCTGCACCACGCCTTCCTCGGCCATCTGATGCAGCGCTTCCTTTAGCTTCTTGGCTTTCATGGCGTCGCCGAGGCGCACGCGCCGCAGGATTTCGGGCGCGAAGTTCGGCACGCCGCGGAACAGGATCTCCTCGCCCTCGGTCAGCGTATCGCCGATGCGCAGCGTGCCGTGGTTGGGAATGCCGACGACGTCGCCGGCAAAGGCCTCGTCGGCGGTGACGCGGGTGCGGGCGAAGAAGAACTGCGGCGCCGACAGGCTCATCGGCTTGCCGGTGCGCACCAGCTTTGCCTTCATGCCGCGCTCGAGCTTGCCAGAGCAGACGCGGACGAAGGCGATGCGGTCGCGGTGGTTGGGATCCATGTTGGCCTGGATCTTGAAGACGAAGGAGGTCATCTTCTCCTCGGTCGCCTCGACCGTTCGTTCATCGGCTTCCTGCGCGCGCGGCGGCGGCCCGTAGGCGCCAAGCGCCTCGATCAGGTCGCGCACGCCGTAATTGCGCAGCGCCGAGCCGAAATAGACCGGGGTCAGATGGCCCTCGCGGAAGGCGTCGACATCGAGAGGACGGCAAGCTTCGCGCGCGAGCTCCAGCTCCTCGATGAAGTCGTTGCGCTCGTTCTCCGGCAAAAGCCCGGCGACGCGGTTGGAATCGGGACCGTGGACCGGCGTGCGCTCTTTCTCGTCGTCGCTCCTGCGCACGGCGTTCTGCGCCAGGTGGTAGGTGCCGGAAAACGTCCTGCCGCGGCCGATCGGCCAGGTGACGGGTGCCGTATCCAGCGCCAGCTTCTGCTCGATCTCGTCGAGGACCTCGAACGGATCGCGGCTCTCGCGGTCCATCTTATTGACGAAGGTGATGATCGGGATGTCGCGCAGCCGGCAGACCTCGAACAGCTTCAGCGTGCGCGGCTCGATGCCCTTGGCGGCGTCGATGACCATGACGGCGGAGTCCACCGCCGACAGCGTGCGGTAGGTGTCGTCGGCGAAATCCTCGTGGCCGGGCGTGTCGAGCAGGTTGAAGACGTTGTCGTCATATTCGAAGGTCATCACCGAGGTGACGACCGAGATGCCGCGCTCGCGCTCGATCTTCATCCAGTCGGACCGGGTCTGGATACGGTCCTTCTTGGCCTTGACCTCGCCGGCAAGCTGGATCGCGCCACCGAACAAAAGCAGCTTTTCGGTGAGCGTGGTCTTGCCGGCGTCGGGGTGGGCGATGATCGCGAAAGTGCGGCGGCGCGATACCGCCTGTTCGATGTCTTCTGCCAAGTCGTGGAATCCTGTCTGTGGCGCGGGCTTCTAGCAGCGCATTTTGGGCATGTCGACAGTTTCGGGCAGATCGGGTCGTCCGAGCGGCTCAGCCGCGGACCTTGGCAAGGAAGCCCCGCGTCCTTTCAGGTCCGCTCGCTACGGCCGCCCTCGCGGCCCAACCTGGTGCTCGACCGTATCTCCGCCCGCTCGATACCGATGTCGCGCAGCAGATGGTCCGGCAACTCGTCCAGCCAGGCACGATCCCTGCGGATACGGATGATTCGCGCGTGGAAACTTCCGCCGACACGGCAGATATCAATGGCTATGGCAAAGAAGTGCCCGAGCACGGACCGATTGGCCACAAGCTCCTGTCCAAGGGCAGTCATGGTCATATCTCCTTCAGTTGAACGATGAAATTGGGAGGGCCTTCGATGACCCTCCCAAAAGGCTGTGCCGACAAGAGGTCAGGACCGGTCGTGCTCGCAGCTCACATAGGGGCTCCAGTCGGCGAACATGCCAGCCGGATTGTGCCGCCAGTGCCAGACATGGAGCTCATAGTAGGGGTCCACCGGGTGGATCCCTACCGTCGTCTTGCGCTGGAGGGTGCGGCCGAGGAATTCGGGAACGGCCTTTCCCTTCCAGTCCTTTTCGAAGACGATGTACTCCATGCCGACGAGCTGCATGGACCCGTCGGCCTCGGGCTCGTAAGTCAGGACGTCCGGCTCGCCGAGCACCAGCTTGCCGTCGCCGGCACGGCCGGGATGGATGAAGTGAACGCCCATGGTGCCATGCTCGTCATGCGTCGTGCATTCGAAAAGCTGCTGGTAGCCCTCCGCCTTGGCGACCTTGATGTCGAGGTACTTGGCCGCCATTTCCCGAGACCGGTTGAGCACCGGATCGGGCATGTCATGGGCAGGAACGGCGCCGCAAAACAGCACGGAGACGCCCATGGCAAGGACGATATCTGCGAAGCGGTTCACGATCCGTCCTCCCGGTCAGGCGCGAGCGTAGGCCGTCGTCGGATCGAACAGGCGCTTGACCTCAGTGATCTTCGTGGCCGGGAAGCCGCTCATCTTGGCATGGCGCTGGATGATCGCCTCGTCCTTGGCGAGGTAGACGCAGAAGGTCTTGTCGTCCGCCACGAAGGATTCCACCCACTGAATGTCCGGGCCGAGCTCGGCCAGAACGGCGTTCGAGGCCTTGGAGGCGTCGCGAAGCTGTTCGCGCTCGAAGGTGCCGACCTTGGGGATTTCCCGTTCGATGATGTATTTCTGCATGTCGCAATCTCCTTGATCTGAGGTTCAAATGCCTCCGGACGCTCGACCAGGTCGGTGCCGGTGACATCCCCGGGGCCGCTGAGCTAAACTGCAGCTTGGCCCGCCAGGCAGACGGAGAATTGCGCAAGAGGCGGCCGACAGTCCTTACGCCGCCCTTATCTTCTTCTGATCCTTTGCCTATTGCTGTTTCGGGGATTGCTGCCGATGGGAATTTATCGCTTCGGCGATTTCGAGCTTAACGAGGACTCTCGCGCCCTTCTTCTCGCCGGACGCGAGATCGAGGCGCAGCCCCTGGTCTTCGACTTCCTCGCCATTTTGCTGCGGCACCAGGACCGCGCCTTGAGCAAGGACGAATTGCTTGAAACGCTGTGGCCCGGCGTGACGGTGACCGAAGCCTCCTTGCAGCGCGTGGCGAGTCTCGCCCGCGGCGTTCTGCGCCAGGGCGGCATGGAGACGGCGCTGCGCAACCTGCCCCGCTTCGGCTACCGCATCTGCCTCGACCAGCCGCCCGTTTCGGAGAACAGGCCGGCCGATGCGGGCGGCAAGCCTTCGAGCCCCGGTTCACCGATCCTGTCGGCACGTTCGGCCGTTGCGGGCAGAAGATGGCATGAGGCCGCGGCTTCTTTCGCAAAAGCGGATGCCGCCGACGAGCTGCTGACTGCCGATCTGGAAGAATGGGCGTTGGCGCTGGAATGCATGGGGCGGCCGGCTGAAGCCATCCCGCTCCTGGCGCGCGCGGTGACGGCTTACGGCGTGGCCGGCGAGCGCTTGCGCGCGGCTTCCCCGGCAATCACCCTCGCCAGGATCCATCTCGAGAGGGGCGAGCTTGCCGTCGCCAAGGGCTGGCACAAGCGCGCCGCGCAGCTGATCGACAACGCCGCCGACAGCAGGGAGCACGGCCTGTGGTGCTGGATGGGCGCGCGCATCATGGGCGCGGAAGCCGAGCCGGAGCAGGCGCTTGCGCTCGCCGAGCAGGCTTTTGCCGTCGGCAGAGACCTCGAGGATCCGGTCGTGGAATCGCTCGGCCTGATCTATCGCGGCTTCTTCAAGCTCTGCCTCGGCGAAACCAAGGCCGGGCAGGAAGACCAGGATTTTGCCGCCGCGCTCGGTCTTTCCAGCGACGTGGACCCGGTCGTCGGCGGAATCCTCTACTGCAACATTCTGTGGGCCTGCCGGAATTTCGGCGACTGGGCGAGAGCCAACCAATGGACCTCCGGCTACGAGGACTGGTGCAGGGGACACGGGCTGGAAGAACTGTCGGGCTCGTGCCGGCTGCATCGCGCCGAGGTGCTCGGCGTTCACGGCACGCTGAAGGAAGCGGAGGCCCTGGTGCGCGCGGCACTCGACCAGCTCGCGCTCGACGCGCCCTGGGCGACGGGCGATGCCTTACGTGTGCTCGGCGACATTCATCTCGCGGCCGGAGAATTCACGGAAGCGGAAACGGCCTACCGCGCTTCGCATGCAGCGGGCTGGGATCCGCAGCCCGGCCTGGCGCTGCTGCAACTCGAGCAGGGCCAAGCGGAGGCCGCTTTCAGCGCCCTTGAGCGCTCCATGGTGGGGAACGGCTGGCCGACCCTGCAGCGGCGAGGCATGGTCCTTGCCACTCTCGCCAAGGTGGCGGCGCGCACCAATCGGCCTGAGCGCGCGAAAGAGGTGATCGCCGAACTGGAAACGCAACCGCAGCGCTGGCCGATGGCATCCATCCAGGCGCTGACCGCGGAGGCCAAGGCAGAGCTTTTCATACAGGAGGAGCGCCTCACCGAAGCTGCTAGGGAACTGCAGATCGCATGCTCGCGCTGGAATGAGATCGGCTCGCCGATCAAGGTCGCCGACGCCAGGCTTTCGCTCGCGGCGCTGCTCATCCAGTTGGGCGATCGCGCCGGCGCGGAGCTGGAGCTCGGCACCGTGCTTGCTGTCGCAAGGAAAGTCGACTCACCGCGTCTCATGCGGCGATATGAAGAGCTGACCGGACTGCTCGAAGGCGCGAAGAGAGAAGCGCTTGGCTAGCACGTAAAGCCCTGTCAAACCTGTCTTGCGACCTGCCCGGCACCTCTCGAGACCGGCGGCGAGGACTATGCCGGTTGCCGTCACGTTATCAGGGCCGGCTCTCCAGGGGAAACCGGCTTTCCGGATCACGCTTGGGCCGGCTCAGCCATGCGGTTCGCCTGAACGGTTTCAGGAAGCCAGCCGGCAATGGCGCTGCCTATCGCGTCAGCATGGTCTTCCTGCAGATAATGCGCGCCGGGCCCCAGATTGATGAACCGGCAGTTCTTCAGCCCGGCCGCGAATTGCCGTGCCGCCTGCGGCGAAATCAGCGCGCCGGGATCGCCCGCGAAAAGCAGTTTCGGATAAGAGGAAAGCCGCAGCGCCCGATGGTCGTGCTCGCTGATGGCGGCGACATCCGCCGGCTGGCCCTCGATCGGCAATTCCCTTGGCAAGCGCAGCACCGGCTTGCGCGATTGGGGTGTCGCGAACGGCGCCCGATAAGCGGCCATCTCCTCATCGCTCATTGTGCGCAGCACCGAGGCTGGCAGCACTTTCTCGACGAAGACGTTGTCCTCCAGCACCAGCTTTTCGCCGGCGCCGGGCGTGCGCAGCGCCTTGAACAGTTCGCGCGCCTGCTGGCGCTGATGGAAATCCTCCCAGTGCTCGAAAGGCCGGATGAATTCCATGAAGGCAAGGCCCAGAATGCGTTGCGGCCGCCTTGCCGCGAGATGGAACGCAAGGGCGGTGCCCCAGTCCTGCGCGACAATCACCAGGTCTTTGATGTCGAGCGCCTCGAGGAAGGCATCGAGGTAGCGGACGTGATCGAAGAAGCGATAGTCGATATCGGGCTTGCCCGACTGGCCGTAGCCGATCAGGTCCGGCGCGATGCAACGGCCGACCGGCGCGACATGCGGAATGATGTTGCGCCAAATGTAGGAAGAGGTGGGGTTGCCGTGCAGGAACAGCACCGTCGGGCCGGATGTGCCGGCCTCCAGATAGGACATGGTGGAATCGAGCACCGCGACCTCTGAACGCCGCGGCGCGGCAGCGCCGGTCTGTTGTCCGTCGGTTTTCGAATTCATCGCGCTGTCTCCTTCCCAAACACGGTGCCGAAGATGATTTTCTTGAACCGCTCGAGCGGCTCCGGATCGCGCTCGACCTTCATGCGCAGCATGGCGCCCTGCCAGGACGACAGCAGGAAATCGGCGAGGTCCTCGGCATCGAACGCGTTGGTGATCTCGCCCGCCGCCTGGCCTTCGGCAATGCAGGCCGCGAATGGCTGGCGCCAGCGCTCGAAAATGTCAACCAGCCGCAGCCTGAGCGGCTCGCTGTGAACCGCTGTCTCAAGGCTGAGATTGCCGATCATGCAGCCGCGCGCCCAGTCATGCGCTTCAAGCTTCGAGGTGATGACATCGAGATAGCGGCGGAGCCTGCCGGCCGGAGGCGTGCCATCCTGCGCCAGCGCCTTTTCGACCAGCCCGCTGACATAGGCGAAGTAGCGTTCCAGCACCTCGCCGGCGAACTCTTCCTTGGAGGCGAAGTGATTGGTGAAGGAGCCCGGCCGGGCACCGGCCGCGGCGACGATGTCGCGCACGCCGGCCGCCGAATAGCCGGAATTCCAAATGGTCTGGAAACCGGCTTCGAGGAGGTTTTCGCGGAGTGATTGTCTAGCCACGCGTATATAATACGTACGTACGTATTTATGTCAAGCGACGAAAAATTTTGCGTTGGCAAGAGCCGCGGCAAATGGCAGTGGGGAGGTCCGGGACGTAAAGCCGAGGAGGAAAATATCGTGGCCAAACAAGTCATCGTCATCGGCGCCGGCATCATCGGCGCATCGATCGCCTGGCATCTGACAAAGGCCGGCGCGCGGGTGACGATCGTTTTCGGGAGCGGCGCCGGCGGTGTGGCGACACCGAATTCCTTCGCCTGGATCAATGCCAGCTGGGGTAACCCTGAAACCTATTTCCGGCTGCGCATCCGCGCCATGGCCGAGTGGGAGCGGCTGGCGAAGGACTTGCCGGGATTGCCGCTCGCCTGGTGCGGCGGCCTGTGCTGGGACCAGCCGGCGGACAGGCTCGAAGCCTATGCGGCCGAGCATTCGTCCTGGGGTTACGGCATCGAGCGGATCGGCGCCATGCAAGCAGCGCGCATCGAGCCCAATCTCGCGGAACTTCCCGAGTTTGCCCTTTACGTCGCGGAGGAAGGCGTGGCCGAACCGGTCGCCACCGCCAGGGCGCTGCTTGCGGATGCCGAGCGGCGTGGCGCGCGGATCGTCAACGCGACCGTCGATAGGCTGGCGCTGTCCAACGGACAGGTCATGGGCGTCGTCGTTTCAGGTGAGACCATCGCCGCCGACGAGGTGGTGATCGCTGCCGGCGCCGGCTCTCCGGAGATCGCCGCGACGGCCGGCATCAGGATACCGATCGAGACGCCGCCCGGCCTGATCGTCCATTCGCGCTCCTACAAGAAATTGCTCAACGGGCTGGTGCTGGCCGACAAGCTGCACATGCGCCAGACGGCAGAGGGACGCATCATCGCCGGCTCGGATTTCGGCGGCGGCGATCCGGGCGAGAATCCGGAAGCCACCGCACGCGCGCTTTTCGAAGCGACGAAGGCGATGCTGCGCGACGCGGACGGGCTGGAATTCGATTTCCACACCGTCGGCTACCGGCCTACCCCGGCCGACGGCTTTCCGATCGTCAGCCGCGCCGACGGCGTCGGCGGCCTCTATGTCGCCGTCACCCATTCCGGCATCACGCTGGCGCCGGCGGTTGGACTGTTTGCGGCCCGCGAAATCCTCGACGGCGAGCGCGATGCGTTGCTCGCGCCCTATGCGCTGTCGCGTTTCGGTCAATAACCCGGCGGCCGGCGGAAACCGCCGGCAAGCGGCGCGATCGCCGCGGCGATGCCGAGCAGCCGCGATTCCGACCATTTCCTGCCGACGAGCTGCAAGCCAATGGGCAACCCGTTGCCGTCCTGCCCGCAAGGGATCGCGATCACCGGGTGGCCGGAATAGTTGAAGACCGCGCCATAGGCCGGCAGCATCCAGTAGCTCTCATCCTTGCCGTCGACCTCGAGCGGGCTGCCCGGCTTGCAATGCGCAAAGGCCGGGGTCATCGCGACCGGACAGAGCAAGGCATCGCAGCTTTCGAAGAAGCGCTCCCAGGCAAGGACCGACCGGTCGCGGCGGGCGAGCGCCGCGAACCAACGCGACACCGGCGTCGGCTGATCCGGCGGCTCCGGTTGGGCGGCCTCCAGCATCATGCCGATCAGCTTGCCGCCCTCGGCGAGATCGTCGTGCAGATCGAGCTTCGGCAGGCTTGCTTCCTCGATGCGCGCGCCGGCGGACGCCAGTTGCGATGCCAGCCCTTCCACGGCGGCGCCGATCTCGCTCGCTACGGGAAAGCCGGCAAAGGATTTAGCGAAGGCAATGCGCAGTGATTTCAGCTCCAGCGCCGACGCCGGCTCGATTGTAACCGGTGCCAGATCGGAATCTGCCCCGTCCGGCCCGGCAATGATCCTATAGATCAGCGCTAGATCCTCGATGTCGCGGGCAAGCGGGCCGACACAAGACATCAGTCGCACGCTGCGCGGCGTGCCGCCCGGATCGGGGAAAGCGCCGGCCAGCGAGACGCGATTTTCGGTCGGCTTCAGGCCGTAGACGCCGCAGAAGCTGGCCGGCAGGCGGATGGAATCCTGCATGTCGGTGCCGATCTCGAACGGCGTCATGCCTGTTGCGACGGCGGCGGCTGCCCCGCCGCTGGAACCGCCTGCCGTGCGTGACAGATCCCAGGGATTGCTGGTCCGGCCGAAGAGCGGATTGTCCGACTGCCAGTCGCCCAGCATGGTGGCGACGTTGGTCTTGCCGACCAATACGGCGCCGGCGGCCTTCAGCCGGGCGGCCACCGGACTGTCTTGTCTCGCCACATAGTCGGCAAAGGGTGGGAAGCCGGCGGTCGTCTTCATTCCCGCCGTCTCATGCGCGTCCTTCAGCGTGAATGGCACACCGTGCAGGGGGCCGACTGTATCACCACGCTCCAGGGCCGTATCCGCCTGCCTGGCGCCCTCAATGGCTCCGTTCGGGTCAAGCGTGACGACCGCGTTGACTGCCCCGTTGTGCCTGTCGATCTGCGCAAGATGGGCATCGAGGACCTCCACCGCCGAGATTTCCCGGGCCGCGATCGCGGCAGCGAGTTCGATGGTCGAGGAAAACACGATATCCATGGCGAGCGCTCCGTCTGCCTCTCGCGCCTGTCCATCAACATGGCGGATGGCGGCAAGGCTTCAAGCCGAATCCAGCATTGCGTGCCAGGCCGCGCTTGATTGAAATTGCGCCGGGCGCATGAATGCCTCAGCCCGCCAGCGCCAGCTCGGCGACAATGGGCGCGAACGGACGGATGCTGGTGCAATTCCTAGTCATGGTGACAAAGCTCGACTGCGGGATCTCGTGCCACGCGCGGCCATCGCGATCGAACGGCTCGGAGACGATGCAGCGGCCGACCCCCTTGGCGAAGGCAGCGGTGTAGAGCGTCGGCGCCTGGTCGTCAGTGGCGTAGCGTATCGCGTAGAGCGCCTGCCCGTCACTGAAGGCGGCCGTGAGCTTCAGCGACGGGTTGACACCGGCTAGGCTTGAGGCTTCCAGGACACGGCTGGTGGCGCGCGAGACGGCGCCATGCGGGTCGCGGGACAGACCTTCAGCGATCATGAGCAAAAAGAAGAGTTCGGAATCGGTGGTGCCCTCGCGCTGGTCGAAGACGGCATCGGAGAGCGAATTCTCCAGCACCCGGCGGATCTTCTCGAAGCCGCCTATCTGGCCGTTGTGCATGAACGACCAGCGGCCGGAGACGAAGGGATGACAATTCATGCGGCTGGTGCCACCGCCTGTCGAGGCGCGCACATGAGCCAGGAACAGTCCGGATTTGATCTGCCGGCAGAGGCTTGCCAGGTTGCCATCGGACCAGGCCGGCAGGGTATCCCGATACCGGCCAGGCTCCGGCCGGTCGCCATACCAGGCAAGGCCGAAGCCGTCGGCGTTGGTCGGTGATTTCGCTTCCCGCGCTTGACGGCTCTGAACGATCAGCGAGTGGCAGGGCGCGGTGACGATCTCTTCAAGGAAGATTGCTTCGCCGAGATAGGCGGCCCATCTGCACATTGTTCAGTCATCCTCTTTTGCGCATCGAATCGAGGCCGCGAATGAAATCCATTCACGGCCCCGTGAGGCGCCACAGATGACAGGAGGACGGATTGGCGTCCTTATGTCGGGCTGATGTTTTGCTGATCCTTTGCCGAAGACTGTCCAGAAGACGCCGGCAATCCGTCGCGCCACTGACCCGATCCCAGGTCGTAGGTCTCTCGGCGGGTTGAGATCGCGCTTAGCCGACCAGTGCCAGCTTGCTCGCCACAGGGGCAAACGGGCGGATGCTGGTACCGTCCCTGGTCATGGTAACGAAGCTCGACGGCGGAATCGCCTGCCACTCTCCGCCGTCGCGGTCGAACGGCTCTGAGACGATGCAGCGGCCGCCATTGCGGAAGCCAGAGGTGTAGAGCGTCGGCGCATGATCGTCGGTGGCGTAGCGCACGGCGTGGAGCGCCTGGCCATCGGAAAAGGCGGCGGTGAGTTTCAGCGACGGCTCGATGCCGGCGCGGTGCGAGGCTTCCAGCACGCGGCTGGTGCCGCGCGACACCGCTCCTTGCGGGTCAGTGGACAGACCCTCGTCGATCATCAGGAGAAAAAAGAGTTCGGAATCGGTGGTGCCTTCGCGCTGGTCGAAGACTTCGTCGGAGAGCGAATTCTCCAACGCGCGGCGGATCTTTTCGAAGCCGCCGATCTGGCCGTTATGCATGAACGACCAGCGGCCGGAGATGAAGGGATGGCAGTTCATGCGGCTGGTGGCGCCGCCGGTCGAGGCGCGCACATGGGCGAGGAACAGGCCGGATTTGATCTGCCGGCAGAGGCTTTTCAGGTTGGGGTCCGACCAGGCCGGCAGGATGTCGCGATAGAGGCCGGGCTCGGGGCGGTCGCCATACCAGGCAAGGCCGAAGCCGTCGCCATTGGTGGGCGACTTGGCCTCCTGGGCACAGTGGCTCTGGGCGATCAGCGAGTGGCAGGGCGCGGTGATGATGTCTTCGAGGAAGACCGCTTCACCCAGATAGGCCGCCCACCGGCACATCGCATTCCACCATCTATCAGGCGCGGTCCAACTGAGTCGCCGGTTCCTTGACCGCGTGCGCGCCTCTGTTGTGCGTGCGCTCATAGAGCTCGCGAACTATGCGGCTGGCCGTAGTCTCGAACAGAAATGGCAAGAAAGCGTGAACGAGCGCAGCGCCCGCGGCCATCGACAGGCGCGAGCAGAACCAGGCGGCAAAGGCCATGTGGCCGAAATAGGTCTCGCCGACCTTTTCCGGGTGAGACGTGAAGAGCGCCGTAAGCCGTGTCGTCATGGTGGTCCCTCCTGCCGGGATGAGCCCCGATGCTGGGTATCCTGCCACGCGCCGAAGGTTCATCGATCCCAAATTGTCCTTGCGGTCGGCCTTGTTTTGGGACATTCATCCCAACAATGACATCCGGTATCGACGAAATTGATCGAAGACTGCTGGCGGAACTCCAGCGCGACGGCACGCTTTCCGTCGACCAGCTGTCCGAGCGGGTGGCGCTGTCGCGCAACGCCTGCTGGCGCCGCGTCAAGCGGCTGGAGGAGGACGGGGTCATCACCGGGCGTGTGGCGCTGGTCGATGCCGACAAGCTTGGGCTCGGCCTATCGGTGTTCATACTGATCCGCACGTCGAACCACGACCCGGACTGGCTGCAAAAGTTCCGGACGGCAGTGACCGGCTTTGCCGAGATCATCGGCGTCTACCGGATGTCCGGCGACCTCGACTATGTGCTGAGGGCCCGTGTCGCCGACGTCAAAGCCTATGACCGGCTCTACCAGCGGCTGATCGCCAAGGTGGCGCTGTCGGACGTCTCGGCGTCCTTCGTGATGGAGGAAATCAAGGAGACGACGGTCGTTCCGGTAGAGCTACGCTGATAAAGCATGTCTCCCGAAAGTGGGAACCGGTTTCGGGACAAAGACATGCGTAAAATCAAAAACCTAAAGCGCAAGAGCGAATCTGAAAGATCGCGACGCGCTTTAGCTTCCGGAACCGCGCGCAAAGAAAGCCGTTGATAGGCTCGGCTTCGAGTTGACCGAATCGCCATTCGCGCCGATAGGAATGGGCTCATGCGCACCGCTGTCTATCCTTCCTCCGTCATCGGCCCTACCGTCGGTTTCGTCAGGCTTCCGCATGGCGAGGACTTGCCGCTGCCTGCCTATGAAAGCGCGGGCGCTGCCGGCATGGACCTGCGCGCCGCGGTGCCGGAAGACCGGCCGCAGCTGATCCTGCCCGGAAAACGCGCGCTGGTGCCGACAGGGCTGATCCTGGAAATCCCGGAAGGCATGGAAGGCCAGGTACGGCCGCGTTCCGGGCTTGCCTTCAAGCATGGGCTCACCGTCCTCAACACGCCCGGCACCATCGACAGCGACTATCGCGGCGAGGTGAAGGTGCTGCTCGTCAATCTCGGCGACGAGGATTTCGCGGTGACGCGCGGCATGCGGATCGCCCAGATCGTCTTTGCCGCGGTGACGCAGGTTGCCGGCGAGGAACGGTCGCTCGCCGGCGGCACGGCGCGCGGGGCCGGCGGGTTCGGGTCGACCGGCACGGCCTGATGCGAGTTCCAAGGCTGGTCATCTTCGACTGCGACGGGGTTCTGGTCGACACCGAAAACCTTGCCAACCGGCGCCTCGCCGAATGGCTTTCCGAGGCCGGCTTTCAAACCACATTCGAATATTGCCGCAAGAACTTCTCCGGCCGCAGCATGGCCTCGGTGCAAAAAGAGATCGAAGCGGAGACCGACGTCAGGCTCGGCGCCGATTTCGTCGAGCGCTGGAACGCCGGCCTGCCGGACCTGTTCGCGCATGGCGTCGAGGCGATCCCTCACGTGCGCGACTTCATCGAGAAGGTGCGCGCCGCCGGCATCGCCTATTGCGTGGCTTCATCGGCGCGGGTCTCGAAGATGCATATCACGCTCGGCCAGACCGGGCTTTTGCCGCTGTTCGAGCACGCCATGTTCTCCTCCACCATGGTCGCGCGCGGCAAGCCGTTCCCGGACCTCTTCCTTCATGCCGCAAAGACGATGGGCTTCGCGCCGGCCGACTGCATCGTCATCGAGGACAGCGTCGCCGGCACGCAGGCCGGCATTGCCGCCGGCATGCGCGTGTTCTCCTATCATGCCGATCCGTTCTCGGACCCGGAGGGCCTCGTAAAAGCAGGCGGCATCCTGTTCGACGACATGCGCGAACTCGCCGGACTGGTGCCGATTCACTGAGTTCATTTCGGCGCGGACGATCCGGCTGTTTGTCACCGTTGGCCGTGCTAGCCTGCGTGCTCACAAGGGGGGCGCTCCATGACATTCATCCTGCTCCGATTCCTGCTCGCTTGCCTGCTGCTGCCATGCCTGTGGGCGCCCGCGGGCGCAGAATCCGTCGGCTTTCCCGAACCGAGCAGCGCCGTTCCCGGCCATCCGGGCGTGACCTATCTCGACCTCGCGAAGTTGATCATCCCGGACGACGGCACCCCGCCGATCCAGATGCGTGACATAACCGGCGATGATGATGGCGGCTCGCCGCCCCCGACCACAAGCCTGTCGGACGCCGCCGTGCTCACCATCAAGGCCGGCGGCAAGGACCGGCTGGCGATGCTCTACGACCTCGGCTACTCATCCGACGACGCCGAGGGCTTCGCCGTGCTGGCGCTCTATGATCTCTCCGGCAAGCCGAGACTGCTCGACATCGCAAACGTGGCCGTCGACAGAAGCACCTCTTTCCGCGAGCCCGGCAAAATTTCGATCGCCGCCGGCGACGATGCCATCGTCACCACGAGCACGCATTTCAACTCCAACCAGGGTTATGTCGGCACGCTGCTGATCATGGTCCGAGACGACCGCTTCGAATTGATCGACACAATCTACACGTTCGACGAAAATTACTGCGCCTACAGGCGCACGCAGAACCTCGCCTTTCAGACCAAGGGCCATAGTCGGCCCTACGCGGCGATCAAGGTGACGGTGACCGATGCCACGGCGCCGAGCGGGGAAAGCTGCGAGGAGGCGGCACCCAAGGCGGTCTCGCACGACATTTCGGTCACCTATCATTGGGACAAGGCCAAGTCGCGCTACGTCAAGGATTCCGACGCCTTCGAGAAATTGTCAGCAGAAAACGAGAAACGCTTCTGAACGAAGCGCATTCATTTGCCCGGCCCCGGCACGCGCGATAGATTTCCCGTCACAACCCTGATCACGATTGAGGACACGCCATGGACAACGGCAAGATTTTTCGCGATCTGCACGCCTCCACCTTCGTCATGCCCAATCCCTGGGATATCGGCACGACAAAGCTTCTGGCTTCTTTCGGTTTCAAGGCGCTGGCCACGACCAGCGCCGGGTTTGCCTTCTCGCGCGGCCTGCCCGACGGCGCCGTAACCTTCGATGCCATGATCCACCATTGCCGCGAAGTGACGGCTGCAACGGATCTGCCGGTTTCGGCCGACCTCGAGCGCGGCAAGGGCGACAGCCCCGAGCAGGCGGCCGAAACCATCTTCGCGGCCGAAGCCGCCGGCCTTGCCGGCTGCTCTATCGAGGACCATACCGGCGACCCCGGCAATCCGATCTACGATTTCTCGCATGCCGTCGAACGCGTCGCCGCGGCCGTCGAAGCGGCCCGGGCGCTCAAGCACGATTTCGTCTTCACCGCGCGGGCCGAGAATTTCCTGTGGGGCAAGACCGACCTCGACGACACGATCAAGCGGCTGCAGGCTTTCGAGCAAGCCGGCGCGGACGTGCTCTACGCACCGGGCTTGAGCGATACGGAGACCGTGCGGACGGTCTGCTCGGCGGTGACGAAGCCCGTCAATATCATGGCAAGACCCGGCTTCACCGTCGCCGAACTTGCCACAGCCGGCGTCAAACGCATCTCGCTCGGACCATGGCTGACGAATTTCGCCTACGGCATGCTGGAAACGGCGGCACGCGAGATCCAGCAGGACGGCACCTTCGGCTTCACCCGCGCCGCGATGCCGTTCGGCAAGCTGCAGGCGCTGTTTCGCGGGGGCGCTCCTGAGCAGGACTAAACCAGCTCCCGCACCGAAACCGCCTTGTGCAGATGCACCATCATGGCGGCCGCGAAAAGCGGCGTCAAAAGATTGAGCAGCGGAACGGCAAGGAAGACCGCAATAAGCAGTCCGGCCAGGAACACCGTGCCGGCATATTTGCGACGCAGCGCCTTGGCTTCGGCTTCAGGGCGAAAACGCATGGCGGCGAATTCGAAAAACTCGCGCCCAAGAAGGTAGCCGTTGACGATGAAGAAGGCGGCGATGTTGATGCCCGGCACCAGAAGCAGAAGCAGCGCGACGATGTTGCCGAGGATGACGACGCCGAAGAATTTTATCGCCAGCACCAGAGAATGCAGCGCCGGCACGGCACGGCCGGGCGGATCGCCCGGATAGTCGGTGCGCTCGACCACCTCTGCGACGTCGTCGAGGAAAAGGCCGGCGATGATCGCCGTCACAGGCGCGATGAGCAGCGCCATCCCAACGGCCAGAATGATGCCGGCAATGATGGCGCTGAGCCA
Source organism: Mesorhizobium sp. M1B.F.Ca.ET.045.04.1.1 (assembly GCF_003952465.1). GTDB lineage: Bacteria > Pseudomonadota > Alphaproteobacteria > Rhizobiales > Rhizobiaceae > Mesorhizobium > Mesorhizobium shonense. The sequence goes on from NZ_CP034448.1 coordinate 293,449, forward strand.
ACCGGCCCAGGAGGGCAACCCCGGAACAAGCGCCTGCAGCCACGGCCAGGCCAGCCATTCGAGCAGACTTTCGATGCCGAACCACAGCGCCACCAGCGCCAGCAGCGTCAGGCCCAGCGTCTTCAGAAAGACAGAGCGGAATTCGGGCGAGAACAGTTGGCTGGCGGCGGCGCGGGCGGCGTCTAGGATCACGACAGGTTCAAGCCCCTCATCGAGAAAGGTGCTCCCGACATAGGCAGGCTTTTTGATCGGCGCAACTACCGGGCGAGCCTGGCCTGACGAGCCGGAATGGTCATGGCAGCGACGCCGACGACGACGAAAGCCATGCCGAGCCATGCCGTCGGCCCGAGGCTCTCACCCAGAAAGAGGGCGCCGATACCGACGCCGATCGGCACGCGCAGATAGGCCTGCGAGGTCGTGCCAACCGAACCAAGCGTGTGAATGAGGCGGAAGAAGATCGAGAAAGCGAGTGCGGTGGAGAAGACCGAAAGCCCTAGAAGGGCAAGGATCGATGCCGTCGACGGCGTCAATGTCCACGGCCGGTCGAAGATGAGGCTCAAGGGAATCAAGATCGCGGCGCCGCAGATCATCGAACCGGCCGCCGGCAGCATCGGATCGAGCCCCCTGAAGTTGCGCCCGAATATGGCGGCACCCGCATAACTGACGGTAGCAGCGATGACGGCAAGCTGCGCCCACAATTGATGGCCGAGCCCGCCAAGGGCCTCGGTTCCGACGATCAGGCAAATGCCGGCGATGCCGGCGCCGACGCCAACCAGCTTGCGCAGCGTCACCGGTTCGTGGCGGGTGATCAACGCCGTCAGCAGGAAAGTGAAGATCGGCGACGTCGCGTTGAGGATCGTGGCAAGGCCGGCGTCGATCGAGCGTTCGGCGGCGGCGATCAGCGTGAACGGGATGACGCTGTTCAGGCAGGCTTGAAACATGAAGCGGCGCCAGTTCACCACATCCCGCGGCATGGCGAGGCCACGCCAGCGGATGAGGCCAAGCAGAATGCCGCCGGCGATCAAAGTGCGGCCCGCGATGAAGGTTACCGGCGGAATCGTCTCGACGCCAATCTTGATGAAAGTGTAGGAGGCCCCCCACAACACCGCCAGCACACCGAGCAGCGCCAGTTCGGTGGTCATTTCGGTCTTCTCGGACATCTTGTGGTTCGTGCCTTCAGCCTGTTGCCGGAACGATCCGCTTCTAGCTCATACCGAAGCGGAGATGTTTCAATGTCGGTGAAACCATAGCCGTCAAGGGCGTGACTGATATGGGCCAGTTCAATGCGAACACTGCCGCAGCCGGCGAACAAACCCGGTCGAGGCCGGCGCACCAGTAAAAGGCGCCGATTTTCGGGGTAGGCAAAGCGGTTGCAAGCGGCTAGACCCGCGCCCGGCCGGCATGGCAGAAAGCCGGTGGGTCGTTGGCGGAGACATTGATGCCGGAATATGACGTGCTTTGCATCGGCAATGCCATTGTCGACATCATCGCGCAGTGCGACGAGGCCTTTCTCGAAACCAACGGCATCATCAAGGGCGCGATGAACCTCATCGACACCCGACGCGCCGAGCTGCTCTACAGCCGCATGGGGCCGGCGATCGAAGCTTCAGGCGGCAGCGCCGGCAACACGGCGGCGGGCGTGGCGAGCTTCGGCGGCAGCGCCGCCTTCTTCGGCAAGGTGTCCAACGACGCGCTCGGTGAAATCTACACCCACGATATCCATGCCCAGGGCGTGGCCTTCGACACCAGGCCGCTCCAGGGCGAGCCGCCGACGGCGCGCTCGATGATCTTCGTCACGCCGGATGGCGAGCGTTCGATGAACACCTATCTCGGCGCCTGTGTCGAACTCGGGCCGGAGGACGTCGAGGCCGACAAGGCCGCCGGCGCCAAGGTCACCTATTTCGAGGGCTATCTGTGGGACCCGCCACGCGCCAAGGAAGCGATCCGGCAGACCGCGCGGCTCGCGCATGCGGCCGGCCGCGAAGTGTCGATGACACTGTCGGATTCTTTCTGCGTCGACCGCTACCGCGACGAGTTCCTGGATCTGATGCGCTCGGGCACGGTCGATATCGTTTTCGCCAACAGCCACGAGATCAAGTCTCTCTACCAGACCGCTTCGTTCGAGGACGCGCTGGCGGCGATCCGCAAGGACTGCAAGATCGCCGCCGTCACTCGCTCGGAAAAAGGCTCGGTGATCGTGCGCGGCAACGAGACCGTCACCATCCAGGCGACCACGATCAGGGAACTGGTCGATACGACCGGCGCCGGCGACCTTTATGCCGCCGGCTTTCTTTATGGCTACACGGCCGGCCGCAGCCTCCAGGATTGCGGCGATCTCGGCTCGCTGGCGGCCGGGCTGGTGATCCAGCAGATCGGTCCGCGGCCCCGGCAAAACCTTCGCCGCGAGGCCGAGCAGGCGGGGCTGCTGTAGCGCCTCTTACCTCTCCCCCTGTGGGAGAGGTCGGATTGCCCCGAATTGCTCTTCGCAATTCGGCTGGCAATCCGGGTGAGGGGTAGGTAGCGCCAAGCTGGAACACCCCTCATCCGGCTCGGCGCTGTCGCGCCGATCCACCTTCTCCCGCAAGGGGAGAAGGTAATGCCACATTTGTCGCGCGCCTGTCACAGAGCGCTCCTACAGGCAGTTTGTGGCCTTCCGTGACTGACATTTCGGGATGCCCGCAGCAGTTGGGGTGCCAAAAAATGCAAGACAGCAACCTTCACGGTCGCTGCATCTGTCACCATTGCGATTGCCGCTCTCCGCTATAGCCGTTCAAAAAACCGGCCGCGGCTAGGGGAGGAGCGCGCGGCGCGCAAGACAGATGCATGACCAGATTTCAGAATCCGCCTGAAGGGATTTCGCAAGAGGCCTTGGCCGGCCTGGTGGCCGAGGCGGTGCAACACGCATTGATGCAGCAGGGCGCCCTGCTGGACGCGGAGGCCCTGGTTTGCGCCAGCGCGGTTGCCGGCGGCATCGCCGCCGCCCTACCCTTTCTGCCGCAGGCGCAGCGGCTCGCAATCACCTCCTTCAAAGGCAGCTGGACCGAAATCGCGTCCGATTTTTATCGCGCAATGGCGGAAAAGATCACGGGCGCCGGCCAGGCGGGCACCGACAGAGCGGACGGGCTGTCCCGACCTTTGGCCGAGCGAGCTGCCGAGCTGCAATCGATGCTCATCGAAGACTGGGCCGGCGAGGTTGCCGGGTCGACCTATCTGGAGGAGACGTTCCGCATCCCGCGCTCGACGCTGCATCGCTGGCAAAGGCGGGGCGAGGTCGTCGCGCTGCGCAAGGGCGGCCGCAAGCATGTCTTCCCGCTTGCCCAGTTCGTCGACGGCAGGCCGGCTCCAGGGATTAGCGAGGTATTGGCGGCGATCACCAATCCGAGACTGGCCTGGTTCTGGCTAAACCGCCCTTCCGCTGAACTGGGCGGCCGCATTCCAATCGAAGTGCTTCGCCAGGACATGATCGAGGATGTGGTTCGCGTCGCGCGCAGCTTGTCCCGAGCCTGAATTTCCTACGTGGTTCTGTGTGTTCGGCTGGCCCGATCTTTAAAAGCTTTAGCCGGCTATTCTTTCGTCACAAAACTGTAATAAATGGCACATCTTGGACATTTTTCAGGTCAAATATTCTTTCAAAGCGTATACATTGTGCAATATGTGCCATTCTTTCAAATATGTGACGTGATATTTACGCAACAAGACTTCCGTAAGAGTCCAAAAGCCGCTTTTCAGACACAATGACTGTTGTGAACGATTGGCAATTAGGTCATGTCGAGGGCGAAGAAGCGGCGCCGGTGCGCACTTTTTCACCGATGGGGACGGGGGTGGCAGAGCCTGTGGGGCATGCTCAGACCTGTCTTGAACCTTTGACTGGAGATTCAAGAAAATGAACATCAAGAGCCTTCTTCTCGGCTCCGCTGCGGCGCTGATCGCAGTTTCGGGCGCCCGCGCCGCCGACGCGGTCACCGTCGCCGAGCCGGAACCGGCCGAATACGTCAAGATCTGCGACGTTTACGGGGCCGGCTACTTCTACATCCCCGGCACCGAAACCTGCCTGCGCATCGGCGGCTATGTCCGCTATGACATCGGCCTCGGCGACGTCGGCTCGTTCGACGGCGCGAAGTCGTTCGACCACCAAGACGGTGACCAGCAGGACACCTGGAAGAAGAACGCCCGCTTCACCTTCAAGACCTGGACCGGCCAGGAAACCGATCTCGGCACCTTGAAGACTTACACCGAAATGCGCTTCAACTTCGGCAACAGCAACGGCTATGGCACCGTCGTCTCCGGCAATCCCGCCGTCGACAAGGGCGTCACAGTGAAATTCGCCTGGATCCAGCTCGGCGGTCTCCGCGTCGGTAAGGACGAATCGGCCTTCGATACGTTCATCGGCTACGCCGGTAGCGTCATCCAGGATACGCTGGTGCCCTATGGCGATTTCGATACCAACGTCGTCCAGTACTACTTCGACGCCGGCAATGGCTTCTCGGCCGTGGCTTCGCTCGAAGAAGGCTCCGGCGTGGTTGGCACGATCGACAGTTACGTTCCGCATGTCGTCGGCGGCGTGAAGTACACGCAGGGCTGGGGTGCGATCACCGGCGTCGTCGCTTACGACAGCAACTACGAAGAGGTGGCCGGCAAAGTTCGCTTGGACATCAAGCCGATGGACAACCTGTCCCTGTTCATCATGGGCGGCTACGGCACCGACGACAACCTCAACGATGATGCGGGTAACGTTATCGACGCCCACGGTCGCGGCTTCTACAAGCAGTGGAGCGGCAACTGGGCGGTGTGGGGCGGTGGCACCTATACCATCAACGAGAAGACCTCGTTTAACGCCCAGCTCTCGTATGACGAAGGCAAGAATTTCGGCGTCGCGGCGAACATTGCCTATGAAATCGTCAAGGGTCTCAAGATCACCGCCGAAGTCGATTATTTGCATCTCGGCGAAGACAGCGTCACCAATTTTACCAAAGCCGACAAGGAAAACAGCGTCGGCGGTATCCTCCGCTTCCAGCGCTCGTTCTGATCGAAGCTGCAATTCCACATGGAAGGGCCCGCGGCATCGCCACGGGCCTTTTTTTGTTCATCCCAGGCAGTCCCGTTGACGCCTGGCCGCCCTTTCAATTCCCCGCCGTATAGGCGGCGATCGCCGCCATGTTGACGATGTCTGAATCCTTGGCGTTGAGCGAGACGATCTGCACCGGCTTGTTCAGGCCGACCAGAAGCGGGCCGATGACGGTCGAGCCGCCGAGCTCCTGCAGCATCTTGGTCGAGATCGAGGCCGAGTGGAATGCCGGCATCACCAGCACATTGGCCGGGCCGGTCAGCCTGATGAACGGATACTGCGCCATGGCGCGGGGGTTCAGCGCCACGTCGGCCGCCATCTCGCCGTCATATTCGAAATCGACGCGGCGCTTGTCGAGGATGCGCACCGCCTCCTGTATCCGCTCCGAGCGCTCGCCTTGCGGATGGCCGAAGGTTGAATAGGCGAGCATGGCGAGCCTCGGCTCGTAGCCCATGCGGCGGGCAAAGCCGGCGGCCTCTTCGGCGATGTCGGCGATCTGCTCGGCGTTCGGCATGTCGTGCACGGCGGTGTCGGCGATCATCACGGTGCGACCGCGCGCGAGCACGATCGAGGCGCCGATGACGCGATGGCCGGGCTTGGCGTCGATGACGCGGCGCACGTCGTCGAGCGCGGTGGAATAATTGCGCGTCACACCGGTGACGATGCCGTCGGCGTCGCCCAGCGCCACCATGCAGGCGGCGAAATGGTTGCGGTCGTTGTTGATCAGGCGCTGGCAGTCGCGGAACAGATAGCCTTTGCGCTGCATGCGCTCGTAGAGATAGTCGGTGTAGATCGAGTTGCGGCGCGACAGCCTGGCATTGATGATCTCGAGCCCCTGCTTGTTGAGGTCGACGCCGGCATTCCTGGCGTTGTCCTTGATGACGTCGTCGCGCCCGAGCAGGATCGCGGTGCCGAGCTTCTGGTTCACATAGGAGACGGCGGCGCGCATCACCTGCTCTTCCTCGCCCTCGGCGAAGACGATGCGCTTGGGCTGGCGGCGGACGCGGTCATAGATGCGCTGCAAGGTCGAGGCGATCGGATCGCGGCGCGCGGACAACTCCTGCGCGTAGCGGTCGAGGTCGAGGATCGGCTTGCGGGCGACGCCTGAATCCATCGCGGCTTTGGCCACAGCGAGAGGGATCGCCGAGATCAGGCGCGGATCGAATGGCACGGGAATGATATAGTTGGGGCCGAATTTCGGCCGGTTGCCCTGATAGGCCGCCGCGACGTCGTCGGGCACATCCTGGCGCGCCAGTTCGGCCAGCGCCCTGGCCGCGGCGATCTTCATCTCGTCGTTGATTGTGGTGGCCCGGACGTCCAGCGCGCCGCGGAAGATATAGGGGAAGCCGAGAACGTTGTTGACCTGGTTCGGGTAATCGGAGCGCCCAGTGGCCATGATGGCGTCGGTGCGGATCTCGCCCACTTCCTCGGGCGTGATTTCCGGATCGGGATTGGCCATGGCGAAGATGATCGGGTTCTTGGCCATCGACTGCACCATGGCGGGGGTCAGCGTGCCCTTGGCGGAAAGGCCGAGGAAGACGTCGGCGCCGTCCAGCGCCTCGGCCAGGCTGCGCGCCTCGGTCTTGACCGCATGCGCCGACTTCCATTGGTTCATGCCTTCGGTGCGGCCTTGGAAGACCACGCCCTTGGTGTCGCACAGGATGATGTTTTCCGGCGAAAAACCCATCGCCTTCATCAATTCGATGCAGGCGATGCCGGCCGCGCCCGCGCCGTTGCAGACCATCTTCGTGGTCTTCATGTCGCGGCCGGTGATCTCCAGCGCGTTGATCAGCCCGGCGGACGAGATGATGGCGGTGCCGTGCTGGTCGTCGTGGAAGACTGGGATGTCCATCAGCTCGCGCAGGCGCTGCTCGATAATGAAGCATTCCGGCGCCTTGATGTCCTCGAGGTTGATGCCGCCGAAGGAAGGCCCGAGGAAGCGCACGCAGTTGATGAACTCGTCGGCATTCTCGGTCGCCACTTCGAGATCGATGGAATCGACGTCGGCGAAGCGCTTGAACAGCACCGCCTTGCCTTCCATGACTGGCTTCGAGGCCAGCGCGCCGAGATTGCCCAGGCCGAGGATGGCGGTGCCGTTGGAGATGACGGCGACCATGTTGCCGCGCGCGGTGTAGTCGAAGGCCCGGCTCGGGTCTTCCGCGATGGCGCGCACGGGCACGGCGACCCCTGGCGAATAGGCGAGGCTGAGATCGCGCTGCGTCGCCATCGGCTTGGTGGCGACGATCTCCAGCTTGCCTGGCCGCCCCATGGCGTGGAATTCGAGCGCCTCCTGCGCGCTGACGGAGGGCCCGCTGCTTTCGGTTTTCCTGGCCATGATGCTTTCGGTTCCCTCACCTGTGCGGCACCGCTTGGGGCGGGTGCTTTCTTATGGATTTCCGGATTAAGGCTACACGCGGCCGCTGTAAACCGCCAAGCCGGGCAAAGCTGCTTCAACGCGGATAGAGCCGGTCAGGGCGATCCCGCGCCATCTTGGCGCCAGGTAATGCGGCGGCACAAATGGCAGCGAACTGGCAGCAAGGCTCGCGCTGTCCCCTGCTTTTCGAGCGCCCGGCATTAAACCCTCCTGTCACATCTGCTAGCGTTCCGGCATGAACATGCACATGCCGACCGATCCCGACGCCCAGGAAACGACGACGCCGGCGCCAGCCATGGGCGGCGTCACGCCGATGATGGAGCAGTATATCGAGATCAAGGCGGCTAACCCGGATTCGCTTCTGTTCTACCGCATGGGCGATTTCTACGAGCTGTTCTTCGACGACGCCGAAACGGCGAGCCAGGCGCTCGGCATCGTGCTCACCCGGCGCGGCAAGCACCAGGGCCACGACATTCCGATGTGCGGCGTGCCGGTGCACGCGGCGGACGACTATCTGCAGAAGCTGATCGCGCAAGGTTTTCGCGTTGCCGTGTGCGAGCAGATCGAGGATCCGGCGGAAGCCAAGAAACGCGGCTCGAAATCGGTGGTGCGGCGCGACGTGGTGCGGCTGGTCACGCCCGGCACCATCACCGAGGACAAGCTGCTCGCGCCCTCGGAATCGAGCTTCCTGATGGCGCTGGGCAGGGTGAAGGGCGGCAATGCGGCAAGCCAGGGCAGTTTCGCGCTGGCCTGGATCGACATCTCGACCGGCGCGTTCCGCGTCGCTGAAACCACGGCCGAACGGCTGCTTGCCGACATCTTCCGCGTCGATCCGCGCGAGCTGATCGTCGCCGAGCCGGTGTTCCACGACCCGGAATTGCGGCCGGTCTTCGATGTGCTTGGCCGGGTCGCCAGTCCGCAGCCGCCGTCGCTGTTCGATTCGGCGTCGGCCACCGGCCGCATCGCCCGCTTCTTCGAGGTGGCGACGCCCGATAGTTTCGGCGCCTTCTCGCGCGCCGAACTGTCGGCGATCTCGGGCGCCATTGCCTATGTCGAGAAGACGCAGAAGGCCGAGCGGCCGCCGCTGTCGCGGCCCGAGCGCGAGGAGAGCGGCTCGACGTTGTTCATCGATCCGGCGACGCGCGCCAATCTGGAACTGCTGCGCACGCTGTCCGGCAGCCGCGACGGCTCGCTGTTCAAGGCGATCGACCGCACGGTGACCGGCGGCGGCGCAAGGCTGCTTGCCGACCGGCTGATGGCGCCGCTGACCGATCCGGCGGCGATTTCGGCACGACTGGATTCGGTATCGTTCTTCCGCGCCGAGACGCGGCTTTGCCAAGGATTGCGGGCAAGTCTCAAGAGCGTCGCCGACATGCCGCGGGCGCTGTCGCGACTGGCGCTCAACCGCGGCGGCCCGCGCGACCTCGGCGCGCTGCGCGCCGGCTTCGAGGCGACGGGCGCGATCGCCGCGCTGTTCGCGACGACGGCCCTGCCCGCCGAGCTCGCCGCGGCGTTTGCCGCGATCAAGGCCTTGCCCGAGGCGCTTGCCCGCCATCTCAGCGAAGCGCTCGACGATGAACTGCCGCTCATCAAGCGCGACGGCGGCTTCGTGCGCAGCGGCTATCATGCCGAGCTCGACGAGATGCGGGCGCTGCGCGACGAGTCGCGAAAAGTGATTGCCGGGCTGGAGCGCTCGCTGATCGAGGAGACCGGCATCCGCTCGCTGAAGATCCGGCACAACAATGTGCTCGGCTATTATATCGAGGTCACCGCCAACCACCACTCGATCATGACCGGCAGCGATGCCGCCAAGGCGCGCTTCATCCATCGCCAGACCATGGCCAACGCGATGCGCTTCACCACGACGGAGCTGGCGGAGCTGGAATCGAAGATCGCCAATGCCGCCGACCGGGCGCTCAGCATCGAGCTTGCCGCGTTCGATCGGCTGACGGCGGAGGTGGTCGGCGCGGCCGACAGCATCCGCGCCGGCGCCGAAGCGCTCGCCGTGTTGGACGTGTCGTCAGCATTGGCGCTGCTTTCCGAAAGCGAGAACTGGTGCCGGCCAACGGTCGATTCCAGCCTCGCCTTCGAGATTTCCGGCGGGCGGCATCCGGTCGTCGAGCAGGCGCTCAGGCGTTCCGGCGAAGGCCCGTTCGTCGCCAACGACTGCGATCTTTCGCCCGAAGGCGGAGCGAAGGCCGGCGCCATCTGGCTGCTCACCGGCCCCAACATGGGTGGCAAGTCGACGTTCCTGAGGCAGAACGCGCTGATCGCGATCCTCGCCCAGACCGGCTCGTTTGTGCCGGCGCAAAGCGCCCATATCGGCGTCGTCGACCGGCTGTTCTCGCGCGTCGGCGCCTCGGACGATCTGGCGCGCGGCCGCTCGACCTTCATGGTCGAGATGGTCGAGACGGCGGCGATCCTCAACCAGGCCGGCGAGCGGGCGCTGGTCATTCTCGATGAGATCGGCCGCGGCACCGCGACCTTCGACGGCCTGTCGATCGCCTGGGCCGCGGTCGAATACCTGCATGAGAATAACCGCTGCCGGGCGATCTTCGCCACCCATTTCCACGAAATGACGGCGCTGGCCGGCAAGCTTACCCGGCTCTCCAACGTCACCATGCGGGTCAAGGAATGGGAAGGCGACGTCGTCTTCCTGCACGAGGTCGGCAAGGGCGCGGCCGACCGCTCCTACGGCGTGCAGGTGGCGCGGCTCGCCGGCCTGCCGGAAGCGGTGGTCGCCCGCGCTAGGCAAGTGCTGCACCAGCTCGAGGAAGGCGAGGTCTCGGGCAAGGCCAACCGGCTGGTCGACGATTTGCCGCTGTTTTCGGTGGCGGTGAAGCGCGAGGCGCCGAAGCCGGCAAGGAACGATGCGCTGGGCGAAGCGCTCGGCGGCATCAATCCCGACGAGATGACACCGCGCGAGGCGCTGGAGGCACTCTATCGGCTGAAGGGATTGGCGACGAGGCAATAGCCTCAATCTTTGACCGCCAGTCTCGCTGTTGACTCATTGTACCGTTCGGTACAATATCGCTTGTCGATAACCGAAACCGACAGGAGATCTCATGAGCCGTCCGCCATTGCCGCCCTTCACGGCTGAAACGGCAGCGCAAAAAGCGCGCCTTGCCGAGGATGCCTGGAACAGCCGCGATCCGGAACGGGTTTCGCTCGCCTATACCGAGGACAGCATCTGGCGGAACCGGGCCGAATTCATCTCGGGTCGCGGCGAGATCGTCGATTTCCTCAAGCGCAAATGGGCGAGAGAGCTGGACTATCGCCTGATCAAGGAGGTGTGGACCTGGAACGAAAACCGCATCGCGGTGCGCTTCGCCTATGAGTGGCGCGACGACAGCGGCCACTGGTTCCGTTCCTACGGCAACGAGAATTGGGAATTCGATGACGCCGGGCTGATGCGCCGCCGCGTCGCCAGCATCAACGACCTGCCGATCGCGGAAAGCGAGCGGAAATATCATTGGCCGCTCGGCCGCCGGCCGGACGACCATCCCGGCCTTTCGGAACTCGGGCTCTAAGGCCGGTGCGGCGCATCGCTCCGGATCGCGACCAGCTGCTGGTGCTCGTCGCCGAGGTTTTTCGCGAGCATGGCTACGAAGGCGCCAGCCTGTCCTTGATCGGCGTGGCGGCGGGGCTCGGCAAGGGAAGCCTCTACCACTTCTTTCCCGGCGGCAAGGAAGAGATGGCGAGAGCCGTCATTGCCCATATCGATGGCTGGTTCGAGGACAATGTCTTTGTGCCTCTGCGCGACAGCACCGATCCGCAGGCCGGGATCGAGCACATGTTCGAGGCGACGGACAGCTACTTCCGCTCGGGGCGCCGGGTTTGCCTCATCGGCGCCTTCGCGCTGGATGAATCGCGCGACCTCTTCGCCGGCCAAATAAGGGACTATTTCGGCCGCTGGGTCGCGCGTCTCGCCGAAGCGCTCGCGCGATCCGGGCACCGACCGGGCGAGGCCAGCGAGCTGGCCGAGGAAACCGTCGCCGCCATCCAGGGTGCACTCACGCTTGCCCGGGCCCGCAATGACCTCGATGTATTTTCAAGGGCATTGCGGCGACTGCGGATGCGGCTTGGGCTACCGGCCAAGGTATAGCCCCGGTTCCTATAAGGGTTCGAAGCGGAAACCTGTTTCGGTTCGGGAAATCCGCCCGACGCCCGGTGAATCGAGATGTGCTCCCGCAACGAAATAGGCGTTGTCGGCGGCAAGGGCCAATATTCGCAACCGGGTTGCCCGCGCCTGCTCCTGGTCGGCGTCGAATTCCCATGCGACCTCCGGCCGATCGAACTGAAGCGACGGCACATGCATGAGGTCGCCCCAGACCAACAATGTTTCGCCGCGGCTCGTGACACGAAAGCAGGTATGGCCGATTTCATGGCCCGGCGTGGCGATCGTCTCGATATTCGCGCTCAGCCGCTGTCCCGGGTCCAAAGGCTGTGCTCGATCATGGAAGCGGCTCAACCTCGCTTCCGACCGGAACATGTCGAGCTCAGCTCGAGGGACAAGCAAGCGGGAGAGCTGCGGGAAACCGTCCCGACCGTCCGGAAGGATGAGCCCGTGAATATGGTCGAGATGGGTGTGGGTGAAGGCAACGTTGCGTATCCGATCGACGGCGATCTGCGCCTCGCTCAGCGCCTGCGGAAGAAGGCCCATCGTCGGGAGCCAGGCGTTCGAGGACCCTGTGTCGATCAGCGTGATTTCATGACCGTCGTCGATGGCAAAGGCATTGACCGACAATCTGAGCGCGCCGTCGAAGAGCGGTACCTGCGGCGGGAGATCATCGCCGAAGGGCTTGTCCCCCGGCTGGCGCAGTCGCCGGACAGGCATGTCGACATAGCCGTCGCGCAGCGACGTGACGGTCAAGCCGCCGATTTTATAGGCCGTGTGATGAGGTCCGGCTGAAATTCGTTCCAATGCCTGCTCTCGGTTCAGTCGCAAAATCCGGATCGGGGTTTTCGGCTAGTTCCCCGACAGGATTTTGAAGGGTTGCCGTTTGTCTTGGTGCAAGATTTTCCGTTCATTTGCGTGAAATCAGCGCAAACGCCGGGGATTGGTTGAAGCTGCCCAATGTCGTCATTCTATGGCGGAGCAAGGAGCGAAGCGACGCGCGCAGACCATAGAATCCATTCCGTGACCTCAAAGCGTTGCTGCGGTGCAGAATTCTGCTCCGCAGCGCCTTTGATCAAGGCCACGGCATGGATTCTAGGGTCTACGCGGTAAGCTTCGCTTCCCGCTCCGCCCTAGAATGACGACGGGGTGGGCGTTTCGGCCAATCTCCAAGGCATGCCACCTACCAAGGCAAACAGAGCCGGCCGGCCAAAATCCCTGTGCTGGGGAACTAGATCATCTCCAGGCCGCGCTTTCGCGTCGGCGGCGGGAAGGCGCGGTCGAGCTCGGCGAAGTCCTCCGCCGTCAGCTTGATGTCGAGCGCGGCGGCGTTCTGGCGGACATGCTCCTGCCGACTGGCCTTCGGGATGGCGATGACGCCTTTCTGCGCCATCACCCAGGCAAGGGCGATCTGTGCCGCCGTGGCCTTGTGGCGGGCAGCTGCGGCGTCAAGCCTGGCGTTGCGCGCCAGCACGCCTTGCTCGACCGGCGAATAGGCCATCAGCGGGATGCCGCGCTCCAGGCTCCAGGGCGCGAGGTCGAATTCCGGGCCGCGCCGCGAGAGATTGTAGAGCACCTGGTTGGTCTGGACGTTGCGCCCGGAGGGCAGGCCGACCAGTTCCTGCATCTCGTCGGTGTCGAAATTGCTGACGCCCCAGTGGCGGATCTTGCCGGCCGTCTTCAAGGCCTCGAAGGCCTCGACGGTTTCGGCCAAAGGCACGCTGCCCGGCCAATGCAGCAGGTAGAGATCGATGCGGTCGGTACCGAGCCTCTTCAGGCTGTTTTCGCAGGCCCGCTTCACGCCGGCGCGCGAGGCGTTGGTCGGCAGCACCTTGGAGACCAGAAAGACCTCTTCGCGGCGCCCGGCGATGGCTTCCGCCACCACTTCTTCGGCACCGCCGCCGGCATACATCTCCGCCGTGTCGATCAGCGTGACGCCGAGGTCCAGGCCAAGCCTCAATGCCGCGACCTCGTCAGCGTGGCGCCGGCGATCCTCGCCCATCTTCCACGTGCCTTGACCGAGCACCGGGACGGCCTCGCCGGACGGTAGAGTGGTGGTTCTGATTTCAGAAGACATGGGCTTGGAAGACATGGGCCTGCTCCGCGTGAAGCCGGATCGCAGCACAGCCATCGCCAGAAATCCAGACCGAAGTCCTCGCCTTCGCCCGGATTGCCGGCCTGGAGCAATTACTTCACCGGATGCTTGGCAAGCCAGTCCTGCATCTGCTTGATCTCGGCTTCCTGCGCCTTGACGACGCCTTCCGCGAGCTTGCGGATCTCCGGATCCTTACCATTGGCGATCACCACCTTGGCCATGTCGATGGCACCCTGATGGTGCGGGATCATGCCGCGGACGAAGTCGGCATCGGCGTTGCCGGTGTACTCGATCATCATGTCTGCGTGCATCTTGTCCATCGCCGCCTTGTAGCCATCCGTCGACGGGCCCTGCGCGCCCATCGCCATGCCCGACATGTCGTGCTTCATCTCTTCGGCCTGCGCCGGAACGCTTTCGAGGAACACCGCGAGCAGCATTCCAGCCGCCATCAACAGCAGCACGATCTTCTTGGCCAAGGTCATTCAGGGTCTCCTTTTGGTTGGATCCGTATCTGGGGACTTCGCTCAAAGTTTCAACGTCCTCAGCCGCAAGGCGTTGCTGATGACGGAGACCGACGACAGGCTCATCGCCGCCGCCGCAATCATCGGCGACAGCAGCGTGCCGGTGAGCGGATAGAGCACGCCGGCAGCGACCGGCACGCCGAGCACGTTGTAGAGGAAGGCGAAGAACAGGTTCTGGCGGATGTTGCGGATCGTCGCCTGGGCCAATGTGCGGGCTCTGACGATGCCGTTGAGGTCGCCCTTGACCAGCGTGATGCCGGCGCTTTCGACCGCGACATCGGCGCCGGTGCCCATGGCGATGCCGACATCGGCGCCAGCCAGCGCCGGTGCGTCATTGACGCCGTCGCCAGCCATGGCGACGCCGGCGCCGTGAGCGCGCAACTCCTCGACCAGCGCGCCCTTCTCATCCGGCAGCAGGCCGGCTCGGACCTCGTCGATGCCGAGCCTGCCGGCGATTGCTTTTGCCGTGCGCTCGTTGTCGCCGGTCGCCATGATGATCCTCAAGCCCTTGTCGTGCAGCGCCTTGATCGCTTCAGCCGTGGTTGCCTTGACGGGGTCGGCGACGGCAACGAAGCCGGCGAGCTTGCCGCCGACGGCGACAAACATCGCCGTCTTGCCTTCGGCCTGCAGCGTCTCCGCCTTGGTGGATACGTGTGCGGTGTCGATGCCAAGGTCGGCCATCATCGCCGCATTGCCGAGCGCGACTTTCCTGCCGGACACCGTGCCGGCAACGCCCTTGCCGGTGATCGCCTCGAAGTCTGCGGCATCGGCAAGCTTGACGCCGCGTTCTGCGGCACCCTCGACGATCGCCTCGGCGAGCGGATGCTCCGAGCCTTTTTCGAGGGTGGCGGCAAGCGACAGCAGACCATCCTCATCGATGCCCTCGGCCGCGACGACGTCGGTCAGCTTGGGCCTGCCCTCGGTCAAGGTGCCGGTCTTGTCGACGATCAGCGTATCGACGGAAGCGAAGCGCTCCAAAGCCGCGGCTTCCTTGATCAGCACGCCGGCATGCGCGCCGCGCCCGGTCGCGGTCATGATCGACATCGGCGTGGCGAGGCCCAGCGCGCAGGGGCAGGCGATGATCAGCACCGACACCGCCGAGACGATGGCGAAGATCAGGCTGGGTTCGGGGCCGAACACCGCCCAGGCGATGAAGGCGATGATCGCCACCAGCACGACCGCCGGGACGAAATAGAAGGACACCTGGTCGGCCAATCCTTGAATGGGGGCGCGCGAGCGCTGTGCCTTGGCGACCATTTCGACGATGCGCGAGAGCGTGGTCTCGGCGCCGACCTTCTCGGCGCGCATGATCAGCGAGCCGTTCTTGTTCAGCGTGCCGCCGGTAAGAGGATCGCCTTCCGCCTTTTCCACCGGAAGCGGCTCACCGGTGATCATCGATTCGTCGATCGACGAGCGCCCTTCCAGCACGATGCCGTCGACCGGGACCGCGTCGCCGGGGCGGATGCGGAGCTTGTCTCCGGTCTTGATTGTGTCGAGCGGAACGTCGTTCTCGGAACCGTCGGCGCCGATCAGGCGCGCCGTCTTCGGCGCAAGGTCGAGCAAGGCGCGGATGGCTGAGCCTGTGCGTTCGCGGGCTCTGAGTTCCAGCACCTGGCCGAGGAACACCAGCGCGACGATGACCGCGGCCGCCTCGAAATAGACCGGCACGGCGCCGTCGTGGCCGCGGAACTGATGCGGGAAGATGTCTGGGAACAGGGCGGCGACCACGCTGTAGAGATAGGCGGCGCCGACACCAAGCGAGATCAGCGTCCACATATTGGGGCTGCGGTTCAGGATCGAGTCCCAGCCGCGATGGAAGAACGGAAACGCCGCCCACAGCACCACTGGGCTTGCCAGCGCCAGCTCCGCCCATGTTTTCGTCCGGCCGTCGATGAAGCTTTCGAAGCTCACGCCCAGCATCGGCGCCATGGCGATGACAAGGAGGGGCAGCGAGAGCACCGCGCTCACCCAGAATCGCCGGGTGAAGTCGACCAGTTCGGGGTTCGGGCCCTCGTCGCCGGTCGGCACGCCCATCGGCTCCAGCGCCATGCCGCAGATCGGGCAGGCGCCGGGCTTGTCGCGGATGATCTCGGGATGCATCGGACAGGTGTATTGCGTGCCCTTCGGCATTGGCTGCGGCTCAGGCCGGCCGGCAATGTATTTTGCAGGCTCGGCTTCGAACTTGCCCTTGCAGCCGCTCGAGCAGAAATAGAAGCCATGACCCTCGTGGCGGATGAAATGCTTTGCGCTGGCGCGATCGACATTCATGCCGCAGACGGGGTCGGTGGCCGTCAGATATTTCTCCGGCTCGGCCTGGAACTTCGTGCGGCAGCGCTCGCTGCAGAAATGAAAGGTCCGGCCGCCATGCTCGGCGGTCGGCTTGCCGGTGGCCGGATCGACCGTCATGCCGCAGACCGGATCGCGGACCACCGCTTCGGCTGCGGGCGCGGCACTCTTTGCGGAACAGCAGGCTGCGCCATGCGCATGATGATGGTTATGGTCGGAGTGGCTCATGATCAAATGCCTCGGAATTCTCGAATTGAGGCGGAGGTAGTCCTTCCAGCAACTGGAAGGTCAAGGGCCGGTTTCGATTTTTGGAAAATTGGCCGGGCGGCCGCAGATCGTCCTCCTCTCAGGCGCGTTCGTCCGCCCCATACACAGCGCCGCGAAAACACGCTATAGACGCCGCCGAATGGCAAAGATCTCCCTGAAACTCGACGAAATCATCGACGCCGACGCCTTGCGCCGCGACATGACGGCGCTGACGGCGGCAAGCGCCGGCGACGGCTCCGGCAAGGCCACGCGCACGGCCGTCCTCCAGCTGCTCAAGGGCAGGCTTGGCGAAGGACGAAAGATCGCGGAGGCGATGCTGAAGGAGGATGGCGGCGGCAATGCCTGCGCCGAGCGACTGTCGCATCTGATGGATGAGCTGATCCGGGCGCTCTACGATTTCGCAGCGACCCATGTCTACCGGGTCAAGAACCGCTCGGCGGCCGAGCGCATGGCGGTCGTCGCGGTCGGCGGCTATGGCCGCGGCACGCTGGCGCCGGGCTCCGACATCGACCTGTTGTTCCTGCTTCCCTACAAGCAGACGCCGTGGGGCGAGCAGATCGTCGAATACATGCTCTACATGCTGTGGGACATGGGGCTGAAGGTCGGCCACGCCACCCGCAACATCGAGGAATGCCTGAGGCTGTCGCGCACCGACATCACCATCCGCACCTCGATCCTGGAGGCCCGCTTCCTTTGGGGCGAACGCAAGCTCTATGACGAGTTGCTCACCCGCTTCGACCACGAAGTGGTGCGCACGACGGGGCCGGAATATGTGCAGGCCAAGCTCGCCGAGCGCGACGAGCGCCATGCTAAGGCGGGCGAGAGCCGCTATCTGGTCGAGCCCAATGTCAAGGACGGCAAGGGCGGCCTGCGCGACCTGCAGACGCTGTTCTGGATCGCCAAATACTTCTATCGCGTCCGCACCGGCGAGGAGCTGGTCGAGAAGGGCGTCTTCACCGAGGGCGAATACCGCGAGTTCCAGAAGGCCGAGGATTTTCTGTGGGCGGTGCGCTGCCACATGCACTTCCTCACCGGCAAGGCGGAAGAGCGGCTGCATTTCGACATCCAGCGCGAGATCGCGGAGCGGCTGGGCTACACCACGCATCCCGGCCTGTCGGCCGTCGAGCGCTTCATGAAGCACTACTTCCTGGTCGCCAAGGATGTCGGCGACCTCACCCGCATCTTCTGCGCCGCGCTCGAGGAGGAGCAGGCCAAGCATGTGCCTGGTTTCAACCGTATCTTCCTCACCTTCTCGCGGCGCAAGCGCAAGCTTGCCGGCACATCCGACTTCATCGTCGACAACCACCGCATCAACGTCGCCGACGACATGGTGTTCGAGCGCGACCCGGTCAATCTGCTGAGGCTATTCTGGTTCGCCGACAAGCATGGGCTGGAGTTCCACCCTGATGCGCTGAAGCTGCTCACCCGCTCGCTCGGCCTGGTCAACAAGTCGCTGAGGCGCGACGAAGAGGCCAACCGGCTGTTCCTCGACATCCTGACCTCGGACCGCAATGCCGAGCTGAACCTCAGGCGCATGAACGAGGCGGGACTGCTCGGCAAGCTGATCCCCGACTTCGGCAAGATCGTCGCCATGATGCAGTTCTCGATGTACCACCATTATACGGTCGACGAGCATCTCATCCGCTGCATCGGCGTGCTGGCCGAGATCGAGCGCGGCGACGGCGCGAAAGTGCATCCGCTGTCGCACTCGTTGATGCCGGGGCTGAAGAAAAGTCGCGAGGCGCTCTATGTCGCGGTGCTGCTGCACGACATCGCCAAGGGCCGGCCGGAGGACCATTCGGAAGCCGGCGCCAGGATCGCGCGGCGCATCTGCCCGCATATGGGACTGTCGGCGGCCGACACCGAGACCGTCGCCTGGCTGGTCGAGAACCATCTCGCGATGTCGATGACGGCGCAGACGCGCGACCTCAACGACCGCAAGACAATCGAGGACTTTGCCTCGATCGTGCAGTCGGTCGAGCGGCTGAAGCTGCTCTTGATCCTCACCGTCTGCGACATCAGGGGCGTCGGGCCGGGCGTCTGGAACGGCTGGAAGGGGCAGCTGCTGCGCACGCTCTATTTCGAGACCGAGCTGCTTTTGACCGGCGGCTTCTCCGAGGTTTCGCGCGCCGAGCGCACAGCGGCGGCGCGCGAGCAGCTGGCCGAGGCGCTCTCCGCCTGGCCGGCGAAAGAGCGCAAGCGCTACGTCGCGCAGCACTACGAAAACTATCTGCTCGCCGTCGACCTGCCCGACCAGCTGCGCCACGCCGAATTCATCCGCGAGGCGGATGCCGCCGGCAAGAAGCTCGCCACCATGGTCAAGACGCACGAATTCGAGGCGGTGACCGAAATCACCGTGCTGGCGCAGGACCATCCGCGCCTGCTGTCGGTGATTGCCGGCGCGTGCGCGGCGGCCGGCGGCAACATCGTCGACGCGCAGATCTTCACCACCTCGGACGGGCGCGCGCTGGACTCCATCCTGATCTCCAGGGAATTCGACCGCGACGAGGACGAGCGCCGCCGCGCCGAGCGCGTCGGCAAGCTGATCGAAGACGTTCTGTCCGGCAAGAGCTGGCTGCCCGAGATGATCGAGAAGCGGACCAAGCCGAAGCGCGGCGCCAAGGCCTTCCGCATTCAGCCGCGCGCCGAGATCCGCAACACGCTGTCGAACCGCTTTTCCGTGATCGAGATCGAGGGGCTGGACCGGCCGGGCCTGCTTTCCGAGATCACCGGTGCGCTGTCCGACCTGTCGCTCGACATCGCCTCGGCGCACATCACCACTTTCGGCGAGAAGGTCATCGACACCTTCTATGTCACCGACCTCACCGGACAGAAGATCGATAGCCCGACGCGGACGGCCACCATCCACAAACGGCTGATCGACACACTGGAAGGCAACGCGCCCGAACGCAACGGCAAGGCCAAGGCGGCGGCCGCCGAGTGACCATCACCATCCATTTGACGCAATTGCGCAGGCAGTCATCCACCGCATGAGCCTTGTCAAGAAATTCGCCACCGTCGCTTCCGGCACGCTGATGAGCCGCGCGCTGGGTTTCGGCCGCGAGATGCTGATGGCGGCGGCCCTCGGCACCGGGCCGGTCGCCGACGCCTTCAACGCCGCCTTCCAGTTTCCCAACACCTTCCGCCGCCTGTTCGCCGAAGGCGCCTTCAACGCCGCCTTCGTCCCGCTGTTCGCCAAGGAGATCGAGACGCACGGCACCGACGGCGCCAAGCGCTTTTCCGAGGAAGTGTTCGGCGTGCTGTTCTCGGCGCTCCTGGCGCTGACCATCGCCATGGAGCTGGCGATGCCTTTGATCGTCCGCTACCTGGTGGCGCCGGGCTTCGCCGACATTCCGGGCAAGTTCGAGACGACGGTCCGGCTTGCGACGATCATGTTCCCGTATCTGATCTGCATGTCGCTCGGCGCCATGATGGCGGGCATGCTGAACTCGCTGCGCCGCTATTTCGCGGCGGCGATCGCGCCCGCCTTCCTCAACATCATCCTGATCAGCGTGCTCGCCTATGCCTGGTATCACGGGTTGGACGCGCATGACGTCGGCTTCGGGCTTTCCTGGGGCGTGCTGGTCGCGGGCATCGTGCAGCTCGCCATCGTCTGGGTGGCGGTGCGCCATGCCGGTATCTCGATCGGCTTCCGCCGGCCGAAAATGACGCCGAACGTCAAGCGGCTCTTGATCCTGGCGCTGCCGGCCGCGATCACCGGCGGCATCACCCAGATCAACCAGCTGATCGGCACCGCGATCGCCTCGGGGCAGAACAGCGCCGTGTCGTCGCTTGCCTATGCCGACCGCATCTACCAGCTGCCGCTCGGCGTCGTCGGCGTTGCGGTGGCGATCGTGCTGTTGCCGGAACTGTCGCGGGCGCTGAAATCGGGCAACCTGATCGAGGCGGCCAATTTGCAGAACCGCTCGGTCGAGTTCACGCTGTTCATGACCTTGCCGGCGGCGGCCGCGCTCTGGGTGATGTCGGAACCGATCGTGCGGCTGGTCTATGAGCGCGGCGCCTTCGCCGCCAACCACTCGACGCCGATCGTCGCCTCGATCCTGGCGATCTTCGGCCTCGGCCTGCCGGCCTTCGTGCTGATCAAGGCCTTCACGCCCGGCTATTTCGCACGCGAGGACACGCGCACGCCGATGATCTTCGCCGCCATCTCGGTCGGCGTGAACGTCGCCACCGCGCTCACCTTATTCCCGTCGATGGGCGCGCCGGGCATCGCGGTCGCTTCGGCCGTCGCCGGCTGGGTCAACGCGCTGATGCTGCTCGGCATGCTGATAAGGCGCGGCCACTGGGGCCGCGACGTGCCGTTGCTGAAGCGCATTCCACGACTGGTGCTGTCGGCGGTGATCATGGCCGCGGCGCTCTACTTCGCCCAGCACTATTTCGCCGCAAAACTCGGACCCGGCTCGCCGCTGGTGGTCAAGGCAACGACGGTGCTTGCGTTGGTCGGCGGGGGTGCTGCGCTCTACTTCATCGCCGCCTTCGGCACTGGCGGCGCCGATTTCGGCATGATCCGGAGAAATGTCAGGCGGGGCTCGGCAAAGGTGGCGCCGCCGTCGGAATGACGGGCGGCCGGCCCTCACCCGCGCTCCAGCGCCAGCCTTGCGCCGAACAGAATGAGCAGGCCGCCGGCTATGCGGTCGATGGTGCGGCGCAGCCGCCGGTAGCCGTTCGAGACGGCTTCGGCCGCGAACAGCCAGACCACGCAGGCATACCAGCCGACCGAGATCGCCACCATGAGCGCGACAGACGCGACACCCAGCGCCAGCGAGGGCTGCGCCGGCAGGGCGACGGCGAAGATGCTGGCCACTGAAAGCGCCGAACGCGGATTGGCAAGGCTGGTCGCAAGACCGATCCAGAAGGCGCGCCCGGTCGAGAATCCCTTGCTATCGATAGCCAATTCGCCGTCGGCCGCGCTGCGCTTCTCGGCAATGCCGATCAGCCTTATGCCCGAATAGATCAGGTAGCCGGCGCCGGCGAGCTTCAACGTTGCATAAGCCCAGGGCGCCGCAAGAAACAGGGCCTTGATGCCGGCAAGCCCGCAGACGCCCCAGATGACGGTGGCGATACCGATGCCGCAGACGGCGGCGAGGCCGGCACCGCGCGAGCGCGCCACCGCGATCCGCGCCGTCATCAGGAAGTTCGGCCCGGGCGAAACCGCCGCGACCAG
Source organism: Mesorhizobium sp. M1B.F.Ca.ET.045.04.1.1 (assembly GCF_003952465.1). GTDB lineage: Bacteria > Pseudomonadota > Alphaproteobacteria > Rhizobiales > Rhizobiaceae > Mesorhizobium > Mesorhizobium shonense. The sequence goes on from NZ_CP034448.1 coordinate 315,359, forward strand.
CCAGACGGACGCGACGGCGAGCAGATGTGAAAGCATGATGAGTATCCCAGAAACGAGACCGCCATGCTAGGCCAGACAGATCCAGGCTGGCTAGGGGCCAATCGGCACTCGCGCGGCTGGCCTCTTGATCCTGAAATATCAGTCCTCGCCAGACAATTCATCGTAGATCGGACCCGGCAACGGCTCACGTGCCCTTTTGCCAAGTTCGATCCCGAATTCGGCCCGAAGCCGCGCCGCTGTCTAAAGCGGCGTCTCGCGGTCCGGTCGACGCTCCGGAGTATTCTCGACATTGATGTTGCCGGTGACGGGCATCCATTTCCCATGAGCTCGTATGCAGAATGTGTTGCATCATATCATACTTCTCGATGTCGGCGCCGCCCCTCATCCGCCTGCCGGCACCTTCTCCCCGTACAGTGACGGGGAGAAGGAAGACGGCCGCAATGCTGGCGCCATTCCTGCAACGCTGGCGATTGGCGAAACCGGTGATGATGGCGTCTTTCTCCCCGTCACTATACGGGGAGAAATGTCCGGCAGGACAATGAGGGGCAGCGCCGCCGTTGCAGACTAAAGCGCGCTACCCAAACAGCATCGGGCCGCACCTGAAGCAGTTGCTCCGTCTCGATTGCAACCGCCTCTTGATCCCGCATGCACCTTCGTCCATAAGCGCGCCGTCGCAAGACTTTCGCCGCGCGCGAAATGGCCCTCCACAAGCCCTGGGGAACTCATGTCCGCCTTCAAGCCACTCGTCTTTTCGGGCGTCCAGCCGACCGGCAATCTGCACCTCGGCAACTATCTCGGCGCCATCAAGAAATTCGTCGCCCTCCAGGAACAGTCCGACTGCATCTACTGCGTCGTCGACCTGCATTCGCTGACGGCGCAGCTCGTCTATCAGGATCTCGGCGACCAGACCCGCTCGATCACCGCGGCGTTCCTCGCCTCCGGCATCGATCCCAAGAAGCATATCGTCTTCAACCAGTCGCGGGTTATCCAGCATGCGGAGCTTGCCTGGATCTTCAACTGCGTGGCGCGCATCGGCTGGATGTACCGCATGACGCAGTTCAAGGACAAAGCCGGCAAGGACCGCGAGAACGCCTCGCTCGGCCTGCTCGCCTATCCGAGCCTGATGGCGGCCGACATCCTGCTCTACCGCGCCACCCATGTGCCGGTGGGCGAGGACCAGAAGCAGCATCTGGAACTGACCCGCGACATCGCGCAAAAATTCAACAACGACTTCTCCGAGCGCATCGCGGCGCTCGGCGTCGGCGTCGAGATGAAGATAGGCGAGGAGACGGTGAACGGCTATTTCCCGATCACCGAGCCGGTGATCGGCGGCCCGGCGGCGCGCATCATGAGCTTGCGCGACGGCTCGAAGAAGATGTCGAAGTCGGACCCGTCGGATCTGTCGCGCATCAACCTGACGGACGATGCCGACACCATCTCGAAGAAGATCCGCAAGGCCAAGACCGACCCGGAAGCCTTGCCGAGCGAGCTCGACGGGCTGGAAAGCCGGCCGGAAGCGGAAAACCTGGTCGGCATCTATGCAGGGCTGGCCGAAATCTCGAAGGCCGATGTGCTGAAGGAATATGGCGGCCAGCAGTTTTCCGTGTTCAAGCCGGCGCTCGCCGACCTTGCGGTGGAAAAGCTCGCGCCCATCGCTTCCGAGATGCGCCGCATCGAGGGCGACCGGGCCTATGTCGATGCCGTGCTCAAGGATGGCGGCGACCGCGCCCGCGCGATCGCCGAGGGCACGATGAAGACGGTGCGCGACATCATCGGCCTGCTGCAGGACTGATCGCTCCTGCCTCGCCGACTTTCATCACCGCGCCGGCCGGCTTGCGCCGGTCCGGGGCATCACCGTGCCGGCCGGCGGCTTGCCGCCGGTCCGTGGCGGTGGCAGATTGCGGCCGAATTGATACAGAGCAGATAGACATGGTCTCCAAACGCCTCAGCCGCGAAGCCGGCCATCGCCGCAAGTTCCTGGCGATCATCGACGACACGCCCGAATGCGAGCGCGCCGTCGCCTACGCCTCGAAGCGGGCGCAGAGCACCAGCGGCGTGCTGGTGCTGCTCTATGTGATCGAGCCGGACGATTTCCAGCATTGGCTGGGGGTCGAGAAGATCATGCGCGAGGAAGCGAATGCAACCGCGCGCGCGGCGCTCGATAGCTACGCCAACAAGGTGCGCCAGAAAGTCGGCATCGAGCCCGAGCTGGTGGTGCGCGAAGGCAAGCCGACCGAAGAGATCCACAAGCTGATCGAGGAAGACCAGGACATCGCCATCCTGGTGCTGGCGGCCGGCGCCGGCAAGGAAGGTCCGGGACCTCTGGTGAGCGCCGTGGCCGGCCGGGGCGCGGCCTTCCCCATCCCGGTCACCGTGGTGCCGCAGAACCTCTCCGACGAGGAAATCGAGAGCCTGGCCTGATCGGCGGCGGTTCCGAGGCAAGCACTCACTTCCATAACACATATTGGTGCGGCCGCATCCATATCGCGGCCCCTTGGCCTGGCTTTGCAGCGCGCCATTTTGGAATCGTCAAGCAGGCGATATTCCAATGGAGGGCCGATGGCCAAACCGAAGCGCGGGGCAAGCCGAAGCAAAAAGTCGACACATCAAAGCGAGGCGGCCGGACCATCGGTGCAGCCCCGCTCGCAGGCAGCGCGATCCCAGGAAAGAGCCCGGCAGACGCCTCATGCGCAGCAGGAGCGCAAGCGCCGCGTGCTCGCCAAGGGCCATCCGGCGATGGTGGACAGCATTGCCGGCGCGGTTACCGTGAAGAATCTCGATCTCTACTATGTCGTCGCTTCCGACGCGCAGATCCCCTTGAAAGGCGGGCACGGCTTCGGGCTCTATTTCCACGACTGCCGCTTCCTCGGCGGCTACGAGATGACATTGGGCGGCTTGCCCCCGATCGTGCTGGCCTCGACAGCGCAAAAGGGTTACGCCGCGCTTTTCGAATTGGCCAATCCCGACCTCCATTGCGATGGAGGTCGACTGATCCCCAAGGACGAGCTCGGCATCCGCTGGGAACGCATTCTCGATGCGGGGCGAACATGCGTGCGGGAGGTTCTGACCATCCAGAATTTCGGCAACGAATCGCATGGCTTTCCGCTAGCCCTGCACTTCGGCGCCGGTTTCGAGGACATTTTCAATGTGCGCGGGCTGGTGCCGAAATATCTCGGCAGGTCCGAGCGGCCCGTCTGGCGCGACGGCAGGCTGCATTTTGTCTATCATGGCGCCGATCGCGTTCGCAGAACGGCAACAATCGTCTTCTCGCCGGCACCCGACGCCATGCACAAGACGACGGCCGAGTTCCGGTTCGATGTGCCGTCGGGCGAAAAGCGCACCATCGCAATCACCATAGAACTGAAGGAACTGCCAGAACGGCCAGAAGCCGAGCAGTTGAACCAACACCCGACGTTTGCTCTCGACGGTTTTGCCGGAAAGGTTCAGGCGGACACCGAAGAATGGCTGGAGCAACATACGAAATTCGACAGCGACAGCCTGCTGCTCAACAGCATCATGGACCGCTCGCTGCGCGACCTCGCGGTGCTCAGATCGGATTTTGGCAACAGGGAGTATTTCGCGGCCGGCGTGCCGTGGTTCGTCGCCCTTTTCGGGCGAGACAGCCTGGTCGTCGCGCACGAGATGCTCGCCTTTCAGCCGGAGATCGCAGCCCAGACGCTGCGCCTTCTTGCCAGCTATCAGGGACGTCGAACGGATCGATGGCGTGAGGAGCAGCCGGGCAAGATCCTGCATGAGCTGCGCGTCGGCGAGCTCGCTCGCGCAGGCAATGTCCCGCATGCCAGGTTCTACTGCACGGTGGACGCGACCCCGCTCTTCCTGCTGCTTCTCGGCCGCTATGTTGCGTGGACAGGCGATCTGGGACTGTTCCGCGAACTGCAGGAGCCGGTGGAACGGGCTTTGGGCTGGATCGCCAAGGCCGGAGACAATCACGGCGAAGGCTATCTCAAATATCGGACCATATCGGAGAGCGGCCTCGTCAACCAGGGATGGAAGGATTCGGCCGACGCGATCGTCAGGACCGACGGCAGCATCGCCAGGCCGCCGATCGCGCTTGTCGAGGCGCAGGGCTATGTCTTTGCCGCCAAACATGCCGTCGCCGACCTTTACGAACGCACTGGCGACCGTGATCGCGCCAAAAAGCTTCGCGGCGAGGCCGAACGGCTTCGAACACGGTTCAACCACGACTTCTGGTGCGAGGACCTGGGCGCCTTTGCGCTGGCGCTCGAAGCGCGAGGCCGCCAGGTCGCGGTCGTTTCCTCGAATCCGGGCCATGCGTTGTGGACCGGCATCGCGGACCATGGCAAGGGCCGCCGAACGGTGCTGCGGCTGATGCAGGACGACATGTTCAACGGCTGGGGCGTGCGCACGCTCTCGAGCGCGGAGCGTCGCTACAATCCCGTGGGATACCACCTCGGAACCGTCTGGCCGCACGACAACGCGCTGCTGGCGGCCGGCTGCCGACGCTATGGCGAGGACGACGCGGCGCTGCAGATCTTCACCGCTATCGCCGAGGCGGCCATGCACTTCCGGCATCATAGGCTGCCCGAGGCGATGGCGGGCTTTCAGCGCAAGGATTTTCAGGTGCCGGTGCACTATCCCGTGGCCTGCCACCCGCAAGCGTGGGCGGCGGGCGCGGTGCCATTCATGGTGACCACCTGCCTCGGGCTGGAACCTGACGCCCTCGCAGGCAAGCTTCGGATCGTGCGGCCGCGGCTGCCCGATTTCGTCAACCGCATCGCGCTTCGCGGGCTGCGGGTCGGCGAGGCAAGTGCCGATCTCGAATTCAGGCGGACGGCCGACGGGGCCGAGGTGAACATTCAGAAGACGAGTGGACAACTCAGCGTGGAAGTCGGAGGATAGGCCCGCCATGGCTGGAGCGCTTCGCCGGGGCAAAAACATTCCGCCAGCCAGCGGTTCGGGCGACGCGTTTCGCTTGAATGTCCAGCCGATAGAGCCTATTTAGAATTATTCCAAACTATCGGCCCGGGAAGGGCCTGGAGATACCCCATGTTCATCCAGACCGAATCGACGCCGAACCCGGCGACGTTGAAGTTCCTGCCCGGCAAAGAAGTGCTCGTGCAAGGCACCGCCGATTTCCGCGACGCCGAAACGGCAGCTGAGGCTTCGCCGCTGGCCGGCCGACTGTTCGAGATCCCCGGCGTCACAGGCGTCTTCTTCGGCTACGACTTCATCACCGTGACCAAGGACGGTCCCGACTGGCAGCATTTGAAGCCGGCGATCCTCGGCGCCATCATGGAGCATTTCATGTCGGGCGCCCCTGTCATGGCGTCGGCGGCTCCTTCGAGCGAGGCCGGCCAGACCGGCGAGTTCTACGACAAGGCCGACGAGGAGCTGGTGCTGACCATCAAGGAGCTGCTCGACACCAGGGTGCGCCCGGCGGTCGCGCAGGATGGCGGCGACATCACCTTCCGCGGCTTCGAGAACGGCACCGTCTTCCTGCACATGAAGGGCGCCTGCGCCGGTTGCCCGTCGTCGACGGCGACGCTGAAGCACGGCATCCAGAACCTCTTGAGGCACTTCGTCCCCGAGGTGCAGCAGGTCGAACAGGTCGCCTGATCATTTTCGCAGCGTCTGCTGCGATACCAATCGCCAAAAACAAAAAACCGGGCCCCAACAGCCCGGTTTTCTGTCTGTGGACGTCTTGTTGTTGCCTAGACGGTCCGCGCACGAATGCTTTTGTCCGCGGTCATCGTGATCACATCACGATGACCTTGGCGCCGACCGATGTGCGGTCGTAGAGATCGATGATGTCCTGGTTCATCAGCCGGATGCAGCCCGACGACATCGCCTTGCCGATCGAGAACCATTCCGGGCTGCCATGCAGGCGGTAGCCCATGTCGCCGCCCTTGTTGAACAGATACATGGCGCGCGCGCCGAGCGGGTTCTTCAGGCCCGGCTCCATGCCGCCGGCGAATTTGGCAAGCTCAGGCTGGCGCTTGATCATCGGCGCCGGCGGCGTCCAGGTCGGCCATTCGCGCTTCAGCGCGATATGGGCGGAGCCGTGCCATTCGAAACCCTCGCGGCCGACGCCGATGCCGTAGCGCATCGCCATGCCGTCGCCCTCGACGAAGTAGAGGAACTTGTTCTGAGTATCGACGATGATGGTGCCCGGCTTCTCCGAAGTATCGTACCGCACTTCCTGCCGGTGGTACCTGGCGGGGACCTTTTCGATCGGGATGCGCGGCAGCTGATAGCCGGCATCGGTCATCGCGCCATAGTTGTTGGTGAACAATTGCCCGCCGATGGTGCTGCAGCCGCTGACCGCGGTCGAGAGCGCAAGAGCAGCGACGATTGCAAAAGACTTCAAGCGCATGAATAGGTCCGACGCCCCGCCTAAATATCAGCGGCACGAGTCGGCCGCTTTGTCGCCATCATTCATGCTGGCATTTCTTTTGCTTGCCAAGCGCGCACTGCCTATATGCAAGACCTTCCCTGCCGGTAAGTGCCGAACTGCGGCATTTCGGCAACAGGACTCACAGGATTGTGAAGCAAAATCAATGGGGCGGCTGGAAGAGCTGCCGGAGACCAAGGAGAGCGCCATGAATGTCGGTGATGCCGCCGAACGTTCCGGCCTGCCGGCCAAGACCATCCGCTACTATGAGGAGATCGGCTTGATCCGACCGGCGCGGGCCGACAACGGCTACCGCGATTACTCGCGCGACGACGTCCACCGGCTGGCCTTTCTGCGCCGCGCCCGCAACCTCGGCTTTTCAATCGACGATTGCAGGCAGCTGATGGCGCTCTATCAGGACCGCGACCGCGCCAGCCACGACGTGCGCGAAATCGCCAGCGCCCATGTCAGGGCAATCGAGGAAAAAGTGCGCGAGCTGCAATCGATGCGCGCGACGCTGCAGAAACTGATCCACGCCTGCCATGGAGATGACAGGCCGGACTGTCCGATTTTGGATGACATGGCGGGGGTGGTGGAGGATGAGAAGGCGTTGCAGGCGTAGACCGGCGACTAGCCCTCAAGCAAACTCGTGCCAGAGCGGCGCTGTTCGCCTGCTACGTGTTTGGGTTATGGATGATTTCCCACAGATGTCCGTCCGGGTCACGAAAGTAACCGGAGTAGATGCCCCAGGGTCTGTCGTGCAGTTCAGTGACGAGTGCTCCAGCCGCTTCGGCTTTGGCGAGCAGCTCGTCCACTTCCTGCCGGGTCTCAACGATATGGCCGAGGCTGAACTCCCCGCTTCGCGCTGGCCCGGGTGCGGTGCCCGCGTCTTTAGCGAGCTCACTACGCGGGTAAAGCGCAAGGATCTGACCGCCGTCGAGGTGGAACATGACGATTGCGCCTGCGGGATGCGTATCATCGCCGGTGAACTCAGTTGCGGTCACACCAGCAGACTGCAGGCCAAGCGCCCGGTAGAAGGCGAGTGCGCGCTCGAAGTCGGCTACTGCCAAGGTGATTACATCGATACGCGCTCTCATCAAACGTCCTCGAACCGAACCACCGCAGCAACGGGCGCGATAGCAGATGGTTCCCGATGAAAAAGCGGAACGGCCCTAGATGCAGGGGCCGCCAGAGAACTAGGGGCGGATGGGTCCGACGACGCTTTCGAAAGAGCCATCAACAGGATCGCCCATGCGCCCAAGCTCACCAACGAGCAAATGAAGGAACTGGTGCACCGCCGGAAAGCGGCAACAAAAACGGGTCGTTAGCGGCGCCATTGGTCCCGTTCGCGTGATCCAAGTAATAGGATTATTATCCTAATTTGTTTGCGCCGATCTGTCGAGGATTATCGCTCTCGTGGTTTGTCACCAGATAATCGCCGTTCTTTAATAGCGGTTCAAACCGTGAACAAAATCTGGCATGGTGGCTGCCATGCCACTCATTTCCCCGATTCCCATCAACCCTCTGATCGACGGCCGCCAGTCCGAGCGCGCCATGCTGGTGCGGCGCGGCGTACAGCGGCTGCTCACTGAAATGGGCGCGCATGTGCTGCCTGAGCTGTCGCTCGCCACAGGCCGCCGCGCCGATCTCGTCGCGCTGACCCGGCAGGGCGACATCTGGATCATCGAGATCAAATCCTCGATCGAGGATTTTCGCGTCGACCGCAAATGGCCGGACTACCGGCTGCATTCCGACCGATTCTTTTTCGCCACGCATCCCGGCGTGCCGCAGGAGATTTTTCCGCAGGAGTGCGGCTTCATCCTCTCCGACGGCTATGGCGCCGAGATCCTGCGCGAGGCGCCGGAGCACCGCATGCAGGCTGCGACGCGCAAGGCGCTGATGCTGAGGATCGCGCGGGCGGGCGCGGCGCGGCTCTTGGCGGCGGAGCTTGCCGGTGTCGCGGTGCCGGCGCTGGACGGCGAGAGCGAGTAGCGCCCCCTCACCCGCCCTCCGCTTCGCTCGGGCGACCTCTCCCCGAGGGGAGAGGAGACGGTTAGCGCCGGCGCCAATCTCTTCTCCCCTCGGGGAGAAGGTGGCCGCGAAGCGGCCGGATGAGGGGCGAAACAAGCCTACTCCACGTCCTCTTCCGTCCCGCCCGCCGCCGGCGCGACCAGCAGCACAGCCGTGCCAACCAGCGCGGCAACCAGCGAGCCGGCGAGGATGCCGACCTTCACCGCGTCCTGAAGTGCTGCGTCATTGGCGAAGGCGAGCAGGCCGATGAACAGGCTCATCGTGAAGCCGATGCCGCACAGAAGCGAGATGCCGAGCATATGCGGCCAGCCGGCATTGACCGGCAAGTCGGCGAGGCCGAGCCGGATGGCGATGGCCGAGGAGCCGAACACGCCGACCAGCTTGCCGAGCACGAGGCCCGCCGCAACACCCAATGTCAGCGGCTCGACCAGCGCGGCGAGGCTCAGGCCGCCGAGCGAAACCCCGGCATTGGCGAAGCCGAAGATCGGGATGACGATGAAAGGCACGAGCTTGTGCAGGCCGTGCTCCAGCCGGTGCAGCGGCGAATGCTCCTGATCGTGGCCGATGCCGGGCGAGCGCTCGAGCGGAATGGTGAGCGCCAGAGCCACGCCGGCGAGCGTGGCGTGCACGCCCGATTTCAGCACCAGCACCCACAGCACCGCGCCAATCACGAGATAGGGCAACAGGGTCATCACCCGCATGCGGTTGAGCACGATCAACGTGGCGATGGCCGCGAAGGCCGCCGCCAGAAAGGCGAGCGACAGGCCGCTGGTATAGAACAACGCGATGATGATGACGGCGCCGAGATCGTCGATGATGGCCAAAGCGGTGAGGAACACTTTCAGCGAGGCCGGCACGCGGCTGCCGAGAAGCGAGAGCACACCGAGCGCAAAGGCGATGTCGGTGGCGGTCGGGATCGCCCAGCCAGAAAGGGCTGGCTGATTGTCGCGGTTGATCAAGACATAGACCAGCGCCGGAACCACCATGCCGCCGGCGGCGGCTATGCCCGGCAGCACTCGGCGCGGCCAGGTTGAAAGCTGGCCGTCCAGCATCTCGCGCTTGATCTCCAGGCCGACCAGCAGGAAGAACACCGCCATCAGCCCGTCATTGATCCAGTGCGAGACGCTGAGCGGTCCGAGATAGGCGTGGAGGATCGCGAAATAGGTTCCGGCGAGCGGCGAGTTGGCGACGATCAAGGCCAGCGCCGCCGCCGCCATCAGGATGATGCCGCCGGCCGCCTCGCCATCGAGGAATTCGCGAAGAATCGATTTCGGCCGCTGCATCTGGTCCTTCATGTCGACTCCCTCATGGCGCCAGTCCGCCGGCGCGATGATGCTCAAACTTGGAAAGTCGGGCAAGCATCGGACGGTAATCGCGTGCAGGTCGAATTTCGCCGCGTCTTCCTTTACAAGCGCCGGCGCCGCCCCTCACCTGCCTGCCGGCATCCTCTCCCCGTATAGTGACGGGGAGAGGGACGCTCTCATCGCCGGCTTCGCCAATCGCCGGCGTCGTAGGAAGGGGTGCCGAGGTTGCGGCCACCCCCTTCTCCCCGTCACTATACGGGGAGAAGTGCCCGGCAGGGCGATGAGGGGCGGCGCCGACCTTGGCGATTGGCGATCTCACCATAGATCGGAACCGGCCGTTGAAGTGCTTTTTGCCCTGCGTCCAGCGATCTCACCGAGGCGCACGCTTTGCGAGTATCCGCTGCAAGGTGCGGCGATGCATGTTGAGGCGGCGCGCGGTCTCGGAAACGTTGCGGTCGCACATTTCGTAGACGCGCTGGATGTGCTCCCAGCGCACGCGGTCGGCCGACATCGGATTTTCAGGCGGCGCCGCGCGCTCGCCCGCGGTGCGGGTGAGCGCGGCGAAGACGTCGTCGGCATCGGCCGGCTTCGACAGGTAGTCGACGGCGCCGAGCTTCACCGCCGTCACCGCGGTGGCGATGTTGCCGTAGCCGGTCAGGATGATGGTGCGGGCATCGTCGCGCTTCTCGCGGATGGCGGCGACAACGTCGAGGCCGTTACCGTCGCCCAGCCGCATGTCGACAACCGCATAGGCCGGCGGATGGGCGCGCGCCTTGGCGACTGCCTCTTCCACGCTCTCCGCCGTCTCGACCGCGAAGCCCCTGGTTTCCATGGCCCGCGCCAGCCGGGTGAGGAACGGCTTGTCGTCATCGACGATCAGCAGCGAGGTGTCCTCGCCTTCAACCATTGCGCCAGTGGTTTCGTCCGCGCTCATTTCGTCAGCATCCTACCGACTTAAAGCGCGCCGCGCCGAAACAGATTGTAGCGAACGCGCTTCAAGTTCTTGTTTCCCGGCATGTCGTTATCCCAGAACCGCTGCACGGTTTTGGGCGACATGCCTTACTTTTACGCAGATACAATTGTGCAACAGCAATGTCCAATTTTTACAGCCGGCAACAGAGCTGCCATGCAGCAAACGCAAGGCTCAGGCATTGTCGAACATGGTTCCGGACAGCTGCTCGGGGTTGAGGAAGACGCCGCGCGGCCAAGTGATCTGCACCACCGCGCCCTCGCCGATCCCGCTCGAATTGCGGAAATCGAGCGTCGCGCCGGAGCGCTCCAGCAAGGTCTTGGCGATGAAAAGCCCGAGACCGAGGCCGCCGCCGGCCTCGGTCCCCTGGCGTGTCGACATATACGGCTCGCCGATGCGGTCGATGATCTCCGGCGGAAAGCCCGGTCCGTCGTCGATGATGGAGAAGGAGACCTCCTCGCTATTCCAGTTCCAACTGACGGTGACGGTCTTCCTGGCAAAGTCGACGGCGTTCTCGACCAGATTGCCGAGCCCGTAGATGACGCCGGGACTGCGCTGCCCGACCGGCTCCGGGCCGATGCGCTCGCCGGGACGCAGCCGGATCGAGATGCCGAAATCGCGGTGCGGCGCCGTCACCTCCTCGACCAGCGAGGTCAGAGGCAGCCGTGAAAGATGCGCCTCGCCTTCGGTGGACAGGCTGGTCAGCCGCTTCAAGATCTCGCGGCAACGCTCACTCTGCGAGCGCAGCAGTTTTACGTCCTCGCCGAATTTCGCATCTTCGCCGAGCGCCTTTTCCATCTCCTTGGCGACGACGGTGATGGTGGCCAAAGGCGTGCCGAGCTCATGCGCGGCGGCCGCCGCGAGCCCGTCCAGCGCAGAAAGATGCTGCTCGCGCTGCAGCACCAGCTCGGTGGCGGCGAGCGCGTTGGCGAGCAGGCGCGCCTCGGCCGCGACGCGGAAGGCATAGATGGCGGTAAAGGCGATCGAGGCAAACACCGCCATCCACATGCCGGCGACATAGATGAACGGCATCGGCAGCGGCGCGCCCTCGTACCAGGGCAGCGGCAGATGGAAGAACACAAGCAGCGTTGCCGCCGCGATGACCAGCGCACCGAGCACCGCGGTGAGGCGCAGCGGCAGCGACGCGGCGGAGATGACGACCGGGACGGAGAGCAGCACCGAGAACGGATTGGTCAGCCCGCCGGTCATATAGAGCAGGCCGGCGAGCTGCAGGCTGTCGAAGGTAAGGATGACGAAGGCCGAGAGCGGGGTCAGCCGGTGCGCGGCGGGATAGCGGAAGGTGAGCCAGAGGTTCATCCAGGCCGAGCAGGCGATGAGCGCGAAGCACATCGAGACCGGCAGCGGGAATTTCAGCCCATAGGCGACGACGAGCACCGCGATGCTCTGGCCGACGATGGCCAGCCAGCGCAGGCGGATCAGCGTGTTGAGCCGCAGCCGCTGGCTCTGCTGGGTATCGGGCGCGCGCAGAATGTTGATCATGACAAAGGATTACAGCCGCAGGACGGAGAGCGCTAGGTATCGCTCCGGGGGCCGACGGATTGGAGGTCTGTTTGGCAGCAAGGATTCAACGTCCATTTCGACTATCGTCAACATTCGAGATTGGTGCGTCCCAACTTCGTCATCCCAGGGCGGAGCAGGAGCGAAGCTCCGTCGCGCGACCCTGGGATCCATTCCGTTACCTTAGCCTTGGAGTGCAGCGGAACAGAATTCTGCAACGTAGCGACGCGTTGAAGTCACGGAATGGATCCTCGGGTCTACGCGCGTCGCTTCGCTCCTTGCTCCGCCCGTGGATGACGAAGCGATGGGCGTTTGCGCCAATCGCCAACGCACATTGCCCACTAACGCTAATGGCCTGCCGAAGCGGCACGAACCTATGTCCCGCGCGGCTTGGCGCGGCTGGTGGCGGCGGCAAGCAGCGGGTTTTCCGGCCAGACATGTTTTGGATAGCGGCCGCGCATGTCGGTGCGCACATCCGCCCAGGAGCCGCGCCAGAAGCCCGGCAGGTCGCGCGTCGTCTGGATCGGGCGATGCGCCGGCGACATAAGCTCGAGCGTCAGCGGCACCGTGCCGTTGGCGATCGCCGGATGGCGGTCGAGGCCGAACAATTCCTGCACGCGGATCGACAGCACCGGCCATTCGCCGTCATAGCGGATCGGCACATGGCTGCCCGACGGCGCATCGAAATGGGTCGGCGCCAGCGCGTCGACCTTGCGCTGCAGGTCGTGCGGAACCAGCGACAGCGTTGCTGCCGCGAGTACCCCCGGCTTGATCGCCGCCAAAGAAGCATCGCCGGCTAGGAAGGGCAGCAGCCAGTCGTCCAGCCGGTCGAGAAGCGCCTGATCCGAGACGTCCGGCCAGGGGGCGCCGAGGCCGCGATGGAGCCAGCCAAGCCGCTGGCGCAGCGTCTCGGCCTCCTTGCCCCAGTCGAGCAGCGCCAGGCCGTGCTCGCGCAAGGCGTCCAGAATGGCTCGATCCGCGTCGGCGCCCGAAGGCGCCGGCAGCATGCGCTCCGCAAGCGTGATGGCGCCAAGCCGCGCGGTCTCGCGCACGCGCACGGCGCGCCGCTCGCGGTCGAAGCTTGTTTCGCGGCGCGTCTCGATGCGGTCGGCGAGCGCTGATCGGATGTCGGCTTCATCGACGGGCGAAGCGGCGGTGATGCGGGCGTTTTGCGCCTTGCCTTGCAGGTCGGCGACGACCAGCCAGGTCTCGCCGGCCAGCGGATCGGCGGCGTCGACCATGGCGCCGGAGCCGTTGGCGAGCACGAAGCGCCCGCGCTCGCCGCGGGCTTTCGCGACACGATCCGGCCAGGCGTGGATGAGGAGAGCGCCGGCGCCTTTACCCTCCCCCTTGAGGGGAGGGTCGAGCCGCGCAGCGGATCGGGGTGGGGTCGGTTCGGGCACGCTACCGCCGACCCCACCCCGGCGATCGCGCTGAGCGTCGCCCAGCGCGATCGTCGACCCTCCCCTCGAGGGGGAGGGTTTGGCCAGACGCTCGGCAAGCTGCCGGGCGGCATTGGCGCGCGGCGACTTCTCGGCGCCAAAGCGCATCAGCCGTCGTTCGAGGTCGGCGCTGTCGCCGCCCAGCCCGCGCTCGGTCAGCAGCACCGCAAGCGTCGCCGCTTCGATCGCCTGGCCCGCCTTTGCCGCCTCGGCCACCATGTGCGCGAGCCGTACCGGCAGCGCCAGCTTGCGCATCGCCGCGCCCGCTTCGGTCAGCCGGCCGGCATCGTCGAGGGCGTGCAGCGCCTTGAGCAGCACCCTCGCCTCGTTGAGCGCGGGCGCCGGCGGCGGATCGAGGAACGACAGGCTCGTCGGTTCGGCGACGCCGAAAGCGGCGCAGTCGAGCAGCAGGCCGGAAAGGTCGGCCTCGAGGATTTCCGGCGGCGTGAAGGCGGGCAGCGCTGCCGTCTGCTCGGCGCGCCATAGCCGGATGGCGACGCCCGGCTGCGTTCGCCCGGCGCGGCCGGCGCGCTGGTCGGCCGAGGCCTTGCTGACGCGCACCGTCTCAAGCCGGGTCAGGCCGCTTGCCGGCTCGTAGCGCGGCAGGCGCGACAGGCCGGAATCGATGACGACACGCACGCCGTCGATGGTGATCGAGGTCTCGGCGATCGAGCTCGCCAGCACCACCTTGCGGCGGCCGACTGGGGCCGGCTTGATCGCGGCGTCCTGCGCCCTGTTGTCGAGCTGACCGTAGAGCGGGACGATATCGGTGTCGGCCGCGACATTGCCCAGAAGCCGCTCCGCCGTGCGCTCGATCTCGCGCTGTCCGGGGAGGAAAGCGAGCACGCTGCCCTGCTCAATGGCGAGAGTGGAACGGACTGCCTTGACCATTGCGTCCTCGATGGCCACGCCCGCCGGCCGCTCGTCGTAGCGGATCTCGATGGGATAAGCGCGGCCTTCGCTTTCGATCACCGGGGCTCCGGCCAGAAGTTTTGCGACGCGCGCGCCATCGAGCGTCGCTGACATGACCAGCAGGCGCAGCTCCGGCCTCAGCGCACCCTGCACGTCGAGCGCCAGCGCCAGGCCGAAATCGCCGTCGAGCGAACGCTCATGAAACTCATCGAAGATCACTGCCGAAACGCCAGGCAGTTCCGGGTCGTCGAGGATCATGCGCGCGAGCACGCCTTCGGTGACGACAAGGATTTTTGTCCGCGCCGAGGTGCGGTTCTCCATGCGCATGGCGTAGCCGACGGTGCCGCCGGGCTCCTCGCCGAGCAGCTCTGCCATGCGGCGGGCGGCGGCGCGGGCGGCGAGCCGGCGCGGCTCGAGCAGCACGATTCGGCCCGCGCCCAGCCATGGCGCGTCGAGCAGCACCAGCGGCACCAGCGTGGTCTTGCCGGCGCCGGGCGGCGCCACCAGCACGGCGCTGTTGCCCGCGGCCAGTGCCTGCCCGAGCGCCGGCAGCACGGCGGAAACCGGAAGCTCCGGCAGAAGTCCTGTGTTCATCGCGTCCGCATATCAGCGGCCAAGGTCAGCGCGCAACCGCTCAGCAAATCAGAGCCTTGTCCTCGTAAACGGGTTCCAGCGCACCGTGCCAAGCCGCACCTCCTCGCGCACCATGGTGAGCAGTCCGGAAGCGCCGACGACGGCCAGGCCAACCATCGTCAGCATGTCCGGATATTCGTTGAAAAAGAACGCGCCCAGCACCACGGCCCAAACGATCTGCGAATAATGCGTCGGCGCGATCCGGTTGGCCGGCGCATATTTGACGGCAAGCAGCTGCAGCAATTGGCCGCCTGCGGTGAAGATGCCGGCCAGCATCAGCCAGACCAGTTGCCCAAGATTGGGGAGCGAGAACGACGTCGCGGCCGCGCCGACGCCGTTGAACAGCAGGCCATAGCCGACCAGCGCGCCGAGGATCGTGGTGCGCTTTTCCTGCCGGGCCAGCGAACGCATCAGGATGACGCTGGTTGCCGCGAGGAAGGCATTGGCGAAGGCGGCGAGATGGCCGAGATGCAATTCGCGAAAGCCCGGCCGCACCACCAGCATGACACCGGCAAAGCCAGCGACGACGGCAAGCCATCGCCAGGGTCCAACTCTCTCCTTCAGGATAACGGTCGAGAGGATGGTGACCAGCAGCGGCGCCAGGAAGATCAGCGCGTAGACTTCCGCCAGCGGGATGGTGGTGAAGGCATAGACGCTGAGCACGCCCGACGCGATGCCGGCCAAGGCGCGCGCCTGCACCGCCCATGGGCGCTTGGTGCGCCAGAAGTCGCGCCAGCGCTCATCGGCCGGACGGGTGAAGAACAGGAAACAGCCGGCAAACAAGGTTACGAAGAAGCCGATCTCGAAGACGGTGAACTGCCCGCCCAGGCTCTTGATGACGGCATCGCTGCACGAATAGCTTGCATAAGCGATCAGAGCGAGCAGGATTCCGTTCGGCACGTTCCGTTTCCGGGAGAATAGACGTGAAGATACTGGCGCTGGGGGCGCATCCCGACGACATCGAGATCTTCATGTTCGGTACGATGGCCGCCTATGCCGCGCTAGGCGCAGAGCTGACTTTTGCGATAGCCACGGACGGCGCCAAGGGCGGCAAGGGCGACCCGGCGGCGCTCGCCAAGGCACGGCGCGAGGAAGCGACGACAGCGGCCGGCCTGCTCGGCGTCACGCCGCGTTTCCTCGACTTCCCCGACGGTGCGCTGGTGGCGGACGCCGCGCTCATCGGCGCGCTGAAGGCGCTGATCGGCGAGGTCAAGCCCGATCTCGCGATCACGCATGCGCCGAACGATTATCACGGCGACCACCGCGCGCTGTCGGACGGCGTGCGCATCGCCGCGTCCTTCGCGGTGCCGGTGCTGCATGCCGACACGCTCGGCGGCACAGGCTTTTCGCCGACGCACTACGTCGATATCTCTGCTCATTGGGACATCAAGGCGCAGGCGATCCGTGCGCATCGCTCGCAAGATCCGGAGCGTTTCGTCGCGGGCGCACGCACGCAGAACGAATTCCGCGCCGGCCAGTGCAACGGTGCGCCAGGCGCGCTGGCCGAGGCCTTCCGGTTCGAGCCCGTCTTCCCCTTCGCCGACATACGCGAGTTGCTGCCGACGCCGCCACCGATCCGGCCGGTGACGGTCAGCACGAAGAGCGCCAGCTAGAGCGTTTCGCCGTTTCACGGAAACGGCGAAACGCTCTAGCCCTTTGGTTTGACGCAATTCCGGACGGAAAACCGTTTCACACTTTTCCTGGAATTGCTCTAAGCCGGCTGACGACTATCCGGCCGGAGCGGCCGGCAGTTATTTCCCAACGATTTCAAGCACGCCTTTCGCCATGCTGCGGCGCAGCAACGAATTCGCTTGCATTGTTTAGTAAAAAGAGCATCACTAAACAAATTACTAAACATCGGCGACGCATCGCGCGTCATGTTCAGGCCCTTGGGAGGAGCGAGGGTTGAGGGTTTTGAAACCGTCATCCGGACGCGTTTCGCAAATGGGAGGTAAGGCATGAAATCGACCTGGAAACTGGCGTTGGGACTGGCCTCGGCGGCACTCGCGTCGACCGCCGTCTCGAAAGTCGCGCATGCGGAAGACCTGACGCTTTGCTGGGCGGCCTGGGATCCGGCCAACGCGCTCGTGGAACTGTCCAAGGATTTTACCAAGGAAACCGGCATCGGCATGAAGTTCGAATTCGTGCCGTGGACCAACTATGCCGACCGCTTCCTCAACGAGCTCAACTCGCACGGCAAGCTCTGCGACCTGATCATCGGCGACAGCCAGTGGATCGGCGGCGCCGCCGAGAACGGCCACTACGTCAAGCTGAACGACTTCTTCGACAAGGAGAAGATCAGCATGGACGATTTCGTGCCGGCGACCGTGGTCGGCTATTCCGAATGGCCGAAGAACACGCCGAACTACTGGGCGCTGCCGGCGATGGGCGACGTCGTCGGCTGGACCTATCGCAAGGACTGGTTCTCGCGGCCGGAGCTCAAGAAGGAATTCAAGGAGAAGTATGGCTGGGACCTCGCCCCGCCGACCACCTTCGACCAGTTGAAGCAGATCGCCGAATTCTTCCAGAAGCGGCAGATCGACGGCAAGACCGTCTACGGCGCCTCGATCTATACCGAGCGCGGCTCGGAAGGCATCACCATGGGTGCCATGGACGTCCTCTACAGCTACGGCTTCCAGTACGAGAATCCGAAGAAGCCCTATGAGATGGAAGGCTTCGTCAATTCCGAGAAGTCGGTGAAGGGGCTGGAATTCTACAAGGCGCTCTATGATTGCTGCACGCCGCCCGGCGCCTCCAACAGCTACATGGGCGAAGGCGTCGACGCCTTCAAATCAGGACAGGTGGCGATGCACATGAACTTCGCCTTCACCTGGCCCGGCCTGCAGAAGGACGAGAATGTCGGCGGCGACAAAATAGGCTACTTCGTCAATCCGAAAGGTCCCGACGGCGACCAGTTCGCGCAGCTCGGCGGCCAGGGCATTTCGGTGGTATCCTATTCCGACAAGCAGGAATCGGCGCTGAAATACATCAAGTGGTTCGCCAACAAGGACGTGCAGGCCAAATGGTGGTCGCTCGGCGGTTATTCCTGCCTGAATTCCGTGGTCAAGGACCCGAAGTTCCCGTCCAGCCAGCCCTATGCTCAGGCCTTCCTCGACTCCATGGCCGTCGTGAAGGACTTCTGGGCCGAGCCGAGCTACGCACCGCTGCTGCAGGCCTCGCAGAAGCGCTTCCACGATTATGTCGTCGCCGGCCAGGGCTCGGCCAAGGACGCGCTCGACGGTCTCGTCAAGGACTGGACGCAGGTCTTCCAGGACGACGGCAAGATGTGAGGCTCCTCCCGAGCCAGACCGCAGCGTCCCGTGCCGCCCTTGGCACGGGACGCAGTTCAGATAAATTCCATCGCCGAGACTGACCAGTGACCGATGCAGGACTAACCATGCTCAATCGGACTGCGGACAACGTTGCCCGGGCGACGCCGGAGCCGTTGGCCAGGAAGATCCGGGGCATCAGCGACAAGGGCCTCGCCTGGCTGTTCATCTCGCCGACGATCCTGTTGCTTTTGGCCATCAACATCTTTCCGCTGTTCTGGGCGATCTATCTCTCCTTCACCAATTACCGCGCCAATCGCCCCAACGAGGCGGTGAAGAATCTCGGGCTCGCCAACTACCGGCGCATCCTCGGCGACCAGGACATCTGGATCGCCATGCAGACGACGGCGCATTTCGTCTTCTGGACGATCCTTTTGCAGACGGTGATCGGCTTCACGCTGGCCTGGCTGATCGACAGAAAATTCCGCGGCCACGCCTTCTGGACGACCATCATCCTGGTACCGATGATGTTGTCGCCGGCGGTGGTCGGCAATTTCTGGCGCTTCCTCTACGAGCCGCAGATCGGGCTGTTCGCCTATGCGGTCTCCTTCCTCACCGGCATCCCGCCGACGAATGTGCAGATGCTGTCCAATGTCGAGCTGGCGCCATGGGCGATCATCATCGTCGACACCTGGATGTGGACGCCTTACGTGATGCTGATCTGCCTCGCCGGCCTGCGCTCGATCCCCGAATACATCTACGAAGCGGCCGAGGTCGACCGCGCCTCCAACTGGCGGCAATTCTGGTCGATCACGCTGCCGATGGCGCTGCCCTTCATCATGCTGGCGGTGCTGTTCCGCGGCATCGAGAACTTCAAGATGTTCGACATGGTGAACCTGCTCACCGGCGGCGGGCCGGGCTCGACCACCGAGGTCGCGTCGATCACGCTGAAGCGGCAGGCCTTCGAGAGCTGGCGCACCGGCTATTCCTCGGCCTTCGCCATCATCCTGTTCGTCGCGGTGTTCGGTCTCGCCAACATCTACGTCAAGGCGCTCAACAAGGTGAAGCAGAGATGAGCCTGACCACCGCCCATTCCGTCGTCGCGCCGTCGTCGAACTCGAAACGGCTCGCCGGGGCGCTCGTCGTCGGCTACGCGCTGATCTCGATCGTGCCGCTGCTCTGGATCTTCGCCACCAGCTTCAAGACGCCGCCGGATTCGATCGCCTATCCGCCGAAGATCGTGTTTCAGCCGAGCATCGAGGGCTATTGCAACCTGTTCACCACCCGCACCAGGCAGACACCGGAATACATCAACGCGCTCGGACCGGCGACCGGTTTCTGCGACGAGACGGTGCGCAAGCGCAACATGGTAATCGCCGGACCGTCGAACTTCCTGCCGCGCTTCGTCAACTCGCTGATCATCGCCTTCGGCTCGACCTTCTGCGCGGTGTTCCTCGGCACGCTCTCGGCCTATGGCTTCTCGCGCTTCAAGGTGCCTCTGGCAGACGATCTTCTGTTCTTCATCCTGTCGACGCGCTTCATGCCGCCGATCGCGGTCGCGATCCCGATCTACCTGATGTACCGCGAGCTCGGCCTTTCCGACACCGCGCTCGGCATGATCCTGCTCTACACCGCGGTCAACGTCTCTTTAGCCGTCTGGCTGCTCAAGGGCTTCATCGACGAGATCCCGCGCGAGTATGAAGAGGCGGCGATGATCGACGGCTATACCAGGCTGCAGGCCTTCTGGCGCACCGTGCTGCCGCAGGCGACCACAGGCATAGCCGCGACCGCCATCTTCTGCCTGATCTTCGCCTGGAACGAATATGCCTTCGCCGCCCTGCTCACTTCAGGCACGGCGCAGACCGCGCCGCCCTTCATCCCGACCATCATAGGCGAAGGCGGCCAGGACTGGCCGGCGGTGGCGGCCGGCACGACGATCTTCCTGGTGCCGATACTGGTCTTCACCATCCTGCTCCGCAAGCAATTGCTGCGCGGCATCACCTTCGGCGCGGTGCGCAAATGACTAGTGTGGGAATAAGTCGACCCCCACTCCGTCAAGCTTCGCTCGACACCTGTCCCCCGATCGACGGGGGAGAGGAAGGGCGCGAACTTCATTCAGCCAGGCTCCCTTCCTCTCCCTCCGGAGGGGGGAGAGGTGGCGCTGCGAAGCAGCGACGGAGTGGGGGAACCACCTGGCAACCATCTCTCCCCGTAAACGGGGATAAGGACGGGAGGAACGCATGAACCGCTCTGTCGTCTCCAAGCGCTCTTCTTGGCCTCGTTGGGCAAGGCGCGGCTTGATGGAAAACATCGCCACGGCGCTGATCGCCATCGGCTTCCTGATGCTGTTCCAGCCCTTCGCGCTGTCGCTCTACAGCTATTCCTTCGTCACCATGCTCGCCGGCACGGCCATGTTCATCATCGTCTCGAAATTTCCGGTATAGCCATGGCCGAGATCCGTGTTCAGAACCTGAGGAAAGCCTTCGGCGAGTTCGTCGCCGTGCAGGATTCCAACTTCGTCGTCGAGGACGGCGAGTTCTTCGTCATGCTCGGGCCTTCGGGCTGCGGCAAGACGACGACGCTCCGAATGATCGCCGGCCTCGAGCTGCCGACGGGCGGCAAGATCCTGCTCGGCGGCGAGGACGTCACCATGCGCCGCGCCCGCGAGCGCGACATCGCCTTCGTCTTCCAGCTCTTCGCGCTCTATCCGCACATGAATGTGCGCAAGAACATCGGCTTCCCGCTGCTGGCGCAGGGCATGCCGTCGGCCGAGATCCGCGCGCGCGTCGAGGAAACGGCTCGGCTCTTGCGCATCGATCATCTCCTCGACAAGTCGGTCTCCGGCCTTGCCGGCGGCGACCGCCAGCGCGTCGCGCTCGGCCGCGCCATCGTGCGGCGCCCAAAGTGCTTCCTGATGGACGAGCCGCTTGGGACCCTGGACACCGAATTCCGCGATTTGATGGTGCATGAGCTGCGCGAGCTGCACAACCGCATCCACGCCACGACGGTCTATGTCACGCATGACCAAATGGAAGCGATGTCGATGGCCGACAAGATAGCTGTGATGAACCACGGCGTGATCGAGCAGTTCGGCAGCCCGCGCGAGATCTACGACCGGCCGGCAACGATGTTCGTCGCCGACTTCATCGGCTCGCCGCCGATGAACTTTTTGCGCTTCGGCGGCGGGCTCGCCAGGGGCGCGAAGGAGATCGTCGTGCAGGGCGCCAAGGTGACGGTGCCGGAGGTGCGCGAGGACGTAGCACCCGCCGACATGGCGCTGGGCATCCGGCCCGAGCACATCCGCTTCGACGACGCCTCGAAGCTGCGCGGCGCGATCTACGGCACCGAATATCTCGGCACCACGCAGATCGTCGCGGTGGAGACGGCGGACGGCATCATCAAGGCCCGGGTGCCGGCCGGCATCCATCTGAACCCGGGCGAACAGGTGGGGCTTGCTTTGAGCAGCGCGCGGCTGTCGCTGTTCGAGAAAGGCACTGGACGCGCTGTGAAAACCGCCATGCACGATCAGGCAGCGGAGGTGCGCCATGGCTGACGTCCACGTCCAGGGTGTGACTAAGAGTTTTGGCGACACGGTCGCTGTCAACGATCTCGACTTGCAGATCAAGGACGGCGAATTCGTCGTGCTGCTCGGCCCGACCGGCGCGGGCAAGACGACGACTCTGCGGCTGATCGCCGGGCTGGAGCGGCCGGACAGCGGCACGATCCGCATTGGCGGCCACGACGCGACGGGACTGTCGCCGGCCGAGCGCGACACGGCTTTCGTCTTCCAGCAATATTCGCTCTATCCGCATCTTTCGGTCTACGACAACCTCGCCTTCCCGCTGCGTTCGCCGGCGCGGCGCTTCCCGGAAGAGGCGGTGCGTCGCAGGGTCGAAGAGGTGGCGCGGATGGTGCGCATCGACCACAAGCTCGGCAACCGCTCGACGAGGTTGTCGGGCGGCGAGATGCAGCGCGTCGCCATCGGCCGCGCTTTGGTGCGGAAACCCGCCATCTACCTGATGGACGAGCCGCTGTCGTCGCTCGACGCCAAGCTGCGCGCCGATCTCAGGCTGGAGCTGAAGCGCATCCAGTCGGAGCTCGGCGCCACCATGCTCTATGTCACGCACGACCAGATCGAGGCGATGACCATGGCCGACCGCATCGGCATCCTGGCCGATGGCGTGCTGGTGCAGATCGGCACGCCGCGCGCCATCTATTCGGAGCCGGCTAACCTTCATGTCGCGGCCCGGCTTGGCCAGCCGGCGATCAATCTGTTGCCGGCCGGGCTGCTGCCCGACGGCGGCGCGCCGTCGGGAACCACGACCATCGGCGCACGCACCGAGCACCTGTCGATCGAGAAGGCGGCAAACGGTCATGCCGACGGCGTCGTCGACTGGGTCGAGCATCTCGGCGATCAGAACCATCTGCATGTGACGGTCGGACCGAAGAGGCTGGTGACGCTGACCGATCCCGACACGCCGCTCGAAAAGGGGGACAGGGTGACGATCCGCTACCGTTCGCCGCTTTATTTCGGCTCGGATGGGCAAAGGCTGATGTAGCCGGCATACACATCTTTTTGACGACCGCAGATACGGACTGGACGAATCCATGAAGCACTTTTTCAACCGCAAGGACTCAATCGTCACCGAAGCGCTGGACGGTTTTCTTGCGACCGCAGGCTCCGGCACGCTGGCGCGCCTCGACGGCTATCCCGAAGTCAAGGTCGTGCTGCGCGCCGACTGGGACAAGATGAAGGTCGCCGTCGTCTCCGGCGGCGGCGCCGGGCACGAGCCTTCGCATGCAGGTTTCGTCGGCGCCGGCATGCTGACGGCGGCAGTCTCCGGCGAGATCTTCGCCTCGCCCAGCGTCGAGGCGGTGCTGGCGGCGATCCGCGCGACGACCGGTCCGGCCGGCTGCCTGCTGATCGTCAAGAACTATACCGGCGACCGGCTCAATTTCGGGCTGGCCGCGGAGAAGGCGCGCGCCGAAGGTTTTGCGGTCGAGATGGTCATCGTCGGCGACGACATCGCGCTCCCTGACATCGCCCAGCCGCGCGGCGTCGCCGGCACGCTGTTCGTGCACAAGATCGCCGGGCATCTCTCCGAGACCGGCCATGACCTGGCATCGGTCGCCGCCTCGGCCCGCGCAGCGGCGAAGGATATCGTTTCGCTCGGCATCTCGCTCTCTTCCTGCTCACTCCCGGGACAAACGCATGAAGACCGCTTCGGCGCCGACGACGGCGAGCTCGGTCTCGGCATCCATGGCGAGCCCGGCGTCGAGCGGATCGCGATGCAAAGCGCCGGCAAGCTGGTCACCATCATGGCCGAACGCCTCGCCGCGCGGCTCGATGCCGGCAGCCGTTACGCCTTGCTGATCAACAATCTCGGATCGGTGCCGCCGCTCGAAATGTCGCTCATCGCCAATGCGGTGCTATCCTCGCCGCTGGCCAAGTCAGTGACGATGACGATGGGTCCCGGGCATCTGATGACTGCGCTCAACATGAACGGCTTTTCCCTGTCGCTTATCAAGCTGGATACCGAACGCGAGGCGGCGCTGCTGGCGCCGGTCGACCCGCATGCCTGGCTGCCGGCGAAGCCGGTTCGCGCGCCGGTCGTTGTGGTGATGGCCAAGCCCGGCAGTCGCAACATAAAGGCAGCGAGCCGCAACGCCGATGCCGAGCGGCTGATCACCGCCGTTTGCGAGAAACTGATCTCGCTCGAAGAAGCGCTGAACGGCCTCGATGCCAAGACCGGCGACGGCGACACCGGGTCGACAGTAGCGACAGGCGCACGCGGCGTGCTCGACCGTATCGACACGCTGCCGCTTGCCGACAAGGCCGCGACGCTCGCCGCGATCGGCGACACACTCGGCACCTCGATGGGCGGTTCCAGCGGCGTGCTTCTGTCGATCTTCTTCACGGCTGCGGCGCAGGCGCTCGGCGGCGGCGCGCCGCTCGGCAAGGCGCTGATCGCCGGCCTCGACCGGATGGTCTTTTACGGCGGCGCGAAGATCGGCGACCGCACCATGGTCGATGCGCTGGAGCCGGCGCTCAAGGCGCTCGACACAGGCGGGCTGGAGGCCGCAACCGGAGCGGCTCGGCATGGCGCTGAGGCGACCGCCGCGATGCGGAAGGCAAAGGCTGGCCGTTCCGCCTATATCGGCCGGCAGCTTGACATAGCGGATCCGGGCGCCTTTGCGGTGGCGGAAGTGTTCGCGGCCGTGGCGGCCACGTTCGCCCCGGCATGAAGGACGAGCAATGGCCGCATCCGATTTCTCCAGCTTGATCGTCGCGGCGGCGAATACGATCGCGGCGCATGCCGACGAGCTGACCGCGCTCGACCAGGCGATCGGCGACGGCGACCATGGGCTGAACATGAAGCGCGGCTTCGAGGCAGTGCGCGCCGAAAAGGACACAATCGCGGCAAAACCGCTGCCGGACGCGCTGAAGGCAGTCGGCACCAAGCTGGTGATGACCGTGGGCGGTGCTTCCGGTCCGTTGTTCGGGACGCTGTTCATGGCGCTCGGCAAGGAATTGCCCGCGGCACCGGACCGCGCCGCGCTGACGACGGCGCTCAGCAAGGCGATCGAGGCGGTTTCGGCGCGCGGCAAATCGCAGCCCGGACAAAAAACCATGCTCGACGTGCTGCAACCGGTGTATGAGGCGCTGGCGCAAGGCAAGACGGGTAGCGAGATCGCCGATGTCGCCGACAAGGCGGCGGACGCCACCGTGCCGATGAAGGCCCTGCGCGGGCGGGCCTCCTTCCTTGGAGAGCGCTCGATCGGGCATATGGACGCCGGAGCGCGCTCGACCGCGCTGCTGGTGCGCGCAGTCGCTGAAACCGTCGAGGATCGCTGATGAGCAATGTCGGCATCGTCATCGTATCGCATTCGCCGCTGGTCGCCGAAGGCACGGCCGACATGGTGCGCCAGATGGTCGGCGACGAAGTGCCGCTTGCATGGTGCGGCGGAAACGGCCATGGCGGGCTCGGAACCAGCGTCGAGGCGATCATGGGCGCAATCGACAAGGCCTGGTCGGAAGCGGGCGTCGCCATCCTGGTCGATCTCGGCGGCGCCGAAACCAACAGCGAGATGGCGGTCGAGATGATCGGCGAGCCGCGCTCGCATAAGATCATCGTCTGCAACGCGCCGATCGTCGAGGGCGCGGTGATGGCGGCGACGGAATCTTCCGGCGGCGCCTCGCTCAAGGAAGTGGTGGCGACGGCGCATGAATTGTCGCCGTCGTGAATGAACGGGAACCGACTGAATGTCCGCATCCGCCGAAGCCACGGTTCTGATCACCCACGATGTGGGCCTGCACGCGCGCCCTTCGGTGAAGTTCACCAAGCTCGCCAAATCGTTCGCGGCCGAGGTGGAAGTGGCCGTCGCCGCCAACGGTCCCTGGTTCGACGCCAAGAGCATCGTCAAGGTGATGGCGGCCAAGGCGCCGAAGGGAACCGTGCTGCATATCAGGGCGAGAGGTGACGGCGCTGAGGAAGCGGTCGGCGCGCTGGTCGACCTGGTGCAGCGGGACTTCGACGAGGACAGGGACCATGCCCGGTCCGCTTGAGACCGACGAATATGGCCTCGAACCCGCAAGGAATGCGGGCCATGCGGATTGAGGGCATTCCCGCCTCGGCCGGCTATGCCGAGGGTCCGCTATTCGACCTCGACCAGCCCCCGGCTCTCTATAGAGGCAAGGCAAGCGCGGCCGAGGAAAACGTAGCGCTGAAGGCGGCGATCGGCAAGGCGGTGAGCCGGCTGACGTTGCTTACTGAAACCGCCGATGCGGACGCCGCCGGCATTCTCGAATTCCACATCGCCATGCTGGAGGACGACGCGCTGAGCGGTCCGGCCTTCGCGGCTATCGATTCCGGGCAGCCGGCCGATATGGCCTGGCGGCAGGCGCTGGACGCCGAGATCGCCGGCTACGAGGCGTCCGACCAGGACTATTTCCGGGCGCGTGCCGCCGACCTGCGCGACATCCGCGACCAGGTGCTGCGGGCGCTGAGCGAGGACAGCGATATGGCGGCACCCCCCGGCGCCATCCTCTACGGCACGGACATCGCGCCGACGCGCTTCCTCGAAACCGACTGGAGCAGAGGCGGCGGCATCGCGCTCAAGGCCGGCAGTTCGGCCAGCCATGTCGCCATGCTGGCGCGTTCGCGCGGTGTGCCGATGGTGGTGGGGCTTGGCACTTCAGCGGATAAACCCGCGGGGAACGCACTGCTCGACGCCGAGCATGGCGCCATCGTGGTTTCGCCCTCGCCGGCGGAGATCGAGGCTTTCCGGCAGTCGTCCTCCTCCTTCGCGGCGCGCCAGGGCAAGGCGCTGATTTTTCTCACCCAGCCGGCGGTGACCAAAGCCGGCACCCCCGTGCGGGTGCAGGTGAACATCGCCTATCCTTCCGATGTCGACGGCATCGACATCGATACCTGCGACGGTGTCGGCCTGATGCGGACGGAGTTCCTGTTCGGCAGGATGCTGCCGGACGAGGAAACGCAGTACCAAGCCTATCGCAAGGTGCTGGAGTGGGCCGGAGAAAAACCGGTGACCATCCGCACCGTCGATGCCGGCGGCGACAAGCCGGTTCCCGGCTTCACCGTCGAGGAAACCAACCCGTTTCTCGGCCTGCGCGGCATCAGGCTGTCGCTGGCGCGGCGCGAGATATTCCGGGTGCAAATCCGGGCATTGCTGCGTGCCGCCATACACGGCAATCTGAAGGTGATGTTTCCGATGGTCGCCACGTCTGACGAGTACAGCCAAGCCGCAGCGCTGTTCGCCGAAGAGCAGGCCGCTCTCGCGACGCGCGGTGTTACGCACAAGCTGCCGCCACTCGGCATCATGGTCGAGGTGCCGTCTGTCGCCATCGCGCCGGAAGCCTTCGCCGACGTCGCCTTCTTCTCGATCGGCTCCAACGACCTGACCCAATATGTGATGGCGGCGGCACGCGACAATGCCGCCGTCGGGTATCTCAATTCGGTCCGTCACCCGGCCGTCGTGCGGCTGATCGCTTCGGTCGCCGCCTTCGGACTGGAGAAAGGGATTCCGGTCAGCCTTTGCGGCGATGCGGGCGGCGATCCGGCCGCCATTCCGGCGCTGCTCGAGGCGGGCCTGCGCGATCTTTCGGTCGCGCCGGCGCAGCTCGCCATGGCCAAGGCGGCCATCGCGGACGTCTCGGTGTAAGCGCGGCATGGCCAAGGCAGCCAAGATGCAGGAAGCCGGCTCGGAAGACGCGATCCGCGCCTACAAGACGATCCTGTCGCAGGTCATCGACCAGCGGCCGTCGGGCATGCGCCAGCGGCTCGCCGATGCGCTCGGCAAGCATCGCAGCTTCGTCACGCAGATCTCGAGCCCGGCCTACTCGATCCCGATCCCGTCGAAGCATTTGCCGTCCATCTTTTCCGTCTGCCATTTCAGCCCGGCCGAGCGCGACCAGTTCCTGGCCGCCTATCACCAGGCGCATCCCGGCAAGCTGCCGGCGGCTTCGGGTCCGCGCAAGACGCGCCACGTCTCGCTCATCGTGCCCGACTTCGGCGACGACAAGCAGAACGCGGCGCTCGACCGGGCGATCAACGAATTCATCCAGAAGATAACCAGCATCGCCGGCAAGGGCAGCGGCTGACTACAGCAATTCCAGGAACACTGTGCAGCGGTTTTCCGTTGGGAATTGCATAGATCAAGGACCATTCGGGAGGACGGCCATGAAGAAGTTTCTGAATTCAGTGGACACGGTCCTAACCGAAAGCCTCGACGGCTTCGTCGCCGCCCATTCCGACATCCTCGCGCTCGGCGACGAGCACAAGTTCGTCCGCCGCAAGGCACTCAAGCCGGGCAAGGTGGCGTTGATCTCCGGCGGCGGCTCCGGCCACGAGCCGCTGCATGGCGGGCTGGTCGGCCACGGCATGCTGGATGCCGCCTGCCCCGGCCAGGTCTTCACCTCGCCGACGCCGGATCAGATGCTGGCGGCGGTGCAGGCAGTAGACACCGGCGCCGGCTGCCTGTTCATCGTCAAGAACTACGAAGGCGATGTGATGAATTTCGACATGGCGGCCGAAATGTCGGAAGGCGTGCTGCAGGTGGTGACCAATGACGACGTCGCGGTCGAGAATTCGTCCTACACGACCGGCCGGCGCGGGGTTGCCGGCACGCTGGTGGTGGAAAAGATCGTCGGCGCCGCGGCCGAGCAAGGCATGGCCCTGCCCGAGCTCAAGGCGCTTGGCGATCGCGTCAACGGCGCGACGCGCTCGATGGGCGTGGCGCTGACCAGCTGCACGGTGCCTGCGGCGGGCAGGCCGACTTTCGAAATCGGCGACAACGAGATGGAGTTCGGCGTCGGCATCCATGGCGAGCCCGGCCGACGGCGCGATGCGCTGAAGAGCGCCGACGCCATCGCCGAGGAGGTTTGCGCGGCGATCGTCGGCGACCTCGGCGAGCGCGCAAAAGGACCAGCGCTGTTGTTCGTCAACGGCTTCGGCGGCACGCCGTCGATGGAGCTTTATTTGATGTACAACAGCGCACGCAAAATCTTCGAGAGGAGCGGCGTGAGGGTGATCCGCTCTCTGGTCGGCTCCTATGTGACGTCGCTCGACATGGCCGGCTGCTCGATCACGCTGACCATGCTGGACAACGAAATGACGGTGCTGTGGGACGCGCCGGTTCACACGGCGGCGCTGCGCTGGGGAATGTAGCGGCTCCAGCCAGACCGAAGCCGCGTAACGTTAAACCGCCTTTGACGGCGCACCGGCCACGACGCTGGACAGCTTTCCAGCCTTGCGCAGGATAGGCGCCTCGTACTTCTTCCTGGTCATTTCATCACCCTCCGAATCCAAGTCAAGAATGAAGGAAAACCCCTCGCAAAGTCAATTCGCGGCCGGTTCCGCCGGCTTACGCCGCTTTCCACGATGCTTTTTCCGCAGACATATTCGCAGTATTGTCTGTTAGTGCCTACGCTTCGACCGGGTTCATGCTGCCACCCCTTTCGCCTGCCGATGAAAAGCTGTTGCTATCCTTTGCCGACCCCCAGGCTCAGGTAACCGGGGCGCTGTCAGCCGGGCCCCTTATGGCGCTGCTCGCCAATGCCGAGTTCCACGGCGTGCTGCCGATCATGCTGCGCAAGCTTCGGGAAATCGGCGACGCCAACCTGCCGGAAGATACGGCCTTGCGGCAGAGGCTCTCCGAGCTGCGCGACCAGGCGACGATCGCGACCGGGCAATCGATGCTGCTGCAATATCACGGCGACCGCATCATGAAGGCGCTGGCGGCGAAGGGCGTTGCGGCCCGCATCGTCAAGGGTCCGGTCTTCGCGCGAAAACTCTACCGCCATGCCGCCGACCGGCCGTTCACCGACATCGACATCCTGGTCGATCCAAACAGCATCGGCGCGGCCAACGGCGTGATCGCCGCATGCGGCTTCGAGCTGGCCAGCGGTGAGGCCCAATCGCATGAGTTGCAGGAATTCAAATGGCTGGAGAAGGAGAACTCCAGCCTGCTGATCGAGCTGCACGGCAATCTGGTGCACGATACCGGCATGCGCAGGCGGCTGTCTCTCGGCTTTCGTGAGTTGCAGGTCATCGATGGCGGCGAGACCGATACGCCGGCGTCTCTACTCACCATCGCCATCGTTCACGCCGCCGGCGGCCACAAATTCCACCGGCTGCAGCTCTGTGTCGACGTGCTGCAGGGGGTGCGTGCGCTGCAATCGCCAGAGGCGGAAGCGCGGCTGCTCGAGGCAGCGCGCATGACCGGCATCGAGCTTGAACTGGCGACGGTGCTCAACGTGACTGGGCGCTTGTTCGGCGAGCCGCACGCGGTCGAGCTTGCCAACCGCATCAAGCCCGATCTGTCGATACGGCTCGCCAAATGGCTGATCACCGGCAACATGCTGCTTAGGGTCAATTCCCGCGACAAGATGCGCTCGCGCCTCAGCCGCGACGCTTTTCGTTGGGTGCAGCGGCTGGCGCGGGCGAGACCCTACCCGGCGTGAGTGGCTGCAATGATTTTCGGTGATCAGGAAAGGTACTGTGGCGCCGCGTTCCGTCACACCCCCCTCAGAGGGGGTGCTGTCCCGCCAGCGTTTCGGATTTTTCGGCACATCACGGCAATGACAGGCGTTTCCGCTAATCGCCGCGGTATTCGGAACTAAGCCCGATCCAGCACGGCGCGGATCAGCGCCGCCGCATCTGCCGGCCTCGCGCCGACTTCCAGGGTGAATGTCGGAACCGCTTTCACCAGCGCCGCAATCGTCGCCATCCGCCGCTTCTGCATCGGCAGCAAGCCGGTCATGCCGGTCCTCACGTTGTCGGTGGCAAGCGCAACCATGGCGTCGGTCCTGGCCATGGGGGTGAGCCGGGTCTGGCCGTCGGCCGAGCGCGCGAGGTGCAGAAGCGCCGCGACCGGTCTGGAACGAACATCTTCGATGCGGATGATCTCGCCGAGACGGTCCAGCGAGACGGCCTGCTCGCCCTCGGCGTCCCAGGTGTCGCCAAGGCAGGGAGAGAGAAATGGCAGCATCGTCGCGGTGTTGCGATGGATCTTCACCTTGCGCGGCATGCCCCAGGCTGCGGTGCCGCCTGGCGTCGTGCTGAGGATCATCACATCATCCGAGCAAAGGCCAAAGCCTTGCGATGCCAACGCCATGGACGTCGTCGACTTACCGGTGCCGCTCGGCGCATGGATCAGCACGAGTGCCTCGCGGCCGGGAAGCGTCAGGCCAGCGGTATGGAGCATGTGCTGTCCGCCGGCATCTAGCGCGGCATCCAGCACCATCATCAGCAGCGTCCATTTGACCTTGCTGTCGGGGTGAACGCGGATTTCGGCCCAGCCTTCGTCAGCATGGACCGAGGCCATCTGCAGGCCGGGGAAGATCAGATGGACGATGTCTGCGCCGTCAATTACCCGGCAATGGCCATCCAGCGGCACCTCGCCATCGAAGGCGAGCTTCCCTTCGGGCTTTTCGGACAGCGCCGGCGTTTCGAGGATATTGATGCGAAAGCCAGGTTGGACGGGTTCGCTGACACGCATGGTGCCTAGCATCAGGTCGAAGCTCGGCCAAAGCTCGGGTCGCGATGCCGATACCTTGATGACCTGACCGTTGAGGTCATAGCAGAAGGTGGTTGCTGCACCGGTCAAGCAGCGCGCGCCTTCGCCGCATCCGCATGGTGGCGATAGATCTCAACCATGCCGGGAAGGCTGTCGCTGACCACCGGCTTGCCGTCGAGGCAGACCCAGCAATGCGCCGACAGTCGCGGCGCGTGCATCGATTTCGAATCGACGCCGAAGCGCAGTTCGGGGTCGAAGCCGGCCATGCGCAGGAAGCGGAAGCCGAGCAGCCCTTCCCGCAGGCATCTGCGGTCGCGCATCAGCCAGGGATGCCGGACCGTGCGGTTGACGCGGGTAACGATGTAGGACGACGTCAGGCCCTGATAGGGCGTAGGCGCGTCGAGC
Source organism: Mesorhizobium sp. M1B.F.Ca.ET.045.04.1.1 (assembly GCF_003952465.1). GTDB lineage: Bacteria > Pseudomonadota > Alphaproteobacteria > Rhizobiales > Rhizobiaceae > Mesorhizobium > Mesorhizobium shonense. The sequence continues at coordinate 347,254 of NZ_CP034448.1, forward strand.
GGCGCCCATTTCAGCACCGTCTCGAAGTCGCGCTGGCCGATCAGCAGCGGCATCAGCCGGGCGCTGAGCCACAAATGGGCTCGGAACAGGGCGCGCAGGAACGGTCCGTCGGCCATCACGCGTCCGGGTCGGCGAGGATGCCTTCGGCCACGAGCTCGGCGGCCAGCGCCGTCATGTCGTCGCCGAGCGTCGCCTTGTCGACCTCGAATTCGTCCGACAGCAGATCGACGATCTGATCGAGATTACGGGTGCCGTCGACCTTGTCGAGGAAGGCCTCGGTGGTGCCGTTGCAGGTGTAGAGCTGGCCGCTGCGCGCCAGCAACACGACGGCGCCGTCGCCGACATGCTGCACCGAGGCGTCGTCCGCCATTCGGAGAACCGTTTCAGAGGCGATTTCGACCATGCGCCCGCTCCCTTTGCCGAAGTGCAATTAGCGCGGCATAAAGGCGCTGTCCATCGGCGGATGACAAATCAGCAACGCGGTCGGCCGCACCTTCTCACGAGCGTCGCGAAGAATACCCGCATCCAGACCAAGCAGACCGTCAGGTGTCAGCCGGCCGGGCCGATCGAACCGGTCGCGGTGGCAACAACGTTCGACAGCTTCTGGCGCTTCATCAACACCGGCTTTTCGTAGGTTCTCTTCATCAAAAAATCCCCGAGAACAATCCACGGCAGAAGAATGCCGAGCGGTTCCTGTCAAGGCGGCGGGTTCCCGTCAGGGTTGCCATCCTTCCCTCGAGTAAGCTATGAGTGCGCCGGGGCTTTTTGGGGGAGTGCACAGTATGCGTTACAATTGGGACCGGGCTCCTACGGCTTTCGAGCGCCATCGGAAGGCATTGGCGGCCGCCATTTTGATCGCCGGCGGCGTCGGGCTGATGCTAGCGGCACTGCCGCTCTAAGCCCATTCAGTCCGCCACCGGCGGAACGGCGCTCGAAGTGGAAGCGCCGCCAGGAGAAATTCGCCAAGTTGCGTCGACCAAAATGCAGGAAGACATGGCCGCGAGAAGCGGCTTAAAGCGCGTCGCACTGAGGCGGATTCAGGCGACGCGCTTTAAGTCTTTGTTTTATGCATGTCGTTTTCGCAAAACCGCTGCACACTTTTGCGCGACCATGCATTAGTCTATTGCAACACGGCAAATCGTTCCTGGGGAGGAAGCTTGATGGCGTCACGCTACCACGAGGTCTATGAGGGCTGGAAACGCGACCCCGTAGGGTTCTGGGCCGAGGCGGCCAAGGCAATCGACTGGTATTCGCCGGCCGAAAGCGTTTTCGATCCGACGGCCGGCGTCTATGGCCGCTGGTTCACCGGCGCCACCTGCAACACATGCTTCAACGCCATCGACCGCCATGTGGCGGGCGGCCGCGCCGACCAGCTGGCGCTGATCCATGACAGCGCGATCACCGGCACGGTACGCAAATTCACCTATGCGGAGTTGAAGCGCGAGGTCGTCGCGTTGGCCTCGGTGCTGAGGCATCGCGGCATCGGCAAGGGCGACCGCGTCATCATCTACATGCCGATGGTGGCGGAGGCGGCCATTGCCATGCTCGCCTCGGCCCGCATCGGCGCCGTGCATTCGGTGGTGTTCGGCGGCTTCGCCTCGCACGAGCTCGCCACCCGCATCGACGACGCCAAGCCGAAGCTGATCATTACCGCGTCCTGCGGCCTGGAGCCTGGACGCGTTGTCGCCTACAAGCCGCTGCTCGACAAGGCGATCGAGATGTCGAGGCACAAGCCCGACGCCTGCCTCATCCTGCAGCGCGAGCAGCTGCGCTGCGAGATGAGGGACAATTACGATTTCGACTATGCCGACGCGGTTGCTCGCGAGCGGGCGGCGGGCGCCAATGTCGACTGCGTGTCGGTCTTGGCCACCGACCCGCTCTACATCATCTACACCTCCGGCACGACCGGGCAGCCGAAGGGCATCGTGCGAGACAATGGCGGCCATATGGTCGCGCTGAAGTGGACTATGGACAATGAGTTCGGCGTCAAGCCGGGCGAGGTGTTCTGGGCGGCTTCCGACGTCGGCTGGGTGGTCGGCCATTCCTATATCGTCTACGGGCCGCTGCTGCACGGTTGCACCAGCGTGCTCTTCGAAGGCAAACCGATCGGCACGCCGGACGCCGGAACCTACTGGCGGGTGATCTCGGAGCATGGCGTGGTGGCGCTGTTCACGGCGCCGACGGCTTTCCGCGCCATCAAGGGGCAGGATCCGAGCGGCGAGTTCGTGCCGAAATACGATTTGTCGAAATTCCGCACGCTGTTCCTCGCCGGCGAGCGCGCCGATCCGGAAACCATCAAATGGGCGGAGCAGAAGCTCGACCGTCCGGTGATCGACCATTGGTGGCAGACCGAGACCGGCTCGCCGATGACGATCAACCCGGCCGGGCTCGGGCTTTTGCCGGTGAAATACGGCTCGCCCGGCGTGCCGATGCCCGGCTACGACATCCGCATTCTCGACGATGCCGGCCATGAGGTGGCGCGCGGCACGCTCGGCAATGTCGTGGTCAAGCTGCCGCTGCCGGCGGGCTGCCTGCCGACGCTCTGGAATGCCGACGCCCGCTTCCGCCAGGCTTACCTCGAGGAGTTCCCCGGTTTCTACAAGACGGCCGACGCCGGCATGATGGACGAGGACGGCTATCTCTATGTCATGGCCCGCACCGACGACATCATCAATGTGGCCGGCCACCGGCTTTCGACCGGCGCGATGGAGGAGGTGCTGGCCGCGCATCCCGATGTCGCCGAATGTGCGGTGATCGGCATCGCCGACGCGATGAAGGGCCAGGTGCCGCTCGGCTTCGTCGTGCTCAACGCAGGTGTGTCGCGCGACACCGGTGCCATCGAAAGCGAGGTGGTGGGCCTGGTGCGCGAACGGATCGGCCCGGTCGCCGCCTTCAAGACGGTGGTGACGATCAAGCGGCTGCCGAAGACGCGCTCCGGCAAGATCCTGCGCGGCACGATGCAGAAGATCGCCGACAAGGAGGAATGGACTATGCCGGCGACCATCGACGATCCTGCCATCCTCGACGAGATCACGGCGGCGCTGGAGAACCGAGGCATCGGGCTTTAAACCACTTCGCAAGCGCCTACGATTGGGACGTCAGGCGCTTTCACGAATTCGTCCCGCACTGCAATCGCCTGTTGTGCAATGCAGCAACAGACCCTAAAGTTCGTCTTGGGGGCCATTCCCAAGGCAAGGCATGGCTCAGCACAAGACGACTTTCGGCGGCGTCGACATATTGCGTTTCCTGGCCGCCGTCATGGTGATGTTCTATCACTATGGCTTCTGGGTATGGGCGTTTCCCAATGGCGTCTCGGCACGCGCCACCGGCGGCATCGCGGCCCATCCCGAGATGGGTTTTGTCGGCTCCGGCTGGGTCGGCGTGCAGGTGTTCTTCGTCATCAGCGGCTTCGTCATCGCCTTCAGCGCGGAAAATTCGACGCCGCTGAAATTCTTCGAGGCCCGCGTCAGGCGGCTGGCGCCGGCGGTCTGGGTCTGCGCGCCGATCTCCGCGATTGTGCTGTTGCTGGTGGGCCTGTCCTGGCCGACGGATGCCGTGGTGCGGCTTGCCCGCACCGCGCTGTTCGTGCCCTTCGAGCCGTGGGTGGACAGCGTCTACTGGACGCTCGGCATCGAGATCGCCTTCTACGCCATCGTCTGGATCCTGCTCAGGCTTGGACGCTTCGATCTGATGGAGGCCGTCGCCGTCGTCATCGGCCTCGTCAGTACGCTATTTTGGTGCTTCTATTTCCCCTTCGGCTGGACCGATCTCGCGGAGACGCGCTGGCTGCAGCTGACGCTCGTGCATCACGGCGCTTTCTTCGCCGTCGGCGTGCTCATCTGGCTGATGCGATTCAAGGCGGTGACCATCCAGCGCCTCGGCTTCTCAGCCCTTTTCCTCGCCGGCGGCGCGCTGCAGATCATCAGCTCGGTCGACGTGCACAGCATCAAGGTGGAAGCCGCGATGCCCTACGCGCCGCCGATCATCATCTTCCTCGCCGCCGTGGCTCTGATGGCGTGGTCGCTCCGGCTCGATCTTTCCTGGCGCGGCTGGCGCCGGATCGGGCTGATGACCTATCCGCTCTACCTCATCCACGATGTCGTCGGCGCGGCGATGCTCGGCACCCTGATCCGGGCGGGCGTGCCCTATCTCGTCTCGATCCCGATCGTCGGCGCGGCCATGATCGCGGCAAGCTGGCTGGTGGCGGCCGAGGCCGAGCCGCGCATCCGCCTGCTGCTCGACCACACGCTCTTCCGCTACCGGTTGAAAGCCGCCTAAAGCGCGTCGCGATCTTTCAGATTCGCTCCGTGCGCTTTAGGTTTTTGACTTTACGCATGTCTTTGTCCCGAAACCGGTTCCCACTTTCGGGAGACATGCTCTAAACTCCGCAGCAGCTCCCAGTGTGGAATTGTTTGCATTCGGCTGATATCGAGACTTGGTACGCGCTCCGCCGCGCGATCCTAGTTTAAGTACCGAGCTGCAATCCGTGAGTCTGTTCCAGCGATCGAGACGACCCCGCCCCTTGCCGCGCGAACGGCTGGTGATGGACATGCGCGAGACGGTGGTCTACGCGGTCGGCGACGTGCATGGCTGCTATGACCAGATGCGCGTGCTGGAGCAGAAGATCCAGCTCGACGCGGCGAAGTTCCGCGGCCGCAAGATCATCATCATGCTCGGCGACTATATCGACCGCGGGCCGCAATCGCGGCGCGTGATCGAGCACCTCATGGCGCCGCCGCCGAAAGGCTTCCTGCGCGTCTGCCTGGCCGGAAACCACGAGGTGGCTATGCTCAACTATCTCGACGGCTATCTGTCGCGGGAGCCATGGCTCGCGGTCGGCGGGCGGGAGACCCTTTATTCCTACGGCGTCGATCCGGCGCACCTCGCCAATCTCTACGCTTCAAGCGATGAGGTCGACGAACGCATTCGCGAGGCAATACCTGCCGGCCATATCGGCTTCCTGCGCTCGCTGCCGGTGATGGTCTGCTCGGATGAGTTCGTGTTCGTGCATGCCGGCATCCGGCCAGGCATCGCGATCGAGGCCCAGGACGAGGCCGACCTGCTCAACATCCGATCCGATTTCCTCGCGGCGGCGCATCGCCTCGACCGCTGGGTCGTGCACGGACATACGATCGTGGACGTCCCAACGCTCGACGGGCGCCGGCTCGGCATCGACACCGGCGCCTTCCAGAGCGGCCGGCTGACCGCCCTCAGGATCGTCGGCAAATATGGACGGCTGCTGTCGTCCAGGGATTGAGGGAGAGTTCCTTAAAGCGCGTCGCGCTGACGGATTCAGGCGACGCGCTTTAAGTCCTTGTTTTGATGCATGTCGTTGTCCCAGAACCGCGTACACTTCTGGGCGACATGCATTAGAGCAATTCGGACCGCACCGAGTATGGCCCAAGCACCGTTTCGCCATTCTCAGGTCGGCGCCAGTTCGGCATCTGCGGCGGCGCCAAAGGACAGCAGATCGCCTTGCCATTTGCTGCGCTTGAGGAACTGTTCCCAAGTCACGGCATCCGGATCGATTTTTCGGCTCCAGGTCAGATCGCGCCCAGGGGCGTAGTAGCCATATTCGACGGCGTATTCGACCATACCCACCAACTCGCGCACGAGATGCTCATTGTCGGCGAAGCTCGGAAAATGGCGTAACAAGTCCTCACGCGAATAGGCAGAGGCATAGCGCGCGCGCTTTCCAGTGACCCGCACAAACGTGTCCACCATCTGTTGCGCCGAGATAAACTCGCCGATCACAGGCAGGACTTCGCCAGCGTATCGCGCCGAGCGGTCAAAGATGTCGCGCACCGCCGGGCCGGCGGCAGTGAGCGGATCACAGAACGGCATGGGGATGTCCGGCGGCAAGTATATGGCAAACGTTATGCCATCCTCCCCGCCCTGCGGCACGTAGTATTCCAGGAAATTGGTGTAGTAAAACGCCAGATACACAAACGAGCTGCGGACGGGCAAGCCGCGAATGTAGTCCTCTACCTTTGCCTTGTCCGTGAAATGCGGCGCCCACTTGGTGCCGCCGGTGATGGCTTCGACATTTTCGAGTCCGCTGAACACCACGTGCTCGACGCCGGCGGCCACCGCCGCATCGGCCAACTCCTTGCCCAGGGTGAGTTCGGGTTCCGCCGGCGGCACCTTGACGATGGGCGGCGTCATCAAGAACGCCCCAGCCGAGCCTCTCATTGCTTCGGTCAGCTCGGCCTGCCTGCCGAGTTCAAGAGGCGCCACCACGACTTCGGCACCCTTCTTCGCCAGGGCCTGCGCGGGTTGGCTGTCGAGGCGCCGCGTCAGTGCTCGCACCCGGTAGCGCCCACTGTCGAGCAAGGAATTGGCGACGCTACGCCCTTGCTTGCTCGAGGCACCAACCACGGTGATCAGAGGTTTGGAAGTATCGACTTGGCTCATGCTGGTCATCCTGGTTGAGGGCGCACCGCTTCAGCCTCCGATCGACCTCCACCATGGCCTCGGGCGCGTCCGCATGCGGCCTTGACCACGAAGTCTCGGCTGGTGCGAGCTATATTGGAAATCATAAGAATGTTCGGCTACTATCCATGTGGTGGATACCAAGCGCCTGGACCTCAATCTGTTGGTTACCCTGGAGACGCTGCTGGTCGAGCGAAACGTCACGAAGGCGGCTGCCCGATTGAACCTCAGCCAGCCAGCGGTAAGCGCCCAGCTAAACCGTCTCCGGCGCGAGTTCGATGACCCGCTGCTAATTCCTGCCCAGCGAGGTATGACGCCGACGGTCAAAGCAATGGAGTTGCTCGATCCGTTGCGCCAAGCCCTTGATCAGGTTCGCGCCACGGTCGCCTCGCACAGGAACTTCGATCCGGCGAAGGCCAATCTGACCTTCGCAATCGCCTGCACGGACTATCTGCAAGCGGCAGTGGTCAAGCCGCTCGTTGTGGAACTCAGGACGCGAGCCCCCGGTGTTCGCGTCGCGATCCGCAATCTGGACGCGCCGCAGTTGGAAGCGCAGATGGCGCGCGGCGATGTGGATCTGGCGCTGATGACGCCGCAGGCGGCCTCGCCAAGTCTTCGCACGCGCCATCTGTTCGATGAACGCTATGTGCTGATCGGCCGCCGGAAGCATCCGCGGCTGCGGGACGGAATCACGGTCGCTGAATTTGCTGAGCTGGAGCAAGTGATCGTGTCTTTGGACGGGGGCAGCTTCGTAACGCCGTTGGACAGCGCTTTGGCTGCTCTCGGACACAAGCGTAACGTGGTGCTCTCCGCGGCTTCGTTCCTGTTTGTCCCGGAGATCGTGTCTCACTCGGACTTCGTGGCGCTGGTCCCGGAACGGTTGGTGCGCGACTCTGCGGACCAGCTTGAAGTGATGGACTGTCCATTCCCCGTTGAAGGCTTTGCAGTGGGAATGGTGTGGCATGAGCGCAATCACGGACACGTCGGCCAACGCTGGATTCGCGAAGCCGTCGTCTCACTTGTCGCGCATCAATCCTCGCCCCAGGCGCGTAACAATCCGGACTAGAGTCAAAACCCAATCGGTTGCCATTTGAACGACCGAGTTCGGACCCTTCTCGGACATTTTGAAGCGGAGAGCTGGGACGGCGCAAATTGACCCGTTGCGACCCTTGGGCCATCCAACCCGTGAAGGTCCGCTTCGTTGGGCTGCGCAGCGGTCGTTGCAACAATCACGCTGAGCTGGCTTGGGTCGTCGCCTCCGACTGCCGAGCGCTTAATCCGCCCCGACTTGTCACAATCACTCCCCCCTGGCTCGTCATGTGACGGGAGGCAAGCAAGCCATATGAAAGGAGACCACCATGCTGAAAAAAGTCGTGTACGTGGCGCTGTTGGTGAGCGATCAGGACAAGGCGCTCGACTTCTACACCAACGTCATCGGCCTCGAGAGGCGGATCGACGCTCCAACGCCAAGCGGACCGCGATTCCTGACCGTCGGCGTCCGGGGACAGGACTTCGAATTCGTTTTGTGGCCAGGCTCGCCCGCGAAGGCTGAACTGGGTTCCGCGGTTTATACGATCGAGGTGGAAGATTGCCGGACGGCGTTCGAAACACTGAAGTCGCGCGGCGTCACGTTCGAGCCGCCCGAGGTGCTAGACTTCCCTTGGGGTTATGCCGCGAGGTTTGAGGATCCGGATGGAAACCTGCTTCAGGTGCGCGAGGGGCGCGGCGCCTTTCGACGCTGAACGAAACGCGTTCCTCGAACATGAGGAGATGACGTGATGGATGCGATTGACCCTCAGGACACGGTAGCGGTCTAACGGACCTGCGATCCAGTCAGCCCGCCATCGGCGCTGGCGCCGTGTGGATCATCTCCATCAGGGCGGCGATGGCGGGCGTATTCGCCCGGCGGCCGACCTTTGCAATGTATTCCACGTCGGGCAGGGACGGCAGGGAAGCCGCCTCCGGCTCGAGGATACGCAGATCTGGGCCGACCAGGCTTCGCGGCAACGGCGTAATGGCGATCGCCGCGACCGCTGCAGCGCGGACGCCGGCAAGGCTGCCGCTGGTGCAGGCGATGGTCCAGCCCTGGTTCGCCCCGCCCTGCCCGCCAAGGGCGCGAAGCGCTGCTTCGCGGTACGGGCAGGGCTCCGGAAAGAACGCCAGGCGGAGAGGCGCGGGCGGTTCGCTCTCGCGCGCGAAGGCCCAAACCAACGGTTCGCGCCACAGCCTCAACCCCTCCGTGTCCTCGGCGCAGCGGCCAGCGACCATGACGTCGATCTCCCCTTTGTCCAGTCGCCTCAGCAACCGGGGTCCGATCCCGATTTCCAGGTCGATCGCCACTTGCGGGAATTGGGTCACGAAGCGTCGCAGGAGGCGGGGGAGCCATGCGCCCGTCAAGTCCTCCGACGATCCCAGCCGAATGCGACCGGCCGGCACGGCGCCGGAAAGACGCTGCCGCGCATCCTCGTTGATGCGCAAGATCGTCCGAGCATAACCGAGCAAGGTGTCGCCCGCCGGCGTGAGCTGCACCGAACGCGTGCTTCGAGCGAAGAGCGCTTGGCCCGCCTGATCCTCCAGGCGGCGAATCTGCGCGCTGACTGTCGACTGGGTGGAATGCAGGACCTCTGAGGCGCGAGTGAACCCGCCGCACTCGGCGACGGTGATGAAGACGCGCAGTAACTCGGTTTCAAACATGGGACCTCATCGTCCTCGATTTAACACTTTTCTCGCTGAATGCCAGCGAAATTACTCGTTTGCTAAATTTATCCGGAAGCGGAAGGTTGAGGTGACCGGCGCGGTTGTGCGCCTCGAAGGAATCGATCGCTATGATCAAATTGCTCTATCTGGAAGTTTCTCCCCGCAAGGCGGAGTCCGCCTCGATCGAGGTGGCGCGCGCCTTCATTGACGCCTATCGCGCGGCACACCCTTCGGATGAGATCGAAATTCTCGACCTCTGGTCGCTGGACCTGCCGCCACTCGACGAGGACGCGCTGAATGCGAAGTACGCCGGCATTTATGGCGATGGTCGCTCGCCGGCGCAGGCGGCGGCATGGTCGCGAATGGAGGCGCTGGCCGCGCCCCTGCTCGCCGCCGACAAGCTTCTGATGGCGGTCCCGCTCTGGAACTTCTCGATCCCCTACCGCCTGAAGCACTACATTGACTTGGTGTCGCAGAAGGACATCCTGTTCTCGTTCGACCAGACCGGCTTTGGCGGTCTGATGAAGGCGAAGAAGGCGGCGGTCATCTACGCGCGCGGCCTGGACTATGCGCCGACCAGCAACTGGACCCCGGGCGAGCGCTACGACTTCCAGCGCCCCTATGTGGAGGCGTGGCTCCGGTTCATCGGCCTGACCGACATCCAGGACGTGGTTGTGGAGCGCACCTTGTTCGGCCTCGAGGCCGACGCGGAGGCGCGGCGGGCGGCCGCGAGCGAGGCGCGCGCCATGGCCGAAGACTTCTGACGGCCGCCCTCCGCCGAGATGACACCCATTTCGTCGACGGGGCGCGGGTCGCCGGCATTTCGGAGGGCCGCCGGCAGCAGAGGTGGGCGCTGGTTTTGCCGACCTGCACCGAACGTCTGCAATGCGCGCACCATCGCGACGTTCGGAGACTTGACGCCCGACGGCAATTCATGGCGCTACTTGCTGCTTCCGGTAGCTGGATCGACCGGCAGGGGTCCACCCCATCTTGGCTATGGCGCGGCGAAGCTGATTGGGTTTTGACCCTAAAGCGCGTCGCGCTGAAGCGGATTCGAGCGACGCGCTGTAAATCTTTGTTTTCCCTGGAATTGCTTTAGGCTGCCGCCTCCGGCATCCGAATGCCCCTTGGTTAATCGACCGCCGCGTATCGGTAGTCCGTGCTTGAATGCCGTTAGATCTGCATATCGTGTACTGTGACGAGACGTCGGGATCGAGGATCAGCGGACATGGATGAGGTGGGCCTGGCCGAGATCGCAGCCCGGTATGCTCGGTTTGCCGATACAGAAGCGCATGGTCGCTCGCCGCTTTACGAGGAGTTAGCTCGTGCCGTGGCTGGGGACCGGGTGACACTCGGCTTCCTGTCGACCCTCCCGGATATGAAGCGGCAACCGAACCTTCTGCTCGCCGCGGTGCGTCACCTGTTCGGCACGCCGACAGGCTGGACCGAGTTCCGCCAGGCGCTTCTGGCGCATCCCAACGCCGTCCGCTCGCTCATGCTCGAGCGCTCGACGCAAACCAACGAGCCAGGGAGATGCGCCGCATTGCTCCCCGTCCTGGCGCGGTTGCCGCAGCCGCTCGCCCTCCTTGAGGTCGGGACGTCCGCAGGGCTCTGCCTCATGCCCGACCTCTATGGCTACGACTACGGGCCTACGGTGATTCGCGCACCCGCCATGCCCTCGGAGCCGCCTGTCTTTCGATGCTCCGCCAGCGAGACGACCCCGTTGCCGACGGCCGCGCCGCAAGTCGTCTGGCGGGCGGGATTGGACCTGAGCCCGATCGACGCTGCGGACCCCGCGCAGGTCGCATGGCTTGAGACGCTGGTGTGGCCGGAGCAGACGGCGCGGCTCGCCAATCTGCGGGCGGCCGTAAGGATCGCTGCCACGGTCAAACCCCGGATCGTCAAGGGCGACCTACGTGGGAGCGAGATCGCGCGGCTCTGCAGCGAAGCCCCAAAGGACGCGACCCTCGTCGTCTTTCACACGGCCGTACTCGACTATGTCTCCGACCCCGCAGACAGAGAGGCTTTTGCGGAGCAGGTGATGCGTCTCTCTCCTTATTGGGTATCGAACGAGTTCCCTCGCGTATTCCCGTCCATCGCTAGCCGCGCCGGAACAAACTGGCCCTCCGGGCGCTTCCTCCTGTCCGTGAACGGCTCCCCTGTCGCTTGGACTGACCCGCATGGCGCCTCGCTCGATTGGATCGCGGACGAGGCTTGAGGACCCCCAGCCGAATGCCAAGCACTTGCGCCAAGGCTTGCTGAAAGTCGACCCTCCCAAAGAGTTGGACGTCCGATCCCGCCGCTGACTGCGGACGTTGACCGACAACGCGTTGGGCGCAGCGAAGCTGGTTGGATTTTGACCCTAAAGCGCGTCGCGCTGAAGCGGATTCAGGCGACGCGCTGTAAGTCTTTGTTTTTCGTGGAATTGCTCTAGGCGGCCTGCTTGGCGCGCGATTCCGACTTCTCCAGATAGTAGCTCGAATAGCGGTCGAAGAATTTTTCCGAACCGCCGAGCGAGCCGTATTTGGCCAATTTCTTCAGCTCGACCTTGTTGAGCACCGCGCCGACGATCTTGTCAGCGACATAGGACTCCGATTCCAGCATCGAGCGCACCATGGCGCGCGGCGTGCGGCCCCATTCGGTGACGAGCACGAAACCGTCGACCAGCGGCGCGAAAGCCTTGGCGTCGACCACCGGGCCGAGCGGCGGCAGGTCGACGATGATGTATTCGAAGGTCTCCCTGGCGTTCTCGATGAAGCGCCGCATGCCGGCCGAACCCAGAAGCTCGCTGGTGTGCGAGAACTGGCCGCGCAGCACGGCGGGGATGATCGCCAGCTTGGTCTGGCGGTCGACCTTGCCGACCGACTGCCAGGTCTGCCCGTTGACCACCGCTTCCATCAGCCCTTGCTCGGACTCCATGCCGAGGCTGCGGCTGAGGCCGGGATTGCGCAGGTCGCCGTCGATCAGCAAGGTCCTGGCGCCGTTGGCGGCGAGCAGCCCTGCGAGGTTTGCCGCAACCGTCGACTTGCCTTCGCCGGGCAGGACCGAGATGACGCCGATCACCCGGCTGCCCTTGTCTTCCATCACCACATCGAACGCGATCTTGGCGTTGCGGAGCGTTTCGGCGAACATCGAGGCCGGCGCATCGAGGCTCACCCGCATGCGCGCCCTTCTCTCGGCGGCCGACAGGCTGGTGACCTTGCCGTCGGCCGGCAAGTCGTCCGGCTTCGTCTCCTTGGCCTTGCCGCCGCCGATCGTCGGCAGATAGCCGAGGAACTTCAGGCCGACGCGGTCGCGAACGTCCTCGCCCGTGCGGAAGAAGCGCTCGTTGAATTCGTTCAGGCCGCCGAAGCCGGCGCCAAGCATGAGGCCAAGCACCAGCGAGAGCGCCAGCACCCTGATGGTGCGCGGGCTCGACGCGGCAAGCGGCATGTTCGCGTCCGAGATGATGCGCACCTTGCCGACAGGGAAGGATTGCTGCTGCGAGGCTTCCTGGTAGCGGCCGAGGAATGTCTGGTAGAGCGTGGAGAGCGCCTGCGCCTGCTGGTCGAGTTCCCTCAGCTTCACCTGCGACTCGTTGTCGGCCGAGCTCTGGCCGGCAGCGGTGGTGATCTTCTGCCTGAGTTCGGCTTCGCGCGCCTGCGCCACCTGGAAGTCGTTGCGGTAGCTTTCGGTGATCTGCTTCAACTGCCCGAAGATCTGCGCCGATACATCGGCCTTTTCCCTGGCGAGCGCGACCGCCTGAGGGTGGTCCTTGCCGAAGTTCGCCTCGACATCCTGCAGCCGCTTGGAGACGGCGAGATAACGGGTCTTGAGCCCGATGATGACCGAGCTGCTCGGCTGATCGGACGCAATCGCCGAATCATTGAAAGCATTCTCGGAGCCGCTGTCGACGATCGCCTTGTACTGCTGGTAGCGGGCACTGGCGCGCGCGGTATCGGCCTGCGCGATGATGAGCTGGGCGTTGAGGTCGGACAGTTGCTTGCCGCTGATCAACTGGCCGTCGCTGTTTGCGGACAGCCCGTGCTCGGCCCTGAATTTCTCGACTTCCATCGCGGCCTGTTGCGAGCTTTGGCGCAGCTCGGTCAGCCTGCCCTGCAGCCAGACCGCCGCGCGCTCGGTGGCGTCGAAGCTAGCATTGAGCTGATCCGCGAGATAGGCATCGGCATAGGCCTTGGTGATGGCCGTGGCGAGAGCTGGATTCGTCGACTGATAGCCCAACGTAATGACGTTGCTGCGGCCGTTGCGATCCGCCATCAATCCGGTCTGCAGAACAAGGACCGCATAGTCATGGGTCGCGGCCTTCATCATGGCTTCGCGCGTTGCGGCATCCACGTTCTCGATCCCAGGGAGTTCGCTGACCGCGCTGCCGCGGAAATAGGCGACAATACCGCGCAGGAACCCGACACCCTTGGCCAAAGCCGATTGCGGCGGGTTCATGAACTCCTGGTTCTGATCGAGCTTCAGCTTGTCGACCACCTCCGACGCCAGTCGCGCGGAGCTGAGAATTTCTATCTGGCTGAGGATTGTCGCGTCCGTCTGCTGCGTAGCACTGACCGCCGAGATATCGTCCACGACCTTGTTCAGGCCCTCGTCGATCAACACGCTCGCAAACGACGTGTATTGCTTGGGCGTGGTCTGCAGGTAGATCACGCCCAGGAACAGGCCGATGACGGCGCAGACCGCCACCACCTTGACCTGCCGGGCCGCCATGCCAAGCAGACGCTCGACGTCGATGAAGTCTTCACCCTTTTCCGGTTCGGTGCTGGGCAATGGCATCCTCTTGTCGAGAGGAAAGTTGGCATAATTCATCTTCGGTCCAATTCCAGGTTGCAGGCGCTACCGGCCTTCGAAGAGTGGCGTCGTTACCAGAAAAGACCACGCAACATCCGTGCCACGGGGCGCCCGGCCAGGAAGGCCAGGCGCTTGCGCGGCTGTCGCGCCATCGCGATTTCGCATATGCACCCAAAATTTGGGCATTATGCGGCTACTTCCCGGCGCTCATGCGACCGGACGAATTGCTGCAGCATCTCGAACACAGGTCCTTTCATGTCGTCGCGCGACAGAGCAAAGGCGATGGTGGCCTCGATGAAGCCCTCCTTGGAGCCGCAGTCGAACATGCGGCCGTCGAAGGGCTGGGCATAGAACGACTGGCTCTCGGCCAGGCGAACCATGGCGTCGGTGAGCTGGATCTCGTTGCCGGCGCCGCGCTGCTGGTTGCCGAGCAGCGCAAAAATCTCCGGCTGCAGGACGTAGCGGCCGTTGATGTAGAAGTTCGACGGCGCGTTGGCGGGAGCGGGCTTCTCGACCATGGCGGTGACTTCGAAGCCGGAGGCCACCTCGGCGCCGCGGCCGACAATGCCGTATTTGCTGGTTTCCGAAGGATCGCAGCGCTCGACGGCGATGACGTTGCCGCCGGTGCGCCGATAGAGATCGACGGTTTCGGCCAGACAGCCGCGCGCGCCGAAGGACACCATGTCGGGGAGCAGCAGGGCGAAAGGCTCGTTGCCGATAACGTCGCGCGCGCACCACACGGCATGGCCGAGGCCCTGCGGCGACTGCTGGCGGATGAAGCTGGTGGCGCCGGCCACGGGCAGCAGGCTTTCCAGTGATTGGAGCTGCGCCTTCTTGCCGGTCTGCTCGAGCGTCCCGATCAATTCAGGATGCAGGTCGAAATAGTCCTCTATGACCGCCTTGTTGCGGCCGGTGACGAAGACGATGTGCTCGATGCCGGCCTCGAACGCCTCGTCCACGGCATATTGCACGACAGGCTTGTCGACGACGGGCAGCATTTCCTTCGGCATCGACTTGGTCGCCGGCAGGAACCGCGTTCCGAGCCCCGCCACCGGTATGACTGCCTTCCTGACTTTCTGCATCGCTTATTCCTTCTGAGGAGATCGATTTTTACCTATCGCTGGCTATGAAAATTCATTCCATCCGCCTGCATGCTTCACCTCCCCGCCGCCACGGCAAATTGTGCCGCTACCCTTCTCAGCCGGACCGCGATCGGCATGCTCATATGCCTGACCGCGGCCGGATCGCTGAGCGCCGTGCGTATCGCCTTGAGCGGCGCACGCGCCTTGATGTGCTGAACCAATGACAGGAACGACGCCGCCTTGCGCAGGCTGCGGCTTCGTCTCGCGAAGGCCGCTCTGGCGCTGTCGTCCATGGAGTGCGCCGCCGCGAAGGCGGCATCGGCCTTGGCCATCGCCTCGACATGATGCAATTCGAGCACCCGCGAGATCGATCCGGTGCGGATGTGGTAGACATAGCCGGTGGTCGGCTCGACCACGCAGCGGCCGCCCTTGGCCAGCGCGCTCGCCAGAAGAATGTAGTCTTCGCCGATGCGCAGCGTCTCGTCGTAGCGAAGCCGGTTCTCGTCGAGGAACCGACGCAGGAAGATCGGCTTCAGGTAGCCGAGATTGAAGCGCGATTCGAAGACCACGTTGCCGGCGATGTAGTCGGCAAGCGATATCTCGCCGAGCGCTTCGAGGTAGCTGGCCGGGAACATGATGTCGTCGGGCGTGCCGTCCTCGCGCACGACCTGGACATTGTCGACCGCGATCTCGGCCCCTGACTTTTCCGCCCGCGCGATCATTGCCGCCAGCCGGCCGGGAAGGACGGCATCGTCGGAATCGAGCACGGCCACCCAGCGGCCGCGGGCGAGATCGAGCCCGGCATTCCTGGCGCCGCCCGGACCCCGGTTGGCGGGAAGCGCGACAATTTTCACGATGTCTTTGGGATAGGCGCACGCGACATCGAGCGTGCGGTCGCTCGACCGGTCGTCGACGACGATTATCTCCACGGAGACGTCGCGCTGCGCCATCGCGCCGGCGATCGCCCGGTCGAGGGTCGCCCTGGCATTGTAGGCGGCGATGACGAAGCTGACGTCAGGCTGCACGCTTGTCCCCTTCCTGCGGAGTGAGGCCGTATTGGCGGATTTCGCGGCCGCCGAGCAGACCGCTGATCACACCAACGTGCATAATGCCGCGGAGCGCGCTGCGGTTCCGTCGCACCGGGCTCATCGCCGTCAAAAGCGCCGTGCCGAAGCAATAGGCCGCCTTGGCGGAAGCGAGACCGACCTGACTGATGCGGCGCAGGCCGCCGGTGTCGCGCCCGATGAGGTGGCCATGCGTCTGACCGAAGCGGAAGCGGCGGCGGCGCAGCCAGTCGAAAGCTGCCCTCGAGCGCGGCACCACCTCGTCGACAAAGGCCTGTGGGGCAAAGGCGATGCGTCCACCGGCCTTGACCATCTGATCGAAGAATTCCGTGTCCTCGCCGCCGGTCTGGCCGCGCGCCAGGCTGAAGCGCCGGTTGCGGAGGCTATCCTCGGTCACCTTGAGCAGGACGTTACAGGTATAGCCGGTGCGGATCTCGCCGCGCACCCAGACGGGCAAAGTCGAATGGAAATCGCCCTTGCGCATCCAGGCCGGCGCATCCGGATGATAGCTTGCGCGAACTGGCCCGAGCACGGCGGTCGCGCCGGTCGCCCCCATGGTTGCGACGAGCTCGACGAGCCAGCCCGGCGAAGCCGTCTCGTCGTCGTCGATGAAGGCGGCAAGGTCCGATACGCTGGCATCGAGGCAGGCATTGCGGGCGATCGAAATGTTGCGCGCCGGCGCATGGCGATAGCGGATCGGCAGCTTCAACTCCTGCGCCAATGCCTTCACCAACGACTGCGCCGCCGGCTGGTCGTCATTGTCGGCAACGACGACGCCGATCTCGAAGCCGACGGGTTTTTCCAGCGCGGCAATGGAGCGCAGCGTGTCGGCAAGCTCCGGCCGGCGGAAGGTGCAGATGCAGATGTCGATGGAACGGCCTGCCATCATGCCACCTCGCGCGCGGGCTGCGGGCTGAGGAGCTGCAGCCAGAAACCCACGGACCAGCCCAAATGCATGACCATCGCCGATACGCCGGCTAGCGCGATGGCCGGATTGCGCTGGCCGATCGCGGTCACGACGCCATAGCCGAGACAAACCGCCGCCCATATCAGAAACGGCACCGCCGCCAGCACGAACAGCGGAGCAAAAACGGTGAGCAGCACCACCGGGAATACCAGCAGCGGGATCATCTGCCTCAGCTTCGGCATCATCCTGTGCTTCAGCACGTTCTTGGCGCGGCCGCGGCCATAGCCCAGATACTGGAAAAACAGGCCCTTCAGCGTGGAGCGCGGATAATAGACCATCTGCGTCCTGCCGCTCATCCAGATGCGGCAGCCGGCCAGACGGAGGCGATGGTCGAGCTCGGCATCCTCGTTGTGGCTGAAGCTCTCGTCATAGCCGCCAACCGCCCGGAAGGCGGCGATGCGCATCAGCGCATGATGGCCGTGATCGACCCA
This sequence comes from Mesorhizobium sp. M1B.F.Ca.ET.045.04.1.1, assembly GCF_003952465.1. GTDB lineage: Bacteria > Pseudomonadota > Alphaproteobacteria > Rhizobiales > Rhizobiaceae > Mesorhizobium > Mesorhizobium shonense. The sequence continues at coordinate 364,721 of NZ_CP034448.1, forward strand.
TTCGCCGGCCGACATGTGGCGATGCTTCGAGCCGCCGGTGCCGAGCTTGGAGTTCTGCGCCGCGGCCACCGCCTTCTGCACCGCGCCGGTGCCGCTGGTCAGCATCGAGACGACGACCGAATCAGCGCTGGTGGCAAGCGCCTCCTCGACCAGCCTGTCACAATAGTCGGCCGGATAGCCGCCATGCGCGTCGATGCGAATGAGATAGTCGGCGCCGTCGCCGAATGTCGACACCGCCAGATTGATGGCAGCGCTCTGGATGCGCTTCGGGTTGGCGAGCAGGGTGACCCGCGGATCCTCGGCAGCGGCCTTTTCGACGATGGCTTGCGTGCCGTCGGCGCTGCCGCCGTCGACCACGACGATGCGCGCGCCGAGCCGCGCCGCTGCCGGCCGCAATTGCTCGAGCAGCGCGCCGATATGAGCAGCCTCGTTGAGGCACGGAACAACGATGAGGCTCGATGGCGTGCTCTGCGTCATCGGCTTTTGTCCATTCTCAGCCATCCTATGCCAGGGCCTCCGTCGCGAAGGTTCCGCGAACGGACGTCAGGCCGCGCAGCTTGTCGACGAAGGCCAGGCAATCGCTGCGGTCGTAGCTCCAGATCCTCGGATTGCGGGCCAGCACCCGCGACTTCAGCTTGCCGAAGCGCTCCTGCCCCATCCGGCCGAGCGCGGTGTCGAGGCCTTCCGGGGTGGCTTCGGCTAGAAGCACGCCGATGTCCTGCCGCTCGAGGAACCGGCCGGTTTCGGTGCTCGCCATCGAAACCGGCACGGCGCCGAAGCGGCAGCCTTCATAGAGGCGGTTGGGAAGCAGCCATTCGGAATTCTGGCCCTGCTCGAAGAAATCGATCGCCCAGGAGAAATGCACCTCCCGGTAGATCGCCGCCATGTCCTCCGGATTGCGGTAGGGACCGCGAAAGGAGAGCCAGGGCTCGGCTTCGACGAAGGCATGAAAATCCGGGAATTCGGACAGCGCGGGACGCCCCCTGAGCACCGCTTCGAAGCGTCCGTTCTGCCGGCGGGTGAATTCAGCCAGCAGTTCCAGCGAGCGGCGGCATCTGAGCGCGCCGAACCAGCCGATGCGCCAGGGCGGCGCCACCGGGCTGTCATCTTCGCGCCGATGGTCCGCCGACACCGGCATGGTGTCGAAATATTTGTTCTCGATCAGCTCGACCGGTGCGGCGATTTGCCCGAACGGCTTGAAATAATTGGCGATGAAGGCGGGGGAACTGGTGACCAGAAGCTTGACGTCGCGGGCGAGATAGCGCTCGGCGCCGCGCAGCATTCTGCCGATCAGGTCGTTGCGCAATACCAGCCGATGGATGTCCAGGCATTCGTAGACGATCGGCACGCTTGCGCCGAAAACCTGCTTGGCGCGGCGGGCGAGCGCCAGCATTTCCAGGTTGCGCGCGATGATGAGATCGGGTCGCGGCACGACACCAAGCTTGGCGCCGATCGACATCGCGGCCTTGGCCACCGCGCCGAGGCGCTGCGCGAATCGGCCATCGCGCGTCAGGCCGAGATCGACCGGCTCGAGACCTTCGACCTCGGCGATCGGACTGGAGGTGCGGCGGAAGCCCGCCAGGGTGATCCTGGCACCGCCTGCCCTGAGCATTTTGACCCTCCGGCGTACTGCCGGATCGGAGACGTCATGCACAAGGTACAAGACATGCAGCATGAAATTCGACCGCTGTTGGGCCCGCCACCCGAGGGAATGCTAGTACAGCTTTTGCTGCATCGCAACATTTTTGGTGCAGCGTAGCAAATGCTGCGCAATTTTTTGTTGCGCTGCAAAAACCTCTTGCGGTAGCTTGTTCATGGCGGCGGGCGCCGGTCGCGACGATGTCGGACCGGCGTAAAAATCAGGGATCCTGAATTTGGAAACCAGTGCATTCGATCCGCCCGAGGGCTCACTGCGCAGATCGGTCGGACGCGGCGCCATCGTCACCGCGATGGCGCAGGGCGTGCGGGTCGCCACCCAGATCGTCTCCGTCATCGTGCTGTCGCGGCTGCTGTCGCCGCAAGATTTCGGCGTGGTGGCGATGTGCGCGCCGGTGCTCGCCTTCATCGCGCTGTTCCAGGATTTCGGCCTGACCCAGGCGACGATCCAGAAAACCGGCATACGGCACGAGGAGGTCAACTACCTCTTCTGGATCAACACGGCGGTGAGCGCGATCCTCGCCTGCGTGCTTGCCGCGGCGGCTCCTTTGGTGGCCGCCTTCTATGGCGAGCCGCGCGTGGCGGGCCTGGTCGCCGCGTTCGGCCTGCAGATCATGGCCTACGGCCTCGGCGCCCAGCACCTGGCGCTGCTGACGCGCCGCATGGAATTCACCCGGCTCGCAATCATCGATGTCGCCAGCGCCGTTTCCGGCCTCGTCGTCTCGATCGCCTGGACCTTCATCGACCGCTCCTACTGGGCGCTTTTTGCCGGCACGCTGACCGGCGCCGTGCTGCCGACGCTTTGCTACTGGGTGTCCTCGCGCTGGCGTCCCGGACTGCCGCGCAAGGTCGAGGGCATCGGCCAGCTGATCCATTTCGGCGCCGGCATCACCGGCTTCAACTTCGCCAATTTCTTCGCCCGCAACCTCGACAACGTGCTGATCGGCAAATACTGGGGCGAGGCCCAGCTCGGCCTCTATGACCGCGCCTACAAGCTGCTGCTGTTCCCGCTCAGCCAGATCACCAATCCGCTGTCGAAGGTGATGGTGCCGGCGCTCTCGCGTCTGAAAGACGAGCCGGATCGTTACCGCAGCGCCTATCTGCGCGTCATGCCGCTGGTCCTCCTGGTGGCGCTGCCGGGCGTGGCCTTCGCCACCGCCATGTCCGATACGCTCATCCCGTTCGTGCTCGGCCAGCAGTGGCGGGAGAGCGCCAATATCTTCCTGGCGCTGGGTTTCGCCGGCCTGCTGCAGCCGCTCAACAATCCGGCCGGATGGCTGTTCGTCAGCCAGGGCCGGTCGGGCGACTTCATGCGCTGGGGCATTGTCACGGCCATAACCTCGGTGATGGCATTTGCCGTCGGCCTCTCCTATGGCGCTCTCGGCGTCGCCATCGCCTATGCGGTCAGCGAATATCTCAGAACGCCTTTCCTGTGGCTCTATGTCGGCAAGGCCGGACCGTTGCGAGCGAGCCATGTGCTCCACGCTGCGACCCCGTTCGTGCTCGGTGCGCATCTGGCGCTGGCGCTCGTCTGGCTCGCCAAGCCGATGCTGCCTGCGCAGCCGGTCATCGCCCTGGCAGGAGGCGCGGTGCTGTCCTATGTCGTCACCATCATCGTCGCGCTCGCCTTCGGCGCCGGCCGCGAGGCGCTTCGGGAGGCCTTGCGGCTGATCCCGGCGCGCGGATTCTCGCCGGCACCCAGCGAGGCGAAATAGCTTGCTCGGCGCAACGGCAATTGCGCTTCGATCACCGGCCGACAGCCGGCGAAACCGCTGATTTGAGGGTACGGCAACAGCATGAATTACCGATCGATTTCAGACATGAACGACGCGATCGCGCGGAACCTGCACCGGCTGCCGCGGGACATCGACCTGGTCGTTGGCGTGCCGAGAAGCGGCATCCTCGCCGCAACGCTGGTCAGCCTGACGGCGAACATCCCGATGACCGATCTCGACAGCTTCCTCGCCGGCAAGATCTATTCGTCGGGGATCACCAAGCGCCGCGCCGCGCTCGACCGGCAGCATGCCGAAATGCGCAAGATCCTGGTGATCGACGACAGCGTCAGCGGCGGCAACGCCATGCGCGATGCGCGCGCAAAGATCGCCGCCGCCGGTATCCAGGGCGATTTCGTCTTCGCCGCCGTGTTCGGGCTGCTCTCGCAGCACAAGGAAACCGACATCGTCTTCGAGGTCGTGCCGCATCCCAGGATGTTCCAGTGGAACTTCATGCACCACGTCTTCCTCGAGCAATGCTGCGTCGACATAGATGGGGTGCTTTGCCTCGATCCGACCGAGGAAGAGAACGATGACGGGCCGGCTTACGAGAAATTCCTCGCCGAGGCGCGGCCGCTGCTCGGGCCGACCCGCAAGATCGGCTGGCTGGTGACGAGCCGGCTGGAAAAGTACCGCAAGCTGACCGAGGCGTGGCTTGCCAAACACGAGATCAAATACGACCATCTCATCATGCTCGACCTGCCGAGCAAGGCGGAGCGGCAGCGGCTCGGGGCGCATGGCAGCTTCAAGGCCGAGTTCTACCGCAAGTCGGACGCCATCCTGTTCATCGAGAGCGAGCATGAGCAGGCGCTCAAGATTGCCAAGCTGTCCGGCAAGCCGGTGCTGTGCGTCGAAACCAACATAGTGAGCTTTCCCGACGCGCTTTCCCTGCCGGCGCTGGAGCAGGCGGCGCGCAACCTGCCGGCGCGGCTCAGGCAGGTCAATTCGCCCGACGGGCGCAAAAAGGTCGTCAAGACCGCCGCGCGCGCCCTGCTTGGCGAACGCGCCTACGAGATGCTGAAGAGCCGGGTCAAAAGACCAGCGTAAGTAGAATCTTACGGGGTTGGTCTTCACGCAATTGCGGACGGAAAACCACTTTTCCTGGAATTGTTTTAAGCAGCGCGCCGGGCGCGCTGCCGGGCCGCCCTGTCGAGCAAGGCGAAGAAGGTGGCGAACTGACGATCGGGATCGAGCTCCGGGCGCTGAGAGAAGGCGAGCGCCGCCTCTGACAGCCGTTCATACTCTTCCCGGTCGTTCCACAGCCGCCTGACAGCCGCGACCCAATCCTCGAGCGGCGCGTCGTAGTCCAGCACCAAGCCGCCCGAGCCGATCGCCTCCGGCAAGCCGCCGCGCCGCGAGCCGACGACGGGAATGCCGCTGCAATGCGCTTCAGAGGCGACGCGGCCCCAGGCCTCTTCCCATTTGCTCGGCGCAAGCAGGATTTTGGTGCGGCCATAGAGGGTCTTCATGTCGTCGGTGCGGTTCTCCAGCCTGATGTTGGAGAACGGCGCGATCGTCTCGGCGATGCGGGCGCGGTGATCGTCCTCCAGCTTCCAGCTCTCGACGAACAGGAAGGGTATTTCCGGGCAGGCGGCCGCGATGCGCACCGCCAGATCGAAACCCTTTTCCTCATAAGGGTTGATGAAGGTGACGTACTCGCCCGTCGTCGGCGTGCTGTAGGCGGCGGGATTGATGGTCGGCGGGATCACCGCGGAATCGATGCCGAACTCCCGCTTGTAGGTGCGCGCCGTGAATTCGGAATTGGCAACATAGGATGCCGAGCTCAGCTCGCGCAGGTCGCCGCCCAACTCGTGGAATTCCACGTTCCTGAGGTAGACGACCAGCGGCACGCCCTCAGCCTGCAACGCCTTGCCGAGCGGAACCGACTTGTGACACTGCACCACCGCGACGTCCGGCTGCATTTTCTTGACGGCAAAGGCGGCCGCTTCCCAGGGAAACCAGGCCCGCACCACCGGATAGCCGGGGAAGCTGTCGACGACGGCGCGTTGGCCGAAGAGCTTCATCTTGGCGCGCGCCTTGTAGCCGAACATGCCCTGGCCGAACAAAGCGGCGAGCACCGACGCCTCATGGCCATGCTCGATCAGCTGCTCCGCCAGGTGATGCGTGCTTGACTGGACGCCGCCGCTGAACTGCGGCGGATAACCATTGCCGCCTGCGAAGAGAACTTTCATGGGTTCGGCTCCTTGTCACATTTTTCTTGGCCAGTGTCGCTGGCTTGCCGGCGAGCATGTCCGACGGGCGGTTCAGGCATTCTGCGGCTCGAGATTGGCGAACGGATTGGTGCATGGGTGCCAGCCGGTAAAGCGGATCGGATCGTTCGGCGAGCTACGCCACGCATAATCGGTCAGCATGTGGAATTCGGCGATGACCCAGCGCTCGAAATTCCCGACATCCTGCTGCTTCTGCCTGGGCAGGAATTCGCGCGCCTTGTCGAGCTTCACGGTCTCCAAGAGCGTCACCGCATCCGCCAGCTTGTCGCTCGGAAACACCCACGGATTGCGATTGCGGAATTCGAGCACGAACTGCTGCAGGTGCTCGATGCGCATGTTGAGCGGCCCGAAGTATTTCTCCAGCGTGAGGCGGACGAGATCCTCGTCGGAGAAGGACGACACGGCGGCAGCGGCAATGCCGGTCGAGGCAATGCCGCCGGCAACAACGGCCAATGCGGTGCGTCGGGTGATCTTCATCGGCCCCTCCTTCATGCCAGCCGGCCCGCGGCCCGCAGCGAAAGGGCAGCGGCGGTGAGGCTTGGGTTGGCGCAGGAACAGCTCGGATAGGTGCTGGTGCCGACAACGACCAGGTTGCGGAGCCGGTGGTGGATCATGTCGCGATCGACCACCGAGTCGGCCGGGCCGGTGCCCATCCGCAAGGTGCCCTGTACATGCGATTCGGTCGGCCTTATGCCGCGATCGAAGATCTGCTCGACCGGCAGCGGCTTAAGCAGCGACGGCAGCCGCTCGAGCGCCTTGGCCATGCCCTTGGTCGCATAATCGGACGCGCCCTTGAAGCTGACGAAGGCATTCTCGTTTTGATCGAGGATCACCCGGTTTTCCGGGTCGAGCAGGTTTTCGGTGACGATGACCAGCGGCAGCACTTGCCTGAGCCGCCCTTTCTCGGCGCGCATGCCATGCTGCCAGCGGTTCTCGAAATAGACCAGCGCCGCCGCGTGCTCGGCGCGATGCGGGCCGTCATAAAGGCCGAAATTCAGGCCGGTGGTGATGGTGCTGCCGTCGAAATTGTCGACCCCGTCGAGATAGACCTCGTAGTTCCAGCCATAGGATTCGTGCAGGCCGAGCCCGACGAACTCGCCGCCGAGCCCGGAGCGCAGCATGATCGCCGGGCTCTGGATGGCATTGGCGCCGAGGATCACGAGGTCGCCGCTGACCGAATATTCCTTACCGTTGCGCAGGAAGGTAACCGAACGGACCGAGCCGCCGGCATGGTCGAGCCGGCGCACTTCCGCGCCGAGGCACACAGACACATCGGGGTGCTGGAAGACATGCATCAGGCCGTTGTTGGCGGTGAACTTGGCGTCCGCCGGGCACAGCCAGCACCGGAGGTTGGCGCAGCACGACCCACGCTGCGCCGTCGCCACGCGGGCGCGGGCGGTCGGCATGACGAAATGCTGCTCCGGCTGCGCCGCCTTCATCATCCGGTCCGGCGTCGACATGCGGTGCGGCGGCTGCGGGAACGGCCGCGAGCGCGGCAGCATCCGCGCCATGTCGGGATCGCCGGAGATCGACATGACCTCCTCGGCATCGCAGTAGAACGGCTCCAGTTCGTCGTAGGTGATCGGCCAGTCGTTGCCGACGCCATAGGTGCTCTTCAGCCTGAAGTCGTTGGGATGGAAGCGCGGCGTTTGCGCGAACCAGCAGTTGGTGCCGCCGCCAAGGCCGATCGTGTAGTTCCACGGCTTGTCGGCGTTGTCGGTCTTGTAGGTGCTTTCGTCGTCTATGTCGGTGTTGGCGTTCTGGTCGAGCTGCCATTCATGCGTGTTGTGGCGGCCCCATTCCAGCACCAGGGCGCGGGCTTTGCGCCGCTTCAGGAACTCATGCAGGAAAAAGGCTGAGCCGAAACCGGAACCGATGACGACGAGATCGAAATGCTCGTTGGCGATTTGCTCGGGCTGAACGTCCAGCGCCATCAGATCGAACCCTTTCCCGAAACGCGCGCGATCATCGTCGGGCTCTGTTGTCGTTCGCCGGAGCCGTTTGGCGGGAAACTCAGCGCAGCCACCGTCATGCCGCCATCCTGCCGATCGAGTGGTATTCGATGCCGTAGCGCGCGATGACCTTCGGGTCGTAAAGGTTGCGGCCGTCGAAGATGACCGGCGTGGTCAGCGCGTCCTTGAGCGCGTCGAAGGAGGGAGCCCTGAAGTTCTTCCATTCCGTGCAGATCAAAAGCGCGTCGGCGCCGCGCACGGCCGCTTCCTTGGTGCCGCACAAGAGAAGGTCCTCGCGCATGCCGTAGATGGCCTGGCATTCCTGCATGGCCTCCGGATCATAAGCCTGCACCTTGGCGCCGGCCGCCCACAGCGCCTCCATCAGGGTGCGCGAAGGCGCCTCGCGCATGTCGTCGGTATTCGGCTTGAAGGCCAGCCCCCAGAGCGCAAACGTCTTGCCCTTGAGATTGCCCTGGAAGTATCGGTCTACCTTCTCGAACAGCACCGATTTCTGCGCGTTGTTGCGCTCCTCGACGGCACGCAGCAGCTTGGCGTCGAACTTGACGCCCTCAGCGGTCTTGATCAGCGCGCGCACATCCTTGGGAAAGCAGGAGCCGCCATAGCCGAGGCCGGGATAGATGAAGTGGTAGCCGATGCGCGGATCGCTGCCGATGCCCTTGCGCACCTCCTCGATGTCGGCGCCCAACTGCTCGGCGAGGTTGGCCATCTCGTTCATGAAGCTGATCTTGGTCGCCAGCATGCAATTGGCGGCATATTTGGTGAACTCGGCGCTGCGCACGTCCATCACGATCATCTTCTCGTGGTTGCGGTTGAACGGCGCGTAGAGCTCGCGCATCACCGCCTCGGTGTCCTCGCTGGAGGTGCCGACGATGATGCGGTCCGGCCTCATGCAATCGGCCACCGCCGAGCCTTCCTTGAGGAATTCGGGATTTGAAGCGACGTCGAACTGCAGATCCTCGCGGCCGCGCGCCTTCAGCGTCTCGGCGACCTTCGCCTTGATCTTCTCGCAAGTGCCGACCGGCACCGTCGATTTGCCGACGATGATCTTGGGCGCGTCCATCTCGCGGCCGATGGCTTCGGCGACGGCGAGCACGTATTTCAGGTCGGCCGAGCCATCCTCGCCGGGCGGCGTGCCGACAGCGATCATCTGGATCTGGCCGTGCTTGACCGCGGCGGCCGCGTCGGTGGTGAAGCGGATGCGGCCGGCGGCGTGGTTTTCCTTGACGAGGCTTTCCAGTCCTGGTTCGAAAATCGGGATGAGGCCTTGATTGAGCCGCTCCACCTTCGCTTCGTCGATGTCGACGCACACCACTTCGTGGCCGACCTCGGCGAGCACCGCGGCCTGGACGAGACCGACATAGCCAATTCCAAACACCGTCAAATTCATTTGGTTCTATTCCTGTTTAAGGCCGGGCCGCAAAACGGCCCGGCCAGTTCAGATGTCCCCCAGGCCCTGTACGGAACCTAGACGTTGCGCATGATCTTATCCGAACCGAAGGTCGGCGCAGCAAAAACCGGTTCTTTTCGCCGGCGCTGACCTTCGGCTCGCGATCATGCCTAGTTGCTGTTGGTTATGGTGCATGCCAGCGATTCCGGGAATTGGCACGGCTGACCCAAAGCAGTGAAGGCGATGCGCTTGACCTGCATGGTCACCTTGCGGCCAGGGTCCGCGAAGGCGCCCATCCAGTTGGTCAGCTTGTCGCTGCCCCACAGGCTAAAGAAGATCTTCTGCGGATTGGTCGGCAATTCGTCCGGATTGGTCACTTCGTTGACCAGCTTGCCGTTGACATACCAGCGCAGCCGGTCCTTCTCCCAGACGAAGCCATAGTCGTTGAAGCCCTTGTCGGCGCCGCCCTCGACATCGACCAGCTTGCCATTCTTCGGCTTGCCCTGGATGTAGCTGTTGACCTGGACTTTCGACGGATCCTTGGTCAGCACCTCGAAATCGATCTCGTCCCAGGGCTTTTTGTCCTGCGGCCCGATATAGGTGAAGAACGCGGCGTTGAGGCCGGAGCCGGTATCCGTCTTCATACGCGCCTCATAGACGCCGTAGCCGAAGCGCTGCTTGGTCTGGATCTCGGCGCAGGCGAACTCGCGGTCCTTCAATTTGCGCTTTTCGAAGCTCAGCGAAAGCACGCCGTCGGAAAGCCGGACAAGGTCCTTCGACCATGTGCAATTCTGATGATTGCCGTTGTTCCAACCGTCGGAGACGTACCAGCGCGAACGATCGAAGCTCGAAAAATTGTCGACGAAGGACGGCGCGCTCTGCATGTCCTGGGCATGCGCCGGGGCCGCCGCAAAAGCAGCTGCAACCGCAAACAGCGCGCCTGCTAGGCCAAGCCAAGGCCTCCCCGGCCCATTCGAGCGCACGCGCGGCCTGCCGCAAGCCGCCGCGGTCATCGTGTTATTCGACTCTGCGTTCATAACAAACTCACCTTGTGTTGTCCGCCCCAACCCAAAGTCATTCCTGGCCCGCCTCCGGCGAGCCGCTTCTGATCCTCTGCCCGTTGAACTCCTCTAATGTCTCTACTGATGACGGCGCCGCCTTCGCCGCGCCGTCAGCTTCTTGCCGCAGACCTCGCATGTCCGGCCTGAGAGCCGGGTCGACCGTCACCATCGTCGACAATCGCGTCGAGCGAATGACGCAGTTCCTTCATCAAGCCTTTCTGGCGGGCGAGCTCGGCGATGCGCCGCTCGTAGTTCAGGATCGCGCCGGTCATGGCGCTGACGTCCGACGACTTATCTGTCGACGCGGAGCCATTCTCCATTGCTTCGACCAGGAAGGCGGCGTTGGTGGCCGTCGACCGATAGCGGTTCTCCAGCCCGGCCTTTTCCGCCTCGATCTCGGCGCTGATCTGGTCGAAGAGCTTCGCCAGACGGTCGAAACGCTGGAGATCGGTCTGCCGGTCGCGGGCCGGGTCCCTGGATCTGAAGCCAAAAATCGAAGCCATCCGATCGGCCTTTCGAAATTGCTGCACCGCAACATAGAGTGCCATTCTCAGCGTAAGTAGGCAACCTCGTAGTTTCGGAAAGCGGATTTTTTTGGGAACGGTCCCGATTCCAGCGCCTTCGCCCGATCATTCCTTTGCGGCACTTGTTGCCGACATCAGGAAGCGCATCGGCGGCACTTGCTGCTTTGCAGCAATGCCGGCGCGGCGAAACAGCGCGTCCAGCTTGTCAGCGGCCACGCCGCGAACGATCGGGATCAGATTGGACTGGCTGGCGAAGGCATAGGCGGCGGCCGACGCCAGCCCGCGCTCCGCCTTCACGTCGAGGAAATTACGCAGCCGGTATTTGTCGCGAACATGGCGCTCGTGGCGCCGCAATGCGGCCCTCGAGCCTTCCGGCAGGTTGCTGAGCGCGAGCAGCGCCAGGTCGGCATCGGCAAGCCGCTTCAGATCCTGGGTCCTGTGGCGGCCGCTCAGCGAGTCGGCGCGAACGATCGCGCCGTAGCCGCAGGATTTGATGATCTTGAAGCGCGCCCCGCAGGCGACCGCGCGCGCATAGAGCTCGTAATCCTCGCCGAGCCGCAGGTTTTCGTCATAGCTCAGTCCGTGACGCTCGAGGAATGCCCGGCTGATCACCGGCTTGAGGAAGCCCAGTTCGCCGCGCAGCACGCGGCGGCGCGAAATGTTGCCTTCGATGAAACGCTCGAAATCGAGGAATTGCGGCTCGGGCGCAAAGGACGGCGCCGCGACCTTGGTGGGATCGGCCGCGGCATCGTCCCTGATCAGCATGATGTTGTCGGCGGCGAAATCCCAGTCGGCGCTGGCAAACAGCCGGCGGAAGCGGCCCTCGAGGAAGAAATCGTCGGCGTCGAGGATGCTGATGAAGGGCGAAATGGAGGCCTTGATCGCGGCGTTGCGGGCGGAAGACGGGCCGCGGTTGACGTCGAGGCGCATCACCTTGAGCCTGCCGCTGCCGTCATCGGCGGCGCGCGCCACATGTTGGGTGTCGTCGCTGGAGGCGTCGTCGACCACGACGACTTCCGCCACCTCCGCCTCGCGCAAAGCCGAAGCGATGGCGACCGGTATGGTCCGCGCCGCGTTGCGGGCGGCGATGATGACGCAGACCCTGGGGGTCGTCACGGACATGGTTCACCTTTCGATTGCATGAGTGACAGCCCCGCCCATGATGTTGAATGCCGCACCGGTTCTCATCCGTTGCCCCGCGCTGACGCGATGGCGGCCGGCCGCTCGAAGATGCGCCGGCTGAGATCGGCGGAGGCCGCCCAGCCGGCCTCGGCCAGATAGCGCACCGGCTCGCGGCCGCAAAGTTCCCACAGCACGGCCCGCCGCTGCGGCCAGCGCAACGACGACAGCCAGGGCGCGATCACCATGTGGAAGAGATCGGCGTTTTCGATGCGCGCCAGGATGCGGGTGGCGCGATCCGAAAGCAGCGTGGCGGTGCCGCCAAGCAGGACATCGGCCGCGCGCAGACCAAGCAGCAGCGTATCCGCCAGGCCCTGCTCGGCGGCGTGGTCGAGCACCTTCCGCTGCTCGGCTTCGCTCAGCCGGTTGGCCGCGGCTCTGACGTCGCAGACATAGCCGGCGCAGGGCTCGCGGTTGAAGAAGGCCTTGGCCACGCTGATGCAGGACAAGAGCAACATGTCGGACGCCGAAATCAGGGGCATGGCGGTTCCGGCAACCTCGACCTCGCGCTTGCGGCGCAGGAAGCCGTCGGTGTCGCGCGGGCTCGGCGAACCCGGTTGCTGCAGCCGATGGTGGAGATCGACCGTGGCAGCCCGAACCCCGTCGTCGCGCACCATATGCTGCTCGCCGAGGAAGCGCACCCACCAGACCGAGCGCGACTTGCTTGCCACCTCGTAGCCGACGGAACGCAGGGCATCGCGAGCGGCGGCAAAGCCCGCCGGCGAAACCAGTATGTCGACATCGCCGGACGGCTTCATGAAATGATCGCCATAAAGCACATGCTGCTGGAGCGGACCTTTCAGGAAGATGAAGTCGATCTGCCTGCCCCGCAGCACCTGATGGAAGGCGAGCGAATCGCCGATGCAGGCGGCGTTCATCGCCATGGTGCGCCGTCGATAGCCATCGAGCCATGCGGGCAATCCGGCTGGCGCCGCGCCGGTCGTCCCGCGCGCCAGAGCCTTGAGCACGAAGACCGCGACCTTGTTCAACCTGGCAATGTCGGCGACGTTGGCCACGGAGATTGCCGGAGCCGGCGTGCCGCCAAGGTCGGCGGCACCTGCGGCCGGACTGAAGAACAGCCGTAGACAGGCCTGCACATAGGCGACTTCGTCGGCGCAGCCGGCCGCACGCAGCCTGTCATAGGAAGCATCCTGCACGGCCATGCCCGATGTCGTTCTCCGCAAAAACCGCCCGCGGCTGTTATACTGCAGCTGCGAAGAAAAGCATCGCCAAAATCGCCGCGGCCGTCTAGTCACTCGCTGCGCTCGGCACCGCTCCTGCAACCACAGCGTTCAAATGAGAGGCGCGACGATCACTTTTGAAGACAGGCCCGGCTGCGCCGACGTGCAGCAATAAGTGGCATTCTTTGCAGCAATTTCTTCCCGGCTATAAAATAGGCATTCGCGAGCGGAAAATTATTGCAATTAAATCATAGGTTTATTTATGCGGGAAATATCCGGCGCTGAATTCTCGCGCGGGGCACGCCCGATTATGGGATGCCTGTGGTTTGTTCACTGCAGAATATGCCCGCAACCGAGAATTGATTAACACCCGGTAAATCAGGCTTGACTCATAAATGTTGCCGTGCAGCAATTGCAACGCAGCATAGCAATATGCTGGCGGCATTCTGAAGCCGCTTCCAGTCTTAATCGGAGAGTAGAATGGAACAGAATGTTGAAAAGCATGAATACGAGACCCCCAGCCTGACGGTTCATGGTTCGATCGAAACGATCACGCAGGGTGCCTCAGGCACGACGGCTCTTGACGCGGCATTTCCCGCGCACACGCCGGTCGGCGATCTCACCTTCTCCTGAAGGTTAAGGCGTCCGGCATGTCGTAGTTGGGGCTCCGGACGCCGCTTTAGCTAGATGGGCCGGGGGACCAGTTGCCCCGCTTACTGGCCGGGCGATCGCAGGCAACCGATCCCGGTCCAGGTCGGAAGACGCGTGGCGTTCAACAATGAGGTTTTAGGATGCACTGGAACCCATCGGACCATGACCGCGTGGTCGCGACCGGCGATGCGGTGGCTTGCGAATTCGGCAACGGACTGGCGCTGCTCCATCTCAAATCCAACATCTACTACAGCCTGAACGGCGTCGGCGCCTACATCTGGGAGCTGATCCAGGAGCCGCGATCGATCCTCGACATAAGAAGCGCCGTGCTGACGCGCTACGATGTCGAAACGGAGCGCTGCAAGGCCGATGTCGAGGGCTTGCTCAAGGGGCTGATCGAAGCCGGGCTTGCGAGGCTCCACCATGAGGAACTGGCCTAAAGCGCGTCGCGATCCTTCGGATTCGCTCCATGCGCTTTAAACTCTTGATTTTGCGCATGTCTTTGTCCCGAAACCGGTCCCACTTTCGGCAGACATGCTTTAGGGTCCTCTCGCTGAGCGGCGCGGAGGCGCTGTTTCTGATGCGCTGCCTGGCAGTGGTCAGTGCCGTGCGGCTGGGACTGACCATCTTCTCCTATAACCGTGTGCGTGGCCTGGTGACGCGGCTGGAGGCGAGAGATGACGCTGATATCGCCGATCTGCGGCGCATCGCATGGGGCGTCGCCGCTGCCGCACGGTTTGTACCCGGCGCCAGCTGCCTCACCCAGGCGCTGTCCGGCCACTATCTGCTTGCCCGCCAGGGCAGCGCCTCGAAAATCCGCATCGGCGTGAGGCGCGACACCGGCGCGGAACTCAAGGCGCATGCCTGGCTGGTCAGCGGCAACCACATCGTGCTCGGCGGCTCGATCCACGGCTTCACCCATCTCGTCGATCACGGGCAATAGGCCATGAGCGGGGTCGCCGGAATTCTGCTGAGGCAAGACGGCAGGCCCGCCGCGGCAGCCGACATCCAGCAGATGCTGGCGCGCATGCGCCACCGGGGCCGCGACGGCAGCTCGTGGTGGACGGACAGAAGCGTGGCGCTTGGCCATGCCTGGCTCGACACGACGGGCGAGGACGGTCCCGGCCCGCTGACCATGGCCGGCGGCAAGCTCGCCGTCACGGCGGATTGCAGGCTGGACAACCGCGACGAGCTTTTGGCGCGGCTCGGCATACGCGACCCGACGGCCGCCGACGCGATGCTTTTGTTGCGCGCCTATCTCAAATGGGGCGAGGCCTGCCCGACCTATCTGCAAGGCGATTTCGCCTTCGCGATCTGGGATGCCGAGCGCCGGGCATTGTTTTGCGCCCGCGACCATTTCGGCATCAAGCCGTTCTACTACCACGCGGGCGCCAGGCGCTTCGCGTTTGCCTCGGAGATCGGCCCGCTGCTGGTCCTGGAGGGTGTCAACACACGCATCAGCGAGCATCAGATTTCCGGATTCCTTGCCGGGCTGCCCGACGATCCACAGTCGACCCACTATGCCGAGATCTTCCGTTTGCCGGCACGCCATACCCTGACGGTGACGGACAACCAGGTGACGCTTCGTCAGTACTGGCACATCGAGCCTTCGCCAGAGCCGCTGCGCTCGGACGCGGCCGAAGAATTCAGGCATCTCTTCTACCGGTCGGTGCAAAACCGGATGCGCGGCACCCCTGCTATTGGCGCAATGCTGAGCGGCGGCCTCGATTCATCCTCGATCGCCTGCGTGGCCGGCCTGCAAGCCGCAGCTGCGCGGAAACCGGAGCTCAAGACCTTCTCGCTGGTCTTCGAGAAGGGCTCACCGATGGACGAGAAGCCGTTCATCGATGCAGTACTGGGTCACCACCGGCTCGACGGCACGATGATTTCCATCGGCAACTACGCGCCTTTCGCCGAGTTCGAACGCATCCTCGAGGAACAGGAAGGGACTTTCCTGGCGCCTGGCCTGTCGCTGACCCGCAGCATCTACCGGACAGCGGAAGCCAAACGGGTGAAGGTGCTGCTCGACGGCCATGGCGGCGACGAAGTCGTTTCGCACGGGCATGGGCTGCTGCATGAGCTCGCCAAGGCGGGTCGATGGCTGGCGCTGTGGCGCGAGCTGCACAGCGCCGCCGACACCTATGGTGACGGCATGCTGTCGCTGTATTTCAGGTTCCTGACCGTCTACGGGCCTGCTTGGCGGACCGCCAGGATGAGGGCGATGGCCAAACGCGTTCTCGGCAAGCTGCGGCGCAGACCATTCCAAGCGCCGCGCTCGGCCTGGGCGGGACTGGTCAATCCGGAGCTTGCCAGGCGCACCGACCTTGCCGAACGTTTCCACCGCGCCGGCTACATGCCGCCGAGCGTCAGTGCCAGCGAAGCGCTGACGCATCGCTGGCTTCTGTCCACCGGGCTGGTGCCGCACGCTTTCGAAGTCCTTGACAAGGCCGCCGCCAATTTCGGCATCGAGCCCCGCTACCCGTTCTGGGACAAGCCGCTCGTTGAGTTCTGCCTGGCGCTGCCCGGCGAGGAAAAGCTCAAGGACGGCTTCGGCCGTCTTGTGCTGCGCCGAGCCATGCAGGGCATTCTGCCGCCCGTGGTGCAGTGGCGGCGCGACAAGATCGATTTTACCGCAAACCTCGTCAAAGGCATGATCGTCAATCATCGCGATCTCCTGGACAGGCTGCTGGTGTCGGACAACGACTTGATCGCCCCCTATGTCAATCTGCCCGAAGTGAACGCCGCCTACGCCCGCATGCTTCGGGAGCCCGAGCAGGCGACGCTGCCCGATGTCCAACATATCTGGCGTTCGGCCTCGCTGTCGCTGTGGCTGCGGCAGGTCCAGCATGATGGAAGCCCTGCATGAACCCTCGGGCCGTTTCTCTTGCCACAAGGCCCGAAGCGGCCGCTCGGAATGGACGCGTCCGTCGCTTCTACAAGGCGTACGGTCTGACGATTGGGTCCGAGGTGGCTCTACCGGAACTGGAACCGACCGCGCCGGCAACGCCGGACATCGAGATTGCTGTCGGGCCGATCGATTTTCCGGAGGCCGCATCGGCGAACGCCACGGCCTTCCGGTTCGAGCAGAGCCATCAATATCTTTCATGGCCGGCGATCGGGACATTCAGGATCAGCGGTGCCGGCCGAATCGATGTTGACGCAGCGCCCGGGATCGACGACCCGCTGCTTGCCTTCCCGCTTCTCGGGCCCGTGCTGGCGCTTGCCCTGCATCAGCGCCGTCTGCTCATCCTGCACGCCAGCGCGGTCGCGGTGGGTGACCAAAGCCTGATCTTCATGGGCGACAAAGGCGCCGGCAAGTCGACCATGGCGGGCGCGATGATCCGCGCCGGTCACCTTCTGCTTACCGATGATGTCGTGGCGCTGGATCTGTCCAATCCTTCACGGCCGATGATCCTGCCCGGTTTTCCGCAGCTCAAGCTTGCAGCGGACGCTGCCGACGCAATCCGCATAGGCCAAGCGGAGGTGCGGCCGCAGGTGCATCCGCAGATCGAGAAGGCGCAGCATCGTCTGCGTGACGGATTTGCCGGCAAAGCCGTGAAGGCGGCCCGGATCTATGTGCTGGAGCGCGGGGAGCGGGCGGCGATCATGCCGCTGCCGGGCGCCGGCGCCCTGCCGGCGATCATCAAGTTCTCCTACGTCACCCGGTTTGGCCGACAGGCGCTGGTCGGCGATTTCGCGTCCACGCATCTCAGTCAATGCGCGCAGCTTGCCGCTCGCATCGGCGTCTGCCGGCTTGAAGTGCCGGCAGGGCTGGGGCGGATCGATGAAGTCGTCGACCTGATCGAGCGCGATCTGGCGGCAGGCGCGCAAACAAGGTGATAAGAGGCATGGCCTGGTCCTCAAAGCTTCGCCTGTCGCTTTTGCGGGATGTCGCCGGCTTCGGCGGCGTGATGGCGCAGGTCGGTGGGCGGCGCACGGCGACGGCGCTGGCCTTCCTGATCCTGGGAAGCCTGACCGAGGGGCTCTCGATCCTGCTGTTGATCCCGCTCCTGCATCTGATCGGCAACGCCGACCAGGATTTCGCCGTGCGGATGCCGAACGCACTGCGCTGGGTGGCGCCCGGCGGCACGCTGTCGCTGGCGACGGTGCTCGCCCTGCTCGTCGCCCTGGTGGCGCTGCAGGCGATGTTCAACCGTTTCAAGTCGCTCTACATGGCGCGGCTGCTCTATGACTTCGTCAACCGCGTGCGCATGAACCTGTTCGAGAGCATCGGCAAGGCGCGCTGGGGCGTCTTCACGCGCATGCGCAGCTCCGACCTCGACCATGCGCTGACCGGCGACATCGATCGCGTGCAGGCGGCCGCCTTCTCGCTGCTGATGCTCGCCCAGACGGCGCTGCTGCTTGCCGGCTATCTCGTGGTGTCGCTGTTCATCTCACCGGTGATGACGTCCTTCGCCATCCTCATCGGCGTGCTCTTGTTCGTCGCGCTGCAGCCCTTCCGTGCGCGCGCCACCGCCTATGGCCGCGTGCTGACCGGCAGCCGCCAGGACCAGTACCGCACGGTTTCGGAATTCCTCGGCGGCATCAAGGTGGCCAAGAGCCTGAACGTCGAGGCGGGTTATTTCACGCAGCTCCGCGCGACGCTCGAGAAGATGAAGGCGGACAACATCGCTTATGTCCGCAACAGCACCATCGGTACCGCGCTGTTCCAGGTGACGAGCGTCATCGGGCTCAGCCTGTTCATCTATATCGCGCTGGTGCGCTTTCACCTGTCGCTCGCCGAGATCGTCGTGCTGCTCTTGGTCTTCATGCGGGTCGCGCCGCGCTTCATGGATATGCAAGTGCAGGCGCAGCAAATGCTGATCAACCTGCCGGCATATACCGCCATGCAGGCCCTCAAGGCGCGCTTCGACGCCGAGCGCGAAATGGTGCCGGGCGATGCCGGACATGGCGCCAGGCTGTCGCTCGACACCGGCCTCAACGTCCGCGACGTCTTGTTTGCCTATGGCGACGGCGACGGAAAACCGGTGGTCGAAGGCATCACCTTCGACCTTCCCGCCGGCAAGGTGACGGCGCTGATCGGCCCGTCCGGCTCGGGAAAGAGCACGATCGCCGACATGCTGCTTGGACTGCTCGAGCCGACCGAGGGCACGATCCTTGCCGACGGCGTCGAGATCACTGCCAAGAACCGCAGGGCCTGGCGCGACCAGGTGGCCTATGTGCCGCAGGACGTGTTCCTGCTGCACGACACGATCGCCGCCAATCTGCGCCTGGCTGCGCCGCGGGCCAGCGACGAGGAGCTTTGGACGGCGCTGCGCAAGGCGCATGCGGCCGATTTCGTCGAGCGGCTCGACCGGAGGCTGGAGACGGTGGTGGGCGACCGCGGCGTCCGGCTCTCGGGCGGCGAACGCCAGCGCATCGCGCTGGCGCGGGCGCTGTTGCGCAAACCCGTGCTGCTCATCCTCGACGAGGCTACAAGCGCGCTCGACTGGCAAAATCAGTCGCTGATCGCCCAATCGATCGAAGACCTGCGCGGCCAGATGACGATCCTCACCATCGCGCACCGGCCGTCGATGATCGCTTTCGCCGACTGGGTCGTGGCCATCGAGAGCGGGCGCATCGTCGAGGTCGGGCAATATCAAAGGCTGAAGGCAAAGCCCGGCAGCCGGCTGGCCAGAATGCTCTCCGGCGAGCGAGCCGAACGGGAAACCGCAACGCTGGCCGACAAGGCATTGGCCGACAATGCGCCGCTTCCGGCGCCGGGTGAACGATCAGCGGAGGCTGCCGCGCCTGGCGCTTAGCTTTTCGCCCTCGGCCACCTTGATGCCACGGTCGGCCTCTCGGCTCTTATCGGCGGGCACTGGCCCGCTCCTGGCAATCATGGCGTAGACCAGAAGGAAATAACCCACCTGAATGACCACGGCGCAAATGACGGTACGCATGATGATGGTGCCAAGCGATGCGCCGTCGAAGTAAGACCAGCCGACCACGATCGCGAGCGCGAATATCATCCCGACGATGAATTTTGGTAAAGACATGCTCGTCGGCCCGTCAACCGACACAAGCATGCAAAAGCTGTGACTTACCCACCCGCGTGACTCCCCGTTGCGCCAAAGAGCTATTTCTGGCTGCCCAACTCGGCCGGTTGCTTCCGGCCTTTCTGACCCATCCAAACTATGACAGAAACAGTTTGCGACTCTATTAAGGCGAGACCTTCGCAGCAAGGGCAAGCGCAAGTGATTTCCAACGGTTTTGCGGGATCGGCTCTGCCATGCTGCGACGCACATTCCGGCGCCACCACATATTCAGGATAGCTAAACTGACCATAGTAAAACTCAAAATATTAATTAGTATTTTACGCTAAGAACTTACCTCCGCGAGTGATTCGGCCAGCCTGCAACCACCAATCGTCTGCAACAAAGAATGAGCTGTCCAAAAACGGCCCAAATGGCGCACTACATTTCCCTGATTTTCCCTCACCTTGTCATAAACATGCCACAAAGGCCAAAATTTGTGCAGGGCAGGTTTATTATTTAGTCAATTCATGACGTGAACATTTCATGCGGATGGGAAATTGTGTGTTGCGCTGCAGCATTTTTTTGATATCGTGCCATAAACCATCCGTTCAACGTATGGAGCTTTTGCATGAGGGACGTCGCCAAGCCGGCCAATGCGGGTTTTTCGCAGGCCGGCATTGATTTTCCACCCCCCATCGGCGGTCTGCTCAAACGCAGTTTCGATATCGTCGGTTCGCTCGCCGGTCTGATTCTGCTCAGCCCGCTCTTCCTGATGGTCGCCCTGCTGGTCAAGCTTTCCGACCGCGGGCCGATCTTCTATGGCCACAAGCGGATCGGCCGCGGCGGAAGGATTTTCGCCTGCCTCAAATTCCGCACCATGGTCCAGGATGGCGAGAAGGTACTCGCGGCGCATCTGGCCGCCAATCCGGACGCCAATGCCGAGTGGCTGGCGACGCGCAAGCTGAAGAACGATCCGCGCGTGACGCGTGTCGGCCAGGTGCTGCGCAAGCTCAGCCTCGACGAGCTGCCGCAGATCATCAACATCCTGCAAGGCGACATGAGCCTTGTCGGGCCGCGCCCGGTCGTGCGCGACGAGCTCGAGATCTACGGCAGCGCCGCCGTCTACTATCTGAAGTCGCGCCCCGGTCTCACCGGGCTGTGGCAGGTGAGCGGACGCAACGACGTGTCCTACGACACGCGCGTCGCCTTCGATCGCCACTATGTCGAGAACTGGTCGATGGTCGAGGACATTCGCATCATCGTCAAGACCGTGCCAGCCGTGTGGATGTCGCGCGGCAGCTATTGACCGACGGGCCTCCCCGCCGAACTCGGGGCAGGTATCCGGCAGTGATCTCATCGGGCGGATGGGGCCAAAGCGGATCGGAAACGTTCATTTGAAAAAACACCCCTTCGGACTGTCTTTCGCCTGCAGTCTTCTTTCCAGGGCGCCCGGCCGATTCGCGGCCGCGGCGCTTGCGATGTCTCTGCTTACGCCGCAGATGGCGGCGGCCGAGGATTACCGGCTCGGCCCGCAGGACAAGCTCAACATCCGCGTCGCCGAATGGCAGACGGTCGACGGCACGTTCCGCGACTGGTCGGCGATCAACGGCGACTACTCGGTCGGCCCCGCCGGGACGCTCTCGGTGCCTTTCGTGGGCGAGATGCAGGCGGCCGGGAAGACGACGTCGGAGGTCGCAAATGCGATCGGGCTTACGCTGCAGCGCAAGCTGGCCCTGCCCGACAAGCCTGAAGCCTCGGTCGAAATGGCCCAGTTCCGGCCGTTCTACATTTCGGGCGAAGTGCAGAACCCCGGCCAGTTTCCCTATGTGCCCGACCTGACGGTACTGAAGGCGCTGAGTATAGCCGGCGGCATCCGGCGCAGCGCCGATTACGGCCCTCAGCTCGGCAAGGACCTGGTCACCGCCAAGGGCAGTTTCGATATTTATGACGACCAGCGGCTGCGGCTGATCATCAAGCGCGCCCGCATCGATGCGGACCTCGCCGGCAAAGCGAGCTTCGACGTGCCGAAGGAGGTCGAGGGCGATCCGAGAGTGCAGGCGATCGTCGCCGACGAAATGCAGATTCTGACGGCCGACCAGAAGGCGCTGAAGCTGAAGCTCGACGCGCTCGACGACCTGAAAGGGGTTCTGCAGGGCGAAATCGAATCGCTGGAGAAGAAGATCGCCAACCAGCAGCAGCAGGTGGATCTGGCGCAGCAGCAGCTCACCAGCATCGGTCCGCTGGCGCAGAAGGGCCTGGTCGCCAATGCGCGGCTGCTCGATTCGAAACAGTCGGTGGCCGACCTGCAGGGCAAGATCCTGGACTATGAAACGGCGATCCTCACCGCCAAGCAGTCGATCAGCAAGGCCGAGCAGGACGCCATCGATGCCCGCAACACGCTCAATTCCAACCTGGCCGCCAGCCGGCAGCAGGCCGAGGCGGACCTCAACGAGGCGACGCTGAGGACAGCCATGCAGAAGGGCCTGATCGCACAGGCGTCGGATCCGGCGACGATGGCCACCATGACCGGCAGCGAGGAACCCACTCTGCTTTATTCGCTGGTGCGCGTTGCCGACGGCAAGACCAGCGAGGTCGACGCCAAGGAAGACACGCCGGTGCTGCCGGGCGACGTGATCAAGGTCAAGCTGGCGCCGACGGCCAGCCAATAGCGCAACGAGCTCGGGCCTCGCTTCAGCGGCCCGGCACGGAGGCGGGAGGAACAAGTCAGGCTCGTTCGCGCCAAGGCGCGGGCGAGCGATCTGTTTGCACCGCTTGAAGGCACAGAATGCAGCCCGCCGCTCCGCGTCACGTCTACCTCAACCTCGACGCCATTCGCGGCGTGGCCGCGATCAGCGTGATGCTCTACCACTTCTCGCCGTTCCTGGCCGACGGCAAGGTGCTGCCATCGAGCTATCTCGCGGTCGACCTGTTCTTCCTGCTCAGCGGCTTCGTCATCGCCCATGCCTACGACCGCAAGATCGAGAACGGCATGGGCTTCGGCACGTTCCTGGCCATCCGCCTGATACGCCTCTATCCGCTCTATCTCGCCGGCACGCTGCTCGGTTTCTTCTACCTGCTGGTCAAGAACGGGCTGATCCCGGCCGAATATATGCCTCTATCCGAGATCGGCATGCAGCTCACCACTGGCATGCTCTTCATTCCGCTGGTCGGCGAGGCCTACCATACGATCTTTCCGCTCAATCCCGCCTCGTGGTCGCTGTTCTTCGAGCTGATCGTCAACATCGCCTATGTCGCCATCTTCTTCCTGCTGTCGAGACGATTGCTGACGGGACTGATCGCCGTCAGCCTCGTGCTGCTGATCGTCGCCTCGGTATTCGCCGGCACGCTCGATTTCGGCATGACCGGCAAGACCATCATCAGCGGGCTGCCGCGCGTGTCGTTCTCCTTCTTCCTGGGGGTGCTCTTGTGCCGGTCGATGGCGCGCTACCAGGACAGCCTCGGCTTCCTGCGGCGCGGCTGGTGGGTCGAGGCCGCGATCCTGCTCACGCTCGCCGTCTTCGCCATCGCGCCTGTGGGCGCAGCCGGGCGCGTCGCCTATGATCTCGCTTCTGTCGCCATCGTCTTCCCGGTCATGGTGGTGACCGGCGCCGTGGCGCCGACCGCTCCGCGGCTGGCGGGCTTCTATGGTTGGCTGGGGCGTATCTCCTACCCGATCTACATAATCCACACGCCGATGCTGATGATCATCGCCGGAGCCGGCAAGGCGGTATCGGTCGACCCGTTCGCGCACCATCCCTGGTTCGGCCTCTTGATGGCCGCGGCGGTCATCGCCATCGCCGACATCGCCACCCGCATCTATGACGAGCCGCTGCGCCGCTTCCTGCAGCGGCAAATGCAGCGCGCGCGGGCGGTGGCCTAAGGTCTGTCGATATTCAGGTGATGCCGGCCTGCGAACGGCTACTTCCTCCGCTTCCGGTGCTCACGTACTTCAAGTACGCTCCGCTCCGGCCTTCGCCGGCCGAAGCCCTCATAAATGTCTCCGCCCTATGAAGGCTACGGCCGGCGTAGGCCGGTTCTCGGAAGCCACCTTTCTCGGCTCGGCCTGACCTGAATCTCAACAGACCTTACAGCGGTTCAGTTTTTCCGAACGGAAGACTGCCCCACACTTTTCCTTGGAATTTGTTGCAGCCGGTCAGACCGGGGCCGGCATGTGGCCGGCGGCCGGCTTTTCATCCTGGACCGGGATGACGACCCGCCGTCGCCGGGCAACCGGCATCGGGCTCAGCTTGAACAGGCCGAAATAGACGATGAAGGAGGCCATGAAGTAAGGGCCGAGGATCTCGACCTCGAAGAAGGAGCGGATCAGCATCAGCCCGACAACGCCGGCGAGCACCACCGAATCGGCGTTCCAGGCGCCGAACACCACCTTCGATACATGACCGTAGAAGGCGCGCAGGATGATCAGCGCCAGCATGGTGACGCCGACGAAGCCGATCTCGACCAGGGTCTCGATATAGGTGTTGTGGAAGTGGAAGCCGGTGCGGGTCGTGATGTAGAATTCCGCCCACAACCGTTCCGGATCGGCGAAGCCTTGCACCCAATAGGCCGCATAGCCGTAGCCGAGCAGCGGATGCAGTTGCGCTGCCTCCCAACCCTGCTGCCAGAGATAGGTGCGGCCGGTCAGCGTCGAATCCTTGCCGAAGATGCCGAGCACGACGTCCAGCAGGCCGAGGTTCAGCGCGGCCACCACGCCGGCCACCAGCGCGCCGCCGCCGACCACGAACAGCACGCGGCGGTAGCGCCGCGACAGGACCCTGCTCATGGTCAGCAGGATGACGATACCGAGCACTGCCGGCAGCGAGGCGACGGATGTCGCCGAGTGGGCGATCGCCAGCATGTAGGCCGACATCAGGATGATCGGCGCGGTCCAGAAGAAGCTCAGCCAGTTGCGCCGGTAGAACATCAGGAAGACGAGGGACAAAAAGATGCCGAGCGACGAGAAGAAACCGACCAGGTTCTTGGAGGTGAAAGCGCCGACGAAATTGAAGGTGCCGTCGATCGTGTCGAGTGCGTAAGCGTTGACTTTCAGCGAATAGAGCAGGACGAAGAAGATGCCGATCAACGAGCCCAGCACAAGCGTGCGGACACTGATGGTGCGGGCCGCGATATAGGCACAGACGATGTGCGAGGAATACTGCACCGCCGCACGCGCGCTGATGCCGGCAGCCTGCGACCAGAAGACCGACAGGCAGACATAGGCTGCGAAGAGTATCGGCAACCAGGCGTTCGAGAGCTTCCAGGTGAAGCGCCTGTAGTCGACGAAGAGCAGCGGCAGCCAGACCGCGTAATAGGCAAGGATCAGGATCTGGCCGAAATTGCTGGAATAGGCAAAGGCAAAGACGGAGATCACTACGGCAAAGGCGCCATAGGCCTTGTTTGCCTCCGGGTCGAGCAGAATGGATTTTGGAATCTTCATGCCGGATTTTCGTCCGTTGAGCCTTGGATGCCGCCGCAATTCATTGTGCACTGCAGCATAACCTATCGCCCTCTGGCCGGTGGCTCAACCGGAAATCTTGTCACGGGCAAAAGGGGCGGCCATCGGAGGCTTGTTGCATAGCGAAAAGGCCGGAATGGGGCGGGAGCAGGGCTCGGGCCCTGGTTAAGATTCGTTTCCTGCATTGACGCCGGCGCCGGCTTCGGCCAGCGCCGGCGCCCCTGATTTGTTTTTTGGCTTGAGACGGGCGCGCCCTTGCTCAACGAAAGCCACGGCGGGCCACCCGGGCCAGTTATTTCAGCTTGCCCTCGACCTCCTTGATCGCCGCCAGCGCGCATGCCTCGTCCAAATTGCCGCCGGGAGCGCCGCCGACGCCGATCGCGGGCATGCGCATGGGCAACATCTGGGCGCCGCTGGCCAAGGCGATCGCCTCCACCGGCACCGACAGGCATGTCGACTGCCTGATCGACCTGATCGGCGCCGACATCGCGCATGACCTAGTGACGGTGACACGCTATTCGGCGACCAAGACGCCGGAATTCGTCAAGCATCGGCATTTCTCGGACGAGATGGTGCGGCGCTATCTCGACAACTACTACGTCTTCGATCCCTTCTATGCCTCGTGGCGGCGCGAGCGGCGGCTCGGCATCATGCCGCTCAAGGGACTGGCCGACGAGGAGGCCAAGCGCGGCCAGTACATAGCCGGCTTCCTGGCGCAGTCGGAGATCTGCGACGAGGTCGGCATCCTGCTTGCCGATGGCGGCGACTGGTGCCTCGGCATCTTCCTCGACCGCTCGACCATATCGTTCAGGGACAGCGAGATCGCGCAGCTCACCGAACGGCTGCCGGTGTTCGAGGCCCTGCATGCGCTCGACATCAAGGCGCGCGGCAGCGACTTTTCCCGCACCTCGGCGCCGACCGGTCCCGGCGCCTCGCCACAGCAGAAGCCCAGAATACCGGAAAGCCTCTGGCCCGAGCTTTCGCTGCGCGAGCGAGAGCTGGTGCAGCTGATTCTCGCCGGACACCCGACCGCCAACATCGCCGAGCGGCTCGGCATCACCGTCGGCACGGTCAAGAACCACCGCCGCCGCATCTATGAGAAGCTCGACATCACCACCGAGCGCGAATTGTTCCTGCAGTTCTTCCAGCATCGCATGGACGTCTAAATTACGCTCGGCGCCATCCATGAAACCGCGGCATGTAGGTGTCCAACCCGTGCGATGGCGGCCAGCTGGTAACCAGCAGCGAGCCTGGCATGACGGCTTGACGGCCTGGCCAGAGGAGATCACAGGGGGAATGCGGGGTCTCAATAGCGCCGGTTCCTACGATCCGCCGGGCTATGGAGTGGGGGTGGACGGGTTTGCGACGAACACTGATTGTCTGCCACGACCCGCCTTTTCCGCCGACGTCCGGCGGCGATCTCAGGAATTTCGGCAATGCCATGGCTGCCGCCGCGTTCGGCCCGGTCTGCCTGGCCTCGCTTGCGCCGCGCATCGGCGAAGCCCATCCAGCCGGCGTGGACATCCGCGTGGCTCAGCTAACCAATCTGTCCGAGCGGCGGGCGCCTTCGCTTGGCTGGCGCAGGATGAAGGGCGAGAGCCGGATAGCGCTTCCAGCCCTGGCGCGCCTCAAGGCGCTGGTTCAGGACTTCCAACCGGACACGATCATCGTCGAAGGCATTGCGCTGTTCAAACTTCTCGCGCCCTTGCGGCCGATGGCCCGGCAACTCATTCTCGACATGCACAATGTCGAATCCGACCTCGCCGATCAGTTGCCGCGCAAGAAGAAGTGGCGGCCGTTTTCGTCCGGCGTCAGGCCACTTGAAAGAAGGGCGGCTGCCATCGTCGACCGGATCTGGATCTGCTCGCAGCTGGACCGCGAGCGGCTGGAGGCATTTGTCCGGCCCGCAATACCCGTCGACCTTGTGCCAAACGGTATCCCGCGCGCCGATCTGATGCCACGGACGCTGCCGCCACAGCCGGCCATCTCCGATAGCTTTCCAGTCATCCTCTATGTTGGCCATCTGGGCTATGCGCCGAACATCGACGCCGCCGAGCGGTTGGCCCTCGCCGTCCTGCCGCGCGTCCGGCAGGCGTTGCCGACCGCGAAGCTCGTCCTCGCCGGCCGTTCGCCACGGGCGCCCGTTCGTGCCCTGGCACGGCTGGACGGGGTCAGCCTGGTCGAGGACCCGGACGACACCAGGCCGTTGTTGTCCGCCGCCCATCTGACCATCGTGCCGCTCGCCATGGGCGGCGGCACGCGCATCAAGATACTCGAAGCGATGGCCTGGGGCGTTCCGGTCATCGCAACGCCATTGGCGGTGGAAGGCCTCGGCCTGATCGACAGCGAAGAGGTGTTGTTGTCCGAGAGTAACGACGATCTTGCCCGCCTGGCGGTCGAGCTGTGCCTGGATCGTGCCCGCATGGCCAGCCTGCGGGCCCGAGCCTATGATGGCGCGTGGTCCCGGTTCGGGCCGGAGGCGATCCGCGATGCGGTGCGCCACGGGCTGGGACTGGACGGCACCGGCCGATGACGCCAACCTTGGCGGGCTCCACGAACCACCGAGCCGCCCTCATGCAATTCCGGCCCAAAACCGTTACAGATTTTCCTGGAATTGGTTTTGCGCAATCAGCCGTGCAAGTCCCTGGAAATCGGCGGAGCGACCACAAAGTCGGAGAAGGTGACCTCGAAGCCTTCGCGCTGCGGCGAGCAGCACATCATGCCGACATCGACGCTCTTGGAGGTGGGGAAGTAGGCCAGCCGCACCGGCTTCCAGTGGCTGTCCGACGCATCGAGATATTGCACCCGGATCGCCTCGGCGTGGCGGGTCAGACGGATCCGGACGCCGTTCGGGTCCGGGGGAATAGCGACCAGCGACCAGTCGGACCTGTCGTTGGTGACGACGACGGAGAAATAGGCGAGGCCGTCGGTGTATTCGATGCCGGCCTTGATCCAGTGCGTTTCGCTCAGGCGCAGCATCATCCCGGCCTGATCGTAGAGCGCCTCGTATTCGCCCTTGATCGTGACCTCGGCGCTGAAGTCGCCCGCGACCGGCCTATAGAGAAAGTGGCCGTTGTCGCGCCGGAAGCCGTAGAAGGTCTCACGCCAGAAATCGGTCTCCTTGCCGGTGCGGACATGGAGCGTCCCGTCGCCGAACACATGGTGCGGCGGCGGGTTGCGCCAGGTCATTCCGGCAAGGTCCGACATCATTGAGCCGCCCGTTAGCCGGCGAGCGTATAGGCCGTCTTCACGGTGGTGTAGAACTCCATGGCGTAACGGCCCTGCTCGCGCGGGCCATAGCTCGAGCCCCTGCGGCCGCCGAACGGCACATGGAAATCGACGCCCGCCGTCGGCAGGTTGACCATCACCATGCCGGCTTCGGAATTGCGCTTGAAATGCGTCGCGTGCTTCAGGCTCGTCGTGCAGATGCCGGAGGTCAGGCCGAACGGCGTGTCGTTGGCCACAGCCAGCGCCTCGTCATAATCCTTGACGCGGATGACGTTGGCGACCGGGCCGAAAATCTCCTCACGCGAGATGCGCATGGCGTTGGTGGAGCCGAGGAACAGCGCCGGCCGCAGATAGAAGCCGGGCGTTTCCCGCTCCAGCCGCTCGCCGCCGAAGGCGAGCTCGGCGCCTTCCTGGCGGCCGATCGCGATATAGTCCTCGTCCTGCTTCAGCTGGGTCTGGTCGACGACCGGACCGATCTGCGTCTTGGCGTCCAGCGCATCGCCGATGACGAGCTTGTCCAGGCGCTCCTTCACGGCGTCGACGAAGCGGTCGTGGATGCCTTCGGTGACGATGAGGCGCGAGGACGCCGTGCAGCGCTGGCCGGTCGAGAAATAGGCGCCGTTGATCGCGCAGTCGACAGCAACCGCCAGGTCTGCGTCATCGAGCACGACGAGCGGGTTCTTGCCGCCCATCTCGAGCTGGAACTTGCGCATATGCTCCACACTCGCCGCGGCGACGCGTTTTCCCGTGCCGACCGAGCCGGTGAAGGAAATGGCGTTGACGTCGGGGCTGTCGAGCATGGCCTGGCCGACCACCGAGCCCTTGCCCATGACCAGATTGAGCACGCCCTTGGGCAGACCGGCGCGATGCAGGATGTCGACGATGGTCCAGGCGCTTTCGGGAACCAGCTCCGCCGGCTTGAAGACGATCGTGTTGCCGTAGGCGAGCGCCGGCGCGATCTTCCAGGCGGGAATGGCGATCGGGAAATTCCACGGCGTGATGATGCCGACGACGCCGACGCCCTCGCGCGTCATCTCGACGCCGACGCCGGGCCGCACGCTCGGCACCATCTCGCCCGACAGGCGCAGCGTCTCGCCGGCGAAGAAATCGAAGATCTGGGCCGCCCGGATGGTCTCGCCGACGCCTTCGGCCAGCGTCTTGCCTTCCTCGCGCGCCAGCGAACGGCCGATCTCGTCCTTGCGCGCCATGATCTCGTCGGAGGCCTTCTTCAGCACGGCATGGCGGGCCAGCGGCCCGGAGCGCGACCAGGAGGGGAAGGCTGCCTTGGCGGCCGCGATGGCTTGCCTCGCCTCCTCCGGCCCGGCCGAAGCATATTCGCCGACGACATCATTGGTGTTCGACGGGTTGATGTTGTGCGAGCCGGCCTCGCCCAGCCACTCGCCGTCGATCAGGTTCTTGCGGAGCACGGTCATCTTTTTTCCTTCGAGATTGGCTTATTTCTTCGAGATTGGCGGGGCGGCAAGCGCCGCCCATTTGTCAGACAAATGATATACGCATTGCCCGCCGAAAGGTCTACCCGAGAGCTTTCGATAAAGGTAGGCGCGCGGCAGCGGAAGTCCATCGGCTTCGACCGCGACGACCTGTCACGATGTAGAGGCAGCGCCTTAGACGGAGAACGACCAGAACAGGCAGGCGAGCGTGGCCGCGGCGAAGATGACGAAGAACAGGCTTCTGAGCAGGATATTGCGGCGAAGCTCGTTCATGGTGAGATGCGCTACCACGATGGCCGCGACGAAGAGAAAGCGCCAGTTGAGAAGCGCCCAGAGCGCACTTCCCTGGCCGAAAGCAAATCGGGCGAGAAGCGAACCGACGATGGTGGCGAACAGCACGATCGTGGCGCAGAAGATCGCGTCGGCGGCATGGGTGAGCACGATGCCGGCGGCGCGGATGGGCAGGATCATCATCAGCAGCGCGCTGAAGAAATAGATGGCGGCAATGGCGAGGAAGGAACCCGCATCCGCAATGCCGTCGAGACGCTTCATGCCGAAAACGCCGTAAGGGTAACCGTGCCTGGCGACCGCCAGCGACAGCGCCATCAGCAGGGCGCTCAACACCGTGACCAATGCGAATGTGCCGAGGGCCTTGCTCATGCCGTTTCCCGTCGAAGCGAATCAACGGGAGTTTAGCAGAGCGCAGCTGCCGAAAACCGCAATTCACCTCTCGGCATTCTCGAAGGCGCCCATGCCCTGGGCGATCAGGTTGGTTGCCATCACCAGCGAGACGATCGCCGCCGAATTGAACACCACCACCCACCATTTGCCGCCGGTGAGGAAGCCGTAGCCTTCGGCGACCGCCAGGCCCCAATCGGCCGAGGGCGGCTGGATGCCAAGGCCGAGAAAGCTCAGCGTCGCGATCGAGAAGAAGGCATAGCCCAGCCGCGTGACGAGCTCGATCAGGATCGTCTCCCTGATGTTGGGCAGGATTTCCAAGACCATTATGGCGAAAGCGCTCTCGCCCCCGAGGCGCGCGGCACTGACATAGTCGCGCTCGCGCTGCTCGCGCACGGCGGCGCGCACGGTTCTTGCCACCAGCGGCGCATAGGCGATGGCGATCACCAGGATGACCGTGGGGTTCGAGGGCCCGAGCGCCACCAGGGTCATGGTCACGAGCACAATGAAAGGGAAGGCCATCAGCGTGTCGAGCAGTCTCGCGCCTATCGCGTCGACCAGGCCATCGAAATAGCCGAGCGCCAGGCCGATGACCGTGCCGACGGCGACGCCACCAAGTGTCGCGAGCGGCGCCACCAGCAGGATATCGCGCGATCCGACGATGATCCGGGACAGCACATCGCGGCCGAGATGATCGGTGCCGAACCAGTGCGCGGCGTCCGGCGGCGCCAGCGTGGCGAGAAAATCCTCGGCATAGGGATCATACGGAACCAGCCGGTCGCCGAACAGGGCGCAGCAGATCCAGAAGATCAGGATGAGCGATCCGATGATAACGGACGCAGGAAGACCGCGAACGGCGCGGCCCAGCCTGCCAGCGACCCGCAAGACACCGGGCGCGTGCGAAGGTGCCGGGAATTCCAAAAGGTCCATCATGGCGACGCCCGCCGCCGCTGCCGCGGGTCGAGCAGCGCCTGAACGAGATCGCCCATCGCAGCGGACAAGACGAAGATCGTCGCCATGACGAGGACACCCGCTTCGAGCATCGGGAAGTCGCGCGACTTGGCCGCATTGAGCACCAGGTTGCCCAGGCCCTGGATGCCGAACAGCGCTTCGATCACCACCAGTCCGCCGAGCATGTAGCCGCTCTGGGTCGCAAGCACCGCGATCGTCGGCGTCAGCGCGTTGGGAAGCACATGCCGGAAAATGACCTGCCAGCGATCGAGCCCTTTCAGGGTCGCGGTGCGCGTGTAGTCGGCGGCCAGCGCCTCGATCACCCCTGCCCGCGTCATGCGCGCCAGATAGCCGGCGAGGTTGAGCACCAGCGGCAGCGCCGGCAGAATGAGATAGTAAGCGCTTGTCCAGAAGCCCGCGCCATCAGGAGCCGCGCCGGTGATCGGCACCCAGTTCAGCCACAGGCCGAGAACCAGGAGCAGAAGCAGTCCGGACACGAAATCCGGGACGATACCAAACGAGACGCCGGCAAGAACGATCAGCCGATCGACAAGCCGACCCTGGTTGAGGCCGGCGACGATGCCCGCGGCGACACCCAGCGGGACGAGAAACAGCAATATGATGCCGGCAAGCGCGGCCGAGCGACCGAGGCTTGCCAGCACGAAGGGGCCGACCGGCGCGCGCATCGACAGCGAGGTGCCGAAGTCGCCGGTGAGCGCCGCGCTGAACCAATGCCAGTATTGGACGAGCATGGGCTGGTCGGCGCCGAGCTGTTTGTTCAGCGCCGCGACGGCTTCAGCATCGGCGAAGGGACCGAGCATGACGCGTGCGACATCGCCGGGCAGGACCTGCCCGGCGAGGAAGACCAGCGCGCTGACCAGCCACAGGGTGAGCAGCAGCGAAGCTGCGCGCGTCGACAGGGTGCGGCCCGTCAGCATCCGGCGTCCCGCCCGGCTTGGCGTTTCCGCGTCATGCCTGGACGAAGGAAACGCGGTCGAGCAGCAGATGCGAGATCGCCGTGAAACGCACGCCCTCGACCTTGGTGCTGGCGATCCGGCTGTACTGCGAGAAGTAGCTGATGATCTCCGGCGCCTCGTCGAGCAGCAGGTTCTGAATCTTGCCGGCGGCGATGCGCTGCGCCTGAAGGTCGCGGGCCTTGCCGTAGTCGACCAGCAATGCGTCATAGTCCGCATTCTTGAAGTGCGCGGCGTTCCACGCTCCGGTGCTCTTCAGCGTCGCGTTGAGGAAGATGTCCGGCGTGCCGCGATGGCCGAAATCGGTGATGCCGAGATTGGAATCGAGCCATGGCGAGCTGCCGAACGTCGCCGATCCGTAATAGGCATCCTGCGGCAACACGTTGAGCTTGATATCGATGCCGGCCTTTTTGGCGAAGTTCTGGATGATCACGGCGTAGTCGGGAATGTCATAGGCGCGCTCGGTGGTCAGCGTCACCTCGAAGCCGTTGGGCACGCCGGCCTCGGCGAGCAGCCGCTTGGCCTCGGCGATGTCCTGCTTGCGCTGCGGCACCGACGGATCGGCCGAGGGGAAGATCGGCGCGAACGGGGTGTCGTTGCCGGCGATTGCGCGACCCTTGAGCAGACCCTTCACGATGGCCGGTTCCAGGCGCGTGGTGCTCGGGATGACGTCGAGCTGGCCGGCCTGCAGCGCCACGACCTGCGCCTGCTCGTCGTCGAAGAACTTGATCTCGACCCGGTCGGGCAGAGCCTTCTCGCCCCAGTAGTCGGAGTTGCGCACGAAGGTCGCGCCCTGTTTGGGGCGGAAGGATTCGAGCTTGAATGGGCCGGTGCCGTTGAAATTCTTCTCGAAGTCACCGGCATAGTCGGCCGGCAGGATCACGGCGTTGTAGACGTCGGAGGACACGTAGAAGGGGAAATTCGAGTTCGACTGGTCGAGATCGAAGGCGACCGTCTCGTCGTCGATAATCTTGGCGCCGCCCTTGGACAGGATGCCCTTGTAGGCCGACAGCGCCGACGAGCCGCTGTTCGGATCGACGAGGCGCTCGAAGCTCGCCACGACGTCCTTGGCTGTGACGGTGCGGCCATCGTGGAATTTCACGCCCGGCCGCAGCTTGAACGTCCAGCGTTTTGCCGTCTCATCCGCTTCCCAGGACAGAGCGAGCTTCGGCTGGAGCCCGTCCTTGGGATCGTCGAGGATCAGATATTCGCCGACCTGGCTGAGAACGCCGATGCTGGCCGGATCGGTGACCGTGATCGGATCGATCGCCTTGGTCGGCTGGCCGAGCCCGACGCGCACTGTGCCGCCGGCGGCAGCGGCGCGCGCCGTACCGGAAAAGCCCAAATCTTGCGAAGCGGCGAAGCCGGTCAGTCCGATCAGCGCGGCATATTTCAACAGGTCGCGGCGCTTGAGATAGCCCTTGGCGTATTCATCGACAGCGACATTCCAGATATCGCCGGACAGGTTGCGAAGGGAGTCGATTTCGTTGCGTTTGGTCATTTTTGCCTCTGTGAAAATTGTGGTTTTGAAATGAGGTGGAGACGACGGGGCCGGACTCAGACCGGCTGGCCGTCGAGATGGATGCGGTCGACTGCTTGCGGATAGAAGGCGATCAGCCCCTTGATCTTCGGCATCTCGGCGATCGGATCGCGGTAGCTCCAGGCGATGTCTTCGCTGAGCGAGCCGTCCTTGAGCACGCCGGACCAGTAGGAGGCGATGCCTTTGTAGGGACATCGGGTCCTCGTCAACGAGGCCCTCAGCCGGTCGAGCCGGACATCCTCCGGCGGAAGATAGAAACGTGTCGGCAGGTGCGTTTCGAACAGCAGCACCGGGCGGCGGCTGTCGGCGATGAGCTCGCCATCGAACCATATCGCGACATGGCTCGCGCTCTGCAGAACGTCGATGCGCGCATAGGGATCGCGGGCATGGACGAAGACTTCTTCCTCCTCCTCGAACCATTGGTCGACGAGATTCCAGGTGAAGGCGACGCGGCCGGCGAGCGGCGCGAGGTTCTCGTCGGGCGGCGCTGTGAACGACCAGGCGGCATCGGCGGCGCGCCGGTCACCGGCTTCGATATCCCAGTATTTCGTCTCGCCACCGACAGCATGCTGCTGGCCATGTTTCGATGGCTTCAGCACGGACTGGTCGACCGCCGAGAGCGGGAAGAAATAGATCGGCAAAAAGTGATTGGAGCGCAGCACCAGCACGTTGCGGCTGTCGGCGATGAC
This sequence comes from Mesorhizobium sp. M1B.F.Ca.ET.045.04.1.1, assembly GCF_003952465.1. Lineage (GTDB taxonomy): Bacteria > Pseudomonadota > Alphaproteobacteria > Rhizobiales > Rhizobiaceae > Mesorhizobium > Mesorhizobium shonense. Next base: position 399,280 of record NZ_CP034448.1, read on the forward strand.
GCGGCCGGCGAATTTGACGCGGACACGCTTGGGGCTGTGGAGGACATTGATCAGTTGCGGCGCAGTGGCTTCGCGCGGCTGCAGCCTCGGTGCGGCGGTCATGACGGCTCTCCTTCAGGATACGGCGCGCTGATTGGCGCGCTGCTCGGCAAAGCGGTTGGCGGGACGGGCGAGGCCGAAGCGGTCGCGCAGCGTGCCTGGCGCGTATTCGGTCGGGAAGACGCCGCGGCGCTGCAATTCCGGCACGACCTGTTCGGCGAAGTTCACCCAGTCCTCGGGCAGCAGCGGGAACATCAGGTTGAAGCCGTCGGCGGCGCCGGCCTCGAACCAGTCCTGCAGCTGGTCGGCGATCTGCTTCGGCGTGCCGGCGACGGTCGGCACCGAGCCGCTGTTGGCGAGCTTGCGCGCGATCTCGCGCAGGGTCAGATTCTGCTTGGCCCACTGCTTGACCCGGTTGAGCGAGGTGCGGCCGCCATTGAAGGTGCTTTCATCGGGGAGCGGCGGCAGCGGGCCATCCGGCGGATAGGCCGAGAGGTCGAGCCCGCTCCAGCTCGACAGGAGGTCGATGCCGACCCGGTCCGGAAGCAAGGTCTGGAGATAATCCTGCCTGTCGCGCGCCTCGGCTTCGGAAGCGGCGACGATCGGCAATATGCCCGGCAGGATCTTGAAGCTTTCCGGCCGCCTGCCGTGGCGGGCGAGACGGTCGTTGATGTCCTGGCGGTATCTGATGCCGTCTTCCCTGGTGCTGAAGATGGCGAAATGGGCGTCGGCGTGCGCGGTGGCGAAGTTCTTGCCGTCCTCGGATGAGCCGGCCTGCACGATCAGCGGATGGCCCTGCGGCGGCCGCGGGACGTTGAGCGGTCCGCGCACCTTGAAATGTGTGCCGCGGTGCTCGAGCACATGGACCTTGTCCGGGTCGGCGAAATAGCCGGTTTCCTTGTCGAATAGCAGCGCTTCGTCTTCCCAGCTGTCCCACAATCCCTTGACGATCTCGAGGAATTCCGCCGCGCGCTGGTAGCGGAAGGCATGCTCGATGTTGCCGTCGCGGCCGAAATTGCGCGCCTCTTCGTCCATGGCCGAGGTGACGACGTTCCACGACGCCCTGCCCCCGCTGATGTGGTCGAGCGAGGCGAACAGGCGCGCGACATTATAGGGTTCGCTGTAGGAGCTCGACGCGGTGGTGATGAGGCCGATGTGCTTGGTAACGCCGGCAAGCGCCGACAAAAGCGTCAACGGCTCGAGCCGGGCATTGGCGTAATGCGCGACACCGCTCTTCACCGAATCCCAGATCGACACGTGGTCGGCGACGAAAATGGTGTCGATCCTGGCGCGCTCGGCGGCCTGGACCAGCTCGCGATAGTAATCGAAGCCGAGCACTTCCCGGCCGGGCGCGCGCGGATGCCGCCACGACATGCGATGGTCGCCCTGCGGGTTGAAGAAGAATGCGCTGAGGATCAAGTGGTTTCGCGCCATGCCGGCCTCCTTGCAAATCCGCGCGAGGGACGCTGGCGCCACGTCGATCCGCGCGGTCAGCAATCCTCGATGTGCAAAAGGCTAGATTGCGCTCGCCATTAATTCGAGTAATTTTATAGAGATTATATACTCGACAAGCGGAAGCGATTGCCCCTGATGAGGGCGCCGGAAGAAAGTGGTTTCGAGGTCTTGATGTCCCCTTCTGTGCTCAACGTGGAAAAACTTTCCATCGCCTATGGCGGGAAAAGAGGATGGCAATCCGCCGTCGACGGCGTGTCGCTCTCGATAGGCCAAGGCGAAGCGCTGGGGCTGGTCGGCGAGTCGGGCTCGGGAAAGAGCTCGGTGGCGCTCGCCATACTGCGCTACCTGCCGGGAAATGCCCGGCTGGCCGCCTCGGCGCTGGAGTTCCAGGGCCGCGAAATCAGAAGCCTCTCCGGCGAGGAACTGCGCGGCCTGAGGGGCGACCGCATCGCCGCCGTCTACCAGCATCCGGGCGCCGCGCTCAATCCGGCAATGACGATCGGCCGGCAGATCGGCGAGACGATCATGCGCCATCGTCCGATCCGCCGCGATGAGGCGCGCTGGCGTTCGGCCGAGTTGCTCAAGCGCGTGCGGGTGAGCAATTCCGAGCGGGCGCTCGATCTCTATCCGCACGAGTTGTCAGGCGGCATGCAGCAGCGCGCCAACATCGCCATTGCCATCGCACTCGACCCGGCTCTTTTGGTGCTGGACGAGCCGACGACGGCGCTCGATGCCAGCGTGCAGTCGGAAGTCATCGCGATCCTCGACGAACTGCGCCGGGACCACAAAACCAGCATCCTGCTGATCAGCCACGACATCAACCTGATCCGCCGCTCCTGTGACCGGGTGGCGGTGATGCAGTCGGGCGCCGTGGTCGAGAGCGGCGATGCGCACGATGTCTTCGAAAACCCCACCCATGCCTATACCAAGACGCTGATCGCCTCGATTCCGGCGCTCAACTTCACCAAGCGGGACGGCCGGCTGGCCGAGGTCGACACGGCAGGTCGCATCCAGGCGGCCGCTCGCCAAACCGGTCCGGACGCGGAACGCCAGACCGCCATTGCCTGCAAGGGCATCAGCCATTCGTTCGGTTCGCAGGCCGTGCTGCACAATGTCGAGCTTCGCATCGGGCAAGGCGAAACCTTCGGCCTGATTGGCGAATCCGGCTCCGGCAAATCGACGCTGGCGCGGATCGTCACGGGCCTGCAGACGCCGAGCCAGGGATCGGTCGAGCTGTTCGGCAGGACGGTCGCGGCACGCGCCGAGAAACGCGCGCCTGGCGAGCGGCGTGACGTGCAGATGGTCTTCCAGTCGCCGCACCGCACACTCAATCCGCGCCACCGGATCGGGCGCATTATCAGCCGGCCGCTGCGGCGGCTTGCCGGGCTTGGCCGGAGCCGGGCGCGCGAACGCGTCGCCGACCTGCTGCGCTCGGTCCGGCTGGCGGACACGACCGCCGAACAGAAGCCACGCACGCTCTCCGGCGGCCAACGACAGAGGGCGGCGATTGCACGCGCCTTTGCCGGCGCACCGAAAGTGGTGGTGCTGGACGAGCCGACCTCGGCGCTCGACGTCTCGGTTCAGGCGACCGTCCTCAACCTGCTCAACGACCTGCAGCGCGAGAAGGACACGACATATCTGTTCATCAGCCACGACCTCAAGGTGGTGCGCTACATGGCCGACAGGATCGGCGTGCTTTATCGCGGCCGGCTGGTCGAGGCCGGCTTGTCCGAGCAGGTCTTCAAGGGTCCCAACCACCCCTATACGAAGCTGCTTCTGGCCGCGTCCGCCGACGCCGCGCAGGCCGTCTCAATCCAGGCCGGGATCCCAGGGGAGACCCAACCGGCCAAGGGATGCTGCTTTGCCGAGCGCTGCCCTCTTGCCTCGCCGCTATGCGGGGAGGCGGAGCCGGCCTCCACCGATACGGGCGACGGCCATCTCATCGCCTGCTGGCGGCGCGACGAGCTGTGATGAGCTATCAGGGTCTCTGCGAGGCCGAGACGAGCTCGGCCTTGCGCCGGGCCGTTTCCAGGCCGACGTCGATGAAGCGGCGCGCATGGCGGGCGAGCTCCATGTTGTCGATCCACAGATTGCGCCAGATCGCCGTCTTCCGCGACAGGTTCTCGTCGACGATCTCGGAGGAGAAGGATTCGAAGCTGAGGTCGTCGTCATAGCCGATCGCCGTCAGCGCATCGAAGATCGCGGCGAAATCGATGCTGCCGGTGCCGAGGAAGCCGCGATGGCTCTCGCCGATATGCACATAGCCGATCTTGTTCGCGGCATGGCGGATCGCGAGCCCGACATCAGCCTCCTCGATGTTCATGTGGAAGGTGTCGAGATGCAGGAAGATGTTGTCGGAGCCGGTGTCTTCGATGAAGGCAAGCCCCTGCGCGGCGGTGTTGAGCAGGTTGCTTTCGAAGCGGTTGACGATCTCGAGATTGAGCGTGACGCCGGCCGCCTTGGCGGTTTCCGCAACCCCGGCAAGCGTTCCGGCGCTGCGGTTCCACTGGTCGCGCGTCGGCGGCTCGGTCTGCAAGCCGTGGCTGGCCGAAAGGATGCCGCCGACCTTGCGGCCGCCGAGATCGCGGGTGAGCGCGATGGTGCGGTTCAGGATTTCGACGCCGCGCGCGGCGACCGCCTTGTCGGGGCTGGAGATGTCGCCGTCGGCCGGCAGGCCGATGCTGATCGCGACCCCCAGGCCGAGATCGGAGATGCTTTTGGCCAGCCTGGCGATATCGACGTCGGCCGGGTCGAGATAGGAGAACTCGATCAGATCGAAGCCGGCCTTCCTGGTGTCGACCAGTGTGCGTTCGAGGTCCGCCTGCGCTGAGCTCGCCGACCAGACGAAAGAATGGATTCCAATGCGCGACATGATCGTCTCCGTCCGATGGGATACGGCGCGGCCGGGTCGACCCGGCCGCGCCAGCCTTGGGGGGGCGGCGTTAGCGGGCCGCGGTCCAGCCCTTGTAGTCCTTGAGGTTCTCGGCGGTGATCAGCTTCGGATCGAGCAGGACGACCGGCTCGGCCGGCTTCTTGCCGGCAAGCACTTCGGCCGCCATCGTCAGCGACTGACCGGCCATGACATAAGGATCCTGCGACGCAGACGCCTTGATCATCGAGGTGCCGGAGGCGAACTCCTTTTCGATATCGGGCGCGCCGTCGACCGCGGTGAAGATGAATTCGGAGCGGTTGAGCTGCTTGGCCGCGAGCTGCGCGCCGATCGCCGTCGGGTCGTTGATGGCGAACACCGCGTCGATCTTGTCGAAGCGGGTGAGCAGCGACTGGAACACTTTCAGGCCGCCGTCGCGCGAGCCTTCGGCGTTCTGGTCGTCGGACAGGATCTTGATGTCCGAATGCTGCGAGAGCACGTTCTTGCAGCCCTTGACGCGCTCCAGGATCGAGGACGAGGCCGGGCCGTTGAGGATGACGTAGTTGCCTTTGCCGCCGGTTTGGTCGACCAGGTACTGGCAAGCCTCCTCGCCGGCCTTGACGTTGTTGGTCATCACGGTCACGTCCGCTCCTGGCGCCGAAACGTCGAAGGCCGCCACCACGATGCCGGCTGCCTGCGCCTTCTTGACGGCAGGCGCGATCGCCTTGGCATCGACGGCATTGAGCATGATCACGTCGACGCCGGCGGCGATGAAGGAGTCTACCTGCGAGACCTGCTTGTTGAGGTCGTAGTCCGCCGATACCGACGTCACCTCGACCTTGGGATTGATCTTCTTGGCCGCGTCCTCGATGCCCTTGATGGTGGCGACGAAGAAGGGGTTGCCGAGCAGGCCGACCGAGATGCCGACCTTGTTAAGGTCCTTGGCCGATGCCGGCGCGACGGCAAGGCCCGCGAGGGCAGCGCCGCAGAGCAGTTTGGCGATGGTCTTCATTTACTTGCTTCCTCCGATTGCCCCGCGCCTCTCACGGTGCGTTACACACAATCCGGCTCGTTTGGGCCGGCGACCGAGGTCAATCACGTTCTTGCTCCGGCCTGGAGCCGGTAACGGTCGAGGGCGACCGCCACGATGATGACCAATCCCTTGATGATGTACTGCCAAATGTCCGAGACACCGGCCAAAATGAGCCCGTTGGAGAGCACGGCGATGATCAGCCCCCCGATCAGCGTGCCCCAGATCGAGCCGACGCCGCCGACGAAGCTGGTGCCGCCGAGAATGACGGCGGCGATGGCATCGAGCTCGTAGGACTGGCCGAGCTGCAGGCCGTTGGCGGCGTAGAGCCTCGCCGCCGACATGACGCCGCCGAGGCCGGCGAGCAGACCGGAGACGCCATAGACGAAGAGCAGCACCAGCGGCACCTTGATGCCGGTCAGCCGCGCCGCCTCGGCATTGCCGCCCACCGCATAGATCCAGGTGCCGAGCACGGTGCGCTTGAGCACCAGCCAGGACAGCACAACCACCGTCAGCGCGATGATGACCAGCCACGGAACGCCGAACAGCGAGCCGTTGCCGATGAAGTCGAAGGGCAGGTCGGAATTGAATACCGTCGTGTCCTCGCCGAGCAGGCGGGCGACGCCGCGCACCGCGGTCAACGAGCCCAGCGTGACGATGAAGGGCGGCAGCCTGATATAGGCGACGAGCAGGCCGTTTACGACGCCGAAGCCGAGGCCGATCAGAATGGCGGCGGGAATGCCGAGCATGCCCCAGTCCGGCACCAGCGACACCAGCACGGCCACCATCGCCGAGGCGGCGAGAACCGAGCCCACGGAGAGGTCGATGCCGCCAGTGAGGATGACGAAGGTCATGCCGGCGGCGAGCACGATGTTGATCGACGATTGCTGCGTGACGATGAGCAGGTTGGTGCCGGTGAGGAAGCGCGGATTGATGAACTGGAAGGCGGCTGCAAGCAGCACCAGGACGGGCAGCATGCCGAGTGCGGCGAAGGCCGTGCGCAGCCGCCGGCTCCTGACCGCCGCCTGGTCCGCTGTCGTCGTCACGGTTGTCCTGTCGGTCATCGCTCAACCGCTCCCGTCGCAAGTTCCATGATCGCTTCCTGGTGAAGCGGCTCGCCTGCGGACGCCGTCACCTCGCCGGCGATGGCGCCGTCGCGCATCACCAGCACCCGGTCGGCGACTCCGATCACTTCCGGCAGTTCGCTGGAGATCATCAGGATGGCGATGCCCTTGTTGGCGAGACTGTCGATCAGCCGGTAGATTTCCGACTTGGCGCCGACGTCGACGCCGCGCGTCGGCTCGTCGAGCACGACGACCCTCGGCTCGGTTTCCAGCAGGCGGGCGAGCAGAACCTTCTGCTGGTTGCCGCCCGACAGCGACCCGGCATTGGCCCGCGCCGACCCGGTGCGGATCGAGAGGTCGGCGATTGCCTTGGCGGAACGCCGGTCGGCGGCGGCGAAATCGCGAAAACCGCCGGGGCGCGCATCCTTGGCAAGGACGCCCATATTGATGTTGTCGGAAATCGACATGTCGAGGAACAGGCCGAGCTCCTTGCGGTCCTCGGTGAGATAGGCGATGCCGGCATCGAGCGCCTCGCGCGGCGAGGCGATGGCGAGCGGCTTGCCGTCGAGCTCCAGCTCACCTGCGCTGCGCCGGTCGGCGCCGAAGATCAGCCTGGCGAGCTCGGTGCGGCCGGAGCCGACCAGCCCCGCCAACGCCAGCACCTCGCCGTGGTAAAGGTCGAAGGAACAATTCTTCAGCAGCCTGCCGTCCGACATGCCGCGCACCGACAGCGCCACTTTGCGCTTGCTGTCCGGCGGCCGGTGATCCTTCTTGTAGAAGGCCGAAAGGTCGCGGCCGACCATCATCGAGACGAGGCGCGAGGCGTTGAGATCGGGGCGCTCCAGCGTGCCGACATAGCCGCTGTCGCGCAGCACGCTGACGCGGTCGGCGAGCTGGTAGACCTCTTCCATGCGATGGCTGATGTAGATGATGGCGATGCCTTGCGCCTTCAGCGTCGCGATCACCTCGAACAGCCTGTCGGTCTCGCGCGAAGTCAGCGAGGTGGTCGGCTCGTCCATGACGATGATGCGGGCGCTGGTCGACAGCGCGCGGGCGATCTCGACCAGCTGGCGCTCGCCGAGCGACAGGCTGGAGACCAAGGCGCGTGCCGAGAAGGAGACGCCGAGCCGTTCGACGATTTCCTTGGCGCGCCGGTTGCATTGGTCGCGGTCGACGATGCCGAACCTGCGCGGCTCGTTGCCGAGGAAGATGTTCTGCGCCACCGTGAGGTTCGGCGCCAGCGACAGCTCCTGGTAGATGACGGCGATGCCATGGGCGCGGGCCTTGATCGGATCGCCGGTGGCGACGGGCGCGCCATCGATCAGGATCTCGCCGCCGGCATCAGGCCGATAGGCGCCCGACAGCACCTTCATCAGCGTCGACTTGCCGGCGCCGTTCTCGCCCATCAATGCGTGCAGCTCGCCGGCGCTGACGGTCAGCGACACATCCTGCAGGGCGCGGATGGGACCGAAGGTCTTGGAGATGTGACGCATCTCCAAGACCGGCCGCTGCGTTGCCTCGACGCGGGCGACGGCGGTCATGGCGCGCCTCCCGCCGGAGCGGCGATGCCGCGTTCGGCAATGAGACCGCGCCAGTCGTCGCGATAGCCGGCAAGGCCTTTGAAGCCTGCGACACGCACCGGCTCGGGCATGTCGGCGGCAAACTCGCGGCCGACGCTCTCGAAAGCGAGAGCGGCCGCGCCCGTGGCGCTGCCTTCCAGCGTGGCGCCCTGCAGGAAGGACTGGCCGGGACGCAGCGCGGCCAACAGCCCGGCGAGAAGGCCGCCCGCGTTCAGGCCGCCATCGACGATGACGGCGTCTCGCGAACGGATCAGGTCGAGCGACAGATCGATCATCAGCGCCACATAAAGCAGCGCCACGGCCGCGCGTTCCTCGGCATCGGAGACACGCCCAACAATTTCACCTGTCCGGCTGGGCATCGGCCCGCCAGGCGCAAAGCTCGGCAGCGCCATGACGCCGGCGTCGATCGCGCGCTGTATCGAGGCCGGCGCGATCGCGCCCTGCCAGTTGCCGCTGATCACGGCGAATTCGCGCCCGCCCATGAAACGGATGGTGGGAGCCGGACCGCCATCGACATCGACATTGACCAGCATGTCCCGGTCGCGGTCGAGCGCGTCGAGCGGGCAGTCCGGATTGAGCACGATTACCCAGGTGCCCGTCGACACCACGGTGAGCGGCCCGAGTTCCTGCCGCCGATACGCATGGAGCGCGGCGTTGCTGTCATGGACGCCGTTGTGAATGGCGACCGGTCTGCCGGCCTGGCCAAGCCGCCGCTCGCCGGTGACGGCGCCGGCCCGCGCGAAGGCGGGCATCTTGCCGCGCCAGCCTTCGGCATCGACCAGCGAGGAGAAGTCGCGCTTTCGCGGCGCCCACAGATGCGAATGGCAGCCGAGATAGGACACTTCCGAAACGGCGCGACCGCCGAAGCGCCAGCTCCAATATTGCGGGTAGCCGAGGATCGCCTTCGCCGCGGCGAAGGCGCCGGGTTCCACTTCCTGCAGCCACAGCATGTGGCGGCCGTAATTGAAGCCGAGTGGCAGGCGCGGCGAGAAGGTCTCGGCAAAATCGGGAATGCGGCGATCGATCCGCGCGGCGATTTCGGCGGGCGGCTCCTGCTCGTAGTCGAGGATCGGATGCGTCAGCGCCGTTTCGTCGACCAACGCAAAGGTGCAGCCATGGCCCGACACCATCAGGCCTTCGATGCCATGACCGTCGGCGGCCTGGTTGACGGCATCGAGCGCCCAGTCATGCAGCGCCGCCTCGTCGAGCACACTGAGGCCGCCCTTGCGTATCCAGTCGGGTTTGGTGCGCCGCTCATCGACGATGCGCCCGTCCTGGCCGAAGACGAACAGCTTCGAATTGGTCTTGCCGAAATCGAGCACCGCCATCTTCACTGTACGGCTCCCGCGGACGGGGCGATGCGCACGGTGACGCCGGCATCTTCCAGCATGCGCGCATCGGCATCGGAGAGGCCGTCATCGGTCACCAGCGTGCCGATGCGCGACAGCGGCAGCGCGACGTTGCGGGCGTGGATCGACAGCTTGCGGCTGTCGGCCAGCACCACGATCTGGTCGGCGCAAAGGCTGAGATCGACGATCGAACGTACCAGCAGCGGATGCGATTCCAGCACGCCTTCATGGCCGAGGCCCTGTGCGCCGAGAAAAAATTTCGATGCGTAGAAAGGCACGGCCTGGGTGAGCGAGTGGATGATGCCTGGCTCGCGGTGCAGATCGCCACCGGCGATGGTCAGGCTGCAATGGCCGTGGTCGCTGAGATAGGCAGCAAGCGGCATGGAATTGGTAAAGAGGCGGATGTTGCGGTCGGCAAGCTTGACGCCGAGATGGAAGCAGGTCGAGCCGCCATGGACGATGACGGCGTCGCCGTCGCGCACCATGGTGGCGGCGGCGGCGGCGATCTGCCGCTTGGCGTCCACCGCCAGATCGCGGTTCTCGTCATAGGGCCTGGCATAGGCGACCCCGGCATGGGCAGCGCCATCGAGAGCAGAGATACCGCCATAGACCTTCCGCGCCTCACCGGCCTCGTCGATCTTGTCGATGTCGCGCCTGACCGTCGCGGCCGAAACGCCAAGCCGCTCCTGCAGCTCGCGCACCGATGCAAAGGGGCGGTCCCGCAAGAGCTCGACGATCTGACGCTGGCGGCCGGGTTCGCTCAACCCTTTTCCTCCCGAAGTGCCATTTTCACGGCAATGGTGCAACTTACTCAACATTAGCCAGATTGCAAGTCAGTTTTGACGATACTAGATCACAGTTGACGGAGATCGCTCGCATCTGCGATACCAGCGCCATCGCTCCCGGCGACGGGAGATCGTGCAAGAACAAGGCCAAGCCGTTGGAGGACAAGCGCCATGGCGACCGAAGCTGACGCGCAGGAACTGGTCGCCCTGCGGGCGCTTTCGGCCAGGATCGGCAGCAACCCGCATCTGACGCAGGCGGCCGGCGGCAACACTTCGCTGAAGGCCGGCGACACGCTGTGGATCAAGGCCTCCGGCACCTGGCTGAAGGACGCGCTGTCCGACGACATCATGGTGCCGGTGGCGATGGGCCCCCTCATCGAGGCCGTCGAACGGCGCGATCCGGCCGCCGACAAGCCGCAGGCTTTTGCGATCGGCGCCCTCAATCCACGCGGCTTGCGTCCGTCGATCGAGACCACCGTGCACGCGCTGATGCCGCAGCGGGTCGTGCTGCATGTCCACTGCGTCGACACGATCTCGCTTGCGGTCCAGGCCGATTGTGAAAGCGAGGCCGCGCGGCGTCTCGAGGGCATCGAATGGGCCTATGTTCCCTATCGCCGTCCGGGCCTGCCGCTTGCCCACGCCATTGCCGAGCAGCTTCGGCCCGGGGTCGACGTGCTGATTCTCGGCAATCACGGGCTGGTCGTCGCGACCGAGACCGTGGCCGGGGCGGAGCGCCTGCTGCATCGGGTCAGATCGCGGCTCGCGCGCCCGGCGCGCGCGGTGGCGAACGCCGATACCGCCGCGCTGACGGCGCTTGCCGGCGACAGCGGCTACAGACTGCCGGCGGATGTCGAGGCGCATGCCGTGGCGCTCGATGCGGACAGCCGCCGCATGGCCGAAGCCGGCAGCCTCTATCCCGACCATGTCATCTTCCTCGGCCAGGGTTCGGTGGTGGCAAGGCCCGGCGAGCAGGTCGCCGACGTCATTGCACGGCTGGGCACGAACCCGGCCGCGATCCTCTTTGCCGGCGCCGGCGTGTTGATGCGCCGCGATGCCAGCTCCGGCGCGGACGCCATGCAGCGCTGCCTTGCCGATGTCACCGCCCGGATCGACACCACGACCCGGCTGAACTATCTCACCGCCGCCGACAATGACGAGCTGGTCAACTGGGATGCCGAGCAGTATCGCCAGAAACTCAACACCGCGGGCTAGTCGAATGGCGCCGCTTGCAATAGGCATCGACATCGGCACCTCCGGGTCGCGCGCCGTCGCCATGCACCCGGATTTTTCCATCGCCGCGCGCGCCGCCGTGCCGCTCGAGCGCTTTGGCGCGAACGGCCGCGATCCCTCCGTCTGGTGGGCGGCGGTCGAGGCGACGCTGAAGGAGCTCTTCTCGCACATCGATCGCAAAGCGGTGCGCGCGATCGCGGTCGACGGCACGTCGGGCACCTTGCTGCCGGTCGACGGCGCCGGACGACCGCTGGCCGAGCCGCTGATGTACAACGACAAGGTTTCGGACAACGCCATCCTTGCCGCGATCTCCCGCACGGCGCCGCAAACGAGCGCCGCGCATGGGGCGACATCCGGGCTTGCCAAGGCGCTCTGGTTCCAGCGCCTGCCCGGCATCTATGCGGTGCTGCACCAGGCCGACTGGATCGCCGGGCAATTCTCGGGCCGCTTCGACGTCAGCGACGAAAACAACAGCCTGAAGACCGGCTATGATGCCGAGAAGCGCAGCTGGCCGGACTGGATCGCAGAGCTCGGCATGCGCGTTGAGCTGCTACCCGCCGTCGCCAGGCCGGGTAGCGTGACCGGCAGGCTCACGGCCGCCGCAGCCGATCTGTTCGGGCTGCAGCGCGAGGTGGCGGTGGTTGCCGGCACGACGGATGGCTGCGCATCGTTCCTGGCGACGGGCGCGGCGGACACCGGCGAGGGCGTCACTGCGCTTGGATCGTCACTGACCATCAAGATCCTGTCCGACCGGCCGATCTTCGCGCCGCGCTATGGGATCTACAGCCACCGGCTCGGCGACGCCTGGCTGGCCGGCGGCGCTTCGAACACCGGTGGCAAGGTGCTTGCCCAGCATTTTTCGCTCGCGCGCATCATCGAGCTCAGCGCCGCGATCGACGCCGCGACGGAGACCGGCCTCGACTATTATCCGCTCGCCTCGGCCGGCGAACGTTTCCCCATTGCCGATCCGACGCTCAAGCCGCGCCTTCTGCCCAGGCCGGAATCCGATGCTGATTACCTGAAGGCTATGCTTGAAGGCATCGCGGCCATCGAGGCGCTCGGTTACCAGAGGCTTGCCGAGCTCGGCACGCCCCGGCTGACATCGGTACGCAGCGTCGGCGGCGGCGCCGCCAATGCCGTCTGGACCGAGATCCGGCGGCGCAAACTTGGTGTGGCTTTCCTACCGGCGCTCTCCGACGAGGCGGCCGCCGGTACGGCGAGGCTGGCGCTGATGGGCGCAACGGAGGCCGGGCTGCTGTGAGCACGACGCAAGCCAGGCATCTCGATGGGATCGGAGCGCTCGCCGAACGCTACGACGTGTTCCTGCTCGACCAATTCGGCGTGCTGCATGACGGGCAGCGGGCTTATCCGGGGGCGGTCGAAGCCGTGTCGGCACTGAAGCGCGCCGGCAAGACGGTGGTGCTGGTCTCCAATTCCGGCAGGCGGGCGGAGCCCAACGAACGGCGGCTGCTGAAGCTCGGTTTCGAGCCGGGAAGCTGGGACCATTTCGTCTCGTCCGGCGAGGTCGCCTGGCGCATTTTCAAGGACATGGTGGGCTCGGGCGCGCTGCGGGCGGGAACAAAATGCCTGCTGATCAGCCGCGACGGCGACCGTTCGGCGATCGATGGCTTGCCCTTGACCCTGACCGAACGCGGCGACGACGCAGAGCTGGTGCTGCTCGCCGCCAGCGAGGGCGACCGCTACGATTTCGATTATTACAGCACGCTGCTGGGCCCGATCGCGGCGCGACGGGTGCCATGCTTTTGCACCAACCCCGACCGGATCATGCTGACCGCGGTTGGGCCGCGCTTCGGCGCCGGCGAAATTGCCGATCTCTACGAGAGACTTGGCGGCAGCGTCACCCGTATCGGCAAGCCCGATCCGGCGATCTATGAGGCGGCGCTGGCGCTTGCGGGAAATCCGGCGCGCGGCAACGTGATCTGCGTCGGCGACAGCGTCGAGCACGATATCGCGGGAGGCCGCGCTGCCGGCGTGGCGACCGCGCTGGTCAAGTCGGGGATATTGGCCGATGCCGGCGACCTGACCGGGCTTTTCCAAGAGTTCGGCGCGTGGCCCGACTACACTCTGGATGCCTTCCGCTGGCGTTGATCCGCGGACTTACCCGATCCGGTTTCCGTTCGCCGGATCGAACAGATGCAGCGCCGCCGGGTCGGCTGACAGCCGGACCGTGTCGCCTGGCCTGACATTGCTGCGGCCCATGACGAAGACGCAAACCTGCTGGTTGGCCAGCCTGACGTAGAACTGCGTCGACAGACCCAGCGGCTCGACCACTTCGACCTCGGCCTTGAGCGCACCGTCATCGGCCAAGCGGATATGCTCTGGCCGCAGCCCGACGGTGAGCGCATCGCCGTCCTTCAGCGGCAGGCCATCGGGCAATCTAAGCTTCTGGCCATCGGCCAGCACGGCATCCACCTTGCCGCCCTTGGCGACTTTTGCCGGCAAGAAGTTCATGCCGGGCGAGCCGATGAAGCCGGCAACGAAGGTGTTGGCCGGCCGGTCGTAAAGCTCCAGCGGATGCCCGACCTGCTGCACGTAGCCGTCATGCATGACGACGATGCGGTCGGCCATGGTCATGGCCTCGACCTGGTCATGCGTGACATAGACCGAGGTGGTCTTGAGCTGCTGATGCAGCGCCTTGATCTCGGCGCGCATGTGGACGCGCAGCTTGGCGTCGAGGTTCGACAGCGGCTCGTCGAACAGGAAGACTTTCGGGTCGCGCACGATGGCGCGGCCCATGGCGACGCGCTGGCGCTGGCCGCCGGAGAGCTGGCGCGGCAGGCGGCCGAGGAAAGTCTCCAGCCCAAGCCGCTTGGCGGCGGCGCCGACCCTGCCGTCGATCGTCGTCTTCTCGGCCTTCTTCAACATCAGGCTGAAGCCCATGTTGGAGGAGACGTCCATATGCGGGTAGAGCGCGTAGGACTGGAACACCATGGCGATGTCGCGGTCCTTCGGCGCCACGTCGTTGACCAGCCGCTCGCCGATGCGGATCTCGCCGCCGGTGACCTCCTCGAGGCCGGCAATCATGCGCAGCAGCGTGGACTTGCCACAGCCGGACGGGCCGACCAGCACGACGAACTCGCCATCGGCGATCTCGAGATCGACGCCATGCAGGATGCGCAGCGCGCCGTAATCCTTCTCGACATGTTGCAGCGTGACGGAGGCCATCGATTATCCTTTGACCGCGCCGGCGGTGAGGCCGGTGACGAGATAGCGTTGCAGGAAGGCGAAGAAGATGCAGACCGGGATCAGCGCCAAGATGGAGGCGGCCATCATCTGCCCCCAGTCGACCGCGAACTTGCCGATGAAGGTGAGCAGGCCGACCGCAAAAGTCTTCTGCTCGTCGCTGGAGATCAGCATCAGCGCGAACAACAATTCACTCCAGGCGGCGGTGAAGACGAAGCCGAGCGTGGCGCCCATGCCCGGCAAGGTGAGCGGCACGATCACCCGGCGCATGGCTTGCGCGCGCGTGCAGCCGTCGATCATCGCCGCTTCCTCCAGGTCCTTCGGGATGCCATCGAAAAAGGACTGCATGAGGAAGGTGGCGAAGGCGGTGTTGAAGGCGGTGTAGATGATGATCAGCCCGATCAGGCTGTTGGTGAGGCCGAGGTCGCCCATGATGCGGTAGATCGGCGGGATGACCATGACCAGCGGGAAGGTCTGGGTGAGCAGCAACAGGATCGCGAGCGTCGCCTTGCCCCGAAAAGTGAAGCGCGACATGGCGTAGCCGGCTAGCGTGGCGATGACCGTGACAAACGCCGCGGTCGACACCGAGACGATGACGCTGTTGAGGAAATAGCGCGGGAAGTCGGAAGCCTCGAGCACGGTGGCAAAGTTCTTGAGCGTCATTTGCGACGGCCAGAAGGTGATGCCTTCCGAGTAGAGCAGCCGCTCTGGCGTCACCGAGATCTTCAGCGTCCAGAAGATCGGGAACAGCGCGAAGATCACAAATGCCGCGATGGCCAGATAGAGGCCGATGCCGCCGGCGATGCGCGAGGAGGTGGAGCGTCCGGCGATCATCAGACATGCCTCACGAGCGTGCGGCGGATGGCGATCAACCCTATTGCGTAGGCAATCAGCAGCACGAGCAGCAGCACGGCGACCGCCGAGGCGTAGCCTTTATCGAGCGACTTGAAGGCGCTGACATAGATGTAGACCGGCACCGTGCTGGTCGAGCCCGCCGGTCCGCCCTCGGTCATGACGAAGATCAGGTCGGCGAAGGTGGCGATCCAGATCGTGCGCAGCATGACGGTAATCACGATGGTCGGCGCCAGGAACGGCAGCGTCACCTTGGTGAAGCGCTGCCAGGGTGAGGCGCCGTCGATCGCCGCCGCCTCGTGCAATTCGGACGGGATCGATTTCAGCGCGGCGAGCAGCGTGATGGCGAAGAAAGGGATGCCGAACCAGATGTTGGCGACGATCGGCCCCCACATGGCGGTGGCCGGGTCGGAGAGCACATTGGTCGGCTCGGCCTTCAGGCCGAGCGCGAAGAGCCAATGCGGCAGCGGACCGATGATCGGGTTGAACAGCCAGGCCCAGGTGAGGCCCGAGAGAAAAGACGGCACCGCCCAGGGCAGGAACACCACCGCCTGCACTATCCTGCGGCCGTAGAACGGCTTGTCGAGAAGCAGGGCCAGGCCAAGCCCAAGGAAGAACTGAAAGAACAGGCTGGCCACCGTCCACCACAGCGTGTTGATCAGCGCCTGGCCTAGCACGGCGTCGGAGAGCATCGCCTGGTACTGGCCGAGCCCGACATATTCCGACTTGAAGGCCGAGAATTTGCGGAAGGAATAGCTGATGCCGATGATCAGCGGCACCAAGAGCACTACGACCAGCAGGACGATAGCCGGCGAAAGATAGAGCCATGGCTCGATCGCGGCCTTGGTCAGCCGCTTCTTGCGCGGCCGGCCGGCGGATCGGATTTCGGACACTGCGTAGGTCATACGGTGCTCGCGTTGGGAGTTGGGGCCGACGACAGCGACACGGTCCTGCTCCCCGCATGCGGGGAGCAGATGCCGGTTCACCCTCCGTAGCAGCAGCACAGCTGCTGCGGAGGACGGGCAGGCAGCTGAAGGGCGGCGCCAGCTTCTCGGAACTTGGCGCTGCCCCTCATCCGGCCCTTCGGGCCACCTTCTCCCCGTGAAACGGGAGAAGGAAGAAGAGTGCCTACTTCTTGTTCTTGGCCATCCAGTCCTGCTGCTCCTTGGTCAGGAACTTGGCCCATTCGTCGGCCACGTCTTTGGCCGGCTTCTGGCCGAGCAGCACTTCCTGGAAGTTCTTGATCGCCACCTGGTCGACGAAATTGCCGAGGTTCTCGAGATGCGTCGGCGGCGTCACCATTTCATATTTGGAGCTGTCGCTGAGTTCGGTGAACCAGCCCTTGAACTGCTCGGTCTTGAAATGGGCGTCCTGGTCGGCGCCGTTGTGGATCGGGACGACACCGACTTCCTTCGCCCATTCCAGATTGTCCTTGGGCGACAGCAGCGTCGCCATCAGCTTCCAGGTCTCTTCCTTGTGCTGGGAATTGGCGAACATTGCCCAGCCGGCATAGCCGAGCGTCGGATAGGACTTGCCGCTCGGTCCGACAGGCAACGGCGCCACGGCGAAATCGTCGGCGCTCATCTTGTCGGCGATGCCGAGCAGCGCGTCCGGATCCTGGTTGAGCATGGCGCAGGTGCCGGAATAGAAGCCGGTCACCGTCTCATTGAAGCCCCAGCTCACGGAGTCCTTCGGCGCCAGGCCGTTCTTGTACATGTCGGCCAGCATCTGCAGGCCCTTGACCGAGCCCTCGTCATTGATGGTCGAGGTGCCGTCCTCGGTGAAATAGCCGCCCCGGCCGTCGGCGATGTTCATGAACATGTGCATGCCGTTGAAGGCGCCGGGGCCGCCGCGCAGGCAGTAGCCATATTTGCCGGGGATGGCCGAGATCTTCTTGGAGAACTCGACGAACTCGTCGAGGTTTTCCGGCGGACGATCGAGGCCCGCTTCCTTGAACAGCTTCTTGTTCCAGAACAGCGCGTTCACATAATAGCCATAAGGGATCATGAACTGCGTGTTGTTGACGGTCGAGCCGAACTGCTTGGCGCGATCGCCGAGCGTCTTGGCGTCGTCCCATTTGGCCATGTACGGCCCGAGGTCCTCGAGCTGACCGTTATTGGCATAGAGGCCCATCCAGCGCTCCGGCATCTCGACGACGTCAGGCGTGTCGCCGGCCTGGACCATGGTGAGGAATTTCTCGAAGGCCTGGCCCCAGGGCAGCGAGACGAGCTCCACCTTGATGCCGGGATTGGCCTGCTCGAACTCGGCGATCTGCTTCTTCAGGAATTCGGTGCGCGGCGGGCTGGTGATGACCTCGACCATCTTGACGGTGGTATCGGCCAGCGCGCTGTTGGCGCAGATCGCCAGACCGGCGACGGCGGCCAGCATGACTGTCAGTCTTTTCATGTTCGGTACTCCCATTTTGAACACCCGTTATTTTTTTGACTTGTCGAAGGCCTGGACGACGTCCGCCCAGAGATCCTCGACGTTTTCCAACCCGACATTGAAGCGGATGGTTCGGGGGCTGACGCCGAAGCGCGCCATCGAATTGAGACCCGGCGTCTGCTCGAGCGAGGCCTTTGCCGGCACGACCAGGCTTTCATGGCCACCCCAGCTGACGCCGATGCGGAACAGCTTCAGCGCATCGACGAAAGCCGGAATGTCGACATCCTCCGTGACCTCGAAGGAGAACAGCCCGGCATAGCCGGCCAGCGTTTTTTTCCCGGGGTGATTGGAATAGGCGGGGTGGTTGACCCGCTCGACCTTGCCATGCGCCTTGAGCCGCTCGGCAAGCGTCAGCCCGCTCTTCATGTGATGCGGCAAGCGCAGCGGCAGTGTGCGCAGGCCGCGCAGCAGCAGCCAGCCTTCGAAGGGCGACAGCTTGCCGCCGAGCGAGGAATAGGTCTGCTCGTTGATGTGCTTGATGTGGGCGGCGGAGCCCGCCACCACGCCGGCAACGGTGTCGCTGTGGCCGCCGAGATATTTCGAGGCCGAATGCAGCACAAGATCGACGCCGTTCGCGATCGGCTTCTGGAAGACGGGCGTGGCCCAGGAATTGTCGATGGTGGTGACGATGCCCTGCTCTTTCGCCAGCCGCGTCAGATGGGCGATGTCCTGCAGCTCGAACATCATCGAGGTCGGGCTTTCGAGGTAGAGCAGCTTGGCGCCGGGGAGCGCCGCGGCCACCGCGTCCGGATCCGAGCCGTCGACATAGTCGACCTTGATCTGCAAGCGCGGGAACAGCCGCTCGAACAGACGATAGGCGTCGCCATAGCAGTTGCGCACGGCAACGATGCGCTCGCCGGCGCCGACGAAGGCGAGCACCGTGGCGCTGATCGCCGCCATGCCGCTGGAGAAGCCGCGAGCTGCTTCGGCGCCTTCCAAAGCCGCGACGCGCGCCTCGAACTCCATCACCGTCGGGTTGTCGCCGCGCGAATAGATCGGCTGGCGGCGGCGCCCGGCGAAGGTGTCGGCCATGTCGGCATAGTTGTCGAAGGTGAACAGCGAGGTCTGGTAGATCGGCGGCACCACCGCGCCGCCGGGGAACGGATCGTCATGCGCGAGAAGCGTCGCCGCCTCGCCGAGATAGTCGCTGACGGAAATGCCTGGGTCGAAAGCGGTCGGGTGCTCGTTCATTTGCGGTCCGAAAGTTTGAGGTTGGCGGCACCGCGCTTCAAATCGTCCTCGACCGTGGCGATGAGCTTCAGCGCCTCGGCGCGGGCTCCGTCCGGATCGTGCGCGGCGATGCAGTCGAAGATGGTGCGGTGGTAGGGGAAGCTGGCATGACCGAAGTCGCGCACGCCGAGCGGATGCTCCCAGAAGCGGTGGAACAGCTCATGCATGGCGCTGATGATCTGCTCGAAGAGCGGATTGCCGGAAGCGCGGTAGACCGACTGGTGGAACTCCCAGTCCTCCTCCGACGACATGCCGGCGCGGGTGTGGAAGGCTTCTTCCATGATGTCGAGCTTGCGCTCGATCTCGGCGATCTCGGCCTTGCCGGCGCGGACGGCGCAAAGTGCTGCCGCCTCGGCCTCGAGCGCGCGGCGGATCTCCAACGTGCGCATCAGCCCGGCGAAATCATTGCCGCCGGCCAATGTCAGCGGCATGTGCAGCATGTCCGGCGAGACCGCCGCCTTGAGATAGGTGCCGCTGCCCTGGCGCCGCTCGACGAGGCCCAGCCCTTCCCACCGCGTCAACGCCTCGCGCACGGTGTTGCGACTGACCTTGAGACGTTCGGCCAGTATTCGCTCGGTTGGCAGTTTTTCGCCAGGTCCCAGCGACTCCTGCCTGACGAAGCCGGCCAACGCCTTCAGCACCGCGTCATCGCGAGCCGTCGTCTGGATGGGCGGGAGGCTGTCTGTCACGCCGGCCGATGCCTAAAGTGGTTCAATGGTCCAACCAATTTCTGCATAGACCGAATGGGGAGTCAACCGCCGAAATCGAGACAGGGCCGAACGGCGCGGATAAACGCAATTCGGCCCTGTCGTTTCAGGCGCGGATGAACGCCGGCGTGGCGGCCGCGCGTGCCTTGCGCCAGCGAGCGAACATTTCCTCGCGAACCCGCCTCGAAGCCGAGAGCCGCTCCTTTGCCTCCGCCAGGATAGCAGGCGAAGCCTCCGCTGGCGTGCCGGAGCGGAAGGGAGGCGCCGGCGCATATTCGAGCGAGAGCTGCACGACTTCCGCTTCGGACTGGCCGAGCAGCCTCGCGACCAGCGCCAGGCCGAAATCGATCCCGGAGGTGACGCCGCCGGCGGTGATCAGCTTGCCGTCCTCCACGATTCGCTCATCGACCGGAATTGCCCCGAACTCTTCAAGGAAGTCATGCGCATACCAATGTGTCGTCGCCCGCTTGCCCTTGAGCAGCCCGGCCGCGCCGAGCACCAGGGCGCCGCTGCACACCGAGGTGACACAGCGCGCCTGCGCCGCGCGCTCCCAGACGAAATCGAGAACCGCACGGTCCTCGAGCAGCGCGTTGACGCCGCCTCCGCCTGGAATGCACAGCACGTCGAGGGGCGGGCAGTCGTCGAAGGTCGCCGTCGGCGTGAGGGAAAGACGCGTCGAGGACGTCACCGGATTGCGATCCTTCCAGATCAAATCCACCTCGGCGCCCTTTGCCGACGCCAGAACTTCGTAGGGACCGGTGAGATCGAGCTGTTGGACATTGGGGAATACGAGGATGCCGAAACGAAGGGTCATGGAAATCTCCACAAGGTTGACTTCGGGCAATCTAAGGCATCATGCTTTGGCGCGATCGCCATTCATCCCTCGTTTCAGGCCAAACCCATGCGCCGCATCGAAATCCTTGCCTATCCCGACGTCCAACTCCTCGACGTCAGCGGGCCGCTGCAGGTGTTCGCCAGCGCCAACGACTTCAGGACGCAGGCCGGCGAGGCGGCTGCCTACGAGGTCTTGGTCGTCGCCGCTTCGCCGCGGATCAGGACATCCGCCGGCCTCGTGCTGGAGACCGCGGCGCTGCCGACGCGCGGGCTCGAGATCGACACGCTGATCGTGCCTGGCGGATGGGGTGTGAACGCGGCCTGCGAGGATCCCCAGCTTGTCCAGTGGATCATCGGCCGCTCGCGCGATGCCAGCCGCACAGCTTCCGTCTGCAGCGGCGCCATGCTGCTGGCGACGGCGGGTCTGCTCGACGGCCGCCGCGCGGTTACCCATTGGGGACGTTGCGCGGAGTTCGCCCAACGCTTTCCGGCGATCCGCCTGGAACCCGACCCGATCTTCATTCGCGACGGCAATGTCTGGACGTCCGCCGGCGTGACGGCGGGCATCGATCTCGCCCTTTCTTTCGTCGAGGCCGACCTTGGCCGACGCATGGCGCTTGCGGTGGCGCGCGAATTGGTCGTCTTCCTGAAACGTCCCGGCGGCCAGGCGCAGTTCAGCCAGACCCTCAAGCTGCAGGACGGCGATGGGCGATTCGATAAGTTGCATGGCTGGATTCTGGACAATCTGGGCGGCGACCTTTCGCTGACGGCATTGGCCGAACGCGCCAATATGAGCCCGCGCAGCTTCTCCCGTCACTATCGGAAGGCAACCGGCCGGACACCCGCCCGCGCGGTCGAAGAGATACGCATCGAGGCAGCGCGACGGATGCTGGAACAGGGACTGGCCGTGAACCAGACAGTACGGCGCTGCGGCTTCGGCTCGGAAGAGACGATGCGACGCGGCTTCCTGCGCGCCCTCGGCACGAACCCGCGCGACTATCGCGAACGTTTCTGATCGCGCCAACCTATTCAATCGATGAGACGGCGGCAGCCTCTCACGCGCCGACCTTCACGCCGAGCTGATCGGCCTGATACGGAGCGACCTGCAGCGGGCCCTCAACTATCCCATGTGACTGGACGGCCGCCCGACCGGCTTCGGTCAGCGCGTAGATGCCGCGCTCGGCCCTGGCGAACCAGCCATAATAGTTGTGCAGCAGGATGCCGGCCGCGCGCGGCGAAAGGGGCTTGAGATCGCGCGGCCGCTTGGGGCCGTCGGCCATGGCGGCGGCGCAGGCGATCGCCTCCTGCCGGTAGGCGGTCATAATGGGCTTTCGTCGCGTGCTGCCGCCGATGGACGGGTCGCCCTTGCGGCGGTGATGTTCCTCGACGAGGCGCGAGCGCCGTCTGGGGTCGCGCCGCGGCGGCACGGCGGCCGGGCTGAGCAGCAGCTCCACCTTACCCTTTCCGTCGACCGCCAGCAGGCCGAAGCCGAGCCTGCGGCAGAGCGCACGGAAGCGGCGGTCGTGCTCACGGCCCTTGCCGCGCGCCGACATCCTGGCGGCAAGCCAGACCTCGTCGCAGGCCGCCGCGCGATCGACACCCTGCAGGACGAGCTCGAGATTGAACTGCAGCTTCAGCTCGCAGATGACGACCACGGGCGGCTCGCCGTCGCGCAGCCCGAGGATGTCGCAGCCGCCGACCTCGCCCTTGACGATGAAATCCAGGCTCTCGAGGAACCGCTTCACCGGGGCATAGAGGGATGTTTCCTGCATGGGAGAGGCATAGCCGATTCGGACCTGGCCGGCACGTCGCAGGGTGACGTGCGGACTGCCAGGATAATCCCGCGATCCAGGTGCGGCCGTGGCAATCTCGTCGACTGCCGTTCCGTGGACTATTGCCTGGCGAACTGGCCCCTATAGGTCTGGCCGGCAAGCGCATAGGTGGCGGCCAGCGTTCCGTCAGGCTGCATCGTAAAGGTGGCGTCCGCGCCATTTGGCAGGCGCCCAAGCTTCAATGTGTTTCCGACAATCCTGCCGGCGCCGTCGGCGACCCCCGGCTTGTAGTCGGCCACATCGCCCCACGCATAGCTGACCGTCACCTGCCCGCCTGAAGAAACCGTCAGCACGGCCAGCTTGCCTTCATACATTCCATCCAGCCGTCCGGCCCATATGCCTGAGAATGCGGCGTATCTGGCCGGAATGCCCCTGCCGGGAGGCGTGATCGCCACGGTTTGGTCCAACACCGCCAAATCCGGAGAAGCGGGAGCCGCAACAGCAGCCGGGGTTGGTTGAGGTGGAGGAGCAGGCGGCGCCTCGGATGCCGATTGGCAGGCAACGAGGGCGAATGCCGCGAATCCGAGGATCAGAGAAGGACTGTTTGGCGGCAGTCGAGAGAGAACGGGTCCCTGCCGAAATTCCCTGACAGGGGCGGAAGAACGACGAATTTTCGGCATTTCAGCGATCAGCCCCACTTTCTTTGCGAGAAATCCTAAAGCGCGTCGCGATCTTTCAGATTCGCTCCATGCGCTTTAGGTTTTTGATTTCACGCATGTCTTTGTCCCGAAACCGGTTCCCACTTTCGGGAGACATGCTTTAGCACGAAACCGCTGCTCACTTTTGGCCGATGTATTAGAATTTTACGCCTACTCTCGCGCCGAAGGCGTGATCCTGGCCGCCTGAAGCCAATTGTCCGCTGTAGGTCACGCCGAAAACGGCATCGTCGGTAAGGTTCAGGTCAATGGCAGCCTCGACGACGGCGACATCCCTGGCGATCGGCACGCCTTCTATGGCAAACGCGTCGGAGCCGCCGAAGGTGAATGTGGAAAACGGGATCGTATCGCCATAGGCATGCCGCCAGCCGACCGTCCCATGCGCCGTGGCCCGCATGCCGGAAAGGTCGAAACCGGTCGAGGCTCGCAGCCCGAGCGTTGTGAAGGTCGCTTGCGTGGTCTGGCCCTTGGCATGAAGCACGCTCGCGCCGCCGCTTTCCGAATAGGCATCGGTGTGAAGGCTCGCATAGGAGAGATTGGCGAAGGGCTCGAAGGCAGCCGGGCCGGTATCGACACGGTAACCGGCTTCACCGAAGGTGTGTAAGGTTCCCGCGCCGTATTTTGCCTGCAGGCTATCGGCGAAGCCGGGGAAGGCCACCGTTCGGCCTGTCTCGATATTGTGCCATGTGTATGTCGCGCCGGCGCGCAGGCCGAACTGGTTCCATTGTGTGCCGCCGTAGAGTCCGAGGGTGTAGTTCTCGCTATCGCCGGACGAGGCACGGTCCTTCACGTCGAAATTGGTGTGGCTATACGCGGCTATCGCACCGACGCGCCATGCTTGGAAGGCAGAACCGTCGACGCCGACCACGACCCCACCGGTGGAGCGCTTGAGCGACGCGACACCATCCCCGTCCGCACGACCCCAAGATCCGATAGCGGTGCTCCAGGCGGCAAAACGATCGGTCGTGGCGGGAGCAAGTTCCGGCCCGCCCTCGCCAAAGGCCATCACGGGCAACGAAACAGTGGCGCCAGTTCCGGAGAAGGCTGCGCGCAGCCGCGCGTTGATCGCGTCGAGAACGAGGCGCGTGTCGTTGATCAGGGCTGTCTTGGCCGAAGCATGGATCTCGCCGGTCAACTGGTCGAAGGCGTCGCGGGTGGCTTCGACGTCGGTTTGCAGTGCGATGGCGTTCCACAGTGGATTGCCGGAACCGAGGCTGTCGACGGCGCCCGCGACCGCCCGCTGGTTGGGCGTGATGCCGACTTCGCCGAACTGGACGTCGTTGCGCACCAGTTCCAGCGTCACGTCGTTGCCGTCGCCTCCCGCATAGTCGAGCTTCTCGTCCAGGAACAGAAGGTTCTTGCTGACGGCGCCGAACACGCCGGTCACCGCATCCGTATTGTCATTGTCGATGATGGTGAAGGGTCCGTTGGAGATGTTCCAGCTGGACGCTGCATTTGGCGACATCAGCAGCTCGAGCGTGGCGCCGGTGATTTCGACCGTGCCGGAGACCTTGACCTGGTCGGCCGCGTCGGGCGTCGCCTCGATCTGCAGCGTGCCATGGTTGACGTAGTTTCCGGCGACGGTCTGCGTGCCGATCGAATTTCCGGGCGCATGCACGCCGCCGGTATCGATTGTCGTCGCCCCGACTGTCCCCGTGCCGCCCAGCCTGGCGCCCGTCCTGACAGTTACATTGCCGGTCAGGCTGCCGTTGACGGCAAGCGACCCGCTGACCACTTCCATTCCGTTGACAAAGGTGGCATCGCCGCCGAGGACCCACTTTCCGCCGGCGGCATCAACCTGCGCCGACGCAAAATTCAGGAAGTCTCCCCGGAAGCTGCCGCTGCCCGAACCTGCCAAAAGCAGTGTGTTGACTCCGGCCTCGGCATCGATGTCGCCCTCGATGGACGCGCCGGTTTCCAGCTTGAGGCTCGAGTTCCCAGAACCGAGCTTCACATCGCCGCTGATGAGGCTCCCCTGAAGGAGGGACAGGTCGAACGATCCCGTTCCGCCCTGAATCGCCGCCGCCGCTCCGGTGATGGACGCATTCGCCACGCTCATCCGCGTCTTGCCGCTGCCGCCGAAGCGGACACCGATACCGCTCGCGCTCGAAAGCCCGCCGGCGACGGAGCCGCCGCTGATGGAAACGGTCGTGTCTCCCGATGTCACGACGGACAGGCCGTGCGTGCCGCCATTGAGCGCGCCCGCCGTCTGCTTGAAGGACGCCGCACCGGTGGTCTGCAGGGCGACAGCATGCAATTTTGTTGCCGTGATCGTGCCTGAATTGGTGATGTCGGCGGTTCCCTGCGAAACGAACAGGCCGACATCGCGTCCCTCGATGGTCCCCGAATTGTTTGCCACGGCGTTGCCGTTTTGCAGCAGCACCGCATAGATGGGAGTGGAGAATGAACCGTCGCCTTTGGCGGTGTAGGTGCCGCTATTGGTGAAGGTGATGTTTCCTTGGCTCCAGAACCCCTGGCCGATGTTGGTAAACGCGACGGTTCCCGAATTGTCGAGCGATCCGCCACCGTTCATGATGACGCCATAGCCGCCGCCGTTGCTTGAAACGCTCCCTTTGTTGATGAAGTTTCCGGGCGTGGCCGAGGTCGCAAAGACGACGCCCCCAGCATGGTGTTCCGGTTTTCGACCGTGCCTCCGGCAAGAACGTGCACGGCAATCCGACTGCCCGCGATCAGCCCGTCGTTCTGGACGTTTGCCGCGCCACCTTCGATCACGACGCCCTTGCGCGAACCCTCGACCTTGCCGGTCAAACTCACATTGACCGTTCCGCCCGCGCGCAGCCAGACACCGTAAACCTCGTTGTCCGCGTCAAGGACCTTGACGGAGCCGTCCACATTGACCGTCCACGCGCCCAGTCCGGGAGACATGTAGGGCTGAATGGCGTGATTGCCTCCCGACTGCGTTGTGACGGAGCCTGTCTGCGTCACGTTGATGGTTCCCGTCGGGTCTACGATGGATGACACCGGGACGGTGCTTGCGGTCGAAATGGTAATCGTCTCGGCCTGGGTCTGGCTGGCCCATAGGCCGGCAGCAATTGCAATCAAGGATGCAGAAGAGCAAAATAAACGACTTGCAAGAACCGAATTCTTCGCCAACCTTATTTTAGAATTTCCGAATAAATTCATGTAAATCCCCCCAAGCCTCAATGGGATATCGCATCGAGCTTCAGGGGCGTCAAGCCGGAGCTTTTCATCTTACACTTGAAGGGATTCGGCGTGAGACTAAAGCGCGTCGCGATCTTTCAGATTCGCTCCGTGCGCATTAGGTATTGAATTTACACATGTCTTTGTCCCGAAACCGGTCCCACTTTCGGGAGACATGCTTTAGCTGCGAACCGCGATCTTCGAGCTGTCGGGGAAATGTCGGGCACGGCAGCATTAAAAGCGCGTCACGGCGAAAATGTATTCAGGCGACACGCTTTAAGTCACTCGTTCCAGGCTTTGCGGAACGCGCAGCTAAACCTGGAAGGGCGCAACTATTTTTTCGCACTCTACAACTTCGTTGTCGGAGAAGGACTGTTTGGTGGAGCCAATCGGAATCGAACCGACGACCTCTTGAATGCCATTCAAGCGCTCTCCCAACTGAGCTATGGCCCCACTCCCGGCAGTCGGCCGGCGCCGTTTCCGGCGAAGAGATCCGGCGCGGTTGGGAACCGCGCCGTCGTTTAGTGCTGGCGGCTTCTAGCGCCGCCTTCGGTCAAGATCAAGCCTTGAAAAGCCGCTTTTTCGTCACAGGCCAAAATGGCCGGCAAACGATCAGATCAGACCTCGTCCTCGTCGTCGCCGACGCCGATCATGTCGGAGACGTCGTCGTCCTCTTCCTCTTCATCGGCAAGGAAGGTGTCGTCGTCATCGTCGCCGAGATCGACATCATCCTCGTCGTCGCCGATATCGGGAAGATCGTCGCCGCCACCCTTGGCCTCGTCATCAGCCTCTTCGAGCGAGACGACCTCGGCACCTTCTTCCTCGTCGCCGTCGATTTCCTTGTCGGCGACCTCCTCATCCTCCTCGATGGCGGAGATCTTGCCTTCGTCGAAATAGGAGCGCGGATAGCTCTTGCCGGTATAGGGCGAGACGATCGGGTCCTTGTTCAGGTCGTAGAATTTCCGACCCGTTTCGGGGTCGATACGCTTCGTGCCAAGTTCAGCTTTTGCCACAGCAGGCCTCGTCAAAAAAAGAATGGTCCCCATAACCGCAGTTTTCCGCGCTGTCAAAGCCAAAAGACATGTCCTGAAAACCCGCTTTTTCAAAGGCCCGCGCGAGGGGATGACCATTGCCCCGCGCCGTGATACGAGACCGCCGCACCATGACGAACTCAGCCGGCCAGCCGGCATTTCATTTGGACGACAAAATGTCTCATTCCGCCGCCGTTAAACCAGCAACGGCCCGCAAGTCTCCCGCCCTTTCCGGCACGGCCAGGGTGCCGGGCGATAAGTCGATCTCGCACCGCTCCTTCATGTTCGGCGGCCTTGCCTCGGGCGAGACGCGCATCACCGGTCTGCTCGAAGGCGAGGACGTGATGCGCACGGGTGCGGCCATGAAGGCGATGGGCGCGCATATCGAGAAGAAGGGCGCCGAGTGGGTGATCCGCGGCACCGGCAACGGCGCGCTGCTTGAGCCCGAAGGCCCGCTCGATTTCGGCAACGCCGGCACCGGCTCGCGGCTGACCATGGGCCTGGTCGGCACCTACGACATGGAAACAACCTTCATCGGCGATGCCTCGCTTTCCGGCCGGCCGATGGGCCGGGTGCTGGAGCCGCTGCGCCAAATGGGCGTGCAGGTGTTGAAGGCAGCCCCCGGCGACCGCATGCCGATCACGCTGCGCGGCCCGAAACATGCAGCCCCCATCACCTATCGCGTGCCGATGGCCTCGGCCCAGGTGAAGTCGGCGGTGCTGCTCGCCGGCCTCAACACGCCGGGCATCACCACGGTGATCGAGCCGGTGATGACGCGCGACCACACTGAAAAGATGCTGAAGGGGTTTGGCGCCAACCTGACCGTCGAGACCGACGAGCGCGGCGTGCGCCACATCTTCATCGAAGGCCAGGGCAAACTCATTGGGCAGACCATCGCCGTGCCCGGCGACCCCTCCTCGGCCGGCTTCCCGCTGGTGGCGGCGCTCATCGTGCCGGGCTCGGACATTACTATCGAGAACGTGCTGATGAACCCGACCCGCACCGGGCTGCTTCTGACGCTGCAGGAGATGGGCGGCCGCATCGACATCCTCAACCCGCGCAATGCCGGCGGCGAGGACGTGGCGGACCTGCGCGTACGCTCCTCGGAGCTGAAAGGCGTCGTGGTGCCGGCGGAGCGCGCGCCGTCGATGATCGACGAATATCCGGTGCTGGCTGTCGCCGCGAGCTTCGCCGAAGGCGAGACGCTGATGCAGGGGCTGGAGGAGCTGCGCGTCAAGGAATCCGACCGGCTGTCGGCTGTGGCCAACGGGCTCAAGCTCAATGGCGTCGACTGCAGCGAGGGCGAGGCGTCGCTCGCCGTGCGCGGCAAGCCCGGCGGCAAGGGGCTGGGTGCCCATCCCGACGGCCAGGATACGAAGGTGAAGACCCATCTCGACCACCGCATCGCCATGAGTTTCCTTATCATGGGGCTGGCGACGGAAAAGCCGGTGACGATCGACGACGCGAATATGATCGCGACGAGCTTTCCGGAATTTATGGGTTTGATGAAGGGACTGGGCGCGGAGATCGAGTAAGGCGATGGATGGATTGGAGCCGAACTGAGATGTTGGCGGGACAGCACCCCCTCTGTCCTACCGGACATCTCCCCCGCAAGGGGGGAGATCAGATGTCGCGCAGGCTTTCGCCAATCTCCGACGCTGGACGGAAGGCGCTGGCATAGGAACTGCCAATCTCCCCCTTGCGGGGGAGATGTCCGGCAGGACAGAGGGGGGTGTGAAGGAACTCGGCGCTTGTCTTGCTCATCGTGCCCTTCGGTTGCGTCGCCCCGCTAATGACCCAGACCTTCACCATCGCCATCGACGGCCCGGCCGGCGCGGGCAAGGGCACGCTGGCCCGGCGGCTCGCCGACCATTACCGGCTGAACCTGCTCGACACCGGCCTCACCTATCGCGCCGTTGCCCATAAGCTGCTCGAGCTCGGCCTGCCGCTCGACAATGTCTCCGCGGCTGAAACCGCGGCGCGTCAGGTCGACCTCTTGAACCTCGACCGCACGGTGCTTTCGGCGCATGCGGTAGGCGAGGCCGCCTCCAGGGTCGCGGTCATCCCCACCGTCCGGCGCATCCTGGTCGAAAAGCAGCGCGCGTTCGCCAAGGCGCCGCCGGGCGCGGTGCTCGACGGCCGCGACATCGGCACCGTCGTGTGCCCGGACGCCGACATCAAGCTCTATGTGACGGCAAGTGCCGCGGTGCGGGCGCAGCGCCGGCTGGCCGAAATTGAGAGCATGGGCGGCAGCGCCGATTTCGCCACCATCCTCGCCGACATCGAGCGCCGCGACGAGCGCGACATGGGCCGCGCGGACTCGCCGCTCAAGCCGGCCGCCGACGCGCACTTGCTTGATACCAGCGAAATGGCTATAGAGGCCGCGTTTCTGGCGGCGATGACGATCATTGACGACGTCCTGGCCAAGAGAAGCAAGGCCTGATCCGGGTTTTCTCTCACGCTTGCGATTGCCGAACGCGGGAAAAATACCCATATCGGGCACGAACCAGCCTGCCAGCATTCTCATGCGCCGGACTTGCCGCTCGAAAAGCGGCCGAGGGCTCTTCAGCCCGGAACGCCGGCAGGCTCACGCAACGCTAACCCACGGCGCCCGCTCCGCTACGAAAGCGGAGCACTCCAGGAGAAACAATGTCAGTAGCTAATCCCACTCGCGACGATTTCGCGAGCATGCTCGAAGAATCATTCACCGCCGGCCATTCCGGCGAGGGCCAGGTTGTCCGGGGCACGATCACCGCGATCGAAAAGGACATGGCCATCATCGACGTCGGCCTCAAGGTCGAAGGCCGCGTGCCGCTGAAGGAATTCGGCGCCAAGGGCAAGGACTCCTCGCTCAAGGTCGGCGACACCGTCGAAGTCTATGTCGAGCGCATCGAGAACGCGCTTGGCGAGGCCATGCTGTCGCGCGAGAAGGCCCGCCGCGAGGAGAGCTGGGTGCGCCTCGAAGAGAAGTTCACCAAGGGTGAGCGCGTCGAAGGCGTCATCTTCAACCAGGTCAAGGGCGGCTTCACCGTCGACCTCGACGGCGCCGTGGCGTTCCTGCCGCGCAGCCAGGTCGACATCCGTCCGATCCGCGACGTCTCGCCGCTGATGCACAACCCGCAGCCCTTCGAGATCCTCAAGATGGATCGCCGCCGCGGCAACATCGTGGTGTCGCGCCGTACCGTGCTCGAGGAGAGCCGCGCCGAACAGCGTTCGGAAATCGTGCAGAACCTCGAAGAGGGCCAGGTGGTCGAAGGCGTGGTCAAGAACATCACCGACTACGGCGCGTTCGTCGACCTCGGCGGCATCGACGGCCTGCTGCATGTCACCGACATGGCATGGCGCCGCGTCAACCATCCGACCGAGATCCTCAACATCGGCCAGACGGTCAAGGTGCAGATCATCCGCATCAACCAGGAAACCCACCGTATCTCGCTCGGCATGAAGCAGCTCGAGTCGGATCCGTGGTCGGATATCGGCACCAAGTTCCCGATCGGCAAGAAGATCAAGGGCACCGTCACCAACATCACCGACTACGGCGCGTTCGTCGAGCTGGAGCCGGGCATCGAGGGCCTCATCCACGTTTCGGAAATGTCGTGGACGAAGAAGAACGTGCACCCCGGCAAGATCCTGTCGACGACGCAGGAAGTCGACGTGGTGGTGCTCGAGGTCGATCCGGCCAAGCGCCGCATCTCGCTCGGTCTCAAGCAGACGCTGGAGAACCCGTGGGAAGCGTTCGCGCGCAGCCATCCGGCCGGCAGCCAGGTCGAGGGCGAGGTCAAGAACAAGACCGAGTTCGGCCTGTTCATCGGCCTGGAAGGCGACGTGGACGGCATGGTGCACCTCTCCGACCTCGACTGGACCCGTCCGGGCGAGCAGGTCATCGAAGAGTACAATCGCGGCGACATGGTCAAGGCGCAGGTGCTCGACGTCGACATCGAGAAGGAGCGCATCTCGCTCGGCATCAAGCAGCTGGCCCGCGACACGGTCGGCGAGGCGGCGAGCAGTGGGGAACTCCGCAAGAACGCCGTCGTCACCTGCGAGGTCATCGCGGTCAAGGATGGCGGTCTGGAAGTGCGGCTGGTCGAGAGCGGCCTCGAGACCTTCATCAAGCGTTCGGACCTTTCCCGCGACCGCGACGAGCAGCGCCCCGAGCGCTTCACCGTCGGCCAGAAGGTCGATGCCCGCGTCATCGCCTTCGACAAGAAGACCCGCAAGCTGCAGGTCTCGA
Source organism: Mesorhizobium sp. M1B.F.Ca.ET.045.04.1.1 (assembly GCF_003952465.1). Classification (GTDB taxonomy): domain Bacteria; phylum Pseudomonadota; class Alphaproteobacteria; order Rhizobiales; family Rhizobiaceae; genus Mesorhizobium; species Mesorhizobium shonense. The sequence goes on from NZ_CP034448.1 coordinate 430,865, forward strand.
TCAAGGCGCTGGAAATCGCCGAGGAGAAGGAAGCGGTTGCCCAGTACGGCTCGACCGACTCCGGCGCCTCGCTGGGCGACATCCTGGGCGCGGCGCTGAAGAAGCAGGGCAACTAGAGCATTCCAGGAAAACCGCGTAGCGGTTTTTCCGTCCGGAATTGCGTAGGCCCTCCTTCGCCAGGAACCAAACAAAAACCCCGCCGGAGCGATCCGGCGGGGTTTTTCATTGCACTTTGATCTGTGAGGTCAGGCCCGGCCGTAAAGCGGCACCAGCGTGCCGCTCATCGCCTGGTTGGCGGGCGAGGCAAGATAGGCGATCGCCTCGGCGGCGGCTTCGAGGCTCACCCATTTGGTGAAATCGGCGTCTGGCATGTCGGCGCGGTTGGCCGGCGTGTCGAGCGTCGAGGGCCCCACCGCGTTGACGAGGATGCCCTTGTGCTTCAGCTCCTCGGCCATTGCCTGCGTGATCGCGGCAACCGCCGCCTTCGAGGCGGCATAGGCGACCATGCCGGACCCGCGCCTGGGATCGATCCCGGCGCGCGCGGTGACGTTGACGATACGGCCGGCCGTGCCCGACGCCAGCATCGAGCGCACCGCGGCGCGGCTGCAAAGGAAGGCGGTGCGGGCATTGGTGTCCATCATCTCGGCAAAGGACGCCGATTCGATCTTTTCCACCGGCGCCATGGTGAACCCGCCGGCGAGGTGGATCGAAGCCCAAAGCTCCGGAAGCTGATGATAGAAGGCCTCGACCTTGGCGGAGTCCGAGAGGTCGACATTGTGCGCCAAGTGGACGCTGGCGTGGGCCGCGTAAGGAAAGTGCGGCGGAGCCGCGGCGTGGGCATTGGGCACATGGCAGATCGCCCCCTGCTCCAGCAATCTGCCGACAACCGCGCCGCCGAGCGCCCCAGTGCCGCCCGTCACCACGACATGCCTGCCGTTAAGCGTTTCCGTCATATTTCGACTGCTCCTGTCGTATTCTTATGGTTATGCCGCCCCAGTTTCGAACGTCGCGCCTTTCGCGCTGTCACTCAATTGAAATATCGACATGGCTGGCGCAGCGTCTTTGCATGTGTCAGGCCGTCGCGGAAGATCTTGTCGCCGCGTCTGGATTCGACCGGATCTTGTTCTGCGGAGCCGGCGCGGCAATTGGAGCGCCGGCAAATGCTCGCAGGCGCCAACGCCTTCAGTCGACCGTGATTTCGACAAGGCGCGGCTTGCCGGCCGCCCGCGCGCGCTTCAGCGCCTCGGCGAGGCTGCCGACCCCGGTCAGCCGTTCGGCCTCAATACCATAGGCCTCGGCGAGCTTGCAGAAATCCGGCGGCGCCGGCGACACGCCGACCGGCTCGACGCCGACATCGAGCATCGAGGTCTCGATCTCGCGATAGCCGCGGTTGTTCCAGACGACGAAGATCACCGGAGCCCCGGCGTCGAGCGCGGCGCCCAGCTCCGGCAAGGTGAACTGGAAGCCGCCGTCGCCGGTGAGACACACGACGGGCGCTTCGGGCACGGCAAGGGCGGCGCCGATCGCCGCCGGCGGGCCATAGCCCAGCGCGCCGAACCCGGTCGCCGCATTGAACCAGCCGCCCGGACGGTCATGATCGTAATAGAGATTTGCGGCATAGATCGGCTGGGTCGAGTCGCCGACGATAATGGCGCCGGGCAGCGTGTCGCGGATCGCCTCCACCGCGCGCACCTGCGCCACATATTCAGGTCTCAGCTCGGCCAGCGCTGCCTCTCGACCCGCTGCCGCGCGGACCTCGCCGTCTTTCGCGGCGACATGAGCAGGGCCGAGATCAGCCAGCAAAGCACCAAGCGCCGCGGCGCAATCCGACTGGATCGCAACGGTGACAGGACGACGGGCGAGCTGATCGGCGCCGATGTCGATGCGGATGAGGTTCGGCGGCAGCACGAAGCCGCCGTCGCCATAGCCGTCATAGTCGGTCGGGCCGAATTCGGTGCCGGCGGCGATCACCAGATCGGCGTCCGCCATCAGCGCGCGCACGGCCTTCAGGCTGGGGCTTGCCGGCACGCAGAGCGGATGGGCATGCAGCAGGCCGCGCGCATTGGCGGTTTCGACGACCGGCGCGCCCAACGCTTCGGCGAAGCGCGTCAGCGCCGTATCCGCCCTCTTGGCGCCGCCGCCGGCCAGGATCAGTGGACGGCGAGCCGTCCTGATCAACCGCACAGCATCGGCGATCGCCGCCGCTGCCGGAGCGGGCGGCGCAGCATTGCCAAGCACGGCCGCAATGCCGTCGGCGGGCTTCACCATGACGTCGGTCGGGATCTCGATATGGACCGGACCAGGGCGCGACGAGGAGAAAACGGCGAAGGCGCGGGCGAGCGCGCCGGGCAGTTGCCCGGCCTCGGTGACGCGCTCGGAGAACAGCGCCATCTTCTCCATCATGCCGCGCTGATCGGGCAGTTCATGCAGGAAGCCAAGCCCCTTGCCGAGTGTGTCGGTGGCGTTAACGCCGGAGATCACCAGCATCGGGACCGAATCGGCGCGCGCCTGACCCATGGCGGTGATGGTATTGGTCAGCCCCGGCCCGGTGATGACGAAGGCGACGCCCGGCCGGCCGCCGGCGCGCGCATAGCCGTCGGCCATGAAGCCGGCGCCCTGTTCGTGGCGCGGCGTGACGTGGCGGATCTTCGAGCGCGCCAGACCGCGATAGAGCTCGACGGTGTGCACGCCCGGAATGCCGAAAACGGTGTCGACGCCATGCGCCTCGAGCAAGGTGATGAGCGCTTCGCCGACGGTTGTCATTGGTTTTCTCCCTTTTCCGGCGCGAGGCCGAGCTCGGCCTCGACAGCCTTGATCCCAATCGCCGCCAATTCGCCGGGCGAGAACATCTCGCCCGCCAGGCAGCCTTCGATCCAGAGCCCGTCGATGATCGCGTTGATGGCGATGGCATGGTGGCGCAGCTCATTTGCGTCCGGCTTGCGCCGTTGGGCGGCGAGCACTTCGGCCACAACCGCTTCCACCTCGTTGCGAAAGCCGAGGTAGCCTTCGCGGTGGGCATGGGCCAGGGTCGGATCTGCACTGGCGCGGCCGAGGAAGGTTGCCCAGAGCGAAAACACCCGCGCGTCGATGATCGGCGCGTTGAGGTTGGCGGTGACGAAAGCCGCAAGGCGTTGGCGCGGCGTGGCGTTTTCCATGACCAATGCCGCTTTCGCCTGCTCGGTCATGCGGCCGACCAGCGCTGTATAGGCTTCCTGCAGCAATTCTTCCTTGCCGGGGAAATAGTGCCGGATCAGCCCGGCGGTGACGCCGGCACGCAATGCGATGGTGCGCAAGGTGGCGCCCTGCAGGCCATATTCCGCCACGCAGTCCAGGGTCGCCTCGATCAGATCCTGCCGCCGCCGCTCCTCGCCCTCGCGACGGAACTTGCGGCGCGCATTCATTGGCGCAGGATCGGCCGCGTCAGGCATGTCGGCCCGCCTTCGCAAGCGATGCAGAGCGCATCCGCCTCGAAGATTTCAACCGTGCAGCCGGCGGCTTCCATCGCCGCTTTGGTCTTGGGAAAGCCCGCAACGGCAATCACCTTGAGCGGGCTGGTCGGCAATACGTTCAGGCTGAGGCCGTTGGAAGCGGCGAACTCTTCGGCGTCGCCTTCGACCAGCCGGATGCCTCGCGCCTTCAGCATCTGATAAAACGGGGCCGGCAAAAGCGGTGAATAGACCAGCGCGAGGTCGTCGGCCAGCGGGCTGATCACCGACATCAGGTGCAGGCATGCCTCTTCGCCCTGCCACAGCGGCAGGTCGAAGCCGTAGACGGAAATGCCCAGCGGCGTCAGCAGGTTGGAAACCTGCTGGATGCCTTCCTGGTTGGAGCGGACACCGCGCCCGATCGCCAGCGTGCGGGCATCCACCCATACACAATCACCGCCTTCGACCTGGCCAGGAGCCTCGACGCGGCCGAGGATCGGAATGCCCAGTCTTCTGTAGGTTTCCTCATGCAGCGAGGGCTCCCCGGCGCGCAACGGCTTGCCCATGGACAGGATCAGCGCGCCGCGGTCGGTCATCAGCGACGGGTCGTGCGTGAACACTGAATCCGAAAGGCCGTCGGCCTTGTCCTCGATCCATTCGATTTCGGCGCCGGAAGCCAGTACCAGTTCGGCAAGGACCGCGTGTTGCGAGGCAGCTTTGGCCGGGTTGAACCCCGGGCCATAATGCCAGGCAACTCTGTTGGCGTCGCGCATGGCGTTGGCCGCCGACCGCATCAGCACGCGCCGCAGCGGCGCCGCCATGGACTGTGATCCGAAAGCGCTCATCGATGCCCTTTTAAGCTGAAAAAAATCGAAAAAATTTCACGAGAGGCTATTTATACACTTGCGCAACAAGCCCGCAAGTGCCGTAATGAGCAGGATTGACGGGCTCGCGCGGTCGGGTCCATGCTGAAGTCTGACGCGGGACAGTACAGCGTATGTTGATTAGCCGGATGGACGTTCGACGAACTGCCGTCGCCCCTACAGAGGTCACCCGGTGAGCGCGGTGGAAGCTGCCGCAGTCCCATCCGGCGAGGCGCAGAGCGGCGCCGCCGAAGCCATCCATGTCGAGAACCTGCACAAGAAGTTCGGCCAGTTGCATGTGCTGAAGGGTGTTTCGCTGTCGGCGCGAGACGGCGAGGTGATCGCGATCATCGGCGGCTCGGGCTCCGGCAAATCGACGCTGCTGCGCTGCATCAACTGCCTGGAAAACCCGACCAGCGGCCTCATCCGCGTCAATGGCGAGGAGATCAAGCTGAAGGCCGACAGCCACGGCCACACGGTTCCCGCCGACCGCAAGCAGATCGAGCGCATCCGTTCCCGGCTCGGCATGGTGTTCCAGAACTTCAACCTGTGGAGCCACATGACGCTGATCGAAAACGTCATCGAGGTTCCGGTGCATGTGCTTGGCGTCAAGCGCGACGAGGCGATCGCGCAGGCCGAGAAGCTGCTTGCTCGCGTTGGCCTCGCCGAGAAGCGCGACGTCTATCCGGCATTCCTCTCGGGCGGCCAGCAGCAGCGCGCCGCGATCGCCCGGGCGCTGGCGATCAATCCGCGCGTCATGCTGTTCGACGAGCCGACCTCGGCGCTCGACCCGGAGCTGGTCGGCGAGGTGCTGAAAGTGATCGGCGACCTGGCGCGCGAGGGGCGCACCATGGTGCTGGTGACCCATGAAATGAAGTTTGCCCGCGAGGTCGCGACGCATGTCGTCTACCTCTACAACGGGCTGGTCGAGGAAGAAGGACCGCCGGAACAGCTGTTCGGCGCGCCCAAATCCGAAAGGCTCAAGCAATTCCTCCGCAACGTCGGTTAGGGCCGGCGTCAAGCGGAGCGAAAAACCGGGAACAACAACAAACTGGGAGTCCTGAAATGAAGACTGTTCTCAAGACCTTCGCCGCGGCGCTGCTCTTCGGCGTCGCCGCGATGGGCGTGGCCAAGGCCGATCAGGTCAAGATCGGCGTCGCCGCCGAACCTTATCCGCCCTTCACTTCGCCGGATGCGACGGGCAAGTGGGTCGGCTGGGAGATCGATTTCATCGACGCCGTCTGCGCCGAGGAGAAGCTCGACTGCGTCATCACGCCCGTCGCCTGGGACGGCATCATTCCGGCGCTGACCACCAAGAAGATCGACCTCATCGTCTCCTCGATGTCGATCACCGACGAGCGCAAGAAGACGATCGACTTCTCGGATAAGTATTACAACACACCGACGGCGATCATCGGTCCGAAGGACCAGAAGTTCGGCGCCACGCCCGACGATCTCAAGGGCAAGGTGGTCGGCGTGCAGGTGTCGACGGTGCATGCGGTCTACGCCAAGAAGCACTTCACCGGCGCGCAGGAGATCAAGGAATACCAGACGCAGGACGAAGCCAACAATGACCTTGCGGCCGGCCGTCTCGATGCGGTGCAGGCCGACTCCATCGCGCTTGGCGAATTCCTCAAGACCGATCAGGGTAAGGCCTGCTGCGACCTGAAGGGCATGGTCGCCCAGGACGACGAGGTGCTCGGCCCGGGCGTCGGCGCCGGCGTGCGCAAGGAAGACACCGCGCTCAAGGAAAAGATCAACGCCGGCATCAAGGCGATCCGCGCCAGCGGCAAGTATGACGAGATTTCGAAGAAATACTTCGATTTCGACATCTACGGCGGCGCCACGCAGTCGAACTGACGATATTTCGCCCGTCAATTAGGGGCATGGCGCCAGTGCCGTGCCCCTAAGCCCAATCTTCCACGCATGCTTGCCGCTGGCCGCCAACGCCGGCGACCAGAGCCAGCAATCCGGGGGCGACGCTGATCGACATATTTCTTCCGGCCTCGGCGGCCGGCATCATCGAACTCCTGTGGCCTGTGCCGCCTGGCTGGGGCTACCAGCTGCTGGTCGGATTCCTGCATTCGATTGAGATCGCGATCGGCGCCACTTGCCTTGGGCTGCTGATCGGCACCGGCGGCGCCTGGGGCAAGCTCTATGGCGGTCCGGTGGCGCGCGACCTGCTCGCCGTCTACACGACCGTGGTGCGCGCCGTGCCGGAACTGGTGCTGATCCTGCTGCTCTATTACGCCGGCACCGACCTCATCAATCAGGTGCTGACGGCGATGGGCTACCAGCGCGTCGACATCAGCGGGCTGGCGGCCGGCATCTTCGTGCTCGGCGTCGTCCAGGGTGCCTATTCGACCGAAGTCATCCGCGGCGCCATCCTGTCCATCCCGCAAGGCCAGATCGAGGCCGCCCGCGCCTACGGCATGTCGCCGGGCCTGATGCTGAGGCGCATAACGCTGCCGGCGATGCTGCCCTTCGCCATACCCGGCCTCGCCAACCTCTGGCTGATCGCCACCAAGGACACCGCGCTGCTTGCCGTCGTCGGCTTCTTCGAGCTGACGCTTGCGACGCGGCAGGCGGCGGGCGTCACCAAGGCCTATCTGCTGTTCTTTCTCGCAGCCGGCGCGCTCTATCTGGCGCTGACGCTGTTCTCCAACCTGATCATCGGCCGCGTCGAAGCCTGGTCGCGGCGCGGCATGCCTTCCGTCAAGGAGGCTCGCTGATGGCGGCCGAAGCGACCGCGATCAACATGGCGGCGCGCGCCTCGCTCTGGCTCAGGCCACATCGCATCGTGCTGATCCTCATCGCGCTGGCATTGGTTTTCTGCGCCGCCTTCTTCATGCGCTGGGACTGGCTGCCGCAATATTGGGAAATGGGGCTGCTCGGCATCTGGCGGGCGCTGTGGATCCTCGTCGTCACCTGCGCGCTGGGCTTCCTGCTGGCGGTACCGCTCGGCCTGGCGCAGGCCGGCGGGCCATTCTGGTTTGCCGTGCCGGCCAAGGTCTTCTGCACCATCATCCGCGGCACGCCGCTGCTGTTGCAGCTCTGGCTGCTCTATTACGGACTGGGTTCGCTGTTCCCGCAATACCCATGGATCCGCGAGTCCTGGATGTGGACGTATCTGCGGCAAGCCTGGCCCTATGCCGTGCTGGCGCTGACCTTGTCCTTCGCCGGCTATGAGGGCGAGGTGATGCGCGGCGCCTTCGCCGGCGTGCCGAAAGGGCAGCTCGAGGCGGCCCGCGCCTTCGGCATGAGCCGCTTCAAGATCTTCCGCCGCATCTGGCTGCCTCAGGCCTTCTACCGGGCGCTGCCGACGCTGACCGGCGAAACCGTGCTGCAGCTGAAGTCGACGCCGCTGGTGGCGACGATCAGCGTCATCGATATCTTCGCCGTCTCCTCCAAGGTGCGTCAGGACACCTATCTCACCTACGAACCCTTGCTGCTGCTGGCGTTGATCTACATGACGATCACCGGCATCCTGGTGCTCATATTCAGCAGGATCGAGGCTCGGATTCCGGTGAAGATCGGTTAGCGAATAGAGAGTAGCGAATAGCGAGTAGTTCGTTTATTTCCCCCTACTCGCCATTCGCTACTCGCTGCTGCGGAGCAACTCCGATGCAACTCACTCTCGACCAGGCAACAGGGCTATGCCGGATGGCGGCGCTCGGCGCCGGCGCCAATGAGGAGGCGACACAGTCGCTCGTCGCCTCGATCATGGCGGCGGAGGCAGAAGGCCTGTCGGCGGTCGGCCTGTCGCATTTCATCGACTATCTGGAGGCAATCCAGGACGGCCGCATCGACGGCAATGCCGATCCGGTCGTCACCAGGCCGGCGCTGGCCATCTATCTCTCCGACGCGCGCGGCGGGCTTGCCCATACCGGCTTCGACCGCACGATCGATGATCTCGCCAAGGCGGCAAAACTGTTCGGCGTCGCCGTCTTCTCGCAGAAGAACGCCTATACCTGCGGCGCGCTCGGCTATTTCACCGGACGCTTGGCCGGGCAGGGCCTAGTCTCCTTCGCCGCCACCAACGGACCGGCAGTGCTTGCCGGCTCCGGTTCGGTCAAGCCGGTCTACTGCACCAACCCGATGTCTTTTGCAGCACCTGCCGCCGACGGGCCGCCGCTGGTCATCGATCAGTCGTCGAGCGCCACCGCCTTCGTCAACATCCGCAAGGCGGCGGAAGACGGCAAGAAGATCCCCGAAGGCTGGGCGCTGGACGCAAGCGGCAACCCGACCACCGATCCGGCTGCGGCGATGAAGGGCGCGATGCTCGCCTTCGGCGGCCAGCGCGGCGCCAATATCGCGCTGATGGTCGAGGTGCTGGCGGCAGGCATTTCCGGCGCCAACTGGTCGCTCGACGCGCCATGGTTCTCCGGCGGGCCGGACAGTCCCGGAACCGGGCTCTTCGTTTTAGCCGTCGAGCCCAAGCTGCTCGACCCGGACTTCGAGCAGCGCATGAAGGACCAACTCGACCGGCTGCGGCGGCGCTACGGCGTGCACATCCCCGGCCGCGCCCGCGCCGAGGCGGCTGAGAAAGCGACGGCGCGCGGCATCGACGTGCCCAAGGCGGTCGTCCAGCGCATTTCCGAATTCGCCGAACGCTATTCGGCCTGATCGAGACCGCCCACAACAGCAGGTCGCGTTTTCTTCACACGACCGATGAACCTTTTTTCGCCCTGCAGCGACCCATCGCCGGCACCCCACATCGCAAGCCGCAAAGGGTGGCTTGGGTCGCGGCTTGCGGTTGGCGGCGCCGCGCCGGGCGTCCAGGGCCGGGGCGGGCGTGCTTGCTCACGCCGCCTTGATACCGTCTCAGGTCAGGCCGCCTCGTTGGACCCTGTTTCGGCGCGAGCACTGCCCGGAAAACCCCGCTTCGGCGGGGTTTTCTGCGTCCCGGCGATCCTGCTCTTCTTCGCATCCTTGGCGGCACCTGTCATTCGGTCGACGCATAGCGGCAAGGCGTTCCGGCAGCGCTCAAAATTGGGCGTCGGCGACACCCGGTCGCCCTTTGCCTTTGGCGCGAAACCGACTATGAACGCCTCTAGCCAAGCCTAGCGCGCCGGAGCCAGCCATGACTGAAATCCTGCAGACCCCCAAGCTCGTCGTCGTCTTCGGCGGGTCCGGCTTTGTCGGCCGCCATGTCGTGCGCGCGCTGGCCAAGCGCGGCTACCGCATCCGGGTCGCCTGCCGGCGGCCCGACCTTGCCGGCCATGTGCAGCCGCTCGGCAATGTCGGCCAGATCCAGCCGGTGCAGGCCAATGTGCGCGTGCGCTGGTCGGTCGACCGCGCCGTGCAGGGCGCCGACCATGTCGTCAACCTGGTCGCCATCCTGAATGAAACCGGCCGGCAGAAATTCGGCTCCGTGCATGAGTTCGGCGCCCGTGCCGTCGCCGAGGCCGCGCGCGCGGTCGGCGCCGGCCTTACCCATGTCTCGGCGCTCGGCGCCGATTTGAACTCGAAGTCGGACTACGCCCGCACCAAGGCGCTCGGCGAGAAAGCGGTGTTCGAGACGATTCCCGATGCCGTGATCTTCCGGCCGTCGATCAATTTCGGGCCGGAGGACGGCTTCTTCAACCGCTTCGCCAACATGGCGCGCTATTCGCCGGTGCTGCCGCTGATCGGCGGCGGGCAGACGAAATTCCAGCCGGTCTATGTCGGCGACGTCGCCGAGGCGATCGCGCGCTCGGTCGACGGCAACGTCAAGGGCGGCCAAATCTATGAGCTCGGCGGCCCGCAGGTGCTGACCTTCAAGGAATGCATGGAGGAGATGCTTGCCGTGATCGAGCGCAGGCGCCTCCTGGTGCCGGTGCCGTGGTGGGTGGCGAACCTGCAGGCCTCGATCCTTCAGCTGTTGCCCAGCCCGCTTTTGACCAAGGACCAGGTCCTGCAGCTGCGCGAGCACAACGTCGTCTCCGAGGCCGCCGCCAAGGCGAACAGGACGATCGCCGCCCTCGGCATCCAGCCGCAGGCGATCGCCACGATCCTGCCCAGCTATCTCTGGCGCTTCCGCGCCGCCGGGCAGTTCCAGCAGCGCCGGCCGATAGCCGATAGATAGAAGATTCTAAGTTTTGATGCATGTCGTTATCCCAGAACCGCTGCACATTTCTGGGCGACATGCATTGATCAGCCGCGGCGGGAGACCTGCATCGGCAGGCCGCCCTGCGGCTGCGTGGTCAGCTTCTGCACCGGCCATGGCCGGGTTTCGGTCGTCACGTCGAAGCGGAAGCGCGACAGCAGTATGGCCAAAGCGATGATCGCCTCCTGCATGGCGAAGCTGGCGCCGATGCAGACGCGCGGCCCGGCGCCGAATGGCAGGTATTGGAAGCGGTCGATCCTGTCGCGGTTTTCCGGATGGAAACGCTCCGGCAGGAAGGCGTCCGGCCTGTCCCAAAGCTTGCGATGGCGGTGCACGACCCAGGGCATGACCAGCACGGCGGCGTATTTCGGGATATAGAGACCGTTCCAGGTTTCCGGCTCGATCGGCTCGCGGTTGATCGAAGGCGCCGGCGGATAGAGCCGGAGCGCCTCCTCGAAGGCGGCGCGGGTGAGCGGCATGGCGTCCAGCCATTTCGTCGGATCGGGTTCGCTCGCCAGCACCGCGTCGATCTCGCGCTCGATCTTGTCACGCTCCCATGGCGCCCCGGCGAGGCAGTAGATCGTCCAGCCCAGCGCCCGCGCGGTGGTCTCGTGGCCGGCTCCGATGAAGGTGATGATGTTGTCCTCGACTTCCGCGCGCGTCAGGCCGTCCGGCCCCTCGGCCTTCAGGAGCAGCGTCAGGAAATCCTGCGGCACGCCGCCCGGATCGCGCTTCAGCCGCTCCTCGCGCATCTTCACCGTGCCGGCAACGATGTTGCGGAAATAGGCCATGGTCTTGCGGCCGCGGATGCGGGTGAAGCGCGGCAGCCATTCCGGCGCGCGCAACAGGTCGAGCGGATCGACGCGACCCATGGTCTCGAACAGGCGGTCGACCTCCTTGGCGAAGCTGCCCTGCTCGCCCGCGATCTCGCCGGAAAACAGCGTTTCGGCGAGGATGTCATATGTAAGCATCGTCATGTCGCGGGCGACGTCGGTCGTGCCGCCGGCCTCGTAGCGGGTGACGAATTCCAGCGTGCGCTTCAGCATCGGCTCGGCGAAGCCGAAGATGTGGCGCGGCGTGAACATCGGCGCCATCGCCTTGCGCGACCGCTTCCATACCTCGCCCTCGGCGGTGAGCAGGCCATCGCGCAGGATCGGGCGTAGGATCAGCTGGCGCACGGTCGCCATCTTATAGTTCTTGGCGTTGTCGATCAGCACATGGCGGATGAGGCCGGGATCGTTGGCGATGACCAGCGGCCCGCCGATGCCGGTCACCGATATCCAGGGCTCGTTGTAGGTATGCTCGCCCCACAGCTCGAGCGGGTTGCGGTAGACGATGCGCATCATCTCCAGCGTCGAGGGCGGCCGGGTGCGCGGCTTCGGCGCGGGCGGCACGAAGGGGGCGGGCTTGGTGTCCATGGCATGCTCCGCTGGCAGCTCCAAATGTAGTGCCCGGCAAGGCGCGCGTCCATGCGACCGGACAGCAGGCCTTTGCGCCGGCTTCGCAAGTGGCGGTCCGCTTTTGTGGCTTAAAGCGCGTCGCGCTGAAACGGATTCAGGCGGCGCGCTTTTAAGTCTTTGTTTTATGCATGTCGGTTTCGCAAAACCGCTGCGCACTTTTGCGCGACATGCATTAGCCGCCGGTTACACCGCAAAGGCGACGAACGCATTGTCGATATTGCCGCTCGCCAAGCCGGCAAAATGGCCGCAAACCTTGGAAAACCAGCCATTTGCGCCTATATCTAGGACATCAAAACGGCGCGATTCGGGGCCATTTGTCCGCGCCGGATCAGCGACATCAATCAGACAGGTATTCATGAGCGACCAGACCGAAAGCGCCATTGGCGCGGAAGCCGAGTACGGCGCCGATTCCATCAAGGTTTTGAAGGGGTTGGACGCCGTCCGCAAGCGGCCGGGCATGTATATCGGCGATACCGATGACGGCTCGGGCCTGCATCACATGGTCTACGAGGTGGTGGACAATGCCATCGACGAGGCTTTGGCCGGGCACGCCGACCTAGTCACGGTGACGCTCAACCCCGACGGCTCGGTGACCGTCATCGACAATGGCCGCGGCATTCCGACCGATATCCACCCCAGCGAAGGCGTTTCGGCGGCCGAAGTGATCATGACGCAGCTGCATGCCGGCGGCAAATTCGACCAGAACTCCTACAAGGTTTCCGGCGGCCTGCACGGCGTCGGCGTTTCCGTGGTCAATGCGCTTTCGGCATGGCTGAAACTCAAGATCCGCCGCAACGGCGAGATCTTCGAGATGAGCTTCACGCATGGCAATGCCGACGCGCCGCTGAAGGTGACCGGCAGCTACGAACAGGACAAGCGCCCTGGCACCTATGAAGGTCGCAGCGGCAGCGAGATCACCTTCTTCCCGTCGGCCGAGACCTTCACCATGGTCGAGTTCGACTACAACACGCTGGAGCACCGGTTGCGCGAGCTCGCCTTCCTCAATTCCGGCGTGCGCATCGTGCTGACCGACGCCCGCCATGCCGACCTCGTGCGCCACGAGCTGCACTATGACGGCGGCCTCGAGGAGTTCGTCAAATATCTCGACCGGGTCAAGAAGCCGCTGATCGAGAAGCCGATCGCGATCCGCGCCGAGCGCGACGGCATCACCGTCGAAGTGGCGATGTGGTGGAACGACAGCTACCACGAGAATGTCTTAGCCTTCACCAACAACATCCCGCAGCGCGACGGCGGCACGCATCTGGCCGGCTTCCGCGCCGCGCTGACGAGGCAGATCACCGGCTATGGCGAGTCCTCCGGCCAAACCAAGAAGGAAAAGGTGTCGCTCACCGGCGACGACTGCCGCGAAGGGTTGACCGCCGTTTTGTCGGTCAAGGTGCCGGACCCGAAATTCTCCTCGCAGACCAAGGACAAGCTGGTCTCATCGGAAGTCCGCCCGGTGGTGGAAAGCCTGGTCAACGAGGCGCTCGGCACCTGGCTGGAAGAGCATCCGACCGAAGGCAAGGTGGTGGTCGAGAAGGTGATCCAGGCGGCCGCCGCGCGCGAGGCCGCGCGCAAGGCGCGCGACATCACCCGCAAGAGCACGCTCGGCGTCACCTCGCTGCCCGGCAAGCTCGCCGACTGCCAGGAGCGCGACCCGGCGAAGTCGGAAATCTTCATCGTCGAGGGTGACTCGGCCGGCGGCTCGGCCAAGGGCGGTCGCTCGCGCCAGAACCAGGCCATCCTGCCGCTGCGCGGCAAGATCCTGAATGTCGAGCGGGCGCGTTTCGACCGCATGCTTTCTTCCGACATGATCGGCACGCTGATCACCGCGCTCGGCACCTCGATCGGCAAGGACGAGTTCAATGCCGACAAGCTGCGCTACCACAAGATCATCCTGATGACGGATGCCGACGTCGACGGCGCCCATATCCGTACGCTTCTGCTCACCTTCTTCTTCCGGCAGATGCCGGAGCTGATCGAGCGGGGCCATCTCTACATCGCCCAGCCGCCGCTCTACAAAGTGACGCGGGGCAAGAGCTCGCAATACCTCAAGGACGAAAGCGCCTATGAGGAGTATCTGATCGATTCCGGACTGGAAGAGACGTCGCTGACGCTCGGCTCCGGCGAGGTGCGGACCGGACAGGACCTGCGCAGCGCCGTCGACGACGCGCTGGCGGTGCGCCACCTGATCAACGGGCTGCACACGCGCTACAACCGCAGCGTCGTCGAGCAGGCGGCGATCGCCGGCGCGCTCAACGCCGACGTGCTTGCCGATCTCGGCCGCGCCACTGCGATGGCGGAGCGTGTCGCGAACCGGCTCGACATGATCGCCGAGGAGACCGAGCGCGGCTGGACCGGGCGACTGTCGACCTCCAACGACGGTTCGGGCGGCTATGTCTTCGAGCGCACGGTGCGCGGCGTCAAGGACGCGGTCCAGCTCGACGCCGGGCTGATCAACTCGGCCGACGCGCGCCAGCTTGACCGCTATGCAGGGCGCCTCGCGGAAGTCTATGGCGGGCAGCCGACACTGCGCCGGAAGGAGATTTCGGAGACCATCTCGGGACCGCTGACGTTGCTCGACGCGGTATTCGCCGCCGGCCGCAAGGGGCTCACCATGCAGCGCTACAAGGGCCTCGGCGAGATGAATGCCGAGCAGCTCTGGGAGACCACACTCGACCCGAACGTGCGCTCGCTGCTGCAGGTCAAGGTGGCCGACGCGACGGATGCCGACAGCCTGTTCTCGCGGCTGATGGGCGACGAGGTCGAGCCGCGGCGCGAGTTCATCCAGGACAATGCGCTGTCGGTGGCCAATCTGGACATTTGAGCAGGACCTGGCCGACAGTTTCTGCAATAAAAAAGCCCGGCATCCGCCGGGCTTCCAAACTCCGATGCTTGGCTGGGCCGACAACCTTCTTGCAGAAGGTTGCGGCTTGATCAGTGATCCATGGCCTTGACGATCTCTTCCGTCATCTTCTTGGCGTCGCCGAGCAGCATCATGGTGCCGTCCTTGTAGAACAGCGTGTTGTCGATGCCGGCATAGCCGGAGCCGAGCGAGCGCTTGACGAAGAGGCAGGTGCGGGCCTTGTCGACGTCGAGGATCGGCATGCCGAAGATCGGCGAGGCCTTGTCGTCGCGCGCGGACGGGTTGGTGACGTCGTTGGCGCCGATGACATAGGCGACGTCGGCCTGCGTGAACTCGGAGTTGATGTCCTCGAGCTCGAACACCTCGTCATAGGGCACGCTGGCTTCGGCCAGAAGCACGTTCATGTGGCCGGGCATGCGGCCGGCGACGGGGTGGATGGCGTATTTCACCTCGACGCCGTTGGCCTTGAGCTTGTCGGCCATTTCGCGCAGCGCGTGCTGCGCCTGGGCGACCGCCATGCCGTAGCCCGGCACGATGATGACCTTCTGCGCGTTCATCATCAGATAAGCGGCATCGTCGGCCGAGCCTTGCTTGACCGTGCGCTCGATGCCGTCGCTGACCGCCGCGGCCGTCTCGCCGCCGAAGCCGCCGAGGATGACGGAAATGAAGGAGCGGTTCATGCCCTTGCACATGATGTAGGACAGGATCGCACCGCTAGAGCCGACCAGCGCGCCGGTGATGATCAGCGCCAGGTTGCCGAGGGTGAAGCCAAGTGCTGCCGCCGCCCAGCCGGAATAGGAATTCAGCATCGACACCACGACCGGCATGTCGGCGCCGCCGATCGGGATGATCAAGAGCACGCCGAGCACCAGCGAGGCGGCGACGATCAGCCAGAAGACCAGCTTGGATTCGGTGGTGACGAGCAGCACGATCAGCACCACCAGGGCTGCGCCGAGCGCGATGTTGATCAGGTGGCGGCCGCCGATCATGATCGGCTTGCCGGACATGCGGCCGTCGAGCTTCAGGAAGGCAATGACCGAGCCGGTGAAGGTGATGGCGCCGATGGCGACGCCAAGGCTCATTTCGACGAGCGCCTGGGCGTGGATGTCGCCCGCGGTGCCGATGCCAAAACTTTCCGGCGCGTAGATGGCAGCGGCCGCGACCATGACGGCGGCGAAGCCGACGAGGCTGTGGAAGGCGGCGACCAGCTGCGGCATCGAGGTCATGGCGATGCGGCGCGCCACATAGGCGCCGACGCCGCCGCCGATGGCGAGGCCGAGCACGATCAGGCCGAAGCGCCCGGCCGAGGGCAGCGCCAGCGCCAGCGTGGTGCAAAGAGCGATGCCCATGCCGATCATGCCGTAAAGATTGCCCTGCCGGCTGGTGGTCGGATGCGACAGGCCGCGCAGCGCCAGGATGAACAAGATGCCCGAGACAAGATAGAGGAAGGAAGCGAGATTGACGGTCACGTCACTTTTCCTTCTTCTTGTACATGGCGAGCATGCGCTGGGTGACGAGGAAGCCGCCGAAGATGTTGACCGAGACCAGCACCAGGGCGACGAAGCCGAAGCCCGCGGCAAGGCCGGAAGCCGCGATGCCGACGGCGAGCAGCGCGCCGACGACGATGACCGAGGAGATGGCGTTGGTGACGGCCATCAGCGGCGTGTGCAGCGCCGGCGTCACCGACCAGACGACATAGTAGCCGACGAAGATCGCCAGCACGAAGATGGCAAAGCGGAAGACGAAGGGATCGATGGCGCCGCCCGAGAGCGCATGCGCCGCGTTGCCGGCGGCCTCGGCGCCGGCCGGCGCGTTGGCCAGGTCCTGCACCGCGAGGCGAACGGCGGCGGTCGCCTGATCGAGCTGGTCGAGGGCTTTCTGCAAGGCTTCCATCACGCGGTCCCTTTCGACTTGGACGAGGGCGACTTGGCTGCGGCAGGTTTCTTTGCCACCGTCTTCTTGGCAGCAGGCTTGTCGGAGGCGTCAGCGACCATGATCGTCGCGGCAATGGCCGCCGGCTCGGTGCGCGGCGCCTCGGTCGCCTTGGCGAAATTGGGATGCACGATCTTGCCGCCATCGGTCAGCATCGTCGCCTTGACCAGCTCGTCGTCGCGCTTGATGGCAAGCTCTTTCTCCGCCTTGTCGACCATCGTCTCGAGGAAGGCGTAGAGGTTCTTGGCGTAGAGCAGCGAGGCGGATGCGGCAACACGACCGGGCACGTTGAGATGGCCGACGATCTTGACGCCGTTTTCCGTCGTCACGACCTTGCCGGGTTGAGCACCTTCGACATTGCCGCCTCGCTCGACGGCGAGGTCGACGATCACCGAGCCTGGCTTCATCGAGGCGACCATGGCGGCCGAAACCAGCTTCGGCGCCGGACGGCCGGGGATCAGCGCCGTGGTGATGACGATGTCCTGCTTGGCGATGTGCTCTGCCGTCAGCGCCGCCTGCTTGGCCTGGTATTCCTTCGACATTTCCTTGGCGTAGCCGCCGGCGGTCTCGGCGGCCTTGAACTCCTCGTCCTCGACCGCCAGGAACTTCGCGCCGAGCGACTGCACCTGCTCCTTCACCGCCGGGCGCACGTCGGTGGCGGTGACGATGGCGCCGAGGCGACGCGCGGTGGCGATGGCCTGCAGGCCGGCGACGCCGACGCCCATGATGAAGGTTTTTGCCGCCGGCACGGTGCCCGCCGCCGTCATCATCATCGGCAGCGCGCGGTCATATTCGGCGGCCGCGTCGATCACCGCCTGGTAGCCGGCAAGATTGGCCTGCGAAGACAAGACGTCCATGACCTGCGCGCGGGTGATGCGCGGCATGAATTCCATCGAGAAGGCGGTGATGCCGGCCTTGGCCATCGCGGCCACCGCCGCATCGTTGCCGTATGGATCCATGATGGCGATGACGGCGGCGCCCGGCTTGTAGCCTTTCAGCTCGGCATCGGCCGGCCGGCGCACTTTGAGCACCACGTCGGCCTTCGACGCGTCGGCAGCCTTGCCGATCGCGGCACCCGCCGCGGCAAAATCCTGATCGATGATGCGCGAGCCGAGGCCCGCGCCCTTCTCCACGATCACCTCGAAGCCCAGGCCCACCAGCCGCTTCACCGTCTCAGGCGAGGCCGCGACACGCGGCTCGTTCGCATCAAGCTCACGAGGGATGAATACCGTCTGCCCCACCGCATGATCCTTTCGGCTGGAACCTCGATGCGCAAGGCGTCGGCCGGGACCTCCAGCGGGACGTCATACGCAGTGGCTTGGAAAGTCTACCGCAGAATGAAATAGCCGACGGCCATGATCAGGATGAACAGGATGGTCGCCGAGAAGAAGCCGCCGACGAAGAAGCCGAAGGCCATTGCCAGCAGGATGGCGGCGCAGACGAGCGAGCCGTATTTGGCAAGCGCGAGGAATGCCTTGTAGGTGCGATCATGCTCGGCATAGTCCATCTGCGCGCCCAGTTCGACAGGACCGGTCGGCGTGTGATCAGCCATAGGAATACCTCTTCGAAAATGCCTTTGAGGCACATAGCGAAAAGCCGAACCGAGAGCAATGGCGCTATTGCCGCACGGTCCGCGACAACAGCCTCAAATGAAAGTTGAAATTGGCGAAAGTCGAAATTGGGACGAAACGCCGCCGGAGCGCTCCCGGGCCTCAGCCGGCGAGCTGCGGAAACAGGCCGAGCAGGCCGACGACGATCAGGTAGAGCGCGACGATGTAGTTGAGCAGGCGCGGCATCACCAGGATCAATATGCCGGCGATCAGGGAGATCAGCGGCGTGAGCGCAAGCGAGTGGATGGTCATGACCGTATCCCTTCCCATGAACAACCCGATATGAGCCGGCGAAACGCCTGCTGGGCAAGAATGCGGCGTCGCCCGATCGCAAGGCCGCTACTCGTAACGCGAGAATCGCAGGAAAGGTCCATGATGCCCGCAAGAACGCCCGTTCAGGCAGCGTCGCGTAGGTATTTCGCCGTCGGCACGATGGAGAGCGGCGTCAGTCGGTTGATGGCCGGATTGGCGAACATCATGCGCTGTTCCACCGGCGTCGACTTGAAGAACGGGAACCGTTCGAGCGTCTGGCGCAAGTTTTCGCCACAGGGGATTTCGAATAAGGCGATTGGAGCAAGGACACCCGGAAACACCTTGCCCTCGGTCCGCTGGATGGCATGGAAGATGCGGGCGTAGTAAGCGGAATGCTCGACCTTGACCGGCGTGAGCACCGCGGTCTGGCCAAAATAGCTGGAAGCCACCATGCCTAGCCTGAGCGTCAGGAAAGGCAGCACTCCTGGCGCGGGCGCGCTGTCTGCGTCGGTTGCAAACCGGGTTCCGTCTATGAAGGTTTCTCCGCGGGCAAGCCGCTCGGCCAATATTTCCGGATAGGCATCGACGGAGGGCGAATAGGGATGCTCGCGGGAAATGTAGTGGAGCCGCAGCGTGCTGACCAAGTGGCCGTCAAAATAGACACCGAAGCGATAGGAATTCGGCAGATTGTCCCAGCGATCTTCGAACATCCCGCTGGCGATCGGGCCGCACATGCCGGACCGCAGGTAGGATTGATAGCGCAGGCGGTAGATCGCCTCCAGATCCTCGCCCCCTGTGATGAGACGATAGTCGACATGCTCCAGCAATTGCATGATCGAGCGATTCAGCGCCGACCCAGCATTTGCGCCGGCGCCAGCCTGCGCATCGTTTCCCGCAGCATCCATTCTCAAGTCCTCGTATCCGCCTGAAAATAGGCTATTCGAGTTGAAATGAGACACAAGCCGAAAATTCGATCCGGCTGATTTACCGTTCGTTAACCTTAATAGTCAGGCGAAATCCCCGTCGGTGTAGTTGAGCCGAAAAGCAAGTTGAGCGCCCATAACTAAGTTAGGATTCAATATGACGTGCACAGAAAATTGGAAATATGTAAGCACTTTGACGGTTCATCCACCGTCAAAATCATACATATATATCTGATAATATTTTTTATAAGGCAATTCTTATGGAAAACTTCTGCAAAATTTTCCTGAAATTACTAAAAAAGAGCGTCGCCAGCAGATGTCAAATATTTCCGCTTTTGCGCAAACTGCTGCATTGCCCAAGCAATGCGCAAATCAATCTCGATCGGCGAAATTTGCGGTTGCAGCTATCTGGCTGTCCGCTTGGCGGCGAGACGCAAATCCGCGGCGAATGGCCAGGTGACGTTCGACATCGTCTCGATGCCGGACGCGCTGAGCGCGGCGCCGAAGAGGAAACCTTGCACGAGATCCGGTTTGACCGAACGCACCAATATCTTCAGCTGCTCGAAGGTCTCGACCCCTTCGATGGTGACGACCAAGCCCAACGTTCGCGTCAAGCCGACAATACCCTTCAAAAGGTCGAGCGACTGGGGACTCTGGGTTACGTCGATCAGGAAGGAGCGGTCGATCTTGATCTTGTCGAGCGGCAGCTTGTGCAGGTAGCTGAGGCTGGAATAGCCGGTGCCGAAGTCGTCGAGCGCGATGCGGACGCCCAGGGTCTTCAGCTCTTCGATCAATTCGCGCGTCAGCGACTTGTCGTCGAGCAAGGCAGTCTCCGTGACCTCGATTTCAAGCCGGTGCGGCGCAAGGCCCGAGGCCGCCAGGGCATCGCGCACCTTCTGCACGACGTCGCGGTTGCGGAAATCCTTGGCCGAGAGATTGATCGAAACGCTGGTCTGCGCCGGCCATTTGGCGCATTCGGCGCAGGCCGCCTGCAGCACGAAAGTGCTGATCTCGGAGATGATGCCCATCTCCTCGGCCAGCGGAATGAAGACGCCCGGCGAAATCGGGCCGAGATCGGGATGGTCCCAGCGGCAGAGCGCCTCGCAGCTGGCGATGCGCATGGTGCTCATGGACACGATCGGCTGGTAGACGACACGCAACTCCTTGGCTTGCACGGCGCTGCGCAGATCGGCCTTCATCAGCTGACGATTGCGGAAGGCGGCATCCATCGACGCCTCGAACAGCCGCCAGGTGTTCTTGCCGAGCTCCTTGGCCTTGTAGAGGGCGAGATCCGCCTTGACGATCATGGCGTCGACGTCGGTGTCCTTGACCATGGACAGCACCGCGCCGCCGCTGGCCTGGATGCGCAGGCCGTGCCCGGCAACGTCGACCTCGCCCTGCAGGTCGGCGAAGATCTCGTCGAGCAGGCTCGCGAGATGGCTCTCATCCTCGATGCGGTCGAAATAGATCATGAATTCGTCGCCGCCGAAGCGGCTGACATTGATGCCGGGCCCGGCAACCGCCGCCAGCCGCTCGGCCACGGCATAGATCAACCCGTCGCCGACCGGATGGCCGAGCGTGTCGTTGACGCTCTTGAAATCATCGAGGTCGAGCACCGCCAGGCCACAGAGCCGGTCGCGGTCGCCGGACGCCATGGCCTCGCCGGCCAGCTCGTGGAAGTAGGCTCGATTCGGCAAGCCGGTGAGGTTGTCGTAGCGCGCCATGAAACGGATCTTTTCCTCCGCCTCGACGCGGGCCGTCACGTCCTCGAAGGTGACGACTCCGAGTTCCTGGCTGCCTTCGCGCGCGGAGAACTCGTAGTGCTGGCCGTTGGCGAGCGAGACCAGCACCTTGCGGTCCCGGCCCTCGCGCAGGGCGCGCGTCAATTGCGCCTCGATGTAGCGGCAGTCCTTCGGCGCCAGCATGCCGCCGGCGACGCCGCGCATCAGAAGGCCGTGGATCGAGCGCCCGAGTAGCGCGTCGGCCGATTTCAGCGACATCAGATGGGCGGCCTCGGCATTGGCGACCGCGACGCGTCCGTCCGGGCCGAGCATGACCAGGCCGTGCGACATCGTGTTGAGCGCACGGTCGAACCTGCGCGTCAGATTCCTCGCCTGCTTGTGCCCGATGACCGCCGAGAAGAGCACGTTGCGGACATGGTCGGCGCCGGTGATGGTGATGAACGTCATCGGGATGATCATCAGGCCGAGGACGACGGAAGGCGCGTCCATGCGCAGCAGAAGCGCCAGCGCCGCCGGACCGATGAAGGTCACGGAAAAAATCCGCACCATGCGCGGAGAGCCGTAGTTGCGGGCGACAACCGTGACCAGGGTCGCCAAGGTCAGCGACATCGCCGCCAGCTCGGCAAAGGGATCGGGATAGACATAGATCGACACGAAACACAGCGCGCCCAATCCGAGACCTTGGAGGCAGCCCTTGAGGATGTAGCTGCGCTCCAACCGCTGTGCGTGTTCGACATCGGCGATTACGCCGCCTGTTTTCAGGAAGCTGCGAATGCCGAAGTAACGGATAAGGCTGACGGAAAGCAGAGCAAAAGAAAACGCCAGGAACAAGGGATTGTGCGTGCGCAAATAGATCATGAATCCGAGGATCCAGTAGCACGCACCACCGATCAACAACATGTGCGCGTTGTCGAACAACGACCGCACAAATTGGATATAAACATCCGCCGGGATGCTTTCGGTCTTTGTTTTGCCCATGTGGTCGGCCCAACGCTAAGCCTTGTCATGCCACAACCGCCTTAAGAAAGGCTTAGAACAGGGACCGCTTAAGCAAGGGCTTCGGCCCGCCAGTCAAGGACGGGAGAGGCCCAGGCAGACCGGAAAAGCCTTCGGGCCAGCGCTGGCGATCACTCGGCGGCGCTGAGAACCGGTACCGGCACGGTTTGGGTCAGCCGCTGGAGCAGCCTGGAACGCTCCTCCGCCGCCTTTGCGGCGCTGGCCTGCCGGACATGCCCATAGCCGCGGATGAGCGCCGGCACGGAGGCGAGAGCGGCGGCGGCATCGATCCTGCCCGGCGCAAGTGCCGTGGCGATCAGGTCGAGATCCGCCTCGTATTGCGCAAGCATCCGCCGCTCGGCGCGCCGTTCGGCGGTATGGCCGAACGGGTCGAATGCCGTACCGCGCAGGCCTTTCATGGCCGACAGCAGGCGAAAGGCTTTCATCATCCAGGGGCCGAAGCTCGATTTCCTCGGCTTGCCGTCGTTGCCGTGCCGCCCGAGGATCGGTGGCGCGAGGTGGAATTCCAGCTTCTCGTAGCTTTGGAACTGCCTTGCGAGATCGGCCGCGAAGCTGCCGTCGGTATAGAGCCGCGCCACCTCATACTCGTCCTTGATCGCCATCAGCTTGAAGAGATTCCTGGCGGCGGCCTCTGTGACTGCGCTCGAACCGGGAACTGCACGCGCTTCGGCGGCGCGCAGGGCGGCGACCCTGTCGGCATAGCGCCGGCCATAGGCGGCGTTCTGGTACCCGGCGAGGAAAGCAACGCGCCTGGCGATGATGTCGTCGAGCGTTTCGGCGGGCGCGGACGCCGGCTTGCCGGTCTTGCTGACCAAGTTGCGCACGAAATCCGGCTGGTGCGCGGCGCGACGGCCCCAGCGGAAGGCGGCGATGTTCATCGCCACTGCTTCACCGTTCAATTCGATAGCCTTTTCAACTGCTTCGGCCGACAGCGGCAGCCCGCCATGCTGGAAGGCGAAGCCGAGCATGAACATGTTGGCACCGAGCGAATTGCCGAACAGCGCGGTCGCCGTTCGGGTGGCGTCGAAGAAGTGGGCCTTGTCGTCGCCGGCGGCGGCACGGATCGCCTTCTTCAGCCGCTCGACCGGCAGCGAAAAATCGGCCGAACGGGTGAATTCGCCGGGCATGATTTCGGCGGTGTTGGCGAGAAACATAGTGTGGCCCTCGCGGACCGCTGCGAGCACTTTCTTGGCGCCGGAGACGACGAGGTCGCAGCCAAGCACGAGATCGGCCTTGCCGGCCGAAACACGGATGGCGTGGATATCCTCGGGCGTCGAGGCAATGCGGACATGGGTGAAGACCGAGCCGCCCTTTTGGGCAAGACCCGCCATGTCGATCATGCCACAGCCCTTGCCTTCAATGTGGGCGGCCATGCCGAGCATCGCGCCGATGGTGACGACGCCGGTGCCGCCGACGCCGTCGATGATCGCCGCCCAGCCCTCTGCGCCGAGCGGGAATTCGACGGGCGACGGCACGCCGTCCAGCGGATCGCTCTTGCCGGCAATGCCTTCGGCCTTCCTGATCTTGCCGCCGTGCACCGTCACGAAAGAGGGGCAGAAGCCGCTAAGGCAGGAAAAGTCCTTGTTGCAGCTGGACTGGTCGATCCGGCGCTTGCGGCCGAATTCGGTTTCGACCGGCTGGATCGAGACGCAGTTCGACTGCACGCCGCAATCGCCGCAACCTTCGCAGACCAGCTCGTTGATGAAGACGCGCCTGTCGGGGTCGGGGAAGGTGCCGCGCTTGCGGCGGCGGCGTTTTTCCGCGGCGCAGGTCTGGTCATAAAGAAGCACCGAGACGCCTTTCACCTCACGCAATTCGCGCTGCACGAGGTCGAGGTCATCGCGGTGATGGATGGTGGCGCCGGCCGGGAAATCGGCCTTGCCGGCATATTTGTCCGGCTCGTCGGTGACGATTGCGATGCGGTCGACGCCCTCGGCGCGCACCTGCCTGGCGATCATGTCCACCGTCAGGCCGCCTTCATGCGGCTGGCCGCCGGTCATGGCGACCGCGTCGTTGTAGAGGATCTTGTAGGTGATGTTGGCACGGCTCGACAGCGCGAAGCGGATCGCCAGCGCGCCGGAATGGTTGTAGGTGCCGTCGCCGAGATTCTGGAAGATATGGTCGCGCTTCGAGAACGGCGCCTGACCGACCCATTGCGCGCCCTCGCCGCCCATCGCCGTGAACCCGACTGTGTTCCTATCCATCCACAGCGCCATGAAATGGCAGCCGATGCCGGCGGCGGCGAGCGAGCCCTCCGGCACCTTGGTCGAGGAATTGTGCGGGCAGCCCGAGCAGAAGAAGGGGGTGCGCGAGCCGATGTCGACGGTGTCGGCGAGCATCGCCTGGAACTGGCGCAGCTTCGCCACGCGCGCGGCGATCTCCTCCGACGGGCCGATGGTGCGCAGGATCCGTTCGCCGAGCGCGATGGCGATGTCGTTCGGGTCGAGCGCGCCCTTGGCCGGAAACAGCCAGTCGCCGCGTTCGTCCTTCTTGCCGACGATGGCCGGCTGGATGGCCGAGCCGTAGAGGTTCTCGCGCAACTGCACCTCGATCAGCGACCGCTTCTCCTCGACGACGACGATGGTGTCGAGGCCGCGGGCGAAGTCGGCGATATGCTGATAGTCGAGCGGCCAGGGGCAGCCGACCTTGAATAGGCGGATGCCGATGCGGTTGGCCGCCCTCTCGTCGATGCCGATATCCTCGAGCGCCTGGCGCACGTCGAGATAGCTCTTGCCGATGGTGATGACGCCCAGCTTCGGCTTGCGGCCGCCGGAATAGACGATCCGGTTCAGCCCATTGGCCTGGATGAAGGCCGAAGCCGCGGCGCGCTTATGCTCATGCAGCCGCTCCTCCTGCCCGAGCATATCGATCTCGTGGCGGATGTTGAGGCCGCCGGGCGGCATGTCGAAGTCCGGAATGACGATGTTCAGCCTCTCGATCGAGGCGTCGACCGAGGCGGTCGACTCGATGTTGTCCTTGACGCATTTGATCGCCGCCCAGGTGCCGGCGAAGCGCGACATGGCAAAGCCGTAGAGGCCATAGTCGATGATCTCCTGGACGCCGGCCGGATTGAGGATCGGCACCATGGTGTCGACGAACAGGAATTCGGTGGCATGAGCATTGGTCGAGGACTCGGCCATGTGATCGTCGCCCATCAGGGCGAGAACGCCGCCATTTCTCGACGAGCCGGCAAGGTTGGCGTGACGGAACACGTCGCCCGAGCGGTCGACGCCCGGTCCCTTGCCGTACCAGACCGCAAAGACGCCGTCATGCGTGCCTTCGCCGAGCAGTTCGGTCTGCTGCGACCCCCAGCAGGCTGTGGCGGCGAGTTCCTCGTTGAGGCCAGGCTGGAAGACGATGTCGGCCTGGGCAAGCTGCCTCTTCGCCCGCCAGAGCTGCATGTCGAGGCCGCCGAGCGGCGAGCCGCGATAGCCCGAGACGAAGCCCGCGGTCTTGAGGCCGGCGCGACGGTCGCGCTCGCGCTGCATCAAAAGCATGCGTACGACGGCCTGCGCCCCGGACAGGAAAACGCGCTCCTTGCCAAGGTCGAACTTGTCGTCGAGCGCGACGTCATGCAGCGTCATCAGGCATTTCCTCTGCGGAGGCGCGCCTCAATCGGGCGGCCAACGTCGGAGTGGGACGCCGCAGTCTTTCTTCCCTAGCGGGAGAGGTCAAACGAAAAAGCAGGGGCCAGAGCGGACGCAACAAATGGTCCGGGTGAAGTCGCCCAGCGCATTTAAGATGACGCTAAACGCTTCATGAAGCACGAAAATTTCAGTGGCCAGCGCCTGTCAGGCAGCCTTCGAGCAATCCGGCTTCGGCTGATCGGGCAGCTTGCCGTCGGGATGACCGGCAAGGTCCGGGTTGAGCTCGTATTTCGGCCCGATCACCAGCGGCCGGTCCGGCAGCATGGTCTGATCCTCCGACGAGGTCATCGTCGTGTCGAGGCTCTGGAGCAACGTGCCGCTCGAATCCTCGATGCGGATCGTAACGGAATAGGGCTTGTCCTTGACCACGCAGCTGAGCGGCGGGCTGGTGAGCGTGATGTGGGGAAGCTTCGGCCAGATCTTCTGGTTGACGATGATCGGGTCGCCGCCGGCCGGATTCTGGAAATTCACCACGGCGACCTGCCCCTCGGCCATGGGCCGCAGCGGCCTCAGCGTGATGACGTAAGTGGCGATGCCGAGCCGGTAGTTGAATTCGAACAGCTTGCCGGAAATGGCGAAGAGCTGCTCCTTGCCGGTGTCGCGGCAGGCGCCGAGCGTGGTCGCGGCAATCAAGGCCGCGCCGAGAGCGATCGAACGGAACTTGCTAGTCATTGGCAGCCTCCCTGACCGCCGTTCGGCGGCGATAATAACGGTTCGCTTTCTGGCGGTTGCCGCAGACGGCCATGTCGCACCAGAGGCGACTCGAGTTGCGGCTGCGGTCAACGAACAGCCAGCTGCAGTTCGGGCAGATCCTGAGCCTGGCAACTGTTTCGTCCCGCAGCAGCGAAAGCGCCGAGACGGCCAAGGCCGCCTCGAAGGCGATCGGCGTCGCCGGATCGCCGAAAGGCCGGCCCGGCGCGCCGATCTCGGTCGTGCTGTCGGAGAGCCCTTCGGCGCAGGCCGTCAGAAAATCCGGCAGATGGCGGGTGGCGATCATGCCTTCCGCCACGGCATGCCGGAACAGGCGGTCGGTCGCCTCACGGATCGACAGCACAACCGGGGCGATGCCGTCCGGTTCCGGCGCCTCCAGCCGCCGGCCGCCGAGCTCGGCGGCGCGAAAGCCGCTTGCCGCCTCGGCGAAACGGGCGATTTCGGCCGGATCGTCGAAACGGTCGAAGGTCCTTTCCGGATCGTTGCGCAGCACGACGGTGTTCGCCGTGTCGAGCGCGAGAATACCGCCGGTGAAGCGGTGCGGGGTCCAGGATACCGTCATAACGAAAATCTAACCGATAAAACGTATTTGACAAGTTAGATTCCTGATGCAAGGCTCGCCATAGGGTCCGTCGCTCGGGCCAGCACATGATCCCTTCCGCAAATCGGAACCGATTTTCGGAAGGGATCATGTGCTAAATCAAAGCGCTACAGCGTCCTTTGCGCGTCCCAAAGGACGCGCGGCGCTGTAGGGATTCTCCATGCTCTATTTCTACCAGCAGGTGCTGAACGGGCTGCATTCGGGCGCGCTCTATGCGCTGCTCGCCTTCGGCTATGTGCTGACCAACGGCATCCTGCACCGCACCAACCTGGCCTACGGGGCGCTGTTTGCCTTTTGCGGCCACACCATGATCCTGACCGCGGCCTTCGGCTACCAGGCGCTGTGGCTGACGCTGTTCGCCTCGGTCGCGCTCGGCGTCGTCGCCGCCCTGGTTTATGCGGTGCTGATCAGCCAGGTGCTGTCGCGCAGCGTGTTCGAAAGGCTGGCGGACCGGTCGCCCAACGCCATCGTGGTGACGACGCTCGGCATATTGCTGTTCCTGTCGGAAGCGAGCCGCATCGCCGCCGACACCCATGATCTCTGGCTGCCGCCGATGCTCGCCCAGCCCGTCATCTTCGCCCAGGATACCGGTTTCAAGGTCACGCTCACCGTCATCCAGCTGCTCGACTGCGCGGCGGTGATCGCGGTGGTGGCGCTGGCCGCCTGGCTGTTTTCGCATTCTCGCTTCGGCCGCGCCTGGCGGGCCGTCTCCGACGACCCGAAGGCGGCCGCGATGTGCGGCATCGACGTGCGCGCCGTGTTTCGCCGCGCGGTGCTCTACGGCGGCTTCTGCGCGGCTTTTGCCGGTGTGCTCGCCGGCCTCTATTACGGCAATATCAGCTTCGGCACCGGCCTCGTCTACGGCCTCAAGATCCTGTTCGTGACGGCGGTCGGCGGCTATCTGTCGCCGCTCAAGGCGGCGCTCGGAGCGGCGGCCTTCGGCATGGCCGAATCGCTGTGGGCCGGCTATTTCCCGATCGAATGGCGCGATGCCTGGATCTATCTCTTCCTCGTCGCCATGCTGGTTCTGATCGGCGCCAGCCGCGACCAGGCCAAGGTCGCCTGAACCCATCAGACTTTGGTTGCATGACGTTCGGTGAACCGGCGGGTTTCCACCGGCGCCATCGTTTGTCGCGCCTTGTCGTGTTGACCTGCCAGACCACGCACTGCATACCGTTGGGCCAAGCGGCGCGACCCCGGAGGGGGAATCGGGCGCGCAGCAGCACTTTTGTGTCTACGCATCGTGCTTTCCGAAAATCGAACTCGATTTTCGGGCCGATACGCCAGGGAGGAAATGCATGGCAGGGCTGCTCGCTCTATCCAGGACGATCGATCGCATCAACGAGTTCATCGGCCGCTGGGTGTCATGGCTGATCCTGCTTGCGATCCTGGTGAGCGCCGTCAATGCCGTCATCCGAAAGGTGTTCGACATCTCGTCCAACGCCTGGCTGGAACTGCAGTGGTACCTTTTCGGTGCCGCCTTCATGCTGGCGGCCGCCTACACCCTGAAGCAGAACGACCATATCCGCATCGACATCGTCTACGGCATGTTTCCCCGCCGCTTGCAGCACTTGATCGACCTCCTCGGCCACCTCCTCTTCCTGATGCCGTTCGTGGTGCTGATGGTGATCTACTTCGTGCCTTACGTGTCACTGTCTTTCCACAGCGGCGAGATGTCGACCAACGCCGGCGGCCTGATCGTCTGGCCGGCAAAGGCCATCCTGCTCGTGGGCTTCTTCCTGCTGGCGCTGCAGGGCGTTTCCGAGATCATCAAGAAGATCGCCATCATGCGCGGCGACATGGAGGATCCCAATCCCTTCGTCTCGGCGCATGAGCAGGCCGAACTCGAGGCCAAGGCACTTGCCGAGGAAGCCAAGGCGCTGGCCGGCGAGGTGCGCTCATGATCGAGTTCATCGCGCAGAACATGGCGCCGATCATGTTCGCCTCGCTGATCATCTTCCTTTTGATCGGCTACCCCGTCGCCTTCTCGCTCGCCGCGAACGGCCTGTTGTTCTTCTTCATCGGCGTGCTGCTCTCGCCCTATTCCGGCGGATCGATCAATCTCGCCTGGCCGCTGCTGCATGCGCTGCCCGACAATTTCTACGGCACCAGGGTGATGTCCAACGACACGCTGCTGGCCATTCCGTTCTTCACCTTCATGGGGATCGTGCTCGAGCGATCCGGCATGGCCGAGGATCTGCTCGACACGGTCGGCCAGCTGTTCGGCCCGATCCGCGGCGGGCTTGCCTATGCGGTGATCTTCGTCGGCGCGCTGCTTGCCGCGACGACCGGCGTGGTTGCGGCCTCGGTGATCGCCATGGGACTGATCTCGCTGCCGATCATGCTGCGCTACGGCTATGACCGTCGGCTCGCCTCAGGCGTGATCGCGGCGTCCGGCACGCTTGCCCAGATCATCCCGCCCTCGCTGGTGCTGATCGTGCTTGCCGACCAGCTCGGACGCTCGGTCGGCGACATGTATGCGGGCGCCCTGATCCCCGGCCTCGTGCTGACGGGTATCTACATGGCCTACGTCCTGATCATGTCGATCATCCGGCCGAACTCGATGCCGGCGCTGCCCATCGAGGCGCGCACGCTCGGCCGCGGCGTGATCTCGCTGATCGTGGCCCTGCTGATCGCGGTCGCGGTCTCCTATGCGGCCTATCGCTACCTCGTGCCCGCCCATGGCGACAATGCCGACATACTGGGCGCCACCGTCGGCGTCATCGTGACCTACATCGTGGCGGTTGCCGACCAGCGGCTCGGGATCAACACGATGTCCAAGCTGGCGCAACAGGTGGTGATCGTGCTGATCCCACCGCTAGCGCTGATCTTCCTGGTGCTCGGCACCATTTTCCTCGGCATCGCCACGCCGACCGAAGGCGGCGCCATGGGATCCGTCGGCGCGCTCATCATGGCGTCGATGAAAGGGCGGCTTTCGCTCGACGTCATAAAGCAGGCGTTGGCCTCGACGACGCGGCTCTCCTCCTTCGTGCTGTTCATCCTGATCGGCGCGCGCGTCTTCTCGCTCACTTTCTACGGCGTCAACGGCCATATCTGGGTCGAGCATCTGCTGACCTCGCTGCCGGGCGGCGAGACCGGCTTCCTGATCGGCGTCAACCTTTTGGTTTTCGTGCTTGCCTTCTTCCTCGACTTCTTCGAGCTCGCCTTCATCATCGTGCCGCTGCTCGCGCCGGCCGCAGACAAGCTCGGCATCGACCTGATCTGGTTCGGCGTGCTGCTCGGCGTCAACATGCAGACCAGCTTCATGCATCCGCCCTTCGGCTTCGCGCTGTTCTACCTGCGCTCGGTCGCCGCGCGCGTGCCTTATCTCGACCGCCTCACCGGCAAGCAGATCGCGCCGGTCACCACCGGCCAGATCTACTGGGGCGCGGTGCCTTTCGTCTGCATCCAGGTGATCATGATCGGGCTCACCATCGCCTTCCCGCAAATGGTGATGCGCTATAAGGGCGCCACGGTCGAACCGAGCACGATCGACCTGAAACTGCCGGAGATGCCGGGACTGGCGCCGCTCGGCACGCCGCCGGCCGACAATGGCGCGGCACCCGCCAATGGCGGCGCGGCGCCCGCCGCGCCCGGCACGCCCGATCTGTCACAGCCGCCGAATTTCGGCGACACCGCCCCGGCCAAGCCGGCCGCACCCGCGCCCGACCTTTCGAAGCCGCCGAGTTTCAATTGAGGTGAGCAAGCCATGAGAGCCGTAAGGCTGGAAGCAATCGGCAGCATCGCGCTTCGCGAGGTCGAGAAACCTTCGCCGGGGCCGCAGGACGTTCTGGTGCGGATCGAGGCCTGCGGCGTCTGCGGCACCGACAGGCACCTGTTCCAAGGCGAGTTTCCGTCAAAGCCGCCGGTGACGCTCGGCCACGAATTCTGCGGCATCGTCGAGGCCGTAGGAGCGGCCGTCGCCGATATTGCCGTTGGCGACCGAGTCACCGGCGATCCCAACATTTCCTGCGGGCGCTGCAGCCACTGCCGTGCCGGCCGCGTCAATCTGTGCAGCAATCTGAGAGCCATCGGCATCCACCGCGACGGCGGCTTCGCCGACTATGTCGTGATGCCGCAAAACCAGGCTTTCCTCCTGCCCGCCGGTCTCAAGCCGACGCATGGCGCCTTCTGCGAGCCGCTGGCATGCTGCCTGCATGGCGTCGATCTCGCCGCCATCAAGCCCGGCGCCTCGGTGGTCGTTCTCGGCGGCGGCGTCATAGGGCTGCTCACGGTGCAATTGGCGAAGCTGGCGGGTGCGGCGACCATCATCCTGTCGACCAGGCAAGCCTCGCGCCGCGCGCTGGCCGAGGAGCTTGGCGCAACGGCGACGGTCGACCCCAGCGCCGCCGATCCCATCGAGGCCATCGCCGGAAAAGCCGGCATTGTACCTGGCGGCGTCGACGTGGTGCTCGAATGCGCGGGCGTCCCGGACACCGTCCAGCAATCGATGCGGCTGGCCAAGTCCGGCGGCACGGTGGTGATCGTCGGCGTGATGCCGCAAGGACAGAAGGTGGCCTTCGAGCCCTTCGACATCCTGTTCCGCGAGTTGAAGGTGCTCGGTTCCTTCCTCAATCCCTTCACCCACCGGCGCGCCGCGGACCTTGTCGCGTCGGGCGCAATCGAGATCGACAAGCTGATCTCAAGGCAAGTGTCCCTCGAGGAGGCGCCGCAGGTGATCTCGAATCCCGCGGCCCCGGGGGAGGTCAAGGTGCTGGTCGTGCCGGGCAAGGGCTGAGGCGCCGGCTTTGCGCTCAGTTCTTCCCTTCTCCCCTTGTGGGAGAAGGTGTCGCCGAAGGCGACGGATGAGGGGTGCTCCAGCTTGGCGCACCGACGGCACTCCGGCCAACACCCCTCATCCGTCTCGGCGCTGCGCGCCGATCCACCTTCTCCCACAAGGGGAGAAGGAGGGCCTCGCCTACAGCTTGCCGTTGCGCTGCTGCACCATCATGAAGGTATCGTAATTGTATTCGGCGACCTGGGCCCAGAGATAGTGCTCCTTGCGGAAGCCCTTGATCGAGTCCCAGATCTTCTTGAACGGCGCGTTGTTGGCTTCCATTTCGGCATAGACCTCGTTGGCCTTCTCGAAGCAAGCCGCCATGATTTCCTGGCTGAACGGCGCCAGCTTGGCGCCGCCAGCCACCAGCCGCTTCACCGCCGCCGGGTTGAGATAGTCGTATTTCTGCAGCATGTTGGCATCGGCGGCCTGCGCCGCCGTATGCACGAGCGACTTGTAGGCCGGCGACAATTCCTCGTACTTGGCCTTGTTGAACATCAGGTGCACGGTCGGGCCGCCTTCCCACCAGCCGGGATAGTAGTAATAAGGCGCGACCTTGTAGAAGCCGAGCTTCTCGTCGTCATAGGGGCCGACCCATTCGGCGGCGTCGATCGTGCCCTTTTCGAGCGCCGGATAGATGTCGCCGCCGGCGATCTGCTGCGGCACGACGCCGAGTTTCTGCACCACCTTGCCGGCGAAACCGCCGATGCGCATCTTGAGGCCGGAAAGGTCGGCGACCGTGTTGATCTGCTTGCGGAACCAGCCGCCCATCTGCACGCCGGTGTTGCCGCCCGGCAGCCCGAACAACCCTTGCGTGGCCAGGAACTCGTTGAACAGGTCGATGCCGCCGCCGTGATAGTGCCAGGCATTCATGCCGCGCGCGTTGAGCGAGAACGGCACCGCGGCGCCCAGCGCCCAGGTCGGGTCCTTGCCCCAATAGTAATATGCCACCGTGTGGCAGGCCTCGACCGTGCCGGCGGCGGTGGCGTCCGCCGCCTGCAGGCCGGGGACCAGCTCGCCCGAGGCGAATACCTGGACCTGGAAATTGCCGTCGGTCGCTTCCGACAGCATTTTCGAGAAGACTTCCGCGCCGCCATAGATCGTGTCGAGCGATTTCGGGAAGGACGATGCCAGCCGCCAGGTCACTTTCGGATTGGATTGAGCTATCGCCGGCGTGGCAAGCGCAGCGGCCGCCGCCGCGACGCCGACACCGGACGCACCGGCCTTGCGGATGAATGAACGACGATCCATGCAGTTTCCTCCCATTTTGGATCAACAGACCGACTTACAGGCATCCTCGCTGCCCTGGCCGGCTGCGCGAAACAATACACGGGCAAGGTGTCGAGTCCAGCATCGCGGGCAACGTGCAACTATAGTCTAACGCCAACCGCCGTGGCCCAGCCGGAACGGCGAAACTTGCCATGGCAAAGCGCCTTGGGATCGCCTATTTTGTAGGCAGAATAATTCGTTAGCTCTCGATGGAAACCGTATCCAAAATGCAGCAGCCGCTCGTTGCCGTCTCGACCGATGTCCGCCAGTTCGACAACTACACCTGGCATGCCGCGCCGCAGCAATACATCGAAGCGGCGATCGCCGGCGCCGGCGTGTTCCCGCTGCTGGTGCCCTCCTTCGGCGACCGGCTCGACTTCGACGAGCTGCTGTCTTCGGTCGACGGGGTCATGGTCACGGGTTCGAAGTCCAACGTGCATCCCTCGCTATATGGCGGCGACGCAACCGAGGCCAACGGCCCCTACGATCCCGCGCGCGATTCGACCACGCTGCCGCTGATCCGCAAGGCGATTGAGCGCGGCGTGCCGCTGCTCGCCATCTGCCGCGGCATCCAGGAGCTGAACGTGGCGCTGGGCGGCACGCTCGGCACCGAGATCCAGGAGCGCGAGGGCTCGCTCGATCACCGCGCGCCGGTGAGCGACAATCAGGACGAGCGCTTCGGCATCCACCAGACGATTTCGATCAAGCCCGGAAGCTGCCTCGCAGGCGTGTTCGGCGCCGGTGAAATGAAGGTCAACTCGCTGCATCGCCAGGCGATCGACCGGCTCGGCTCCAAGCTGCAGGTCGAGGCTTTAGCCACCGACGGCACGATCGAGGCGGTCTCGGTCAAGGATGCCCGCGCCTTCGCCGTCGGCGTGCAGTGGCACCCGGAATATTGGGTGAAGTCGGACAGCAACTCGGCCAAGATCTTTCGCGCCTTCGGCGATGCCGTGCGGCTCCACGCAGCGGCGAAAGCCGGGACACGCGCGGCGGCGGAATAGACCCGCCGGCCAAGCAGTTCCGTGGTTTACTCGCCGTTGTTCAGCGAAAGCAGCGGCGTGGCCGGCGCGTATGATTCGTAGCCGTCGCCATCGGCGACGCTGAAGGTGACGATCGGATCAGTGCCGTTCTCGCTGAAGGCGACCGAGCCATCGGCCTGCTCGCGCCAGAATTTCACGCGTTCGATGCCGGGCATCAGCTTGTGGCAGTTCGGTGCGACGCGGAGCAGCGACAAGCCGTCCGATAGCTCGGCGCCGCGCTGGACGGCGCAGGCCGCTTCGTCACCATTGGCCGTCAACCGATAGGTGCCGGATGGGGCAGCTTCTTCGGCCGCGCTCCGGCCATCGCCGCCATGCAGGAACTGCGCGCCCCCGAACAACGCAACCGACGCAACCAACCCGGCCAACAGCTTCACCCTGCCTCTCCGTACCAAAGCGCGTCGCGCGGCTCTTCTGGTCCATGCATGTCGCCGTCCGCGAACTTAGGCGACATGCATAACGAAGTATGCACAATGATTCCGAATGGTTAACCAGGCGCTAACAATGCGGCTTGTCAGGCGCGCGGCTTGACGCTGATCGTCTCCGGCACCGGGGTCAGCGGCCGGCGCTGGCCGAACCAGGAGATCAGATTGTCGACGCACAGATCGGCCATGGCCCGGCGTGTATGGTCCGACGCCGAGCCGACATGCGGCAGGAGCGAGGTGTTGGGCGCGTCGAGCAAGGCCTGAGGCACGTTCGGTTCGTCGGCAAACACATCGAGCCCGGCGGCGGCGATTGCGCCCTTCTCGAGGGCGGCGGCGAGGGCCGCCTCGTCCACCGTGCTGCCGCGGCCGATATTGACGAAGACGCCGTTCGGACCCAGCGCCGACAGGATCTCGGCATTGATGGCCTTCTCCGTCGATGCACCGCCCGGGGCGATGCAAATCAGCGTATCGACCGCTTCGGCCAAGCCCTTCAGCGTCGCATGGTATTCGTAAGGCAGGCCCTCGACCTTGCGGCGATTGTGGTAGGCGATCGGCAGGCCAAAGGCCTCGATACGGTGCGCGACGGCAAGGCCGATGCGGCCCATGCCGAAGATGCCAATGGTCCGGCCGCGCAAGGTGAGCCGGCTCAGGCGATAATTGCCCTTCTTCACCCAGTCGCCGTCGCGCAGCCATTTCTCGGCGGCATACATTTCGCGTACCGTGTTGATCAACAGCCCGATCGTGGTGTCGGCGACCTCTTCGGTCAGCACGTCCGGCGTGTTGGTGACCATCACGCCGCGCTTCGCCGCGTGACCGGCGTCGACCGAATCATAGCCGACGCCGAAATTGGCGATGATTTCGAGATTGGGCAGCGCGTCGATCACGGCCGCGTTGATGCCGCCGAAGCAGGCGATGCCGCGCACCGCTTCACGCATCTCGCCGGTGACCAGCGACGGGTCGGCGCGCTCGATCCGCACACGCTGGAACGCCTTGTCGATCCGGCCGATCGCATGGTCGTTGAAATGACCCGGCACCAGGATGGCGACCGGGAGCTTCGCTTCAGCTTTTGTCATTGACGCTCCACCGGCTTGCCGGTGGACTGGCGCACGTGCAGCTCCGGCTTGATCAGTTCCTGCGAGGGGCGCACAGCCTGCCCGTTCAGCTTGTCGAGCAGCGCGCTGGCGGCGCGGCGGCCGACCTCGCGCTGGCCATTCCAGACCGTTGTCAATGCCGGAGTTGCGATTGCGGCCTCCTCGAGATCGTCATAGCCGGTGACCGAGATGTCGACGCCCGGCACGAGACCAGCCCGCGCAATGCCGTTCATCAGTCCGATGGCGACGAGATCATTCCAGCAGCAGGCGGCGGTCGGCTTGTCTTTCAGCGCCAAAAACTGTCCTGCGGCCTCGAAACCGGCCTGCTTGGTGCGCGGGCCGGCAATGCGCCAGGTCGGTTTCACCTCCAGCCCGGCCGCCTCCATGGCGTGGACATAGCCCTGGTAGCGGTCGCGGCCGGTCGAGGTCTGGTCGGTGCCGCCGATCATGGCGATGCGTTTGTGGCCGAGCGAGATCAGGTGATTGGTGGCAAGGCCGGTGCCATAGGCGTCATCGCCGCGAAACACCGGAACGCCGGCGCCCTCGACCGTGCGCGCGATCAGCACCGCCGGCAGGCCGTTCTCCTCGGCCATGATGATGTCCTCGGCCGGCGTGCCGATGGCCGGCGACATGATGACGCCGTCGGCGCCGAGCTGCAGCAGCGTGTCGATGAATGTGCGCTGCTTTTCGAGCTGATCGTAATGATTGGAGAGGATGAACGTCTGGCGGCTGCGGTCGAGCTCGCTTTCGATCGAGCGCAGGATCTCGGCGAAGAACGGGTTCATGATGTCGTGCACGACGACGCCGACAATGCCGGAGCGCGAGGTGCGCAACGAGGCGGCGCGGCGGTTGTAAATATAGCCGATGGCGCGGGCATGCTCCTTGATGCGATCGCGCGTGGAGCCGGCGACCAGCGGGCTGTCGCGCAGCGCCAGCGATACCGTTGCCGTGGAGACGCCGAGCGCATCCGCGATCGTCGAAAGCTTGATCTTCTGTGCCAGCCCTTGGTCCCCCGGACTTTTAAACTGTTTAAATGGGGCTTATGCCATCGATCGGAGGCAAATCAAAGTTTTTTCGCCAGGGTCTCGGCCTCGGTGTCCAGCGAGGCGGAATTGCGCAGGCGCAGCCTGTGCTCGCGATGGATGATGTAGAGGCCACTGGCGACGATGATGGCCGCTCCGAGCAGCGTCCAGCGGTCGGGAAGCTGGTGGAAGATCAGCCAGCCGGAAATGATCATCCACACCATCTGCGAATAGGGGTAAGGCGCGAGAGCCGTCGTCGTCGCCAGGCGATAGGCCTGGACGAGCAGCCAATGACCGCCGGCGCCGAAGACGCCGAGCATCAGCAGGATCGCCCAGTGCCAGCCATCCTGAGGAAGAGACAATGAGAAGGGCAGCATCGGCAGGAGCAGCACCGCCGGCGCCAGCGCCGAGAACAGGATCAGGCTCTCCGATGTTTCGCTGGCCGACATGCGCCGGGTCATGATGACGTAAAAGGAGTTCGACAGCATCGAGCCGAGCGCGAAGAGATGGCCGATGCCGAAGACGCCGACGCCGGGCCGGGTGATGATCAAAACGCCGACGAAGCCGGTGAGAATCGCCAGCCAGCGCCGCCAGCCCGCCCATTCGCCGAGCAGCGGTCCGGCCAATGCGGTGATCACCATCGGGCCGAAGAAATAGATCGAGGTGGTTTCGGCGAGCTGCAGGGTCCTGAGCGCCAGGATGTTGAACATGGTCGAGCCGAACAGGAGGCATCCGCGCAAAATGTGCGCCGGCAGGTTGTTGGCGCGGAAGCGCGACGGTTCGCGCCAGCCGCGCAGGAAGACGCCGACAAGCAGGACATGGATGGCGAAGCGGGTCCAGGCGACGATCAGCGCCGAGACGCCGGCCAGCACCAGATATTTGCTCGAGGTGTCGAGAAAGGTGAAGCAGACATAGACGCAAAGCATCAAAAGCATCGCCGCGGGCGGCGTTGCGCTGTCGTCGTGGATTTTGGGAGTGTTCAAGTTCAGGCCGGAGGAAAGGTAGACCCCACCCTTTTGCGGCAATCGCCACCGGCCAGCAAGCCAAAAGCGACTGGCCCAACAAGCGCACCGAACAGGCTTAGAGCGCACTGCTGTTGGCGATTGGCAGGAACGTTCCTCGCAGTCGCCAATCCTGAAGGCGGAGCAAGGATCAAAGCCATCCCTACTCCCCTGAATCACGCATGCATGCGGGCGCCCTTGGTGATCTTGTCGACGAGCTTCTTTTCGGCGCGCAGCGCGATGCCGACCACCTTGGCGTCGTCAGGCGCGAATTCGGCGAAGACGGCGCGGTTGGCCACGTCATGGCCGGTCGAGAACATCTCCTCGACATAGGCGGATGTCGTCACGCCGCGCTCGAGGGCCCTGCGGTGGATGATGCTGAGCGTCGGCCCATCCGCCGACAGCACGATGACGGGCTGGATCGATAGCGGATTGAAGAGATTGCCGGCGCTATCGCGATAGGGTTCGCCGATGATCTCAGGGAACTGCGCGACGATGCCGCTGGTCAGGAAGGCGGTGACGTTGAGCTTCTGCCAGACGGCGAGGTCTTCCCTCAGAACGATTGCAAATTTCGTGTCGAACACCAAAATTGAGACTCCGGATGGTCCAAGAAGGGCATGTGATGGCGCACGGTCTAGGCGATGAGGCGCTGGAAGGTCTTGAACGTTCGTGCGCTGAGGACGACCGGATCGTTTCGGCGCCGGGCGCCACCGGCCTCGAGCGCATCGAGGCGCGCTTCCACGGCAATGCCTTCGACCTGCACCGCCACGACACCTATGCCATCGGCGTGACGCTCGATGGCGTGCAGCGCTTCCACTATCGGGGCGCCGTGCGGCACAGCCTGCCCGGCCAGGTGATCGTGCTGCATCCCGACGAATTGCACGACGGCGGCGCCGGCACGGAGGACGGCCTGCGCTACAGGATCCTCTATCTGGAACCGTCGCTGCTCTCCGACTGCCTTGGTGGCGCGCCGCTGCCTTTCGTGCCCGATGCCGTGGTGAGCGATCCGGCCTTGCGCGACACGCTGCTGTCGGCGCTAACGCCGCTCGACGAGGAGCTCGACGATTTGTTCGTCGCCGATTTCATTGCGCAGCTGGCGCGACAATTGAAGCGCCATGCCGGACAGCCGGCAAAACCGATGGGCAGGACGGCCTGGCGGGCGGCGGCACTTGCCCGCGACTATCTGGAAGAAAATGCCGAACGGCCGGTGCGCTCCGACGAGCTGGAAGCCGTCACCGGCCTCGACCGCTATGCGCTGTCACGCCATTTCCGCGCGACCTATTCGACCAGCCCGCATCGCTTCCTGTTGATGCGCCGGCTGCAGCGGGCGCGGCGCATGATCGAGACGGGGGAGCCGCTTGCCGAAACAGCTGTTGCGGCCGGCTTCAGCGATCAGAGCCATTTCAACCGGCATTTCAAGAAGGCGTTCGGGCTGACGCCGGGACGCTGGGCGGCGCTGGTAAGCGCGACGCGCAGCGTCGTCGCTCAATCGCGAGACGTCCGGTGATGTCGCTGAGGCGCGACGCGCAGCGTCGTCGCCCTTTCCGCTGAGCCGCCGATGCTTGGGTGGCGCGTGAAGCGGCTAAGCGGCGATGCTGCGCATCGCGCTTGCGTCGCTCGAGACGACGCTTACGCGTCGCTCGTGGGTCACCAACGTCTCGCGGTTAAGCGACGATGCTGCGCATCGCGCTCACGCGTCACGCTTCATCCAGCTCCGCGTCATCGTCCAGGAGGATCAGCTCCTCGTTGGAGAGGTTCGCCTCGACGCGGGCGAGCAGCTTGAACAGCGCCTTCTGGTCCTTCTTGTCGAGGCCCTTCAGCGCCTGCTTTTCGGTCTTCTTGACCGACTTCTCGATGGCGCGGATGGTCTCGCGGCCGGTATCGGTCAAAAAGATGTGGGCCTGGCGGGCATCGGCATTGGAGGCGCGCTTTTCGAGGAAACCCTGCGCCTGCAGCCTGTTGATGGTCTTGGTGATGGTCGGCGGGCGCACACCGAGCTTGCCGGCGAGATTGCCCGGCGTCTGGCCGTCCTCCCGGTCGAGCGCCAGCATGATCTGGTCCTGGCCGGCATAAAAGCCGTGCGCCAGGAGCCGCGCCGCAAGCGCTGTACGTGCAAGCCGCGCCGCCGAATGCAGCCGGCTCATTGTCGCTGTCTTGTCCGCCTTGGCCATGGTCTTTCCCTCTTCGGCCGAACCGGCGCGGGCAGCATAGAGGCTGTCCGACGGCTGGCAAATGACGATTTAAAGAGGCCGGCTTGCAGAACGCTTTGCCGGCAAGCAATTGCGGCGCCCGCGCAGGTGATGCCAGATGTTTATTTCAGTTAGATGACAAACGACTTTTGAACCGGCGAGATTCACAGCGGAAAGCCTGCATGGGCGAGATGACACCCGTGCGCGCCCTCCGCCTGGCCGCATCGAGCACCGCTATTCCATCCTCGACACCCGCGCCGATCGGGGGCCAGCTGGCCCATCGGTTTGGCGCGTGCAAAAGCGCGGCTCACACCCTATATGAGGCCGACAAATCCTTCGAGGCACAGATTTTCGAGGCAACCCATGAGCGATGCACAGACGCAGATCCCCGTAACCGTTCTCACCGGCTATCTCGGCGCGGGCAAGACGACGCTGCTCAACCGCATCCTGTCGGAGAACCACGGCAGGCGCTACGCCGTCATCGTCAACGAGTTCGGCGAGATCGGCATCGACAACGACCTGATCGTCGAATCCGACGAGGAAATCTACGAGATGAACAATGGCTGCGTGTGCTGCACGGTGCGCGGTGACCTGATCCGCGTCGTCGAAGGCCTGATGCGGCGGCCCGGCCGTTTCGACGCCATCGTCGTCGAGACCACGGGCCTCGCCGATCCGGTTCCGGTGGCGCAGACCTTCTTCATGGACGACGACGTGCGCTCCAAGACCAAGCTCGACGCGGTGGTGGCGCTGGTCGACGCCAAGCACCTGCCGCTGCGGCTCAAGGACTCCAAGGAAGCCGAGGACCAGATCGCCTTCGCCGATGTGGTGGTGCTGAACAAGACCGATCTCGTCACGCTGGAAGAGCTCGAAAAGGTCGAGGCGACGATCCGCGCCATCAACCCGGCGGCCAGGATCCATCGCACGGAGCGCGCCGGCGTGGCGCTGGGCGAGGTGCTCGACCGCGGCGCCTTCGACCTTTCCCGCGCGCTGGAGAACGACCCACATTTCCTCGAGGCGCACGATCATGATCACGACCATGACCACCATCATCACGATCATGACGGGCACGATCACCATCATCACGACCATGCTTCGGATATCCACGACGTGACGGTGAAGTCGGTGTCGCTGCGCGGCGGCGAGATGGACCCGAAGAAGTTCTTTCCCTGGATCGAGAAGGTGACCCAGATGGAGGGTCCGAACATCCTGCGGCTGAAAGGCATCATCGCACTCAAGGGCGACGACGACCGCTATGTCCTGCAAGGCGTGCACATGATCCTCGAAGGCGACCACCAGCGCGCCTGGAAGGACGGCGAGAAGCACGAGAGCCGGCTGGTGTTCATTGGCCGCGATCTCGACGCCGAGCGGCTCAGGAAGAGTTTTGAAGCCTGCCAGGCGGCTTGATTTCCAAGCCTTGCAACGTTAGCGCTGCCCCTCATCCGCCTGCCGGCACCTTCTCCCCGTGAAGAACGGGGAGAAGGGACGCGCTGCAACGCAGGCGATCCCCTCTCCCCGTCCTTACGGGGAGAGGGTAAGGGTGAGGGGCAGCGCTAAACTCGAATGGAATGATCTCGTGCCCACAGTCGCTCCGCTTGATCTCGAAGGCCATTGCGTCGCAGCCGTCTTCCTCGGCGACGTGCCGCATTTCGCATTGGCCGACGGCGCGATCCATCGGCTCGACAATGGGCACAAGACCGTGCAAGCCAATGACGGGCTGCTCGCTGCCTTCCATGACGCGGCGAACGACCGGCTGATCACCGGCGGCGAGGACGGCAGGGTGTTTGCCGTGAAAGCCGGCGGCGAGGCGAGCGAACTTGCCAGCGCCGGCAGGAAATGGATCACCAGTGTTGCCGCCGGGCCGCAAGGCGCGATCGCCTATGCGTCGGGCAAGGCCGCCTTCGTCCGTTTCGCCGACGGCAAGACCAAGGAATTTTCGCATCCGCGCTCGGTCGAGGGGCTCGCCTTCTCGCCCAAAGGGATGCGCTTCGCCGTCGCCCGCTACAATGGCGCGACGCTGCATTTCCCGGCGGCCGAGGGCAAGCCTGTCGAACTCGAATGGGCCGGCGCCCACACCGGCATCACTTTTTCGCCGGACGGCGCTTTCCTCATCACCACCATGCAGGAGAACGCGCTGCATGGCTGGAAACTGGCTGACGGCAAGCACATGCGCATGAGCGGCTATCCAGGCAAGGTGAAGAGCCTGTCGTGGTCGCCCAAGGGCAAATGGCTGGCGAGCTCCGGCGCGCCAGCGGCGATCGTCTGGCCGTTCGCCAGCAAGGACGGCCCCATGGGCAAGGCGCCG
Organism: Mesorhizobium sp. M1B.F.Ca.ET.045.04.1.1; assembly: GCF_003952465.1. Taxonomy (GTDB): domain Bacteria; phylum Pseudomonadota; class Alphaproteobacteria; order Rhizobiales; family Rhizobiaceae; genus Mesorhizobium; species Mesorhizobium shonense. The sequence continues at coordinate 473,115 of NZ_CP034448.1, forward strand.
CTGGAACTCGGCACGCGCGGCAACACCATGGTCACCTGCGTTGCCTGCCATCCAAGCCAGGAAGTCACAGCCATCGGCTACGAGGACGGCATGGTGATTGCGGCGCGCTTTGCCGATGCCAAGGAAGTGCTGCTGCGCCGCCCCGGCAAAGGCGCCATCACCTCGATGATGTGGGACAAGGAAGAGCGCCGCATCGTCTTCGGAAGTGCGGCGGGTGATTGCGGCGTGATAGACATCACGGCTTAAGGGAATAGGCAGTAGGGAATGGGCAGTAGGGAAAGAGAGCCCTACTGCCTACTGCCTACTGCCTACTGCCTACTGCCTACTGCCTACTGCCTACTGCCTACTGCCTGAACGAGGGGCTTCATGCATTCAATCGACCGGATTTCCATCCGCGGCATCGCTGCCGCCCGCATCGCCGAGCTGCGCGAGACGGAAGCGGCGGCCTTCCGCAAGGCGCGGCCGAAATCGGAAGCCAAGGTCGGCAACGGCATGTCGGGCTTCCTCGGCGGCGTGCCGATGCACTGGATGACCGACTGGCCGACGCCGTTTCCGATCCTGGCCGACGGCGCCAGAGGCGCCATCATCACCGACATCGACGGCAACAGGCTCGACGATTTCTGCCTTGGCGACACCGGTTCGATGCTCGGCCATTCGCCGCCGGCGGTCGCTCGCGCGATCCGCCGGCAGGCCGGGCGCGGCCTGACCTACATGCTGCCTTCCGAAGATGCGCTGGCGATCGGCCCGCTCTTACAACAGCGTTTCGGGCTGCCCTACTGGCAGATCGCCACCACCGCGACCGACGCCAACCGCTTCGCGCTGCGCGTCGCCCGCGCGGTGACGGGGCGCGAAAAGATCCTGGTCTTCAACGGCTGCTATCACGGCTCGGTCGATGAGACGATGGTGCGGCTGATCGACGGCAAGCCGGTCAACCGGCCGGGACTGGCCGGCGAATTCCGCGACCTGACGCGGGCTACCAAGATCGTCGAGTTCAACGACATGGCGGCGCTGGAAGCAGCGCTGGCGGACCGCGACGTCGCCTGCGTCATCACCGAACCGGTGCTGACCAATTCCTGCATGGTGCTGCCGGAGCCCGGTTTCCACGACGCGCTGCGGCGCCTCACCCGCGCGGCCGGCGCGTTGCTTCTGATCGACGAGACGCACACCATCTCCACCGGCCCCGGCGGCTATACGAAGAAATATGGGCTGGAGCCGGATCTGTTCGTGCTCGGCAAGCCGGTGGCCGGCGGCGTGCCGGCGAGCATCTGGGGGATGAGCGAGGAGGTGGCCACACGCTACGGCGCCTATAACCTTACGAAGGAACCCGGCTATTCCGGCATGGGCACGACATTGTCGGCCAACCCGCTGCAATTCGCGGCGATGCGCGCCACGCTGGAAGAGGTGATGACCGAGGAGGCCTATGCCCATATGGACCGGCTGGCGCGCCGCCTCGACGCCGGGCTCTCCTCCGTCATCGACCGCTATCATCTGCCCTGGCATGTCACGCGGGTCGGCGCCCGGGTCGAGTTCATCTGCGCGCCCGGCCCGCTCAAGAACGGCGGCGAGGCGGAGAAGGCGCATGCGCCGGAACTCGAAGGCGCCATCCATGTCGCGCTGGTCAATCGCGGCGTGCTGATCGCGCCGTTCCACAATATGATGCTGATCTCGCCGGCGACGACCGCGGCCCAGGTGAGCCGTCTCATCGCCGCTTTCGCCGCGGTTGCGGCAAGGCTCACGGCGTGAGACAAGCGGCGATGGACAATCCGAACGCCGTCACGACCTCGCCTTCCGGCTCGACGCCCGCCGAGGCGAAAGCCTTTCTCGACGCCCATCCCGACATCGAGGCCTTCGACATCGTGCTCACCGACGCCAACGGCATCGGCCGCGGCAAGATCGTGCGGCGACACGAGCTGATGAGCATTTTCGAGGGCGGCCGGCACATGCCGATCTCGATCCTCGGCCTCGACATCACCGGCGAGGACGTGCACGAGACCGGGCTGATCTGGGACAGCGGCGACGGCGATCTCAGAGCCTGGCCGATCCCTGGCACCTTGGTGCCGCTCTACGGCACGCAGCCGCCGCGCGGCCAGGTGCTGATGGCGATGTATCATCTCGACGGCCAGCCGATGTCGTCGGACCCGCGACTGGCGCTGGCAAGGCAAGTGGACATATTGGCGGCCAAAGGTCTGCATCCGGCCGGCGCCTTCGAGCTGGAGTTTTTTCTCCTCGCCAACGAGCGCGATGCGGACGGTAAGGTGCAAGCCGCCCGCGCGGTGCTCGACGGCCGCCGCTCGGCCAAGACCGAAGTCTATTCGGTCGACCATCTGCACGGCATGGAGCCGCTGTTTTCCGATATTTACGCCGCGGCAAAGGCGCAAGGCATCCCGGCCGAGACCGTCATTTCCGAATACGCGCCCGGCCAGTACGAATTGACGCTCAACTATCGCAAGGACGTGATGCGGGCGGCGGACGACCTCGTCATGCTGAAGCGGCTGGTCAGGGCCCAGGCGCGCCGGCACGGCGTCACCGCCTGTTTCATGGCCAAGCCGATCGAAACCTATGCCGGCTCAGGCATGCATTTCCACGTCTCGCTGCAGGATGACGCCGGTCGGAACGTGTTCACCGAGGCTGCCGGCGAGAAATGGTCACTGAGCCTGCTCAACGCGCTTGGCGGCCTGATCCACACCATGGCGGAATCGATGCTGGTGTTTGCGCCGCACGCCAATTCATGGCGGCGCTTCGTCGCGCAGTCCTATGCACCGGTGGCGCCGACCTGGGGCGTCAACAACCGGTCGGTGGCGCTGCGCGTGCCGGCGGGCGACGCCAGGAACCGCCGCATCGAACATCGGCCATCCGGCGTCGACGCCAACCCTTATCTGGTGGCGGCGACGGTGCTGGCCGGCATCATCAAGGGCCTGGACGAAGGGCTGGACCCCGGCACGGAAACGACCGGCAACGGCTATGAGCAGGCAACGGAAGCGTCGACCATGCCGGCCGACTGGCGCGCCGCGATCGAGGCGGCCAGACACTCCGATTTCCTGAAAGCGGCGCTCGGCCCCGACCTGCACCGGACCTTCGTGGCGATCAAGCAGGCGGAATATCTGCGCGTTGCGCGCACCGTCAGCGAGCTGGATTACCACCTCTACCTGCACGAGGTGTGAGGATCGGGAACCATCGCCAGCCTCGCCCATTCAACTTCGACAGCCGGCGAGGATGGACGATGGCAGGCACGACCCCACATGAGACGGCGATTTCCGGCAGGCGCGCTCGAGCGGGACACGCCGAACCTCCGGACGAGGCAGAGCCGATCGCCGAGTTGCGCGATGAGGCGAAGGGGTGCCGCCGCTGCCCGCTGTGGCGCAATGCGACACAGACGGTTTTCGGCGAAGGGCCGGAAGACGCTGAGGTAATCTTCGTCGGCGAACAGCCGGGAGACCAAGAGGATCGGGCCGGCAAACCGTTTGTCGGTCCGGCGGGCCGGATGCTCGACGCCACCCTGGAAGATGCCGACGTCGACCGCCGGAAGGTCTACGTCACAAACGCGGTGAAGCATTTCAAATTCGAGCCGCGCGGCAAGCGGCGCATCCACTCCAAACCAAATGCCGGCGAGGTGCAGGCCTGCCGCTGGTGGCTGGACAAGGAGATCGGCCGGATCGGTCCCCGTCTTGCCGTGGCGCTTGGCTCGACCGCGGCGCAGTCACTGCTTGGCAAAGCGGTGCCGGTGTTGAAGAGGCGTGGCGAGGTGATCGAGCGCGATGACGGGCTGCGCGTGTTCGTCACCATCCACCCTTCGCTTATCCTGCGCATCCGCGAGCAGGAGGACAAGGACGCCGAGCGGGAGCGGTTTCTGAAGGATATGAGGAAGGTGAAGCGGCTGATGGATGGTTGATCGTTCTACGCACCCGAACGGAAACGGAAATACTACGAATGCTGTTGCACAGGATCGCGCGGCCTTCGAGATTGGCCGAAACGCCCGTCGCTTCGTCATCCACGGGCGGAGCAAGGAGCGAAGCGACGCGCGCAGACCCGAGGATCCATTCCGTTACTTCGACGTGTTGCAACGGTGCAGAATTCTGCTCCGGTGCACTCTTCGGCTAAGGTCACGGAATGGATTCCAGGGTCTGCGCGCGTCGCTTCGCTCCTTGCTCCGCCCTGGAATGACGACTTCCGTGGGGCCCGCCGCTACCTGACCAGGATCGCTCTGAGATCATTGACATTCGTCCCGGTCGGCCCCGGGACAAACAAATCGCCAACCGCATTGAAGGCCGTCCATGCGTTGTTGCCTGCCAGCATCGCCTTGGCATCGACGCCGGCCGCACGCATGCGCGACACCGTCGAACCGTCGGCAAACGCCCCGGCATTGTTCTCCGAGCCGTCTATGCCATCGGTGTCGGCGGCCAGGGCATAAATGCCTTCCAGACCACCGATGCCAATGGCGAAGGCGAGCAGGAATTCCGAGTTGCGGCCACCCTTGCCTTTTGCCCGCAGCGTCACCGTCGTCTCGCCGCCCGACAAGATCAGCACCGGTTTCTCGAAGGGCCGGTTGCGGGTCGCCACCTCGCGCGCGATCGCGGCATGGACGCCGCCGACCTCGCGCGCCTCGCCTTCGATCGAATCCGACAGGATGACGGCCCCGATGCCTTGCCGCTTCGCTTCGGCAGCCGCAGCTTCCAGCGAGACGCCGGCCGAAGCGATCAAATGCACTTCATTGCCGTCAAAGCGGGGATCGTCGGGACGCGGCGCGTCGGCGGCGGACGAATTGATGTGGGCCATGACCGCATCTGGCAGCTTCATGCCATAGGCGGCGATCGAGGCCAGCGCATCCGCGCGGCTGCCGGTGTCGGGAACGGTCGGGCCTGAAGCGACGAGCGCCGGATTGTCGCCGGGGATGTCCGAGACGACCAGCGACACGACCCTGGCCGGATGGGCGGCGGCGGCCAGGCGTCCGCCCTTGATGGTCGAGACATGCTTGCGGATGGTGTTCATCGCCGCGATCGGCGCGCCGGAGGCGAGCAGCGCCTCGTTGACGGCGATCTCGTCGGCTAAAGTCAGGCCGGGAGCGGGCGACGGCAGCAGCGCCGAGCCGCCGCCCGAAATCAGCGCCACCACCAGGTCGTCTGACGTTAGTCCCTGCACCTTCTCCAGCAGCCGTCGCGAGGCTTCGAGGCCGGCCGCATCCGGCACCGGGTGCGCCGCCTCGATGATCTCGATGCGCTCGCATCTGGCGCCATAGCCGTAGCGGGTGACGACAAGGCCGTCGATCGGCCCGTCCCAGACTTTTTCGAAGGCGGCCGCCATCTGCGCCGAGCCTTTTCCCGCGCCGATGACGATGGTGCGGCCTTCAGGTTTCGCCGGCAAATGATTTCGGATCGTCTTTTCTGGATCGGCGGCGGAGACAGCCGCGTTGAAGATCGCGGTAAGGAAGGCTTTGGGATCGGTCACGGTCATATTTGGCGGCCACCGGCGTTGCGCAGATTTTTCCGACGTCGGCGCCGCCCCTCACCCTTACCCTCTCCCCGTAAGAACGGGGAGAGGGGGTCACCGGCGTCTGAGCGCATCCCTTCTCCCCGTTCTTCACGGGGAGAAGGTGCCGGCAGGCGGATGAGGGGCGGCGCCAACGTCACGATTTGTCTTCCGGCGACAGCGCTAATTGTTTCCGATCAGCGCCGAGATAGGCACAGAGCGCATCGACCACGACGCCGTGGTCCTGGCGCTCCGGCAGGCCCGAGACGGCGATCACACCAATGACGCCGGCGCCTCTCACGGTGACGGGAAAGCCGCCGCCGGCCAGTACATAATCGGCAATGTCCAACCCCTCGCCGACCTTGAAGGTGCGGTCAGGGCGCTGCTGCTCCAGCACCATGCGGTAGGTGCTTCTGAGATAACGCTTGACGACATTGATCTTGCGCCGCGCCCAGTCGGGATTGGAGGCATTCGATCCCGGCATCGCGGCATAGAAGAGCGGCCGGTCGAAAGTCCTGATGTCGACGATGATCGGCAGGTCTTCCTTTAGCGCCCGGTCCCTGATCGCCGAGCCGATCTCGAAGGCCACGGCCTCGTCGAAGGCCGGGAAGACCAACGTGGCTTCCTGTTTCTTGATCAGAGCGATGTCGTCGGCGGCAGCCATGGCGTTCCCCTGTCTACTGTCGACGCACGCTTTGGCCGATGGCTGACGCGGGGTCAAGCGAAGAGCGCGTTTAGTCTATGCGACGATCGCGCTCTTCGCCGGCCGGCCCGCCACATAGACCTCGCGCACGGCGCGGTCGTCGCCCAGCGTCTGCAGCAGGAAGAGTTCTTCGGCCAGCGTCTCCACCGTCTCCATCCTCAGCCGCATCGCCGGCGTGGCATGGGCATCAAGCACGACGATGTCGGCATCCGTGCCTTCATCGAGGGTGCCGACCTTGTCGGAAACCGACAGCGCCTCGGCATTGCCGCGCGTCAACTGCCAGAAGGACTGGAACGGGTTCAGCTTCTCGCCGTTCAGCGCGATCACCTTGTAGCCCTCGTCCATGGTGCGCAGCATCGAATAGTTGGTGCCGCCGCCGACATCGGTCGCCGCGGCGATCCGGAGCGGCTTCTCGCGCCGGCGGTAGCGCTGGTAGTCGAACAGGCCGGAGCCGAGGAAGAGATTGGAGGTGGGACAGAACACCGCGACCGAGCCCGACTGCGACAGCGCGTCCGCTTCGCGCTCCGAAAGATGAATACAGTGGCCGAACAGACTTTTCCGGCCCAGCAGGCCGTAATGCTCGTAAACATCGGTGTAGTCGCGCGACCAGGGATAGAGTTCCTGGGTGAAGGCGATCTCGGCGTGGTTCTCCGACAGATGCGTCTGCATGTGGAGATCGGGGTGCTCGCGGCAGAGCGCGCCGGCCATTTCCATCTGCTCGGGTGAGGAGGTGATGGCGAAACGCGGCGTGATGGCATAGAGCTGGCGGCCCTTGCCGTGCCATTCGGTGATCAGCGCCTTGGTGTCGTCATAACCGGTCTGCGGCGTGTCGAGCACGCCGTCGGGCGCGTTGCGGTCCATCATCACCTTGCCGGCGATGTTCAGCATGTTGCGATCATGCGACTCGGCGAAGAAGGCCTCGGCCGAAGATTTGTGCACCGAGCAATAGGCGACGACCGTGGTCGTGCCCTGGCGCAGCATTTCGTCGAGGAACAGCCGCGCGATGCGGCGGCCGTGCTGCGCGTCCTGGAATTTCGACTCCTCGGGAAAAGTGTATTTGTTCAGCCAGTCGAGCAGCTCGGCTCCGTAGGACGCGATGATCTGCATCTGCGGCACATGCACATGCGCGTCGAGGAAGCCCGGCAGGATGAGGTGGGGACGATGGTCGATCGTCTCGACCCCGGCCCCGGCCTTCTTCGCGACCTCGGCATAGGCACCGGCGGCAATGATCTTGCCGCCGTCGATCAGCAGCCCGCCATCCTCCTCGTAGCGCCAGGCGGCATGGTCGTCGATCGCTTCGGGCCAGCGCAGGAAGGAGAGCGTGCGGCCGCGCAGGAGCTTTGATGTCATGCTTACTTTCCGGCGCCTTCGAACCAGGCCACCAAAAGGGCCCGTTCCTGGTCGGTTATCTGGGTGACGTTGGCGGGCGGCATGGCATGCGCCCGGCCGGCCTGCAGATAAATCTCGCGGGCATTCTCGGCGATGCGTGCGTCGGTGTCGAGCATCACGCCCTTCGGCGCGTGGTAGATGCCCTCATAGACGGGTTCCTCGGCATGGCACATCGAGCAGCGGCCGAGCACGGTGTCGCGCACGGCGGGAAAGTGGGCCGAAGCCATATAGACTTGGGCGGCAGAGGATGCGGCAGAGGTCTTCGGCTCGCCGGTCAGCACCTTCGGCACTGTCGACAGCCAGATGATGATCATGAATAAAACGGCGGCGCCGAGCCAGGTCCAGGTCGGATTGCCCTTGCGGGCGTGCACGGTGTTGAAATAGTGGCGGATCAGCACGCCGATGATGAAGACCACCGAGGCGATGACCCAGTTGAACTGAGTGCCGAAGGCCAGCGGGTAGTGGTTCGACAGCATCAGGAACAGGACCGGCAAGGTCAGGTAATTGTTGTGCAGCGAGCGCTGCTTGGCGATCTTGCCGTATTTCGGATCCGGCTTGCGGCCGGCGATGAGATCGGCGACGACGATCTTCTGGTTGGGGATGATGACCATGAAGACATTGGCCGACATGATCGTGGCGGTGATGGCGCCGAGATGCAGGAAGGCAGCACGGCCGGTGAAGAGGTGGGTCAGCCCCCAGGCGATGAAGACCAGCACGCAATAGAGCACCAGCATCAGGCCGCTGTCGCTTTTGCCGAGCGGCGAGCGGCAGAGCAGATCGTAGACGATCCAGCCGACGCCGATGGTGGCCAGCGACAGCAGGATGCCGACCGGCACCGAGATGTTGAGCACGTTGGGGTCGATCAGGAACAGATCGGCGCCGGCATAGTAGACCACGCAGAGCATGGCGAAGCCCGACAGCCAGGTGGCGTAGGATTCCCATTTGAACCAGGTCAGGTGCTCCGGCATCTCGGCCGGCGCCACCAGATATTTCTGGATGTGATAGAAGCCGCCGCCATGCACCTGCCATTCCTCGCCGAAGGCGCCGGCAGGCAGGCCGGGACGCTGGCGCAGGCCGAGGTCGAGGGCGACGAAATAGAAGGACGAGCCGATCCAGGCGATGCCGGTGATGACATGCAGCCAGCGGACCGCAAAACTCAGCCAGTCCCAGAAAATCGCAAAATCCGTCATCGAGTCGCCCCTGGGAAATCGTCCCTGCCGATCAGGCGACTTTACGGTCTGGAGCGCAAACGAAAAGAGGCGGGGCGCGCGATGACTTTCAAAAAAAAATGGAAAATACTAGGCTTGCCCCACGTAGCCGTTTGAGAGCCCATGGCCTATCTCGACAACATCGCCGTCTTCGTCCGCGTCGTCGAGCTCGGCAATCTGTCGGCGGCCGGCCGCGACATGCGCATTTCGCCGGCGGTCGCCTCCAACCGCATCAAGGAGCTGGAGAAGCATCTCGGTGTGCGGCTGTTCAACCGCACGACAAGGCAATTGATGCCGACCGAGCACGGCACGGTATTCTACACCGGCGCCAAGCAGGTGCTGGACGCGATCACCGACGCGGAGGCCGCGGTGGCGGCACTTTCCGGCCAGCCGCGCGGCACGATCAAGGTGACGGCGCCGCTCGGCCTCGGCCGGCGGCTGATCGCCTCCGGCATTCCTGACTTCCATGACAAATACCCCGACATCGAGGTGCGGCTGAGGCTCTCCGACCACAATGTCGACATCATGAAGGAAGGCATCGACGTCGCCTTCCGCCTCGGCATCATCGAGGATTCCAGCCTTCGGATGCGCGGCATCATGGACTGCGAGCGCGTGCTGGTGGCGGCGCCGAAATATCTCGAGGCGCGCGGCGAGCCGGTCGAGCCGCAGGAGCTGATCGGCAAGAAGCACGACTGCCTGATGCTGCGCTATGCCGGCACGCGCGAATATGTCTGGACGCTGCAGACGCCGAACGGCGTGCAGAAACTCGAAGTGCACGGGCCTTACGACACCGACGACGGCGACGTGCTGACCGGCTGGGCGCTGTCGGGCCGCGGCATCATCAACAAGCCGCGCTTCGAGGTCGAGCCGTTCATCCGCGACCAGCGGCTGAAGGTGATCCTCGCCAAGACGCCACCGACGCCCGTGCAGCTTGCGGCCGTCTATCCGCACAAGAAGCTGCAGGACCCCAAGGTGCGCCTGTTGCTCGACTTCATGGCCGATCGCTGCCAGCGGCTGATCAGGGATATTCTCGCCGGCAAGTAGGGGCTGGCAGCGTTGCATCGCGATTGGCCGAAGCCTTCGTGACGTCGTCATCCACGGGCGGAGCGACGCGAGCGCAGACCCGAGGATCCATTCCGTGACTTTGATCGTAAGGGTGCTGAGGAGCAGAATTCTGAACAGTCGCAACGCTTTGAAGTCACGGAATGGATTCTATGGTCTGCGCCGCGTCGCTCGCTCCTTGCTTCGCCATAGAATGACGACACGATACGTGTTCAGGCTAATCGCCGAGGTATGTGGCCGACAACGCAACATCCGGGCCGTCAAGACCTCTACCTCGAGGCACGCGACGGCTGGCCGGCATGTCACAGCCTGGTGGCCTACTCGGTTCGGTTGCCTTACACGAAGACGGGCCTAGGTTGGGTGGCCAGACGGCTGCCGATTTTGAAGGCAGCCGAAGGGCCGCACTATGCATCTCGCCATTTCGCTCAACATCGCCGCCGACGGACAAGACATCCTAGACTTCGGCCAGATCAGCGCCATCGTGCGGAACCTGGAAGCGGCGGGCGTCGACATGGTTATCATTTCCGACTCCGCCGACGCGCCATCGACCAGCCCGTTCGAAGCGACGACGCTCATCGCCGCGTTGGCGACGGTGACGGAGACGATCGGGCTCGTCGCCGGCGCCTCGACGCTCGCGCACCAGCCCTACAATCTGGCGCGCCGCTTCGCCTCGCTCGACATCATCAGCCACGGCCGCACCGGCTGGAACGCGACGCTCGTGCAGAACCCTCGCGAGGCGGCGAATTTCAGCCGGCCGGAAGGCATTGCCGACGACGATTTCCGCCGCCGCGCGGAAGAGTTCATCGGTATCGTGCAGGGCCTGTGGCGAGGCTGGGACGCGGACGCCCTGCTGTTCGACAAGGCCGGCGGCCGGTTCCACGATCCAGACAAGATGCATTTCCTCGACCACAAGGGCGAGTTCTTCTCCGTGCGGGGCCCGCTCAACGTCGCCCGCTCGCCGCAGGACACGCCGGTGCTGGTCATGTCGGGTCTGGGGGAGGCAGATTTCGATTTCGGCGCCAAAGTCGCCGACGTCGTGCTGATCGAGGCGGAGGGCGCCAAGGCAACCTATGACGTTCTCAAGCGCCGCGCGGTTGCCGCCGGACGCGAACCCATGAAGGTGCTGATGACGGTTGGCTTGGACGAACTTGCGGCTGGCGGGCTTGAAGACCGGTTCGACACCAAAAGCTGCGATGGTTTCAATTTCGCTTTGCCGGCTGATATTTCTGCGCTCGATCACTTCACCGACCGCATCCTGCCGGAACTTCGCCGTCGCGGCTTGGCCCGATCGGCTGATGCCGGGGCAACGCTGCGCGGACATCTCAGACATGGCGAGGGAGGCGCCAAATGAGCGCGCGTCAGATGAAGCTCGGGCTGTTCCTGTGGGCCACCGGCCACCATATCGCCGCCTGGCGCCATCCGGACGCGCATGTCACGGCCGGCATCGACATCGACCACTACATTAAACTGGCGCGGACGGCGGAAGCGGCGAAGTTCGACATGGTGTTTTGCGAGGACGCCGCCGGCCTGCGCGAGGCCAATATCAACATCGCCAGCCAGACCTCACGCTCGATCGGCTTCGAGCCGATCAGCCTGCTTTCAGCGCTTGCCGCGCAGACCGAGCGCATCGGCCTCGTGTCGACGGCCTCGACCAGCTACAACGAGCCTTACGGGCTGGCACGCATGTTCGCCTCGCTCGACAATCTGAGCGGCGGCCGCGCCGGCTGGAACCTGGTCACTTCGGCAAATCCTATCGAGGCCGCGAATTTCGGTTCGACGGGCTTGAGGCCGCATGCCGACCGCTACGAACGCGCGCGCGAATTCGCCGCCGTCGTCACCGGCCTGTGGCGCCGCAAGGCGGCCGGCCATGACGGCCAGAGCTTTTCAGTACGCGACCCGCTCGACATACCGCCGTCGCCGCAGGGCGCGCCGGTGATGGTGCAGGCCGGCGCCTCCGACGACGGCAAGGACCTTGCCGCACGGACCGCCGATGTCGTGTTCTCGGCGGCGCAGACTTTCGAGGACGCCAAGGCCTTCTATGACGATCTCAAGGGTCGGCTGGCCGCCTATGGCCGCCAGCCGGACGACGTGAAGATCATGCCCGGCGTGGCGCCGATCGTCGCGGCAACGAAAGCCGAGGCCCAGGCCAAGTACGACGCGCTGCAGGAACTGATCCCCGACGATGTCGGCGTCGCGCTGCTTTCCAGCTATCTCAGCATCTCCGACCTCTGGCACTATCCGATCGACGGACCGTTGCCCGAGCTGCCGGAGAGCCAGGGCATGAAGAGCCGGCAGGCGCTGGTCATCGAGCAGGCGCGGCGCGACGGTCTGTCGATCCGCGAGCTCGCGCGTTACTTTGCCGGCGCGCGCGGCCACTGGCGCGTCGTCGGCACGGCCGAGCAGATCGCCGACGAATTGCAGGCGCGGTTCGAAGGCGGCGCCGCCGACGGCTTCAATGTGATGCCCTCCTGGTTTCCGGGCGAATTGGACGCCTTCGGGACGATGGTCGTGCCGGAGTTGCAGCGGCGCGGCCTGTTCCGCAAGGACTATGAAGGCCGCACGCTGCGCGAGCATCTCGGCTTGAGACGGCCGATGTGAGGGCTTTGGTTTTACGCAATTGCGGACGGAAAACCGCGGAGCACCTTTCCTGGAATTGCTTGAGCCTCAGTCCATCAGCCGGGCTGTTCCGGACACCCTGATCGAGCTGCCGGGCATCGGCGGAATGTCGGCATGGAGCCGCGAGCGCATGCCCATGTCCTCGCCCTGGACGATGTCGATCGAGCCGCCATGCGGCCAGCCGATGTCACGCAGATAGCCGGCAAAGGCCGCGGTGGCGGCGCCCGTCGCCGGATCCTCATAGACGCCGCCGGAGGCGAACGGATTGCGCGTGTGGAAGAGGCGCGGCGTTTCGGCAAAAGCGAGCAGGATCGTGATCAGTCCTTCGCGTCGCATCAGGGCCTGGCTCTGCTTGAAATCATAAGCCATCGCCGCAAGCGCCTCGCGTGACTTCAGCGCCAGCACGAAATGGTCGGAGCCGCCATGGATCAGCGCCGGAGGAATGGCCGGATCGAGATCACCGGCCACGTAGCCGAACAACGCCAGCATTTCGGCGACAAGCCCTGGCGCCGCGGGCTTGCTGCGCGTCGGCGGAGACTGCAGCGCGGCGGCGAAGTTGGAGCCCTCGCGGAATCCTTCGACTGTTATCCCGGCCTGATTGAGGGCCAGCGCGAAAATCCCGTCGCCGAACCGCCGGACCAGTCCAGCGCCGAGCGCGATCGTGGCGTGGCCGCAGAACGGCACCTCCGATTCCGGCGAGAAATAGCGCACGCGCCAGCCGTCACCGTCCGGCGCGGCGAAGGCGGTTTCCGAGAATCCGACCTCGGCAGCGATGCGCTGCATGTCGGCCGCATCGGGCAAGACGTCGCCGATCACCACGCCGGCTGGATTGCCGCCGCTGTTCCCGTCCGAAAATGCAGCAATGCGCAATACGTCCATATCGCTCGTCCCGTGTTCGTCGCTCGTGTTCGTCAGGCGCGCAGAAAACACGTTCCGGACCGGTTTGGGAAACGAAGAAAGCGACGAGCAGCTGTGAGCGTCGGTCATATCTCAGGCGCTTTACCGCTAGCTCCTCGACACAGGGATTAGGGTTGCAAGCAGTCAGCGGGCAAGATTTTCACCGTTCGTTTCCGTGAAATCAGCGCAAGTGCTGGGGATTGGCTGAAGCCTCCCCAACTTCGTCATCCCAGGGCGAAGCAGGAGCGCAGCTCCGTCGCGGAGACCCTGGGATCCATTCCGTTACCTTGACCGAAGAGCGCAGCGGAGCAGAATTTTGCACCGTCACAACGCCTCGAAGTCACGGCACGGATCCTTGGGTCTGCGCGGTACGCTTCGCTTCCCGCTCCGACCAAGGATGACGACAAGACAGGCGTTTGGGCCAATCTCCAAGGCATGCGACCTGCCAAGGAAACCACAATGGCGGTATCAGCCGGCCATCGCCTTCTCGGGCGCGGCCGACGCCTCGGCTGCATGCGACACCAGCGCCGTCATGATCTCGGCCGTGGCAAGTGCTGCAATCACCGGCGGGCGCTTGTCCTTCACCGCGTTGCCGCCGATCGGTGAGACGAGGCGGTTGAACTCGGCCTCGCTGCCGTCGGCGGACTTCAGGAACCAGTTCTTGAAAGTCGCCTTCTTGGTCTTCGAGCCGATCATGCCGACATAGGCGGCGTCTTCGCGCTTCAGCGCCTCGGCGACGATCAGGAAATCCAGCGCATGGTCGTGGGTGAGGATGGCGAAGGCCGACCCCGCCGGCGCCTCCCGCACCGCGCTTTCGGGCATCGGCGTCAGCTGGGTCTCGACCGTTTCCGGCATGCCTTCCAGGGCCTCGGCCCGCGTTTCGACCACGACAGCATGGACGGGCAGCAGCGAGAGCGACGCTGCCAGCGCCTGGCCGACGTGCCCGCCGCCGAAAAGATAGACATGAGGGAGATGCGCTTCCTCGGCCTCGGCCTTGGCGATCAATTCCTGTTCGAGGGTCGCATCGACCGGCCGGATCAGCACCTCGACGCGCCCACCGCAGCACTGTCCGATCTCCGGCCCGAGTGGCACGTCGAGCGTGGCGCAAACCTCGTCGACCTCGATGCGGGCTTCCCTCCCCCTTGAGGGGAGGGTGGCGGCGGAGCCGCCGGGTGGGGTCGCCGCGGCAGTGCTCGACGCCCTTGTGGTGCCTCCTGAGAGGACCCCCTCTGGCCGCTTCGCGGCCATCTCCCCCTCAAGGGGGGAGATGAGCTGCCGCGCCTTGTCGATGGCCATAAATTCGAGCTGGCCGCCGCCGATGGTGCCGAAAATCGCCGATGCCGAGACGAGCATGAAGGCGCCGGCCTCGCGCGGCGTCGAGCCTTTCGTCGCCGCGACCTCGACCAGCGCGACCCGGCCTGTCTGGCCGAGAAACGCCTTCAAGCTTTGCACGTTCGAGTTCATCGTCTGCATTCCTAACGCCGAAACATAGTGTTTTTCGGCCCGAATTGCACGTTTTGGCCCGCTCAGGCCGGCTTTGCGGCTTCCCGCTTCAGCCTTTCGATGGCCATAAGCACCCGCTCCGGCGTCGCCGGCGCATCCAGGCGCGGACAGGTCCTGTGGTCCGCGACGCTTGCCACGGCATCGGAGAGCGCATGCAGCACCGACATGCCGAGCGGGAAAGGCGGCTCGCCGACAGCCTTGGAGCGATGCACGGTCGGCTCGTTCGCTTCGGACCAGTCGGCCAGCGTGACATTGAAGATTTTCGGGCGGTCGGAGGCGAGCGGGATCTTGTAGGTCGACGGCGCATAGGTGCGCAGCCGGCCCTTGTCGTCCCACCATAGCTCCTCGGTGGTCAGCCAGCCCATGCCCTGGATGAAGCCGCCCTCGATCTGGCCGAGATCGATGGCGCGGTTCAGCGAGCGGCCGGTCTCGTGCAGGATGTCGGTGCGCTCGACCACATATTCGCCGGTCAGCGTGTCGACCGACACCTCCGAACACGAAGCGCCGTAAGCGAAATAGTAGAATGGCCTGCCTTCGCCCTTGTCGCGGTTCCAGTGGATCTTCGGCGTTTTGTAGAAGCCTGCCGCCGAAAGCTGGATGCGGGCCATATAGGCCTGCTTGACCAGATCGCCGAAGGGTATCTCCTGGTTGCCGATGCGGACCCGGTTGGGCAGGAACAGCACCTGGTCACGCGGCACCTGGTATTTTTCCAAGGCGAAATTGGTCAGCCGGTCCTTGATCTGGCGAGCGGCGTTCTGCGCTGCCATGCCGTTGAGGTCGGAGCCCGACGATGCCGCCGTAGCCGAGGTGTTCGGCACCTTGCCGGTGGTGGTCGCGGTGATCTTGACCTGGTCGAGGTCGATCTGGAACTCTTCCGCCACCACCTGCGCCACCTTGAGGTAGAGGCCCTGCCCCATCTCGGTGCCGCCGTGATTCAGGTGCACGGACCCGTCGGTGTAGACGTGCACCAGCGCGCCGGCCTGGTTGTAGTGCGTGGCGGTGAAAGAGATGCCGAACTTGACCGGCGTCAGCGCCAGTCCGCGCTTGATGAAGCGGCTGTTGTTGTTGAAAGCACTGATCTCGCGCCGGCGCCGCGCATAGTTCGAGCTCGCCTCCAGCTCGGCGACGATGCGGTGAATGACGTTGTCCTCGACCGTCTGGTGGTAGGGCGTGATGTTGCGATCGCCCTCCTTGTCACCGCCGTAGAAATTCTTCTTGCGGATCTCGAGCGGGTCCTTGCCGACCGCGAAAGCCACTTCGTCGATGACACGCTCCGCGCCTACCATGCCCTGCGGGCCGCCGAAGCCGCGGAAGGCGGTGTTCGAGACCGTGTTGGTGTAGAGCGGCGCCGACTGGGCGTGCACCGCCGGCCAGAAATAGGTGTTGTCGCAGTGGAACAGCGCGCGGTCGGTGACCGGGCCGGACAAATCCGACGAGAAGCCGCAGCGCGCCGCGAACATGAAGTCGACGCCGAGGATGTTGCCGTCGTCGTCGAAGCCGACCTCGTAGTCGATGAGGAAGTCGTGCCGCTTGCCGGTGGCGGTCATATCGTCGTCGCGGTCGGGCCGGATCTTGACCGCGCGATGGTGGCGTTTGGCGGCGATCGCCGCGAGCGCCGCGAACTGGTTGCCCTGCGTTTCCTTGCCGCCGAAGCCGCCGCCCATGCGCCGGATTTCCACCGTGATGGCGTTGCTCGGGACACCCAGCGCATGGCTCACCATATGCTGGACCTCGCTCGGATGCTGGGTCGAGGAATAGATGGTGACGTCCTGGTCCTCGCCGGGGACAGCCATGGCGATATGGCCTTCGAGATAGAAGTGCTCCTGACCGCCGAGGCGCATCTTGCCCTTGAGCCTTCGGGGGGCGGTCTTGATGGCAGTCGCAGCATCGCCGCGCCTCAGCGTCAGCGGCGGCGTGACGAGCTTGCCCTTCCTCGGGTCGATCTCGCCGATGTCGGTGACGAAAGGCAATTGCTCGTATGCGACCTTGGCCAGCCTTGTGGCGCGGCGGGCCTGCTCGCGCGTCTCGGCGATGACGCAGAAGATGGGCTGCCCGAAAAACTCAACCTTGCCGTCGGCGAGCACCGGCTCATCGTGGCGGCCGGTCGGCGAAATGTCGTTCTCGCCGGGAATGTCCTTTGCCGTCAGCACGTCGACGACGCCGGGAGCGGCGCGCACCGCCGAGAGGTCAATCTCGGTGATTGTCGCATGCGTCGCCGTGGACAGACCGAGACAGCCATGCAGCGTGCCGGCCGGCTCCGGCATATCGTCGATATAGACCGCCGTGCCGCTGACATGCTTGTGCGCGGAATCATGCCTCTGGTCGCTGGCGACACCGCCCGAGATCTTCTGCGCCTTGAGATTGGGGACGTGCTTGGTCATCAGGCAGCCTCGAAGCGTGAGACCTGGAACGGCGCCCTGGTGCCGGTGGTCTCGACAAAGAAGCGCAACAAAAGGTTCTTCGCCGCCAGCGCCCGGTATTCGGCGCTCGCGCGCATATCGGAGATCGGCGTGAAGTCGCCGGCATATTCGGCCATCGCGGCCTCGACAGTCGCTTCGCTCCAGGGCTTGCCGATCAGCGCTCTTTCGACCGCGGCGGCGCGCTTCGGTATCGGCGCCATGCCGCCATAGGCGATGCGGATATCCGCCACCGTGCCGTCCTTGGCCAGGGTCAGATAAAAGGCCCCCAAGGTCGCGGTGATGTCCTCGTCACGGCGCTTGGTGACCTTGTAGACGGCGAATTTTGCTTCCTTTGCCGGCACGGGCACATGCACCGCCTCTACGAACTCGCCGGGCTGCCGATCCTGCTTGCCATAGGCGACGAAGAAGGTCTCGAGCGGGATGGTGCGGCGCGTGTCGCCCTTGCGCAGCGTCAGCTTCGCGCCGAGCGCGATGAAAGGCGGCGGCGTGTCGCCGATCGGCGAGCCGTTGGCGACGTTGCCGCCGATGGTGCCCATGTTGCGCACCTGCTCGCCGCCGATGCGATCGACCAGCGGTCCCAATGCCGGGATGCGTTTCGACAGCGTCACGAAGGCCTCGGTATAGGTGACGCCGGCGCCGATGGTGATGACCCCATCGGCCTCGGAGATCGTGCGCAGGCCGTCGAGACCGCCGATGAAGATCGCCGGCGAGATGTCGCGCATATGCTTGGTGACCCACAGGCCGACATCGGTCGAGCCGGCAACGATGGTGGCGCCCGGCTGCTTTTCGAGGGTGTCGGCGAAATCATCGACGTTGGCCGGCACGATCAGCCGCTGCTTGCCGGAGCCAACCTCGACCCTTGCGCCATCGCACAGCGCTTCCAGCCGGGCGGTGATGTCCTTGCGTTCCACCGCCAGCGGATCCTTGGCCGCCTTGCCGTAGCTCGAAATGGCACGCGCCGCGCGCATGATCGCCTCGTAGCCGGTGCAGCGGCAGAGATTGCCCTGCAGCGCCTTTTCGATCGCCGCATCCGAAGGATTGGGCGTCTTCATCCAGAGCGCATAGAGCGACATGATGAAGCCGGGCGTGCAGAAGCCGCATTGGGAGCCGTGGAAATCGACCATCGCCTGCTGCACGGGATGCAGCTGTTCGCCATTGCCGCGCAGATGCTCAACGGTGACGACATGGGTGCCGTCGAGCGAGCCTATGAAGCGGATGCAGGCGTTGACGCTTTCGTAGACCAGGCCTTCGGCCGAGAGCTTGCCGATCAGCACCGTGCAGGCGCCGCAATCGCCCTCGGCGCAGCCTTCCTTGGTGCCACGGAGCGACCGGTTGAGCCGCAGCCAGTCGAGCAATGTCGCGTCGGGCGCGACGTCGTTCAGCGCGACGTCGGCGCCGTTGAGAATAAAGCGTATCTCGTTGCGGATCTTGGCCATGTCTCAGCTCCCGCGATAGGTCGAGTAGCCGTAGGGCGAAATCAAGAGGGGTACATGATAATGCCGCTCCTCGGCCATGCCGAAGCGGATCGGCACGATGTCGAGGAAAGCCGGCTGCGGCAGGCTGATGCCCTGCCCGCGAAGATAGTCTCCGGCGGCGAAGACCAGCTCATATTCGCCGGTGCGGAAATCGGCGCCGGCCAGCAGCGGCGCATCGCAGCGGCCGTCATCGTTGGTGGCAACGGTCTTCAAATGCGTGCGGGCCTGCCGCTCGATGCGGAAGAGGTCGATCGAGAGGCCTTTTGCCGGCCTGCCGGTCGCGGTATCGAGGACGTGGGTCGTCAGACGCCCGCCATCGGCTTTCGACGTTTCTGCCACTGCCGCCTCCCATTCCCGGTACAGTCGAACGTTTTCAGGTCAATTGTGCGCCAATTAAAGGCGATGCATAAGTCCCGGTCGAGCGGAGTGCGGCAAAAAGCACTTTCAAAAATTTTCGGGGGAATGCCGGGGCACTCCTTTCGATATCTTCATCTCAACAATCGGGCAGGAGCGATCATGCGTTACGAACGGGACATGCGCGGTTACGGGGCCAATCCGCCGGATCCGAAATGGCCCGGCGGCGCCTATGTCGCTGTGCAGTTCGTCGTCAACTACGAGGAAGGCGGCGAGAACTGCGTGCTGCACGGCGACAAGGCCTCGGAGGCCTTCCTGTCCGAGATCGTCGGCGCCGCCCCTTGGGTCGGCCAGCGCCACTGGAACATGGAGTCGATCTACGAATATGGCGCCCGCGCCGGCTTCTGGCGACTCCACCGGCTGTTCACCGAAGCGCAGGTGCCGGTGACCTGCTACGGCGTCGCCACCGCGCTTGCGCGCTCGCCCGACCAGGTCGCGGCGATGCAGGAGGCCGGCTGGGAGATCGCCTCGCACGGGCTGAAATGGATCGACTATCGCGACCATGATGCGGAGGACGAGCGGCGCGACCTCGAAGAGACGATCCGGCTGCATTATGAAGTGACCGGCGCGCGCCCGACCGGCTGGTACACCGGCCGCACCTCGGTCAACACGGTGCGGCTCGTCGCGGAAGAAGGCGGCTTCGACTACGTTTCCGACACCTATGACGACGAACTGCCCTACTGGTTCGACCGCGACGGGCTCGACAAGCCGCAGCTCGTCATCCCCTATACGCTCGACGCCAACGACATGCGCTTTGCCACGCCTCAGGGCTTCAACTCGGGCGACCAGTTCTTCGCCTATCTGAAGGACAGTTTCGACACGCTCTATGCCGAGGGCAAGGCGGGGCGGCCGCGCATGATGAATATCGGCCTGCATTGCCGGCTGGTCGGCCGTCCGGGCCGCGTGGCGGCGCTGAAGCGCTTCGTCGAGTATGTGATGTCGCACGACAAGGTCTGGCTGACGCGGCGCATCGACATCGCCAAACACTGGCGCCAGACGCATCCTTACCAGGCGCCGGCGCTGCGCCCGTCACGGATGGAATTCGAGGCCTTCGTGCATGCCTTCGGCGGCGTGTTCGAACATTCGCGATGGATCGCCGAGCGCGCCTACGAATTGGAGCTTGGCGCGGCGCATGACAGCGCCGGCGGCCTGCACAACGCGCTCTGCCGCGTCTTCCGCGCGGCGACGGAGGCGGAACGGCTCTCCGTACTCAACGCCCATCCGGACCTTGCCGGCAAGCTGGCGGCGGCGAAGCGGCTGACGCCGGAATCGGCCAAGGAGCAGGCTTCCGCCGGGCTCGACGCGCTGACCGACAAGGAGCGCGAGCTGTTCTCGAAACTCAACGCCGCCTATGTCACCACCTTCGGCTTCCCCTTCATCATCGCGGTCAAGGGCAAGACCAAGGACGCGATCCTGGCGGAGTTCGAGGCGCGTATCGGCAACAGCCGCGGCGTCGAATTCGAAACCGCCTGCAAACAGGTCGAGCGCATCGCGCTGCTTCGGCTGAAAGACATGCTCCCGTTATAGGCTTCAACACATGGATATGATGAAAATGGCCGAGCGAACCTATTACGCGCCGCATGGCGGCCATCCCGGCCAGAACGAGCTGTTGACCGGCCGTGCCGTCTTCACCGAAGCCTATGCGGTCATTCCCAAAGGGGTGATGCAGGACATCGTCACCAGCCCGCTGCCGTTCTGGGACAAGACGAGGGCATGGATCATTGCAAGGCCGCTCTCGGGCTTCGCCGAGACGTTTTCGCAGTACATCGTCGAGGTCCTGCCTGGCGGCGGCAGCGACCGGCCCGAGCTCGACGCTGAAGCCGAGGGCGTGCTGTTCGTGGTCGAGGGTGAACTCGCCGTCTCGCTTGCCGGCAAAAAACATGTGCTTCGCCCCGGCGGCTTCGCTTTCCTGCCGCCATCCAGCGGCTGGACGGTGCGCAACGAGAGCGGCGACGCCGTCCGCTTCCACTGGGTCCGCAAGGCCTATGAAGCGGTCGACGGTCTCGACGTGCCCGAAGCCTTCTTTGCCAACGAGCAGCAGATCGAGCCGAGCCCGATGCCCGGCACCGAGGGCCGCTGGGCAACGACGCGCTTCGTCGATCCGGCCGACATGCGCCACGACATGCATGTCACCATCGTCACGCTGAAACCCGGCGCTGTCATTCCCTTTGCCGAGACCCATGTCATGGAGCACGGGCTCTACGTGCTCGAAGGCAAGGCCGTCTACCGGCTCAACCAGGATTGGGTCGAGGTCGAAGCCGGCGATTTCATGTGGCTGCGCGCTTTCTGCCCGCAGGCCTGCTACGCCGGCGGCCCCGGCGACTTCCGTTACCTGCTCTACAAGGATGTCAACCGGCACGCCAAGCTTGGCGGCGCCCTTGGAGGTCACGCGCGGTGAGCCGCATCGTCGCCCGGCCGCTGACGCGCGAAAACTTCGCGCCCTTCGGCGACGTCATCGATATGGGCGGCGACAACCGCTACCCGATCAATGGTGGCAAGGCGATGCGCTACCACGACCTCGCCACGGCGGAAGCCGCAGGGCCGAATGCGCGCGTGCTGATCTCGATCGTGCGCGGCACGCCCTACGACATGCCGCTGAAGCTTACCATGGTCGAGCGCCACCCCCTCGGCAGCCAGGCTTTCATCCCGCTGTCGCCGCGCCCGTTCCTGGTCGTCGTTTGCCATGACACCGAGGACGGTCCGGGCGAGCCGCATGCCTTCATCACCGCGCCCGGACAAGGCATCAACTACCGGCGAAACCTCTGGCACGGCGTGTTGACGCCGATCGGCGAGGAGCAGGATTTCCTGATCGTCGACCGCGGCGGCGACGGCTCCAACCTCGAAGAGTGCTACTTTTCGCACCCTTACGAGATCCATCTTCCCTGAATGCTCCCGATTTCTCCTATGACCGACATCTCGCTGATCGACCGCCTCCTCGACGTGATCGAGCACGACATCGTGCCGAAGACCGCCGAAGGCGTTGCTCATGGCAACAAGCTGTTCGGCGCCGCGATCCTGAGGAAAGACGACCGCTCGCTGGTGCTCGCCGAGACCAACAACGAGACGGAGAATCCTCTCTGGCATGGCGAGGTGCACTGCCTGAAGCGTTTTTACGAGATGCCGAAAGCCGAGCGCGTCGACACAAAGGATGCGCTGTTCCTGGCAACCCACGAGCCCTGTTCGCTCTGCCTGTCGGCGATCACCTGGACCGGCTTCGACAATTTCTACTACCTCTTCAGCCATGAGGACTCGCGCGACAGCTTCGCCATCCCGCACGATCTCAAGATCCTGAAAGAGGTCTTCACCCTCGACCCCGGCGGCTACAATGCAGAGAACGCGTATTGGAAGAGTTTTTCCATACGCCGGCTGGTGCGGGCTTTGCCGGAGGCCGAGCGTAAGCGACTGGAGGCGCGCATCGGCAAGATATCTGCGCGCTATGATGAGCTCTCCGGCACCTACCAGGCCAGCAAGGCCGATAACGACATTCCGTTGAGCTGACGCGGCTTTTGCCTAGCCTACCTTCGCGTTCTTCAGCACCTCATTTATCCTGGCCTGCCAGCCCTTGCCCGTCGCCTTGAACTTGCTGATGACATCCTGATCAAGGCGGATGGACACGATCTGCTTGGGTTTCTCCGCGGCTGGCCGGCCGCGAGCGCGCCTTATGCTCTCGAAAAGCTCCGGAACCGCTTTCGCGAAGGGCATGGCTTGCGCCAGTTGTTCATCGGTCGCCTCCGCATCGTCGGGGTCAGCAGCAATCTGTTTTTGAATTTCTGCCTCGCCCTCGTCGGCAAGCGGTCGAATGGGCGATTTACGGGTGCTCATACGCTGACCTTTCCTTTCGGCTGGCACGACGCATCGAGATCACCGAAATCGCTTCGGAACCAAGCGGCTTGAAAATAACGGCGAGGATGGTCTGCCTGAACTCGCCAATCGCCATTAACCGGCCAGCCTTGGCTGGAAGAACGATTGAAGTCGCAAAAAACTCGATATCGAAATCGGCGAAGTCTAGACCCCGGTTTTCGAGGTTCGTCACGCGCTTCGGCTCATCTCAAACGATTTTCAGGCGAGATCATCCCGTGCGTCTGCGTCGGGCCAAAGTGAATAAACGTAATACATAAATTAGTGCGGCAGCGCAAGTTCGGAGTTGAATGATCAGGGCCGGTCCGCAGCATCATGACAGGTCGCATATTTCGCTGCGCCAGGTCGCGAATAGCGATTGAAAGTCACCTCTGGGCAAGGCGTTATGCGCGCCATGAAAACCGTCACCAAATTCCCTCGAAAAGTCGTCGAATTTCCCGACATGGGCATCGTCATGCCGGACGGCTGCCGACTGTCGGCGCGCATCTGGATGCCGGAGGACGCCTCCGACAAGCCGGTGCCGGCGATCCTCGAGCACCTACCCTACCGCAAGCGCGACGGCACCATCTTCCGCGATCAGCTGACGCATCCCTATTTCGCCGGCCACGGCTACGCCTCGATCCGCGTCGACATGCGCGGCAACGGCGATTCCGAAGGTCTGATGGACGACGAATATTCCGAGCAGGAACTGCAGGACGCCTGCGACGTCATCGCCTGGGCGGCCGCGCAGCCCTGGTGCAACGGCAATGTCGGCATGATGGGCATTTCCTGGGGCGGCTTCAACTGCCTGCAGGTCGCGGCCAAGCGGCCGCCGGCGCTCAAGGCGGCGATCAGCCTCTGCTCGACCGTCGACCGCTATGCCGACGACATCCACTACAAGGGCGGCTGCCTGCTCTTGGAAAATTTCGGCTGGGCCTCGACGATGCTCTCCTATTCGTCGCGGCCGCCGGATCCGTTGATTGCCGGCGACAACCGCTGGCGCGACCTGTGGCTCACCCGGCTGGAGAACCAGCCGTTCCTCGCGCCGCTGTGGCTCAGCCACCAGCATCGCGACGCCTATTGGAAGCGCGGCTCGATCTGCGAGGATTTTTCTGCCGTCCGGGCGGCGGTGCTGTCGATCGGCGGCTGGCATGACGGCTACCGCAACACGATCTCCAACCTCGTCACCAACATCCGGTCGCCGGTCAAAGGCATCGTCGGCCCCTGGATCCACAAATACCCGCATTATGCGGGACCCAATCCAGCCATCGGCTTCCTGCAGGAGGCGCTGCGCTGGTGGGACCGCTGGCTGAAAGGTGCCGAGACCGGCGTCGAGGCCGACCCGGATTATCGCGCCTATGTCATGGACAGCGTGCGCCCGGCCCGCTGGCACCCGGAGCGGCCCGGCCGCTGGATTGCGGAACAGGAATGGCCGTCACCGAACATCAAGCTTGAAGCGATCGAGCTCATCCCGGACGGAGCCAAGCCTGCGATCGTCGCCTCGCCACAGAATTGCGGGCTCGCCGGCGGCGAATATTTTCCGTTCACCTTCGGTCCGGAGCTGCCGGGCGACCAACGGCCGGACGATGCGCTTTCGGTGTGCTTCGATCAGGCCGAGCTCGAGGAGGCGATCGACATCGTCGGCGCGCCGGAGGTCGAGGTCAGGCTTTCCTCGGACCGCCCGCAGGCCAACATCGCGGTGCGGCTCTGCGACGTGCATCCCGACGGAGCGTCGGAATTGATCTCCTATGGCGTGCTCAACCTCACGCATCGCAACTCGCACGAATTCCCGGAGGCGCTGGTGCCCGGCGAGACGGTTTCGGCCCGTGTCGTGCTCGACCAGTGCGCCTACCGGGTGCCGGCCGGCCATCGGCTGCGGGTCGCCGTTTCCAATGCCTATTGGCCGATGATCTGGCCGTCGCCGGAGCCGGCGACGCTTGACTTGTCGAAGGCGACACTCAAGCTGCCGCTGCGTCCGCTGGCGACAGGCGACGAGGTCTCGTTCGCCGAACCGGAAGGCGCCACGCCCTGGGCGACCGAGACGATCAGGCCCACCAATTCCGAGCGCCATGTCGACCGCGACGAGAAGACCGGCGTCGTCACGCTTTCCATAACGGACGATTTCGGCGAGGTGCGCGACCTCGCGCATGGGCTCGTCCATGGCAGCATCGTCAGGGAGACATGGGCGATCCACCCCGACGATCCGCTGTCGGCCATGGGCAGCACGCATTGGACGCAGACCTTCTCGCGAAATGAATGGTCGGTGCGAACCGAAACTTTTGCCGACATGCGCTCAGACGCGCAGAATTTCATCGTCAGCGCCAGAATCGAGGCCTATGAGGGTGAGAAGCTGGTGTTCGAGCGCGATTTCGAGCAGGCGATACCGCGCGCCCTCCTTTGAGCGCAGGCAAGATTGGTCCAAATGCGAAGTGCCATTTACGCCACGGCATGTCGCATTCGGTCTTGCTTACAGCTTTCCCTTACGGTCATTATCTCCTCCAATAAGCAGAAACGACCGCAAGGTCGAACCATCAGAGTGAGGAACCCATAATGACAAATGAACTCGACTATCTCAGCCGTCGCGTCGCCGCCGGCAAGCTCAGCCGTCGCGACTTCCTTGGCCGCGCCGCCGCGCTCGGCGTCGCCGCGCCCTTCGCCAATTCGCTGCTTTCGAGCGCAGCCCGCGCCGCCGGCCCGGTCAAGGGCGGCACGCTGAAGGCCGGCCTGGTCGGCGGTGAATCCACCAACAGCCTCGATCCGGCACTGATGATGACGCAGGTGCCGTTCGCCTTCGGCAAATGCTGGGGCGAAATGATCGTCGAGCTGTCGCCCGACGGCAAGCTCGAGAACCGCATCGCCGAAGAGATCGGCTCTTCGGACGACGCCAAGGTCTGGACGCTGAAGATCCGCGACGGCGTCGAATTCCACAACGGCAAGACGGTGACCGCCGAGGACGTCGCCGCGACGCTCGAACGTCATTCGGACGAGAAGTCCAAATCCGGCGCGCTGGGCTATATGAAGGGCATCGACACCATCAAGGCCAGCGGCAAGGAAGTGGTGCTGACGCTGAAGGAGGCCAACGCGGACCTTCCGTATCTCCTCAGCGACTACCACCTGATCGTCCAGCCGAACGGCGGCAAGGACAAGCCCGATGCCGGCATCGGCGCCGGCCCCTACAAGGTCAAGGTCAACGAGCCCGGCGTGCGCCATGTCGGCGAGCGCTTCGCCAATTACTGGCAGGGCGACAAGATGGGCCACGCCGACCAGATCGAAGTCGTCGTCATCAACGACGCGACGGCGCGCACGGCGGCCCTGCAGGGCGGCCAGGTCAACATGATCAACCGCGTCGAGCCGAAGATCGTCGATCTCATCAAGCGCGTGCCGGGCGTCACCATCCGCAACCATTCGGGACCCGGCCACTACGTGTTCATCATGCATTGCAACACGGCGCCGTTCGACAACAACGACCTCAGGATGGCGCTGAAGCTGGCGATCGACCGCGAGGAGATGCTGAACAAGGTGTTGCGCGGCTACGGCTCGCTCGGCAACGACTTCCCGATCAACGCCTCCTACCCGCTGTTCACCGAGATCGAGCAGCGCAAGTATGATCCCGACAAGGCCAAGTTCCACTACAAGAAGTCGGGCCACGACGGTTCGGTCCTGCTCAGGACCTCGGACGTCGCCTTCCCCGGCGCCGTCGATGCGGCGCAACTCTATCAGCAGAGCGCGGCCAAGGCCGGCATCAAGCTGGAGATCAAGCGCGAGCCGGGCGACGGCTACTGGAACGAAGTCTGGAACAAGCAGCCCTTCTGCGCCTCCTACTGGGGCGGCCGCTCGACCCAGGACCAGATGTACTCGACCGCCTATCTGTCGACGGCCGACTGGAACGACACCCGCTTCAAGCGTCCGGACTTCGACAAGATGGTGCTTGCGGCGCGCGCCGAGCTCGACGAGGCCAAGCGCAAGCAGATGTACCATGACATGGGCGTCATGGTACGCGACGAGGGCGGCCTGATCCTGCCGATGTTCAATCAGTTCATCGACGCAACCGGTCCCAAGGTCGCCGGCTGGGTGGACGATCCGCATCAGGAGCTGAGCAACGGCTACGCTTTGGCGAAGTGCTGGCTCGAAGCCTGAGCACGGCCTTGCGGAGATGTCCTCGCCCATCGTGAAACTGGTGGCCCAGCGCATCGCGCTGGGCATCCTCCTTCTGCTGGCCGTTTCGGTCCTGATCTTCGCCGGCACCCAGATCCTGCCCGGCGACGTCGCGCAAGCCATTCTCGGACAGTCGGCGACGCCGGAGTCGCTCGCCAATTTGCGCGAGCAGCTCGGGCTCAACCAGCCCGCCTATATCCGCTATTTCCACTGGCTGGGCGGCGTGCTCACCGGCGACCTCGGCACCGCCATGTCGAGCGGGCAGGACATCGCGACCTCGATCAAGGATCGGCTCTGGAACACGCTGTTCCTGGCTTTCTGGGCGGCGATCGTGGCCATTCCGCTGGCCATCACGCTCGGCCTGATCGCGGTGCGCTACCGCAATGGTTGGGTCGACAAGCTGATTTCCGGGGTGGCGCTCGCCTCGACCTCCTTTCCGGAATTCTTCATCGGCTATCTGCTGGTCTTCTACTTCGCGGTCCAGCACCAGTGGTTCCCGGCAATCTCGACCGTCTATGAGGGAATGTCCTTGGGCGAACGCCTGCAGGCTATCGCGCTGCCGGCGGCGGCACTGACGCTGGTGGTGCTCGCCCACATGATGCGCATGACGCGCGCGGCGATCCTCAACGTCATGCAGTCGGCCTATGTCGAGACGGCGGAACTCAAGGGCCTTTCGGCCTTCGCGGTCATCCGCAAGCATGCCTTCCCGAACGCGATCGCGCCGATCATCAACGTCGTGATGCTCAATCTGGCCTACCTCGTCGTCGGCGTCGTCGTCGTCGAAGTGATCTTCGTTTATCCAGGCATGGGCCAGTACCTCGTCGACCATGTCACCAAGCGCGACGTTCCGGTCGTCCAGGCGGTCGGCCTGATCTTCGCGGCCGTCTATATCAGCCTCAACATCATCGCGGACATCGCAGCGATCGTCGCCAATCCGCGGCTCAGGCATCCGAAGTAGGGGGGCGGCCGATATGCTCGATATCAGACGCATCCCCATAGCGGCGCTGATCGGCATTGTGCTGACGACGCTCTTCGTGCTGGCGGCGGTCTTCGCACCATGGATCGCCCCGCACGGCAATGCCGAGATCGTCAGCGACGTCCCTTGGGAACCGATGTCATCAGTGCACTGGCTGGGCACCGACAATCTCGGTCGCGATCTGTTGTCCCGCATGATCTACGGCGCCCGCATAACGCTGTTCATCGCGGTGCTGGCGACGGCGCTATCCTTCTCGCTCGGCGCCATCCTCGGCTTCTCGGCGGCGGTGTTCGGCGGCTGGTACGACACGATCCTGTCGCGTCTCGTCGACCTCTTGATGTCGATCCCGACGCTGATCATGGGTCTCGTCGTGCTGTCGGTGCTGCCTTCCAACCTAGTGACGCTGATCCTGGTCATGGGCATCCTCGATTCGACTCGCGTCTATCGCCTGTCGCGCGCGGTCGCCGTCGACATCAACGTCATGGACTATGTCGAGGCCGCCAAACTGCGCGGCGAAGGCAGTGGCTGGATCATCTTCCGCGAGATCCTGCCCAACGCGCTGTCGCCGCTGGTCTCCGAACTCGGCCTGCGCTTCATCTATGCCGTGCTATTCCTGTCGACCTTGTCGTTCCTCGGCCTCGGCGTGCAGCCGCCGGATGCCGACTGGGGCGGCATGGTGAAGGAGAACAAGGACGGCATCGTCTTCGGGATTCCGGCGGCGCTCATCCCGGCTGCGGCGATCGCAGCATTGGCGATCTCGGTCAATCTCGTCGCCGACTGGGTGCTCAACCGCACGACAAGCCTGAAGGGAGGACGCGGCTGATGGCTGACGGCAAGGCAAAGTCCACCCCCCTCCTCGACATCCGCAACCTGCGCATCGAAGCGACGGTCTACCCGCCCGGCGAAGCGCCGAAGACGATCACGCTTGTCCACGACGTCTCGCTGACGCTGGAAAAGGGCAAGGTGCTCGGGCTGATCGGCGAATCCGGCGCCGGCAAGTCGACCATCGGCCTGTCTTCGATGGGCTATGGCCGCGGCGGCGTGCGCATCACCGGCGGCGAGGTCATCCTCAACGGTCGCGACATCCTGAAGGGAGGCAAGGAGGGTTTCCGCAGGCTGCGCGGCCGCGAAGTCTGCTATGTCGCCCAGTCGGCGGCGGCGGCCTTCAATCCGGCGCACCGGCTGATGGACCAGGTGGTGGAGGCCTCGCTCCTGCATGGCACCGCAACCCGGGCCGAGGCCGAGAAACGCGCCGTCGCCCTGTTCAAGAAGCTCAGCCTGCCCAACCCTGAGACGATCGGCCAGCGCTTCCCGCATCAGGTGTCCGGCGGACAGTTGCAGCGCGTGATGACGGCCATGGCGCTCTGCTCCGAGCCTGACCTGATCGTCTTCGACGAGCCGACCACGGCGCTCGACGTGACGACGCAGATCGACGTGCTGTCGGCGATCAAGGACGCCATCCGCGACACCCATGTGGCAGCTTTATACATCACCCACGACCTCGCCGTCGTCGCCCAGGTGTCGGACGAGATCATGGTGCTGCGCCACGGCCGGCTGGTCGAATGGGGCGGCACCCGCCAGATCATCAAGGAGCCGCGCCAGGAATACACCAACGCACTCGTCTCCGTGCATGAGATCGAGCACCAGGAGCAACAGCCCGGCACAGCGCCGGTGCTGTCGGTGAAGAACGTGACGGCAGCCTATGGCGGCGGCCACGTCAAGGTGCTGAAGAACGTGTCGGTCGACATCTATCCGGGCCAGACCTTGGCCGTCGTCGGGGAATCCGGCTCCGGCAAGTCGACGCTGGCGCGAGCGATCACCGGCCTGCTGCCGCCCGAGCAGGGCAACGTCGTCTTCGACGGCCGCACACTCGGCAACAGGCTTTCGGACAGGCCGAAGGAGGACCTGCGCCAGCTGCAGATGATCTACCAGATGGCCGACGTGGCAATGAACCCGCGCCAGACGGTGGGCACGATCATCGGCCGGCCGCTGGAATTCTATTTCGGCATGAAGGGCCGCGAGCGCGACAAGCGCGTTGCCGAGCTGCTCGACGAGATCGAGATGGGCAAGGGCTTCATCGACCGCTATCCGGCCGAGCTTTCCGGCGGCCAGAAGCAGCGCGTCTGCATCGCCCGCTCGCTCGCCGCCAAGCCTAAGCTGATCATCTGCGACGAGGTGACGTCGGCGCTCGACCCGCTGGTCGCGCACGGCATCCTCGAGCTCCTGCTCAATCTGCAGCAGGTCGAGAAAGTGGCTTACCTCTTCATTACCCACGACCTCGCGACGGTGAAGTCGATCGCCGATTCGATCGCGGTCATGTATCGCGGCGAGGTGGTCCGCTACGGCTCCAAGAGCAAGGTGCTGACACCGCCCTTCGACGCCTACACCGACCTTCTGCTGTCCTCCGTTCCCGAAATGGAGATCGGCTGGCTGGAGAAGGCCATCGCCGGCCGGCGCATGGAGAGCGCCGGCAACTGAGCTCTTTTCCTCTTTTCCGCGCTTCTGGGGCTTGGCCGGACCGGCCAAGCCCTCGATTCTGATCCCTCCGGCAAGACTGCGTGGAGCCCGCCCGTGGCGCTCAAATCCAAATTGCTGCTCATCATCCTCGACGGCGTGCCCTACCGGAACTGGCGCCGGCTGATGGGCAATCTCGAAGGCTGGGCGCAGTCAGGCGAGGCGCAAGTGTGGAAGATGCGCTCAGTGCTGCCGTCGACCTCGGCCTGCTGCTATGCCTCGATCCACACCGGGGTCGCGCCGCAGGTGCATGGCATCCTGTCGAACGAGAACCGGTTCCGCGTCACGCAGCCGGATATCTTCTCGGAGGTCAGCATGGCCGGCGGCAAGACCGGCGCGGTGACCCATTCCTACTGGTCGGAATTCTTCCGCTCCCATCCGTTCGATCTCGTGGAAGACATGGAGTTCGACGAGCCCGGCGGGCCGATCACACATGGCCGCTTCCACACCATGACCGGCTACAATCTCAAAAACCAGATGACGCCGAGCGATGTCGACCTGTTCGCGACGCTGACCATGCTGACCCGCCGCCACGGCATCGACTACGGCATTCTGCACACCTGCACGCTGGACTCGATGGGCCACCGCTTCGGCCACGACTGCCACGAGATGGACCATGCCTGCTACGCGATGGACGGCATGCTCGCCGCCTTCCTGCCCGGCTGGCGCGAAGTCGGCTACGAAGTGATCGTCACCGCCGACCACGGCCAGACGAACCGCGGCCATCACGGCGGGCATGATGACGAGATGCAGGATTTCGCGCTCTATTATTTCGGCCCGGCAAAGGGTCCCGAGGCCGGCACGCTGCTCGACCAGTTGCAGCTCGCGCCGACGGTGCTGAGCCGGCTCGGCGTGCAGACACCGGCGACGATGAAGGCGAAGGTGTTCTTGGTTTAGCTCCCCTTCTCCCCCTGTGGGAGAAGGTGTCGCCGAAGGCGACGGATGAGGGGTGTTCCAGGGACCACCAACGTCTCACTCCGCTGGAACACCCCTCATCCGTCTCGGCGCTGCGCGCCGATCCACCTTCCCCCACAAGGGGGGAAGGGGAAGACCCAGCCCTCTGGCAACGCTTCCTTTCTTCGGCTAGCTTCCGAATTCCTTGGCGGAGGATGAACCTTTTTGGACCGATCAGCGACAAAGCCACGAGGAGCCAGGCGGCTCGACCGGCCATGAATGCGGCGACAGAAACCGATCGCGCGCTTGTAGACCGGGTCGCGAAGGGCGACCGGGCCGCCGTGCGGCTCCTGTTCATGCGTCACCACGCGCGGATCTACCGCTTCGTGGCGCGCCAGACGGGATCGGAAATGATGGCCGACGATATCACCAACGAGGTCTTTCTCGAGCTGTGGCGCCAGGCGCCGGGCTTCGAAGGCCGGTCCGAAGTCTCGACGTGGCTGCTCGGCATCGCCCGCTTCAAGGCGCTGTCGTCGCTGCGCAAGAAGAAGGAAGACTGGATCGACGACGACGACGCGGCGCAGGTTCCCGACAGCGCCGACACGCCGGAAGTCGTCACCATGAAGGAGGACAAGGCCGCCGCCTTGCGCCGCTTCGTCGATGCCTTGCCGGAAGAACACCGCACGGTGATCGACCTTGCCTATTACCATGGCCAGTCGGTGACCGAGATCGGCGAGGTGCTCAATATCCCGGTCGCGACCGTCAAGACCAGGATGTTCTACGCCCGCAAGAAACTCGGCGAGGCCCTCAAGGCCGCCGGTTACGACAGGGGGTGGCCATGAGCGCCGCTGAAAAGATGTCGCGCCGCGACGAGATGGAGACGCTGCTGCCGTTCTACCTGAACGGTTCGCTGGAAGGCGCCGAGCTGGAGGCGGTCGAGGAATGGCTGGCCTCCGATCCGGCGGCGATGGCAGCCCTTGGCGAGGCGGAGGCCGAATTCTCCGGCACCGCCGCCGCCAACGAGGCGATCCGCCCGCCGGCCGATGCGCTCTCCCGCTTTGCCAGGGCGCTCGACGCCGAGGCCGGCCCGGTGCGCGCGCCTGCCGGCCAATCATGGCTGGCGAAGGTCTTCGGCCGGGTCACGGCGATGCCCGCCGGCGTCGCCTGGGCGGCGGCCGCGGCGCTGCTTGCGCTGGTCGTGGTGCAATCCTTCGAGCAGCCGGGCGGCAAGGGCAATGACTTCGAGGTGGCCGGTCAGCAGGACGATCTCGCGAAGCTGCCCTTTGCCTTGGTGAAGTTCAAGCCGGACGCCAAGATGTCGGACATCGCCGCCTTCCTCGGCCAGAACGGGCTGAAGATCGCCGGCGGGCCGACCGCCGATGGGGTGTTCCACGTGACAATCCCGGCGACCGCGGCGGCCGATTACGACAAGCTCGTCGGCCTTATTGCCGCCCAGCCTTTCGCGGAGGCTGTGGTGCAGGGAAGGAAACCGGCCGATGGCGGCTAAGGCGGTCATTCTGCATGCGGCAATCCTCGCGGCGGCGGCATTTGCCGCGGCGCCTGCCCTTGCGCAAACCAATGACCCGAATCTTTCGCAGAAGCAGATTGACTGCCTCAATGGCAAGACGGCGGCCGGCGCCGATTGCGATAAGGACGGCGGCGGCAGAAACGATGGCGGCAAGCCTGGCGCGGGCACGACGACCGGCGGCGCGGTGTTCCTGCCGGCGCTGATCGTCGACCTGTTCCCGAACCCGCCGGCCGGTCCAGCAACGCCAGCACCCAGTCCCCCGAATGGGACGCCGCCGACCACCGGCCCCGCCAACACGCCGACACCGGCTCCCACGCCGAGCGGACCTGTCACGCCGCCCACCGGGCTCAATGTCGCCGCGCCTCCTCGCGCGGTCAGCGGCGAATTCGTGCCCGACGAGGTGCTGGTGACGGTCGCCGGCGATGCCGGCGCGGTGCAGCAGATAGCCAATTCCTTCGGCCTGCAGGTGCGCTCGCAGCGCCAGTCGCGGCTGCTCGGCACAACGCTGGTGCGCTACGGCATTCCCGATGGACGACCGGTCGGCGTGGTGCTGGCGCAGCTTGCCGCCGATGGCCGTACGCAGCGGCGCGAGCCCAACCATATCTATTCGCTGCAGCAGGCGGCCGGCATCGTGAACTATGCCTTCGACCGTATCGCGCTCGATTCAAAACAGGCGAGCGGCGAGAATGTGCGCGTCGCCGTCATCGACACCGGCATCGACGACACCAATCCAGCGCTGAAGGGCGTGATCGCCGACCAGTTCGACGCCATGCCGAACGTGCCGATCGAAAGGCGCGATCACGGCACCTCGGTCGACGGGCTGATCGCCGGCGTCGGCGCGCTGGAAGGCATGGCGCCGGGCGCCAGGATCTATCACGCGCGGGCCTTCGAAGGCGGCAAGTCGACCATGGACGTCATCCTGTCGGCGCTCGACTGGGCGGCAGAACAGGATGTGCGCATCATCAATATGAGCTTCGTCGGCCCGAAGAACGACCTGCTCGGCACCGCCTGCCGCAATGCGCGCGCGCTCGGCATGGTGCTGGTCGCGGCGGCCGGCAACAACGGTCCGAAGGCGCCCTATGGCTATCCGGCCGCCTTCGACGGCGTCATCGCCGTCACCGCCACCGACGCCAAGGACGGGCTGATGCCGCAGGCCAATCGCGGCGCCTATGTCTTCATCTCGGCGCCAGGCGTCGAAATGGTGGCGCCGAGCGGCGCCGGTTCCGACGTGGTCACCGGCACCTCTTTCGCCGCCGCGATCGTGTCCGGCGCCATCGCCAACCTGATCCATGCCGCGCCCGACCGCTCGGCCGACGACATCGAGAAGGCGCTTGCCGCCACCGCCAAGGATCTCGGCCCGAAGGGGCGCGACAATGACTTCGGCTATGGCCTGCTGGACATCAAGGCGGCCGGAGCGGCGAAGGAATAGGCCGAAGCGGCCAAATCTCCCCCCTTGAGGGGGAGATGTCGCCGAAGGCGACAGAGGGGGTCGCCGCGCGTAAAATGCCGACCTCCATCTGTCGCGGAAAGTCGAGCCCAGTCGGACCGACCCCCTCTGACCGCTTCGCGGCCATCTCCCCTCAAGGGGGAGATTACCAGCGCCACGCTTCGCCAGCCTGCCGCCGCGATCTCTACCCCGGCGCGCCGCCGACCGATCCCCTGATCACCAGATCGACCGGCCAGACCTCGCCACGAGCACCCTCTTCGAGCCCCGATATCCGCGCCGCCAGCCGCTCGGCGACACGCGCGCCGGCAAGCCGGATCGAGGAGCGCGTCGTCGACAGCGGCACCGGGAAATTCTCCGGCCGCAGCCAGGGGAAGACGTCGTCGTGGGCGACCAGCGACAGGTCGCCCGGGATGGCGAGGCCGAGATCGCGCAGGGCGCGCACGACGCCCAACGCCATGATCAGGCTGGAGCAGACGATCGCCGTCGGCGGTTCGCTTTGCTCGAGCAGCCGGCGGGCGGCGCGATAGCCGTTTTCCTCGGTCATGGTCAGCGAGCAGATGTGGCGCTCGCCAAGCGCCAGGCCGCTCGCGGCCAACGCCCGGCGGACGCCGCGTTCACGGTGGATGGCGAAGGTCTCGCGGTCGTCGCCGTTGATCAGCGCCAACCGCTTGTGGCCGAGTTGGATGAGAAGCCTTGCCGCTTCATGGAAGGCGCCCTCATTATCGATGTCGAGGTAAGGATAGTCGAAATCGAAACCTTCGCTGCGGCCATGGACGATGAAAGGGATGCCCAGCGTGTTGACCAGTGCCAGCCGCCGGTCGGCGGGGCGCGGCGAGGAGATATAGACGGCGTCGACCTGGCGGTTGGCGACGATGCGGCGGTAGGTGGTTTCCTGGTCGTCGGCGTCGGCCGGCGACAGCACGAGATCGAGCTCGTGCGAGCGGGCATAGTCGCCGAGACCGGAAAGGAATTCGACGAAATGCGGGTCGATGTCGACGGCAGCCCCGGTCGGCAGCACATAGCCGATCATGCCCGACTTGCCGGTGGCCAGCCGTCGCGCGCTGGGGTTGGGCCGGTAGCCATGGCGCTTGGCGGCATCCATCACGCGGCGCCGCGTCTCCTCGTTGACCTCCGGGTAGCCGTTCAGCGCCCGGCTTACCGTGGTCTGCGAAAGCGACAGCATGTGTGAGAGTTGCTTGAGGTTCATGAGGCCTCCAGCCTCAAAGCGCTTTGAATTTGAATCGATCCGATGAGACTGACGATCTCGCCAGACAGAATGACCTTAGTAGCGGCCCAAGGTAGTTTGAAGCAAAAATTGCTGCTGCGGCGCCAAAAAGCATGCTGCAGCGCACTTTCCGGCCGGTTGAGCGAGAATTTAAATCGATTAGTACCGCAAGCCTCTTGACTTCCGGTCAATTCAATGGCGAGATCGAAAAAGCCAAAGCGCTTTGGAAGACTCGCCGAAAGGTTGCGATTGCTTTCTCGCTGAGTCACAGTTCCGCGGGCGTCGGCGGACGGGATGGAGGTTTCGTCCGAACTGTTTTGACCACTGGGAGGAATTTGCGATGAAGAAGATGCTTCTCTTGGGCGCCGCTTTCGCCGCGCTCGCCTTTAGCCTGCCGGCGCAAGCCGAACTGAAGTTCAAGCCGGGCGAGGACCCGCGCTTCCACTGGGCAAACTACGACGAGCTCAAGAAAGTCGACCTCAAGGGCGAGACGCTGACCATCTTCGGGCCGTGGCGCGGCGAGGACGAGGGCCTGGTGCGCACCGTGCTCGAATACTTCCAGGAGGCCACCGGCGCCGAGATCAAATACTCCTCGTCGGAGAATTACGAGCAACAGATCGTCATTGACACCCAAGCCGGCAGCCCGCCCAACATCGCCGTGCTGCCGCAGCCCGGCCTCATCCAGGACCTCGCTTCCAAGGGCCTGCTCACCCCGCTCGGCGACGACACCGCCAAATGGATCAAAGACAATTACGGCGCCGGCCAGTCCTGGGTCGATCTCGGCACCTTCAAGGACAAGGACGGCAAGCCCGGCTTCTTCGCCTTCCCCTACAAGGCCGACGTGAAGTCGCTGGTCTGGTACTCGCCGGACAATTTCGAGGAAGCCGGCTACAAGGTGCCGAAGACGCAGGAAGAGCTCGCCGACTTGGAAAAGAAGATCATCGCCGACGGCGGCAAGCCCTGGTGCATCGGGCTCGGCTCCGGCGGCGCCACCGGCTGGCCGGCGACCGACTGGGT
The DNA here is from genome assembly GCF_003952465.1 of Mesorhizobium sp. M1B.F.Ca.ET.045.04.1.1. GTDB lineage: Bacteria > Pseudomonadota > Alphaproteobacteria > Rhizobiales > Rhizobiaceae > Mesorhizobium > Mesorhizobium shonense. The sequence goes on from NZ_CP034448.1 coordinate 509,858, forward strand.
CGAGGACATCATGCTGCGGACCCAGACGCCCGACGTCTACGACAAGTGGGTGAAGAACGAGATCCCGTTCAACGACCCGGCCGTGGTCAACGCCATCGACATCTTCGGCAAGATCGCCACCGACGACAAGATGGTCGACGGCGGCGCCAAGGCGGTCGCGGCGACCGACTTCCGAGACAGCCCGAAGGGCCTCTTCTCGGTGCCGCCGAAGTGCTACATGCACAAGCAGGCTTCGTTCATCCCGACCTTCTTCCCGGAAGGCACCAAGATCGGTCAGGACGCCGACTTCTTCTACTATCCGCCCTATGCTTCCAAGCCCGATCTCGGCACGCCCGTGCTCGGCGCCGGCACGCTGGTCATGATCACCAAGGACTCCAAAGGCGCGCGGGCCTTCATCGACTTCCTGAAAATGCCGCTGGCGCATGAGATCTGGATGGCCCAGGGCGGCTTCGTGACGCCGTACAAGGCGGTGAACAAGGAAGCCTATGCCAGCGAGGCGCTGAAGAAGCAGGGCGACATCCTGGCCAACGCCTCGACGTTCCGCTTCGACGGCTCGGACTTGATGCCAGGCAAGATCGGCGCGGGTTCCTTCTGGACCGGCATGATCGACCTCGTCGGCGGCAAGTCCGCCCAGGACGTCGCCACCGACATCCAGAAGAGCTGGGATGCCATCAAGTAAGCCTCGCATAGCGGCAAGACAGACTTACTGATCCTCCTACTGGATCCGGGCCACGGCCCGGATCCGACCGGCGGCAATCGCCGGAAGCCTTCGCGTCTCGATTGTTCCGAATAGTGCATGTCGCCCAAAAGTGCGCAGCGGTTTTGGGGAGCCGACATGCATCAAAACAAAGATTTAAAGCGCGCAGAGCGAACCTTAAAGGTAGCGACGCGCTTTAAGTAAAGTCGGTGCATCCGATCGCCAGTGTTGCCTGGCCGATCATGCGCAGGGAGAGGGACCCATGGCGGCTCAGATTTTCTCGGCCATATTCGTCATCATCATCGGCGTCGGCGGCTGCGTCGCCTATTTCTGGGGCGCCAACAAACTGCTCGACGTCGTCTTTCCATCGCGCGGCGTCTCGGGCAGCACCGCCGTCGACAATCTGCGCCGGCAAGGTCTGGTGCGGCCATGGCTGTTCGTCGGCCCGGCGATGATCATCCTCACCATCTATCTGATCTATCCGGTCGTCGAGACGCTCAGGCTCTCCTTCCTCGATCGCGGCGGCGCGAGCTTCGTGGGGCTTGCCAACTACGAATGGGCCTTCGGCGACCGCGAGTTCCGCAACTCCATCCTCAACAACATCGTCTGGCTGGCGGTGGTGCCGGCGGCCTGCACCTTCCTCGGACTGATCATCGCCGTGCTCACCGACAAGATCTGGTGGGGCACGATCGCCAAGAGCCTGATCTTCCTGCCGCTGGCGATCTCCTTCGTCGGCGCCAGCGTGATCTGGAAATTCATCTACGAATATCGCGGCGAAGGCCAGGTCCAGATCGGCCTGCTCAACGCCATCATCCAATATTTCGGCGGCCAGCCGCAGGTGTGGATATCGCTGCCCTTCTGGAACAACTTCTTCCTGATGGTCATCCTGATCTGGATCCAGACCGGCTTTGCCATGGTGATCCTGTCGTCGGCGCTGCGCGGCATTCCGGAGGAAACGCTGGAAGCCGCGGTCATCGACGGCGCCAATCCGTTCCAGATCTTCTGGAAGATCATGGTGCCGCAGATCTGGGGCACGATCGCCGTGGTGTGGACCACCATCACCATCCTGGTGCTGAAGGTGTTCGACATCGTGCTGACCATGACCAACGGCCAGTGGAACAGCCAGGTGCTGGCGAACCTGATGTTCGACTGGATGTTCCGCGGCGGCGGCGACTTCGGCCGCGGCGCAACTATCGCCATCATCATCATGATCGCCGTCATTCCGATCATGGTCTGGAACATCCGCCAGGCCAACAAAGAGACGGGAGGGCATTGAGATGACCGCCAAGACCGGAAAGTCCTTCGCCAGCCGCTTCGGCGTCCATATCGCCGTGCTCGTCTTCGTGGCGATCTGGACCGTGCCTACGCTCGGCATCCTCGTCTCGTCGCTGCGCGACAAGGACCAGATCATTGCGTCCGGCTGGTGGAATTCCTTCGCCAGCTCCAGCCAGACCGAGGCCGGGCGGCTGCCGGCCGCCTCCGCGCAGGTGCAGAAGGACGGCAAATACGTCATCGAGGGCAACATCTTCGGCGACGGCGCCAAGCGCGACATCAGCGCCTTCGGCGTCAAGTCGTCGGCGCCGATGCAGTATCCCGCCGGCACGGCGGCCGATCTCGGCGACGGCGTCACCCTGCAGGTCAACGCCGACGGCAGCTTTGCCCTGTCCTCGCCGAAAGCCTTCGAGGGCGAGCGCGGCCAGCGCGTCTATTTTGCCTCCTCGGCGCCGCCGAAATTCACCACCGACAATTACCGGACGGTGCTGTTCTCGGAAGGCATCGGCCGCTCCTTCATGAACTCGCTGACGGTGACCATTCCCTCGACGGTCATTCCGATCCTGATCGCGGCCTTCGCGGCTTACGCGCTGGCCTGGATGCGCTTTCCCGGCCGGGCGCTGCTGATCGCCGTCATCATCGGCCTGCTGGTCGTGCCGCTGCAGATGTCGCTGATCCCGCTGTTGAAACTCTACAATGGCGTCGGCAGCTTCTTCGGCGTGCCGTCCAAGACCTATCTCGGCATCTGGCTGGCGCATACCGGCTTCGGCCTGCCCTTCGCCATCTATCTGCTCAGGAGCTACATTGCCGGCCTGCCGCGCGAGATCATGGAATCGGCCCGCATCGACGGCGCCAGCGACTTCGAGATCTTCGTCAAGATCGTGCTGCCGCTCTCCTTCCCGGTGCTCGCATCCTTCGCCATCTTCCAGTTCCTGTGGGTATGGAACGATCTCTTGGTGGCGATGGTTTTCCTCGGTACCGAGGCCGATCAGATCGTGCTGACGGCCAAGCTCAACGCGCTGCTCGGCTCGCGCGGCGGCGACTGGGAGATTCTCACGACATCGGCCTTCGTGACCATCATCGTGCCGCTGATCGTGTTCTTCTCGCTGCAACGCTATTTCGTTCGCGGGCTGCTTGCCGGCTCGGTGAAAGGAGGTTGAGACAATGCAATCGGCTTTGAAGGCGACTTCGAGACCGGACCCCGCCGTCGACCGCGACTGGTGGCGGGGCGCGGTGATCTACCAGATCTATCCGCGTTCCTACCAGGACTCGAATGGCGACGGCATCGGCGACCTGAAAGGCATTGTGCGGCGGTTGCCCTACATCGCCTCGCTCGGCGTCGACGCCATCTGGATCTCGCCGTTCTTCAAATCGCCGATGAAGGATTTCGGCTACGACGTATCGGACTATTGCGACGTCGACCCGATGTTCGGCACGCTCGCCGATTTCGATGCGCTGGTGGCGGAAGCGCATCGCCTCGGCCTCAAGGTGATGATCGACGAGGTGCTGTCGCATACCGCCGACATCCACCCCTGGTTCAAGGAAAGCCGCTCGAGCCGCGCCAATCCAAAAGCCGACTGGTATGTATGGGCGGATGCCAAGCCCGACGGCACGCCGCCCAACAACTGGCTGTCGATCTTCGGCGGCTCGGCCTGGCAGTGGGACACCAGCCGCCAGCAATATTACATGCACAATTTCCTGGCCGAGCAGCCCGACCTCAACTTCCACAACGCAGAAGTCCAGGACGCGCTGCTCGACATCACCCGCTTCTGGCTGGAGCGCGGCGTCGACGGCTTTCGCCTCGACACCATCAATTTCTACTTCCACAGCCAGGGGCTGGAGGACAATCCGCCGCTGCCGCCGGAAGAGCGCAACGACCAGACGGCGCCGGCGGTCAACCCCTACAACTACCAGGACCATATCTACGACAAGAGCCGGCCGGAAAACCTCGGTTTTCTCGAGCGTTTCCGCGCGCTGCTCGACGAATATCCGGCGCAGGCCGCCGTCGGCGAGGTCGGCGACTCGCAGCGCGGGCTGGAAGTGGTGGCCGCCTATACCGCCGACGGCAAGCGCGTGCATATGTGCTATTCCTTCGACTTCCTGGCGCCGGAAAAGATCAGCGCCGCCAAGGTGCGCGCGGTGCTGGAGGCCTTTGGCCGGGTCGCCAGCGACGGCTGGTCCTGCTGGGCTTTCTCCAATCATGACGTGATGCGGGTGGCCTCACGCTGGGCCGCCAACGAGGCCGACCCGACCGCTTACCTCAAGGTGATCTCGGCGCTGCTGATGTCGCTGCGCGGCTCGGTCTGCATCTATCAGGGCGAGGAGCTCGGCCTCGGCGAGGCGGAACTCAAATTCGAGGACCTGCAGGACCCCTACGGCATCCGTTTCTGGCCGGAATTCAAGGGCCGCGACGGCTGCCGCACGCCGATGGTGTGGGAAGCGGCGGCCAAGAATGGCGGCTTCTCCGGCGCCAAGCCCTGGCTGCCGGTGCCGGGCAAGCATCTTTCGCAGGCGGTGAACGTGCAGCAGGGCGATCCGAACTCGCTGCTTGAGCACTACCGGCGCTTCCTCGCCTTCCGCCGCCAGCATCCGGCGATGGGCAAGGGCGACATCGACTTCATCGAAAGCGACGGCGATACCGTCGCCTTCACGCGACGCGAAGGCAATGAGCGCATCGCCTGCGTCTTCAACCTCGGCGGCAGGCCTGCCGAGGTCGATCTCGGCAAAGGCTCGCTGCAGCCCTTGCCCGGGCATGGCTTTTCGGGACAGACTGGCACCGGGCCCATCCGCCTCGGCGGCTATGGCGCCTGGTTCGGGCGTATCGACTGAGTTTTAGAACGGACAATCACTGGGAGGAGGAAACCATGGCCGATGTCACGCTGAACCAGGTGAAGAAATCATACGGCAACCTCAACATTCTCCACGGCATCGACCTCGACATCAAATCGGGCGAATTCATCGTCTTTGTCGGGCCGTCGGGCTGCGGCAAGTCGACTTTGCTGAGGTCGATCGCCGGCCTGGAGGAGATCACGTCCGGCGTGCTCCAGATCGATGGCGAGGTGGTGAACGACGTGCCGCCGTCGAAGCGGGGCATCGCCATGGTGTTCCAGTCCTATGCGCTCTACCCGCATATGACGGTCTACGATAACATGGCCTTCTCGATGAAGATCGGCAAGGAAAGCAAGGCCGAGATCGACAAGCGCGTGCGCCAGGCGGCAGAGATCCTGCAGCTCACCAAATATCTCGACCGTCTGCCCAAGGCGATGTCGGGCGGCCAGCGCCAGCGCGTCGCCATCGGCCGCGCCATCGTGCGCAATCCGAAGGTGTTCCTGTTCGACGAGCCGCTGTCCAACCTCGACGCGGCCCTGCGGGTCGCCACTCGCATCGAGATCGCCAAGCTGAAGGAATCGATGCCGAACACGACGATGATCTACGTCACGCACGACCAGGTCGAGGCGATGACGCTGGCGGACCGCATCGTGGTGTTGAAGGAAGGCGTTGTCGAGCAGGTCGGCACGCCGATGGAGCTCTACAAGCGGCCGGGCAACCTGTTCGTCGCCCAGTTCATCGGCTCGCCGGCCATGAACATCCTGCCGGCGAAGATCGAGAAGGCCGGCAATCCGACCGTGGTCAGCCATGTCGGCGATCGCAAGGCGACGGTGCCGATCGCAACGCCCGCTTCGACGAACGGCGCGGCGGTGAGCTTCGGCGTGCGGCCTGAGGATCTCGCGATCGCCACCGGGCAGGACTACTTGTTCGAAGGCAAGGTCGACTATATCGAGCAGCTCGGCGAGGTGCAGCTCGTCTATGTCGATATCGGCCGCGCCGACCTGCCGCTGGTGGCCAAGCTGCCGGGCAATGTCGAGGTCAAGCGCGGCGAGACCTTGCGGCTGAACGCCAGCGCCGGCGACCTACATATCTTCGACGCGGATGGCCACTCCTTCACGCTGCAGCGCGAGGAGGCGAAGGCGGCTTGAGGTCTTCCTCGTTCCGTCAGGAGCTACCCGGCAAACAAAGAGCGGCGGGCCTGGCCCGCCGCTCTTTTTCATTCAACTGTTTGCGGCCGTTAGAGCATGATCCCGAAAAGTGGGACCCGGTTTTCGGAGAAAGATCACGCTCCAGCAAAGAGTTAGATCGGGATGGCGATTCAACGAAACGCCATCACGGTCTAGCGGCCGAACAGGTTGCGGTCGCTGCCCTGGGGGGCCGACTTGTGCGCGTCGTTGGACGAGTTCAACAGCTTGTAGACCGGCGAGTCGGTGCTGGTCGACGAGGTGCGCGTGGTGTCGACCGCGGCAGCCGGCTGGTCGGCGCCGTTGGAGCCGTAGTTGTCGCTGGCCGCGAAAGCGGTGCTGGACAGGGCCAGAACGGCGGCCGCGGCGGCAAGAACGATCTTCTTCATTTTAGTACTCCTGAATATCCTGAATTCCGTGGAGGCGGCGGGCAACCCCGCCGTCCATCCCTGTCGGCCATGGCCCCTCAGCGGATCATGGCCGCGGTTCGGCAGTTAGTTGTTGCCGAACAGGTTGCGGTCAGCGCCCTGGGCAGGCTTCTGGGCAGCCGGTTCCGACTTCTGGGTCGAAGCCGTATAGGACGTGTCGACCGCGGCAGCCGGCTGGTTGGCGCCGTTGGAACCGTAATTGTCGCTAGCAGCGAAGGCGCTGCCGGAAATGGCCAAAAGGGCGGCGGCAAGAACAATCTTTTTCATTTTTGGTACTCCAGTATCTTTTTTCCGTCCGTCTAGCGGCGTGTCTTGGGAGGTGAAAATCGCGTCGTTCGGACAGGCGCCATGTGGGTAAGCCGGCTGCTGGATTCCAATCACGAAGTTGTTCCGGCTGGACCATGAATCTACACCTTGAAATTGTACCACCCGTTCCTACAATTGGATTTTTCCTCTTTTAAATCAGCTGGTTACTTCATTCCGTCGTTTGGCTCACCAAACGTATCCGACTGCCAATGTTCACCCCGTCTTGCACGCACCGTCAACAGAAACGAACCGTTCGGTTCGATTTTAGGACCTCCTAATAGTCACTTTTCGATACCGTTTACCATTTCGAGGGCTGATCGTGAGCCGATTCGGAAGCGTTGCCGGCACCGTTCCAAGCCGGCTGCGAACAGAAAAAAGGCGCTCCCAGATGGCCGGCTGGAGCAGGCGAAGCCCGATTTGGTCTGGTTGAGACAGCGAGCGAGCGTTCACACCCCGTAGCGTTCGGTGCGGATGATCTCCGCCGGAACGCCAGCATCGATCAGCGCCTGAGCGGCCGCGGACACGAACGCGTTCGAGCCGCAGACGAAGGCAAGCGCAGGCGGCTTCGGCAGCCGTTCGATGGCCTGCATGACCATCGCGACATCGATGCGGCGCGAATAATCCGCCGGCCGTCTGGCCTGCTCGCGCGTCAGCGTCAGCACCAGATCGAAGCCATCGCGGCGGTCGTCAAGACCGATCAACTCGTCGCGGAAGATCACCTCGTCCCAGACCCTCGCCGAAAACACCAGCGCGATCGGCGCGGCCGATTTTTGCAAAGTGCGGTGGCGCACCATCGCCATCAGCGGCACCACGCCCGAGCCGCCGCCGACCAGAAGGATCGGCCCGCCGTCGCTCGCCTCCCAGATGAAGTGGCCGCCAAGCGGTCCGCGCAATTCGATCTCGTCGCCGACCTCCGCCACATCGTGGAAGAAAGGCGAAACCTCGCCATCGTCGAGCCGCTCGATCGCCAGCTCGATGCCCGCGCCTGCCTCCGGCGCGGAGGCGATGGAATAGGACCGGCGCGCCTGATAGCCATCCGGCGCCGTCAGCCTGATGTCGACATGCTGCCCCGCCAGATGGACGAATGGCCGCGACGGCCGGAACCAGAAGCTGGTGACGCGCGGCGTGCGCTTTTCGATGCGGGTGATCGTGGCCGCCTGCCACGGCGATTGCGGCCGCGGTTCGGCGCTCATGGGTCGCCCCTCAGGGATCGGCCCCTCACGGATCGCCCCTTCACGGATCGCTTGAATAGCGCTGCTCGCGCCAGGGGTCGCCATACATGTGATAGCCGCGCAGCTCCCAGAAACCCGGCTCGTCGCGCTCGGTGAACTGCAGCCCGTTCACCCATTTGGCCGACTTCCAGAAATAGAGATGCGGCACCAAGAGCCGCGCCGGCCCGCCATGATCGGGGGTTATCGGCTTGCCCTCGTAAAGCAGCGCCACCATCGCCTTGCCGGTGACAAGGTCCCTGGTCGGCACATTGGTGGAATAGCCGTCGAAGGACAGCGCCAGCGTGAAGGCGGTCGGCGGCGCGATCCCGGCATCGGCAAGAACGTCGTCGATCAGCACGCCCTGCCAGGGCGTGTTGAACTTGGTCCAGGCCGTCACGCAATGGATGTCGCGGGTCATCTTGCCCTGCGGCAGGGCGTTGAATTCGGCCCAGTTCCATTTCTTGATCGGCTTCGGCCCGTGCTTGAGCGTGAAGGACCAGTCCTCGGTACGCACACGCGGGGTAGGCCCTGCCGAGAGAACCGGAAAACCCTGTTCCAGATATTGCCCCGGCGGGATGCGCGCATCGGTGTCCGATGGAGGACGCCGTCCGGAAAAGAAGCCGCGGGTAACCATCGAGATACCACTCGCAATTGGTTTGATCGATCCCGGCACTGTTCTCGAAGACGCCCCGGCGGGCAATAGAAATCTTGGCGGATGGCCTGCCGCCTGGAGCGGTTTGATAGGATCGCTGATCCGCTCCAGGTTTCTTTCTCCGCGCAATTCCGGACGGAAAACCGCGACGCACTTTTCCTGGAATTGTTCCGTGCCGGCAGGGCGTTGTCGGCCTCAGCCGGCGGCGAAAGGCACGGCGACGAATATCTGCGCGTCGCCGCGATCGACCAGCAGCAGCACCGACTTCTTGCCGGACTTGCCGGCCTCGGCGATCGCCTGGTTTGCCTGCCTGGCGCTTTTTACCGGCGTGCGGTCGACGGCGACGATGACATCGCCCGGCTCGATGCCGGCGGACGACGCCGCCTTGTCCGGGTTGACACGCTCGACGACGGCGCCACGCTGGTTGTCGGCAAGGTTCAGCTGCTGGCGGATGTCGGGCGTGATATCGGTCAGGCCAAGACCAAGCGACGGCACGCGCAAGCCCTGTTCGGTGGACGGCTTGCCCTCCTCGCCATTGGAGGCGGTCTGCGCGTCTTCGGTGTTGCGGCCGACATCGGCGGAGATCTGCATGGCCTTGCCGTTGCGCCAGACACTCAGCGTCTCCTTGGCGCCAGGCGAAACGTCGGCGACGGCGCGCGACAGGTCCTTCGGATCCTTGATTTCCTGGCCGCCGAAGCCGGTGATCACGTCTCCGGTCTCGATGCCGGCCTTGGCCGCCGGCGACCCATCGGTGACCTGGGCGACCAGCGCGCCGCCCGGATGATCGAGGCCGATGGCGCTCGCGACATCCTGCGTGACAGGCTGGATCTGCACGCCGAGATAGCCGTATTCGATATCGCCGCCCTTCATCAGCTTGGCGACGACCTTTTGGGCCTGGTTGGACGGGATGGCGAAGCCGACGCCGACGCTGCCGCCGTTGGGCGAAAAGATCGCGGTGTCGATGCCGATGACATTGCCGCTGACGTCGACCAGCGGACCGCCGGAGTTGCCGTGGTTGATCGGCGCGTCGATCTGGATGAAATCGTCGAACGGCCCACTATGCAGGTCGCGGCCGCGCGCCGAGACGATACCGGCGGTAACCGTGGTGCCGATGCCGAACGGATTGCCAATCGCCAGCACCTGGTCGCCGGTCATCAGCTTGTCGGAATCGCCCCATTTGACGGTCGGCAGCGGCTTGCTCGCCTTGACCTTGAGCACCGCCAGATCGTTCTTGGCGTCGTGGCCGACGAGCTTGGCGGGAAGCTCGGTGCCGTCGTCCAGCGTCACCTTGATCGAGGTCGCGCCGTCGACGACGTGGTTGTTGGTAACGATGCTGCCATCCGCGCCGACGATGAAGCCGGAGCCCAAAGCCTCCTGCCGCGGCGATTGCTGCTGCGGCGGCGTCTTGGGCGCCGGGATGCCCTGGTCGCCGAAGAACTGCTGGAAATACTGGTCGAAGGGCGAATTGCCGTCGAAGGGCGAGCCGTCGCCCGTCGGGCCGGCCTGCGCCTTCATGACGGTCGTGACCGTCACGACAGCCGGCTTGGCGGTGGCGACAACCGGCGCGAACGAGCCGTTCGGGGCGGTAATGCCGGCGACCGGCGTCTGTGTCGTCGCGACCACGTTGCTCAGGCCGGCATTGCCGGCGTTTTGCGCAAAGGAAACCACGACGGGAGAGATGATCAGCGCAGCGCCCAGCAGGGCCGCGACGCGATGTCTGCGAAGAATGCTGATAGGTGACATGGTCGTTCTGTCCGGGCGAGAGTTGATCCGGCGCCGCGGGGCGGTTCGTGAAGCACGCACCCGTCGGCGTGTCGACGACCGGGATTGCCTGTCTCGCCGTGCAGGCAGCCGGCCGGATCGACAGCCATGCATCTAGGGTGAGGAATGGCCCGAATTAGGGTTTTGAGGCGACCTTACGAAGATTTAATTCAGAGAGCGCTCACGAAGCGCTCTCTCCGGCGCAGATAGGCGGAGGCGATCTCGCGCATGCGCTGGCCGTTGAAACTCGGGCCATGGCCGCCATGGCCGATGCGTATCGGCAGGTCGAGCAGCCGCTGCATGGTGCGGCAATAGGCAGCACGGTCCGAATCCGGCAGATCGTCGATCAGCATGCCGTCATAAATGGCGTCGCCGGCGAAGAACAGGCCGTCGGCCTCGTCGAAAAGCGCGATCGAATCCGGCGAATGTCCCGGCAGATGCAGCACGCGGAATTTTCGGTCGCCGAGATCGACCACATCGCCCTCGTCGAGCGTGCGGGTCAGTGGCGCCGAGGGAATCCCGTAGTCAGTCGCCTTCCAGTCGGGCGCCGGCAATTTGGACACGGCGCCGTCGAGATTGTGGAACATGTAGGCATAGGTGACGGCATCATCCATGCTGTCAAACTGCGCTGCGCTGACCTTCGGCCCCATACGCAGCGGGAATTCGTGCAGCGAGCCGACATGGTCGAGATGGATATGGGTGGCCACGACAATCAGCGGCTTCCCCGCCGGCGTATCGATCTCGGGCGCCAGCGGGCAGATGCCCATGCCGGTGTCGACCAGCAGGTCGGCGTCGCGGCCCTTCAAATGCCAGATGTTGGCGCGCACGAAATCATGCACGAACGGCTCAGTCAGCATCGTCGTCCTGGTGTCGACAATGGCCGTGCCGAACCAGTCGCCCACCGCAAGCTCGCCCATCAGACGAAGGGCTTTCCGACCTTGTACTTTTCCGGCACCAGCCGCTTCAGATAGGCCATGCCGGCCTCTGACAGCTGATTGACGTCGGGCTTCATGAAATCGTCCGGCATGTGACGCGTCTTGCCGGCGACCGCCTTGAGCGGCACCTTCTTCAGCACGGTCTTCGTTCCATCAAATTGCAGCGCCACCGAGCCGCCGCCTTCCTCGGCGACGGCAACCGCGAAGGCGCCGGCATCGAAGGCTTCCTTGGCGTCGACGGCACTGATCGCGCCGACATAGCCGCGCGGCATGTAACCCAACGCATCGACACGCGCCCGCTTGCCCGGCAGGCCTTCGGCCAGCGCGCGCTCGAGCGCCGCCGGCAGGTCGCTGCCCGACAATTTGACGTTGCCATGCTGGTCGCGCTCGAGCTTTTCCGGTGGCACCAGGCTTTCGACCAGCGCCTTGCCGTCGGCGGTGCTGACGCCTTCCGAGACGGCGACGATGCAGCGCTTGTGGCGGTCGAGCGTCTTGCGGACATCGTCGATAAAGCGTTCGGCGGAAAAGGCGCGCTCCGGTACATAGACCAGATGCGGGCCGCTGTCGGGATCGAGCTGCCAGGCGGCCGCGGCGGCGGTCAGGAAGCCGGCATGCCGGCCCATGACGATGCCGACATAGATGCCGGGCAGCGCGCGGAAATCGAGATCGACGGACAGAAAAGCGCCGGCGACGAATTCGGCGGCCGAAATGAAGCCCGGCGTGTGGTCGTTCTCCTCGAGGTCGTTGTCGATGGTCTTCGGCGCATGCACGAAAGCCATCGTGCCGCCGGCGGCATCGGTCAGGATTTGCTGGGTGCCGGAGGTGTCGTTGCCGCCGATATAGATGAAGGCGTCGGCGCCGGCCTTCTTCAGGCCGTTGAGGATGACCTCGCAATAAGCGGCGTCAGGCTTGTCGCGGGTCGAGCCGAGGGCGGCGCTCGGCGTGCCGGCGATCAGCCGCAGCTGGTTTTCGGGGATGGCGGAGAGGTCGACATAGTTGCCGTCGCGGATGCCGCGCACGCCATGGATCGAGCCCAGGACCTTGGCGCCGGGATGCCGCTTGCGGATCTCCAGCGTGGCGCCGACGACCGTCTGGTTGATGACGGCGGTCGGGCCGCCGCCCTGCGCGATGACGAAAGTTCCGGCCATGATCTTCTTCTCCCGAGCGACGTGTTTCAGGGCACCTTCGCCCGTCTTGCGGCATCGCGCAACGGAAGAAAACTGATCAGACGACGACGACCGGGTTCTTCTTCGAGACGCGGTTGTAGAGGTCGATGATATCCTGGTTGATCAGGCGCACGCAGCCCGACGACATCGCCTGGCCGATGCTCCACCATTCGGGCGAGCCGTGGATGCGGTAACCGGTGTCCTTGCCGTCCTGGTAGATGTAGAGCGCGCGGGCGCCGAGCGGATTGGTGAGGCCGCCGGGCTGGCCGCCCTGCCATTTCACCAGCTCCGGCTTGCGCTGGATCATTTCCGGCGGCGGCGTCCAGACCGGCCATTCGCGGCCATACTGTATGTTGGCGCGGCCCGACCAGCGGAAACCGTCCTTGCCGATGCCGACGCCGTAGCGGATGGCGTCGCCGCCCGGCTGGACCAGATAGAGCATGCGTTCCTTGAGATGGACGACGATGGTGCCGGGCGCCTCGCCGGTCTTGTCGACGACGATCTGGCGGCGAAACTCCGGCTTGACCTTCTGCCATGGCACGGCGGGCACCTGGAAGCCACCATCGGTGAGGGACGCATACATCACGTCCGGGCCGGTGATGTTCTTGTCGACGCTGATCGCCGGGCGCATCGGGTGGACGGAACCTGTCACCGTGTCGTCGAGCTGCAATTGCGGCAGGTCGAGCGTGTCGGTGGTGCTGCAGCCGGCGATGCCGAGCAGCGCCATGGCGCCCATGCCGGAAAGCATGGAGCGGCGGGAAATTTCGGTTTCGATTGTGTCGCCGTTCGAAGGCGGCGTCAGACTTTGCGGCAACTCGCGCATGCACCAGACCCTACGCTGTCGGCGGGAAGCACGGTCCGGCCGAATGGCGGGCATTTTCATCATTCATGGTTGAAAAAGCGTGAAAGGCCGAAGGCCGGGCTTAACCCTAACAGCCCGTTACTTCGCCGAAGGAAGACGCCGGGCCAGCGCCGAAGATTTTCCCGATTGCCCTCTTTACAATCGCGACAACCCCAGGATTTATCCTGTTCTTTGCGCTCAAGGAGTAGGAAATGTCCTTCGAAAACTGGGCTGCCTTTGCCGCCGCCTCCACCATTCTTCTCGTCATCCCGGGTCCGACGATCCTCCTGGTCGTCTCCTATGCGCTGGGCCAGGGCTGGCGCACCGCGCTGCCGATGGCGGTCGGCGTCGCGCTCGGCGACTTCACCGCCATGACGCTGTCGATGCTCGGCATCGGCGCGCTGCTCGCGGCCTCGGCCACCGTGTTTACCGTGCTCAAGATTATCGGCGCCGGCTATCTGATCTATCTCGGCATCAAACTCTTCCGCGCCGGTGGCGCGCTGAAGGCCGAGCCGCGCACCGATGCGGTGTCGGCGGCAAGGATGATGGCGCATGCCTGGCTGGTCACCGCGCTCAACCCCAAGAGCATCACGTTTTTCGTCGCCTTCCTGCCGCAGTTCCTCGACCGGCACGCCGATTTCTGGACGCAGATGCTGATCTTCGAGACGACTTTCCTGGCACTCGCCTTCTGCAACGCCTTCGGCTATGCGCTGGTGGCATCCAGGGCCCGCGCGATCGTGCGCAACCCGAAGGCGATCCGCATCTTCAACCGCACCGGCGGGACGCTGCTGGTCGGCGCCGGCATCGCCACGGTGGCGGTGCGCTCGGGGAATTGAGGCAGAGACGGGTTCACCGCCGAGACCGCTCACTCCGGTTGGCGGGTCGGCGATCGATGTTCTAGGATCGTCTTCAACAGGCGAAGACGAGGACATGGCATGGCGCTAACGGATGCATTCGGCCTGGCTTATTCGGGCGCGACCGAAGCCGGGTTTTCGTCCTACGCCAGAGCCGTCCACGAGTTGCAATGCTTCATCGGCGACCCGGTCGGCTCTATCGACCGTGCGATCGCCGGCGACCCCGGCTTCGTGATGGCGCATGTGTTCAAAGGCTACCTGTTCGGCCTCGCCACCGAGCGCGAGGCAATGACTGTCGCGCGATCGTGTCATGCTGCGGCGCTGCCGCTTGCCGGCACAACGCGCGAACAGGCGCATGTGTGCGCCCTCGGCCATCTCGCCGAGGGCCGTTGGCATGAGGCCGCTCGCATCCTCGAGGATATCGCGATCGACGAGCCGCTCGACGCGGTGGCGCTGCAGGTGGGACACCAGATCGACTTCTTCACAGGCAATGCCCGTATGCTGCGCGACCGCATCGGCCGGGCGCTGCCGGCCTGGAAAAAGGGCATGCCGGGCTACCATGCCGTTCTCGGCATGCAGGCCTTCGGGCTGGAGGAGATGGGCGACTATGCCCGCGCAGAATCCTTCGGCCGGCAGGCGATCGCGATCGAGCCGCGCGACGGGTGGGCGCAGCACGCGGTCGCGCATGTCATGGAAATGCAGAGCCGGCAAAGGGACGGCATAGCCTGGATGCGCGCCAACCCGCAGGCGTGGACGAAGGACAGCTTCCTCAAGATCCACAATTGGTGGCATTTGGCGCTTTTCCACTACGACCTCGGCGAGACCGACGAGGTGCTCAAACTCTATGACGGGCCGATCTACGGCGACCGCTCCACATTGGCGCTCAACATGGTCGATGCCTCGGCGATCCTATGGCGCCTCCATCTCGGCGGCGTCGATGTCGGCGACCGCTGGGCGGTACTTGCCGCGAACTGGATGCCGAAGGCCGCCGCCGGCAATTATGCCTTCAACGACGCGCATGCGATGATGGCCTTTGTCGGCGCGGGGCTGGAGGCGCCGGCGCGGACCTTGCTCGAGGCGCAGCGCGAAGCGATGAATGGCAGCGACGACAATGCCGCCTTTACCCGCGACGTCGGCCATCCCTTGACGTTGGCGATCAAGGAGTTCGGCGAAGGCAGCTACACCGAATCCGTGCGCCTGATCCGGCCGATCCGCTCGATTGCCCATCGCTTCGGCGGCAGCCACGCGCAACGCGACGTGATCGACCTGACGCTGATCGAGGCCGCGCTTCGCGCCGGTGATGGCGCACTGGCACGGGCCTTGACCGCCGAGCGCCAACTGGCGCGGCCGGAGAGCCCGCTGTCGGCGCTGTTCTCGCGACGCGCGGCCGATTTGTCGGAGAATTGACCCGAGGCGGATCTTGTCATAAGAACTGGCCAAGCCAGATTTTTTCGAGATCCGAAAAAATTAATGGCAGTGGGAGGAAATCATGTATCTCGGCCTCGACCTGGGCACCTCGGGCGTGAAGGCGCTACTGATCGATGCCGGGCAGAAAGTCATCGGCTCCGGCCATGGCTCACTCGATGTCTCGCGCCCGCATCCCGGCTGGTCCGAGCAGACGCCAGCGCATTGGATCGAGGCCTGCGAGACGGCGATCGTCGAGCTCAGGGCTTCCCATCCGAAGGAACTGGCGGCCGTCAAAGGCATCGGCCTTTCCGGCCAAATGCATGGCGCTACCCTGCTCGATGCCTCGGACAAGGTGCTGCGCCCCTGCATCCTGTGGAACGACACGCGCAGCCATGTCGAGGCTGCAGCGCTCGACGCCGACCCGCGCTTCCGCAAGCTCACCGGCAACATCGTCTTCCCCGGCTTCACGGCGCCGAAACTCGCCTGGGTGAAGAACAACGAACCGGCAATCTTCGCCAGGGTTGCCAAGGTGCTTCTGCCCAAGGATTTCCTGCGGCTCTGGCTGACCGGCGAGCACATTTCGGAAATGTCGGACTCGGCCGGCACGTCCTGGCTCGACGTCGGCAAGCGCCGCTGGTCGCCGGAATTGCTCGACGCGACGTCGCTCGACGAAAGACAGATGCCGTCGCTCACCGAAGGCACGGCGAAGGCCGGCGCCTTGCGTGGCGAACTTGCTTCGAAATGGGGCGTTGCGGCCGGCATCCCGGTTGCCGGCGGCGCCGGCGACAACGCGGCCTCGGCCTGCGGCATGGGCACGGTTCGCGCCGGCCACGCTTTCGTCTCTCTCGGCACGTCCGGCGTACTCTTTGCTGCCAACGCCTCCTATCTGCCCAATCCGGAAAGCGCGGTGCATACCTTCTGCCATGCGCTGCCCGCCACCTGGCACCAGATGGGCGTGATCCTCTCGGCCACCGATTCGCTCAACTGGCTGTCGGAGATCACCGGCAAAGGCGCCGGCGACCTGACCGGGGAGCTCGGCGACAAGCTCAAGGCGCCGACGGGCGTTTCTTTCCTGCCCTATCTCTCCGGCGAGCGCACGCCGCACAATGATTCCGCCATCCGCGGATCCTTCACCGGCCTCGCCCACCAATCGAGCCGGGCCGCGCTGACCCAGGCCGTGCTCGAAGGCGTGGCGTTTGCCTTCCGCGACAGTCTCGAAGCGCTGAAGATGGCCGGCACGACGCTGACCCGAGTGACGGCGATCGGCGGCGGCTCGCGCTCGCGCTACTGGCTGAAGGCGATCGCCACCGCGTTGCAGGTGCCGATCGACATTCCGGCCGACGGCGATTTCGGCGCCGCCTTCGGCGCGGCGCGGCTCGGCCTGATCGCCGCGACTGACGCCGATCCGCTTGCCGTCTGCACCGCGCCGGCGACCGACGCCACGATCGAGCCGGACGCCGGGCTTGGCGGCGCTTTTGCAGATGCCTATCAGCGCTATCGGGCGCTCTATCCGGCGATCAGGGCTGTTACTGCGTGAGTATGCGCGAGGCACCCCGTAGTCGCATGGGACGGCGCGAGGCACCCCCTCTGCCCTGCCGGGCATCTCCCCCTCAAGGGGGAGATTGGCAGTTGGGACGCCCCGCTCTTTCCTGCAACGCTGGGGATTGGCGAAAGCCGGAGCGACATCCGATCTCCCCCCTTGAGGGGGAGATGTCCGGCAGGACAGAGGGGGGTGCCTCGCACCTCCCCTCCCCAGTTGTCCTCACTGCGCCGGCACCTTGTCGAGGAAGCCGGTGACGCTCTTCAGGCGGCCGTTCTCGATGACGCCGATGTCGGTGCCTTCGATGACGGATTCTGCGCCCTCTGGCCCCAGGTTCCACGAAAAGCGGATGCGGTCGGCGAACCCATCCGGCTGGCCCTTCAGCGAGAACCGGAAGCCGGCGAAGCGCTGCTGGACGCCGTCGATCAGCGCGGCGATGCCCGCATGGCCATCGCCCTGCATGACCGGGTCGCGATAGCTGACGTCGCGGGTGAAGGCTGCCTCGAGCAGGGCCTTGCGGCGCGCCGCATCGCTCTCGTTCCAGGCGGTGATGTAGTTGCGGGCGATCGTGTTGAGGTCGGTCATTGTCTTCATCCTTCGTTGGATCGTTTCGACATGACGTTTTTCGCCCAAGGGAAGAGCGAAACCAATTACGCCTGAGGTAATCGGGCGGAAGCACTTGGAGAGGAAGGAAACCATGAGCAGCGGCTTTTTCGGCGACATCAAGACAATCAAGTATGAGGGGCCGGATTCGACCAATCCGCTCGCCTACCGGTTCTACAACCCGGACGAAGTGGTGGCCGGGAAGCGGCTGGAAGACCATCTGCGCTTCGCTGTCGCCTACTGGCATTCCTTTGCCTGGCAGGGCGGCGATCCGTTCGGCGGCCAGACCTTCGACCGCCCGTGGTTCGCCAAGGCCGGCAGCGTCGACACGATGGAGCTGGCGAAGCTCAAGGCCGATGTCGCCTTCGAGATGTTCTCGCTGCTCGGCATCCCCTATTTCTGCTTCCACGACGCCGATGTCCGCCCCGAGGGCAAGGACTTTTCGGAAAGCGCCGCGCGCCTCGACGAGATCGCCGACTATTTTTCGGCCAAGATGAAACAAACCGGCGTCAAGCTGCTCTGGGGCACGGCGAACATGTTCTCGCATCGCCGCTTCATGGCGGGTGCTGCCACCAATCCCGATCCGGACGTATTCGCCTATGCGGCGGCGACGGTGAAGAGCTGCATCGACGTCACCAAGCGGCTGAAGGGCGAGAACTACGTGCTGTGGGGCGGGCGCGAAGGCTATGAGACGCTGCTCAACACCGATCTTGCGCGCGAGCAGGAGCAGGCCGGCCGCTTCCTCAACCTCGTCGTCG
Organism: Mesorhizobium sp. M1B.F.Ca.ET.045.04.1.1; assembly: GCF_003952465.1. GTDB lineage: Bacteria > Pseudomonadota > Alphaproteobacteria > Rhizobiales > Rhizobiaceae > Mesorhizobium > Mesorhizobium shonense. The sequence goes on from NZ_CP034448.1 coordinate 528,302, forward strand.
ACTACAAGCACAAAATAGGCTTCAAGGGCACGATCCTGATCGAGCCGAAGCCGCAGGAGCCGACAAAACACCAGTATGATTACGATGTCGCGACCGTCTACGGCTTCCTCAAGCGTTTCGGGCTGGAGAAGGAGGTCAAGCTCAACATCGAGCAGGGCCATGCGATCCTCGCCGGCCATTCCTTCGAGCACGAGCTGGCCTTGGCCAATGCGCTCGGCATCTTCGGCTCGATCGACATGAACCGCAACGACTACCAGTCGGGCTGGGACACCGACCAGTTCCCCAACAACGTGCCGGAAATGGCGTTGGCCTACTACCAGATCCTGCAGGGCGGCGGCTTCAAGACCGGCGGCACCAATTTCGACGCCAAGCTCAGGCGCCAGTCGCTCGACCCGGAGGACCTGCTGATCGGCCATATCGGCGGCATGGATGCCTGCGCGCGCGGCCTCAAGGCGGCGGCGAAGATGATCGAGGACAAGGCGCTGTCCGCTCCGCTCGCCGAACGCTATGCCGGCTGGAACACGGCAGAAGGCAAGGCGATGCTTTCCGGCAAGCGCACGCTGGAAGAGATCGCCGAGCGCGTGGTGAAGAAAAAGATCGAGCCGCAGCCGCGCTCAGGCCGGCAGGAGCTGCTCGAAAACATCGTCAACAGATACGTCTGAGGGATAGTGCGCTTCCACTGATTTCAGCCTTCGCTTGCTTCTCGGCGAGGAGAAGTCCTTCAGCGTCGGCGCTGCCCCTCACCTGCCTGCCGGCATCCTCTCCCCGTATAGTGACGGGGAGAGGGACGCTGTCATCGACGGTTTCGCCAATCGCCAACGTTGCAAGACGGCCGCCGACGTCGCGGCCAGCCTCCTTCTCCCCGTCACTATACGGGGAGAAGGTCCCGGCAGGGGGATGAGGGGCGGCGCCGACTTCGACAGTTGCCGGATGCGGCGTCATCAGTTTCGGGGAAAGTGTGCAACGGTCTTCCGTCCGAAACGCCTCAAAAACAAATAGATAGAGCAGTTCCGCATCCCGTGAAACGATGAACCTCCCCGGTTCCGGGCGAGGACAAGGTTTTGCCCCGCGCTGCCCCTCAATCGCCCCGCTCTTGCCTTCAAACAGCCGTCACGGATCTCCTATATTGTGGACACGTGGCGGGAAGGAACGAAGGAGGCGAAACGTATGCAGCACGAACGCGAAATCGACGCCCTGCTCTCGCCCGGCGAGGCTGGTTCGATCATCGATCGGCTGATGGCGCTGCCGCATTCGAAAGACGGCGGCCGCAAGACAAACGAATGGGATCGCGCGGTCGCCGCGCGGTTGGAGACGGCGCTGGCCAAGAGCATGCGCTCGCGCATTGTTCGCGAAGGCCGCGACGCCGCCTGATTCTTCCATGGCCTGTTTCCAGGCCTGATTCTTCCTTGGTTTGACGAACGGAGACTGTTTCTCCATCCTTAACCGATGATACGCGCGGTGCTGCTCGATCTTCTGGGTGTCGTCTACGACGGCGACACCCCGATAACAGGCGCTGCGGCAGCCATCGAGCGCCTGCGCAACGCAGGCCTGTTACTCCGTTTCGTCAGCAACACGACACGTTCGCCACGCGGCGCAATCATCGCGCAGCTTGCCGCCATGGGCATTGAGGTTGCGGATGAAGAGTTGCTGACGCCGGCGCGCGCCGCCGTCGAGTGGCTGCGCAAGCATGGCCGCCAGCCGCATTTGCTCGTCCATCCCGATTTGGAGGTCGAGTTTTCCGGACTGGAGGGCGGCAGCGGGCGCGCCGTCGTCGTCGGCGATGCCGGCGAGGCCTTCGATCATGCCAGTCTCAACCGCGCCTTCCGCGAGCTGGTTGCCGGCGCCGATTTCGTCGCGCTTGCCATCAACCGCACCTTCAAGGATGCCGACGGCCTGCTCAGCCTCGACACCGGCGCCTTCGTCGCAGCGCTCGAATTCGCCAGCGGGCGAAGTCCTGTCGTGCTCGGCAAGCCGTCGCCGGATTTCTTCCTCTCGGCGCTCGCCGGTCTGAACTGCACGGCGGCCGATGCGGTGATGGTCGGCGACGATGCGGAGAGCGATGTCGCCGGCGGGCTCAGTGCCGGCCTTGGCGCGGCGCTGCTCGTGCGTACCGGCAAATACCGCCCGAATGACGAGACGCGCTTCGATCCGGCGCCCACGGCTGTTATCGACGATCTTGCGGCGGCGACCGACTGGATAATCAGCCGCGCCGCAGCCTGACCGGCGCCTCGCCGAAAGCCCTGGAAAACGCCCTGGAGAATGCGGCTGCGGAGGAAAAGCCGGTGCGCCCGGCAATGTCGGCCATGGCGATGCGGGTATCGACCACCAGGCGCCGGGCGGCGCTGAGGCGCAGCCGCAGATAATAGGCGCCGGGCGTCTCGCCGATCGACTTGCGGAAAATGCTCTCCAGCGTTCGCGCCGTCACGCCGGCGCGCTTTGCGACCGCGTCGATGGTGAGCGGCTCGTCGACATGCGCTTCCATCAGCCGGATTGCCTGGGCGAGCCGGGGATCGTAGCCGTCGAGCCGGCCGAGCGAGACCAGCGGCTGCGCGTCGGTCGCGGCGCGCGCCTGGTCGTAGATGAAGACGCTCGCCACATCGAGCGCGGCGGCCATGCCGAGCCGGGTTCGAACCAGATGCAGCATCAGGTCGAAGGTCGGCGAGGCGCCGCCCGAGGTGAAGACCGGCCCGTCGATGACATAGCGGTCCGGCCGCACGTCGACGCCCGGAAAGGCGGCGGAGAAATCCTCCATGTCTTCCCAATGCGTGGTGGCGCTGCGGCCTTCGAGCAGGCCGGCCCGCGCCACCAGCCAGGTGCCGGCCTCGACACCGCCGCAGGCGCGGGCCGCACGCGCCGCCCTCCGCAAGCCGGCAAGCAGCGCCGACGTGGCGTAGTTCTGCGTGCCGAAGCCGGCGACGACGACCAGCATGTCGGTCGGCTCGGCCGCATCGAAGCGGCCGCTGACGGCGACCGGCAGGCCGCAGGTAGTGACCGGCGCCTCGCCGGTGACCGAGACCAGCTTGAAATCGAACAGTGTCTCGCCGGAGATGCGGTTGGCGGCGCGCAACGGGTCGACCGCCGAGGCCACGCACATGATCGACGAGCCCGAGAACACCAGGAACGTCACCTTGAGCGGCTCGCGCTCGGGCCGAAAGATGATCGGCTTTTCGTTTTTGATCATGAGAACTTCGTAAAACGCAAAACAGTTTCCGGCAAGTGAGTCATTCTTGGATTAGTTTCGGTGCATGTCGTTATCCCAAAATCGGTTCCCACTTTTGGGCGACATGCATGGCTGATCGAATTTGGGAGGAAAGACCATGCCGCTCGCGATGAACCGTGAGGTCTTCATTACCTGTGCCGTGACCGGCTCCGGCGGCACGCAGGATCGCAGCCCGCATGTGCCGCGCTCGCCCAAGCAGATCGCCGATTCGGCGATCGATGCGGCCAAAGCTGGTGCGGCGATCGTCCATTGCCATGTGCGCGACCCCGAGACCGGCAAGCCCAGGCGCGACGTGCATCTCTACCGCGAAGTGACCGAGCGTATCCGCGAGGCAAACGTCGACGTGGTGCTGAACCTCACCGCAGGAATGGGCGGCGACATGGTGTTCGGCTCGCCCGAGGCGCCGCTGCCGCTCAACGAAAAAGGCACCGACATGGGCGGCGCCACCAACCGCATGGAACATGTGCGTCAGTGCCTGCCTGAGATCTGCACGCTGGACTGCGGCACGATGAACTTCGCCGAGGCCGACTATGTCATGACGAACACGCCCGGCATGCTGCGCGCCATGGGCGGCATGATGACGGCGCTGGGCGTGAAGCCCGAGATCGAGGCCTTCGACACCGGGCATCTGTGGTTCGCCAAGCAGCTGGTCGAGGAAAAGGTTCTGAACGCGGATGCGCTGGTGCAGCTCTGCATGGGCGTGCCGTGGGGCGCGCCGGACGACCTCAACACCTTCATGGCGATGGTCAACAACGTGCCGTCGACCTGGAACTGGTCGGCCTTCTCGATCGGCCGCAACCAGATGGCCTATGCCGCGGCCGCCGTGCTGGCCGGCGGCAATGTCCGCGTCGGCCTGGAGGACAATCTGTGGCTCGACAAGGGTGTGCTCGCGACCAACGCGCAGCTCGTCGAACGTGCCGCGAGCATCGTCACCAATCTCGGCGCGCGCGTGCTCGGGCCGGAGGAAGTGCGCAAGAAGCTCAACCTGACGAAGCGGGCGCCGATCGCAGCGTGATTTGAAGGGAGTCAAAAAATGGCTACCGTCAAATTCACCGCGATGAAGGATGGCGACAGGCAAGACTACGAATTCCTGACCGCCCACGAGATCGACTATGCCGCCAGGACCGGCGATCGGCTGCTCGACGCCCTCGTGCAGCTCGATGAGGGTTTATCCGGCTACAAGATCACCCGGCTCGGCCATTCGCTGCAGGCGGCGACGCGCGCCTGGCGCGACGGCGCCGACATAGACTGGATCGTCGCGGCGCTGCTGCACGACATCGGCGACATCTATGCGCCCTACAACCACGACGAATATGCCGCGACGATCCTGAAGCCTTTCGTGCGCGAGCAATGCACCTGGGTAGTGGAAAAGCACGGCGACTTCCAGCGCCTCTATTACGCGCATCATCTCGGCGGCAACCGGCATGCCCGCGACCGCTTTGCCGGCCATCTCTATTTCGATGACTGCGACCAGTTCTGCGAGCGCTGGGACCAGTCGAGCTTCGACCCCGACTACGACACGCTGCCGGTCGAGTTCTTCCGGCCCTTCGTGCTCGAAGTCTTCGCGCGCAAGGCCTACGACCCGACAGTGATCCGCGCCGGCGAGCGCGTGCCGCTTACCGATCCAGAAACAGCCAAGACAAGAACCGGAGCCTGAGCATGAGCATCATCAACAAGGCGGCCGCCATCGGCGGCGGCGTGATCGGCGCCGGCTGGGTGGCGCGCCTGCTCTTGAACGGCATCGACGTGTCGATCTTCGATCCGGACCCCGAGGCGTCGCGCAAGGTCAGCGAAGTGATGAAGGGCGCGCGGCGCGCCTACAAGCAGATGCTGCCCGGCGGCCTGCCCAGGGAAGGCAAGCTCACCTTCGCCAAGACGATCGCCGAAGCGGTGGCTGACGCCGATTTCATCCAGGAGAGCGTGCCGGAGCGGCTCGACCTCAAGCACAAGGTGCTGGCCGAGATCGACCTGCATGCGCCGGCCAATGCCATCGTCGGCTCGTCGACCTCCGGCATCAAGCCGACCGACATGCAGGTGGCGATGAAGAAGCATCCGGAACGGCTGGTGGTCGGCCACCCATTCAACCCGGTCTATCTCTTGCCGCTGGTCGAGATCGTCGGCGGCCAGCGGACTTTTCCGGAGGCGATCGAGGTCGCCAGGGAACTCTACGCCTCGATCGGCATGAAGCCGGTGGTGGTGCGCAAGGAGATCGAGGCCTTCGTCGGCGACCGCCTCTTGGAAGCGGCCTGGCGCGAGGCGCTGTGGCTGGTCAAGGACGGCATCTGCACCGTCGAGGAACTCGACGACATCATGCGTTACTCATTCGGCCTGCGCTGGGCGCAGATGGGCATGTTCCAGGTCTATCGCGTCGCCGGCGGCGAGGCCGGCATGCGCCACTTCATGGCGCAGTTCGGGCCCTGCCTGAAATGGCCGTGGACCAAGCTGATGGACGTGCCGGAGTTCAACGACGAGCTGGTCGACCTGATCGCCACGCAATCGGACGAGCAGGCGAATGGCCTGTCGATCCGCGAGCTGGAAAAGATCCGCGACGACAATCTGGTCGCGATCATGGAAGCGCTGTCGAAGCAGAACAAGGGCAAGGGCTGGGGTGCCGGCGCGCTGCACAAGGATTATACGAAACAACTCGCCAAGCTGGCGGCGAAGCCGGCCACCAAGGCAACGGAGAAGGTGAAGGCCGACAAGCCGGCGAAGAAGGCCGCCAAGCCGGCAAAAGCCGTGAAGCCTGCAAAAGCCGACAAGGCGAAGAAGAGCAAGAAGAAGGGCTGAGGCGATGCATTTCGGGCTTTCGGAAGAACAAAAGCTCATCGTCGAGACGACGCGTGCCTTCGTCGAGAACGAGCTTTACCCGCATGAGCGCGAGGTGGAGCGCACCGGCGAACTGCGCCGCGAGTTGATCGACGAACTGAAGGCCAAGGCGATCGCGGCCGGCCTTTACGCCGCCAACATGCCGGCCGACGTCGGCGGCGCCGGTCTCGATACGGTCAGCTGGCTGCTCTACGAGAAGGAGCTTGGCCGCGCTAACTATGCGCTGCACTGGACCTGCGTGGCGCGGCCCTCCAACATCCTGCTCGCCGGCACGCCGGAGCAGCGCGAGAAATATCTCTTCCCCTGCATCCGCGGCGAGAAATGGGACTGCCTGGCGATGACGGAGCCGGGCGCCGGCTCGGACCTGCGCGGCATGAAGGCGACCGCCGTGCAGGACGGTTCGGACTGGGTGCTCAACGGCACCAAGCATTTTATCTCCCATGCCGACCTTGCCGATTTCGCGATTTGTTTCATGGCTTCCGGCGAAGAGGATTCGCCGCGCGGCAAGCGCAAGAAGATCACCGCCTTCTTCGTCGACAAGGGCACCAAGGGTTTCACGGTGCGCGACGGCTACCGCAACGTCTCGCATCGCGGCTACACCAACTCGATCCTCGAGTTCGACGACTGCCGGCTGCCGGCGAGCCAAATCCTGGGCGAAGTGCACAAGGGCTTCGAGGTGGCGAATTCCTGGCTCGGCGCCACGCGCCTGCAGGTCGGCGCCACCTGCCTCGGCCGCGCCGAGCGCGCGCTTTCGCACGCCATCGAATATGCCGCGCAGCGCCAGCAGTTCGGCCAGCAGATCGGCAAGTTCCAGGGGGTGTCCTTCAAGCTCGCCGACATGGCGACGGAGCTGAAGGCCGCCGACCTGATGGTGTTCGAGGCCGGCTGGAAGTACGATCAGGGCACCGTCACCGATCAGGACATGGCGATGGCCAAGCTGAAGGCCACCGAGATGCTGGCTTTCGTTGCCGACGAAGCGATCCAAATCCATGGCGGCATGGGGCTGATGGACGACCTGCCGCTGGAGCGCATCTGGCGCGACGCCCGCGTCGAGCGCATCTGGGAAGGCACTTCGGAGATTCAGCGACATATTATTTCGCGGGCGTTGCTGCGTCCGTTCGGGGTTAGAGCATGATCGCCAAAAATCGGGATCCGGTTTTGGGAAAAGATCGCGCTCAAACGAAAAGATGACCATGCATAAACTCGAACGTCTCCTGCGCCCGAAATCGATCGCCGTGTTCGGCGGTGCGCAGGCCGCCGCCGTCGTCGCGCAATCGATCAAGATGGGCTTTGCCGGCGAGATCTGGCCGGTGCATCCGACCAAGGACGAGGTCGCCGGCCGCAAGGCTTATCGCTCCGTCGCCGACCTTCCCGGGGCGCCGGACGCCGCTTTTGTCGGCGTCAACCGGCATCTCACCATCGAAGTCGTCAAGGCGCTGGCCGAGCGCGGCGCCGGCGGAGCCGTCTGCTTTGCCGCCGGTTTCCTCGAGACCGAGGCCTATGACGAGGATGGCGAGCGGCTGCAGGCGGAGCTCGTCGCCGCCGCCGGCGAGATGCCGATCATCGGCCCGAACTGCTATGGCCTGATCAACTATGCTGACGGCGCGCTGCTTTGGCCCGACCAGCACGGCGGCATCAGGCTGGCCGACGGCGGCAAGGGCGCCGCCATCATCACACAGTCCTCCAACATCGCCATCAACATGACGATGCAGAAGCGCGGCCTGCCGATCGCCTTCCTGATGACGGCCGGCAACCAGGCGCAGACCGGCCTTTCGGAAATGGCACTCGGCCTGATCGAGGACGAGCGCGTCACCTCGCTCGGTCTGCACATCGAGGCGTTCGACTCGGTAGCCGGCTTCGAGAGGTTGGCCGCCCGAGCCCGCGAGCTGAAGAAGCCGATCATCGCCATGAAGGTCGGCCGCTCCGAACAGGCGCGGCAGGCGACTGTCTCGCATACCGCCTCGCTTGCCGGCTCAGACGCCGCCTCCGGCGCCTTCCTGAAGCGGCTCGGCATCGCGCGCGTCGATTCGATTCCGGCCTTCATCGAGGCGCTGAAGCTCTTGCACATCACCGGACCGCTGCCCGGCTACAAACTCTCATCGATGAGCTGCTCGGGCGGCGAAGCCTCCGTCATGGCCGACAGCGCGGAAGGCCGTTGGGTGCATTTCCCGACGCTGAGCGCCGAGCATCGCGCCCATGTCAAATCGACGCTCGGGCCCCTGGTCGCGGTCGCCAATCCGCTCGACTACCACACCTTCATCTGGAACAACGAGCCGGCGATGACGGCCACCTTCACCGCCATGGTGTCGGGCGGCTTCGACCTCAACATGCTGGTGCTCGACTTCCCGCGCCCCGACCGCTGCTCGGACACCGATTGGTGGGCGACGCTGCGCGCTTTCGAGGCGGCGCTGAAGACCAACAGGGCGCAAGGCGCGATCGTGTCGTCGCTGCCCGAGAACCTGCCGGAGGAATACACCGCCGGGCTGATGGCGCGCGGCATGGTGCCACTGTTCGGCATTTCGGAAGCCATGGACGCCGCCCAGGCGGCGGCCTTCATCGGCTGGGCCTGGCGCGAGCCCGCGGCGCAGCCGGTCGACACCACGGCGGCTGGCGCGACCGATGGCGACCATGTCACACCCGACGAGGCCGAGGCCAAGGACAGGCTGATCAAGGCCGGCCTGCCGGTGCCGACAGGCGAGCGCGCTTCCAACGCGGTCGAGGCGGTGATCTCGTCGATGGCGCTCGGCTTCCCGGTGGCACTGAAGGCGCTGGGCGTGACGCACAAGTCGGAAGTCGGCGCGGTGCGGCTGAACCTCAAGGACGCCGAATCCGTCAGCAACGCGGCGCATGACCTGCTGCCGCTCGGCACCGGCCTCTATGCCGAGCGCATGGTACGCGACGGCGTCGCCGAGCTGATCGTCGGCTTCACCCGCGATCCTATGTTCGGCGCCGTGATGACGCTCGGCACCGGCGGCGTGCTGGTCGAGCTGTTGCGCGACAGCGTGACGCTCATGCTGCCGGCGACGCGCGACGACATCGAGGCGGCATTGCGTGGATTGAGGCTCTATCCGCTGCTCGAAGGCTATCGCGGCCGGCCGAAGGCCGACGTCGCGGCCGCCATCGACGCCATCGCCGGCATTGCCGACTTCGTCCAGAAGAATGAAGGCGAGATCGAGGAGCTGGACATCAACCCGCTGATCGTCTGCGCCGAAGGCAAGGGCGCGTGGATCGCCGACACCCTGCTGGTGCTTGGAGAAAAGAAGAATGGCTGACGTCATAACCACCCGCCGCGAAGGCACCATCCTGGAAGTCGCGCTCGACCGGCCGAAAGCCAACGCCATCGACTTGAAGACCTCGCGGCTGATGGGCGAGACGTTCAAGGCGTTCCGCGACGACCCCGCCTTGCGCGTCGCCATCGTCAAGACCGCCGGCGACAAGTTCTTCAGCGCCGGCTGGGACTTGAAGGCGGCAGCGGCGGGCGACGCGGTCGACGGCGACTACGGCGTCGGCGGCTTCGCCGGGCTGCAGGAACTGCGCGACTTGAACAAGCCGGTGATCGCCTGCGTCAACGGCATGGCGGTGGGCGGCGGCTTCGAGCTGGCGCTGTCCTGCGATCTCATCTACGCCTCCGACCATTCCTCCTTCGCGCTGCCCGAGATCCGTGCCGGCACGCTGGCCGACGCAGCCACCATCAAGCTGCCCAAGCGCATCCCCTATCATGTCGCCATGGACCTTCTGCTCACCGGCCGCTGGATGGATGTGGCGGAAGCGCATCGCTGGGGCCTGGTCAACGAGGTGCTGCCCAAGGAGAAGCTCGAGGACCGCGTCTGGGAGATCGCCAGGCTGCTGGCCAGCGGCCCGCCGCTGGTCTTCGCGGCGATCAAGGAGACGGCGCGCGTGGCGGAAGCGCTGACCTTCCAGGACGCGATGAACAAGGTGACCCGCCGCCAGCTGCCGACGGTCGATATCCTCTATGGCTCGGAGGACAATCTGGAAGGGTTCCGGGCGTTCGCCGAAAAGCGCGAGCCGGTGTGGAAGGGGAAGTAGTCTCACAGACGATGGCGTTCCTTCGCACCCCCCTCTGCCCTGCCCGTCCTTCGCAGCAGCTGCGCTGCAGCTACGGAGGGTGGACCGGGCATCTCCCCCGCAAGGGAGATCGGATGTCGCCGTCGCTTTCGCCAATCGCCGACGTTGAAGGAGAAGTGCCGTCGACGAAACTGCCAATCTCCCCCCTTGCGGGGGAGATGGCCGGCAGGCCAGAGGGGGGTGCCCAGGCTCGACCTCCAAAGTCGGTCCAAATACTATGACCGACTACAGAAAATTGATCGACGCCGAGACCTGGGCCTTCATCGACAAGACCAATTCCTATTGTCCGCCTGACACGATCGACTACACGATCGCCGAGCAACGGGCGATCTACGACCGGATGTGCCGGGAATTCTTCGCCGGCTATCCGCAAGGCGTAACGACGGAAACGACGGCAATAGCCACGCCGACCAACAGCATCCCGATCCGCATCTACCGCAACACGGAACCGAACGGAGCCGCCATGGTGCTTTATGTCCATGGCGGCGGCTTCATCCTTGGCGGGCTGGACAGCCATGACGATGTCTGCGCCGAGCTTTGCGCCCGCACCGGCTATGACGTTACCTCGGTCGACTACCGGCTGGCGCCGGAGCATCTGCATCCGGCCGCCTTCGATGACGTCATGGACGCGTTCGAATGGGCGGCCAGGACCTACGACTGCCCGGTCGTGCTTTGCGGCGACAGCGCCGGCGGCAATCTCTGCGCCGCGGTTGCTCATGCCACGCGCGGCCACAAGAAAAAGCCGATCGGCCAGGTGCTGATCTATGCGGGCCTTTTCGGCGATCGTTCGAAGGGCTCCTATGTGACGCATGCCGAGGCGCCGATGCTGACGGCGCGCGATATCGAGTTCTACAAGCATATCCGTACCGGCGGCGTGGACCAGACCGGCGATATCACACTCTACCCACTCGCCGATGCCGATTTCGCCTACCTGCCGCCCACAGTGCTGATCACCGCGCAATGCGATCCGCTATCCTCCGACGGCGAGGCCTATCGTGACCACGTCGTCGCGGCCGGCGGGAGAGCCTGGTGGTTCGAGGAGCCGGGGCTGGTGCATGGCTATCTGAGGGCGAGGCACACGGTCGGCCGGGCGCGATCGAGCTTCACCCGCATCGTCGAGGCGGTATCCGTGCTCGGCAAGGGCGAGTGGATCTGGTGATCCTCCCAGGCGGCCAGGACAGCTCCTCCCCGAAACATCTCCCGCTTTGAACCTTTCCGCGTCAGCCCGCGACTGACGACCAGGCACCGCATGGTGCGGGCGGAAAGGAGGCCCCTCTATGACCCGAAACCCAGAGGCTCCGCGGTCTCCGGGAGCAACACGAGCTCAACGCGACCACCGTCTCCGGGACGAGGTCGATGCGCTGGGCTTTCGGCTGATTCCGTTGACCCTGCCAGGCAGCCGGCGTATCGTCATCAAGCGGAAAATAGACAATTCTATCAAGGACGAACGAGCCGGAACGCCGCGCCTTAGCCTGATTTGCGCGGCGACCACGGAGGGTTCTTCCGACGGCTTCGGGGGGAGTTCAATGTCTTGCGACCGCGGCTCGTTCGTGACTTCTCGCGCCGGCGGTTTGCGGCGTGCAATAACGACAACCGGTGGAATTCTTGCCCTGGCGTTGTCCGCTGGCCTTTGGCTCGGCGGCGCGTCACAGGCCCAGGAAACCCGGATCATCTATCCCGGCTCGATGGCTGTGACCGGCTTCCCCGGCACTGTCATCCCCGATTTCGAGCAAGGTTTACCGCCCGGCGTCGATCCGGTCGACGAAACCTTCATCGACACATCGCAGGCCTCGTTGCGGATTTTCGACGTCTCGCGTCTCGGCGGCCCGGCCTCCGGCCAGCTCGTCTACACGCCGCCGCCTTTCGAGGTGACGGCCGGCCAGATCGGCGAGGTGTTCGGCCTTACCTATGACGACGGCGTGCGCGATGGCGTGCCGTCGGGCATCCCCAACCTCTATGCGGCGGCGACCTCGCTGCATGGCATCGAGATCGTCACGCCGGATGCCGACGATGACGGCCGCCCCGAGCGGCAGCGCCGCGGCACCGCCAGTGCGACCTTCATGGACGGCCAGTTCGGCATCGAGAACGGCGGCGGTCCAGGCACGATCTGGAAGGTCGACGGCATCACCGGCGCGGTCTCGAAATTCGCCGACATCGACACCAACAGCGGGCCCGGCATCGCCAATCTCGCCTTCGATCCCATCCACCGAGAGTTCTTCGCCTCCGATCTCGATACCGGCCTGATCCACCGCATGGACCCCGACGGCAATCTGATCGACAGCTTCGACCATGGCGTCGCCCGACGTCCGGCACATGGCCTTGCGCCGGTCGCCGATGACGGCGCCGTGATGGACATCCATGCCGCCGCTTTCGACAGCCAAGACCCGAAGACCTGGGGCTATACCCAGGACGAGCGCCGCGTCTGGGCGATCTCCTATCATGGCGGCCGGCTCTACTATTCCGTCGGCGAGAAGGCGGAGATCTGGTCGGTCGGCATTGCGAGCGACGGAAGCTTTGCCGGCGATCCGCGCTGGGAGCTGACGGTCAAGGCCGACCAGGACTATGCCGTCACCGATATCGCCTTCGACAACAAGGGCTTCCTGTATCTCGCCCAGCGCGGCCCGATCGAGAACCGCTATGACTACAGCGGCTTCGCCTCATCCGGCAAAGGCGAGGTCATCCGCTACCAGCGCGAGGACCCGGACGATCCGGCGACCGAATCGGTCTGGGTGGAAGTGCCGCAGGAATACGCGATCGGCTTCCCGCAGGGCAACCGCCAGTCGGCCGGCGGCGTCGACCTGCAATACCGCTACGATGCCGAGGGCAATCTGGACACCAGCGTTTGCACCGACACTGTCGTCAACACCGGCGACAAATTGCGCGACAATCCGGAGCTTGCCGAGCGGCTCGCCGCCGGCGGCCCGCTTGCCGTGCATGGCGTGCAGCTCACGCCGAGCGCGCTGGTCAAGCCGGCCAACGTGCCGCCCTTCGGCTCATGGTTCGTCGACTTCGACGGCTATTTCGAAGACCCGGACGTCGAAGGCCATGTCGGCGACGTCAGGGTCTGGCGCCCTTGCGAAGGCCGTGCCGGCTATTATGAGGACATCCCCGGCGGCGGCTACCTGCCTCCCTTCTATCCGCCTGATTTCCCGCCGCCCGGCAACCTGCCGCCCTGCATCGATGTCGAGGACGTCCAGTATTTCTGCACGCCTCGCGGGCTTCAGGCCGATCTCTATCTCAAAGACCCGGCCGGCTTCGGCGGCGATTCGATCAAGGCTCTGTCCAAGACGCCGGGCGTCGGGGTGACCTCACCCATATCGCACGCGCCGGGCAAGCCCTACACGATCGACATCACCGGCCATAATCCGGGCGAAACCGTCAATGTCGGGCTCTGCTTCTACCGGAAGTCCGACCGGGACAAGGGCGGTTACTATCCTTGCTGCAAGATGACGCTGCCGCTCAGAACGCCGGCCGTCAGCTGCGAAGCGCCGAGGAGGGGCAGATGAACGATCTCGCCCTTTCCCGCTTCGCTTCGCGCAAAACCGTCATGGAGACGATCATGAAACCCCTGTCATACGCCAGGCGCGGCGCGCGCTGGCTGATGGCGGCCGGTATCGCGGTCGCCATGACGCCGGCGCTGCCGGCGCTCGCCCAAGACAAGGCTCCGGCCGCGGCCGCCAATCCGGAATCCGCTCCTGAACAGCGCGGCATCAATCCGGAACTCGGGCGAATCGTGCCCTTCTTCACCAAGATAGGCGGCCAGAGAAGCTGCGATACCGTCGAATATGTCCTGAGCTTCGGCATCCACGGCGACCCGCAGGACTTCGACCGGCCAAGCGTGGCGGCCCTCTTGAAAGCGACAAGGCTCGACTTCAGGGACCAGCTGCCGCACGGCCTGCAGATCGTCAGCGTCGACGTCGTCGGCGACGGCACGAGCGCTTCCGGCGGACCGCTGCCCGCCGCTTCGATCAGCACATCGGCCGGCCCGGACGATACGACGACCGTCTCCAATTTCCGGATCAGCGCCTCCAACCTCGACGGCGTCGGTCCTGCCAACGAACGCGTGATCACCTTCCGGATTGCGGCCAAGATAGACCATGCCGCCTTTCCCGCACCGGCGACGGTCGACAACCAGGGCGAGATGAAAGTGGCCCTCAGGGGTGGTCCGGCAACCACGATCCCGTCACAGGATCCGGACAAGCCCGACGACGGCGATTTCCTCACTGGCGTGAAGACTTCGATCAAGATCGACCTGAGCAAATGCAACCCGCCGCCTCCGCCTCCCGGCAAGGAATGCTTCAAGGTCGAGCGCGGCACGGTCGACTGCGTGCCCGGCGGCGGCGCCTTCATCTACCACATGCCGGTCGGCCCGGAGATGGGCGGCAAGTGGGTGCAGGTGTCGACGACGACGCCCGGCATCACCATCGTTCCCGACACGCAACAGGTGCCTGCGGGCGGCGGCGTGCTGAACTGGAAGATCATCGGCGCCTCGCCCGGCGATGCCATCCATCTCGTCGTCACCGGCATCGACACCTATGCCGGGCCGAAGGAAGGCTGGGGGCTCTGCTGCACGCAGACGATCGACATCGTCATTCCGCGCGACCTCAGATGCCCGCCTGAAAAGCAGCCCGACCTCAAGGTCGAGAAGTGGGCCGAGGTGCCGCGTTGCACGATGGCCGGCGGCTGCGATTTCACCATCACGGTCACCAATGTCGGCGACGGGCCCTACAACGGCAAGATCGTGCTCGACGAGGTGACGCTGCCGGCGGGCTCGGTGGTCACTTCAGGACCGAATCCGCCCTGGGTCTGCGCGCCCGCAATGACGCCGATGACCTGCACCCATCCGGTGACCACGCTCAACCCCGGCGCCTCCGTCAACCTCAAGCTCGGCTTCAAGCCGGCCGGCGGCTGGCAGGGCGGCGTGCTGCGCAACTGCGCCGCCTATGATTACCAGGCCAGCGGCAAGCCGCTGTTCGGCAGCCAGCAGAACGACCGCGGCTGCGCCTCGATCCCGATCTGCCGTCGTGGCGATCGCGACCCGCGGTGCCAGCCTCCGGTCGAGAAGAAGGTCGACCTGATCCTGAAGAAGCGCGCCCGCGTCCCGGTCTGCACGCTGGAGGGTGTCTGCTATTTCGTGATCGACATCATCAACAACGGCACCAACACCTATAACGGGCCGCTGACGGTGATCGACACCTATCCCGGCGGCGCGCCGACCTCCTCGACCTTCGGGCCGAGCCCGCCATGGACCTGCGGACCGAACGGCCCCGGCCAGTTCCGCTGCGACAATGCCGGCATCTCGCTGCCTCCGGGCGCTTCGACGCCGATCGTCGTCAAGGCGGTGATGCCGGCAAACTACCGGCCGGATAGCGTCGAGAATTGCGCCGAGGTGAAGGCCATCCCCGGCGAGGCCGACCTCGCCAACAACAAGGCCTGCGCGACCGAGCGCATCCGCCATCCGAACGGCGGCCAGCCCGGCCTGCGCATCACCAAAATATGCGAGGGCTCGCTCGCCGGTGCCGCGGCGATTTCCTGCCGGATCACCGTCAGCAACGCCGGCACCGCCGCCCCCACCGGTCTGGTGCGGGTCAATGATGCCGCCACGCTTATATCGGGCGGTATGCCGGCAGCCATCCAGACCGTGACCCCCGACGGCGCTGACTGGAGCTGCGGGCCGGTGCCTGCCAACACGCTGTCGTGCCAGATTCCCGGCGCGGTCATGACGCCCGGAACCAGCCGGCATTTCGACGTGACGGTGAGCGCCAATGGCGCGTTCGAGAACTGCGCGCGCGGCTCCTATGGGCCGGCGCCGGGCGACGATATCGTCTATCCGATCGGCCAGGCCTACGCCAAGGGCGGCGGCGCCTCGACCATCCGCGTCGAGAAGACCGGCGATGCCGAGTGCCAGCCGGGCGCGCCCTGCTCGTTCGAGATCACTATCGCGAACGATGGGCCAAACGCCTTCTCCGGCCCGGTCCGCATCGGCGATGCGGTCGGTCTGGACGGCGTTGGCCGCCTGGAAGGCGTTCCGATCGCCTCGATCGATCCGCCCTTCGGCTGCTCGCCGGAACCGACGACGCTGCCGGCATCCTGCATCGCCAAGCTGACGCTTGGCGCCGGTGAAAGCCACACGCACCATGTCAGCGTGGTCCTTCCCGACCTTGCCAAACTGCAGGGCGCGGTCAGCGGGCAGAACTGCGTCGGCGTGCTCTCGCCGAACACGCCGGTGCAGGGCGGCAGCGACGTGCTGTCGCGCGCCCCGACCAACGCACAGGGCGATCGCGGCAAGGCCTATGCCTGCCACCCCTTCACCATCAAGCGTGAAGCGAAGACCCAATGCTCGGCCGGCATGGTGCTCAACTCGGCCGGCCGCTGCGCCTGCCCGGAGGGCACCAGCTTCCGGAACGGCCAGTGCTCCGGCGGCGGCACCCAGCTTCTGCCGCTGCCAGTACCGCAACGCTGCGTCCTGCTCAAGGGCCAGATCCGGACCGAGGATGGGCGCTGCGTTTGTCCGCGCGGCACCGAGCTGGAAAACGGCAAATGCGTACGGGGCGAGCAGCCGCAGGAGCCGCAGTGCACGCTGCGTCCCGGCCAATACCGCGACCAGGACGGCAATTGCGTGTGCCGGCGTGGCGAGCTGGTGAACGGCGTCTGCCAGGTCGTTCCGCCGAAATGCACGATCCGTGGCGCCGTGCCGACTTCAAATGGCTGCGTCTGCCCGAAGGGCACGCATCTCGACCGCGTCGCCAAGGCCTGCGCGCCCGACAGGCAGCCGCCCAGCCAGTGCCGGATTCGCGGCCAGGTGCGCAATGCCGACGGTGATTGCGTCTGCCCGAGGGGAATGGAGGTGAGGGGTAAGGTCTGCGCGCCGGTCAAGAAGCCGCAAGCGTGCTCCATCCGCGGCCAGATCCTCAACAAGCGTGGCGCCTGTGTATGCCCGCGCGGCACCGAGGTGATAGAAGGCAGGTGCGGCACGTTCGAAGACGCTGAATGCGCTCCGGGCTCGCAGATGATCGACGGCATTTGCCAGCCGATCGTCAGGCGGCGCTGCCCGGTCGGGACGACCGGACGGTATCCGGACTGCTTCCCGATCCGCAGGCGGCCAGGCCTGGAGATCGATCCGAACCTGCTGCTCAATCCGAACATCCTGCAGCAGCTGGTGCCAAGGGACCGACCAAGATTGCAACGGAACCCGGCGACCAACAACCTTCAGTAACGGAGCTGCGGCCACATCGCGAACCCGCCGGAGCAATCCGGCGGGTTGTTATTTTCCCGCGTCCCAGCCGCGTTCCTGTGCGCCTGCCGACCGATGCGGAAAACATGCTTCCCCTTGGCTGGACGATGGTCTAGGCAGACCCGCATGGAAGGCGCGCGGCCCAGCGCGCCGACGTGGATGCCGGGAGAGGCCTTTCATGAGCAAGAAGACCCTGATCGCGCCGTCGGTGCTGGCGTCGGATTTCTCGAAGCTCGGCGACGAGGTCGAGGCGGTCGCGGCCGCCGGCGCCGACTGGATCCATCTCGACGTGATGGACGGTCATTTCGTGCCCAACATCACCTTCGGCCCATCGGTGATCAAGGCGATCCGCAACCGGACAAAAACCTTCTTCGACTGCCATCTGATGATCGCGCCGGCCGACCCCTATCTGGCTGCCTTCGCCGAGGCCGGCTGCGACGGCATGACCGTGCATGCCGAGGCCGGCCCGCATCTCGACCGTTCGCTGCAGACCATCAAGGGCCTCGGCAAGAAGGCCGGCGTCTCGCTCAACCCGGCGACGCCGGAAACGGCGATCGAATATGTGCTCGACCGGCTCGACCTCATCCTGCTCATGACCGTCAATCCCGGTTTCGGCGGCCAGGCGTTCATCCCGGCCATCGTCGACAAGGTGAAACGCGTCAAAGCGCTGATCGGCAACCGCCCGATCCGCATCGAGATCGACGGCGGCGTCTCGCCGGAAACAGCGCCGCTGGTGACCGCCGCCGGCGCCGACGTGCTGGTGGCGGGGGCGGCCATCTTCAAAGGCGGCACCGTCGAAGCGTATCGGGCAAATATAGAGGCAATCCGCTCCGCAGCCGACAAGGCCGCCAATTAAAGTATGCGACGCAGCTCTTCTAGCGGAGGTTGCACACTCCAATCGCGCTATTGAACCGTTGTTCAATATATCTTGTTGGCCATAAAAATCGTAGGCGGATTTTACTTTACTCGATAATAGACCGCCCCCTTGTCTAAAAGTCGAGTATCATCATCTTCCGCTTTGAGGCGGCAATGCCCGACTGTATGATACATGTACGGGAAATTGCTTCGCCGAGGGGCCCTGGCAAAACAGGGGCAAGCAATGGGAGTTCGATTGACATACGGAAATGCCGATACGGGCCAAGGCAAGGGTGCCAAGAGCACGCTGGCCAGTTCGGTCTACCATCAGCTCCGCGAGGACCTGCTGCGTGGAGCTTTGGAAGCCGAGGGCAAGCTGCGCGTCGAATGGGTCGTTTCCCGCTATGGCGCCGGCGCCTCGCCGGTACGCGAAGCGCTCAACCGCCTCGCCGCCGAGGGCCTGCTCGGCCGCCATGACCAGCGCGGCTTCTTCCTGATGCCGGTGAGCGCGGCCGAGCTGGAGGAGCTGACCCGCACGCGCTGCTGGCTGGAGGAACGCGCGTTGCGCGAATCCATAGCGCACCGCACGGCCGAGTGGGAAGAACAGCTGGTGCTCGCCCTGCACCGGCTGGCGCGCGCCGAGCGGCGCCAGCCAAGCGAACCGGCAACCAACAATCCGGAATGGGAGAAGCTGCACCGCGCCTTCCACCGCGCGCTGATCTCGGCATGCCGGTCGCACTGGCTGATCGGCTTTTGCGACCAGCTTTCCGACCAGGCCTCCCGCTACCGGCTGATCTCGCAGCGCGGTCCGGGCTCCGAACGGGACGACCTCGGCGAGCACCGGACGATCGCCGAGCACACGCTGGACGGCGATGCCGACGGCGCGGTCGAAGCCTTGCTCAGCCACTACCGGCTGACGGCGGAGATGTGCATGGCGCGCTTTAACGAGGGCTACGGTCCGAAGGCCGGCTCGGGCAAGGTTTCGCGCGGCCGCAAACAGCCGTCCATGTAGCTGCCCATCGCCGGCAAATCTGGTATTCGCTCTGGCTAAAGCGCGTCGCGATCTTTCAGATTCGCTGCGCTTTAGTTTTTTGATTTTACGCATGTCTTTGTCCCGAAACCGGTTCCCACTTTCGGGAGACATGCTTTAGGCCGATGCATCGAATGTCATCGGCAACGAGGCCAGGGAATGACCATGACCAACCACCTGTTCGACGCTTTCCGCGCCAGCATGCCGGCGCCTGGCCAAATGTTAATGGAGACCGATAACGGACGTTCGATCTCCTATGGCGACATGCTGGCGCGGTCCGGGCAATTTGCGCGTGCGCTTGTCGAAACGGGCGTCCAGCCCGGAGATCGCGTCGCCGTGCAGGTGGAGAAGACGCCGGAAGCGCTGCTGCTGTATCTCGCCTGTCTGCGCGCCGGCGCCGTCTTCCTGCCGCTCAACACCGCCTATACGTTGCCGGAGCTCGACTATTTCTTCCGCGACGCGGAACCGCGGCTGGTCGTCTGCGATCCGGAAAAGGCAGGCGATATCCAATCGCTTGCCGCGTCGGTGGGCGCCGCGACGCCGACGCTTGGCCGCGATGGGCGGGGCACGCTCGCGGATCGCGCCAAGGTGCAGCCGGAGGATTTTGCGAATGTAGCGCGCGGTCCGGACGATCTTGCCGCCATCCTCTATACCTCGGGCACGACCGGCCGATCCAAGGGCGCCATGCTCAGCCACGAGAACCTCGCCTCCAACGCGCGCGTGCTCACCGAGCACTGGCGCTTCGGCGCCGACGACGTGCTGATCCACTCGCTGCCGATCTTCCACACGCACGGCCTGTTCGTCGCCACCAACGTCATCCTGATGGCCGGCGCCAAGATGTTATTCGAGCAGAAATTCGATCCCGCCCGTGTCATCTCGCTTCTGCCGCGCGCGACCGCGCTGATGGGCGTGCCGACCTTCTATGTGCGGCTTTTGCAGCAGGAGGGCCTGACGAAGGCTGTGGCGAGCCACATGCGGCTGTTCATCTCCGGCTCGGCGCCGCTGCTTGCCGAGACGCACAATGCCTGGCGCGAGCGCACCGGCCACGCCATCCTCGAGCGCTACGGCATGACCGAAACCAACATGAACACGTCCAACCCCTATGACGGCGAGCGGCGCGCCGGCACAGTCGGCTTTCCCCTGCCCGGCGTCTCCTTGCGCATCGCCGATCCCGAGACGGCCAAGCCGCTGGCCCAGGGCGAGATCGGCATGATCGAGGTGAAGGGACCGAACGTCTTTGCCGGCTACTGGCGGATGTCGGAGAAGACCAAAGCCGAGTTCCGCGGCGACGGGTTCTTCATCACCGGCGATCTCGGGCTGATCGACGCCGACGGCTATGTCCACATCGTCGGTCGCGGCAAGGACCTGATCATCTCGGGCGGCTACAACGTCTATCCGAAGGAAATCGAGAGCGAGATCGACGCGCTTGAAGGCGTCGGCGAAAGCGCAGTGATCGGCGTCGCCCATCCGGATTTCGGCGAAGGCGTCACGGCGGTCGTGGTGCGCAGGCCGGGATCGGCGATCAGCGCCGCCGACATTGCCGGCGCCATCGCCGGGCGGCTGGCGAAATACAAGCATCCGAAGCAGGTGATCTTCGTTGATGAACTGCCGCGCAACACGATGGGCAAGGTGCAGAAGAACGTTTTGCGCGAGACGTATAAGGATATATATGCCAAAGCCGGCTAATAATACTGCGTCGTCATCCTAGGGCGAAGCAAGGAGCGAAGCGACGCGGCGCAGACCCTAGGATCCATTCCGTGACGCTAAGGCATTGCAACGGTTATAGAATTCTGCACCGTTGCGCTCTACGGCAGAGCTCACGGCATGGATCCTCGGGTCAAGCCCGAGGATGACGAAGGAATAGGCTCAGGCGGAAAACACCTTCTCGCCGCCGATCCAGACGCTCTTTACATCCAGATCCTCCGACAGCCCGACAATGTCGGCGGCGGTGCCGTTGGCGAAGCGGCCGAGCCGGTGCGCCTGGCCGATCGCTTGCGCCGGATAGAGCGAGGCCATGCGGAGCGCCTCGTCGAGATCGAGCCCGATCACACGATGGACGAAGCGCACGGCGGAAATCATGTCGAGGTCGGCACCGGCCAGCGTGCCGTCGGCAAGCCTGAGACTCCCGTCCTTGCGATAGATGGTGCGGCCGTTCAGCGTGAAGGAGGTCATGTCGGTGCCGATCGTCGCCATGGCGTCGGTGACCAGCAGGATCTTGCCCGGACCCTTCTTGGCATTGAGCGCGAGCGTCATCGTGCCGGGATGGACATGGATGCCGTCGGCGATGATGCCGGCGTAGAAATTGCCGGTGTCTATGGCGGCGCCGGCCAGCCCCGGCTCGCGATTGCCGATCTGGCTCATGGCATTGAAGAGATGCGTGACGACGGTGGCACCGGCCTCGGCGAAGGCCGTTGCCGTGGCATAGTCGGTGTCGGAATGGCCGAGGCTGACGACGGTGCCGGCCTTGGCCAGCGCCGTGACGCGGCCCGGCTCGACCGATTCCGGCGCAATCGTGGTGAGCAGGACCGGCAGATCCCGGCGCGCGGCGACCAGCGCGGCCTGGTCGGCGTCGGTCATCGGCCGGATCAGAGCCGGATCATGCGCGCCCTTGCGCGCGACGGACAGATGCGGCCCTTCGAGATGCAGGCCGAGGAAACCCGGCACGTTCTTCCGCGCTGCCTCGGCGCCGGCGGCGACCGCTGCGGCGGTGATCGCCGGCGTGTCGGTGATCAGCGTCGGCAGCAGCGCCGTGGTGCCGAAGGGCGCATGCGCCCGGCAGATGGTCTCGATCGAGGCGACATCGGGATGGTCGTTGAGCATGACGCCGCCGCCGCCATTGACCTGGATGTCGACAAAGCCGGGGACCAGCAGGCGGCCGCCGGTCTCGACTTTGGATACCCCGGACGGAACGGCGCCAAGGGGCAGGATGGCCTCGACAAGACCGTCCTTGACGAGGAGAGCCGCGTCTTCGTGCCAGTCGGCACCGTCGAAGATGCGGGCACCGGTGAGGGCGAAACGGTCGCTCATACGGTTTCCGTCACCTTGCGCAGGTTGCGCGGCGCATCCGGATCGAGGCCGCGATGGCGGGCGAAGGCCTCGACAAAGCCGTAGAAGGACACGATCAGCGGCAGCGGATCGGTCAGCGGATGGCCGGTCGCGACATGCGGCAGCAGCTTGGCGCTCCTTGCCTTGTCGGAGGTGACGAAAGCCGCCGCGCCCTTGGCCGCCAAGCTGTCGGCGGCCTCGGCCACCGAAGGCTCCGACGCGTCGCGGGCGGCGAGCGCCAGGACCGGAAAGCCCGGCCCGACCAGCGCCAGTGGCCCATGCATGACTTCCGCCGCGCTGTAGGCCTCGGCATGCATGGCGCAGGTCTCCTTGAACTTCAGCGCCGCCTCGCTGGCAATCGCGAAGGACGGGCCGCGGCCGAGGATGAACAGCGACTGCGGGGTCTCAAGCGCCGCCGCCAGCGCCATCCAGTCGCAAGCGATCGCCTTTTCGAAATGTTCGGGCAGGCGGGCAAGTGCTGAAAGCAGCGGCTCATCGCCGGTGCTGTGCGCCATCAGCGCCAAGGCGGCGACGGCCGAATTGACGAAGGTCTTGGTGGCCGCGACGCTGCGCTCAGGCCCGGCGAGGATGTCGATGGCATAGTCGGAGGCGCGCGCCAGCGGCGAGTCGGCGGTGTTGGTGATGGCGACGGTCAGCGCGCCGCCCGTCCTTGCCGTTTCGGCCATGGCGACGATGTCGGGGCTCTTGCCCGACTGCGAGATCGCGAGGCAAGCCGAGCCGCGCAGCCTGAGCTTCGCGCCGTAGATGGAGGCGATCGACGGGCCGACCGAAGCGACGGCAAGGCCGGCCGTCAGCTCGACAGCATATTTCATGAAAGTGGCGGCATGATCGGACGAGCCGCGCGCCACGGTGACGACGAAATGCGGATCGCGCTCGCGAAGGCCGCGGCCGGCTTCGGCAAGCATCTTGGCCGAGCCATCCAGCAGGCGGGCGGTGGCCTGCGGGATCTCCTCGATCTCGCGCCGCATATGGGTGGCGGTTGCGCTCATGGCCGGATCTCCTCTCCCGGCCCGGTCAGCCGGAGTTCCGCGACGAAGTCATAGGCGTCGCCCCTGTATATCGAGCGGGTGAACTCGATCACCTTGCCGCTCGCCAGATAGGAAATACGTTCGATGTGCAGCCCGGCAACCCCGGGCGGCACTTCCAGCAGGCGCGCATCACCATCGCCGAGATTGGCGGCCGAGATGCGCTGCACCGCCCGTACCGGGCGGTTGCCGGTCAATTCCAGCGCCGCGTAGAGCGAGGAGCCGATCGCCTCGGGGTCGGGCAGCACGCTCGCCGAAATTGCGGCGCGCTCGATCGCCAGCGGCGTGTCGTTGGCGATGCGCAGGCGCGCCACGCGCGCCACCAGCTCGCTCGACGACAGGCCGAGCACCATCATCTCGTCCGGCGAGGGCGCATAGAGGCCGCGGTCGAGCCAGGCCGAGCGCACAACCATGCCGCGGCGTGCCATGTCCTCGGTGAAGGAGGTGAGCCTCGACAGCGATTGCTCGACGCGCTCCATGCGCGGCGCGACGAAGGTGCCGGAGCCATGGCGCTGGACGAGGATGCCGCCCTTGACCAGATCCTGCACCGCCTTGCGCACGGTGACGCGCGAGATGTCGGCCTTGCTGGCGATATCGCGCTCGGACGGCAGCGCGTCGCCCGGGCCGATCAGGCCGCGATTGACCGCTTCCTCGATGCTTTTCCGGAGCTGCAGGTAGAGCGGCGCTCCGCTTTGCGACGACTCCTTTAGCATGGCGAAAATCTGGTCGGCGGCGCTCATCGGTCAGCCCCCGACTTGCCGGCGAAGATGCGCACCGCCATCTGCACCGCGCCGCCAAGCGCATCGTCAAGCGGGGCTTTCAGAAGCGCCCGATAGCGTGCGGAAAGACGCGGCGCGTAGAGCGCCGCCAAGCCGCCGAGCAGGCAGAGCGGAGCGTCGTCCGCAAGATCGAGCGCACCGAGCGAGGCCTCGACGTCGGCAACCGCCTTGTCGAGGATCCAGTTGGCGACGAGGTCGCCCTTTTCGGCATGCTCGAAGACTTTTGGCGCGAAGCCGCCGAAGTCGCCAGGCTTGGCGTTGGTGGTGAATTCGACCACGTCCTCGGGATTGTTGCGGAAGACGGCAAGCATGGCGTCCGTCAGCGGCGAACCGGGGCGGATGCCGTCATAGGCTAGCAGCGTCTGCTCGAGCAGATCACGGCCAATGCGGGCGCCGCTGCCCTGGTCGCCGACCTGGAAGCCCCAGCCGCCGATGGCGCGTGACTTGCCCGCCTTACGCGCCATATAGGCGGTGCCGGTGCCGAGAATGGCCATGGCGCCGTCGCCGGAACCGACCGCGCCTTCGAGCGCGATCTCGGCATCGGTCTCGACGCGGCTTTTGCTGAAGGGCAGGATTGCTTCCAGCTGCTGCCTGTAGGTGCCGACATTGGCGCCGGCGAGACCCAGAATGGCAGGCGTCTCAGGGATCAGCTCCGGATCCTTGCCGGCGGCGAGGAATGCCTGCCTGGCCGCGTCGACGATGTTGGCGCGCGCGCCGGTAAGATCGGTGCGGATGTTGGCCGCGCCGCTTTTGGCACGGCCAACGACAGCGCCGTCGGCGGTCGCAAGGGCCGCCCTGCAGCTGGTGCCGCCGCCATCGATGCCAAGCACGAATTTCACGCGATTTCTCCTCGGGCAGGATAATACCAATAAAATACCAATAGCCAAGCGTTAATTTTCGTTCAAAAAAGATTAAGGCGCATTTTATTGAAAAATCACTGAAATTTGCCGGCGATACAATTCCAAGCGGCGAAATCCATTAATGGATGTGGACAAGTGGTATTTTTTTGGTATTGTTCCCTTCAGTTGGAGGAAAGCGGATGGCCGAGACGCGCACGGAAGCGCTTCATCAAAATGCCGAGGGGCTGGATGTTCAGGCCCCGGATGCCATCCTTTCGTTCCTCGCCAACGCGCAGATCGAGGCCGCCAAGGCCGTGCACGGCGCCATTCCGGCCATTGCCGAGGCAGCCGAGCTCATCGCAAGACAATTGAAGAGCGGCGGCAGGCTCGCCTACGCGGCGGCCGGCAGTTCCGGCCTAATGGCTGTTGCCGACGCTCTGGAGCTTCCAGGCACATTCGGCATCGCGCGCGACCGCATCGCCATCCTGATCGCCGGCGGCGACGAGGCGTTCCACACGCTTGCCGGCGGACCGGAAGACGACACCGAGGAAGCCGCGGCGGCCGTGGCAAGCGCCGATATCGGCAAGGGCGACTGCCTGATCGCCATCTCGGCCAGCGGCTCGACACCCTATGCCGTCCAGGCGATCGGCGACGCCCGGCGCCGGGGCGCCGCGACGATCGCGATCGCCAACAACAAAGGCGCGCCGCTGTTCGAACGGGCCGACGTCGCCATCCTGCTCGAAACGCCGCCGGAGCTGATCGCCGGCTCGACGCGCATGGGCGCGGGAACCGCGCAGAAGATCGCGCTCAACATGCTGTCGACGCTCGCCGCCATCCATCTCGGCCATGTCCATGACGGCTACATGGTCAACCTCACCGCCGACAACATCAAGCTGCGCGACCGCGCGGTACGCATGGTCGCCGCCATCACCGGGCGCGACCGGGACGACGCGGCGCGGCTGCTCGAAGAGAGCGGCGGCGGCGTCAAGACTGCCATTCTGCTCGCCGCCGGCGCTGCCAACGCCGACGCGGCCGAGAAGATACTGGAAGGAGCTGGCCAGAAGCTCAGGCCGGCGCTTTCCGCGATCGAGGGGAGCAAGCGGCGCTAGCCCCAGTTCTCATCAGAACCGAACCTGAAAAAGGTCAACAGGGAGACTGAACATGACGACCAAACTACTGACGGCACTGCTGCTCGGCACGAGCATCCTCGGCAGCACCGGGATGGCTCTCGCCGAAGACGTAACGCTCAACATCGAGAGCTGGCGCGGCGACGACCTGACCATCTGGAAGGACAAGCTGATCCCGGCCTTCGAGGCCAAGAACCCCGGCATCAAGGTGGTGTTCGCGCCCTCGGCGCCGACTGAATATGACGCAGCCCTCGGCGCCAAGCTCACCGCCGGCTCGGCGGGCGACCTGATCACCTGCCGCCCGTTCGACAAGTCGCTGGAGCTGTTCAAGAAGGGCAACCTCGCCGACCTTTCGTCGCTGCCCGGCATGGACAACTTCTCGCCCGTCGCCAAGGCCGCCTGGCAGACCGACGACGGCAAGTCGAGCTTCTGCGTGCCGATGGCTTCGGTCATCCACGGCTTCATCTACAACAAGGACGCCTTCGACAAGCTCGGCCTCAAGGTGCCGACCACCAACGAAGAGTTCTACGCCGTGCTCGACAAGATCAAGGCGGACGGCACCTACATTCCGATGGCAATGGGCACCAAGGACCTCTGGGAAGCCGCGACCATGGGCTACCAGAATATCGGCCCGAACTACTGGAAGGGCGAGGACGGCCGCGCAGCCCTGATCAAGGGTGAGCAGAAGCTGACCGATGCCGACTGGGTCGAGCCCTACAAGGAACTGGCCAAGTGGAAGCCCTATCTCGGCGACGGCTTCGAGGCTCAGACCTATCCGGACAGCCAGAACCTGTTCACGCTCGGCCGCGCCGCCATCTACCCGGCTGGCTCGTGGGAGATCGGCCTGTTCAACACGCAGGCGCAGTTCAAGATGGGCGCCTTCCCGCCGCCGGTGCAGAAGGCCGGCGACACCTGCTACATCTCCGACCATACCGATATCGGCATGGGCCTGAATGCGGCGTCGAAGCATCCGGAAGAAGCCAAGAAGTTCCTGGAATGGGTCGCCTCGCCGGACTTCGCCACCATCTACGCCAACGCGCTGCCGGGCTTCTTCAGCCTGAACAGCACGCCGGTGAAGATGGAGGACCCGCTGGCGCAGGAATTCGTCTCCTGGCGCGGCAAGTGCAAGTCGACGATCCGCTCGACCTATCAGATCCTGTCGCGCGGCACGCCGAACCTCGAGAACGAGACCTGGGTCGAATCGGCCAATGTGATCAACGGCACCGACACGCCGGAAGCCGCGGCCAAGAAGCTGCAGGACGGCCTCGACAGCTGGTACAAGCCGGCGAAGTAATTTTTGCCATCGAACCGGCCGGGCGCCTGCCCGGCCGGTATTCGGACAGTTCTTAGATAGCGATTGTCGGCGCCGCCTCTCGGTCTTACCCTCACTTTGCGGGGAAGACGAAGCCGCACTGTCGCTGGCCTTGTCCGCCCGTGAAGGGGAACAATCAGGCCGTGCATCGAGGCATCAGCTAAGCATTCATCGACCTGGAACCGAGAGACGGCGGGGACCGAACTCATGGCCGCACAAACACGACCCAAGAAACCGATCCGCTGGCATATCGGCGTCTTCCTGGCGCCGGCGGTGCTCGTCTACACGGCGGTCATGATCCTGCCGCTGTTCGGCACCCTCCAGCTGTCCTTGTTCCGCAACATCGAGCAGAGCCAGGTGTTCGTTGGTCTCGGCAATTTCCGCACGCTGTTCGGCGACCCCAACTGGTCGGTGAACTTCTGGAACGCGCTGAGGAACAATGTCTGGTTCTTCATCATCCACATGCTGGTGCAGAACCCGATCGGCGTCCTGCTGGCAGCACTTCTCTCCAGCCCGAGGCTCAGATTCGCCGCCTTCTACCGCACGGCGATCTTCGTGCCGACCATCCTGTCCTTCGTCATCGTCGGCTTCGCCTGGAAGCTGATCCTGTCGCCGATCTGGGGCGTTGCGCCGCATCTGCTCGACTTCGTCGGGCTGAAGAGCCTGTTCACGCCGTGGCTCGGTAAGGAGCAATATGCGCTGACCGCGCTCAGCCTGGTCTCGGTCTGGCAGTTCGTCGGCATCCCGATGATGCTGATCTATGCCGCGCTGCTGTCGATCCCCGATGAGGTGATCGAGGCCGCCGAATGCGACGGCATCACCGGCATGGCGCAGTTCTGGAAGATCAAGCTGCCGCTGATCCTGCCTTCGATCGGCATCATCTCGATCCTGACCTTCGTCGGCAATTTCAATGCCTTCGATCTGATCTACACCGCGCAAGGGGCGCTGGCCGGACCGAACTATTCGACCGACATCCTCGGCACCTTCCTCTACCGCGCCTTCTTCGGCTTCCAGCTGCAGGTCGGCGACCCCAATATGGGCGCGGCGATCGCGACCATGATGTTCCTGATCATCCTCGCCGGCGTCTGCATCTACCTGTTCCTCGTCCAGACGCGCCTGCGTCGCTACCAGTTCTGAGGGGGAGCCATGAGCACCGCTACCCGTTCGCTTCCCCGCACCATCGGCGCCCACGCGGTCCTTTTGACCTACACGGTGATCGCGCTGTTCCCGGTGATCCTGGTGATCATGAATTCCTTCAAGTCGCGCGCGGGCATCTTCGGCGCGCCGCTGACGCCGCCGACGCCGAAGACCTTCGACCTGATCGGCTACAGCACCGTGTTCGGCCAGGGCGATTTTTTCCACTATTTCCAGAACAGCCTTGTCGTCACCGTCGCTTCGCTGTTCTTCGTGCTTTTGTTCGGCGCGATGGCCGCCTTCGCGCTGTCGGAATACCGCTTTCGCGGCAACACGATGATGGGACTTTACCTGGCGCTCGGCATCATGATCCCGATCCGCCTCGGCACCGTCGCCATCCTGCAGCTGATGGTGGCGACAGGGCTGGTCAACACGCTGACGGCGCTGATCCTGGTCTACACCGCGCAAGGGCTGCCTTTGGCCATCTTCATCCTGTCGGAATTCATGAAGCAGGTATCCGACGATCTGAAGAACGCCGGGCGCATCGACGGGCTGTCGGAATACACGATCTTCTTCCGGCTGGTGCTGCCGCTGGTGCGCCCGTCGATGGCGACCGTCGCCGTCTTCACCATGATCCCGATCTGGAACGATCTCTGGTTCCCGCTGATCCTGGCGCCATCGGAAGAGACCAAGACGGTGACGCTCGGCGCGCAGCTTTTCCTCGGCCAGTTCGTCACCAACTGGAACGCGATCCTGGCGGCGCTCTCGCTGGCGATCCTGCCGGTGCTGATCCTCTACGTCATCTTCTCGCGGCAGTTGATCCGCGGCATCACGTCGGGAGCGGTGAAGTGAGCGACGGTCGAGATATTATCGCTCAGGCTCTCGCCGAGACAGCGAGCCGCTATGGATTTCGAGGCGTTCGCGCCACGAATTTCTACCGGGAGTGGTCAGAGACGATCTGCGTGCTGAACCTGCAGAGGTCTGCCTGGGAGCCACAGTTCTACCTCAACGCCGCCGTCTGGTTTACGCGGTTCGGACCGGAGCGCCGGCCGAAAGAGCACAACTGCCACATTCGTTGGCGCGTGAATTCGCTGGAGGAAGACGAGCAGTCGAAGGCGTTCACCCAGGCGCTGAACCTTGAGCATCAGTTGCCTGACGGTCAGAGGCTTTCGCTCATCACGGACGGGGTCGTTGCTTATGGCTTCGGGCTCTTATCCCGGTGCGAAAGTGAACAAGCAGCTTTGCGTGTTGCGGAGGAATGTGGACCACAAGTGATGGTGGCTCTCAAGGCCCGCAGCCAAGAAAAGGCAGATTGAAATGGCTAAATCCCTTCGCGTCGTCGTCGCCGGCCTCGGCAATATGGGCCGCAGCCATGCGCTGGCCTATCACAACAATCCGGGCTTCGAGATCGCGGCTTTGATCAATCGCTCGGATGTGCCGCTGCCGGACGGGCTTGCCGGATACGGCATCAGGCGCTCCTTCGAGGATGCGCTGCGCGACGAGAAACCCGACGTCGCTGCGATCGCCACCTATTCCGACAGCCATGCCGACTACGCGGTGCGGGCGTTCGAGGCCGGCTGCCATGTCTTTGTCGAGAAGCCGCTGGCAACGACGGTTGCCGACGCAAAACGCGTCGTCGACGCGGCCAAGGCCAACGGCAAAAAACTGGTGATCGGCTACATCCTGCGCCACCATCCGTCCTGGATGCGGCTGATCGCCGAGGCGCGCAAGCTCGGCGGCCCCTACGTCTTCCGCATGAACCTCAACCAGCAGTCCTCCGGCCACAGCTGGGGGACGCACAAGCAGCTGATGCAGACGACCTCGCCGATCGTCGACTGCGGCGTGCATTATCTCGACGTGATGCTGCAGATCACCGATGCGAGACCCGTCGAGGTGCGCGGCATGGGCGTGCGGCTATCCGATGAGATCGCGCCCTCGATGTACAATTACGGCCATCTGCAGGTGCTGTTCGAGGACGGCTCGGTCGGCTGGTACGAGGCCGGCTGGGGTCCGATGATCTCGGAGACCGCCTTCTTCGTGAAGGACGTGATGTCTCCAAACGGCTGCGTGTCGATCGTGATGAAGGAGGGCGTGAAGTCCGACGACATCGACACCCACACCAAGACCTCGACCATCCGCCTGCACAGCGCCGCGACCGGAGCGGATGGCAAGTTCGCCAAGGAGGACGAGCTGCTGTCGATGGAAGGCGAGCCCGGCCACCAGGAGCTCTGCGACCTCGAACAGGCCTTCCTGCTCAAGGCCATCCGCGAGGACATCGATCTGACCCGCCACATGGACGACGCGGTGAAATCGCTCGCCGTGTGCCTAGCCGCCGACGAGAGCGTGCGCACCGGCGCCCCAATCAAACTCTAGAACAAGGACGAAGCCGTGGGCTCGCTGAACATCGAGAATGTGAAGAAGGCTTTTGGGCCGGTCGAGGTGCTGAAGGGCATCGACCTCGAGGTCAACGACGGCGAGTTCGTCGTCTTCGTCGGCCCGTCCGGCTGCGGAAAGTCGACGCTGCTCAGGGTCATCGCCGGCCTGGAGGATTCGACCTCAGGCCGCGTGCTGATCGACGGCGACGATGTCTCGGTCACGCCGCCCGCAAAACGCGGCATCGCCATGGTGTTCCAGACCTACGCGCTCTATCCGCACCTGACGGTGAAGAACAACATGGGGCTCGGCCTGAAGCAGGCCGGAACGCCTTCGGCCGAGATCGACCGCCGCATCAAGATCGCCTCCGCCATGCTGTCGCTCGAGCCCTATCTCGAGCGGCGTCCGGCGGAGCTTTCGGGCGGCCAGCGCCAGCGCGTTGCCATCGGCCGCGCCGTGGTGCGCGAGCCGAAGCTCTTTCTCTTCGACGAGCCGCTGTCGAACCTCGACGCGGCGCTGCGCGTCAACACCCGTCTGGAGATCGCACAGCTGCACCGGCGGCTGAAGGCGACGATGATCTACGTCACCCACGACCAGGTCGAGGCGATGACGCTGGCCGACAAGATCGTCGTGCTCAATGCGGGGCGGATCGAGCAGATCGGCAGCCCGATGGAGCTCTACAATTCGCCGGCCAATGATTTCGTCGCCGGCTTCATCGGCTCGCCGAAGATGAACTTCATCGACGGCGCCAAGCTGGGCGAGACGGCCAAGACCGTCGGCGTGCGGCCGGAACATCTGACCGTCGATGCCAAATCCGGCGCCTGGAAGGGCACGGTGGTGCACGCCGAGCATCTCGGCGCCGACACCAACCTCTATCTCGACTGCGAGAAGGCAGGGATGCTGACGGTGCGCATCTTCGGCGTCTACAATGCCGAGCCGGGCGCCACGCTCTATGCGACACCGGATCCGGCGAAGACGTATAGGTTTGGGGTGGATGGGAAGGTGTTGAAGTAGCGCCGGCTTCCCCTTCTCCCCTTGTGGGAGAAGGTGGATCGGCGCGCAGCGCCGAGACGGATGAGGGGTGCGCGACAGAACGCGACATCAGAAAATTAAAGGATCTCAAGCGCTTAAGTCTGCGACGCCTCACTCCGTCCAACACCCCTCATCCGGCCGCTTCGCGGCCACCTTCTCCCACAAGGGGAGAAGGGGGAGTCGGCCCTACTCGTCCGCCTTGAACGTCTGCTTCTGCTGGCCCATGCCTTCGATGCCGAGCTCGACGACGTCGCCGGGCTTCAGGAACACCGGCGGCTTCATGCCCAGCCCTACGCCGGGCGGGGTGCCGGTGGAGATGATGTCGCCAGGCTGCAGCGACATGAACTGGCTGAGATAGGAGACCAGATATTTGACGCCGTAGACCATGGTCTTGGTCGAGCCGTTCTGCATGGTCCTGCCGTTGACGGTCAGCCACATCTTGAGGTTCTGCGGGTCGGCGATCTCGTCCTTGGTCACCAGCCAGGGGCCGATCGGGCCGAACGTGTCGCAGGACTTGCCCTTGGTCCACTGGCCCTGGCGCTCGGCCTGGAAGGCGCGCTCGGACACGTCATGCGCGACGCAATAGCCGGCAACATAATCCAGCGCATCGTCCTCGCTGACGTACTTCGCCGTCTTGCCGATGACGACGCCGAGCTCGACTTCCCAGTCGGTCTTGACCGAACCGCGCGGGATGAGCACGTCGTCGTCCGGCCCGACGATGGCCGAGCTTGCCTTCATGAAGATGATCGGCTCCGGCGGCACGGTGGCGCCGGTCTCGGCGGCGTGGTCGGAATAGTTGAGGCCGATGCAGATGAATTTGCCCGTGCCGGCGACGCAGGCGCCGATGCGTGGGCTACCGGAAACTGCCGGCAGCGATTTCGGATCGAGCTTCGAGAGCATCTCCAGCGACGCCGGATGGAGCGTCGTGCCGGCGATGTCGGCAACGTAAGCCGAAAGGTCGCGGATCGTGCCATCCTGATCGAGCAGGCCGGGACGTTCGCTCCCCACCTCGCCATAGCGCAGCAACTTCATCTTTAGTTCTCCACCTTGCGGCCAAAGGCCGTTTTGCAAAACTCTCCGCCGCGACGACGGCTCATGCGAAAATCGGGCGGACCGTACCCACCGACCTTGCCTGCGGCAAGCACAGACACCGCGTCAGCGGCCGGGAGGCAGGATTTTTTCAGACTGATCGATGCTTCCGACAAACGCGGAGGCCCGATCCGATCTTCCTGTTCGCCCGCCAACACGTCCCGAACCGCCGCGATCTTTCCGAACGGACGTCAGATCGACCAGCCGCCGTCGATATTGTAGGCCTGTCCCGACGTATAGGTCGCGCCAGCCAGATAGACGGCGAGATCGGCGATCTCCTCAGGCGTGCCAAGCCTTCCCATCGGCTGGCGGGCGATGAAGGCCGCACGCGCCGCTTCGTAGTCGCCCTGCGCGTGCATGCGGTCCTGCAGCGACGGGCTCTCGACGGTACCCGGGCAGATGGCGTTGCAGCGGATGCCTTTGGCGACATAGTCGGCCGCGACTGCCTTGGTGAGGCCGACGACCGCCGCCTTGGTCAGGCCGTAGACGAAGCGGTTCGGCACACCTTTCTGCGAGCTCGCCAGTGACGCCATGTTGATGATCGAGCCGTCGCCGCGCTCCAGCATGCCGGGCAGCACGGCGCGGATGGTGCGGATCATCGAGCGGACATTGAGATTCAAAGCGAAGTCGAGATCGGCATCCGTCATTTCGAGGATCGAGCCCGCATGGACGAAGCCGGCGCAATTGAACAGCACATCGACCGGGCCGATCTGGGCGAAAGCCGAGGTGACGGCCGCATCGTTGAGCACGTCGAGCTTGCGGGTCTTGATGCCGGGTGTCTTGCCCAGTTCAGCCAAAAGCTGCTCGTTGATGTCGGTGGCATGAACGGTGGCGCCCGCTTTGGCGAAGGCCAGCGCGCTCGCGCGCCCGATACCCTGCGCCGCCGCGGTGACGACGACCACCTTGCCAGCCAGATCCGCCATTGTTCCCTCCTGGTATTGCAAGCTTTCTTACTGACGGCCGGACGGGATGCAATGTGCCAGGCGAGCCTGCCGCCTGACTGATTATTGCCAGGCCAATTGTTTTTCTGGTTAAAGAACACGTGACGACGCGTCAAGCCTGGAACAGGCAATCGCTTCGGGTTTCGAATTTGCCCCGCCGCCCCTTTCCGAGTTCAGGCGCCGCCCCTCACCTGCCTGCCGGCATCCTCTCCCCGTATAGTGACGGGGAGAGGGGCGCTCCCATCGTCGGTTTCGCCAATCGCTGGCGTTGCAAGAAGGGAGCTAGCGCTGCGGTCAGCCCTTTCTCCCCGTCACTATACGGGGAGAGGATGCCCGGCAGGGCAATGAGGGGCGGCGCGAACCTCGGCAGTTTGGCCATCCCCACCACAAGCTCGAAACTGTCGTTGGCTTGAAGCGGCTCGCCTGAAGCCCGCAAAGCCTGCGGCAAACGCGACCATCGGGTGTCGCGAATTCAGTCGCCGTAAGGCACCCAGACGTTCTTGACCTCGATGGCGCGGCGGAGCAATGCCTCGCCAGCGGCTTCGCTCGAGGTCCAGTCGAGGCTGCGGCCATTGCCGGTCCAGACGCGCTTGAGGTTGCCGATGGAGTCGGCCTCCGCCTTGGCGCAGGTTTCGGCATCGGCGAACACCCAGAGCCCGTCGACGTCATCATGCTTGGCCAGCACGCCGGCAAGCTCGGCGCTGCGGCCGGTGACGATGTTGATGGCGCCGGCCGGAATGTCGGAATATTCGATCACCTGGTAGAGGTCGGTGGCTAAAAGCGGATAGCGTTCGGACGGGACGGCCACCACGGTGTTGCCCATGGCGAGCGCCGGCGCCACCAGCGAGACGAAACCGAGCAGCGGCTGATTGTCCGGCGCGACGATCCCGACGACGCCCACCGGCTCATGCAGCGCCAGCGTGACGACGCGAGCCGGGGGCTGGTGGACGCGGCCCTCGAACTTGTCGGTGAGGCCGGCATAGAGGAACAGCCGCTCGATGGAGAGGTCCACTTCCTCCCGCGCGGCCTTGGCGGTGACGCCGGTGAGCTCAACGAGACGCGCGGCAAATTCATCGGCGCGGCCGGACAGGTTTTCCGCGAAATAGTAGAGCACCTGGCTGCGGTTGAAGGTCGTCGCGTCCGGCCAGGCCTTGCACGCGCGGGCAGCAGAAACTGCATCGCGGATGTCCTTGCGGTTGCCGAGCCCGGCTTCGCCGGCGAGCTTGCCCTTGGCGGTCGCGACGGCGAGCGAGTAGTTGCCGTCCGGCCGCACCTGCTTGCCGCCGATGAACAGCTTGGCCGTGCGGTCGATGGACGCGCCGTCGGCCTGCTCAACCGGCTGAGCGGAGCTGGCCGCCGTCGGCTTGATGGCCGGCCCGACGGGCAGCTTTGCTGCAAGATATTCGAACATGCCCTCGCGCCCGCCTTCGCGGCCGAAGCCGCTTTCGCGATAGCCGCCGAAGCCGCAGGCGGCGTCGAACATATTGGTGCCGTTGACCCACACCACGCCGGCCTTCAGCTGCGGCGCTACATGCAAAGCGAGGTTGATGTTCTCGCTCCACACCGAGGCGGCGAGGCCGTAGCGCGTGTTGTTGGCAAGTTCGATCGCTTCCTCGGTATTGCGGAAGCTCATCGTCGCCAGCACCGGTCCGAACACCTCCTCCTGCGCCAGGATATTAGCCGGCGCAACAGAAGTCGCCAGCGTCGGCAAGTGATAGTAGCCTGTCGTCGGCAGGGCGGCGTCCGGCTGCCAGCAGACAGCGCCCTGCTTCGCGCCCTCGGCGATCAGACCCCTGACGCGATCGAGCTGGGTACGGTCGACCAGCGGGCCGATATCGGTGTTCTTGTCGAGCGGGCTGCCGACGCGCAGCCGGCTCATCCTGACCTTGACCTTGGCGATGAAGGCCTCGGCGATGCCCTCCTGCACCAGCAGCCGCGAGCCGGCGCAGCACACCTGGCCCTGGTTGAACCAGATGCCGTCGACCAGCCCCTCGACCGCGCTGTCGAGATCGGCGTCCTCGAAAACGACGAAGGCCGACTTGCCGCCGAGCTCCAGCGAAAGCTTCTTGCCCGATCCTGCGGTTGCCTTGCGGATGATCTTGCCGACCTCGGAAGAGCCGGTGAAGGCGATCTTCTGGACGCCCGGATGATTGACGATGGCGGCACCCGCCTCAGGCCCGCCCTGGACGATGTTGACGACGCCTTTCGGCACCCCTGCGCGTTCGCAGATCTCGGCAAAGAGGATGGCGGTGAGCGGGGTGAACTCGGCCGGCTTCAGCACCACCGTGCAGCCGGCGGCGAGCGCCGGCGCGATCTTCCAGGCCAGCATCAGCAGCGGGAAATTCCACGGAATGACCTGGCCGACGACGCCGACCGGCTTGTGATCGGGAAAATCCTTTTCGAGCGTCTGCGCCCAGCCGGCATGGTGGATGAAGTGACGGATGGCCAACGGCACGTCGATGTCGCGGCTCTCGCGGATCGGCTTGCCGTTGTCGATCGATTCCAGCACGGCGAACAGGCGCTGGTGGCGCTGCATGGCGCGGCCGATGGCGTAAAGCACTTTCGCGCGTTGATAGCCCGAAGTCGCCGACCATTTCGGCAGCGCCTTGGCGGCGGCCGTAACCGCGGCGTCGATGTCGGCGGCGCCCGCATCCGAGATCTTGGCGAGCAGCTTGCCGGAGGACGGCTCGCTGGTGTCGAAAGTCTTGCCGTTTGCCGCCGCCTTCCAGGCGCCGTCGATGAACAGCGCTTTTGCGAAATCGCGCGAGGCCAACCAGGCATCGGCCTCGTTGCGGGCTTCCGGCGCCGGGCCGTATTCCATGGCGTGATAGCGTTCGAGGATGTTCATGGGGCGCCTCCTTTACCCTCCCCTTGTGGGGAGGGTCGATCGGCAGAGCCGATCGGGGTGGGGGAAAATGGCTAATGGTTTGGTGCATTGGTCAGGCTGATCTGATTCTTCGACCCCCACCCCGCCGCTTTGCGGCGACCCTCCCCACAAGGGGGAGGGTGGGAGCTCAAGCCATCGCGTGGCGGTGGTTGGCCGAATAATGGCCGGTCAGGTGGTGCTCTAACTGGCGTTCGATGTCTGTGAGCAGGCTGGAGGCGCCGAAGCGGAACAACTCCGGCTCGAGCCAGGGCCGGCCGAGCTCTTCCTTCATCAGCACCAGCCAGTCGAGAGAAACCTTTGCGGTCGAAATGCCGCCGGCCGGCTTGAAACCGATCAGATAGCCGGTCTCCTCGAAATAGGCGCGGATGGCGCGCACCATGGCGAGGCCGACCGGAAGCGTGGCGTTGACGCTTTCCTTGCCGGTGGAGGTTTTTATGAAATCGGCGCCCGCCATCATCGCCACCATGGAGGCGAGCATGACGTTGCGCAGCGTGGCGAGGTCGCCGGTGCCGAGAATGACCTTGAGATGGGCATCGCCGCAGGCCGCGCGCATGGCGACGATCTCGTTGAACAGCTCGCGCCATCTGGCGCCGTAAACCAGGCCGCGCGGGATGACGACGTCGATCTCGTCGGCGCCGCCACGCACCGAAGCCTCGATCTCCTGCAGGCGGGTCGAGAGCGGCGCAAGCCCATGCGGGAATGCAGTGGACACGGCGGCGACATGGATGCCCGTGCCGCGCACCGCGTCGACCGCGGTAGCGACGAAGGGATGGTAGACGCAGACCGCCGCCGGACGGATGGTTTCGCCGGCGATGCCGAGCCCCTCGAGAATATCCTTGCGCAGCGGGTTGATCGCCTTGGCGCAGAGCCGGCGCACGCGCTCGTCGGTGTCGTTGGAGTTCAGCGTGGTGAGGTCCATGCAGGCAATCGCCCGCAGCAGCCAGGCAGCCTGGTTGTCGGCCTTGATCGAGCGCCGCTTGGTGAGCGTGGCGACACGGCGCTCAAGCGCCGAGCGGTTGACGCTGCGCATCGATTCCAGGAAGCCGAGATCGAGCTTCATGCCGGGGTTGCGGGCAATGCCGTGCTCCAGCGGCATCGACGTGTTCGCGGCGGCGCGCGCCGGCAGCGGCATAACCTTGGACGCACCGGCGCCTGCGCCGGCCTCGCGGATGGTGCTGCTCATCTCCTGCCCTTTCATTTCAGCGACGTGCGCCTTATGCCTTCATGCTGTCGTTCGGGCGACGCGCATGAAGATAGCCCGTGAAGCGACGCTTCACGAGTCTTTCAAAGGGTCATAGCGGAAAAAGGCCGCTCAGGCAGCAGATTTTTGACCGTACGGTCAAAACATCATACTGAGTGGGCGCTCCCGGCGTTGGAGATTGGCCGAAGCGCCATCCCTTCGTCATACTCGGGCTTGACCCGAGTATCCATTCCGTGACCTCAGCCGCAGAGCGCAACGGCGCAGAATTCTGTAACCGCTGCAACACCTTAGCATCGCGGAATGGATTCTAGGGTCTGCGCGCGTCGCTCCGCTCCTTGCTCCGCCCTAGAATGACGAAGCTCGAATGTCGTCGCTAATCTCAGACGCCTCCAACAGAGCTGGCGGCTGCGGCGCGCCTCAGCCGACAAAGGCGCGCTCGACGACGAAGGTGGCCGGATGGCTGAGCGAGCCTTCCTGGAAGCCGAGGCTTTCGGCGAGTTCCTTGACGTCCTTCAGCATGTGCATCGAGCCGCAGATCATGATGCGGTCGGTCTCGGGGTTGAGCTTGTCGATGCCGAGATCGGAATAGAACTTGCCGGAGCCGATCAGCGCGGTGATGCGGCCCATGCGCGCCGACTCTTCCCGCGTGGTCGAATTGTAGAGCGTGACGCGGCCGCCGGTCAGCTCGCCGATCAGCGGGTCGGTCTCGAGTGCCGCCACCAATTCCTGGCCGTAGGTGAGCTCGGCATTGTCGCGGCAGGTGTGGGTGAGGATGACCTGGTCGAATTTTTCATAGGTGTCGGGATCGCGCAGCAGGCTGGCGAAGGGCGCGATGCCGGTGCCGGTCGAGATCATGAAGACGCGCTTGGCGGGCGTCAGCGCGTCCAGCACCAGCGTGCCGGTCGACTTCTGGCGCATGATGACGGTGTCGCCGACCTGAATCTTCTGCAGCTCGGAGGTCAGCGGACCATCCGGCACCTTGATCGAGAAGAATTCGAGCTCGTCGTCCCAGGCCGGGCTCGCGACCGAATAGGCGCGGAAGATCGGCTTCTCGGCATTGGGCAGGCCGATCATGACGAACTCGCCGGAGCGGAAGCGCAGCGACTGCGGGCGGGTGATGCGGAACGAGAACAGACGATCGGTGTAGTGCTTCA
This sequence comes from Mesorhizobium sp. M1B.F.Ca.ET.045.04.1.1, assembly GCF_003952465.1. Lineage (GTDB taxonomy): Bacteria > Pseudomonadota > Alphaproteobacteria > Rhizobiales > Rhizobiaceae > Mesorhizobium > Mesorhizobium shonense. Next base: position 567,512 of record NZ_CP034448.1, read on the forward strand.
CCGACACCACGGTCTCGGCATAGACATTGGCCGGGATCGGGAACTGCAGCGGCCTGGCGCCGGCAATATTCAACGCGGATGTCGTGTTCATCAAACCCAACTTTCCGGGCCATGCTCAAAGGCGCTGGCGCCAAACTTTCTCTTGCGCGCCCGAACGATCAGGTTCCGGCGCGCCCTTTGCACACTGCCAAGCGGTAAGCTCTTGTGTCGGGAATTTATTAGTATACAAATGATCTTCAGGTCAAGATGGCGGCGTAAAACGCCTTTCCAAACCGAGGCATATCCGTAGTCCTGGCATTTCGGGTTTCGGCAATGAATGAGAAATTTTCGGCGTCGGCGGGAAGCGTCGTTGCCGGCATCGATGTCGGCGGAACCTTCACCGACCTGCTCTTGATCGACGGCAAGGCGGGCGGCAAGGTGCATATCGCCAAGACGCCAACCACGGTGGAAAATCAGGCCTTTGGCGTGGTGGCCGCGCTTGGCGCCACCGGCTTTCCGGTCGACGGCATCGACCTCATCGTGCACGGAACGACGACCACCACCAACGCGGTGCTGGAGCGCCGGCTGGCACGAACCGGCATGATCACCACCCGCGGCTTCCGCGACGTGATCGAGCTTGGCCGGCGAACGCGGCCGCAGGCCTATGGTATGACGGGCACCTTCGTGCCGGTCATTCCGCGGGATCTCAGGCTCGAAGTGTCGGAGCGGGTCGAGGCGTCCGGCGCGGTGCGCGTGGCGCTCGACGAGACCGAGATGCGCTATGCGGTGAAGAAGCTGCTCGACGCCGGCTGCGAATCGCTCGTCATCCATTTCCTGCATTCCTATGCCAACCCTTCGCACGAGCGGCGCGCGGCCGAGATTGCGGCGGAGCTCTGGCCGAACGGCCACATCACCACCGGCCATGCGCTGCTTTCGGAGGCGCGCGAGTTCGAGCGCGGCGTGACGGCTTCGGTCAACGCCTCGGTGCAGCCTATCCTGGAGCGCTATGTCGAGCGGCTGCGCAAGGAGCTGGCGGCCAAGGGCTATGCCCGCGACTTCCTGATCATGAACGGCAATGGCGGCATGATCTCGGCCCGCTTCGTCACGCTGGAATCGGCGAAGACCGTGATGTCCGGCCCGGCGTCGGGCGTGATCGCCGCCGCCTATACGGGAAAGCGCGCCGGCTTCGGCAACCTCGTCACCTACGACATGGGCGGCACCTCGACCGACGTGGCGCTGATCCGCAATGCCGAGCCCGCCGTGTCGAACGAGATCGAGATCGAGTATGCGATGCCGATCCATGTGCCGATGGTGGCCGTACACACCGTCGGCGCCGGCGGCGGCTCGATCGCGCGCGTCGACGCGGCCGGGCTGATCCAGATCGGCCCGGAAAGCGCCGGCGCCAATCCCGGCCCGATCTGCTACGGGCGCGGCGGCACGGATCCGACCATCACCGACGCCAATCTGGTGCTGGGCCGGTTGGCGCCGAAGAAGCTGCTCGCCGTCGACCACCCTGTCACTGTCGAGCGGGTAACCGCGATCTTCGAGGACAAGATCGGCGAGCGCACCGGCCTTTCCGGCGTCGAGGCGGCGGGCGCGGTGCTGAGACTCGCCAACATGAAGATGGCGGGCGCCATCCGCATGGTTTCGGTGTCGCGCGGCCACGACCCGCGCGACTTCGCGCTGTTCGCCTTCGGCGGCGCCGGGCCGCTGCACGCGACGGCGCTCGCTCGCGAGCTCGGCCTGCCCAGGGTGCTGGTGCCGGCGCGCCCGGGCATCACCAACGCGCTCGGCTGCGTCGTCGCCGATTTGCGGCATGACTTCGTCAACACAATCAACCAGCCGGTCGCAGGTCTCGACGAAACAAAGCTTCGCGAGGTATTGGAACGCCACCGGAATGAAGGCGACGCGCTGATCGCCAAGGAAGCGGTGAAGCCGAACGCGATCCGCGTCACCCATTCGGCCGACATGCAGTTCGTCGGCCAGACGCACATCATCAACGTGCCGCTGCCGTCGTCCTCGGTTTCACGAGAAACGCTGCAGCTTCTGTTCGAAAAGGCCTATTTCGCTCGCTTCAAGGTAGAGCTGCCGGAGATCCGCGCCAATCTCGTCAACCTCAACACCTCGGTCACCGGGGTGCGGCCGCAGATCGACCTATCGCGGCTGATCGACCCGGCAGGGCGCGCGGCGACGCTCGAGGAGGCGCTGCGCGAAATCCGGCCGGTCTGGTATCACGGCAGCTGGCACGACACGCCAGTCTACTCTCGCGAAAAACTGCCACTCGACGCAACAGTAGAGGGGCCGGCGATCCTCGAACAGATGGACGCCACCACGGTGCTCGAACCCGGCGACCGGGCGCGATCGGACGCCGACGGCAACATCATCATCGACATCGGCGAGGCCTGAACATGCCAGCGTTCGAAGGGGCAAAGCTCGACACGATCACGCTTTCGGTGCTGCAGGCCGCGCTGCAGCAGGTCTGCGATGAAATGGACCTGACGTTTTCCCGCGCGGCTTTCTCGCCGGTCATCGCCGAGGCCAACGACCGCTCGGACGGCATCTATTCGGCGGTCGACGGCTCGCTGATCGCGCAAGGCAGCCAGGGCCTGCCGGTGTTCGTCGGCGTCATGCAATATTCGACCAAGACGGTGATCGAGATGATCGCCGACGGCCGTTGCCTGACGCCGGAGCCCGGCGACATCTACATCGTCAACGACCCCTATCTCGGCGGCACGCATCTGATGGATGTGCGCTTCGTCATGCCGGTCTATCGGGCCGGCAAGATTTTCTGCTGGCTTTCCAACACCGGGCATTGGCCGGACATCGGCGGCTCGGTGCCAGGCGGGTTCTCGGCATCGGCCACAGCGGTCGAGCAGGAAGGCCTGCGCCTGCCGCCGGTGAAACTGTTCAAGAAGGGCGTGCTCGATCCCGAGATCTACGCCATCATCTGCTCCAACATCCGCGTCGCCGACCAGCGCATCGGCGACATCCGCGCGCAGGCGGCAGCACTCTTGATCGGCCAGGACAGACTCAATGAGATACTCGATCGTTACGGTGACGAAACTGTCGTGAAGGCGATCGCCGAGCTGCGCAGCCGCGCCGCCGAGCAGATGCGCGCCTCGATAGCCGTCATACCCGACGGCGTCTACCGCTCGCAGGCTTTCGTCGATTCCGACGGGGTGGTGAACGAGCCGCTGACCGTCAATCTCGCCGTCGAGAAGAAAGGCGACACGCTCACCTTCGATTTTGCCGGCTCCTCGAAACCCTGCGCCGGGCCGATGAACAGCGTGCTGGCGACGACCTTGTCGTCGGTCTATCTCGCCATGCGGCATATTTTTCCGGAAGTGCCGATCAGCGCCGGCGCCTTCGAGCCGCTGAACGTCAAGCGGCCGGAAGGCACTTTCCTCGATGCGAAATATCCGCGCCCGGTCTCGGGCTGCGCGGCGGAGGTGTCGCAGCGCATCGCCGAAGCAGTGTTCGCGGCCATGGTTCAGGCGCTGCCGGAGAAGGTGACAGCGGCGCCCGCCGGATCCAGCGGCAATTTCGCGCTCGGCGGCAACGACCCGGCGCGCGGGCGCGACTACGTCATGTACCAGATCTCGGGCGGCGGCTATGGCGGCAATGCCGGCCATGACGGCTTGAACAATGGCTGCTCGACCATCGGCATTTCGAAGTCGCCGCCGGTCGAGATCATGGAGCAGGCCTTTCCGGTGCTCTACCGTCACTACGCGCTGCGCGAAGGCTCGGGCGGCGCCGGCAGGCATCGCGGCGGCTTCGGGCTGGCCTATGAGGTGGAGATCCTGCGAGGTGAAGCCCGCGCGTCCTTCGTCATGGACCATGGCCGTTTCGGGCCGCAGGGCGCGCTCGGCGGCAGGGACGGCGCGCCGAACAGCGTGACCGTGTTCCGGGGCGGCGAAGCGCATGTGCCGCCGCACCTTTCCAAGGAACAGGACATCGCCCTCAAGGCAGGCGACCGCGTGCGCGTCGGCACGCCGGGCGGCGGCGGCTATGGCGACCCGCGCGAGCGCGATCCGACGCTGGTCGCCGAGGATGTCCGGCTCGGCTACTACACGGCGGAGCAGGCCAGCGAGATGTTCGGGGGGTCTCTCGGCTAACGGCGTCGCGGAAGCGGCCGAGTTTGCACAGAACGAGGATCATGCGCGGGATCAAGGAGGGGCATTCTCACCCAGCCGGTCGTGTCATCAGGGTTTTCATCGGCTCGCGCCTGCTGCTGCCGAAGACGCAACTGAGCGGATCGCTCGTTGTCGCGGTCAGGGCTTTGCTCGAGCACTAGCCCGGACGAGACGCGCCGCCCTGGCGCCTCCGGCAGTGGCGCACCCATCTGCAACACTACCCCGCATATTAACATCGGCCGCGCCGGAACCGCCTGCACCGTCCCTCAAACCGGGCGGATGTTCTGGTTGTGGTGGAAGACGTTGTCGGGGTCGTATGTGGTCTTCACGTCCACCAGCCGGTCGTACACAGAGTCGCCGTACGCCTCGCGGACCCGGTCCGGATCTTCGTCCCCGCCGAGGAAGTTGACGTAAACGCCTTCGCGGAAGTGTCCGAGGGCGGCGAAAAACCTCTTCGTCCAGGCGGTATCCCGGTCGCCATAGTCCTCGCCGGGCCGCCACACCGCATCAAGGGTGATCGCGTGCGACGCCTGGCGGTTCCCGAACGCCGTCTCGCCCTCGGCCACCCGGCTCACCGCCCCCTTCAGATGGAACATCGCCACGTAGGACCGTGGCGACGAAGCGGAGAACGCATGCCCGGCGATCACGTCGATGAGGTCGTCGCGGAGCTCGGGTAGATGGGTGGACTTCCAGTAGTAGTTCCAGCCGTGGACGACGGTCGAGTCGAGCGCGCTCTGGAATACCGCGTACGGCTTGGGCCCGACCAGGTCGAGGAGGGGGGACCGGAATGCGCGGAGCGGCCGGAGCGTCTTCTCACCGTCTTCTATCGGCCCGGCGTAGCAGCTACCCACGATCATCATGGGGCGCCAATGTAGCTCCTCAAGGATGACGGGCAGCGGCGGGGCGGTACCGAACCTCACGACCGTGCCGAGCTCGCAGGGAGCATCGCGGACGAAGTCGCGGTAGAAGCGGAGGACGTCCCCGGCGTCGTTCGCGTCCCAAAGGATGGGCCCGGCCAGAACGGTCGGCCCGACGGCGTGGAGACGGAACTCGAACGAGGTGACCACGCCGAAATTGCCGCCGCCGCCTCTGAGCGCCCAGAACAGGTCGGGGTGCTCGTCCTCGGATGCCCGCAGCAGCTCGCCGTCGGCCGTCACGAGATCGACGGCGACGAGGTTGTCGACCGTGAGGCCATGCTTGCGCATCAGCCAGCCGACGCCACCGCCGAGGGTGAGTCCGGCGACTCCAGTGTGGCTCACGATTCCGCCAGTGGTGGCGAGACCGTACGCCTGCGTCTCGTGGTCGACATCGCCCCACAGCGCGCCACCCTGTACCCAGGCCCGGCGGTTTGCGGGATCGACCCGCACGCCCCGCATCGCCGAGAGGTCGACGACGATGCCGTCGTCGCAAACGGCGGTGCCCGCCACATTGTGGCCTCCACCCCGTATGGCGATCTCCAGATCGTGGCCGCGGGCGAAACGCACGGCCGCGATCACGTCGGAGGTCCCGATGCATCGGGCGATCAGGCGCGGGCGCCGGTCGATGGCGCCGTTCCACACGGCGCGGGTGGTGTCGTAGTCGGCTTGGTCGGCACTGATCAGCCTGCCCCGGAAATCGCCGATCTCCGCGACGCCTGTTTCCTGGCTCCGGTGGCCGACGTCTGCGATCATGGTTGTCATTGTCGTGTCCTCCTCTCTCGAAGGAAGGCTATATCGGACCACCACGGACCGCTGCCGTATAGTCAAGAATCTGGACTTCACAGCCGACGGCGGGCGTGGAAAACTGGCGGCGTGAGAACGTACGGCCAATACTGCCCCATCGCGCGCGGCGCCGAGATTTTCGCCGAGCGCTGGACACCGCTGATCATCCGCAACCTGTATCTTGGCTGCGGAAGCTTCAGCGAGATCCTGGAGGGCGCGCCCGGACTCTCCCGTACGCTGCTCTCGGAACGGCTCAGGCAGCTCGAATCGGTCGGTGTCGTCGAGTCGGCACCCAAGCCCGACGGGCGCGGGCGCCACTACGAGCTCACATTCGCCGGCCACGACCTCTTCGCGGTCTGCCAATCGCTCGGCGAATGGGGCGCGCATTGGCTCGAGATCGCCCCCCAGCATCTCGACCCCTTTGTGGCCCTGTGGTCGATGTGCAATGCGCTCCGCCGGGACCGGCTCCCGGATCGACGCGTCGTCATCCGTTTCGACTTCACCGGCCGCCCGCGCCGTGAGCGCTATTGGCTACTTATCGAGCTTGGAGACACCGAGATCTGCAAGACGAATCCCGCCCTCGACGAGGACCTCTACGTCACGGCGGAAGCCGAAGCCTTCGTCAAATGGCATGCCGGACAGCTTACCTGGGCTCAGGCCACCCGCGACGACCGCGTCCAACTCGACGGCGACCTGTCGCTCGCAAGAGCTTTCCCGACCTGGAACGCCCGCAGCACGTTCGCCCACATCAGGCCGGTCTCCCGCACCGTCACTAGAGCCGGATGATTTCGGATCGAGTCGATCCGAAATCTGAATCCGGCTCTAAATCAAAGAGATAGAGCATGATGTCGTCCGAAAACCGCCTCTAGTCCTGCGGGCTGACATCCTGGATGCGGCCTCCCATCGCGCACCGCACCGCCAGAGGGGGCGCGACGGATCGCCGGCACCCGTTCACGCAAGCTTCGCCAGCAGCCGCAGGAACGTCGTGGCTTCCTTGGCCGTCAGGGGCGCAAGAGTCTCCTCGGTGATGGTGCGGGCAAGCGGGATCAGCCGCTCGATCGCCTCGCGGCCTTCCGGCGTCAGATTGACCAGCAGGCGCCGCTTGTCGACCTCGTGCTTGGAGAGCTCGACCAGCCCGCGCGCTTTCAGCCGGTCGATGACGCCTTTCACCGTGGCGGCATCCATCGCGATCAGCGTTCCGAGCTGGTTTTGCGAGGTCTCGCCGATATCGTAGAGCTTGGCTAAAGCCGCGAATTGCGGCGGCGTCAGATCGCCGATGTGAGCGGCAAAGATCGAGACATGGCGCTGATGCGCCTTGCGCAGGATGAAGCCGACCTGGTCCTGCAGATGGTAGTTGTTTTCGTCCGGCTCTTCGGCTTCGACGAGCCGCAGCAGATTGTCCTCGCCACTCATCTCAAGCCGTCCCATGCCTTGATGTCCTCGGCAGCGAGACCGCCCATGCGGTTGTGGACGCGCGGGCCGCAGGTCATGGCGAGGCAGAACAGGATTTCGTCGGGACGCGGGCCGTCGCTGACGCCGACCTCCATCGCGTCGAAATGGCTGCGGACATAGGCGGCGTTGATGTGGCCGAGCGGCACGTCGAGCCGCGCGCCGAAGGCGCCGACCTTCTTGGCCGACGGCACGATCGCCTTGGCGTCGCCCAGCCTCTCGCGCATTGCATAACCGCCCGGCACATGCCACAGCGCGCCGTGCTCCAGCTCGCCGGCGGAACCTACGATGGCGCCCTTGCCGTAGCCGTCGATCTTCTTCACGTCGCCGCCGAGCGCGGCTATCAGTCTGTCGGACAGCAGGAGACCGAGCGGCTTCAGGTCCTCCGACGCACCTTGCAAATCCTCGACATAGCGGCCGGCAAAGGGGTTCTTGACCACGGCGAGGGCAGCCGCACGAAGGCGCGGCTCCTTGGTCACCGGTCCGCCATCGTGGAAGATCTCCTCGGTCAGCACCGCAATCTTGCGGATCGGAAATTCAGGCATGGGCAGTTTCCTTCGCTTTATGTTTGTTGGGCGCGGCGAGCGCCACGGAACCACTGATGCGGGACTGGCCCGCGAGGAACAGCGCCGACGCGGCAATCAGGCCGCGCCGGCGAAAATCTTCGGCGACGGCAAGGCCGTTGTCCAGCGCCTGGCCCACCTCGCCAGATGCAAGCGCACCGACGCCCTGTGTCACCGGCCGGCCGCCGAGATCGCTGTCGGGCGCCAGATCGCGCGCCGGCACGCGACGGATCGCCGGATGCCCGGGCAGGTCGACGGCGTTGGCGATGAGTGTCGCCGCGGCATCCGCCTCGGCGCCGGTCCGCGCAAGCACGGTGACGGCATCCGCTATGCCCAGCGAAAAAGATCGGCCGCGCCAGCCGCTGGTGGCAACACCGCGCACGCCATCCTCGGCGTGGATGGTGATGCGGTCGGCCATGCCATGCCCGGTGCCGGCTATCGCCAGCGTCATCGTCTCGCCCTTGCCAAGGTGGATGGCGCTGTCGCCGCCATTGTTGACGTAGGCGCGATCGAGCCGCCGCCCGGCAACCAGCGCTGCCAGAATTTCGTCGGCTACCGAACCGGCGACGGCGGCCATCGGCGTGATGAAGCTTTCCGCCAGCGGCGCGACCGCAACCTCCATGCGCCGCGCCGTTGCACCAACGAAAGCGCGCGGGATAGAGGACGCGGGACGGCGCAATTCGGGAAGTTCCTCGACCAGCTCGGTCAGGATCGTCTGGAAGCGCGACACGGCCTGCGCGTAAGCGGCGCGGCACTCACCCGTCTCGCCGAAAGCCTCGACAACAAGATCGATTGGCCCATGGTTGAGGTGAAGCCGCCTGCCGTCGGCAAGCCAATGCGCCTGCGGGCCGTTCATCAGCCGGCTCCGTTGGCCCGGCCACGGCGCAACTGCGCCAGCGGCGGCCAGGGATTGCCTGCCGGCGCGCCGGCATTGCTGCGCGGATTGAGGTATTCGCCGCCCTTGGCGAGGATATCCTCGACGCTGCGGATCTCGCTCTCATAGCCGCCGAGCCGGACATAGTCGTCGCGGCGCATGGTGAATTCGATCGGCGCGACCAGCGCCGGGGTCGGAACATAGCCGAAGGCGCCCTCCGGCACGCGGGTGACGTCGACCATCAGCGTGATGCCGCCGCCCGGCCAGACATAGACCGGCGCGCCGCCCACTGTCACATAGGTCCTCAGGCCCTGCACCGAGCGGGTGAGGTTGACCGGGTTTTCGGTGACGCCGGCGCGCAGCGAGCCGCCGGCGCCGCCGACGAACAGCACCGTGCAAAGCGCCGGCTCGCAATTGTCCTCGATCAAGCCGACGGATTTCTGCAGCCGCTCCGGAAACGGCTTCTCGATCGGCTTCAGCTGGTCGTCGAGCTCGTAATAGGCGAACTGCTCGCCGGTGGTCGAAACCATCATGAGCGACAGGCCGGGGCGTGCGCCCTTCTTGGCGTTCCAGTCGCCGAGGATCGACAGCGGGTCAGAGATCGTGGTGCCGCCCCAGCCGAGGCCGGGTTCCGACACCTTGAAATAACGGCCCGGCGTCGAACGCCGGCCGATGATCTTTATCCCGGTATCCTCCCAGCCCAGCACCTTGCCGGCCTGATGCTCGGAGACGACGCCGGTGATGTGGTCGTCCACCACCACCACCTCGTCGACAAGGCCGCGCCATTGCGTGGCGAACATGCCGATGGTGGCCGAGCCGCAGCCGACGCGCATGCGGCGCTCGACCTTGCCGTCGATGACCGGCGCCTTGCCGGCTTCGACGACGACTGTCGCGCCGCCATCGATGGTGAGCTCGACCGGCTTCCTGTTGCAGAGATTGAGCAGTGCATCGCAGGTGGCGCGTCCCTCCGACTTCGAGCCGCCGGTCAGGTGATGGACACCGCCGAGCGACAGCATCTGCGAGCCGTATTCGCCTGTCGTCACATGGCCGATCGCCTCGCCTTCCGACCGCACGGTCGCCGTCTCGTCGCCGATGTGGCGATCGGTGTCGATCTTCACCTTGACGCCGCAGTAGGAGAAGATGCCTTCGGTGACGACGGTGACGAGATCGACACCCTCGACCTCCTGGCTGACGATGAAGGGCGCCGGCTTATAGTCCGGATAGGTGGTGCCGGCGCCGATCGCCGTGACGAAGCGCCGGCCGGTGTTGACCAGCTCGCCGCCCCACTCTTCGCCCTCGGCAACGAAAGGCACGACCGCGCCGCCGGTCTCGGCCGCGTGGTCGAGGATGGTCAGCGGGTCCATGCGCACGATGCGGCCGCCGACATTGCCGTAGCGGTCGCAGGCGCCGGTGCGGCCGTCGGCGATGTAGCACATGACCGGACAGGCATCGCAGCGGATCTTTTCCGCCACCTGCTTCTCGCCGGGATCGTGGGTTTCGAAACGTTCGGCAAGCTCGCTCATTGGCGCGCCTCCTTGTCGCGGATCGCCGCCAGGACGCGGGTGGGCGTCGCCGGCACCTTGGTGACCAGGACGCCTGCGGCATGGCGGATGGCGTTGAGGATCGCCGGCGCGGTCGGGATCAGCACATGCTCGCCCAGCCCCTTGGCGCCGAAGGGTCCTTCCGGATCCGGAACCTCGACCAGTATGTGTTCGATCGGCGGCACGTCGCCGATGGTCGGGATGAGGTAATCGTGCAGGTTCTCGGTGCGGCCGGGGATATACTCCTCCATCAGCGCCATGCCGATGCCTTGCGCGATGCCGCCCTCGATCTGGCCCTCGACCAGGAGCGGATTGATCGCCTTGCCGACATCATGCGCGGCGGTGATCTTGATCAGCTTCACGGTGCCCAGCTTGAGATCAACCTCGAGCTCGGCGATCTGCGCGCCATAGCCATAGACGGCGTAGGGCTTGCCCTGGCCCTTGGCGTCGAGCGGCAGCGTCGGCGGGTCGTAGGTCTCTTCGGCCACGAAGACCAAACCGTCGGCATCGGCTTTCAGCGTCGCGAGATCGATACGGCGCGTTGCCTCGCCCTCCCGGATGGAGACGTTTGCGCCGTCGAGCGCGATCGTCGCCTGGCCGGAGACATTGGCGAAGCGCAGGATTTTTTCGCGCAGCGCGCGACCGGCCTTCTCGGCGGCCTTGCCGGTCACAAAAGTCTGGCGCGAGGCCGATGTCTTGCCGGCGTCCGGCGTGATGGCGGTATCGGCGCTCTCCAGCCGGAATTTGTCCAGCGGCAGGCCGAGCGCGTCGGCGCAGATCTGAGCGATGACCGTGTTCGAGCCTTGGCCGATATCGACCGCGCCCTGATGCAGGACGACGTCGCCATCGACCGAGATGCCGACCTTGATGGTCGAGGGATTGGGCAGCGAGGTGTTGCCGCAGCCATACCAGCAGGAGGCGACGCCGACGCCGCGTTTTTTCTCCGTGTTGGCGGCGTTGAATGTCTCAGCCTCGGCAAGCGCGCGCGCCCAATGCGGACGCAGCTGCTCCAGGCATTCCCCGATGCCGACGCCCGACTCCAGGAGTTGGCCCGTCACCGTTTCGCATCCGTTACGAAGGCAGTTCTTCAGGCGGAAGTCGAGCCGGTCCATGCCGAGCTTGCCGGCGAGCTCGTCGTAGAGCGTTTCCTGCATGATCGTCGCCTGCGGCACGCCGAAACCGCGGAAGGCGCCGGCGATCGGGCCGTTGGTGTGGATGGCGTAGCCCGTCGCCCGATAGTTCGGCGTCAGATAGGGGCCTGAGGCGTGCACCGGCACGCGATTGGCGACCGTCGGGCCCCAACTGGCGTAAGCGCCGGTGTTGAAATCGCCCGTAAACACCATGCCGGTGACGCGGCCCGCGGCATCGGTCCCGATGGTCGCCTGCATCTCGGCTGGGTGGCGCTTGGTGGTCGACATCATCGACTCATTGCGCGTGTAGGCGAGTGCCGCCGGCCGTCCCATCTTCATTGCCACCAGGCCGATAAGAGGCTGCAGCGAAACATCGAGCTTGGAGCCGAAGCCGCCGCCGGTAGCGGTCGGAACGATGCGCACCTTCTCGACCGGCAGGCCGAGCACCTTGGCCGTGTCATCGCGGTCCATATAGGGCGCCTGCGTGCAGGCGACGACGACGAGCGTGTCGCCGTCCAAGTAAGCGTAGCCGGCTTCCGGCTCGATATAGGCGTGCTCGACAAAGGAGGTCTCGATCGCGCCTGACGCGGTGACGGCGGCGCCGGCAAGCGCGCCGTCCGGATCGCCGCGCTCGACAAAGCCCGACGTCAGCACGTTCGCCGGCCGATACTTGTGGATCGGCGAGGCATCGTCGGCCTTCGCCTCGCGAGGCTGCAGGACATGCGGCAGTTCGGTCCAGGCGACAGGAAAACCGTTAAGGTCGAGATCCAGGATCGCCTCGCGCTCACCCGCCACGAGCGCCACCGCCTCGCCTCGGAAGCGGGCGAAGCCTTCGGCCAGAGCCGGCTGATCGGCAAAGGGGCCGATGACGCCGAAGCAGTTCTTGCCCGGAATGTCGGCAGCAGTGAAGACGCCTGCGATGCCTGGATGAGACTTGGCCCAGGCTTCAACATCGCCGAAGCTGAACCGGGCATGGTAATGCGGCGAGCGGACCACGAGAACGGCCAGCGCATCGGCCGGAAAAGAGTCGCCGCCGAACTTCTCGCCGCCGGTAACCTTCGGCTCGCCGTCGAGGCGGATCGGCGAAGCGCCTACGGCGCGGCCGGTGGCCGGCATTCTACGGTCAAGGTCGAGATCCAGCTCATGAAGTTGGCGCTGCCCCTCACCCTTACCCTCTCCCCGTAAGGACGGGAGAGGGATCGCCGATGTTGGAGCGCTTCCCTTCTCCCCGTCACTATACGGGGAGAAGGTGCCGGCAGGCGGATGAGGGGCGGCGCTGACCTTCGACGGTTCGCGCCGCGCAGCATCCATGACCGCGGCAATGATCTTTCGGTATCCCGTGCAGCGGCAGAGCACGCCGCCCAGCGCATCCTGCGTTTCGGCCTCGCTTGGCGCGGGATTGTGCTCCAGCAGCGCGCTGGCTGCCACCAGCAGACCCGGCGTGCAGATGCCGCACTGCGCGGCGCCATGCTCCAGAAACGAGGCCTGCAGGGCGGAGAGCCGGCCATTGCCGAGGCCCTCGACCGTGGTGACGGAAGCGCCGGAGACCGAGGCGGCAGGCACCAGGCAGGCGCAGACCGGCTCGCCATCGACCAGCACGGTGCAGGCGCCGCAGTCGCCGGCGTCGCAGCCGACCTTGGTGCCGGTGAGCCGCAACTCGTCGCGCAAAACCTGCGACAGCCGCCGCACCGGCGGCACCGATACGCTGACGGCGGCGCCATTGACCTCGAAGGCGATGTCGGCTCGCGCCATGCTCGTGGACGGCCGGGCCTTGCCGATGTCGGGCCGCGCTTCGTTCATGCCGCCACCTTGCCGCTATCCTGGCCGAGGGCGGCACGCACGGCGCGGGCAACGATCTCGCGCGCGGCGTGCTCCCGGTATTCGGCGCTGCCGCGCACATCGCCGATCGGCGACAGTTCGTCGATCGGCGCGGACAGGACCGCGTCGGCGAGCGCCTCGTTGATCGGGCACCCGCGCAGGGCCGCCTCGACGCCGGTAAGACGGCGGGCGACGGCGGAGCAGGCGCCGACGGCGATGGCCGCATCGGCGACCGCTCCATCCTCAACCACCAGGCGAGCCGCCACCATGGCAATCGAGATGACCAGATAGCGCCGGGCACCGAGCTTGACGAAGGCCGACGTGCCGACGGCGGAGCGCTTCGGAACACGAATGGCAGTAACCATCTCGCCTGGCTGCAGCGCCGTGCGGCGGTTGCCGAGGATGAAGTCACCGAGCGGCAAATGGCGGATTGCTTTCGCCGATCGCAATTCGACTTCCGCCTCGAGCACCATAAGCGCCGGGACGCCATCGGCGGCGGGCGAGGCATTGCAGAGATTGCCGGCGACGGAAGCGACATTCTGTATCTGGACGGAGCCGACCTCGCGTGCGGCCGCCTTCAGCGCATCGAACGCCGCCGGCAGCGGATGGCGAACGATGTCGGTCCAGGTGGTGCGGGCGCCGATCCGCCAATGATCATTCGTCTCGGCGACGCCGCGCAGCGCGGTGAGACCGTTGATGTCGAGGACATTGTCGCGAAAAGGTTTTGCGCCCTGCGCCGGATAGAAATCCGTGCCGCCGGCAAGGATGCGCCAACGGTCCTCGCCAAGCAGAGCGAGCGCCTCGTCGACCGTGGTGGGTTTCGCGTAACGGATCACGCTTTGTCTTCCCAGAAAGGGCTTTCCGAGGGAACCTGCCGAGCATCAGGCTCGGACAAATTCATTCGTATGCAAATGATATCAACTTCGCCGCAATTGTCAAAGCGGAGGTTCCCGAAGAGGCTTCCCGAGCACCCGCCACAGCTTTGTTATGCTGGAGGAGGTTGACGCCACCGGTCATCTGGTCAAGGTTCTGCCTCCGGTCGCGTCAGCGGCATCTGGTGGAGCCGCAACGAAAGGAAGCCCCATGGCCGAGGAAGCGCTCATCGTCATCGACCTGCAGAACGATTTTTGCCCCGGCGGCGCGCTGGCGGTTGCCGGCGGCGACGAGATCGTGCCGCTGGTCAACGATTTGATCCGACGCACCGAGCATGTCGTGCTGACGCAGGACTGGCATCCAGCCGGCCATTCGAGCTTCGCTTCCAGCCATCCAGGCTCGCAGCCCTTCGAGACGATCGAGATGCCCTACGGGCCGCAGACGCTTTGGCCGGATCACTGCATCCAGGGCAGCATCGGTTCCGATTTCCATTCCGGGCTTGCCTGGACCAAGGCCGAGCTGGTGATCCGCAAGGGTTTTCGGACGGCGATCGACAGCTATTCGGCCTTCTTCGAAAACGACCATACGACGCCGACCGGGCTCGCCGGCTATCTCAAGGAACGCGGCATCGACACCTTGACCCTGGTCGGGCTCGCCACCGACTACTGCGTCGCCTTCTCGGCCCTCGATGCGGTAAAGCAAGGCTTCAAGACCACGGTGCGGCTCGACGCCTGCCGCGGCATCGACCTCAGCGGCTCGCTCGACGCGATGATCGCTCTCATGCGCGAAGCCGGTGTGACGCTCGAAGACCATTTGTCGGACTGACCCGTCTGTGAGGCATCGAGGGGGCTTCTTGGTATCGATGAAAGAGTTGGCTGCGGGCCTGGTTGCCGCAGCTGTGGTCGCCTTTGCGCAACCGGCTTTCGCTGCCGAGGCTCACGAGTTGCCCGGCGCGGCGATGTCGCTCTGGTGGGCACTGCCCTTTGCCGGCTTGCTGCTGTCGATCGCGACCGGACCGCTGCTCTTCCATCATGTCTGGGAACATCACTACGGCAAGATCGCCGCCGCCTGGGCGGCGCTGGTCGTGGTTCCTCTGGCGGTCGCCTTCGGCATCCCGGCGGCGGGCGAAGCGGTGCTGCACACGCTGCTCACCGAATACATGTCCTTCATCATCCTGTTGTTCGCGCTCTATACCATCTCCGGCGGCATCCTGCTTGCCGGCAACATTCACGGCACGCCGCTCACCAATGCCGGCCTGCTCCTTGTCGGCGCGATCCTTGCTTCTCTGATCGGCACGACCGGCGCCTCGATGATCCTGATCCGGCCGATGCTGCGCGCCAACGACAACCGGCCGTTCAACGCCCATGTGGTGATCTTCTTCATCTTCCTGGTGTCCAACATCGGCGGCTCGCTGACGCCGCTCGGCGACCCGCCGCTGTTCGTCGGCTTCCTGCGCGGCGTCGATTTTTTCTGGACGACGATACACATCCTGCCCGACACGCTGTTCGTCGGTGGACTGGTGCTGCTCATCTTCCTGGCGCTCGACACCATCCTGCATCGCCGCGAGGCCGGCATGCCGAAGATCAAGGACCCGACGCCGGACACGACGGTGCGCCTGCGCGGGCTGGCAAACCTGCCGCTGCTTGCCGGCGTGATCGGCGCGATCCTGCTTTCCGCCAGCTGGAAGCCGGGCGTCAGCATCCCGGTCCTCGGCGTCAGCCTCGAGCTGCAGAATCTGGCGCGCGACGCCATCATCGTGGCGCTGGCCTTCCTGTCCCTAAAAGTCTCGTACAAGAGCCACAGAGAAGCGAACGGCTTCACCTGGGGGCCGATCGCCGAAGTGGCGAAATTGTTCGCCGGCATCTTCATCTGCATCGTGCCGGTCATCGCTATCCTGCGGGCCGGGGTCGACGGCGCGTTGGCGCCGCTGGTATCGCTCGTCACCTCCGCCGACGGCCAGCCGAACGACCTCGCCTATTTCTGGCTGACCGGCGCGCTCTCGTCCTTCCTCGACAACGCGCCGACCTATCTGGTGTTCTTCGAGCTTGCCGGCGGCGACGCGAGACACCTGATGACCGACGCCGCCTCGACGCTGGCCGCGATCTCGGCCGGCGCCGTGTTCATGGGCGCCAACACCTATATCGGCAACGCGCCCAACTTCATGGTCTTTGCCATCGCCAGGCATCGCGGCTTCAAGATGCCCGGCTTCTTCGGCTACATGGCCTGGTCCGGGCTGGTGCTGATCCCGACCTTTTTGATCGCTGGATTTTTGTTCTTCGGATGAGCCAGGTGCCGCCGACTTCGAAGCCGGGATCGGTCAGTCGTCACCGGCATTGAGCCAATGGTGAAGCGATGGCGCTTGTGTATGCGCTGTCGGCAATTTCTGCTATTAGCGAGGAGAGGTGCGGGATCGATTGAACGCTGAACCGAGGAATGCGTATCGAGCCAAGTCATTCTTGGGGTGACGATGACCATCCATGCCGAGAGCCTGCCCTATCTGTCAGGCGAGTTCCTGGATAGCCTGGCGATTTCGGCGTCCGATGTGGTCGACGAGATCGAGCGGCAGATCGTCGGTCAGAGGCGGGGCGAGGTGTGGTGTGCGCCGAAGGCGGTGGTGCTGCCGGGCGACGACCGCTACATCATGGCAACTCTCGGTGTCGCGACCGAGCCCCGGGTGCTGGCGACCAAATCGCTGGTGGTCAACCCCCGCAACGCCGAGCGGGGACTTGCAACTCTGAACTCGCTGATCACCCTCCTCGACGCCGAGACGGGACTGCCGCTTGCGGCGGTCGACGGCAATTGGGTGACTGCGAAGCGCACGGCCGGCCTAAGCGCCGTGGCGGCCAGGCGTCTGGCTCGAGCCGACTCAGTGTGCGTCGCATTCATCGGATGCGGCGTTCAGGCGCGCGGTCACCTCGAAGTCCTGGCCGATCTTTTTCCGCTGCAGGAGATTCGCGCCTTTGGTCGAGGCACGGGCAATCGTGACGCATTGTGTCGGATGGCGGAGACGCGTGGTCTGACCGCAGTGGCGAGCGATACCGCCAGAGCGGCGGTCGAGTCGGCCGACATCGTGGTGACGACAGTCACTTTGATACCCGAGCCGGTTCCGTTTCTGGATGCGCGTTGGCTGAAGGCCGGCGTCTTCGCGACCATGACCGATCTGGCTTTGCCTTGGCTGCCTGAGACCATGGCTGTCTTCGATCGCATCGTCATAGACGACTTGGCGCAAGAGGCGCAGATGAGCAAACCGATGGTAAGGCCCGAGCTCGTTACGGGCGACCTGACAGGTTTGGTCAGCGGCGACGTATCAGGTCGCCAGGGCGCAAGTGAGCGAACAGCTTTCGCGTTCCGCGGCATAGCGGTCGGCGATCTCGCAATTGCCGGCCTGGCATTTGTGCGCGCGAAAGCGGTCGGCGCTCTGGATGGTTAGATTCCAACCTGACGTCGGGTCACGGCGCCCTACAGTTTCCCACGTCAACCTACGCCGACGTATCGCCGAACCGCCGACGGATCGGCACGCAACGCCTCGACGTCGACCGTCTCGCGGTTGCGGCCGTTCTCGATGAAGGAGACGCGATCCGCCACCGACAGCACGGCATCGACGCGCTGCTCGACCAGGATGGTCGAAACGCCGAGATCGCGCAGCTTCGCCACCGTCTCGCGGATTTTTGCGATCATCGACGGCATCAGCCCTTCGGTCGGCTCGTCGAGCAATAGCACCTGCGGTTCCAGACAGAGCGCGCGGGCCATGGCCAGCATCTGCTGCTCGCCGCCGGAGAGCGTGCCGGAGCGTTGCTTCAGCCGCTCGAGCAGCAACGGGAAAAGGTCGAGCACCCTCTCACGCACGGCCTTGCCCTTGCCGCGCGCCATGAGACCGATCTCGATGTTTTCCGCCACTGTCATGTCGGCAAACAATCGCCTGCCCTGCGGCACATAGGCGACGCCGGCCTTCGGCACGTCATGCGCGGCGAGCCCGGTCAATTCCTTGCCGTCCAGCCTGATCGAACCGGCCGCGGCAGGCACCAGCCCCATGATCGCCTTCAGCGTCGTCGTCTTGCCAGCGCCGTTGCGGCCGAACAGGCAAAGCACCTCGCCCTTGTTCAGCACGAGGTCGAGGCCATAGAGCACCTGGACTTCGCCATAAAAACAGTCGAGCCCGGAAATCATGAGCAACCCTGGATCAGCCATGGGTTGCTCCAAGATAGGCATCCTGGACTTCGGCATTGGCGCGGATCTGTTCCGGCGTGCCTTCGGCGAGGATCTTTCCCGAATTGAAGACGGTGATGCGGTCGGCAAGCTGCATGACGACGGGCATGTTGTGCTCGATGAGAAGCACGGTGGCATTTTTGGCGATCTCGCGCACCAGCGCGATGAAATTGTCGATCTCGCTGTCGGCCAGACCTTGCGTCGGCTCGTCGAGGATAAGCAGGCGTGGCTTCAGCGCCAGACCCATTGCGACTTCGAGCAGGCGCTGGTGGCCGTAGGACAACTGCCCGGCCAGCGTGCCGGCGCGATCGGCGAGGCCGGTGCGTTCCAACGCTTCCATGACACCGGCTCTCACCTGCCCCTTCGAGCGGCCGTCGGTCAGCGTCCGCTGCACCGGCAGCGCGACATTGTCGAAAGCGGTGAGATTGGCGAAGACGCTGGTGATCTGGAACGTATAGGCGACTCCCAGGCGCACCCTTCGATAGGCGGGCATCGTCGTGATGTCGGCGCCGTCGAAGACGACCATGCCCGCAGACGGACGGATACGGCCGCTGAGCAGGCTGACGAAGGTGGTCTTGCCGGCGCCGTTGGGGCCGATGATGGCGCGGATCTCGCCCGGCATCAGCGCGAAGTCGACGCCGTCGACGGCGCGCAGGCCACCGAAGTTTCGGGACAGGCCCTTGGTGGTGAGCAGCGGCATCACGGCAGCCACCCGAGCCAGCGCTGGCGGATGCTCCCCAGAATACCCTTCGGGGCAAACAGCACCAGCAGGATGAGCGCGATACCGACGATCAAAAGATAGGCGGAGGTGAAGCCGCTGGTGATGTCGGTGACATAGTACATGAACAGCGTGCCGATGAGCGGCCCGAGCGCTGTTGCGGCGCCGCCGAGCAGCACCCAGAGCAAGGGCAGGATCGAATACTGCACCGAAGCGAAGCTCGATCCGATATAGCCGAACAGCAGCGCATAGGCAGCACCCGACGCAGCGCAGATGGCGCCGGAGGCAACGACGGCAGCGAGCTTGTTGGCGACAGTGTCGTAGCCCAGCATCTTGGTGCGCTCCTCATTCTCGCGAATGGCGACCAGCACGCGGCCGAAGCGGGAGCGGACGATGGCAAGCGGTGAGCGAGACGAGACAGCGCCAGCGCGCTCATGTAGCGCACGGTCGGGTCGGTCAGGTCGAGCGCGGCGCCGCCGAGATTCAAGGTGCGCGCCGCCTGCTGGATGACGAGGCCCTGGTCGCCTCCGGTCCAGGCCGCGAAATAGAGGATCAGCAGGTAAAAAACCTGCGCGAACATCATGGTGACGATCATGAAGGCCACACCCGAGGTGCGCAACGCGAGCAGGCCGACGACCAGAGCGAGCAGCGCGCCGCAGGCGACGCCGGCGACGAAGGCTTCCGGCACGCCCCAGCCGAGATGGTAGACGGTGAGCCCGGCACCATAGAGACCGGCGGAGAAGAACATGGCGTGGCCGAGGCTGAGCAGGCCGACATAGCCGAAGAGCAGATTGTAGCCCATGGCGAAGACGGCCAGCGCCATGATGCGGGCGAACAGCCCCTGATGATAGTCTGGCAGGACGAAGTTCAGCACGAACAGAAGCGCGATGACGCCGATATGCAGCGCGTAGGTCTTTGCCGGCGAAGCATCCGTCATCGCGCCGTCGTCCCGAACAACCCTTGAGGCCTGAACACCAGCACCATGGCGACGACCAGCGTGGCGATGATCTTGGCCAAGGTCGGCGAGAAGAACACCGAGATGATGCCGTCGGAGAGGCCGATCAGGATGGCTGCAACCACGGTGCCGCGCAGCGAGCCGAGGCCGCCGATGATGACGACGATGAAGGATAAGAGCAGCGGATCCTGCCCCATCAGGTAATGCGCCTGGCTGATCGGCACGATCAGCACCGCGGCGATCGCCGCCAGCATGGCGCCGATGGCGAACACGCCGGCATAGACGCGCTCGACCGGAATGCCGAAGGCCTGCGCCGTCTCGCGGTCATATTGGGTCGCGCGCATGATCAGGCCGATCTTAGTGCGGGTGAGCACCAGCCGTGTGATCACCAGCAGAACGGCGGAGGCGGCAACGACCGACAGCTTGTAGCCGGAATAGCCGAACCACGGCAGGAGGATGCGGTAGTTGAAGGGCGGCTCGACCGGGCGCGCCTCCGGACCGTAGAAGGTCAGCGCCAGCTGCTGGATGATGTAGAGCATGCCGATGGTGGCGACGATGGTGCTTTCGGGATTGTAGTTGAGCCGGCGCAGCACCAGCCATTCAGCAAGAAACGCGACCAGACCGACCAGCAAAGGCGCGACCACAAGCGCCGCGACGAAACCGATCGCCGGATGGCCCGAAATCGCCGTCGAGATCGCCCAGGCAAGCACCGCGCCCAGCATGAAGAACTCGCCATGGGCGACGTTGACGATGCGCATGACGCCGAACACCAGTGACAGCCCAAGCGCCGTCAGCGCCAGCACGGCAGACGTGACGAGGCCTTCGAGGGCGGCGAGGAGGAGGTGGGGTCCGAAGTGCATGGACTACACACAGGTTGGCGCCAAGAGCACCCCCCTCTGCCCTGCCGGGCATCTCCCCCTCAAGGGGGGAGATTGGCAGTTCGTGTGGCGGTGCCCACCTGTCGGCGACTTTTGCGATTGGCGAAACCCGAGGCGACGTCCAATCTCCCCCCTTGAGGGGGAGATGGCCGGCAGGCCAGAGGGGGGTGGCTTGGCGCTCACGCTTGCTGAAATGGCGACGCTCACAGCGCCTGCGTCGTGTAATCCCCTTCCGGCTCGTAGAGGCCGTCCTCGATCTTGGTCTTGTGGACGACCTTGAGCTTGCCGCCTTCGACCTTGGAGATGTTCTGGATGCCAAAACACTGGTGGATCTTGCCATTGAAGGTCTTTGGGCCCTGCGGATGCTCCGGGCCTTCGGCGAATTCCTTCAGCGCCTCGGTGGCCTCGACCAGCTTGGCGCGGTCTTCCGGTCCCTTGTAGCCGGCATCCTCCATCGCCTTCTTGACGACATAGAGCGTTTCCCAGCAGCCGAACATGTGGGCGGCGGTGGAGACGTCCTTGGGATCACCGACGGCGGCGCCGTTGTCGTCGATGCCGACGGCGGCGCGGTAGGCTTTTTGCGCGGCGGAATCGTCAGGCTGCACATAGCGCGGCGAGCCTTCCCAGAAATGGCTGCCGTCGAGGAATTCGAGGCCGGGGCTGTTGATGTCGACGGCTTCGAGCGAGTCGATGAAGCCGAAGAGCTGCGGCCGTTGCGAGCCATAGAACTCGCCGAGCTCCTTGACGAAGGTGAGCACCGCCGGACCGACCATGACGTGGTAGATCACTTCCGTCTCGGCCGGGATCTGCGGGAAGTATTTGGTGAAGGACGACTCCGTCGGCGGGATGGCGATCTGTGCGATCACGTCGGCGCCTTGGGCCTTCAGCGCCGGCGGCAGGTAGTCGCGATGGTCGTAGCCGAAGGCGAAGTCCGGGAAGATCTGCGTTACCTTCTTGCCGGCATTCGCCGCGATCCACGGCGCCATCGACTGGATCTGGCTCTTCACGTCGGTGATGCCGGGCTGGAGGACGTAGCGGTTGAGCTTGGTCGAGGCGACGTGGTGGCCTTCGCTGACCACGAAATAGGGGATCTTGTTCTCGCCGGCGGCGGGCGCCGAGCCGATCACGACATGCGAGAACAGCGTGCCGAAGACGATGTCGGTCTTGTGCTGCTTGGCGAACTTGCCGACCACCTCGGCGCCGCGCGCCGGATCGGTGCCGTCATCCTCGATCACCAGCTCGACCTTGCGGCCGCCGATGCCGCCGGCATCGTTGATCGCCTTGACGGCGGCGGCGCTCGTCTTCTCGTACCAGCGGCCATACGCGGCGCCGATGCCGGTGCGGTGCAGCTGGAAGCCGATCTTGATCGGCGCCGAGCTCTGTGCCTGGCTGTAGCGGACGAAGCCCGGCGCCAGCGCGAGGCCGGCGCCGGCGGCCATGCCCTTCAGCGCGGTGCGGCGTGAAAGCGTGGTCTTGGAGAGGTCGAAAAATCCGTTCTTGTCAGCCATGTCCGTTCCCCTGTTTTTTTCAGTCTTGACCAGCGATAAGGCGGCTCGATCCTCCCTGATCGGAGGATGCGAAAATTGCATGTGTACAAACTAAATCACCAAAGCCATGGCCTGGCAAGCGAGCTTCGCTTGGACACTCTCACCCGGCCGTCGGCGTGGCAAGAAGCCAGAGGCCGAAGATCGTGTAGGCGATCATCAGAAGCGTCAGCGGCAACTGGCTGAGCGCCGCGCGAGAGGCTTGCGGATGCATCCGCCAGGCGAGGCCGTGCGCGACAAGCACCGCCAGCACATGGCCGACAATGATGACGCCGGCTTGGCAATTCCACAGCCACCAGGCGGACTCGGCGCCGGCGACGACGCCCGCCTCGACTTCCATGTCGGCGGTGCCGAACAGGTTCCAGCCAAGCGCGAACGGATCGGATAGCACGACCAGCGCGTATTGGCCGTCGACGAGCAGCGCGGTGAGGTAGTGCGCGATGTGATAGGCGAGCGCGATCGGCACGATCGACCACACCAGCAGGCCGGCGGCTTTTTCGAACGGCTGTGCATCGCCGGCAAGGCGCTGGCCGAGAAGGACGGCAAGCGCGAACACGGCCACGAGCAGAAAGAACGTCAGCACGAGGCCGAAGCTGCCGATGCCGATCAACGCGGTGCGGCCGGGAAATTCCAGCGGGTTGAGGCCGAACAGGCCCAGCCAGAAGAAGGTTTTCGACAGGCCGTCGAAGGACACCGAGGACAGCGCCAGCAGGAGAAAAGCAATGCCGCTCAGCGGCAACGGCTCGGCTGCGAGCAGCTTCGCGCCCGGCCAGCAAAGGCTGAGCCGGCCTTCTTCGCGCTGGAGAGGCGCGAAGCGGGCAACCATGGAGAAGAAGATGGTCAGGAACTCGCCGCGCCGGCTCCAGTCGCTGTAACCGACGAGCAGGATGGCGATGAAGCTGACCAGCCAATAGGCGCCGGCGGCATAGGCCAGGCGGGACGGATCGTCGGGCGCCGCGTCGATCAGCTCGAACCAGGCGAAGGCGAAGAACAGCACGAAGGCCGGCCAGAAACCGAGCCGTGGCGGCAGGCGCGAGGGCTGGGTTTCGCCCCCGCGTTTACCGACAAGCCGGCTTACGACGCGACAAGGCCCATACCAGGGATTGAACCAGGACCAGAGGTCGCCGAATATGCCCTGCAATAAGGTGAAACCGGCCCAGAGCAGCGTCCAGATCACCAGCGGCAACGGGTTGGAGAGCGGGTCGCGGCTGCCGAACAGGCCAGCGGCGACGAGAAGCGCGAAGCCGGCAAAGGAAAGCAGGCTGACGACGGTGCGCGGGCTGTCGCCGAAAGCGAACAGGGAAAGACGCCTGCGCCAGACCCGCTCGAGGGCGGCGGGCGGGAGCAACGCGAGGACGAGGAAGCTGACGGCCACGGCAAGCGCGCCGCCGGCGATGTAGTAGCCGGTCGGGAGAAGCAGCACGTGGCCTCGGTCGGAGGCATGGGCGACGGCGGGGGTGGGGAGAAGGACCAGGGCGGTGGCTAAGAAAGCCAACCTGGAAGGCTGGCGCTCTACGGCGCCCCCCTCTGTCCTGCCGGACATCTCCCCCTCAAGGGGGGAGATTGGCAGTTCCGCTGACGGCGCCTCTCTTACAACGCCGGAGATTAGCGAAGGCGGAAACGACAAGATGATCTCCCCCCTTGAGGGGGAGATGTCCGGCAGGACAGAGGGGGGCGCGAAGGAACTCGGCGTATCCAGGCTCGCTTTCTCGATTGACGAAGCCGGATCAGCACAGGTCACTGGTGGCGACCTTCACACCTTGACCAGCTGCCTCACCCTATCCTTCTCGCCGAAAATCCTGAGATACCTTTTGATCTCCTTCTCATCCCCCGTCGCCTTGGCGGGGTTGTCCGACAGCTTCACCGCAGGCCGGCCATTGGCTTCGCTGACCTTGCAGACCAGCGAGATGGCGTCGAGGCTCTTGGTTTCGGTCGGCGCGCAGCCTTCGAAATCGTTCGTGAGGTTGGTGCCCCAGCCGAAGGACATGCGCACTTTGCCCTTGAAGTGACGATAGGTCTCCTCGATGGTCTCGACCTCGAGCCCGTCGGAGAAGATGAGCAGCTTCTGTTTCGGGTCCTTGCCCTTCTCGCGCCACCAGGAGAGGATCTTCTCGCCGCCTTCGATCGGCGGCGCGCTGTCGGGGCGAAAGCCGGTCCAGTCGGCGATCCAGTCCGGCGCGTCGCGCAGGAACGCAGCCGTGCCGAAGGTATCGGGCAGCACGATCAACAAATTGCCGCCATAGTAGCGCTGCCAGTCCTGCAGCACCTTGTAGGGCGCTTCTCTTAGTTCCTTTTCGGAATTGGCGAGCGCCGCAAACACCATCGGCAATTCATGCGCGTTGGTGCCGAGCGCCTCGAGGTCGTTGTCCATGGCCAAAAGCACGTTGGAGGTGCCGGTGAAGGCGTCGCCGATGCCTTCCTTCAGCGCCTCGACGCACCAGCGCTGCCACAGGAAGGAGTGGCGGCGGCGCGTGCCGAAATCGGAGATGCGGATGCCGGGCAACGCCTTCAGCCGCTCGGTCTTGTCCCACATCTTGGCCTTGGCGCGGGCGTAGAGCACGTCGAGCGCGAACGGGCCGAAGGAGCGCAGGGCGGCGCGGGAGCGCAATTCGTTGATGATGGCCAAAGCCGGGATTTCCCAGAGCGTCGTATACATCCAGGGGCCGCTGAAGGAGAGTTCGAACTGGCCGTCGCGCCTGGCAAGCTCGTATTCGGGCAGCCGGAAATCCTCCAGCCAAGCAAGGAATTCCGGCTCGAAGATCTGCTTGCGGCCATAGAAGGTGTTGCCGCCCAGCCAGATCATCTCCTTCTTGGAGAAGCGCAAGGTGCGGGCATGGTCGAGCTGCTCGCGGAGTTCCCCTTCGTCGATCTCGTCGGCAAGGCGCACCGAGGTCGTGCGGTTGATCAGCGTAAAGGTGGCGTCGACCTTGGGATACATGCCCCAGATCATCTGCAACATCAGAAGCTTGTAGAAGTCGGTGTCCAACAGGCTGCGGACGATCGGGTCGAGCTTCCAGGTGTGGTTGTAGACGCGCCGGGCTATATCGGTTTTTGCCATACTGCTGCCGCCTTCGCTGCTTGCTCCGAAAGGGTCGCGCGGAAACCGCTTCAGGCGACATTCTTCCGGGCTTTGGTCCTTGCCTTGATGCATGTCGTTCTCCCAAAACCGCTGCACACTTTTGGGCGACATGCATTAAGCCGATTGCCTCATAGCATTGAATTTTTGCAAGCGCTGCCCGGTTTGCAAGCTGGCCCGACAAAAAGAGGCGGCCTGCGGCAAGCGCCGCGGTCCGAACGCGATTGATTTTTCGCATAGGCTACCGGACACTTCCGGCAGAGAAGAGACAGGAGTATCCGGACATGGGTTACGATCGCGGCAAGCTCGAAGCGTTGCGCCGCAAATATGGCGAGAGCCATGGCGGCGAGATGTTCGATCCGAAATTCCGCAAGGTCGCCGACAAGATCTTTTCGAAGAGCGGCACCCGGCTGGCGCCCTATGCCGGCGTCCCGACCTTCCTTGCCGCGCCCTACCGGCAGATAGCGGCCGACAATCCGGATTTCGGCGACCTGCAGGTGGCGATGATCGGCGTGCCGATGGACCTCGGCGTCACCAACCGGCCCGGCGCGCGCTTCGGGCCACGCGCATTGCGCACGATAGAGCGCATCGGCCCCTACAACCATGTGCTGGAATGCGCGCCGACGCATGAGCTTCGCGTCGCCGATATCGGAGACACGCCGTTCCGCAGCCGCTACCGGCTGGAGATCAGCCACGAGGACATCGAAAAGCGCACCAACCAGATCGTCGATGCCGGCGTCATTCCGCTGTCGGTCGGCGGCGACCACTCGATCAGCCATCCGATCCTGAAGGCGGTCGGCAAAAAGGCGCCGGTCGGCATGATCCATATCGACGCCCATTGCGACACCAGCGGCCTGTTCGACATGACCAAGTTCCACCACGGCGGACCGTTCCGCAACGCGGTGCTGGACGGCGTGCTCGACCCCACCCGCACGATCCAGATCGGCATTCGCGGCTCGGCTGAATATCTGTGGGAGTTCACCTACGAATCCGGCATGACGGTGGTCCATGCCGAGGAAGTGACCGGCCTCGGCATTCCCGCCGTCATCGAAAAGGCGCGAAAAATAGTCGGCGACGGTCCGACCTACATTTCTTTCGACGTCGACAGCATCGACCCGGCCTTCGCGCCTGGCACCGGCACGCCGGAGGTCGGCGGGCTGACGACGCGCGAGGTGCTCGAGCTGCTGCGCGGCCTGAAAGGCTTGAACATCGTTGGCGGGGACGTGGTCGAGGTGGCGCCGCAGTACGACGCGACCACCAACACCGCTCATGTCGGCGCCCAGGTCCTGTTCGAGATTCTGAGCCTGATGGTGTTCAGCCCGGCCATCAAGAAGGGCTGAAGCAGGCAACCCGACGCGGCGGCCGCGCGGGCGGCCGTCACCGAAGTGGCCAGCAATGTTCACAATTGGCCCCCCGTTCATTTCCGTGAAATCAGCGCAAATGCCGGGGATTGATTGAAGCCGCCCCAACCTCGTCATTCTATGGCGGAGCAAGGAGCGAAGCGACGCGGCGCAGACCATAGAATCCATGCCGTGACTTGGAAGCGCCACCACGGTGCAGAATTTTTGCTCCGTTGCACTCCTTGGCGAAGGTAACGGCATGGATTCTAGGGTCTTCGCGACGGAGCTTCGCTCCTGCTCCGCCCTAGAATGACTATCGCGATGGGCGTTTCGGCCAATCTCCAAGGCATGCCACCTGCCAATGCAAACAGAGCCGACCGGTCAAAATCCCTGTGCTGGGGTCTAATGACTGAACGACAGCGCCGGCGCGATGCGATCGCGCCGCAGCCAGCGCGCGAGCAGTAGCGCCGCCACCACGGCCAGGCCCGACGCCAGGCCGATCCAGATGCCGACGCCGTGGAAGCCGAAATGGAAGGCGAGCAGCACGCCGAGCGGCAGGCCGACGCCCCAATAGCCGATCGCGGCATAGATCATCGGCACCTTGGTGTCGTGCAGGCCGCGCAGCATGCCGGCGGCCACCGCCTGCGCGCCGTCGAAAATCTGGAACAACGCCGCAAACGCCAGGAACGACACCGCAAGCGTGATCACTCTGGCGTTGGCCGGATCGGCAAGGTCGATGAAGGCGCTGATCAGGACATGCGGCCAGAGGATCATCACCAGGCCCATCAGCGCCATGAAGGAGACGCCGATGACAAAGGCGGTCCAGCCGGCGCGCGAGACGCCTTCCGGATTGCCGGCGCCATGCGCAAGGCCGACCCGCACGGTCACGGCCTGGTTGAGGCCGAGCGGCACCATGAAAGAGATCGAGGCGATTTGGATGGCGATGGCATGCGCGGCAAGCGAATCCGCGTCGATCAGGCCCATCAGCAGTGCTGCCGCGTTGAAGATCGTCACCTCGAAGGCAAGTATGCCGGCGATCGGCAGGCCGAGCCTGAGCAGGCCGCGGAAACGCGGCCAGTCGGAGCGCCAGAAGCGACCGAACAGGCGATAGCGACGAAACTTCTTCTCCAACACTACGACGGCCGCCAAGCCGGCAAACATCAGGGTGCTCGATAGCGAGGTGGCAAGGCCCGATCCGGCGATGCCCATGGCCGATACGCCGAGATTGCCGAACATGAACACCCAGTTGAAGAAGGCGTTGCAGGCTACCGCGACGAACACGATGATCAGCGCCCAGCCCGGCCGCTCCAGCGCCGAGATGAAGGAGCGCAGCACGATATAGCCGTAGAAGGGCAGCACCGCCCATTGCAGCCAGTGCAGGTAGATGCCGGCCTGATGCGCGAGCTCCGGCTTCTGACCCATGGCCAAAAGCACCTCTTCGCCGTGCCAGAGGAACAGCCAGATCGGGATCGACACGAGCACCGCCAGCCACAGGCCCTGGCGCACGGTGCGGCGCAGGTCGCGCACGGAATGGCGGCGACGGCCGAGCTCGGTCGCCATCATCGGCGATGTCGCCAGCATCAAGCCGAGCCCGAAGATCAGCGGCATGAAATAGAGGTTGGAACCGAGCGCGCCGGCGGCCAGCGTGTCGGGTCCCAGCCTGCCCATCATCATGACGTCGGTCGCGGTCATGGCGGTCTGGCCGAGATTGGTCAGCACCATCGGCCAGGCGAGCGCCAGCGTCGTCCTGATTTCCTGACGCCAAAGATTTTCCGGCGCGCGAGCGCCGGCTTCGATCGCAGACATTTTCCGCTCTTTCAGATCGCGGCGCGTCGGGACCAATCCCGGAAGCCGCACGGCAAAACGGCGCAACCTTCGGTTTCGCGCCGTTTGCGTCGTCTTGTGAACGAAATGCGACATATTGGCAAGGGAGGAGGAGCGGCGAGCCATTGATCCAGCGGGCGGCTGCGGCCTCCGACGCCCGCGTTCACTTGCCGGCCGAGGGCTGCTACGGATTACCCAAAGACACGGAGCCGGCGGAACGAACCCGGAGGAATGGATGCCGTTCAGGCGCAGAAAGAACACGGCCGCGATACCGAGAACGGTGCCCGCTTTCGAGCATATCGTCACCGAGGCGAGCGACAGTTTTCTGTGGCGGCTGGACGACTATCCCTGGGAGCGCAATGTCTGGAATTTCCATCCCGAATACGAAATCCATCTGTTGCGGAAATCGTCCGGCGTCGCGCTGGTCGGCGACCATATCGGCGAATTCGGACCGGGCTATCTGACGATCGTCGGCGGCGGCCTGCCGCATGACTGGGTGACGGCGGTGCAGCCGGGCGAGCTGATCGAGGGCCGCGATATCGTGCTGCAATTCGATCCCGAGCGGCTGCGCGGGTCCGCCGGACTGCTGCCGGAACTGCGCGAGCTTGAGCCATTCCTCGAACGCTCGCTGCGCGGCATGGTCTTCCATGGCCAGACGGCGCTCGACGGCGCCGAACTGATGGAACGAATGGGAGAGGTGCATGGGCTGGCAAGGTTTCGCCTGTTCCTCGAACTGCTGGACCTGCTGGCCACGACCGACGAATACCAGCTTTTGTCGTCGCCGGACTTTTCACCGCTTCTCGACGCGGAGTCGCTGGACATCATCCAGCGTTCGCTGACCTATCTGTTCCAGCATTTCGCCGAGGACCTGAAGCTGCCGGACGTGGCCGCATTGGCCGGGATGAGCGAAAGCACGTTCTCGCGCTTCTTCCAGAAGAACACCGGCAACTCCTTCAGCGACCACCTTGCCAAGCTGAGACTTTGGCAGGCCTGCAAGCTGCTCGCCGATACCGACATCCCGATCACCGACATCTGTTTCCAGGTCGGCTACATGAACATCTCCAACTTCAACCGCGCCTTCCTGCGCAAGCACAAGATGACGCCGTCATCCTATCGCAAGCTGTCGCGGCAGCGGCTGGCGCTGCGGGCCTGATCAGGTCGAAATCGGCTGCTCCCGACGGCACTGATACTCGTGTGACAGACAGACTCTGTCTGCGCTAGTTTTTGCGCCGCACAATGCATAAAAGTACAGGTTTGCCGCAACAAGACTTCTAGTCTCGCCCTGTCCAACTCCTCATTTTGGCGACGGGTGGCAGGTCGCCCGGGCGATGGTGAGGGTCGCTTAGTCCGAGGACCTCCGCTTCCTGCGAGTGTTTCTGGAGGAGAAAAATCAATGCAATCAAATCGGCTCGCTGCCAGCCTCGGCGCAGCGTTCGTGCTTACCGCATCCGTATCAACCGCAGCGCTGGCGCAGGCGCCGATCTGCTCGGCGCCGGTCAAGGTGCTGGCGCAGCCGCGCGATGGGCTGACGCTTCTGGAAGACTCCAAGGACGAGTTCAAGAAGCTCTCCGGCGCCGGCTTCCAGATCGACTACCTGAACGAGAACGACCGGCGGGCCAAGTCGCGCGCCGACGCCTCTACCGTAGGCAATTACAACGTCTACTATGTCGACGAAGCCAATGTCGCGCTGTTCGCCTCGTCCGGCTGGATCGCGCCGCTGACCGATTATTATCCGGCCGAGTACGACTTCGCCGATTTCGATCCGGGCCGCCAGAAGGTCGCCACCTATGACGGCAAGGTCTGGTTCGCGCCGCTGACCGGCGGCGGCGACCTGATGGTCTACCGCAAGGACGTGCTGGAGGCCGCCGGCATCCAGCCGCCGAAGACGTTGGACGAGCTGATCGCCGATGTTGCGAAGCTGAACGATCCCGACAAGGGTATGTACGGCATCGCGCTGCGCGGCGCGCGCGGCTCGGGCGCCAATGTCTGGCGCTGGATGCCCTTCTTCAAGGCCTATGGCGGCAAATGGTTCGACGGCGACAAGCCGGCTTTCAACTCGGACGCCGCCGTGAAGGCGACCGAAACCTATCTCAAGCTGTTCAAGGACTCGGCCCCCGGCACGCAGACCGGCAGTTGGGATGAATCGACCGGCGCCTTCCTCTCCGGCCAGGTCGCCATCCTCGTCGAATCGACGCCGCTGTCGGGCATGGCGGTCGATCCGAAGACCTCGCAGGTCGTCGGCAAGGTCGGCTTCCTGCCGCCGCCATCGCCGCTGCCCGGCGGCGGCTACGGCCATGGGCTCGCCATCGGCACCAAGGCCAATCAAGACGACGCCTCGAAGAAATGCGCCGGCCTGTTCATCGCCTGGGCAACGTCGAAGGAGAACGAGAAGCGCAGGCTCGACGCGCACCAGTTCGGCGAGCTCAATCGAACCAGCATCCTCTCCAGCAAGGAATTCGCCGACATCTACGGCGCCGATCTCGGACAGGCGCTGGCCGACACCGGCAAGGTTACGGCGGTGAACTTCTGGCAGGATCCGCGCTGGCCCGATCTCGGCGACCGCTGGGGCATCATCCTCGAGGAGCTGGTCACCGGCACCCGCACCGACATCAAGGGCGGCCTCAACGAGCTCGATGCCTACGCCAACGAGTTGGTGAAGAAGAAGTAATCCTCCCGCCCGTGGCGCGCGGTCGCCGGCATTCGTCGGAATGCCGGGACCCGTGCGCCGCGGGCTCACGCCAGCGATTCCAATGTATCCGCGATATTCCCGAGGATAGGCAATGCGCCGACGCTCTTCCCTGCCCGTCACCTTTCTCGTTCCGACGCTCGCCATCCTGCTCGTGCTGTCGATGGTGCCGACGCTCTATGCCATCGTCATTGCCCTGCAGAACCGCGAGCTGAGCGCGTCGGGCTATTCCTGGATCTGGTTGTCGAACTTCGCCGATCTCTTCCTCGACCGCCGCTTCCTCAACGCCGTCTGGGTTTCGGTGAAATGGGAGATCGTCACCGTCGTGGCGACGATGGCGGTGGCGATAGGGCTCGGCGTGCTGATGTTCGAGGTCGCCGGCCCACGCCTGCGCAATGTCTACTGCCTGCTGTTCATCATTCCGGTGCTGCTGCCGCGCGTCTCGGCGGCCTTCGTGTGGAAATTCGCCTATCACCCGCTCTACGGCATCGCCACCTATCCCTACCGGCTCGTCACCGGCGGGCTGATCTTCGACCCGCTGTCAAAGGCCTCGACGGCGCTTTTCGCCGTCTCCTCGGTCGATGTCTGGCAATGGGGCCTGTTCTTCGCCGTCATCGTGCTGAAGCTCCTGGAGACGTTGCCGCCGCAGCCGATCGAGGCGGCGCGGCTCGACCATGCGAAGCGCTGGCAGATCCACGCCTATGTCACCTTGCCGATGCTCAAGGCGCCGCTGATCAGCCTGATGTTCGTCAAGATGATCGAGTCGCTGCGCTCCTTCGACCTCATCTATGTGATGACGCGCGGCGGGCCGGGCGTGGCGACCGAGACGCTCGACATGTACGCGTTCTCGCAGGGCTTCATCGAGTCCGGCAAGGTCTCCTACGCCTCGGCCATGGCCGTGCTGATGATGATTGCGACGGTCATCACCTTCACCTTCCTGTGGAAGCGGGTGCAGGCATGAGGCAGTACCGGATGAGACCGGGCCGCCTGATCGCCAAGGCCATACTGGCGCTGGCCGGATTCCTGGCCGTGTTCCCGCTCGTTTGGACGGCGCTCAACGCGCTGAAGAACAATGTCGACATCATCACGCGGGTCCCGCGCCTGGTGTTCACGCCGACGCTTGCCAACATCTCCTACATCCTCGGCCGCGACAGCGTGATGACCGGGCTCTACAACTCGGTGGTCGCCTGCGGCTCGGCCGTGCTGATCGGCGTCGCGCTCGGCCTGCCGGCGGCCTATGCTGTGGCGCGCTATCCCAACCGCTGGGCGGGCGACATCCAGTTCTTCGTGCTGTCGCTGCGCTTCCTGCCGCCAGTGGCGGTGGCCATCCCGTTGATGGTGATCTGGCTGCAGGTCGGTCTCTACGACACTTTGCCGGCGCTCATCGTCACCTATTCGCTGCTCACCATCTCGGTGATCATGTGGCTGGCGATCCCCGCCTTCCAGGGCGTGCCCAAGGAGGTCGAGGAAGCCGCCTTCGTCGACGGCTACGGCGCCTATTCGGTGTTCTGGCGGATTGCGCTTCCCGTCGCGGCGCGCTCGCTCGCCGGCGCCATCGCCTTCAGCTTCGTGCTGGTCTGGAACGAGTTCCTGATCGCGCTGATGCTGTCGAGCTCCAACGCCAAGACCCTGCCGATCGTCGCCTCGGAGCTGTCGCAGCAAGGCATGAACGTGCCGTGGGGCATCCTCAACGCTTCGGTCGTGCTGCTCTCGCTGCCGCCGCTGCTGTTCCTCGGCGTGCTAAGCGGCTTCCTGAATTCCGTTTTCCGGCAAAAAAAGACTTGATGCGAGGATTAGCCGATGCAGGCACTGGTACTTGAGAAAAAGGGTGAACTGTCGCTGCGCGAGATCGCGCTGCCGCTGGATGTCGGACCGGACGATGTCAGGATCGCCATCCACACCGTCGGCGTCTGCGGCAGCGACGTGCATTATTACACGCATGGCGCGATCGGCAGCTATATCGTTCGCCAGCCGATGGTGCTCGGCCACGAGGCGTCAGGCACGATCGTCGAGATCGGCGCCAATGTCACGAGCCTGAAGGTCGGCGACCGCGTCTGCATGGAGCCGGGCGTGCCGAACCTTGCGTCGCGCGCAACGAAACTCGGCATCTACAATGTCGACCCGGATGTCCGCTTCTGGGCGACGCCGCCGGTGCATGGCGTGTTGGCGCCCTACGCCGTGCATCCGGCGGCCTTCACCTACAAACTGCCGGACAATGTCTCCTTCGCCGAGGGCGCGATGGTCGAGCCCTTCGCCATCGGCATGCAGGCGGCGGCGCGTGCCCGCATTGTGCCCGGCGACGTCGCCGTCGTCGTCGGCTGCGGCCCGATCGGCATCATGATCGCGCTGGCTGCACTCGCCGGCGGCTGCTCGAAAGTGCTGATTTCCGACTTCTCCGCACCCAAGCTGAAGATCGCCGCGCAGTATCCGGGCATCGTGCCGGTCAATATCGGCGAGCAGTCGCTGGTCGATGCGGTGCGGACAGCCACCGACGGCTGGGGCGCCGACATCGTCTTCGAGGCGAGCGGCAGCCCTAAGGCCTTCGCCAATCTTTTCGATCTCGTGAGGCCCGGCGGCGCGCTGGTGCTGGTCGGGCTGCCAGTCGAGCCGGTCAGCCTCGACGTGCCGGCGGCGATTTCCAAGGAAGTGCGCATCGAGACCGTGTTCCGCTACGCCAACATCTTCGACCGCGCCCTGCAGCTCATCGCCTCGGGCAAGGTCGACCTCAAGCCGCTGATCACCGGCACCTATGATTTCCCGGACAGCATCAAGGCGTTCGAGCGAGCGGCCAAGGGCAACCCGCAAGACGTCAAGCTGCAAATCCTGCTCACCGGCGAAAAGGGCTGACCCATGTCCGCGATCGTTTGCTCCCACGTCGACAAGGCCTATGGCGCCACAACCGTCATCCGCGACCTCAACCTTGCGATCGAGGAGCATGAGTTCGTCGTGTTCCTAGGCCCGTCCGGCTGCGGCAAGTCGACCTTGCTCAGGATGCTCGCCGGGCTGGAGGACATCAGCGGCGGCGAGGTTTCGATCGGCGGCAAGGTGGTGAACGATCTCGAGCCAGGCGACCGCGGCATCGCCATGGTGTTCCAAAACTATGCGCTCTATCCGCATATGACGATCTTCGACAACATCGCCTTCGGGCTCAAGCGGCAGAAGGTGCCGGCTGGCCAGATCAAGAAACGGGTCGAGGCGGTTTCCGGGACGCTCGGGCTCGAGCCCTATCTCGGCCGTAAGCCGACCGAGCTTTCCGGCGGCCAGCAGCAGCGCGTGGCGATCGCGCGCGCCATGATCAAGACACCGAAAGTGTTCCTGTTCGACGAGCCGCTGTCCAATCTCGATGCCAAGCTGCGCAACCATATGCGCGTCGAGATCGCCAGGCTGCACCAATCGCTGAAGACCACGACCGTCTACGTCACGCACGACCAGCTCGAAGCGATGACGCTCGCCGACCGCATCGTGCTCTTGAAGGACGGCGTGATCGAGCAGATCGGCTCGCCTGCCGAGATCTATCGCCAGCCCAAAAACATGTTCGTGGCGGGCTTCATCGGCACGCCCAATATGAATTTCGTCGAGGTGACGGTCGGCCGAGCAAAGAGCGGGTGACATCGACCGCGCAAACGAAACTCGTCGTCAAGATGCTTTTACTCTCGCTCCCAGGCCTGCAATCAGATCGGGCAATTGCAGCATGTCAGCGAATATAAAGTCCGGTTCGGTCGACGCAAGCCGCGCCTTGAGAGCGGGGTTGTTCGCGTGCGAGCCGCCGGTGAAGGCAAAGACGCGCATGCCCGCCGCCCGCGCCGCGGCGATACCGGCCGGACTGTCCTCGATGACCAGGCATTTGCGCGGTTTTGCGCGCATGGTGGCGGCGGCATGGAGGAAGAGATCCGGCGCCGGCTTGCCACGCTTCACCATGGCGGCGCTGAACAGGTTGGGCTCCAGCAAGCCCAGCAGGCCGGTGACCTCGAGCGCGTAGCGGATGCGCTCCAGCGTGCCGGAGGAGGCGACGCAACAGGGCAGGTCGAGCCTCGGCAGAACCTCCTTGATGCCGGGGATCGGCTTCAACTCCTCGCGGAACTTGCGCATCAGCTCGACACGCATGGCGGTGAGATGCTGGTCGCTGATCTCGAGTCCGAAATCGCGGCCGAGGATCTCACGCACGCTTTTCATGCTCTTGCCGAGGAAGTGCTCGTAGGCCGCGTCCTCGCTGACCGTTCCGCCGGCAAGCTCGATCATGCCGAGCAGCGCCGAGACCGAGAGCGCCTCGCTGTCGACCAGGACGCCGTCGCAGTCGAAGATGACCAGTTCGGGCGTCATGCCGGTTTCAGGGGCTTCAGAGCTTGCCGGCGAGATAGCGCGTCAAGGTCTCGCGCGCGCCATTCGTCCACAGCACGTCGAGCGCATGGGCAAAGGCTTGCGTGAAAACCGGCGAGCGGCCGACATCACCATAGATGTCGTCCATGGCAAGCCAGGCGCCGGGCTTGTCCTTTGCCGCTTTCGCGGTCGCCTGCATGCGGTCCCAGCTCGGATCGTTCGGCTCGATGACGGCGCCGCTGTCGGTGGTGCCGAAGCAGTAGCGGCACCAGAGCGCGGATTCCAGCGCCAAGCCTGTGACGCCCTCCCCCGCCTTCAGCCGGTCGGCAATGGTCGGGATGATGAATTTCGGCTGCCGGTTGGAGCCGTCGAGGCAAAGCCGGCGGATGGTGTCGCCGATCTTCGGATTGGAGAAGCGGCGCTCGATGAGCTGGTAGTAGTCCTCCAGCACGGTGTCCGGCACCGGCGGCACGGTCGGGATGATCTCGTCGCGCTCCAGCTTGGCGAGGAAGCCGCGCACGAGCGGCTCCTGCATCGCCTCATGGACGAAATGGATATCCATCAACCCGGCGGGATAGGCGATTGCTGCATGGCCGCCATTGAGGATGCGGATCTTCATCAGCTCGTAAGGCGAGACATCCTTGACGAACTGCACGCCGGCCTTTTCGAGCGGCGGCCGGCCGGCGGTGAAATGATCCTCCAGCACCCATTGCTTGAACGGCTCGCAGAAGACCGGCCAGTTGTCCTCAAGCCCGAAATCGCTCGCCAGGATACCACGCTCGCGGTCGGTGGTGGCCGGCGTGATGCGGTCGACCATGCCGTTCGGGAAAGCGACATTGTCCCTCACCCAGTTGGCCAGATCCTCCTCGATCAACCGCGCAAGGCCGATGACGCCATCGGAGGTGACGTGACCATTGTGGGGTATGTTGTCGCAGGACATGACGGTGAACGGCACGATGCCGTCGGCGCGCCGGCGCACCAGCCCGGCGAGGATGATGCCGAACACCGTTTTCGGCGCAGCGCCAGCCTGCGCGTCGGCGACGATGTCGGGATGGGCCGGGTTGAACTTGCCCGAAGCCGGGTCGATGAAATAGCCGCCTTCGGTGATAGTCAGCGACACGATCTTGATCGCCGGGTCGGCGAGCTGCTCGATGATCGCCTCAGCATGGCCTGGCATCAGGAAGTCGATCATGGCGCCGGTGACGCGGGCGCTCATATGGCCAGAATCCTGCTCGACCACCGTGGTCAGCCAGTCCTGCTCCTCCAGCTTCGAGCGCCCGACTTTTTCGCCCTCGAACACGCCGGCGCCGATCAGCGCCCAGTCATGGCCGAGCCCGGAATTGAACAGGTCGTCGAGATAGACGGCCTGGTGAGAGCGGTGGAAGTTGCCGACACCGAAATGCACGATGCCGGCTTTCAAAGAGGAGCGGTCGTATTTCGGGCCGGAAACCTTGGCGGGGAGCTTTGCGAGGTTCGAGGAAGAGAGTTTCACGGTCATCTGCTTTACCCTTTGGCCGATACGCGGCCCGACAATTCCGTCTTTTCCCGCGCCCGGCGAGAGCGGTGAGGGACGGCGCCGGCTGCTCCGTGCCGCCCCTCACCTGCCCCTCGGCGCATGCTCCCGGAGGAAGGGAGACGCGCCTTCCCCCTCAACTCATCCATTGGCCGCCATCGACATTGTAGGTCTGGGCGACAATGTATTCGGCCTCGTCGCTGGCGAGGAAAACCGCCATGCCGGTCAGGTCTTCCGCCCGGCCCATGCGGCCGTAGGGCACGCTCTCGCCGACCAGGCGCTTCTTCTCGCCCTTCGGCCGGTTCTCGTATTTGGCGAACAGCGCATCGACGTGATCCCAATGCTCGCCGTCGACGACGCCCGGCGCGATGGCGTTGACGTTGATGCGGTGCCTGATCAGGTCGAGCCCGGCCGACTGGGTCAGCGAAATGACGGCGGCCTTGGTGGCGCAATAGACCGCGACCAGCGGCTCGCCGCGGCGCCCGGCCTGGCTCGCCATGTTGATGATCCTGCCGCCCTTCCCGCGCGCGATCATCGATCGCGCGGCGGCCTGTAGCATGAACAGCGTGCCGGCGACATTGACGGAGAACAGCTTGTCGTAGCTCGCCCGGCTGATCTCGACGATCGGCGCCAGATCGAACAGGGCGGCGTTGTTGATCAGGATGTCCAAGCCGCCGGCCTTCGCCTCGACCGCTTTCACCGCGGCCTCGATCGAGGACAGGTCGGTGACGTCGAGCCGGACGGCGTAGGCGGCTGAGCCGATATCCCTCGCCGTCGCCTCCGCCGCTTCGAGGTTGATGTCGGCGATCGCCACCGTGGCGCCTTCGCGCGCATAGGCTTCGGCGAAGGCCCTGCCGATGCCGCGCGCCGATCCGGTGATCAGCGCCGATTTGCCCTTCAGCCTCACTGTCCCGTCCTCACTGGGCCAGCGCCTTGCCGTCGGCGCCGAAGCGATGGAGCTTGCTCTTGTCGGGCGTCAGATAGACGGTGTCGCCATGCTTGACCGCGACCTCGCCGTCGGCGCGCACGTTGATCGTGCCGATGCCGTCCGTCTGGACATGCAGGAAGGTGTCGGAACCGAGATGCTCGGCAACGCCGACCGTCGCCTTCCAGTCGCCCGCCGTGGTCGAGATGTTGATGTGCTCGGGCCGGATGCCGATGGTCTTGGCGCCGTATTTGTCGGCCGGCGCGCCTTCGATCAGGTTCATCTTGGGCGAGCCGATGAAGCCGGCGACGAAGAGGTTCTTCGGCGTGCGGTAGAGCTCCATCGGCGAGCCGACCTGCTCGATGTTACCGGCGTTGAGCACGACGATCTTGTCGGCCATGGTCATGGCCTCGACCTGGTCGTGGGTGACGTAGACCATCGTCGTCTTCAGCTGATGGTGCAGCTCGCTGATCTCCAGCCGCATGGTGCCGCGAAGCGCTGCGTCGAGGTTCGACAGCGGCTCGTCGAACAGGAAGGCCGAAGGCTGGCGTACGATGGCGCGGCCGATGGCGACGCGCTGGCGCTGGCCGCCGGAGAGCTGGCCCGGACGACGCTCGAGATAGTTGGTGAGGTTCAAGACGCGCGCGGCGTCCTTGACCTTCTTGTCGATGGTCGCCTGGTCCTCGCCGGCCATCTTCAGCGGGAAGGCGATGTTCTTGGCGACCGTCATGTGCGGATAAAGCGCATAGGACTGGAAAACCATGGCAAGCTTGCGCTTGGCCGGCGCTTCCTGGGTGACGTCGCGGCCGTCGATGCTGATTGTGCCGCCGCTGGTGTCCTCGAGGCCGGCGATCAGCCTGAGCAGCGTGGACTTGCCGCAACCCGACGGGCCGACGAACACGACGAACTCGCCGTCCTCGATATTGAGGTCGATGTTCGGAATGATCGTCGTCGACCCGAAGGACTTGGAGACGTTCTTGAGCGTGATGTTTCCCATGGTTTCCTCCCGGGGATTTCGTCGTCCGCCGCTTGCGGCTCTTACTTCACGGCGCCAAAGGTCAGGCCGCGCACCAGCTGCTTCTGGCTGAACCAGCCCATGATCAGGATCGGCGCGATCGCCAGTGTCGAGGCGGCCGAGAGCTTGGCCCAGAACAGGCCTTGCGGGCTGGAGAAGGAACTGATGAAGGCCGTCAGCGGCGCTGCGTCGGTGGTGGTCAGCCGGATCGTCCAGAACGCTTCGTTCCAGGCCAGGATGATGTTCAACAGCATGGTCGAGGCAATGCCCGGGACCGCCATCGGCGTCAGCACATAGATGATCTCGTTCCACAGCGAGGCGCCGTCCATGCGCGCCGCTTCGAGGATCTCACCCGGGATCTCGCGAAAGTAGGTGTAGAGCATCCAGATCACGATCGGCAGGTTGATCAGCATCAGCATCACGGTGAGGCCGATGCGGCTATCGAGCAGGCCGGTGTCGCGGAAGATCAGGTAGATCGGGAACAGCACGGCGACGGCCGGCATCATCTTGGTGGAGAGCATCCACATCAGGATGTCCTTGGTGCGCTTGGTCGGCGAGAAGGCCATCGACCACGCCGCCGGTATCGCGACGACGAGAGCCAGGATGGTCGAGCCGACCGACAGGATCACCGAATTCAGGAAGAACTTGAAATAGCCGCTCTGCGCCTGCACTTCGGCATAGCTTTCCGTGGTGCCCGACGGGATCAGGGCGAAGCCCTGGATCGCCTCCTGCTCTGACTTGAACGAGGTGATGATCGTGTAAAGGATCGGGAAGAAGATCAAAAGCGCGACGATCCAGGCCGCAGCGGTGGCGATCGTCTTGTGCTGGGTGGTGACTGCGCGTGCCATAGTCAGGTCCTCCCGTATCGGCGATGTTGGCGGCAGGGTCGACCCCCACTCCGGTTCGCTGCGCAAACCACCTCTCCCCCGATCGACGGGGTAGAGGAAGGGCGCAGCTTCGATGCAGGCCTTTCCTCTCCCCCTGCCACGGGGAGAGGTGTCCCGCGCAGCGGGGCGGAGTGGGGGTGGTTCAGCGCAAGTGGCATCGTCTCCCCCTTACTTGTCCAGGTTCTTGCCGACGGCGCGCATGACGAAGAAGGCGACGATGTTGGCGAGAATGACCGCGATGACGCCACCGGCGGATGCCTGGCCGATTTTGAACTCCAGCAGCGCCTTCTGGTAGACGAGGAAAGGCAGGTTGGTTGAGGCATAGCCCGGGCCGCCGTTGGTGGTGACCAGGATCTCGGCATAGATCGAGAGCAGGAAGATCGTCTGGATCAGGATGACGACGGTGATGGCGCGCGACATGTGCGGCAGCGTCAGATACCAGAAGCGGCTGAGGAAGCCGGCGCCGTCCATCTCGGCCGCCTCTTTCTGCTCGCCGTCGAGCGATTGCAGGGAGGTGAGCAGGATCAGCGTCGCGAAGGGCAGCCACTGCCAGGCGACGATGAGGATGACCGCCGTCAGCGGGTGCTGCCCGAACCAGTCGATGGGGTTGGCGCCGAAGAAGCGGGCAATATCGGCGAAGACGCCGTATTGCGGGTGCATGATCATGTTCTTCCACACCAGTGCCGCGACCGGCGGCATGACGAAGAACGGCGAGATGACGAGAATGCGCACGAACCCCTGGCCCCAGATCGGCTGGTCGAGGAGCAGCGCCAAAAGGATGCCGCCGATCACCGTGATGACCAGCACGCTGACGACGATGGTCAGCGTGTTCAGGATCGACTGCAGGAAGGCGGG
This sequence comes from Mesorhizobium sp. M1B.F.Ca.ET.045.04.1.1, assembly GCF_003952465.1. GTDB lineage: Bacteria > Pseudomonadota > Alphaproteobacteria > Rhizobiales > Rhizobiaceae > Mesorhizobium > Mesorhizobium shonense. Next base: position 608,311 of record NZ_CP034448.1, read on the forward strand.
ATTGGAGTAGAAGAGCTTGTAGTTGGAGAACCAGACGAACCCGTCGCGGATCGGATTGAGCGGGTTGTACTGGAGGAACGAGAACCAGATCGTAAAGACCAGCGGCACGATCATCCAGATGAACAGCAGGATCACCGATGGCGCCATCATGAAACGGGCAAGCGAACGGGTTTGCTGAGTAGCCATGACGGTCACCCTCCAATAGTCGGCCGGATTTCAGAGTCGTGCCAAATTTCCTGATTGCAAAGGTGGCCGCCCGAACTGGGTTTCGGGCGGCCAATGCCGGTCATGATGCGCTACCGGCGTTCGGCACCGGGAGGAGCCTTACTGGATATAGCCGCCTTCGGTCATCGCGGCGGTCGCCGCGTCCTGGGCCTGCTTCAGCGCGTCGTCGACGCTCGACTGGCCTGCAAGGGCAGCCGAGAAGAGCTGGCCGACGGTGGTGCCGAGGCCCTGGAATTCAGGAATGGCCACGAATTGCACGCCGACATAGGGCACCGGCTTGACGGTCGGATGCGTCGGGTCGGCGGCGTTGATGGAGTCCAGCGTCATCTTCGCGAAGGGAGCGGCCTTCTGGTACTCAGGGTTGGCGTAGAGCGAGGTGCGCGTTCCGGGCGGAACGTTGGCCCAGCCTTCCTTCGACGCCACCAGCTCGGCATAGTGCTTGCTGGTTGCCCAGGACACGAACTTCTCGGCGGCGTCCGCCTTCTTGGTGCCGGCGGGGATGGCCAGCGACCAGGCCCACAGCCAGTTGCCGCGCTTGCCGAGGCCGGTGTCGGGCGCCAGTGCATAGCCGACCTTGTCGGCGACCTGCGAAGCCTTCGGATCGGAGACGAAGGACGCGGCGACGGTGGCGTCGATCCACATGCCGCACTTGCCCTGCTGGAACAGCGCCAGATTCTCGTTGAAGCCGTTGGACGAAGCGCCCTCGGGACCGTCGGCCTTCATCAGGTCGACATAGAATTGCAGCGTGTTCTTCCATTCCGGCTGATCGAATTGCGGCTTCCAGTTCTCGTCGAACCAGCGGGCGCCGAAGGAGTTCGACATGGCGGTCAGGAAGGCCATGTTCTCACCCCAGCCGGCCTTGCCGCGCAGGCATACGCCGTTCACGCCGTTGGCGCGGTCGGTCATCTTGTCGGCCGCCTGCTTGATGAAGTCCCAGGTCGGCGCGTCGGGCATCTTGAGGCCGGCCTTCTCCATCAGGTCCTTGCGGTACATGACGAAGGAGCTCTCGCCGTAGAAGGGCGCGGCATAGAGCTTGCCGTCGACCGAAAGGCCGCCGGCGATGGCCGGGATGATGTCCTTGACGTCGTAATCGTCGCCGAGCTTGTCGAGCGGCAGCAGCCAGCTCTGCTTGGCCCAGATCGGAACCTCATAGGTGCCGATGGTCATGACGTCGTACTGGCCGCCTTTGGTGGCGATGTCGGTGGTGACGCGCTCGCGCAGCACGTTCTCTTCAAGCGTGACCCAGTTGAGCTGGATGTCGGGGTTAGCCTTGGTGAAGTCGTCCGTCAGCTTCTGCATGCGGACCATGTCGCCATTGTTGACGGTGGCGATGGTGATGGATTCGGCATGCGCGGCGAAAGCAAGGGCGCTGGCCGACAACAGGCCCAGGGTGAGCGTGCGAAGTTTCATCAATTCCTCCCATAAACCAAGATGAGCATTTGCCTTGGCTGTGGGCAATTACTCACTTAGCGTGAATTGTGTCAAGCCGGAATCGATGCTGCAGCGCAGCAGAAATGACGCAACGTGACCCTGTCGGGGAACGCGGTCAGATCATTCGGAACGAAGATTGAGGGACGCCGGTCTACTGGCAGGCGATTTCGGCGAGGATCCAGTCGCGGAAGGCGCGGATCTTCGGCACGTTGCGTCGGGCCGTGGGATAGACCAGCCAGTAGGCGTGACCGTCGTCGCCGACCAGATCGAAGGGCTGGACCAGCCGGCCGTCGGCGAGCTCGTTCTTGAACAGCGCCCTGGTCAGGATCGCCACGCCGTGGCCGGCCATGGCGGCATTGGCCTCGTAGGCCTGCGCGCCCATGCTGGTGCCGGGGCGGCTGGCGAGTTCCTCGGCCGGCAGACCCGCGAGCGCAAACCATTCCTGCCACCAGATATCGCCCGGATCGAGGATGGGGAGCTTGAGCAGGTCGGCGGGCTCCTTGACGCCGCCTATGCTCGCCGCGAGCCTGGGGCTCAGCACCGGGGTGAAGTCGGCCTTGAACAGCATATGCGTTTCCACGCCCGGCCATTTGCCGCCGCCGGAACGGATGGCGATGTCGATATCCTCGCGGGCGAAATCGACGACACGGTTCGAGGTATCGACGCGCACGGCAAGCGACGGATGCGCGACCTGGAAGGAGCCCAGGTGCTGTGCCAGCCAGTTCGAAGCGAAAGTGAGCAGGGTCGAAACGCAAAGCACGCCGTCGGCGCCGGCGCGGGCGGCCGAGTAGGCGCCGCTCAGCAGGGAAAACGCCTCGCTGACGGCCGGCGCCAGGCGCTGGCCGGGCTCGGTCAGCTCGATCTGCTTGGGCCTGCGCAGGAACAAGGGCGCGCCGATGCGTTCCTCGAGCAGCTTGATCTGATAGCTCGCGGCGGCTTGCGTCATGCCGAGTTCCTCGGCGGCCTTGGTGAAGGAAAGGTGCCTGGCCACGGCCTCGAACACGCGGATCGCCTGCAGCGGCGGAAGTTGGGCAAACTGTCGGGCGCTGAGATCGGGCATAAGGCCTCTTTATGGGTCATGATCGACGTTTGATTGGAAGCACTGGCCGATCAGACCGATATGTGGGGTCGACGATCAACCCAGTTCAAGCTTGGCGAAGGCTGACGATCATGACCACGATACAGGAAAAAGTCGTTTCGACCCCGGCACCCAACTGGATTTCGCTGCTGGCGCGGGAGTTTTCATGGTTCGCCAGCCGCAGGCGCGGTTATGTCGATGTTCGAGACCTGTCGCCGCATCTACAGCGCGACATGGGCCTCCTCGACGGTAACGATCCGCGCGGTCCTTCCCGATAGGCGGTTCTTTTTATCAACAATCATCGTTTGGCGGATGCTGCATGATGAAGCTGGGGCTCGAATTCATGCGCCAGCAAGCAATGCCGCGGCCGTCCGTTCATCGGTGATGAGGCCGTTGACCAGCCGCCGGTTCACGGCGGCGAGGATGCCAGGCAGCTTGCGCTCGCCCATGGCCAGCGCGATGACCAGCGATTTTTCGCGCGACGGCAAGGCGGCGGACGACACGCGGTCGTTGGTGATGCCTTCGATCATGCGGCCTTCGCGGTCGAACACCCAGCCGACGATCTCGGCGACGCCGCCGGCCTTTTGCAGTGCCTTCAGCTCCGCTTCCGAAATGAAGCCGTCCTCGTAGAGCGGCGCCTTGGGGCCGAGATCGCCGATGCCGACGAAAGTGACGTCGGCTTCCGCGGCGAGCTCCAGCGTCGGCTGGATCATCGGTTGGCTGAGCAGCATGTCGCGCTCTTCCGGCGAGGAGGCGATGACGGGCAGCGGCATTGGGAAGGAGCGCGCCTTGACGCGGTCTGCCATGGTGAAGATGACGTTGTAGAAGGCGGCCGAGCCGTCGGGCGAGATGTTGCCGGTCAAGGACACCACCTTATGCTGCGGGCACTCCATCGGCGGAAGCTGCTCGATCGCCGCCTTCAGCGTGCGCCCGGTGCCGATCGCCATGACGATGGGCGCGGCCGAACGCAGCCGTCGTTCGATCTCGGCCGCCGCCGCCTCGGCGACGCCGGTCGTCGTCGAGGACGAGGTCGGATCGCTCGGCACCACTTCGACCAGATCGAGCGCGAAGCGCGACTTCAGCCGCGCGGCAAGGTCGAGGCAATTGGCGATCGGATGATCGACGCGCACCTTGATCAGGCCTTCCGACATCGCCAGCGACACGAGCCGCTGCGCCGTCTGCCTGGAAATGCCTAATTTGGCGGCGATCTGGTCCTGGGTGTTGCCGGCGACGTAATAGAGCCAGCCGGCGCGCGCGGCGTCGTCCAACCTGGTGTTGCCGGTTTCCTGTCGCGAGTTCACATCCTGCCTCCCCAGCCCGCACGTGAGCGGGCGCTATAGATTACAGCGAAAGCGGCTATGCGCAATTGTCTATCGAAAGAGCAATTGCTTGCCGCAAAGCAACTGTCACGGACGAACCAATTCGCCCTTGCTTCAACCATTTGCCGGCCGGACGGTTTATCTCGGCGTGCAAACGCATTAAGGGGATCGGCAAAAGGAGCCTTGTATGACGCCGAAAGCGGTTTTCTGGGACATGGACGGAACGCTGGTCGACAGCGAGCCGCTGCACGAAGCCGCCCTCGTGGCCGCGCTGCGCAGCGTCGGCATCGCGCCGCCGACCGATCTGCACGAACGGGTGCTCGGTATCGCGGCATGGCCGGTCTACGAAATGCTGCGCGACCAGTTCGGCCTCGACCTGCCTTTCGACGACTGGATCGTGCGCAAATACGACCACTATCTGCCGATGGCCGAAACGCTGAAGCCGCGGCCCGGCGCGATCGAGGTGTTCAACGAACTGCGCGCGTTGGGCGTCGAGCAGGCGGTGGTGTCCAATTCCGACCGGCTGATCGTCGACGCAAATCTCGGCGCGGTCGGTCTGGTCTATCCCGGCATGCACACGGTCAGCCGCAACGACGTGCGCTTGGGCAAGCCGCATGCGGAACCGTTCCTGCGCGCCGCCTATCTCGCCGGCGTCGATCCGGCCGACGCGGTCGCTGTCGACGACAGCCGCACCGGCGCCATGGCCGGACTGGCTGCTGGCATGAAGACGATCTTCTGGCCGGAAGCGCCGATGGAGGGACCGCCCGGCGCGATCGTGATCAACAGCGCGGATGAGCTGCGAGCGCAATTGGGGCTCTGAGCGAATTGACCAACGCCGGCGCTGCCCCTCATCCGCCTGCCGGCACCTTCTCCCCGTAAAACGGGGGAGAGGGAAGGAGTCCAGCATCAGTTCCTATAGACAGGCTCTTCCTCGTCGAGGATCGCCTTCAGTTCGGAAAGATGGCGCTCGGCCTGGCCGGGATAGTCGTCCATCTCGCTTGCCGCCTTTTCGGCAATCGCATCGGAGAGCGTGCGCAGCGGGCGGCCGGTCCACAGCGCCTTGATGTAAGTTTCGGCGGCGCGCTCGAAATAGAACATGCGGTTGAAAGTGTCGGCGACGGTGTCGCCGATAACCATCACGCCGTGATTGCCCATGACCATCACCTTGACCTTGGGGTCGGTCAGAAGCTGCGAGCAGCGCTCGCCCTCTTCCTCGAACGCCAACCCACCGTAATTGGCATCCACCACATGGCGGTTGAAGAACATGGCCGAGTTCTGGTCGATCGGCGGCAACGTCGAGTCCGCCAGCGAGGCAAGCACGGTGGCGTGGATGGAATGCACATGCATGGCGCAGCGCGCATGCGGCACGTTGCGGTGGATGGCGCCGTGCAGGCCCCAGGCAGTCGGGTCGGGCGCGTTGGGGCCGGAGAGCGTCTCGGGATCGTTGGCGTCGATCAAAAGCAAGTCGCTCGCCTTGATGCGCGAGAAATGCACCTGGTTGGGGTTCATCAGGAATTTGGTGCCGTCCTCGTTGACCGACAGCGAAAAGTGATTGGCCACCGCCTCGTGCATGTTGAGCCGCGCCGTCCAGCGGAAGGCGGCGGCGAGATCGACCCGCTCCTCATAGTAAGGAAGATTGGTCAGGGTTTCCTTCTGCAAGCGGGCGACGCTCATCGAAAATCCTCCGGTTTTGGCGGTTCTGCCGTTAAGCGATTCCGGACGGAAAACCGCTACGCACTTTTCCTGGAATTGCTCCAGAATGCCGTGCATGGCCGTGGCCAGCAACCGTAAACTGGTGGGTCAGGCCAAACGATCGGTCAGGCGGCGGGCCGCGCGGATTGCAGCCCCCCATGCTCGACGATGAAGTCGATCACCTCCTTGAGGCCCTTGCCGCGCGACAGGTCAGTGAAGCCGAACGGCCGCTTGCCGCGCATGTGGGCGGCGTCCGCCTCCATCACGTCGAGGTTGACGTTCACATAGGGCGCGAGATCGCTCTTGTTGATGATCAGGAAATCCGAGCGGGTGATGGCCGGGCCGCCCTTCCTCGGTATTTCCTCGCCCTGGCAGACCGATATGACATAGAGCGTCAGGTCGGCGAGGTCCGGCGAGAAGGTGGCGGCGAGGTTGTCGCCGCCGGATTCGATGAAGACGATGTCGAGGTCGGGAAACTTCCTGTTCAGCTCGGCAATCGCCCGCAAATTGATCGAGGCGTCTTCTCGGATGGCCGTGTGCGGGCAGCCGCCGGTCTCGACGCCGACGATGCGCTCCTCCGGCAACGCCTGCAGGCGGGCCAGCATCATGGCGTCTTCCTTGGTGTAGATGTCGTTGGTGACGACAGCGACCGAGAATTGATCGCGCAGCGCCTTGCAGAGCTTTTCGGTGAGCGTCGTCTTGCCGGAGCCGACGGGGCCGCCGATACCGATGCGAAGGGGACCGTTGGCTTGAGTCATGCCGGGAACTCCGAGATTGCAAGGATTGCGAAGCCCAGCCCGATCAGCAGGCAGAGCGGCGAATAGAGGCGCTGGTCGAGCCGAGCGAAAGGCTGCTCCGGCGCCAGCCTGCGCCACCAGGGCGTGAAGCCGGCGACGCCGCGGCCAAGGAAGACGAGGCCGATGAGCAATGCGGTGGCTGCCAGTCCTTCCTTGGGAAACGGCGCCGCGAAGACGCCTTCAAGCGCCAGCGGCCACAACGTAGCGAGAGCCAGGCACGCAGCGACGGCCAAGCTCGCGACCGGCGAGGGCATTTCGTCGACGCCGCGAAAACCAACGACGGCGTGAGCGCAGGATTTTGCATCCGTGCCCGGCCAGATGCCGCCGATGCCCCAATAAACATGCAGCGCGGTGATCAGGAGCAGGACGAAAGAGAGAATGAAGGCAAGGATGATCATGAACGGAACAGACGCGAATATTGGGTTTCGTGCTTCATCGCCGTGATGTCGGACATCAAGGCTGCGCCGCCGAGATCGTCGAGCGAAGAATTCGCGGCGCGGTCGGCCGTCGCAAGAGCCAAAGACTCAAAGCCGGCTAACAGTGCCATTGCGTCGACTTGCCCTACCACACCGAGGCGGATCGCGGCCTGCACGAGGTTGGAGAAGAAGGCCTGCAGGAAGGCGGACAGCGCCTCGGCGAGGCCGATGCCGTTGCTCCCGGCAACGGCGCCGACGGCAACGCAGTAGGCGCAGTCGGCCGGCAAGCGCTCCAGCGCGGGACACGGCCAGGCGGAAGCCGCCTTGAGGAAGGCCGCGCCCTGCAGCATGGTTTCCATGTGCCGCTCCTGCGACCCGGCAAGCGCCTCGGCGAGTGCTGCGACTTCCGTCAGATCGCCGCCGTCACGCGAGCGCCGCCAGCTTTCGGCGAACAGCACGGCATCGTTCCAGCCGGAACCCATCTCGACCAGCGTCTCCAGCCAGTCGGCGAGATCCTGGCGATCAGCGATCAGTCCGTCATGCACGGCGCGTTCGAGGCCATGGCTGTAGGAAAAACCGCCGACCGGAAAGGACGGCGACAGCCAGGCCATCAGCCGCAGCAGCGCTATGGGCGACGGCTGGTCAGTCATGGTGGTGATGATGATGGTCGTCGTGGTGGTGATGGTCATGCGAGTGGCTATGATCATGATGATCGTGGCCATGGTGATCATGGCTATGGTCGTGCCCATGTCCGGAATAGGCGCCGCGTACAGGGTTGAACGGCATCAAAACCTCGCTCACGGTGGCGCCCAGCCCTTCCAGCATCGCCTTGATGACATGGTCGCGCAGGATGAGGATGCGGTCCGCCTCGATCGCCGCCGCGAGATGGCGGTTGCCGATATGCCAGGCAAGCTCGGCGAGGTGCACGGCGTCGCGGGCGCGGATGTCGTAGACCTCTTCCGGGGCGGCGACGATCTCGAGCTGCCGGCCATCTTCCAGCACCAGCCGGTCACCATTGCCGAGCGCCAGCGGCTCGGGCAGGTCGACCAGCACCCTGCCGCCTGCCGCCGTCTCGATGGCACGGCGGCGCAGATGCCGTTCGTCATGGGCCAGCACTGCCTTGTCGTAGGCTGCGGCTACCGATGCGTCGCCGGCAGGGAGAACCGAGACGGCGCGCGGAAACTTGGTGAAGTCGGTATTGATGTTGAGCTTCATGTGAAGGCTCCTCCATTCGCCTGCGCGCGGGCTCGGGCCGGGCGCTGCAAAACACGATCGAAATAGGCATTGACCCGATCGGAATCGATCGGGAACCTGCCGGCGCGCGCCCAGCCGGCCATGTCGCCGAGCAGGACGTCGACCGCGGAAAAACGGTCGCCGAGCGCAAAGGGCTTGTCGCCGAGCCGTCGGTCCAGCGCCTTCACCTCGGAAGCGAAATCATGCGCGGCGGCAGGGCCGACATCGACCCGCAGCTCCTTGGGTAGCAGGAAGCGGTGGCGCAGCTTGTTCCACAGCGGCGCTTCGAGCTCGCTCTGGGCGAAATGCATCCAGGAATCCATCTCGGCGCGGCCGGCGAGGCCCGGATCGGCGCCCATGCCCTTATCGGCATGCTTGTCCGCCAGATAGACGCAGATCGCCGCCGAGTCCGTGATTTTCAGCGCGCCGTCGATCAAGATCGGCACCTTGCCGGAGGGATTCAGCGCATAAGCCTCCGGCGAGCGCAGCTTGACCTCGACGAACTCATAGGGCTGCCCGAGCTCCTCGAGCATCCAGAGCACGCGGCTGACCCGGGAACCTCGCGATCCGACGGCCTTGTACATGGTTGAACCCTGCCTTTCCCGAAACCCTAGCCCATCGCCACGTCAAGCCCAATGGCGCTCAGACGATGGTGTCGAAGAGCCGCAGGATGAAGGATATCTGATAGATCAGCGCGGCCGCGACGAAGGCGATGTGGAAGCGGCGGTCTCGGACCAATATTGCCGCGATGCAGAGCGCGACGAAGACCGGCGTGCGGAACAGATATTCGCTGCCGAAGCGGGCGAAATGCTCCGGCCCCTTGAGCAGCGTGTCGATCACGTCGAGCAGATAGGTCGCGCCAAGCAGGCCGAAGAACCAGGCGCGGCGCGAATAGAAATAGTCCTCGTAGCTGGTGTAATCGAGCATCGAATCCGGAAACAGCAGCGCGCAGAGCAGGAACAGCATGATGGCGTAGAAGATGATGAAAAGATACTTGCCGAAGGTCCAGTTTTCGATGGCGTAGAGACCGAACTCCCACCACCAGAAATGCACCAGCATCAGGAGCACCGAGCCGACCCAGGCGAGATGGACGGGATAGAGCTTGTATTGGCCGGGATGCTGGACGATGCGGGCCGTTCCCGACAACAGCCGGGTGACGCCAAGGCCGATCACCATGCCCATGACGATGCGGATATGCGGGAAGATATCGTGGGGAGAGGCGATTTCGGTGGGCATGGTTGTCCGCTATGCAGTTGCTCAACCGCATAGTGCAGGGTCCAAACTCCAGCCGCAACGGATTTTGCCTGCTCACCGGAAGGCCCGATTTGGCCCTAAAACAGAAAATACCTTTGCGCCATCGGCAGCACGGTCGCCGGCTCGCAGGTCAGCAGCTCGCCGTCGGCGCGGACCTCATAGGTTTCCGGGTCGACCTCGACATGCGGCGTGGCGTCGTTGAGCACCATGGAATGCTTGCCGATGCCGCCGCGCGTGTTCTCGACCGCGACCATGGCCTTTTCCACGCCAAGCCTGCCTTGCAGGCCGGTCTCGAAGGCGGCCTTCGAGACGAAGGTGACCGAGGAGTTGGTCAGCGCCTTGCCATAGGCGCCGAACATCGGCCGGTAGTGCATCGGCTGCGGCGTCGGGATCGAGGCGTTGGGATCGCCCATCGGGGCGGCGGCGATCGAGCCGCCAACCAGCACCATCTCCGGCTTGACGCCAAAGAAGGCCGGGTTCCACAGTACCAGATCGGCGCGCTTGCCGACCGTCACCGAGCCGATCTCCTTCGACAGGCCGTGCGCGATGGCCGGATTGATCGTGTATTTGGCGATGTAGCGGCGGACGCGGAAATTGTCGTTGTCGCCGGTTTCCTGCGGCAGCGCGCCGCGCTGGCGCTTCATCTTGTCGGCCGTCTGCCAACAGCGGATCGCCACCTCGCCGACGCGGCCCATGGCCTGGCTGTCGGAGGAGATGATCGAGAAGGCGCCGATGTCGTGGAGGATGTCCTCGGCCGCGATCGTCTCCTTGCGGATACGGCTTTCGGCAAAGGCGATGTCCTCGGGGATCGACGGCGACAGATGATGGCAGACCATCAGCATGTCGAGATGCTCGGACAGCGTGTTGACGGTGTATGGCCGCGTCGGGTTGGTCGATGACGGGATGACGTTGGGCAGGCCGCAGACCTTGATGATGTCGGGCGCGTGGCCGCCGCCGGCGCCCTCGGTGTGGAAGGCATGGATGGTGCGACCCTTGATGGCTGCCACCGTGTTCTCGACGAAGCCGGACTCGTTCAGCGTGTCGGTGTGGATCATCACCTGCACGTCGTAATCGTCGGCGACCGACAGGCAGCAGTCGATCGCGGCCGGCGTCGTGCCCCAGTCCTCATGCAGTTTCAGCGAGCAGGCGCCAGCAAGCACCATCTCCTCCAGCGCTGCCGGCCGCGAGGCGTTGCCCTTGCCGGACAAGCCGATATTCATCGGGAAGGCGTCGAAGGACTGGATCATGCGCGCCATGTGCCAGGGGCCGGGCGTGCAGGTGGTGGCCAAAGTGCCGTGGGCCGGACCGGTGCCGCCGCCGAGCATGGTGGTGATGCCGCTCATCAGCGCTTCCTCGATCTGCTGCGGGCAGATGAAGTGGATATGCGCGTCGAAGCCGCCGGCAGTCAGGATCTTGCCCTCGCCGGCGATGATCTCGGTTCCCGGCCCGATGATGATGGTGACGCCATCCTGCGTGTCGGGATTGCCGGCCTTGCCTATGGCCGCGATGCGGCCGTCCTTCAGGCCGATATCGGCCTTGACGATGCCAGTCAGCGCATCGACGACCAGCGCGTTGGTGATGACCGTGTCGACGGCGCCTTGCGCGCGAGAAACCTGGCTCTGGCCCATGCCGTCGCGGATGACCTTGCCGCCGCCGAACTTCACTTCCTCGCCATGGACGGTGAAATCCTTCTCGACCTCGATGAAGAGCTCGGTGTCGGCCAGCCGCACCTTGTCGCCGACGGTCGGACCATACATCTGCGCATAGGCGGCGCGTGAAATTCTAGCCATCAGCGATTGCTCCCGAAATGAAAGTTGATTGAAGGCCGGCCGCACATTGTCGCCATCCAATGGTCACGCAATGACCCGCTGGGCGACACCTTCCGATCCCATTTGGCGGTTGAGGTGGCCGAGTCAGCCCAAAACGACCGTTTGCCAAACCGATGGAAGGAATATCCATGCGCAAGACGATATTTTTCGCTGCCGCCGCCGCCTTGATGACGGTGGGCGCCGCAAGCGCCCAGCAGCAGCCCGCGCCGCAGCCAAGCCCGGCGCCGGCAGCCCCTGCTCCCGCCGCGCCCAAACCGCCGACCATCGAGAGCGTCAGCATCGTCGACATCACCGAACTGCCGAAGGACACGCAAACGCAGGTCAACCAGATCGTGGCGCAACGCGGCGACGCCGGCCTGCAGACCTTGCGCAAATCGATCGACGCGACGCCCAAGGTGAAGTCCGCGCTCGAAGCCAAGGGGATAAGCTCGGCGCAGGTGATCGCCGCCAGCCTGCAGCCCAATGGCGCGCTGACCCTGATCACCAAGAAGGCAAGCTGACCAAGAAGAGCCGCTCGGCAAGCGCCGGCGGGCCGGCACCGGGTCCGCTGGCGGCGAGCCGGAGGGAACCTCCGACCAGCAAGGGACGTTTCGCTTTTTTCGCCCCAGCAGAAACGCAGTCAGGAGCGAGCGATGGCGGCGAGCGTCAAAAGCGCGTTTCCAGCTATGGCAATAGCCATGCTTCTCGCGGCCGCGTTGCCGCGCGCGGCGCTTCCGGCGCAGCCGCTGGACAGCAGCAAGCCGGCTTCGACGATCGTCGATTCCGACGTCCGGCAGGAAGAGGCGCTGTCGAAGACGGAAGCCGGCAAAGTCATCACCGCGATCGACCGCACGCGCGAGAACATCGGCACCGTGCGCAAGACGACCAGGCTCGACACCGTCGATATCGTCTTCCTGACGGATGCCGCGCGCAGCGAGGGCGGACCGCCGCCGGCGATCGAGAACAAGGTGAAACAGCATCAGGACGACGTCGCGGAACTGCGGCAGGAGATCGAAGCGAACGCGCTGCTCTTCAACGCCATCGATTCGCGGCGCGTGCAAGCCGAGGACGTGCTCGCCGTCGAGTTCGACAATCCGGGGAAGGTCGTCATCTACGCGGCCGCCAAGCCTCCGAAGTGATTTGAGCGCCCCAGAGCTCACAGCTTGCCGGACCTCACAGCGTGCCCATCACCTTCTGCTGGAACCCATAGACCTCGCGCTTGCCGCCGAGCGGCACCAGCGTGACGTCGCGTTCCTGGCCCGGCTCGAAGCGCATGGCCGTGCCGGCGGCGATGTCGAGCCGCATGCCGCGGGCGCGCTCGCGGTCGAATTTCAGAGCCTCGTTGGTCTCGAAGAAATGATAATGGCTGCCGACCTGGATCGGACGGTCGCCGCTGTTGGCGACCTTGAGCGTGACGGTCGGCAGGCCCTCGTTCAGCTCGATCTCGCCCTTGGCCGTGATGATTTCGCCCGGCATCATCGCGGCCTCACAGCATGCCGAAGGCAAGGCCGACGCCGACCGCCGCGCAGGCGGCGCCTGCGGCGCGTATCATGCTCCGGAAGCGCAGCCCAAGCCCAAGCGCAACCGCGATGCCGACGGTATGAAGAAGGGCCGTGGCGACGGCGAAACCCGCCATATATTCGAGCCCGCCGGCATTCTCCGGCACTTCGGTGCCATGCGCATGGCCATGGAACAGGGCGAACAGGCCGATGATGGCGACGCCCGCCGAGACCGGCAGATCGACCGCCAGCGCGACCAGCAGGCCGAGCGCCACGACCGAAGCGAGGATACCCGGCTCGACGAAGGGCACCGGCACATGCAGCATGCCAAAAGCTGCGCCAGCCAGCATCACGCCGACGAAGGCGAGCGGCCATGCCCACACCGCCCTGCCGCCTTTCATCGCCGCCCACAGACCGACCGCGATCATCACCGTCATATGATCGAGGCCGGACAGCGGGTGCATGAAGCCGGCCGTGAAGGAAGAGGTCGTGCCGGCCCCGACATGGGCATAGGCCGGCATCGCGGCGGCCAGAAAAAGGATCGCGGCGAGTGTGTTGCGTTTCGTGGATGCGGAGATCATGGGTCTGCCTTCCAATCTAGCAATGGTTACGCGGCCTTGCGGGGGCCGCAGCCCTCGGCCTTGAGCACACGGTTGGTCGATGCCGGGTATTTCTCCAGCCTTGCCGCCGGCCGGATCGGCCGCGGCGCAAAATTGCCGCCGCAGTTCGGGCAGACGCCGTCGAGCACGTTTTCCGCGCAGTCGGCGCAGAAGGTGCATTCGAACGTGCATATCCGGGCATCCGCCGCCTCCGGCGGCAGATCCTTGTCGCAGCATTCGCAATTGGGCCTGAGTTCCAGCATCGGTCCTCTCTTCGCCTTATGGGCCTCACCTGATCGGTTCGTGCACGGTCACCAGCTTGGTGCCGTCGGGAAACGTCGCCTCGACCTGGACGTCGTGGATCATCTCGGCAATGCCGTCCATGACCTCAGCGCGGGTGACGACATGCGCTCCGGCCTCCATCAACTCGGCCACCGAGCGGCCGTCGCGGGCGCCTTCGACAACGAAGTCGGTGATTAAAGCGATCGCCTCGGGGTGATTGAGCTTGACGCCGCGCTCCAGCCGCTTGCGCGCCACCATCGCCGCCATGGCGATCAGCAGCTTGTCTTTTTCACGCGGCGTCAGATTCATGCGGCTTCCCAGTATCCATGATCGAAGTATTCGAAGGTCAGAGTGACCATAATTTGGGCAGACCAGCCTGCCCGTTGAGCAGTTCGACGAGCGGAACCAGCCGCTTGCGGAGCTGGTAGCCGTCGCCGGCGGTGAGCCTCGCAAGAAGCTTGCCAGATTGCCCGACGCTCCAGAAACTGACGCCGCCCCGGTGACTGACAGCGGGACCACCGATCATCGGGTCGCCGATGATCGCTCGTGCCGGCTCCAGCAGGGTTTCCGCACGCGGAGAGACGAGAAGCATGGTTGCAACTGCGCTTGAGCCGCCGGCCACAGCCGGGCGCCGGAGGCCGGCTGCGATATCCGGCCCGACGCGAAAATCCTCGGCATGGATAAGCCTGCCGTCCTGCCAAACCCGCCAGCGGTCGTGGAAATTGCCCCGGACCGTCCGTTCGCCCATCGCCAGCCGGCCGAACAGCGTAGCTTCCAGCAAAAGCGCCTCGGCGCTCCCGGCAATCGTCACATCGAGCGTCCTTGCAAAGGCGGCCTGGTCGAAAACGATGGTTTCCTGCGGCAGCCAGGCGATCCGGCCGCCCGCGCCGACATCCAGGCTGACTGTCGTCTCGGCGCGATCGGAGGCGGCGCGATAGATTTTCTCGCAGGCCTGGGTGGTGATCGAGGCCGAGGCGCCCTCGCCGACCTCGATCTCCCAGCCGAGCCGGTCGCCGCCGGTCAAACCGCCGGCAGTGTTGATCAGCACGGCCTCGAGCGGATCGCCATGCACTGCCGGCATGCGAATCTTGGCCGATCCGTCCTGATAGAGGCGCCGGAGGCGGGTCCGGCCACCGCTTTTGCCGCAGAAAAGCCTGCCTCGCCCGGCAACACGTTGGGCGGCAGGCGGGGGAACCAGGGTATCGTCGATCATGTCCACGGCGCCAACGTTAAGCACTCCGGTGGCTTTGTCGATATATAGCTTGTTGCTTGACATCGTTTCGGTTTCTATAGAGGGAGCCACCTTGGAGCGGTCACGCGATGCCTGGAGAGGTAAGGATGACGGCGTTTGCGAATCCGGGGACGAAGGGGCGCTGATCAGTTGGCGTCGGAAAACGACAGGGGAAGGAACCGAATGGCTGACCAGCTGACGACCGAAATCATCGAAAAGATCAAGGCCCATGCCGAGACTGGCGGTGAGGAAATCACCACCAGCACCGATCTCAACACGCTTGGCATCCACTCGCTGGAGCTGACTGAGATCATCTTCGATCTCGAGGAAAAGTACGGCATCGAGATCGAGATGAACACGGTCGACGCCTGGAGCAACCTCAAGAACGTCGGCGACATGGTCGAGGCGGTTCGCGAATTGATCGCGAAAAAAGCCTGATTGCATGCTGAAGCGCGTCGTCATCACCGGCATTGGCGGGATATGCGGGCTCGGCAACGATGTGCCGGCCATATGGAGCGCCATGCGCGAGGGCCGCTCGGGAATCGGGCCGATCGAGAATCCCTCCCTGCATGATCTGAAGGTCAAGGTCGGCTGCGAAATCAAGGCGTTGCCCGATCACGGCATCGACCGCAAGCAAGTCGTATCGATGGACCGTTACAGCCTGCTGGCGGTGATCGCGGCGCGGGAGGCGATGCAACAGTCCGGGCTGGTCGCCCATGCCGACAACACCTACCGCATGGGCGCTGTCGTCGGCGTCGGCGTCGCCGGCTTCGAAACGATCGAGGAAAATTACCGCGCGATCCTGATCGAGGGACGCAACCGCGCCGCCATCTTCACCGTGCCGAAGGTGATGCCGGGTGCGGCCGCCGGCCAGGTCAGCATGAATCTCGGCCTGCGCGGCCCGGTGTTTGGTGCTACCTCGGCCTGCGCGTCGGCCAATCACGCCATAGCCTCGGCGGCCGACCAGATCCGGCTCGGCCGCGCCGACGTCATGATCGCCGGCGGCGCCGAAGCGCCGCTGGTATGGGGCGTGCTCAAGGGCTGGGAAGCGTTGAGGGTGCTTTCGCCCGACACCTGCCGGCCGTTCTCGGCCGATCGCCAGGGCCTGTCGCTCGGCGAAGGCGCCGGCATGGCGGTGCTGGAAAGCTACGACCATGCCATGGCGCGCGGCGCCACCATCCTCGCCGAGATCGCCGGCGCCGGGCTTTCCGCCGACGCCTCCGACATCGTCGCTCCTACGGTCGAGGGGCCGGAAGCGGCGATGCGCTTCTGCCTGGTCGATGCCGGACTCAATCCCGAGGACGTCGACTATCTCAACGCGCACGGCACCGGCACCAAGGCCAACGACCAGATCGAGACGGCGGCGATCAAGCGCGTCTTCGGCGAGCATGCGCGCGCGCTCTCGGTCTCCTCGACCAAGTCGATGCACGCGCATTGCCTCGGCGCGTCGGGCGGGCTGGAGATGATCGCCTGCGTGATGGCGATCCGCGACGGCATCGTGCCGCCGACCGCCAATTACCGCGAGCCCGACCCGGAATGCGATCTCGACGTGACGCCGAACGTGGCGCGCGAGCGCAAGGTGCGCGCCGCGCTCAGCAACAGTTTCGCCTTCGGCGGCACCAATGCGGTGCTGGCCTTCAAAGCGATCTGACGCAGGCAATCTGACACGGACACCGCAATCCGCCGGAACGCGCTTCAGTCTTAGAGCGGGTTCAGCCTTTGATGGAACCGCCGCACCGCTCTAAGTTTTTTCACGCAATTCCGGGCGGAAAACCGCTATGCACTTTTCCTGGAACTGCTCAAGCGGATTGCTTTGGTTGACCGTCCGTGCACGGCAGGGCGGTTGCCGGCATATTGATCCTGAAGGGTCACGGTCCTAATTCTTGCGCACCCGCCACTGCGCCGTCCGGCGCCAATCCGCATCCGGAGCCCCCGATGACCGACCTGTCCGCCTTTCCGATCGCCAAGCGCTGGCCGGCCAAGCACCCCGACCGCCTGCAGCTCTATTCCTCTGCGACGCCCAACGGCGTGAAGATCTCGATCGCGCTGGAGGAGATCGGCCTGCCTTACGAGCCGCATTACGTCGATATCGGCAAGAACGAGAGCTGGACGCCGGAATTCCTGTCGCTCAACCCGAACGGCAAGATCCCGGCGATCATCGACCCGAACGGCCCGGGCGGCAAGCCGATCGGCCTGTTCGAGTCCGGCGCTGTCCTGCTTTACCTCAGCGACAAGACCGGCAAGCTCATTCCGTCCGATCCGATCCGGCGCTACGAAACGATCCAGTGGGTGTTCTTCCAGATGGCCGCGATCGGCCCGATCTTCGGGCAAGTCGGCTTCTTCAACAAATTCGCCGGGCGCGAGATTGCCGACAAGCGGCCGCTGGAGCGCTATCGCGACGAATCGCGGCGGCTGATCGGCGTCCTCGAAACGCGGCTGAAAGGCCGGCAATGGATCATGGATGACGACTACACCATCGCCGATGTCTCGATGCTCGGCTGGGTGCGCAACCTGATCGGCTTCTACGAAGCGCGCGACCTCGTCGGCTTCGACGATTTCCCTGATGTCGCGGCATGGCTGGAGCGCGGCCTTGCACGGCCGGCCGTGCAGCGGGGCCTCACCATCCCGGCCAGGAGCTAAAGCGCGTCGCGCTGAATTCAGGCGACGCGCTTCAAGCCTTTGTTTTGATGCATGTCGTTGTCCCAGAACCGCTGCACAATTCTGGGCGACATGCATTTCGCTCTATTTGGCCTTGGTTTTAGCGCCGCCCCGGCCGAAAACAGACGCGGCAAGCCGAGCGGTGGCGACCACCGCGCCGGCCGCAACGCTTGCAACGGTGCGAACCGGGCCGGACTTCGCCGCCGCCGGCTTATGCGGCTTCACGGGTTTTGCACCGACCTTGTGCGACGCGCCCGGCACCACTTGCTTGGGCGTCGCCTTGCCGAATGTCGGCTTGCCGTCCTTGGAGCGCTCAGCCATTGCCGGAGCGGTGCCGGCTCTGGATCGACTTGCCCTGCTTCTGGCAGGCGCGGGTTTTCTGGTCTTGGTTGCCATCAGACGGTTCCCTTACGCCGGACAAATGGGGAGTACAGCCATAACGACCTGTAAATCTTAAGGTTCCCGCCCAAAAGTATCGAAAATTGAGCAGGTTAACCAAGCACCAGGGTCATTAACCAATGACCAGATCGGCCTCCCGGCGGCGCGCCAGCACGCGCTCGATGTTCGGCATATCGTTGGAGGCGATCCAGGCGCGGGCGTCCTCGTCGGACTTGCCATGCCCGCGCCAGCGTTCCATCAGTCGGCGCTCGAGCTCGCCCCGCGGCACGTCGACGAAGATGGTGAAGTCGAACAAAGGCGCCAGCCGCGACCACGGTTCCTCGTCGAGGAGGAGATAGTTGCCCTCGACAAGGATGAACTTGGTGTCGGCGCCGATCACTTCGGCCGCCGCGCGCGACAGTTCCATGTTGCGGTCGAAGACCGGAATGGCAATGTCCGGTTCGCCGGAGCGGATGCGCTTCAACAGCGTCTCGAAGCCGGCGAAGTCGAAGGTTTCCGGCGCCCCTTTTCGCGCGCGCAGGCCGCGCCGGTTGAGGATGATGTCGTCAAAATGGAAGCCGTCCATCGGCACGATTTCCGACGTGCCTTCCGGCAGCAATTCATGCAGCCTGCCCGATATGGTCGACTTGCCGGCTCCCGGCGGGCCGGCGATGGCAACGACGAAACGCTTGGCTTTGCCAGCGCGCTTGAAGATGGCGGCAGTGATATGGGCCAAGTCAGACATCGGCGCCTCTTTGCTAGCGACTCCGGCCGCATCTTGGCGGCTGTCGGCGGAAATTTCAAACGTGGTTCCTTGATGCCGAAGTTTCGACTGATTGTTTGGCAGTCACCCGGCCTTGAGATTAGCCGAAACGCCTATCCCTTCGTCATCCACGGGCGGAGCAAGGAGCGTAGCGACGCAGCGCTGACCCGAGGATCCATTCCGTGACGTCCGAGCGCTGCCGCGGTTCGGAATTCTGCGCCGTTGCGCTCTTCGGCGAATGTCACGGCATGGATTCCAGGGTCTCCGCGACGGAGCTTCGCTCCTGCTTCGCCCTGGAATGACGAACTTGCGGGCCTAGTCTAGTCCAGAACCGAGCGGCCGATGCGCAGGAAGTCTCCGTCGAACGGCACCTCCCGCGCCGTGCCGGTGCCAAGGACGCGCAACCGGTCGGGCGCTGATTCGAGGTTCGTTGGCGGCCCGGCATCGGCCAACGGAACCGCGCCAATGACATGGCGGAAGGAGACGCTGCGCCCTTCGGCGAGGGCGAAGGCCGTCGCCACGCCTTCGTGCTTCAGCCAGTTGTCGCCGAGCGAGGCGGCGTGGCCGACCGCGGCGCGGCCGTCCTCGATGCCGAGCACGCCGATGTGGCGGCCGCTCCAGGGCGCGTAGTCGCGCCCGCCATTGCTGAACCACAGCATGGTGACCGGCAGTTCGGCCGGATTCTTCAGCACCAGCACCAGATCCTGCTCGGCGCGCCGCGCAAGCGCCGTCCAGCCCGGCCCGTCATGATCGGCCTCGACCAGCGTGATGAAATCCTCGCCCCTAGCTTCCATGCGGTAGTCGGTGAGATCGGCGGTGCCGCCGGCCGCGATCGGGTAATGGGTCAGATCGGTGGCGCGTGCGGGATAGGCCAAGCGAAACCGGCCGCGCGCCGGATCTGGCTCCAGCGGGGTCGCTGGCGTCACCGCCAGGCGCTTCGGCGAGAAGGCGAGCCTGCCGCCCTCGCGCATTGCCGTCATCGGATGATGGGCGACGGAAACGGCGCCGGAGCCACCGGAGAAGACGTGCTCCTGGTAGAGGAACGGATGGCCGTCGCGGAGCGTGAAGATCTTGTCGACGGCAGCGCCCATCACCTTGCGACGCAGCCGGAAGACGGCCCGCCAGCCGCCGGCGATGGCACCGTTCTCGATGACGTCCCATTCACTGTTGGCCGTCCAGCCATGCAGGGGCGCTGCCTCGACGTCGCTGGTGGAGAACGGCGCGCAAAGGAAATCACCGGACAGGCGCACCGTGCCTTCAGGGAGATTTTCCGGCAACGTCTCGCGTGGCGAACCGACCCAGGGCGCGCGATGCAGCGGCTTCAAGCGGCGGCCGTCGGCCTCGATTTCCATGGCGGCGATGTGGCCGACCGCGAGATCGAGCGAGACCGAGATGCCTTTTGCGTTGAGCGTGACCGTGTCCATGGCTTCACCCCGAATCTTTTAGAGCGCCAGAAAAGCTGGCGAAGGCATCCTGCGCAAGCGGGGCGACAGGCAATTTGCATCAGACAATTGCAGAGCCGCCAATTGTCGATCCCCGGCGCCGCCCCTCATTGCCCTGCCGGGCATTTCTCCCCGTATAGTGACGGGGAGAAAGGGGCTGGCCGCGATGCCGGCGCCTTTCTTGCAGCGTTGGCGGTTGGCGAAACCGGCGGCGACAGCGCCCCTCTCCCCGTCGCTATACGGGGAGAGGATGCCGGCAGGCAGGTGAGGGGCAGCGCCAACGTTGGAGGTGATGCTGCGGCCCTGGCGCGCCACACGCCTCCGCCACCCTACTGCCGCTTATACTCCCGCACCGGCGACTTCGTGCCATCCGTGTAGGTCACCTGCACCGCCATCGATTTCACGTCGTCCTTCACCTTGAAGTAGGGCTGGTAGTCGGCGGGGATGGCGTACGGGTCCTTGGCGTCGCAAGGCGGCATCTTGATCTCTTTGTCGAGCGCGGTGCCGTTCAGGCTGTAACGGACTTGCCTGATGGCGCAGCGGAAGGAGAGCATCTGCGTGAAATAGACCAGGCCGTGGTTGCCGCCGGCGTCGAAGGCGATCCACGACGTCCAGAACTGGTCGAGGATCTGCTTGTTGCCCTGCTGGAGCGCTGAATCCGGATCGAAGCGGATGGCGAACGGGCCGGTCTCGCGGCCCCTGATGTCGAGATATTTGATCGCGATGTTGGTTGCCGCAGTGCTGTCCGGCAGCTCGAAGCTCGGATTGGGCATCGGCTTGCCGGTGCGCTGGTCGTTGGTCGCGAGCAGGCCGGTGTCGGTGAACGGGCCAGAGTCGCCGAGCCGCCAGGAAATGGCGGTGGCCGGCTCGGGCAGGGAAATCGTCATCGACCAGCCGCCGTTGGAGCGCGTCGGGGTCAGCGTCGGCACGAAGCGCGAGGGGTCGAGCACGTCGCCAAGTGCCGCCAGCCGGGTTCGGCTGCGGTCGAGCCAGTCGGCCAATTGGGTCTGGTCGACGAAATATTTGAGCAGGCCGCCGTCCTTTTCGTAGGAAACGAATTTGGTCAGCGCCTCAGCTTCGCTGCGTTTGTCGGCCAGCGTCTGGCTGCCGAGACGATCTTCGGAAAACTCCTGCGCCTCGAGGAAGTAAGCCGGCGCATAATCCGGATTGGCCGCTATGAAGGCGTTCAACTTATCCAGCCGCTGGACGTCATCCAACTGCAGGAGATGGACGAGTTTGATCGACGGCGCCTTGGCCTTTTCGGCGAGCGTGCCGAAGACTTCGCGCGCGCCGGCCTTGCCGTCCTGGACTCTCAGCAGCGTGGCGAAGCGCGTGTAGGGATCGATGGCGTCGACATCGAATCCGGCAAAGGCGAGATAGGCGCGGCGGGCATTGAGCATGTCGCCGGCCAGCTCGTAGACACGGGCGTTGTGATAAAACTCGTCTGGACGCTTGGGATCGGCGATCGCCCCGCCCTGCGCGGCGAGTTGGGCAAAGCCCTTGGCTATCGTGTCGATGGAGGCGGCGATCTGTTCGGTCGTCGCCTGCAGCTTCTGCGCCTCAGCCTGCTGCTGCTTCTGGCCGGCGGCCAAAGTGTCGGTCGTCTGCTTGACCGTCTCGACCGTCTTCTGCGTCTCGGCGCCCTGAGCGGTCTGCTGCTGCTGGGCGGAGGCGATCTGGTCGGTCTTTTGCGCCACGGTGTCGGTCGACTTCTTGACTTCCTCGACGGTTTTCTGCGTCTCGGTGACGGTCTTTTCGATCTTCGCCACCTTCTCGGAGACGATGCCCAGCGACTGCTGCAGTTGCGCGACCGCCGGCACCAGCGCGGCGATGACGCCGTTCTGCGAGTTGGTCTCCTGCTGGACGCCGTAGACGCCGCCGGCGATCGCGGCGGCGCTTGTCGCGAAGATCAGCGCCGGCATGGCCTTCGCCGCAAGCACCAGGCGCAGCACCATGGCGACCGCGATGATCGCGGCTGCGACCGCCGCGACCAGCGCGATATAGGCGGCAAAAGGCCCGAGCGGGTTCAGCACATCCGACACAGCGCCGCTGAGGAAAGCGACGCTGCCCGCCCATTTGCCGGTGCGGCTGAGCGATGCCCGCATGAGCGAGGTCGTGCCCGTAGCGATTTCCGACATGCCATTCCCCCCGAAATCCAAGCCGTCTGCATCATAGCGGCAAGGGGGTCGGGATGGCAAAGCGGGGGAATTGCCAATCGCACAGCGTCAGCGCTGCCCCTCATCGCCCTGCCGGGCACTTCTCCCCGTATAGTGACGGGGAGAAGGGGGGCCGGCCGCAACGCCAGCTCCCTATTGCAACGTTTGAGATTGGCGAAATCATCGATGACAGCGCCCTCTCCCCGTCACTATACGGGGAGAGGATGCCGGCAGGCAGGTGGGGGGCAGCGCCTGCCTCGGAAGGAAGAGGGGCCTGTACAAGCCTCCGAAACCTGGGCAAAGGCCTTGTTACGCCCATTAACCAAATGGACGCGGCAGGTGCGTTACGTTAGCTTCGCCGCATCTCAGCAACCGTTTTTAGAACACTCTTGTCCCGTCTCCTTACGCTCCTCCAGAAACTGATCGCCGTGTTTTCGCTGGTGCTTGTCACCGGCTGCACCACCGCAGCGCCCCCCGAAAGCGTGCTCGCTGTCCCGGCCGCGCCGCAGAAATATGCGGCGATCGTGGTCGACGCCTCGACCGGCAAGACCTTGTTCGAGGTGAACTCGACGGCGCAGCGCTATCCGGCTTCGCTCACCAAGATGATGACGCTCTACATGCTGTTCGAGGCGCTGGAGAGCGGCCGTGTGACCAAGGAGACGCAGATCCCGGTCTCCGACCACGCCGGCTCGCAGCCGCCGACGAAGCTGCGTTTCAGGCGCGGCGAGACGATCGACGTCGATTCCGCCATCCGCGCCATGGTGGTGAAGTCGGCGAACGACGTGGCGGTGGCGGTGGGCGAATATCTCGGCGGCGGCAGCGAGGACCAGTTCGCCGCCATGATGACCGCCAAGGCGCATCAGCTCGGCATGGCGAGCACCAGTTTCCGCAACGCCTGCGGCCTGCCCGACGGCGGCCAGGTGACTTCAGCGCGCGACATGGCGGTGCTGGGCATCGCGCTCGAGCATCGCTTCCCGCAGCATTTCCACTATTTCTCCGAAAGCGACTTCATGTTCCGCGGCCGGCTGGTGCGCGGCCACAACGACATGCTCGGCCGGGTGCGCGGCGTCGACGGCATCAAGACCGGCTATATCCGCGCCTCCGGCTACAACATCGTCACCTCCTACAATGCCGACGGCAGGCATCTGATCGTGGTGGTGATGGGCGCCCAAAGCGCGCGCCAGCGCAACGACCATGTCGAGGCGCTGATCCAGCGCAGTCTGGGGCCAATGACGGCGGATGCACAGCCAAGGCTGATGTATGCCGGGCAGCAGCCGGCCGCTTCGGCGCTTCCGGGTCTGGCGGCGCCGGGAGTGGCGGCGCAAGGTTCGTCGCTGCCGGCCGCGCCTGCGTCGCCGCTGCCGGGCCAGCCGGCGTCCGATTTGCCGTCGGCCGATTTGGCGTCGCCTACTTCGCCGCTGCTGCCGGTGCAATAGAGCGGCGCCCTTGTCAGCTCGTCATCCTAGGGCGGAGCAAGGAGCGAAGCGACGCGCGCAGACCCTAGGATCCATTCCGTGACCTATGAGCGATGCCACGGTGCAGACCTCACACCGAATGCCAGTGCAGACCTTTCTGTTCCGCTGCATCCTTCGGCCAACGTAACGGAATGGATTCCAGGGTCTGCGCGACGCTTCGCGTCGCTCCGCCCTGGAATGACTAACCAACAGGAGGCGTCGCCCCAGCAATCGTTTATCTAACCACCAGCACCGGGATCTGGGTCAGCGACACCACCTCAGCCGTCTGGCTGCCGAGCACCAGCCGGCCGAACCCTCTGCGGCCATGCGAGGCCATGACGATCAAGTCGCAGGCTTGTGCGCGGGCGGTGTCGAGGATCGCCTCGGCGGGCGCCTTGTTCTCGATGTGCATGGTCTTCGCGCTTATACCGAGCTTATCGGCCTCGGCCTTGCACTTCTCCAGCACCTCGCGGGCATATTTGCGCGCGCTTTCCTGGTAATTGGTGAGCTCGTCGGCGGCGACGTAGCCGGCCATGGCGCCGCCCCAGGCAAGCGTCGGGAACGGCTCGGAGACGGTGACGAAGGCGACCGTGGCGCCGAGGCCCTTGGCCAGTTCCAGGCCGTGGGCGACGCCCTTTTGGGCGAGCTCCGAACCGTCGGTGGCGATCAGGATATGCTTGTACATGGTGGCGATCCCTGTTTTTTCGGAGCTATGCGCGCCCTGGTGGCGGGAGCCTGCGGTCAGGCCATAGGCTTGATGTAGTTTGCCGGGCGTGCTGACCACAGGGGGTGGATGATGCCAGCAGGCGGGGAATATCGCGCCAGTGAGGCAGGGATCAAGGCTTTCGAGGATGGCGCCGCCCCTCACCTGCCTGCCGGCATCCTCTCCCCGTATAGTAACGGGGAGAGGGGCGCTCTCACCTGCGGCTTCGCCAATCGCAGACGTTGCAGGAAGGGCGCCAACGTGGCGGCCAGCCTTCTTCTCCCCGTCACTATACGGGGAGAAGGTGCCGGCAGGCGGATGAGGGGCAGCGCCGAGCCTGGAGATTGGCTGTTGCCCTCCAATACCCTTTCCAGATTTGCTGAAGGGTAGCAGGCATCGGCAAGAAAGCTCCAGCCTGAGCTGGAATGCCCTCCACACGGCGCCCAATCACAAGAACTTTACAGAGATGCGGCATTCACTCCTCACCATGGATATGCCGCGCCGGCTTGGCGTATCGTATCGGAAAGCCGAAAAGAGGAGCACCGAACATGGCCGGCGACCCCAAGGCGCAGAAGCAAGCCGACGACGAGAACGAGAGCGGCGGCGAATATTTCGAGGCGGCCACCGTGGCGGAGGACCAGCACGAAGCGGCGGACGAGATCCTCGAAGCGCCGGAAGTGCCGGATTCGGAACCGCACGTGCCCGGCAGGGTCAAGCCCAAGAAAAAACCATCGGCGATCAGCGGCAGAAAGTTCCGCAAGCGCGACCTGGTGCGCATCGACGATCTGAGGCCCAGCCTTGCCGACCGCATCCGCGCCGACCATCCGGACCTGCCGCGCGGCGCTCGCGTCAGCCGCGCCGAGCTCGCCCGCTACCGCATGCGCTACATGGAGGAATTGCTGCAGCAGGAGCACGGCGAATTCTCCGAGCTCGACCGCCAGGTGGTGGAATCGATCGCCAGACAAGACACGATCTCGGAAAACTCGGAAGAGGAGTTCGAGGAGCACCGCTCCTTCGCCGACCGCGTCTCCGACAATATGGCCGAGTTCGGCGGCAGCTGGTGGTTCCTGATCTCGTTCGCGGCCGTGCTTCTGATCTGGATCGGCATCAACCTCGCCGAGGGCGCGGTGGGGGCGTTCGACCCCTACCCGTTCATCCTGCTCAACCTGATGCTCTCCTGCATCGCCGCCATCCAGGCGCCGGTGATCATGATGAGCCAGAAGCGGCAGGAAGCCAAAGACCGGCTGCGCTCCTTCAACGACTACCGGGTGAACCTGAAGGCGGAACTCGAAGTGCGGCACCTGCACGAAAAGCTCGACTACCTCATCTCGCGCCAATGGCAGCGCCTGGCCGAAATGCAGCAGATGCAGCTCGACGCGATGCACGAGCTGACC
Source organism: Mesorhizobium sp. M1B.F.Ca.ET.045.04.1.1 (assembly GCF_003952465.1). Taxonomy (GTDB): domain Bacteria; phylum Pseudomonadota; class Alphaproteobacteria; order Rhizobiales; family Rhizobiaceae; genus Mesorhizobium; species Mesorhizobium shonense. Next base: position 634,123 of record NZ_CP034448.1, read on the forward strand.
GCGAAGAAGCAGAAGCGGGCGGCAAGAGGGGTGAGGCGCAGGGTGGCGAAGAGCGAGGCGGAGGGGTGAGGAGCAGGAGCTTCGGTTCCTCGCCCCCCAAAGTGGGGGAGAGGTGGCTCGAGCCGAGACGGAGAGGGGGAGCGCCGCACAATCGCCAATTGCCCGTTGAAGCCGGGGGCGGCTTCCGCTAAGAAGCCGTGGCTGGCCGGCTCACCGGCTGGTTCGTTTTCCGGTTTCCCGGGAAGCACCCGTAGCTCAGCTGGATAGAGCGCTGCCCTCCGAAGGCAGAGGTCACAGGTTCGAATCCTGTCGGGTGCGCCAGTTTCGATCTTTTCCACGCAGTGCATCGCCAGCGCATAAGTCGGGGCTTGGAAACATCCTGACCAGTGTGCCACAACACGGTGCCGACTCGGGACCGATTGGTGGGGGGAAATCTGTTGGCGACCAAGGAGGCTACTGCAAGAATCAAGATCAACCGGCTTCTTGATGAAGCGGGGTGGCGATTCTTCGATAATGAGAGCGGTCGAGCAAACATCGTCCTTGAGCCGAACGTCAAACTCAAGACGTCCGATATTGACGCTTTGGGAGAGGACTTTGAAAAAGCAAAGAACGGCTTTATCGATTTCCTTCTGCTCGATCGAGACGGCAAACCGTTAATCGTTCTGGAAGCCAAATCGGAAGAGAAGAACCCCCTTACCGCTAAAGAGCAGGCTCGCAAATATGCTCGTTCGCAGAACGCTCGCTTCGTGATCCTGAGCAACGGTAACATTCACTATCTTTGGGATTTGCAGCAAGGAAATCCCTCAGTCATTTCCAAATTCCCTGGACCTGACGAGATCAAGAACCACTATTCGTTTGAGCCGGATGCGGGCAGGCTTGCCGCCGAGGCAGTCGGTTTGGATTTCATTGTGCTCACGCAGATGCCAGGTTACGCCAACGAGGCCGCCTGGAAGAGTGAAGCCGAACGACCCGCCTTTGTCGAAAAAAACAAGCTGCGGTTCTTGAGGGCCTACCAGAAGCGCGCGGTGGAGCGTGTTCAGGAGCAAGTCGGCAAGGGCGCCACGCGGTTTGTATTTGAGATGGCGACCGGGACCGGCAAGACGCTCACGTCCGCAGCCGTTATCAAGCTGTTCCTGAAAACGCGAAACGCCAAGCGCGTCCTTTTCCTTGTTGACCGGCTAGAACTCGAGGTCCAGGCCGACAAGGCGTTCAAGGAACTCCTGAGGAATGACTTCACCTCGGTGATTTACAAAGAGCAGCGCGACGACTGGCGCAAGGCAGACATTGTCGTCACGACGGTCCAGTCCCTTTTGTTTAACGACAAATACCGCCGTTTCTTCGCTCCGACTGATTTCGATCTCGTCATCTCGGACGAAGCGCACCGCTCGATCGGCGGCAATGCTCGCGCGGTCTTCGAATATTTCGTTGGATACAAGCTCGGCCTTACAGCTACGCCGAAGGACTATCTGAAGCAGTCGAAAAATCGGACTTCGCCTCGCGATCCTCGCGAAGCCGAACGGCGCATGATGCTCGACACGTATAGGACATTCGGCTGCGAGTCCGGCGAACCTACGTTCCGCTACTCTCTTGTGGACGGCGTACGCGACGGCTTCCTCATCAATCCCTATGTAGTCGATGCCCGCACTGGGGTAACGACGCAGCTACTTTCCGACGAGGGCTTCATCGTCGACACGATCGATGAGAATGGCGACGAGACCCAAGAGGCCTTTGCCGGTCGTGACTTCGAAAAGCGATTTTTTGCTGAGGCAACCAATCAGGCGTTCTGTCAGACATTGCTGAAGCACGGCCTTCGCGATCCGGTGTCGGGCGAATTCGGGAAGACGATCGCTTTCGCGGTCAGCCAGAACCATGCAGCGAAGATCACTCAGATCTTGAACGAACTAGCCGATCAGCTTTGGCCCGGTCGCTACAAGTCCGATTTCGCGATGCAGGTCACGAGCCATGTCGCCGATGCCCAAAGGATGACGGTTAATTTTGCCAACAACAATCTCGGCGGTCACAGCAAATTCATGCCGGATTATAGAACGAGCCGGACGCGTGTCTGTGTGACTGTAGGTATGATGACGACCGGTTATGACTGCCCAGATCTCCTCAATCTGGCGCTCATGCGGCCGATCTTTTCACCATCCGATTTCGTCCAGATGAAGGGCCGAGGCACACGCCAGCATGATTATGCCGACGAGATGTTTGATCCCGCCCGGAAGGCGGCGATTGGGACGATCAAGAAGACCGTATTCCGCCTGTTCGATTTCTTCGCCAACTGCGAATACTTCGAGGAAAAATTTCAGTACGATGAGGAACTCGCCTTGCCGACGCCAGCGGCAATGCCCTTGCCGACAGGCGGAGAGCTTCGTGGCACAACTGGGACGGCGAACACGTATGAGTTCTTGGAGCCCGATCAGGTCGTCTACCACGTCGAACAGCAGATTGGCCCAGAGGGTATGCGCGTTGACCGCGAGCTGTTCCAGAAATTCGAGCAGATTGCCCGGTCCGATACAAAGCTTAAACAACTGGTCGAACAGCGGAATTGGGACGCTGCAAGCCGCCGCGTCATCGAAGAGATCTTCGACAAGCCGGACGAATATTTCAACCTCGAACGACTGCGCAATGCGGCTGGAGTGGACCGTCGCATCACGATACGCGAGTTGATCGAGAAAGCCTTCGGTTACATCCCGAAGTTCAAGAGCAAGGCCGAACTCATCAACGACGAGTTCCAGAAATTTCTGCTGGATCAGAAGCCGGAGGAAGCCGACCGCATCGCCCAGATGCGCTACTTCTTTGAAGCGTATATCCGCGATGCCAAGGTTCGCGCTCTCATCGATGCGGGCCATTTAGGCGACCTTAACGTGAACCCTACCTTCACCACACGGGACCTCAAAGAGGTGCCGGCTGCATGGCGAAAGCGCATCCCCGAATACATCAAGGACTATGTGTCCTTGAATCCCTTCCTTTGACGAAAGATTGAAATGCTCGATAGCGAAACGAAACGCCGCATCGACACGTGCCGCGACATTCTCGTCGGCAAGGTGCCGGACCCGAAAAGCCAGGTCGAACAGATCACGGTCGCACTCATCTACAAGTTCATGGACGACATGGACCTTGAGTCGGAGGAACTGGGCGGCGAACGACGTTTCTTTACTGGCGACTTCGAACGCTATCGATGGTCGAAGCTTGTCGCACCCGGCGTGTCCGGTCAGGACATGCTTAACACCTATTCCGAGGCGCTGACCAAGATGGTCGAGAATGAACGCCTACCGGCGCTCTTCCGCTCCATCTTCCGCAATGCCTATTTGCCTTACCGCGATCCCGAGACTCTCCGGAGTTTTTTGCGGGAGATCGATCATTTCAGCTATGATCACAGCGAGAAACTGGGCGACGCCTTCGAGTATCTTCTATCCGTGTTAGGTAGCCAAGGCGACGCCGGCCAGTTCCGCACACCGCGCCACATCATCGACTTCACGGTCGAGATCATCGATCCGAAGAAGAACGAAGTCATCCTTGATCCCGCATGCGGCACGGCCGGCTTCCTGATTTCGGCTTACAAGCACATCTTGAAAGCGAACTCGACTCATGTCGTGAACGGTAACGGCAAGGGCGACGAAACCGACGCGGCGGAACAGGCGCTTGAAAGTCCGATGCGTTTTCCTGGCGATTTGCTGACGGCAGAAGATCGCGAGCGGCTGGCGCGCAATATCAAGGGCTATGACATATCGCCTGACATGGTGCGTCTCAGCCTCGTGAACCTCTATCTGCACGGCTTCGCAGATCCGAAGGTTGAAGAATACGATACCCTCACCAGCGAAGATAAATGGACCGAAATGGCCGATGTCATCTTCGCCAATCCCCCTTTTATGTCGCCGAAGGGCGGCATCAAGCCGCACATGCGGTTTCAGGTCCAGTCAAAGCGCAGTGAAGTTCTGTTCGTCGACTATATCGCGGAACATCTAACGTCGCAGGGCCGCGCAGCGATCGTGGTACCTGAAGGGATCATCTTCCAGAGCCAGAGCGCCTATGTGGCGCAGCGCAAAATGCTGGTCGACAACTTTCTCGCTGCCGTCATTTCGTTGCCCGCCGGTGTGTTCAATCCTTATTCGGGAGTGAAGACTTCGATCCTGATACTCGATCGGACGGTCGCGAGGATGAGCCAGCACATCGCCTTTTTCAAGGTCGGGAATGACGGCTTCGCTCTTGGCGCTCAGCGCAAGGCAATCAAAGGGACGCAACTGCCGCAGGTGAAACAACAGCTTTCGGCATGGTTGGCCGCTGCAAGGACCGGCGTTGGCGAGGTGCTGGACTCTTCGCTTGGCTTTGCCGTGACCCGGAATGATGTTCTTGCGGACGGCTCCATCACCCTAAGCGCGGAACGCTATGTCCAGCGGGATGAGAGTCGATCAACGCATCCGATGATTTCGTTGGGAGACGAAACCGTCTTTCGTGTCGAAAGCGGCGGAACGCCAAAATCCGACGTTCATGAGTACTGGAATGGGGGGGTCGCTTGGGTGACCTTGGTGGATCTCCCGCAAGACGACTTCATTACTGAAATCACCTCGACAGCTCGAACGATCACCGAGCGCGGACTGAAAGAATCGTCGGCTAAACTTCTGCCCCCCAACTCTGTTTTGATTTCGTCGCGAGCGACCATCGGGCGAATTGCGATCAACCGAGTACCGCTGGCAACCAATCAGGGTTTCAAGAACATCGTTATAGCCGACGAAACACGAGCAATCCCAGAATACGTGGCCCTCGCCGTAACGCGCCTTGTACCTACAATGCAAAGCTGGGCTACCGGTGGCACGTTCGCGGAAGTATCAAAGGCCAAGTTCTGTGAGCTCGAAATCCCGCTACCCCCGTTGGAACTACAGAAGGAGATTGTAGCGGAGGTCGATAGTTATCAGCGCGTCATAGACGGCGCTCGTGCTGTCGTCGACAACTACCGTCCTCACATCCCTATTGATCCTGACTGGCCCATTGTTTCTTTGGGAGAAATAGCGGAATTCAAGAACGGCCTTAATTTCACGCGCAGTGACGTAGGCAAACCAATGCGGATTGTGGGCGTGGGTGATTTTCAGGCCAATTGGTTGGTGCCAATTGACAGCCTGTCTTCAGTGGCGTTGGAGACGCCTATCGGGGAGGATTATCTGCTGCAACCCGGTGACATCCTTTTCGTTCGCTCAAACGGCAACGTGGACCTAGTAGGGCGTTCGATGATGGTCCCGGAGGGGATTGGTCGAGCTTCTTTCTCGGGGTTTACGATCCGGGCACGTTTCGACCAGAGTCGTGTTCAACCGCGTTATCTTGCTCACATTTTCAAGACGCCTGTTTTTGCGAAGCGGATGAAGTCCGTCGGTCAAGGCGCCAACATTCGCAACCTCTCGCAAGGAATACTATCGGAACTCTCGGTTCCGCTACCAAACCTTGACACGCAACTAGCTGTCGCCGCCGAGATCGAAGCTGAACAAACCATCGTTGACGCCAATCGTGACCTGATAGCACGCTTCAAGAGAAAGATAGAAGCTACCGTCGCCAACGTCTGGGGTGAAGCCGTTCAAGGCGCGGAGGCTGCCTAATGGACGAGGCATTAGAACTCGGTGAATACCTTCCGCAATCCTTTGCGAACGCGAATGAGCAGACTTACCTCGAGTTCCTCTGGTCGGCCTTCAGAACCAACTACGAGGCCGCACGCTATGAGTTCGCGAGTCTTGCATTTCATCTACTCTATATGAGCTTCGTCAGCTTCTCGATCTGGCAAATCAAGCTCGCCCGCCCAGAGCAGTTCGCCATGGCAATGATCGGCTTCCGCTCCGAGGACGAAAGCAATCTGCTGGACAGTGATAGTCCTTTCAGGTTTTACGACAAGCTGAAGGAGTCCCAGATTTTCCGCTTCCTAAAGCTGACAGGGTGCAACAACCAGCAGGTGGGTGAATTCGCTAAATTTGTCAGGCGGCGGAACAAGATTGCTCACCCGACCGGCACGGTGTTCTTCAACGATCAAGCGGCGATTGATCAGGAAATCACCGAGATGATGAAAGAGGTGCGGAACATCGAAAAGCAGATGGAACCTGTGATCCACGAACTCTACCTGCGCTTTCTGCGAGAGAGCGCGGATCCCGAGGCGCGCGAATATACGGTGGTCGAAGACCAAATCACGGCGAACTTCGTGCACAAGAATTACATGTCGGTTGCCGACATTGCATTCTGTCAGACCTTCGATACCGATGCGCTCAGCAACGAGCCTTTCCATGACGCCGTGAAGGAGCTGCACGACGCGATCACCACCCTCTATCCTCCCGCCGAAGAAGCCGTGGAAGCGGCGGCGTGACTTCGTCTATGGCCTGTTTTCCCAGCGTCTCCCTAATCGCCGCCGCCAGCCTCTCCACCCCGTCCCGCGTCTGCGCCGCATCGCAGGCCGCATAGCCCAGCACCAGCCCCTGGGTCGGCGCCGTGTTCTGGAAATATTTCGACAGCGGCGAGACGTTGATCGCCCTCTTCGCCGCGGCCTGGCTGACCTTGATGTCGTCGATGCCTTCCCTCAGATAGCCCACCACCTGGATGCCGGCTTCAGTGGGGGAGAGCGTGATCTCGTCGCGCAGGCGCTCGGTCACGATCTCGCGGAACAGCTGGCGGCGCTGGGCGTAGATGCGGCGCATGCGCTTCAGGTGCCGGCTCATGTGGCCTTCGGTGATGAAATCGGCGAGCGCGGCCTGTAAGAGCAGCGGCGCGAACTGGCCGGTGGTGGAGAGCGCGTTGACGATGCGGCCGGCGAGCTCGACGGGAAGCACCATGAAGCCGATGCGCAGCGCCGGGAACAAGAGCTTGGCGAAGGTGCCGACATAGATGACGCGGCCGGAGCGGTCCATGCTCTGGATCGCCGGCACGGGGCGCCCCTGAAAACGGTATTCGCCGTCGAAATCGTCCTCGATCACCCAGGCATTCGCGGACTCGGCGATGTCGAGCAGGCGCAGCCGCTCCTCCATGCGCATGGTGATGCCGAGCGGATGCTGGCAGGCCGGCGTGACATAGATGAGGCGGGGCGAAGGCGCCGGCGCGTCGAGGCGCCAGCCGCGCTCCTGGTCGACCGGGATGGGCAGGATTCTTGCGCCGGCCACGGTGAAGGCGGCCTTGGCGCCGTAATAGCCGGGCTCCTCCATCCACACCGTGTCGCCGGGGTCGAGCAGCAGGCGGGCGAGAAGATCGAAGGCGGCCTGCGCGCCGGTGGTGACGACGATCTGCTCCGGCCGGCAGCGCACGCCGCGCGCGGAGAACAGATAGCCGGCGATCGCCTCCTTCAGCGCCGGATGGCCGGTGACGTCATAGGTGCCGAACAGCGTCTCGCCGCCGTGGCTGGCGCGGCGCGCGACCAGACGGCCCCAGACGCCGAATGGGAAGCTCGACGCATCCGGCATGCCGGGGTGGAAGGCGACGTGCCCCGGTCGGCCGTGGTGGCAGGGCTGGCTGAGCAGCTCCTCGCCGCGCCGCGAGGGCGAACGCAGCGGCACGGGCGGTTCCTCGGCCGGCGTCTCGCGCGGGCCGTCCGGCAGGTCGACGATCACCGGGCGCGCGCCCCGGCGGTTGGCGAGATAGCCTTCGGTGACGAGCTGGTCGTAGGCCGAGACGATGGTGTTGCGGCCAAGGCCGAGCTCGGCGGCCAAAGCCCGCGTCGAAGGCAGCTCCGAGCCCGGGGCCAGCGCGCGGCTGCGGATGATGGCGACGAGGCCATGATAGAGCTGGCGGGAGAGGTGCTCGGGGCCGGCGCGGTTCACCGCCAGCATGTCGAGGGGGAAGGCCTGGGGTTTGGGGTGGAGGCGCATTTTTCACCTCGCGCCATGGCACGACGATCGCGTGTTGGGCGCGCCGGCTTTGCAGGTCGAGTTCCTTCGCCCCCCTCTCTGTCCTGCCGGACATCTCCCCCTCAAGGGGGGAGATTGGCAGCTTCGGGGCCTCGCTGCTCCCTGCAATGGTGGCGATTGGCGAAAGCCGACGCGACGTCCAATCTCCCCCCTTGAGGGGGAGATGTCCGGCAGGACAGAGGGGGGCGCCTCGCGCCGACGATTAATGATTTCCAGATTTTCCATCCTCCCCCATCCTGCCACAGACGCCGGCCGACACAACTGGTTCCTTCATTTTCCGGAAAACTGGACCTCGCGATGGAGACAGAGCGGCGTAGACTTCTCTCACTGACGTTGGGGTAAGACGTCGAGGCAAGGCAACTGGGAGGGCGTCTTGCCAAGCAAGAGCGGCGGGGCAATGCAATCGTCCCGCCCTCAAGAACCCGCAGCCATTTCCCTCCCGAAACTCACACCCCGCAGCCTTCGGCCGCGGGCGGAAAGCGAGCGATGACCACGGTTCGACTTGGCATCAATCCGATCACCTGGACCAACGACGACGTGCCGGAACTGGGCGGCGACACGCCGCTCGAGACTTGCCTCGGCGAAACCGCGGAAGCGGGCTATGCGGGCACCGAGCTCGGCGGCAAGTTCCCGCGCGAGAGCCGCACGCTCGGCCCCATCCTCGACCATTACGGGCTGGCACTGGTCTCCGGCTGGTATGACGGCCGCATCTGCGAGCGGGAGGTGGAGGAGGAGCTCGAGGCGATCCGCCCGCACCTGACGCTGCTCAAGGAGCTCGGCGCGAAGCATGTCGTCTATGCCGACACCTCGCGCGGACGCCATGGCGCGATCCACGACCCGATCTCGAAGCGGCCGAAGCTTTCCATGGAGGAATGGCAGCCCTACGGCGCCAAGATCACGCGGCTGGCGGAGCGATTTTCCGATTTCGGCGTCGGCATGGCCTTCCACCACCATATGGGCACGATCGTCGAGACCGACGCCGAGATCGACATATTGATGAACGTCACCGGCAAGGCGGTCGGGCTGCTCTACGACACCGGCCATTGCGCCTTCTCCGGCGGCGATCCGGAGCAATTGCTGCGCCGGCATGTGAACCGCGTCGTCCATGTGCATTGCAAGGATGTGCGCCCCGCAGTGCTCGAGAAGGCGCGCGACGCCGACATGAGCTTCATGGGCGCGGTGATGGAAGGCATCTTCACCGTGCCCGGCGACGGCGCGATCGACTATCCGACGCTGCTGAAAATCCTGGCCGACAAAGGCTATTCCGGCTGGCTGGTGGTGGAGGCCGAGCAGGACCCGGCCAAGGCGCATCCGCTGACCTATGCTACAATGGGCTACCGCAACCTGCGCGACCTCGCCCGCAAGGCCGGGTTCACGGTCGACGAGCGGAAGGGCTTGGGAACAAGCGGGGAGCGGCGGGGAGGGCGATGAGCTCGGTCCTGTTCAAAAGCGTGGTCAAGAATTTCGGCGCGCTCAACGTGCTGCGATCGCTCGACCTCGCCGTGCCGGACCACAAATTCCTCGCCCTGCTCGGCCCGTCGGGCTGCGGCAAGACGACGGCGCTGCGCCTCCTGGCCGGGCTCGACATGCCGACCGCCGGCAAGGTCTTCATCGGCGAGCGCGACGTCACCCGGCTGCAGCCGCGCGACCGCGATATCGCCATGGTCTTCCAGAGCTACGCGCTCTACCCGCAGATGACGGTCGCCGAGAACATCGGCTATCCGCTGTGGATCCGCGGCACGCCCGAAGCCGGGCGAAAGGCCAAGATCGGCGAGGTCGCCGCCATCCTCGAAATCGGCCATCTGCTCGACCGCCGGCCACGGCAGCTCTCCGGCGGGCAGCGCCAGCGCGTGGCGCTGGCACGCGCCATCGTGCGCGACCCGGCGGCCTTCCTCATGGACGAGCCGCTCTCCAATCTCGACGCGCGGCTGCGGCTCACCATGCGCGGCGAGATCAAGCGGCTCTGCCAACGCCTCAGCGCCACCACCATCTACGTAACCCACGACCAGGTCGAGGCCCTGACGATGGCCGACCTCGTCGCCGTCATGCATGGCGGCGAGCTGCAGCAGATGGCGCCGCCCATCGACATCTACGACCGCCCGGCAAACCGCTTCGTCGCCACCTTCGTCGGCAACCCGCCGATGAATATCCTGCCGGCTGCGCTTGGCGAGCAAGGCGTGATCGCCGGCGGCAAGGTCGTTCCACTGGAGCGAACGCGGCTCACCGCATGCCGCCTGGCGGAGATCGTCGAGATCGGGCTCAGACCGGAAGATTGCAGCGTCGCCCAACCGGGCGAGCCGGGCGCGCTGCCCGGCGAGATCTACGTCGTCGAGCCGATGGGCAACGAGACGCTGGTCAATGTCCGCCTCGAAGGCGGCAACGTCTCGGTACGGGCCGGCCGCGACTTCAGGGGCGCGGTCGGCGAAAGCATCGGCGTCGCCTTCGACCCGGCGAACGCCTGTTTCTTCAATGTGGCCGGCCTCACCGCCGTCCACAGGGTCAACAGCAATGGGAGAGAGAAATGATGCATTCCAGCAGACTTACTCGCCGCTCCGTCATCAAGGGAGGGCTCGGGCTGGCTTTAGCCACCACGGCCCTCACCACGCTCGGCTTGCCGATGCCGGCTAGGGCAGCAGGCAAGAAGGTCATCATCGGCGCCTTCGCCGATGGCGGGCTGACGCCGTTCAAGCAGAAGATCATCCCGCTCGCCAAGGAGCAGGGCTTCGACATCGAGTTCCTCGAGGATGAATATGGCGTGACGCTGGAGAAGTGGTTCGCCGACGCCCAGAGCGGCGCCGGACAATACGACCTCTATCTGCTCGATGATCCATGGGTGCCGCAGTTCGGCGCCGCCAACGTGCTCGAGGATCTCGGCGCCGGCGGCATCGACGGCGCCGACAAGGACTGGATCGGCTCGATGATCGACATGGGCTACTGGCCGCCGCAGAAGGGGCCGCGCGTCAAGGGCTTCGAGAATACCAAGCCGACGCTGATCTGCGTGCCCTTCGTCGGCGACCTGCAGACGCTGACCTACCGCAACGACGTCTTCACCGACGGCGCGCCCAAGACCTGGGACGAGGTGATCGCCAAGGGCAAGGAAGGCGTCGCCGCCGGCAAGATCAAGTATCCGGTCGTATTCCGCGGCGTTACGGGCAATCCGATCGTCACCAGCTGGTATCCGATCTTCCTGTCGTTCGGCGGCTCCTTCTTCGACGACAAGTGGAACCCGATCTTCAATTCGGCGGAAGGCAAGGCATCGGCCGATTTCTTCGTCGGCACGATGAAGCAGAACGCGCCGAGCGGCGTGGTCGAGTTCGACTCCGACCAGGAGGGCGCGGCGATCCTCGGCGGCGACGCCGGCGCCATCATCCAGTATTCCGGCAACGCCTTGAAGGCCGACGATCCCGCCCAGACCAAGGTGGCGGGCAAGCTCGATTTCGGCGTCGTGCCGAAGCAGCAGTCGGCGATCGGCCAGATGGGCATCTTCATCGCAGGCGTGCCGAAATCGGCGCCCAACAAGGCGAACTCGATCGAGTTCCTGAAGTGGTACGTCAGCGCCGAAACCCAGGCCAAGCTATCGGAAGCGGGCTCGATCCCCGTCAAGCGCAGCGCCTTCGGCATCGCCAAGCCCGGCAACCGGCTCATCCCGGTCGCCCTCAAGCAGCTCGACGCCGGCTCGCTGCCGAGGCCGCGCACGCCGGACTGGGCGAAGGTGGAGGAACTGCTCGGCATCGAGCTCAACAAGGCGCTGCAGGCCGGCTCCGGCGGCGGCGCCGCGCTCGACACGGCCGCCAAGCAGGTCAAGGACTATCTGACCACGGCCGGTTACTACTGATGCGAAGCGTAACGCAGGCTCGCAAATATCGCCTGCAGGGGGCGGGGCTCGACCTCGCCCTCCCCTATCTCATGCTGGCGCCCGGCCTAATGATCGTGCTCGGCGTGCTCGTCTATCCGCTCTGGGATGGGCTGCGCGCCAGCACAAGAGCCTATCGTTATGGCTCGCCGGTCGGCGATGTCGGATTCCAGAACTATGTGCATCTGTGGAGCGACGGACAATTCCTGAATTCGCTCTGGGTCACGGTGAAGTTCGTCGCGCTGTCGGTATCCTTCGAGGCCGTGCTCGGCTTTGCGCTGGCGCTGTTCTGCCTGCGGGAGTTTCAGGGCATCCGCCTGCTCAGGACAGTGCTCATCATCCCGATGGTGATCACGCCGGTCGTGGTCGCCATCGTCTTCCGCCTGATCTACGCCAGCGATGCCGGCATGCTGACGGCGCTCTCGGAAGCGATCGGCGGCGGCGAGGCGCAGATCCTCGGCAACCCGCTCAACGCCTTCATCGGGCTTGTCGTGCTCGACGTCTGGGAATGGACGCCGCTGATGTTCCTGATCCTGCTCGCCGGGCTGCAGTCGCTACCGCACGAGCCGTTCGAGGCCGCGCGCGTCGACGGCGCCGGCGCCTGGCGGGTCTTTGCCGATCTCACCTTTCCGATGATGCGGCCGGTGCTGGCGGTGGCGATCGTGCTCAGAACCATCGATGCCTTCGGCACGTTCGACCAGGTCTTCGTGCTGACCCGTGGCGGGCCGGGCGAGGCGACCAGACTAGTTTCGATCTACGGTTACGACACCGCGTTCAAGTTCCAACAGACCGGCTATGCGGCTGCGCTGTTCGTGACCATCGGCCTCGTGGTGCTCGCGCTCGCCTTCAGCGCCATCAGGCTTCTGCGCAGGGTGGATGCGTCATGAGCACCCGTCTGGCGCGCATCCTGACGACGATCTTCGTGCTGGCCGTGGTGCTTTTGCCGATCTACTGGCTGGTCTCCACCTCGCTCAAGTCCAACCGCGAGATCACGCAGGAAGGCACGCTCTACCCGCACGTGCCGACGCTCGACAACTACGTCCGGCTGTTCACCGAAAAGCAGTTCGGCTCCTACCTGACCAACTCGCTGGTGGTGACCTTCTTCTCCGTCGCCATCGCGCTGGTCGTCGGCGCGATGGGCGCCTATGCGATCGTCAGGTTCCGCCTGCCTTTCGCCACGGAGCGCAAGATCGGCCTGTTCCTTCTGACGCTGCGCATCATCCCGCCGGTCGTCATCCTGATCCCGGTCTATCTGCTGATGCTGAGCCTCGGCCTGCTCGACAGCTGGCTCGGCCTGATTGCCACCTACACCGCCTTCAACGTCACCTTCTGCGTGTGGATGATGGAGAGCTTCTTCCGCGAGATCCCCGTCGATCTCGAGGAAGCCGCGATGGTGGACGGCGATTCGCGCTTCGGCGCCTTCCGCCGCATCACCCTGCCGCTGGCCGCCCCGGGGCTCGCGGCGACCGCCATTTTCGCGGTGCTGGTCACCTTCAACGAATTCCTCTTCGCGCTGGCACTGACGGCGACGCCGCGCGCCATGACCATGCCACGCGGCACCGCGACGCTGATCGGCCGCATCGACACCGACTGGGCCTCGATGTCGGCGGCCGGCGTCATCGGCGCGCTGCCGATCGTTTTCTTCGCGCTCCTGGTGCAGCGCCATCTGGTGCGCGGGCTCACCATGGGCGCAGTCAAATGACTGCCGCCGGCGAAAACATGAACGTGCCACGACAGGCGCGACCTGACAGGAAAGTCGAACGCATGATGGATGTTTGTCTGTTCGGGGTGGGACTGATCGGCCGTGTGCACGCGGGCAATCTCGCGCGTCATCCAAGGGTGCGGCTGCGCTACATCGTCGATCCCAACCGCGAGGCCGCCGCCAAGGTCGCTGCCGTTACCGGTGCCGAGATCGCCGACACCGAGGCGGTGATGAACGATCCGTCGGTGAAAATGGTGTTCATCGCTTCGGCGACGCGCACGCATGCCGAGCTTGCCATGGCCGCGGCGGCGAAAGGCAAGGCGATCTTCTGCGAGAAGCCGATCGATCTCGACCTCAAGCGCACGGACGAATGCCTGGCCGCGGTCGAGAAAGCGGGCGTGCCGTTCCAGATCGGCTTCAACCGCCGCTTCGATCCGAGCTTCCGGGCGCTGAAGGAGCGCCTTGCCGGCGGCGAGATCGGCGCCGTCGAACAGGTCATCATCACAAGCCGCGACCCCGAACCCGAAACCGAGGAAGCGCTGGCCGGGGGTGGGGGCGTCTTTCGCGAAATGACCATCCACGACTTCGACATGGCTCGGAACCTGCTCGGCGAGGAGCCGGTCGAACTCTTCGCCACCGGCTCCTCGCTGGTGGCGCCGCAATACCGGAAGCTCGGCGATTACGACACCGCGATGTTCATCCTGCGAACCGCGTCCGGCCGGCAGTGCCACATCAACAACAGCGTCAGGGCCGCCTATGGCTACGACCAGCGCATCGAGGTGCATGGCGCCGACGGCATGCTGCAGGCCGGCAACCGGATGCCGACCTCGGTAGAGATGTACAGCGACAGGGGCATATCGCGCGACAAGCCCTTCTATTTCTTCGTCGAACGCTACGCCGAGTCCTACGCATCGGAGATCGATCACTTCATCACTTGCGTCGAAACCGGCAGCAAGCCCGCCGTCACGGCCAGCGACGGCCGCAAGGCCATGATCCTTTGCGAGGCGGCCCTTGCCTCCGCCAGGTCCGGCAGGTTCGAGCCTGTGAAGCCCTGAGCGGATGGTCTCAAGTCAAACGGGAGTCCCGAGATGAAGATTGGCATGATCACCGACAGCCTGGGCAATCTTTCCTTTGACGAGATGCTTCGCGCCTCGGCCGAACTCGGACTGGAGACCCTGGAGTTCGCCTGCGGCAACTGGTCGTCCGCGCCGCATATCGATCTGCAGGCGATGCTGGACAGCAGTTCCACGCGCGCGGAATTCGCAGCCAAGGTCAGGGATCACGGGCTGACGATCGCGGCGCTCAACTGCTCGGGCAATCCGCTGCATCCGGGGCCGCAGGGCAGGAAGCACCATCAGGTGACCGAGGATACGATCCGGCTGGCGAGCCTGATGGGCATCGATCGCGTGGTGATGATGTCCGGCTTGCCCGGCGGTCCTGGCGATGCCAACCCCAACTGGATCATCACCGACTGGCCGCCCGAATGCGCCGACATCCTGCGCTACCAGTGGGACGATTGCATCATTCCCTACTGGCGCGATCTGGTGAAGTTCGCGAACAATCTTGGCATCGGAAAACTCTGCCTGGAACTGCACGGCCATCAGGCCGTCTACAACGTCCAGACGCTGTTGCGGCTGCGTGACGCAGTCGGCGAGACGGTCGGCGCGAACTATGATCCGAGCCACCCGCTCTGGATGGGCGCCGATCCCATCGCTGCCGTGCGCAGGCTGGGCTCTGCGATCTACTATGTACATGCGAAGGATACTCGCATCGAACCGATACCGGCGGCCATCGACGGCGTGCTCGACGCGCGTCCGCCAGACCACTATGCCGATCGGGCCTGGAATTACATCACGCTGGGCTACGGTCACGGTGAGACCTGGTGGCGGCAGTTCTGCGTCGCGCTGAAACAGGTCGGCTACGACGACGTGCTCTCCATCGAGCACGAGGACATGATGCTGTCGCCGATGGAAGGCATGCGCAAATCCGTGGCGTTGCTGCGCAACGTCGCCATCAACCTGGCTTGATGCGGGCGGATCGGCCCGGAAGGCCGGCTCCGCCGCCGGGCCTGGTCGCGGCGCTGGGGTGCGAGCCGAAGCTGGTCGCCAAGCATCCGCCACTCGGCGATTTCCTGCGCGGCCGATGGGCCGACGCCGCTTTCATGACGGCGGCCGGCATGGCCGAGGCGACCGGCCTGCCCACCACGACGCTGATCAGGCTGCTTGCGCTGCTCGGATTCCTCAGCTTCCGCAGCTTTCGCGATGCGGTGCGCGCTCAACTTAGATCGCGGTAAGTGTTTGTTTTCCGCAATTCCGGACGGAAAACCGCTTCACACTTTTCCTGGAATTGCTTTAGGGCACGATGCCCCGACATGCCCAGGCGACATTCGCGAACGACCTCGGACCATCAGGACGTCCGGCTTCATAAGCGTCGCGAACCGCAGCCTCGACGCGCGTGCGCTCGGCCCCATCGAGCGTGGTCATGTATTTGCCGAGCGGGCCTTCGCCGGCACCGATCGGCGCCCAGTAGTCATCGAAATTCTCATAATCCATCCGGATCATCAGCTCGGTCTCGGTGACATCGGCCAAGCCCTGTTCGACGAAGGTCCGCTTCATTTCGCCGGGTTGCATCATCGGCTGGAAACAATAGCGATTGCGCATCTGGCGGCCGCCTTCGCTGAGCGCGGCAACCGTGTCGATCATCATGCGCATGCCGGGCATGCCGCCGAGATGATCCCACACCACGGCCGCGACTACGCCGCCCGGCCGCACGACGCGGCGCATCTCGGCCACCGCCTTGCCGGCCTCAGGCACGAAGTGCAGCACGAGCAGCGCCAGCGCACGGTCGAACGCATCGTCCGCGAAAGGCAGCGCGGTGGCGTCCGCTTGGCTGATGGTGATGCGCGGATCGGTGTTTCTCTCCTTGGCCGCCGCGACGAAGACGGCTGAGAAGTCGATGGCCTGGATCTCGGCGAGAGCGGCGGATTTCGCCAGCTCGAAGGTCAGGCTGCCGGTGCCGCAGCCGACATCGAGGATTTTTTCGCCGCCGCCCACGCCGGCGAAGTCTACGAACTTGGGCGCGAGCCTGCGGCTCCAGCGTCCCATGAGCTGCTCATAGCCGGACGCTGCATGAACGGTGAAACTTGAGGTCATCGGAGGCGCTCCCCACTTTATGAGCCCAAGCTAAACCTCGACGGCGTTGCTGCCAAGGCGCGAAGCAATCGTTACGGCAAGGATAGCGGCGCAGGTGGGGGCGCTTATGTGGGCGACTTCACGATCGCCACCTATTCGCTATCGCGGATCCTCCGGTTTTTTATGGGGTTCGCACGAACGCACTTCATCGCGCCGACGCGCCGAAAGCGTATCGAATATCCCCCTCGCCTCGGCGACAAGCGTGCGCATTAGCTGTCCCGCCGGAAGCTCCCTGTTCAAGGCGGCCGCCTGCCCGTAGAGATGAAAGGCGAAATCTCCTTTCGTGTCGGCGTTGCCGAGCGGGGCGCTGAGCACGAACATTTGCGGGAAGTCCGGGAGACGCGTTCGGTTCTCCTCCATCTCCAGCGCGTAGCGTGTTCGTTTCGCCCGCGCAGCGCGGCCCGAGAAGGCATCGGTGACTATCGTGTCCATGTCCGTGGCGGAGCGGATCAGGGCGCGGCGCGGTCCGTCGGTGCCGGCTTCGTCGCAGGACAGGAAGCCGGTGCCGATCTGCACGCCGCTGGCGCCAAGAGCAAACGCAGCGGCGATGCCTCGGCCGTCGGCAATGCCTCCCGCGGCGATGACCGGGAGCTTGACGGCATCGACGACCTGGGGAACCAGCGCCATCGTGCCCACGCCATCGCCGGAGCTGTTGGGGGCATGCGAACCCCGGTGGCCTCCCGCCTCCCACCCCTGGGCTATGACCGCATCGGCTCCACTGTCGGCAAGCTTGCGCGCCTCAGCGACATTCGTCGCGGTGCTGAGGATTACGATTGCTGCCTGCTTCAGCCTGCCGACGGCAGCCGCATCCGGCATGCCGAAGTGAAAGCTCACGACCGGCGGCTGGATCTCGAGCACCAGATCAAGTCTGGCCTCGTCGAAACCTGGCCCCATCGGCGGAAGCCTCGCCGGCGGTTCCCCGAGCGCCAGTTCCTCGTAATAGGGCCGCAGCCTTTCGATGGCCCGCGCCAGGACGGCATCGCTGGTGCTCGCTTGCGGGCAGACGAAGAAATTGAGGTTGAACGGACGCTCGGTCGAGGCGCGCATCTGGCGCACAACGTAGCGCAGGCCGTCCGGCAGCATCGATGCGCAGCCGAGAGACCAATCCGCCGGCATTGCTCACCGCCGCGGCGAGTTCCGGCGTCGCCGAGCCGGCCATCGGAGCCTGGATGATGGGATGCTCGATCTTCAGCAGGTCGCACAGACGGCGGTTCGGCCACATGAGCGTCTTTCCTGTGTCGAGGAAGGAACATACGCCCGCTCAGCATAGGCCTGTGTCAGGCCCAGGTCACCGCAATTGTGCGGGCACGCTCGCCACGGTTGCCCCTACCAGCGGCATCAGCGCCCCCAGACGGGCATGCGGGCCATACGCGCGCGAAGTTCTTCGGCCGGCTTATTCGGGGCATCAAGCAGATCAAGAAATTTTTCATGCGCGTCGGTATCGAGAAAGAAGATGCGCTGATCGAGAATGGTTTCCTCGGCCTGCCTGCGGGCGCTGTCCAGCACGAACTCCGACAGTTTCTGCCCGCGCAAAGTCGCGGCGCGGCTAAGCATAGCCTTCGTCCCCGCCGGTGCCCGAATCTGAATCACATCATCCTTTCGCGCCGCATCCTTACGGGGTCTCATCCTGCTGCCGCTCCCTTCACGCTCGCCACGCTCTCCCTTTCCACCAGCGGGCATTCCAGCTTGGTGATGGGATAGCGCCCGCGCCCTGGCGTCGGCGGCGTCTCCAGCTGCTCGATCGCCCATTGGCCCATGGCCAGATGCGGCAGGATCGATGTCGTCAGCGGCGGGAACAGGTGGCGGGCGATCTCCTCGTCGTCATAGCCGACCACGGAAATGTCCTGCGGAATATGCAGGCCGGCTTCCTTCAGCGCCTCGTAGCAGCCGATCGCCGTGCGGTCGTTCTGGCAGAAGATCGCCGTCGGGCGGTCCTTGAGCGCGAGCAACCTGACGGTTGCCGCGTAGCCGGCGCTGGCCGACCAGTCGCCCTCGACCACCAGCTCCGGGTCGAAAGGGATGTCGGCGGTGGCCAAAGCGCGGCGATAGCCTTTCAGCCGATCCTGCGCGGCCTGCATCCACGGCTCGCCGGTGATGGTGGCGATGCGGCGGTGGCCGTGGCTGATCAGGTGCCGGGTGGAGCTCTGGCCGCCGGCGATCTCGGAGGGCACCACGGCCGGGAAGGCGTAATCGGCGGTGTAGCAGTTGAGCAGGATGACCGGGATGTCGAGGCTGTAGAGGAACTCGGGCGCGGTGATCTCGCGGGTGAAGATGGTCATGTAGATCAGCGCCGAGATGCCGCGCCGCGTCAGCGCTGAAACAGCGCGCGGCTCCATCACCGCATCGCCCATGGTCTGCGCCACCAGGAGCACGTTGCCGGCGTTCCATGATGCCTGGCGCGCGCCCTCGATGGCGACCACCGCTTCGGGGCTGGTGGCGAGCTGGTCGACTGCAAAGCCGATGACGCCGTCCAGCCCCTCGAAGGGCGTGACGGGCGGGCGGAGCGCCGAAAAGACCGGCGGCGAGTAACCCAGCAATCGCGCGGCCTCGATCACCCGGTCGCGCGTCTGCTGCGACAGCCTGATGCCCGGCGAATTGTTGAGCACGAAGGAGACCGTCGCCTGCGAGCAGCCGGCAGCCCTCGCGATGTCGGTCATGGTGACTCGACCTTTTGGCTTGGCCGATGGCTTGCGGCGCCTCGAGGCTTCCGGGGGATCGCGCAGTTCCGTCGGTTCGCTCATGGTCGTTTCCCAAACCCGGCCAGTGGTTTAGCAAAGGCCGGAGCAACGGCAAGATGGTTTTCGTCCGGCGCATTTATCGAAAACGCGCTTTGATTATAACTATTAGCACATACGGCATAGTTCGTACCAGCCGCACCGCATACCGACGAAACGACCGGGGAAGGGTCAGCAAAGCTGACGAATTGCGCGAAATTTCCCGGGATGGCGGATTCTCACCGCCGCTGCTTCCTTCCTCCCGACACTGCCGTAGGCTACGCTCTCCTCCGCCGCAGATGCGTCCATTCAGCTCGATAACTAATACTATTTACTAATAGCCGTAAGCGTCCTACTGTCAACTCGTCGTGACCGGCCAGAGCTCGGAGCGGTGGCGGCAAGACGCATCGTGCGGCGCGCATTCGAGCCGGCCGTCGCCGGAAGGGGCCGCCGCACCAATCACGAAAATGTCAGACAAATCGGACTATTTACGAACGACAAATCAGTGTCTAGAGTTCGGCTCGCGGCTGGATTGGCGCCGTTCTTAAGTTGCCAGATCTTGGGCAAGCCCCGTGAGGAGGAGGGCGTCCGGGCCGCAGCCGAGACATCAGCGATGAGTTTTCAAAAGGGAGGTTGAACCATGAATTCCATGATCCGTAACGCATCCGTCGCCGCGGCGGCCCTGTTGCTCGGCCTGTCGGCCAGCGCAACCGTGCGCGCCGACGACAAGCCGACGCTGGCCTTCGTCGTCAACGGCGCGTCAGACTTCTGGAAGGCGGCGGAAGCCGGCGTGAAGAAGGCGCAGGGCGAACTGCCCGACTACACTCTCGAGCTGAAGTATCCGGAGCAGTCGTCCGTCGCCATCCAGCAGCGCCTGATGGACGATCTGGTGACGGCAGGCGTCAAGGGCATCATGGTCTCCGCCGTCGATCCCAAAACGTCGACCGACGGGCTGAACAAGATCGCCTCCGAGACCGCGCTGTTCACCACCGACTCGGACGCCCCGCAGACCAAGCGCGTCGCCTATATCGGCTCGTCCAACGTCGATGCCGGCAAGCAGGCGGCCGAGATCGCCAAGAAAGCGATGCCCGACGGCGGCAAGTGCCTGGGCTTCGTCGGCCTGCTCGGCGCCGACAACGCCAAGGAACGCATCCAGGGCATGAAGGACGGGCTCGCCGGCAGCAAGATCGAGCTGGTGGACGTGCGCGGCGACGACATCGACCAGGCGCGCGCCAAGAAGAACGTCGAGGACGCGCTGGTCGCCAGCCCCGACATCACCTGCATGGTCGGCTTCTATTCCTACAACACGCCGCGCATCTATGAAGCGTTGCGCGACGCCGGCAAGCTGGGGTCGATCACCGTCGTCGGCTTCGACGACGATCCGATCACGCTGGGCGGCGTCAAGGAAGGCACCGTCGCCGCGACCGTGGTGCAGCAGCCGTTCGAATGGGCCTACCAGGGCATGAAGCTGATGGCTTCCTACCTCAAGGGCGACAAGTCGGGCATTCCGGAGAACGGGCTGATCATCGTGCCGACCAAGATCATCGGCAAGGACGATGTCGACGCCTATGCCGCCAACCTGAAGGCGATGGCTGGCAAGTAATCGATGCACAGTTGCGCCGGCTCAAGGTCCGCGCCTTGAGCCGGCGTCCGTATTGACGGGCCCGAGAAGGCCCGTCAGTCTGTAGCCCACCGGCTGCTGGCGAGCGTCATGAATTGTGGCGCGGTGAATCATGGCGTGATGAATTATTCCGAGACATCCTTCGCTCAATCGACGACCGCTCCGTTCCTGAGCCTCGAAGCCGTGCGCAAGACCTATCCCGGCGTCGTGGCGCTGGACGGGTTCTCCATGGAGGTCGGGCCGGGCGAGGTGATCGGCCTGGTCGGCGAAAACGGCGCCGGAAAATCGACGCTGATGAAGATTCTCGGCGGCGTGACGCGGCCGGACAGCGGCACCGTCATCGTCGACGGCGTCGCGCATGACGGACTGACCGTGGAAGCCAGCATCGGCTCCGGCATCGCCTTCGTGCACCAGGAACTCAACCTGTTCGAAAACCTCGACGTCGCCGCCAACATCTTCTTCGGCCGCGAGCCGCTGAAGGCCGGGCCGCTGAGGCTGGTCGACCGCGCGAAGCTGCGGCAGATGGCGGCGCCGCTGTTGAAGCGTGTCGGCGCCAATTTCTCGGCCGATGCGCCGGTTGCCTCGCTGTCGCTGGCGCAGCAGCAGATGGTCGAGATCGCCAAGGCGCTGTCGATCAAGGCGCGTCTGGTGATCCTCGACGAGCCGACCTCCAGCCTGCCGATCGCCGAGACCGAAAAGCTGCTCGACGTGATCAAGGGGCTGCGGGCGGAAGGCATCAGCGTCATCTTCATCTCGCACCGCCTGCACGAGGTCGAGCGCGTCGCCGACCGCGTCGTCGTGCTGCGCGACGGCATGCTTGCGGGCACGCTGCCCAAGAGCGAGATCAACCACGACCAGATGGTCAAACTGATGATCGGGCGCATGCTGAAGGAGCGCGAGAAGGCCGCCGAAGCGGGACGCGCTCCGGGCGGCGTCGCGCTCTCGGCAAATGCCGTGCGCACGAGCACTTATCCCGACCGGCCGGTCAGCTTGGACCTTCGACGCGGCGAAATCCTCGGCCTTGCCGGCCTGGTCGGCTCCGGCCGCACCGAACTTGCGAGGGTGCTGTTCGGCATCGATGAGCGGCTCGGCGGCAGTGTCAGCTTGGACGGCAAGGCGCTAAATGTTACGTCCGCCGCCGATGCGGTGGCCAACGGCATCTTCCTGGTGCCGGAAGACCGCAAGCTTACCGGCATATTGCTCGACCTGTCGATCGCGCAGAATATTTCGCTGCCCAATTTGCCGGCGCATGCGAAGCGATCGCTGGTCTCAGCCGGCGCCGAGCTCGCCACCGCCGAAAAGCAGAAGAAGAATCTCGGCATCAAGGCGCCGTCGGTCCTGACCCGCACCGGCACGCTTTCGGGCGGCAACCAGCAGAAGGTGGTTTTGGCCAAATGGCTGGCGATGAACCCCAAGGTGATGATCCTCGACGAGCCGACGCGCGGCATCGACATCGGCGCCAAGGCCGAGATCTATGGGCTGATGCGGTCGCTCGCGGACGCCGGCGTCGCGGTGCTTATGATTTCCAGCGACATGGAAGAGGTGATCGGCGTCTCGGACCGCATCGCGGTCATGCATGAGGGGCAGATCTCCGGCATTTTGGACCGGAACGATTTCAGCCAGGAGAACGTGCTTTTGCTGGCGGTGGGCAAGAAGCCCAGGCTGGCGCAAGCGGCGGGAGGAGCGCAATGAGCAAGAAAGATCTCGGCCTGCTGGTCCTGATCCTGGTGGTCGGCGCGGTGGTGACGGCCATCAACCCGCGCTTCCTTTTGCCGATCAACCTTGCCAACACCTCCAACCTGATCGGGCTGTTCGGCATCCTCTCCATCGGCCAGGCATTCGTCATCATCACCGGCGGCATCGAGCTCTCGGTCGGCTCGCTGGTGGCGCTGCTCGGCACGCTGTTCATCGACTTCATCGCCGTGCGCGAGATGGACTGGCCGCTGGCCTTCGTTCTGATCATCGTGCTCGGCGCCATCATCGGCTTCGTGCATGGCTGGCTGATCACGCGGCTCAAGATGCAGCCTTTCGTGGTAACGCTCTGCGGCCTCTTGATCTATCGCGGCGTCGCGCGCTTCTACACCGCCGACGGCACGGCGGGTTTTGCTTTCGGCCAGAATTTCCCGGACCTCGAATTCCTGACCGCGGGCCGTTCCTATGGCGTGCCGAACAGCTTCATCGCGCTGATCGTGATCGCCATCGTCATGTGGGTGGTGCTGCACCGCTCGGTGTTCGGACGCTACCTCTACGCCATCGGCAAGAACGAGGAGGCGGCGAAATATTCGGGCATCCGCACCGGGCGCATCGTGATCGCCGCCTATGTCATCTGCGGCGTGCTGACGGCGCTCTCGGCGATCTATTTCGCCATGTACACGCGCTCGATCTCGCCGGCCAGCCACGGCCAGTTCTACGAGCTTTACGCGATCGCCGCGGCCGTGCTCGGCGGCTTTTCGCTGCGCGGCGGCGAGGGCTCGCTGGTCGGCGTCATCCTGGGCACCGTGCTGCTGCAGGAGCTGCAGAACCTGGTCAACCTGCTCGGCATCCCCTCCTCGCTCAACTTTGCGGTGATGGGCGGGGTGATCCTGATCGGCGTGCTGGTCGACCAGCAATGGGGCGTCTTCCGCGCCCGGCGCCGGATGCTGGAAGCGACGCGCCGAAACGTCGCCGGCGCGCCGGCGGAGTAGTTCTGTCGTTTCGAACCCGCGGCAGGCTGCGGAGCAAGTTTCGATTTTCGCGTGCCGCGCACCTTCTTCTAACGTTGGCGCTGCCCCTCACCTGCCTGCCGGCATTCTCTCCCCGTATAGTGACGGGGAGAGGGGCGCTCTCTTCGATGATTTCGCCAATTTCGAACGTTGCAAGAAAGGCACCGAGGCTGCGGCCAGCCCGTTTCTCCCCGTCACTATACGGGGAGAAATGCCCGGCAGGGCAATGAGGGGCAGCGCCTACGTCAATAAGTCTCTGCTCGACCTCCCCACTTGCAGGCCGGCCTCATCTGAACATCAACCATCCTAGATCTGATCCGACAGATCCGAGAACGCCATCGCCTTGCGCAGCACCTCGGCGAAGCGCTCGCCGGCGATCTCCCTGGCGCCGCTGTTGTCGATGGAGGTGACGTCCGGTCCGGAAAGCGTCACGCTCGTGCTGCGCGCCAGGCGCGCCAATACCTCGCCGCGCGATTCACGGCCGCGCGCCGCCAGCCGCTCGGCGAGGATTTCCGGCGTCGCGGTGATCTCGACCACCGCAAGATTGGCGTAGCGCTCGCGCAACACCGGGATGACGGCGCGTGAGACGTTGGCCACCGCGACATGGCCGTTGGCGACCGCCCAGTCGACATCGGCCGGCAGGCCGTAGCGCAGGCCATGAGCGTCCCAGCAGATGGCGAAGGCGCCGTCGGCCTCCGCCTCGGCGAAGGCGGCGTCGGCCAGCGTGTCGTGATCCTCGCTGGCGGAATCGCTCGGCCGCGTTATGACGCGGCGCACGAATTCCAGCCGCGTCTCGCCGGCAAAGCGCGCTTTGGCGTAGCCGATCACCGTGTCCTTGCCGGCGCCGCTCGGACCGACGACCGCGACGAAGACGCCGTTGCGGATGGGAAGGGTCTCAGTCAGTTCGCGTTCGATCAACGCCGAAACCATCATGCGACACGCCTGCCCTGGCGCCACACGGTGCGCACGACCGGCACGTGATCGTCGACGCGCACGCGCACCAGATCGGCGCGGCGGCCCGGCTCGATGATGCCGCGATCGGTGAGGCCGACCGCTTCGGCCGGGTTCTTCGAGACCATGGCGACCGCTTGCGGCAGCGAGATGCCTTCGACGACGTCGCCGAGGAAGAAGGCCGACTGGATCAGGCTGAAGGGGATGTAGTCGGACGACAGGATGTCGAGCAGGCCGTCGCCGGCGAGCGCCCTGGCCGAGACATTGCCGGAATGCGAGGCGCCGCGCATGACGTTGGGCGCGCCCATCAGCACGCCGAGGCCTGCCGCCTTCGAGGCCCTTGCCGCCTCTTCGGTGGTCGGGAATTCGGCGACGCGCACGCCTTGCGCAATCGCCTCGTCGACATGGCCGGCCGTCGCGTCGTCATGGCTGGCGAGCACGATGCCGCGCTCCTGGCAGGCGGCGGAGATGAAGACGCGGTTCGGGCCGGAATTGCTGGCCGATTCCGCCATCCGCTTCTCGCAGAATTTCTGGAAGTCGCGGTCGGTCAGCTTCAGCTTGCGCTGATAGTAATAGGCATAGGTCTCGAGGTTGACGAACTGGCGCTGGCCCGGCGCATGGTCCATCAGCGAGGCGAGCTTCACCCGGTCGTCGGTCTCGAAATTGGCGAAGGCCTCGAGGCAGTCCGGCGCCGAGACCTCGCAGCGCAGATGGATGAAATGGTCGGCCCTGAGCCGATCCTGTCTGACGCTGTCCTCGATGGCGTCGGCGAGCTTGCGAACGTCGTCGGACTTCAGGTCGGCATCCTCATCCATGCCGACGCGCAAGGCATCGAGCACGGTGGTGATGCCGGCGGTCGCTACCTGCGCGTCATGGGCAAGCACGGCGGCGATCGGGTTCCAGCGCACTTTCGGACGCGGCGCGTAGTGGCCTTCGAGATGGTCGGTGTGCAGTTCGACGAGACCCGGGATGATGTAATCGCCGCCCATGTCTTCGCCGACACGGGTGGCGCCCGGCTCGATCGCGGCAATAAGGCCATCGCGCAGCAGCAGCGAGCCCTCGACGATCTCGTCGGGCAGCAGTATGCGGGCATTGTTCAAAACGGTCTCGGCGGTCATTTCAGGCAGTCCTATCTCAAGCGATCCATATCGGGCGGTCGTAGCGGGTGGTCAAATCAGGCGGTTTTTCTGGCCGGGCGGCGGCCAAGCGCATGGTGGGAGAGCACCATGAAAGGGGCACCCGGTTCGGTCTCGACGAAGAGCGTCAGCGCATCCACCGGAACCGGGTGCGGCAGCACGTCCGCGAACAGGCTGTCGATTGCTGCACGAAGACGTGGGCTTTCCTGTGGCCCGACGCGGCCGGACAGCGTCATGTGGAAGCGGAACGTCTCGAAAACGTAAGGATAGCCCCACTGGCAGAGGTTGCGGAACTCGTCCGGCTTCAACGAATCGGGGCTGCGGCGCTCGATCTCGGCTTCGGTCAGCGGCGCGCGGAAGCGGTCGAAGGCGCGCACGACCTCGCCGGCAAAGCCATTGAGCGGAGGCAACGGCGCCTCCGGCACCAGCGCGAAAAAGCCGTCGATCTGGCCGACGACGAGGCGGGGAATGACGACCGGCGACGTGACTTCGGCGAAATTGTCGAGCGCTTCGCGAAGCGACGCCTCCGTCTCGTTCGGCGCCAGCCCGAACGGCGCCTTCAGCGTCGCATGGAACCCGTAGCGCCGCGCCGAGGCGGTGTGGAACGCAACTTCCGCCGCCGACAGCTCAGCCACAGCCTCGACCGGCCGCGCCGCCGCGCCGAAAGGGTCGCGGCCGAGCCAATTGGCGGCGATGCGCGCCAGCGGCTCGTCCTGCCGTGGGGTGAAATAGATGGCGTAGCGCATGAAAGAACCTCGTCAGACCCCGCCATAGGTGATTTCCATGACGGATTGACGAAGCTTTCATGGGTTTTCGAAGGCAGACAGACCCTGGCGGTCCTTAGCCGACGATTTTCCCGAACTGGACCAATAGCTTTGCATTGCCGGCCGATTTGAATTCGCCCGTCACCCTTTCAGGCGTCGGCGCCGCCCCTCACCTGCCTGCCGGCATCCTCTCCCCGTATAGTGGCGGGGAGAGGGGCGCTCTCATCGTCGGTTTCGCCAATCACCAGCGTTGCAAGAAGGCGCTGCGGTTGCGACCAGCCCCTTCTCCCCGTCACTATACGGGGAGAAGGTCCCGGCAGGGGGATGAGGGGCGGCGCCTACTCTGAAAATTGTCGCTTCCTAACAAGGGACTATCTGTCATCTGCCGTCAAACGATGACATCCAGAACCCTCACGCCTTCATCAGCCACTCGTGTTCGGTAGCGTTGTGGAATTTCCACGTCCGTTTGGGGCCGGCCATGACGTTGAGATAATAGAGATCGTAGCCGTGGCAGGCCGCGCAAGGGTGGTAGCCCTTCGGCACCAGCACGACATCGCCGTCCTCGATCGCTATCGCCTCGTCCAGGTCGCGCACGCCGTTCCTGTCGGCGTCGGTGTAGACACGCTGGAAGGCAAAGCCCTGCGGCGGGTTGAGGCGATGGTAATAGGTCTCCTCGAGATAGGATTCCGCAGGGAGATTGTCCTGGTCGTGCTTGTGCGGCGGATAGCTCGATGTGTGGCCGCCGGGCGTGATCACCTCGACCACCAGCAGCGAATCGGCCGGCTTGCCCTCGGGCAGGATGTTGGTGACGTAGCGGGTGTTGGTGCCCTTGCCGCGCACTTCCTGGCCGAGATCGTCGGGTGAAATGACGCGGGCGGGCAGGCCGCCGCCGAGGCCCGGCGCCGAGCAGACGGCGAGCTCAAGCTCGGTGTCGGCGGTCACCGACCAGTCGGATCCTTGCGGCACATAGACCGACCAGGGCTTGCCCTCGAAGGGCGACATGCGCGCGCCGAGCAGCCCGAGATCCTTGCCGCTGGCTGAGGCCTTGCCCTTGCCGGTGACGAAAACCAGGCAGACCTCGCGATCGCCCGTCTTGCCGGCCGCCGTTTCGCCCGGCCGCAGACGGTGAAGATCGAAACCCACGTAAGTCCAGCCGGCGCTTTGCGGCGTGACGTGAGCGACATGGCCGTGGCCCTTGTCGGCCTTGACGAGCAGTTTCGACATTTTTGTCTCCTATCCATATCGGCTTCGGCCGGTTGCTGCCCCGGAGGTTTCGCCGGCTGAAAGATCGGGCGCAAACCTTCGGGATTGGCCGAAGCCTCCAAACTTCGTCATCCTAGGGCGAAGCAGGAGCGAAGCTCCGTCGCGAAGACCCTAGGATCCATTCCGTAACCTTGGCCGAAGGGTGCAGCGGAGCAGAATTCTGCACCGCGGCGGCTGTTTTGACGTCACGGCATGGATCCTCGGGTCTGCGCGCGTCGCTTCGCTCCTTGCTCCGCCCGTGGATGACGATGCGAAAAGCGTTTCAGCCAATCGCCAATGCATCCGATCCGCCATGCGCGCGCTGTCCGATCCGTGAGACTCCCATCCCATGAACCGCTTCATTCCTTCGGCTCGGCCGGAGGTTTGGTCTCCTCGGCCGGCTTGTAGAGATAGAAGAACTGCCACACCGCGTAACCGGCGAAGCCGAGCGCAATGACGCCCCAGAAGGGCGTGCCGGAGGCGAACTCGATCACCGACCAGACCAGGCAGACCGCGACGACGGCGATGCGCCGCCACAACGGCCGGAAGAAGGGGTGCTCATAGTCTTTCATCGCGCCAATCCAGGATTTGCCCAAAGCGCAACGGATAAACCGCGCGCCAGGCCAAATCCACCGTTTATGCCGGGAAGCCCTGCGTCTCCACCGTGTAGCCGGCGGCCGTCATCACCCGCATCAGCTCCTTGTGGCCGACCTCAGCCATCTTGAGCGGCGGGTTCTTCTTCGGATCCTGCTCCGCCTCGACCACGAACCAGCCTTCATAGCCATAATCGGCGAAGCGCTGCACGATGGCGCCGAAATCGAGCGAGCCGTCGCCCGGCACGGTGAAGGCGCCTAGCGCCACCGCATCGAGGAAGGACTGCTTGGTGCGGTCGAGACCGTCGATCACGCCCATGCGCACGTCCTTCACATGCACGTGGTTGATGCGCTTGTGATGGTTGTCGATGGCGCGCAGCACATCGCCGCCGGCAAAGGCGAGGTGGCCGGCGTCGAGCAAAAGCGGAATGCCCTCACCGGAATGGCGCATGAAGGCGTCGAGCTCCGGCTCGGTCTCGACCACCGCCGCCATGTGATGGTGGTAGGAGAGCGGCATGCCCTGTTCAGCGCACCATTCGCCGAATTCGGTGACGCGCCGGCCATAGGCCTTCATCTCGTCGCCGGTGAGTTTCGGCTTGGTGGCCAAAGGTTTCGAACGGTCGCCCTGGATGGAGCGGCCGACCTCGCCATAGACGATGCAGGGCGCGTTGACCGCCTTGAACAGGTCGATCATCGGCTGGATGCGATCCTTGTTCCTGGCCAGGTCCTCATTGACCAGCGTGCCGGAGAACCAGCCGCCGCAGAGCGTGACGTCGGCCTCCTTCAGGATCGGCAGCATCACCTTGGGATCGTTGGGGAAGCGACGGCCCATCTCCATGCCGGTGAAGCCGGCCGAGCGCGACTGGCGCAGACATTCCTCCAGCGACACGTCATCGCTCAATTCCACGAGATCGTCGTTCCACCACGCGATGGGGGACATGCCCAGTTTGGCTTTCAAGTCGTCACTCCAGGTTCAAGTTCGTGCCTACCCTCACCCTTGTGGGGAGGGTCGCTGCGCAGCAGCGGGTGGGGGTCGGCGCCGCACCCCCACCCGGACCTTCGGTCCGACCTCCCCACAAGGGGGAGGTAGGGGGTAGGCGGCGCCAGTTTCAGTCACCGATGCTTTGCATCTGCTTTTTGTCCTCATAGGCCTTGCGCGCGGCATTCACCTGCGGTCGCGACGAGACTTCCGGCACCGCGACATCCCACCAATGGCCGCCGGCCTCGGTCGAGACCAGCGGATCGGTATCGATGACGAGCACGGTGGTCTTGTCGTTGCCCTTCGCCTTGGCCAGCGCCGTCTCCAGCTCGGCGATCGACGCCACCTTTTCGGCGACGGCGCCGAGACTTGCGGCATGGGCGGCGAAGTCGACGTCGGGCATCACCTCGTGGCGCGCGTCCTTCAAGAGATTGTTGAAGTTGGCGCCGCCGGTCGCCATCTGCAGCCGGTTGATGCAGCCATAGCCGCGGTTGTCGAGGAGCACGATGGTGAGTTTAAGCCCCAGCATCACTGAAGTGGCGATCTCGGAATTCAGCATCAAATAGGAGCCGTCGCCGACCATGACGACGACCTCCTGGTCGGGCTTGGCCATCTTGACGCCGAGACCGCCGGCGATCTCGTAGCCCATGGTCGAGAAGCCGTATTCGGCATGGTAGGAGCCGGGCGCACCCGCCTGCCAGAGCTTGTGCAGTTCGCCCGGCAGGCCGCCTGCCGCATGCAGCAAGGTGACGCCCGAGCCCATCGCGCGCTGCACGGCGCCGATCACCTGCGCGTCGGAGGGATAGGCGGCATTGGTCGAGGCCGTCACCTTGGCGGCGGCGGCCTGCCACTCCTTCTTGCCCTTCAGCGCGTTGTCGGTCCAGGCGCTAGGTGCCTTCCACCCCTTCAGCGCGGCGGAAAGTTCCGCCAAGCCTTCAGAGGCGTCGGCGACCAGCGGCAGCGCCCAGTGCTTGCCTGCGTCGAAACCTTGCGTATTCAGCCCGATGATGGTGCGGCCGGCATTCTTGAACAGCGCCCAGGAGCCGGTGGTGAAATCCTGCAGCCTGGTGCCGACGGCAAGTACGACGTCAGCCTCTTCGGCCAGCCGGTTGGCGGCCGACGTGCCGGTGACCCCGACCGCCGCCATGTTGAGCGGATGGTCGTCCGGCAGCGAGGATTTGCCGCCTTGCGTCTCGCAGACCGGAATGCCCGCGCCCTGCACCAGCTTGGCCAGCTCTCCGGAAGCCTGCGAATAAAGGACGCCGCCGCCGGCGATCACCAGCGGCTTCCTGGCGTCCTTCAGCGCCGCGACGGCGGCCGCCAACTCGTGGCGGTCGGGGCGAACCCTGCGCGGCGTCCAGACGCGCTCGGCAAACAGGCTTTCGGGATAGTCATAGGCCTCGGCCTGCACGTCCTGGCAGAGCGACAGCGTGACCGGGCCGCATTCGGCCGGATCGGTCAGCACCTGCATGGCGCGGTTCAGCGC
The DNA here is from genome assembly GCF_003952465.1 of Mesorhizobium sp. M1B.F.Ca.ET.045.04.1.1. Classification (GTDB taxonomy): domain Bacteria; phylum Pseudomonadota; class Alphaproteobacteria; order Rhizobiales; family Rhizobiaceae; genus Mesorhizobium; species Mesorhizobium shonense. Next base: position 664,925 of record NZ_CP034448.1, read on the forward strand.
CGGGATGATCTGCTCGGGCCGCGTGATGCGGTCGAAATAGCGCGACACGGGACGGAAGCAGTCGTTGACGCTCGCCGTGCCGTCGGAGAAATCCTCGGCCTGCTGCAGCACCGGGTCCGGCAGGCGGTTGGCGAAGACATCGCCTGGTAAAAACAGGACGGGCAACCGGTTTACGTGCGCGAGCGCGGCTGCGGTCACCATGTTGAGCGCGCCGGGGCCGATCGAGGTGGTCGCGGCCATGAAGCGGCGGCGGAAATTGGCCTTGCCATAGGCGATCGCGGCATGCGCCATCGCCTGCTCGTTATGGGCGCGGAAGGTCGGCAGCTCGTCGCGCACCTGGTAGAGCGCCTCGCCGATGCCGGCGACATTGCCGTGGCCGAAGATCGCCCAGACGCCGCCGAAGATCGGCTTTTTTTTGCCGTCGATCTCGGTCATTTGCCGGCTGAGAAAGCGGGTCAGCGCCTGCGCCATCGTCAGGCGAACGGTCTTGCTCATTGTCGGTTCCTCCGGCTTTCCTTGTGCCGCCTTGTTATGCTGCCCGTCTTCTTATGCTGCTTTGCGGCCGCGCGCGGCAAGCCATGCCTCGGTCAGCTGCTCGAAGCGCGAGGCCATGTCGGCGATAGCTTCGTCGTCCGACATCCTGCCGGCAAGCCATTGTTCGGCGGCGTTGATGAAGATGGTACGACCGACGGCGAATCCCTTGACGATGGGCGCATTGCTCGTTGCGGCAAATGCTGCGACCAGCTCGTCCTGCGGCGCCTCCAGGCCGAGCAGCACGACGCCGCGGCACCACGGATCGTTCTTGACGATCACCTGTTCGATCTTCGCCCAGGCGTTCGCCGAAGCCTGCGGCTCGAGCTTCCACCAATCGGGCTTGATGCCAAGCGCATAGAGTTCCTCGAGCGCGCGCGGAATGCTGGTGTCGTCGAGCTTGCCGTGCTTGCCGGCGATGATCTCGACGAGAAGCTCCCTGCCGACTTTCCGCGCCGCCTCGAACAGGACCCGCAGCTTCTGCTGCTGCTCGGTCTTCAGCGCCTCGGGGTCGTCCGGGTGATAGAAGCACAGGCATTTGATGCAATGGTCGACCGGCCAGTCGGTGAGCTGCGAGCCGATGTCCTGCGAGAATTCGAAGCGCAGCGGCCGCGATCCGGGCAGCTCGACCGGGCGGCCGAGCCAGGCAAAGGGATGGCGGGCGAATTCGAACATGGCGTCGCGGCCATATTTCTCGTCGATCAGCATGCCGTAGCCGTCGCGGCCGGCGGCGACCCTGGCCGCCGCCTGGACGGTGAGCACCTTGAAGTCCGGAATACGCGAAGTGTCGGCGCCGACCCTGGCGGCGACGTCCTCCAGCTGGACACGATGGTCGCAGGCGAGCGCCATCAGCGAGGGGATGTCGCGCCGGCGCGTGGTTGCCCAATGGATATGGTTGATCGCTTCGTCCTTGCGCAGCGCCAGATGCTTGCTACCGTGCTTCAGGAAGAACTGCAGCTCCTCGAAGGTCGGGTATTCCGGCGCGCAGAGCAGGCGCGACACGGCGAAGGCGCCGCAGGCATTGGCCCAGGTCGCCGCCGTGGCAAAACTTTCGCCGCCGAGCCAGCCGCGCAGGAAGCCGGACATGAAGGCGTCGCCGGCGCCGAGCACATTGTAGATCTCGATCGGAAAGCCCTTGCCGACGATGCCGTCCTCGAGATCGTCGCTGATCGGCCCGTCATAGACGATGCAGCCCTTGGCGCCGCGCTTGAGCACGATGGTGGCCGGAGACAGCGAGCGGATCGTCTTCAGCGCGCTCAGGCAATCGTCGGCGCCGGAGGCGATCATGATCTCCTCCTCGGTGCCGACGATGAGGTCGCAGTCCGGCAGCACCGTCTTCAGCCGCGCCGAGACGCGGTCGGATTTGACGTAGCGCTCGAAACCTTCGGCATGGCCGGCAAGTCCCCAAAGGTTCGGGCGGTAGTCGATGTCGAAGACCACCTTGCCGCCCTTGGCCTTCATGAGGCGGATCGCCTTGCGCTGCGCGGCATCGGAATTGGGGCGCGAGAAATGCGTGCCGGTGACCACGACCGAGCGGGCCGAAGCGATGAAGGCTTCGTCGATGTCCTCTTCAGCCAGCGCCATGTCGGCGCAGTCGGCGCGGTAGAAGATCATCGGCGAGACGCCTTCGTCCTCGACCGAAAGCAGCACCAGCGCCGTCAGCCGTTCCTTGTCGGTCTTCAAGCCGTCGACCGAGACGCCTTCGCGCCTGAGCTGCTCGCGGATGAAGCGGCCCATCTGCTCGTCGCCGACGCGGGTGAGCAGCGCCGAGCTGAGCCCAAGCCTTGCCGTGCCGACGGAAATATTGGCCGGACAGCCGCCGACCGACTTGGCGAAGGACGTGATGTCCTCCAGCCGCGAGCCGATCTGCTGTCCATAGAGATCGACCGAGGCGCGGCCGATCGTGATGACGTCGAGCGGCGGATATTTCGCTTCCACGGCTTCGCCCATTCGAACCTCCCATCGGCCTTGTTGTGCAGAGCAGCGTCGTTTTGGGCAGCGCGCGCGAACGGCCGCGTGGTGCCGTCAATATGAAATAATAATTCCAATCTATAGTCAATATGGAATGAGCATTCCCAGACGGAAAAAGCGAACCTCGGGCCGCTCAGGCCTTGCGCTTGCGGCCGACGTCGCGACGCTTCTCGCCGACGGCGACGGTCAGCGCCATGGCGAGCGCCATCGTCGCCGAGATCGAGCGGAAGCCGCCGAAATCGGCCTCCGCCACTTCGAACCAGACCTTGGCGAACTGGGCGAGCGGCGAAAACGATGAGTCGGTGATGGCGACGATCGGCACGCCCTGCTCCGCGATCGAGCGCGTCTCCTCGATGGTCGCCGGCGCATAAGGCGAGAAGCTGATGGCGATGACGGCGTCGCGCGGCGTGGCGAAGCCGATCATCTCGGCATTCAGGCCCGCGGCCGATTCCACCAATTGATTGCGGATCTTGAGCTTGCCCAGCGCGTAGGCGATGTAGGAGGCGACCGGATAGGACCGGCGCTTGGCCAGCACATAGATGGTCTCGGCCTTCGCCAGGAGCGCGACCGCCTCTTCGAAATGCGTATCGTTCAACGCGCGCGAAATATCGCTGAGCGAGGTGCTGGCGGCGGCGACGAAGCCGTCGAAGATCGCCCGATGGCCGGCGCCTTCCTCGGCCTTGGCGCGCAGTGCCGCCAGCCTCTCGTCATAGGAGGAATTGCGTTCGCGCAGGCGCTCGCGGAACACCTGCTGCAGGCTGGTGAAGCCGTCGAAGCCGAGCTGCTGGGCGAAGCGGATCAGCGTCGAGGGCTGGACGCCGGCCGAGGCGGCGATGCTCGCCGCCGTGCCGAAGGCGATGTCGTCGGGATTGTCGAGCGCATAGGCGGCTATCTGCGCGATCCGCTTTGGCAGGCTCGCGCGCCGCTCCAGGATCGTTGCGCGCAACGTCTCGAAATCGCGCGGCACCCGTTCGTCCATCGTCGCTCCGCCCACGGCCATATTGAAAGTTCCCTCTCCTGCCTCATCATAACGAGTTCGCGCAAGAACACCATAAAAAATGATTTGGACGTTCCATTCTTGAGAGAAATGGATTAACTCATCCATACGAACTTTTTCCCAGACCGGTTCCGCGAAACGCGGAACCGGTCTACTTGTTTGTTGACGCAATTCCGGGCGGAAAACCGCTTCACACTTTTCCTGGAATTGCTCTAGCGCGGAGACATCGACATGGTCGGAGTGGGCCTCATCGGCACGGGCTTCATGGGCAAGTGCCACGCCATCGCCTGGAACGCGGTCGGCACCGTCTTTCCCGATGTCGAGAAGCCGAGACTGGTGCATCTGGGCGAGGTCAATGACGAGCTTGCCAGGCGCAAGGCGGGCGAGTTCGGCTTCGCCAAGGGCTCCGGCGACTGGCGCGCCGTGGTCAACGACCCGGAGGTCGACGTCGTCTCGCTGACCACGCCCAACCAGTTCCATCCCGAAATGGCGATCGCGATCCTCGAAGCCGGCAAGCACCTGTGGTGCGAGAAGCCGATGGCGCCGAGTTTTGCGGAAGCCGAGGCGATGGCCGAGGCGGCAAAGAAATCCGGCAAGGCCGCCGTGCTTGGGTATAACTACATCCAGAACCCTGCCATCCGCCACATCGGCGCGCTGCTAGAGGAAAAGATCATCGGCGACGTCAATCTCGTCCGCATCGAGATGGACGAGGATTTCATGGCCGACCCCGACGCGCTGTTCTTCTGGAAGCATGAGGCTGCCTCCGGCTATGGCGCGCTCGACGATTTCGCCGTGCATCCGCTGTCGCTGATCGAGGTTTTGTTCGGCCGCGTCAGTCGCGTCATGTGCGACATGGCAAAACCCTATGCCGACCGCAAGGTCGCCTCCGGCGGCCGCCGCGCGGTCGAGACTTATGATATCGCAAGCGTCTTGATGCATCTCGAAAACGGCGTCGCCGGCACGCTCTTGGTCAACCGTTCGGCCTGGGGCCGTAAGGGCCGCATCGCCATCCAGATTTTCGGCTCGAAAGGCTCGATCCTCTACGACCAGGAGCGGATGAACGAGTTCCAGCTCTACCTCACCGCCGACCGGCCGACCGAGCAGGGCTATCGCACCATCCTGGTGGCGCCGCACCACAAGCCTTACGATTCCTTCCTGCCTGCGCCCGGCCATGGACTGGGCTTCAACGACCTCAAGATGATCGAATGCCGCGAGCTGTTGATGCGGATCGCCGGCAAGCCGGCGCGGATCATCGACTTCGACGAGGGGCTGGAGATCGAGCGCACGGTGCATGCGATGGCGCGGTCGTTCCAGGAGCAGCGCTGGATGGATGTGCGATAGTCCAACGGCCGGCGCCTGACGATGGATTGAAAGACCGCTTTCGGCTCGGAAGGGATCAGCCTCTCGCGCCGTCCGGCATGTCGATGCCGAGCAGCGCCTGCAGCCCGAACAGGACAAGCAGCGAGGCCACGAACATGCCGGCAAACACCGCGGTGCCGACAGCGGCACCCTTGCCGATCGTCGCATTGGTCATGCGCCAGGTCAGCACCATCGACAGCGCGAACAGAAGCAGCGAGACCAATCCGCTGATCTCGTCGGCCGAAGACACGAACAACCTCAGCAGCGCCGACGGCAGCATCAGCCAGGCGATGATGGCGGAGGCCCAGTTGGAGGCGACGACATAGTGGACGAAGCGGCCGCCGATGCCGGCGCGCGGCGCGACCAGCGCAAGCGCCACCAGCGGCAGCACCCAGGAGCCGATATCGACCGTCGCCAGCTTGAGCAGCATGCCGAGGCGGCCGGCGAAGGCGTTCGGATCGCCGATCTCGTTGGCGATGCCGACCCAGCCGACGATCAATGCCGGCAATGCCACGACGATGGCGAAGAAGGAATTCCAGAAACCGTCCGCCGAGAGGTCGAGCATGCGCAGGCCGTCTGCCTTGCCGAACATCAGCCGCCAGGCGCCGGCCAGCGAAGCATAGGTTTCGTCCGCCGAAAGCATGGTCACGCGAGGTCCTGTCCGAACCAGTCTTCGATGAAACGTTCGTAGATTTGGGTCAGCGTCTCGAGATCGGCAAGCGCCACGCGCTCGTCGACCATGTGCATGGACTTGCCGACCAGCCCGAACTCGACCACCGGGCAGTAATCCTTGATGAAACGCGCATCCGACGTGCCGCCGGAGGTGGAGAGCGCCGGCGTCTTGCCGACCACCGCCGCAACCGATGCGCTCAGCGTGCCGATCAGCTTGTCGTCGCGGGTGAGGAAGACATGGCTCGGCCGGTCGCGCCAGACGAGCTCGTAATCGACCGGCGTCTTCTTGCCCGGCCGGTATTTCTTGCGGCCCGCCGCTTGGTCGAGCCGGTTGTGGATCTCGGCCTGGATGGTCTCGGCATCCCAAGTGTCGTTGAAGCGGATGTTGAAGGTGGCGGTGGCCTTGGCCGGGATGACGTTGGTCGCCGGATTGCCGACATCGATCGACGTCACTTCCAGATTGGTCGGCTGGAAATCCTTCGTTCCCTTGTCGAATACCGGATGGAGCAGCGCATCGACCAGGCTCATCAGCCCGCGCACCGGATTGTCGGCAAGCTGCGGATAGGCGGCGTGGCCCTGGCGGCCGTTGACGATGACGCTGCCGGAGAGCGAGCCGCGCCGGCCGATCTTGATCATGTCGCCGAGCGTATCCGGATTGGTCGGCTCGCCGACGATCGAGGCATCCCACTTCTCGCCCTTGGCGGCCGCCCAGTCGAGCAGCTTCGTCGTGCCGTTGATGGCCGGCCCCTCCTCGTCGCCGGTGATCAGCAGCGAGACCGAACCTTTCGGGCCGCCGTTCTTGTCGATATGGCGCGCCACGGCGGCGATGAAGCAGGCGATGCCGCCCTTCATGTCGACGGCGCCGCGCCCGTACATCTCGCCATTGGCGACGTCGGCGGCAAAGGGCGGATGGGTCCAGGCCGCCTCGTCGCCGACCGGCACGACGTCGGTATGGCCGGCAAACATCAGATGCGGGCCGTTGCCGGAGCGGCGCGCATAGAGGTTTTCGATATCCGGCGTGCCGCTTTCGGCGAATACCGGCCGCTCGACCGAGAAGCCGAGCGGCTTCAGCATGACTTCCAGCGCCTGCAGCGCGCCGCCCTCGGCGGGCGTCACGGAGGGACAGCGGATCAGGGCGGCGAGGTTCCGGGCGGGGTCGGTCGGCAATTTCATGGGCAAAGCGATAGTCGAAAGCAACGGACCTGTCACGGTCGGACATGGTGGGCGATCACGCCGCCGACAATATGGTTGTCATGTCGTATAGTTGCGAGCCAAGTCGGGACGATTGCATGGCCAGGCAAGAAAAAACCATTGCCGTCGCCGGCGCCGGCAGCATTGGCTGCTATGTCGGCGGCTGCCTGGCGCTCGCCGGGCGAAAGGTGAATTTCCTCGGGCGCGGCCGCATCGTCGAGGCCATGCGCAAGGACGGGCTTCGGGTCAGCGATCTCGACGGCCGCGACCGCCGCATCGATCCGGAGGCGCTTACGGTCACCGACGATCCGGCGATGGCGCTGCGCAACGCGGATATCGTTCTCGTCACTGTGAAAAGCGGCGCGACCGTGGAGATGGCTGCGCTTCTTGCGGGCCGTGCCCGCCCCGACGCCATCGTGGTCAGCCTGCAGAACGGTGTCGGCAATGCGGACAAGCTGCGCGCCAAGCTTCCTGCGCAGCGCGTGCTCGCCGGCATGGTGCCGTTTAATGTCGTACAGTCGCCGGAGGGCGAGGCGCCGTTCCGGGTTCATCGAGCGAGCGAGGGCAAAATTGTGGTCGAGGAGGGGGTGGACGGCCTCGCTGGACTGCTCGGTGTCGAAGGGCTTGGGGTCGAAGCGCGTTCCGACATGAAGGCCGTGCAGTGGAGCAAGCTCTTGATGAACCTCAACAACGCGCTTGTGGCGCTCTCCGGCCTGCCGCTGGCGCGTGAGCTGGCCGACCGGCGCTGGCGCCGGATCCTGGCCGGCCAGATCGACGAGGCGCTCGCGGCGATGAAGGCCGCCGGCATGGAACCGGCGCGAATCACCGGCCTGCCGCCGTCGCTGCTGCCGAAAGTGCTGAGGCTTCCCGACTGGCTGTTCGGAGTGCTGGCCCGGCGCTTGCTGGCAATCGACCCGGAGGCTCGCTCCTCCATGTGGGACGATCTCGAGCGCCGCCGCCCGACCGAGATCGACGACTTGCAGGGCGCGGTGCTCAGCCTGGCGAAGCAGACGGGCACGCCGGCGCCGAAGATCGAGCGCGTCGCGGCGCTGGTGCGTCAGGCCGAGGCGGAAAAGCGCGGCCCGCCTGGATTGACGCCGGAGAATGTCATCGGCGGCCCTCGATCAGCGTGATCTTCTGCCAGATCTTGCGCGACAGGTTGGAGGCCAGGTTCTCGACGTCGTTGACGCCGTCGACGACCACGTCGTCATTGACCGATTGGGCAAACAGCGCCGCGATCTTGCCGGTGATCGACAGCATCTCCGAGCAATAGTCGAGATAGCGCGCGAGGTCGGCAGCGCTGGCGATGCGCGCCGGCGAATGGGCGGTCGGCTTGAAATTGGCCGACAGTCTCGCCGGATCCTTGGTCAGCTGGTGCATGTCGATGACATGGATCAACGAGCGAAGGCCATGCAGCTCGCGGAATACCTTCTTGCGCTTGATGCGCTCCTCGGCCCGCATCAGCGCCAGGAAGCCGACGACGGCAAGGATGAGGACATTGAGGGAGGATTCGATGCCTTGCACCGACTGGACGGCATCGCCGGGTCCGGAAAAGCGGCCGAGCGGCAGGATGGTGCCGACGAACAGGAAGATAAGCGCGCCGGCGACGACAGCGGCGATGATGACGCCGCGCAGCCACCAGATCGGCGCCTCCAGGGCCTTGGCGGCTTTTGCCAGGTCGCGCGACAGCGACACCAGTTCTCCGGCGACGCCACGCAGGCCTGCGTCCGGAAAGCGCTCAGCGACACGCTCTTCCAGCCTTTCGGCGGTCTCGATGATCAGCTTCGGATCAAGCGTGCGGTAGCGCATGGCGGCTGCTGCATCTAGCGGTCGGCCGGCGCATTCGTGCGGCTGCCGTAGCGATTGGGCCCGGCTTGCCCCGGAAACAGGCAAAGCACCAGGAAAGCGACGATCGATACGACTGGGACGAACAGCACCAGCGCCGCGATGCCCGGCTTGTCGAAATCGTGCAGCCGCTTCACCGCCAGCACGATGTTCGACCATAGCGAGGCGAGGAAGGTGAGGAAGAAGACGAACGACCACATGTTGCTCTCGGCCGAGCCGTCCGGCACCAGCGTGAAGCGATAGAGCGGGAAAGCCTGGACGAGCGCAACCAGCAATCCGCCGAGAAAATAGGCCGCGCGGCTGACGCGGCCCGAGGTTTTGAAGAAGAGCCAGATAAAGTCTGCTTTTTCAGGCAAGCGGGTCCGGTCCGTATTGATTGGCGCCATTGGTGCCTTCGAGGATGCCGAGCTCGATCAGCATCCAGATGCCGCCGATGATGGGGATAAGGCCGATCAGCGTCCACCAGCCCGACTTGTTACGGTCGTGCCAGCGTTTGGCATAGAGAGCAATCGCGAAATAGATCGATGCCAGCATGACGAGGATGCCGATGACGCCGATCTGATCGCCGCTGTCGGTGGTGAAACGCGTGCCGAGGATCGTATCGAGAATGAAGGCAACAATGGCGATGACGATGAATATACCGATGCCGGCCCAGAACTTGGCGCGGTTGATGCGGCCGTCGAAACTCGTCAGCAGGTACTTCCAGTCCATGACGCCCCTCCGTTGAACCGGCGCGACGGAATGTCGCGCCGGCGGAAGGTGCGTCCGTTTCCGGAAAAGATCAATCGCGCAGCAATTCGTTGATCGAGGTCTTGGAGCGGGTCTTGGCGTCGACGCGCTTGACGATGACGGCACAGTAGAGGCTTGGCCCCGGCTCGCCATTGGGCAGAGGCTTGCCAGGCAGCGAGCCGGCAACAACAACCGAATTCGGCGGCACTTCGCCGTAAAAGACCTCGCCGGTGGCGCGGTCGACGATCTTGGTCGACTGGCCGATGAACACGCCCATGCCGAGCACCGAGCCTTCGCGCACGATGCAGCCCTCGACCACTTCGGAGCGCGCGCCGATGAAGCAATTGTCCTCGATGATGGTCGGGCCGGCCTGCATCGGCTCCAGCACGCCGCCGATGCCGACGCCGCCGGAAAGATGCACGTTCTTGCCGATCTGGGCGCAGGAGCCGACCGAGGCCCAGGTGTCGACCATCGTGCCTGTATCGACATAGGCGCCGACATTGACGAAGGACGGCATCAGCACCGCGCCCGGGGCGACATAGGCCGAGCGGCGCACGACCGAGGACGGCACGGCGCGGAAGCCGGCCTTCTCGAAATCGACGGCGCTCCAGCCGTCGAACTTCGATGGCACCTTGTCCCACCAGACCGCCTGGCCCGGGCCACCCTTGATGATCTCCATCGGGTTCAGCCGGAAGGAGAGCAGCACCGCCTTCTTCAGCCACTGGTTGACGTGCCACTTGCCGTCCTCCTGACGCTCGGCGACGCGGGCCACGCCACGGTCGAGCAGGTCGAGCGCCGACTGGATGGCGTCGCGCGTTTCGCCGCGGGTGGCGGTCGAAATCGTATCGCGCTCCTCGAAGGCCTTTTCGATGGTCTTTTCGAGGCTCGCCAGATCAGGCGTGGACATGAATTTGCTCCATTACAAAGCTGTTAAGGGCTGCGGCTTAACCTGTTTTGAAATCGCGCGGACCCTATGTGAAGCCTGGATGAGGGTCAATCGCGGCTGCGTCACGGGACGGCGCAAGTGAAGGAATTAGGACGGTGGACTCAATGACACCCATGGAAAAGGCGGGATGGACGCCGCTGCCGCATTCGGACGAGGATCTGCAGCGGGCCAAAAGCGTGCCGGACACGCCGCAGACCCGAGCCGAAACCTATCGCCTGGCCTGGAACGATCCCGACTTCATGACGCGGCGCGAACTGCGCCCGGTACGCCTGCAGCTCGAGCTGCTGAAGCCGGAGATGATCCTCGCCGAGCGCGGCATCCGCTCGACCGTCATCCTGTTCGGCGGCGCAAGGCTGCCGGAGCCGGGCGGCGAGGCCTGGGCAGCGAAGAACGAGACGCAGAAGAAGAACCTCGAGCTGAACAGCAAATACTACGAAGAGGCGCGCAAGTTCGCCCGGTTGTGCTCGCAGCAGTCGGCCACGTCATACTACCGCGAATTCGTCGTCGTCACCGGCGGCGGACCCGGTGTCATGGAGGCTGGAAACCGCGGCGCCGACGATGTCGGCGCGCCGTCGATCGGCCTCAACATCGTACTGCCGCACGAGCAGGCGCCGAACGCCTATGTGACGCCCGAGCTCTGCTTCAATTTTCACTATTTCGCGATCCGCAAGATGCATTTCGTCATGCGCGCCAAGGCGGTGGCCGTGTTTCCGGGCGGCTTCGGCACGATGGACGAGTTCTTCGAGACGCTGACCTTGATCCAGACCGGGCGCATGGAGCGCGTGCCGGTGATCCTGTTCGGCAAGGCATTCTGGCAAAGGGCGATCGACCTCGATTTCCTCGCCGAGCAAGGCACGATCTCGCCCGGCGACCAGGATATCATCGATTTCGTCGACACCGCCGACGAAGCCTGGGAGATCGTCCGCCGCTTCTACAGTCTCTGAGGGAAGGCCGCCCGTTACTGCAACTCGGCCAGCCAGCCATTCGAATGCGCGAAGCGCACGATCGCCGCGCGGGAGTGGAGCTCGAGCTTGTCCGTTGCCCTGGTCCGGTAGGTCTCGATGGTCTTTATGCTGAGGTTGAGGCGCGAGGATATCTCCTTGTTGCTGTAGCCAAGCGCTACCAGCTGGATCACCGACCGCTCGCGCTCGCTGAGATTGCCGGCATCGCCCTGCGCGCCGTGGCGTGGGCTTAAGATTCGCGCCGCAAGCGCCGGGTCGACATAATTGTCGCCGGCCAGCACGCAGCGGATGGCCTGCAGCAGGTCCGTCGCGGTCGAGCGTTTGACCACGAAACCGCGTGCTCCGGCAGCCAGCACCTGGCGCAGGCAGCCGGGGTCCTCATGCGCGGTCAGCGCGATGCAACCGAGTTCGGGAAAGCGTTCGACGAGCCGTTCGATGAGCGTGACCCCGTTGACGCCGGGGAGCGAGATATCCACCACGGCGACGTCCGGAAGGGCCTTGCCGATCCCCTCGAAGGCCTCATCGGCATTCGCCGCCAGTCCGACGATCGTCAGATCGTCCTGGCTGTTGATCATCGCACCGACGCCGGACAGGATGATCGGATGGTCGTCGACCACGAATATGCGCCTGCAGCACACCTTTAACCTCCATCAGTCTGTCAAAGGGCCCGTCACTCAAAGCGGGTCCCTTTGTGCTTGATGGTCTAGGCAACTGCCCCGCCTGGCGCGGGACGCCCGTCTGTTTCTCAGCAAAGCCGCAAAACGGCCGCAACGGGTAAGCCATCCCCCGCCTGACCCATGATCCAGGATTGTAAGCCGCGGCCGACGATTTCGGATGTGGAACGCTTCACGTAGGCGCTCGCAGCGCTGCCGTGCGCCCAATTGTTCCCCCAGCGCTCAACCGGGCAAAGGCACATCGGCGTAGATGGCGGTCCCCTTGCCCTTGGCGGTTTCGACCGTGAACTCGCCTCCGATCAAGGCGAGGCGCTCCTTCATGCCCGCAAGTCCCAGATGGCGAGAGCCAGGCGCGATATTGGCATCGAACCCATGGCCATTGTCCTCGACGGTCAGCCGCAGCCTGTTGTCCCAGATGTGGGCCGTCACGCTGACCCGGCTCGGCTGAGCATGCTTGCCGATGTTGGTGAGGGCCTCCTGCACGATGCGATAGAGCGTCAGCGCGACTTCGGGCTCGAGCGGCCTCGACAGGGCTTCGAGATCGACGTCGCAGGGTATGCAGAGCTGAGCGCACAGCATGCTGGCCAGATCCTCGACCGAGGCGCGGAGGCCCAGGCGATCGAGATCCGCGGGGCGCAGGCTCCAGGCGGCATCGTGCACCCTGGTGCTCAGCTGGTCGACGAGCTGAGCCGCGCGCGCGAGGCGGGCATCGAGTTCCGCGGAGTCCGCGCGGATAGAGTGCAGCTCCAGCGCCACGCTTGCCAGCATCTGGCCGAGATCGTCGTGCAGCTCGCGTGACAGGCGCAGGCGCTGTTCTTCCTGCACGGCAATCAACCGCCGCGTCAATCTCCGGCGCTGGGCCTTCGCAGTTTCGTCCTCGCCTGGCTGGATGGTCGCCCGCATCAGCGTTCTCTTCTCCATGCCGTTCCCGAGGCGCGCAAGCTGTTCACGGATCGGCCAGAAAAGGCATGAAAGTCTGTTCCTCCACACAGTATACACCCGCCATAAGCCTTTATGCCTGTCAGTTTTTTCCCGATGCCTTCAACTTTTCCTGACAAGCACATCAGCTGAAAAACCGACAAGCCATGCCGATCGGCCCGGATGTCTCGGCATCTTTTCTGCAGGCATCCTTGTTGCGTGGTTCCGGTCATCTTGTGCTGGCCGGGATGTTCAACGCAAACCAAGGAGAACGTCATGAGGAAGATCATTCTGGCCGCGGCTGTCCTGTCGGCTCTGACCGGTACGGCATCCGCCGTTTCGATCGGCAGCGGGAATGGCAATGGCAATGGCAATGTCGGGGCCGGCAACGGCAACGGAAACGGCAACGCCAATACCGGCGCCTTCAACGGCAACTTCAACGGCAACGGCAATTTCGGTTTCGGCAACGGCAATGGCAACGGCAATGCCAACATGGGCGCCTTCAACGGCAACTACAACGGCAACCTCAATGCCGGCGCCGCCAACGGCAACGGCAACGGTAACGGCAACTTCGGCCTCGGCAACGGCAACGTGAACGGCAACGGCAACTGGGGCTTCGGCAACGGCAACGCCAACGGCAACGCCAATGCGGGCATTGGCAACGGCAATGGCAACGGTAACGCCAACCATTAGCGTCGAAAGACGCTGACGCCTCTGGGATCGCCGAGCCTCGCGCCCGTCCCCCACGCCAGGCTATCGCGACATGTCGCCGGCGATCCCAGTCCTTTTCCAAGCAGAGAGTCCCTTTTCCAAGCAGAGAGTCCCTTTTTCCAACCAAGCCATGGAAGGAGTTCGCAGATGAAACGGTGTGTCATCCCGGCGCTTTGCCTGGGGCTGTTGAGCGCAACCGCGGCGAAGGCCGACACCACGACGGGCAGCCAGGCCTTCAGCATGTCACGCGTCCAGCAAAACGCCGGCCAATACGGCCAATATATCGGTTCGAACGTCAGGGGCATGGACCCACTCGGCAACCTGGGCGGCAATGTCGGCTACAAGAACACCGGCAGCGGCAATATCGGCGCCTTCAACAGCGGGACCGGCAATGTCGGGGCCTTCAACGGCAACGACAACACGTCCGCGACGAGCGGGAACCGCAATATCGGGGCCTTCAACGGCAACGGCAACACCGGCGAACATGACGGCAACACCAATGTCGGCGCCTTCAACGGCAACTACAATGGCGGCTCGTTCAACGGCAACGGCAACGCCGGCGCGTTCAACGGCAATTTCAACGGCCGGGGAAACCGCTGATGGCCTGGCTCAGACCATCCGCTTCCGTCCGGCGCGGCGCGAAGCCGGCGCTGGCAAGGCCGTTGGACGGAAGCGGCATCGCGGTTTGCACGCTGCTTGCCGCGATCGTGGTTGCCGACGCCTCGACGGTGGTCAGGATAGCCGATCTTCCCATCGGCCGCGGCCCCATCGACCGCGGCGAAGTCGCGATTGCCGGTCTCGGCCTCGGTCTGGACAAGGCCGACGGGTCAAACGGCAATTGGAATTCGGGCAATTTCAACGGCAACGGCAATCGCGGCAGTTTCAACGGCAATGGAAATGCCGGCAGCTTCAACGGCAATGGCAACGCAGGCAGCTTCAACGGCAACGCCAATTGCGGCGGCGGCTTCGGCAATGGGTTTTCGTCCGACGGCAACGGCAACGGAAAGCGCCAAAATACGCCTGAATGGTGCCGGTTGCTGAAAAACCTGAACGGCCAGTTGGGGCTGCCGCCCGGCACGATCCCGAACTTCGATTAGGTCCTCGACGCAAGGATTTTGAAACGTGCAGAGCTTGTCGGCAGGTAAGGTTTCATGGCTCGCTTCGCCGAGCCATCGCAGACGTTTGGAATTGGCTGAAGCCACCCAACGTCGTCACCCCAGGGCGAAGCAGGAGCGAAGCGACGCGGCGCAGACCTCAGGATGACGAAGCGATCGGCGTTTCGGGCAATCTCCAAGGCATGCGATACGCCGACAATCTGGAGTTGGGTTCAGGCCGGGACTTCGACGATCGCCGACAGGAAGCCGGCGAGGTCGTCGGTGACGAAATCCACGTCGTCCTCATTCGCCGGATCGCGCTCCCATATCTCCGAGAAGGTCGGCTCGAAATTGCGCGGCACAACCAGCACAGTCGTCATGCCGAGCGATTTCGGCACCGAGAGGTTGCGCGCCAGATCCTCGAACATCACCGCATTATGGCCGGTGACGGAATGCAGCTCGGCGAACCTTTCATAGGTCTGGCGCGCCGGCTTGGGGTTAAGCCCGGCCGCGACGATGTCGAAGATGTCGTCGAAATGGTCCAACACGCCGAGCTGGCGCGCGGCGCGCTCGGCATGCCTGCGGTCGCCATTGGTGAAAATGAACTTACGGCCCGGCAACTGCCGGATCGCCGCGCCCAGCACCGGATCGGGCACCAGCCAGGAATAGTCGATGTCGTGCACCTTCTCGAGGAAGTCGTCGGGGTCGATGCCGTGGCGCGCCATCAGCCCGTTCAGCGTCGTGCCATATTGCTGGTAGAGCTCTTTCTGCAGCTTGCGCGCCTCTTCCCGCGACAGGGTCAGCAGCTCGCTGACATAGGCGGTCATCTTCACGTCGATCTGCGCGAACAGATTCGAATGATGCGGATAGAGCGTGTTGTCGAGGTCGAACACCCAATCCGTGACATGGGCAAATCGCGAGGGGTCGGGTGTCGTTGTCATGGCTTCCTTATGGCATGCGGACGCGGACTTTATCCACAACTTCTGCGCGTCGCGCATAGTGAAAATAGCCTCTCGCTTCAAATTTTAACCGTCCCGGAAAGGTCGCCTTCAGCGCTTGCTGGCACATAGGCATTCCGTCGGGAGTGAGCGATGAGCCGCATAATTTTGAAGTCCGCAGCCGTCGCGTTCGCTTCGGTCGCCGTCTCGCTTTTGTTAACGCTGGTTGTGGTCCCGGCAATGGGCTTTCCGGTCAGCCGCACCGTCTGGCTGACGGTCACGGTTTGCCCCTTGATGCTCGCCTGGATCGCCAGCGCGGGCACCTTCTGGCAAAGCGACCGGCTGAAGAACGCGCATCGCGAGCTTGCCCGCGCGCATGCGCAGCTCGCCGCCGCCCACAGGCGCCTGTCGGAGAAGGCTAGCCGCGACGACATGACCGGCATGCTCAACCGCGAGACCTTCTTCGCCGCGCTCGACGGCTCCCGCCGCAAGGCCGATCGCGGCGCGCTGCTGATCATCGACGCCGATCACTTCAAGACCATCAACGACAATTACGGTCACCTGACCGGCGACGATGCGCTGCTTCTGATCGCCGGCGCCATCGAGCGGGGGGTGCGCAGCGGCGACGTGCTCGGCCGCATCGGCGGCGAGGAGTTCGCCGCCTTCCTGGTCGGCGCCACCGAGCCGGAGGCGAGGCATGTGGCCGAGCGCATCCGCCGCGAGGTCGAGCTGATCCGGTTCCGCCCCGTCGATCAGCGGACCGTGCCATTGACCGTCTCGATCGGCGGCATCACCTGCGGCGAGAGCGCCACCGTGTCGGAGCTGATGCGCGCCGCCGACCGCAGGCTTTACGAGGCCAAGCATCGCGGCCGCAACCTTTCCATTCTCGATCGCGACATTTCGGAAGCCGCCTGAGGCTTGGGTGGGCGTTAGCAAATTCCTAACCCTTTCCAAATTCAACCGCGGCGATTGCGCGGTTGTAACTGCGTCTTCATCTAGACTTGGCACGGAATTGGCCTCTCCGGCGGCGTGTGTGCCGTCCGGGAACGGCATGCGTGTATCGAGCCTCATCGAAAGACGTGTCATGACCCATTTCATCAAGATGTCGCGCCGCACGATCCTGCAGGCGCTGATCACGCTGCCCGCGCTGTCGCTGTTCCGCCACCAGGTTGCCGTCCCCAGCCCTGACGAGATCGCCCGCGATGAGATCATCGAGGTCAACGGCTGGATCCTGAAGCGGAGCGATCTCGCATGATCTTCGACAGCTACGAGGCCTATAGGCAGGCGAGCTTCAAACCCAAGGTCTGCATCCTCGGCTCCGGCCCGGCCGGCACCACGATTGCCAGGAAACTGGGCGCCGCCGGCATTCCGGTGGTCGTTCTGGAGGCCGGCTCGCGCGAATTCAGCGACGAGTCGCAGGATTTCTACCGCGGCGCCACGGTCGGCGATTTCTATTTCGATCTCGACATCACCAGGCTGCGCTTCATGGGCGGCTCTTCGAACCACTGGGCCGGCTGGTGCCGCGTGCTCGACAGCCAGGATTTCCAGCCCAAGGCATGGGCGCCGGATACCGGCTGGCCGATCAGCCGCGCCGATATCGAACCTTATCTGCCCGAAGTCCGCGATATTCTCGAGCTTCCCGACTTCCGGCCCGATGTCCCAATCTCGGACGACATCCGCTGGGTGCAGTTGATCAAGAGCGGCGCCGTGCGCTTTGCCGAGAAATTCGCCGACGAGCTCGACCGGAGCAAGAACGTCGCCGTCGTGCTCAACACCTACGCAACGGAGCTCGCCGGCGACGGCAAGCGCGTGACCGGCGCCAAATTGTGGTCGAACGGCCAGGACGCCGGCACCTTCACGGCGGATTACTTCATCACCTGCACCGGCGGGTTGGAGAACTCCAAGCTGCTGCTCTGGTCGAACCGGCGCTCGAATGGCGGTGTCGTGCCGAACGCCGCAGCACTCGGCCGCTATTGGATGGAGCACCCGACTTTCGAGGGCGGCAATGCCATCCTCGCCAGCTACGGCGAGTTCGAGGTCGACGCCTCGAACGAAGCCTTCTTCTCGCCGACGCCTGCCGCGATGGAGCGGCTGCAGATCCTGAATTTCGGCATCAGGCTGATCGAGATGCCCTACCCGAATGTCAAACGGCTGATCGCCGACCTCGCCTGCACCGCGCCCAATATGGCGGAATGGATGTCGGACCAGCTCAGCCAGCGCCTGCGTTGCGCCGCCCAGCTCTACGTCGCCTGGGAACAGGCGCCGCTCGCCTCGAACCAGATCGAGCTGTCGAAGACCGATGTCGACCACGCCGGCGTGCCGCGCATCGAGCTGCACTGGAAGAAGTCGCCGCTCGAGCGCCGCACCTTGCTGGAGGGCTTGCGGCTCTTCGGCACCACCATGGCGCAGAAGAATCTCGGCCGCGTGCGCATCGCCGACTGGATCAGCAATGGCAGCGACTACCCGACGAACCAGGAAACGGCGGGCCACCACCATATGGGCGGCACCCGCATGGGCACCGATGTCTTGAAGAGCGTCGTCGACGCCAACTGCAAGGTGCACGGCATGGACAACCTCTATGTCGGCGGCTCCTCGGTGTTCTGCACGTCCGGGCAGTGCAACCCGACGACCACCATCACCGCGCTCGCCTGCCGGCTGGGCGATCACCTGAGCAAGGTGATCACAGTCTGAGCTCCCCGAAAGGCAGGCAGCGCCGGCGCCTGGAATAGCAGCCGGCGCCGCCCTGGCGCGCCTTTTTGGGAGAGTTCGATCGGGCCTAGAGTCGTTCCGCTTTTCGCTAAACGCTGAACCGCCCTAAATTTGTCTTACGCAATTCCGGACGGAAAACCGCTGCGCACTTTTCCTGGAATTGCTCAAAGTATTGTCTTACGCAATTCCGGACGGAAAACCGCTGCGCACTTTTCCTGGAATTGCTCAAAGCCCGTAAACGGCGACGCGCACCAGCACGGCCGCGGCGGCAAGCGCCACCAGAAGAATGCCGAGGCCGATGGGCGAGCCCCAGCCATACCATTACATCGCCAGCTTGGCGTATCTGTACTCCTCCTCATTCGAGAGATGGTTGCGCTGTTGAATCAAGCTCATCGTTCACTCCTTTGTCGGCGACTTTGCCCTTGCCTTGCAAAGGGCGGCGTCGCATATTTGATACGATAGTCTGAATGTTCGACAGATTGATAGTTAGATGATTGAAGTAAATTCGTCAAGCGCCGATCGGGCTGAAATGACAGCGGCCGTCAGCCTCGCCGTCATGCGCTGGCAGGACGCGACGCAGGCCTATGACGAGGCGGTGGGGGCGCGGCTCGGGCTGATCGCTGCCGAGCGGCATTGCCTGGGCCTGCTCTATGGCGGGCCGCAGTCGGCAGGCGCCGTGGCAGCGGCAACGGGGCTGACGCCGGCAGCGGTGACGGCCCTGATCGACCGGCTGGAGGCGCGCGGGCTCGTCACCCGAACCCGCAGCCTGGAGGACAGGCGCAAGGTGGTGATCGAGGCGACAGGGCTGACGAGGGAATTGTCGGAGCGCTACTACGGCGCCATCGCGCGGGAAGGCGAAAAAGTGGTCGCGAGCTTCAGCGACGCCGAACTGGCGACCGTGCTGCGCTTTATCAACGCCGCGCTCGATCTGCAGAACAAGCAGCTTGCAAAGTTGAAGGCCGAGCCGGCTTGAACGGTCCAGTCGCCGTCTCGGCAACTGGACCGCTCTGAGGCCGGCTGGGCGAAAGCCGGCTTTGGCTAGAGCGTTTCACCGTTTCACGGAAACGGCGAACCGCTCTATCTCTTTGTTTTGAAGCAATTCCGGACGGAAAACCGTTACACACTTTTCCTGGAATTGCTCTAAACCGTGGCCGGATCGAGCGCCGGCTGGCCCTTGAACCGCGCGATGATGCCGGCAAGGTCGTCGCCGGCGAATGCATCGCGCAACGCGTCGAAGGACGGCAGCACGAAATAGGCGCGCTGGAACTTGTCGATCTCGTAGCCGGTGCGCATCACCGTCTCGAGGTCGAACGGCACATGGTGCGCATCCTTGCTTTCGACCGCGAACTGCAGCTCGGTGAAGGACGACATCAGCCCGGCGCCGAAGGCCTTCAGCGGCTGGCCGGCTTCCTGGATGAGGCCGTATTCGGCGCTGTACCAGTAGAGCCGGGTGATCATCTCGTCGCCGCCGAGCGCGATCATGTCCTCGGCCTTCTCGCCGTACATCTGCATGAAGTCGGCAAATACCGGCTGCGTCAGGATCGGCACGTGGCCGAAGAAGTCGTGGAACATGTCCGGCTCGACGATATAGTCGAGCTCCTGCCTCGTCCGCAGCCAGTTGGTGACCGGGAAGCGCCGGTTGGCCAGATGATCGAAGAAGGGGCCGGCGGGGATCAGGCCGGGCACCGCCACGATCTCCCAGCCGGTCAGCTTGCGCAGTTTTTCGCTGATGGCGTCGAAATCCGGAATTTTGTCGAGCAGGCCGAGCGTTGCGACGCCGTCGAGATAGGAACGGTGCGCGAGCCTCTGTGTCAGCTTCGTCTGGCGGTCGCAGAGCGTGCGCCACACCGCCTGCTCTTCGGCCGAATAGTCGTACCCTTGAGCCACCGTGAAATCGGCGCGGCAAACCGAATAATCGCCGCGAAGGCCCTGCGCGGCGCATTCGCGGGCATAGTCGGCAACGCTGATCGTCATTTTTTCCTCCTCAAGATCGTGATCCGCGGATCATGAATACATGGTAGCCGCGGCTGGCGAGGCAAATCAGCCTTGTTTGTAGCCAAATGACCAGTTTTGAGGTAAGCTTCGCTCGAAACCGCAGATCGAGGAGTGGAAATGCCTCAATTGGATGAGTTCGAGATAAAAATGCTCGACGTCTTGCAGCGCGATGGACGAATGCCCGTGTCGGAGCTGGCGCAGGAGATCGGCCTGTCGACCACGCCCTGCGCTCGCCGCTTCGAGGCGCTGCAGGGCGCCGGCATCATCAAGGGCTTTGCCGCCATGCTCAGTCGCCGGGCGCTCGGCCTGATGGTCGAGGTATTCATCCAGGTCCGCCTGGTGAGCCACAGCGACGGCTCGCCGGAAAGTTTCATCGCCGCCGTGCAGCGCATGGACGAGGTCTCGTCCTGCTGGACGATGACAGGCGACCACGATTTTCTGCTGCATGTGATGGTGCCGTCGGTGGACGATCTCAACGGCTTCGTCATGCACCGGCTTATGCGGCTGCCCGGTGTGCGTGACGTCCACACCCAGCTCGTGCTGCAGAATATCAAGGGGCCTGGTCATGTGCCGCTCACCCATCTGCGGCGTTAGATTATGTCTGCAACCGGGTTCCCCTTCGGAAAGGAACCCGACAAGACACAGGATCAAAAGTTGAATCCGCGGGAACTGTCCAGCGTCAAATGAAAATAAGACTGCTCAATATTAAGAAACGACATGCCTGGAGATTTCCGATAACATTAACGTTACGCGTGTCTTCTCTCGCGCGCCGGAGGAAATAAAAATCCTGCATTGTCCCGGCAACTCCAGACTGTTGCATGGATTCCTTGACCGGTCGCGGTGCCGAGGCGGTCGCGCAATCCGTTTACCGCCGGTTAGCAACATTAGTGTCTTATAATGGATCAGGCTTGCCTTCGTCCTTCCGTGAGGACTTGACGGACTTCGTTTGCTCGAGCCGTTGATGCGGAGGATGATCGCCAAGGAGCGTTGCATGCAATTGACGGAGGATGTGGCTCAGAGGGTCACCGAAGCGATTTCACGCCCGTCGTGGAAATCGGCCGATCCGACGCTTTTCGCGATGCTTCTGCAGAAGAATGCGGACCAGAACCGCAAGGTCGTCCGTTGGGGCATAGCGGCGGCCGTGTTGAGCTACATATGCTACGGCGCCTTCGACTGGTTTCTTTTCCCGGACCTTGCGGACCGTCTGATCCTGACGCGCCTGACGTTGGGACTGACCTTCCTGGTGCTTGTCGAACTCGTCGCTCGACGCGGTTTTGCCGTCACCACTCTGCACTATGTTGCCGCCCTGGCGATCGTGGCGGGCGCAATCGGGTGGCTGCTGTCGGCGCTCGGCACGACGCATCAGGAAGCGCTGTCCCATTTCATCATCTTCGGCACGGTGTTCATTCTCGGCGCCAATCTTTTCTTCAATTTCCGGCTATGGCTCTCGGCGCTGTCATCGGCGACCGTGACGGTCGCCTTCGCGAGCGCCACGCTGTTCGTCCTTCAAGCCGACTTTGCCACCCGCCTGGTGCTTGCAACCTATTTCGCGAATTGCCTTGTTTTGTCGCTATATCTCTCATGGCGCCTCAGCATGGAGCGCTACCACACCTTCCTGCATGCGCTTCAGGCGCAGATCCAGGAGCAGGTCGCCATCGAGAACGGCCAAAAGCTCATCGAGATCGCGGATACGGATCCGCTTACCGGGCTCAAGAACCGCAGGGCGATCACACGGGAATTCGCGGAGTTGTGCAAGGAATGGGCCAAGGACAATGACGAAATAGGCGTCATTCTCATGGATGTCGACTACTTCAAGCGGTTCAACGACCGGCTTGGACATCAGGCCGGCGACGACTGCCTGATCGAGCTCGCCCGTGCCTTCGACGAAACGGCGGCTTCCAACCACGCCATCGCGGGACGCTACGGCGGCGAGGAATTCGTCGTGCTGTGCAAGGTCGCCGGACATGATCATCTGCGCGAGGTGACGCATCAATTCTGCCGGGCCGTCGAGGATCTGAAAATCTCCCATCCCGACCGGGATGACAAGCTCGACATCGTCACCATCAGCGCCGGCGCGTCGTTGACGCGCGCCGAGCAAAGCATAGAGCTTCGCATCCTGCTGCAGGAGGCCGACCGCGCGCTCTATGCGTCGAAATTCTCGGGGCGCGCGACCTTCACGATCTATGACGCGCAGGCCATCGACCAGAAGCGCGCCAGCCAGAATCTCTCGGAACTGCTCAAGCATGCCGTTTCGGAGGGACTTGTCTCCGTTGTTTATCAACCGATCTGCGATGCGACATCCGGCCAGGTGCTTGGTCATGAGTCGCTGATGCGGCTGCGCGACTTCGACGGCAGCGTGATCAGCCCGTCGGTGTTCATACCCGTCGCCGAGCAGACAGGCGGGATCGAGGAACTTGGGCTGTGGCTGATCGATCGGGCCTGCGGCGACATGGTCGAGCACGGATTGGGTGCGGTCGTGTCGGCGAACGTATCGGTCGTTCAGCTCAAGGCGCCGAATTTCCCGCTGCACATCGCCGAGATTCTTGGCCGGCATGGCATGGCGCCTCATAAACTGGCGCTCGAGGTCACCGAGGGCAGCGACATTTCCCTGGAGGCGCAGGCCGCCAGAAGCATCGAGCAGCTTCGAGCCCTGGGCGTTCAAATTTGGCTGGATGATTTCGGAACCGGATTTGCGGGTCTGGCATGGCTGCGTCGTTTCAAGTTCGACGTCGTCAAGATCGACCGAAGTTTCCTGCACGATTGCCAGACGGTTCGCGGCCTGAGCCTGTTGCAGGACATGGTCAGGCTTCTGCGTAATCTTGGCCACACGGTCCTTGTCGAGGGCGTCGAGACGAAAGAGCAGCAGAACCTGCTGCAGCACATGGGCATTCAGTCGATCCAGGGCTTCCTCACCGGGCGCCCGGTTCCGATCGAAGAGATCAAGCAGGCCAGGCGGGAACTCGTCGCTTAAAGCGCGTCGCATTGAAACGGATTCAGGCGACGCGCTTTAAGTCTTTGTTTTGATGCATGTCGTTGCCCCGAACCGCTGCACACTTCTGGGCGACATGCATTAGAGCAATTCCAGGAAAAGTGTGAAACGGTTTTCCTGGAACTGCGTCATGCGCAGGAGCCGGAGGGCTCCATGAAAAAGGTCGGGCCGCTTCACGGCCCGACCTGGAAAGCAGCTCCGCTGTCGCCTATGCCGGCGCTGCGAAATCTCAGCGCTTGCGGATCTTGCCGTAAACGATGTTCCTGTTCGTTCCGTAATAGACCTCGGCGTCGACGCGGTTCTTGTCGACCGCGGCATTGATGATGTCCCACATGTCGCCGGCCGAGCGCAGGATGAGCGGCCAGTCCATGAAGGTCTCCATGTAGCCGTCGGTGGTGATCTCGTCGCTGAAGTTGGCGAAGAGGAATTCGCCGTCCGGCTTGACCAGTTCCATGGCTCGCTGCAGCAGGCGTGCGCCGACAGGGAGCGGCAGGTAGTCGTACAAGCCGGATGCATAGACGAGATCGAACGTGCCAAGCGGGTAGGCGCGCCGCAAGAGGCCGCGCACGGAGCCGTCTATGGCTTCCACTGCGGTGCCGGCGAGGTCGCGGTTGACGGTGCCGACGCTCACCGGGTCCTGGTCGAGACCCACCCAGCGCTTCAATCTTTTTTCGGCGAGCGCCTTTGAGAGCTCGGCTTCCCGCAAATGGCCGCAGGCGATTGCCAGCACCTCGGCATTCTCCACTCGCGCAGCCGTTTCGTCGACCGTCCTGGCCAGTATCTCGCGGCGCTCGCGCCCCGCCACCGAACTTGCCGCCTCGCTCGTATAGGCAAAGATCGCGCGGCCGAGTTCGCTCGATGATGCCACGATCTCGTCGGCGCTCGGATGCTTGTAGTAGATGTCCAGCAGCGTCGCGTCGCCCGAATAGCCGCGCGGCTTTTCGAAGGACCAGCGCGTGAACGGATCCTGTTTCAGGTATGCCGCCACGCGATGCTGCTGAGCCAGCGGGATCAGCTCCTGCCAGACGGCCGGGGCGGCATCGTGGCGCAATTCGTGCAATCGACCGGCCAGTCTTTCGACGATTTGCCCCGCGGGCTCCTGGCGCGCGAAAGCCTGGTGGGCGAGGTCCAGCACAAGCGAGAGCTGGGCCGCCCGCGCCTTGAGCTCGACGGCGTCGACCGTCTCCGCGGACGCCGCCTTGTGCTTTTTGATCAACGTCGATGTGATGAGGCTTGCTTCATCAATTTTCAAATCAGGATTCAACGCCATATGGGCATTCCTTGTGGTCCCCCACCGGCGATTATAGATGCTTAGAGTTTTAATAAAAGTTTAGGACAGGCTGCATTAGCAAAGCTTAAAATAATGATTCTCCAAGGTTTGACCGCGGAAAGCCTGCGGCCGCCGCGTGAACCAGCGCGTGCTGAATTGTGGGAGCATGCTGCGAAAGGCCGAAGAGGAACCGATGGGCGGCAGGCGCACGGCGCGCAGGTCTTGTGCCTCTGCCGGTTAGCCACGCCTGCCGCGCATTCGAGCGCCATGAAGGGCTGCCATGCTGGAACGGCGCTGGCCGTCGACAAGCGCTGCGCTAGCTCCTTGGAGTTGGCGGTGTGGCAGGAGAAGCAAGATGGAGCTTGTTACACCTTGTTACACACAGAAAGATCAAAGGCGACCGCCAGATGCCGTGGGGAAAAGGCACTGTGGTCAAAGGCGCCAGGGGCTATGTCTTTCTTGCCGGCAATACCGGCACAGCCGGAAATTATGATCCGTCGACCGGCAAGGGCGGCGCCGTCGGCGATGCCGCGGCACAATGGCGCTCGATCCTGATGAACATCAAATCGGATCTGGAGGAACTCGGCAGTTCGCTCGATCACCTCATCAAGATCACCCAGTACGTCAACGGACCGTTTCCGGACGGCGGAGCTCTAAGCTCGCCCAATTTTCGACTGGACGTGATGGATGAATTCTTCGCCGAACACTGTCCGAAGCACTACAGCTACAACAATCCGCCGCCATCGGAAGTAATCGGCGTTGCCGCACTCGCGCATCCCGACTTGGTTATCGAGATCGTGGCGGTCGCAGCCTTGCCGGATTAGCGGATGGCGCGGCTTCCGGCAGAAAATATCAAGGCACGATCAGCGTGCCGGCGCCGTGCTCGGTGAAGAGCTCGAGCAGCACCGAATGCGGCGTCTTGCCGTTGAGGATGACGACGCCCTCGACGCCGCGCTCGATCGCCTCGATGCAGGTCTCGACCTTCGGGATCATGCCGCCCGACACCGTGCCGTCCTTGATCAGCGCCTTGGCCTCGGCGACGGTCAATTCGTCGATCAGCTTCT
Source organism: Mesorhizobium sp. M1B.F.Ca.ET.045.04.1.1 (assembly GCF_003952465.1). GTDB lineage: Bacteria > Pseudomonadota > Alphaproteobacteria > Rhizobiales > Rhizobiaceae > Mesorhizobium > Mesorhizobium shonense. The sequence continues at coordinate 690,490 of NZ_CP034448.1, forward strand.
TGTTCTTGTCGAGCACGCCGGGCACGTCGGTGAGGAAGAGCAGGCGCGAGGCGCGGCAGGCGCCGGCTATGGCGCCGGCAAACGTGTCGGCATTGATGTTGTAGGTGTGGCCGTCGCGGCCGGGCGCCACCGGCGCCAGCACCGGGATCATCTCCGAGCGCGCAAGCAGGTCGAGCAGCGTGCGGTCGACCTCGACCGGCTCGCCGACGAAGCCGAGATCCAGCACCCGCTCGATGTTGGAGTCCGGGTCGATCATCGTCTTGCGCGCCTTTTCGGCGAACACCATGTTGCCGTCCTTGCCGCAGAGCCCGATCGCCCATTCGCCCTCGGCGTTGATCAGCGCCACGATCTCCTTGTTGATCGAGCCGGCCAGCACCATCTCGACGATCTCGACCGTCTTCTGGTCGGTGACGCGCAGGCCGCCCTCGAACTTGGATTCGATGCCCATCTTGTTCAGCATCGCGCCGATCTGCGGCCCGCCGCCATGCACGACGATCGGATTGACGCCGGACTGTTTCAGGAGCGCGATGTCGCGGGCAAAAGCCTTGCCGAGCTCGTTGTCGCCCATGGCATGGCCGCCATACTTCACCACCACGGTCTTATTCTCGTAGCGCTGCATGTAGGGCAGCGCCCTGGAAAGCAGCGCGGCCTGCATTTCGGCGGTGGCGGCGATATCCGTCATCGATATGATCCCGGCTTGGCGTGAATGGCGGCGTCTTAGCGGGAATTGCCCCAGGCCGCAAACGGCTTTGCGGTCACAATGATGAAATCATGCGTGGGCGCTAGCCCGGCACCTTGAGCGGCGCGCGGCGCTGGAGCCATCCGGAGAGCTTCTCCATCTGCGCGGCGAGCGACAGCAGCGTCTCTTCGTCGCCGGGCCGCCCCGCGGCCTGGATGCCGAGCGGCAGGCCGCCCGCCGTGACATGCACAGGCAGCGCGATCGAAGGCTGGCCGCTGACATTGTGGATCGCCGGCCAATGGGTGAACCACAGGCTCTTGTCCATCAGCTGGCCGAACAGCGACTTGATCCTGAGCAGCCCGGTAAGGTGCAGCTTGTCGAGCGCGTTTTCGATGAGCTCGTCGGCGCCCTTCGCGTCCATCGCGCCGCAGGCGAGCGGCGGATGGGCGATGATCGGCATCAGCACGGCGTCGAAGCGCCCGGTCTCCTCGATCATCCGTCGCGCGGTGGCGTTGAGCCGCTGCACCGCGTCATAGACTTCGCCGGCGGAAAGCATTTCGCCGAGGCGGCCGAGCACGCGCGTCGCGCGCTCGACCTCGCCGGCGACGGGACGGCCGACACGCAGCGCCTCGGCCCGCATCATGCCAGCAACCGCGGAGGCGACGCTCCTGCAGAAATCGGCCATGAACTCGCGGCCGATATAGGGCAGGTCGATCTCTTCCACCGTGTGCCCGCCCTCGCGCGCCAGCGCCACCGCCGTGTCCAAAGCTTCAAGCGTCTCGGCCGAGATCGGCAGGCCGAGCGGCGACTTGCGGTAGACGGCGAGGCCGAGCTTGCCGGGATCGCGCGCCGCGGCGGCCGCAAAGGAGCCCTTCGGTGCCGGCGCCGCGTAGGGCGACAGCGCGTCGGCGCCATGGGTCAGGTCGAGCAGGAGCGCTGTGTCGCGCACCGAGCGGCTGACGGCGTGATCGACGACCATGCCGTACCAGCTCTCGCTCACCAGCGGCGTCAGCGGCACCCGGCCGCGCGAGGTCTTCAAGCCGACGAGGCCGCTGCAGGCCGAAGGCACGCGGATCGAGCCGCCGCCGTCGGAAGCATGCGCGGCCGGCACCACGCCCGCGGCCACGAGCGCGGCTGAACCGCCCGACGAGCCGCCGGTCGTGTGGCCGGTATTCCAGGGATTGCGGGTGATGCCGAAGCGCGCCGATTCCGTCATTAGCCTGAGCCCATGCTCGGGCGAGGTGCTGGTGGCGATCGGGATCAGGCCGGCGGCCAGATAGCGCTCGACCATCACCGAGTTGAAATCCGCGGTGAAGGCCGGAATGCGGCTGCCGCCATGGATCGGCACGCCCTTGATGCCGATGCCGAGATCCTTCAGTGCGAAAGGCACGCCGGCGAGCGGCAGCTTGCGGTCGATCGCTTTCGCCCGCGCCCTGGCGGCATCGTAGAGCGGCGTGGCTATGGCGTTGATGTCGGGCCTTGTCGCCTCGGCGCGCGCGATCGCGGCGTCGACGAGCTCCTGCGGCGAGACGTCTTTCTTGTGCACGAGCTCGGCAAGTCCTGTCGCATCCTGTTCCCAAAGCACGCGTTCAATCGACATCGCCGCCCCCTCTTTTGCGCAAGGCTATCGCATGAAGCTGCAAATCGGAATCAGGATTCGACAGACTAGCGGCACGACAATCTTTGCCGGACCACGCGCCCGGCGCCCCGTTGCAAATAAATCGCAATCTTCTAATTTGCCTGCATGGGGCCTCAGGACATCAGCAAGCTGATCGTCCGGACTTCGATGAAGGACCGGGCTGCGTTCGATCTGCTCTACAAGCAGACCAGCGGGAAACTTTTCGGCGTCTGTCTTCGTGTCTTGAGGGACAGGGGCGACGCGGAAGAAGCGCTTCAGGAGATCTTCGTCAAGATCTGGACGAAGGCGGACCGCTTCGCGGTTTCCGATCTGAGCCCGATTTCCTGGCTGGTGGCGATTGCGCGCAACCATGCGATCGATCGCATCCGGGCGCGGCGCAGTCCTTCCGCCAACATCGACGCAGCCCTCGACGTCGCCGATCCGACGCCGGGACCTGAGGCCATGGCTGTCGCGGGCGGCGAGACCGAACGCATCCACCATTGTCTCGACGAATTGGAGAAAGACCGGGCCGCGGCGGTCCGGGGCGCCTATCTCAACGGCGAAAGCTATGCCGAGCTGGCGGAGCGCCACAAGGTTCCGCTGAACACGATGCGGACTTGGCTGCGGCGAAGCCTGCTCAAACTTAGAGAATGCCTGGAAAGATGACGCTGGCGGAAAACAACGGACCGGAACGCGGAGGCGACGACCTGCTCGCCGCCGAATACATTCTCGGCGTTCTGACGGCCGACGAACGCCAGATCGTTTCCCGCCGCATCGACACCGAGACGGCGTTCGCCCGCCTGGTCGATGCCTGGGAGGTCCACTTCGCGCCGATGGCAGCCGCCTATGCGGCGGTCGAGCCTCCGGCATCGGTCAAGGCGGCGATCGACCGGCGGCTCTTTGCCTCTTCGGCCGCCACATCCGCCGCTCCCAGCGCCGCCGTCTGGTCGAGCCTCGCCTTCTGGCGCGGGCTTGCCGCCGCCGCGCTTGCCGCCTTGGCCGTCTTTGTCGCCCTGCCTTTCGTCAATCCGTCATTGCCGCCCCCCGAGACCAGGCTGGTTGCATCGCTCGCCGCCGACAACAGCAACGTCAAATACCTCGCCGTCTATGATGCCGCCCGTCACGAGGTCGGCCTCTCGCTCGTTTCCGGTGAGCGCGGCTCCGGCAAGGACTTCGAGCTGTGGATGATCGAGGGCAAGAACGTGCCGGTCTCGATGGGCGTCATCCCGGCCGGTCAGACCGCGCGCATGGCGGTCACGCCGGCCGTCCAGCAGAAGCTGGCGCAGGGCGCTGTGCTCGCCGTCAGCCTCGAGCCGACAGGCGGTTCGCCGACCGGCCAGCCGACGGGTCCCGTCGTCGCCGCAGGTGACCTGAAAGGCATCTGATAATTTCAAAGGTTATCCGCAGTCTATCTGCCGGTCATGTGCCGGCATGAGCGATTTATATGCGCTTATGTGCAGCGCGTTCGAACTCAGATCGGAGAAGAAAAAATCTTCCAGGTTCGCGAAACTAAGTTTTTGATGCCTCGTATCTCCTCGCGTTCCCAACGACGGGAAAAACAACCCGAGGAGACTGATATCATGCGTAAACTCGCCACCCTTTTGCTTGCCTCGACGATCGGCCTTTCCGCGCTCGGCGCCGTTGCCTATGCCGCCAATCCGATGGTCGGCGGCGCGCCGATGTATGCCAAGAAGAACATCATCGAGAATGCCGTCAATTCGAAGGACCACACCACGCTGGTCGCCGCCGTCAAGGCCGCGGGCCTTGTCGACACGCTGCAGGGCGCCGGCCCGTTCACCGTCTTCGCCCCGACCAACGAGGCTTTTGCCGCGCTGCCTGCCGGCACGGTCGAGACGCTGCTCAAGCCCGAGAACAAGGACAAGCTGACCAAGATCCTCACCTGCCACGTCATCGCCGCCAAGGCGCTGGCCGCCGACGTCGCCAAGATGGCCAAGGCCGACGGCGGCGCGCATGAGGTCAAGACGGTCGGCGGCTGCGCGCTGACGCTGAAGTCGGAGAAGGGCAAGGTCAGCGTGACCGACGAGAACGGCAACGTCGCCCATGTCACGATCGCCGACGTGCGCCAGTCGAACGGCGTCATCCACGTCATCGACAAGGTTCTCTTGCCGAAGATGTAACGAAAGGCTTGCTGTCGACGAACAGGCAGTAGTTCCTTCTGACCGGTCGCGTGGTTTTGTTTGTGTGTTCCGCGATCGGTAAGCGTCCGCTCCGCGCCGTGGCTTCGTCATCGGAGCCCTGTGCGGAGCGCCCGTCAAAGGGGCGTCAACGGCCTTTTGATTTCCCGTGGGCCGCTGAATCTGGCAAATAGACAGCAGGAGAAATGGTGATGAACCGTCGCGACTTTCTTTGGAGCGGCGCGGCCGCGACCGCCCTGATGATCGGCACTGGAGTGGCGTTGCGCACCGGCGGACCGAAGCCCGCTCTCGCCGCCGAGACCTTCGAGGTCGTCAAGACCGATGCCGAATGGCACGCCATCCTTTCCGATGCCGCCTTCGACGTGCTGCGCAAGGAGGGCACCGAATATCCGGGCACCAGCCCGTTGCTCAACGAGCACCGCAAGGGCATCTTCGCCTGCGCCGGCTGCGACCTGCCGGTCTATCCGTCGGAGACGAAATTCGATTCCGGCACCGGCTGGCCGAGCTTCTGGCAGGAGATTCCCAACGCCATCGGCAAGACCGAGGACCGTTCGCTCGGCATGACCCGCACCGAGGTGCATTGCCGCCGCTGCGGCGGCCATCTCGGCCATGTTTTCGACGACGGTCCGCCGCCAACCGGCCTGCGCCACTGCATCAACGGCGTGGCGCTGAGCTTCAAGCCGGCCGCGGCCTGAGGCAGCACGTCGATCTCTTTTGGAAAAGACATGACCCCGGAAATCGTCGCCGACTTCCGGGGTCACTCGTTGAGGACGCCAGGCGGGGGTTCCGGCTCCTCAATGGCCTCCGCCGCCACCGCCGCCCTGCTGGGCCGGCTTGTTGATGAACAGCACGAAAAATCCGAGCGAGGCGAACAGCACGGTCAGCATCATGAACACGTCCATGAAGGACAGCAGCGCCGCCTGCTGATGGACCATGCCCGACAGCTTCGAGATCGCGGCACTGGTAGCATCGAGGCCGGCGGTCTGCTCGAAATTCAGCGTCATGTTCTGCAGCTTGGTCTGCGCGGCCTGGCTGCCCCACTCGACATGCTCGGAGAGCCTTGCGTAGTGGAAGGCGTTGCGGTCGATCAGCACCGTGTTGATGACGGCCAGGCCGACGGCGCCGCCGAGATTGCGGGTCAGGTTGAACAGGCCCGACGCATTCTTCAGCCGCTCCGGCGGCAACGTGCCGAGCGCGATGTTGTTGATCGGCACCATGCACAGCATCATCGAGCAGCCGCGCAGGATCTGCGGGATCAGCAGTTCATAAAAATCCCAGTCGGCGGTGAGATGCGTCATCCACCATGTGCCGGTGGCGAAGCCGATGAAGCCGATCATCATCATCAGCCTGAGATCGATCTTGTTCGACAGGATGCCGGCAACGGGTGCCGTGAAGAACATCGCCAGGCCGCTGACGAACAGCGCCTCGCCGATCATCATCGAATCGTAACCGCGGATACGGCCGAGGAACACCGGATAGAGGTAGGTCAACCCGTAAAGGCCGATGCCGACGACGAAGGAGAACAGCGAGCCGAAGGCAAAGTTGACATTGGTGAAGGCCCGGAGGTCGACGATCGGCTCCTCGGCGGTGAAGACGCGCCAGAAGAAGATGATGCCGCCGATGGTCATGATGATGGCGCAGGCAAAGACGGCCGGCTCCTGCAGCCAGTCATGGTTCGGGCCTTCCTCCAATACATATTCCATGCATCCGAGGAAAGCGGCCATGCCGACGAGGCCCCACCAGTCGAACTTGGAGAACAGCTTGAGGTTCGGCTTGTCGAAATCGATCAGCGACCAGGCGGCCGTCGCCACCAGGATGCCGGGCACGACATTGATCAGGAACAGCCAGTGCCAGGACATGGCATGGCTGATATAGCCGCCGACCGTCGGACCGATGGTCGGCGCCAGCGTCGCCACCAGGCCGATCATCGGCGAGACGACGGCGCGCCGCGACGGCGGGAAGATGGTGAAGGCGGCCGCAAAGACGCTCGGGATCATGCCGCCGCCGATGAAACCCTGGATGGCGCGGTAGACGATCATCTGGTCGATGTTGGTCGCGGTCGCGGCGAGCGCGCTGGCCGCGGTGAAGCCGGCGGCGGCGATCGTGAACAGGACGCGCGTCGACAGCATCCGGCTGAGGAAGCCTGACAGCGGGATCATCACCACTTCGGCGATCAGATAGGCGGTCTGCACCCACGGGATCTCGTCGGAGCTGGCGCTCAGGCCTGCCTGGATCTCGGCGAGCGATGCCGAGACGATCTGGATGTCGAGGATCGCCATGAACATGCCGAACACCATCGCCAGGAAGGCGATGACGCGGCGCACCGGCATATGGTCGGCGGGCGCGGCGGCGGCCGGCCGTGCAGGCATTGATCCTGCGGTGATGGTTGCGGTTGCCATTTGATGGGCTCCCTGAAACAGGCTGGGCGGCTCAGCACTCAATCAGCCACTGAACCGCCCCCCAAAAGTGCCTAGTTCGTCGTCGAGGCCGGCGCGGTGCGGCTGTCGGCGGCGACGACGACGCTCAAGCCGGCGCGCAGCTTGCCGGTCTTCAGCACATCGGCCGGCACGTCGATGCGGACCGGAACACGCTGCACGACCTTGGTGAAGTTGCCGGTGGCGTTTTCCGGCGGCAGCAGCGAGAACACCGCGCCAGAGGCCGGCGCCAGCGACGAAACCGTGCCTTCGAAGGTCTGGCCGTCGATGGCGTCGACGGTGATGCTGACCTTCTCGCCGGGCACCAGCCGGCCGAGCTGCGTCTCCTTGAAGTTGCCGACGATGTAGAGCTTGTCCATCGGCACGACGACGGCGAGCTTCTGGCCGGGGCTGACGAGGTCGCCCTGCTCGACCGAGCGGTTGCCGACGACGCCGTCATAGGGCGCCTTGAGCACGGTGAAGGAAAGGTCGCGCTGGGCCTTGTCGCGGGTGAGCTGCAGCGAGGCGAGTGTGCTCGCCTGCTCCGCGCGCTGGGCTTCGAGCACGCCGATATTGGCCTGCGCCGCGGTGATCTGCGCGTCGGCGCCGGCAAGAGCGGCCTTGGCCTGGTCGAGCGCCGTCTGGGCATCGTCGAGCTGCGCCTGCGTGCCGACATGGGTCTTGAGCAGCTGCGCCGCGCGGTCCTGGGCGCGCGCCGCATTGTCGGCGGCGGCCTGGTCGGCGATCTTCTGCGCCTCGGCCTGCGCCAGCGAGGCCTGGGCCGCCTTGGTCTGGGCGTCGATGCGGTCGAGCGTCTTCGCCAAGGTCGCGATCTGCGCCTCGGCCTGGGCAACGGCGATTTTATAGTCGCCGTCGTCGATGACGAACAGCGGATCGCCGGCCTTGACCTGCTGATTCTCGCTCACCAGGACCTTATCCACATAACCGGAGATCTTCGGCGACACGAACGACATATCGGCCTGGACATAGGCGTCGTCGGTGGAGATCATGAACCGGCCGTCGCTCCAGTAGTTGTAGCCGTACCAGGAGCCGGCGCCGAGGAGGGCAAGCCCGATGATCGGCAGGAGGAACGAACGGACAGAGCGCTTCTTCTTGACCGGCGCTTCGACAGGCGCGACGGGTACGGGCTGCAGAGGCACTTCCGGAGCTTCGGTCGACGGCTGGACCTTGGCGTTGGGAAACGTACGGACTTCGGCGGTGGCGGGCGCGTTCGAGGACATGGTAATCTCTCTGGAGTAGGTCAGTCAGACTGAACCGTTCGGTTCGAATTGCTGATTGACATAGCGTGTAAAGAGGCCCATATCAAGTGCAAATCGAACCGCTTGGTTCGAAATATTTCGTGAGGTGTGACTTTAATGGTCGAAACGACAGCGGACAGCGATCTGCTCGACCTGCGCAAAGGCCGTCCGGCGGCCGGGCAGGATCCGGTCAAGCGGGCCCAGATCATCGAAGGCGCGCGCCGCGTCTTCATCGACAAAGGCTTCGAGGCCGCCTCGATGAACGACATCACGCGCGAGGCCGGCGTCTCCAAGGGCACGATCTACGTCTATTTCGCCAACAAGGAAGAGCTGTTCGAGGCCCTCATCGAGGAAGAGCGCGGCACCATCTTCAGGAACATGTATGAGGTGCTCGACCATTTCGAGGACCTGCGCAAGACGCTGGTGAAGTTCGGCACGGTGCTCTCGGCCAAGATCACCTCGGCCAAGGTCATCCAGGCGCAGCGCACGGTGGTCGGCGCCTCCGACAGGATTCCCGAGCTTGGCGCCCGCTTTTACGAGCGCGGGCCGAAGCGCGGCCACGACAAGGTGATGGTCTTCCTCAATGAAGCCGTCGAACGCGGCCTGCTTGCGATCGACGATGTCGACCTCGCCGCCTACCAGTTCACCGAGCTGTGCCTGGCCGGCCTCTTCCGCCAGTGCATCTTCTCTTATCGTACCAAGGCGCCGAGCCCGGCCGAGATCGAGCATGTCGTCCGCTCCGGCGTCAACGTCTTCCTGAAGGCCTACGGCACCGAAAAGCTCGCCGCCGAGGAGAAGGTATCGGAATCGGTCTGAGCTAGGCGCTTGTCGGTTCGTCGTCCTTCGGCGGAGAACGCCGCTGCAGTGTAGAAATCCGAAGCGTCGCGGGACAGCACCCCCTCTGGCCTGCCGGCCATCTCCCCCTCAAGGGGGGAGATCGGATGTCGCTTCGGCTTTCGCAAAAATTGTCGACGTCGAAAGAAGAGCGCCGCGCCTAAGCCGCCAATCTCCCCCCTTGAGGGGGAGATGTCCGGCAGCACAGAGGGGGGTGCTGTCCCGCCAGCGTTTCGATCTCCCGATCGCCTCCTTCGCGAGCCTGCCGGAAGGGCTTGTTAACCATCGGTTCCTATGTCTCGGGACACCTCCGTTCGATGAGTCTCGAGAATGACATCCATGCGTTTCTCCCGTGCCAATCCTTCCGGTGCTTCCACCTACGACAACGACGATTACGATCGTCCGGAGAGGGCGCGGGATCGCGGCGCGGATTCGCCGCAGCGAGGGAAAACGGGGCAGGTCGTCACGCTGCGAACCCCTGTTGAGAGCGAAGCGAACTCCGGCTCCTTTGATTCGGCCGGCGCCGGCGAATTCAGCCAACCGGCCTGGCAGCAGTATTTCTTTCTCGCGCCCAATGTGCGGTTCACCCGCACGCCGGATTCCGATAAGCGGCCTGCACCGCAACCGGATGATGAAGCGCCGGCCAAGGCGATGGTGTCCCGAGACGATACCATCCGCCCCGTGCCGCCGGCGCCTGCGGCGGCTAATCCGGTCCGGCCGATTCCCGCCGCAGCCCCCATCGCTCCCACGGTGCAACGGCAAGCCAGCGCCACGCCATCGCAGGCCGTCACCGCGCAGGCGCCGAAGCTACAACCGCAACCGCCGAAATTTCGCTGGTCCTATCTTTCCGATGATGCGTTCTTCGAGTTCAGCATGCCCTTGCTTGCCGAGCGCCTGGCGCGGGCACGACTGAACGATCCTGTGCGGCCGCCGACCGCCCCCGCGCCGGCGCATCCGGCGGCGCAGCCGAGCCAGGTCCGCCCCGCCGCCTTGGGCGAGGCGACGTCGTTCTACCGCGTCATCGAATGGCGCTCGAATGGGCCGGCTGCAAGTCCTGCTTCCGGGACAGTGCCGTCCGCCCCGCCTGTCGCCCGGTCCGCTCCGGCGGAGACCGAACCGCGCGCGCCCGAAGCGACCGCTGCCGCGCCGGTTCCCGTAGGAAGGAGCGCGCGGACCGCAAGGTCAGCACCCTCCCTGCCTGTCGCCGGCAAGGTCGCGCCGTCGGCTGCCCCGGCCGGCTACGCGCTTCCTTCCGAGGACCTGCTGCAGATGCCGCCGGAAGGCCAGGGCTTCTACATGTCGCAGGAGCGGATGGAACAGAACGCCGACCTGCTCGAAAGCGTGCTGGAGGATTTCGGCGTCAAGGGCGAGATCATTCATGTCCGCCCGGGTCCGGTCGTAACACTCTACGAGTTCGAGCCGGCGCCGGGCGTGAAATCCAGCCGCGTCATTGGGCTCGCCGACGACATCGCCCGCTCCATGTCGGCCGTCTCGGCACGCGTCGCCGTGGTGCCGGGCCGCAATGTCATCGGCATCGAATTGCCCAACGAAACACGCGAGACGGTCTATTTCCGCGAGCTGATCGAATCGGCCGGCTTCCGCAACACGGCCTGCAAACTGGCGCTCGGCCTCGGCAAGACGATCGGCGGCGAGCCGGTCATCGCCGACCTAGCCAAGATGCCCCATCTGCTGGTCGCGGGCACCACCGGCTCGGGCAAGTCGGTCGCCATCAACACCATGATCCTGTCGCTGCTCTACCGGATGAAGCCGGAGGAATGCCGCCTCATCATGGTCGACCCCAAGATGCTGGAATTGTCCGTCTATGACGGCATCCCGCATCTGCTCACGCCCGTAGTCACCGATTCCAAGAAGGCGGTCACGGCGCTCAAATGGGCGGTGCGCGAGATGGAGGAGCGCTACCGCAAGATGGCGCGCCTTAGCGTGCGCAACATCGACGGCTACAACCAGCGCGCCGCCGCTGCCCGCGACAGCGGCGAGGTCGTGGTCATGCAGGTTCAGGTCGGTTTCGAGAAGGGTACGGGCGAGCCGCTGTTCGAGGAACGGGAGATCGACCTCGCGCCGATGCCCTACATCGTCATCATCGTCGACGAGATGGCCGACCTGATGATGGTCGCCGGCAAGGAGATCGAAGGCGCCATCCAGCGGCTGGCGCAGATGGCCCGCGCCGCTGGCATCCACTTGATCATGGCCACGCAGCGCCCGTCGGTCGACGTCATCACCGGCACCATCAAGGCCAATTTCCCCACCCGCATCTCCTTCCAGGTGACGTCCAAGATCGACAGCCGCACCATCCTGGGCGAGCAAGGCGCCGAGCAGCTGCTCGGCCAGGGCGACATGCTGCACATGGCTGGCGGCGGGCGCATCGTGCGCGTGCATGGGCCCTTCGTCTCCGATCTGGAGGTCGAGCACGTCGTGGCGCATCTGAAGGCGCAAGGCCGCCCGGAATATCTCGACACGGTCACTGCCGGCGAGGAAGAGGAAGAAGAGGCGGCCGACACCGGTCCGGTCTTCGACAAGGGCTCGATCGCCGAGGAGGATGGCGACGCCCTCTACGAGGAAGCGGTCAAGGTGGTCAAGCGCGACAAGAAATGCTCGACCTCCTACATCCAGCGCCGCCTCGGCATCGGCTACAACCGCGCCGCCTCGCTGGTCGAACGCATGGAAAAGGAAGGCCTGGTCGGCACCCCCAACCATGTCGGCAAGCGTGAAATCCTCGCCGGCCGGCGGGATCATGCGGCTGAGCGCGACGAGACGGATTGAGTAGCGATTGATGGGGCGGGTCTGACGCGCTTACGGACCGAAGCGATCGTATATGGCGGCGCCAGCCCCCACTCCGGCCGCTGCGCGGCCACCTCTCCCCCATGTTCATGGGGGAGAGGAACCCAGGCTTTTCAAGGCTGCGACCTTCGCGGTTGGCTTTTCCTCTCCCCCACGAATGTGGGGGAGAGGTGGCTCGGCGAAGCCGAGACGGAGTGGGGGAACGCCATATGCGATTACCGCCCTGCCACAAGGGTCCTTGCGGTAGCGCCGGTCGAGCGTCGCCTCACCCGCCGTTCGCCACCAGCGCGATCGCCGCGCGCAGCTCGTCGAGTCCCTCGGCCTTTTCCGAGGATGTCGCCAGGACCGCCGGAAAGGCCGCCGGGCGCTTCTTGATCTTGCCCAGCGTTTCCTCGACCAGCTTCGGCACGCCGGCCGCCTTGATCTTGTCGGTCTTGGTCAGCACGACCTGGTAGGAGACCGCCGCCTTGTCGAGCAACGACAGCACCTCCTCGTCCTTAGCCTTGATGCCGTGGCGGGCGTCGATCAGCACATAGACGCGCTTCAGCGTGACGCGTCCCTGCAGGTATTCGAAGATCAGCTTCGTCCAGGCGTCGACCTTGTCCTTGGGCGCGCTGGCATAGGCGTAGCCGGGCATGTCGACCAGCGCCAGCGGCGGCAGGTCGGCACCCTCGCCGGAGAACCCGTCCGGCACGAAATAGTTTAGCTCCTGTGTGCGCCCCGGCGTGTTCGAGGTGCGCGCCAGGCCCTTGTGGCCGACCAGCGCATTGATCAGCGAGGATTTGCCGACATTGGAGCGTCCGGCAAAGGCGATCTCCGGCGGCCCTTCCGGCGGCAGGAACTTCATCGACGGCACACCACGGATGAAGATCCAGGCGCGGGTGAACAGGTCGGTGTTGATCGTCGTTTTATCGGATGTCGTGTTTGGCGCGTTCAAACCGCAGCCTCCAGTTTGGAAATGTCGGCGCCACGGATGGCGTTGAGGTTGCGGCTGATCTTGTCGACCGGCCAGTCCCACCAGGCCGCCTTCAACAGCCGCCGCACCGTGAATTCGTCGAAGCGCATCTTCACCACCTTGGCCGCGTTGCCGGCGACGATCGAATAGGGCGGCACGTCATGCGTGACAACCGATTTCGCGGCAACGATCGCGCCATGGCCGATCTTCACGCCGGGCATGATCACCGCATCCATGCCGATCCAGACATCATTGCCGACGATCGTGTCGCCGCGGATCTCCTTGGACCAGGTCTCTTGGTCGAACCCTTCCTCCCAACCATGGCCGAAAATGTTGAACGGATAGGTCGAGAAGCCGGACATGGCATGGTTGGCGCCGTTCATGATGAAGCGCGCGCCCTCGGCGATGGCGCAGAACTTGCCGATGATCAGCCTGTCGCCGATGAAGGGGTAGTGGTGCAGCACGCATTTCTCGGCGAATTTGTCCGGGCCGTCGGGGTCGTCGTAGTAGGTGAAGTCGCCGATCTCGATATTCGGCGCGGTGACCAGCCCCTTCAGGAAGCCGACGCGCGGATGCATCGCGATGGGGTGCTTGATGTTGGGATTAGGTCCGGTCATGGGCTGTTCCACACCCTCGAAACAAGAGGGAGTTTATAGGGATGCTTGATGTGCCGGTCTACCGGGCCGACCTTAGAGCAGTTCCAATACTGAAAAGACCGGGGTCCCGCCGCGGGTACCCCGGTCTGCCGGACGGCCTCCCAAACACCGGCGTCGCTGCGCCGGAAGCCGTCCGGCTCGTTGGGGAGGACTGGATAGCTACGAGGAATGCCGGGCCTGAGTTTCCAGCCGCAACAAAAAACCCCGGACGTGAACTGACCCCGTAAAGTTGGACGGTTCATTGAGCTGGTAGATTTAAGGGCTGGGTCCTGTATTGCACAGGGGCCAGCCCTTTCAGTTTCAGTTTGATGCGGCGGTGGTTGTAATAGTCGATGTAGCCCTTGATGGCCGTATCGAGGCTTTGGACAGTGTCGAACCTTTCCGGATGGAAGAGCTCGGACTTGAGTGTGGCGAAGAAGCTCTCCATCGGTGCGTTGTCGAGGCAATTGCCTTTGCGTGACATGCTCTGTGCAAGGCCTCTGGCCTCCAGCCTGCGCTGGAATGCCGACATCTGGTATTGCCATCCCTGATCGGAATGCAGGATCGGCCGCTCGTCCTCGTTGAGCCGGGCGAAGGCTTTGGTCAGCATGTTGTCCACCAGTTTGAAGCGCGACCGGCGCGCCGTCTCGAAGGCGACGATCTCGCCATTGTAGAGATCCATGATGGGAGACAGGTAGAGCTTGTCGCCGGCCACGCTGAACTCCGTCACGTCGGTCACCCATTTGCGGTTGGCGCGGTCGGCGCCGAACTTGCGCGGCAAGAGATCGGGAGCGGTCCGCCCGATCTCGCCCCTGTAGGAACGATACTTCTTCGGCCTGACCAGTGACTTCAATCCCATCCCGGCCATCAGGCTCTGGACGGTCTTGTGGTTGACGCATTGGCCCAACTGGCGCAGTTGCGCGGTCACCCGGCGATAGCCATAGCGGCCCTTGTGGCTGTCGAAGATGGCCTTGATCGCCTCCTTCAGCGCCGCATGACGGTCCGGGCGCGAGGCCGCCTTTTGCCTGTAATAGAACGTGCTGCGCGGCAGCTTCGCCAGGTCGAGCAGGCCCTTAAGCGGATAAAACGGCCTTAACGCTTGGACGGCTTGCGCTTTTTGGGCGCATGTTCCTGCGTTAAGGCCCTCAGTTTTTTTAGGTAGGCGTTCTCCATCCGCAACTGCTTCAACTCGGCCAGCAATTCTTCGCGGCTTTTGGCCTCGTCACTGGCTGCAACAGGCACCGCAGGGGCCGGCGGCTTTGACATGGGTCGTCCTCTGGGGCGGGGGCCGAGCGCCTCTATCCCACCCGCATGATAGTGCTTCTCCCAGCCCGTCAGGCAACCGGAATTGCGGATATTGAACAGCGTCGCCGTCTGGCGATGCGACAGACCGTCCTTCCACATCCGCTCGAGCACCGACAGCTTGAACGCCACATCGTAACGACCGTACTTCCGCGACAGCCCGGCATCGCCATGCGCCTGGTACAAAGCAACCCACTTGCGCACAGTCGCCGCGTCAACTCCACGCTTAGACGCCGCACTCGCGTAGCTTTCATCCCCGCACAAATAGCTATCGACAACCGAGCGCTTGAAACGCGCACTGTGTTTGGACATGCAAAACCCCCGAAGGTTGTGTCCAACTTTCGGGGGTCAGTTCAACGTGCCGGGGTCTTTGTTGTCGGGTCGGGTGCCGGCTATTCCGCCGGCGATGGTTTCTTGCGGAACAGCGCCGCCAGATTGTCCCACAATTCGATCTTGGCACCCTGGCGCTTCATGATCACGCCCTGCTGCAGGATCGAGAGCAGGTTGTTCCAGGCCCAGTAGATGACGAGACCGGCAGGGAAGCTGCCCATCATGAAGGTGAAGATCACCGGCATCCAGGTGAAGACCGCGGCCTGCGTCGGGTCCGGCGGCGCCGGGTTCATCCGCATCTGCAGGAACATGGTGATGCCCATCACCACCGCCCAGGCGCCCATATGCGGCAGGAAGGCGGGTGCTGCGAACGGCAGCAGGCCGAACAGATTGAACAGCGAGGTCGGATCGGGCGCGGCAAGGTCGTGGATCCAGCCGAAGAACGGCGCATGCCGCATCTCGATGGTGATGTAGAGCACCTTGTAGAGCGAGAAGAAGACCGGGATCTGCAGCGCCACCGGCCAGCAGCCGGCCAGCGGATTGATCTTCTCGGTCTTGTAGAGCTCCATCATCGCCTGCTGCTGCTTCATCTTGTCGTCCGCGTATTTCTCGCGGATTTCCAGCATCTTCGGCTGCACCTTCTTCATGTTCGCCATCGACGCGTAGGACTTGTTGGCGAGCGGGAAGAAGATGGCCTTGACGATGACGGTGGTGGCCAGAATCGCCAGCCCGAAATTGCCGAAGAATTTGTACAGCGTGTCGATGAGGTAAAACATCGGCTTGGTTATCCAGATGAACCAACCCCAATCGATCAGCCGATCGAACAGCCGGATGTTGCGGTCCTGCGCGTAGGCATTGACCTTGGCGACTTCCTTGGCTCCGGCAAAGATCTCCGTCTCGACCGTCGTCGATTGCCCAGGCGCGACCGTGATCGCATCGGTCATGTAGTCGGACTGGTAGCTGTGGCGAAGCCCGTTGTTGATGTCGACATAGGAGTAGTTGGGCTGGAACGGCTGCTTCTCCGAGGGAATCAACGTCACCGCCCAGTATTTGTCGGTGATGCCGAGCCAGCCGTCGGTCGACTTTCCGGGCTTGTACTGCTTGTCCTTCTCGATCGCCGCGTATTTGTGCTCCTGCAGGCCTTCGCTGCCGGTAACGCCGATCAGGCCTTCATGCAGCACGTAGGTGCTGGCGACCGCCGGCTTGTCGAAGCGGGCGACGCGGCCGTAGTTGAACAGCGAGACGGCAGCGCCGCCAGTGTTCTGGACGGTATCGGAAACCGTGAACATATAGTCGTTGTCGACCGAGAAGGTGCGCTTGAAGACCAGCCCCTTGTCGTTGGTGAAGGTGAGCGTCACCGGCGTCGAGGGGCTCAGTGTCGCATTGCCGTCGACGTTCCACACCGTCTTCGGCCCGGGCAGCGTGCCGACATTGCTGTCGCCGACGAAGCCGATCTCGGCGAAATATCCGTTGGGCAACGGCTCCGGGTTGAGAAGCTGTATCTCAGGCGAATTCTTGTCGACCGTCTCGGTGTAGTGCTTGAGCTTGAGATCGTCGAGGCGTGCGCCGGTGAGGTTGATCGAACCGGACAGGCTCGGCGTATCGATCTTGACGCGCGTGGTTGCCGCGAGCGCCTGCTCCAGATTCTGCGGCGTCGCGCTCTCGGCGCCCGGCGCATTGGGAATGGCGCCCGGAGCCGGGGCCGGCGTTCCGGCGGCGCCGGAATTGGCGCCGCCGCCCGCTTCCTTCTTCTGCGCCTCGGCGCGCTGCTGTTCGATGCGTGCCGTCTCGCGCTGCTGCTCCATGCGCGGGTTCATGTAGAACACCTGCCACAGCGTCAGGATCAGCACCGACAGCGCGATGGTGATGAAGAAATTGCGGTTGTTTTCCATCGAAAGCCTTGGCCTATCGTGTTCCGCGCAGCCGGCGGGAAAGCTCGGCCTTCAACTGGCCGAACGGAATGGCAAGCACGTCTTCGCGCCCGACGATGACATAGTCATTGCCGGGCGCCATGTCATCGGCGGCATGCGTGCGCACGGCTTCTCTCAGCCGCCGCCGGACGCGGTTTCGCACCACGGCGTTGCCGACCTTCTTGGTGACGGTGTAGCCGACGCGCGGCGCAGAAACGTCGCCACGGTCGAGAACCTCGACGAGAAAAAGCCGCCCGCGGCGCTTCTCGCCGCCGCGCACAGCCAGGAAGTCCGCGCGTTTCAGAAGCCGCCCGGGAACCTGTCCCTTTGGCTTGCCGGTTGCGGGCAACGATCTCGTCTTTCGTTCAGGCGCTGAGCCGCTTGCGGCCGCGGTTGCGGCGGGCGGCAACGACGCCGCGACCACCCTTGGTGGCCATGCGGGCACGGAAACCGTGCCGGCGCTTGCGGACGAGTTTGGACGGTTGGTAGGTACGCTTCATTTGTTTTAATACCGCGGCGTGCGGCCCTTCTTGATTCTGTCACTCTGTAACAGGAGCTTGGCCGGGCCGGTGTTAGGCGCGATCGAAACCGCGCCGGGACGAATGGCCCGAGCGTGAGCGGGCTTATAGAAAGAAGGTTTTTGGAAGTCAATCCGGCCCGTCCAGGAGCATTTTTTTCACGGGGCCAGAGGCGAAATTGGCAAAAAAGCCGCAAATCGCATAATCTTGACCGATCAAGCCTTCGTGAAGACCGCGTCATGACGAGTGAAGTCCTGTCCACGGATGAAAAGGCACGCCCGGAGACGGTGAGTTCGCCGCGCCGGGTGCCGTTGTCGCGCGGCCTGTCGACGAAGCTTCTTTTGCTCACCATCGTCTTCGTGCTGCTCGCCGAAATCCTGATCTTCCTGCCCTGGATCGCCAGCTACCGGGTGAACTGGCTGAAGGAACGGCTGAGCACCGCCGCCGCCGTGTCGATCGTCTTGTTGCAGGGCGAGCCCAACTCGCTGTCGCACACCGCCCAGAACGACGTGCTGATGGCGATCGGCGCCAAGGCGATCGCGGTGCGCGACGGCGGCGTCTCGCGGCTTCTGGTCGTGGCCGACATGCCGCCGAAGGTCGACGAGCATGTCGACATCGCCAATGTCGGCCTCGTCAACGGCATGACCGGCGCGCTGGAGACACTGTTCGCCGGCGGCAACCGAATGCTGCGAGTCTTCGGGCCGGTCGGCGACAGCGACAAGGAATTCGAGCTGATCATGCCGGACTACAGTCTGCGCAACGCGATGCTGCGCTATTCGCGCAACGTCGCCGTCGTCTCGCTGCTGATCTCGCTGTTCACCGCCATGCTCGTCTACGCGGCGATCGACCTGATCATGATCGGCCCGATCCGCACCATGACGCGCTCGATCCTGTCCTTCTCCGAGGCGCCTGACGATCCCGGGCGAATAATCTGCCCGACGGAGCGTTCCGACGAGATCGGCGTCGCCGAGCGCGAGCTGGCGCAGATGCAGGACCGGCTGCAGAAGATGCTTTCCGAGCAGAAGCACCTCGCCGATCTCGGCCTCGCGGTGTCGAAGATCAACCACGACATGCGCAACATCCTCGCTTCCGCGCAGCTGATGTCGGATCGCCTGCGCCAGGTGAAGGACCCGACCGTGCAGTCTTTCGCGCCGAAGCTCCTTCGCGCGCTCGACCGCGCCGTCGCCTATTCGGAAGGCGTGCTCGCCTATGGCCGCACGCAGGAGCCGGCGCCGTCGCGCCGCCGCTTGCGGCTGCGCCAGCTGGTCGACGACGTGCACGGCCTGCTCGACATCGAGGAAGGCATCGAGTTCATCAATGCCGTCGATCTCACCTTCGAGGTCGATGCCGATTCCGACCAGCTGTTCCGCGTGCTCACCAATCTCTGCCGCAATTCGGTGCAGGCGATGGCAGCCGATACCGAGAGCGCGGTGGTCCGCCGTCTCGCCGTCTCGGCCGAGCGCTCGGGCAGCGTCAGCCGCATCACCGTCACCGACACCGGGCCCGGCCTGCCGCCCAAGGCGCGCGAGAACCTTTTCGCGGCCTTCCGCGGCTCGGCGCGCAGCGGCGGCACCGGGCTGGGTCTTGCGATCGCCCATGAGCTGGTCCGCGCCCATGGCGGCACGGTGGAGCTTGTCGAATCGATCGGCGGCCGCACGGTCTTCGCCGTCACCATCCCCGACCAGCCGGTGCGGCTCGACCAGGCGCGCGGAAGTTTGCGCCGACCTGCCTGAGGTGTGCCACGATTCAGGTGAGGCCGGCCTGACCTGAATCTCGCCACACCTCCACATTGGCAAAACACCTGCGACAAAACTTTTGCCGGATCGGCTTGCTTTTCGCAAATTCAGTCGTTAGGGAACACTCCACATTTCGCGGCCGGTCTTTTTGACTGGGTCGCGGGGCTTGTGTGTCTTACACGGCCTGATGCGCGCCCGTAGCTCAGCTGGATAGAGCACCAGACTACGAATCTGGGGGTCAGGAGTTCGAATCTCTTCGGGCGCGCCATAATTTCAAGGACTTAGCAGGGCGCCGCAGACCAGAGAGAGAAATTGGTCTGCCGAGCGCGAGGTCTTCTCGTCAGCATACGAGGCATCACCCTTGTGCCGAGAGGGACGGATGGCAGTCAAAGCAATTGCGGGACCTTTTGCTGCGCTTTCTGGAAAATGCCAGAGATTACGGGATGAGCAGAAGCTTGCCTGTCGTGGCGCGGCTTTCCATGTCGGCATGCGCCTGTGCTGCCTCGGCAAGCGGGTAGATGCCGCCGATCCTAACCTTCAGCTTTTCGCTTGTTATCCAGTCGAATAGCTGACTGGAGCGAGCGTGAAGGAGTGCCGGAGTGTGGATATGATCGGAGAAGACGGCATAGCCGATCTTGATGCTCTTCGGCAGGCTCATGATATCGAGCGGACCGGGACCGCCGAGCGCCGGGCCGTACCAGCAGAAAGTGCCGGAACGGCGCAGTGAGTCGAGCGATCCCTGGAAGGTTTTCGGCCCTGAGCCGTCATAGACGACGTGGACGCCGTCGCCGCCGGACAGGCGAAGCACCTCTTGCGCGAACTGCCCTTTGGTATCCTTGAGTAGCCATTACGACCGCTTTCATCGTGATGCCTCCGTAGCGGCCTTCTCGATCAGTCGCGCTACGGATTCGGGGTGCGACACCATCACCACATGCGAGGCGCCCTTGATAACCACGGTATCCCGCGAGTGGGCCCGAGCAGCCATGAAAGCCAAGGCTTCCGCCGGTATGTTCTTGTCGCCGTCTCCGTAGATGAACCAGGTCGGAAGCTTTTTCCACGCTGCTTCAGTTTGGATTTCATTCAGCGCAGCTTCTGCGATAGGCCTCTGCCCCGCGGCCGTCAGTCTGGCTTCGGCTTCGGGGACGTCGGCGGCGAACTGATCGTGGAATTTTTCCTGCTGGATGTAGAGATCCTTGCCTCCACTTGACAGGGTGACCGGCGGCGCGAGGGTCGGACCGAGCGTGCTGCCGGGAAATTTGCCGGCGAGTTGCACGGCGGTCTCGCCCGCATCAGGCGCGAAGGCCGCGACATAGACCAGCGTCTTGACGTTCGCATGGCCTTCGGCCGCGTCGCTGATGACGGAGCCGCCGTAGGAATGGCCAACGAGGACAACAGGCGATTTGATAGAACCAAGGATGTCGGCGACGTAGCCGGCGTCACTTTTGACGCCACGCAGCGGATTAGCGACAGCTACGACGGGATAGCCATCCTTCTCCAGGATTTTAACGACGCCGTTCCAGCTCGACGAATCGGCGAATGCGCCATGAACCAAAACGACGGTGGGTTTGTTGGTCTGCGCATATGCATTGCCGAACAAGGCGCTGGCAATTGCCAAGGCTGCAAATAGTATTTTCATCCGACATGTTCCTTCATGGTTGATTGAATCGGCCGACTGGGCCGGCCAGGCGATGGGAAGACCGGATTTCTCCGGCAATGGCCGCAGGCCTCTGGTCTCCCGCGGGAATCCATGGATCGGTCCTGGTTACGGCGCGTAACGCGTGAAGACATGGTCGTGTCCCCGAACGCGCGCCTCATGGCAAGCGAAGCAGGTCTGGTGCTGAGCCTCATCGACCGGTTTGCCGTCGACGAACCTGCCGAAGCCCCACCCGCCCGTGGCCGCATATTTCTTCGAATCCTTGACCATGACTTGGACGGTCGTCGCTGCCCCGGGAACAGAAGCGGGTTCAAATTCGGGCGATTGCACCCGCTTCCATGCCAGCTTGACGAGAACAGTGCCGTCCGGGAACGGCAGCGTGCCAGCACGATAAGCTTCGATTGCAACCGAATTGCCGACGACTGCACGAAGCTCGTTCAGCGGGTCCGCTTCCAACGCCGGGGCGACCAGTTTCCAGCCTCGGTAACCGTCGGGGATTGTCACGCCATAGATCGGCGACGCATTCGTCGCCTCCGAACCCGCGCCGGCTCCAAGCGCATCACCCGCCGCAGTGACGAAGATCGCCGCCAGCACGGCCAATGCGAGATTAACGCGTCTCATTGCAATGTTCCTTCTGTCGAGTGGCTAGAACCGGTTGACGTCGATGACTGCCTGGGCGAAGGCCTGTGGTGCCTCCTGCGGCAGGTTGTGACCGATGCCGCCCGTGATCAGCCGGTGCTCGTACTTGCCGGAAAATCGCTTGGCGTAGACGCCGGGGTCCGGATGCGGCGCGCCATTGGCGTCGCCCTCCATCGTAATCGTCGGCACGCCGATCATTGGAGACGTGGCGAGCTGTTTTTCCAGGTCGTCGTATTTGGGTTCGCCTGCGGCGAGGCCGAGACGCCACCGGTAATTGTGGATGACGATGTCGACAT
This sequence comes from Mesorhizobium sp. M1B.F.Ca.ET.045.04.1.1, assembly GCF_003952465.1. Taxonomy (GTDB): domain Bacteria; phylum Pseudomonadota; class Alphaproteobacteria; order Rhizobiales; family Rhizobiaceae; genus Mesorhizobium; species Mesorhizobium shonense. The sequence goes on from NZ_CP034448.1 coordinate 712,224, forward strand.
GGTCCGGATTGGCGAAGGCTGCCGCACTCAAGGCGAAGGTGGCATCGTCGAACTTCCACTGCGGGGAGGCGAGCCTCCAGATCAGCTTGGCGAAGTCGGCCGTATTTTTCGCATAGCCTGCACGGCCACGTTCGGTGGCGAAATAGAACTGATACCACCATTGGAGCTCGGCCTGCGGTGGCAGCGGCGCCATGTTGGCCGCCTGACTGCCGATCAGATATCCGCTGACAGACACCATGGCCTTGCAGCGCTCCGGCCAGAGCGCGGCGACGATGTTGGCGGTCCGTGCCCCCCAGTCGTAGCCCGCAACGACCGCCTTCTGAATCCCGAGGCCATCCATCATGGCGATGAGGTCGACGGCAAGTGCCGCCTGCTGGCCGTTTCGGACGGTAGCGTCCGACAGGAAGCGCGTCGTGCCGTAACCGCGCAGATAGGGCACGATCACGCGGTAACCTGCATCCGCAAGCAGCGGTACGACGTCGGCATAGCTGTAGATGTCATAGGGCCAGCCGTGCAGAAGGATGACTGGAGGGCCGTCCGAAGGGCCGTCCTCGGCATATCCAACCTTCAGCAGGCCCGCGTCGATTTGCTTCAGCGACGCAAATGAAGTCCGCGGCTTTATGGAGCCTGAGGCGATGTCTTCCGGATCGCCCCCTTGTGCGCTCGCACCACTGATCGCGCCGAGTTGCGCAGCCGCCAAGGTCGCGGCGGCGATGCCGAACAGTCGCCGGCGGGAATGGTCGATGTCTTCCGGAGTTCTGATTGCATTCATTGCTGCACCGCCTTGCTGTGAGGTTTCGTCAGGGCCGACCGACAGTCGGGATCGAGGCTAGATCAGGTTAATTTCGACATCGATGTTGCCGCGTGTGGCCTTCGAGTAGGGACAGGTCTGATGGGCCGCGTCGACGACCGCTCGTGCGACGTCGCGGTCGAGACCCGGCAGGCTCACATTGAGGCGTGCGCTGAGGAAGTAGGCACCTTCATCGACGTTCAGATCCACCTCGGCGTCGATTGCTGTGCCGGCAAGCAGCGCGACGTTCATCTTACGGGCGGCGATCGCCATCGCTCCCTCGAAGCAGGCCGACCAGCCGGCCGCAAACAGCTGTTCCGGATTGGTGCCGCTGCCCTGACCTCCGGGTGTCGAGAGCCGGATATCCAGCCTCCCGTCGGAGCTGCGGGATGCTCCGTCCCGACCGCCGGTAGTGCGGACTTTGCCAGTGTAGAGCCGTTTTGTTTGTGCGGGCATGATCACTCTCCGTTGGTCGATGGAAGGCTGTGCTGCTTCGACACATAGAGAGATGTCGCCCTGCTGGCCCGTTATGCGTTATGAGGAGCTGTTAGTGCTCGCCAGCAGCAGCAAGTCTCGCCGCAGATCGTCACTCGGCGCGAATCTGTCCTGAGGGAAAGCCCTTCTGCGAGCCGGGATCCTCCTCAATCAGGCGAAGGATGACTCCATGATACGATCGGAGCCGCGACAAGCGACATGATATCGTTTGGTCCTTTCACTCTGGTTGCGAACGAACGGCTCCTCCTGCGCCAGGGCGCGCCGGTTGACCTAGGCGCACGCGCCTTCGACATCCTGACCATTTTAGCTGCCCGCCCAAACGAGGTCGTCAGCAAGAAGGATCTGTTGGCTCATGTCTGGCCCGATGTCACTGTGGAGGAGGGTAGCCTGCGATTTCACATGGCCAACCTGCGAAAAGCCTTAGGCGATGGCAAGGAGGGCGCGCGCTACATCGCTACCTTGGCCGGACGAGGCTACTGCTTTGTGGCACCGATCTCGCGATCAGGCAGTCGAAACGATGTGCACAGCGAGGTCGCCGCCAGCTATCACGCCAATCTACCAAGCCGGCTCATTCGTATGGTGGGTCGAGTCGATGATGCCATCGCGCTTTCAACCCAGCTCATTGCCACGCGCTTCGTCACAATCGTCGGCACGGGTGGGGTCGGCAAGACCACTGTTGCGGTGGCGGTCGGGCATGATCTGATCGAGATGTTCGCCGGCGCCGTGCACTTCGTCGATCTAGGCGCGCTCGGCGATCCCAGCCTGGTCGCAACAACGGTGGCCTCGACGCTGGGGTTGTCACCACAGTCCGACGACGCCATCTCCGAGCTGATCGCCTATCTCGCGGGGCGGCGGACCTTCGTGATCCTCGATACCTGCGAGCATGTCATCGATGCGGCTGCAGTCCTGGCAACCCGTATCTTCGCCGACACGCCGCAGACTCACATCCTCACGACGAGTCGCGAGCCGCTTCTGGTCGAAGGGGAGAACGTTTACAAGCTGGCGCCGCTGGCATACCCGCCGGACGATCCGGAGCTCACGGCGTCAGTTGCGCAGGGCTTCCCTGCATCCCAGCTGTTCGTGGAACGCGCCGCGGCGAGCGGCGCTCGCCTCGATCTCGACGATGCGGATGCCAAGGTCGTGGCCAAAATATGCCGGAAGCTTGACGGCATGCCGCTCGCGATCGAGCTGGCGGCCGGACGGGTTGCGAGCTACGGCCTTCATAAGACCGCGGCCCTTCTCGACGAGCGGCTGACCCTGCTGTGGCCGGGGCAGCGCACCGCCCCGCCGCGCCAGAAGACCCTCCAGGCCACCTTGGACTGGAGCTTCGGGCTTCTGTCCGAGTTCGAGCGTCTGGTGCTTCGCCGGCTCGCCGTGTTCGTTGGCCACTTTTCGATTGAGGCCGCCCTGGCGATCGTGACGAGCCCCACCGCTGACGAGACTCTGGTGTTTGGTGCCATCGACAGCCTCGTAGCCAAGTCGATGATCGCGGCAAGACCGGCCGGCGCAACAATGCGTTATCGGCTGCTCGATACGACGCGGGCCTATGCCCTCCAACTCGACGTCCATGATGCCGAACTCACGGAGCTGGCCGCCCGCCACGTCACCTACTATCTGCGATGGCTGGAGGAGACTGGAACTGAATGGCCGACCTTGTCGAGCGCGGCGCAGCGCGCTCTTCACCTCGCCGGCATTGCGAATGTGCGAGCGGCCTTGGAATGGTGCTTCGGGCCAAACGGGAACACTCAGCTCGGCATCCGGCTTGCCACTGCCGCAGCTCCGGTCTTCCTGTCGATGTCCTTGCTCACCGAATGCCACCGCTGGGCTGCCCAGGCAATTCTCGCTCTCGACAACAGCACACATGGAGGGCCCGACGAGATGCGTCTTCAGGCGGCCTCGGGTGTATCCCTGATGTTCACGCGCGGAGGACAGGACGCTGCGCGTGCGGCATTGAACAGAAGCTTCGCCATTGCCGAGGAGCGAGGCAATGCGCTCGATCAGCTTCAGGTTTTGGGTCCATTGCAGATGTTCCACCTGCGCACGGGAGGATTCAGGACGGCGCTCCGCTATGCGGAGCGCTGCTCCGTCATCGCTGGCGCTATCAAGGACTCCGTGTCCACGACATTGGCGCACTCGTTGATGGGAATCTCGCTTCATCTGAACGGGGAGCATGGCCGTGCGCGGACTGCGCTCGAAGAGGCGCTGCGATGTGGCCCTCGCTCTGACCGGACCACGACGAACTATCTCGGCTTTGACGGCAGAATTCTCGCCGACGCGATTCTGGCCCGGACACTCTGGCTGCAAGGCTATCCGGATCGGGCGGTGGAGCGTGCGCTGCTGACAGTCAAGGATGCGGAAACCTTGGACCATCCGCTAACGCTCTCCATCGCTCTGGTCTGGGCAGTTTCCGTGTTGGTCTGGGTCGGTGATTTCGACCGCGCGGAGGAGCACATCGATCGTCTTTTCTCCTGCGCCGAGCTGCACTCTCTAAGGCCTTACCTCACAGTCGGGCGAGGCTTCCAAGGAGAGCTCGCCATTCGTCGAGGCGATGCAGAAAGCGGGGTTCGGAGCCTGCAACGCGTTCTTCAGGACCTTCATGCAGCCCCATACGAACTGCTCACAACGCCGCTCAGCATCGCGCTCGTTCAAGGCTTCGCCGCGACGGGCCGATTCGCGGAAGCCCTCGCACTAGTCAACGGGACAATCCGATCGGTCGAGGCAAATGGGGATCTTTGCTACATGCCGGAGTTGCTGCGGGGGAAGGCAAACCTCGTCCGCGTGACGAAGCCGGGTGCTGATGACGAGGCGGAATTGTATCTCAGGCGGTCGCTCGAAATGAGCCGCGGTCATGGCGCACGGGGGTGGGAGCTGCGCGCCGCGATGGACCTGGCTACTCTTCTGGGCGCCCGCAGCCAATACGAAAGCGCCCGAGCTTTACTCCAACCGCTGTTCGAGCGTTTCGCGGAGGGCTTGGATACGGCTGATCTGAAGTCTGCCGCACGCCTGCTGGCGACGCTGCGCTAGAGATGGCAGCCTACCGACGTCGGCACATTAACGTTTAGTCCAAATATCGCCCCTTGAGCGACGTGGCCCGAAATCCAAATGCGGCTACGTTGGATAGGTCCTGCAAGGTTCGAAGCTGCGCGAGCGGGAATTCGCCGCCCCCTTCCCAGGCCGACTAAGCACTGGGGAGACGAACGACAGGCAAGTGGCCGCCGGTCGCAGGTACCGCGCCGCGCCTAAGATCGGTGGCGATAGTGTCGCACATGGTCGATGAGCGCCCTCAGCTTCGGCGTCACGGTGTGGCGGCTGGGGAAGTACAGGAAGAAGCCGGCGAAGGGCGGCAGCCAGTCGGAGAGGATCGAGACGAGCTCGCCGCGCTCGAGATGGGACCGGAAGGTTTCTTCCATGCCGAAGGTAATGCCCCCGCCGGCGAGCGCGGTGCGGATCATCAGGAACATGTCGTTGGTGGTGATCTGCGGTTCGACCGAGACGTCGAAGGCGCGGCCGTCCTTCTCGAATTCCCAGCGATAAGGTGCGGTGTGCGGCTGCGGCCGCCAGCCGATGCAGCGGTGGTGGACGAGGTCGCGCGGATGCTCTGGCGTGCCGTGGCGCGCGAGATAGTGCGGCGTCGCCACCGCGACCTGGCGCTGGTCGCCCGTCAGCGGCACCGCGATCATGTCGCGTTCGATGACCTCGCCGAGGCGCACGCCGGCGTCGAAGCCGGCCGCGATGATGTCGAATTCCAGATCGGTCACCGTCACGTCGAGGGTGACGCCGGGATGCGCCTCGCTGAAGGAGGCGATCAGCGGCCCGGACAGGAACTCCTCGGCGATCGAGGTGGCAGCGATCCGCAGGAGACCGCGGGGCTGCTCCGCCGAGCCGGACGCCGCTTCGAGGGCGTTCGCGATCTCGGCCAATGGCGCCGAGACCTGGGCCAGGAAGCGCTCGCCCGCCTCGGTCAGGCGCACGCTGCGGGTGGTGCGCAGGAACAGCGCTTGGCCGAGCGCGGTCTCCAGGCGCCGCACGCCTTGGCTTACCGCCGAGCGCGTTACCCCAAGCCGGTCGGCCGCGGCGCGGAAATTGCCCGTCTCCGCCACCGCGGCGAACAGGGTGAGGAGGTTGAGATCGATCTGCATTGGTTAGTGTTCCTAACCATAAGGTCCAGTTCGCGGCAAGTTATATCGACAGCGAGCGATTGCTATCTCCCGGGCATCGATGGTGGGCGCACGGGTGCGCTCCGCCAGCACCATGGAGACAGCAATGACCAATCTGCCCAATACCTATGACCTGACCGGCAAGGTGGCGCTCGTGACCGGCGCGCGTCGCGGCATCGGACGCGCCACGCTCGACCTGCTGCGTGCCCGCGGCGCCAGGATCGTCGCCTCCGACCTCTCCGACGAGGTCCAAGCGCTCGAAGCCCGCGACGTTGCCACGCTGGTGGGCGACGTCTCGGACGAGGGCCTTGCCCGGCGTTCGGTCGATCTCGCCCGCGAGCGCTTCGGCCGGCTCGACATCGTCGTCAGCAATGCCGGACGAACCCTCAACAAGCCGCTGACCGAAACCTCGGTCGAGGAATACGACCGCATCTTCCAGATCAACGCCCGCGGCGCCTTCGTCACGATCCGGGCGGCGGTGCCGCTGATGGAGGAGGGCGGCGCCGTCGTCATCAACGCCTCGCTCTCGGCGACGACGGCGTTCCCGACGCAGGCGGCCTATGCCTCCTCCAAGGCGGCCTCGGCGCAGCTCGCCCGCATCGTCGCGGTCGAGTACGGCCGCCGCGGCATCCGCTGCAACGTGGTCCTGCCCGGCGTCATCGACACCGACATCATGGAAGGCGTGGTCGAGAACGGCCGGGAAATGCTGCGCAGCTTCGGCGACGCGCACCCGATCGGGCGCATCGGCCGCCCGGAGGAGGTGGCCGAGGCCATCGCCTTCCTCGCTTCCCCCGCCTCGAGCTTCATCACCGGGGCGCAGCTCTTCGTCGACGGCGGCTACACGGCGCAGTGAGCGCTCGGCCCGTCACATCAAACACAATACAGGAGACCATCATGTCCATAGACCAGGTCGTGCTCATCACCGGCGCTTCCAGCGGCATCGGCGAGGCCACCGCGCGTGTCCTCGCCGACGCCGGCGCCACCCTCATGCTGGGCGCGCGGCGGACCGAACGGCTCGCCACGCTCGTCGAGGAGATCGAGGCGAAGGGCGGCCAGGCCGCCGCCCGCGCCCTCGACGTCACCGAACGCGCCAGCATGGAAGCCCTCGTCGCCGAGGCGCGGCAGCGGTTCGGGCGGATCGACGTCCTCGTCAACAATGCCGGGGTGATGCTGCTGTCGCCCCTCGCCGCGCTGAAGGTCGAGGAATGGGATCGGATGATCGACGTCAACATCCGCGGCGTCCTTCACGGCATCGCGGCCGTCCTGCCGGTGATGCAGGCGCAGGGGAGCGGCCACGTCGTCAATATCGGCTCGGTCGGCAGCTTCGAGGTGGTGCCGACCTCGGCCGTCTACAGCGCCACCAAGTTCGCTGTGCGGGCTATCACAGACGGGTTGCGCCAGGAGAACGAGACGATCCGCGCCACCTGCATCTATCCCGGCGTGACGCGGTCCGAGCTCGCAGGCACGATCACGGACGAAGCAGCCGCCCGTGCGATGGTGGAGTACCGCCGCAACGCCATCGAACCGGAGGCGATCGGGCGGGCGGTGCTCTATGCCATCGAGCAGCCGCGGGAGGTCGGCGTCAACGAGATCACCGTCCGTCCTGTCGCACAGAGATAGAGGCGCGTTTCGCCCGCTGATTTGTCGCTGATGCCAGCCGGCGAGCTTCGAGTGATCTTATAGAGACTGACCGGTTGCGTGCCGGTCAGTCTCATGCCTTCCACATTGTTGAGCGGAGAATAGCCTGCATGTGCTCCGGCAGGTCGAGTTCGCCGCGCGCCTCGATCTCCAGCAGATATCGGGCCTTGGCCAAGCGATCGCCTTCGCTGACCGCCGGGTAGGCGCAGATGGCCAGCAGAGCCTTTTCCTCTGCTCGGCTGGCTCTGTCCCAGTTGCGGCTGCTTCCACCCATTTCATGGACGGCCTTGCCAAACACCGCGTATGCTGTCGTGTGCGCCTCAATCAGTGCACGCAGTTCGCGGGACGTTTCTCGGTCTTGGCGCGGTGGCTCTGTGGCGGGAGCCGCTGCCGCAACCGTCGAGGCGACAACAGCGCTGCTGGAATGAAAGAGCAGAGCGCGGCGGCTGATCCTGGACGTGGTGAATTCTCCTCTTCACTTCATGGCAGGCAAGATTGGGTGCCATGAAACCACCTGCACCGTAGCACGAAGGTTCGCCCATTCATGTCAGGATACGTATCAACCGCACACAAGGGCCGGCCCTTCTTCGATGCCACGAACTTTTGGATCGCGCTGTGCCGGGACTGGGCGCGCAAAAGCCCTGTTGTCTCCGGAACCTCGATGTCGGCGCATTGACGTTTGGTCCAAAAATCGCCGCTTGAACGACGCGGCCTGAAATTCAGATGCGGCTAAGCGCGTCATGGTCCGTCTGCTGCTCCGCCGAGCAACTTGACGTTGAGCCTGCCGCCCGTGAAAAGCATGTCGTCCAGGGCCTCGGCGAGATCTTTCGGCGTCACAGCCTTTCCGTCGCCACGCATGATGCTTGTTTGCGCGGTACGGCGCATAAGCTCCTTGATGAAGGCTGCGCTGACACCTTTTGTGCGGGCCACAGCTTCGGCCACGATCTTGTCGGAAAGTTTCAGCCCGCCGCCATAAAGGCGCACGAGCTTCTCCCGACAGTCGTCATCCGGCAGCGGCACCTCGATGGCCTGGTCGATACGTCCCGGCCGCCCTGTCAGCGCACCTTCAAGCTGCTCGGGCCGGTTGGTGGTAAGGACAAACAGGATGTCGGCATTGTCCTTTAGCCCGTCCATCTCGTTGAGCAAGGTGTTGAGGAGGGACTCCTCACATGGACCTCCCATATTCTCGCGGTCGCGGGCAATAAGGTCCACGTCCTCGATCACCACCATAGCCGGCTGCAGCAGGCGCGCCAGAGTCATGTATTGCGACAGCAGGCCCATCTGGCCGGCTGTTATGATGAGCGTCGTATGGCCAGGGAGATTGGCGGCGAGGTAGCGAATGGTGTGCGTTTTGCCGGTGCCCGGCGGACCGTAAAGCAGGATGCCCTTGCGCGTCGATTGCCCAAGCCGTCTCAGTGCTTCCCGGCTCTCTATGAACCGGATCACGTTGCGTTCGAGAAGCTTCAGAGTCCGCTCCGGCAGGATGATCGCTTCGCGTCGCACTTCCGGCAGTCGATGGACCATCACGCCTTTGGAGCGGCCCTGATAGTCCTCTTCCGTTTCGAGCGACAGAACCTTGCCGCGGTAGGATCGCGCAGTATTGATCGCAGCCTCCAACTGGGAGAAGCAGCGGCCTACAAGCGCCACACCGTGCTCGCCGGCCGGCACGGCGATCTCGACGCAGGTCCCGGCCTCGCGGCCATACTCACGATGAAAGGACAGCACGACCGCGTAGTGCAGGTCGCCATCGCGATTGAGCCACAAGCCGTTGTTGAGACATTTTATTGGGTCGCTTTCGCCGATATCGACATCTTGATATTGCGCCGCCGAGATGGTGACCGCGTACTGCCCGTCTTTTGTCAGCGCGGCATAGGTCAACGTCTCGTAGCGATGTTGCTCGTAGAGACCGAAGAAGCGAATAGGCGAGGTTGAGAACAGTCTATCGAGCGCTACCTGCACGTCGGCCCGCATATGGCCGGGGAACTGGCGGGAGGTTGCGATGATCTCGTCGTGCGCCAGTCCCGAAAAATGCCAGGCAATTGCCTCATGGGCATATTTGAATTTCTGGTTGCGCGAAGCCGGTCCTGGACGGTCGGGCGCTGTCGCGTCTTCTGTTCCGCCAGGGACGGCGGTGATGCGAAGCGGGTGACCGGCTGCTTCGATGCGCAGCCGTGCCGTCTCCAGCATCGCCTTCGCGACCGCGAGAGGATAGCTGCCGCACACGGCCTTTCCCTGCTGCGTCACTTTCGCAGCGAAGGCCTCGGCCTCCGCTTCCGATCGATCGAAGACCGCGCGAACGAGATCGACGACGAACTCCCATGGAGTCTGGTCGTCATTGTGAACAATAAGCTGCAAATTGACTGCGTCGGCTGGAGTACTGTGCAATGGAGCTGCTCACTTTTCAGGGCTTCCGTAGGTCAACAATATGTACGCCACGTTGCATGAATTATTAGCACTTTAAACCTGCCGCATGCCTCGAAGACAAAGGTTAATGAAACCGGCATTGATGACGGCCCCGCTCGCGCACTAGGCGTGATGGCAGAATTCTACGCATGCTGCCCAAAAAGCGCTGAGGGCTTTGGGCACATGACATGCATCAAGACAAAGACTGAAGCGCGTCGTCCGAATTCTTTTCGTCGCGACGCCCCCCTAACCCTCCGCGTCGCGGCCGAAACTCGGAATGCGCTCGGCGACCGCCGGCAGCGGCGCGAACGGCTTGTGCGGCTCGGCCTGGTACCAGAAGGCGACCGACGAGATGTCGTCGGCGCGCCGGTTGGCGTGGCCGTGCTCGATGCTGACGCGGATGCGTTGGCGGAAGATCACCGGGTCCTCGATATGCCAGCGATAGAGCGTGACCGGCTCGCTCCAGTTCGGCCCTCCCGCCGCGATGACGCCGTGATAGGGCGCCGAATAGTCCTGGGTGGGGCACCAGGCGGTGTTGAAATAATCCTCCGTGCCGGTGCCGTGCAGCGTCGGCGGCCAGGCGTCGTTGGCGCCCGGCGCGCTCTCGCCGCGCGGCGCGATCAGCGCCACTTGCTGGCCGATGCGCGGGTCGGGCTTGCGGTCGAACACCGATAGGCCGGGCTCGCCGTCGATGAAGATCATGTCGTCGCCCTCGCCATACCAGTCCCACTGCGCGGAACGCCGGCGCGAAAAGACGCTGAACAGCACGCCGACATAGTGGCCGCGGCCCTCGGCCTCGAGGATCGTATAGTTGTCCTTGCCGTCCGTGTTCTCGCCGCCGAACAGGAACTGCTCGTTGGTGAGGCCGGTCTCCGCCATGCCCTCGGGCCGCGCCTGGCGGTACTGCGCGTGGAAGCGGCCGAGATCGTCCTCCAGCCCGTCATGCAGTTCGAGGTCGACATAGCAATAGAGCACCAGTTCGTGCTCGGCCTCGTTGCTGACCGTCATCTTCATGCCGGTCGCGAAGGGCATCGGGAAATAGCAGTTGAAGCCCTTGCCGTCCTCGGGGCTTGCCTGCACGGGGAGACTGGCGAAGTTCTTCGTGCGGGCGTGACCGATGCCGAAGAAGTCGCCGATGGGCGTCTCGATGCTCGGCTGCCCCTCGCCGTCCCAGTAGGCGCGCAGCACGGCCTTGCGCAGGAAGCTTTCGCTGCCGCAGGCCAGCGTCGCCCAGATATGGGTGACGATGCCGGCGCCTTCATGTTCGGCGATTGTCACGGTCTCGCCCGGCTCGATGTGCAAACGGTCGTCGTTGCCGCCGGTGCGGTCGTAGCTGGAAAAGCGTCGCGTCCTGGCATCGCGAAGCTTGGCGAGGCCGCGCAGCGGTGAAAGTCCGGCTTGAGTCATCGGATTGCTCCTATGTATCTCCTCTCACTTGGAGCCGCAGGTGGATTCGGCAATCTTGCCCGCTCGAAGAATGGGAAGAGCATGGGCGGTGCCGGCAAGTTGCCGCGTGAATCCTCAGACACGGCGTGCAATTCAGCGCAGGCGGCAGGAGCGCTGTCGCAGCACCCGGTGTCGCCCCGCCGTCGATCGGTGAACTTAGGCCCTCGATGAACTTGCCGGAACGGGCTGGCCCCGAGCTCAATTCACCTGTGCTATCGTCCGCTCCGGCAGGAGCAGCCGGCGTTCGAACCCCCATAGCAGGATCGGACACGCCAGAAGCGTGGCCGAGCCAAGGCCAAGGGCTGCGCCGGCGCTGCCTGCCCAAAGCGCAAGCTTGCCGCCGAGCCAGGGAGCGACGAGCATCGTGGCGTAGTACACCGTGTAGAAGAGGCCCATTCCCAGCGCTCGCGTCGTCGGCTCCAGTACCCGTGCCGGCAGGCTCATGATCGCCCCGGCCGGCAGGCCGCAGACCAAGCCAAGAGCAACCAAGGTGGGTAGCGTCTCGGAACCGCGCCACAGCACGAGAACCAGTGCCGCGAAGGCGAGGCAGCTAACCGCCAGCATGGCATTGCGGCTCCCGGTGCGATCCGCGAGGTAGCCCCCGACTGGGACGGACAGTGCGGCGGTTCCCCCATGGATTGCGGATTATCCAGGTTTGATATTCTGGTTCGATCGGAAGAAATTGGTCGGGTCGTATTGCTTCTTGATGGCGGCGAGGCGGACATAATTTCCGCCGTAAGCATCGCGCACGCGCTCGTCGCCCTCATCGCCAAGATTGTTGGCATAGACGCCGCCGGTGGAGAACGGCCTGACCGCATTCCATAGGTGGCGCGCCCAGTGGATATTTGCCTCGTCGTCGGCCGGATCGTCCCAGATGGCGATCGGGAAGCAGTCAAGGGCCGCATCGCGATTGGCGTAGGGCGTGTGCGAGGCGGGCACGCGAGCGATAGCTCCGCCAACCTGCTGGAAAACCAGCAGCGAGGAGTTATTGGGGGCCTTCGCGTAGCTGTCGAGCAAGGCCTCGATCGCACCATCGCTGATCCGGTGCAGGAACTGCGCCTTCCAGTAATAGCGTCGTCCGCGTGGAAAGAGGCTGTCGCCAGCCGATTGAATCTGGAGATAGGGAATGGCTTGAAGGCGGCTTTCGATGGGGGATCCGAATTTCATCAGCGGTGCGATGACGGGCTCGCCCGCTTCGGGTGACCCGACATAGCAAGCCGAGATGCTGAAGGCACGGTCGCCCGACGGCAGTGTGACGAGCGCGGCATCGACACTCAACTCGTCAGGGGCGTCCCGGGAGAATTTGTCGTAAAACCGCATGGCCTCGCGCGCATGATTGTAGGCGTGAAGCACCGAGCCCACGAGAAGAGCCGGGCCGAGCGGATGCAGCCGGTATTCGAATGCCGTCACTATGCCGAAATTGCCGCCACCGCCACGCAAGGCCCAGAACAGGTCGGGATGCTCGCCGGCGCTTGTTCGCAACAGCCGTCCGTCGGCCGTGACGATTTCAGCCGCGATCAAATTATCGCAGCTCAGGCCGTGCTTTCGCCCGAGCTTGCCGAAGCCTCCACCGAGCGTGAGGCCGGCAATACCGGTGTCGCCGTTGACGCCCATCGTCGTCGCAAGACCGTGGGCCTGCGTGGCCGCGTCGAACTCGCCGAGGTTCAGACCGGCTTCCGCCCTGGCGATGCGGCGCTCAGGATCGACGACGATCTTTTTCATGCGCGATAGATCGATCACCATCCCGTCGTCGCAGACGGACAGGCCGGCGACATTGTGGCCGCCGCTGCGGACCGCCACGATTGAGCCTTGCGACCTGGCATAGGTCACGGCGCGGACGACGTCATCGGCATCGGCGCAAAAGACGATCGCAGCAGGGCGTTTGTCGATCGCCCCGTTCCACACTCTGCGCGCCTCGTCGTAGCCGGCGTCCGTCGGCAATACCAGTTCGCTATGCAAGCTCTGCCGCAGCTGCGCGATCGCGGCAACCGAGGAATGGGATCGGCCCGATAGGGTATCGGTCTGTCGCGGAAGCTCCATCGTCGCCGTCTCCGGTTCCAACCGGACGAACGGTCTCACAGCGCCCGACCTTCTGCAAAAGCGAAATTCTTAGCTGCTGGATGAGCAGAATTCATCTACGCTGCCGCACATGGGAAACCGCCCGCCGCTCCGCGCTTTGCACGCCTTCGAAGCCGCCGCCCGGCACGGCAGTTTCAAGGCCGCGGCGGCGGAGCTCGGCGTGACGCCGACGGCGATCAGCCACCAGGTCCGCCTGCTGGAAGAGATATGCGGCTGCAAGCTGTTCCAGCGCCGGCCGCGCCCGCTCATGCTGACGGGGGCAGGAGCGCGGCTGTTTCCCATCCTGCGAAACGGCTTTGATCTTCTCGCCGGCTCCCTTGCCGCTGTCGCCGAGCCGGATGTTCAGGCGCCATTGCGGGTGACAAGCCCGAACGCCTTCGCCAGCCGATGGCTGGTGCCGCGCTTGCCGAAATGGCGGGAGGCCAACCCGGCCGTGCCGCTGGAGATCATCGGGACGGACGCGGTCCTCGATCTGCGCGCCGGCGCCGCGGATGTGGCGGTCCGCTATACGCGCCGTCCACCTGTCGGCTTTGCCGCGCACGAGATATGCCGCGATTCCTTCTTTCCCGTATGCAGTCCCCGATTGTTGGCAGGCGATGGGCGGGCGATTGAGCGTGCTGCCGATCTGTTGCGTTATCCGTTGATCCATTTCGACTGGATGAACCGGGATCCGGACGCTCCCACCTGGCACCGATGGCTGGCGACGGCCCGTTCGATCGATCCAGACCTGATCCCGGACAAAGCCTGGGATTTAAGCTTCCGCGAAGAACTACATGCGATCGATGCGGTTGTCGCCGGGCAAGGCATTGCGATTTTAAGTGACGTTGTGGTTGGCCGAGAGCTGGAGAACAGTTCGCTCGTCAAGGCGCATCCATTGTCCTTGCCGGGCTACAGTTTCTACGTCGTCTGGATGCATCACAGTCCGCGATCCGCGGTGATGGAGTCCTTCCTGGCGTGGATGAGAAGCGTCCTGTGAGGCTGCCGAAGCTGGGATAAAGCGCGCCGGATTGACGCGCGAACGAGCCTGACGCGGGAACGATACTATATGCTGCTATCCCGCGCAGAGGAGACGGCCAGCAGCATTAATTATTTGAATTCAAACAGCTCAATCAAGTTGCCGGATGGGTCTTTCAGAAGCCTGGCTCGACCGGCGCCGGCTTCGCTGATTGCTCCTCTGAATTCGGCCCCACCGGCGTTCAACCGGCTGACGAGACCGTCCAAGTCCTTCGTAACAATCATAAACCGGTTCCATCCGCCAGGCTCCGGATCGCCGCCTGCGGTTCCTCCACTGCCCGCTCCTGGGGCGCTCAAATAGAGCGTCAGATCACCACGAACAAGCGCTGCGAACTTGCCGGGATTGTGCATGTTCACTGAGAACTCGAGCTTATCGCGGTAGAATTCGACCGATCTATCCACGTTCGTCACAATGTATCGGATGGATGCCATGTGCGCGCTCCGTCATCACCGCGCAGGTTTATGCGCAAACGCATGGATCTGCGTGACGTTCCACGAGCGCGGTTCGCTGTTTCCATGAAACGGTGAAAGGCTCTATGGGTTCAGCCCCTGGAAGCGCCGCCCTTCCCGTTCGCGCCGTCGAGCAGAACGATCAATCCCTTGAGTATCTCGATCGGCCGTGGCGGACAGCCCGGGATATGCAGGTCGACAGGCACTACGTCCGAGACGCCGCCCACAATTGCGTAGCTGCCGGCGAAGCAGCCGCCGTCCTTGGCGCAGTCGCCGAGCGCGACCACCCATTTCGGGTTGGGCGTCGCGTCAAAGGTCCGCTTCAGCGCCTCGCGCATGTTCCTGGTGACCGGCCCGGTGACCAAAAGCACGTCGGCATGGCGGGGCGACGCGACGAAGCGGAAGCCGAAGCGCTCGATGTCGTAGAAGGCGTTGTTGAGCGCATGCATCTCGAGCTCGCAGCCATTGCAGGAGCCGGCGTCGACGGCACGGATCGACAGGCTTCGGCCGAGCCGCTTGCGGGCAACGCCGTCAAGCGCGCGCGCCAGCTCGTCGACCGCCGCATCGCTCACCTCAGGCGGATGCTCGGTCAAGGGCGGGCGGATCAGGCTTTCGAAGAGGAGCTTGCGCATGACGGCGTGCCTTGGACCACGTTAAAGATCGTGGCCGGAATAGGAGCAGTTGAACGATTTGTTGCAGAGCGGGAAGTCGGCGACGATGTTGCCTTCGATCGCCGCTTCCAGGAGCGGCCACTGGAACCATGAGGGGTCGCGCAGGTGGCAGCGCTCGATCAAGCCCTCCTCGCCGATGCGCAGCCAGGCCAGTATGTCGCCGCGGAAACCCTCGACCAGCGCCATGCCCTCGCGCGGTCCATCCGAGCCATTGTCTGCCCGGGCGATGTCGACGCGGATCGGGCCGGCGGGCAGCCGCCCCAATATCTCCTCGACGAGCGACAGGCTCTGCTCGACCTCCCGCACGCGGATCCAGACGCGCGCGTTGACGTCGCCTTCCTGAAGGACCGGCACATTGAAGGTGAGCTGGTCATAGGGCGCGTAGGCAAGATCGCGCCGCGCATCGAAATCGCGCCCCGATGCCCGGCCGACATAGCCGCCGGCGGCATATTGCCGTGCAAGTCCGACCTGAACGCGGCCGGTCGCCACCGTCCGGTCCTGCAGCGACGCGGTGTTGTCGTAGAGTTCGACCAGATGCGGAAAGCGCTGCCTGATCTCCGCGACCAGCGAACGGATAGCGCTGGTCCCGGCCTCGTTCAGATCGATTGCAACGCCGCCGGGCACGATGCGGTCGCGCATCAGGCGGTGGCCGAAGGCGGCGTCGGCGGCGCGCAGCACGCGTTCGCGCAGCACGCCGCAATGCGCGTGCATCAGCGCGAAGGCGGCGTCGTTGCAAATGGCGCCGATATCGCCGAGGTGGTTGGCAAGGCGCTCCAGCTCGGCCATCAGCGCCCGCAGCCATACCGCGCGCGGCGGTGGCGTGAGCCCGAGCGCCGCCTCCGCCGCGCGGGCGAAGGCAAGGGAATAGGCAACGGTGCTGTCGCCCGACGTCCTACCCGCGAATTTTGCCGCACGATCGATCGGCGCGCCCGCCATCAAGCCTTCGATGCCCTTGTGCACATATCCCAGCCGCTGCTCCAACCGCACCACCGTTTCGCCGCTTGCCGTGAAGCGGAAATGCCCAGGCTCGATGATGCCGGCATGCACCGGCCCGACCGCGATCTGGTGGAGGCTTTCGCCTTCCGCCGCGAGGAAGCGGTAGGAGGAGGGGGCCGCCGGCCCACCGGGCCGCGCCGCCAGCGGATGCAAGACGCCCCATTGGCCATGGTCGAGCCAGCGGCGGGTGTCGGGCAGGCCTTGCGGCGCCAGCCCGAAGAGGTCCGCCGCGGCGCGTTCCAGCCGCAGCGCCGGCGGGTGGTGCTGGCCGACCGACGGGTAGCGGCCGCCGCGGCAGTCCAGGCTGATCACGCCGATGTTCCGCGCTTCGTCGAGAAGCGCCATGTGCACCCTGTCCGGCTCCCCCCACAGGCCGAGCAGGCTCCAGCGGCCGCCGGCGAGCTGTTCGACGGCAAGGTTCCAGACTTTCGGGGTCACCACCACGCGGCGCCAGGGAGCGTGATGCTCGACCGGGTGGTCGGTCTCGATGAGATCTGCGAGCGCGAGCATGCTTTTCTTGCTCATGGCCTCACCCCAGGATGCCGGCGACATGCTGGAACCACGCGACCAGCGGCGCCGGCAGATAGATGCCAGCGGCAAACACCAAGGCGAGATGCGAGTACATCGGCACATAGGACGCCTCGACCGGCGCCGTGCCGCCGCGCGGCTCGCCGAAGGCAAGGCCGGTCAGTCGCAAAAGCAGCGCGCCGAAGGCGATCAGCAGCCCGAACACCAGCGGGATCGCCAGCCACGGATGCCGGGCGAAGGTCGAGCTGACGACCAGGAATTCACTCATGAAGATGCCGAGCGGCGGCAGGCCGGCTATTGCCACGACGCCGATGACGAGCGCCCAGCCAAGCCCGGGATGGCTTTCGGTCAACCCTCTGATCTCGGAGATCTTCTGCGTGCCCTTGACCTGCGCGATATGGCCGACAGCGAAGAAGATCGCCGACTTGGTCAGGCTGTGCATGACCATGTGCAGCAGGCCGGCGAAGTTGGCGAGCGGACCGCCCATGCCGAAGGCGAAGACGATGATGCCCATGTGCTCGATCGAGGAATAAGCGAACAGGCGCTTGATGTCGCGGCGGCGGTAGAGCATGAAGGCCGCGAAGATCAGCGAGGTCAGCCCCATCGTGACCATCAGCGGTCCTGGGCCGATCGCCTCCGGGCTGGCGGCGAGCAAGAGCTTGAAGCGCAGCACCGCGTAGAGCGCGACGTTGAGCAGAAGACCCGACAGCACCGCCGAAATCGGCGTCGGGCCCTCGGCATGCGCGTCGGGCAGCCATGCATGCAGCGGCGCGAGCCCCACCTTGGTTCCGTAGCCGAGCAGCAGGAAGATGAAGGCGACGCTGAGGAGCGCGGGATCGAAATGCGCCGCCTTTTCGATCAGCACCGACCAGACCATCGCATTGGTGCCCTCTCCGACGACCGGTTGTGCCGCCATGTAGACGAGGATGGTGCCGAACAAAGCGAGCGCGATGCCGACGCTTCCCAAGATGAAATATTTCCAGGCCGCTTCAAGCGCCTCGTGCGTGCGGTAGATGCCGACCATCAGCACGGTGGTCAGCGTGGCAAGCTCTACCGCGACCCACATCAGACCGATATTGTTCGAAACGAAGGCCAGGTTCATGCCGAACATCATGATCTGGTACATCGCGTGGTAGAAACGGAGGTTCGGCGCGGTCAGCCGGCCGGTCTCCAGCTCATGCGCGATATAGGACGCGCTGAACACGCTGGTGGTGAAGCCGACGAATGTGTTGAGCACGATGAAGACGATGTTGAGATCGTCGACGATGAGATACTGCCCGGGTTCCGGCCTTTCGGTGACGAAGAGCGACAGCGCGGCGAGCAAAGTGAGGAGGCTCGCTATCACGTTCACGATCGCCGTCATCTTGTAGTTCGGCATCGCCGCCAGAAGGGCGGCGGCACCGGCGGGCACCAGCAGGATCGCGGCGACGGCATCGAAGGAAAATCCGGTCACCGGCGCTCTCCCCGGTAGTCGTCGAGCGCGCCAACATCGACCGAATCGAACCGTTCCCGGATGCGGAACAGAAAGACGCCGATGACGATGAAGGCGATCAGGATCGAGAAGGCGACGCTGATCTCGACGACCAGCGGCATGCCCTTGGCGCCGGTAGCGGCCAGCACCAGGCCGTTTTCCAGCGACATGAAGCCGACGACCTGGCTGACGGCGTTGCGCCGGGTGACCATCACCAGCAGACCCAGCAAGATGATCGACAGCGCGAAGGCCAGGTCCTCGCGGGCGAGCGGGTCGGCCTCGGGCGTTACTCTCAGCATCAGAACCATGGAGAGCGTCACCAGCCCGATGCCCGCGAGCATGGTCGGGCCGATGCCGACTGCGGTCTCGATGTCGCGATGGATACCGAGCCGCTGGATGATGCGATGCAGCCCGACCGGAATGACGATCGCCTTGAAGACCAGCGCTATTGCCGCGGTGATGTAGAGATGATGGGCGTCCTGGATATAGGCCTGCCAGGCCACCGAGAGCGCAAGCACAACCGCATGCAAGGCAAAGACGTTGATCAGGGCGAACAGGCGGTCCTGGTAGAGCATCATGAAGGAGACCAGCACCAGGCTGCCGGCGAGCAGATGGGCGATATCGAAGGTGAGACCGTTCATCACAGGCTCCGCGAGACGAACAGCAGGAGCGTGCCAAGCAGCGCCAGCATCAGCGCCGCGCCCAGGAAGTCCGGCACACGGAAGACACGCATCTTGGCGACCGCCGTCTCGAACACGGCAAGCAGGATGGCAAGCGCGGCAAGCTTGGCGAGATAGGCGGCGGCGCCGATGGCCAGCGCTTTCGGCCCCGCCCCGGCATGCGCCAGGCCCCAGGGCAGGAAGACGCAGGAGATCAGCGACACATAGAGCAGGAGCTTGATGAAGGTGGCGAGCTCGATCATCGCCAGATGACGGCCGGAATATTCCAGGATCATCGCCTCATGCACCATGGTGAGCTCCAGATGCGTGGCAGGATTGTCGACCGGTATGCGCGCGTTCTCGGCGATCGCCACCATCACCAGGGCGATCAGCGACATGCCGAGCGACACCCGCAGTCCGACCTCCGGCGAGCCCATGAAGGCGGCGACCGTCGAAAGCTGCGTGGCGCCGGCGACCAGCGCCAGGCTGAACACGATGAGCAACATCGCCGGTTCGGCGAGCGAGGCGATCATCACCTCGCGGCTGGCACCGATGCCGCCGAAACTGGTGCCGACGTCCATTCCGGCCAGTGCCTGGAAGAAGCGCGCGCTGCCGAGCAGCGCCACGATGACGATGAGGTCGGCGGTCCAGCTGAACTGAAGGCCGGCGGCGAATGTCGGAACGAGCGCCGCCGCGACCCAGGTGGCGGCGAAGATCAGATAGGGCGTCACGCGGAACAGCCAGGAGGCATTGTCCGCCAGCACGACCTCCTTGCGCATCAGCCTGATCAGATCGCGATAGGGCTGGATCAGCGAAGGTCCCTGCCTTCTCGCCAGCCTCGCCTTCACCTTGCGCACGAAGCCGATCAGCAGCGGCGCCAGCGCAAGCACCAAAAACATCTGCGCGCCCTGCACGGCCAGCTCGAAAATCACGGCCATAGCGCAAGCACCAGGAGCAGGATGACGAGGTAGAGGAAGACCAGCGTCAGATAGCGGCGGATCGTCAGGAACTGCAGGTAGTTCAGCCGCTCGGTGGCGAAATCGATCGCGCCGGAGATCGGCTGGTAGAACGTCTCCCAGGCTACATCATGGATTTCCACTTTGAAGCGCGCCGGGTCGAGCGCGCCCGGCGCCGGCATTTCCACCGTCTCCCGGGCGCGGAACGCGAAGCCGCCGAAGACCCGGCGAATGGGCTGCGCGAAGCTGACGGCGGTATATTGCGCGGCGGGTGTCGCCTCTGCGAAGCCGCATCCCCATGCCGGGCCCCTGCGCAGCGCGTGCGAGGCGAAGCGGTGAATGAAGAAGGCCGCGAGCGAGGCCGAGATGGTGATGAAGACGAACACCAGCAGGCCGTTGTAGGAGCTACGGCTCTCGGCGATCGGCACGATCGACAGCCATGGCTGCGCCGTCTGAACCGGCATGCGGTCGCCGATGAGCGAAAGCGCAACCTGCGACAGGCTGTCGATGACGAAACCGGGCAGGATGCCGGCGAGCAGGCACAAGACCGCGAGCACGACCATCGCCGCCAGCGACCAGCGGTCGACCTCATGCGCTCGTTCCACCACCGCCGATCGCGCCCTGCCAAGGAAGGTGATGCCGAATGCCTTGACGAAGCAGGCCGCGGCCAACGCCGCCGCCAGCGCCAGCATGCCGCCGACGGCGGGCACGATGACCTTCAGGCCCCATTGCGGCAGCTCGGGGCTCTGCAATATGGCTTGGAAGACCAGCCATTCGGAGGCGAAGCCGTTGAACGGCGGCAGCGCCGAGATCGAGACGCAGCCGACGAGGAAGACGAAGCTGGTCACCGGCAAGCGATGGATGAGGCCGCCGAGCTTTTCCATGTCGCGCTCGCCGGTCGCCGTCAGCACGGCGCCGGCGCCGAAAAACAGCAGGCTCTTGAAGAAGGAATGGTTGAGCACGTGGAACAGCGCCGCGGTGAAGGCCAGCGCCGCGGCCGATGGCATGGCGTTCGCCTTGAAGGCCAGCGCAAGGCCGAGGCTCGCAAAGACGACGCCGATGTTCTCGATGGTCGAGTAGGCAAGCAGCCGCTTGAGATCCTTTTCCATCAGCGCATGGAGGATGCCCAGAACCGCCGTCACGCCGCCGATGAGAAGCACTGCGACGCCGGACCACCATGCCGGCGCGCCGAGCAGATCGAACACCACGCGGATGAAACCGTAGATGGCGACCTTGGTCATGATGCCGCTCATCAGCGCCGAGACGTGGCTGGGTGCTGCCGGATGGGCAAGCGGCAGCCAGGCGTGCAGCGGCACGAGCCCGGCCTTTGAGCCGGCGCCGAGCAGCATGAGGGCGAGCACCGTGCCGGCGGCGAGCGGGCCGGGTTGCGCGGCCCGCATGGCGTCGAACGTATAGGTTCCCGTCGATCCCGCCAGCAGGCCGAAGGCAAGCAGCAGCGCCAGCGTGCCGAAGCTTGCCATCACCAGATAGATGTAGCCGGCCCGCCTGTTTTCCGCATCGCGGTGATGCGCCATGACCAGCGCCCAGGAGGCAAGCGACATGAATTCCCAAGACAAAAGGAAGCTGAAGGCGTCGTTGGCCAGCACGACAAGGTTCATGCCGGCGAGAAAGGCCGGATAGAACGGCAGCACGCGATGCGGCTGGGATTCGTGCTGGCCGTAGCCAAGACCGTAGAGGCTGGTGATGGCG
Organism: Mesorhizobium sp. M1B.F.Ca.ET.045.04.1.1; assembly: GCF_003952465.1. GTDB lineage: Bacteria > Pseudomonadota > Alphaproteobacteria > Rhizobiales > Rhizobiaceae > Mesorhizobium > Mesorhizobium shonense. Next base: position 733,687 of record NZ_CP034448.1, read on the forward strand.
CCGCCCAGGTTGACGACGACGAGAAAGAAGGCCGACAGGCCGTCGAGCCGAAACCGGGCACCGATCCAAGGCAGGCCGAGCGGCAAGGTGGCAGTGGACACCTCACCGGGATTGCCCGCGAGGTGGCCTGCGACGATGACGAGCAAGGCGGCCGAAATGGCGAGCGCCGCGCCATAGACCAGACGCGTCGCCGAGGCGCGCCGGCTGGCGGCTCCGCCCAGGATGGCTGTCGCCAGAAGCGCGGCGGGGCCGCACAACAGAAGCGCGACGGTCGAAATCACGGCAGGCTCCCGCCGAGCCCGGCATCGCCGGTATCGGCCGCCCTGGCCGGATCGAAGCCGGCCTTCAGCCGCACGCCGCGTCCGCCGCCCTGGCTGACCGCGCCTTCCCCGATCAATTCAATGCCGGCCACCTCGAGCGCCGCGATCAGCTTCATCAGCGAATCGACATTGCCCCGGATGATCGAGCCGCTGGCTTCCATGCGCTGGATCGTCGGCACCGACAGGCCGGACAATTCGGCAAGCCGGCGCTGATCGATGCCGAGCAGCGATCTGGCGGCGCGCAATTGCGGTGCGGTTATCACCGGCGACTCTCTTGTTCAGTTCTGAGATATGAGGTCTCGGATCTCCAGCATACATTAAAAGGTCTCATCGTCAATAAATGATGTTTAAGACATGGATGTTGATGGTGGCGTGGGCGAGGTTGGTCGCGTAGCAGGAAGATTTAGGCGCGTCGCCTGAATCCGTCTTTCAGCGATGCGCTCTAATTCCGCGCCCCGGGCGCCTCGGGCCTGAGATACACGGCCAGACAGCAGCAACAGATGGCCAGTCCGATGATCGGGTATTTCAGCGCGACGAGTGCCGCGAGCCCAAACAGGCAAAGCGTTGCGATCGAGCGGATGCGCATGGCCTTGCGGACGTTGAGCGGGATGACCTCGACCGGCATCGGCTCGATCAGCTCGCGAATGAGGAAAATGTAGGTCAGGTTCACCAGGAAGAAGACACCGGCATAAAAAGCGACCGGTTGCGGTGACAGCTCGCTGACGGCCATCCAGGCGGTGGCCAGCGGCAGCAGCGAGACCGAGAACAGATGCGCGAAATTGTGCCACATCAGGCGTGCCGTCATCTCGCTCGCGTGGCGCAGCAGATGATGGTGGTTCGCCCAGACGATGGCGATGAAGAGGTAGCTCACGCCATAACTCAGCCATGTCGGCCAAAGGGCGAGCAATGCCACGAAGGTCGGAATCTCCGGTGGGCGAAGCTCCAGCACCAGCACGGTGATGAGCACGGCGAACACGCCGTCGGAGAACGCGTTCAGCCGCTCGAGTCCTGCTGAAGGAAGCATGTGACCATTCTTCCGCTGGTGCGATCAGGTCGAATATAGCCTTGCCGGCCGGAATAGCGATTGCGGATGCTGTGCCGGCGGCCCGCTCACGACCTTGTCTTTCCGCCGAGCCGCCGATCGAGCCAGACCAGCACCTCTCCCGCCGCAACGAAGGCAAGGGCGATCGAGGCGCTGTTGGCAAGGGTCTGCTCCCAGCCGATCCGGACGACGTCGATGAACGGATAGGGGTAACGTGCTTCCGCCGCGCCGCGAACCAGGGCGTAGGCGAGATAAAAGAGCGGATAGAGCGCCCAGACAAATGGCGCCCGCCAGGTCAGCGTGCCTTTGCGGACAAAGGCCAGCCAGAAAACGGTCGTCAGCGCCGGCGTCACCCGATGAAGGAGGATGTTGGCGAGCTGCGAGCCGGCGGTCAACTCCTTCAGGCCCTGCAGCAGGAGCCCGTAGACGATGCCGACAAGCAGGATGTTGAGCAAGGTTGCGCCCAGCAGCCACGGCGTGGCGAACCGCGCCTTTATCACAACGCCGGTGAACACGATTGCGACCAGCAGGTTGGTCGTGATCGTGAAATAGCCAGCCAGGGCCCAAAGCGCGGCGGGCCAAGTCGCCGGCCCGTCGGAGAGCGCGTGAAAATGCACGGCGATGCCGGCCCAGGCCGCCAGCGCGACAAGCGCAGCGAGCATCCGTGCTGCGGTGCCGTGCGTTTCGAGACCAGCCTGCGTCACAACCCGCGTCCGTTCTGCCCAACGCCCCGCTGCGGATTTATAGACGTGTCGGTAGCGGGAGGAAACTCGGCCCGATCAGAGAGGAAATGGCGGAATCCGGCGAAACGATCTTAGCGCAATCCCGTCATGCCCGCTCGCCAGAGACCAAGCGGATGTCCGCCTCCGCGGCACAATAAGGCGCGTAGCGGAAATCGCGGATGCGGACGGCCTCATCGCCGCGCCAGTCGATCAGCACGAAGCCGCGCACCGCATCGCCCGCCTGCGGGTTGCGGATCAGGATCGCCGGCCGGCCGTCGACGAAGCCGAGCGACAGCGCCCAGTCGCTGAGGCGGTCGTAATTGCCGAAATATGTCGAGGCCTCTTTCTTGCCCGTGAGGCGGGTCCGGTTGACGACGTCGAGCTGGATATCTTCGGCGATCAGCGCCCTGACCCCATCGAAGTCGCGCGCGTTGAACAGGTCGATATAGCGGCGCAGCCGGCGCTCTTCTTCCGGATCGAGCTTCGGCATGACCGCTTCGTCCGGCGCCGATGCCAGCGCTTTCAACTCGGCCCGGCCGCGATGCAGCGCCGCCTTGGTGGCGGCAAGCGTGGCGCCTGTCACCTCGCAGGTTTCATAGAGGCTGAGGCCGAGCACGTCGACCAGGATCACGGCGCTGCGCTGCGCCGGCGTAAGCTGCATAAAGCTGCGCAGGCTGGTCGCGGCCGCAAGCCGTGCCTCCGCGCTCGCGGAGAGGTCCACAACCGTTGTCATGTCGGCCTCGGTCATGCGGGAGCGCTCCCGCTGGCGGCGGCGCAAATGATCCTGCGCCGCATTGTGGGCGATCCGGAACAGCCATTGCTCGGGGCGTTCGACCGCGGCGCCGCCGTCATGCGCGGCAAGCGCCTTCACCACGGTCTCCTGCACGATGTCCTCGCCCTCGAGCGTCGAGCCGGCCATGCGCGCCGCATAGCGGTGCAGTTTCGGACGCATGCCGACGAGCATGGCTTCAAGCGCCGCGCGGTCGAGTGTCGCTATGCTCATCGTCCTCGTTCTCTTTGATCGGCTCGTCGAGCCATGCCGCGCCCGGTCAGGCCGGCACGGCCTCGTCGGTTTTCGCCAGCATACGATAATTGCCGACGATCTTCGCTGCTGACCTCGCAAGCGGTGTTGAGCGCCGCCCGGAATGATCGGCGCCGAAGGCCTTGAATGCGTCGAGCCCGGTCAGTTCCGAACTGTCCTTGTCATAACCGACAAGGTGGACGAACTCGCCGTTCTCCAGCTCGAGCACGAGGTAGCGCACGGATTGCGGCTTGGTTTCATCCAGCGCCTCGAACACCTTTGCCACCAGCGCCCGGTTCTCGGCGATGCTGGCATCCTTCACGCCGTAGCGGATGAGGTTGTAGGTCATGGTCGTCTCCTGTTTGACGTGTCTGCGTAAGGAAGACGTTTCGTGCCGCCGAAAAGATTCTCACCGGCACGCGAATCTTTTTGCCGGCCGCAAACGTCATACGCAAAGGCCGCGCCCGCGGCCGCGATAAGGAGAGAGACATCATGCATATCCAATTTGCCGAACTTCCGGTGTACGACCAGGACCGCGCCAAGGCGTTCTACACCGACAACCTTGCGTGCCAAGTCATAGCCGACCAGTCGATGGGCGATGGTGGCTGGCGCTGGGTAGAGCTGGCGTTCCCTCACGCGGTCACCAACCTGCATTTCATCAGTCGCGCCGATGCGACCCCGAGCCCGGATCCGGTGCTCGTCCTGGTCGACGATGATGTCGAGGCAAGGGTCGCATCGCTCAAGGCTAAAGGCGTCGAGATCGTCACCGAGCCGCAGGAAGCGCCATGGCAGCCGGGCCGCACCGTCGCCGAGTTCCGCGACAGCGAAGGCAACCGCATGGTGTTGGCCAGCCGGTAGCTGGCATCGCCTCGCGGTCGCCGACCTATGCGGTCAGGCGACCGCCTTCGCCGCAGCCCTTCCGGCGCTGCGGCCGGAAAAGATGCAGCCGCCGAGGAAGGTGCCTTCCAGCGCCGCATAGCCATGTACGCCGCCGCCGCCGAAGCCGGCGACCTCGCCAACCGCGTAGAGCCCCGGCACCGGCTGGCCATCGGCATCGAGCACACGGCTGTCGAGATCGGTCTGCAGGCCGCCCAGGGTCTTGCGGGTCAGGATGTTGAGGCGCACGGCGATCAGCGGGCCGTTCGCCGGATCGAGCATCTTGTGCGGCTTCGCCGTGCGGATCAGCCTGTCGCCGAGATAGGCGCGCGCCCCGCGCAGCGCGGTGATCTGCGCATCCTTGGAGAACGGGTTGTCGAGCTGCATGTCGCGGGCGCGGATCTCGCGTTCGACCTGCGCCACATCGAGCAGCGGTTCGCCGCCGGCCAGCGCGTTCATCCGCGCCACCAGCTTCGAAAGGTCCGACTCGACGATGAAATCCTCACCCTTTTCCATGAAGGCTTTCACCGGGCCGGGAATGCCCGACGTCGCGCGGCCCAGCACCTGCCGCCAGCTTTTCCCCGTGAGGTCGGGGTTCTGCTCGGAGCCCGAAAGCGCGAATTCTTTCTGGATGATCTTCTTGGTCAGGATGAACCAGGAATAGTCGAAGCCCGTGCCCATGATGTGATTGAGCGTGGCTAAAGTGTCGAAGCCCGGATAGAGCGGCACCGGCAGCCGCTTTCCGCGCGCGTCCAGCCAGAGCGATGATGGGCCGGGCAGGATGCGAATCGCATGCTCCGTCCAGATCGGCGCCCAGTTCTTGATGCCTTCGACGTAATGCCACATGCGGTCGCGGTTGATGATCCTGCCGCCCGCCGCTTCCGAGATCGCCAGCATGCGGCCGTCGACATGGTCTGGCACGCCGGTGATCATGCGCTTCGGCGGCGCGCCCAGGCGTTCGGGCCAATTCTGGCGCACCAGCTCGTGATTGCCGCCGATGCCGCCGGACGCGACGATCACCGCTTGAGCGTGAAGTTCGAAATCGTCAACGATTTCGCGCGAGCTCTTGTGGCCGCGCTCGACGCTGCTCGGCTCGAGAATGTCGCCGCGCACGCCGGTCACCGTCTTGCCGGTGCGCGTGATCTCGTTGACGCGGTGGCGAAATTTGAACTGAACGAGCTCGCGCTTTTGCGCCTCGCGGACGCGCTGCACGAACGGTTCGAGCACGCCGGGTCCCGTGCCCCAGGTGATGTGGAAGCGCGGCACCGAATTGCCGTGGCCTGAGGCATTGCCGCCGCCGCGCTCGGCCCAGCCGACGACGGGGAAGAATTTTAAGCCCCTCTCGATCAGCCAGGAACGCTTCTCGCCGGCGGCGAAGCCGACATAGGCTTCCGCCCATTGGCGCGGCCAGAAATCCTCCGGGCGGTCGAAGGCGGCGGTGCCCAGCCAGTCCTCGAGCGCGAGGTCGTGCGAATCGCGGATGCGCATGCGCCGCTGCTCGGTCGAATCGACCAGGAAAAGCCCGCCGAACGACCAGAAGGCCTGGCCGCCCAGCGATTGCTCCGGCTCCTGGTCGACGATGATGATCTTTTTGCCGGCCCCGGCCAGTTCGGCGGCGGCGACGAGGCCGGCCAGCCCCGCGCCGACAATGATGACGTCCGCGTCGTCAGCCATATTTTCTCCCCCCAGCCGTCCTTTGGCGATCTCTCAGACGGGTTCCCAGCCGTCCTTGTTGCCGGCGCGGAAGATGGCGTCGATGACCTTCTGGTTGAGCACCGATTCCTCCAGCGTGAAGACGCGGTCCTTGCCGCCTTGGGCGGCGCGCACGAAGGCTTCGCACTCAAGCCTGTATTGCTGCGTGCCGGGGAAGCGGAACACCTGCGCCTCGGTGTGGTTCTGGTTGTGCAATTCGATGCGGTGGTGGTCGTAGAGACCGGCATTGAACGGGGCAAAAACCTCGATGAAACCCTTCTCGCCGTGGAACACCATCACCTGCCGCGCGGCCATCTGCGTCGATAGGTAGAAGGACAGTTCGAAGTCGCCGAAATCGGCGCGGATCGAGGAATAGATGTCGGTGCCGAAGGTCCTGTCGCGCTCGATATGGGCCTGGACGCGGACCGGCTCCCTGCCGGTCGAGAACCGTGTCGACACCGTCGGATAGACGCCGATGTCGGGCAGCGCGCCGCCGCCGAGATCGAGCTGGTTTCGCATGTTCTTGGGGTCGACATTGTAATAGGAAAACGCGCCCTGCACGTGGCGCAGCCGGCCGATGGCGCCGCCGGCGATGAGGTCGCGCACCTTGATCCATTGCGGGTGGTAGACGACCATGAAGGCCTCGCAGACCAGCACCTTCTTCTCATCGCGCAGCTTGATCAGCGGCGGAATGTCCTTGGCGTCGAGCGCCAGAGGTTTCTCGACCAGCACATGTTTTCCCGCTTGAATCGCCTTCGCCGTCCACTCGACATGTTGCGAGGTGGGCAGCGGGATATAGACGCCGTCGACCTCCGTGGAAGCGAGCAGGTCCTCATAGGAACCGAAGGCGTGGCGAGCGCCGAAGCGTTCGCCAAGGGCCTTGGCCTTCGACAGGTCGCGGCTGGCGAGCGCCGACAGCACACCGTTTTCCGAATCGACGATCGCCGGCAAAAGCTGCTCGCGGCCGATCTTGGCCGTCGACAGAACACCCCATCGGAACATTGCGCTTCTCCATGTCGATTACATCGATGGAGGTGTGCCCTAATTCAGCAGAAAAGCCAATCGCAGACGCGGGTCACAAAGCGCCTTCGTCATCCTCGGGCTTGACCCGAGGATCCATTCCGTGACCTATGACGTAAAGTGCAACGGTGCAGAATTCTGTAACCGTTGCAACGCCTTAGCGTCACGGAATGGATCCTAGGGTCTGCGCGCGTCGCTTTGCTCCTTGCTTCGCCCTGGGATGACGAACCCGAGGAGGCTGGGCTTAGAACTAGCCCCTTCTCCCGGTCAGCGTCATGTCGAAGTCGACGACGTTGGAATAGAGCGGCGTGCCGACATCCATGCCGTAACGCGACCGCAGCACCTTGCCGGTGACGTGGAATTTGATGGTGCCGGACTTCAGCCCGTCGAGTTCGGCCGTGAACTTTTCCGGAAATGTCTTGCCGCGCGCCGTCAGCCGGCCGTCGATGACCGCCGTGGTGGCGCTGGTGCGGTTCACACTGGTCGAACGGAACTGGATTTCCGGGTTGTTGGCGGCGTCGAACACCGCGTCGGAACGCAGAAAGGCGTCGATGCGGTTCTGACCGGTGCCGACGCTTTCGGGAAAAATGGTGATGTTAACCCGCGAGCGCTCGACATCGCTATTGTCGATGCGGATGTTTCCCTTGAAACGGGCAAAGGCGCCGTCGAACCCGCCGCCCCCAGCCTTGCCGACGGTGAAGCGGATGCTGGAAGCCGCCGGACTGATCGTGTAGCTGCCGGCGGCGTCGCCGAGCGAGACCGCCGCAGCGGCAGGCACGGCAAGGCACGCTGCGACAGCCACCAATCCGAGGATGCGCTTATACATTGGGATGGTCCTTTTGCTGAGCCAGCGCATTGCTGTCCCTTCGTCTTGTCAACGAATGGTCGGCCCGCCCTATTCCCCGTCTGACGAAGGCGTGATGATACGCTTGAGCACGCTGTCGCGCAGCAGGAAATGGTGGCGCAGCGCTGCCACGATATGCAGCGCGACCAGCGCGATGCCGGCATAGGCGAGATACCAGTGCGCCGCCGACCAGAAGCCTTCCGCGGCGTCCGATTCGGTGAGCGGCAGGTTGGGCATCACGAACTGGTTGAACGGCATGGTCGGGATCTCCAGCGTCGAGACCGAGACCAGCGCCCAGCCGGAGAGCGGCAGGGCGATCTGGAAGGCATAGAGCGCGAAATGCGCCAGCGGCGCCGCCCGCCGCTCCAGGGTTCCGACCGAGGCCGGCAAGACCGGCACGGCATTGCCGAGCCGCCAGGCGATGCGCAGGATGATCAGCCCAAGCAGCAGGAAGCCGAAGGATTTGTGCAGCTGGATCAGCTCGAAGGACATCCGCTGGCTTTCGATCCGCACCATGACGACGCCGAGCACGAACTGGCCGATGAAGATGATGCCGATCAGCCAGTGAAGGATGATCATCGCCCAGCCGTAGCGCGCCGGGGTGTTGGTGATGGATGATTGCATGGTGCAAGAACGTCGCTGAGATCAGCTTTCTTCCAAGCTATCCTATGCCCCATTCTCCACACAATTCCGGACGCCGGCGCCGCCCCTCATTGCCCTGCCGGGCATTTCTCCCCGTATAGTGACGGGGAGAAAGAGGCTGGCCGCAGCGCTGGCGCATTTCCTGCCAAGTTGGCGATTGGCGAAACCACCAGCGACAGCAGCCCTCTCCCCGTCACTATACGGGGAGAGGATGCCGGCAGGCAGGTGAGGGGCGGCGCCGACGTTCGATAGGATTCCAGTCAGCACCAGCGATGGTTTGCTGTGGCTGCCTAGCCCGTGACCCTGAAGAAATCCACGAATGCCCTCAGCGCCGGCCGCATTTGCCTCCGGCTTGGATAGTAGACGAAGAAGCCGTCGAAGGACGGGCACCAGTCCTCAAGCACGCGGATCAGCCGGCCGTCGGCGAGCGGCGCCTTCACATAGTCTTCGAAGACGAAGGCGAGGCCGGCGCCGTCGACCGCTGCCTGGGCGATCAGATGATCCTCGTCGAGGATCAGCGGCCCTTCCACCGCCATCTCGATTTCCTCGCCGTTCTTCTCGAATTCCCAGCGATAGAGGATGCCGCTGGAGAAGCGGAAGCGGATGCAGCGGTGGTCCGCCAGATCGCGCGGACGGCGCGGCTTGGGGGTCGTTTCGAAGTAGACGGCGCGGCGACGACGGCACCGCGAAGGTTGGGCCCGATGCGCACCGCGATCATGTCGCGCTGCAGGCTTTCGCCAAGCCGCACACCGGCGTCGAAGCCGCCTTCGACGACGTCGGTGAAGCGATCCTCGATGACGATCTCCAGCACGATGTCGGGATAGGCCGCGGCAAAGGCGGCAAGCCGCGGCGTCAGCACCAGATGCGCGGCGGTGCGCGGCACGCTGAGCCTGAGATTGCCGGCCGGCCGGTCGCGCGCCTCGACTGCGCTCTCCAGCGCCAGGTCGATCTCGGACAGCGCCGGCCGCAGCCGCTCCAAAAGCTGCGCGCCCTCCTCGGTCGGGGCGACGCTGCGCGTGCTGCGCGCCAAGAGCCGCACGCCGAGCCGCGCCTCGAGGCTCGACACCGCGTGGCTCACTGCCGAGGGCGCGATGCCAAGCTCGCGCGCGGCGCCGCGGAAGCTCGCGCATTGGGCGACGGTGGCGAGGACTGCAAGCTGGGAAAGATTGGCGCGGTTCATTGATCTATTCTATAGAACAAGCCGTGCAAAAGAGACATGATTATCGAACGAAATGCAAGGCGCTATCTCCTGCCCATCGCAACGAGGAGACGCGTGATGAAAACCCGCAAGCTAGGAACTGAACTCGAAGTCTTCCCCGTCGGCCTCGGCTGCATGGGCATGAGCTTCGGCTATGGCGGCCAGCCGGAAGCTGAGGCGATCGCCACGCTGCGCCGCGCCGTCGAGATCGGCGTCACCTTCTTCGACACGGCCGAGGTCTACGGACCGTTCGAGAACGAGATCCTGCTCGGCAAGGCGCTGAAGCCGGTGCGTGACAAGGTGACCATCGCCACCAAATTCGGCTTCAAGATCGCCGAGGAAGGCTCAGGCACCGAGCGCATGATCGGCGTCGACAGCCGCCCCGAGCATGTCAAGGCGGTGGCCGAAGCCTCGCTCAAGCGGCTCGATACCGATGTCATCGACCTCTACTATCAGCACCGCGTCGACCCCAACGTGCCGATCGAGGATACGGTCGGCGCCATGGCTGAGCTGGTGCGCGAGGGCAAGGTGCGGGCGCTCGGCCTGTCGGAGGTAAGCGGTGCGACGCTGCGCCGGGCGCATGCCGTGCATCCGATCGCCGCTGTGCAGAGCGAATATTCGCTGTGGAGCCGCGACCCTGAGGACGAGGTCTTCGCCGTCTGCCGCGAGCTCGGCATCGGCTTCGTTCCCTACAGCCCTCTCGGCCGCGGCCTGCTCACCGGCACCATCGCCAAGCCCGACGCCCTCGGCGCCGGCGACTGGCGCCTTGGCCTGCCGCGTTTCCAGGCCGAAGCCATGGCAGCCAACAACGCCGTCATCGCGGTGCTGGAAAAGATGGCGGCCGAGAAGGGCGTGACGTCGGCGCAGCTGGCGCTCGCCTGGGTGCTGCACCAGGGCGATTTCATCGTGCCGATCCCCGGTGCAAGGAAGATACGCCATCTGGAGCAGAACACCGCGGCCGCCGGGATCGAATTGAATGCGGCGGAAGTCGCGGCTATCGGCGACGCGCTGTCGCCAGACAAGGTGGTCGGCAAGCGCTACACCGAAGAGCTGCTGGCGCTGGTGAATGGCTAGACACCCACCTGGATAACTGAAGGGGCGCTTCGGCGCCCCTTTTTTGCGTGGCGCGACGCAAAGTTGTGAGATGCCGGCGCGAGGCACCCCCTCTGGCCGGCCGGCCATCTCACCCGCAAGGGGGAGATCAGACTTCACTGCCGATTTCGCCAATTGCCAACGTTGAAAGAGAAGCGGCAGCGTTGAAGCTGCCAATCTCCCCCCTTGCGGGGGAGATGCCCGGCAGGGCAGGGGGGGGGGTGCCTCGCGCTGACGTCTCCAATTCCCTACCAAGGCACCACGCTGATCTCCGGCCAGTACTCGCTCGCCCGAGCACCCTTCGTCTCATGCGTCCGCTGATTGTCCAGCACCCTGTTCGGCGTGATGCGGAATGAGAAAATATCGTCGAGCCCGAACGGCGCAATCAGGTCCAACGCCCCGGCTCCATCGAACCGCACACCAACCGCATGCGTCTTCGACGCAAAGTAGCTGACGGATTCGCTGGCGCTCGCATAGCGCGGGCACTCCTGTCCGAACTTGAGCGGATACCAGAGATGCACGCGCGCCTGGTTGCGCACCTCGACCGGCAGCGCCAGTCCCTCGAAATGCCGCGCCGCCCGGCGGATCACCGCGTCCTCGGCTTCGTAGGAAAGGTCGGTATCGTCGAAATAGAACAGGTCGACATCCTTGATGCCGTAGCCCGGCGGCTTGCCGGTCAGATGGTTCCAGACGCTGTTGTAGAGCGCGCCGGAAACGACCAGCCAATCCGGCAAGGCGAGCGCACGCACCCGCGTCAGTGTTTCGGCAAGCAGCGGGTCGGCCGCGACGATGGCGAGAAACGCAGCGCGCTGCTCTTCGAACGGGAGTCCAGAATAGCGGAGATGGTCCATCGCCCTTTGGACGGCGATTCGCCATGCTCCGGCAATCCTCAGAAGCAATTCCAGGAAAAGTGCGTGGCGGTTTTCCGTCCGGAGTTGCGTAAAAGCAGAGCCTCGCTAGAGCCGGATGATTTCAGGTCGAACCGACCTGAAATCCGAATCCGGCTCTAAATCAAAGAGATAGAGCATGATGTCGCCCGAAAACCGCTTCACACTTTTCGGCATCATGCTCTAAGCCCTCAGCACGCCGCCCGTTTGCTTGTTGACGTTCTCGACGATGCGTTTTGCGAGCGCCTCGAAATCCTCGTCGGTCAGCGTCTTTTCGACCGGCTGGATCGAGACTTCGATGGCGATCGATTTCTTGGCGGCGCCGAGCGCAGCGCCCTCGAAGACGTCGAACACCGAAACGCCGGTGACCAGCTTCTTGTCGGCCGCGAGCGCCGCACGCACCAAGGTACCTGCCTCGACCGACCTGTCGACGACGAAGGCGAAGTCGCGCTTTACCGCCTGGAAGGGCGATAGCTCCAGCTTCGGCTTGGTGCGTGTCGGCTTGGCCTTGGGCTCCGGCACGGCGTCGACATAGACTTCGAAGCCGCAGATCGGTCCGACAACGTCGAGCGCTTCGAGCGTCTTCGGATGGAATTCACCGAAGGTGCCGAGCACGGTCTTCGGCCCGAGCTTGATCGTGCCGGAGCGGCCGGGATGGTACCAGGCCAGGCCGCCTGCTTCGACCTGCAGCCGGTCGACCGGCGCGCCGCAGGCTTCGAGCGCCGCGATCGCATCCGCCTTGGCGTCGAACACGCCCACCGGTCCGGCATTGCCGGACCAGCTGCGGCCGGAACCGTCGAGCTTGGCCGTGCCGCGCCTGACGCCGGCGGCGACGCGCCGCTGCTGGTCGGCCATGTCGCCCTCATAGGTGCCGGAAACCTCGAACAGCGCCACGTCGCCGATGCCTCGATCGGCATTGCGTTGCGCAGCAGCGATCAACCCCGGCAGCAGCGAGGGCCGCATGTCGGACATGTCGGCGGCGATCGGATTGACGAGCTTCAGCGCGTTCTGGCCGCCGCCGAACAGCTCGGCGTGCTTGGCCGGGATGAACGACCAGGTGACGGCCTCCATCATGCCGCGCACGGCCAGCGCGCGCTTGGCCGCCCGGGTGCGCACCTGCAGCACGGTCAGGATCTTGCCGTTGACCGCGTCATGCGAGGTCAGCGGCTCGGCCAAGATGTTGTCGACGCCGTGGATGCGCATCACTTCCTCGACCAGGTCGGCCTTGCCGTCGATATCCGGCCGCCAGGACGGCACCTTCACCTCGACGGCGTCGCCCGAGCTGCGCGGCTCGAAGCCGAGCCTGGTCAGGATCCCGAGCGCTTCCTCTCTTGGCACCTCGATGCCGGTCAGCCGCTTCACTTCCGAGAGCGGGAAGAAGATGATCTTCGGCTTGTGGCCGGCATAGCCTGCCACCTCGATTTCCGTCGGCGTGCCGCCGCAGAAATCGAGCACCAGCTTGGTGGCGAGCTCGACGCCGGGCACCATGAATTCGGGATCGACGCCGCGCTCGAAGCGGTAGCGCGCATCGCTGATGATGCCGAGCGCGCGGCCGGTGCGGGCCGTCGCGATCGGGTCCCAGAGCGCCGACTCGATCAGCACGTCGGTGGTGTTCTCGCCGCAGCCCGAATGCTCGCCGCCCATGATGCCGGCGATCGATTCGACGCCATCGTCGTCGGCGATCACGCACATCTCCGGCGTCAGCGCGTATTCGCGCCCGTCGAGCGCCAGCACCTTCTCACCGTCCCTGGCGCGGCGCACCACGAGATTGCCGGCGACCTTGTTGGCGTCGAAGACATGCAGCGGCCGGCCGCGGTCGAAGGTGACGTAGTTGGTGATGTCGACCAGCGCGCTGATCGGCCGAAGCCCGATGGCGATCAGCCGCTGCTGCAGCCATTTCGGCGACGGGCCGTTCTTGACGCCTTTGACCAGCGTCAGCGCGAAGCCGGGGCAGAGTTCCGGCGCCTCGATCTTGACCTTGACCGGGCACATGCCTTCGCCGGCATGCGGCATGATCGCGCCGCCGGTGAGGCGGCCGAGGCCGCTCGCCGCGAGATCGCGCGCGATGCCGTAGACGCTGGCCGCGTCCGGCCGGTTCGGCGTCAGATTGATCTCGATCACCGGATCGTCGAGATGCGCATAGGCCGCGAAGCTGGTGCCGACCGGCGCATCCTCGGGCAGGTCGATGATGCCGCTGTGCTCGTCCGACAGTTCCAGCTCGCGCTCGGAGCACATCATGCCGTGGCTTTCGACGCCGCGGATCTTGCCGACCGAGAGCGTCACGTCGATGCCGGGGATATAGGTGCCGGGCGCCGCGAAGGCGCCGATCAGGCCGGCCCGCGCGTTGGGCGCGCCGCACACCACCTGCACCGGCGGCTTGCCGTCGCCGGCATCGACGGTCAGCACGCGCAGGCGATCCGCGTCGGGATGCTGCACCGCGGTCAGCACCCTGGCGATGACGAAGGGTTTCAGGCTCGCCTTGTCGTCGACATGCTCGACTTCCAAGCCGATCGCGGTCAGTCGCTCGACGATCTCGGCAAGCGAAGCGTCGGTCTCGAGATGGTCCTTGAGCCAGGAGAGGGTGAATTTCATGACTGTGTTCCGTCCGGGTTAGACGATGATGGTCTTGGCACGCTGGTCTTGAGATGGCGCGGCAAGTCGTCCGGCATATGCAGGAAGGGAAGCTGCTCGCGCACATGGGCATGCAGCGTCGGCCTGAAATAGGCCGGCATGTCCATGGCGCCGAGCATGAAATAGATGTGGCCGTTGAGCCGCTCGTCACTATAGGCGATCGGCGAACCGCAGATGCCGCAGAACGAGCGCTCCACTGGGCCGTTCCGGTAGGCCTTCAGCGACTTGCCTTCGAGCGCGACCTGGTCGGCCATGAAGCCGACGAAGGCCGACACCGGCGCGCCGCTGGCGCGCCGGCAATCGCCGCAATGGCAATAGCTGATATGGTGCGGCTCGGCGGACGCCTCGAACCGTACCGCGCCGCAGCGGCAGCCGCCGGCATGCGGGGCGGTCACGTCGACAGCCCCCCGAACAGCGTCGGCAGGTCGAGCGGGCGAAAGCCGTAATGCGTGAGCCAGCGCACGTCGGCGTCGAAGAAGGCGCGCAGGTCCGGCATGCCGTATTTCAGCATGGCGATGCGGTCGATGCCCATGCCCCAGGCGAAGCCTTGATATTCGTCGGGATCGAGCCCGCCGGCGCGCAGCACGTTGGGATGCACCATGCCGCAGCCCAGGATCTCCATCCAGTCGGAGCCTTCGCCGAAGCGCACTTCGCCGGGCCGCGAGCGGTCGCACTGGATGTCGACCTCGAGGCTGGGTTCGGTGAACGGGAAGAAGGACGGCCGAAAGCGCATCTTGACCGACGGCACCTCGAAGAAGGCCTTGCAGAACTCCTCCAGCACCCACTTCATGTTGGCGACGTTGGCTGTCTTGTCGACTACCAGTCCTTCGACCTGATGGAACATCGGCGAGTGCGTGGCGTCCGAATCCTGCCGGTAGGTCTTGCCGGGGATGACGATGCGGATCGGCGGCTTCTGCCGCTCCATGGTGCGGATCTGCACCGGCGAGGTGTGTGTGCGCAACAGCTTGCGCTCGCCCTTCTCGTCCGGCTGGAAGAAGAAGGTGTCGTGCATCTCGCGGGCCGGATGTCCCTCGGGGAAATTCAGCGCGGTGAAGTTGTAATAATCGGTCTCGATATCCGGACCTTCGGCGATGGCGAAGCCGAGGTCGCCGAAGATCGCCGCGATCTCGTCGATCACCTGGCTGATCGGATGGATGCGGCCGCGCTCGGCCGGCGACTGGCGCACCGGCAGCGTGACATCGACTTTCTCGGCGGCAAGCCGTGCGGCGATCGCGACGTCCTTCAGCTCCGCCTTGCGCGCGCTCAGCGCTTCGGTGACGCGGTTCTTCAGGCCGTTGATCGCCGGGCCTTTCACCTGGCGCTCCTCGGCGCTCATGGCGCCGAGCGTCTTCAGCATTTCGGAGACCGAGCCCTTCTTGCCCAGCGCTGAGACGCGCACCGCCTCGATCGCCTGCTCGTCGGTCGCGGCCGCGATATCGGCCAGAAGGGAATTTTCGAGAGTGTCCATGTCGCTCATGTTCCGGACCCGATTGGAAGCAAAGAAAAACCCGCGCCAGCCCTGCCAGCGCGGGTTTCCCAAATCAAGTGTCGAATATGCTTGGGAAGGCGCTGGTTAGGCTACAGCGCTCTCAAAAGCATTCGGCGTGGTGTTCTTCAGATATTCGAGCGCGACCTTGGCCTTGGCGACAAGTGCTGCGAAAGCCTGCGGCTCGTGGATGGCCATGTCCGAAAGCACCTTGCGGTCGATCTCGATGCCGGCCTTGTTGAGGCCGTCGATGAAGCGGCCATAGGTCAGGCCATGCTCGTGCACCGCCGCGTTGATGCGCTGGATCCACAGCGCGCGGAACGAGCGCTTGCGGTTCTTGCGGTCGCGATAGGCGTACTGCAGCGACTTCTCCACCGCCTGCTTGGCGATGCGGATGGTGTTCTTGCGGCGGCCGTAGAAACCCTTGGCGGCTTTCAGGACCTTCTTGTGCTTGGCGTGGGCGGTGACGCCTCTCTTTACGCGTGCCATGTCATGATCTCCTTAAAACGCTGTTCCGGACCGAAATGCTTAAAGGCCGTTCGGCAGAAAATTCTTGATGACCTTCTTGCCGTCCGGTTCAGCCAGAACCATCGTGCCGCGGGCATCGCGAATGAACTTGTTGGAACGCTTGATCATGCCGTGGCGCTTGCCGGCGGCAGCCGACAGCACCTTGCCGGTGGCAGTAATCTTGAACCGCTTCTTGGCGGCCGATTTGGTCTTCATCTTGGGCATTTTGCTACTCCGTATCATGGGCGCACAATCGCGCTTCTTTTCTCGCTTCGGGCCGACCAAAGCCCGAAAAGCAAATGAAACCGCCACGGCATGCCCTGCCGGGCGGTTTTCCTCTTCATTCTGCGTATCGTGCCTATAGCCGATACACGGAACGGCGGTCCTATAGATCAAAGACGGTCCGCGCGCAACACCTCAACCGATGCGACGCTCTGTCCCCAAGTCAGGGCAACCGGAACCACACCGGCAGCATCCCCGACTGCTGGGCGCCGTCGATCAGCTCGAAGGCAGGCAGCGCCACCAGGAACACAAGCCCGTCGAGCAGCGTGTTCAAGAGCAGGCGCGGCTTGAAGCTGCCGGTGTCGCCTTCCTGGTAAAGCGAGAGTTTTGGAAAGAAACGCGGCACGCGCGTCAGGTAGGCTTCGTAAGGGGCGCCGAGCGCCTGCTTGAGGAATTTCTCCTCGCGCAGGATGACGATATGGAAGGCCCCGGCGCACAGAAGCGCGAACAGGACGATGCCGCTGAACGAGCCGATCTGGGCGCCAACACCGGCTGCGGCCACCGTCGAGAACACATAGAGCGGGTTGCGGGTGATCGAATAGGGTCCGCCGGTGACCACTTCGGAGGATTTGCGCCCGCCGATATAGAGCGTCGACCACAGCCGCCCGACGACGCCGAGGAAGATCAGCAGCACGCCGAACATCTCGATCGACTCATGCATCGGCGTATCCGGCGGAAAGGTCGACTGGCCGAACAGCAATGCCGCGAACAGCACCACGATCAGCACCGCCAGCACCAGCCTGCGCATCTGCTGGTAGGCGCCCAACCCGGCGGGCGGGTCGTCATTCGCGAATTTCACGTCATCGACCATGATTGCAGTCCGATCGTCGAGGGTTGCCGGCGATCGGGTAGGCGCCCCACCGATCGTCGGGACGCCGTGCTCCGCAATTCAGGCGGATTTTGGAGCACGAAGCAGCGCCGGCCGGTCAATTCTCTTTCTCGAAACCGTGATCGGTGCGACGGATTGGGCGGTCGCGCCGGATGGCTCCTGGAGGGAAAGGAAATGTGAGGCGCCCTGTCAGCGGGGCGCCAGCACCATCATCATCTGGCGGCCTTCGAGCTTCGGCTCCGCCTCGACCTTGGCGATCGGCGCCACTTCCTCGCGGACCTTGTTCAGGAGCTGCATGCCGAGCTCCATATGCGCCATCTCGCGGCCGCGGAAGCGCAGCGTCAGCTTGACCTTGTCGCCTTCCTCGAAGAAGCGCCGCACGGCCTTCATCTTGGTCTCGTAGTCATGGCTGTCGATGTTCGGGCGCATCTTGATCTCCTTGATCTCGATGACCTTCTGGTTCTTGCGTGCTTCGGCCGCCTTCTTCTGGTTGGCGTATTTCAGCTTGCCAAGATCGAGGATCTTGGTGACGGGCGGCTGCGCGTTGGGCGATATCTCGACGAGATCGAGCCCGGCCTCTTCGGCCAGAAGCAGCGCGTCGTTGATGGAAACTTCGCCACGGTTGTGGCCTTCTGCGTCGATGAGCTGGACCCGGGGCACCCGGATGTCTCGATTGGAGCGCGGACCGTCCTTGGTGGGTGCCGCTGCTTTGAAAGGTCTGCGAATGGTCGTGGTCTCCTCGGCCGTTTTCGTTCAGGGTTTTTGAGTTCGATCTGTGAACGCGCCTATGTGGTGAGCGCGCGGCCGGAGTCAATAGCACAGCCTCGCCAGGAAATCACCTCAAAGCTTGCCCGCAAAAGCTAGCTGTCGCCTGCACCAAGCAAAGAAACGTCGCGAGCACTTTTCCGCGAACCATTGGTTGTGCCAAAAGACCGGCCGGGAAGGACAAGGTCATGAACGCCAGCGCACCAGTTTTCATCGACGTGGACGGAGCGGAGATCGCCGTCAGGCAGGCGCCGGGTGCCGCCCCTGGCGTCGTCTGGCTGGGCGGCTACAAGTCCGACATGTTGGGCACCAAGGCCGAAGCGCTGTCGGCCTGGACGGCCAGCGAAGGCCGCGCCTATCTGCGCCACGACTATTCCGGCCATGGCGAATCCGGCGGCGAGTTCGCCGACGGCACGATCTCGAAATGGCTGGCCGAGAGCCTCGCCGTCTTGCGGAGCTTCAGCAAGGGCAAGCAGATCCTGGTCGGCTCCTCGATGGGGGCCTGGATCGCGCTGCGCATGGTGCAGGAATTGCGCAAGGCCGGCGACGATCGCGTCGCCGGCCTGGTTCTGCTGGCGCCGGCGCCGGATTTTACCGCCGAATTGATCGAACCGGTGCTGACCAAGGCGCAAAAGCGCGACCTTTCGAAAAAGGGATTTTTCGCCGAACCGTCGGATTATTCGGACGAGCCTTATATCTACACGCGCGCGCTGATCGAGGATGGCCGGGCGAACCGGGTGATGACCGGGCCGATCGACACCCATTGCCCGGTGCATATTCTGCAGGGTCTCGCCGATCCGGACGTGCCATCGGGGCATGCGTTAAAACTCGCGGCCCTGCTGCCGTCCGATGACGTCACGCTGTCGCTGATCCCCGACGGCGATCATCGCCTGTCGCGCCCGCAGGACCTCGACCTGCTCAAGCGCGCCGTCGGCGACATGGCCCGGCGGGTCGCCTGACGATGCGCATCTCCATTCCGATATCCGCCTTCGTCGCGGCAATCGTCGGCTTCGGTGGCACTTTAGCCATCATCATTGCCGCCGCCAAGGCGGTCGGCGCCACGCAGATCGAGACCGCAAGCTGGGTGACGGCGATCTGCCTGGCCATGGCCATCGAATGCCTGTGGCTGTCCTGGCGCACCAAGATGCCGGTCATCACCGCCTGGTCGACGCCGGGCCTGGCGCTGATTGCCGCCTCCAGCGGCTTCACGATGCCGGAAGCCGTCGGCGCCTTCATCGTCACCGGCATGCTTCTGATCGCCACCGGCCTGTTCAAGCCGCTGACCCGACTGATCGCGATGATACCCGCCTCGGTCGCATCCGGCATGCTGGCCGGCATCCTGGTCGGCTTCGCCATCAGTGCGGTGAAGGCCATCCCCGCCGATCCGTGGCTGATCCTGCCGCTGATCGCCGCCTTCTTCGTCATCCGGCTGTTCAACCCGGCGGTCTCGGTCCTGGTGGTGCTGATCGGCGGCGGCCTTGCCGCCTTCCTCACCGGCCGCGTCGGCGGCCTGCCGGCGCCGGAGCTGTCGACGCTGACGCTGGTCGCGCCGCAGTTTACCATCTCGGCAATCGTCGGCCTGGCCCTGCCGCTCTACCTCGTCACCATGGCCTCGCAGAATCTGTCCGGCCTCGCCGTGCTGAAAGCCGCCGGCTATCACCCGGAGCCCGGCCCGCTGATCGGCGTCACCGGCCTGTTTTCGCTGCTCTCGGCGCCGTTCGCCGCCTCGACCACCAATCTGGCGGCGATCTCGGCGGCGATCTGCACCGGCCCGGATGTCCATCCCGACCCCGCCGAACGCTGGAAGACCGGGCCGTTCTATTCACTCGCCTACCTGGTCTTTGCCATCTTCGGCGCCTCGCTGGTGGCGATCTTCGCTGTCCTGCCGCAGAGCCTGATCGTGCTGGTCGCCGGCCTGGCGCTGACGGCGCCTTTAGCCAACGCGCTGTCGATCGCGCTCCATGACGCGGACGAGCGCATGTCGGCCACCGTCACCTTCGCGGTGACGGCCTCGGGGCTCACTTTGTTCGGCGTCGGCGCGGCGTTCTGGGGGCTCGTTGCCGGAATGGCAGTGCTTTTCCTCGAAAAACTCAAAAAGCGATAATCATTTCAGACCCTTCGCCGGTTTTGGCCGAACTTGCCTTGAATCGCCGATTTCGCCTTCCCATTTCGATTCCACGCAGCCGGTTTGGCTGTCTCCAATGGAAGGATTGGGAGAAATGAACACAACCGCATTGATCCGTCCGGCCTGGACGCCGGCTACCATCGCGCTGATGGTGATCGGCTTCATGGTGTTCTGGCCGCTCGGCTTCGCCATGCTCGCCTACATCATCTGGGGCGACCGGCTCGAAGGCTTCAAGCGCGACGTCAACCGCGCCACGGACGGCATCTTCGCCGGCTGCCGCCGCAGCTCCGACAAGGCTGCCCGCTGGGGCCATGGCTCGTCTCGCACTGGCAACGTCGCGTTCGACGACTGGCGCGAGAAGGAGCTCGAGCGCCTCGCCGAGGAGCGCCGCAAGCTCGACGAAATGCTCACCGAGTTCGACGAGTATGCGCGCGAGCTGCGCCGCGCCAAGGACCAGGAAGAGTTCGACCGCTTCATGGCTGAGCGCAACAAGCGGACTGCGCCGACCACCACGAACGACGCGACCGGAAAGCCCGCACCGAAGCGCGGCAAGGGCACGAACCTGCTCGACGACTGAGATCCTGCGACAGGTCTCGGCACGATAAGACGGCGTCGCGCAAGCGGCGCCGTTTCTTTTTTGTTCTCCATATAGCTTCAGTCTACTGGCCGTTTTCCTCGAATCGCGTATCGTCCAGCCATGTCCCTCGGCTTCTTTCGCAACCTGACCAAGCCAAAGCCCAAGCCCGTCGTCGAGCGCGAGCATTGCGTCGCCGGCCGCACACTGCCGCTCAAGATTGTCGAGAGCGCCAGGGCCCGGCGGCTGACGCTGCGCATCGATTCCGGCGGCCAGGGCCTGCGCATCACCGTGCCGCCCGGCCTGCGGCGCGGCGAGGTGGAGAAGTTCCTCGACCGTCATCAAGACTGGCTGGAGCAGCGCCTGGCCAAGGTGCCGATGCGGCCGCAGGTGCGGCCCGGCATCAAGGTCCCGATCCGCGGCGTGCCGCATCGCATCGTCCATGAGCCGGCAAAGCGCGGCACCGTCACCATCGCGCGCGACGATCGCGGCCCGCTGCTGATCGTCCATGGCGAGCGCATTCACCTGCCGCGCCGCATTGCCGATTATCTGAAGCGCGAGGCCAAGCGCGAGATCGAGAAGCTGGTGGTCAAGCATACCGAGGCGATCGGCAAGCGCGCCAAGGCAATCCGGTATAAGGATACCTCCAGCCGCTGGGGGTCATGCACGTCGGAGGGCAATCTTTCCTTCTCGTGGCGCATCATGATGGCGCCGCCGCCGGTCATCAATTACCTGGTGGCGCACGAGGTCGCGCATCTGAAAGAGATGAACCACGGTCCGAAATTCTGGAAATTGTGCGAAAAGCTCTGCCCCGACACCGACCGCTGCAAGGACTGGCTGAAGCGCAACGGTGGGGCGTTACAGGCGATCGTGTTTGAGTAAGGCTGGCGGCGGCTGGAAAGGGAACAAAAGCTGCCACGCCGCGATCCTTCCCACCCCCTCTGGCCTGCCGGCCATCTCCCCCGCAAGGGGGGAGATTGGATGTTGCCACGGCTTTCGCCAATCTCAAGCGTTGCAGGAAGGGCTAAGCGCCGAAGCTGCTGATCTCCCCCCTTGCGGGGGAGATGGCCGGCAGGCCAGAGGGGGGTGCTGTCCCGCCGCCTTTTCCCCAATTATCTACCTTCGGCTCGCACCGACCTTGACCGCTCAATCGTCATTCGCCGCATTAAGCTCTTCCGGCCGCAGCCCTTCCTCGCCCTGATGCGGCCATGGCAAAAAATTCCGGTCGAAGGCATCGCTGCCGAAATAATCCAGCGCCCGGTGCGCCTCGGCGCCGTTGAAGTCGGACTTCTCCATCAGATGCGCGATTACCTCGCGCGCCTGCGCGATCTTCTGCCTGAGTTCGGCGACGGTCTGGTCGGCCATGATTGTTGCTCCCGCCTTGTCTCCTGAGAAAGTTAGCGCTTTCTGATCGTCCGGCAACAGCATGCTTTTTCTCGACTCTTTGGCCGTTTCGTGCCAATCCCGCGCCATGACGCTCGACATCAAGATCTGCGGATTGAAGACCGACGCCGCGATGGCCGCCGCCCTTGCCGGCGGCGCCAGCCATGTCGGTTTCATTTTTTTCGCCAGGAGCCCTCGCTATATCGAACCCGTCGACGCCGGCCGCCTGCGCCGGGCTGCGATCGGCAAGGCCAAGGCGGTCGCCGTCACCGTCGATGCCGACGACGCCTTCCTCGACGAGATCGTCGCCGGGATGCGCCCCGACATGCTGCAGCTCCACGGCGCCGAAACATCGGAACGGGTGGCGGAGCTCAAGGCGCGCTACGGCCTGCCGGTGATGAAGGTGCTGTCGGTCAGCGAAGCGGCGGATCTCGACCGGCTGAAACCCTATATCGGCATCGCCGACCGCTTCATGTTCGACGCCAAGCCGCCCAAGGGGTCGCAATTGCCGGGCGGCAACGGCGTCGCCTTCGACTGGCGCATCCTTGCCGGCCTTGACGCCGGCCTCGATTACATGCTTTCCGGAGGGCTCAACGCCGCCAATGTCGGCGATGCCCTGAGACTGGCCAATCCGCCCGGAATAGACATCTCGTCCGGCGTGGAAAGCGCTCCGGGCGTCAAGGATCCGGCGCTGATCGAGCAGTTTTTCCGGGCCGTGAGGGCCGCGCGCGACGACCGCGCCGCCTGACGAACCCAACCTGGGCATGCCGCGGAAAGGCGAAAGCCGGCCTTCCGGCAGGCTCACCAGTCAAGACTTAGGAGATCGGCGATGGACAAGCCGGCTATGCCCAATTCCTTCCGCACCGGGCCCGACGAGCAGGGCATGTTCGGCATTTTCGGCGGCCGCTTCGTCGCCGAGACGCTGATGCCGCTGATCCTCGACCTCGAAGAGCAATGGAACAAAGCCAAGAACGATCCGGAGTTCAAGGCCGAGCTGCAGAACCTCTCCACCCACTATGCCGGGCGGCCGTCGAAGCTCTATTTCGCCGAGGGCCTGACCAAGCATCTTCGTGAAGTTTCCTCGGCGAAGGGCCTCGGGGGCGGCGCCAAGGTCTATTTCAAGCGCGAGGACCTCAACCACACCGGCTCGCACAAGATCAACAACTGCCTCGGCCAGATCCTGCTCGCCAAGCGCATGGGCAAGAAGCGCATCATCGCCGAGACCGGCGCCGGCCAGCATGGCGTCGCTGCCGCCACGGTTGCGGCGCGCTTCGGCTATCCTTGCGTCGTCTACATGGGCGCCACCGACGTCGCCCGCCAGAGCCCCAACGTCTTCCGCATGAAGCTGCTCGGCGCCGAGGTGCGGCCGGTCACCGCCGGCCACGGCACGCTGAAGGACGCCATGAACGAGGCCCTGCGCGACTGGGTGACCAATGTCGAGGGCACCTATTACCTGATCGGCACCGCCGCCGGTCCGCATCCCTATCCGGAGCTGGTGCGCGATTTCCAGTCGGTGATCGGCTCGGAAGCGCGTGCCCAGGTGCTTGAGCAGGAAGGCCGCCTGCCCGACGTCATCATCGCCGCCGTCGGCGGCGGCTCCAACGCCATCGGCCTGTTCCACCCCTTCCTCGACGACAGGCAAGTCCGCATCATCGGCGTCGAAGCCGGCGGGCGCGGCCTCGACGGCGTCGAGCATTGCGCCTCGATGAATGCCGGCCAGCCCGGCGTGCTGCACGGCAACCGCACCTATCTCCTGCAGAATTCGGACGGCCAGATCCTCGATGGCCATTCGATCTCGGCCGGTCTCGACTATCCCGGCGTCGGGCCTGAGCATTCCTGGCTGCGCGATTCGGGCCGCGTCCAATATGAGCCGATCCTCGACGACGAGGCGCTGGAAGCCTTCCAGCTGACGACCCGCGTCGAAGGCATCATCCCGGCGCTGGAATCCGCGCATGCCATCGCGCATGCGATGAAGATCGTGCCGACCATGGACAAGGACCAGATCGTCATCGTCAACCTGTCCGGCCGCGGCGACAAGGACGTGCACACGGTGGCCTCGATGCTGGGCATGGAGATCTGACAATGACGACCCGCATCGACCGCCGCATGGCGAAGCTCAAATCCGAGGGCCGTCCGGCTTTGGTCACCTACATCATGGGCGGCGATCCGGACTACGACACCTCTCTAGCCATCATGAAGGCGCTGCCGGGCGCCGGCGCCGACGTCATCGAGCTCGGCATGCCTTTCTCCGATCCGATGGCCGACGGTCCGGCCATCCAGGCGGCGGGCCTGAGGGCGCTGAAAGGCGGCCAGACGCTGGTCAAGACGCTGAAGATGGCGGCTGAATTCCGCGCCGGCGACGACGAGACGCCTATCGTGCTGATGGGCTACTACAACCCGATTTACATCTATGGTGTCGATCGCTTCCTCGCCGATGCCAAGGCCAGCGGCATCGATGGCCTGATCGTCGTCGACCTGCCGCCGGAGATGGACGAGGAGCTCTGCATCCCGGCGCTGAAGGCCGGCATCAATTTCATCCGGCTGGCGACGCCGACCACCGACGACAAGCGGCTGCCCAAGGTTTTGGAGAACACTTCCGGCTTCGTCTACTACGTGTCGATGACCGGCATCACCGGCTCGGCCCTTGCCGACACGGCCAAGGTCGCGACGGCGGTCAAGCGCATCAAGGGCCACACCGCGCTGCCCGTCTGCGTCGGCTTCGGCGTCAAGACCGCCGAGCAGGCCCGGGTGATCGGCGCCTCGGCCGACGGCGTCGTCGTCGGCACCGCGATCGTCAACGCGGTTGCCAATGTGCTGGGACCCAAGGGCGAGAAGACCGCCGATCCGGCCGAGGCGGTCGCCACTTTGGTCAGCGGCCTCGCCCAGGGCGTGCGCTCTGCCCGCCTTGCTGCCGCCGAATAGTCTTCCTACGTCTATCTTCCAGGACAGGAGCCGAAGCCATGAACTGGATCACCAATTACGTCCGTCCGAAGATCAATTCGATGCTCGGCCGGCGCACCGACATGCCGGAAAACCTCTGGATCAAGGATCCCGAGACCGGCGAGATGATCTTCCACAAGGACCTGGAATCCAACCAGTTCGTCATCCCGGCTTCCGGCCATCACATGAAGATCTCGGCCAAGGAGCGGCTGAAATACTTCTTCGACGACGGCAAATACGAGACGCTGGACAATCCCAAGGTCGTCCAGGACCCGCTGAAGTTCCGCGACGAGAAGCGCTACACCGATCGCCTAAAGGAGGCGAAGGCCAAGACCAGCCTCGAGGATGCGATCCTCAATGCCGCCGGCACCATCGATGGCCTGCCGGTCGTCGTCACCGTGCAGGATTTTGCTTTCATGGGCGGCTCGCTCGGCATGGCGGCCGGCGAAGCCATTGTCCACGCCTTCGAGGTCGCCCTCCAGCGCAGGCGGCCGCTGATCCTGTTCGCCGCCTCGGGCGGCGCCCGCATGCAGGAGGGTATCCTCTCGCTGATGCAGCTGCCGCGCACCACGGTCGGTGTCGACCGGCTGAAGGAAGCCGGCCTGCCCTATATCGTCGTGCTCACCAATCCGACGACGGGCGGCGTCACCGCCTCCTATGCCATGCTGGGCGACGTCCACATCGCCGAGCCCGGCGCGCTGATCGGCTTTGCCGGCCCGCGTGTCATCGAGCAGACCATCCGCGAGAAGCTGCCCGACGGCTTCCAGCGCGCCGAATACCTGATGGAGCATGGCATGGTCGACATGGTGGTCTCGCGGCTGGAGATGCGCCAGACCATCGCGCGGCTCTTGAAGATGCTGCTCAAGATGCCGGCGCCAGAGAAGCCGGTCGAGCCAGAAATCTTGCCGCCGGCGGTCGTCAACGCGGAATCCCGGCCGCAGGCCTGACGCGACACCGTTCGCCGCGAACCGCGATTGCGCGCCAGCCGGGCTGCGCTTAGGATTCTGCCATGACAACGCTCGCCGCCGACCGCGAAATCGAACAGCTGATGACGCTCCACCCGAAAGGCTTCGACCTTTCGCTGGACCGCATCACCCGCCTGCTCGAACGTCTCGGCAATCCGCAGGACCGGCTGCCGCCGGTCATTCATATCGCCGGCACCAACGGCAAGGGCTCCTGCGCCGCCTTTGCGCGGGCGCTGCTGGAGGCGGCTGGCCACCTCGTCCACGTCCATACCTCGCCGCATCTGGTGAACTGGCACGAGCGCTACCGGCTGGCGGCAGAGGGCGGCGGCAAGCTGGTCGACGACGATGTCTTTGCCGAGGCCATCGCGCGCGTCGCCAAGGCCAATCAGGGCCAGAAGATCACCGTCTTCGAGATCCTCACCGCCGTCACCTTCATCTTGTTTTCCGAGCATCCGGCCGAAGCCGCGATCATCGAGGTCGGGCTCGGCGGCCGTTTCGACGCTACCAATGTCGTGGAGCGACCTGCGGTCTCGGTGATCATGCCGGTGTCGCTGGATCACGAAGCCTATCTCGGCGATCGGGTCGAG
Organism: Mesorhizobium sp. M1B.F.Ca.ET.045.04.1.1; assembly: GCF_003952465.1. GTDB lineage: Bacteria > Pseudomonadota > Alphaproteobacteria > Rhizobiales > Rhizobiaceae > Mesorhizobium > Mesorhizobium shonense. Next base: position 760,117 of record NZ_CP034448.1, read on the forward strand.
GTGATCGCGGCCGAAAAGGCCGGCATCATGAAGCGCGGCTGCCCGGTGGTGATCGGCGCGCAGGAAAGCGAGACGGCGCTTGAGGTGCTGATCGAGACCGCCGAGCGGCTCGACTGCCCGACCGTCGTCTACGGCCAGGATTTCCTGGCTTTCGAGGAGAACGGCCGCATGGTCTATCAGGACGAGGACGGCCTGATGGACCTGCCGCTGCCGCGCCTGCCTGGACGGCACCAGTTCGCCAATGCCGCCGCCGCGATCGCCGCGGTCAAGGCGGCCGGCTTCGAGATCGGCCACCGCGCCGCCGAACGCGCGATGGCCAATGTCGCCTGGCCGGCCAGGATGCAGAAGCTGACGCAGGGCCGTCTGGTGGACCTTGCGCCCAAGGGCGCCGAGATCTGGCTCGACGGCGGTCACAATCCGGGCGCCGGTGTCGTCATCGCCGAAGCGCTGGCCGAGCAGGAGGAAAAGAACCCGCGCCCTCTGATCCTCATCTCCGGCATGATCAACACCAAGGACCAGAGCGGCTATTTCAGCGCCTTCAAGGGGCTGGCCCGGCATGTCTACACGGTGCCGGTGAGCAAAAGCGACGCCGGCGTGCCGAATGACGAGCTGTCGCTGCGCGCCGCGGACGCCGGCCTGTCGGCCGAGCCGGTCGGCTCCGTCGCCAATGCGCTGATGCTGTTGCGCGACAGCTGGGACGGCCCGGCGCCGCGCATCCTCATCGGCGGCTCGCTCTATTTCGCTGGCGCGGTGCTGGACGAGAATGGCACGCCGCCGACCTGATAGGGGTACGACGGGACCATTGCTGGAACTATTCCAGGAAAAGTGCGTAGCGGTTTTCCGTTCGGAATTGCGCAGAAACAAGAGTTAGAGCGGCCATGATCAAGGTGAAGCAGCTCGCCCATGTCTGCATCTTCGCGCATGACCTGGAGGCGACGCGCGGCTTCTACCGCGACGTCCTCGGCATGGACACAAGGTTCAATTTCCTGCGCGACGGCAGGATCTTCGGCTTCTATCTCGATTGCGGCGGCCGCAGCCATGTCGAGGTGTTCGAGAAGAGCGAGGCCAGCTACAGCGAGCGCGACCAGATCAACCACTTCTGCCTGGAGGTGGAAGATATCGATGCCGCGATCACGCACATCCGATCGAAAGGCGTCGAGGTCACGCCGAAGAAGCTCGCCTGCGACGACACCTACCAGGCCTGGATCACCGACCCCAACGGCGTGAAGATCGAGCTGTTCGAATATACCGCAAAAAGCGCGCAATTTGCCGGCGGCGATCGCGTCGCCGACTGGTGACTATTTCAGCCAATTGATCGGTCCGAAATTCGGCTAGTTCCCGGCACAGGGATTTTGAAAGGTTGCCGTTTGTCTTGGTGCAAGATTTTCCGTTCATTTCCGTGAAGTCAGCGCAAACGCCCGGGATTGGTTGAAGCCGACCCAACGTCGTCATTCTATGGCGGAGCAAGGAGCGAAGCGACGCGGCGCAGACCATAGAATCCATGCCGTGACTTGGAAGCGCCGCCACGGTGCAGAATTTTGCTCCGTTGCACCCTTTGGCGAAGGTAACGGCATGGATTCTAGGGTCTTCGCGACGGAGCTTCGCTCCTGCTCCGCCCTAGAATGACGATCGCGATGGGCGTTTCGGCCAATCTCCAAGGCATGCCGCCTGCCAACGCAAACAGAGCTGACCGGTCAACATCCCTGTGCAGTGCCACTAGAGTTCGCGGCCTTCGCGGATAATTTTCTCCAGATCGATGTCGGCTCCGCTGTTTGCAACCAGGCGAGCATAGAAGCTGGATGCAGGTTCGCGCCGTGCTTCCTGAATCTCATAGGACTCGAGCGCGCGTTCGATCACATCGGCTATGGAACGATTCTCGCGACGCGTCGATGAGCTAGGTTCCATGCTTTTTGCGCTACGGACTGAGAGTTTTGGTTCGGCCATTTGGAACTCCGCTTGCCGGAAATAGATGCCGACAGAGCTTAGCCATCAAGATGGCAGATGATGGCTCGCCGTCAAACTCACTTCAATTCGATCTCGATGAAGGCGTATTCGCCGTCATTGGCGTTGATGACGTCGTGCTCGACGCCTTCCTTGCGGAAATAGGGCGCGCCTTTCTTCATCTCGGCGAAGGTGACGCCGTCCTTGGTCACCAGTTTCACCTTGCCGTCCATCAGCGGCACCACGACATAGTCGTGGCCGTGGCGATGCCAGCCGGTGTTGGCGCCCGGCGCGAAGCGGTATTCGGTGACGATGACGCGCTCGTTGTCAATGAAGACGGTAGCCTTGGCTGTTCCGGTCATGGCGCTCTCCCTTCCCAAGCAGAAGACATGACGTGCGTGCATGCGAGGGCCAGAGCGCCGTCAGCGATGACGCCAAAGAAAAAGCCCGGCGCGACTGAACTGACCCCGTAAAGTTGGACGGTTCATTGAGCTGGTAGATTTAAGGGCTGGGTCCTGTATTGCACAGGGGCCAGCCCTTTCAGTTTCAGTTTGATGCGGCGGTGGTTGTAATAGTCGATGTAGCCCTTGATGGCCGTATCGAGGCTTTGGACAGTGTCGAACCTTTCCGGATGGAAGAGCTCGGACTTGAGTGTGGCGAAGAAGCTCTCCATCGGTGCGTTGTCGAGGCAATTGCCTTTGCGTGACATGCTCTGTGCAAGGCCTCTGGCCTCCAGCCTGCGCTGGAATGCCGACATCTGGTATTGCCATCCCTGATCGGAATGCAGGATCGGCCGCTCGTCCTCGTTGAGCCGGGCGAAGGCTTTGGTCAGCATGTTGTCCACCAGTTTGAAGCGCGACCGGCGCGCCGTCTCGAAGGCGACGATCTCGCCATTGTAGAGATCCATGATGGGAGACAGGTAGAGCTTGTCGCCGGCCACGCTGAACTCCGTCACGTCGGTCACCCATTTGCGGTTGGCGCGGTCGGCGCCGAACTTGCGCGGCAAGAGATCGGGAGCGGTCCGCCCGATCTCGCCCCTGTAGGAACGATACTTCTTCGGCCTGACCAGTGACTTCAATCCCATCCCGGCCATCAGGCTCTGGACGGTCTTGTGGTTGACGCATTGGCCCAACTGGCGCAGTTGCGCGGTCACCCGGCGATAGCCATAGCGGCCCTTGTGGCTGTCGAAGATGGCCTTGATCGCCTCCTTCAGCGCCGCATGACGGTCCGGGCGCGAGGCCGCCTTTTGCCTGTAATAGAACGTGCTGCGCGGCAGCTTCGCCAGGTCGAGCAGGCCCTTAAGCGGATAAAACGGCCTTAACGCTTGGACGGCTTGCGCTTTTTGGGCGCATGTTCCTGCGTTAAGGCCCTCAGTTTTTTTAGGTAGGCGTTCTCCATCCGCAACTGCTTCAACTCGGCCAGCAATTCTTCGCGGCTTTTGGCCTCGTCACTGGCTGCAACAGGCACCGCAGGGGCCGGCGGCTTTGACATGGGTCGTCCTCTGGGGCGGGGGCCGAGCGCCTCTATCCCACCCGCATGATAGTGCTTCTCCCAGCCCGTCAGGCAACCGGAATTGCGGATATTGAACAGCGTCGCCGTCTGGCGATGCGACAGACCGTCCTTCCACATCCGCTCGAGCACCGACAGCTTGAACGCCACATCGTAACGACCGTACTTCCGCGACAGCCCGGCATCGCCATGCGCCTGGTACAAAGCAACCCACTTGCGCACAGTCGCCGCGTCAACTCCACGCTTAGACGCCGCACTCGCGTAGCTTTCATCCCCGCACAAATAGCTATCGACAACCGAGCGCTTGAAACGCGCACTGTGTTTGGACATGCAAAACCCCCGAAGGTTGTGTCCAACTTTCGGGGGTCAGTTCACGACGGCCGGGCTCATTCGTCGAATCTTTGGATTGCCTCAGGCGAGGCTGCCGTTGATCCAGTGCGACAGTGCGGTCTTCGGCGCGGCACCCACTTTCATGTCGGCCACTTCGCCGCCCTTGAAGATCATCAGCGTCGGGATCGAGCGCACGCCGTACTGCGCGGCCAACTCGGGATTCTCGTCGATGTTGAGCTTGGCGACCTTGATCTTCGAGCCGAGCTCCTTGGCGATGTCTTCCAGCGCCGGGGCGATCATCTTGCAGGGACCGCACCATTCCGCCCAGAAATCCACCACGACCGGCTCCTTGGCGTTGAGCACATCGGCCTGGAAATTGCCCTTGTCGACCTTGACGGTGGCCATGCTGAAATCCTTTCGAGAACTCGGGGTTGCACCAAATGTGGTGGTTGTGGCGGCGATGTTCAAGCAGTTCTTGTGTCACGCTCCCGTGAGTCGGGCAAGGGCATCGTCCATGGCGTTAGCCGGCAGCTCGATCAGCCTGGGTGCCTCGGTGAAGAGCAGCGCAGCCGTCACCTCCCGACCCGGATAAAGCGGCTTCAGCAGCGCGCGGTAGAGCGCAAGCTGGAGCACATAGGCCGGCGGCACTTCGCCCAGGCTCGCCGGCGCCGGCCGGTTGGTCTTGTAGTCGACGATCGAGACCTTTTGGGCAGTGACGGCCAGCCGGTCGATCTTGCCGGAGATGGAGCGCAGCTTGCCCTTCACCTCCAGGCTGCCCATGACCGCGACTTCCGCTCGTGAAGACGGCGAGAACAGCGCGCCAAACCCTCTGTCGGAAAGGATCGAAAGCACCGCCTCCAGCGCTTTGCCGCGCTCCGCCGCCGGCCAATCAGCGCCGGCGCGCGCCAGATAGCGTTCCGCGGCACTTCGCCTTTCGTCCTCGGCGATCCCGGGCAGCATCTGCAGCAGCTTGTGCAGCGCCAGTCCGCGCATCACCGCGAACCCAGGCTCAGCCTCGGCGTCGAGCACCGGCGAGCGCGTGTCGGGGAGGGCTTCGCTCGCTTCGTCGATCAGCGCCGAGGCGCCGGAGGGTGACAGCGGCCGCGGCAGCTCCTCATAGGGCGGCAGCGGCCGGAACAGGCCGTCCGACAGCGGCGCGGCATGCTCCAATGGTGCCGTCTCGTCCGCTCCGGCAAGCGCCACCGGCGGCAGCTTCGTCAGATGGAAGCGATGCACCGCCACATCGGCCGTCGCCGGATGCCGGCGCTCCGCGCTTTCCGACGCATTGAGCAGCGCCCGGCTGACGATCGAATGCCAGGTGCCGGCGCTCGGCGCCCGCTTGCCGTGATATCCGCAGACGATCAGCCGGTCCTCGGCGCGCGTCATGCCGACATAGAGCAGTCGCCGGTATTCGTCGTCGGCAAGCTCGCGCGCCCGCGCCGAGGCCGCCCGCGAAATGCCGTTGGCGACGTCGCTGGCCGACCGCCAGAGATAGCCCTTGCCCCTCCACTCAGCGCCCGAGCTTTCGAACGCCATCAGCCGCGGCAAATGCTGGTCGCTGAACGGTGCCGAGCCGCCGTCGACCAGGAAAACGACCGGCGCTTCCAGGCCTTTCGCTGCATGCACGGTCATGACGCGCACCTCGTCGCGCGTCTGGTCCATCTCGCGCTTGATCTCGGGACCGGCGTTTTCCAGCGTCGAGAGGAAGGATTCCAGCCCCGGCAGGCCGGTGCGCTCCTCAGCCAGGCAGAAGCTCAGGAATTCGTCCAGGATGTCGCCGGCTTCCGGCCCGAGCCGCGCCGTCATCTTGCGCCGCAGGCCATCGCGCGCCAGCGCGGCGGCGTAGAACTCGAACACCGGCTTGAAGGCGACCTCGTTCGCCCAGGCATCGAGCCGGCTAACGACGGCGGCCAGTGCCTCGTCCCCAGCCGCATGCTGCCGAAGCGAGGCGATCAGCGATTGCCCCTTGGGTCTCTCGCCGGCGACCATCAGCAAGGTCTCCTCGGACACTTCGAAGATCGGGCTGCGCAGCACGGCGGCCAGGGACAGGTCATCCTCCGGCTGGATCAAGAAATGGCCGAGCGCGATCAGGTCCTGCACGGCGATATGGCCGGGAAGGCTCAGCCTGTCGGCGCCGGCCACCGGGATCTGCCGGTTCTTGAGGCTGCGCGACAGCGCATGCACGAAGCGGTCGCGCTTGCGCACCAGGACAAGGATGTCACCGGCCGTCAGCTTCCGGCCCTTGCCTTCGATGATCTCGCCATTGCGCAGCCAGTTCTGGATGGTCGTGGCAACGTGCTCCGCCACCCGCACAGCCGGCGCGCTGGCATGGTTGACCGGCAAGGTCCAATCGTCCGGCTCTTCCACCATTTCGGCGCCGATCGACGGCCAGACCTCGACATAGCCCGGCGCATCGGTGCGGATCGCCTTGTGGCTCAGCGGATCGGGATCGTGACTGATGCCGCGCCGCACGCCCGGCTCGGCAAAGACGCGGTCGACAGCGGCCAGCACGTCGTCGCTCGAGCGGAACGACCAGGTGAGCTTGAGGTCGGCGAAAGAGGCTTCGGCGTCGCGCACGCGCCCAGCAAACAAAACCCGGCTCTCGGCAAAGGAATCGGGTGCCGCGCCCTGGAAGGAATAGATCGACTGTTTTTCGTCGCCGACGGCGAAGACCGTGCGCTTGACCGCCTCGCGCTGGCCGAGCCCGGCGAAGAACTCTTCCGTCAGCTTCTTCACCACCTCCCACTGGTCCGGGCTGGTGTCCTGCGCCTCGTCGAGCAGGACGTGATCGATGCCCTGGTCGAGCTTGAATTGCACCCATGGCCCGGCATCCGGCCGCGACAACAGGCTGACGGTGCGGGTGATGAGATCGTTGAAGTCGAGGAAGCCCCGCCCGCGCTTCAGTTGCTCGTAGCGGGCGATCAGCCAGCCGGCGACGGTGAGCGCGGCGGCCGTGCCTTCGAGCATGCGGAACAGCGCCAGCCGGTCCGACACGTCGAGGATCGCCTTGGCCGCCGCGAGATAGCGCTCCGGCAGGTCAGGCAGCCGGTCGACCAGCGCCTTCTTGAATATCTTCGGCGGATCGTAAGGGTCGCCGTCGGAGCGCAGGAACGCCTTGGCGAGCAGTCGCAGCCGCCGGATCGGATCGGCCTCGGCAAAGGCGCCCCGCGCGTAAGGCAGCAAATTGTTCAGCACTTGCCGTGCGTCAGCCGCTTCGGCCGCGCGGGCGAATTCGGCAAATTGGCCGGGTGCGAAGCCGGGCAGCGGCCAGACGGACGCGGCGATGTCCTCGGCCGTCTGTCCTGGCCCGAAGCCGAATTCGGCGAAGAGCGGCTTGAAATCCCGACCCTTGCCGAGCTTTTGGATGAAGCCGCGCAAGTCGTCGCGCTTGCCGACGATCTCCGAAAGTAGCATGTCGAGCCCGAATTCGCCGCCGCGCTCCAGCACCGTGGCAAAGGCATCCGCCAGGCCTTCGACGCCGGCGCCCGCGCCCGAGATCATGTCGCGGCGGGCGTCCGCGAACAGCGAGACCTCCATTTGCGGATCGAGCATTTCGAAATGCGCGGGGATGTTGGCCTCAAGCGGGAACTGATGCAGCACCGATTCGCAGAAGGCATGGATGGTCTGGATTTTCAGGCCGCCCGGCGTCTCAAGCGCCTCGGCAAACAATCGGCGTGCGCGCCGCATGGTGTCGCGGTCGGCGCCGCGCCCGTCGAGCGCGGCGATCCTCACCGCGAGTTCGGCGTCGGGCAAGGCCGTCCATTCCGACAGGGTCGAGAACACGCGGTTCGACATGTTGGCGGCGGCGGCGCGCGTATAGGTAAGGCACAGGATCTTCGACGGGTCGGTGCCATTGAGCAAAAGCCGGATGACGCGCTGCGCCAGCACATGCGTCTTGCCGGAACCGGCATTGGCGGACACCCAGGCGGAATTTTGCGGGTCGGAGGCGCGCGCCTGGCTGGCGGCGGTATCGGAGGGGATCGGATATCTCATCCTTCCGCCTCGTCCTCGCTGGCGCCGCCGGCCGACCATTCGAGCACCCGTGCCAGATGATCGTAGTCGCCATCGGCTTCGCCTTCGCGGAACGGCAGCGCACGCGACAGATAGCCGGTTGTCGGGTCGGCATAGTGGAAGAGCAGCCGCTCCAGCCGCGCCCAGGCCTCCTCGGCAAGCTCGTTGGCGGTCTTCGGCTTGCGGTTGTATTCGAGGATCGATTCCTCGAAAACCTCGCCATTCGGCTTCAGCCGCACGAAGGCAAGCTGCGAGGGCTCGCAGATGCCGAGCTCCTTGAAGGCGCCGCGTCTGAGCAGCGCGCCTTCGAGCGCCAGCTGCGGCGACAAGAGCGTGTGCGCCTGCGCTTTCGAGGGCGAGGAACCGGTCTTGTAGTCGAGGATATCGGCCATGCCGCCGGCGAGCAAGTCGACGCGGTCGGCATAGCCGGAGAGCGTGACGCCGGTGCGGCCGACGACGGTCTTTTCGGCGCGCTCCTCGGCAAAGCGCCGGGCGACGGCCTCGGCGCGGGTATGTTCCCATTCGATGATGTTTTCGGCGAGCTTTTCGAAGCGCGGCCACCATACCGCTTCGATATCGGGCGGAAGTGCTGCGTCGGCAAAAGAGATGCGGCCGGCCTCGATCAGTCTTGCCAGCGCGCCCGGCGCCCTTGGGTCCTCCACTCGCCGCGAGAACAGATGCAGGATTTCGTGGAACAGCGTGCCGCGCTCGGCAGCGCCCGGATCGCGGATCAGCGGGTCGAGCGGCATCAGTCCGAGGATACGCCGGGCATAGATCGCATAGGGGTCGCGGCGCAGCGTTTCGATCTCGGTGACCGAGAAATGCTGCGGCCTGAGCCGCAGCGGCGGTTTTGGTTGCGGGCGGGCCGCGAAGTCTTTCCTGTCACCGGCGTCCAAGGCGCGCGCCCAGCCAAGCAGCGCGTCACCGCGCCGGCCAAGCGCCGTCGCCTGGTCCTTGCCGATGAAGGTGAGGATGCGCTGCAGCCAGCGCGACGGCACCGCCGGCGCGTCGCCGGATCGCGCCGAGCGCGTCAGAACCACCGTTTCGGTGCCCATCGCCGTCTGGAAGTCATGCGCGGCAAGGCCGATGCGCCGCTCCGGCGGCTCGAGATCAATGCCGGTCTTCATCAGCCGCGACATGAAGCGGTCGCTCTCCGGCTTGCGCGGCCACACGCCTTCGTTGAGCCCGCCGATGACGAGCGTGTCGACGCTCTGCAGCCGGGCTTCCAGCGCGCCCCAGATGGCGATGTTGCGATCGGTGCCTTGCGCCGGCTTGACCGTTTCCGGCGCGACCAGTGCCTCCATCACGTCCGGCCATTCGGCTGCGGGGAAGACGAAGGGCGAGGATGCGGCGACCAGTCCGCGCAGCAGCTCGGCGAGCTTCTCGCCGGCGTCGCCGGCATAGAGTTCCGTCAGGCTGCCGTCGACCGCGCGGCCAAGACCTTCCAGCGCCACGACGCTCGCACGCGTCAATGTCGCGATGTCGGCGTCTTTCTCGTCGCGCATCGCGGTGAGTGGCAAGAGCGCGTTGGTAAGGCGGCTAAGCAACTCTTGCGCCTGCTCGATACCGCGCACGGTGAGGCGCGAAAACCAGAAAGGCTGCCGGGTGTCTCCGCTCAGGTCCGCGAGCCGCGTCTCGAAAAGCTCGCCGAGCGATGCGGCATCGGGACGACCCGTGCCGCCGCGCAGCGCAGCCAACTCGATCAGTTCGGCCGCCCTGCGCACGGCCTGGCGTTCCAGACCGAGCCCGAGCAGCGGATGCTTGAGCAGCGATAATAGACCCACCGCATCGCCGGGCCGGAACGCGGCGTTCAGCGCGAGCCTGAGCAGGCTGGCGGCCGGCGTGTTGGACAGCGGCGCGCCGCCGGAGTCGTCGGCGACGACACCGAAACGCAGAAGCTCGGCCGAGACGCGCCGCGCCAGCGCCCGGTCGCCGGTGACGAGCGCCGCACGCTTGCCGGGCAATTCCACGGCGCGCTTCAGCGCGATCGCGATCGCCGCCGCCTCGTCACGCTCGTTGGCCGCCTCTACCAGCGTCACGCCGGCCAGCGCCTGCTCGACATCGTTTGCCGCGAAACGTGGTCGTGTCTCGGTCCAGCGCTCGGTGGTCTCGGCCGGCCGCAGCGCCTCGCCGACAAGGGCCGCGCGCGCCGCAAGCGGCCTCGACGCCTCGCCAATCTCCTCGACGTCGCGACGCTCAACCCCGATGCCGCCGATCAGCTTGGCGAGACCATATTGCGGATGGCCGAGCGTCGCCGGACGCGCGCCGGGCGCCGAGATCGCCGCGAAAGACGCGTCGTCGAGCTCGCGGTCGAGACCCGGCAGCACGACGGCGCCGTTGGGCAGGCCGGCGATGACGCCAAGCAGTTCGGCGGTCGCGGGAATGGACCCGGTCGAACCGGCGGCGATCACCGGCCCGGCCGGCGGATTGCGCTTCAGCCGCGCCGCCTCCAGCCGGATCAGCGCGCTGCGGTGCGCGGCCGGATTGGAGCGGTGGCGTTCCTTCAGCAACTCCGGCCAGTTGTCGGTGACTATGCCGAGGAAATCGAGCGTCACCTGCCACCAGCCGGCAAGGTTGCCGGTGACCAGCGTTGCGAGCTTGGCCCAGTCCGTGCCCTCGGTTTCGATCTCGTCCATCAGGCGGGCAAGATCGCGCGCCAGCCAGATGGCGTCGGCGGCCGAGGTCGGCACGACGAATTCCTCGTTGAACCGCTCCCTGACATGCGCCGGCAGGCTTTCCTTCCAGGCGCGCACCAGCGGCGCCAGCAGCAGCAGCCGCTCCTGCGCCGCTATCGGCGGGGCGAGATCGATGGCGGGTGCGGTTCCCGCATCGAAGGCGGCCTCATCCTCGTCGAACTCGCCGAGCGGCCGCACCGTCGGCAGGATCGCCGAGCGCCTGCCCCCTCCCGACTCAGAAAGCACGTCGACGAAGGCGCCGCGCAGTGCTCTCGCGGCGCGCCGCGTCGGCACATAGATGGTGGCGTCGGCGAGCGCCAGCGGGTCGCCGTCGAAGCGGAAGCCGGGGATCAGGCGGCCGTCGAGCAACGCCTCCGCGAGCGTCGGCAGGAACGGCGCTCCGGGCGGGATGGAAAAGACGCGGCGCGAGCCGCTCATATCGCTTTCGCTAGAGCGCCGGCGACCGCCGCCTCGGCGGCCGGAATGGCGTCGGGCGTGCCGACGGTGATCCAGCGGCCTCGCATCGCGATGCCAAACAGGCGGCCGGCGGCGATCGCCTTGTCGAAATAAACATTGAGCGAATGCGAGCCCGCCGGAGCATCCTTGAATACGCGCGGATGGATGATCGCGGCGCCGGCATAGATCAGGCCGGCCGGATCGCCCTTCGAACGCCGCAAGGCGCCGTCCGGCGCTACCAGGAAGTCGGTGCCGACACAGTGCCCGGTTGCTGAGTCGAGATCGGTGAGCATCAGCAGAATATCCATTCTGGCAGCGTCCCATGCAAGGGCAAGGCGCTCGAGGCTGGGTTCACCGCTGTCGATCCAGAAGGTGTCTGCGTTGATGATGTAGAAGGGTTCGCCGCCCAAGAGCGGGAGCGCCTTGACGATACCGCCCGCCGATTCCAGCAGGGCTTCGCGCTCGTCGGAAATTACGATCCTCGGCGCCCGGCGGCCGGCGACATGGGCGATGATCTGCTCCGGCAGATGGTGCACGTTGACGACGGCCTTGCTGACGCCGGCGGCTTCCAGGCTGTCCAGCCCCCAGTCGAGCAAGGTCTTGCCGGCGATCTTCACCAGAGGCTTCGGCATCGTGTCGGTGATCGGCCGCATGCGCTTGCCGAGGCCTGCCGCAAGCACCATGGCGGTCTTCGGCTTCATGGCGAGCGTTCCTCCAGCAGGCCGTGGGCCATGTAAAATTCCTTCAAATGGCCAAGCGCCGGATGCGCCAGCGCCCGCCTCAGATAGTCGCGGATGCGCGGCAGGTGTTTTAGATAGTAGGGCTTGCCGTCGCGCTTTTCGAGCCGCACGAAGATGCCGAGGATCTTCGAATTGCGCTGCGCCGCCATGATCGCATAGGCCTCGGCGAAACTGGTCTCGTCGAAAGCGCCCACGGCATGCCGCGCGGCGATATAGGCATCGACCGTCCGCCGCTCGATCTCGGGCGAGACGGAGACGCGCGCATCCATGGCTAAAGAGGCGACGTCATAGGCGGCCGGGCCGATCAGCGCGTCCTGCACGTCGACGATGCCGAGCCGGTCGAAGCCGGAGCGCTCTGCGCGCCAGATGATGTTGGGCGAATGGAAGTCGCGCAGCATCAGCGTATATTCTTGGCCCGCAAGCCGGTCGAGCAAGGCGTTCCACTCTTTGTGGTAGCCGGCTCGCAATTCATCGCTTGCCGGCTTGCCGGTGATCCACGGCACATACCAGTCGACCAAAAGATCGGCCTCGATCAGCATGGCGTCGCGGTCGAAGGGCGGCACCTCGTGGAACACGCCCGGCGCTGCTTCCATGCGATCCGGCCAGGCCTTGCCATGCATCATGGCGAGCAGTTCCGCCGCCGCTTCATAGCGTTCGGCGATGGGGTGGCCGTCGCTGCCCAAAAATCCTTCCGAGCCGAGATGTTCGAGCAGCAGAAAGCCCTGGTCGAGATCCTGGGCATGGATAGCGGGCACGCCGACGCCGGCGGCAAGCAGCGCCCGGTCGATGGCGACGAAGGCGGCGACGGATTGCGCCGTGTGGGCGATCACCGCATAGGGCTTGCCGTCGCGCACCGGCGGACCGAGCACGAGGCGCGGCGAATTCATCAGCACGCGCGACGCCTGGCCGGGACGCGAGACGATTTCGTAGGAGCGGGCGGACGCATCGCCGACAAAATGCCGGCGGCCCGCTTCGCCCCATCCGGCGCTGGTCAGAAAATCGCGCATCGCGAGCGACCGCGCCGCGCGCTCGAACGCTGGTCCCTGTCCCGACAGCCGGGCCACGCGACCCGCGCCCTGCTCGGCAAGCTCGACCTGGAGCGCATTTGCCGGCAGCCGGTCTCCGGCCCGCTCCGGCCATTCGATCAGTGCCGCGCCCTGCGCCAGCGTGTCGTCGAGGCCGAGCTCGTCGAGCTCGTCCGGCGAGGAGAGGCGGTAGAGGTCGAAATGATGGACGGGTATCCGCGTCTCGTAGCTCTGCACCAGCGTGAAGGTCGGGCTCGGCACTTCGAGGTTGGCATCGTCGGCGAGCGCCCGGATGAGCGCCCGGGCCAGCGTCGACTTGCCGGCGCCAAGATCGCCTTTGAGCGCGATCGAGTCGCCTGTCCGCAGCGCCATGGCGAGGTCTTCGCCAAGCCTTGCGGTCGCCGCCTCATCGGCGAGAAAACGTTCCAGAACGGTCTTTGCCAAAGCGCGCTACTCGGCCGCTTCGCGGATGCCGCCCGACGGCGTGTCGGGAAAGGTGCAGATGACCGTGGTGCCTTTGTCCATGCCGGTCTCGATGCGCACGGTGCCGCCATGCAATTCGACAAAGCTCTTGACGATCGACAGCCCGAGCCCGGCGCCGCGCCGGCGCCCGCCATTGGCGCGCGGCTCGAAGCGGCGGAAGACCGATTCCAGCACGTCCGGCGGCATGCCGGGCCCGTCGTCGTGGACGGAGAACTCGACTCCTCCGGTCAACCGACGGCAGGTGAGCGTGATCGTGCTCGCCTCCGGCGCATAGTTCGCGGCGTTGCTCAACAGATTGTAGAGGATCTGGCGGACACGGATCTCGTCGCCATGGAAGCTCTTTGGCGCCGAGGCCGCGTCTATTGTGAGCTTGATCGAGTGCTCCTCCAGCCGGTCGGCGACCAGCTCGGCGGCTGCCGCGATGGTCCTGTCGATGCTCATCTCGGAAATGTCGAGCTGCATGATGCCGGCATCGACCGTCGCCAGGTCCAGTATGTCGTTGACGATGGTGAGCAGCACCGAGGACGACGAGCCGACATGCTCGACATATTCGCGCTGCTTCGGTGTCAGCGGTCCCGTCGTCGGTAGCGACAAGAGCTCGGTGAAGCCGATGATGTTGGTCAGCGGCGAGCGCAACTCGTAGGAAACATGCTGCACGAACTCGTTCTTCAACTGATCGGACTTCTCCAGCGCCTCGTTCCTGTCCTTCAGCGCCCGCTCGACATTGACGGTGTCGGTGACGTCGACGAAGGTCATCATCACCTGGCCGTTGGGCAGGTGGATCACGGCATAGCTCAGCACCGTGCCGTTGACCAGTTCGGTCTGGCCGCGGCGGTCGCGGCGCTCGTCGTCGAAGCCGGTGATGGCGGCGACGAAGCCGCTCCAGGGACTGTCGGGTGCGCGCCGGTCGCAAAGATCGCGGATCGCCGAGACATGGACGTTGGGCTTGATCGTCTCCGCCTGCAGCCCCCACAGGGTGACGAAGGCTGGGTTTGACAGGCGAAGCCGTCCGTCCGGCCCGAACACCGCCACGCCTTCCGCCAGATTGTCCAGCGTCTCGCCTTGCACGCGCACGGCGGTCTGATAGCGGCTTTCGAGATCGATCTTCTCGGTCAGGTTCTCGAATACCCAGGTGACGCCGCCCTTGGGCTGCGGATTGGCGACCACGCGGATCGTCTTGCCGTCCGGCAGGTGCCACCAATGTTCTTGCGATTCGACGGCGCGATAGGCGCCGAGCAGGTTCTCCTTCCAGCGCCGCCATTCCGGCTGCTCGGCGATCTTGCCTTCGCTGCGCAGCCGGTCGAGCAGCAGGGCGTTGTCGGGCGCGCTGTGTAGGAAACCGCTGTCGAGGCCCCACAGCTTCTGGAATGCCTGGTTGAAGAAGCGCAGCTTCTCGTCCGTGTCGAAGATCGCCACAGCCGTGTTGAGCTGGTCGAGCGTGTCGGCGTGGCTGCGCACGGTCCGCTCGTATTCGGCGCGGATCGTCTCGATGGCGCTGATGTCGCAGGCCAATCCCGCCGAGCTATCGGCGTTGGCGAAGTCGGTGACCGAAAACATGCGGCGATCGCCCTCGATCACCGTCGACAGCGTTTGCTCGAAGACGGGACGCGACTTGTGCTGCTCGGCGATCTGCTCACGCGCCTGTCCGCCGAGGAACTCCTTCGCTTCGCGCACCGCGGCGCCTGCGCTTTCCGCTTCCACCGCCTCGGCATAGGCGCGGTTGACCCAACTCAGCCGCCCGTCGGCCGAGCGCAGCCATGCCGGCATCTTCAGCGCGTCGAGCAGGCCGAGCATGGTGTCGTAGTCGGCGCTGAGCCGCTGGTTCTCGATCTGCAGCCGGGCCTGGCTGCGCAGCGTTTCCGACAGCGAGATGAAGCGAACCAGCACATGCGCGGCGCTCTTTCGGCCATGCACTTCCAGCGGAATGCCTGCCTGCGTCTCGATGACGAGGTCGAAGGCCTTCGACCCGTCGCGGAGCGCAGCCACGGCGTTCTCGAGCGCCGCGGCCGAGCGCGGCATCAGCCAGCGGCCGAAGGCGAGGAAGGCGGACCTCTCGTCCGGCGCCCCGCTTTCCAGCGGCAGGCTGCCGATCAGCTCCGGCTTCTTGTTCTCGGAAGACCAGACGACGACGCGCTGGTCGCGCAAATTGAGCAAGGCCTCGGAACGCTGCAGGGCCGCGTTCACATCGGCGATGCGGGCTCTAAGCTCGGTATTTTGCGCCGAAGTGCGCGCCCGCTCGCGGATCAGGAAGATGGCCGAGACAAGGGCCGCGCCCATGACGCCGACGAACATGGCAAGCTGCATCACCTCGACGGTGCTGACCGCCGGGGCCGCCCTCTGCGCGATGCCGGTGTCGGCATGCGCCGCAAGGCCAAGCAGCGGGCCCGAAAGCGCGGAGGCGGAAAGAAGCGCGCCGAGGCGAACGCCGGCACGCCACGGAAAGCCGCCGCCTGACGCGGCGGCGCCGGTACCGATCGAATCCTCGTGGCCGCCGGAAACGGCCTTTCCCGCGCGTGGCGGGTTGTCCCCCGGCATGTCTTGGTCCTCTTCGCCGCTTGAATGCAAGACCGCCCTGAATGCGTTCCCGGCCCAACTGTCCCCGGACCGCGAATCACAACAATAACGCCTGCCGGAATCGGCGTGAAGAATCATAGGCGCAAAAAATGAAGCCGGGTGGAAAGTCAACACCCGGCTTCAATATATTGTAGATATTTTCGCTTTGGTTAATAGCGGTAGTGTTCCGGCTTGTACGGACCCTGCGGCGTCACGCCGATATAGGCGGCCTGTTCACCCGACAGCTCGGTGAGCCTGGCGCCAAGCTTGTCGAGATGCAGCCGCGCCACCTTCTCGTCGAGGTGCTTGGGCAGCACATAGACCTGGTTCTGGTACTGGCCGTGCTTGGTGAAGAGCTCGATCTGCGCCAGCACCTGGTTGGTGAACGAGGCCGACATGACGAAGCTCGGATGGCCGGTGGCGTTGCCGAGGTTGAGCAGCCGGCCTTCGGACAGAAGGATCATCCGCTTGCCGTCCGGGAAGGTGATCATGTCGACCTGCGGCTTGACGTTGGTCCATTTCAGGTTGCGCAGCGACGCCACCTGGATCTCGTTGTCGAAGTGGCCGATGTTGCCGACGATCACCATGTCCTTCATCGCCCGCATATGGTCGAGCGTGACGACGTCCTTGTTGCCGGTTGTGGTGATGACGATGTCGGCGGTGGGCGCCGCGTCTTCCAGCGTGACCACCTCGAAGCCGTCCATCGCCGCCTGCAGGGCGCAGATCGGGTCGACTTCGGTCACCTTGACGCGGGCGCCGGCGCCGCGCAGCGAGGCCGACGAGCCCTTGCCGACGTCGCCATAGCCGCAGACCACGGCGACCTTGCCGGCCATCATGGTATCGGTGCCGCGACGGATGCCGTCGACCAGCGATTCCTTGCAGCCGTATTTGTTGTCGAACTTCGACTTGGTGACGGAATCGTTGACGTTGATCGCCGGGAAGGGCAGCAGGCCCTTCTTCTGCAGCTGGTAGAGACGGTTGACGCCGGTGGTCGTCTCCTCGGTGACGCCGCGGATCGCTTCCCTCTGCTTGGCGAAGAAGCCCGGCGAAGCCTTCATGCGCTTCTTGATCTGGGCGAACAGGATCTCTTCCTCCTCGCTGCCCGGATTGGACAGCACGTCCTCGCCGGCCTCGGCGCGCGCTCCGAGCAGGATATACATGGTGGCGTCGCCGCCATCGTCGAGGATCATGTTGGAGGTGCCGCCGTCGGCCCACTGGAAGATCCTATCGGTGTAGTTCCAATAGTCCTCGAGCGTCTCGCCCTTGATGGCGAACACCGGAATGCCGGCCTCGGCGATCGCCGCGGCGGCGTGGTCCTGGGTCGAGAAGATGTTGCAGGAGGCCCAACGAATGTCGGCGCCCAGCGCCTTCAGCGTCTCGATCAGCACCGCCGTCTGGATCGTCATGTGCAGCGAGCCGGTGATGCGCGCGCCCTTGAGCGGCTTCTTGTCGCCGAACTCCTCGCGGCAGGCCATCAGGCCCGGCATTTCGGTTTCGGCGATCTCGATCTCCTTGCGGCCCCAGCCGGCAAGCGAAATGTCGGCGACCACATAGTCCTTGCTACCCGTCATGGCAGTGCTCCGGTGTGATTGTCTCAAAAGCGCGCCGGCGCCGGGACGGCGCATGGAGGGGCGCGGATTGCCGGCCTGACTAGCAGATCGGCCGCCAAACGACAATGGGATATAAAGAAATCTTTATTCGTGCATGTCTTCGAGGCAATGCACATCGCCCAAAAGTGCCCGGCGGTTTTGGGATAACGACATGCATTTGGACTGGGTCCTGCTCATGAGCGATGAACAGACACGCGTGTCAGATGCCATTCAGCCCCGCGACCGACCCGCGATCTTGGGTCATGTGAACATGACGGCCGCGGCAAGGATGCGGGCTGGGGTTTCGCCAGGCCCAAGCTGGGGCACTGCGCGCAGAGGCCAGCCCGTGTTGCCTACCTGGTGACTTCAAACGAGGCCCACATGCCGGCGGCGAAGTGTTTCGGCTGATTGCAGATCAGCAGGTACTTGCCCGGCTCCAGGGTCACGGTCAGCGTGCCCGATTTGCCCGGGGCGAGGTCGGGAACCTCCCCCCTGTCGTCAGCCTTGCTTTCGTCCACCTTGGCGTCGCTTACGACATAGGGAAGCGGTTGCGCTGGATCCTTTAGATGCATGACGATCATCTCGTGGACGGTATCCTTCGAGGTGTTGGTGACCTTGAACGATATGACGCCCGCCGGCGCGCTGGATCGCGACGCCCTCACCCCCTGCGTCGCTTTTGACAAATCGAGGCCCGGCGCCTGATAGGTCATGCCGGTCCTCATCACCATGCCCGCGCCTTGGTCCCAAAGCCGAACATCTACCGCTGTTGTCGCCGACGCTGCGGTCGACGACAAGCCAAGCGCCATCGCCGCCGCAAATGCAGCGCTTCCAAGGAGTGCCATTGGATTCCTCCGATTTAGAGAGCGCCATGCCGTTGCGTTGCCGCTACCTCAAGCGGCCCTGTGGCGAGGCTTGCTCTATATTTGTGGGCATTTCCTGCCCTACTCTAAGGACAACGCGTGTTCCGGCCCGGTTAGTCCCGAGCTGCTCTTTCACATTTGACGCCCACGTCCTCCCGGACATGACGGCCTGGCCTTGCTGCCGTGCTGGATTGTAGCGGCGCGAGAACTCGGCCAACGAGATCGCCCATAGGTGCCTCGCCCTGCATAAAGCCAAAAAACTTGCTCGTCAGATTTCCTCGCCGAAGCGCGAGGCGACCAGCTGCTCCAGCGCGTCCATGGCCGGCGCGGCTTGCGGGCCGGTGGCGGTGACGCGGATGGAATAGCCGGGGCTTGCCGCCAGCATCATCAGGCCCATGATCGAGGTGCCGCCGACCTTCACGCCGTCCTTCTCGACATGGATGGTGGCATCGAAGCCGCTGGCGACCTGGACGAACTTGGCCGAAGCACGGGCATGCAGGCCGCGCTGGTTGACGATCGGAAACTCCCGCACCACCTCGTCCTTCTCCGGCGCATGGGCGTTCATTTGCTGCTCAGAAGCTGGCTGGCGACGTTGATGTATTTGCGGCCCGCGGCCTGCGCCTCGTCGAGCGCGGCGGCCATGTTGTCGCCCTTGCGGACCGAGGAGAGCTTGATCAGCATCGGCAGGTTCATGCCGGCGATCACCTCGGTGCGGCCTGATTCCATGACAGAGATGGCGAGGTTGGAAGGCGTGCCACCGAACATGTCGGTGAGCACGATGACGCCGGCCCCGGTATCGACGCGCGCGACCGCGTCGACGATGTCGGCCCGGCGCTTCTCCATGTCGTCGTCGGCGCCGATCGCAACCGTTTCGAAACTGTCCTGTGGCCCCACCACATGTTCTACGGCATGCCGGAACTCGGTGGCGAGTTGACCGTGCGTCACGAGCACGAGTCCGATCATTCTTTGGTGGCTCCCGTCATCGCCGCTTTACAGGCGTATCTTATGTTCGCCAACCATTCCAGGCGGCGGGAGCGCTATCTTGTCGACGCACGGCCGGTTGACAAGCCCAAAATTGCGACGGCCCGGGCCATTTTGACGCATTGCAGCAAAAAACCCGGACCGGATCATGAAAAAGGCGGCATCGACAGCCGCGCCATCACGGCCGGCAACGCCGTGGCGGCGTTGCGCTCGGCAAGGTCGATGCGCGGCACCGCGCAGCCCGCGACCGGCTCGCTGATCTCTTCCTGGAAACGAGCCATTTCTTCCTTCGGCACCAACCGGATATGGAGGTCGATCACGCCGCCCGGCTCGAAAGGCAGCCGGCACGGCATGAAGCCCGGCACTTCGGCAAGGCCGGCGATGGCGGCCGGCGCCCGGCAGACCAGCCGCCCGCCATGCGCGGCGGCAAGCAGTCTGTCGTCGCTGATCAGCCGCGAAAACAGCCCGCGGACCCGGCAATGGTCGATGAGCGTCAGCGCCAGCGTCGTCTTGCCGGCGCCGGACGGCCCGGTGATGAGGACGCCGCGCTCGCCGATGAGGACCGCGGTTCCATGGATATTTTCAGGCTTCACGGCAGGGTCGGGCATGATTGTGTCTCGGTATCGTGACTCGGTATCGTGTCCGGGACCGGAGATCAGCCTTCGGCCGGCAGCGTCACCACGAAGCGCGCGCCCTTGATCTCGCCGGGCTTGGTGCCGGGGATGTTTTCCGCCGTCAGCGTACCGCCATGCGCTTCGACGATCTGGCGGCTGATCGACAGACCTAGGCCGGAGTTCTGGCCAAAAGCCTCGCCGGCCGGCCGGTCGGTATAGAAGCGCTCGAAGATGCGGTCGATCTTTTCGGCCCTGATGCCCGGACCGTTGTCGTCGACGGTGACGATGTTGAACTTGCCGGCGCGCGCCAGCGAGATCGTGATGTGGCCGTGTTCGTCGGGCACGAAGGAGCGGGCGTTCTCGATCAAATTGATGATGACCTGGCCGATCCTCAGATCATGGCCGACGACGACATAGCCTTTGACGCCCTGCGGCAGCTTGGCGACCTTGAGCTCGATCTCGACCGCCTTCTTGTTGCGCGTCGTCTCGCGCGAGACCGCGATGAGGTCGGTGACGAATTTCTTCAGATCGACGGTTCCCGCGTCTTCCCGCGCGAGCTCGGCATCGAGCCTGGATGCATCGGAAATGTCGGTGATCAGCCGGTCGAGCCGCCTCACATCGTGCTGGATGATCTCCATAAGCCGGGCGCGGGAGGTGTCGTTCTTGGCCAGCGGCAGCGTTTCGACCGCGCTGCGCAGCGAGGTCAGCGGGTTCTTGAGCTCATGCGACACGTCGGCGGCGAAGCTTTCGATGGCCTCGATGCGCGCGTAGAGCGCATTGGTCATGTCGCGCACGGCGATCGACAGGTTGCCGATCTCGTCCTGCCGATCGGAAAAGTCCGGGATCTCCTCGCGACTCTTGACGCCGCGCCGCACCCGCACCGCGGCCGCGGAAAGTCGCCGCAACGGATTGGCGATGGTGGAGGCCAAAAGCAGCGAGAGGATGGCGGTGACGAGCGCCGCGATGCCGAACACGCGCAGGATCGCCTTGCGTTCGGCCGCGACGATCTTGTCGATGTCGCCGCCCTCGGTGGACAGCATCAGCACGCCGAGCACGGCGCGGAAGCGCTGGATCGGCACCGCGACCGAGACGATCTGCTCGCCCTGCTCGCTCACCCGCACGATGGTCGAGGGGCCGCCGGTCAGCGCCTTGACCACCTCGGGGAAGGCCGCGCCGTTGCCGCCCGGCTGCTCGTGATAGACGGGCAGGTCCTTGTTGCGGAAGAAGTCGAAGACGAATTTCTCGACGCGCTCCAAGAGGTCCGGCTGCTCGTCATCGACCGGCGGCAGGTCGTAGCGCAGGATCTGGCCACGCGAATAGAGATGGCGCGAGTCGAGCAGAAGGTTGGCGTCGCGATCATAGATGCGGGCGCGCGTGCGGGTCGGCGAGATCAGCCGTCTCAGCACCGGCGCCACGCGCTCGGGATTGATCGGGAAGTCGAGATTGTCGAGCTGGTCGGAACCCGGCCCCAGGCTTTCGCCGGCCTGCAGCTCGAGCAGCTTTTCCGGATCGATGCTGATCGAGTCGGTTTCGACCGTCGCCGAGGCCGCGATGGCGCCGGCGATGATCTCGCCTTGCGTCATCAGGCTTTCGACGCGGGCGTCGATCAGCCCGTCGCGGAAGGTGTTGAGGTAAAGGATGCCGGTGACCAGCACGGCGAGGCCGGCCAGGTTGAGGAACAGGATGCGCCGCGTCAGGCTGGAGAAGATGTGGTGGCCGAGAAACCGGCGCATCGGCACGGTGATCCTCGACACGAATGCGGGCACGATCCGCGGCGGGCGCCTTGTCGCGCCCGCCCGCCTGCCTCGCTCTATCTCAACTGCCATCGAATAGCAGGCCCTGCTTAGTTAGTGAGTAGTGAGTAGGCAGTAGGGAATGGAGAAATGGTTGGCTGACCGCGGCCATGCACCATTCAAAACCGACTACCGACTACTCCCTACTGCCTATTCACGCCTCGCGGAACCGGTATCCGACTCCGTACAGGGTTTCGATCATCTCGAAGTCGTCATCGACAGCCTTGAACTTCTTGCGCAGCCGCTTGATGTGGCTGTCGATGGTGCGGTCGTCGACATAGACCTGCTCATCATAGGCCGAATCCATCAGCGCATCACGGCTTTTTACCACGCCGGGGCGCTGCGCCAGCGAATGCAGGATCAGGAACTCGGTCACCGTCAGCGTCACCGGCTCGCCCTTCCAGGTGCAGGTGTGCCGCTCCTGGTCCATCACCAGTTGGCCGCGTTCGAGCGAGCGCGCCTGCTGGCTAGGCGCCTTGGCGGCCGCCTCGCGGGCGCTGGTGCGGCGCAGCACCGCGCGTACCCGCTCGACCAGCAGGCGCTGCGAGAACGGCTTGCGGATGAAGTCGTCGGCGCCCATCTTGAGGCCGAACAATTCGTCGATCTCGTCGTCCTTTGAGGTCAGGAAGATCACCGGCAGGTCGGACTTCTGCCGCATCCGGCGCAGGAGCTCCATGCCGTCCATGCGCGGCATCTTGATGTCGAGGATGGCGAGGTTCGGCGGACGCGCCGCCAAACCTTCCAGCGCCGACGCACCATCCGTGTAGGTTTCGACGCGGTAGCCTTCGGATTCGAGCGCGATCGACACCGAAGTCAGGATGTTGCGGTCGTCATCGACAAGCGCGATTGTTGCCATTTCAAGCGGCTCCCTCATGAGCGGTCCCTTCTGTCGTCGAGAAGGGGCTTTTGCAGGACAAATTGGGTACAAAATGTGGCACGGGCCCAGTCCGAAGTCACGGGGGGCCTGCCGCTACACACGATCGCACCCGTTACGGGATTGGACGAACGAAGCCTGCCAATCCTTTGGGCAACCTCTGTGACTTTTTGCACATATAAACGATTTAAACAACTTTCAAATTTTTTAAATCGATTAATGATTTGATATCATTTGGCTTTTCTGGTTCTGAACCGTACCAGCCCGATTGCGGGCTCCGGAACCCACCGGTCGAATGCGGCCAAATCCAGAGAGGAAATTTGATGTCGGAAGCCGGCAAACGCAACCCGGACTGCGCCATTGACGCCATCGGTCTGAAGACCACGGGCGCGGTGCGTTACAATTTCGGCGCCGCCGAACTCTATGAGGACGCGATCCGCCGCGGCGAGGCGAAATTGACGGCGCAGGGCGCGCTGGTTGCCGAGACCGGCCAGCACACCGGCCGCTCGCCGAGGGACAAGTTCATCGTGCGCGACGACAACACCGGCCCGCATGTCTGGTGGGACAACAACAAGGCGATCTCGCCGGCCGAGTTCGAGGCGCTCTATGCCGATTTCCGCGCCCATGCGACGGCCAGGGACCTCTATGTGCAGGACCTCGTCGGCGGCGCCGATGCCGAGCTCCGGTTGCCGGTTCGGGTCGTCACCGAATTCGCCTGGCATTCGCTGTTCATCCGCAATCTCCTGATCCGTCCGCAGGCGGCCGAGCTCGAGCGCTTCGTGCCGGAGATGACGATCATCGATCTGCCGTCCTTCCGCGCCGACCCGGCCCGCCACGGCACCCGCACCGAAACGGTGATCGCGGTCGACCTCACCCGCAAGATCGTGCTGATCGGCGGCACGTCCTATGCCGGCGAGATGAAGAAGTCGGTGTTCACCATGCTGAACTACCTGTTACCGGAAAAGGGCGTGATGCCGATGCATTGCTCGGCCAATGAAGGGCCCGCCGGCGACGCGGCCGTCTTCTTCGGCCTGTCCGGCACCGGCAAGACGACGCTTTCCGCCGACCCATCGCGCACGCTGATCGGCGACGACGAGCACGGCTGGGGTCCGCAAGGCGTCTTCAACTTCGAAGGCGGCTGCTACGCCAAGACCATCAGGCTCTCGGCCGAGGCGGAGCCGGAGATCTTCGCCACCACGCAGCGCTTCGGCACGGTGCTGGAGAATGTCGTGCTCAACGCCGGCCGCGTGCCGGATTTCGACGACGGCAGCCTCACCGAAAACACGCGCTGCGCCTATCCGCTGGATTACATCCCCAATGCCTCGCGGACCGGCCGCGCCGGCCATCCCAAGAACATCATCATGCTGACCGCTGACGCCTTCGGCGTCATGCCGCCGATCGCCAGGCTGACGCCGGCGCAGGCGATGTATCATTTCCTCTCCGGCTATACCGCCAAAGTCGCCGGGACGGAGAAGGGCGTCACCGAGCCCGAGGCGACGTTCTCGACCTGCTTCGGCGCGCCCTTCATGCCGCGGCATCCATCCGAATACGGCAAGCTGCTGCGCGAGCTGATCGCCGGCCACGGCGTCGATTGCTGGCTGGTCAATACCGGCTGGACCGGCGGCGCCTACGGCACCGGCCGCCGCATGCCGATCAAGGTGACGCGCGCCCTGCTGGGCGCCGCGCTGGACGGCTCGCTCAATGCCGCCGAATTCCGCACCGACGCCAATTTCGGCTTCGAGGTGCCGGTGGCGGTTCCGGGCGTCGACGGCGCCATCCTCGATCCGCGCTCGACCTGGGCCGATAAGGCCGCCTATGACCGGCAGGCTGCGAAGCTGGTTGGCATGTTCGCGGTTAATTTCGAGAAATTCGAAAAGCATGTCGACGCAGCCATCTTGGGCGCTGCGCCGCATCTGCAGGAGGCGGCCGAATAGTGTATGTCGCCCAAAGGTGAGCAGCGGTTTTGGGCGAACGACATGCATCGAGACAAAGACTTTAAGCGCGGCGCCCGAATCCATTTTCGTCGCGACGGCTGTTAGTCGCCGTCTCAAGCATCGCTCCTCCGGGGCCCGGCTTGCGCCGGGCCTTTTCTTTTTGCCGCCGCCGCGTCATGACTGCGCGCATGAGCGCCGACGACAGGATCATCATCGCCAATGACGCGGTCATCCATCCGGGTGACCTGCATGAGGATTTCATCCGCTCCTCGGGTCCCGGCGGCCAGAACGTCAACAAGGTGGCGACGGCCGTGCAGCTGCGCTTCGACGCGGCGAATGCTTCCGGATTGTCCGACCGCGTGCGCGAGCGCGCCATCAGGCTTGCCGGCCAGCGTGCCACCAAGGACGGCGTCATCGTCATCGAAGCCGGGCGCTTCCGCACCCAGGAGCAGAACCGCGCCGACGCGCGGGCGCGGCTGACGGCGCTGGTCGCCAAGGCGGCCGAGCCACCGCCGCCGCCGCGCAAGAAGACGAGGCCTTCGAAGGGCGCCGTCGAGCGGCGCCTCAAGACCAAGGCCGGGCGCTCGACGGTGAAGAAGCTGCGCGGCCGGGTCGATAGCGACTGAGAACAGCATCTCGGAACACGAGCGGTCGCTTTCGGGTCGCGGAGCAGTCCCATCGGTGGCATGCTCGGGCCCATTGATCGGATCGGTACCCATGCTGGTTCTGCCCAAGGGCGTTCGCCATATGCCGGGCTATCTGCCGCGCCCGGCGCAGGAAGCGCTAGTCGAGGAGATCCGGCGCGTCGTGCAGGCGGCGCCGCTCTATGTGCCGGCCATGCCGCGCACCGGCAAGGAGATGAGCGTGCGCATGACCAATTGCGGCGCGCTCGGCTGGGTGACGGACCGCGAGCGCGGCTATCGCTACCAGCCAACGCACCCGGTGACGGGGCAGCCGTGGCCGCCGATCCCCGAAGCCTTGCTAAAAGTGTGGCGCGAGGTCTCGGCCTATGCGCATCCGCCTGAGGCCTGCCTCGTCAATTTCTATTCGGCGGACGCCAAGATGGGCTTGCACCAGGACCGCGACGAGCAGGATTTCGCCGCGCCCGTCGTCTCGGTGTCGCTGGGCGACGACTGCCTGTTCCGGGTCAGCCAGACCACGCGCGAAGGCGGCACGAAGTCGTTCAGGCTGAGGAGCGGCGATGTCGTCGTGCTCGGCGGCGAGGGGCGCCTCTCATTCCACGGCGTCGACCGCATCTACCCCGCGACATCGGCGCTGTTGAAAAATGGCGGCCGTATCAATCTGACTCTGCGGCGGGTGACGGTGCCCGGCTGACGGCAATGGCCGGAGCGTTAAAAGCGCGTCGCGCTGAAACGGATTCAGGCGACGCGCTTCAAGCCTTTGTTTTGATGCATGTCGTTGTCCCAGAACCGCTGCACACTTCTGGGCGATATGCATTAAATCGATCCGACCGCGCCGGCTTCGCCGCAGCTAACCGAATCTACAGATTTCTCCCATAGACCAGAGCAATGTCGGGGGAACCGCGCGGCGGCGGCTCGCCTGCAACCGCAGGGAAAGCAAGGACTCGGGGCCGAAAAAGCGATTCCAGCCAGAGCGAAATCGCTTGATGCACTCCGGTATCAGGGCTTGGGCAATGGTTATAACGCGATCAGTTTTCAATCGCGCCGGGGCGATCGTCGGCGCAGCGGCGCAGCTTGTCCGCAGGGATTCGGGCCTTTACCTCACAATTGCCGCCTACACCTTGGCCGGGCTGGTTTTTCTTCATGCCGTCGGCGCGGATGACCGCAGCGCGTACTCGATATATTTTGCGGACTGGATAAAGCTGAACTGTCTGGTGTTCCCCATATTCGTCGTCATTTTTGACGCGATCCTCATCTTGTACCGTTTCGACTCCCGGCGCCCTCTCGTCGTGAAAGCCACGTTTTCCAACAGCCGGTTGGCATATTTCCTGTCCGGACTATGCCTTCTCGTGGCGCTGATGATCTTCCAGGGCACGTTCACGTCGGTAAAAAACGCCATGCCTGTCTGGCAGGGCGGTTTTCGGTTCGATGTCGTGCAGGCCGACATCGATAACTTCCTGCATTTTGGAGTTGATCCGTGGCGCTGGCTCTACGCGGTGGCCAAAAATGACTCGGTGCGCGTCCTGGTAGAGTGGAACTACAACGCCTTGTGGTTCCTGCTCAATTTCACCATCCTGTTCTTTGTCGCGACATCGCCCAAGGCGGCATCAATTCGGACGCGCTATCTGGCCTGCTTCATGGCGGTCTGGATTGTTGTCGGAAACGTGCTGGCCGCACTGTTCCTGTCGGCTGGCCCGGCATTTTACGGCCTCGTGACGGAAGACACCGCGCGGTTTGGCGAACAGCTGGCCTTCCTGGCCAAAGGGCTTGGAGCGCCCAACTCCGCTGTTTCCAATCAGAACTATCTGTGGTCGCTGAACGAAGCCGGGCGGACGGGTTTTGCTTCGGGCATTTCGGCATTTCCCAGCGTCCATGTCGCTTTGGTGACGCTTAATGCGCTGTTCCTGCGCGAGTACAACCGCTATCTCGGCGCGCTGGCGTTCCTCTATGCGGCCTTTGTCGCGGCCAGTTCGGTCTATCTGGCCTGGCACTATGCGATCGACGGCTATGTTGCCGCTTCCGTGACGCTGCTGATCTATGTCGTGGCTCGCAAGCTGGTCCCGGCGGATCGCCGGTTGCCGGCGCCGCGCACGCAACCCGCTGTTCGCCCCGAGGCGGCCCTCGCGATCTCGTGAACCTCGGGACGGGAGCCACGCAATTTTCCGGAATTGCCTCGGTCGACCGACGGCGGGATGGTCAAAGCTTCCGCAGCGCCACTTCCTCGACCAGGTGATTGGCGCCCTTGCGCAGGATAAGGTCGGCGCGCGCCCTGGTCGGCAGGATATTCTCGCGCAGGTTCTTCAGGTTGATGTTGCTCCACAGGCCCTCGGCGATGGCGCGCGCGGCGTCCTCCGAAAGCTGCGAATAGCGGTGGAAGAAGGAGTCCGGATTGCGGAAGGCGGTCTCGCGCAGGCGCATGAAGCGCTGGATATACCACTGGTGGATCAGCTTCTCGTCGGCATCGATATAGATGGCGAAATCGAAGAAGTCCGACAGGAACGGCACGATCTTGCCGTCCTTCGGCAATTTGCCCGGCTGCAAAACGTTGATGCCTTCGAAGATCAGTATGTCCGGCCTGTCGATGGTCTGGAACTCGCCGGGAATGACGTCGTAGGTCAGGTGCGAGTAGACCGGTGCCCGCACGTCACGTTGGGCCGACTTGATGCCGGACAGGAAGCGGAGAAGCGCGCCGACGTCGTAGCTTTCGGGAAAGCCCTTGCGCTCCATCAGATTGTTGCGGCGCAGGATCTCGTTGGACAGCAGGAAGCCGTCCGTGGTGATGAGATCGACCTTGGGGCTCGACGGCCAGCGCGCCAGCAATTCCTTGAGCACGCGGGCCGTGGTCGATTTGCCGACCGCGACCGAGCCGGCGATGCCGATTATGAAGGGCGTCTTGACCACGTCCTGCGCGTTGAAGAAGGCCTGGCGCTGCCGGAACAGGAGCTGGCTTGCCTCGACATGGGCGGAGAGCAGCCGGGAAAGCGACAGGTAGATGCGCTTGACCTCTTCGAGGTCGACCGGGTCGTTGAGCGAGCGCAGCCGGTCGATCTCGTCTTCGGTCAGCGTGAGCGGCGTGTCGGCGCGGAATTGCGACCATTGCTCGGCGGAGAAGAAACGAAAGGGGGAGTATTTCTCGGTCGGAGCAAGCTGGTCCATCGAGTCTCCTGCCCTCCTCGCCGTCAGTCCCGGGACCGGGACGCCTTTTCGGCGATGCCCGAGCGGCCGGTGCGGCCCTCGAGCTCCTTCAGCACGTCGTCCACAGGAATGCCGGCGATGCCGAGGACGACCAGCCAATGATATAGAAGATCGGCGCTTTCCGAAACGAGGGCCTGCCGATCGCCGCGAATGGCGGCGATCACGGTCTCGACCGCTTCCTCGCCGAGCTTCTGCGCAGCCTTGTCCATGCCCTTGGCGAACAGCTTCGCCGTCCACGACTCAGGGTCGCCGGAATGGGCGCGCTGATGGATGATCGTTTCCAGCTCGGCGAGCGAAAATTGAGCCATAGCAGTCATCTATCTGCTTGTTTAAGCATGATCTTTTCCGAAAACCGGTTCCCACTTTGCGGGATCATGCTTTAAGCCCGATGGACGGCCGAGTCCAGCCGCATCGGCAGGCCGGCTCTGGCCATATGCGCCTTGGCCTCGGCGATGGAGTAGGTGCCGAAATGGAAGATCGAGGCGGCAAGCACCGCACCGGCATGGCCGTCGCGAATGCCCTCGACCATGTGATCGAGCGTGCCGACGCCGCCGGAAGCTATCACCGGCACGCGCACGGCGTCGGCGACGGCGCGGGTCAGCGCGATGTCGTAGCCGGCCTTGGTGCCGTCGCGGTCCATCGAGGTCAGCAGGATCTCGCCGGCGCCGCGATCGACCATCCGCCTGGCGAATTCGACCGCGTCGATGCCGGTCTTCTCGCGCCCGCCATGGGTGAAGATCTCCCAGCGGTCGGCCTCGCCGGCGGCCGACACCTTCTTGGCGTCGATGGCGACGACAATGCACTGGTTGCCGAATTTGTCGGCGGCCTCAGTGACGAAATCCGGGTTCTTCACCGCCGCCGTGTTGATCGACACCTTGTCGGCGCCGGCCAGAAGCAGCTTGCGGATGTCGGCCACCTGGCGCACACCGCCGCCGACGGTGAGCGGCATGAAGCATTGTTCGGCGGTGCGGGCGACGACGTCGAAGATCGTCTCGCGGTTGTCGGACGAGGCGGTGATGTCGAGGAAACAGAGCTCGTCGGCGCCCGCCGCGTCATAGGCCTTGGCGGCCTCGACCGGATCGCCGGCATCGACCAGGTCGACGAAATTGACGCCCTTGACGACACGGCCGTTCTTGACGTCGAGGCAGGGAATGACGCGGGCCTTCAGCATCAGCGCCCCTCCATGGTCGACAGCAGGTCGACCACCAGCTCGCCGACCAGCGGCGGCACGTCGCCTTTCGGGTCGAAGGCCGGATCGTAGGCGGAAATGGTGAGCCCGGCGATGGTCAGCGGCCCGGCAAGGCCGCACATTGCCGTCCGCACCTCGTCGGGCGCCGGACCGCCGGGAGTGGTGTAGCGATTGGCCTGCAGCTCCTCGGGATCATGGATGTCGAGGTCGATATGCATGTGGACCCGTTCGGCGCCGGCGGCTTTCAGCTTCTCCGCGGCGCCTGCCCAGTCCGGGCACTCGGTGCGGATGATCGGCAGCGTCTCCAGCAATTCCTGCTCTGCCGGGTCGAGGTCGCGCGCGTTGACCAGCACGCAACGGGTCGGATCGATCGGCTTGAACCCCGGAATCTGTGCCGCCATCCGCCGCCAGCACAGGCCGAGCACCGTCGCCAGCGCCATGCCGTCGAGAAAGCCGGAGGTGGAAGTATCGGGTGTGTTGAGGTCGCCGTGCTGGTCGGCCCAAATAATGGCGTCCGCGCCTTCGCCGGCCACCGCGCCCGCGCTGGTCAGGCAGTTGCCGGCCAGAACGATGGGGAAGCGCCCATTGTCCAGCGCGATGCGAACCTCGCCCGAAACGGCGTTGCAGACGGCAAATCCGGTTGCGATCTCACGTTCCTGCTCGTCCTCGCTCACCTTGCCGATGTCATGCACGGCGACGTCGTGGCCGGCAAGCTTCAACGCCTCGGCCAGCCCGCCGGCGATGAGCGCGTCGGGGCCCTGGCCGCAGCCGCCGTGATAGTGGCCGCTGTCATAGGACGCCAGGATGATCGAAATGTTCACGTTCTTGCCTCCGCCCCTTCGCCGCGCAGGATCGCCAGTGCTTCCGCCGGGTCGATGCGCCCGTCATAGAGCGCGCGGCCGGAGATCGCGCCTTCGAGCCTCCTGGCATCGGGCATGGTCATGCGCACGATGTCGGCGATCGAGGCGAGTCCGCCGGAGGCGATCACCGGGATCGACACCGCCTCGGCGAGGTCGATGGTGGCGTCCCAGTTGATGCCGGAGAGCACGCCGTCGCGGTCGATATCGGTGTAGATGACGGCGGCGACGCCTGCGCCCTCGAACTTCTTCGCCAGCTCGATGACGCCGAGTTCCGAGGCTTCCGCCCAGCCTTCGACGGCGACCTTGCCGCCCTTGGCGTCGATGCCGACCGCGATCTTGCCCGGGAAGGCCCTGCAGGCTTCCTTCACCAGCTCGGGCTCGCGCACCGCCACGGTGCCCAGGATGACGCGCGCCAGGCCGCGGTTCAGCCAGTCCTCGATCTGCGCCAACGTGCGGATGCCGCCGCCGAGCTGCACCGGGTTCTTCGTCGCCTTGAGGATGGCGCCGACCGCCGCGGAATTGACGCTCTGGCCCTTGAAGGCGCCGTTGAGGTCGACGACGTGCAGCCATTCGAAGCCCTGCTCCTCGAAGGCTCTCGCCTGGGCTGCCGGGTCATCGTTGTAGACGGTGGCAGTGGCCATGTCGCCATGCTTCAGGCGCACGCATTTGCCGTCCTTGAGGTCGATGGCGGGAAAGAGAACCACGGTCAGGCGCCCTCGACGATCACGAAATGGCCGGTCGACGCCGCCAGCCGGAATTTCAAGGCTTCCTGATATTCCGGCGACTCATAGCAGGCGAGCGCCGTTTCGTAGGATGAAAACTCCACCACCACATGGCGGTTCCCCGTCGGCCCTTCCGGACTGGTATAGCGTCCGGCCCGGACCGGGAACTTGGCGCCATATTTGGTGAAGGCTTTTGCGTTGGCCTCGATGTAGTTCTTGTAGGCCCCCGGGTCGCGGACATCGATCATGGCGATCCAATAGCCCTTCTTGCTCATGCTACGGCCTCCATCTCAGGAAATTGGCGATCAGCGCCAGGCCGAGCGCCTGGCTCTTTTCGGGATGGAACTGCGTGCCGGCGAGGTTGTCGCGGGCCACGGCCGCCGTCACCGAGCCGCCATAGTCGGCAGTCGCCAGCACCTCGCCAGGATTCCTCGCCTCCAGATGATAGGAATGGACGAAATAGGCGTGCAGGCCCTTTGGACCGGTCTCGATGCCCGAAAACAGCGGATGCTTGCGTTGAAGCTCGATCGTGTTCCAGCCGATCTGCGGGATCTTCAGCGCCGGATCCGTCGGTGTGATTTCCTTGACGTCGCCGGAAATCCAGCCGAAGCCCTTGGTGATCGTCTTCTCGAGGCCGCGTTCCGACATCAGCTGCATGCCGACGCAGATGCCGAGGAAGGGCCGTCCTTTGCGAAGAGCCACCTCGTCCACCGCTTCCCACATGCCGGCAACGGCATGCAGGCCGGCGGCGCAGTCGGCATAGGCGCCGACGCCCGGCAAGACGATGCGGTCGGCGCTGCGAACCCGTTCGGCGTCGGCCGTCAGGTCGATGGTCGCGGCAATCCCGGCCTCATGCGCGGCGCGCTCGAAAGCCTTGGTGGCCGAGCGCAGATTGCCCGAGCCGTAGTCGATGATTGCTACCCGCATATTCAGGGCCTTCCCGGCGTATGGGTCAGCCCAAGCGCCATGCCCGTCTGGGCGGGGCGCGCCAGGCTCGTATCGGGAACGATGCGCGGCATCGATGTCGGCTCTTCCTCCTGTTCACCGACTTCCAGCACGTAGCGCGCCTCGGCGCCGCCAAGATTGCCGGCCTCGACCACGCCCCATTCACGCCAGCCGCGGCGGCGCAGCGCCGATATCCGCAGGCCCTGCCCCTCGAGCCCGACATAGAGCGACACCAGCAGCGACAGGGCCGATCCGGCCCATTCAAGGCCGAGCTTTTCGCCGAGCACCGACAGGATCGCCATGACGGCGAAGGTAAGCAAGGCCTCGATCCACAACCTGTGCCAGGCGAGCCAGATCGGCGAGAACAGGAAACCGAGCCAGGTGAAGCCGTCGCGGACCAGGGCCGCTTCCTCGGCCTTGTTGCTGCCCGCCGGCGGCTCCATCACGACATAGATGGCCATAGGGCTATCCTTTCAGGGATCCCTTGGTGGACGGCACCGCATCGGGCTGGCGCGGGTCGGGCTCCAGCGCGGCGCGCAGCGCCCTCGCCACCGCCTTGAAGCAGGTTTCGGCGATATGGTGGTTGTTGGCGCCGTAATGGTTGGTCACATGCAGCGTGATGCCGGCATTCTGCGCCAGCGCCTGGAAGAACTCTCGCACCAGCTCGGTGTCGAAGGTGCCGATCTTGGGCGACGAGAAGGCGACGTTCCAGACCAGGAACGGCCGGCCGGAAACGTCGATCGCCGCTCGGGTCAGCGTCTCGTCCATGGCAAGGTCGATCGAGGCGTAGCGCATGATGCCGCGCCGCTCGCCCAAAGCCTTGCTCAGCGCCTGGCCGATCGCGATGCCGGTGTCCTCGACCGTGTGGTGGTCGTCGATGTGCAGATCGCCCTTGGCCTTGACCGTCATGTCGATCAGCGAATGGCGCGACAGCTGGTCGAGCATATGGTCGAAGAAGCCGACGCCTGTCGTGATGTCGGATTTGCCCTTGCCGTCGACATGGACCGAAACGGAAATCTCGGTTTCCCTAGTCTTGCGGCTCACTTCGGCGGAACGCGACGGCATCGCTCTGTCCTTATCCAGAGGTCATGGGCTTGAAAACGAGAGCCTTCTATCAGCATGATCCGGCGATTGCCAGTTGCCATTCCGGACGGTATCGGCCTTGCCGAAGGGCGGTTTGCAATCACTCGCCCCATGCATACATATGGCAATCAAACGTCACTCGTACCGCGCCAATCGCCTTTGAGAAGGGATGGCGCGAATCGGAGCTGGGAATGTCGAATGAACTGACCATGCACGCCACGACCATCATCAGCGTGCGCAAGGGCAACAAGGTCGTGATCGCCGGCGACGGCCAGGTCAGCCTTGGCCAGACCATCATGAAGGGCAACGCCCGCAAGGTGCGCCGCATCGGCAAGGGCGGCAGCGTCATTGCCGGTTTCGCCGGCGCCACCGCCGACGCCTTCACCCTGCTGGAGCGGCTCGAAGGCAAGCTCGAACAATATCCCGACCAGCTGACGCGCGCCTGCGTCGAGCTCGCCAAGGACTGGCGCACCGACCGCTATCTGCGCCGGCTGGAAGCGATGATGCTGGTTGCCGACAAGTCGGTCTCGCTGGCGCTGACCGGCACCGGCGACGTGCTCGAGCCCGAACATGGCGTCATGGCCATCGGCTCCGGCGGCAATTACGCGCTGGCCGCGGCCCGCGCGCTGATGGACACCGACAAGGACGCCGAGGAGATCGCCCGCAAGGCGATGCAGATCGCGGCCGACATCTGCGTCTACACCAACAGCAGCTTCGTCGTCGAAACGCTCGATGCCGCCTGAGGCGGCCGACCATGATCCCAAAAAGTGGGAACCGGTTTTTGGAAAAGATCATGGTCAAACAAGACCATAGCTACGATTTTCGGCCGGTCACCGAGAAGGACTTGCCGACGATCGCCGGCTGGCTGGCCGAGCCGCATGTCGCCGAATGGTGGGACGATCCGCGGAAGGAACTCGCCGAAATCCGCGCGCATATCTCTTCGGTTTCGGTGGAGCCGCTGATCGTCGAGCTCGACGGCAGGCCGATCGCCTACCTCCAGAGCTACGATCCGCATCTCGAGGACGACCATCCTTACGCCGACCAGCCATTCGGCACACTGGGCATCGATCTGTCGATCGGCCCGGCGGAACTGCTCGGCATCGGCCACGGCTCGGCGATTGTCCGCCAGTTCGTCGAGGAACTGTTCGAAGAAGGCGCGCCGCGCGTTATCATCGATCCGCATCCGGACAATGGCCGCGCCATCCGCGCCTATGAGAAGGCCGGCTTCAGGCCGATCGGGCGCAGGCGATCGGAATATGGGGACGTCGTGCTGATGGCCGTCGATGCGGCCGAAGCCGACACAGAAGAGGGGGACTGACGACAATGACCGCATCCGGGGAAGACAAGACGCTTTCCGCCTATGAAGACAGCTGGCGGATGGGGCTGCTGCTGGTGCTCGCGCTGGTCATTTTCCAGGCCGGCGCTCTCTACGGCATGGGCCATCCGCCGATCTGCACCTGCGGCTACGTCAAGCTCTGGCACGGCGTGGTGAACAGCTCGGAGAACTCCCAGCACATCGCCGACTGGTACACCTTCTCGCACATCATCCACGGCTTCCTGTTCTATGCGCTGGCCACATTCCTGTTTCCGCGCTCGCCGGTCGGGCTGAGGCTCGCCTTCGCCGTCCTCATCGAAGGCGGCTGGGAGTTGCTGGAAAACAGCCCCTTCATCATTGACCGCTACCGCGCCGGCACCATCTCGCTCAATTACTACGGCGACAGCGTCATCAACTCGGTGTCCGACACGTTGTTCATGGTGCTGGGATTTGTGATGGCGCGAAAGCTTCCTATATCGGTGATCGTTGCCCTGGCCCTCATCTTCGAGTTCGGCACGGGCTACATCATCCGGGACAATCTGACGCTCAACGTGATCATGCTGCTGCATCCGTTCGAGTCCATCAAACAGTGGCAAAGTGGAATTTGAGTATGAGCACCTTCTCCCCCCGCGAAATCGTTTCGGAACTCGACCGCTTCATCATCGGCCAGAAGGACGCCAAGCGCGCCGTGGCGATCGCCTTGCGCAACCGCTGGCGCCGCCAGCAGCTGGAAGGCCAGATGCGCGAAGAGGTGATGCCGAAGAACATCCTGATGATCGGCCCGACCGGCGTCGGCAAGACCGAGATCTCGCGCCGCCTGGCACGGCTTGCCGGCGCGCCCTTCGTCAAGGTCGAGGCGACCAAGTTCACCGAGGTCGGCTATGTCGGCCGCGACGTCGAGCAGATCGTGCGCGATCTGGTCGAGGTCGCCATCGGCCTGGCGCGCGAGAAGATGCGCGAGGACGTCAAGGCGCGCGCCCAGGTCAACGCCGAGGAGCGCGTTCTGGAAGCCCTCGTCGGCAAGACGGCAAGCCCTGCGACCCGCGACTCTTTCCGCAAGCGGCTGCGCGACGGCGAGCTCGACGACAAGGAGATCGAGATCGAGGTGGCCGACACCGGCACCGGCGGCATGCCAGGCTTCGAGATCCCAGGCATGCCCGGCGCCAATATCGGCGTGCTCAACATCAACGACATGCTTTCGAAGGCGATGGGGGGCCGCAAGACCAAGACCCGCAAGACCACGGTGCGCGATTCCTATTCGCTGTTGGTCAATGACGAGTCCGACAAGCTGCTCGACCAGGACGAGGTGGTGCGCCGGGCGCTGGAATCGGCCGAGAATGACGGCATCGTCTTCATCGACGAGATCGACAAGATCGCCTCGCGCGAAGGCGGCATCGGCGCCGGCGTTTCCCGTGAAGGCGTGCAGCGCGACCTGCTGCCGCTGGTCGAGGGCACGACGGTCGCGACCAAATACGGGCCGATCAAGACGGACCACATCCTGTTCATCGCCTCGGGCGCCTTCCACGTCTCCAAGCCGTCGGATCTGCTGCCGGAGCTGCAGGGCCGCCTGCCGATCCGCGTCGAATTGCGGGCGCTGGAGAAGGAGGATTTCGTCCGCATCCTGACCGAGACCGAGGCCAGCCTCATCAAGCAGTACATCGCGCTGATGAAGACCGAAGGCGTCGATCTCGTCTTCACCGACGACGCCATCGATTCGCTTGCCGGCATCGCCGTCGAGCTCAACGCCAATGTCGAGAACATCGGCGCCAGACGCCTGCAGACGGTGATGGAGCGGGTGCTGGACGAGATTTCCTACGACGCGCCGGACCGCCACGGCACGGCGGTCACCATCGATGCCGCCTATGTCGAGAAGCATGTCGGCGACCTGTCGCGGAACACCGACCTGTCGCGGTTCATCCTCTGACAGGCGAGTTCATTTCGGGCCGGCATATAGGTCGGCCCGAAATCCAAACTGTGGCCAAATGGAAGCAACTGGCCACCATTCTTGATGGCGGGCCAAAGCCTTCTCTCGACTCTCCTGCCGCCTTTACCTAGGTTGCCGCCGATTTCGCAAGCAATTTCAGGAAAAGTGTGCAGCGGTTTTCCGTCCGAAATTGTGTAAAAATAAGTGGTTGGAACGGATCGGCGATAGCTGAGCCGGTCCAGGGCGGCGGCGCATGAAGAAGCTTATACTCCTCTTTCTCGGCCTGGCTTTGGCGTTGACCATAATATCGATAGCCGACGCGGCGACGCTGGTGCCGCCGGGCAACCGCAACGGCGTGCAGCCCGACATTCCCGGCGCCTCCAGCCGGCGCACCCAGGCCACCAACACCACCTTCCAGGCCAAGTACCGCAAGGTCTACGCGCTGCTGCAGAACGATGCCGAGCTGCGCGCCAAGATCAGGAAGACGGCGGCGGCCTACGGCATCGATCCGATGCATATCGTCGGCGCCATCGTCGGCGAGCACACCTACAATGTCGACGCCTACGACCGGCTGCAGACCTATTACGTCAAGGCGATGTCGTATCTGTCCAGCAAGCTCACCTTTGCCTATGACGGCGAGGACGTCAGCGATTTCGTTCAGCGGCCGGAATTCAAGAAATGCGCCGGCATGGACGACAGCTACGACCTCTGGGAGTGCCGCGAGCAGGTGTGGAACCATTCCTTCCGCGGCAAAACCGTCGGCGGGACGAGCTTTCCCAATGACCGCTTCGGCGCCACTTTCTTCCAGCCCTACTACGCCGGCCAGACCTTCGGCCTCGGCCAGCTCAACCCGCTGACCGCGCTCCAGATGAGCGACATCGTGCACAAGGTCTCCGGCCTGCCGGAGCTCGACGTCGGAGATCCCAACTCGGTCTACAAGACCATCATGGATCCGGACCTGACGCTGCCCTACGTCGCCGCGACCATCAGGAAGTCGATCGACGCCTACCGCAGCATCGCCGGCTTCGACATCTCGCACAATCCGGGCCTGACCGCCACGCTCTACAATGTCGGCAATCCCGAGCAGCGCGCCTATGCGCTGAAGGAAGAGAACGAGAAACGCCGCGCCGCAGGGGAACCGGAGAAGCTGCCCGAGGAGAATTATTACGGCTGGCTGGTCAACGACAAGCTGGACGAGCTGAAGGCGCTGTTTTAGCGGCGAGTCAACTCTTCTTTGGACGTCGGCGCTGCCCCTCATCCGCCTGCCGGCACCTTCTCCCCGTATAGTGACGGGGAGAAGGGAGTTAGCCGCAGCGCCGAGGCTCCTTCTGCAGCGTTGGCGACCGGCGAAAGCGTTGATGACCGCGTCTTTCTCCCCGTCACTATACGGGGAGAAATGCCCGGCAGGGCAATGAGGGGCGGCGCCAACGTCGACAATTGGCGGACTGCGCTGTCGTGGGGCGCTCCCTATGCCGCCAGCAGCGACTTCAGCTTGACCGCTTGCGAGCCGAGCGCCTCCGGTGCCGGGCTCGCTCGCTTGGCGATCAGCATTTCCGCCAGCCGGATGTCGCGCGCCACCGCATTGCCGGGGCCGATGCCGCTGGCGGCGACCAGCCGCCCGTCGTCGGCCAAATGGAACAGGATGAAGGCGCCGTCGTCGAGGTCGCGCCGCACCGTCGAGCGGCCTTCGTCCGAAAGCCCGGCGATCTGGAGGGTCAGCCCGTACTGATCCGACCAGAACCACGGCACGGCGGCGTGCGCCTCGTTGGCGCCCAGCATGTTCTTCGCGGCGAGCGCGCCCTGCTCCTGCGCGTTGCGCCAGGCTTCCAGCCGCACGCGCCGGCCGCCATAAACGCCAAGCGGAAACGAGCAGCAGTCACCGGCGGCGAAGATATCCGGATCGTCGGTGCGCAGCGTCCCGTCGACGGCGATGCCGTTGTCGATCGCCAGTCCCGCTTCGGCGGCGAGCGCCGTCACTGGCACGGCGCCGATGCCGATCACCGCGAGATCGGCGACGACCTCGTTGCCGTCGGCAAGCGTGACGAGGACCTCCACACCATTGTCGGCAATGGCCGCGATACCCTGGCCGGTAAGCACTTTCACGCCTTCGGTCTCATGTGCCTTGTGGATGATCTCGGCGATCTCGGCCGGCACGCCGCGCATCAGGATGCGCGGCTGCGCCTCCAGCACCGTGACCGTGGCGCCGAGCTTGCGCGCCGAGGCGGCGAGCTCGAGGCCGATGAAGCCGCCGCCGATGATGGCGACACGGTTGCCGGCGCTGAGATGGGCACGGATGGCGAGCGCGTCGTTGAAGGTTCTGAGATAAACGCAGCGGCCGCCCAGGCCCGGCATCGGCAGCTTGCGCGGCGCGGAGCCGGTCGCAAGCAGCAGCTTGTCATAGGCAAGGGAGGAGCCGTCGGACAGGCGCACGACATGCGCGGCGCGATCGATCGCGACGGCGCGGGCGGAATGGATATGGCGGATCGAGCGCTCGGCCAATAGTTCGTCGCTGGCGATCGCCTTGATCAGCGGCGCCTCGCTGGTCATCGCCTCTTTCGACAGCGGCGGCCGCTCGTATGGCAGATGCGGCTCGTCGCCGACCAGCGTCACCGGCCCTTCATAGCCGAGATCGCGCAGCGTAAGCGCCGCGCGACCGCCGCATTCGCCGGCGCCGATGATGACCATCCCCGCCTGCATGGCGCTCACCCGACCTGAATGAGGACTTTTCCGGCGTCGACCTTGACCGGATAGGTCTTGAGGTTGACGCAGACCGGCGCGCCGCGCGCGTCGCCGGTCTTGTAGTTGAAGCGGCCATTGTGCTTCGGGCATTCGATGATGTCGTCCATCACCAGCCCGTCGGCCAGATGCACCTTCTCATGCGAGCACAGGCCGTCGGTCGCGAAATATTCGTCCTCCGGGCTGCGATAGATGGCGTAGGTGCGGCCGGCATGGTCGAACCGCATCACGTCCTCCTCGTCGATGTCTCCGGCCGCGCAGGCCTCGACCCAGTCGCTCATGTCGTCCTCCAGCGAAAATAGATGGTCGGTTGTGTCGAAACCGGTCACTCGGCGGCGGCCGCCGCCGGGTTGTCGCTGTGCAGCTCTTCCCGATAGGGTTTCGCCGTCGGCGGCAGCTCGCGCTTCAGGAAATAATCCTCGTTGCGCAGCTGGCGCAGGAAGGCGGGAACCATCTCGCGGTAGCCGGCCAGGATCGACGGCGTCGGCGCCGGCAGATCGTGCTTGATCAGCGCGTGCAGCTTCGGCAGCGCGTGATAGGGCACCATCGGGAACATGTGGTGCTCCACATGGTAGTTCATGTTCCAGTAGATGAACCGGCTGACCGGGTTCATGTAGACGGTGCGGCTGTTCAGGCGGTGGTCGATGACGTTGTCGGCGAGGCCGCCATGCTGCAGCAGTCCTGTCATGACGTGATGCCAGGCGCCATAGAGGCGGGGCAGGCCGACGAGCATCAGCGGCAGCCATGAATGCAGATAAAGCGCCAGCGCGACGGTCGCGATGTAGATGGCGAGCCAGATGCGGGCGGCGCGGATAGCCTTCGGCTGCTCCTGCTCCGGAATGAAGGTCTTTTCCGCGGCGCTGATGACGCCGGCGGCATTGCGCACCATGTCGGTCATCGCGTGCCAGGCGTCGAGAATGCCGAAGAAGTTCAGGACAAGGCGCAGAAGGTCCGGCGGCCGCATGACGGCGATCTCGGGATCGCGGCCGACGATGATGGTGTCGGTGTGGTGGCGCGTGTGGCTCCAGCGCCAGGTCACCGGATTGCGCATGATCATGAAGCAGGCAAGCTGGTAGACGGCATCGTTCATCCACTGGGTGCGGAAGGCGGTGCCGTGGCCGCATTCGTGCCAGCGGGAATCGGTCGAGGAGCCGTAGAGCGTGCCATAGACGAAGAAGAACGGCACGCACCACCAGCTGCCCCAGAACCAGGCGCCGCCCGCGCCGCTGAGGATCAGCGCGCCGAGCCAGACGATGGTGTCGCGGATCGCCGGCTGATCGGAGCGCTGCATCAGCTCCTTCATCTGCTTGCGCAGGATCTCGGTATGGTACCACTCGGCCGCCGAAAGCCCGTTCTCGACCGCGCGCCTGGCGTCGCGGCCGGTCAGGCTGTAGTCGCGTCCGGACGGCGCCGAAGGCGTGATTGCCGTCATTTCGAGTTCCTCCATCAGCACTTGGCGAATGGCCCTATGCGGTGCCCGGTTCGCGCATGGCTGGCTTCGACTTCACCATAGCTTCAAGCCATGATAGCCTCAACGTCACAAAGATAGATTCTATCATTTCCTATCAGGATGAGCTACTCTCAAGTCGAGCAGGCGATGGAGCATTCATGGCAAGGCGGCCGACAATCACCGATCTCGCGCGCGTTTCCGGCGTCAGCGTCGCCACCGTCGACAGGGTGCTGAACAACCGCCTGCCGGTGCGCGAGGAAACGGCGCGCCGGGTCTACGAGGCGGCGACCGATATCGGCTATCACGCCGCCGGGCTGATCAAGCAGCGCATGCGCCAGGAAATGCCGGAATACCGCCTCGGCTTCCTGCTGCTGCGCGGCAACGATGTCTTCTACGGCGATTTCGCGCGCGAGCTGGAACTGGCGGTGTCGCAATCGCAACGCATCCGTGGCGTCGCGACGATCGACTTCGCCGCTTCGCTGGCGCCCGACGAGATCGCCGCCCAGATGCGCAGGCTGGCGGCGAAGTCCAGGGCCATCGCCGTCGTCGGCCCGGACCACCCGACGCTGACGGCGGTGGTCGAGGCGCTGAAGGCGAGAGGGCAACCGGTCTTCTCGCTGCTGTCCGACTTCGCCGCCGGCATCCGCGAGGGCTATGTCGGCCTCGACAACCGCAAGGTCGGCCGCACCGCGGCCTGGATGATCGCCAAGGCGGCGAAGAAGCCGGGCAAGGTCGCGCTTTTCGTCGGCAGCCACCGCTTCCACGGCCATGAATTGCGCGAGATCGGCTTCCGCTCCTATTTCCGCGAGCACGCGCCGGACTTCACCGTGATGGAAACGCTGGTCAATCTGGAAGCCAACCAGGTGACGCATGATGCGATGCTCGACCTTCTGGCCCGGCATCCGGACCTGGCCGGCTGCTATGTCGCCGGCGGCGGGATGGAAGGCGCGGTCGCGGCGCTGAGGGCGGCAAAGCCTGAAAACATGCCGGTGGTCATCTGCAACGAGATCAACGCCTTCTCGCGCGCAGCCCTTGCCGACAACATCCTCACCATGGTGATCTCGACACCGCTGGCGGCGCTTTGCCGCGAGCTTGTCGGCCTGATGGCGCATGCCATCGAGAGCGGCGCCGCCAATGCGCCCGGCCAGACTTTCCTGCCCTTCGACATCTATCTGCCGGAAAACATCTGAGCCGCCATTCGCCGGAATGATGTGATCCATCAGGCTGATGGAATTCTTTCGCGCTGGGATTTGGCCCAAGATTCGCCGCGGAATGCACCCGTCCCCCGGCCACGGAGGGCGCTGCAGGCTGACCGGCAATGAAAATCCGGCATGTCCATTCCGAATCTCCCTTGACGTCGCCAAGCGAAATGGAATAAATATTTCACCAACTGGGCATTTTGGTTCTTTCGTTCCGGAACATCTGTTTCAAACAGAGGACCAGGCGTTCCATTTGCGCAAGGAGAACGCCGTCGGAGCGGCCAAAGGGAGAGATTCCCCGGAGAGATCGGGGATTCCGGTTCAATCGGTGCAGCCGGACACCAAGTGGAGGAGAAACTAAAATGAAGAAACTGCTTTTGGGCGTCGCGCTATCGGCGCTGATGAGTTCGTCCGCCTTCGCCGCCAAGATCGGCGTTTCGATGGCTCTTTTCGACGACAACTTCCTGACCGTGCTGCGCAACGGCATGATCGCGCAGGCCAAGGGCATGGACGGCGTCGAGCTGCAGGTCGAGGACGCGCAGAACGACGTCGCCAAGCAGCTCGACCAGATCAAGAACTTCGCCGCT
Source organism: Mesorhizobium sp. M1B.F.Ca.ET.045.04.1.1 (assembly GCF_003952465.1). GTDB lineage: Bacteria > Pseudomonadota > Alphaproteobacteria > Rhizobiales > Rhizobiaceae > Mesorhizobium > Mesorhizobium shonense. The sequence goes on from NZ_CP034448.1 coordinate 802,331, forward strand.
TCCGGCGTCGACGCCATCATCGTCAACCCGGTCGACACCTCGGCCACCCAGGCGATGTCGGATGCGGCCGCCGCGGCCAAGATCCCGCTGGTCTATGTCAACCGCGAGCCGGTCAATGTCGATAAATTGCCCGACAACCAGGCCTTCGTCGCTTCGAACGAGGCCGAATCCGGCACGCTCGAGACCAAGGAAGCCTGCCGCCTGCTCAAGGAAGCCGGCAAGAAGGAAGCCAATGTCTATGTGATCATGGGCGAGCTGTCGAACCAGGCCGCGGTGCAGCGGACCAAGGACATCGACGAAGTGATCGCCACGCCGGACTGCAATTTCATCAAGATCATCGACAAGCAGACCTCGAACTGGAAGCGTGACGAAGCGCAGAACCTGATGACCAACTGGCTGTCGTCCGGCAAGGCGTTCGACGGCGTCATCGCCAACAACGACGAAAGCGCCATCGGCGCGATCCAGGCGATGAAGGCAGCCAACATCGACATGAAGTCGGTCGTGGTCGGCGGCGTCGACGCCACCCAGGACGCGCTGGCCGCGATGCAGGCTGGCGATCTCGACGTGACGGTCTTCCAGGACGCGGCCGGCCAGGGCGCCGGCGCGCTCGATGCGGCGCTGAAGCTCGCCAAGGGCGAGAAGGTGGAGCACAAGGTCTATATCCCCTTCCAGCTCGTCACACCGGCGAACATCGACAAGTTCTTGAAGAAGAACTGAGGCTGCGCTTCTCAAGAGTAATTCCAGGAAAAGTGTGAAACGGTTTTCCGTCCGGAATTGCTCAAAACAAGAGTGGAGCGGCGCTCCGACGCATCGGACTGGCTGAAACCGGCCGCTGATAGAGCGGCGCTGCTCCCTTCTTTCTCCCGCCCCACCGGGCGGGAGAGCGGGCGCGGTCATTCGGAGGAAGAAGACGTGTCACAGACATCGCATGGCATTGGCGGGCTGAGCTATGACGCCAAGAAGCGCCCCTGGCCTGCAGAGTTCAACGTGTTCCTGGCGCTGGTCATCCTGGTCGGCGCGTTCGAGCTGATCGGCCGCGTCTTCCTCGGCGACAGCTTCCTGTTCAACACCCGTGAAAATGTCAGTGGGATCTTCAACGAGGCCCGCCTGCAGATCATCATCCTGCAGGTGTCGATCGTCGGCATCATCGCCATCGGCGTGACGCAAGTCATCATCAGCGGCGGCATCGACCTGTCCTCGGGGTCGATCGTGGGCGCAACGGCGATGATCGCCATGAGCTTCGCGCAGGTAGCGACGGTCAACGGCAACCCCAACCCCAAGGCGATGTTCCTGGCGCAGGGCTGGACCGATCTGCCGGTGATCGTGCCGCTGCTGGTCGCCATCGCCTGCGGCCTCGTCGCCGGTCTCGTCAATGGCGCGCTGATCGCTTACACGCGCATCCCGCCCTTCATCGCCACGCTCGGTATGATGGTCACGGCGCGCGGCATCGCCAAATGGTGGTCGAAGGGTCAGCCGATCTCGTTCCCCACCGACAGCTTCGCCGCGATCGGCAAGGGGCTGATGCCGGTCGTCATCTTCATCTCGCTGGCGATCCTGTTCCAGCTCATCTTGAGCTACACCCGATACGGCAAGCACTGTTACGCCATCGGCTCCAACGAGGACGCCGCGCGCATGTCGGGCATCAAGATCGCCAACCACAAGGTGCTGGTCTATGTGATCGCCGGCATCCTCGCCTCGATCGCCGCGGTGGTGCTCTCGTCGAAAAACCTCACCGCCCAGGCCGGCATGGGCGTGATGTACGAGCTCGACGCCATCGCAATGGCGGTCATCGGCGGCGTCTCGCTCTCGGGCGGCCGCGGGTCTATCATCGGCACCGTGATCGGCTCGCTGATCTTCGGCGTCATCATCTCCGGCTTCACCTTCCTGCGCCTCGACGCCTACTACCAGGAGATGGTCAAGGGCGTGATCATCGTCGGCGCAGTCGTTCTCGATCAATGGCGCCAGCGCCGCCGGGCGATAGGAGCTTGACCATGTCCGACATCGTTCTGAAAACCGAAAACCTCACCAAGCACTATGGCGGCGTGCATGCGCTGCAGGAGGCGAACTTCGAGCTGCGCAAGGGCGAGCATGTCGCCATCATGGGCGACAACGGCGCCGGCAAGTCGACCTTCGTGCGCCAGATCACCGGCGTCGAGCAGCGCACCGACGGCAAGATCTGGTTCGACGGCAATGAAGTGAACTTCGCCGGCCCGATCGAGGCGCGCGAGGCCGGCATCGAGACGGTGTTCCAGAACCTCGCTCTGGCCGACGATCTCGACGTTCCGTCGAACCTGTTCCTCGGCCGCGAGAAGGTGCTGTTCAACCTCGGGCCGTTCTCGATCCTCGACCGCAAGGCGATGCGCAAGGCTACGGAGGCAGCACTTGTCCGCACGGCAGTGAAGATCCCGAACCTTTCCAGCACCATCCGCCACATGTCGGGCGGCCAGCGTCAGTGCGTGGCGATCGCCCGTACCGCGACGTTCGCTTCCAAGCTCATCATCATGGATGAGCCGACGGCGGCCCTCGGCGTGCAGGAAACAGCCCAAGTCGAAAACATCATCCGCACGCTCAAGGAAAACGGCGAGCCGCTGATCCTGATCAGCCACAACATGCGCCAGGTGTTCGATCTGGTCGACCGCATCGTCGTCTTCCGCCGCGGCCGCATCGTCGCCAATTTGCGCAAGCAGGACACCGACGGCAACGACATCGTCGCCTATATCACCGGCGCCAAGACCGGACAGGCCGAACTCCAGGCCGCCTGACAGGCGTCACGACGGGACCAACCAATCGTCCGCGCCGAGAGGCGCGGACATGTTTTAGAACCATCCTCGAAGGACATTCCATGACACTCCGCTTCGCTCTTCTCGGTGCCGGTCGTATCGGCAAGGTGCATGCCCGCGCCGTTGCCTCAAACCCGCAGGCCAAACTGGTTGCCGTGGCCGACGCCTTCGAGAAGGCGGCGACGGAGCTCGCCTCCGCCTATGGCGCGGAAGTGCGCACCATCGCGGCAATAGAGCAGGCCAAGGACATCGACGCCGTCATCATCTGCACGCCGACCGACACCCATGCCGATCTCATCGAGCGTTTCGCCAAGGCCGGAAAGGCGATCTTCTGCGAGAAGCCGATCGACCTCGACGTCAAGCGCGTTGAGCAGTGCCTCGCCGTGGTCGAGAAGGCCAATGCTGTGCTGATGGTCGGCTTCAACCGCCGCTTCGATCCGCATTTCGCCGCCGTCCGCAAGGCGATCGACGACGGCGCCATCGGCGCGGTCGAGATGGTCACCATCACCTCGCGCGATCCCGGCGCGCCGCCGCTCGACTATATCGCCCGCTCCGGCGGCATCTTTCGCGATATGACCATCCATGACTTCGACATGGCGCGCTTCCTGCTGGGCGAGGAGCCGGTGGCGGTCAGCGCCCATGCCTCGGTGCTGGTCGACAAGAAGATTGGCGATGCCGGCGATTTCGACTCGGTCAGCGTCATCCTGGAAACCGCCTCCGGCAAGCAGGCCGTCATCTCCAACTCGCGCCGCGCCACCTATGGCTACGACCAGCGCATCGAGGTGCATGGCTCGAAAGGCATGGTCGCGGCCGAGAACCAGCGCCCGGTGTCGATCGAGCTTGCCAACGACAAGGGCTATACCCGTCCGCCGCTGCACGACTTCTTCATGACCCGCTACATCGACGCCTATGCCAACGAGATCGCGACCTTCATCGCCGCCAACAGCGCCGGCAAGAAGGCCTCGCCGAGCGGCAAGGACGGGCTGGTCGCGTTGAAGCTGGCCGATGCGGCGCTGAAGTCGGCGAAGACGGGCAAGACCGTTCGCATCGACTGATCCGATGAGACAGGTATTTCGATGGCGGTCGGATTGTCTGTCTCCAACGCTTGGCGATTAGCCGGAACGCTTATCACGTCGTCATCCACGGGCGGAGCAAGGAGCGAAGCGACGCGGCGCAGACCCGAGGATCCATTCCGTTACATCGGAACGGTGCCAACGGTGCAGAATTCTGCTCCGCTGTGTTCTTCAGCCGGGGTCACGGAATGGATCCTAGGGTCTGCGCTGCGTCGCTACGCTCCTTGCTTCGCCCTAGGATGACGACGTTGAGGACGCTTGGACCAAGGTATCAACGTTGCGGCAAGGCACCGGGAGACCGATCGGAACCTCAATGAACCTCGAAAATCCATTGGTAGTCAAAAACACAGGAGCACAGCGATGAGCGGTTTGGCCGGTCGCAATTCAGAAACGCGCGCCATCGTCACCGGCGGCGCGCAGGGCATTGGCTTCGCCGTCGCCGAGGCCTTGGCTGATGAGGGCTGCCGTGCGCTGGCGCTGGTCGGCCGCTCGCAGGAGAAGGGCGACAAAGCGGTCGCCGCGCTCAAGAGGGGCGGCGTCGACGCCATCTTCATCAGCGCCGACGTCGCCAACGTCGGCGATTGCAAGCGCGCCATCGCAACGGCCATCGCCCATTTCGGCACGCTCAACGCGCTGGTCAACGCCGCCGCCACCTCGGCGCGAGGCTCGCTGATCGAAACCACCGAGGAGGTCTTCGACCAGATATTCGACACCAATGTGCGCGGCCCCTTTTTCCTGATGCAGGGCCTTGTCGCGCATCTCCTGGAGCGCAAGGCGCCGGGCTCGATCGTCAACGTGTTGTCGATGTCGGCGCATGCCGGCCAATCCTTCCTGACCCCCTATTCGACCAGCAAGGGCGCGCTGATGACGCTGACCAAGAATGTCGCCAGCTCCTATCGGCGGAACCGCATCCGCTGCAACGCCGTGCTGCCCGGCTGGATGGACACCGAGGGCGAGGCGATCGTGCAGAAGAAATGGCACGCCGCGCCCGACGACTGGCTGGAGAAGGCCGAAGCCGCGCAGCCGATGGGCCAGCTCGTGAAACCGGCGCAGCTTGCCCGGCTGATCACCTATATGCTGAGCCCGCAGGCCGGCGTCATGACCGGCTCGCTGGTCGACTACGACCAGAACATTGCCGGCGTGATCGGGGAGTAGCGCAGGGGGGCGACGCCAGTCACTTCGTCATCCACGGGCGAAAGCAAGGAGCGAAGCGACGCGGCGCAGCCCCGAGGATCCAGGCCGCGACTCCAGGGCGTTGCTGCGGTCCAGAATTCTGCATCGCCGCGCTCTTCGGCCAAGGTCACGGAATGGATCCCAGGGTCTTCGCGACGCCGCTGCGCGGCTGCTTCGCCCTGGGATGACGAAATCGCGAAGGTTCGGCCCCATCCGAAATTGCCTGCCAATCAAGCACGTGACAAGCGCCCCGGCATCGACTATATGAGCCGCATGATCCACCTGACCGCCTCGTTTTGGTACTTTTACTACGACAGCTCGCTGGCGGCGGGAGGATTGCGCTCGATCTGAAGATTGCAGCATCTAAATCCGAAAAGCCGCCAGACCTGGCGGCTTTTTCGTTTCAGCCGGCAGGTCTCCTAACCAGGAGCAGAAAGCCGTGTTGACCACCACAGACGACCTTCGGGTCAAGGAACTCAAAGTCCTGAGCACGCCGGAAGAGGTGATGCGCGAGATACCGCGCTCGCTCACGGCGACGCGCACCGTTGCCGCATCGCGCAACGCCATCCATTCCATCCTGACGGGGGCCGACGATCGACTGGTAGTCATCGTCGGCCCTTGTTCCATCCACGATCCGGTTGCCGCCGTGGACTACGCCAGCCGTCTGGCGGCGCTGCGCGAGGCCCTGGCCGACCGGCTCGAGATCGTCATGCGCGTCTATTTCGAGAAGCCGCGCACCACGGTCGGCTGGAAGGGCCTGATCAACGATCCCGACCTCGACGGCAGCTTCAACATCGACAAGGGGCTGCGCATGGCGCGCAACGTGCTCTCCGCCGTCAACAATCTCGGCCTGCCGGCGGCGACCGAGTTCCTCGACATGACGACGCCGCAATACATCGCCGACCTCGTTGCCTGGGGCGCCATCGGCGCGCGCACGACCGAAAGCCAGATCCACCGCGAGCTGGCGTCGGGTCTCTCCTGCCCGGTCGGCTTCAAGAACGGCACCGACGGCAATCTCAGGATCGCCGCCGAGGCGGTGAAGTCCGCCGCCCAGCCGCATCATTTCATGGCGGTGACCAAGGGCGGCCGCAGTGCCATCGCGGCGACCACCGGCAACGAGGACTGCCATGTCATCCTGCGCGGCGGCGTTGTGCCCAACTTCGATGCGGCGAGCGTTGACGCTGCCGCGACGGAGCTCGCCCGCATAGGTGTCGCGCCGCGCCTGATGATCGACGTCAGCCACGCAAACAGCGGCAAGAAGCCGGAGAACCAGCCGAAAGTCGCGCACGATGTGGCGGGGCAGGTGGCTGCGGGCGACGAGCGCATCATCGGCGTCATGATCGAGAGCAATCTCGTCGCCGGCCGCCAGGACGTCGTGCCCGGCAAGCCGCTTGTCTACGGCCAGAGCATCACCGACGGCTGCATCGACTGGGCGACCACCGAGACGGTGCTGCACGGCCTCGCCGGCGCCGTCGAATGGCGCCGGTCGGTAAAGCGCGAAATGCTCGCCACCCGACAGGGCGCGGCCTGAGCGAAATGTGGGGGAGGGCGGCGATCACGCCGCCCTCAGCCCTTCCCATGCGGTGAACACCGAGACGGCAAACAAAAGCAGGCCAGCCGCACGCCCGGCGAAAGCGGTCGCCTGCGGATTGCCGACCAGAAGCGCCCGGCTGCGCCCGGCGGTGATGGCGAGGCCGCCATAGATCCCTGCCTGAGTGGCGACCGTCAGCAACCCCATGACGGTCGCCTGCATCCAGATCGGACCGTAAGCCGGCTTCAGGAACTGCGGATAGACGGCAAGGATGAAGAGATAGGCCTTGGGGTTGATCAGGCAGGTGACCAACCCTTGGCGAAAGGCTTTCCAGGCGGAGCGGCTGCCGGCGGGCGCATCATCGCCGACGGTAATCGAGCTCCGCATCAGCGAAATTCCGATATAGGCCATATAAGCGGCGCCGGCGATCAGCAGCGGCTTGAACAGGACCGGCACGAAATGCATGAGCAGGCCGACGCCGATCGCGCCGTTCAGCGTATGCACTGCGCCGCCGAGCATGATGCCGGCGGTCGCAGCAAGGCCTCTGTCGCGTCCGCCGGTCAGCGCATTGGCCAGCACGAACAGCATGTCCATGCCCGGGACGGCGATGATGCCGAAAAGCAGGACGAAGAACAGCCAGAGGTTTTCGCTGTAGCTCATGTCAATCGCGCGGAGCCCCATGCGGCCGAACCACGGAGGATCCCGTTGATTTTCAAACCGATGGGCGGCCCTATAAGACATCCCAACTGACGGGGCGGTGTCAGTAGCGTTTCGGTTGTGTGAAGAAAATGCGCAAGGCGCGCCGCGCCCGTCCAATGCATGTCGCCCAGAAGTGTACAGCGGTTTTGGGATAACGACATGCATAAAAACTTGAAGCGCGTCGCCTGAATCCGTTTCAGTGCGACGCGCTTTAGTCAGACGATTTGGCCCCAAGCGACGCTGACTGACCGCTTTGCTCCGCGGATCCCGGATAGTCGACGCCGACAAGAAACAGGCCGTCCGGCGGAGCAACCTGGCCGCAGGCGGCGCGGTCGCGCGCTTCCAGCGCCGCCCTGAGGTCGTCGGCGCTCCAGGAGCCGTCGCCGACGCGCCGCAAGGAGCCGACCATCGAGCGCACCTGGTTGTGCAGGAAGGAGCGCGCCGAGGTTCGCACCTCGATGAGATCGCTCATACGGCTGACGTCGAGTTGGGCAAGCGTGCGGACGGGGCTTTCGGCCTGGCACTGGGTGGAGCGGAAGGTGGTGAAATCGTGCCGCCCGAGCAGCACTTTCGCCGCCTCGTGCATGGCCTCGGCATCGAGCCGTTTCGGCACCCACCAGACCTTGCCTTTTTCCAGCGCCGACGGGGCGCGGCGATTGAGGATGCGATAGAGATAATGGCGGCCGGTGGCCGAAAAGCGCGCGTCGAAGCCGTCGGCGACGACCGCCGCCCTCAAGATGGCGATACGCGCGCCGGCCGCCTGCAGATGGGCGTTGACGGCATCGCGCACCTTGTCGCCCGCCCAGGCCTTGGCGAGATCGACATGCGCCACCTGGGCGGTGGCGTGCACGCCGGCATCGGTGCGGCCGGCGGCACGTAACCTTACTTCTTCGCCGCAGAATTTTTCGATCGCCTGCTCGATCGCCTGCTGCACCGATGGCTGGTCCGCCTGATGCTGCCAGCCGGCGAATTGGCTGCCGTCATATTCGATATCGAGCCGAAAACGCGGCATGTTCTGCTATTCGTTCGCGCCCGCCTAAGCGGCGAGCGCGATGAAGGCCGAAGCGTAGACCAGCCTGCCGGTCGCGGGCGCGTCGCCCCAGGCAAGAGCCTGCAGCGCCTCGCCCTGGTACTCGCTCTCGAACTTTTCGGCGCGGGCATGGCTGTAGCCGAAGCGGCCATAATAGGCCGGGTCCCCCAGCACCACGGCCAGCGCCTCGCCGGCTTCCTTGAGGCGGATATGCGCCTCGCGGATCAGCGCGCCGCCGATGCCGGTGCCGTGGAAGGACGGCTCGACCGCCAGCGGCGCCAGCGCCAATGCCGCGAAGCGCTTGCCGCCGTTCTGCACGAAAAGCCTGGAAAACAGGATGTGGCCGACGACCTGGCCGTCTTCTTCCGCGACCAGCTCGACGACGGCGTCGCCGCCCGTCACCAGCGCGTCGACCAGGCCGGCCTCCGCCTGCTGGCCGAAGGCATGCTCTTCGACGAGGCGGATCGCCTCGCGATCCCGCGGCGTCGCCGCGCGTATCGACATCATGCTCATGTGAGTTTCGTTCCTTTTTCGATCTTGGCCCCGCGCAAAAACTCCTGCGCGGCGGCGGGCCTTCCGCCCGCCCGTTGAACTTCGACCAGCCGGACCGCGCCTGACCCGCAGGCGACCGTCAGCCGGTCATCGAGAATTCCTCCCGACTCGCCGACGCCATCAGAGAGCGTCGAGCGAAGCAGTTTCAGCCGCTCCATGCGGCCGCCAATTTCGACCTCGCACCACGCGCCCGGAACGGGCGAGAGGCCGCGAATGTGATTGTGGACTTCGCCGGCAGGCCGCGTCCAGTCTACGCGTGTCTCCGATTTATCGATCTTTCGGGCGTAGGTCACCCCTTCCGTCGCCTGTCGGGTAAATGTCAGACAATTTATCCCCAGCTGCGTCAGCGCTTCCACCATCAGCGAAGCGCCTATGTCCATCAACCTGTCATGCAATTCGCCGGCCGTCATATCGGGTCCGATGGAAGATTTTTCAACCAATGCCACCGGACCGGTGTCCAAACCTTCTTCCATGCGCATCACCATCATGCCGGTTTCGGCATCGCCGGCCATGATGGCGCGCTGGATGGGAGCGGCGCCCCGCCAGCGCGGCAGAAGCGAGGCGTGGCCGTTGAGGCAGCCCAGCCTGGTCGCCCCCAGGACGGATTTTGGGAGAAGCAGCCCATAGGCGACGACCACGGCGACGTCCGCCCGCAAGGCGGCGAAGGCCTGCTGCTCGGCTTCGCCTTTCAGCGATGTCGGCGTGCGCACTTCCAAGCCCAGCCGTTCGGCCTCGCGCTGCACCGGCGAGGGCGTCAGCTCCAGCCCGCGCCGGCCGGCGGCGCGCGGCGGCTGCGTGTAGACGGCGGCGATGTCGTGACCGGCCTCGGCGATCGCGCGCAAGGTCGGCACGGAAAAATCCGGCGTGCCCATGAAGATGACGCGAAGGGGCATATTTATCTCGCGGTGCTGTTCAGGCGCTCGCCTTGAGCATTTATGAGCTTCAGATCACGTCGCGATATAACCGAAGTCGCGTTTTCGTTCGGCCTCGACTTCATACATCAACTTGGCAAAGTCGTCGTCGATCGCGTCTTCGGAGACGAATGCCGAGCGCACCGCATCCCACGCCGAAAAACTCGGCTCAGGCCCGTCTTTGGGAAAGCCCTTGATCAGCATTTCGCTCGTCGATGCCTCCAAGCCGAGATCTGTAATGCGGAAGGCCGTGCTCCAAACGGCTGCTAGCCCACCATCTTGCCCGGCGCCTTCTCCTTGGCAAGCTTCTTGAACTTCCTGACCACCATGTCGCGCTTCAGCTTCGAGATGTGGTCGATGAACAGCACGCCGTTGAGATGGTCGATCTCGTGCTGCAGACACGTCGCCATCAGGCCTTCGGCCTGCATCTCCTGCAGCTTGCCGTCGCGGTCGAGATATTTTACCCGCACGGCCGCCGGACGTTCGACCTCGGCATAATAATCCGGGATCGACAGGCAGCCTTCCTCATAGACCGAGCGCTGGCCGGAGCTTTCGAGGATCTCCGGATTGATGAAGACATGCGGCGCCGGCTCTTCGCCCTCCTTGGCAAGGTCGATGACCAGCAAGCGCCTCGGCTCGCCGACCTGGATCGCCGCCAGCCCGATGCCCGGCGCATCGTACATGGTCTCCAGCATGTCGTCGGCGAGCTTGCGCAGATCGCTATCGACGCGCTCGACCGGTTTGGAAACCTGGCGCAGGATCGGATCGGGAAGGATGATGAGCGGCTTGATCGACATGGCGTCTCACCTAAGACGTCGTTGGAAAAGCGTCAACCGGGACGACTTCTGACTGTTCACGTTTTGATCTGTGCCAGCGAACCGAATCGGTTATGCTGCCGGCATGAACGACATGACCTCCATCCTTTCCGAGCCAGTTGCAAGGCTGGGCGCTACCACGATCACGCTCGGCCAGGCGCTGGGTTTCGGCGCCGCGCTGCTGCTTGCGCTGTTCATGGCGCTCGTCGTCGCGTTGTGGCGCGCCGCAGGGGCACGCGCTGTGGCGGCGACAGAGGCCGCCGACCATGCCCGCGATACCGAGGCGCGCATGGCCGACATCCTGCAGGCACAGGCCGAGATGCAGGGACGGATGGGCGCGATCGCCGAAGTGTTCGGGGCGCGGCAGGCCGAGCTCACCCAATCGCTCGGACAGCGGCTTGACGCCATGACCGGCCGCCTCGGCCAGACCATGGCCGAGCAGACCAAGTCGACGCATGAGAGCCTGGCCAAGCTGCAGGAGCGGCTGGCGGTGATCGACACCGCGCAAGGCAACATCCAGTCTTTGGCCGGACAGGTGGTGCAGTTGCAGGCGATCCTCTCCAACAAGCAGACGCGCGGCGCCTTCGGCCAGTCGCGCATGGAAGCGATCATCGCCGATGGGCTGCCGCACGGCGCCTACGAATTCCAGGCGGGCCTCTCCAACGGCAGCCGGCCGGATTGCCTGGTGCGGATGCCGAACGGCGCGCCGATGCTGGCCATCGACGCCAAGTTCCCGCTCGAAGCCTGGAACGCCATTCGCGCCGCCGAGGGCGCCGACCTGCAGAAGGCGGCGGCGCAGGCATTCCGGCGCGACATCGAGGTGCATATCCGCGATATCGCCGAAAAATACCTGATCCAGGGCGAGACGCAGGACACCGCCTTCATGTTCGTGCCGTCGGAATCGGTGTTCGCCGAGATCCACGAGAATTTCGAAGCGGTGGTGCAGAAGGCGCACCGCGCCCGCGTCGTCATCGTCTCACCGTCGCTCCTGATGCTGTCGATCCAGGTCATCCAGGCGATCCTGAAGGACGCGCGCATGCGCGAGCAGGCGCATCTGATCCAGGGCGAGGTCATCCGCCTGATGGAAGACGTGGCGCGCGTCGACGAGCGCGTGCGCCGGCTGCAGACGCATTTCGGCCAGGCGGCCAAGGACATCGACGACATCCTCGTCTCGACGTCGAAAGTCACCAAGCGCGGCCAGAAGATCGAAGCGCTGGAATTCGCCGAAGGGGAAGCCGAGCCGCCGCGCGGCCCGGCCAAGGTGGAGGCCGCCGCGCGCGTGGCCGATTCCAAGACGGGTCAATTGCGGTTGAGGGTCGTCGAAGACAGCGAGTAGTTTCGCCGGAGATTGGCGGAAGCGCCCATCACATCGTCATTCTAGGGCGGAGCAAGGAGCGAAGCGACGCGCGCAGACCCTAGAATCCATGCCGTGACTGCGGAGCGCCGCAACGGCGCAGAATTCTGATACGCCGCATTCCTCGGCGAGCGTCACGGAATGGATCCTCGGGTCAAGCCCGAGGATGACGAAGGTGGAGAAGGCTTTCAGCCAATCGCCAAGGTCGATCTACTGCTCCTCGACGATCCTGGTGTCCTCGAATTCCGGTAGCCAGTGCAGCGCCGAGCGGTGCCAGTACTGTGTCCTCGGCACCAGCTGATCGCGCTGGCGCGCCGTGCCCGTCCTGACGCCATAGACCTTCGGCCCGTCGCCGACCGACGTGGCGTAGAGATGCGAGCCGCACTCGCCGCAAAAGCCCTGCGCGCGCTTGGCGCCGCTCGACCCGGTCTTGATGTAGACCTTGGGCTCGCCCTTGGTGATGCGGTAATCTTCCTCCGGCACCCGCACGGTGACGCGAAAAGCCGTGCCGGTGAGTTTCTGGCAATCCGTGCAGTGGCAGATCGAGGTCTTTTCGGGATCGACCTCCGCCTCATAGGTGATGGCGCCGCAATGGCACCCGCCGTCGATCTTCATCAGCTTCCTCCGTAAGAGTTCATCCAAGTCTAATCCTCGCTTGAGGCCTCGGCGATGGCCTTTCGCCGCAGCTCCCACGTGCCAGCGGCCTGCGGTTTGACGAACAGCCTAGTAACCTCCGGCATCTCCTGCTTCAGCCGCGCCTCCAGGCGCTCGATGCAGGCCTCGATCTCCGGCGCGGTGAGATGGTCCTCGAACTCGATGCTGAGGCCGGCCACGATTTCCTCCGGACCGATGTGAACGCTCAATATGCCGTTCGCCCGCTGCACTGCGGGATCCTGCTCGGCGATCGCCAGCACCCTGCGCTCTACTTCGACAGAAGCGGGCTCGCCCATAAGCAGGCCCTTGCTCTCCCGCGCCAGGAAGATCGCGGTCGCGCCGAGGATGATCGCGATGCCGATCGAGCCCACGCCGTCGAGCTCGGGAATTTCCAACAGCTCGGATGCGAGGATGCCCGCGAAGGCGACGATCAGGCCAAGCAGTGCCGCGCTGTCCTCGAAAAGTACCGTGTAGACGCTCGGATCCTTGCTGAGCCGCACTGCCTCGAACCAGCCCTCCCGGCCTTTCTGTCCCCGGAACTCCTTCAGCGCCACCAGCCAGGAGCTGCCTTCGAACAGGAAAGACAGGCCAAGCACGATGTAATTGACCCTGGCGTTGACGACCGGCACGGGCGCCATGATGTGGATGACGCCCTCGTAGAAGGAAACGCCGGCGCCAAGCGCGAAGACCAGAAGGGCGACGATAAAACTCCAGAAATAAAGCTCGCGCCCGTGGCCGAGCGGATGCGTGCGGTCGGGCGGGCGCGCGGCACGGCGCATGCCGTGAAGCAGAAGCGCGCCGTTGCCGGTATCGACCAGCGAATGCACGCCTTCCGACAGCATGGCGGAGGAACCGGTGAAGGCTGCGGCGGCGAACTTGGTCAGCGCGATCGCGAGATTGCCGGCGAGCGCAGCATAGATCACCCTTTTCGAGCCGCTATGCCCTGCCATCCGCTTCCAGATCCTCTTCAGAGCGCCGAGCTTAACGACCCGCCGGCCGAAGCTCTACAGACAATGCGCCAGCCGTTGCGAGGTTCACGGGTACTGAGGAAATCGGTTGCCGCCGCTCGAAACCTGTTCGATTCCCGCCGAATCAGGGAAAACGGTTGACATCGGGAAAGCCGGCTTTCGAAGCGGCAAGCGGCCTCTTGCGGTCGGGGCGTTTCTCTTGTTTCACTTGGGCTGCCCACAATCGGAGGAGCGAATCATGGCTAAAGGTGCGATGAAGGCGGGCAAGGAACCCCGCAAGCCGAAGAAGGACGCGAAGAAACCAGCCGCGGCCCCGGCTCCGAAGGCGCCGCCGGTCAAGGCGATGCGCATCAAGGAGAAGTAAGCCGCCAGCGCGGCCGATCCGTCGTGATGCGCGTTCGAACCGGCAGCATTCGAATGCTGCCGGTGTTTTGTTGATCGGGGCGCAAGACTACCTATATCGACGCGGCGAGGACGACCTCGCTTCCCCTGAAAATCGGCCGGGACGACCCGCCACTTCCAGCATCGGGTGCGATGCTGGACCGATGGAGCGTTGCGATGTCCTGGATTTTTCTTTTCTTCGCCGGCCTGTTCGAGATCGGCTGGGCGATCGGCCTCAAATACACTGACGGTTTCTCGAAGCCGCTGCCGACCCTTCTCACCATTGCCTCGATGATCGTCAGCCTCGGCTTGCTCGGCCTGGCATTGAAGGAATTGCCGGTCGGCACCGCCTATGCGGTATGGACCGGCATCGGCACCGTCGGCACCGCCTTGCTCGGCATCTGGCTGCTCGGCGAGCCGGCGACAGCGGTCCGGCTCTCCTGCATCGGCCTGATCGTCTCAGGCATCGTCGGGCTGAAGCTCGTCGCCTGACAAACCCAGGCCAGGTAGATCGTTTTCGCGCATTTCCGGGCGAAAAACCGCTACACACTTTTCCTGGAATTGCTCCAGTGGTCAGGACAAACGCCTTCGGGGCCGCCGCCGGCGACCCTGAAGCATCTTCGAACGAACCTATGTCAGCGGGCGGAGAAACCCGGCGGCGTACGGCCAACGCGCGCCTTGCGGGCGGCGTAGCGCGCATCGCGCTTGGCCTTGCGTTCGGCCTCGTCGGCGAGAAGACGGGCGATGCGCTCGGTTTCCTCGGCTTCGCGGATCTTGGCCTCGGCCGCCGCCGCCTCTTCGGCTGCAATACGTGCAGCCTCGGCCACTGCCTCGCGTTCAGCCTTCTCGGCCGCTTCGCGCGCCAGCTTTTCCTGCTTCAGCCTGGCCTTCTCGGCCTCGCGGACCGCGCGAGCCTCGAGGATCGCCTTGCGTTCCGCCTGACGCGCCAGCACCGCTGGATCGTCCGCCGCCGGCTTTGCCTTGAAGCGCTCCAGGAGCGCCTTCTTTGCCTCGTTCGCGGCGTTGCGCCGCTCGAATATGTCTTTTTCCCTGTAGATAGCCAAATCCACTTCCCTGCAGTCAATTCGCGACGCTTACATACGCGCGAAAGCGATGAGTTCAAGCGCCAAAACGGTATGCCAGCCATGAAAATCTGCGCTGTTGCCGCCGGGATACGTCGCCGGTGCGCGATGCACTGTTCACAAATCGCGCCCCTGGCGGCTGGCCAGGCCGGTCGCTACCTCTAACGCCAACAAACAACGCCCAAACTGCGCATCAGGATGCAATCGACATGGAACTCGGCCTCTACACTTTCGCGGATGTCAGCCCGGAACCCGGCCCCGGCGCCATCGGCCCGCACGAACGGCTGCGCAACCTGATCGAGGAGGTCGAGCTGGCCGACCAGGTCGGTCTCGACGTGTTCGGCCTCGGCGAACATCATCGTCCCGACTATGCGGCCTCGGCGCCGGTGGTCACTCTTGCCGCGGCTGCCGAACGGACGAAGCGCATCAAGCTCACCAGCGCGGTCACCGTGCTTTCCTCCGACGATCCGGTGCGGGTCTTCCAGCAGTTCGCGACGCTCGACCTTCTGTCCAACGGCCGCGCCGAGATCATGGCCGGGCGCGGCTCCTTCATCGAATCCTTCCCGCTGTTCGGCTACAACCTTGAGGACTATGACGAGCTCTTCGCCGAGAAGCTCGACCTCCTGCTTGCCATTCGCGACCAGGTAAAGGTGACGTGGCAAGGACGCTTGCGCGCGCCGATCAATGGCCGCGGCGTCTATCCGCGGCCATTCCAGGAAAAGCTGCCGATCTGGATCGCCATTGGCGGCACGCCGCAGTCCGCCGCCCGCGCCGGCGTGCTCGGCCTGCCGCTTGCGCTTGCCATCATCGGCGGCGAGCCGGCCCGCTTCGCGCCGCTGTTCGATATCTACCGCGAGGCGGCAACGCGCGCCGGCAACGATGCCGCCACGCTTGCCACCAGCCTCAACGTGCACGGCTTCATCGCCGAGACCACCGAGGCGGCGGCCGACGACTTCTACGAGCCCCAGGCCGAGGTGATGAACCGCATCGGCCGCGAGCGCGGCTGGGGCCCGACCTCGCGGGCGCATTTCGACCATGCGCGAGGTCCCGGCGGTGCCTTGTTCGTCGGCAATCCCGAACAGGTGGCGGAAAAGATCGTCGCCCAGCACAAGATCTTCGGCAACGACCGCTTCCTGCTGCAGATGGCGATCGGCACCATGCCGCATGCCAAGATCATGAAGGCGATCGAGCTTTACGGCACCAGGGTGGCGCCGATCGTGCGCAAGGAAACAGCGACGGCCGCGCCCATACCGGCGCCAGTGGCCTGAGAGCGGCAAGGTTTTTTCATTCACCGCCGGCTAACGGAACCTTGGCGCGGCGCACACGTTTCCCTCGACGATTGCGAGGGGAGCCGATGAAAGCCGAAACGACCGCGTCGGGCGCGAGTATTGCCGAAAGCCCCGATCCGCGTGTCGGCGTGCGCGACGAATTGCGGCTGATGCGATCGATGCTCATCGGCATTTTCATTCTGATGACGGCTGCCGCCCTCTATTTTGCGCGTGCCTTCTTCATGCCGGTGATCCTGGCCTTCCTGCTGGCGCTGACGCTGACGCCGATCGTGCGCTTCCTGCGCAAGCGCGGCATACCGGAGGTGTTCTCCGCGACGCTGCTGGTGCTGCTCTCCATATTCATCTTCGTCAGCGCCGGTTATCTGCTGAGCGGGCCGGTTATCAACCTTGTCAACAACAGCTACTCGATCGGCCAGCAGCTCACAGAAAGACTGGCGCCATTCAAGCGTCCGCTCGAGATGATGGCGGATGTTTCGCGCCAACTCGGGTCGCTGACCGAGACTGCGCAGGAACCGGGCGTGCAAAGAGTCTCGGTGGCGCCGTCCGGTATTCTGTCCGCCGCGGCCAGCAACATCCTGGGGGCAGGCACCTCGATCACCATCGTCTTCGTGCTGTCGCTGTTCCTGCTCGCCTCAGGCACCTTGTTCTACGAGAAGATTGTCCAGTCCTTCACCAGCCTCAGCCAGAAGAAGCGGGCGCTGCGCGTCGTCTATGACGTCGAGCGCGAGATCTCGCATTACCTGCTCACCGTCACGCTCATCAATGCCGGCCTCGGCACGGTGATCGGGCTGGGCCTGTGGGGGCTCGGCATGCCGAACCCGCTGGTCTGGGGCGCGGCGGCGGCGCTCCTCAATTTCCTGCCCTATGTCGGCGCGCTGATAACCATCCTGCTGGTCACGGTCATCGCGCTGATCAGTTTCGATTCGATCTCCTACGCGCTGCTGGCACCCGCCTTCGTGCTGTTGTGCGACATCGTCGAGGGCCAGTTCGTGACACCGGTCATGGTCGGCCGAAGGCTGGAGATCAATGCGGTGGCGATCTTCATCGCCATCGCCTTCTGGTCATGGCTATGGGGTTTCGTCGGCGCGCTGATGGCAGTGCCGCTGCTGGTGGTCATCAAGGTGTTCTGCGACCATTTCGACGGCCTCAGCCATGTCGGCAATTTCCTGGCGGCGCAACAGACCATCCTCGCCGAAGACGAACCGGCCGAGAACAACCACACGGCCGCCTGACGCCCTGGCCCAATCCTCAACTCGGCCCTTGTTTGCCGCATCGGCGACGAGTGCCTATATCGGACCGGTCAAGCCGGACCTGCCCCTCATGACCGACGCTTCCTTCGATATCGATGCCTATTTCGCGCGCATTGGCTATCGCGGCCCTATGGATGCTTCGCTGGCAACGCTGAAGGCGCTGCACAGGCAACATCCGCAGGCGATCCCGTTCGAGAACATCGATGCCTTGATGGGCGTTTCGGTCGGGCTCGATCCGGCGTCGCTGCAGGACAAGATTTTAAAACGCGGCCGCGGCGGCTATTGCTTCGAGCATAATCTGATCTTCATGCATGCGCTTGGGGAGCTGGGTTTCAGTGTCAGCGGGCTCGCCGCCCGCGTGCTGTGGGGCCAGCCGGACGACGCCATCACGCCGCGCAGCCACATGCTGCTGCGTGTCGAGCTCGATGGAAAAACCTTTATCGCCGATGTCGGCTTCGGCGGCCTGACGCTGACGGCGCCGCTGCTGCTGGAGCCTAATCTCGAGCAGCAGACACCGCACGAGGCGTTCCGTATCGACGAGACCGGCGATCATTTTCGCCTGCAGGCCAATATCGGCGGTGATTGGCGGACGCTCTACCGCTTCGACATGCAGCAGGCCTACGCGGTCGATTATTCTGTGAGCAGCCATTTCCTGTCGACACATCCGAGCTCGCATTTTCTTTCCACATTGGTTGCCGCGCGCGCCTTGCCGGACCGGCGCTACGCCCTGCGCAACAATCGCTTGTCGACCTATCACCTTGGCGGCCGTAGCGAGCAGCGGGAGATCGCGTCGGCGACCGGACTCGCGGACGTGCTGGAAGGCCAGCTCGCCATCGTCATTCCCGACCGCGCCGCCTTCGAGGCGAGGTTGCGGCAGAAGAACATCGTGGAGACCTGATCAATGACGGCCCTTTCGGTTCTCGACCTGTCGCCGATCACCCAAGGCAGCACTGCCTCGCAGTCGCTGGCCAACTCGCTCGATCTTGCCCGCCATGCCGAGCGGCTGGACTACAAGCGCTATTGGCTCGCCGAGCACCACAACATGCCGGGTATCGCCAGCGCCGCGACTTCCGTTGTCATCGCCCATGTCGCGGGCGGCACGAAGACCATCCGGGTCGGCGCCGGCGGCATCATGCTGCCCAACCACGCGCCGCTGGTGATTGCCGAGCAGTTCGGCACGCTCAACGCGCTTTTTCCGGGCCGCATCGACCTCGGCCTCGGCCGCGCGCCAGGCACCGACATGATGACGGCGCGGGCGCTCCGCCGCAATCTGGAGGCCAGCGACAACTTCCCTCAGGATGTCGTCGAGCTGATGGGCTATTTCCAGCCGGCCGAGGAAGGACAGCGCATCCGCGCGGTGCCGGGCGAAGGCCAGGAGGTGCCGGTCTGGATCCTGGGCTCCAGCCTCTACGGCGCGCAGCTGGCCGCAATGCTCGGCCTTCCCTATGCTTTCGCCTCGCATTTCGCGCCGGCCGAGCTCGACCACGCGCTGGAGGTCTACCGCACGCGCTTCCAGCCTTCGGCCCAGCTCGACAAGCCCTATGTGATGCTCGGCCTCAATGTCTTCGCAGCCCCCACGGACGCCGAGGCGAAGCTTTTATTCACCTCGCTGCAGCAGGCTTTCGTCAATCTGCGCAGCGGCCGGCCCGGGCAATTGCCGCCGCCGGCCGAGAACTATGACCGCGATCTCGATCCGGTTGCCAAGACCATGCTTGCCCAGGCGCTGTCCTGCGCCGTCGTCGGTTCGCCCGAGACGGTCCGCCAGGGCATCGACGCATTCGTGCGGCGCACCGGCGCCGACGAATTGATGGTCACCGCCCAGATGTTCGACCACCCGGCGCGGGTGCGCTCCTTCGAGATTCTGGCTGAGGTGCACGGATCGATGTCGCAAGCCGCCTGATCACGGAGCGCCTTTTGCCTGAGATGCTCATCTGCTAGAGCATGATGCCGAAAAGTGTGAAGCGGTTTTCGGGCGACATCATGCTCTATCTCTTTGATTTAGAGCCGGATTCAGATTTCAGGTCGGATCGACCTGAAATCTGAATCCGGCTCTAGGGACAGGGTTCTCTTCTCAAGCGCGAGCTTTCCCGTGACCGATGATCTCGACCAGCGCATGCATTTCGCCATCGACCTTGCGCGGCGCGCGGGAGAGCTTGGGCTGAAATATTTTCGCGATCTCGAAAACCTGACCATCGAGAGCAAAGGCCATCAGGATCTTGTCTCCGATGCCGATCGCGAGGTGGAGCTTTTCGTCCGTGCGGCGATAACGGCAGCCTATCCGGACGACGGCATTGTCGGCGAGGAGCATGCGCCGGCGACCGGCAAGACCAGCTATGTCTGGGTGATCGACCCGATCGACGGCACCGCCAATTTCGTGCGCGGCATTCCCGCCTGGTGCGTGGTGATCGCCTGCGCCAGGGACGGCGAAACGATAGTCGGGGTCGTCCACGAGGCTTCGACCGGCGAGACTTTCCATGGCCGCCTTGGCGGCGGCGCCTTCGTCAACGGACGGCCGATCGGGGCGAGCGGCGCCAAAGCACTTTCCGAAGGCTCGGTCGGAACCGGGCTTTCGAACCGGGCCGCCACGGAACATGTCGCGGTGCTGATCAGCATGATCATGGCCGAAGGCGGTGTCTTCTTCCGCAATGCGTCCGGCGCGCTGATGCTTGCCTATGCCGCGGCCGGACGGCTGCTCGGCTATGTCGAGGAGCACATGAACGCCTGGGACTGCCTGGCAGGCATGCTTCTGGTCGAAGAGGCGGGCGGGACGGTGCTGAAACCCGACCCCAAAACAGTTCTCAGCGAGGGAACGCAGGTCATCGCCGGCGGAAAGCAGGTCTTTCCGAAGCTGCGGGCGCTTTGCTCGGAAGCGTTCCGAAACTGATCCTTCGGCACGATGGCATCGGCGCGGCCGCGCAAGGACGGCAATGCGGCGTCTATATCACGATCACTTTGGTGCCGATTTCGGCGCGGTCGTAGAGATCGATGATGTCCTGGTTCATGAGGCGAATACAGCCAGCCGATACGGCCTTGCCGATGGACCACCATTCGGGGCTGCCGTGCAGGCGATATCCGGTGTCGCCCTTCTCGTTGAAGAGATAGAGCGCCCGCGCCCCGAGCGGATTCATGAGTCCGGCGTCCATATGGGCGGGTATGATATGGCCTCGATTGCGCTCGCGCACGATCATCTGCGACGGCGCGGTCCAATCCGGCCATTCGCGCTTCCTCGCGACGTGAGCGGTGCCATGCCACTCGAAGCCCGCCTTGCCGACGCCGATGCCGTAGCGCAGCGCCTGACCGTCTCCCAGCACGTAATAGAGGAATTTCGCTCCGGTATCGACAATGATGGTGCCGGGCGCCTCGTCGGTCGCGTAAGCCACCGTCTGCCGACGGAACTTTTGATCGACCTTGTAGATCGGAACCGGCGGAATGCGGAAGCCGGCGTCGGTGAGGCCGCCATAAGCCAGGGGAGACGTCTGCAATGCGCCGCCGGCGTTGCAGCCGGAGAATGCGATCATCCCGGCAAGTAGCCCGATCAGGATCGATTTCGCGCGCATGGTCCAAGCCGGCGCTCATGCCGGCGATCTGCCGCATCTTGTCTTATTCGTAATCCCGGATGCTTCGATTGCCAAGGTTTCCATCTTCTTCGGCTGACACCGGCCGCTTCGCTCGGTCGATGCCAAGCTTAGCGATACGGTTTGCGCGATCGCTAGAGCATGATGCCGAAAAGTGTGAAGCGGTTTTCGGGCGACATCATGCTCTATCTCTTTGATTAGAGCCGGATTCAGATTTCAGGTCGGTTCGACCTGAAATCATCCGGCTCTAGGGCCGCCGGCCCGTGCGTACTTCCGAACGACCACCGACAGGCGCCAAGTGCATGGCGGCAAAGAAGTTTTTCCGCGCATTCGCGACCCAAAGTCACGCCTGCGGCGCCAAAGCCTGCCCTTGCCCGATATGCGACGGCACGCTTAGGCTCGGAAAAAATCCCGTCTGGACAATGAGATAGAAGAAATTCGCACTGATCCTCGTCTAAGGCGAGCCGGTCCGTTCCGGGACGGCAGCCGCCTTGCGCAGAATGCTTGCGCGCCGTGCCGCCTGTTCTTATATACGCGCCAACCGTCCGGCCTTGAAAATCCGGGACCGTGACGGAATTTCTTGTGAACAGGGGCTTTCGTCGGAACGCCTTATCAGGGTCCTGAGAGCCTGCTTAGCGGAGAGACCAGAACAATGGCAAAAGTAATCGGTATCGACCTCGGAACCACAAACTCCTGCATCGCCATCATGGACGGCAAGGAGCCCAAGGTTATCGAGAATGCGGAAGGCGCGCGTACGACCCCTTCCATCGTCGCCATCAACAGCGACGGCGAACGCCTCGTCGGCCAGCCGGCCAAGCGCCAGGCGGTCACCAATCCTGAAAACACCATCTTCGCGGTCAAGCGCCTGATCGGCCGCCGCTATGACGATCCGGTGACGGAGAAGGACAAGAAGCTTGTCCCCTACAAGATCGTCAAGGGCGACAATGGCGATGCCTGGGTCGAGGCCGGCGGCAAGAAGCTGTCGCCCAGCCAGATCTCGGCCATGATCCTGCAGAAGATGAAGGAAACGGCGGAAGCCTATCTCGGCGAGAAGGTCGAGAAGGCGGTCATCACCGTTCCGGCCTATTTCAACGACGCCCAGCGCCAGGCGACCAAGGACGCCGGCAAGATCGCCGGCCTCGAAGTGCTGCGCATCATCAACGAGCCGACGGCCGCGGCACTTGCCTACGGCCTCGAGAAGAAGGACGGCAAGACCATCGCCGTCTATGACCTTGGCGGCGGCACGTTCGACATTTCGGTGCTCGAGATCGGCGACGGCGTTTTCGAGGTGAAGTCGACCAACGGCGATACCTTCCTCGGCGGCGAGGACTTCGACATGCGCCTGGTCGAGTACCTGGCGGCCGAGTTCAAGAAGGAGCAGGGCATCGACCTCAAGGCCGACAAGCTCGCTCTGCAGCGCCTGAAGGAAGCGGCCGAGAAGGCCAAGATCGAGCTGTCGTCGACGACTCAGACCGAGATCAACCTGCCCTTCATCACCGCCGACGCCACCGGGCCGAAGCACCTGACGATGAAGCTCACCCGGGCGAAGTTCGAAAGCCTGGTCGAAGATCTCGTGCAGCGTACCATCGACCCCTGCAAGGCGGCGCTCAAGGACGCCGGCCTGAAGGCGGGCGAGATCGACGAAGTGGTCCTGGTCGGCGGCATGACCCGCATGCCCAAGATCCAGGAGATCGTGAAGCAGTTCTTCGGCAAGGACCCGCACAAGGGCGTCAACCCGGACGAGGTCGTGGCGCTCGGCGCCGCCATCCAGGCCGGCGTGCTGCAGGGCGACGTCAAGGACGTGCTCTTGCTCGACGTGACGCCGCTTTCGCTCGGCATCGAGACGCTGGGCGGCGTGTTCACCAGGCTGATCGAGCGCAACACCACGATCCCGACCAAGAAGAGCCAGGTATTCTCGACCGCCGAGGACTCGCAGTCAGCGGTGACGATCCGCGTCTTCCAGGGCGAGCGCGAGATGGCGGCCGACAACAAGATGCTTGGCCAGTTCGACCTGGTCGGCATCCCGCCGGCTCCGCGCGGCGTGCCGCAGATCGAGGTCACCTTCGACATCGACGCCAACGGCATCGTCAACGTCTCGGCCAAGGACAAGGGCACCGGCAAGGAGCACCAGATCCGCATCCAGGCGTCCGGCGGCCTGTCCGACGCCGACATCGAGAAGATGGTGAAGGACGCCGAGGCCAATGCCGACGCCGACAAGAAGCGCCGCGCCCTGGTCGAGGCCCGCAACCAGGCCGAATCGCTGGTGCACTCGTCCGAGAAGTCGCTGAAGGACTATGGCGACAAGGTCTCGGAGGCCGACCGCACCGCGATCGCCGACGCGATTGCGGCGCTGAAGACCGCCGCCGAGGGCGATGACGCGGCCGACATCGAGGCCAAGTCGCAGTCGCTCGCCGAAGCTTCGATGAAGCTTGGCCAGGCCATGTACGAGGCCTCGCAGAAGGAAGCCGCCGAAGCCGACGCCAAGGCGGACGCCGCCAAGGATTCGGACGTGGTCGACGCCGACTTCGAGGAAATCGACGAGGACGACGACAAGAAGAAGTCGGCCTGAGCCGGCTGACGGCAAATAAAGCGAAAAGCCCGGCGCAAAGCCGGGCTTTTTTGCACCCCCGAGCGAAAAAATGACGGAAAAACACGGAGCAGACCCGGCTCGCTACTAGTATCCGGGCAACATCGCTCCTAAATCGAACAACGTGCCGGCGACGACGCAACAATGCTTGAAGACATTGAGCATCCGGACTGCGGGAAAAAATGAAAGCTGATTTCTACGAAACGCTGGGCGTGCACAAAGGCGCCGACGACAAGGAACTCAAGAGCGCTTTCCGCAAGCTCGCCATGCAGTTCCATCCCGACCGCAACCCCGGCGACCATGCCTGCGAGCACAAATTCAAGGAAATCAACGAAGCCTACGAGACGCTGAAGGATCCTCAGAAGCGCGCCGCCTATGACCGCTTCGGCCACGCCGCCTTCGAGCAGGGCGGCATGAACGGCGCCGCGCACGGTTTCGGCGCCGGCGGCTTCGCCGACATTTTCGAAGACATTTTCGGCGACATGATGGGCGGTCGCCAGCGCCGCTCGTCGGGCGGCCGCGAGCGCGGGGCGGACCTGCGCTACAACATGGAGATCTCGCTCGAGGAGGCATTCGCCGGCAAGACGGCGCAGATTCGCGTGCCGGCCTCCATTGCCTGCTCGGAATGCTCCGGCAGCGGCGCCAAGCCCGGCACGCAGCCGGTGACCTGCGCCATGTGCCACGGCCACGGCAAGGTGCGCGCCACGCAAGGCTTCTTCTCGATCGAGCGCACTTGCCCGCAATGCCAGGGCCGCGGCCAGACGATCAAGGATCCCTGCCCGAAATGCGCCGGCCAGGGCCGCGTCACCGAGGAGCGTTCGCTGTCGGTCAACATTCCGGCCGGCATCGAGGACGGCACCCGCATCCGGCTTGCCAACGAGGGCGAGGCCGGCCTGCGCGGCGGCCCTTCGGGCGACCTCTACATCTTCCTCGCGGTCAAGCCGCACGAATTCTTCCAGCGCGACGGCGCCGACCTCTACTGCAAGGTGCCGATCTCGATGACGACCGCCGCCCTTGGCGGCTCGTTCGAGGTCACCACGCTCGACGGCACGCAGACCAAGGTGAAGGTGCCGGAAGGCACCCAGAACGGCCGCCAGTTCCGGCTGAAGGGCAAGGGCATGCCGGTGTTGCGGCAGCCCAATGTCGGCGACCTCTACATCCAGACGGCGGTCGAGACGCCGCAGAACCTGTCGCGCCGCCAGCGCGAATTGCTGGAAGAGTTCGAGCAGCTCTCCTCGAAGGACAATTCGCCCCAATCGAGCGGCTTCTTCGCCCGCATGAAGGACTTTTTCGAGTCGTTCGGCGAAAGCTGATCCTTATCCGGCAACATTCCGGAGCGTCATCAACACCTTATGCCAGGTTGACGCCTTGCCTTGTTCCACCTAGCTGATAAGTAGCGGTTCGGGGAGCGTTGAGGAGAGCTCGCATGGCACGTGGTCCCGGGTTGCGCAAAGCGCTGGCGGAAAAATTCGACGACGAGCTGAAGTTCTTCAAAGGCTGGATCGACAAGCCGAAAGCGGTCGGTTCGATCGTTCCCACCAGCTCCATCACCGCCCGCAAGATGGCCTCGATCGTCAACCCGAAATCGGGACTGCCGGTGCTCGAGGTCGGACCCGGCACCGGCGTCATCACCCGCGCCATCCTGGCCCAGGGCGTGAAGCCGGAGAACCTCTACGCGATCGAATACTCGACCGACTTCGTGCGCCATCTGCGCCGGCTCTATCCACGCGTCAACGTGATCGAGGGCGACGCCTTCAATCTCAACGCCACGCTCGGCGACAGGCGCGACCTGGTGTTCGATTCGGTCGTCTCCGGCGTGCCGCTGCTCAACTTCCCGGTCGCCCAGCGCATCGCCTATATCGAAAGCCTGCTCGACCGCATCCCGGCCGGCCGGCCGATCGTGCAGCTGACCTATGGCCCGCTGTCGCCGATCCCGCCCGGCCGCGGCAACTACACGGTCAAGCATTTCGATTTCATCATCCGCAACATCCCGCCGACGCAGCTGTGGATCTACCGGCGCGAAAAATAAGGGAGTAGGGGAGTAAGGCAGTAGGGGAAGAGGGATGAACGGTATCATTTCCGCGCCATCCCTACTGCTCTACTGCCTTATTCCCCTACTTCCTTAGCGAAGCAAGCCAATGGCAGTGATCCCAAGAATCCTCGTCTTCGCCGGCTCGGTGCGGAGCGGCGCCTTCAGCGGCAAGACGGCCGATGCGGCGCAGAAGGAGCTTGCCCTGCAAGGTGCCGAAGTAACCCGCATCTCGCTCGGCGACTATCCGCTGCCGATCGTGGACGAGGACTTGCAGAAGGAAAAGGGCATTCCCGAAAACGCCATGAAGCTTGGCTGGCTGATCGCTACCCATGACGGCGTGCTGATAGCGACCCCCGAATACAACGGCTCGCTGCCGCCGCTGCTGAAGAATGCGATCGACTGGGTGAGCCTGGCGCGCCATGACGGCGCCCGCAGCTTCAGGCCGCTTGCCGGCAAGGTCGCCGGCCTCTGCTCATCTTCCAAAGGCCACTTCGCCGGGATACGCTGCATCAATCATCTGCGCGCCGTGCTGGTGCGATGCCAGATGGAGGTGGTGACACCGGAGTGCTCGGTGCCGGAGGGCAGCAACGCCTTTGACGAGGATGGGAATTTCAGGGACGAAAGATTACGCCAATCGATGGAGCGTCTATGCCGTACACTGATCGAAACCTCGCGCATGCTGTCCGTGCGGATCGAAGCCTGATGCGCCCCGGCAGCTCGATTGAGGCCGACACCATGAGCGCCAAGTCCATGCAAGAGAGGCTGATCGTCGGCCTCGACGTGCCGACGCTGAAGGACGCCGAGAAGGCGGTGCGCGAGCTCGAGGGCGCCGTCTCCTTCTACAAGATCGGCTACCAGCTCGCCTTCGCCGGCGGGCTGGATTTCGCGCGCGAGCTCGCCAGCGGCGGCACCAACGTCTTCCTCGACATGAAGCTGCTCGACATCGACAACACGGTGGCCAAGGGCGTCGAGAACATCGTCAGGATGGGGGTGTCGATGCTCACCATCCATTCCTATCCGAAGGCGATGCGGGCCGCCGTGGACGCCGCCAAAGGCAGCGAGCTTTGCCTGCTGGCGGTCAGCGTGCTGACCTCGATGGACGAGCAGGACATGATCGACGCCGGCTATGAGTATGATCCGCACACGCTGGTGCTGAGGCGCTCCGAACAGGCGCTGCATGCCGGCATGGGCGGCATCGTCTGCTCGGCCGAGGAGGCTGAGGCAGTGCGCCGGATCGTCGGACCCGACATGGCCGTTGTGACCCCCGGCATCCGCCCGGCAGGCAGCGAGCATGGCGACCAGAAGCGTGTGGTGACGCCGGCGCAAGCGATCCGCAACGGCTCCAGCCATCTCGTCGTCGGCCGGCCGATCGTCGCCGCGCCGGACCGGCGGGCGGCGGCCGAAGCGATACTCGCCGAAATGCAATCGGCCTGAGTTTCAACCGGAGGAAAAAGCATGCCAAAGGGGTACTGGATCGCTCGCGTCGATGTGCGCGACCCGGAAGGCTACAAGGACTATGTCGCCGCCGCCAAGCTCGCCTTCGATCGTTTCGGCGTGAAATTCCTGGCGCGCGGCGGCGAGCATGAAAAGGCCGAAGGCCCCGGCCGCGCGCGCAATGTGATCATCGAATTCGAATCGTTTGCAGCGGCGCATGAGTGCTACCACTCGCCGGAATATCAGCGCGCCGTCGCCATCCGCCAGAAAGTAGCCGACGGCGAGATCGTGCTGGTCGAGGGCGTTTAGGGACTCGGGCGCGGGGGGTTGGCGGATCGGCTGTTGCCGTGTTGGCACGTTGGAGATTAGCCGAAACGCCCATCTTGTCGTCATCCACGGGCGGAGCAAGGAGCGTAGCGACGCAGCGCAGACCCGAGGATCCATGCCGTGACTTCAACGCGCCGCAACGGTCCAGAATTCTGCTCCGCTGCATTTCACGGCAGCGGTAACGGCATGGATTCCAGGGTCTGCGCGCGTCGCTTCGCTCCTTGCTCCGCCCTGGAATGACGAAGTTGTCAGGTCTCAGCCAATCATGAAGGTCACGACGTCAGCCTATTCGCCGCCGTCTCGGCCATCGCGTCGGCCAGGCTCATGCCCCATTGCCTGCGGCAGTAATCGCGAAAATCGAAGCAAGGCAGGCCGGGGCAGACTTCGAATTCGATGAGGTGGATCGTGTCGTCGGCCTCGACCCTGAGATCGACGGAGAAGACGTCCTTCAGGCCAAGCCCGGTGATCAGCTTTTGCGCCACAGTGCGGATCGCCCGATCGGCCGCCGGCTGGCTGGCGGCGACCGGCTCGAGCTCGGGTTCGGCGTAGTTTCCGACATCCTTGGCGGCCTGGCCGGTATCGCCATAAAGCGCCATCGAGTCGGCCATGGTCTGGAAATCGCCGCCGGACTCGACAAAGACGATGCCAAGCGCCTCGACGCCGGTCCCGGGCTTCAACCCGAGGAAACTTGCCCGCACATTGCGGCCGGCGACATAGGGCTGGATAACGACATCGTCGCGATAGCCGGCAAAGACACGCCGGCTAAGCTCCAGCGCGTGATCGAGATCATGGCAGCGGGAATCCGGCCAGATGCCGATCTTGGCGCCGAGCCGGTTGGGCTTGACGAACCAGCCGGCGGGCGAGGCCGGCGGCTCGACCAGCCATTTGCCGTTGCGTGCCAGTCCGGCCGGCGGCACCGGCAGGCCGAGCGCGCCGAGCACGGCGCCGGAGCGGAACTTGTCCTGGCAGAGCGCGAACAGCGAGTCGTCGGCGCCGATCGTCGGCAACCCGTTCAGCCGCGCCATGGCGGGCGCCGCGCCGCCGCGGAAATAGGCGATGCCGTCGGTCAGCGTCCAGACCAGGGTGCCGGCCGGATCGGCCTTTGCCAACACAGTCGCGGCGTTGTCCAGCTCGACGGCCATGAAAGCGAGGCCACGCTTGTCGCAAGCGGCGGCGAGCTGGTCGAACTCAGGCGCGAGATCGGTCGACTGCGCCAGATAGGACGAGATTTCGATGGCGCGCTCAGTCGGGTAGCCATCGGCGACGAGCCGGTCGAAGCAGGCCTTCTCCGGCTCATGGACAAGGATCAGCGTCGGCCTGTTGCGCGGCATGGGAACTCCCAGCGAAATCAGGCGCTACCATCGCATGGCCATTGCAATCGGCTTGCGGGAAACCGACCGTGCCAGGCGATAATCCGCAAGCCGCTCAGGCGATCAGCACGCGCGGGTCCAAGCGCCCCTTGACGGACAAGTCGAGCAGGAAGGTCATGCCAGCTTGAGGGTCCAGCGCGCGCTGCTTCTCGTCCTTGCCCTTCCAGGCCGACGTCACCGCGATGCGGTCGGCTTTCCGGCCGACAAAGGCGGGGCAGGACGGCTGCGTCACCGGCATCGCGATTTCGCGCAGCAGCGTGCCGTCCGGCGAATAGGCCTTCACCGCCTTGCCGCCCCAGACCGCGTTCCACAGCACGCCGTCGCGGTCGACGACCGAGCCGTCGACATAGCCCTTGGACGAGCGGTGGTCGACGAACACTTTTGGTTCGCCAACGGGCAGACCGGTCGCCGGATCGCAGGCAACGCGCATCAAAAGCCCGGTCGCGGTGTCGGTGTAATAGGCGATCGCCCCGTCCTCGGAAAAGCAGATCGAGTTGGAGACGGTGATGTCGGCAAACAGCCGGCGAAGCTCGCCCTTGAAGAACCAGTAGATCGCGCCGGCGCCCTTCCCTTCGTCCTTGCCCATCGTTCCGGTCCAGAAGGCGCCGCAGGGATGGACACGGGAATCGTTGGAGCGGGTCAGAGGATTGTCGGCCTCGATCGGCGTGTGCAGCGCCAGCTTGCCGGTCGCAACATCGCGGACATAGAGGCCTTTTTCGGTGGCGATGAGCTGGCGGGCATCGTCGATGATTGCGATGGCGCTGGCCATCAGGCCGAGGTCGTGCACCTTCAGCGCGCCGGCGAGCGGCTTTTCCAGGAGCCTGCCGTTGACAATGTCGAACCAGAACAGGGCATCGGTGCCGGGGTCGTAGCTTGGGCCCTCGCCGAGCTCGCAGATATGGTCGCTGAAGATCGAAACGCTATCCATCATGCTCCTCCGAAAGCCTCATCCCAGGCGGCGACCGCGGCGCGGGCGCGCCTCGCCACGTCCTCGACGCTGGCGCCCGGCTTGTAGAGACTTGATCCCAGACCGAACACACTGACGCCGGCCGCCTTGTAGCCGGCAAAATCCTTGTCGGAAACGCCGCCGACGGCGCCGATCAATGTCGTGGCCGGCAGCACCGCGCGGATCGCCGAAATACCGGCAGCGCCGAGCACGCTCGCCGGAAAGAATTTCAGCGCCGAGGCGCCAAGCTTTATCGCCTGGAAGGCCTCGGTCGGGGTGAACACGCCGGGCATCGTCACCATGCCGTGATGCATGGCGCGACCCATGACCTCGACATCGATGTTGGGGCTGACCAGCAGCCGGCCGCCGGCCTTGTGCAATTCGTCGACATCGGCCGCTGTCAGAACCGTGCCGGCGCCGACCAGCCCGGTTTCGGGAAGCGCTTCCACAATGCTGGCGATGGAGGCGAAAGGCTGCGGTGAATTAAGCGGCACTTCGATCGCCTCGATGCCGGCGTCGAAGATCGCCTGGCCGATCGCCACCGCTTCGGTAGGCTTCAGCCCGCGCAGGATGGCGACGAGGCCGCGTTTCAGTTTGGGAAAGGTCGCTGTCTGCGTCACGCGTCACCTCCGATCATGCCGTTCTCGCGCGCGGCCTCGACAAGGCCGGCGCGCACCGCTTCATCGGCGTCGACGATGCGAAAGGCAAGGCCGGCGAAGCCGAGAGCGGCAGCATAAAGCGCGGCCAGCGCGCCGGAGGCGATCAGCACCACCGGCGCTTCGCTTGCGCCATAGCGGCGCCTGGCCGAAGCGATCTCGCCGCCGATCAAGAGCCCGGACAGGCAGGCCGCGGCATCTTCCGATTTCAGATCCTGGAGCAGCCCGGCGGCGCGGATCGCGAACAGTTTCGAGGTGACGTCGCCGCCCTCGCTAAGCGCCCGCTCGCACCACTGGCGGAAGAACGCGCTGTCCGCGGCGACCGAAGCCGGATGCTCGCCCAGCGAATGTTTCAGGATCGAATGCGCGGCGAGCACCGAAAACAACTCGCCGGTCGGCCAGGTGCCGAAGCCGGCGACCGCGCCGTCCTCGACCGCGACCCATTTCGAATGCGTGCCCGGCATGCAGACGAGATGACGGCCCTTTGCCGGCAAACCGGCGCCGGCGAGTTGCGTTTCCTCGCCGCGCATGACATCCGGCGCGTCGGCCAGGCGCTGGGCGAGGCCCGGAACGATGCGGATGTCGCGGCTCGAGCCCTCGATGCGGGCGGCGCCGGCAAGGATGGCGCCGATCGGCGCCGGCACGGAGACATAGGGCGCCTCGATCCAGCCTTGTCGGGAACCTGCCATGCCGCAGATGATGACCGGTAGCGTCTCGGGCGCGCCCATGGACGCGAGGTGGCCTTCCAGCACCTTGGCAAAACCTTTTTCGCGCGCGGTGATCAGCCCGTCGTCGCCGCGCCGCTCGGCAAGCACCTGGCCGGCGCCGTCGAGCAACCAGGCCCTCAGCCTGGTCGTGCCCCAGTCGATGGCGGCGACCGCGGGCGCGCCGCTCACAGCACGCCTCCGTCGACGATCAGCATCTGCGCCGTCAGCATGCGCGAGGCGTCCGAGGCCAGGAACAGCACGGTGCCGACGATGTCGTCCGGCTGCATGACTTGTCTGATGCATTGCTTGGCGACATGGGCGGCAAGCGTCTCGTCGGTGACCCAAAGCTCCCGCTGCCGCTCGGTGATCACCCAGCCGGGCGCGACCGCGTTGACGCGGATGCCGTCGGCGCCGAGCTTGCCGGCAAGGCCCTTGGTGAGACCGAGTATGCCGGCCTTGGCGGCGGTGTAGGCCGGCATGTCCGGATGGTTGATGAGATAGGAGGTCGAGGTGAAGTTGATGATCGAGCCGCCGCCGGCGCGCTTCATGCCCGGCGCCACCGCCTGGGCGGTGAAGAAATGCGGCCGCAGGTTGATGGCAAGGTTGTTGTCCCAGAACTCGACCGTGACGTCCTTGACCTCGTGGCGGTCGTCGAGGGCAGCGTTGTTGACGAGCGCCGTGACGTCGCCATGCGCCTTTGCCGCCTTGGCCACCGCGACGCGCAGCGCCTCGACGTCGCGCAAATCGGTCTTGAGGTAGAGCGGGCGCCGGCCAAGCTCTTTTTCGAGGCGGTCGGCGAGCGCCGTGCTGGGCTTATCGGCGATGTCGATGAAGGCGACCCTGGCGCCTTGCCGCATGAAGCCTTCAGTCAGCGCCGCGCCGATGCCGGAGCCGCCGCCGGTGATCAGCACCGAGGCGCCGTCCAGGTCGGCGAAACGCGCCGATGGCATCATGATTTCTCTCTCCCTTTGGCCGGCGCGCATCCTAGCCACGCCGGCCCCGGTAGCAAGGGCGAAAAGGCGTTTTTCGGGCTTATGTCCGACAAATGAGGTCCCCTTGAGGGCAGGACAATCGCGTATGGCAGCGCCCGTCCCCTCATCCGGCCGCTTTGCGGCCACGTTCTCCCCGTTGGGGAGAAGAGACTGGCGCTGACGCCGGCAATCTCCTCTCCCCTCGGGGAGAGGTCAGCCGAGCGAAGCGGAGGCTGGGTGAGGGGCCGGCGCTGCCATATGCGGGTACGCGCCGCGAATTAGTCAGATCGCCTTGGCGTACAGCGCGCCGCGATAGGAATCGCGCAGATAGCCGAGCGTGGCGTCGGCATCGACCGGCTTGCCGAACAAATAGCCCTGCCCGCCGGCGCAGCCGAACTGGACGAGACGGTCGGCCTGCGCCTCTTCCTCGATGCCTTCGGCCACCACATCCATGCCGAGCCCTTCGCACATGGCGAGGATGGCGCGGATGATGTGCTCCGACGGCCGGTCGTCGAGAATGGAAGAGACGAAGGCGCGGTCGATCTTCAGCTTGTCGAAATGAAATTCGCGCAGGCGCCCGAGCGAGGACTGGCCGGTGCCGAAATCGTCGAGCGAGACGCGGATGCCGACACGGCGCAGATCTTCGACGATCTTCTCGGCCGAAGCCGGATCGGTCATCAGGCCGGTTTCGGTGATCTCGATCTCCAGTCGGCGCGGATCGAAGCCGGTGCGCTCGAGGATCGCCAGGATATGCAGTCCGGTGTTCTGGTCGACCAGCTGCGACGGCGACAGGTTGAAGGACAGGAACAGGTCCTTCGGCCAGCTGCGGGCCGCCTCGGTGGCCTTGCGCAGCACAAGCTGCGACAGCGGGCCGATGATGCCGCGCTCCTCGGCGATGGGAATGAAGACGCTCGGCGGCACCATGCCGAGATCGCGGTCGGTCCAGCGGGCAAGCGTCTCGAAGCCGATGGTGCGGCGAGTGTTGAGATCGACGATGGGCTGGAAATGCGGCTCGACCTCGCCGGCCGAGACGGCGCGGCGCAGCGCCTGCTCGATGCGGGTGACGCGCTTGGCCGCCTCCTCCATCTCGCGGGTGTAGACGACGACGCGGCCGCGGCCCGAACGCTTGGCATGGTAAAGCGCGGTCTCGGCCTTGTTGATCAGTATCTCGGTGGTCTCGTCGCCGGAATAAAACAGCGAGCAGCCGACAGAGGCCGACAATCTCGCGGTGCGCTCGCCGACGTCATAGGGCGCCGACAGGATCTCGATCAGCATGCGCGACTTCTCGGCCGCCTGCTCCTCGCTGAACACCATCGGATAAAGGAAGGCGAACTCGTCGGCGCCGATGCGGCAGACGGTGGAATGGCCGTCCATCGAGGCGCGCAGGCGCATCGCCACCTGGATCAGGATGTCGTCGCCGGCCTTGTGGCCGAACAGGTCGTTGATCGGCTTGAAGCCGTCGAGGTCGAGGATGCCGACGGTGAAGGGCGCGGGATCGTCGGCGCGGTCGCCGATCAGGCGATCGACCTTGTCGAAGAAGCGACGATGGTTGCCAAGTCCGGTCAGCGGATCGGTGAAGGCCAGATCCGTGCTTTCCCTGCCTGGCTGGCCGGTGCCAAACGTCGTTTGCATCATGTCCCTGTCGTGATGGCGGTATTTATCTTCAGACTGGCAGCAAAGCGTTTAGGAAAGGTATCGGAAAATCGATTTTTCGATCGCCGTTGCAACGCTTAGCCGGCTTGCCTGACGCGATAGAGATGGAGAGGCTGCCGTTGCCCTCGGCGACCGGGAGCGAGGCCAGCGCCCGCCCGGTTCAGCAAAGCTTCAAGCCGCCGGCCGAAATCAATCGCGTGCCGGAAACACCCATAGCGACGAGAGGACGTAGCTTGCCGCGCTTGCGGCAACCGTCGTCAGTGCCGACATGGAGAGCGGCGGCATGGCGAAACGCGTCGCCGCCACATGCGACACAAGGCCCGAAAAGACGGCGCATCCGACCTGGAGCGCGAGATAGCGCGGCATCGCCGTCGCATGGTCGTGCTTGCCGCCGAAGGTCCAGCCGTGCTGCGCCGAATAGGCGACGACGAAGCTGATCGCATAGGCGACGACACTGCCGGTGAAAGGCGAAAGGCCCATCGAGACCAGCAGCCACGACAACACGAATAGCAGCAATGCAGCGCCGAAGCCGACGGTGAGGAAGCGGAAAAGGCGCGTCTGGAGAAAGGGAGCCAATGCGCCGTTCATGCGTCCTGGCGCACCCTGACGCCATCGGCAGGACCAGCCGATGCGGCTTGCAGCCGCTTCACCGGTATTTCCAGGACGCCGAGCAGAAAGGCGGAAAAGAACGCCTGCAGCGAGATGACGATCAGGCTCAGCCCTAGCACGACAACGCGCGGAATCTCGGGATCCTCCAGGGGACCGAATCCGAGGCTCGCCCAGCGCCATACGGCGTAGCCGAAGAACAGGGCGCCGCCGGCAAAGCAGATACCGGCATTGCCGGCGAGACGGTCGGTGCTGAGGGTCCTGGTCAGCCAATCCGATCGCCGGTTGCGTGGCAGGATGCCGGTTATCTCGGCGTAATAGCGCGATATCGCGCCGAAGGTGATGAGCTGGATGCCCACCACCACCATGAAGCAGGCGGCGACGAATGTGTTGATGTCGAGCGACAGGTTATCGACCACCTGCAGCGGGCCTAGCATCAACAGCGTTACCAGCAGCGCGCCAAAGCCGAGCAACGCCGTGCCGGGGATGAAGAACATCCAGCGGGGATTGTGCACCAGCAGGAACTTCAGATGGCGCCAGCCGTCGCGCCAGGTGCGCAGATGCGGCGGACGGCTGCGGCCGTCGGGCTTGAGCGTGGTCGGAACTTCCTCGATGCGCAGGCCGGCAAGCGCGCTGCGCACCACCATCTCGCTGGCGAATTCCATGCCGCTCGTCTGCAGGTCGAGCTTCCTGATGCGGTCGGCATTGAAGCCGCGCAGGCCGCAATGGAAGTCGCCGGTCTTGATGCGGAAGAACAGGCGGCCGATGAAGCTCAGCATCGGATTGCCGAGATGGCGGTGCAGGGGCGGCATGGCGCCGGGCTCGATGCCGCCCTTGAACCGGTTGCCCATCACCAGGTCGGCGCCGCCACGCAGGCGCGAGACGAAGGCTTCGAGCGCGCCGAAGTCGTAGCTGTCGTCGGCATCGCCCATGATGATGTAGCGGCCCCTGGCTGCGGCGATGCCGCCGAGAAGTGCCGCGCCATAGCCCTTGCTCGCCACCGGCACGACACGGGCGCCGTTCTCGGACGCAATCCGCTGCGATCCGTCGGAACTGCCATTGTCCGCGATCAAGACCTCGCCGGAGATGCCCGCCCTATCGAGGAAGGACCTGGCCTTGCCGATGCAAATGGCCAGCGTCTCGGCCTCGTTGAGGCACGGCATGAGGACGGTGAGCTCGAGCTCCTCGGCGGCGCGGACGGCGGTGAAAGCATTCATGCCCGTGGTTCCGTCAAAGACCCGGCCGGCACAGTCCGGCCTGGCACTCGATGCGCATTCTTGCACAGCAAGGCTTAAGAAAACGATGACGCGCAACATTGCCTTGTCTCGAAATGACCGCGGGACGGCGTTGACGCGATGCTCTTCGGAGATGGACCGATTGGCAGAAGCCTTCGAGTTCCTTATATCGGCGGCAGGGTTTGCCGGAGATGAAAATGCCGCTGAAGATCGCCGTCCAGATGGACCATGTCTCGACCGTGTCGATCGCCGGTGACACGAGCTTCGCGCTGTCACTGGAAGCGCAGCGGCGCGGCCATCAGCTCTTCCATTACACGCCGGACCGGCTGTCGATGCTGGGCAGCAAGGTGTTTGCCCGCATCGAGGAGATGAAAGTCCGCGACGAGAAGGGCAACCATTATTCGTTGGGCGATCCCGTGCGCACCGACCTGTCCGAGATGGACGTTATCCTGCTGCGACAGGATCCGCCCTTCGACATGAACTACATCACCACCACGCACATCCTGGAGCGCATCCATCCGAAGACGCTGGTGATCAACGACCCGGCCTGGGTGCGCAACAGCCCGGAAAAGATCTTCGTCACCGAATTTCCCGACCTGATGCCGGAAACGCTGATCACCAAGGATCCCCAGGAGGTGGCCGCCTTCCGCAAGCAATTCGGCGACATCATCGTCAAGCCGCTCTACGGCAACGGCGGCGCCGGCATCTTCCATCTGCACGAAGCCGACCGGAATCTGGCCTCGCTGCTCGAAATGTTCGGCCAACTGTTCCGCGAGCCCTATATCGTGCAGCGCTATCTCAAGGACGTACGCAAGGGCGACAAGCGCATCATCCTGATCGACGGCGAACCTGTTGGCGCCATCAATCGCGTGCCGGCCGAGCATGATTCGCGCTCCAACATGCATGTCGGCGGCCGCGCCGAAAAGACCGAGCTGACCGAGCGCGAGCGCGAGATCTGCGCCCGCATCGGGCCGTCGCTGAGGGAACGCGGCTTCATCCTGGTCGGCATCGACGTGATCGGCGACTGGATGACCGAGATCAACGTGACCTCGCCGACCGGTATCCGCGAAGTGCAGCGGTTTGGCGGGGCCGATATTGCTGCCCTGTTCTGGGATTGCGTGGAGGGCAAAAGGCGATAGCAGGCTTTGCGCCTGGCTCTATCTCCTTGTTAGCGCAATTCCCGGCAGAAACCAGCTTCGTGCTGGAGTTGCTCTAAGCCGGCTTGGCGTACAGCCTGGCGCTCATCACCTCGATGCAGACTTGACGACCGGCTTCACACATTCCGGCCATTTCGCAGCGAAAAGCAAGCACCTTTGCGCTTGCCTTGAAGGCATTCTATTTTGGAGCGTGGTAGCCGCTCGTGGGCATAGAATGTCGGTATTGCCTTTCCTGAGAATCTACGCGCCGCCCAACGCGGTGCTGGCCGCGCCTGGGCTTCTGGCGGTGGCTGCGCTCACGATACCGGACATGTCCGGACCAAGCAGGCTGGCTCTTGTTGCCCTGCTCGCTGTCATTTGGGGCGCCTATCTCCTGCAAATGGTCGCGACGCTGCTCAAGCGGCGGGCGGGAGGCGTACGGCACAGGACGCCGGCAATCGCCATCGATGTGCTCGCGGTCTTGGTTCCACTCGCGGCATTTCTGCTCGTCCGCACGCCCGACTGGAGCCTCTACTGTGCTGTCTGGCTGCTGAAACCGCTGCGCGACTCGACCTTCTTCCCGGTGCTGGGCAGGGTGCTGGCCAACGAAGCGCGCAACCTGATCGGCGTCACCACGCTCTTCGGCGTCGTTCTGTTCGCTGTCGCGCTCGCGGGCTATGTCATCGAGCGCGACATCCAACCGGAAAAGTTCGGCAGCATCCCTCAGGCAATGTGGTGGGCGGTGGTCACGCTGTCCACCACAGGCTATGGCGACGCGATTCCGCAGAGCTTCGCCGGCCGCGTCCTTGCCGGGGCGGTCATGATGAGCGGCATCGGCATCTTCGCGCTCTGGGCCGGCATTCTTGCCACCGGCTTCTATCAAGAAGTCCGGCGCGGGGATTTCGTCCGCAATTGGCAATTGGTCGCCGCCGTGCCGTTGTTTCAGAAGCTCGGCCCGGCCGTGCTGGTCGAGATCGTGCGCGCGTTAAGACCCCGCATGGTGCCGGCGGGCGCCGTGATCTGCCGCATTGGCGAGCCCGGTGACCAGATGTTCTTCGTCGTGGAGGGGCGCGTCAGCGTCGCGACGCCGAACCCGGTGGAGCTTGGCCCCGGCGCCTTCTTCGGCGAGATGGCGCTGATCAGCGGCGAACCGCGTATGGCAACCGTCAGCGCCGCAACGGCGGTCTCACTCCTGTCGCTGCACTCGGCGGATTTCCAGATGCTGTGCAGCAGCAGCCCGGAGATCGCGGAAATCATCCGCAAGACCGCGCTCGAGCGGCGCGGCGCGGCACCGATTGCTTGACCGCGTCAAGGGCACTGTGATCATCGCGGTCCAAGATCGTCGCCGGACGGCGCGCGTCTGTTCCCGTAATGTTCTTGCCTAAATCCGAAATCTATGGTTGTCTGGCCTGACCTTGCTCGCGGGCTGATCGTAAACTCGAAGCGGCGGCGGCCGACGGGCACAATCTGCTGATGGTTTGCTACATTAATTTCCGCCCGAAACCCACATCGTCTCTGGTCGTCGCCGGGTGCTGCCTCAAGGCGTAACAGTGACCCTATCCAGCCGTTGCAAGCACGCTGCCGGAAGGCCTTGAACGGGTGGAAAATCGCCGTACTGCGCGCCTGTCGGAAGCCACGTGATTGCGGAGGGACGTCGCTTGGCCTATGCGCTGAGGCTGGCTCACTCTAGCGTCCGCCCGTTCAATGGAATCGCTACGAAGCTTACGGGCAGACCCGGGCCGCCGCGCTTGAGCACCTTGATCATGGCCTCAAACCCATAGAATCGTTACAGGGCGCGGTCGTCGAGCGAATTTTCGGCAGCCTATTGATGTGCGACTTGGGACGCTACAGATATCAGTTCCTCGGGTTTCGGCGCCCTGAACGTTTGGAGACCAACCTCCAGAACTTCAGTGAAGCTCCAGCGCACGATGCCCTCCCGGTCGATTAGGAACTGACCGACAAGCTGCCCCTGGCCGGAAGCCATCATCTGCTGATCGGCTTCTGTAATCTCATATCCTTCCTTCTTGTTGAGTAACTCGGTCATTGCCATCACGTCCATAGGTTCCGGCAACTCGCCCGGAAGGTCAATCCGTATCGCCGTGACCGTGTCCATCCCGACCTCGCGCAAGCCGAAAGCACGATGCGAGGCCCGCTCCGGGTCGGACGCGGCGAAAAGGTGGGGCATCGGGTGGTAGCGGAAATAGAGCCGTGCCCGTTCGACCGGCGTATTGACCACTGCCAGGCATTCGACGCCTTTCTCACGCAGAGCCGGATTGAGTTGCGCCATGGCCGCGATGTGACGGCGGCAGAACGGACAGTGCAGACCGCGAAACAAACCGATCAACAACGGGTTACGGCCTCGAAAATCATTGAGCGCAATCTTGCCTTCGCGCGAGATAGCATCGAGCACTATATTGGGCGCTGGGTCGCCCGGCTGCAGTGGGTGGTCAACACTACACATGGACATGGACAAACTCCTCGCCCAAGCTCAGTCGGCAAAAGGCAGCAACACTACATTTCGGGTTGGACCCGTGCTGGGCGCAAACTCCCGCGCCAGAGCAAACAGCGTTCGGCCTCTGCCATATTGCCAAGGTCAAGATTGCAAGCCCATCATAGCACGGAAAAAGCATCTGCGGCGCACGCATATCGCGAGCCGTCTCGGGCGCCGCGGCAAACAGTAGTCGTCTCATCCGTGCCATTGGACGACCACAGCGGCGAGACCGACAGGATCTTTCAGATGCGCGTTCTAACGGTGCTCAACGTCTTGAAACTTGGGCGGCTTCGATGTGGCCGGAGCCAATGTGGCGAATGAATTTCACTCGGTAGCACTCCCGAATTGTTGTTCTGCAGGTCAGCTTCCGAAGCTTGTTTTTTGACGCTGAAGTCTGCGGCGACTAGGGTCGTCAACGGATCGTATCACGACACTTGCGAGGCTGGCCGGCAATGTCGGGAGCTGGCGTGACCTGCTCGTTCTGGCAGATGAGCCAACGGCACCTTTCCCCCCACCCATTGCTGCCCTTCCTGGGCCGTTTCTCCTTCCCGAAACCCGACGTCGAGCGCAACCAGCGCTCCTGACCCGAACCGGTCATAGACTACAACGAGTTCGACCGGACGTCAGCAGGACGGAAAGCTGCCATTTGGATGGTCGATCCAAGCTCGATGCCCGGTTGCGCGCCTCAAGGGCGGGGCACTTTGGCGTAGCCGAGCAACCGCTCATTCCTCGGGCAAGCCAGCCAGCCGCCACCCTTCCACAAACATGTCGAACAGTCGCGGACTGTGGCGCAGCGGGTGGCTTGCCTTCATGACGGCGATCGAGACGCGGGGATTTGCCGCCCGCAGCTTAGCGATTGCATCGCGTGCGATCGATGGATCCTGACCGTCGGGAGGAACCGAGCGTCCTAGCGATGCTCACGCCGCAACGACAGCTGCTATCTGCGAGCGACCAGGACGTGAGCCTCTTGGGGGAACGTCAACTCCCCTCCACTTGAATAGATTGCCAGCGAGGAACTTAGATCACCCGTGATCGCTGTGATTACTGCGTCGCGATGTCCGGCATCCATTCCGCTCACCAGTCCAGCCTGGGGAGTTGCTGCTAGCTGTAGTCGCACGTATTCCTTTGGCGAGGGGAAACGGATGTTCTGGGTAATCGTGTGGACGGTCACATGGCGAAAGCCCGCGCCAGCCACCAGTCGGTAAAGCTCGTCAGCATCGGCGAGTGAATGCTCGGACCGTTTGGTTGCCGAAGCGCCTGGACCGAGATGTCGGTCCAAGGCTTCTGCCAGAGCCTTCGCCGCAGGAGTGTGGTCAATAGCGCTGAAAACGCTTAAGGCCAGTCGGCCGTTAGGCACCAGCACCCGGAACATTTCACGTAGCGCACCCGATCGGTCCGGGAAAAACTGCAGTCCGAGCTGGCAAAGAACCAGGTCGAAGGTGGAGTCAGTGAACGGCATTTCGAGCGCGCTTCCCTCGCACCAGTCAATACGCGGTCCAGCGCCTGTCGGGAGCGATCGAGCAACGGCAAGCATGCCCGTATTGATGTCGAGGCCGACGACCTGCCCCCCTCCCATACGCTCGGCCGCGACGCGTGCCACCACGCCGGTGCCGCAGGCGAGGTCCAGAACCCGCTTACCAGATTGAGGCGCAGCACGATCCACTAGGTCGGCGGCCCACAGGGCGGTAATTGCCGGGACCAAGTAACGCTCGTAGAGTTCCGCGGCGCTGCCTTCCAGCTGCCACTGCTCCTGCTGGGCCATAGAGTCCCTCCCGCACAACCAGCCGCTCGGGCAACGGGCCCGACCAGAGCTTTAAACAGCAGTCATAAAGCGCGTGTATGTCAACCAGCAACCAGTGTGGAAACAGAGCAGATCGATGGAAGGTCCGCTCACCCACCCTAACGAGACCTCTACTCCTGTCTCAGCGAATGCCCCCCGGCGCCTTCTTCGGCGAGATGGCGCTGATCAGCGGCGAACCGCGTATGGCGACCGTCAGCGCCGCAACGGCGGTCTCACTCCTGTCGCTGCACTCGGCGGATTTCCAGATGCTGTGCAGCAGCAGCCCGGAGATCGCGGAAATCATCCGCAAGACCGCGCTCGAGCGGCGCGGCGCGGCACCGATTGCTTGACCGCGTCAGGGGCACTGTGATCATCGCGGTCCAAGATCGTCGCCAAACGGCGTGCGTCTGTTCCCGTAATGTTCTTGCCTAAATCCGAAATCTATGGTTGTCTGGCCTGACCTTGCTCGCGGGCTGATCGCAAATCCGCGGGTGGGCCGGCATCCGGGGGCTTGAGAAACATGGTGGCGCGAGTTCGCACGGTGGCTTTCCAGGGCATCGAGGCGGTGCCGGTCGATGTCCAGGTGATGATCGCGCCGGGCAAGGTCGGCATGCAGATCGTCGGCCTGCCGGACAAGGCGGTGGCCGAAAGCCGCGAACGCGTGCAGGCCGCGCTTCATGCATCTGGCCTGTCGATGCCGTCGAAGAAAGTCACCGTCAATCTGGCGCCGGCGGATCTGCCCAAGGAAGGCAGCCACTACGACCTGCCGATCGCGCTTGGGCTGATGGCCGCACTTGGCGCCATTCCGGGCGACATGCTGGCCGGCTATGTCGTGCTCGGCGAACTGTCGCTCGACGGCACCATAGCGGCGGTGGCCGGAGCGCTACCGGCGGCGATCGGCGCCAATGCCGAGGGCAAGGGCCTGATCTGCCCGTTTGCCTGCGGGCCGGAGGCGGCCTGGGCCGGCAAGGATTTCGACATTCTGGCGCCGCGCAGCCTGATCGCCGTCGCCAACCACTTTCGCGGAACGCAGGTGCTGTCGCGCCCCGAGGCCGGCATCCAGCTTGCAGCGCGCGACCTGCCGGACCTCGCCGACATCAAAGGCCAGGAAAGCGCCAAGCGGGCGCTCGAAGTGGCGGCGGCCGGCGGGCACAATCTGCTGATGGTCGGACCGCCCGGATCGGGCAAGTCGATGCTGGCGCAAAGGCTGCCCTCGATCCTGCCGCCGCTGGCGCCGAAGGAGCTGCTGGAAGTCTCGATGATCGCTTCCGTTGCCGGCGAACTCGGCGAAGGCAAGCTCACCGACCGGCGGCCGTTCCGCGCCCCGCATCATTCGGCCTCGATGGCGGCGATGGTGGGCGGCGGCTTGCGCGTGCGGCCGGGCGAAGTGTCGCTTGCCCATCACGGCGTGCTCTTCCTCGACGAGTTGCCGGAATTCACGCCGCAGACGCTGGATGCGCTGCGCCAGCCGCTGGAGACCGGCGACTGCGTGATCGCGCGCGCCAACCATCGTGTCACCTATCCGGCGCGCATCCAGCTGGTGGCGGCGATGAACCCGTGCCGCTGCGGCATGTCGGGCGAGCCCGGCTATCGCTGCCTGCGCGGCGACCGCTGCCGCACCGAATACCAGGCGCGCATCTCCGGCCCGCTGCTCGACCGCATCGACCTCAGGATCGAAGTGCCGGCGGTCTCGGCGAGCGACCTGATCCGGCCGGACAAGGCCGAGACGAGCGCCGCGGTCGCGCAGCGTGTCGCCCGCGCCCGCGCCATCCAGCGTGAGCGGCTGGAAAAGCTGGGCGCCTCCGCCACCACCAACGCGCATTGCCCGCCTTCGGTCGTCGAGGAGATCGCCAAGCCCGACGCCGCCGGTCTGACGCTGCTCAAGGACGCCAGCGAAAAACTCGCCTTTTCGGCGCGGGCCTATCATCGCGTTTTGAAAGTGGCGCGCACGCTGGCCGACCTCGACGCCAGCGAAACAGTCGGCCGCATCCATCTCGCCGAAGCGATCTCCTACCGGATGAGCGCGGAACGCATGGCGCAGGCGGCGTAGTCACAAGAAACCGCGCGGGGACCGGGTCCGCTTCTTCACGCGGCTCCGCTTGCTCTTGCTTTCCTCTTCATTGGATCCCAGGGATCAGCTTCTGCAACGTCGGCGCCATGATCGTGGCGAAAGCCGCGGTATCGCCATAGGCTCGCGCGGAAAGCATCGCTCCGTGAACGGTCGCCATGAAGGCCTCCGCCTCGACACGCGGCGTTGCGGAAATTGTCAATGCGCCTTTCCCGACGCCCCGCTCGATGACACCGGTCAGCCAACCCGAGAGAAATTGAAAATACGCCCGGACCTCCACGGCAACCTCGGGCGGAAGGGCCGGAAGTTCGCTGGCGAGCAAGGCGCAGACGCAGAACGGCCGGCTCGCATCCTCAATGCAGCGAGCCCAGAAGCCGGCGTAGGTTCGAAGCAACTCAGGCGACTCAGGCACATTGCGCTCAAGCTCCGCCATGCCCGTGACGGCATCCTCGAGGTAGCGCCTGACCAGGGTCTGCACCAGATCGACCTTGCTGGGGAAATGGTGGTGGATGCTGGCTTTGCGGATGCCGATCACCTCGGCGATATCGGCGTAGCTGAACCCGTTGTAGCCGCCGGCGACGATGAAGCGTCGCGCGGCGGCCAGGATGTCATCGGCAGTGTTCGAGGGCTTGTTCATAGACATGCCTAACGTCCAGCGGAGAAAACCTCAACTCACGGCCCGCGGCGACTTGCGAAGGGCACCGCCGACCGACAGCCACACGGCGGACACGAGGAAGTAGAAGGCGCCGAAAGCGGCATAGGGCGCAACGTTGGCGATGCCAATAGCCTCCGTACCCGTCGCCATCTTTACGAAGAAGAGGCCGGCCAGCGCCGATTGGGCGCCGCTCAGGATCATCGCCCACTGGGCGCCGTTGATTTTCCAGCGACGCACCGCGGTCAGCAGCTGAAAAGCGCCGGAGACAACGGCCCAGACACCATAGACCGAGAGCACCGCATTCATGCTGCGGCCAAGCGCGATGGCGACAGCAATCGTGGCGACGATGCTGACGACGACGTTGAGCAGCTGCGACTTATTGCGGCCGAGCCCGCCGCTGCGCTGCGCGTCGACATAGTTCGCGAGCGCGTCCCACACGGGGTAGGCGATCAGCGTGACAGCGGCGAGCGGTGGATTGTTTTTCGCGATGGTGAAAGCCACAGCAACCCAAGCCG
This sequence comes from Mesorhizobium sp. M1B.F.Ca.ET.045.04.1.1, assembly GCF_003952465.1. Classification (GTDB taxonomy): domain Bacteria; phylum Pseudomonadota; class Alphaproteobacteria; order Rhizobiales; family Rhizobiaceae; genus Mesorhizobium; species Mesorhizobium shonense. The sequence goes on from NZ_CP034448.1 coordinate 846,617, forward strand.
CCGATACGGCGAACCGCAGATAATAGTAGCTCTTGAGCCAGGTATTTGATTGCGGGGCGCGGCTTTGATCGTTCATTTGTACAGACATGATGGATCTCTCGTTTGACAAGCCTTCCAACTAGTAGGTAGATTACGAATCGTCAAGGCGTTCAAGGCTGGTTGCCGCTCACCTCGGCATCTCTTTTGTGTGATCGGCGCTCGCTAGCTCGCCAGCCCGGCGCTGGCCGAAAGCCTCCCAGGCTGCGCGGCACGCGGTTGTGTGCGTCAAGTTCTGCAAAAAGGGGCGACCATGATGGCTGGTCATGCGGCTTGTCGCAGAGGGTGGCCGCGAAGCGGCCGCGTGGGGTCCTGCGCGGCGCCGACTCCCACCCCAACCAGGCGCCTTCGAAACAAGCCTGAAAAAGTCGAGTCTCTCACCGGTGAACCCGCTTCGCGGCCACCCTCCCCTCAACGGAAAGGTGAACGCCGCGGCTACCGGTCCTTCGCCTTCAGCTCCAGCCGCCGCGCATGCAGCACCGGCTCGGTGTAGCCGTTGGGCTGGCTCGTGCCCTTGAACACCAGGTCGCAGGCGGCCTGGAAGGCGATCGACTTGTCGAAATCCGGCGCCATCGGGCGGTAGAGCGGGTCGCCGACATTCTGGCGGTCGACGATCGCCGCCATGCGCTGCAGCGAGTCCCTGACCTGGATCTCCGAGCACACCTTGTGGCGCAGCCAGTTGGCGATGTGCTGCGAGGAGATGCGCAGCGTGGCGCGGTCCTCCATCAGGCCGACATCGTTGATGTCGGGCACTTTCGAGCAGCCGACGCCCTGGTCGATCCAGCGCACGACATAGCCGAGGATGCCCTGCGCATTGTTGTCGAGCTCGCGCTGGATCTCGTCCGGCGTCCAGTTCGGCCGCACCGCCACCGGCACCGACAGAATGTCGTCGAGCCTGGCCTTCGGCCGGCTCTTCAGCGCCGCCTGCACGGCGTTGACGTCGACCTTGTGATAGTGGGTGGCGTGCAGCGTCGCGGCCGTCGGCGACGGCACCCAGGCGGTGTTGGCGCCGGCCTTGGGATGCGCGATCTTCTCAGCCAGCATCGCCGCCATCAAATCGGGCATCGCCCACATGCCCTTGCCGATCTGGGCATGGCCGGCGAGCCCGCATTCGAGCCCTATGTCGACGTTCCAGGCTTCGTAGGCGGAGATCCAGGCGGCCTGCTTCATGTCGCCCTTGCGGATCATCGGGCCGGCTTCCATCGAGGTGTGGATCTCGTCGCCGGTGCGGTCGAGGAAGCCGGTGTTGATGAACACCACGCGCTCTCTCGCGGCGCGGATCGCCTCCTTGAGGTTGACGGTGGTGCGCCGCTCCTCATCCATGATGCCCATCTTGATGGTGTTTTTGGGCATGCCGAGCAGGGCCTCGACGCGGTCGAAGATCTCGACGGCGAAGGCGACCTCTTCCGGCCCGTGCATCTTGGGCTTCACCACATACATCGAGCCGGCGCGGGAATTGGCGCGGCGGCCGTTTTCGCCGACATCGTGCAGCGCGATCAGCGCGGTGAGCGCCGCATCCATGATGCCTTCCGGCACTTCGTTGCCGTCGCGGTCGGTTATCGCGGGGTTGGTCATCAGGTGGCCGACATTCCTCACCAGCATCAGCGAGCGGCCGGGCAGCGTGAGCGTGCCGCCGCCGCGCGAGGTGTAGGTACGGTCCAGATTGAGCTTGCGGACAAAAGTCTTGCCGGCCTTGGTGATCTCTTCCGCCAGGTCGCCCTTCATCAGGCCGAGCCAGTTGCGGTAGACGACGACCTTGTCCTCGGCGTCCACCGCGGCGACCGAATCCTCGCAGTCCTGGATGGTGGTCAGCGCCGCTTCGAGGAGAACGTCGGCGATGCCGGCCGGATCGGTCTTGCCGATCGGGTTGGCGCGGTCGATGACGATCTCGATATGCAGGCCGTTCTTGACCAGCAGCACGGCTTCCGGCGTGGCCGCATCGCCGCGATAGCCGATGAACTGCCTGGGATCGGCGAGCGTGGTGGCGCCGGCGCCCTCGCCCGCTTTAAGCGCGCCGTTCGCCACCGAGAGCCCGTTGACGCCGGCCCATTTGCCGGTGGTGAGCGGCGCGGACTGGTCGAGGAAATCCCTGGCCCAGGCGATGACCTTGGCGCCGCGCGTGGGGTTGAAACCCTTGCCCTTCTCGGTGCCTCCCGTCTCGGGGATGGCGTCGGTGCCGTAGAGCGCATCGTAGAGCGAGCCCCAGCGGGCGTTGGCGGCATTGAGCGCATAGCGCGCATTCATCACCGGCACGACGAGCTGCGGCCCGGCGACGACGGCGATCTCGGGATCGACATGTTCCGTGCTGACGCTGAAGGCCGGGCCTTCCGGCACGAGGTAGCCGATCTCCTTGAGGAACTCCTTGTAGGGCTCCATGTCAACCGGCGCGCCGTTGGCGCGGTACCAGTCGTCGAGCTTTACCTGCATGGCATCGCGTTTGGCGAGCAGCGCGCGGTTCTTCGGCGCGAGGTCGTGGACGATTGCCGAAAAGCCGCTCCAGAATTTTTCCGGATCGATGCCGGTGCCGGGCGTGGCCTCCTCGGCCACGAAGTCATGGAGCTCCCGGGCGATTTGCAACCCGGCGATCTCGATGCGGTCGGTCATCAGCACGTCTCCAGATATAAGGCTTTGCCGGGCCTTTGGCACGCCGGGGTTCAAGGGTCAATTCGGCTTAGGGTTAAGTAGGGCGGCGGGGCCCTCCCTTCTCCCCTTGTGGGAGAAGGTGGATCGGCGCGCAAGCGCCGAGACGGATGAGGGGTGTTCCAGCGGAGTGAGACGTCGGCTTTCCCTGGAACACCCCTCATCCGTCGCCTTCGGCGACACCTTCTCCCACAAGGGGAGAAGGGAAGGCGCCTTCACACCGCAATCCTTGGCCGCCCCGAGGCCACCGCCACCACATGCGCCTCGATGAACATACGCTGTCCCTCGATGGTCGAGACCTTGAACTCGGTGGAAACGCCGATCTCGGCGCTGTCGGTGCCGGCGTCCTTGGCCCGTTCGGCGACGATCGCGCGGACATCGGCTTGCGCCGCCGCGATCGCCGCCGCCTCGTCGGTGAAATCGCGCACGGTTTGGCCCGAGGCGAGGCGGAACAGCCCTTCCTTCGGCTGGCTGACGCGGGCTTCGGCCGAGACGCGCACCTGGCCGACGACGGCACCCAGCGCGTTGGCGACATCGGTATCCTCCGGCACGATGCAGCCATTGCCGACCAGCGGGGGCAGGCCGGCATAGTGCAGCGGCGCCGAGGCGCCGAGGCCGATCACCGGGCGGTCGAGCGCGACGGTGAGCCGAGCGATGCCGGGATGGGCGTCGACAGCGCGCTGCACCAGCGCATGCGCGACGGTCGCGGCGCCGTCGAGCCCGTCCTCGGCGAAAGCGGTTTCGAGGATGTATTCGGCCGACCAGCGGGTCAGCGTGATGAGCACGCGCTCGGCGATCGCTTCGGGCGTCGCCGCGATCGTCTGGCCGCGGCCGTCGCGGCGGCGGGAAAACAGCTCGGCGCCGAGGCGCGCGGCGGCGGGGTCCCAATTCGACTGCTTGCCGAGCACGTGGGCGGCATCCGACGGCGTGAAGCCGCAATTGTGCACGAGCCCGCGCGCGACCAGCCGGTTGAGCGTGGCGTTCTGGGCATTGGAGGTGAGCAGCCGGTCGAGCGCCAGCGGCACCGCGCCGATCGCCTCGTAGAGCTTTGCCTCCGGCCCGGTAAGGCCGGCGGCGAGGCGGTCCGGCACGCCGGTGCGTACGGCAAAGCGGCCGTCCATGCGGCCGGGGTTCGGCGCCCGCAGCTGCCGTTCCAGCTCGGCGGTGACCGCCTCGCCATGCGCCATGCCGGCGAGCGCCAGCGGCACCAGGCGGCGCGGTCCGAGCAGGATCTTTGGCACAAGCGCGCCGTCTTCCAGCGCCACTTCGGAATCGCCGCCGAGGCCGAAGGTGCGCATGGCGACGGCTTCCACCATGGTGCGGAAGCCGCCGACGGTGGCGCCTTCCGGATCGAGGCGCGGCCGACCCTGGTCCAGCACGGCGACGTCCGTCGTGGTGCCGCCGATGTCCGACACCATGGCGTCGTCGAGCCCGGTCATGTGGCGGGCGCCGACCAGGCTGGCGGCCGGGCCGACGGTCCGAGGCCCGCCGACACCAGCGCGCCGTCGCCGCGCACCACCATCAGCGGCGCGGCGATGCCGCGATGACCAAGAAAGCCTTCGGTCGCCGCCACCAGCCGGTCGATCATCGAGATCAGCCGGGCGTTGAGCAGCGTGGTCAGCGCGCGGCGCGGCCCGCCGAGCTTGGCGGACAATTCATGGCTGGCGGTGACGGGAAGGCCGGTCTTGTCGCGGATCAGGTCGCGGGCGGCGAGCTCATGCGCCGGATTGCGGGTGGCGAAATAGGCGCAGACGGCAAAGCCCGACACCGACCGCCCAAGCTCCGGCAGCGCCGCCTCGAGGCCGGAAAGGTCGAGCTTGGCGGCATTGCCGTGCACGTCATGGCCGCCGGGGCAGAACACCACCGGATCGGTGCCGAGCGCCGTCTTCAGCCCGTCGCGTGCCAGGTCGGCCTCCGAAAAGCCGATCATGACCAGCGCCACGCGGCCGCCCTGGCCCTCGACCAGCGCGTTGGTGGCCAAGGTGGTGGACATCGACACCAGTTTTATGGCGGCCGGATCGGTGCCTGCCTTTTCCAGCACCGCATCGACCGCGCCGGAAATGCCGACCGCGAGATCGTGACGGGTGGTCAGCGCCTTGGCCTTGGCCAGCACCTTGCCTTTCGGATTTCCTTCCTCCGACCACAGCACGGCATCGGTATAGGTGCCGCCGGTATCGATGCCGAGGAAAAGAGGGTGAGGTTTGGCGATCATTTCTGGGCTGCAAGTCCGGACAACAGGTTTGGTGCCCTGCCCTTAGCCGATACGGGCTGACGGATAAAGGTGAGAGAGATGGGCCAAGGATGGAGCGTGGCGCTATGGAGGATTTATTGAGACGTCGGCGGGACAGCACCCCCCTCTGGCCTGCCGGCCATCTCCCCCTCAAGGGGGAGATCAGATGTCGCGGACGCTTTCGCCAGTCGCCAACGTTGCAGAAACAGCGCCGGCGCCCGAGCTGCCAATCTCCCCCTTGAGGGGGAGATGCCCGGCAGGGCAGAGGGGGGTGCCTCGCGCCAACCTCTCTGCCTGCGGATCGACCTTTGGCGGGAGACTAGCAGCTCCCCGTCGGCTTCTCCTACTTCGCCGTAACAGTGCCCGTCATCGAGGTGTGGATCGCGCAATGGAACGGGTGCGCGCCGGCGGCCGATATTTTGACCTTGGCTCTCTTGCCCTTGGCGAGCTGGCCGGTATCGAAGGAACCGTCGTCCGCCGTGGCGGTGTGCGTCTTGGAATCGGCGTTGGTGAAGGTCACGGTGTCGCCGACGGCGACACTGATCTTGGCCGGATGGAATTTCATGTCCTTGATCTGGACCGCATGATTGGCGGCGAAGGCGGGCATGGCGAAGGCAAGCAAGGCAAGAACGAGCACGGTACGCATGGTGGATTTCCTCCCATGGGTTGTGTAGCTACTCCTAAACTAACGTCGGCGCACCGCTTGTCATGCCACGAACCCCACCCTTTTATGGCTGCCATCGCAGAACGGCTTGTTGGCCGACTGCCCGCAGCGGCAGAGGAAGACCTTCGTGGTGCGGGCGATGGTGTGGCCGGTGCCCGTGACGATCTCGGCATTGCCTTCGAGCTTCAGCGGGCCGTTGACGGTGGGCGTCACGTTGAGCGGGCCATCCCGCACCTCGAGGACCTGCGCTTCCTTCAGCGGCGGCTCGCCGGTGGCGGAAAAGCCGGCCTTGATGTGGCTGTTGTCGCAGAAGGGCTTGTTCTGCGACTGGCCGCAGCGGCAGAGCGTGGCGCGATGGAAGGTCTCGTCGCCCAGCGCAATCTCGGCATGGACCGCCAGCGGGCCGTTTTCGCGCACGCGCACGGTGTTGACCACCGGCGGCTTTTCCTGCGGCCCGCCGTCTTTTCTGCTGTAGGTGATCGCGCCCGACGGGCAGTTCTCCGCCAGCGCCACCACCTTCTCGACGCTTGCCGCGTCCGGATGGATCCACTCGCCCTTGGCGTTGGGCACGAAGACATGCGGGTTGCCGAGCACGCAGTTGCGCGAATGGATGCAGCGCTTGCCGCTGAAGGAAACGTCGATCTTCTCGCCTTCGACCGTGCCTGCCATGGGTGGGGTCTCCTGTTGGGGGTTGAAGGCGAGGCTAGGGTGGTGGTGCGGATGGCGTCAAGCACAAGCTCCCCTTCTCCCCCTGTGGGAGAAGGTGGCTCGGCGCGCAGCGCCGAGACGGATGAGAGGTGTTCCAGCTTGGCAAAGACGCCCGATCCGGCTCACCGCCAAGGCTGCAAGCTTTCATCGCGCACATAAGCGATGATCGTGTCGCAGACGGCGTTCAAATCTCTCAGGACATCATCATTCCAGAACCGGAGCACGCGAAAGCCCCTGGCCTTCAATTCGGCATCGCGCTCTTGGTCGTGGCGGGACTCCGCATGCTGGCTGCCATCAATTTCGACGATCAGCCGAGCCTCGGCACACACGAAATCCGCTACGAACCGGCCGATCGGCACCTGCCGCCGAAACTTTATCCCGTCCAGCCTTCGGCCACGCAGTTCCTGCCATAAACGGCTTTCCGCATCTGTTGCTTCGCGGCGCATCGTGCGCGCGAAGTTTCGTTTGGCTGGAGCTACGGGTTGATGCGGCATAGGGAAAGACTAGCCGGTCCTTGTGATCGCTCCAACAGCCAGCGCAGCGCTCCGTCGCGCACCCCTCATCCGTCTCGGCGCTCCGCGCCGAGCCACCACCCGGCCCTTCGCAGGCTCAGGGCGTTCGAAGCTCGAAAAGCCAAGCAATTGGCTTTTCGTCCGCTGACGCGGAGCGCTTCTCACCCCACAAGGGGAGAAGGGGAAGAGGCCCCGCTACTCCGCCAGATCAACCGTCTCGGTCGAATGGTCGGTGCAGATGAAGCAGCAGGTGTCGCAGGGGTGGTCGTTGTCGGGGCCGACGCCGGCGGTGATGGAATCGTCGCCGTTCACCCAGGCGCCCCAGCAGATGTGCTCGCCGGGCTCGCAGGAGATCGGCACCGACTTCTTCGCCCCCGGACGGATGAGGAAGACCTTGTCGCCGCCCGGCCAGACTTTTTCGCTGTCGCGGCTGAATAGCTCCAGCGCCACGCCGTCCGGCCGCTGGTTGCGGATGAACACCGACATGTCGGCTGCGAAGGCCGGGGTGGTGAGGAGAAGGGCGGCGAGCAGAGCGCGAATCATGGTGAGGTCTCCCAGGAAGTAGAGCATGGGTGGGGAAGCGACGCGACCTCCCCTTCCCCCCTTGTGGGGGAAGGTGGATCGGCGCGCAGCGCCGAGACGGATGAGGGGTGTTCCAGCTTGGCGACGACGGTCGCCACCAGCGCCGCATCGTGCAAGATCGCCAGCGCTTCACTCCGTCCAACACCCCTCATCCGGCCGCTTCGCGGCCACCTTCTCCCACAAGGGGAGAAGGGGAAGAGGCCCCGCTACTCCGCCAGATCCACCGTCTCGGTCGAGTGCTCGGTGCAGATGAAGCAGCAGGTGTCGCAGGGCCGGTCGTTGTCGGGGCCGACGCCGGCGGTGATGGAATCATCGCCGTTCACCCAGGCGCCCCAGCAGATGTGCTCGCCGGGCTCGCAGGAGATCGGCACCGACTTCTTCGCCCCCGGACGGATGAGGAAGACCTTGTCGCCGCCCGGCCAGACTTTCTCGCTGTCGCGGCTGAATAGCTCCAGCGCCACGCCGTCCAGCCGCTGGTTGCGCACGAAGACCGACATGTCGGCGGCGAAGGCCGGGGTGGTGAGGAGAAGGGCGGCGAGCAGAGCGCGAATCATCATGGGTTTCCAGAGGGCAGTAGAACACGGGTACGGAAACGGCGCGACCTCCCCTTCTCCCCCTGTGGGAGAAGGTGGATCGGCGCGCAGCGCCGAGACGGATGAGGGGTGCTCCAGCTTGGCGACGACGGTCGCCACCAGCGCCGCATCGTGCAAGATCGCCAGCGCTTCACTCCGTCCAACACCCCTCATCCGGCCGCTTCGCGGCCACCTTCTCCCACAAGGGGAGAAGGGGGAGCCCTACCTCCTCACCTCCACATGCGGCGCGAATTTCTTCACCGCGTCGACCATCTCCTCGGCGCTGACATCGAGCGAGGAGACCTCCATATGCACGGTGGTCTTGCCGAAGGGCAGCAGGCCGAAGGCGTTGGCGGGGGCGTATCGGATCTCGTCGGGCGGCACCTCGGTAAGCTCGAAATTGAGCATCGCCGCGCCCCTGCCGGAGGCAAGCCACACGCTCCTAACCTTCTGCCACGGCACCAGCACGTCGCCGGCGCGAGCATCGCGGAAACCGCGCTGATCCAAGACGACCTGGACCCTGGTGTCGAAGGCGCCGCGCGCGATGAAGAGCCCGAGCCCGGCAAAGCCGAGCGTCAGCAGCGCCACCATGAACACGCCGCCGCCCGGCGCGCCCATGGACAGCCCCTTGACCATATAGAAGCCGAAGATCGCCGCCATCAGGAACGAGCCGAGCGCCGGAAAGATTTTTCCCGAAGCGCTGTTGCGGATTTCGAGCGGGGCGGGCATCGGCTCAGCGCCCGGATTTCATCAGCGTCCAGATCCAGCCGATGAAGGTGAGGACCAGGAACGGATAGCCGGCGGCGGGCAGCGGCGAGGAGGTGGGGAGCAGCGGCGCGCCCCACAGGATCATCGCCGCCGAGACGACGAAGAGCGCGGCCGACACGAAAGCGGTGAGCCGCATCCAGAGCGCGAAGGTGGCTTGCGCGCTGACCATGGTGAGCCCGGCCGCCCAGAGCGAAATGCCGCCGACATAGGAGGGAACGCTGGCCTGCAGGCCCGCCGCGTTGCCGGCCAGAAGCAGGCTTTCGCCGGCGAGGAAGGTGAGGAAGCCGGCCGCGACGAGGTCATTGCCCAGCCGCTGGTATTTCATCGTCAGCAGCGCCGCCGCCACGACGATCGCCACGCCGTCGATGGTCCAGACCGTCTCGCGCAGCGCGTCGCTCGCAACGAAAGTGCCCGCCAAGCCAAAAGCGCCGCCGATGGCGAGGCCGATCGCGGCGACGGTGTCCAGAGTGGAGCGCATGTGATGTCTCCCCAAGCCGGGGGGAGGATACAACGAGGTGGGGTCGCCTAAAAGGGTGGCACCGACTCTTCCTTGAAGATTACGTCAGTAATGCGGACCTATTTTGCAGTGCAATAGAATCAGTTTCGGTCCCCAACATTTGCTTTTTGACCGAACAGAAGTATTGTCCAGCAAAGCGGCGGTTCGCTTCGCGCTGAGCTGTCCCGCTGGGAGGAATTGTGTAAGCGTCTGTATTTATTGTGAAAATTCTGAAGCCGTTGACCAACGTTAACGGCTTATTAGGCATGCCTTGACTCCCGGCATTGCTTTACTTCATCTAGAGGCCGTCCAGAATCAAGAAACCGCCGCAAAGCTGGCGAGCCGCGGCGGTTTCAAAGTTCTAACCCGCACAAGATTGGACGTCAGGCGCGGGGTATGGTGTATTTGGTACGCTGATGTTGAATCAGAATAATGCGCCATGGTCAAGCCTGACGTTCGCTCATGCCAAATCAAGGAGCGACTCCAATGGCGCAGCGTACTTATCCTTCGTACTGGTTGTACAAGGACATTCGTGGTGAATGGCGTTGGACGTACGAGGCTGCAAATGGCGAGACCATCGCAGTAAGCAGTGAGGGTTACAAGCGTCGTGCTGATGCCGAGCGCGGGATTAACATCATGAAAGCTTCGACAAATAGCCCGATCTGGTATCCGGCAAATCTTGAGAACGCCGCCTGACTACACGGGGAGAGGTGGGCCACCGCCTCTCCCCATCACGCCTATTCCGATGCCTGCCTTGGACGACGCATATGTCTAAATCTTTAATAGCATCTGTTGGATTCGAATGTGCGAGTTCATCCGTCGAGTATATCTCTTTTGGTAGCAGTGTTTCTTTGCTAGATTTCGATGTTACTTTGTTCAGACCTCAAATAGATGACTATACCGGCTACTACGACACCTACAACGGTAAACCATGCCTCGATGATGATCGTTCGTTTGCGCTTCGGCGCTATATGGACCACTGGCGTAGAGAAATAGTAGACGCGGTCAACGGCGGAAAAACTATTATTGTTTTTATGACTGATCTGAGTGACCTCTCTGTTGCTACAGGAGAAAAGAAATACTCAGGCTCGGGGCGCAATTCGCGCGTTACAAGGCTTGTAATGGACTACGACAACTACCGGTTCTTGCCTTATGCTTTGAAGCTTACGCCAAGCATCGGTCGCGGTATGGTGCTCGCAACTGAAAAATCGGAGCCGCTAAACGAGTACTGGAGGGAGTTTGGCGAAGCCTCGACATATAAAGTTATCATAAACGACGCAAGTTCTCCGGGGCATGTCTTGACCCGCAATGGTAATAAGTCTGTTGGCCTGATAGTGCGGTCGAAAGTTAGCAATGGCGCTCTCGTTTTATTGCCTGACCTAAATCTCGACGCAGAAACATTCACGGTTAAGGGAAAAGATAACCAAACTCTGTGGTCGAAGGAGGCACAGGCTTTTTTCCCTGCATTAGTGGCTGCGGTTGTCTCAATCGACAAAGCGATCAAAAGCTCGGGCGAGGTTACGCCGGAGCCGAAATGGTCTGCTACCGGATGGTTCAAACTGAGGGCTGAGATTGATATCGAGAGCAAGCTTGCTTCTCTGAATGCCGAGCTTGATCGGATCAACGAAGAAAGCGCTGATCTCAAGTCGCGCCTTTCGGATGTCTCTTTGCTTAGAGGCCTGCTGTACGAGAAGGGCCCTCAGCTGGAGAAAGCCATAATTAAGGCGTTGCGCATCCTTGGATATTCTGCCGAAAAGTCAAACGTGGATAATATTGAGCTTGACGTTGTTTTCGCTTCTGATGAGGGACGTTTAATTGGCGAAGCTGAGGGCAAAGATAGCAAACCAGTTAATATTACCAAACTGAGACAGCTAGCCCTCAATGTTCACGAAGATTTTGAGAGGGAAGATGTCGAAAAGATCGCAAAGGGAGTCCTGTTTGGCAACGGCTATCGGCTGTCACCACTTGAGGAGAGAGAGGAGCCGTTTACCGAAAAATGCCTGAGCGCTTCCGTAGCAAGCTCTGCGGCATTAGTTAGCACGCCAGAACTGTTCTTGGTTGCACAGTATCTGAGTGACAATGCGGACCCAGACTTTGCGAGGAAATGCCGACTGGCAATCGGTTCAACTGTGGGCCGCGTATTGTTCCCACCTGTCCCCCAGATAGCTGTCCCCCAGGATTTGGCGCCTTCGGAAGCTTAAAGACGAGTTGACGTTGCGCCAGGACGTTCGAACACGTGCTTCTCAATCCCCCATCTTCAGCGCCTGGATAAACGCTTCCTGCGGGATATCCACCTTGCCGAACTGGCGCATCCGCTTCTTGCCCTCTTTCTGCTTGTCGAGCAGCTTGCGCTTGCGGGTCACGTCGCCGCCGTAGCATTTGGCGGTGACGTCCTTCCTGAGCGCCGAGACGGTCTCGCGGGCGATGATGCGGCCGCCGATCGCGGCCTGGATCGGGATCTTGAACAGGTGCTGCGGGATCAGCTCCTTCAGCTTCTCGCACATGGCGCGGCCGCGCTTCTCCGCCGCTGACCGATGCACCAGCATGGAGAGAGCATCGACCGGCTCGTCATTGACCAGGATCGACATCTTCACCAGGTCGCCCTCGCGGTAGTTGGTCAGGTGATAGTCGAAGGAGGCGTAGCCCTTGGAGATCGACTTCAGCCGATCGTAGAAGTCGAAGACGACCTCGTTGAGCGGCAAATCGTAGGTCAGCATGGCGCGCTTGCCGACATAGGAGAGATCGGCCTGGATGCCGCGCCTGTCCTGGCAAAGTTTCAGGATGCCGCCGAGATAGTCGTCGGGGGTAAGGATGGTGGCGCGGATCCACGGCTCCTCGATCGAGGCGATCTTGACCACGTCGGGCATGTCGGCCGGGTTGTGCAGTTCCTTCGTCGTGCCGTCGATGAGGTTCATGCGGTAGACGACGGAAGGCGCGGTGGCGATGAGGTCGAGATTGAACTCGCGCTCCAGCCGCTCCTGGATGATTTCCAGATGCAGGAGGCCGAGGAAGCCGCAGCGGAAGCCGAAGCCGAGCGCGGCGGAGGTTTCCATTTCGTAAGAGAAGGACGCGTCGTTGAGGCGCAGCTTGCCGACGGCGGCGCGCAAATCCTCGAAATCGGCGGCGTCGACCGGGAACAGGCCGCAGAACACCACCGGCTGCGCCGGCTTGAAGCCGGCAAGCGCCTTTTGCGTCGGGCGGCGGTCCTCGGTGATGGTGTCGCCGACGCGGGTGTCGGCCACTTCCTTGATCGAGCCGGTGAAGAAGCCGAACTCGCCGGGGCCGAGCTCGTCGACATTGACGCGGGCCGGCTTGAACACGCCGGTGCGCTCGACGAGGTACTTCGCGCCGGTGCCCATCATGCGGATGGTCTGGCCCTTCTTCATCACGCCGTCGATGATGCGCACCAGCACGATGACGCCGAGATAGGCGTCGTACCAGCTGTCGACCAGCATCGCCTTCAAGGGTGCTGCGATGTCGCCCTCGCGCGGCGGCGGCAGCTGGTGGACGATCGCCTCCAGCACGTCCGGCACGCCCAAGCCGGTCTTGGCCGAGATCTGCACGGCGTTGGAGGCGTCGAGGCCGATCACCTCCTCGACCTGCTCGCGGATGCGCTCGGGCTCGGCCGCCGGCAGGTCGACCTTGTTCAGCACCACGACGATCTCATGGTTGTTGTCGATGGCCTGGTAGACGTTGGCCAGCGTCTGCGCCTCGACGCCTTGCGAGGCGTCGACCACCAGCAGCGAGCCCTCGCAGGCGGCTAAAGAGCGCGACACCTCATAGGCGAAGTCGACATGGCCGGGCGTGTCGATGAGGTTCAGGACGTAATCCTCGCCGTTTTTGGCGCGGTAGTTCAGCCGAACGGTCTGGGCCTTGATGGTGATGCCGCGCTCGCGCTCGATGTCCATCGAGTCCAGCACCTGCTCCTTCATGTCGCGCTCCTCCAGCGCGCCGGTGAGCTGGATCAGCCGGTCGGCAAGCGTGGATTTGCCATGGTCGATATGGGCGACGATGGAGAAATTGCGGATGTGGTCGAGCGGCGTCGTCATGCGGCGCGCTTTAGCAGGGGCAAGGGTGAGGGGCAAGCGGCGGGGCCTTTCCTTCTCCCCTTGTGGGAGAAGGTGGATCGGCGCGCAGCGCCGAGACGGATGAGGGGTGTTGGAAGGAACTCGACGTGGGCGGTTAGGCACCGAGAGCGGACAACTTCAAGGTCGCATTCCGTCCAACACCCCTCATCCGACCTCGCTTCGCGAGGCCACCTTCTCCCAAAAGGGGAGAAGGAGGGGGCCGCGCTCCGCTTAAACTTTCATGCACGCCTTTAGGGCATAATTCTACCCTTGGGTGGTAGGCAGGCTGTGCCGCCGGCGCTGTTGGGGGTCAAGGAATGTTTTCGTCCGCAAGGAATTTCGTCCGCTCGGAAAGCGGCTCGATGATGCCGCTCATGGTCCTTCTAACGATCCCGCTGCTGCTCGCGGTCGGCTTTTCCGTCGACTACACCTCGGCGGTGACGACCAGGAGCAACATGCGGAACGCGCTGGACGCCGCGGTGCTGTCGATCACCACGATGCCGACGACGACCTCGAAGGCCGACCGCCAGATAGCGCTGCAGCAGGCCTATGTTGCCAATAGCGGACAGGGCACGGCGACGCTCACCGCCGTCGACGTCGCCGCCGACGGCACGGCGAGCTTCAAAGCCACTGCGGCCTATCCGATGCCGACCGACTTCATGGGGATTGCCAACATCAAATCGGTGGCCGTCGGCGTGGCCTCCGCGGTGCGCAAGAAGCCGGCGCTGGTGGAGTCCACCTTCAAAGTGACGAAGGTGTCGGGCTACTGGGCCAAGACGATGACGCTCTATGGCACCCAATTCGGCAGCAAGGTGGCCAAGCCGCTGATGACGATCACTTACAATTACAACGGCTACGGCGACCCGAAAGGCTACGGCACCACCACGGTGAGCACCATCAACGGGTCGACCACGACGGTGGTCCAGAAACAGGTCTGCACGACCGGCACGGCAAAGAGCCTCGGGAAGAGCCTGCCTTCCGGGTCGGTGATCCAGACCGATCAGTACGGCACGTCCTATTCCTGCGCCGATACCTTCTATCCCGCCAACGGCGCCGGCGCGGTGATCGACGTCAGCCAAATGGACCAGCTCTATCTGCAGATGGACGTTCCGTCGGGTAACCCGAAGGTGCTGAAGTCGAACGATCCCAACACCTCGAACCGGCTCTATATCGGCCCCAGCAAGACCGACATGCCGGAGGTGGCGACCGGGCAGAAGGTCGACATCTTCACCTCGGTGCCCTGCGGCCAGACCGGCTACCAGGCCTGGGAAGACGGCGGCAATCCGGTGCCGGCCACCGTCGACAACGCCGACTTCTTCTACACCGTGACCGGCAAGTGCGCCTTCGACCAGCGGCCGTCCGACACGGTGCTGACGCAGTAGCGGCCTCCCCTTCTCCCCTTGCGGGAGAAGGTGGATCGGCGCGCAGCGCCGAGACGGTTGAGGGGTGTTCCAGCGGAGTGAGACGTCGGCGTTCCCTGGAACACCCCTCATCCGTCGCCTTCGGCGACACCTTCTCCCACAAGGGGAGAAGGGAAAGGCCCCCCAATCACAAACCGGTGAAGCTGTAACGAAGTCTTCCGCGGCGGCGAAATGAGGAGCATCGCCGCAACGGAGACTGCTTCCCATGACCGGACCAAAGACAACGCTCGGCAAGGTTTTGCTCGCCGGCGCGGCGCTTGCCGCAACTCTCGGCGCTGCTTCCGCACAGCCGCTCACCGTGGTCGAGCTGTTTACCAGCCAGGGCTGCTCGTCCTGCCCGCCGGCCAATGCCAACCTGATCAAGGTCAAGGACCAGCCGGGCGTTCTGGCGCTGTCCTTCAACGTCACCTATTGGGACTATCTCGGCTGGAAGGACACGTTCGGCCGGCAGGAGTTCACCCAGCGCCAGGTCAATTACGAGCCGCCGCTCGGCCATGACGGGCCGTTCACGCCGCAGGTGGTGGTGAACGGCAGCCACGATGCCGTAGGCGCCGCGCCGGGCGAGATCCAGAGCCTGATCAACAAGGGTGGCCGCACGCAGGGTCCGGAGCTTTCGCTCGGCAACGGCAAGGTCAGCATCGGCGCCGGCACGGCGCCGGGCGGCGGCGCCGACATCTGGCTGGTGCGCTATGACAAGGGCGTCATCGAGGTGCCGGTGTCGCGTGGCGAAAACACCGGCCGCACGCTGCCGCACGCCAATGTCGTGCATTCGCTGGAGAAGCTCGGCCGCTGGAACGGCAAGGCGGCGACGCTGCCGCTGCCCGCGGCCGGCGGCGGCCTCAGCACCGCCGTGCTGGTGCAGGCGCCGGACGGCGGGCCGATCCTGGCCGCGGCGGCGGACTGATTTTCTTTCTCTCGCGCGGGGCCGCATGAGAGCGGCAACGCTTCACCAAGGCCCGCATCTTCGCGCGCCAAAACCAAGGAGACTACCATGACCAAATACCTGACCGCGCTCGCGCTTGCGCTCGCAACCACGGCCTTCGCCGCCGGCGCCCGCGCCGACGACGCGACCAATGCGATGAAGCCCGCCAACGCCATGGCCACCGACGCCATGAAGCCGGCTACGGACGCGATGAAGCCGGCCGATACGATGAAGCCCGACGCGATGGCGACACAAGCGATGAAACCCGCAACCGACGCGATGAAGCCGGCGGACGCCATGAAGCCGGTGACGGATGCGATGAAGCCGGCCGACGCGATGGCTCCGGCGGATACCACGGCTCAATAGGTTGAGCTTGTGTGACGCCCCCTCACCCAGCCTCCGCTTCGCTCGGCTGACCTCTCCCCAAGGGGAGAGGAGACTGTCGGCGCCGGCGCCAATCTCTTCTCCCCACCGGGGAGAAGGTGGCCCGAAGGGCCGGATGAGGGGGAGCGCCGCACGGCAAATTGAGAACCGCCTCAACGCTTCCATCGTATATACTGGAACCAAACCAAGGAGATCAGACATGAACGGCATCAAGACAAAGGCCGCGCGGCGATCGCCATTTTTCGCGCGCGGCGCGCTTGCGGCGCTGGTGCTGACGGCGGCAGCGGCCGCCTTCTGGCAAACGCCCGCACGCTCGGCGGAGGACGCGGTGGTGATCCCGCCGCCGGCTGTGGATGAAAAGGCGGCCGGCGGCACGGAGACGGCCATCTTCGCCGGCGGCTGCTTCTGGGGCGTGCAGGGCGTGTTCCAGCACGTCAAGGGCGTCAGCAAGGCGGTTTCCGGCTACACCGGCGGCAGCGCCGAAAACGCCGTCTACGAGACCGTCGGCACCGGCCTCACCGGGCACGCGGAATCGGTCGAGATCACCTACGATCCGTCGAAGGTGACCTATGGCCAGCTGTTGCAGGTCTATTTCTCGGTCGCGCACAATCCGACGCAGCTCAACTACCAGGGGCCGGACCAGGGCACGCAATACCGCTCGACGATCTTCGCCGAGAACGACGATCAGAAGAAGGTCGCCGAGAGCTACATCGCCCAGCTCGACAAGGCCAAGGTGTTTTCGAAACCGATCGTGACGACGCTGGAGACCGGCAAGACCTTCTATCCGGCCGAGAACTATCATCAGGATTTCCTGACGCTGAACCCGACCTACCCCTATATCGTCTACAACGACCTGCCGAAGATCGAGAATTTGAAGTCGCTGTTCCCACAGCTCTACAGCGAGAAGCCGGTGCTGGTGCAGGCGGGTAGCAAGAGCTGAAGCATACGAAACGCGAAACGCCGGCGGGACAGCACCCCCCTCTGCCCTGCCGGGCATCTCCCCCTCAAGGGGGAGATTGGCAGCTGCGGCGCCCGTCATCACTTTGCAGCGTAGGAGATTGGCGAAGCCGGCTGAGCGCTGATCTCCCCCCTTGAGGGGGAGATGGCCGGCAGGCCAGAGGGGGGCGCGACGGAGTGGGGCGTCTGCACTCTATGGCACCCCATGCCGCTCCCTCAATCATACGTCAGATCCGTCGCCTTCCCCGCAAACACGCGGTAGGCGTAGAAGGAATAGAAGATGATGATCGGCAGCACGACGACGGTGCCGACCAGGATGAAGGCCAGGCTCTCCGGCGCCGAGGCGGCCTGCCAGATCGTCAGCCTGTCGGGCACGACATAAGGGTAGAACGACCAGGCGAGCCCGGCGAAGCCGAGCGCGAAGATGGCGGCCAAGGTCAGGAACGGCCGCAACGCATGCCGGTCGTCGGGCTTCGGCAGATGGAAGGTCTGCCGCCACAGCCACAGGAACAGCAGCGCCGACAGGATCGGCAGCGGCGAGAGATAGAGGATCTCGGGCCAGAGGAACCATTTGTCGAAGATGCGCGGACTGGCAAAGGGCGTAGCCAAGGATACCGCCACCATGCCGAGCGCGGTCAGCACCAGCGTGGTGCGCAGCCAGCGCACGGCCTTACGCTGCAGATCGCCCTCGGTCTTGTAGATCAGCCAGGCGGAACCCATCGCGGCATAGGCGGCCGACAGGCAGAGGGCGACTAGGGCGCCGAAGGCCATGCCGCCGAGGCCGACATCCAGGCCGAGCACATAGACGCCCAGCATGTAACCCTGCGCCAGCGAGGCGGTTGCGGAGCCCAGAAAGAAGATGCGGTTCCAGCGGTGCTTCCTGCCGGCCGGCACCTTGGCGCGGAAATCGAAGGCGACGCCGCGCAGGATCAGGCCCACCAGCAGCAGGAAGACCGGCAAATAGAGCGCGGTGAGGATGGTGCCATGGGCCATCGGGAAGGCGACCAGCAAAAGCCCGACCGCCAGCACCAGCCATGTCTCGTTGGCGTCCCAGAAGGGGCCGATCGCCGCGATCATCGTATCCTGCTCGGCATCTTCGGCGCCTGCGAACAGGATGCCGATGCCGAGGTCGAAGCCGTCGAGGATGACGTAGATCAGGATGGCGAGGCCCATCAGGCCGGCGAAGATCAGCGGCAGCGCGGTTGGCCAGTCGAAGGTCATTTTATTCTCCCCACTCGCCAGAGCCGTTCAATCTCGACGTGATCGGACGGGATTCTGTCTCCAAGTCATTCGCTTCTGACCAATCGCCGAAGCCGGCGCCGCCCCTCATCCCCCTGCCGGGACCTTCTCCCCGTATAGTGACGGGGAGAAGGGGGATGGCCGCCGCCTCGGCGCCTTTCTTGCAGCGCTGAAGATTGGCGAAACCGGCGATGAGAGCGCCCCTCTCCCCGTCACTATACGGGGAGAGGATGCCGGCAGGCAGGTGAGGG
Source organism: Mesorhizobium sp. M1B.F.Ca.ET.045.04.1.1 (assembly GCF_003952465.1). Taxonomy (GTDB): domain Bacteria; phylum Pseudomonadota; class Alphaproteobacteria; order Rhizobiales; family Rhizobiaceae; genus Mesorhizobium; species Mesorhizobium shonense. Next base: position 865,066 of record NZ_CP034448.1, read on the forward strand.
GCAGCGCCGGCGTCCGGCTGGAGTGCCCAAACAAGCCGAAGCGATCGCCGATCTCTTTGTTCTGGCATGGTACTATCTCCGCAAATCGGACAATCACTCCCCGGCGGCCTGCTGTGAAAGGGCCGCGTTCATGGCGCCCGGCAACGGCGAGGTGTCGCCATCCTTCGCCGCTTTCAGCGCCAGGTGCACCAGCACGCCGAGGTAGGCGATCAAAAGCAGCACATAGAGGATGAGGTAGACGGCCAAGGTCAGCGCGACATGGCTGCCGGCGACCGGGCCGACTGCGTCCGCCGTTTTCAGAACGCCGGTGACCAGCCAGGGCTGGCGGCCGATCTCGGTCGTGTACCAGCCGGCGAGCGTCGCCAGCCAGCCGGACAGCGCCATCGGCACCATGATGAAGGCCAGCGGCTTCGGCAGGCCGTGGCGGCGCTTGAGGAAATAAGCAGCCGACCAGGAGACGACCAGCATCAGGATGCCGGTGCCGACCATGATGCGGAAACCCCAGAACACCGGGAAGACCGGCGGATGGTTGCCCGGATAGTCGTTGAGGCCGGGCACGACGCCGCTCACGCTATGGCGCAGCACCAGGCTGGCGCCATCGGGAACGGCGAGCTCGAATTTGTTCTCCTTGGCCGCCTCGTCGGGCAGCGCGAACAGCACCAGCGGCACGTTGGGGCCGGTGTTCCAGTTGGCTTCCATGGCGGCGATCTTCTGCGGCTGGTGCGCGAGCGTGTTCAAGCCGTGCTGGTCGCCGGCGAAGATCTGGATCGGGATCAGGATGGCGGCGGTGAAGACGCCGGTGCGCAGCGCCTTCCACATCGATTCCGAGCGGTCGCCGTAAAGATAGCGCAGCGCCGACAGGCCGGCGATCAGGAAGGAGACCGTGAGCCCGGAGGCCAGCAGCATGTGGACTAGCCGATAAGGCATGGACGGATTGAAGATCACCGCCCACCAGTCGAGCGCATGCGCCTTGCCGTCGCGCATCTCGAAGCCGGCCGGCGTCTGCATCCAGGAGTTCAGCGCAATGATCCAGAAGGCCGAAACCGTCGTGCCGCCCGCCACCAGCACGGTCGCCAATGTGTGGATGCGGTTGGAGACGCGGCGGAAGCCGAACAGCATGATGCCGAGGAAGGCCGCCTCGAGGAAGAAGGCGGTGAGCACCTCATAGGCGAGCAGCGGTCCGGCGATGTTGCCGACCGTCTCCATATAGCCCGGCCAGTTGGTGCCGAACTGGAAGCTCATGGTGACGCCCGACACCACACCCATGGCGAAGGATAGCGCGAATATTTTCACCCAGGTGAAATAAGCGCGCATCCAGGCGGAGTCGCCGGTGGCGTTGTAGCGGAGCTTGAAGAAGAGAAGCACCCAGCCAAGTGCAATGGTGATCGCCGGAAACAGGATATGGAACGAAATATTCGCGCCGAACTGAATGCGCGACAGAACGAGCGGGTCCATGCTGGGCTCCGGCTGCAATTTATGCTTGAAGGATAGGCCGCAAGCACGCGCCGGTCAAAGCGGCGCGGCGTCACGCGAGGCGCGTTGTCGCAGCAGTTCGACAGGAACCGTCACCCGTGCGGGAAGCCGTGACGGAGAACGACTGTCTAAAGCGCGTCGCGCTGAAACGGATTCAGGCGACGCGCTTTAAGCCTTTGTCTTGATGCATGTCGTTATCCCAAAACCGCTGCGCACTTTGGGCGACATGCATTGAATTGTCAGGAGCGGCATTGACTTCCTGCCTCGCGCACCGACATTCAGCGCAATAAAAATCCAAAGCACCCTTTCAGCAGCCGTTTTCAGCCATGCCATCAATCATTTCGATATCCGGTGTCACCAAGACCTATGCCACCGGCTTCAAGGCGCTGAAGGAAATCAACCTCGATATCGAGCGCGGCGAGATTTTTGCGCTGCTCGGGCCGAACGGCGCCGGCAAGACGACGCTGATCTCGATCGTCTGCGGCATCGTCAACCGATCCTCGGGCAGCGTCACCGTCGACGGCCACGATATCGGCAAGAACTACCGCGCCGCGCGCAGCCTGATCGGGCTGGTGCCGCAGGAGCTCACCATCGACGCCTTCGAGACGGTATGGGCGACGGTCAACTACAGCCGCGGCCTGTTCGGCAAGGCGCCGAACAAGGAGTTCGTCGAGAAGGTGCTGCGCGATCTCTCGCTGTGGGACAAGAAGGACGCCAAGGCGATCACGCTTTCCGGCGGCATGAAGCGCCGGCTGATGATCGCCAAGGCGCTGTCGCATGAGCCGCGCGTTCTGTTCCTCGACGAGCCGACGGCCGGCGTCGACGTTGAGCTGCGCCAGGACATGTGGGCGATGGTGCGGCGGCTGCGCGAGGATGGCGTCACCATCATCCTGACCACGCATTACATCGAAGAGGCCGAGGCGATGGCCGACCGCGTCGGCGTCATCAATCGCGGCGAGATCATCCTGGTCGAAGGCAAGGCCGAGCTGATGCGCAAGCTCGGCCGCAAGCAGATGACGATGGAGCTGCGGGCGCCGCTCAAGGCCATCCCCGATGGCCTTGAGCGCTATCCGCTGGAGCTGTCACCGGACGGTGAGCAGCTCACCTACACCTATGACAACCAGAGCGACCGGCCGGGCGTCGCCTCGCTGATCCGCGATCTCGAGGCCGCCGGCATCCAGTTCCGCGATCTCGACACCAAGAACAGCACGCTGGAAGAGATCTTCGTCAATCTTCTGAGGCAAGAGCCATGAACCTGCGCGCGACCATGAATCTTCGTGCGGTCTGGGCGATCTACCGGGTCGAGATGGCGCGCGCGTTCCGCACGGTGCTGCAGAGCATCATCTCGCCGGTCATCTCGACGTCGCTTTATTTCGTCGTCTTCGGCTCGGCGATCGGCTCGCGCATCACCGAGATCGACGGCATCAGCTACGGCGCCTTCATCGTGCCGGGGCTGATGATGCTGTCGCTTTTGACGCAGTCGATCTCGAACGCCTCCTTCGCCATCTATTTCCCGAAATTCGTCGGCTCGATCTACGAGCTTTTGTCGGCGCCGGTCTCCTATCTGGAGATCATCCTCGCCTATGTCGGGGGTGCTGCGACCAAATCGATCATGCTCGGCCTGATAATCCTGGCGACGGCGTCGCTGTTCGTGCCGCTCAGAATCGAGCACCCGTTCTGGATGATCGCCTTCCTGGTGCTGACGGCGGTGACCTTCAGCCTGTTCGGTTTCATCATCGGCATCTGGGCCAAGACCTTCGAGCAGCTGCAGCTGGTGCCGCTCCTGATCGTCACGCCGCTCACCTTCCTCGGCGGCAGCTTCTATTCGATCCATATGCTGCCCGGCATCTGGAAGACGATCACGCTGTTCAACCCGGTCGTCTACCTGATCAGCGGCTTCCGCTGGAGCTTCTACGGCAAGGCGGACGTCTCGGTCGGCGTCAGCCTCGGCATGACGCTGGTGTTCTTGGCCGTCTGCATCGCGATCGTGGCGTGGATCTTCAGGACGGGATATCGGTTGAGGAATTGAACGGGACGGCCGAGGTCTCTGTCAGATTATTTCAGTTTTCAAGCGTCGGCGCTGCCCCTCACCTGCCTGCCGGCATCCTCTCCCCGTATAGTGACGGGGAGAGGGGCGCTCCCGTCCGCGGTTTCGCCAATCGCGAGCATTGCAGGAAAAGCGCCAAGGTCGCGGCCAGCCCCTTCTCCCCGTCACTATATACGGGGAGAAGGTGCCGGCAGGCGGATGAGGGGCGGCGCCGACGCTCAATGCGATTGCCCGCCGGCCAACTCAAATCGCCTTGATCAGCCGCAACAGCCCCAGCATCTCCATCAGAGTGCCTCTGCGGAAGGCGACGTAGGTCGGCTCCTCCAGCCCGTGGAAGCGGCGCTTGAAGGCGGCCTGGCCCTGCAGATTGAAGCGCGAGCGGTTGACCCAAGGCGACTCGTAGGCGCGCTGGAAGGCGCCGCGCCAGAAGCTCGATTCGGCAAAACCGCTCGGCGCGACATCGAGCAGTGGCGACAGGCCCAGCGTGACGACCGAAATGCCTTCCTCGCGAAAACGGTCGACGGCGAATTTGGTCAGGCCGATCTCGGAATGCGGCGTGGCGTCGACATGCTTGCGCTTGAAGGCGGTGGTGTAGCCGATGACCTTGCCGTCGCTGAACAGCGGATCGAAATCGAGGATGGCGACGAGCTCACCCTCCGGACCGTGCAGGACGAAGCGGCGCATGTCGGCGCCGAGATGGTCGGCGAAGGGGCGGTTGAGGAAGCCCATCTCCCAGCGCTTGACGATGCGCTCGCCGCGCCAGTTCTCGGAAAGCCGCGAAACCTCGTCGAGGAGCATGTTTTTTCTGTCCTCGGCGAAGGTGAAGCCCTTCTTCGCCAGCCAGCGCTCGGAATAACGCACGGTTTCGTTGCGCTTGCCGGAAAAATCATGCGCCGGCAGCTGCAGCCTGGTGTCGACGCCCAGCCGGTTGACCTGGTAGCCGAGGCCGGCCAGCACCTTTGCGGTGGCGGCGCCGATCTGCACGAACCAGGGGCCGCCGGCGGCCTCGACGAAGCGCTTGATGTAGCCGGGCCGCTCCGACGGATCGACCACCGGATCGCCAAGCGCGAAATGGTGCTTCATCTTGCTGCCGAAGGCGATGTAGCCGTCGCCATCGCTGAAATAGGACAGTTTTTGCTGCACGGCGGTCGAATAGGCGAGCGAGAAGTCGCCGTGCCGCCGAACCATCGCCAGGCGCTCGAGATGGGTCAGCTCGCGGCGCGGCACCTTGGGCGCCGCGCCTTCGAGAAACCTGTCGATATGTTTGCGCAGGGAGGGCATGAGCTTCCGCGTGCCGATGAACACAGACCCGCAGCCCACGGGCTCGAATCAGTCGCCTTGGCGCGACCGATTGTCGGTCATGTCGCGCCAGCGCCATATAGGATGCTATCGGCCGCGAATGAAGAGGAAATGTCTGCCGTCCGACGCAGCGATCGACACCGATCAGCCTGTGCCGCGAAGGCATATTGCCGAGTTCTATGCAATGTTATATATCAAGTTATAGTTCCTTGTTCGGACAGCTCGGCCATGGAAGACGTCTTGCGATCTCTCGGCTTTCTCTGCCTCGGCAGCCGGCTGAAGCGCATTGGCGAGCAACTGCAGGCCGACACGCAGCGCGTGCTCGACCGCCTGGATGTGCGTGTCCAGTCGAGCCAGTACCCTCTGCTCGCCGCGCTCGACAGGCTGGGGCCGCTGCCGGTCGGCGAGCTGGCGCAGTCTCTCGGCATCGCGCAGCCGGGCGTGACGCGCAGCGTGTCGCTGCTGACCGAACTGGGCCTGGTCGAGGTCACGCAATCGAACGACGACCAGCGGCGCAGGATCGTCTCGCTGTCGCGGAACGGCCAGCGGCTGGTCGACACCGCGAAGCGTGACGTCTGGCCGCGCATCGAGGACGCGGTCGCGGAATTGTGCGCGGACCTCTCCGGGCCGCTGCTTGGTCAGCTCGCCGCCATCGAGGATCGGTTGGCCGCAACCCCGCTCGATCGCCGTGCCGAGAAGGCTGGTGTGCCATGAAACACGTTCTCGACCGTCCCATCTGGAGCGCGCTCGCGACGCGCCATCAGGCCTTCGCGGAAGGCGGCAGCCTCGCCCGGCGGTACCGGCCGTCGATCGTTCCTTTCGCCGCCACGGCGGCGGACGATGCCGAAAGCCTGCGGGCCCTGGGCAAGCTGCTCCCACCGCTTGAAAGCGCCATCCTGGTTCAGACGGATAAAATCATCCTGCCTGCGGAGCTTGCCGCGATTTCGACGGCGTCGCTGGTGCAGATGGTCGCAGAGCAGCCGGTTGGGACAGTGTCCGATGAGCGCGTGCAACAGCTGACCGAGGCCGATGCCGCCGAGATGCTGGCTCTGGCGTCGCTCACCAAGCCAGGTCCGTTCACGCTGGAGGCCTTGAGCCTCGGCGAGTTCTGGGGCGTGAAGATCGACGGCAGGCTCGCGGCGATGGCCGGCGAGCGCATGAAGCAGCCCGGCTACACCGAACTCAGCGGCGTTTGCTCGCATCCGGATTTCCGCGGCGGCGGCCTTGCCAGGCTGCTGTCGCTCTTCGTGGCGAACCGGATCATGGCGCGGGGCGAGGTTCCTTATCTCCACGCCTATGACAGCAACGTCGCTGCCGTCAGGCTCTACGAGTCGATCGGCTTCCGGCTGAGAACCACCCTGAACATGGCGGTGGTGCAACGCGCGGGATAGTTGACCTAGGAGATTGGCTCGAAGGCGCGATGGCTTCGTCATCCACGGGCGAAGCGGGCGCGTAGACCCGAGGATCCATTCCGTGACTTCGAGGCGCTGCGACGGTGCAGAATTCTGCTCCGCTGCGCCCTGCGTCCGAGGTAACGGAATGGATCCCAGGGTCTCCGCGACGGAGCTTCGCTCCTGCTTCGCCCTGGGATGACGACGTTGGGGAGGCTTCGGCCAATCCCCAACGTCAGCGATGGTGCCCTTGCCGCAGAGTCTCTGTCTCTCAAACCGCGATCTTGCCGCCGCCCTGCTTGGTGATGGCGACGACCGAAGGCCGCACCGGCATGTCCGGCTTGAAGTCCGGCCAGCGGGTCGACAGGTCCTCATAGTAGGAGGGGCGGCCGAAGGCCTCCCAGTCCTCGCCGCCGTCGCCCGGATGCTGGACGGCGACGAAGGCGGTCTGGTCGTCCGGGGCGAACAGCGGGCCGCACATTTCGGCGCCGATCGGCACGCGGAAAAACAGTTTCGACGTCGCCCGCGCGGCGCCTTCCGTGTCGACCGCCCACAGGCCATCGGTGCGGCCGGTGGCTTTCGGACCCTGGCCGTCGGTGGCGACCCAGAGCCGGCCGGCCGAATCGACGGCGCAATTGTCCGGCATGCCGAACCAGCCATTGGCGGTGGTCGCCGTCGAGAAGGTGGCACCGACATCGGCAACGGAAGGATCGCCGCATTTCAAGAGCACTTCCCACTTGCCCTTGGTGGCGGCGAAATCACCGCCATCCTCGACGATCTCGATGATGTGGCCGAAGGCGTTTTCGGCGCGCGGGTTGGCAGCGTCGACCTGGTCTGCCTTGCGCTTGGAATTGTTGGTCAGCATGACATAGACCTTGCCGTTGCCGGCATTGGGCTGGATGTCTTCCGGCCGGTCCATCTTGGTGGCGCCGAGCAGGTCGGCGGCGCGGCGCGTCTCGATGAGCACGTCGGCCTGGGAGGCAAAACCGTTCTCCGCCGTCAGCGGCCCCTGACCAAACACGATCGGCATCCATTCGACCGAGCCGTCCTCGGCGAACTTCGCCACATGCAACGTGCCGTCGTCGAGCAGGTTCATGTTGGCCGCGAGGTCATTGGGATTGAACTTACCAGCGGTGACGAACTTGTAGACATAGTCGAAGCGCTCGTCGTCGCCGAGATAGAAGACGACGCGGCCGTCCCTGGCGACGATCGATTCGGCGCCCTCATGCTTGAAGCGGCCCATGGCGGTGCGCTTCCGCGGCACCGAATTCGGGTCGTTGACGTCGACCTCGACGATCCAGCCAAAACGATTGGGCTCGTTCGGCTCCTTGGCGAGGTCGAAGCGATCGTAATGCGCGCCCCATTCATAGGCGCCTTCCGGGATGCCGAGCCGCTTGTAGTTGGCGGCCTCCTTGTGGCCTTCCGGCAATTCGCCCGAGAAATAGCCGTGGATGTTCTCCTCGGCCATCACATAGGTGCCCCAGGGGGTGACGCCGCCAGCGCAGTTGTTGAGCGTGCCGATGACCTTGGCGCCGGACGGATCGGCATTGGTCTTGACGCGGTCATGGCCGGCGACCGGACCGGAAAGCGCCATCTCGGTGGTGGACATGATGCGGCGGTTGAGCTTGCCGTCGCGCACCACCTGCCACTTGCCGCCTTCCTTGCGGATCTCGACGATGGTGCCGCCATGAGCGGCCATCTCGACATCGACCTGCTCCTTGCTGAGCGGCGCCACCTCGGCGGCCTTCTTGCCGTCCTTGTCGACGATCTTGACGATGCCGGGGAACATCAGATGCGGGTTGGTGTATTCGTGATTGACGACCAGCAGGCCATGCTCGGCCGAGCCGTCGATCGGGATATAGCCGACATAGTCGTTGTTGTAGCCGAACTGCCTGGCCTGGGCGTCGGCCGACTGCTTCACCGGATCGAATTCCGGCGAATCGGCAAACAACCGATCGCCCCAGCGCAAGAGCACGTCGGCATCGTAGCCCGGCGCGACATGATGCTTGTCGTCGATGCCGGCTTCGAGCTCGTCGAATTTGAAGGCGGAGCCCTCGGTCGCGCGCGCCTCGTCGGCGGCGACGAGCGCCAGCGGGCTGACGGTGGCGGCGATGGCCGAGACGGCCAGCGAACCCTTCAGGAAACCGCGGCGCGAGAAGCGCGCGGCGATGATCTCGCCCATGGTGCGGTTGTCGGTGGGGTTGACGGACGGGCCGTCATTCTCCTCGAGCTGGCTGGTGCGGAAGCGGGTTTCAGGGGATTGGGTCATGGGCTGTCCTCTGGCTTCTTGAGGTGGCTGGAACTGTGACCCGTCGATCCCTAAAGGCAGCCGATCACATTTTCGTGACATGGCTTCGACGTACCACCCGGTGATTGGCGAAGCCGTCGATGTCGGCCCTTACTCCCTGTCACTATACGGGGAGAAATGCCCGGCAGGGGCAATGAGGGGCGGAGCCGACCTAGCAAACAGAGGCGCCGTGACGATCGCTGCAAGCAAGGACAACGCCCGGCGTGTAATGCTGATGGCCAACGCTGGCGCCGCCCCTCATCCGCCTGCCGGCACCTTCTCCCCGTATAATGACGGGGAGAAGGGGGCTGGCCGCGGCCTTCGCTCTTGTCCTCCACTGCTCGGCTTGACGGCTTCACGCGCTTGGGAAACAAGGACGGCGACGGGCGCGGCGAAGGCCGCTTCGAGAGGGGATGAAACGTGAGTTTCTGGGGACTGGCGCAGCTTGGCGTTTCGACCGTGATCTTCCTGCTGGCGGCAACCGCGGCCAAGCAATGGGGGCTGGCGCCGAGCCTGGCCAAGATCCTGCTGACCCTCGCGCTCTATTCCGCGGGCAATCTGATAATGCTCAGGCTGATCCGAGAATTCGGCATGTCGGTGTCGTTCAGCCTGTCGGCGGTGATCCAGCTGGTGTCGGTGAATGTCGTGGCGCTGGTCTTTTTCGGCGAACGATTGAATGCGTTGCAGGCCACCGGCGTCGTGCTGGCGATCGCGGCCGTCGCGCTGATCACGCTCGGGCCCTATATGCAGCGGCTGTAGCTGAACCCAAGGCCCCCCTGATGAAATCGACCGCCAACGCGCTGCTCAACAAGGTGGAATTCCCGGTGCTGCTGGCCGGGCTGGTGATCGCCGGCGGGCTATGGGGCCTGGTGGAACTCATGGAAGTGGCGCGCGCCACCAGCCCGCACGCCTTCGACACGGAAATCCTGCTCGCATTCCGCCATGCCGGGCAGCCGGACAGTCCGATCGGTCCGCCCTGGCTGGAAGGCGCGGTGCGTGACGTCACCGCGCTCGGCAGTTCCGCCGTCCTGGTGCTGATCACTACGGCGACGATCATCTACTTGCTCTTGATCCGCAGGCCAGCGACGGCATTGTTCGTGTTTGTCGCGGTGGCGGGCGGGCAGGTGCTTTCGAGCCTGCTCAAGTTCGAAGTCGACCGGCCCCGCCCTGAGCTTGTCTCACATCTCGTCAACGAGACGTCGCTCTCGTTTCCCAGCGGCCATGCGATGCTGTCGGCGGTGACCTATCTTACCCTCGGCTCACTGGCGGCACGCTTCCTGCCGGACCGCACGACAAAAATCTTCGTGCTCGGCCTCGCCGTGCTCACCACGGTGCTGGTCGGAGCAAGCCGCGTCTATCTCGGCGTGCATTGGCCGTCGGACGTGCTTGCCGGCTGGTGCGCCGGCTTCGCCTGGGCCATGCTGTGCTGGCTTGCGGCGCGCCTGCTGCAGCGGCGCAAGGTGATGGCGGACAGCGAGTGATCGAGGGCCGTTGCGCGGGCCGCAGCTCGAGGAAGCACCTGCGAAAGCATCCTTCCCATCATCCTGGAGCGAAGTGATGTCGAAGCTGCCAATCTCCCCCTTGCGGGGGAGATGGCCGGCAGGCCAGAGGGGGGTGCTGTCCCGCCAGCGTTTCGGATTTCGGCACTGCAGCGGCGTTCTGAAGTCACGGCAGGATCCCAGGCTCTCCGCGACGGTAAGTGGCTATCGCTACGGCCGCAGCGTCGTCCCAGGGCGAAGCAGGAGCGAAGACTCCTGGGGTGGGACGATTAAGGAAAGTACTGTGGCGCCGCGTTCCTTCACACCCCCTCTGTCCTGCCGGACATCTCCCCCGCAAGGGGGGAGATCAGATGTCGCTCCGGCTTTCGCCAATAGCCAACACTGCAGAGCGGGGACCTCCACAATCACTTCCGCATGTTCAATCCAGTGACAGAGCCGTCACCTCGCCTTCGTTCATCAGCGGGACATAGATGGTCGAGCTGCCGTCGGTGCCGATGTCTGCGCTGCCCGGCTTGAAGGAAGCGACAACCTCGGGCTTGCCGCCGGCCCGGTAGCTGTAGAGCGTGCCGGTCATGTAGGCGGTGGCGTAGATAGTGTCGCCGATGGCGATGACGCCGTCGAGATCGGCGAATCTTTGGGCGCCGGGCAGCGGCGTCACCTTCCTGCCGGCGAGATCGACCGCCAGCAGCCCGCCGGGCTCCGCGGTGCTGAAGTCGGGCTTGATGCCCTTGCCTCAGGACGCGACGATCAGCCGGTCGCCGTCGGCGAAGACGCCGTTGGGCGAGGCGAGCAGCGCATCCTTGACGAACAGCTCCGGCTTGCCGCCGTCGATGCGGTAGATCGTGTCGGCCAGCATGTCGGTGACATAGACCTTGCCCGAGGCATCGGCCGTCATGTCGTTGAGGAAGACGGCGCCGGGCACGTCGATGCTGGAGACCAGCTTGCCGCTGGCGAGATCGACGATGCGAACCTTGGTGATGTCGGCGGCGTAAAGCTTGCCGCCCGAGATCGCCATGCCCTTGGGCGCGTCCATGCCGTCCACCCAGTGCCTGGCGACGACCTTGCCGTCCATGGACAGCAGCGACAAATAGCCGTTGCCGTCGGCCTCGCCTGGATTGCCGACGATGTTGGAGACGACGATGCGCTTGTTGGCGGTGTCGAAAAGCGCCGATTCCGGCTGCTCGAAGCCGCCGGCGCGCCAAATTTCCCCCGCCTCGGCAACGGGAGCCGTTGCGATGCCGGCGATGGCGAGAAAAGTCGAAGCGATGAGGGTCTTCATGGTGCTCTCCTGCGATGACGGCGGAGAGCTAGGTTTTTCGATACTTTCCTGGAAGACGGTTCAAGCCTAGTATCGAAGATCGATACGAATTCGTGCAGATGAGGTGCATTCCATGAACGGTCCGATCTTCGAGGCGCTGAAACGGACGCTGAAGGCCAAGGGCCTGACCTACCGGACGCTGGCCGAGCGCATGGGCGTATCCGAGCCGACGGTGAAACGCATCTTCCATGAGCGGAACTGCAAGCTCGACCGGCTGATGGAGATCTGCGCCGCGGCGGAAGTGGAACTGGAGAATGTGCTGGGTTCGATGAACCGCGGACCGGGACCGGCCAACCACGTCGCGCCGGAGATCGAACGCAAACTGGCGGCGCGGCCGGCGCTGCTCTTCGTCTTCATCATGCTGTCGGAGAAATTCACGCCCGAAGGCATCATGCGCTCGCAGGGTCTCAGCGAAGCATCGATGTTCCTCTATCTGCGCGATCTGGAAGAGCTCGGCCTGGTGGCGCTCGGGCGCGGCCTGTCGGCGAGGCTGCTGGTGGAGACGCCGATCCAATGGGATTTCGAGGGGCCGCTGAAGCCGCATTTCGAGACGACCAACAAGAACTTCATCGGCTGGGCGATCGGCCATATGGAACGGCAGGCAACCTTCGTCAGCTTCTCGCGGCGGATGCGGCCGGAGACAGCGGAAATGGTGCGGCGGGAGGCGGAGGACCTGGCGGAACGCGCAAGGCTGCTTGCCCACCACGACCAGCACACCACGCCGGAAGACCAGCTCATCGGTTACAAATGGACCTTTGCCTTCGGGGCGACGCCATTTCCGGCAATCATGCCGATCGGGCCGCACCCGCGGGATGCGGGTGCCCGGGCGGGTGGCGGGGTGAAAGGAAGACGACCGCTCCCGGCGTAATAGTTGAAATCTAGCGCTTGGTACCCGCAGTCCAGAAAACCGGGGAGAGTATTGGATGTCGTGGAAACTCGATGAGACCGTGCAAACATCCGCGGGCACTGTGGCGGCGGGTCGACTGGGTAGCGGGCCTGCGCTCGTGCTGGCTCATGGTTGGCCGTGGTCCTCGTTCTCATGGCATCGGATCATTCCGGACCTTGCAGGGCGGTACCGCGTCCATTGGTATGACATGCCCGGATACGGGCAATCCGAAAAAGACGCGGGGCAGCGCACGTCACTCGATGTGCAAGGAAAGATATTCGCCGAGATGCTTGCTTATTGGGATATCGAGCGCCCGATCGTCATTGCGCACGATATGGGTGGAGCGACAACGCTGCGGGCGCATTTGCTGCATGGCTGCGACTTCGACCGGTATCTGCTGATGAATGTTGTCGCGATGCGTCCTTGGGGATCGGAGTTCTTCGATCATGCGGGTCGCCATGTGGATGCCTTTCGGGGCCTGCCGCCGCATATCCACAGAGCGGTCGTAGAGGCCTACATCAAGGGAGCCATCGTAAACGACATCGATTCCGGAGATTTCGAGAAGCTTGTCGAGCCGTGGCTTTCCGAGGAAGGGCGCGCGAGCTTCTATCGCCAATTCGCGCAAGCCGATGAAAGATATACCGCCGAAGTCGAGCCCATGTTTGGGGACATACGCTGTCCGGTAAAGATAATCTGGGGCGAGGACGATCCATGGATTCCGCTGAAGCGAGGCAAAGCGCTTCATGCGTTGATCCCGCAGGCGTCGTTCGAAACGCTGCCTGGCGTCGGCCACCTGCCTCAGCTTGAAGCTCCGGATCTGGTGCTGACGCGACTGCAGGCATTTTCAGGCGGGACTTGATGACATCTCTGCAAGGCACCAGTCATCGATGGTTTCGTCAGCCTTGGCGGCCGCAAAAAATCTTCCTCCCCTGCGGGAGGGTTAGGGATGGGATATGCGACCGGAGTTTGTTGCCTGACATAGCCCTCGGAGAGACCGGATTTTCGCTCCAAGTCAGCCGACGGCCGCGGCTGCGTCTTCCCGCTGGCCGGCGAGATCGTCGCGCGCCTTGCGCGCGAGCTTTTTGGCCGAGCGCCTGGGGCTGTCGCCGAACAAGTCGGCGGCCTCGGCAAGGCAGGCCTTGCCGAGGCTCTTTTCCGAGCGTTTCAGGAGCTTGCGCAGAAGCTTCGTATCTTCCGGCGGGCCGAGCGGCTCGCCATCGGCGGCGAGCAGCGCGCGCATGACGAAGACATCATGCAGTTCGCCGAGCAGCTCGCCAAGCTTGTCGACGGCCTTGCGGCGCGCCTTGATCGGCGTCGGCCACAGGCGGCCGAGCAGCGACAGATGCATCGAGTGCGTCTTGGCCGCCTTGCGCAGATCGTGAAAGTCATCGGCCTCGCCGCGCGAGCCGGCCTTGTCCAGCGCCTTTTTCGCCCGCCGCAAGGTGGCGCGGGCGCCTTCGGCCAGGATGTCGGCAGCCTGCTCGGGCTGGTCGGGCAGGGCCAGCCTGTCGATCCGCTCCAGCCCTTCCTGGCAGGCGGTGACAGCGGCATTGATGGCGGCATCGAGGCCGGGACCGGCATGGAGCTCATGCTGGCGCAGCAGCAGCCGATCGCGGACGGGGTCGAGACCGCCGCCGGCGGTCTGTTCCGGAAAGGCATCCGCCAGGCGGTCGATGGTCTCGATGAGAGCGGTGGCCTCGCGCGGGCCGGAAAGCAGCGCCGACACCTGCTTATAACATTCGTTTTCGGTCTGGCAGAACGGTTCGTCTCCGGAACGAACCAGGCGCAGCAAGGCACGGATGCTCTTCAGCCGCTTGCGGCATTTGTGCAGTCCCTGTTCCGGCTTGTCGCGCGCCGTCTCAAGATGGCCGAGCGCCCTGCCAATCTCGTCGGCCAATATGCGCCTGACCTCGCCGGTCAGCGGCAAGCGCGGATCGATGCGAAAGCTCATGCGGCGATCTCCGGAATCTCCCCGAGGGCCAGCGACGCGTTGTAGAATTTCTGTTCGCCGGTGACCTCGCGGCCGAGCCAGTCGGGCAGCATTTCGTCAGGTACGTCCTCCGGCGTCTCCAGCTCCGCGACCACGAGCCCCGAGAGCACTCCGCCGAACACATCGACTTCGTAGAGATAGCCACGGTGTCTAACATGGTGGCGTGTCTTCTCGATGACACGCCCGATGGCGAACGCCATCAATTCCTCGGCCTCGTGTAGAGGGATCGGATATTCGAACTCGTCGCGCTCGCGCGCCCTGTCGCCGAACTTCAACGTCAGCTCGGCGGAACGCCCGTCGCTGATGCGGACACGCACCGTGCGGCCGGGCTGCGCGGCGACGTAGAACTGGCGAATGCGGATATCCGCCTCGACCAGGCTACGCCAAGCGGGATCAGAGACCAGGAACTTGCGCTCGACTTCCTTGCCCATGGCCGCGCACTAAAGCCCGCGCGGACGGAGATGGCAAGCCGAGTCGGGATTCAATTTGACTTTAATCAATCGATTGATTAAACTAATGTCATGGGCAAGCAAACGAACGTCAAAAGGCCACAACGCGAGGCCTCTCCCGCCGATCAAACGCGCGCGGCGCTTGTCCATGCCGCGCTCAAGCTGTTCGGACGGCAGGGCTTCGACGGCACCTCGACGCGCGAGATCGCGGCCGAGGCCAAGGCCAATATCGGCTCCATCGCCTATCATTTCGGCGGCAAGGAAGGTTTACGCGCCGCCGCCGCCGACTTCATCGTCGAGACCATCCAGGGGATCGCTGGCCAGGCGCTCGGTGCGCCCCAAGCGGCCGCGGCCTCAAACCCGGAAGCCGCACGGGCGCAACTCTTTGCCGCGCTGGAGCGGATGGTCGGCTTTGTCGTGGCAAGCCCCCAGGCCGGCGAGATCGTACAATTCGTACTCCGCGAGCTGTCGCACCCGACGGCGGCTCTCGACCGCATCTATGCCGGCGTTTTCGAGCCGACGCATCGCCGGCTTTGCCAGATCTGGGAACAGGCGACCGGCGAGCCGGCAGAGAGCGAGAATACCAAGCTCACCGTGTTCACCGTTATCGGCCAGGTCATTTATTTCCGGATCGGGCGCGAGGCGGTGATGCGCAGGATGGGCTGGCGCGAGATCGGCGACAAAGAGGCCGCCAAGGTCGTGGCGGTCGCGACCGACAACCTCAGGGCAATGCTGGCGGCGCGTGTGCCGGCCGCCGGCAGGAAGGGCAAATCATGAGTTTTCTCTGCTCCCTGCCGCTTGCGGCGCAATTGTTCGGCGCCTGCGCGCCGGCGGCGCCGCTCGCCGTCGGCTATGTCGAGGGCGAATACGTGCTGCTCGCGCCGATCGAGGTGGCGCAGGTCGAGACGGTCGCCGTCACGCGCGGCGACCGCGTCGAGCCGGGTGCTCCGGTGGTGACGCTGGAAAGCGCCGACGCCAAGATCGCCGTAGTGCAGGCTGAGGCAGCACTCGCACAGGCTAAGGCCCAGCTCGCCGATCTGCAGGTCGGCAAGCGCCCGGAAGAGATAGCGGTGCTCAAGGCCGAGGTCGACATGGCGAAGGCGCAGGCCGCCGACGCCAAGCGCAAATATGACCGCGCCAGCGACCTCTACAAGCGCGGCACCGGCACGCAGGCCGACTACGACACCGCTTCGGCTTCGCTGGAGACGGCCAACGCGCAGGTCGGCCAGGCGGAGGCCAACCTCGCCGTCGGCGGCCTGCCGGCGCGGGCCGAGACGATCAAGGCGGCCGAGAACCAGGTCAAGCAGGCGCAATCGGAACTGGGACAGGCCGAGTGGCGCCTGTCGAAGCGCGTGCTGACGGCACCTTCCCCCGGCCGCGTCAACGATGTCATCCGCAATCCGGGCGACACCGCCGGACCGACCGCGCCGGTGCTCTCGATGCTGCCGGACGGCGCCGTGAAGCTCAGCGTCTATGTGCCGGAGGCCGCCTTCTCCTCGGTCAAGGTCGGCACATTGCTCAGCGTCCGTTGCGACGGCTGCGGGCCGGATGTGAAGGCGCGCGTCAGCTATGTGTCGCCCGATCCGGAATTCACCCCGCCGGTGATCTACTCGCTGGAGAACCGGCAGAAGCTGGTGTTTCTGGTCGAGGCGCGGCCGGAGGGCGGTGCCGGCCCGCTGCAGCCCGGCCAGATCGTCGATGTCGACTTGGCGGACCTCGGGGCGGACCTCGGAAAATGAGCGTCATCGACGTCCGCGGACTGGTCAAGCGCTTTGGCGACAAGACCGTCGTCGACCATGTGACGATGACGGTCGCCGAGGGCGAGATAGTCGGCTTCCTCGGGCCGAACGGCTCGGGCAAGACGACGACCATCCGCATCATGTGCGGGCTTTTGACGCCGGACGAGGGCGAGGGCACGGTGCTGGGGTTCGACATCCTTACCGATGCGCTGAGGATCAAGCGCGAAGTCGGCTACATGACGCAGAAGTTCTCGTTCTACGAGGATCTGACGATCGGCGAAAATCTCGAATTCGTGGCGCGGCTGTACCGGCTGAGGCCGGTCGAGCACTATGTGTCGCGCACGCTGCAGGATCTCGGCCTGGCGACGCGCCGAAACCAGCTGGCCGGAACGCTTTCCGGCGGCTGGAAGCAGCGGCTGGCTCTGGCCGCCTGCATTATGCACCAGCCGAAACTGCTGCTGCTCGACGAGCCGACGGCGGGCGTCGACCCGAAAGCGCGGCGCGAGTTCTGGGACGAGATCCACAGGCTGGCGAGCGGCGGACTGACGGTGCTCGTCTCCACCCACTACATGGACGAAGCCGAGCGCTGCCACCGCATCAGCTACATCTCCTACGGCAAGATGCTCGCCACCGGCACGGTGGACGAGGTGGTGAGGAATGCCGGCCTGACCACCTTCGTGCTGCAGGGACCGCGTCTCGACCAGGTCGCCGAGGCGCTGCAGGGCCGCCCCGGCGTCGATCAGGTGGCGCCGTTCGGCGCGACGCTGCATGTCGTCGGCTCCGACAAGGCGGCGCTGGAAAAGGCGCTTGCCGATGTCGAGAAGGAACACAAGGGCGTGACGGTGACGCCGGGCGAGACCAGCCTGGAAGACGTCTTCATCCAGTTCATGTCCGGCTCGAAGGACAACATGGCATGAAAGATGGCTTGAGAGCGGTCTTCTCCTTCGCGAGACTCGGCGCGCTGCTGATCAAGGAGTTCATCCAGATGCGGCGCGACCGCATCACCTTCGCCATGATGCTCGGCGTGCCGCTGATCCAGCTGGTGCTGTTCGGCTATGCCATCAACAACGATCCGAAGAGCCTGCCGGCCGCGCTGGTCGCGACCAGCAGCGATCCCTATACGCGGGCGATGGTCTCGGCGCTGCAGACGACCGGCTACTACCGTTTCGACCATGTGGCGCAAAGCGCTGCCGAAGCCGAGTTCCTGATGGCGCGCGGCGACGTCGCCTTCGTCGTCACCATCCCAGCCGATTTCGCGCGGCGGGTGGAGCGCGGCGACAACCCGCAGATCCTGATCGAGGCCGACGCCACCGACCCGGCGGTGGCCAGCGGCGCCATCTCGACGCTGAGCACCGTTGCCGGCCAGGCGCTGCTGAGAGCGCAGGGCATGCAGGAAGCGGCCAAGGAGGCGGCGCGCGGCCAGCTCGATGTCGTGGTGCACCGCCGCTACAACCCGGAAGGCATCTCGCAATACAACATCGTTCCCGGCCTGCTCGGCGTCATCCTGCAGATGACGATGGTGATGATGACTTCGATCGCGCTGACTCGCGAGACCGAGCGCGGCACGATGGAAAATCTGCTCGCTATGCCCTCCAGTCCGCTTGAGATCATGCTGGGCAAGGTGCTGCCCTATCTGGTCGTCGGCGCGGTGCAGGTGGTGGTGGTGCTGGCGGCGGCGAAGCTTCTGTTTTCGATACCTTTCATGGGCTCGCTGTCGCTCTTGTTGTCGGCGGTGCTGGTGTTCGTGTTGGCGCTGGTGCTGCTCGGCTACACGATCTCGACGATCGCACGCACGCAGATGCAGGCGCTGCAGCTCACCTTCTTCTTCTTCCTGCCCTCGATCATGCTGTCGGGCTTCATGTTCCCCTATCGCGGCATGCCGGGCTGGGCGCAGATCTTCGGCGAGATTTTTCCGCTGACGCATTTCCTGCGCATCACCCGCGCCGTCATGCTGAAGGGCGCCGAGCTGCCGGCGGTGGCGACCGAGATCGGCTGGCTGGTGGTGTTCGTGGCGTTGTTTGCCGGCGTGGCGCTGGTGCGGTTCAGGCGGACGCTGGATTGAAGTCACCGAAGACTTCTTGCACACAAAAGCCTAAGGCCGGCGGGACAGCACCCCCTCTGCCCTACCGGGCATCTGCCCCGCAAGGGGGAGATTGGCAGCTCCGGCGCTCCGCTTCTCCTGTGACGTTGGAGATTGGCGAAAGCGGCGGCGACAGCTGATCTCCCCCCTTGCGGGGGAGATGTCCGGCAGGACAGAGGGGGTGCTCAAGCGCGGCACTTCCAGCGTGGGGCCGCTGCACCTCTTAGGCCGTGGCCATGATCTGCGCATAAGTGCCGAAATCGACATTGCCGCCGGAAAGCACCACCGCCACGCATTTGCCGGCGAGGTCGATCTCGCCGGATGACAGCGCCGCGAGCGCGACACAGCCGCCGGGCTCGACCACCAGCTTCAGATGGGCCATGGCGTCGCGCATCGCTTGCGCGGCGGCCCTGTCGGAGACCGCGATGGCGCCGGCGAGATTTTTGCGGTTGATCTCGAAGGTGATGGCGCCGGGTTCGGCGGTAAGCAGCGCATCGCAGATCGAGGTGTGGCCGGGCTCGTTCGGGACCCTTTCGCCCTTGGCGAGCGAGCGGCGCGTGTCGTCGAAATGTTCCGGCTCGACCGCCCAGACTGCGGTGCCCGGCGAAGCATCCTTGACAGCGACGGAAATGCCGCTCGACAGACCGCCGCCGCCGCAGGGCACGACGACAGCATCGAGGCTGACGCCCAATGCCTTCGCTTGCCTCATCAGCTCCAGCCCGATGGTGCCCTGGCCGGCAATGATGGCCGGATCGTCGAAGGGCGGCACCAGCACCATGCCCTTCTCGATATAGGGACGAACGACGGTCATGCGGTCGTCCTTGAAGCGGTCGAACGGCACCACCTCGGCGCCCATCTTGCGGACATTGCCCACTTTAAGCGCCGGCGCGTCGACAGGCATGGCGATGACCGCCCTGACGCCGAACATGGCGGCCGAAGCGGCAACGCCTTGCGCGTGATTTCCGGAAGAAAAGGCAACGACGCCGCGGCTGCGCTCCTCTTCGCTCAGCGACGACAATTTGTTGTAGGCGCCGCGGATCTTGAAGGAACCGGTGCGCTGCAGCGTCTCCGGCTTGAACAGGATGCGGCCGCCATGGCGCTTGTTGAGCTCCGGCGATTCGATCAGCGGCGTTTCCACGACCAGGCCGGAAAGCCGCGCGGCGGCGGCGTGGATGTCGGAGATGCCGGGGAGAGTGGTCATGGGTGTGGTCTCGCGGAAAAACGGTGAACCTATGCTGCCCGGAAATTATGCCGGCGCGCCAACGAAAAAATGTGATGGAGACAATGTTTGGGATGCGACAGACGGCGAAGCGCGTAATCTCCCCCCTTGCGGGGGAGATTGGCAGCTTTAGCGCCGACGCCCTTCCTGAAGTACGCCACGGTGAGACGACCCTCTGGCCGTCTCTCGGCAGCCGCTCACCCCAACAACGTCCTTGCCCTCTTCTTGCCGCCCAGCTTGCGCCAGCTGTTGAAGCGGTGGGTGGCGGCGGCGAAGGAGATCTTCATCTGCTGGGCGACCGTATAGCGCGACTTGCCCTCGTCGAACATGCGGTAGCAGCACTCGACGCCCTCACCGGTCAGCTTGCCGTCCGGCGTCTTGTTGTGCGGATTGGCCGGATCGAATTTCTCGGCCTGCTGCTCGACCAGGCCCTTGAGGCGCTGCAGGTCGGCCTCGATGCCGGCGATGAGATCGAGAACGGGCTTCACGTCGAACGAATGCGGGGGCTTCTTTTCCGTCATGCCTTGTTTCCTTGGATTTGGGCTGATGCGCTTCATATAGGTGAACATTCGGCAATAATGAAGGGTGCGTCGCCGGACCGACGAATTCCGTGCGCCCGACGACGTCCGTGATTGACCCTCGCCTTACGAGTCCCTAGTTTAGAACTATTCTAAACTAGGGTGATTTCCTCATGCTTTCCCGTGTTTTCGGCTTCGGCCGCCGCTCCTTCGATTCGCTGTCGGAGCAGGAGATCCTGGCGCTGGCGATCTCTTCCGAAGAGGACGATGGACGCATCTACCGCGCCTATGCCGACGGGCTGGCGCAAGATTTTCCGCAATCGGCCAAGGTGTTCGAGGCGATCGCCGAGGAGGAAGACGGCCATCGCGATTCCCTCATCGAGCTCCACCGCAAGCGCTTCGGCGAGCGCATCCCGCTGATCCGGCGCGAGCATGTGAAGGGCTATTACGAGCGCAAGCCGGACTGGCTGGTGCGGCCACTCGGCATCGAGCATGTGCGCCGCCAGGCCGAGGACATGGAGCGGCAGGCCTACCGCTTCTATGTCGAGGCGGCCAAGCGCACCACCGATGCTTCGACCCGAAAACTGCTCGACGAACTGGCCTCGGCCGAGCTCGGCCATGAGAATTCCGCGCATGAACTGGAGCAGGAGCACGTGCCGGGCGCGGTGAAGGTGGAGGAAGCGAGCGCCGAGCAGCGCCAGTTCATCCTCACCTATGTGCAGCCGGGGCTGGCCGGGCTGATGGACGGCTCGGTGTCGACGCTGGCGCCGATCTTCGCCGCGGCGTTTGCCACACACCAGACGTTCCAGACCTTCCTCGTCGGCCTCGCCGCCTCTATCGGCGCCGGCATCTCGATGGGTTTCACCGAAGTGGCCTCCGACGACGGCAAGCTGTCGGGACGCGGCTCGCCGGTGAAGCGCGGTCTGACGGTCGGCATCATGACGACGCTGGGCGGGCTCGGCCACGCGCTGCCCTACCTCATCCCCTATTTCTGGACGGCAACGATCGTCGCCGCGATCGTGGTGTTCTTCGAGCTGTGGGCGATCGCCTTCATCCAGAACCGCTACATGCAGACGCCTTTCTGGCGCGCCGCCTTCCAGGTGGTGCTGGGCGGCGCGCTGGTGTTTGCGGCGGGCGTGCTGATCGGGAATGCGTAACTGGGAAGGTTCGCGCTGCCCCTCATCCGCCTGCCGGCACCTTCTCCCCGTGAAAAACGGGGAGAAGGGATAAGCTCCAGCGCTGGCGATCCCCTCTCCCCGTTTTTCACGGGGAGAGGGTAAGGGTGAGGGGCAGCGCCGAGCTCGGCGATTTCACTCACCCGTTCACCGCCCGGCTGTCCTGTGGCGCCTCAGCCCTTTCGTTGAGCCCATAGTCGCGCACGACATGGGCGATGCGCAGACGATAGCCGGCAAAAATTCCGCCGCGTCCCGCCTTTTGCGCCTGGCGATGCTCCTCCGTGTTGCGCCAGAACTTCACCGCTTCCTCGTCGCGCCAGAACGACAGCGAGAGCACGCGCTTCGGGTCGGTCAGGCTCTGGAAACGCTCGACCGAGATGAAGCCGTCGATGCTCTCGAGCAGGGGCCTGAGCTCCGCGGCGATGCCGAGATAGGCATCGCGTTTTCCCTCGGCCGGCTCCACCTCGAAGATGACAGCGATCATGCCTCTATCCCTTCCCTGACAGTGACGTCAGTTTGAAAGACCTGTCGTGGGCCATGCGGTCCCGAAGACGCGATCCTCCTTGAGGATGAATTTCTCGCGCCGCGCGAACTCGTAGTTTGCCTTGCCGGCGGGGTCGGCGGCAAGCCGGGCGCGATAGGCTTCGTAGGCGGCGAGGTTCTCGATGTTGTAGGCGGCGTAAGCCGTGGTCGCCGAACCCTCATGCGGCGCGAAATAGCCGATTAGGTCGGCGCCGCAGCGCGGAATGGCCTGGCCCCAGGCGCGCGCATATTGCTCGAAGGCAGCCTTGCCGAACGGGTCGATCTCGTAGCGGATGAAGCAGGTGATGGTCATTCTCGGTCTCCTCGTCGGTTGGCTATTGGCGACGATGGTTCGACCGCGGTCGAAACATCGCTTCACTCGGTGTGCTAGGCATTCTCGTGTCAGGAGCGTTTGCCGCACTGCTTGAGCTGACCCGAGAATAGTGCTTTCGTTGCGGGAATGCTTCGATGGAGATCGAACCATGCGTGAAGGACCGGACATCGCCCGCATCGCCGGCCTGGTCGGCGATCCGGCCCGCGCCAACATGCTCAACGCGCTGATGGGCGGCACGGCGCTGACCGCATCGGAACTGGCGCTGGAAGCCGGCGTGTCGCTCCCCACCGCTTCCTCGCATCTGTCGAAGCTGATGGATGGCGGGCTGCTGACGCTCGCGAGCCAGGGCCGGCACCGCTATTACGGCCTCGCCGGCCCGCAGGTGGCGGGCATGATCGAGGCGATCATCGGCGTCGCCGAGGCGGTCGGCCCGAAGCGGGTGCGGCCGGGACCGCGCGATGCTGCGATGCGCGTGGCCCGCGTTTGCTACGATCATCTCGCCGGCGAGCAGGCGGTGGCGATGCTCGACCGCCTGGTCGACAGAAAGCTGCTGCTGCGCGAAGAAAACGAGATCAGGCTCTCACCATCCGGCGTCTCGCATTTTTCCGCGCTCGGCATCGAGATCCATGCCAAGGCGCGCCGCCCGGTGTGCCGCGCCTGCCTCGACTGGAGCGTGCGGCGATCGCACTTGGCCGGCACGCTGGGCGCCGCCATCCTCGACAAGATCATCGCCGAGAAATGGGCGCGGCGCGAAAAGGACAGCCGCGCCGTGGTGTTCTCGCCGAAGGGCAAGCAGGCGTTCGAGAGGGTGTTTCTGGCGTAGGGCTGCGCCGCAATGATAACCACGCAATGTCGGCGTGAGGCGCCCCCCTCTGCCCTGCCGGGCATCTCCCCCTCAAGGGGGAGATCAGCTGTCACGCCGCTCTTCGCCAATAGCCAATGTTGCAGGAGAGTCGCCTGCGCCGAAGCTGCCAATCTCCCCCTTGAGGGGGAGATGTCCGGCAGGACAGAGGGGGGCGCTGTCCCTCGGCATTGAAAATTACCCCCGCTTCAACACCTTCCCCAGCTTGAAGAAATCCTTCCACGGATCGGCCTTCTTCAGCTCACTCAACGTCGTGTCGTCGCCGAGCGGGAAGGCGTTGGGCGCAAGACCCTTTTCAAGCTCCGGCCATGTCACCGGCATCGATACCGTCGCGCCCTTCTTGGCGCGCGACGAGTAGGGCGCCACCGTGGTCGAGCCGCGACCGTTGCGCAGATAGTCGACGAAGATCTTGCCCGTGCGCGCCTTCTTCGACAGCGTCGCCGTGTAGCGGTCGGGCGATGCCTGCTCCAGGGCGCGGGCGAAGTCATGAGCAAAATCCTTGACCTCGTCCCAGTCCGCCGACGCTTTAAGCGGCACCAGCACGTGATAGCCCTTGCCGCCGGAGGTCTTGACCAGGTTCGGCAGCGACAGCTCGTCGAGCTGCTTATGGATGTCGAGCGCCGCCTTGCGCACAGCCTTCACATCGACGCCTTCGTCAGGGTCGAGGTCGAAGATGATCTGGTCGGGCTTTTCCAGTTGGTCGATGGTGGAGCCCCAGATATGGGCCTCGACAACGCCGTACTGGACGAGTGCCGCAAGCCCGTCGAAGTCCTTGATGAACAGGATCTCCTCGCCGTCGGTCGGATCCTTCATCCTGGCGATCTTGTCGCTCATGCCGGGCGAGGCATGTTTCTGGAAGAAGCGCTGACCATGGATGCCGTCGGGCGCCCGCACCAGGCTCAGCGGCCGGTTGACGACGAATTGTTCCATGCGCGGCCAGACCAGGGCGTAGTGGTCGAGCAGATCCTGCTTGGACACCTTTTCGTCGGGCCACAAAAGCTTGTCGGGATGCGAGAGTTTTATCGAGGTCATCGCGGTTCCGGCCGACGCCTTGGTTGCTACCTTGCCGCTGCTCGACTTTGTTTCGCTTCCGGCTTTGCCGTCGGCGTGTTTCGGCTTCTCCTGCACGACTTCCTCCGCCGGCTTGTCCTCGCGCAATCCCTGGAACGAGGCGTGGCGGATTATACGGTCGGATGTCCAGCTGCGAAACTCCACTTCGCCGACCAGCTCGGGCTTGACCCAGGTGAGGCCCTTGCCCTTCGGCACGGCCGCCGAGAACGGCGAGTCCTTCGCCTTCAGGCCGTCGAGCTTCTTCTTCAGATCCGTCATCACCTTGCCGGAAAAGCCGGTGCCGACACGGCCGGCATAATTGAGCTTGCCGCCCTCGAAATAACCGACCAAGAGCGAGCGCAGGCCGCGCCCGGTCTTGTCCGAGGGCAGATAGCCGCCGATGACGAATTCCTGGCGCAGCGTGCATTTCGACTTGATCCAGGTGAGGCCACGCCCGCTGCGGTACGGGGCGTCGGCGCGTTTCGAGACCACGCCTTCGAGGCCCATGCGGCAGACATGCTGCAGGATGATCTTGCCGGGCTCGGAAAAATGGTCGCTGAAGCGCAGCGCCGAGTTCTCCGGCTGCTCGCCGAGCAGTTCGGCCAAAGCCTGCTTGCGCTCGACCAGCGGCTCGCGGCGCAAATCCTCGCCGTCGAGCCGCATCAGATCGAAGACGTAGTAAATGAAGCGGCCGGTGCGGCGGGCCGAAAGGTCAGCCTGCAGCAGCGGAAAGGACGATATGCCGCTGTCGGCCAGCACGACGACCTCGCCGTCGATGACGGCGTCGCGGCATTTCAAGCCGGCAAGCGCCGCGGTGACCGGACCGTCGAATTTTTCCGTCCAGTCGAGGCCGGCGCGCGTCAGCAGCCTGACCTCGCTGCCGGCGATCTGCGCCTGCATGCGGTAGCCGTCGAATTTTACTTCATGCAGCCAATCGTCGCCTGAGGGCGCATTCTTTTCCAGTGTCGCCAACTGCGGCTCGATGAACTCCAGGCGCTTGGCGTGCCCGGCCTTAGCCTTGCGAGCGGCCGGTTTGTTGGAGTGCCAGACCTTCGGCTTCGCGCCCCTGGCCGCCTTGCCTTCGCCGACCTCCTCGACGGTCAGGCCGGACTTCACCGATTGCGGCTGGTCCTTGAGGATGTCCTCGCCGGGACGGGCGGCGGCATCGTCGGACTTGATCAGCAGCCAGTTGTCGCGCTTTTCGCCGGGACGGGGTTTCAGCCTGACCAGATGCCAGCGCCCGTGCAGCTTGTAGCCCTCGAGCTCGAAATCGATATGGCCTTTCTTCATGCCTTCGGCCGGGTCGCCGTCCGGAATCCATCGGCCGTCGTCCCAGACGATGACCGAGCCGCCGCCATACTCGCCCTTCGGGATGGTTCCCTCGAAGGACGCGTAGTCGATCGGGTGGTCCTCGACATGCACGGCCAGCCGCTTTTCATGCGGATCGAGGCTTGGGCCGCGTGTCACCGCCCAGCTCCACAGCACGCCTTCGTGTTCCAGCCGAAAATCGTAGTGGAGGCGGGTAGCGGCGTGCTTCTGGATGACGTAGATGCCGCCCGCCTCGCTTTTCTTTCGCCGAGGCACCTTGCCGGCCGGCTCGGCGGTTTTGCGGAAATCGCGCTTGGCATGATATTGCTCGAGGCCGGCCATGGCATCCTGCTCCTATGCGGATTTGCGGCTTCTGTGTTGACGGTGACTTCTATGCCGATTGTGACCGGGCGCGGCGGCCTTGGCTTTCGTCCGCCCCGGCGCTTTCGATGACGATTTGCCGGCTTTACCGCCGCCTTCCGCGCTCAGGCTCTTCTTCAGCGCGTCGAACAGGTTGACGACGTTGGACGGCTTCGGCGGCGCCTTGGCCTTGGGCGCCTTCTTGCCGGCCTTCTTGGCGCGGATCAGCTCGAGCAGCGCGTCCTCATAGCGGTCGTCGAATTTCGAGGCGTCGAACTTCGTCTTCTTGCTGTCGATGATGTGCTCCGCGAGGTCGATCATCTCGTCATCGGTCTTGGCTGCCTTGATCTCGTCGAAGACCGTGCTTGGCCGGCGCACGGTGTCGTCGTAGCGCAGCGTCGTCATCACCATGCCCTTGCCGAGCGGCTCGATCACCACGGGGCGCTCTCGGTTGTAGAGCACGATGCGTGCGAGGCCGGCCATCTTCTTCGCCGCCATCGCATCGCGGATGACGGCGAAAGCCTCTTGTGACACCTCGTCCGCCGGCGAGACGTAATAAGGCGTGTCGAGATAGATCTGCTGGATCGAGGATTTCTCGACGAAGCCGTCGAGGCCCAGCGTGTGCGAGGACTCGATCTCAACCGCCTCGATCTCGTCCTCCTCGACATGGACGAAGTCGCCGTCGCTGACCTCATAGCCCTTGATTTCATCGCCTTCCTCCAATGGCTTGCCGGTTTCGGCATCGACATAGATGCGTTTGACGGTGTTGCCGGTCTTGCGGTTGAGGATGCGGAAGGAAACCTTCTCGGCGTGGGTGACGACGTTGGTCAGCTCGATGGCGCAAGTGACCAGCGACAGTTTCAGATAACCCTTCCAGGCGGGGCGCGGTGCCATGGTGATCTCCTGCGCGATGCGATCCGAAGCGCGTTAGCCGTTGAATGCCGACCGCTTTCGTTCTGACGCAATCGCGAACGCAACGCTGCTACACTTTCGTCGTATCGCTCCGACCGCAACGGATAGGGGCTCGCCTGGGTTCCGGCGGAGCCGGCAGGCCGGTCACACATGGTGCCGGATCTATCACGCCGCCAGCAGGTTGATCCTGCTTTCCGCCATCTCGGTAAGCTTGCGGTCGGTCGCCTGCTCTTCCTTGAGGTTCTTGGCCAGAACATTGGCGCAGT
Source organism: Mesorhizobium sp. M1B.F.Ca.ET.045.04.1.1 (assembly GCF_003952465.1). Classification (GTDB taxonomy): domain Bacteria; phylum Pseudomonadota; class Alphaproteobacteria; order Rhizobiales; family Rhizobiaceae; genus Mesorhizobium; species Mesorhizobium shonense. Next base: position 892,050 of record NZ_CP034448.1, read on the forward strand.
CGCTGCGGCCGAGCTGCTTGGCCCAGGCGATCAGCGTGCCGTAGCGCGTCATCTCGTAATGCTCGACCGCCTGCGCGGATGCGATCAGCGCGGCATCGAGAACCTCGCGGTCGTCGATATCGCCGCTCACCTCGTCGGCTTCCTCGAGGATGCCGTCGATGGCGGGGCAGCTGACGGCCTTGGCCTTGACGCCATTGAGCTCGAACACCTGCTCGACGCGATCGATATGGCCCTTGGTCTGCTCGAGGTGCTTTTCGAAGCCGGCCTTCAGCTGCGGATCGGTCGCCTCGCCGATCATCTTCGGCAGCGTCCGCTCGATCTTTTTCTCGGCATAATAGATGTCGCGCAGCATATGGATGAAGAGGTCGTCCAGCGTCTTGATGTCTTTCGAAAAGAAACCCATGGCTGTTGCCTTCCATGCTTGTTCCGGGTTGGGGAATTCAATCGGCGGCGCGGCCGCCTTCGTCGGAGCCGCGGGCTTGAAGGAATCAACGTGTCCCTTCCGGGCCGGTTCCTGACCTTTTCCGGACGCGCAATGAAATTTCCGCGCCGGCCGAACGTGAAACAGAAGCGCGTCCAAGCGACATCGAGACGAAACATATGTGATGCAAAAGTCACACGGCCCGAAATCACGACAAGGGGCATCGAAAGACCGCGAATCAGCCGCATTCCGGCCACGATGCAACGGGTTTCGGACCAGAAATTAACATCGCGTTCACCGACTATTCACGCCTCGACGCTATGCTCTCGGACAATTCGGAAGGGACATCCGAAAACGGGACAGGGACAGGTAAAATGAACTTCTGGAACCACATCGCCGGCTATGCCGCCGCCATTCGCGAATTCGTCGCGCCGACCTATCGGCCGGAGCGCTACTACATGCGCGGCCCGGGTCCGGCCTGCGCCCGCCGCGGCAACTCGTTCGGCATCGGCACGCACTGAACACCATGCTCGACAGCCGCCACAACAGCCGGATCTGCAAGCCGGCCGCCGACACCCGCGCCACGACCTACCGTGACGAGCGCCCCGCCGTCGCCGACGGCAGGCGTGCGACAACGCCGCGACTTTGACGCCGCCGCCGGCTGGCTTAGTGTTTTGAGGCACAAGCAGCCGGGGCCGACATGACCGACCTGCCCGACCCGAACCGTCCGCCTCGATCCGAGTTCTTCGGCGCAAGCCAGCCGCTGATCGTCTTCGACGGCGTCTGCGTGTTCTGCTCGGGCTTTGTCCAGCTCATCCTCAAGCTCGACCGGGAAAAACGCTTCCGCTTCGCCACGGCGCAATCGCCGTTCGGCGAGGCGTTGTTCCGCAAATACGGCCTGGCAACCGACAATTACGAAACCAATCTCGCCATCATCGACGGCGCGGCCTTCACGAAGCTCGACAGTTTCATCGCCGTCATGGCCGCGCTCGGCTGGCCGTGGCGCGCCGCAAGGCTGCTGCTCGTCCTGCCGCGGCCGCTGCGCGACTGGCTCTACGACCGCGTCGCCAAGAACCGCTACGCGCTGTTCGGCAGGAAGGACAGCTGCGAAATCCCGTCCGCCGAATTGCGGCAACGGCTGATCGGCTAGAGCAATTCCAGGAAAAGTGTTTAGCGGTTTTCCGTCTGGAATTGCGTAAAAGCAAAGAGATAGAGCGGTTCGGCGTTTCCGTGAAACGGTGAACCGCTCTAGTGAATGTCGCCCAAAACTGCGCAGCGGCTTTGGGTCATCAAACAAAGATCTGAAGCGCGTCACGCTGTGGAAGGCATTGGGGGGTGGGATGAGGCTTCTGATCGTCGGCGGCTACGGAACCTTCGGCGGCCGCATCGTGCAGTTGCTGGAGACCGAGCCGCGCCTCACCCTGATCGTCGCCGGCCGCTCGCCGGGGAAGGCCAAGGCGTATTGCGAGGGCAGGGATCGCGCGAGGGCCAGGCTGGTGCCGGCGCTCTTCGATCGCGACGGCGATCTTGCCACACAATTGGCCGCGCTCGCGCCCGACATCCTCGTCGACGCAAGCGGCCCGTTCCAGGCCTATGGCGAGGGACGCTACCGGCTGATCGAGGCCTGCATGGCCGAGCGCATCAACTATCTCGACCTCGCCGACGGCTCGGACTTCGTCGCCGGCGTGGCAAGCTTCGACGCCGCCGCCAGGGAAGCAGGCGTTTTCGTGCTGTCCGGCGTGTCGAGCTTCCCGGTGCTGACGGCGGCGGTGGTGCGCCGGCTCTCATCCGAGATGGCGCGCGTCGAGAGCATCCGCGGCGGCATCGCGCCATCGCCTTTCGCGGGCGTCGGCGAGAACGTCATCCGCGCCATCGCCAGCTATGCCGGGCAGCCGGTGCAATTGGTTCGCGGCGGGCGGCCGGCCGAAGGCCGCCCGTTCACGGAACAGATGCGTTACACGATCGCGCCGCCCGGTCGCTTGCCGCTCAAAAAGACGCTGTTCTCGCTAGTCGACGTGCCGGACCTGCGCGCGCTGGCGGCGCTGTGGCCCGAGGCAAAAACGGTCTGGATGGGCGCGGGGCCGGTGCCGGAAGTGCTGCACCGCGCCCTGATCGGCCTGGCCTGGCTGGTTCGCGCCGGCCCGATCCCAACGCTGTCGCCGCTGGCGCCGCTGATGCACTGGGCGACCAACCGGCTCGCCTGGGGCGAGCATCGCGGCGGCATGTTCGTCGAGGTCGAAGGGGCGGACGAGGCGGGCGGGCCGATCAAACGATCCTGGCATCTCCTGGCCGAAGGCGATGACGGGCCGCTGATCCCGTCGATGGCGGTCGCAGCCTTGGTCGGCAAGGCGCTCGATGGCCGCACGCCTTTGCCGGGCGCCCGCGCGGCTGTGCGCGACGTCGAGCTGGAGGACTATGAAGCGCTCTTTGCCGGCAAGACGATCTACATCGGCTTCAGGGACGACACCGACAAGGGGAAGGCACTCTATCCGGATCTGCTCGGCGATGCCTGGAAGGCCTTCCCGCCGCAATCCGCGCCATGCATGAGGGAGCGGCAATGGCGGATGGACGCGCCAGCGTCGAACGCGGCAGCGGCATCCTTAGCCGGCTTGCCGCGCGCGTGGCCGGCTTCCCACCCGGCGCAGCCGATGTCCCCGTCAAGGTGAGGTTCGTTACCGGCGGGCAAGGCGAGACCTGGACGCGAACCTTCGGCGCGCACAGCTTTTCGAGCCGGCAGTTTGCCGGGCGCGGCCGCTCGCAACGTCTGCTTGCCGAGCGCTTCGGCCCGCTGACCTTCGCCATGGCGCTAGTGGCCGAGGAGAACCGGCTGTCGCTCGTGCTGCGCCGCTGGAGCTTTCTTGGCCTGCCTTTGCCGATGTGGCTTTGCCCGCGCTCGACATCCTACGAGACCGTCGAGGATGGCCGCTTCCGCTTCCATGTCGACATCTCGCACCCGCTCGCCGGACTGATCGTGCGCTATCGCGGCTGGCTCGTGCCGTCGCAGGATTCGAGCACCGTCGTCTCTCCCGCTGCCTTGCCCAGCTCGCGACAGCCTTTGGCCGTGCATAGCGTCCAGCCTTCCCCGGTGGCGCCGGATGCCGCGAGCACCAGGCGTGGCTGAGGTCCGATCCGCGGCGCATAGACCCACCAGCCGTTGCGCAGCACCGAGCCCTCGGGCGGGTCCATGCCGGCGCCGGAGCCCTTGACCCGCGCCTCGACGACCTGCAGCCCGACGGGCAGCACTTTCCAGTCTTCCCGCCAGCGCGTGCGCTCCACCGAATGCGTCCAGGACAAAGTGAAGGCGGCAACGGCGAGCGTCACCGTCTTGCCGGCGGCGAGAATGCACAGGCTCATATGGGGCTTTTCATTTGGTTGAGCATGATCTTCTCCGAAAACCGGATTCCACTTTTCGGGATCATGCTCTGGTGGACGCCTGGCGCGCGCGCCAGCAATGCCAGCCGATCCAGACCAGCGCCAGCACCCAGCCGGCCTCGTCGGTAAGCGGCAGTGCCGCGACCAGGAGCACGCCGGCAACGAAAGCGACGATGCGTTCCCACCAGGCCATGCGGCGGGCGAGGAAGCCGACCGCGGCCGCGCCCCAGAGCACGATGCCCATGCAGGCCTTGACGACGATGTAGGCGACCTCGACGGGGTAGCCGAACGAGGCGGCGATCGGGCCCGCGTCCTGCAGCATCAGGGCTGGTGTATAGACGGCCATGAACGGCACGACGAAGCCGGCGATGGCGAGCTTGGTTGCCTGGATGCCGATCTTGAGGCCGCTTTCCTTCGCCATCGGCGCCGCGGCGAAGGCGGCAAGCGCCACCGGCGGCGTGAGGTCGGCCATGATGCCGAAATAGAAGACGAACATGTGGCTGACGATGAGCGGCACGCCGAGCGACAAAAGCGCCGGGCCGGCGAGCGAAGAGGTGATGATGTAGTTGGGGATCGTCGGGATGCCCATGCCGAGCACAAGGCAGGTGAGCATGGTCAGCACCAGCGACAGGAACAGGTTGTTCTCGCCGATGGAGATGATCCAGCCGATGAAGGTCGAGGCGATGCCGGTGAGCGTCAGCGTGCCGATGACGATGCCGACGATGGCGCAGGCGATGCCGACCGGCAGCGCGTTCTTGGCGCCTTCGGCGAGCGAGTCGACACAGATGCGCAGCGTCTCGCGCCCGCCCTTGAAGGCGAAGCAGGCGACGACGAGCGCCGCGATGACGAGGCTCAAGATGTTGACGCCGAACCGCATGAAGGACGCGGCGGCAAGCCCAAGCGCCAGCCAGAAGACGACGCGGAACGCGAACGGCCCGATCAGCGCCGCCAGCGGCGTGCCGAGGATCAGCACGATGGTCAGCGCCAGGCCCATGGTGCCGGCGAAGATCGGCGTGTAGCCGGCGAACAGGAGATAGACGAGCACGGCGAGCGGCAGCACCAGCGGCCAGTGCTGCCGCACCGCCTCCCAGGGATCGGGAAGCTCCGCCTTGGCCATGCCGTGCAGGCCGGCCTTGCCGGCCTCCAGATGCACCTGCCAGAAACAGGCGCCGAAATAGAGCAGCGCCGGAATGATCGCCGCCTTCACCACCTCGGCATAGGGAATGTTCAGCGTCTCGGCCATGATGAAAGCTACCGCGCCCATCACCGGCGGCATGATCTGGCCGCCCATGGACGAGGTCGCCTCGACGGCGCCGGCGAAGGCCGAGCGGAACCCGAAGCGTTTCATCAGCGGGATGGTGAACTGGCCGCTGGCCACCACATTGGCGACGCCGGAACCGGAAATCGTGCCCATCAGCGCCGAGGAGAGCACGCAGACCTGGGCCGGGCCGCCGCGCCAGGAACCAACCAGGCCAAGCGCGAAATCGTTGAACAGCGCGATCATGCCGGCGCGTTCGAGAAAGGCGGCGAAAACGACGAAGATGAAGATGTAAGCCGCCGAAACATAGACTGGCGTGCCGTATATACCTTCGGTGCCAAAGGCGAAGGTGTCGACCAATTGCGCGAAATCGTAGCCGCGATGGATAAAGGGCGGCGGCAGGTGATTGCCGACGAAACAATAGGCGAGGAAGAGGAAGGCAATGACCGCGAGCGGCAGGCCCATCAGCCGTCGAGCCGCCTCGAAGACGAGCACCACCAGCAGCGTGCCGACGATCAGGTCCGGCGTGGTGAGGAAGCCGGAGCGGCGGATGAGGTCGGCGTAGAAGATCCAGTTGTAGAGGCCGGTGGCGAAACCGAGCACGCCAAGCGTCCAGAAGGCGGCCTTCGCCGCCATGCCGGTGGCGCGCAGATTGGCGATCAGGCCGAAGCCGAGCAGCAGCAGGAAGCCGACATGCATGGCGCGCACCACCTGGCTGGGCAGGCTGCCATAGGCGGCGATGTAGATCTGGAAGACGGAGAAGGCGACGGCAATCAGGAAGGCCGCCTTACCGGCAAGCCCTTCGCCGAAGCCCGGCGGCAGGCCTTCGACTTGTTCTTCCGGGGCGAGAACTGTCGGGGTATCTGTCATTGGCAGGGTTTCCTGGCGGGGCGATCCCCTCCCCCTCGAGGGGAGGGTGCCGAGCGAAGCGAGGCGGGAGGGGTCACCTCAGCTGCCTCGACTTTCATCTAAGAAGTTGGAGCGCGTCGCCGAGGACCCCTCCCGGCCCTGCGGGCCACCCTCCCCTCAAGGGGGAGGGGAATCGGCGCCTTACTTCAGCAGCCCTTTTTCCTTGTAGTACCGCTCCGCGCCGGGATGCAGCGGCACCGGCATGCCGACCAGCGCCTTGGCCGGATCGATCGCCTTGGCGGCGGCGTGGGCGGCGGCGAGCTGGTCGAGATGGTCGAACATCAGCTTGGTCATCTGATAGGCGGTCTCGTCGGAAACGTCGGCGCGGGTGACGAGGAAATTGCCGACCGCGGCGGTCGCGACATCTTCGGTCTGGCCTTCATAGGTTCCCTTGGGAATGACGACCGAAAGATAGGGCGAGCCGATCTTGGCGACGTCCTCGGCCGGCACGGCGACGACGTTGATCGGCACCGAGGTGGCGAGGTCGCGAATCGAAGCGACGCCGAGGCCCGCCGATTGCAGCGTGGCGTCGAGCTGCCGGTTCTTGATCAGCTCCACCGATTCGGCGAAAGGCAGATATTCGACCCGTCCGAGATCCTCGTATTTCAGCCCGGCGGCGGCGAAGATGGCGCGAGCGTTGAGCTCGGTGCCGGAAGCCGGCGCGCCGACCGACAGGCTCTTGCCCTTGAGATCGGCGAGCGTCTTGATGCCGGACTCCTTGCTGGCGACGATCTGGATGTAGTTGGGATAGATGGCGGCGATGCCGCGCAGCTTGTCGAGCTTGCCGGGGAAGCCGGCCTCGGTGTTGCCTTCGGCGGCGAGCTTGACGGAATCGCCGAGCGCGAAGGCGATCTCGCCCTTGCCCTGCTGCAGCAGGTTGAGGTTCTCGACCGAGGCTTTCGTCGCCTGCACCTGGGTGCGGGCGCCTTCGATGCCCTTGCCGTAAATCTCGGACAGCGCGACGCCGAGCGGATAATAGACGCCCGACGTGCCGCCGGTCAGCACGTTGATGAATTCCTGCGCCCCGGCCGACACGGCGCCGAGGCCGAGCGACAGCGCCAAGGCGCCGGCGGCAACAAATTTCGTCCTGAAATTGAGCATATGGTTCCTCCTCCTGAAACGGTCGCGCCGCGCCGCCTCCTCGGCGCGAGCTCGTGAGTTTAGACAGGAGGCGCCAAATGCCAACCCGCAATTGCATGCATTAGACGAACGGCTGAGTATGGCGAAAAGCGCCGGCTTGCGCCCGATGGCTTTGGGACGAAAGATTTTCAAGGCACCTGTCGAAATCGGCCGCAGCCGCACGACTTTAGCTTGGCCCGCGATGACGCGGCCTTCGAGAAACAGGAGAGACCCATGCGATACATGCTGTTGATCTACAATGACGAAGCCGCAATGGCGAGTGCGCCGCGCGACAAGACCGAGCAGACGCTGGCGGCCTATGGCGCCTATACGGAAGCCTTGAAGAAATCCGGCGCGTATCTTGCCGGCGAAAGGCTGCGCCCGACCCAGGCGGCCACATCGATCCGGCTGGCCAATGGCAAGACCAACGTGCTCGACGGCCCCTATGCCGATACCAAGGAACAGCTTGCCGGTTTCTACATGATCGAGGCGACGGACATCGACACGGCCATGGAATGGGGCGCGCGCTGTCCGGCAGCCAGCACCGGCACGGTCGAGGTGCGGCCGATCTGGGAAATGACCGACTACCTGTCCTAGGAATATGGACAGCCGCTCGGAGTTGGCGCGGGCGGCGGCCGAGGCGGCCGCCCGGCAGAGCTACGGCAAGCTGGTCGCCTACCTCGCGGCCCGCATGCGCGACGTCGCTGGCGCCGAGGACGCGCTGGCCGATGCGTTCGCCGCCGCGCTGGAGCGCTGGCCGAAGAGCGGTGTGCCCGAAAAGCCGGAAGCTTGGCTGCTCGCGGTGGCGCGCCGGCGCGACGTCGATGCCGTGCGGCGGCGGTTGACCGGCGAGGCGGCCCGCGACCATTTGCGGCTGATTGCCGAGGAGGCGGAGGCGCGCATGACGAATGAGGATTTGCCCGACGAGCGGCTTAGGCTGATGTTTGCCTGCGCGCATCCGGCGATCGAATCGAGCGTGCGCGCGCCGCTGATCCTGCAAACCGTGCTGGGCTTCGACGCCGCCACGATCGCTTCTGCGTTCCTGGTTTCGCCGGCGACGATGGGCCAGCGCCTGGTGCGCGCCAAGAACCGCATCCGCGAGGCCGGCATTCCCTTTCGCGTGCCGGAACGGGCCGAGCTCGGCGAGCGGCTCGACGCGGTGCTGGAAGCGATCTACGCCACTTTTGCCGAAGGCTGGTCGGACCCTGCCGGCACCGAGACGCGACGGCGCAACCTTGCCAGCGAAGGCATCTGGCTCTGCCGGCTGGTCGCGTCGCTGATCCCGGACGAACCGGAAACACTGGGGCTTCTGGCGCTGATGCTTTTCGCCGAAGCGCGGCGCGCGGCGCGGCGAAGCCCCGAGGGCGATTTCGTGCCGCTGGCCGAGCAGGACAGCGCGCTCTGGGACGACACGCTGATCGACGAGGCGGAAGCGGTGCTGAGGCGCGCCGCTGCCGGGAGAATCATCGGCCGCTACCAATTGGAAGCCGCGGTGCAATCGGCGCATACGGCGCGACGGCGTGGCGGCGGCACCGACTGGGCCGCGATCCGCCAGCTCTACGATGCGCTGATGGCGATTGCCGGCTCGCCTGTGGTGGCGATCAACCGCGCCGTGGCGATAGCCGAAACCGAGGGAGCGGCCGAGGGGCTTGCCGCGCTCGACGCGATCGGCGCCGACAGGCGGATTGCGGAATACCAGCCCTATTGGGCGGCGCGGGCCGAGCTGTCCGCCAGGCTCGGCAAGACCGCCGATGCCGCTGAAGCCTATGACCGGGCGATCGGCCTGGAGCGCGATCCGGCATTGCGCCGCTACCTGCAGACGGAGCGGGCGAAGTTGGTGCGGAATTGAGGGAATCTCCCCCTCGAGGGGGAGATGGCCGCGAAGCGGCCAGAGGGGGTCGTCTCGCGTAGATCGCCAGCCTCGTCTCTCGTCGCGAAAAAGGCGCTGGCGCTTCACGCCCGGCGACCCCTCTGTCGCCTTCGGCGACATCTCCCCCTCAAGGGGGGAGATTTGGTGCGGCATGTGGGGCGCGAAGGATCGCTACGATCCCATATTTCCCATCGACGACCTACGCCCCCAGTCCGTCGAACAGGATCGTCGAGAGATAGCGCTCGGCGAAGGACGGGATGACGACGACGAGGTTCTTGCCCTTGTTCTCCGGCCGCGAGCCGACGACGATCGCCGCCTGCAGTGCCGCGCCCGACGAGATGCCGACCGGCACGCCCTCGAGGCGGGCGACGAGGCGCGCATTGGCGACCGAATCCTCGTTCGAGACCCTGACGATCTCGTCATAGATCGAGGTGTCGAGAATCTTGGGCGCGAAGCCGGCGCCGATGCCTTGAATCTTGTGCGGGCCGGGCTGGCCGCCGGAGAGAACCGGCGAGGCTTCCGGCTCGACGGCCACGACATTGAGCGAAGGCTTGCGCTTCTTCAGCACCTGGCCGACACCGGTGATGGTGCCGCCGGTGCCGATGCCGGCGACGAAGATGTCGACCTCGCCATTGGTGTCGTTCCAGATTTCCTCGGCCGTGGTGCGGCGGTGGATCTCCGGATTGGCCGGGTTCTCGAACTGCTGCGGGATGATGGCGTTGGGGAGCGTCGCGGCGAGCTCGTCGGCCTTGGCGATGGCGCCCTTCATGCCTTTCGGGCCTTCGGTGAGCACCAGTTCGGCGCCTAGCAGCGCCAGCATCTTGCGGCGCTCGACCGACATCGTCTCCGGCATGGTGAGGATCAGCTTGTAGCCCTTGGCGGCGGCGGCGAAGGCGAGCGCGATGCCGGTGTTGCCGGAAGTCGGCTCGATCAGCGTGGTCTTGCCGGGCGAAATCTTGCCGGCCTCCTCCAGCGCTTCGATCATGGCGACGCCGATGCGGTCCTTGACCGAAGCGATCGGGTTGAAGAATTCGAGCTTGGCGAGCACGTTGGCGACGATGCCCTTTTCCTTGGCGAACTTGTCCAGCCGCACCAGCGGCGTGTCTCCAATCGTCTCGGTGATCGAATTGAAGATGCGGCCGCGGCCGGGGACGCGCGCGGAGGTGACGGGCTTGTTCATTGGTTTCGCTCCCAAGGCAATGGCATAGGCAGACAGAATAGTGCTTTCAGCCGCGCAAGATAGGCTGGTCGCCGAAAATATCCGAGTGGGGTGGTTGCTGAAAACAACCTCGCGCCGGAAATGCATTTTCCGGATCGGCCCATTTTCGGAATGACTTGGCCGAGATCAGAGACCGGTTGAGATTGGAGCCTATTGACGCGCCGCTATGGCCGCAGCGGCACCCATCATGAAGCCGGCGGCGGTGCGGTTCAGAACTTTCAGTGCACGCGGCGACTTCAGGAACCAGCGCGCCTTGGCAGCCAGCGCCAGGTAGGGCACCAGCACCACGAAGAGCACGACGACGGTCAGCGCTACCAGGATGCCGTAATCGGCCAGCGTAATGGTCTTCAGGTCGACGATGGTCGGCGTGATGGCGAGATAGAAGATCATCGTCTTCGGGTTGCCGAGCGTCACAGTCAGCCCGGCAATGAAGCTCGCCACGAAGCCGCTCTTGCCTTTGCGCGCCTCGATGTTCTCGGGCGAGATGCCGCTCGTCCAGAAGCGCCAGGCAAGGAACGCGAGATAAGCGACGCCGGCCCATTTGATGGCGAGAAAAACCATGCCGAAGGTCTGTGCGACGAAGGCCAGGCCAAGCACCACGGCGGTGAGGTAGGTGATGTCGCCGAGCATCAGGCCGAACGACATCGCCAGCGACGAACGGAAGCCGGAGCCGAGCGCGCGGGCAACCAGCGCCGTGACGCCGGGGCCCGGAATGGCGGCGGCGACGCCGAGCGCGGCGCTGTAAGCGAGAAATCCGGTCAGTGTCAATGGTTCTGGGCCTGGCGTATGATTCCCCGAAGGGACCGGTGTGGAGCGCGGCTTCTACCATGGCGCCAGGTCACTGGTAATTCCCTCGCGGCGGGATTTGTTGCGCCAGTTCGACGGAGAGCTCGTTCTCTTGTTGGCAGACCGCACACCTTGGAGATTGGCCGAAACGACCAGTCCTGTCGTCATTCTAGGGCGGAGCAAGGAGCGGAGCGACGCGCGCAGACCCTAGAATCCATTCCGTGACTTCCGAGCGCTGCCGCGGTGCAGAATTCTGCTCCGCCGCATTCTTTGATCAGGGTCACGGAATGGATTCCAGGGTCTCCGCGACGCCGCTTCGCGGCCGCTCCGCCCTGGAATGACGAGGTTGGAAGGCTTCCGCCAATTTCCACCGTTTGCGCTGACCCCTAAGACCCTCTGTCGAAGAGCTAGCCACCATAGGTGACCCGCCAGATGGTGCCGTTGCCGTCCTCTGTCAGGATCAGCGCGCCGTCCTTCGCCACCGCCACGCCCACCGGCCGGCCCCAGACCTCGTCATCCGAAATGACGAAGCCGGTGGCGAAATCCTCATATTCGCCGGTCGGCTTGCCGTCCTTGAATTTCAGCCGCACCACCTTGTAGCCGGTGCGGGCGCCGCGGTTCCACGAACCATGCAGGGTGACGAATGCGTCGCCCTTGTAGTCGGCGGGGAAGTTGCCGCCTTCATAGAAGGCGATGTTGAGCGGCGCCGAATGCGCTTGCATCAGCACGTCGGGTACGGTGACCTTGCCGGCGAGGTCGGGCCGCGCGCCCTCCTGGCGCGGATCCTCGTTGTCGCCGATATAGTACCAGGGCCAGCCATAGAAGGCGCCGTCCTTGACGGCCGTGGCGTATTCGAAGGGCACGTTGTCGCCGAGCTCGTCGCGTTCGTTGACGACGCACCAGAGCGCGCCCGTCGCCGGCTGCACGGTCATGCCAGAGCAGTTGCGCAGGCCGGTGGCGACCATCCTGCGGTTCTTGCCATCGGGATCGAAGGCGAGCACGTCGGCGCGGCCTTCTTCCGCGCCCCAGGTGGCGCCGAGCGGCTCAGACCGCGCCCATTCCTCGACACCGCCTTTCGGCCTCGCACCCATATCCTCGGCGGTGTTGGAGCCCGAGCCGACCGACAGGTAGAGCGTCTTGCCGTCGGGCGAGAAGGCGATGTCGCGCGTCCAGTGATGGCTCGAGGGAATGTCGGAGACGATCGTTTCCGGCCTGCCCGAGGCTTGCATGTCGCCATCGCGATAGGGAAAGCGCACGACGCTGTTGCTGTTGGCGACATAGACCCATTGCGGCTTGTCGCCCGGCGGATAGAAGGCAATGCCGTAGGGCTGGGTGAGGCCCTTGGCGAAGACGGCTTTCTCGGCGGGCTTCGCGCTGCCTTCCGCCAGCCGATAGACCCTGACTCGATTGGCGTCGCTGTCGGCGACGAAGAGGTCGCCGTTCGGCGCCACGCGCACGACACGCGGATTGTCGATGCCGGAAGCGATGAGCTCGACCGAGAAGCCGGCCGGCACGGCGGGCTTGGCATCCGCAGGGCGGTCGGCGAGGCCGGCACTATTCGACGAGGATTCGGCGAGGTTCGGCTGCTGGAGATCGTCCGGCTTGATCAGACGACGCACGCCTGGACGGTCGGCCTTCCAATCGCCGAAGGCCTTTTTGCCTGTGAGCAAAGGTTGGTCGGCCTGCTGCGCAAAAGCGCCGGTAGCCAGAAGCAGGGCAGCGCCCGCAAAGCCGGCGATCCTTGTCATGCCGTTCTCCGTCATTCGCCGACATGCCTTGTCAGCGCAACCAGACAGCAGATATCGGGCAGGCGCTGCAAAAGAGAAGCGCGGGCACGCAGATTTGACGGGGATTGCCGGCCGATCAGCTCTCTTCGACGTCGAAATCCTCGTCGAGCCGCTTTTCCAGCGCGACCAGATCGGCCGGCAGCGGCAGGCCCATGGCGCGCATTTCCCTGAGCTTCTCGCGCAGCTGCTCCTGGATTTCGTGCTCGTCCTCGGGCTGGTTCACCATCTCCTCGAGCAGCAGGCTGATCTGGGCCTTGAACGATTCCAGCGCCATTTCCACCCTCCTTGCGGCGATCCCGTTCGCCTATCTCAGCATGCGCGAAATCAATTGGGCAGTATAGTCGACCATAGGCACGATACGGGCATAATTGAGCCGGGTCGGGCCGATGACGCCGAGCGCGCCGACGACGCGCGCATCCTTGTCGCGATAGGGCGCGACCACAAGCGAGGAGCCGGACAGCGAGAACAGCTTGTTCTCCGAGCCGATGAAGATGCGCACGCCAGGCCCTTCCTCGGCAAGGTCGAGGAGCTGCAGCAGCCCGTCCTGCGTTTCCAGATCCTCGAAAAGATGGCGCAGCAATTCGAGGTCGGCCTGAGCGGTGACGTTCTCCAGAAGGTTGGCGCGGCCGCGCACGATGAGGCGCGCCGGCAGGCCGCTCTCGGCGCCGGCCCAGACCGCGAGGCCCTTCTCGACCAGGTCCTGCGACAGCGTGTCGAGGGCCGCCCTGGTCTCGTCCTTGATACGGGCGATCTCAATGCGCGCCTCGGCCAGCGTGCGGCCGCGGATGTGGGCGTTGAGGAAGTTCGAGGCCTCATGCAGCTGCGAGACGGTGATGCCGGCGGGCAGGTCGACAACCCGGTTCTCGACGTCGCCGCTCTGCGACACCATGACGGCGAGCGCCTTGGTGGGCTCCAGCTGGATGAACTCGATATGCTTCAGCGCCACCTCGTTCTTGGCGGCAAGCACCAGGCCGGCGCCGCGCGACATGCCGGACAGCATCTGGCTCGCCTCGGTCAGCATATGCTCCAGCGTGGCGCCCGAGCCCGAGGCGCGCACCTGCGCCTCGATGACGCGGCGCTCGTCGTCGGAGAGATCGCCAAGCTCCATGAAGGCATCGACGAAGAAGCGCAGGCCGGTCTGGGTCGGCAGCCGGCCGGCCGAGATGTGCGGGGCATAGATCAGGCCCAGATGCTCGAGGTCGCTCATCACGTTGCGGATGGTGGCCGGCGACAGCGACGAAGGCAGGATGCGCGACAGGCTGCGCGAACCGACCGGCTCGCCATCGCGCAGATAGGAATCGACAATCCGCCGGAAGATGTCGCGCGAACGCATGTCGAGCGATTGAAGTACGGGCGGCTGCGATGCGGGATCGACTGCCTTGTTCATTCCAGCAAAAAACCTCCTATTGAAAGATATAGACTTAAGCCCCCCTGGCGCAACCCGGGCCATTTTCCCTTGCGCCCCGTTTCCTTTGCGCCCTTTTCCTTTGCGCCATGCGTCGCATGCGTCTACAAGCCGCCGACGAATCCAAAAACGATAGGAAAGAAGGCCGAATGCGCCCCTCCAAACGCCAAGCTGACGAAATGCGCGCCATCTCCTTCGAGCGCGGCGTCTCCAAGCACGCCGAAGGCTCGTGCCTGGTGAAGTTCGGTGACACGCATGTGTTGTGCACGGCGAGCCTGGAGGAAAAAGTGCCGGCCTGGATGCGCAATTCCGGCAAGGGCTGGGTGACGGCGGAATACGGCATGCTGCCGCGCTCGACCGGCGAGCGCATGCGCCGCGAGGCCTCCGCCGGCAAGCAGGGCGGCCGCACGCTGGAGATCCAGCGGCTGATCGGCCGCTCACTCAGGGCCGTGGTCGACCTGCAGGCGCTGGGCGAGCAGCAGATCACCGTCGACTGCGACGTCATCCAGGCCGATGGCGGCACCCGCACGGCCTCGATCACCGGCGGCTGGGTGGCGCTCTACGACTGCCTGCGCTGGATGGAGGCGCGCCAGATGGCAAGTGTCGCCAAGGTGCTGAGGGATCATGTCGCGGCGATTTCCTGCGGCATCCATGACGGCCAGCCGGTCATCGATCTCGACTATCTCGAGGATTCCTCGGCCGGCACCGACGCCAATTTCGTCATGACCGGCAAGGGCGGCATCGTCGAGATCCAGGGCACGGCCGAGGGCGAGCCCTTCTCCGAAGAGCAGTTTGCCGCGCTGATGGGACTGGCCAAGAAGGGCATTTCGCGGCTGGTGAGCTTGCAGCAGATGGCGGTGGCGTAGGGTTATTGATGAGGTTGGCGATCCGTCACACCCCCCTCTGGCCTGCCGGCCATCTCCCCCGCAAGGGGGGAGATCGGGCGTCACTTCGGGTTTCGCCAACCATCAACGTTGAGACGATGTCGGCGGAGCTGCTAATCTCCCCCCTTGAGGGGGAGATGCCCGGCAGGGCAGAGGGGGGTGCCTCGTGACTCCCTCGGCGATTTTGGAATCGGCGCTCTACGTCACAGACTTGCACGCTGCCGAACAATTCTACCGCGACATCATCGGCCTGGATCCGCTTGGCAAAGTCGAGGGCCGCCACGTCTTCTTCCGCTGCGGCAGCGGCGTGTTGCTGCTCTTCAACGCCGAGGCGACGAAAATCCCGCCGGCGCCCGATGCCAGGCTGGCGGTTCCGCCGCACGGAACGGCCGGCAAAGGTCATCTTTGCTTCACGGCAAGCGCCGATGAGATTGGCCAATGGCGCAAGCATCTCACGGCCAAGAACGTCGCCATCGAAAGCGATTTCGAATGGCCGCAGGGCGGACACTCGATCTATATCCGCGACCCTTCGGGCAATTCGATCGAGTTCGCCGAGCCAAGGATCTGGGGCCTGTGATGCATTCCTTGAACGGACAGAAGATCGTCGTCGCCAGCCACAACGAAGGCAAGCTGCGCGAATTCGCCGACCTGATGGCGCCATTCGGCTTCGAGGCGAAGTCGGCCAAGGAGTACGGCCTGCCGGAACCGGACGAGACCGGCACGACCTTCGAGGAAAACGCCTATATCAAGGCCTACGCCGCGGCCAAGGCGACCGGCCTGCCGGCGCTCTCCGACGATTCGGGCCTCTGTGTCGACGCGCTCGACGGCGCGCCGGGCGTCTACACAGCCAACTGGGCCGAGACGCCCGACGGCACACGCGATTTCGGCATGGCCATGCAGCGCACCGAGGTGGCGCTGCAAGAGGTCGGCGCGACCGGGCCCGCGCAGCGCACCGGCCGCTTCGTCGCCGTCATCTGCCTCGCCTTTCCGGACGGCGATGCCGAATATTACCGGGGCGAGGCGGAGGGCACGCTGGTGTGGCCGCCGCGCGGCACGCTCGGCTTCGGCTACGATCCGGTGTTCCTGCCCAACGGTTTCGACAAGACTTTCGGCGAGATGAGCGCCGAACAAAAGCATGGCTGGAAGCCCGGCCAGGCAACCGCCCTGTCGCACCGCGCCCGCGCCTTCCAGAAATTCGCGCAAGCCCGCCTGGACTTGGCGCGGCTCGACTCAAGATGATCGGGACCGGCCAAACCATGCCCCTCGACCGCAGCCCCGGCTTCGGCGTCTACATCCATTGGCCGTTCTGCGCGGCCAAGTGCCCTTACTGTGATTTCAACAGCCATGTCCGCCACCAGCCGGTCGACCAGGAGCGCTTCGCGCGCGCCTTCGAGACGGAGTTGGCGACGATGCGCGCCCGCACTGGGCCGCGCGAGGTCACCAGCATCTTCCTCGGCGGCGGCACGCCGTCGCTGATGAAGCCGGAAACCGTCGCGGCGGTGCTGGAGGCCGTGGCAAAGAACTGGACGGTGCCTGCCGGCATCGAGGTCACGCTGGAGGCAAACCCCTCCTCGGTCGAGGCTGAGCGTTTTCGTGGCTACCGGACAGCCGGCGTCAACCGCGTCTCGCTCGGCGTGCAGGCACTGAACGACAAGGACCTGCGCTTCCTCGGCCGGCTGCACAATGTCGAGGAGGCGCTTCACGCCATCGGGCTCGCGCGCGAAATCTTCCCGCGGCTTTCCTTCGACCTGATCTATGCGCGGCCGGGCCAGACGCCGGAGCACTGGCAAGGGGAGCTCGAACAGGCGATCGGCCACGCCGCCGATCATCTGTCGCTCTACCAGCTTACGATCGAGGAAGGCACGCCCTTCCACGCGCTGCACGCGGCGCGGAAGTTCGTCCTTCCCGACAACGACCACGCCGCCGATCTCTACGCGCTGACGCAGGAAGTGACCGCGGCGCATGGCCTGCCGGCCTATGAGATCTCCAACCACGCGCGGCCGGGCGCCGAGAGCCGGCACAACCTGACCTATTGGCGCTATGGCGAATATGTCGGCGTCGGGCCGGGCGCGCATGGCCGCTTTGTCGAGAACGGCCGCCGGACCGTGACGGTCGCGGAAAAAATGCCGGAAACATGGGCCAACCTGGTCGAGGCCAGGGGCCATGGCGTCACCGGCGGCGAGGTGCTGACGCGCTCGGAAGAGGCCGACGAGTTCCTGCTGATGGGGCTGAGGCTTGCCGAAGGCATCGACCTCGCGCGTTACGAGATGCTAGCTGGGCGTGGCCTTTCGACCGCGAGGCTTTCGGTGCTGCAGGAAGAAGGGCTGGTGGCGCCGGTCGGCAATGCCCGGCTGCGCGCCACGACCGCGGGGATGATCGTGCTCGATGCGGTGGTGGCGGATCTGGCCAGGTAACCTCGCGCCTTCGTCATCCTCGGGCTTGACCCGAGGATCCATTCCGTGACCTCGGCCGAAGGATGCAGCGGAGCAGAATTCTGCACCGTTAGCGACGCTCTGATGTCACGGAATGGATCCTAGGGTCTACGCTGCGTCGCTTCGCTCCTTGCTTCGCCCTAGGATGACGAAGCGAGAGCTCGTCTGCGCCAGATGCCACACTCTAGGCATCATGCTTCTGGCGGTGCTTGCCGCGGTTCTTCTCGGCATGCGCCTCGCCGTTGCGGACCTGCTTCTGGTCCGCCTTGTCGCGGCGAGCGCCGTTCTGTTCGGCGATCGGATGTGGGGGAGTGCCCTCGCGGGCGGTTTTGCTTTCAAGTCGGCTGATAAAAATGTCGAAGCGACTGGGCATCGTCCGGTCCTGCCTCCTACCGGGAATCAGGGATGAAATTCGCCGGTAGCGGTTTCGTTCCTCACTATGGCAAAGGCATGGCGATTTCCTTGCCTCGACTTCACGTTTTGCAACCGGCCGTGAGCCATGCCAAACAGAGTGAACGGAGGGTTATTCTTGACCGGCGAGAAACGCAGCTATCTGATCGGGCAGACCGAGATTCCGGCGCGGCCGATTGCGTCGGCGCTCTATCTGGTGGCGACGCCGATCGGCAATCTCGCCGACATCACGCTGCGCGCGCTGGAGACGCTGGCTAGCGCCGACATCGTCGCCTGCGAGGACACGCGCGTCTCGCGCGTGCTGCTCGAACGCTACGGCATCCGTCGCCGCACCACGGCCTATCACGAGCACAATGCCGCCTCGGCGGGGCCGAAGCTGATCGAGGCCCTGGCGGCGGGGCGGAGCGTGGCGTTGATCTCGGATGCCGGCACGCCTTTGGTCTCCGATCCCGGCTACCGGCTGGTCGGCGAAGCGCTGGAGCAGGGCATCCGCGTCGTGCCGGTGCCGGGACCGTCGGCGGCGCTCGCCGCGCTGACCGCTTCCGGACTGCCCTCCGATGCCTTCCTGTTCGCCGGTTTCCTGCCTGCAAAAGCTGGTCAACGGCTGACGAAGCTCGAAACATTCAGGCAGGTCCCGGCGACGCTGATCTTCTTCGAGTCGCCGCGACGGCTGGCCGAGACGCTTGCCGCGATGGTCGAGGCGCTGGGCGGCGCGCGCAAGGCCGCGATCGGCCGCGAGCTGACCAAGGCGTTCGAGGAGATGCGGACCGGCACGCTCGGCGAGCTTGCCGACCACTATGGGGCGGCCGACACGCCGAAGGGTGAAATCGTCATCTGCGTCGGTCCGGCCGAGGCCACGGCGGACCAGCCGGCCGACATCGACCGGCTGCTTCTGTCGCTCGCGGCCGAAATGCCGGCGTCCAAGGCCGCCGCGGAAGCGGCGAAGATGACCGGCGGTCAGAAACAGGCGCTCTACCGGCGGCTGCTCGGGCTCAAGGACGCCGGCGGTGGCTGAGCGCACTGTCGGCCATCGACGCAAGGCTTATCGGCGCGGCCATCGCGGCGAATGGCTGGCGGCGCTGGCGTTGATGCTGAAGGGCTACCGGATTCTCGCCCGCCGCCATCGCACCAAGCTCGGCGAGATCGACCTGATCGCCAGGCGTGGGAACCTCGTTCTGTTCGTCGAGGTCAAGGCGCGCCGAACGCTGATGGAGGCGATGGAGGCGATCGCCCACAGCTCCGAGCGGCGCATCGAGGGCGCCGCCGATCTCTGGCTGTCGCGCCAGCCCGACTATGGGCGATTGTCGATACGCTTCGACATGGTGGCGGTGCTGCCCTGGCGCTGGCCGGTGCATGTCGAGAATGCGTTTTATGGGAGGAATTGAGGAGCACCCCGAAGACGTGACCTTGCAAGATGCCAACTGTCGACGTCGGCGCCGCCCCTCATTGCCCTGCCGGGCATTTCTCCCCGTATAGTGACGGGGAGAAAGGGCTGACCGCAGCCTTGGCGCTGTCCTGTGCAACGCTGGTGATTGGTGAAACGGGCGATGAGAGCGCCCCTCTCCCCGTCACTATACGGGGAGAGGATGCCGGCAGGCAGGTGAGGGGCAGCGCAAACGTCCAAAAGATGCCAATCTCACCAGATCTGAAGTCACCCCCAGATCATCAGTGCCACCAATCCCACAGCACCCACCACGAGCCGCCACCAGCCGAACAGCGAATAGCCCTTGCGCGAGACGAAATCGAGCAGGAAGCGCACGACGATCAGCGCGCTGACGAAGGCGGCGATGAAGCCGACGGCGATGATCGGCAGGTCGGCCGAGGTCAGCACGTTGCGGTTCTTGAACAGGTCGAAGGCGAAAGCGCCGACCATGGTCGGCATCGCCAGGAAGAAGGAGAACTCCGCCGCCGCGCGCTTGTCGACGCCAAGCAGCAGCGCGCCGACGATGGTCGAGCCGGAACGCGAGGTGCCGGGGATCATCGACAGGCACTGGAACAGGCCGATCTGCAGGTAAAGCCTGGTCGGGAAACGCTCGACGTCGCGATAGACCGGCTTGAGGTTCATGCGGTCGACGGCCAAAAGCACCACGCCGCCGATGATCAGCATGATGCAGATCAGCCGCGGCGATTCGAACAGGAAGGTCTTGATGAAATCATGCGCCAGCGCGCCGATGACCGCGGCCGGCAGGAAGGCGATCAGGATGCCGATGACGAAGTGCCGGGTCAGCCGGTCATAGGGCAGTTCGAGCACCATCTTCCACAGGCGGCGGAAATAGACGCTGAGGATGGCGAGGATCGCGCCGAGCTGGATCAGGATCTCGAAGGCCTTGCCGGTCGAATGGAAGCCGAGGAAATGGCCGGCGAGCAAGATATGGCCGGTCGAGGAGACCGGGATGAATTCGGTCAGGCCCTCCAGCAGGCCAAGCAGCAGCGCTTCGACGATGGTTTGGCTTTCCATGGCAACCTCTGCTTTCGAGTAACGGCTAACGGGAAGGGCTTGCTTGTCATGGCGCGTAAGTGCCCCTATAGGTCGCAACACATGACAGTCCCTGGAATCGGGCGGCCAAGACTTACCGGCGCCGAAAACGATTCGCCAGTGCGCCCTATCATCGCGGAACCATGCTGACGCTTTTCCACCATCCCATGTTCGCCACCTGCCGGTTCGTGCGTCTCGCTTTCGGCGAATACGGCGAGGAACTGGCGCTGATCGAGGAAAAGCCGTGGACGCGGCGCAAGGAGTTCTTGGCGCTCAACCCGGCCGGCACGCTGCCGATCCTGCTTGCCGAGGGCGACGTTCCGATCGTCGGCGCCATGGTGATCGCCGAATATCTCGACGAGACGCGCGGGGTGCTCAAGCGCGACAAGCGGCTGTTCGCCGAAGACCCGATGCAACGCGCCGAAATCCGCCGGCTGACCGACTGGTATCTCGCGAAGGCCGAAAGCGAGGTCACCCGCCATCTGGTGCGCGAGCGCGTGCTGAAGCCGGTCATGCCGGAGACCGCGGGCGGCGGCTCGCCCGATTCGGCGGCGATCCGCGCCGCGCGCGCCAACATCCGCCAGCACATGAAATACACCAACTGGCTGGCCGGCACGCGCCATTGGCTGGCCGGCAACAAGGTGACCTATGCCGACCTCGCCGCCGCGGCGACGCTTTCGGTGCTCGACTATCTCGGCGAGATCGACTGGCGCGAGCACTCGGCAGCGCGCGAATGGTATACACGCGTCAAATCACGGCCGTCGTTCCGGTCGCTGCTCACCGACCGGGTGCGCGGCCTGTCGCCGGTATCGCATTATGCGGACCTCGATTTCTGACAAAACCCGCCTGCGCGCGCTGATCGACGCGGAGGCGCGCCGCGCCGGCTTCGAGGCGGTCGCCGTGACCAGGCCGGACGCGATCCCGCTGGCGCCCGCGCGCCTGGCCGAGTTCGTCGCGGACAGTTTCCATGGCTCGATGGAGTGGATCGCCGAGACCATCGAGCGCCGGGCCGAACCCTCGACATTGTGGCCGGAGGTGCGCTCGATCATCGTTCTGGCGATGAATTACGGCCCGGATCGCGATCCGCGCGACGTCCTCGAAAAGCGCGATCGCGGGGCGATCTCGGTCTATGCGCAAAATCGCGACTATCACGACGTGATGAAGGGCCGGCTGAAGGAGATCGCCGGCAAGATCGTCGCGCGCGCCGGGGGCGACGTCAAAGTCTTCGTCGATACGGCCCCGGTGATGGAAAAGCCGCTGGCCGAAGCCGCCGGCCTCGGCTGGCAGGGCAAGCACACCAATCTGGTCAGCCGCGCGCATGGCTCGTGGCTGTTCCTCGGCACGATCTTCACGACGGCCGAGCTCGAGCCGGACAAAGCTGAAATCGACCATTGCGGCTCCTGCCGCGCCTGTCTTGATGTGTGCCCGACCGATGCTTTCCCCGCGCCCTACCGGCTCGATGCGCGGCGCTGCATCTCCTACCTCACCATCGAGAACAAGGAGCCGATCCCGCGCGAATTCCGCGAGAAGATCGGCAACCGCATCTATGGCTGCGACGATTGCCTCGCCGTCTGTCCATGGAACAAGTTCGCCAGCGTTGCCTCGGAAGCCAAGCTTGCCGCGCGCGCCGATCTGCGCGAGCCGTCGCTTTCGGAACTCTTGCTCCTCGACGACGCGGCGTTCCGCGCCTTCTTCTCGGGCTCGCCGATCAAGCGCATCGGCCGCGACCGTTTCGTCCGCAACGTGCTGATCGCCGCCGGCAATTCGAGCGATGCCTCGCTGACGCCGATCGTGCAAGGCCTGCTCGACGACGGCTCGCCGCTGGTGCGGGGTGCGGCGGTATGGGCACTTTCGCGACTGATGCCTCGGCGCGATCTTGCCAGGCTCGCGGCATCGGCCTTGAAGGCCGAAGGCAATGCTGCGGTGCGCGACGAATGGTTCTTGGCGCTGCCGGATTCTGCGAAGGATCGTTGAAGGGGTTCATTGATGGGCGAAAGACGCTTCTTCATCTTCGGCGCCGGCTATTCCGGCAAGGCCTTCGCGCAGGCCAACGGGCAGGGCGCGCCGATCCTGGGCACGACCCGCGCGCCGGAAAAGTTCGCGGCGTTGCGGCAGGCGGGCATCGGGCCGTTGCGCTTCGACGGTTCGCTGACGTCTGAAATCAGCGACGCGCTTCGGCAAACCACGCATCTCATCGTCTCGGTCGCGCCGGACGAAGCGGGCGATCCGGTGCTCAACGCCGCCGGCGAGACGATCCGGGCAAAGATGCCGGCGCTGGAATGGATCGGCTATCTCTCCACCGTCGGCGTCTATGGCGACCATGGCGGCGCCTGGGTGGATGAGAGCGCCGAATGCAGACCGGTATCGAAGCGCTCGATGATGCGGGTGGCGGCCGAAAAGGACTGGCTGAGGCTCGGCCAGGAGATCGGAAAACCGGTGGCGATCCTGCGGCTCTCCGGCATTTACGGCCCGGGCCGCAACGCGTTGGTCAATCTCGAGGACGGCACCGCGAGGCGGCTGGTCAAGAAGGATCAGGTGTTCAATCGCATCCATTGCGACGACATCGCCGGGGCGCTTTGGCATCTGGCCGGGAACAATCTCGGCGGCATCTTCAACGTCACCGACGACGAGCCGGCACCGCCGCAGGACGTCGTCGCCTATGCCGCCGGATTGATGGGCGTGGAGCCGCCGCCCGAAATTCCTTTCGAGACCGCCCAACTTTCGCCCATGGCGCGTTCCTTCTATGGCGAGAACAAGCGCGTCGCCAACAAGGCGATCAAGGCGGCCGGCTACAGCTTTCGTTTCCCGAACTATCGGGTGACGCTGGAGCGGATGTGGGCCGACGGCAATTGGCGGGACGGGGAGCCGCGCAGCCCCATGAAACGCTCGTGATCGAAGCCAAGCGCGGGACATGATATGATTCGCTGCTGAAGCATGTCGCCCGAGATTGCGTCGCTCTACTGGAGAGGGGACCCGACCTGATGACGTTGCGATCGCTGCCCGACAGGAAGCCGTTCCTGACCGCCGCGCTTGCGCTGGCGACTTTAGCAGCCCTGGCGGCGGCCGCGATCTCGGCCGAACCGCGTGCAAAAGACCTGTTCGGCGCCAGGAAGCTGCCGGCGGTAGCGCCGGCGCAATCCTTCGGCTTCTATTCCAAAGGCTGTTTCACCGGCGGCGTCGCCCTGCCGATGGACGGACCGAGCTGGGAAGTGATGCGCCCCTCGCGCAACCGCCGCTGGGGCCATCCGGCGATGATCGCGCTGATCGAGAAGCTCGCGCGCGACGCCCACGCGGATGGCTGGCCGGGTCTTTTGATCGGCGACGTCTCGCAGCCGCGCGGCGGTCCGATGACGACCGGCCATGCCTCGCATCAGATCGGCCTCGACGCCGACATCTGGCTGACGCCGATGCCTCGCCGCCCGCTGACGATAGCCCAGCGCGAGACCATGAGCGCGACGCTGATGGTCGACGAGAAGACGCATCTGGTGAAGGAGGCGCTTTGGACGCCGGCGCATACGCGGCTGTTGAAGCGTGCGGCGAGCTACGCGGAAGTCGAGCGCATCCTGGTCAATCCGGGCATCAAGAAGAAGCTTTGCGACACGGTCACCGGCGACCGTTCCTGGCTGCGCAAGATCCGCCCGTTCTGGGGCCACGACTATCATTTCCACATGCGCATCGGCTGTCAGCCTGGCTCGCCAGGCTGCAAGGCGCAGGAGGCGACGCCTGACGACGACGGCTGCGGCAAGCCGCTGGCCTGGTGGTTCACCGAGGAGCCCTGGCGCCCGAACAAAAACCCGGACGCGCCGAAGGCCCGCGACCTGATGACCATGGCCAACCTGCCGAGGGAATGCCAGGCGGTGCTCGCCGCGCCGGACGCGCCTTCGCTGGAAGCGGTCACCTATCAGGGCGGCGGCGCGGCAGCGGTGGCGGCCGCGAAGCAGGAACCGACCGAGCCGGCGGAGACGATCTCCAGCGGCAATGCTGTGCTTCCCGCGGCGGCCAGCGCTTTTGCTCCGACGCCGAAAATCGGCATTCCACTGCCGCGACCGAGGCCGGGGAACTGACGACAGGGTTTTGGGCAGGCCAATTGTCGAAGCCAGCGCTGCCCCTCATCGCCCTGCCGGGCACTTCGGCCGCAGCCTTGCAGCCTTTTCTGCAACGCTGGCGATTGGCGAAACCGGTGGCGAGCTTCCCTCTCCCCGTGCCTATACGGGGAGAGGATGCCGGCAGGCAGGTGAGGGGCAGCGCCGCCGCCGGAAAACGGGGCAAGGACGGAATTCAAAACATGAAGCGATGCCCCGAAACTGGGGCCAAACCGGCTTTCCCTTTGCAAGTCCATGCGCTAGTTCAACGAACAGACAACGGCATATTCGCCCGAACGGGGACGAACAAAGAGCATGGCAGGCGAAGACGATACAGCGCTGCGGTTTCCGGTCCTGATCGGCGATATCGGCGGCACCAATGCGCGTTTCTCGATCGTGCTCGACGCGAACTCGGAAGCGACCGAGCCGCAGATCGTCCAGACGGCCAATTTCAAGACCATCGACGAGGCGATCCAGGCGGCGGTGCTCGATCGCTCGTCGATCCAGCCGCATTCGGCGGTGCTGGCGGTTGCCGGCCCGGTCGACGGCGACGAGATCCGGCTCACCAACTGCCCCTGGGTGGTCAAGCCGCGCCAGATGTTTGCCAATCTCGGCCTTAGCGAGATCGTCGTGCTCAACGATTTCGAGGCGCAGGCGCTGGCCGTCGTGGCGCTCGGCGAAGAGCATATGGAAAAGATCGGCGGCGGCACGCCGGAGCCGAGCGCCGGCCGGGTCGTGCTCGGCCCCGGAACCGGGCTTGGCGTCGCCGGGCTGATCTACGCGCTGCGCCACTGGATACCGGTGCCGGGCGAGGGCGGGCACATGGACATCGGCCCGCGCACGGCGCGCGACTTCGAAGTCTTCCCGCATATCGAAAAGCTCGAGGGCCGCATCTCCGGCGAGCAGATCCTGTGCGGCCGCGGGCTGGTCAATGTCTATCGCGCGGTGGCCAAGGCCGACGCCAAGCCGACGCCGTTCACGACACCGGCCGAAATCACAGCGGCGGCGCTCGCCAAATCCGATCCGGTGGCGGAAGAGGCGCTGTCGCTGTTCGTCACCTGCCTCGGCCGCACCGCCGGCGATCTGGCGCTGGTGTTCATGAGCCGGGGCGGCGTGTTTTTGACCGGCGGCATCGCACAAAAAATCGTGCCGGCGCTGAAAGCCGGCAATTTCCGCGCCGCTTTCGAAGACAAGGCGCCGCACAGCGCGCTGATGCGCGCGATGCCGGTCTATGTCATCACGCACCCGCTGGCCGCGCTTCTTGGCCTCGCCGCCTATGCCAGGACCCCAGCGCTGTTCGGCGTCCAGACCGTGGGACGGCACTGGCGGGCGGCCGTTTGAGGCTACGGGTTCGTGACCTGTTATGAGCCGCGACGAAGTTTCGCCATAGGCAAGCCACGACCGGAGCGCTAAGAGGGGTGCCAAATTGCGGCCCTGCTGCGAAAGCAACCGAAAAATCACGGAACAAACCCCGATTTGAACCAGTCGCTTCAACCTCAAGCGAAGGCCCTGCCGGGCGAGACCTGGGCGATCCTGCGCCGCATCATCGCCGAGAACGGCCGCGAATACCGCTGGGCCTATGTGGTGGCCATCACCTGCTCGCTGGTCGTTTCGGGCACGACGGCCTTCGCCGCCTGGATCATGAGCCCGGTCGTCAACCAGATCTTCTATGATCGACGCGGCGATCTGATCTTCCTGATCTGCGCGGGCATCATGGCTTCTTTCGTGTTGCGCGGAATTGCCACCTACGGCCAGGCGGTGACGCTGGCGAGAATCGGCAACAATCTGGTTGCGCGCTACCAGCGCCGAATCTTCGACCATCTTATGAAGCTCGGGGTCGGCTTCTTCACCGACACGCGTTCGGGTCAGCTCGCGGCGCGGGTCAACGAGAACATCAACGGCATCCGCGATCTTCTGTCGATGACGCTGACCTCGATCGCGCGCGATGCGGTATCGCTGATAGGCCTGATCGGCATCATGATCTATCAGGACCCGCTGTTGTCGCTGTCCTCGTTGCTGATCGGGCCGCCGCTGATCTGGGCCGTCGTCTACCTGCAGCGCCGGGTGCGGCGCATCTCGCGCGAATCCGTGCAGATCAACTCGCGGCTGATCGGCGCCATGCAGGAAGCGACGCAAGGCATTGCCATCGTCAAGGCCTTCACCATGGAGGAGGAGCTTGCGCGCCGCATCGGCCAGCTCTCCGAGAGCGCCGAGCAGCGCGGCAACAAGATCGCCCGCGTCTCGGAGCGGCTGACGCCGATCTCCGACTTGCTGGCCGGCCTCGCCGTCACCGGCGTCATCGCCTATTCCGGCTACCGCGCGCTGGTGCTGGGCCAGCCTCCGGGCGCGGTCTTCTCCTTCATCACCGCGCTGATCCTCGCCTATGATCCGGCACGGCGGCTGGCGCGCATGCAGGTGGGCATGGAGCGGTCGTTGGTCAATGCGCGCATGATCTACGAGCTGCTCGACCTCGAGCCGCAGCAGGGCGACGCGCCCGGCGCGGCCGAGGCCAGGATCGCCAGCGGCGAGGTGCGCTTCGACAACGTCACCTTCGGTTACAGCGCCGACATGCCGGTGCTGCGGAACCTGAGCTTCACCGCCGCCGCCGGCAAGGTGACGGCGATCGTCGGCGCCTCCGGTGCCGGCAAGTCGACGCTGGTGGCACTCTTGCAGCGCTTCTATGACGTCGATAGCGGCAGCATCGTTGTCGACGGCCAGGACATCGCCAAGGTAACCAAGCAGTCGCTGCGCGGCTCGATCGCCTATGTCTCGCAGGCGCCCTATCTGTTCGAAGGCACGATCCGCGACAACATTCGCTACGGACGGCTTTCCGCCTCGGACGCCGAGATCGAGCTGGCGGCGAGCCAGGCGGCGGCCGACGACTTCATCCGCCAGCAGCCGCAGGGCTACGACACGCCGGTCGGCGAAAACGGCGTGACGCTGTCGGGCGGCCAGCGCCAGCGCGTCTCGATCGCCCGCGCCATCGTGCGCCAGGCGCCGATCCTTTTGCTCGACGAGGCGACGTCGGCGCTCGACAACGAGGCGGAAGCGCGCGTCCAGGAAGCGCTGACCCATGTCATGGAAGGGCGTACCACGATCGTCATCGCGCACCGGCTGTCGACGGTGGTCAATGCCGACCACATCATCGTGCTGGAAGAAGGCCGGCTGGTCGAGGAAGGCACGCATGCCGCGCTGATGGCCGACCCGCACAGCGTCTATGCCCGCTTCCACCGGGTGCAGGGCAAGAAGGGGCTGGGGCTTGTCGATGACGCCAAGCCAATCCAAACTCCGCAGCGCGCGAAGAAGGCCGTCAGGAGAAGCGCATGAGCGAAGCGGGCGACATGGGCCTGGTGGTGGTGGGTGCGGCCGGCCGCATGGGCCAGACGCTGATCCGCGCCATCCACACGATTCCGGGTGCAAGAGTAGCCGGCGCCGTTGAAAGGGCAGGTTCGCCCTATCTCGGCAAGGATGCCGGCGAGCTTGCCGGCATCGGCATCATCAACGTGCCGATCGTCGACGACCCGCTGCCGGCCTTCGCCAAGGCCGATGGCGTGCTCGATTTCACGGCGCCCAAGGCAAGCGTCGAATTCGCCGGCTACGCCGCGCAGGCGCGCATCGTCCATGTCATCGGCACGACCGGCTGCTCGGCCGACGACGATGCGAAGATCGCGGCCGCAGCCCGCCATGCGACGATCGTCAAATCCGGCAATATGAGCCTAGGCGTCAACCTTTTGGCGGTGCTGGTGGAGCAGGCGGCCCGCGCGCTCGACAGCGAAGATTTCGACATCGAGATCCTGGAGATGCACCACAAGCACAAGGTCGACGCGCCGTCGGGCACGGCGCTGCTGCTCGGCGAGGCGGCGGCGAAGGGCAGGGAGATCGCGCTCGAGGACAACAGCGTGCGGGTGCGCGACGGCCACACCGGCGTGCGCAAGACCGGCGCGATCGGCTTCGCCACGCTGCGCGGCGGCTCGGTGGTCGGAGAGCACAGCGTGATCCTGGCCGGCACCGGCGAGCGCATCACGCTCTCCCATCAGGCCGAGGACCGGGCGATCTTTGCCCGGGGCGCGGTCAAGGCGGCGCTTTGGGCGCGCGGCAAGAAGCCGGGCCTTTATTCCATGCGGGACGTGCTCGGCCTGAGCTGAGCACCCCAAATCCGAAACAAGGAGCAAACATGTCGGGAACTCTCGTGCTCGTGCGCCACGGCCAGAGCGAATGGAACCTGAAGAACCTGTTCACCGGCTGGCGCGACGTGGGTCTGACCGAGCAAGGCAACGCTGAAGCGCTTGCCGCCGGCGAGAAGCTCAAGGCGCGCGGGCTGAAATTCGACATCGCCTACACCTCGGCGCTGAAGCGGGCGCAGAACACCTGCCAGATCATCCTTGACGTGGTCGGCCAGGGCGATCTGAAGACCATCCGCGACCAGGCGCTCAACGAACGCGACTACGGCGACCTCTCCGGCCTCAACAAGGACGACGCGCGCAAGAAATGGGGCGAGGAGCAGGTGCATATCTGGCGCCGCTCCTACGACGTCGCGCCGCCCGGCGGCGAAAGCCTGAAGGACACCGGCGCGCGCGTGTGGCCCTATTACCTGCACGACGTGCAGCCGCACGTGCTGCGCGGCGAAACCGTGCTGGTCGCCGCGCACGGCAATTCGCTGCGCGCGCTGATCATGGCGCTGGACGGCAAGAGCGGCGAAGAGATCGTCAAGCTCGAGCTCGGCACCGGCGTACCTGTGATCTACAAGCTCAACGCCGATTCGACGGTGGCGAAGAAGGAAGTGCTGGAGGGGTGAGGGCTCCTCGCCTCCTTACGGCGACCATCGGATCGATGGGCAGCCTCTCGGGCCAGTAGTTTCAGGTTTGAATTCCGTCCCGCCCTTATCTGTTCAGCGTTTGCGCCGCCCCTCACCTGCCTGCCGGCATCCTCTCCCCGTATAGTGACGGGGAGAGGGGCGCTCTCATCGCCGCTTTCGCCAATCGCCAGCGTTGCAAGAAGGGAGCCGGCATTGCGGCCAGCCCCTTCTCCCCGTCACTATACGGGGAGAAGTGCCCGGCAGGGCGATGAGGGGCGGCGCCGACGCCGGCAATTAACATCAACAGCGCAGCTTCGCCGAAGATCGGCCGTTCCTATCTTGAGCCGGCATCGGCAGCCCCTCGAAAAAAGCGCGTTGACACGCTTCGATTGCCCGCTTACATGAGCGCCCACCAGCCCAGATGGCGGAATTGGTAGACGCGCACGGTTCAGGTCCGTGTTCCGCAAGGAGTGGAGGTTCGAGTCCTCTTCTGGGCACCAAATTCCCGTTTCAGACGTTCTGACGCGATGAGCAAAAAGCCCGGATTTTCCGGGCTTTTTTGTGCCCTGCAACTCGCCTCGGGTTGAACCGTTCCTATCTTGTCGTGTTAACCCGAGGTTCCGGGATGCCCAAGCCATTCAAGGAATGGAAGGTTCTGCCACACGGCAGGCTCACTCCTGTCGACGACAATATTCTGACGGTGACCGGCGACATACCGATGCCCGTCGGCAACATGAAACGGCGCATGACTGTGGTGCGATTGCGCGACCAACGGCTCGTTATCTTCAGCGCCATCGCGCTTGACGACGAACAGATGCGCGCGATCGAGGCCTTCGGCCAGCCCGCCTTCCTGATCGTCCCTAATGATCATCACCGGCTCGATGCAAAGCCATGGAAGGACCGCTATCCCTCCCTTCAGGTGATTGCACCGCTGGGCGCGCTTAACAGTGTCGAGAAGGCGGTACATATCGATGCGACACGCGGTGACTTTGGCGATCCCGACGTCAAGCTCATCACCGTCCCCGGAACCCGCGATCGCGAAGCGGCGCTGCAGGTTCACGGACCAAACGGCACGACGCTCGTTCTCAATGACGTCGTCGGCAACATCCGCGATGCAACCGGCTTTGCAGGCTGGGCATTGCGCATGATGGGATTTGCCGGTGATGAGCCGCATATACCCTGGCCGGTCAAGCTGGCGATGGTCGGCGACAAGGCGGCACTCGCAGCGCAATTGAGACGATGGGCGGAACAGCCGGCGCTCAAGCGCATCCTTGTTTCGCATGGCTCCGCCATCGCCGATGATCCGCAGGGGGCGCTGCGCAAGCTTGCGACGTCGCTCGGATAGCGGTTGGAATTGCGTCGAAAAGTGATGCGCGCCTCTCCTGGGCACCATCCTTCGCTCTTCGAGCTTCGGATGGCAGGCCACCCGGCGTTATAAGAGCGAAGGATGGTCCTCCGAAGCCTTTGGCGAAGGAGGATCCGCCGGCTATTCGCGCTTGGCTGTGATGATCCACGCCCGCGAGTCGAACAGCACGCCCCCTGAGGTCATATGCGCCGCCAGCATGTCGCGCAGCCGCTTCGACACCTTGCCTGGCGGCTCGGTCGCGTGCGCGAGCGCCTCCTTGACCATCTGGAAGCTGGAGAGAGCGCCAAACGCGGCATCGACGTCCGGCCCGTAATAGACCGGCTCATGCACCTCAGTGAAGGCGATGGACTTAAACCCGGCCGCGCTCAGAAGCGTCCTGGCGACGGCAGCGTCCCCGAGTGAAAACGCCATGGGGACATCCCCGGACGGCGTGCTTTCCGGGTTCAGTGCTTGCTGAATGGCTCCTGACCACTCGTTACGCTCCTGGCTCTGCCAGACCATCCACACAAGGCGCGCGCCGGGCCGCAACGCCTGGGCGATATTGGCGAATGCCGCAGGCGGATCGACAAAGAACATCGTCCCGAAGCGGCTGATGCAAACATCGAAACTGGCAGCGGGGAATGCGTGCGATTGCGCATCTCCCTGCTCGAAGGTCACGTTCCGCAGTCCTTCTTCGGCGCAACGTCGCCGCGCCACTTCGAGCATCTGCGCGGACGTATCGACGCCGACCACCTCTCCGTCGACGGCGACGCGTGCGGCCTCGCGGGCCGTTAGTCCCGCACCGCAGCCGATGTCGAGCACGCGGTAACGTGTTCCGATGTCGGCGGCCGCCCTGAGGTGCCGATTATGCCGTGCCAGTTCCGCGTCGTAAAAGTCGGCACAATCCGCTGCCATCGCACCCACCGGCTCTATCGTTGCAGCACCGAGACTCACTTTTGAGCGCGGTATTGAAGTGTAGCAAGCGCGAAAAAGGGTGACAGGTGCGAAACCACTCTGCCGGTCAGCGCCAAACAAACCGCTTCAAACCCCGCGGACGCTCCGCTACGGTTCGCCCATGGCCCCGACCGTCAGTCCGACCATCGCCGCCCGCCGCGACCAGATGTTCCCAGTCCTCGCCGATGCGGACATCGAGCGCATGCGCCGCTTCGGCGAAGGCCGCACCTATGCCGCCGGCGAGCATATCGTCACGGCCGGCACGGTTTCGCCCGGGCTGATCCTCATCCTGTCGGGCAAGGTCGACATCACGCAGGCCGGTGGGCTTGGCCCGCGCGAGGCGATCATCACCTATGGCGCCGGCAATTTCATCGGCGAGCTGGCCCAGCTCTCGAGCCGTCCGTCGCTGGTCAATGCCGAAGCGAGGGAGCCGGTCGAGGCCATCGTCATCCCCTCGCAGCGGCTGCGCGACCTGATGGTGCAGGAGGCGAATCTCGGCGAGCGCATCATGCGGGCATTGATCCTGCGCCGCGTCGGCCTGCTCGAGAGCGGCGCCAGCGGGCCGATCGTCATCGGCCCTCCCGGCAATGGCGACGTGCTGCGGCTGCAAGGTTTTCTCAGCCGCAGCGGCCTGCCGCATCGCGCGCTCGATTCCGACACCGACCCCTGCGCCAAGACGCTGATCGAGCGTTTCCATGTCGATCCGCACCATTTGCCGATCGTGCTCTGCCCGAACGGCAAGCTGCTGCACAATCCGGGCGAGAGCGACCTCGCCCGCTGCGTCGGCCTGCTGCGGCCGGTCGATGCCGACAAGGTCTACGACGTGGCCATCGTCGGCGCGGGACCGGCGGGGCTTGCGGCCGCGGTCTATGCCGCCTCCGAAGGGCTGTCGACGATCGTGCTCGACTGCCGCGCCTTCGGCGGCCAGGCAGGCGCGTCCTCACGCATCGAAAACTATCTCGGCTTTCCGACCGGCATCACGGGCATGGCGCTGATGGCGCGCGCCTACAACCAGGCGCAAAAATTCGGCGTCGAGATGGTGATCCCCGATGAGGCGAAGCTGCTCGGCGCCGCCGACGACATGCCCGGCTACCGGCTCGACGTCGGCGACGGCGAGACCGTGCGCACTCGCACCGTGGTGATCGCCAGCGGCGCGCGCTATCGCCGCCTCGATATCGCCAACCTGGCGCAGTCCGAGGGGACGTCCGTGCATTACTGGGCCTCGCCGATCGAGGCACGTCTTTGCCGGGAGCAGGAGGTGGCGCTGGTCGGCGCCGGCAATTCGGCTGGGCAGGCGGCAGTCTATCTGGCGAGCCAGGTGCGCAAGGTGACGCTTTTGGCACGGCGCGACAGCCTCGACGCCACCATGTCGCGCTATCTGGTCGAGCGCATAGAGGCGCAGCCGAACATCGAGGTGCTGACCGGAACCGAGATCGAGGCGCTGGATGGTCAGGAAGGCAATCTGGAGGAGGTGCGGTGGCGCAGCCGGGCGACCGGCGCGGCGACGACGCGCCCCATCCGCCATGTCTTCCTGTTCATCGGCGCCGATCCGAACACCGACTGGCTGGCGCGCTGCAACGTGGCGCTCGATGCCAAGGGTTTCGTGCGCACCGGGCCGGACGTCGCGCCGGGGCATGGGCTGATGGAGACGAGCCGTAGCGGCGTGTTCGCCATCGGCGACGTTCGCTGCGGCTCGACCAAGCGCGTCGCGGCCGCCGTCGGCGAAGGCGCCCAGGTCGTGGCGGCATTGCATGGCTATCTGGCGCGGAACGGCCGCGCCATTGCGCCCGAACAAGCGAGGAGACCGTGATGGACGAATGCAGGCATACGGACGGCATCAAGGATGTCACGCCGAGCGCGCTTGGCTGCGAGGAATGCCTGAAGAGCGGATCCTGGTGGGTGCATCTCAGGCTCTGCCGCACCTGCGGTCACGTCGGCTGCTGCGACGACTCGCCGAACCGCCACGCCACCAAACATTTTCACGCCACCAAGCATCCGGTCATCGAAGGCTACGATCCGCCGGAGGGCTGGGGCTGGTGCTATGTCGACGAGGTTTTCATCGACCTCGGCGAGCGCACGACGCCGCAGAACGGCCCGATCCCAAGATTTGTTTGAGGTTGCTGACTGAACAGGCCATCAAACAAGGCCCGCAAGCAGAAATCGGACACCCGCGTTGAGTTGAACAAGGTGCTCGATCGCACGCTTATCACGGTCTCGCCGGAGGCTTATGCGGAGCTTGTCACCCAACTCGATGCGCCGTCGAAGCTCAGCGAGAGGTTGAGCCGACTGATGAATGCGCCTCTGCCGTGGAAGAGCGACTAAGCGCGCTGCCTATTTCACCGAGCTGGTGACGGTCCGGTCTATTGCCGCGGGATCGCGGTCGTTGCCGGCGAGCGCGCCGATGATCAAAAGGCTGACGATGATCGGGACGAACAGAATGGCGACGCGCGCCTGCACGTAGAAAATGGCGCGCCATTCATTGCGCTTTTCGGGGCTGTCGTTCATCGCGCTCACTCTGTCCTGCCTCCCCGGGGCGGGACATAGTAGCGAAGCGTTAAGCAACCTTTTCCGGAACCGTTAACCCCGACGTATTCCAACGCTCCGAATCCGAAAAAATGTTCAGTTTGCGGGCAGCGCGAACAGCCTTCCGCCCGCCGGCACGACGTCGTCGATGCCGGCGAGGCGCAGGCAGTGCCAGGCCATGGCGTGGTTGGAGGAGGTGACGGGAATGCCGATCTTCCGTTCCAGCCCCGCCACCGCCTCGGCGACGCGCAGGCTGGTGCAGGAGATGAAGATCGCGTCCACGCCCGGCGCCGCCGCCATGCGCTCGGCGGCCGCCTCGATCGAGGCGAGCGAGATGCGGGCCGCCTCGCGGTCGTCGCGTCGGTCGAAGGTGGCGACGGCTGATATGTCGAGGCCCCGACCGGTGAAGTAACTGACGAGGCCCCGGTTGATCTCGGGCGCATAAGGCGTCAGCAGCCCGATGCCCCTGGCGCCGAGCGCCTTGAACGCCGCAAGCGCCCCGGTAACCGGCGTGGTGCAGGCGACGCCCGGCCGCGCCTTCCTGATCTCGGCGAAGACGGCTTCCTCGCCGAGCGTCATGGTCGCCGAGGTGCAGCCGAAGCCGACGACGTCGAGCGGGATGCTGGGCAGGATGAGGTCGACGGTCGGCGCGATCCGCGGGCCGATGGCGCGCAGCGTGTCGGGCGTGATGTCGTTGTCGTTGAAGAGGCGGGCTTCGTAGAAGGCAACGCCCGGAATGCGCACCAGGGCGCGGAATTCATGCTCCAGCGTCTGGTCGGTGGCGAGGATCGCAAGCCCGATCGCCGCGCGCGAGGCGAGGCCGCCATCGAGCTCCGACGGCAATATGCCGAGATCGGCTGGCTTGGGGTCGACAGGTGCCGAAGAATGAAGGCGGGTAGCGGCTGCGCTGACGGACATGGCATTCCCTTTCTCGTCGATCCCCGTTCGAACCCCGTCCGGGACCCTGCTCTCAGTTCAAAAGTCCATCCATGGAAATGGCCGGCTTGCGGCCGGCGATCAGGTCGGCGGTGATGCGCGCCGAGCCGTGCGACATGGTCCAGCCGATATGGCCGTGCCCGGTGTTGAGGTAGAGGTTGCCGAGCCGCCGCCGTCCGAACTCGGGCAGGTTGTTCGGGGTCATCGGCCTCAGGCCGGCCCACATCTCGGCGCGGTCATAGTCGGCGCCTTCCGGATAGAGCTCCCGCGTCACGCCCTTCATGAAAGCGAAATCGGCCGGCTTGTGGCTGGTGTCGTAGCCGGCGAATTCCGCCGTGGCGGTGACGCGGATGCGGTCGCCGAAGCGCGATATGGCGACCAGGTTGTGCTCGTCGACCGAGGCGATGGTCGGCGGATGCGGCCGGTTGCCGACGGGAATGGTCAGCGAATAGCCTTTGATGGGATAGATCGGCAGGCCGATGCCGATCGTCCTGGCGATCAGCGGGCTGTAGGAGCCGAGCGCCAGCACATAGGCGTCGCCCTTGAAATTCCCCTTGTCGGTCAGCACCTGGGTAACGCCGTCACCGCCCGAAGTCTCGATGCCGGTGATGGTGGTGCCGGTACGGATTTCGCCGCCGCGTTCGACGACTTTCGCCGCCAGCGCCCGGGTGAACTTCGCCGGGTCGCCGGTCTCGTCGGTCGGGCAATGGATGCCGCCGGCGATCTTTTCCCTCGCGGAAGCCAGCGACGGATCGAGCGCGACGACGCCGTCGCGGTCGAGCACCGTGATCTCCTGCCCGTCGGATTCCAGCAGCTTCATGTGCTCTACGCCCTTGTCGAGCGCCTGCTGGCTGCGGTGGAAATAGAGGATGCC
The DNA here is from genome assembly GCF_003952465.1 of Mesorhizobium sp. M1B.F.Ca.ET.045.04.1.1. Lineage (GTDB taxonomy): Bacteria > Pseudomonadota > Alphaproteobacteria > Rhizobiales > Rhizobiaceae > Mesorhizobium > Mesorhizobium shonense. Next base: position 927,908 of record NZ_CP034448.1, read on the forward strand.
GCGGCCGTTGCGGTCGTATTCTATCTGCTCGTCGGCGACGACCTCGTGCAGGACCGATTGCGAATAGGCGGCAAGGCGATGCTTGAGCAGCGTGTTGCGCCTGGCCTTCTCGGCCGTGCATTCCATCAGGAACAGCCACGACCAGCTGTAGAGCCTGGGATCGGCCGACAGCTTGAAGCGCAGCGCCTGGTCCTTCAGCACCAGCGATTTCAACAGGATCATCGGCGCCTTGGGCGACGACCAGACAAAGGAATGTCCGGGCGCGATCATGCCGGCATTGCCCCAGCTGGTCTCGGCGGCGACTTGGAGTTGGCGCTCGAGGATGACGACCTCGTGCCCGTCCTTTTGCAGCTGGTAAGCGGTGGTGACGCCGACAACACCGCCACCCAACACGATCACGCGCATGACGCCTCCGGAGATCGCAAGTTGGGGGCAGTTTAGAATGTAGATTTCGGTCTGCAATGGCACACATACCGAGATGTTGGCGGGACAGCGCACCCATCGTGGTCAGGACGATCGCGAATGGCGCTTCGTCATTCTAGGGCGGAGCAAGGAGCGAAGCGACGCGCGCAGACCCTAGAATCCATGCCGTGACATTGGCCGTGGAATGCAACGGTCCAGAATGGCGGCTGGCGAGAGTGCCAGCTAAGATCGCCAGATGACCGGCTTCGTTTACATGACTGCAAGCCAGAAAGGCGGCACGATCTATATCGGTGTCACCAACGACCTTGCTCGTCGGATGCCCGAGCACAAGACCGGCCAAGGCTCCAGCTTCACCAGCCGCTACGGTGTGCAGCGTTTGGTCTGGTACGAGGAACACTTCGACATCGCCGATGCCATTCAGCGTGAGACGTCATTGAAGCGCTGGCCCCGCCGATGGAAGATTGAATTGATCGAAAAGAACAATCCGGAATGGTTCGAGCTGTTTCGCGGAATTGGCTGGTGAGAGTTCTGCACCGCGGTGGCTCTCAACCGGCACGGCATGGATTCTAGGGTCTGCGCGCGTCGCTTCGCTCCTTGCTCCGCCCTAGAATGACGAAGCGTCCTACCCACGAGGGGGCGCGAAGGATCACCACGCGCGGTGATTGGCCAGGCTAGAGCGCCAGCGCCTGATCCAGATCCGCGATCAAATCATCGCCGTCCTCGATGCCGGCCGACAGCCGCACCAGCGAATCGGAGATGCCGATCGCGCCGCGCTTTTCCGCCGGGATCGAGCCGTGCGTCATCAAGGCCGGATGCTCGATCAGGCTTTCGACGCCGCCGAGGCTTTCCGCCAGCGTGAAGAGCTGCGTGCGCTCGAGGAAGCGTTTTGTGCCGGCCAGGTCGCGATCGAGGTCGACCGAGATCATACCGCCGAAGGCATGCATCTGGCGTTTCGCGATCTCGTGTTGCGGATGGCTGGCAAGCCCGGGATAGATGACGCGCCGGACATCTTTCCGCCCTTCCAGCCATTGCGCGATTTTGAGGCCGTTGGCGGAATGGCGCTCCATCCTGAGCGCCAGGGTCTTGATGCCGCGCAGCGCCAGAAAGCTGTCGAACGGGCCGGAAATGGCGCCAATGGCGTTCTGCAGGAATTTCAGCCGGTCGGCCAAATCCTTGTTGTCTCCGACCACCGCGACGCCGCCGACCATGTCGGAATGGCCGTTCAAGTATTTCGTCGTCGAATGGACGACGATGTCGATGCCGAGCTCCAGCGGCCGCTGGATGTAGGGGCTGGCGAAGGTGTTGTCGGCGACGGTGATCAAGCCCTTGCGCTTGGCGAGCGCGGCAACAGCCTCGAGATCGACGATGCGCAGCAGCGGATTGGTCGGCGTCTCGACCCAGAGCAGCTTTGTCTCGGGCCTGATCGCGGCTTCGACGGCGGCAAGGTCGGTGAAGTCGGCGAAGCTCACCTGCAGGCCCGCCGAGCGCTTGCGCACCCGCTCCATCAGCCTAAACGAACCGCCATAGATGTCGTCGGTGGCGACGACATGGGCGCCGGCGTCGAACAGTTCCAGCACCGTGCCGATCGCCGCCAGGCCGGAGGCGAAGGCGAAGGCGGCCGTGCCGCTTTCGAGATCGGCGACCGCGCGCTCGAAGGCAAAGCGCGTCGGGTTCTGGCTGCGGGCGTATTCAAAACCCTTGTGCACGCCGGGCGACTGCTGGCCATAGGTCGAAGTGGCGTAGATCGGCACCATCACCGCGCCGGTCAGCGGATCGTGGCTCTGGCCGCCATGGATGGTGCGGGTGGAGAAGGCCAGGCGGTTCCTGCCCGATGGCGGTGTTGTGGTCATTTTGCGCGGCGCCTCAGATGGTTGATCAGGTCGATACGGGTTATCAGGCCGATGAACTCATCGCCATCGAAGACGATGGCGACCTCGTTGCGGTCGAAGACCGGCAGCAGCGCATCGAGCGTCTGGCTGGCCTGCAGCGTGTGCAGCGTTGAGGTCATGGCCGTGCGCACCGGGGCGTTGAAACGGTCCCAGCGGCCGTCATAGGGGCCGTCGACCTTGGCCAGGATATCGCTCTCGTCGACGATACCGACCAGCTTGCCGTCGTCCAGCACCGGCAGCTGCGAGACGTCTGAGCGGCGCATGCGGCCATAGGCGTTGAGCAGGCTTTCGTCCGGGCCGATATAGACGATGTCGCCGGTGCGGGGCGAGCGCATCACCAGGTCGCGCAAATCGCCGTGCTGTTTGTGGTCGTCAAGCCCCTGCTCGGCCAGCCAGATGTCATCAAAGACCTTCGACAGATATTTGTTGCCGCTGTCGCAGACCAGGGTGACGACACGCTTGGCCGTCGTCTGCTCGCGGCAGTAGCGCAGCGCCGCCGACAGAAGCGTGCCCGAGGACGAGCCGGCCAAGATGCCTTCCTTCGACAGCAGATCGCGCACTGCCAGCATGCTCTGCTTGTCGGGGATGGAATAGGCCTTCTTGACCAGCGAGAGATCGGCGTTGGGCGGCACGAAATCCTCGCCGATGCCCTCGACGGTCCAGCTGCCGGCCTCCTGCATCTTGCCGGTCTTGATCAGCGGCGCCAGCACCGAGCCGACCGGATCGGCAAGCACCATCTCGGTCTTCGGCGAATGTTTCGCGAAGAAGCGGCCGACACCCGTGAGCGTGCCGCCGGAGCCGACGCCGACCACCACCGCGTCGACATCGCCGTCGAGCTGCGAAAAGATTTCCGGGCCGGTGGTCGTCTCATGCGCCAGCGGATTGGCCGGGTTGGCGAACTGGTTGGCATAGAAGGCGCCGGGCAATTCGGCGGCGATCTTCTCGGCCATGTCCTGGTAATATTCGGGATGGCCCTTGCCGACATCGGAGCGGGTCATGCGCACCTCGGCGCCCAAAGCGCGCAGGTGCTGGATTTTTTCGCGCGACATCTTGTCGGGCACGACCAGGATGATGCGATAGCCTTTCGGAATGCCGACCTGGGCGAGACCGAGCCCGGTGTTGCCGGCGGTGGCCTCGACGATTGTGCCGCCGCGCTTCAGCAGGCCCGCCTTCTCGGCCGCGGCGATCATCGACAGCGCGATGCGGTCCTTGATCGAACCGCCGGGGTTCTGGCTTTCCAGCTTGATGAATAGCCGGCACTTGCCGGTGTCGAATTTGGTGAGCTCGACGACGGGCGTCTGGCCGATCAGGTCGAGCACCGAGGCGTAAGGCGGCCGCAGCCGCGCCAAATTGCTTTCCGCGCCGTCGGGCGCTGTCTTCCTGTGCACGCTCATCTCGGACCCTCCATGAAGCAAGCTCGACGCGAGTGACCAGTCTTCACAATCCTGCGCATGAGGCCGGCCGGAATCTATTCCGGGTTCACGGATCACGCACGAGCGTCTTTTCCAGCCCTTTTCGCTTTGAAAGAAGATAGATCGTGCCAATCCGGCGGCGAGTGGGGGAATGGAATTTCACCGACTGGCGGGGAAGGGGCGGTCTGGATCGAGCATTCCAACGTCGAGTTCCTTCGCGCCCCCCTCTGGCCTGCCGGCCATCTCCCCCTCAAGGGGGGAGATTGGATGTCACCACCGCCTTTCGCCAATTGTTGACGTTGCAGGAAAGGGCGCCGTCGGCGAAGCTGCTGATCTCCCCCCTTGAGGGGGAGATGGCCGGCAGGCCAGAGGGGGGCGCTGTCCCGCCGGCGTCTCAGAAATTCTCTTCGCGGTGAGGCAGCCGCACTCACCTCAGCAATTGCTTGCTCAATTTCGCGCACTGAACCCGGATATCCGGAATGGCGTCGATCTCGAAGAAGGTGCCGCGCGTCAGCGGGCCGACGGCCAGCAGCTTCGACGACACCCGTGCCGTCGGCCGCGATGAGTTTGCATCTGGCGGTGACGTCGAGGCCGAGGCGCAGCGGGTCCGGCCGCGCCAGGCCGCGCTCGACCAGCGAGCGCACGAGCCCGTTCGACGTCTTCGAGATGCCGCGGCAACCGCCCGCGACCGCCCCGCCTTCGGCACAAAGGGCTCAACGTCCGAGCCATTTCAACGAACCATGTCGTTCGTTGCCGCCGCCGATTTCGCCATGCTAGCCGAAGGCTGCGCGGGGCCAATGCAAGGAGCAGCCGATGAAGATTCTGGCCTATGACAATTTCAAGCCCGGCGTCACGCTCGACGACCTCAGGCCCTATCTGCGCGACGAGGTCTCGAATGTCTGGCGGCTTTGGAAGGCAGGCATCGTGCGCGAGAATTATGCGCGTGCCGATGTCGGCGGCGTCATCATCGTCTTCGAGCTCGACAGCGTCGAGGAGGCCAGGCGCTACACCGACGATTTCCCGCTGTCCAAGGCCGGGCTGCTGGAATGGCATTTCATCGCCTTCGATGCGCCGCTGCCGCTCGAGTTCCTGTTCGACCCGACCGTCGACATCGCCAAGCCCTGGGATCGGACGGCGGCATGATCCGGTCGAGCGAAGACATCGAGATCCCGACCAGCCTGGCCGAATGGTGCGATCCGCGCCGCATGGCGCTGGTCGTCTACGACATGCAGATCGGCATCTGCCGCCAAGTCGAGGGTGCGGCGACGATCATCGAGCGCACCGGCACGGCACTGGAGGCGGCGCGCTCGGCCGGCATGCGGGTGGCGTTCACGCGCCATCTGTCGCTGCCGAAGAAATGGATGGGCGCCACGCAGTTGCGGACCGCCATGGCCTGGCAGCGGCGCGGCGACCCCGATGCGGTCGAGCCCTGGTTCCTGCGCGACGCCGAGGCGACGCGGATCGTGTCCGAACTCGCGCCGCGCGCGGCCGAGGCGGTGTTCGACAAGCTGACCATGTCGGCCTTCGATTCCACCGCCCTCGGCTTTGCCCTGCGTGACTGCGGCGTGCGTGCCGTCGCGCTTGCCGGCATCGCCATGGAGATCGGCATCGAACCGACCGTGCGCCAGGCGACCGACAATGGCTTTGCGGCTTTGGTGATCGAGGATGCCTGCGGCTTCGGCAACAAGGAAGCGCGCGACCGCTCGATGGCCACGCTTCACTTTCTCGGCGAAGCTGTCATCACCGATGTCGCCGGCTTTTGCGGCGCGCTTGCCGGATCCGCCTGAGGAATGGCTTGCTAGGCGGCGGCCTCGATATCGGTGCGGAAGCGCACGCCCTCGGCGCGTCCGTGCACGCTGCCCCAGTCGTAGAGCGCCTGCAGCGCAGCGGCGAGATCATGGCCGCGCTCGGTCAAGGTATAGCGTCCCTTGCCGTCGGGCGATGCCTCGAGCACGACGAAGCCGATCTCGACGAGATCGGCCAGGCGCTGCGTCAGCATCTTGTCGGAAAGCGAAGGGATCATCCGGCGCAATTCGGAATAGCGCAACGGCCGTTCCTTGATCCGCGCCAGGATCACCGTCTTCCACTTGCCGCCGAGCGCGTCGAGCGCGAACTCGACCGGACAGCCATACAGTCTACCGCGTCGGGTCATGCGCCGATCGTAGGCAAGGCCGAGCTGCGACGGAAGCGAAATCTGCCCGGCCAAATGGCCAGATTGCAGCGTCCGGATTTGTCGGTGAAAGTTTCATGAAGGGAGAGCGACGATGAGCGTGCGAGATGCCAATCCGGTCAATGTGCGAAAGCCCAGGCGCGTGGCGATCGTCATCGCCAATCCGGCTGTGTCGACCACGACCGGATGGCCGGTTGGCTTCTGGTGGAGCGAGCTCACCCATCCCTGGTTCGCCTTCACGGAGCGCGGCTATGAAGTGGAGATCTTCTCGCCCGACGGCGGCAAGTGCGAGGCCGATGCGCTGAGCGACCCGCGCGATCCATCGGGCTATTCGGAGACCGACCTCATCTCCCTCGGCTTCATTTCGAGCCCGAAACTCTCGGTTCTGGTCGACAACACGCGGCCGGTGTCCGAGATCGATGTCGAGCGCTTCGACGCGATCGTCGTCGCCGGCGGCCAGTCGCCGATGTTCACCTACGAGCGCGCGACCGATTTGCAGCGGACATTCGTCGCCTTCCATGATGCCGGCAAGGTGGCCGCCGCGCTCTGCCATGGCACCGCCATCCTCCGCTACGCCAGGCGCGCCGACGGAACGCTGCTTGCCGCCGGCAAGACCGTCACCGGCTTTGCCAATATCGAGGAGGATTTTGCCGACAACGCCACCTGGGAGATGGGCGCGCTCGAACGCGGCAAGCATCTGATGCCATGGCGGATCGAGGATGAGCTCAACGCAATCGGCGCCAACTATGTCCAGGCAGGGCTGTGGCGCGGCTTTGCCGTGCGCGACGGCAATCTCGTCACCGGCCAGCAGAATTTCTCCGGCGCGGAAACCGCGCGAGTGGTGTGCGAGGCGCTTGGCGGTTGAAACCTAACCCAGCAACTGCTTACTCAATTTCGCACACTGGACGCGGATATCCGGAATGGCGTCGATCTCGAAGAAGGTGCCGCGTGTCAGCGGTCCGACGGCCAGCAGCTTCGACGACACCGCGCCGTCGGTCGCGATCAGCTCGCATCTGGCGGTGACGTCGAGGCCGAGGTGAAGTGGGTCCGGCCGCGCCAGGCCGCGTTCGACCAGCGAGCGCACGAGCCCGTTCGACGTCTTCGAGATGTCGCGGGCAATGCCCATGCAGTCATAGATGCGGGCGACGTCGAGCGTTTCGAGCGCCTGCGTGCCGCGCTGCTGGATCGTGACGGTGAGGCCATCGTTCGGTTCGATGTCCACCACCCGGCCGGCGACGAGACGGATGCGGCCCGAGCCGACCGCTTCGGTGACGCGCTCATAGACCTCCGGCGCCATGCGGTGGCGATGGATGTCCCACCAGGCCTTGGTATGCTCGACGAAGCGGCGTTTCGCCGAGGACGGCCAGTTCTGCCAGATCTTCTGGTTGAAGGGCCCTCAAGCCGTCGACGACATCGCGCCAGTCGCCGCCGGCCTTCTGGTTCTCGCGTATCAGGTTGCGGAACCAGCCGACGAAATAGGAAAGCTGGGTGCCGAGCGGGATGTCGGCGACGTCGAGCTTGATCGGGTTGCCCTTGCGGTGCGGCGAGGGCAGCAGGCCGCGCCGCGACACCGCTATGATCCCGCCGCGGTGGCCGCGCTGCTCGAGCGAGAGGAAAGCGTCGACCATGCTCAAGCCGGTGCCGAGCACCAGGACCGGAGCTTGCGCGTCGAGCGCGGTGTCGGCGTCCGAGCCCATCCGGATGGCGCGGCCCTGGAAGGCGCCCGGCTGCTCGTCATGGCCGGTGGCTAAAACGGCGAGATGGCCGACGACGCTGGTACCGTTGGCCAAGGCCACCTCGACGCCCGCCGAGGTCGGCGAGATCGACAGGCTCTCCTCGCGGATCAGGCGTAGCCTTCCGGTCGCGCGCTCGCGTTCCTCTAGATCGTCGAGCAATTCCTTCAGATAGCGGGCATAGAGGCTGCGCGGTGCGTAGAACGGGCCCTGGTCCGGCTTGGCGAGACCGCGCTCCAGCACCCAGCGTGCGAAATTCGTGGGATCGTCGGCATAGGCGCTCATGCCGGAGGCGTTGACATTCAGCACATGGGCGGAGAGGAGCGTCGAATAGGCCATGCCCTGGCCGAAATGCGGCCGCTTCTCGATCAGCGTGACGCGAAGATCGGGGTTTGGTAATTTCAAGAGATGCGCCGCCAGCACGACGCCGCTGGCGCCGCCGCCGACAATGATGATGGAATTGCCGCGTCCAACCATGGCTTGGATTCGGAAGCTACCGAGGGGCCGCGATCAAGCCTAAGCCGCCGTCAGGCTGGCATCACGAACGACTGGCGGTATGCGGTTCAGGTGGTCGCGCATCGTTTTCTCTCCCTAATGTCGATAAGATTACTATACTAAACCATCCGCACACGGAACCTGGTTTCAATTCCGCCGCTATCTGGGGCACGGATTTACCTAGGAAAGGTGACGGGAGGATTTTCGTTCGCGAAGGGCCTTCGCGGAAGGGCTGCATCAGCGCGATCGTCATCCTAGGGCGGAGCGACGCGAAGCGGAGCGCAGACCCTAGGATCCATTCCGTTACACCTAGGACAGGTGCCACGGTGCAGAACAAGCCTGACCTAGTTCTGCACCGCCGCATCGCTTCTATGTCACGGAATGGATTCTAGGGTCTGCGCGCGTCGCTTCGCTCCTTGCTCCGCCCTAGAATGACGACCAGGAGGGACGGCTCCGCCAACCGCCGAAGGTGGCGCTTCCGCCACCCAAAGCCACGCCGCGACCGTCCTTTTGCGCCTCTGCCGCCGATACCTAGCGACACTTTTCCAACAAAGCACGCTCGCTTGGAAAGATTTAACTCTACAAACCCGATAGAACTAACGGACATTAGAAAGGCAATCCGGTTTTCCTCCTTTGAACGGAGCCTTTCATGTCGACCATTTCCAGACGCATTCTTCTCCTGTCGTCGGCAGCGCTGGCAAGCGCCGCCTATCTCGGTCCGGCCGCGGCCGAGGACCTCAAGATCACCATCGGCTATCAGACGGTGGTCGAGCCTTCGAAAGTGCCGCAGGCCGACGGCGCGTACGAAAAAGCCACCAAGGCCGCGATCGATTGGCGCAAATTCGATTCCGGCGCCGACGTCATCGCCGCGGTTGCTTCCGGCTCGGTCGACATCGGCTATGTCGGCTCAAGCCCGCTGGCCGCCGCGGCGAGCCGCGAGCTGCCGATCCAGACCATCCTCGTCGTCGGCCTGATCGGCCCCTCGGAGGCGCTGGTCGCCCGCGACAGCGCCGGCATCGAGAAGGTCGCCGACCTTGCCGGCAAGAAGGTGGCCGTGCCTTTCGTGTCGACCACGCATTACAGCCTGCTCGCGGCGCTGAAGCATGAGGGAGTCGATCCGAAGTCGGTCGAGATCCTCAACCTCAGGCCGCCGGAAATCGCCGCCGCCTTCGCGCGCGGCGACATCGACGCGGCCTATGTCTGGGACCCGGCGCTCGGCCAGATCAAGACCTCCGGCAAGGTGGTGTTGGATTCATCACAGGTGGCGGCCTGGGGCGCCCCGACCTTCGACGCCTGGATCGTGCGCACCGACTTCGCCGACAAGCACCCGGAAGCGGTGCGCGACTTCGTCAAGGTGACGGGCGAGGCCTATGCCCGCTTCCTGGCCAAGCCCGAGGCCTGGTCGGTGTCCTCGCCCGAGGCCGGCAAGATCGCCAAGCTGACGGGCGCCAAGCTGGAAGAGGTGCCGGAACTGCTCAAGGGCTATGTCTTCCCGACGCTGGACGAGCAAGCCTCCGACAAGTTCCTCGGCGGCGGCACGGTCAAGGCGATCGCGGCGACGTCGGCCTTCCTCAAGGAGCAGGGCAAGATCGACGCCGTGCTGCCCGACTATTCGAAATACGTCACGACCAAATATGCCAGCGAGGCGCTTGCCTCGAACTGATGCACTGAAAGTCCGCGCGGCCTTTCTTCCCTGCCGCGCGCCTGCCTGTCCCGGGACCGCTGACGAGGAGCGGCTTCGGGGCAGGCACCCCTTCGACCCGGTACGGAGGCTCGAACCCGATGCCGCATCTCATCCTCGACAAGGTCACCGTCCACTATGACGGCCAGCCCGCGCCTGCGGTCGAACGCGTCTCGCTCGACATCGGCAAAAGCGATTCCGGCAGGGGCGACTTCGTCGTGCTGGTCGGCCGCTCGGGCTGCGGCAAGACCTCGCTGCTCAACGTCGCCGCCGGACTGGTGGAGCCGGCGCGCGGCCAGGCCACGATCGGCGGCCGGCCGATCACCGCTCCCGGACCGGACCGCGCCGTCGTCTTCCAGAACGACGCGCTGTTTCCCTGGCTGACCGCGCGCGAAAACGTCGCTTTCGCGCTCAGGCTGCGCGGCGTGAGCGCCGACAAGCGAGCGCGGCGCGCCGACGAATTGCTCAAGCTGGTCAAGCTCGGCGATGCCGGCGACAAGCGCATCTGGGAGCTTTCCGGCGGCATGCGCCAGCGCGTCGGCCTTGCGCGCGCTTTGGCCGCCGAGCCGGAATTTCTTCTGCTGGACGAGCCGCTCGGCGCGCTCGACGCGCTGACGCGCGAGCGCATGCAGACGACGCTGCTCGATCTGTGGGCGGCTGCCCAAGTCGGCGTGCTGATGGTGACGCACGGCATCGAGGAAGCGCTGGTGCTTGCCACCCGCATCGTCGTGCTGGCGCCCGGGCCCGGCCATGTGGTGCGGACATTCGAAACGCATTTCGGCCGCCGCTACGCGGCCGGCGAGCCGATCCGCGCCATCAAGGCGGATCCAGCCTTTGCCGCGGCCCGCGCGCACCTGACCGATGCGATCTTCGAAGGAGAGGCGGCATGAGCGTCGGCGCTTATAGCGAACGCCCCGGCGCGAAGGCCGGCGAGAATGACGGGTTTTCCGTGCCATGGTCGCGGCCCCGGCCGAAACGTGCAGTCATTTCAGCAAGACAGGTCAGCGCGATCACCATCCTTGCGCTGCTGGCCGCCTGGACGGTGTCGGCCTCGCTGCAGCTGGTGTCACCGGTCTTCCTGCCCTCGCCCGCCGCCGTCTGGGCGAAGTTCGTCGTGGTCGCGCGCGACGGTTTCGTCGATGCGACGCTGCTTCAGCACGTCACGGCCAGTCTAGGACGAGTGTTCGCCGCGCTGGTCGCGGCGATCGTCGTCGGCGTTCCGGTCGGGCTCGCCATCGGCATCAGCAGGATCGGGCGCGGCGTGTTCGATCCGCTGCTCGAATTCCTGAGGCCGATCCCGCCGCTCGCCTACCTGCCGCTGATCGTCATCTGGTTCGGCATCGGCGAACCGTCGAAGATCCTGGTGATTTCGATTGCCATGCTGGCGCCGGTGGCGCTGTCGACCGCCGCCGGCGTGCGCGGCGTCTCGCGCGAGCGCATCGACGCGGCGCGTTCGCTGGGGGCGACGCGCGGGCAAGTCATCCGCCATGTCGTGCTGCCCAGCGCGCTGCCGTCGATCCTCACCGGCCTGCGCATCGCGCTCGGCGCCGGCTGGTCGACGCTGGTGGCGGCCGAGCTGGTGGCCGCGACGCGCGGGCTCGGCTTCATGATCCAGTCGGCGGCGCAGTTCCTGGTCACCGACGTGGTGGTGATGGGCATCCTGGTGATCGCGACGATCGCGTTCGCGCTGGAGTTCGTCATCCGCAGGATCGAGCGGGCGCTGGTGCCCTGGGCGGGCAAGGATTGAGCGAAACAAGGAGAATGACGATGACGCATTCCGCCGCAGTGCTTTTCGCCGAGGTCGGCAACTGGCTGCTTGCCAGGACAAAAGAGCCCGCGACGCAGCAGGACAGGCCGAAATCGCCGGCGCCGGTGCGGCTGGATTCCGAGCGCGACCGCCTGCCGCCGCGCGACGAGAGTTTCTACTGGGCCTGGCAGTATTGGTCGCAGTGATCGGCCTGCGCAGACCTCCCCTTCCCCCTACGAGCAACCAGGAGAATCCCATGAGCAACCCGTCCCCCTTGAACAAGCCATCCCTTGTCGACCAGACCATTCCAGCGACCGATGTCATTCCGCTGACCGCCCGTGTCGGGGCGGAAATCAGAGGCGTCCGCCTTGGCGCAAACCTGTCGGACACCACCATAGCGTCGATCAATCAGCTGCTTTTGAAGCACAAGGTCGTCTTCTTCCGCGGCCAGGACCATCTCGACGATTCCGAGCATGAACTGTTCGCGCGGCGCCTGGGCGATCTTGTGCCGCATCCCACCCAAGGGCCGGTGGCGGGCACCGCCTCGATCCTCAACCTGGATTCGAGCCGCGGCGGCGGCCGCGCGGACCAGTGGCACACGGACGTCACATTCGTGGACGCCTATCCGAAATTCTCCGTCCTGCGCGGGGTCGTCATTCCGGCGGCCGGAGGCGATACCATCTGGTCCAACACGCATGCCGCCTATGAAAGCCTGCCGGCAGCGCTGAAACTGCTGGCGGACAATCTCTGGGCCATTCACAGCAATGCCTACGACTACGCCGCCGTGCGGCCTCGCGCCACCGCCGAGGAAAGAAAGCATTTCGAGGAGGTCTTCACCTCGACCGTCTACGAAACCGAGCACCCCGTGGTGCGCGTGCATCCGGAAACCGGGGAGCGGTCGCTGCTGCTCGGCAACTTCGTCCAGCGCTTCGTCGGCCTGTCGAAGAGCGACTCCGCGAAACTCTACGAGCTGTTCCAGACCTATGTGACCACGCCCGAGAACACCGTGCGGTGGCGGTGGCAGGCCGGCGACGTCGCGATCTGGGACAATCGCGCCACCCAGCATTATGCGGTGAACGACTATGGCGACCAGCACCGGATCGTGCGCCGCGCCACCGTCGACGGCGATGTGCCGGTCAGCGTCGACGGACGCCGCAGCGTGACCCACGTCAAGACGGCCAAGCCCGCGGCAAAGGCGGCGTGAAGGAAGGCGGGCGGCACCCCTTCTCCCCTTGTGGGAGAAGGTGGATCGGCGCGCAGCGCCGAGACGGATGAGGGGTGTTCCAGGGAACGCCGACGTCTCACTCCGCTGGAACACCCCTCATCCGTCGCCTTCGGCGACACCTTCTCCCACAAGGGGAGAAGGGGGCGCTCACATGCGCGAGCGGTTCGCCCAGCGGAGGCCGAGCAGGCCGACCAGCATGGTGATGAGCCCGATATAGAGCCATTGCCTCTGGCCGGTCATAAAGCTGCCCTGGACCAGCCCGAGCCCCTGCAGCGACCACAGCACGCCGATCGCCAGCACGAGCAGCGCCAGCAAATTCCTGATCAGTCGCATCAGAAAAATCCCCCCGGAAAGTCGATACTCCACCAGAATGCGGACGCAATAAAAGAGAGCAAGGAAGCAAGGCAATCGCTCCCTCTTCTACTTGCCGAATGACGGCCGACCCTACTCAAGACTTCCCGCAAATCGGCGCGTTCTTCACAAAGAGTACGCCCGTGCACCCCGGAAATGTCATGACAAACTGTTTCGCGGCGACTCCAAACGTGTGCATTCGCCATGGAACCGCCAGATCGCTGCCGCATTTCCCGCCTCATTCGGCACATACGGCGGGTTGTCTATAAACGGAGCCCACCCCTAAAAGATGAAGAAAACCAACCGCACCGCGCTTGTCGCGGTAACGATCGCGGCTGGCCTGATGGCTGGCGCCTCGGCCGCCTCCTCGGCCGCCGCGCAATGCGGCCGCGCCTCCTGGTATGCGCTGCATTCGAGAACAGCTTCCGGCGAGCGCATGAACCCCGCCGCGCTCACCGCAGCCCACCGCTCCTTGCCGTTCGGCACCAAGCTCAGGGTCACCAACAAGAACAACGGCCGCAGCGTCGTCGTGCGCATCAACGATCGCGGACCGTTCGTGAGGGGCCGCGTGCTCGACCTCTCCCGCGGCGCCGCCAGCCAGCTCGGCTTCATCGGCTCGGGCCACACTGCCGTATGCATGGCCCGCGTCTGATACACTGCACAGGGATTTTGACTGGTCGGCTCTGTTTGCGTTGGCAGGCGGCATGCCTTGGAGATTGGCCGAAACGCCCATCGCGATCGTCATTCTAGGGCGGAGCAGGAGCGAAGCTCCGTCGCGAAGACCCTAGAATCCATGCCGTTAGCTTCGCCACGGAGTGCAACGGAGCAGAATTCTACACCGCAGCAACGCTTCCAAGTCACGGCATGGATTCTATGGTCTGCGCCGCGTCGCTTCGCTCCTTGCTCCGCCATAGAATGACGAGGTTGGGGCGGCTTCAACCAATCTCCGGCGTTTGCGCTGATTTCACGCAAATGAACGGAAAATCTTGCACAGCCGTCGCGCCACGATCCGATGCGAGCCCTCAGGGGTTCCGTGGCCGGTGTCCGGCAAGAGGGGCCGGACACATTTCCTTCGCACTTCGGCACCGCACAGTGAGCCGGCTCTGCCGGTAGACGCCGGTTTTCAACAGTTTCGACGAAAGCAGCATTCGTCACGCCAAGTGACGTATTGCATCGCAACAATATGTTGTTAACCTCGCTGCGAGACATTCAAGGCTCGGCGCTGCTCGTCGGCCCTTTGGTCGTCAGGCAGCAGCGGGGTTCCCGATGTTCTACCAGCTCTACGAAATGAACCATGCGGCGCTGCAGCCCGCCCGCCTCTACGCCGACGCGGTGCGGCTTTTCTATTCCAACCCGCTCAATCCCGTTTCGCACACGCCGCTCGGTCGCTCAGTCGCGGCAGCCGCGGAACTGTTCGAGCGCACCACGCGCCGCTACGGCAAGCCGCAATTCGGCCTGACCGAGACGGTGGTCGACTGGAAGACCGTCGACGTCACCGAAAGGACTGTCTGGTCGAAGCCGTTTTGCAATCTCATCCGCTTCGAGCGTTCGCTTCCCGCCGGGCGCAAGCCCGATCCGAAGCTTCTGATCGTGGCGCCGATGTCCGGTCACTACGCGACGCTGCTGCGCGGCACGGTCGAGGCGATGCTGCCTCACGCCGACGTGCACATCACCGACTGGGTCGACGCCCGCATGGTGCCGCTGTCGAAGGGCAGCTTCGATCTCGACGACTATATCGACTATGTCATCGACATGTTCCACGCGCTGGGTCCGGACACCCATGTGATGGGCGTGTGCCAGCCTTCGGTGCCGGTGCTGGCGGCGGTGGCGCTGATGGAAAAGCGCGGCGATCCCTTCGTGCCGTCGACCATGACGCTGATGGGCGGCCCGATCGACACCCGCCGCAATCCGACTGCGGTCAATCTGCTCGCCGAGGAAAAGGGCATCGACTGGTTCCGCGACAACGTCATCATGCAGGCCCCCTGGCCGGTGCCCGGTTTCGGCCGCGAGGTCTATCCCGGCTTCCTCCAGCTTTCGGGCTTCATGAGCATGAATCTCGACCGCCACATCATCGCCCACAAGGACTTCTTCATGCACCTTGTGAAAAACGACGGCGACAGCGCCGAGAAGCACCGCGACTTCTATGACGAATATCTGGCGGTGATGGACCTAACGGCGGAGTTCTACCTGCAGACCGTCGACACGGTGTTCGTGCGGCACGCCTTGCCGAAGGGCGAGATGAAGCATCGCGGCGAGGCCGTCGATCCGGGCGCCATCCGCAACGTCGCCTTGTTCACCGTCGAGGGCGAGAACGACGACATTTCCGGCCTCGGCCAGACCCAGGCCGCGCACGACCTTTGCGTGAACATCCCGGCAGGCAGGCAGGCCCACTACATGCAGCCGGCGGTCGGCCACTACGGCGTCTTCAACGGCTCGCGGTTCCGCTCCGAGATCGTGCCGCGCATCGTCGACTTCATCACCAGCTATGGCCGCCAGACCCGGGTGGCCGCGAAGCCGAAGCTGGTCCGCTCCGCCAAGAGCTGAGCCAGGCGCCGACTGGGCTGACGAGGCTGGAGAGGCTTCAGCCAATCCCTGGCGTCTGCGCTGATTTTACGGAAGCGAACGGCGTGTGACTTTTTGGCGTCGGCAAACACGCCTGTTGCGAAAGTGCCGCTGTCAGGATCGCGCGGGTAACCATGCCGTCAAACTAGCCGTTGTCTCTAATTGACACGGACTGTAAATCCCCCTTAACGTTTCGTTAATAAAAGAACAGGGTGGACCCGGGGGCAATGAACTCCTCACCGATGGCGCGGATGCTGCGTTTGTGTGCAGTCGCAGGGCTGGCGATCTCGGCCCATTGGGCAGTGCCGGCATGGGCGGCGGGCGCCATGACGACAGGCGGTCTGACCTCGCAGCCGATCGGACATTATGATTTCTGCAAGGCGCATCCCGGCGAATGCAACATTCGCCCGGCCGATCTCGCGCCGGCCAAGATGACCGGCGGGCTGTGGCGCAAGCTGATCAGCGTGAGCGCCAGGGTCAACGCCGCCGTCAAGCCGATGAGCGATCTCGACAATTACGGCAAGGACGAAGTCTGGACCTATCCCGACAACGGCTTTGGCGACTGCGAGGACTATGTGCTGGAGAAGCGGCGCGAGCTTTACCGCATGGGCATGTCGCTCGCCGATCTCCTGATCACCGTCGTGCGCAAACCCGACGGCGAAGGCCATTCGGTGCTGACGGTGCGCACCGACAAGGGCGACTACGTCCTCGACAATCTGACCGACAAGGTCAAAGCCTGGGACGCGACCGGCTACCGCTACCTCAAGCGGCAAGCGATCGACAACACCGGCCGCTGGGTCTCGATCCGCGACGGCCAGCCGGTGCTGGTGGGGTCAGTGCAGTAGGGGCCGGGCGCGCGCCAACCTCGGTTTCGTCATTCTAGGGCGAGGCAAGGAGCGCAGCGACGCAGCGCAGACCCTAGAATCCATTCCGTGACCTTCGAGCGTCTCGACAGTGCAGAATTCTGCGCCGTTGCACTCTTCGGCGGAGGTCACGGAATGGATCCTCGGGTCAAGCCCGAGGATGACGAAGAGAGTTTCGCCGCTAATCCAAAACCGCGAAACGTTGTTATGGGCAACGCGCCGACTATCGCCGCAGCGCCGCCCGAACCGACGCCGTGATCTTCCGCAGCTCCGCCTCGTCCAGCCTCTCGATGCTCTCGGCCAACAGATTCGCCAGCTCGGTCGCGGCGGGCGACAGGCCGGACGTGTCTATCCTGACCCTTGGATGCGAACTTTCAGCGAGGCGGGCGAGGTCCTCGGCATCGTCCCAGATGATGTTGAAATAGCCGATGATCTTCTGGATCAGCGTCCAGGTCGGCGCGCCGCGCCGGCCATGCTCGAGCGCCGACAGATAGGCGGCGCTGACGCCGATGGCTTGAGCCATCGCCTTCTGGCTGACGCCGCGCTCGGCCCGCAGCGCCCTGAGCCTTTCGCCGAACGGGGTCATGCCGGCCTACTCATGACCGCGTCCGCCGCAAGCGGATATAGAGCGCGCCCGAGCCGCCATGATTGCGGGCGGCATGATCGTGGCTCGAGACCAGGTGGCGGAAGGCCGGCGTCGACAGCCAATGCGGCACCGAGCGACGCAAGATCCCGTCGCCGCCGGAGGACGAGCCCTTGCCGGTGATGACCAGAACATAGCGGATGCCGCCGGCATGCGCGCGGTGCAGGAAGGTGAGCAGCAGGGAATAGGCCTCGTCCTGCGTCATGCCGTGCAGGTCGACGCGGCCCTCGATCGGCAACCGGCCTTTTTTCAGCTTCTCATGCGTCTGGTCGTCCAGCGAATGCGAAACATGCTGCGCCTTCGGTTTCGCGGCGGTGGCCGCAACGCCGTTGACCGGCGCGGGCGCCGGCGCCGGCTTGGGCTCGACGATGTCGGGGATCTCGACCGCGGCCTTGCCTTTCAACTTGCCTTTCAGGGGCCGTGTCGAGCGCGCCACGAGGTTCCAGAGGATGCGGTCGTCCTCGCTGAGCTTGTCGTCGCGGCGGCTCACCGGAACCTCCCATCGATCAGTCCGCGCGGGATCAGCGCATGGAAGTCGGCGGCGTTGCGCACGACGCCGGCGATTTCGCCGGCGGCGTCACCCGAGCCCGCGAAGAGGTCGCCCCGCGCGGGTCCGGTGATGGCCGAGCCGGTGTCCTGCGCGATCATCAGCCGCCGGAACGGTTTTTGCTCGAAGGCAGTGAGCGTCGGCGCATCGATGTAAAAAGGCGTGCCGAACGTGTGCAGCAGCCGGTCGACGGCGACCGAGCGGCCTGGCGTCAGCGGCACCTTGGCGGCGGCGATGGGTCCAAGTTCCGCATCCTCGACCGGGGCCTCGCGGAAGAAGATGTAGGAGCGGTTCTGCCAGAGGATCTCGTCGACGCGATCCGGATGCGCCTTGAACCAGGCGCGGATCGACTGCATCGTCACTTTTTCCAGCGGAATTTCGCCGAGCTCGCTCAAGATCCTGCCGGGGCCGGTGAAGCGCTGGCCGGATTTGGCGGCATAAGTGACACGGCAGAGCCGGCCGTCGGTCATCTTCAGCCGTGCCGCGCCCTGCACATGGATGAAGAAGGCATCGACCCTGTCGGCGACCCAGGCGATCTCGAGCTTGCGGCCGGCGAGCGCGCCGCGCTCGATTGCGCCGCGATCGAAATATTCGACCGGACCTGCCGGGGCCTCGCGCGCGAAGGCGAGATAAGGATCCATGCCGGTGGGACGGTTTTTCTCGCCGATGTCGATCAGGTCGGCGGGGCGGGAAAGCAGCGGCACGACGAACCGCTCCGTCTTGACCGGCGAGGCCTCGACCTCCGGCTCGTAGAAGCCGGTGACGAGGCCGGCGCCGCCGTTTTCCGCCGCCACCAAAGCGGGAACGAAATGGCGCTCGAAGAAGGATCGCGCCTCCGACCGATTCGCCGGCGAAACGGAGCGCGCTTCGGCATAGGCCTCGGCAAAGGCGTTGAAATCAACGCCGAGCGCACCCGTGCGATAAGGCTTGGTCAGCACATGGAGGGCGGACCGTTTAAAGGCCACGAAGGCCGTGAGGTGATCATCCTCGGCCCAGCCGGGCAGGTCGCCAAAGGTTTTTTCGCTGAATGTGGAAGAGAGCGGCACGACCGAGCCCCGCCGCCTGAATCTAGTCTTCTTCTTCCGTGGCGACGAGCTTCCAGTTCGGATCGCGCGAGCGGGTATCGCGGAAGAAGGTCCAGACGTCCTTGACCTCGGCGACTTTCTCGGGATCGCCGTCGATGACGGCGCCGACCTTGTCGCGGGTCGCCGAAATCAGCTCGCTGACGATACGCAGCGTGATATGCGCTTCGGTGCCCTTCATCTCGGCGGCGACGACATCGACCTTGTCGATGCCGACGAAGGAAGACTGGATCTTTTCCGATTTCGCCTCGCGCTCGCCGATCGCGGCGACGAAGCTGTCATAGACCTCGCGCGACAACAGGTTCTTCAGCGTCTTGCGGTCGCCGTCGGCAAAGGCCATGACGATCATCTCATAGGCCATCTTGGCGCCGTCGACGAAGGTTTTTGGATCGAAGGACGGATCGTTGTCCTTGATCGCGCGCAGGCCCTTGTTGAGATCGCTGTCGGGCTTGGCGAAGGCGTCGATCGCGGCATAGGTCTCGGGCGCGGTTTCCCCCGGCATGCGCTTGCGCGGCAGCGACACTACATTCTCGGATTTCTGCGCCGCCTCCTGCTCGCGCGTGCGGCTTGCCGAATAGGGATCGAAGGGCGGGCGCTCGTTTCCGGTGCGACGTCCCAGCACGTTGCGCAGCTGGAAAAAGATCACAACCGCCGCAATCAAGAAGAAAATCGTGCCGAAGTCGAAGAAACCCATATCTTCCGCCAATTCGATCCCTGTCCTGGCCGGACCACCAGAGCCTCACCCGGAGTCTCACAATGGCGGCGGTCGCATAGCATTCAACACCCAAAGCATATAGAACGGCGGGCGCAATCATTCAAATCAAAGGCAGCCATACCTATCTAATGGCCCCAGTGCCAGCGGCGATTGCCCGCGGGCCCGCAAAACAAGAAAGCGATTGGTCAAGACTTGCGCGTTTCACTGTTCCCGTTGTTCCTGCTCCTGCTGCCGCTGCTGGAGATCGCCGGCTTCGTCATCGTCGGCCGCGAAGTTGGCGCTTTGGCGACGGTCGGGCTGGTCATCCTCTCCACGATTGCCGGCAGCCTGCTGCTTCGGCACCAGGGTTTTGGGGTGATGGCGCGGGTGCGGGCGGAAATGGATGCGGGACGCGACCCCAGCCGCCAGCTAGCGCATGGCGCAATGATCGTGCTGGCGGCGATCCTTTTGATCATTCCGGGCTTCATCACCGACATCGTCGCCATCCTGCTGCTCCTGCCGCCGGTGCGGGATCTCGCCTGGCGGCTGCTCAAGAACCGCATCGTGATGGCGACGAGCTTCAGCGGCGGCTTTCGTGCCCGCGGCCGCGACAAGGTGATCGATCTCGACGACAGCGACTATTCGCGCGCCGACGATTATAAGCGCGGGCCGGACCATAATTCCCCTTGGCGGCGGCTGAAAGACGACTAGGTCTGATTCCAGAGCCGGTCCTCTATCCAATGCGTGTCATTGCCCCACAATCGCTGCGCAGTTTTGGGCGACATGCAGTTTCTGCCTGACGCATGTCGTTGCCCCAAAACCGCTACGCACTTTTGGGCGACATGCGTAAAGGCGGCAAAACTTGTCTTGTCCTGCCGAGCATGGTAGCGAACCCCCCGATTTCAATCCGGTCAGCAATGCTGCCCAGGCAAAAGGACAAAGGCTCATGGCCAGCAACGATGACGCCGCGGCAGGCGCCGCCAACGGCAACGGCAACCAGGCACAGCCCTCGCTCAACGTGCTTGCCCAGTATGTGAAGGACCTGTCCTTCGAAAGCCCCGGCGCGCCGAATTCGCTGCGCGGCCGCGACAAGGCTCCGGGCATCGCCATCAACGTCAACGTCAACGCAAATCCGCTCTCGGACAAGCAGTTCGACGTCAACCTGACCTTGAACGCCAAGGCCTCCTTCGACCAGGAAGTGCTGTTCAATGTCGAGCTGGTCTATGGCGGCGTCTTCGCCATCAGCGGCTTCCCGCAGGAGCACATGCTGCCGATCCTGTTCATCGAATGCCCGCGGCTTCTGTTCCCCTTCGCCCGCCAGATCATCGCGGACGCCACCCGCAACGGCGGCTTCCCGCCGCTGATGCTCGACCCGATCGATTTCGCGCAGATGTTCCAGCAGCGCATCGCCGAGGACCAGGCGGCGAGCAAGGTGCAGGTGAGCTGAGGGGCCTTCCCCTCTCTCCATCGAAAGCCCGGCTTCGCGCCGGGCTTTTTTGTTGTCTTCGACCTTCGCGATTTGCCGCTACGACAGCTCGGCCATCATCCTAGGGCGGAGCAAGGAGCGGAGCGACGCGCGCAGATCCTAGAATCCATGCCGTGACGCTAAGGCGTTGCAACGGTTACAGAATTCTGCACCGTTGCACTCTACGGCAGAGGTCACGGCATGGATACTCGGGTCAAGCCCGAGTATGACGACGTCATGAGCGTTTTCGGCTAATCTCTCGACGTGGCGCCAGAGACGGCCGCTCAACCCGCGGCGGCCACCTTCAGCCACAGCGCCTTTTCGCCGAGCGTGCCGACCAAACCGGCGTGAGCCGATCGATCCGCCTCGGTGAGGCGCGGCGGCAGGGCGATCGGCCTTGCGCCGATCGAGATATCGATGTCGGCCACCTCGCCGACGCCGTTCATCCGGACCGCCACGGCATCGAGGACAAGAGCCGCCTGCTTGCCGCCGATGAGCTCGATATAGACCTCGGCCAGCAATTCGGAGTCGAGCAGCGCGCCGTGCTTGGTGCGGCGGGTGTTGTCGATGCCGTAGCGCCGGCAGAGCGCGTCCAGCGAGTTCGGGCCCATCGGATGCTTGCGGCGCGCCAGCGCCAGCGTGTCAACGACGCGGCCGATATCGATGGCCGGATGGCCGAGCCGGCTGAATTCAAGGTTGAGGAAGCCGATATCGAAGGTGGCGTTGTGGGCGATCAGCTTGGCGCCGTCGGTGAAAGCCAGCCACTCCTCCACGACTTCCGTGAAGGTCGGCTTGCCGACCAGGTCGGCGGCGCTGATGCCGTGCACGGCCTGCGCCTCGGCATGGATGGCGCGGCCTTGCGGATTGATGAATTTGTGGAAGGTGCGGCCGGTCGGGAAGCGGTTGACCAGCTCGACGCCGCCGAGCTCGATGATGCGGTCATCACGCAAATCGAGGCCGGTGGTTTCCGTATCGAAGATAATCTCACGCATTCGAATCAGTCCGCTCTAAAAAGCAGAATCACAAACCAGAACAAAATGGCAATGGGGACTGCTGACAACAGGCGTCAGGAGCCGGCTTTACCGGACTTTTCCCCTGAGAGTTCGGCAATGATCGCGTCGACCGCCGCACGCGCGGCTTCAAAACCCTGGCCGGTGTCGACGATGAAATCGGCCTCACGGCGCTTTTCGGCGTCCGGCACTTGCTTGGCGAGAATCGCTTTCAATTTCGCTTCGCTCATGCCGGGCCGCGCCAGAACGCGGGCGCGCTGGATATCGGCGGGCGCGGTGACGACCACCACCTTGTTGACGCGGTTGCGGCCACCGGTTTCGAACAAGAGCGGAATGTCGAGCACCGCGACCGGCGCGCCGGCGGCGCGGTGCCTGGCCAGAAACGCGTCGGCGTCGGCGCGCACCAGCGGGTGGATGATCGTCTCCAGCGTCTTCAGCGCGGCCGGATCGCCCAACACCTTTTCGGCCAGCCTGGCGCGATCGACCACGCCCGCTTGCGTCGTGCCGGGGAACGCCGCTTCGACCAGCGGCGCGGCCTTGCCGGAATAGAGGCGATGCACGGTCTCGTCCGAATCATGCACCGGCACGCCGGCCTCGGCGAACATCTTTGCCGTGGTCGACTTGCCCATGCCGATCGATCCGGTGAGGCCGAGCACGATCATGTCCCCGCCCGTCATCTCAATGCGCTTCGATGTCGGCGACGATCATGCGCCGCAATTCCGGCGTCACTTCCGGCCGCTTGCCGAACCAGCGCTCGAAACCGGGCACCGCCTGATGCAGCAGCATGCCAAGACCATCGACCGTCTTCAGGCCGCGGGCGCTCGCCGCCGCCAGAAGCGGCGTTTCCAGCGGCACATAGACGATGTCGGTGACGATGGCGTGGCCGGGCAGCCCGGCCGGATCGGCGGCGAGGGTTTCGTTGCCATGCATGCCGAGCGCGGTGGTGTTGATGAGCAGGCCGGCATCGGCAAGCAATTCGCCGACCGCGCCGGCGCCATGCGCGGAAACCCCGGCGCCAAAGTGGTGGCCGAGTTCCTCGGCTCTCGCGAGCGTCCGATTGACGACGCGGATATCCTTGATGCCGCCCTCTTTCAGCGCATGGATCACCGCGCGGGACGCGCCGCCTGCTCCCAGCACCACGGCCGGGCCGTTTTTCGCCCACCCCGGCGCATGGTCATCGAGGTTGGCGGCAAAGCCGTAGCCGTCCGTATTGCCGCCCCAGAGAACGCCATCCTCGAACCACAGCGTATTGACGGCGCCGATTTCATCGGCCGCATGGTCGCGGCGGGCTACTCCGGCGAAAGCAGATTCCTTGTGCGGGATCGTGACATTGCCGCCGCGGTAGCCCTTCTCGGCCAGCGATTTCAGGAACGCCGCGAAATCCTCCGGCGCGACATCGATCGCCTGGTAGCTGCCGTCGATGCCGTATTTCGCCAGCCAATGGCCATGGATCTTCGGCGAGCGCGAATGCGCGATCGGATGTCCGGTGACGAAGGCCTTTTTCTCAACCATCGATCGCTCCCAATGCGCGCAGTTCCCCCAGCACCGGCAGAAGCGGCAGGCCGACGATCGTAAAATAGTCACCCTCGATCTTCTCGAAGAGCTGGATGCCTTCGCCCTCGACCTGGTAGGCGCCGACGCTTGCCAGCGCCTTGGCGCCGACGCGCGCCAAATGCCGGCCGATGAAGGCGGGATCGAGCTTGCGCATGGTGAGGCTGGCGACGCCGACATGGCGCCACAATACTTCGCCGTCGCGGCAGAGCACGGCGGCGCTGTTCAGCTGATGGGTCTTGCCTGACAAAGCCAGAAGATGCCTCCGCGCGCCTTCCATGTCGGCCGGCTTATGGAAGATTTCGTCGCCGAGCGACAGCGTCTGGTCGCAGCCCAGCACCAGCGCGCCCGGTCTGCGCTCGCTGACCTCGGTCGCTTTGGCCTCGGCGAGGATCGAAGCGACATCTTCGGGAGACACGCCGCTGTCCTGCAACGGCGCCTCGAGCGCGCGCTCGTCGACTTCCGCCGGCACCGCCTCGATGTCGAGCCCGGCATTGACGAGCATCGCCTTGCGGAACGGGCTGCCCGAAGCGAGGATGATTTTCTCGGCCATTTTTTCTCACGGACACAGCTACAGGAGGCTGGAGTTTCAGTCTGCTGCGCTGGCGCCGCCCCTCATTGTCCTGCCGGACATTTCTCCCCGTATAGTGACGGGGAGAAAGGGCAGCTTCAGCTCAAGGTGCTCTTTCCGCCACGCTGGTGTTTGGCGAAACCGTCGATGGCAGCGCCCCTCTCCCCGTCACTATACGGGGAGAGGATGCCGGCAGGCAGGTGAGGGGCGGCGCCGACCTCCGCCAAGGTGACTCGCAAAACTGGTTTCTTCGCTCATCTATCTCGTCTTCCCTCGCAGGGCAACGATGGCCGCTGCCGTTTCCTCGATCGAGCGGCGGCTGACGTCGATCATCGGCCAGCCATGCCTGGTGCAGAGCTGGCGCGCATAGGCGAGCTCCTCGTTGATCGCGGCGCGGTCGATATAGTCGGTCGATACATAGGGTGCGGTGTTGCCGAGGATGCGGTTCTGACGGACATGCGAGATGCGCTCGGCGGTGGCGACAAGGCCGACGATCAGCGGCGTCTTGGCGGCGATCAGGCTTTCCGGCAGCGGCACGCCGAGCACGATCGGAATGTTGGCGGTCTTGATGCCGCGATTGGCCAGATAGATGCTGGTCGGCGTCTTCGAGGTGCGCGAGATGCCGATCAGCACGATGTCGGCATCGTCCATATTGGCCGGCAGCTGGCCGTCGTCATGCTCCATGGTGAAATTCAGCGCATCGATGCGGCGGAAATATTCGGCGTCGAGCACATGCTGGGCGCCGACGCGCCGGCCGGCCGGGGTACCGAGATAGGACTGGAAGACGCTGAGCACCGGCTCCAGCACCGAAACGCAAGGCAGGCCCATGGCGGCGCAGCGCTCGTCGATCGAGCGCGCCAGCTTCTGGTCGACGACGGTGTAGAGAATTATGCCTGGTTCCTCCTCGATGTCCTCGAACACCTTGGCCACCTGCTTTTCGGTGCGGATCAACGGATAGATATGCTCGATGGCGCGCGCATCCTTGTACTGGGCGGACGCCGCGCGGCCGGCCGCCAGCAGCGTCTCGCCGGTGGCGTCCGAAATCAGATGCAGATGAAAGAAGCTCTGGGGTTTATTCACAAGCGCGGTTCCAGGCTGTGGGCTGTTGTGGACAAGGCTGGATGAAAAAGCCGATCCGGTGAAAGCGACTGTATCAGATGGCACCTTGTCCACAATTCGCCCCGCTGCAGGCTTTGCCGGGGCGCTGGGGACAAAACCGGGGATCAACTTTTCTTGGCCGATATCGTCCACAGCGCGAAGCCTGGGGCCAGGAAGCCAAGCTTTTGACTCGAAAGCCTGAATCCGGTTCGTCCCCAGATCCCTCCAATTTGCGAAAGAGCTTGCGCGACAATATGCTGACTGGCCTTTTCGAGCCGCAGGCTGGACAGGTCGCAACCACCACAACCAACAGACTCTTAGAATCAGAAGACTCTTTTGAAATAGATATTTGATTTAAGAGATAGCGCATGACCCCGAACCAGAGGTTCGGAAAGGATCATGCGCCAGATGATAAGTGCTACAGCGTCCTTTGCGCGTCTTAGGACGCGCGGCGCTGTAGAGAGAGGTCAGCGCTGGATGGCTGGGAAACGGATCATGCTGGACGTCCTCAAGGGCGAGACGGTTTCACCGCCGCCGCTCTGGATGATGCGTCAGGCAGGCCGCTATCTTCCGGAGTACCGCGAGACCCGGAAGCGGGCCGGATCCTTCCTCGATCTCTGCTACGATCCCGACCTTGCCGTCGAAGTAACGCTGCAGCCGATCGAACGCTTCGGCTTCGACGCCTCGATCCTGTTCTCCGACATCCTCGTCGTGCCCAACGCGCTGGGGCGGGAGGTTCGCTTCGAGGAGGGACACGGACCGATCCTGAAGCCGATCGCGGCGAGGGAGATTGCGGCCCTGAACGGCGAAACGTTTCACGTGAATCTCGAACCGGTCTATGAGACCGTTCGCCGGTTGCGCGCGAAACTGCCGGATGAAACGACGCTGATCGGCTTCTGCGGCGCGCCCTGGACGGTGGCGACCTACATGATTGCCGGCCACGGCACGCCGGACCAGGGACCGGCGCGGCTTTTCGCCTATCGCGAGCCGGAGGCCTTCGCGCGGCTTTTGAAGATACTGGCCGACCATTCGGCCGCCTATCTCATCCGCCAGATCGAGGCCGGGGCCGATGTGGTGCAGATTTTCGATTCCTGGTCGGGCGTTCTGGACGAGCCTTCTTTTGAAGCGTTCTGCGTCGAGCCGGTGGCCGATATCGTCCGGCAGGTGAAGGCGGTTCATCCCGACGTGCCGGTGATCGGATTTCCGAAAGGCGCCGGCGAGCGCTATCGCGACTACAGGAAGAAGACGGGGATCACCGGCCTCGGCCTCGACTGGACGGTGCCCTTGTCGATGGCGCGAGAGCTGCAAGGCGAAGGCGCGGTGCAGGGCAATCTCGATCCACTGCGGCTGGTCGCCGGCGGCAAGGCGCTGGCCGATGGCGTTGACGCTATCCTTCGACGCTTAAGCGACGGGCCGCTGATCTTCAATCTCGGCCACGGCATCACGCCGGAAACGCCGGTGGCGCATGTCGAGGCCATGGTGAAAATGGTGAGGAGCCGCCGATGATCGACGCGAGCAACGAGAACAGCGCCGGCCAGGCGATGAAGCGCATGACAATCGGCATCGTCGTTCTCGTCGTTCTGACGGCGCTCCTCTATTTCGCGGCACCCGACAGTTTCTATCCCTGGGCGAAAGCCATCCATGTGATTGCTGTCATCTCCTGGATGGCCGGCATGCTCTATCTGCCGCGGCTCTTCGTCTATCACGTCGAAGCCGAGAAGGGCTCGGTGCAATCCGAGACCTTCAAGGTGATGGAGCGCCGGCTGCTGAGAGCCATCATCAATCCGGCGATGATCGTGACCTGGGTTTTCGGGCTGTGGCTGGCCTGGAAAGGTTTCGGATTCCAGGGCGGCTGGCTGCACGCCAAGATCCTCGCGGTGCTGTTGCTTTCAGGGCTGCATGGCTATCTCGCCGGCGCGGTGCGGAAATTTGCCGAGGACAGGAACGAAAAACCAGCCAGGCACTGGCGGATCGTCAATGAGATCCCCACATTGCTGATGATCGTCATCGTCATCCTGGTCATCGTGAAGCCCTTCTGAGGCTCAAACGACCCCGCAAAAGGCGGCTTGCTCTTTTAGGCGACCGACGATAAAAGACGGGTCTTCCTTCCCGTCATGCGCCGCCCCTTTTCTCGCTTTCGGCCGCGCCCGGCATTTGTCGCATTCAGCCGATTTTTCTCCCCAAAGCCTACCCAGAGTCTATCTAATGCAAGAAATGAAACTCACCGAGTTCAAGAATAAGAAGCCGCCAGAGCTGATCGCCTATGCCGAATCGCTCGAGGTGGAAAACGCCAGCGTCATGCGCAAGCAGGAGCTGATGTTCGCGATCCTGAAGAAGCTCGCGGCCCAGGACGTCGAGATCATCGGCGACGGCGTTGTAGAGGTGCTGCAGGACGGTTTCGGCTTCCTGCGCTCGGCCAATGCCAACTACCTGCCAGGTCCAGACGACATCTATATTTCGCCGTCGCAGATCAGGCGCTTTTCGCTGAAGACCGGCGATACGGTCGAAGGGCCGATCCGCAGCCCGAAAGAGGGCGAGCGCTACTTCGCGCTGCTCAAGGTCAACACCATCAATTTCGACGATCCGGAAAAGATCCGGCACAAGATCCATTTCGACAATCTGACGCCGCTCTATCCCACCTCGCGGCTGAAGATGGAGGTCGACAATCCGCCCACCAAGGACATATCGCCTCGTGTGATCGACCTGGTGGCGCCGATCGGCAAGGGCCAGCGCGCGCTGATCAACGCACAGCCGCGCACCGGTAAGACGGTGCTTTTGCAGAACATCGCGCACTCGATCACCGCCAATCATCCGGAATGCTATCTGATCGTGCTTCTGATCGACGAACGTCCGGAGGAAGTGACCGACATGCAGCGCTCGGTGAAGGGCGAGGTGATCTCCTCGACCTTCGACGAGCCGGCGGCCCGCCACGTGCAGGTCGCGGAAATGGTGATCGAGAAGGCCAAGCGCCTGGTCGAGCATGGCCGCGATGTCGTGATCCTGCTCGATTCGATCACCCGCCTCGGCCGCGCCTACAACACCGTGGTGCCGTCATCCGGCAAGGTGCTGACCGGTGGTGTCGACGCCAACGCGCTGCAGCGGCCGAAGCGCTTCTTCGGTGCCGCCCGCAACATCGAGGAAGGCGGCTCTCTCACCATCATCGCCACCGCGCTGATCGATACCGGCAGCCGCATGGACGAAGTCATCTTCGAAGAGTTCAAGGGTACCGGCAACTGCGAAATCCAGCTCGACCGCAAGGTGGCGGACAAGCGCATCTATCCGGCGATCGACATCCTGAAATCCGGCACCCGCAAGGAAGACCTTTTGGTGCCGCGGTCGGACCTGCAGAAGATCTTCGTGCTGCGCCGGATTCTCGCGCCGATGGGAACGACCGACGCGATCGAGTTCCTCATCGACAAGCTCAAGCAGACCAAGACCAACGGCGACTTCTTCGATTCGATGAATACGTGATCGGGCTACCCTCCCCCTTGTGGGGAGGGTCGGCTCGCGAAGCGGAAAAGCTCGATTGCTGGTGGCAAATCGCGGGAGTTCGCGCTGCCCCTCATTGCCCTGCCGGGCATTTCTCCCCGTAAACGGGGAGAAAGAGGCAGCTGCGGCCGCAGCGCTCCCTCGTGCAACGTTGGCAATTGGCGAAATCGGTGGCGACGGCGCCCTTCTCCCCGTTCTACGGGGAGAAGATGGCGGCAGCCAGATGAGGGGCGGCGCCGACGTTAGACATCAAGGCAATCCGAGAAATTGGGTTAGGCCTCATATGCCGCTCAGCCTACCTTCGCCGCAGCAGCTTCTCCAACTCATCCGGCTCCGTGACCACCGGCAGGCACACCTGCCCGCTGCAGAGCCAGGCGCCCGGTTTGTCGGTCGGCGGCAGCACGCCGCCCGGCAGGAGCGGCCGATTCGCTTGCGTACCGATCGGCACGACAATGTCGACCCGACGCGGGTCGGGATTTCGATTCACCACCGGAACGAGGCTTGAGGAGTCTAGCTTGTCTATAATGACGAGCTTCAGCGGCTCAAGCGCCAGCGCGCAGGCGTTGACGATGCCGGCCTGGCCATAAGCCTGTTGCGCGGCGCGGCCCATGGCGTGCTCGGCTGTCGCCCAGGCCTTTTCCCAGAGCTTGGGATCGCCGGCGAGCGAAGAGAGCCGCACCAGTGCCTCGACGATCTGGCTTGTGGCCGAGGGGATCGCCTCGTCGACATCGCCGCGGATGCGGATCGGGACATCGCCGCTGTCCGATGCCGTCAGATAGTAGCCGGTCTTCTCGCCGTCCTGATGCCAGCGGTCGAGCTCACCGACGAACTGTTGGGCGTGGTCCGAATAAGCCGGATCGCCGGTCGCCTCGAACAGCGCGATCGCCGCATTGGTCATAGCCGCGTAATCGCTCGACAAGGCGGGAAAAAGCTTTTTCGCGCCGAGCATCGAATGCGGCAGGCGTCCTACTTCGCCGGCGGTGACGATATGGGCGAAAGCCTTTGCCGCGGCTCCGACCCATTCGGGCCTTGCGAAGGCGCGGCCGGCTTCCGCAAGGGCGGCGATCATCAACCCGTTCCAGTCGGTGAGGGCCTTGCCGTCACGGCCGGGCCTGACGCGCTTGTCGCGGGCCGACAGAAGTTTCGCCTTGAGCGGCGCGAGTTGGCCGTATTCGGCGATGCCTTGTCTTTGCTGAGCTTCGCTCTGGCGAATGATCGGCTTGCCCTCCCAGCCATGCGGGGCGGCCAACTCGAAATACCGGAAGAACACGGCGGCATCGCTGCCGAGCTCGGTTTCGACCTCTTGCCTGCTCCAGGTGTAAAAGAGCCCCTCCTCACCCTCGCTGTCGGCATCGAGGCTGGCGGCGAAGGCGCCGCCTTCGACCCGCATCTCGCGCAGCAGCCAGGCGACGGTTTCCTCGATTCGTATCCGGAACAAATCGTTGCCCGTTGCCGCGTAGGCCCAGTTGCACATGCGAATCAGCTGGGCGTTGTCGTAGAGCATTTTTTCGAAATGCGGCACCAGCCATTCGGCATCGGTCGAATAGCGGCTGAGGCCTCCGCCAAGATGATCGTAGATGCCGCCGGCAAGCATTTTTTCCAGGCTGATGAGCACCGCATTGCGATGCGCGGCTTGGCCGTCACGCAGCCAGGACAGCCACAGGCTGTGCATGAACGGCGCGTTCGGGAATTTCGGCGCCCCGCGCAAACCGCCGAGATTGCGGTCGATCATGCCGTCGATGCGGTTGCTGAGATCGGCAAGCGCGTCGCGGTCGAGCACGGCCTTGCCTTTTGCGCCAGCAAGCCGCTGCTCGACATGGGTTGTCAGGCCATCGGCGCTCTCGGCGAGGCTTTGCTGTTTTTCCCGCCAGGCCTTGTCGACCGCTTCCAGCACCTGGATGAAGCCAGGCCGGCCATAGCGTGCCTCGCGCGGAAAATAGGTGCCGCCCCAGAAAGGCTTGCCGTCGGGGGTGAGGAACATGGTCAGTGGCCAGCCGCCCTGCTCGCCCATCGCATGGAGCGCGGCCATATAGATCTGATCGATGTCCGGGCGCTCCTCACGATCGACCTTGATATTGACGAAGAGCCGGTTCATGACGGCGGCGACGGTGTCGTTCTCGAAGCTCTCATGCGCCATGACATGGCACCAGTGGCACGCGGCGTAGCCGATGGACAGAAGGATCGGCCGTTTCAGCTCCTTCGCTTCGGCAAGGGCCGCCGGCGCCCAGGCCCGCCAATGCACGGGATTGTCGCTGTGCTGTTGCAAATAGGGGCTGGCCTCTTCGGCAAGCAGGTTTCGCGCGGGCAAGGTCACGATGAGCGGCTCGGCATTGTGGGTTTGATAGGTCAAAGGCTAGGGCGCTTCAGCAGGTCCGGCAAATGGTTTCCAAAGATTCAATCGTAGCGCTTTCGAGCGGCCGCCTGCCTGCCGGCATTGCCGTGATCCGCATTTCCGGCCCGAAGACTCGATTCGTAGTCGAAACCATGGTTGGGGCCGTTAAGGATCGATTCACCACGTTGCGCAGCCTCAGAGCGCCCGACGGCTCGATCATCGACCACGGGCTTGTCGTTTTCTTCCCCGGGCCGGGCAGCTTTACCGGCGAGGATGTTGCGGAGTTCCATGTCCACGGCAGCCGGGCGGTGGCCGCGAAAATGCTGGAGACGATCACCGGCTTCGAAGGCGTCAGGCATGCCGAGCCCGGCGAATTCACGCGGCGCGCCTTCCTCAACGGCAAGCTCGACCTCACCGAGACAGAAGCACTGGCCGATCTCGTCAATGCCGAGACCGAGGCGCAACGGCGTTTTGCCATGCGCAATGCCGAGGGGGCGCAGAGCGAGCTTTATTCGAGTTGGCGCCGCCGATTGATCCATGCGCGGGCGATGATCGAAGCGGAGATCGATTTTGCCGACGAAGAGGATGTGCCGGGGTCCGTTTCGGAGGCAGTCTGGTCCGACGTGGCGGCAATGATCGATGAGATTGAGCGCCACATCCAGGGGTTCAAGGCTGCTGAGATCATCCGCGACGGTTTTGAGGTCGTCATTCTCGGCGCGCCGAATGCCGGAAAGTCCAGCCTGTTCAACGCGCTGGCCAAACGCGAGGCGGCGATCGTCACAGATGAACCGGGCACCACCCGCGATCTGCTCGAAGTGGTGCTGGATCTTAATGGGATGCGGGTGCGTATCGTCGACACGGCCGGCCTGCGCGAGACGGCCGGAAGAGTGGAGACGATCGGCATCGAGAGGGCGCGCGCCAAGGCCGGCGGGGCGGACCTTGTCCTGCTGTTGGAGGACATAGTCGATCCGCAGCCCGTGGGCGTGGTTCCGACAGGCGTGCCACTGCTGAAGATCGGCACGAAGGCCGATCTCAAGGGCGTAAGCAATGGTGGCTATGATTGGATCATCTCGTCCAAGGACGGCATCGGGCTTTCCGGTCTGCTGGATGAGATCGGCCGCCGTGCCGCCATGGCGATCGGAGATGCAAGCGACGTCCTGCCGTCCAGGCTGCGCCATGTCGAGCTGCTGAAGGAAGCGAAGGATTTTCTCGCGGCCGCCTTGGCGGAACAGGGGCAGGAGCTGCGTGCGGAGGAATTGCGATTGGCCACGGATCGACTTGGTCGGATCGTCGGCGCGGTCGATGTCGAGGACATGCTCGATGTCATCTTTTCGCAGTTCTGCATCGGTAAATGATTCACGTGAAACACGGTGCCTTTGCGGGGCGTGGATGATTCACGTGAAACAGCGGCAGGATGTGGCGGGTGCATGTTTCACGTGAAACGAGTCATCCGACGCGTCTGATTGCCAGAGGCCGGCGCCGCCCCTCACCTGCCTGCCGGCATCCTCTCCCCGTATAGGGACGGGGAGAGGAGCGCTCTCATGGACGGTTTCGCCAATCGCCGACGTTGCAAGTTGAGAGTCGACGTCGCGGCCAGCCCCTTCTCCCGTCCCTATACGGGGAGAAGGTGCCGGCAGGCGGATGAAGGGCAGCGCCGACGCCTGAGACGAGTGGCACCCTGGCCACGGCCGTCACTCCCGCACTGTCGCCTTGACACCGACCGCCGTCGGGGACATGTGTCAACCGACCTCTGAAACCGGATTCTTGGATAATGACCAATCACTATGATGTGGTGGTGGTGGGCGGCGGCCATGCGGGATGCGAGGCGGCAAGCGCCGCCGCGCGCGCCGGCGCCAGGACCGCGCTGGTGACGCTGCGCTTCGACACGATCGGCGTCATGTCCTGCAACCCAGCCATAGGCGGTCTGGGCAAGGGACACCTGGTGCGCGAGATCGACGCCATGGACGGGCTGATGGGCCGCATCGCCGACGCCGCCGGCATCCAGTTCCGCCTGCTCAACCGCCGCAAGGGCCCGGCCGTGCGCGGCCCGCGCACGCAGGCCGACCGCAAGCTCTACCGCCTTGCCATGCAGGCCGCGATCCGCTCGCAGGCCAATCTGGACGTGGTCGAGGGCGAGGTTCTGGACCTCGAGATTGAAGACGGTCGGGTTGCGGCTGTGCTGGTGTCAGGCGACCGGCGGCTCGCCTGCGGGGCCGTGGTGCTGACGACTGGCACCTTCCTGCGCGGCCTGATCCATATCGGCGAAAAAAAGATCGTCGCCGGCCGCATGAACGAGCAGGCAAGCCACGGGCTGTCGGCGACGATGGCTCGTGCCGGCTTCAAGCTGGGGCGGCTGAAGACCGGGACGCCCCCTCGCCTCGACGGCCGCACCATCGACTGGGCTTCGCTGGACAGCCAGGCGGCGGACGAGGATCCGGTGCCGTTCTCGCTGATGACAGACCGGATCGTTAATCCGCAGATCCATTGCGGCATCACCCGCACCATGACGGCGACTCATGAGTTGATTCGCCTCAATTTGAACCGGTCGGCGATGTATTCCGGTTCGATCGAAGGTGTCGGGCCGCGCTACTGCCCGTCGATCGAAGACAAGATCGTCAAGTTCGGCGACCGCGAAGGCCACCAGATTTTTCTCGAGCCGGAAGGCCTCGACGACGACACCGTCTATCCGAACGGCATCTCGACCTCGCTGCCGGAAGACGTGCAGCTCGATATTCTGAAGACGATCCCCGGGCTGGAGAAGGCGACGATGCTGCAACCCGGCTATGCCATCGAGTATGACCATGTCGATCCCCGCGAGCTCAAGACAACGCTGGAGACGAAGCGCGTCAGCGGTCTGTTTCTGGCCGGGCAGATCAACGGCACCACCGGCTATGAAGAGGCCGGCGCGCAAGGCTTGCTTGCCGGCATCAATGCCGCGCGCAAAGCCTCGGCAAGCGAGCCGGTCGTGCTCAGCCGCACCGATGCCTATATCGGCGTGATGGTCGACGACCTGACCAGCCGCGGCATCGCCGAGCCCTACCGCATGTTCACGTCACGGGCCGAGTTCCGGCTTTCGCTGCGCGCCGACAACGCCGACGAGCGGCTGACGCCGCTGGCGGCGAAGCTCGGGATTGCGTCGTCGGAGCGCCAGCAGCGCTTTGGCGAGATTGCCGGAAAGCTCGACCACGCCCGGGCGTTGGCTAAGTCGATCACCTTCACGCCGAACGAAGCGGGACGACATGGCCTGGAGATCAACAAGGACGGCGTGCGGCGCTCGGCCTATGAGCTGCTCGCCCATCCGGGCGTGGACATGGCCTGGCTGGCACGTATCGAAGCCCGCTTTGCCGGGCTTGACGCTAAGACCAGAGAGCGGCTCGAGACCGAAGCAAAATATTCCGTCTACTTGGAACGCCAGCAAGCGGATGTCTCGCAGATCAGGCATGAGGAGTCGCGGCTTATTCCGGAGAGCATCGACTTCTCCGATGTGCCGGGCCTCTCCAACGAGTTGAAGCAGAAGATGAAGTCGCGCCAGCCGCGCTCGATCGCCGATGCGCAGCGCATGGAAGGCATGACGCCGGCCGCGCTCGCAGTCATTGTCGCGCATGTCCGCAATGCCGAACTCGCCGCGCGAAGGGACGTGGCGTGAGCGGCTGGGAAGACCTGCAGAAAGCGGCGGGTCCGGTTTCACGTGAAACATTCGAGCGGCTGCAAGCCTTCGAACAGCTTTTCCTGAAATGGAACCGCAGCATCAACCTGGCGGCGCCGTCGACACTGGACGACGTCTGGCGCCGTCACATCCTGGACAGCGCCCAGCTTGCGCGAATCGCACCTGCAGCCAAGCGTTGGGTGGACCTCGGCTCGGGTGGCGGCTTTCCCGGATTGGTGCTGGGTTTCCTGCTAGCCGAGCGCCCAGGCGCTTCGATCTCTCTGGTCGAGAGCAACCGCAAGAAGGCGGCGTTCCTGCAATCAGTCATCGGTCAGTTCGGCCTGCCGGCGCGGGTCCTGGCCAAACGTATCGACGATAGCTATCCCCTTGTTTCCGCACCTGAAATTGTCACCGCTCGAGCCCTGGCTGCGCTTCCCGACCTGCTGGATCTCGCGGCACCTTGGCTGACGAAAGGGGCGCGCGCGCTTTTCCACAAAGGCCGGGATTACCGGGCCGAAGTGGAAGAAAGCGCTCACCGCTGGGCCTTCGATCTGGTAGAACATCCAAGCATGACCGACCCTCACGGCGTCATCCTGGAAATCACCGATCTGCGCCCGGCGAAACCGCAATGAATTACTGGCATAAACCCATGAAAACTGGACCGCGTATCATCACCGTCGCCAACCAGAAGGGCGGCGTCGGCAAGACGACCACGGCCATCAACCTGGCGACGGCGCTGGCCGCGATCGGCGAGCGCGTGCTGATCGTCGACCTCGACCCGCAGGGTAACGCCAGCACCGGCCTCGGCATCGACCGCAAGGACCGCACCGTCTCGTCCTACGACGTGCTGACCGGCGAGTTGGAGCTGGAAGCGGCCGCGGTGCCGACCGCGGTGCCGGGCTTGTCCATCGTGCCTTCGACGCTCGACCTGCTCGGCATCGAGATGGAGATCGCCTCGGCCCCCGACCGGGCGCTGCGCCTGCGCAACGCGCTGCGCGACGCCGCCGAGCGAGCGGCGCCTTTCGGCTATGTGCTGATCGACTGTCCGCCGTCGCTCAACCTTTTGACTTTGAATTCAATGGCGGCGGCTGATTCGGTTCTTGTGCCGCTGCAGTGCGAGTTCTTCGCGCTGGAAGGCCTCAGCCAGTTGCTGGAGACGGTCGAGCAGGTGCGGCGCACGATCAATCCGGATCTCACCATCCAGGGCATCGTGCTCACCATGTATGACGGCCGCAACAACCTCGCCAACCAGGTGGTTCAGGACGTGCGCACCCATATGGGCGACAAGGTCTATGAGACGATCATTCCGCGCAATGTTCGCGTCTCCGAAGCGCCCTCCTACGGCAAGCCGGCGATCCTCTACGATCTCAAATGCTCGGGCAGCCAGGCCTATCTGCAGCTCGCCTCCGAAGTGATCCGCCGCGAGCGCAAGCTGCGCGCGGCCTGAGCCGGGCTGACAGGCCAAATCCCTTTAACGAATAGCCGATTCGATTCCGAAACGATCTGGACAGAATAATGAGCGAAGACCAATCAAGAAAAAGACTGGGCCGCGGCCTGGCTGCGCTGATCGGCGAGATCGACCGTCCCGCGGCGCCGGAAAAGCCGAGCGCGGTCGCGGCGGACGGCAAAGTGCCAATCGAGTTCGTCAGCCCGAACCCGAAGAATCCGCGCCGGCATTTCGGCGACGCCGAGCTCATCGACCTCGCCCAGTCGATTCGCGAACATGGCGTGGTGCAGCCGGTGGTGGCGCGGCCGTCGCCGTCGCAGCCCGGCCGCTACGAGATCATCGCCGGCGAGCGGCGCTGGCGGGCGGCGCAGCGCGCCGGCCTGACGGAAATCCCGCTCATCGTGCGCGACGTCAACGACCGCACGGCGCTGGAGCTGGCAATCATCGAGAACGTGCAGCGCGCCGACCTCAACCCGGTCGAGGAGGCGCAAGGTTACCAGCAGCTGATCGACGAGCATGGCTATACCCAGGCCGATCTCGGCCAGGTGATCGGCAAGAGCCGCAGCCATGTCGCCAACACGCTGCGGCTCTTGAAGCTGCCCAATGTCATCCATGACATGCTGGTCGACGGCGATCTGTCGGCCGGTCATGCCCGCACGCTGGTCACCGCCGAGGATCCGGCCGGCCTCGCCAAGCGCATCGTCAAGGAAGGGCTTTCTGTGCGCCAGGCCGAGGCGCTGGTGCAGATGCCCGCCGGACCGACGCCGGCCAAGGCGAAATCCGCGGCCAGTGCGCCGGAGAAAGATCCCGACACGCTGGCGCTGGAAAAGCTGATGACCGATACGATCGGCATGATCGTGAGCATCGAGCACAAGGGCAAAGGTGGCACGCTCAAGGTCAATTATCGCTCGCTGGACCAGCTCGACGAGCTCTGCCGGCGATTGAAGGATGAGCGGTAGGGTGTTGAAGTGCAACGATATTTTGCCGGCTAATGAAGTTTTGGCTCAAGGGTGGATACGCCTGATATATTGGTGATAGCTGAGACAGGGCTGGCCGCGACACCGGCCCTTTTCGTTGGCGATTGGCGAAAGCGGCGGCGCTGCCACTCCGTCCTTGCGGGAATGCCCCGGCAGGGCAGAGGCGGGGCGCTATAGCGCCGGCTTCCTTCGTCATTCTAGGGCGGAGCAAGGAGCGAAGCGACGCGCGCAGACCCTAGAATCCATGCCGTGACGCCCGAGCACCGCAGCGGCGCAGAACGATCACCAGCCAATTCCGCGAAACAGCTCGAACCATTCCGGATTGGTCTTCTCGATCAATTCAATCTTCCATTGGCGTGGCCAGCGTTTCAATGACGTCTCTCGCTGGATGGCGTCGGTGATGTCGAAGTATTCCTCGTACCAGACCAAACGCTGCACGCCGTAGCGGCTGGTGAAGCTGGAGCCTTGGCCGGTCTTGTGCTCGGGCATGCGACGGGCAAGGTCGCTGGTGACACCGATATAGATCGTGCCGCCTTTCTGGCTTGCGGTCATGTAGACGTAGCCTGTCATGCTGCGATCTTAGCTGGCACTGTCGCCAGCCGCCATTCTGAACCGTTGCATTCTGCGGCCAATGTCACGGCATGGATTCTAGGGTCTGCGCGCCGCTTCGCGTCGCTTCGCCCTAGAATGAGGAAGGACAAGCTGGCGGGGCAGCGCCCTCCTCTGTCCTGCCCGTCCTTCGCAGCACCTGCGCTGCGGCTATGGAGGGTAGACAGGACATCTCCACCACAAGGGGGAGATCGGCAGCTCTGCCGCTTTCGCCAATCGCCGGCGTTTACCGCTGCCCCAGCCTCGCGCTCTCCACCGCGATGCCGAGCAGCGCCTGCCTTGCCAGCGCCTCCGACAAATCCGGCCGCTTGCGCGTCTGCAGCACCGCCGTCTGCAGCCGGTTCAGCGCGCGGCCGAGCGCCTCGACGTTCCAGCGCTCGAGCGTCTTTTCCACCAGCTTGCGGCGCGAGAAGAAGACCGGCGGGCGGGCGCCTGCGACGACCGAGGCGGCGTTGCGGCCGCCCGATTCCATCTGGCCGCGCATGACTTGCATCGCCTGCAATTGCCGCATCGCCGAGGACAGCACCAGGAACGGATGGCCGCCCGACTGGCAATGCCGGGTAAACGCAACGTCGAAATCGCCGACCTTGCCGTCGAGCATGGCGTCGACCGCGTCGTCGAAGGAGGCGCCGGAAACATCGCCCGACAAGGCATTCACGTCGTCGAGGTCGATTTCCTTTTTGCCGTGGGCATAAAGCACCAGCTTGTCTATCTCGCCGCGCGAGGCCAGGCGATCGCCGCCGAGATTGCGGCGCAGCGCCTGGCGGGCGTCGAGCGTCATCGACATGCCAGCCTTGCGCAGCTCGTCGTCGATCACCGTATCGAGGTCGCGGGCCTCGTCGGCATAGCAAGGCAGGGCAATGGCGTTGCCTGCGGCCTCGACGATGGCTCTCAAGCCCGTGCCCTTCTTCAGATCGCCGGCCTCGATGAGAATGATCGCGTCGCGCGCCGGCTCGGCGGTCAGCGCCTTTATGTCGTCGGCCAGCGCCTTCTGGCCGCTGGCGTTGCGCACCCAAAGCAGCCGCCGGTCGGAAAACATCGGCACTGTGCGCGCCTCGTCGAGCAGCCGGCCTTCGTCGCGGTCGACCTCCGCGCCGTCGAGCTTGACCACCGAGAACGGGTCGTCTAGCGGCAGGCCGGTCTTCGTGGCGAAAGTCTTCGCCCGCTCGGCGACCAGGCCGCGGTCGGGACCGTAAAGCAGGACGATCCCAATAGCGGGGTCCGGCTTCGCGAGCCACGAATCGACCTCGTATCCTTTCTTCTGTGCCATGCGGGGTGAGTTAGCATGAGGCGCGAGCGGAGTGAACGGAGAAGCGGCTCTGGTTCTTCCTTCTCCCCTTGTGAGAGAAGGTGTCGCCGAAGGCGACGGATGAGGGGTGTTCCAGGGAACGCCAGCGTCTCACTCCGCTGGAACACCCCTCATCCGTCTCGGCGCTGCGCGCCGATCCACCTTCTCCCACAAGGGGAGAAGGGGCTGGCCACCGCCTTGGCGCCTTTCTTGCGACGCTGAAGATTGGCGAAATCTGCCAGCGCTGCCAAACTTGGCCGCCGACCGAACCAACCGCCGCTTTGCCGCCTCTTGCGCCTAAACGGTTCCAGCCATTCGCCAAATTGCGCGCCGCCTGAAAACATCGACAAGAAATTTCGCCGCCATATCTGCATCTTGTCGCCGCGCGCCGCGTCGGTCTTCAAAGGCCGGTGGCCGAGAGGACGGCCGCCATCTCGCCCGATGAAATCGCGGCGCGGATGTGCAAATATCGCACCGGCAACATTGGAGGACGTGAGCTCATGGCCGATGCTGGAATGTTGCGCTTTCATGTGCCGGAGCCCGAGGTTCGGCCCGGCGGCACGCCCGACTTCTCGAATGTGACCATCCCCAAGGCCGGCTCGGTGCCGCGCCCGGAGATCGATGTCGATCCGCGCGCCATCCGCGACATGGCCTTCTCCATCATCCGCGTGCTCAACCGCGCCGGCGAAGCGGTCGGGCCGTGGGCCGGGCTGCTCACCGACGAGGAGTTGCTCGAAGGCTTGCGCAACATGATGCGGCTCAGAACCTTCGATGCCCGCATGCAGATGGCGCAGCGCCAGGGCAAGACCTCCTTCTACATGCAGCATCTCGGCGAAGAAGCGGTGAGCTGCGCCTTCCGCAAGGCGCTCAAGCCGGGCGACATGAATTTCCCGACCTATCGACAAGCCGGCCTGCTGATTGCCGACGGCTATCCGATGGTCACGATGATGAACCAGATCTACTCCAACGAGGCCGACCCGCTGAAGGGCAGGCAGCTGCCGATCATGTATTCCTCGAAGGAGCACGGCTTCTTCTCGATCTCAGGCAATCTGGCGACGCAGTATATTCAGGCGGTCGGCTGGGCGATGGCCTCGGCGATCTCCAACGATTCCCGCATCGCCGCGGCCTGGATCGGCGACGGCTCGACGGCGGAATCCGATTTCCATGCGGCCCTGGTCTTCGCCTCGACCTACAAGGCGCCGGTCGTGCTCAATGTCGTCAATAACCAGTGGGCGATATCCACTTTCCAGGGCATAG
Organism: Mesorhizobium sp. M1B.F.Ca.ET.045.04.1.1; assembly: GCF_003952465.1. GTDB lineage: Bacteria > Pseudomonadota > Alphaproteobacteria > Rhizobiales > Rhizobiaceae > Mesorhizobium > Mesorhizobium shonense. The sequence goes on from NZ_CP034448.1 coordinate 968,165, forward strand.
CGCGCGGCGGCTCCGGCACCTTCGCGGCGCGCGGCCTCGGCTTCGGGATTCCTTCGCTGCGCGTCGACGGCAACGATTATCTTGCCGTCCATGCCGTGGCCAAATGGGCGGCGGAGCGGGCGCGGAAGAATCTCGGGCCGACGCTGGTCGAATATGTCACCTATCGCGTCGGCGCTCATTCGAGCTCGGACGATCCGTCCGCCTACCGGCCGAAGGCCGAATCCGACGCCTGGCCGCTCGGCGACCCGATCATCCGGCTGAAGAACCACCTCATCCACAGAGGCGTCTGGTCGGAGGATCGCCACACTCAGGCGGAGGCCGAGATCCTTGAGACCGTGATCGCGGCGCAGAAGGAGGCCGAAAGCCACGGCACGCTGCATGCCGGCGGCAAGCCGTCGACGCGCGACATGTTCGAGGGCGTCTATGCCGAGATGCCGCCGCATCTCAGGCGCCAGCGCCAGCAGGCGGGGGTCTGACCATGCCAAGAAAAACCATGATCGAGGCGATCCGCGACGCCATGGATGTCTCGATGGCGCGCGACGAGCGCGTCATCGTCTATGGCGAGGATGTCGGCTTTTTCGGCGGCGTCTTCCGCTGCACGCAAGGCCTGCAGGCCAAATATGGCAAGAGCCGCTGCTTCGACGCGCCGATCAGCGAAGCCGGCATCGTCGGTTCGGCCATCGGCATGGCCGCCTATGGGCTTCGCCCTTGCGTGGAGGTGCAGTTTGCCGACTATGTCTATCCGGCTTATGACCAGATCGTGTCGGAGGCGGCGCGGCTGCGCTACCGCTCCAACAATGATTTCACCTGCCCGATCGTGGTGCGCATGCCGACCGGCGGCGGCATCTTTGGCGGCCAGACGCACAGCCAGAGTCCAGAGGCGCTGTTCACGCATGTGTCGGGCCTGAAGACGGTGGTGCCGTCCAATCCGCACGACGCCAAGGGACTGCTGATTTCGGCGATCGAGGATCCGGACCCGGTCATCTTCCTCGAGCCGAAGCGGCTCTATAACGGCCCCTTCGACGGCCATCACGACCGGCCGGTGACGCCATGGTCGAAGCACCGGCTCGGCGAGGTCGCCGACGGGCACTATACGATCCCGCTCGGCAAGGCGGCGATCCGGAGGCCCGGTTCGGCGGTTACCGTTCTGGCCTACGGCACCATGGTCTACGTCGCCGAGGCCGCCGCCGAAGAAACCGGCATCGATGCCGAGATCATCGATCTCAGGACGCTTCTGCCGCTCGACCTCGACACCATCGTCGCCTCGGTGAAGAAGACCGGGCGCTGCGTGGTCGTGCATGAGGCGACGCTGACCTCCGGCTTTGGCGCCGAACTGGTCGCGCTGGTGCAGGAAAACTGCTTCTACCATCTGGAGGCACCGGTGGCGCGGGTCGCCGGCTGGGACACGCCCTATCCGCATGCGCAGGAGTGGGAGTATTTCCCCGGCCCCGCGCGGGTCGGGCGCGCGCTCGTCGAGACCATGGAAGCTTAGAGCGGGGAGGCTTAGTTGGGCGAACATATCATCAAGCTGCCCGATGTCGGCGAAGGCGTCGCCGAGGCCGAGCTCGTCGAGTGGCACGTCAAGGTCGGCGACCTCGTGCGCGAGGACACGGTTCTGGCCGCCGTCATGACCGACAAGGCAACCGTCGAGATCCCGTCGCCGGTCGACGGCGAGATCCTTTGGCTCGGCGCCGAGATCGGCGACACGGTGGCGATCGGCTCGCCGATCGTGCGGCTGAAAGTGGCCGGCGAAGGCAATGTCGTGGCGGGTGCGAAATCGCCGGAGACGGCGCCGACCCCCACCCCTGGCCCCTCCCCACAAGGGGAAGGGGAACGCGCTTCGACCGCCAAGGCAGACACCAAGCCGGCTATGAGCTCATCCAAAAAGGCTTCCCCGGGGAAAGTTGAGCCGGCGATGGCCACAGCCTCCCCCTCCCTCGTGGGGGAGGGGCTAAGGGTGGGGGTGCTGCGACGGCGTCTGCTGGTTCAGCGCCGACTTCCGGCGCGCCGCGCGCCGAAGGCGACAAGCCGCTGGCCTCGCCTGCCGTCCGGCTTCGCGCGAAGGAAGCCGGCATCGATCTTCGCCAGGTTCCGGGCAGCGGCCCAGCCGGGCGCATCAGCCATGAGGACATCGAGGCTTTTCTGGCGCGCGGCCCGCAGCTTGCCCGCGCCACCGGCCTTGCCCCGAAGGACGGCGTCGAGGACATCAAGGTGGTCGGCTTGCGGCGCAAGATCGCCGAGAAAATGTCGCTCGCCAAATCGCGCATCCCTCATATCACCTATGTCGAGGAGATCGACGTCACGGCGCTGGAAGAGCTGCGCGCCACGCTCAACAAGGACAAGCGCGGTGATCGCGCAAAACTGACGCTGCTGCCGTTCCTGATGCGGGCGATGGTCAAGGCGATCGCCGACCAGCCGAACCTCAACGCGCTGTTCGACGACGATGCCGGCATCATCCACCAGCATGAAGGCATCCATATCGGCATCGCCGCGCAGACGCCCACCGGGCTGGTGGTGCCGGTGGTCAAGCACGCCGAGGCGCGAGATCTGTGGGACTGCGCCGCGGAGGTCAACCGGCTGGCCGATGCGGCCAAGTCCGGCACGGCGACGCGGGACGAGCTTTCCGGCTCGACCATCACCATCACCTCGCTCGGCGCCATGGGCGGCGTGGCGACGACGCCGGTCATCAACTATCCGGAAGTCGCGATCGTCGGCGTCAACAAGATGATGGTGCGGCCGGTGTGGGACGGCACGCAGTTCATTCCCCGCAAGATGATGAACCTGTCGTCCAGCTTCGACCATCGCGTCATCGACGGCTGGGATGCCGCGGTGTTCGTGCAGCGTATCAAGGCGTTGCTTGAGACGCCGGCGCTGATCTTCGTGGATTGAGGGGATGGGGTCGATCTCGAACGTTGCGGCGCCGGCATATGGGCTCCCCCTTCTCCCCTTGTGGGAGAAGGGGGAGCCGAAGGCGACGGATGAGGGGTGCTCCAGGGAACGCCAGCGTCTCACTCCGCTGGAACACCCCTCATCCGTCTCGGCGCTATCGCGCCGATCCACCTTCTCCCACAAGGGGAGAAGGGAAAAGCGCGCGGCGGCCTTCGCCGAAAGGAAGCAGTCGTCATGAAAGAGATCTCCTGCAAGCTGCTCGTCATCGGCGCCGGTCCCGGCGGTTATGTCTCAGCCATCCGTGCCGGCCAGCTCGGCGTCGACACGGTGATCGTCGAGGTTGCCAAGCCGGGCGGCACCTGCCTCAATGTCGGCTGCATCCCGTCCAAGGCGCTTATCCACGCCGCGGAGGAGTTCGAGAAGATCGCGCATATGGCCGGCGGCAAGAGCATGCTTGGCATTTCGGTTGCCCCGCCGACACTCGACCTCATGAAAACGATCGCCTGGAAGGATGGTATCGTTAGCCGGCTGAACAGCGGCGTTGCCGGCCTGCTCAAGAAGGCCAGGGTCAAGACCGTGCATGGCTGGGCGACGTTTCGCGACGGCAAGACCGTCGAGGTCGAGACCGAGACCGGGATCCAGGTCATCCGCGCCGAGACGGTGGTGATCGCCACCGGCTCGGCCGCGGTCGAATTGCCGTTCCTGCCTTTCGGCGGTCCGGTCATCTCGTCGACCGAGGCGCTGGCGCTGAGCGAAGTGCCGAAGACGCTTGCCGTGGTCGGCGGCGGCTATATCGGGCTGGAGCTCGGCATGGCCTTTGCCAAGATGGGCTCTCATGTCACCGTGGTCGAAGCGCTGCCGCGCGTGCTTGCGCAGTACGATGCGGAATTGACCAGGCCGGTGCTCAAACGTCTGGGCGAGCTTGGCATCGAGGTGATGACGGAGGCAAAGGCCAAGGGGCTGTCGACCAAGGGCGATGCGCTGCTGGTCGAAGCGACCGACGGCAAGGATGCCAAGGTCGCCGCCGACAAGATCTTGGTCACGGTCGGCCGCAAGCCGCTGACCGATGGCTGGGGGCTGGATCAGATCGATCTGGACATGGCGGGAAAATTCATCCGCATCGACGACCAATGCCGGACCTCGATGCGCGGCATCTATGCCATCGGCGACGTCACCGGCGAGCCGATGCTGGCGCATCGCGCCATGGCGCAGGGCGAGATGGTGGCCGAGATCGTCGCCGGCCACAAAAGAAGCTGGGACAAGCGCGCGATCCCGGCAATCTGCTTCACCGATCCCGAGCTGGTCACGGCCGGCCTGTCACCGGAAGAGGCGAAGGCGCAAGCCGGCGAGATCAAGGTCGGGCAGTTTCCCTTCGCCGCCAACGGCCGCGCCATGACCAAGCAAGGCGAGGACGGCTTCGTGCGCGTCGTCGCCCGCGCCGACAATCATCTGGTGCTCGGTATCCAGGCGGTCGGGCAAGGCGTGTCGGAACTGTCGGCGGCCTTCGGCCTGGCGCTCGAAATGGGCGCGCGGCTGGAGGACATCGCCGGCACCATTCACGCCCATCCGACGCAGGGCGAAGGTTTCCAGGAAGCGGCGCTGAAGGCGCTCGGGCACGCGCTGCATATTTAGGGAATAGACCGCATCCCCGTAACTTCGTCATCCTAGGGCGGAGCAAGGAGCGGAGCGACGCGCGCAGACCCTAGGATCCATGCCGTGTCCTCTGTCGAAAGACGCCACGGATCAGAAGGTGGCGGAACCGTCTGGGATCGAGTAGCCGAAAGGCCGCGATGATAGTTCTGCGCCGCTGGAACACTGTGCCAAGGTAACGGCATGGATCCTAGGGTCTACACTCCGCTTCGCGTCGCTCCGCCCTAGGATGACGAGGTGCGCTCACCCCGCCGCCGCCTGCTCCGCCGCTTCCTCGATCCGCTCCATGTCGTCGTCCGACAGGCCGAAATGATGGCCGATCTCGTGGACCAGCACATGGGTGACGATGTCGCCCAGCGTCTCCTCGTTCTCGGCCCAGTAGTCGAGGATGGCGCGGCGGTAGAGCGTGATGCGGTTCGGCCCCTCGCCGGTCTGCGGGTTCCAGCGCTCGGCGATGCCGCGTCCCTCGAACAGGCCGAGCAGGTCGAAGGGCGTCTCCAGCGACAGGTCGTCCATGATCTCGTCGGTCGGGAAGTCGGCGATCTGGATGACGATCTCGCCGGTGAGCTTGCGGAACTCTTCCGGCAGATGCGCATATGCCTCCAGAGCCAGAAGCTCCATTTCCTCCATCGACGGCGAGAGTTGGTCGTGCCAGGTGCGGGTCTTGTAGATGCGGGCCATGAGGTTTCCTTTGATCCCGGCATATAGGCTTTCGCGCCGATTGAGGCAAATGAGCCGGCTGGCAGGCTTCCCTGAGGGTAAAGAGCGAAGGAATAAATTCCTTTAGACTCCGCTTGACTCTTCGGGGACCCTCTGGAATCTATAGGAACATAACAGGAACAATTGCTGCCGGAAGTGAACGTCATGGCGATGAGCGCCGTGGCGCGGGAAACTGTTTTTGCCCTGCGCCGCCAGATCGCGAAGATCGAGGGAACGCTGCCCGAGCGCCTTGAGGCGCCGGCCGGCAGCACACCCCTCGATGCCGCTCGATCGGACGTCACGATCGTCCGGCGCGGCCTCGCCGTGGCCTCGCCGGATGCCTTCCTGCACACCGGCATCGAGCGCCTCGATACCGCGCTCGGCGGCGGCCTGCCCAAGGCGGCGCTCAGCGAGATCCATGGGCTGGAGACCCGCGATGCCGGTGCCGTCGCCGGCTTTGCGCTGTCGCTCACCAGCCTGATCCTCAGGGAAAAGCCGGGCCTGCCGGTCCTCTGGATCGGCACGGCGGAGATTTTTCGCGAGGCCGGCTTTCCCTATGCCAGGGGGCTGTACGCCCTCTTCGGCATCGCGCCGGAGCAATTGCTGTTCTCCGAAGCGCCGAAGCTCTTGGACGCGCTATGGATCGCCGAGGAGGCGGCGCGCATGACGGCCTTCGCCGCCGTCATCCTCGAGATCCGCGGCAGCCCGCGGCTTCTCGACCTTACCGCGACGCGGCGGCTGCACGCCCGCGCCCAAAACGCCGCCCGCCCGGTGCTTTTGCTGCGCCAGGCCGGCGAGGCCGAGCCCACAGCAGCGCCCGTGCGCCTCATCGTTTCGGCCGCCCCCTCAGCCAGCCGCGAGACGGTCGCCGGCCCGCTCGCCGGCTCGATCGGCCGCCCCGCCTTCACCGTCGATATCGGCAAGAGCCGCACGGCCCTGCCCGGACAATTCACACTGGAGTGGAACCCCGATGAGCACGCTTTTGCAGAAAGAACAGAGAATTCTGTCGCTGTGGTTCCCGTACCTCTGCGCGGAGCGGATCCTGCGCCAGCGTCTGGGGCGGTCCTGGCGTTCGCGGCCGTCGGATCACCTGCCCCCGCCTCACCCACCGCTTGTGATCAGCCATCGCGACAGCAACGCCCAGCGCATCGCAGCCCTCGACGAGCGGGCTGAGGCGCTGAAACTGAAGCGCGGCATGGGCATTGCCGATGCGCGCGCCATGCATCCCTCGATCGACGTGGTGGAAGCCGACGCGGAAGCCGACCGCCGCCTGCTCGAAGGCCTCGCCGACTGGTGCGACCGCTACACGCCGCTGGTGGCGATCGACGGCGAGGACGGGCTGTTCCTCGACGTCACCGGCTGCACGCATCTGTTCGGCGGCGAGCGCGCCATGCAGGACGAGATCCTCACCCGCTTCTTCCAGCAGGGTTTCGATGTCCGCGCCGGCCTCGCCTCGACGCCGGGCGCCGCCTGGGCGGCGGCGCGCTTCCATGGCGACCGCATAATTGCCGGCGGCGAGGAGGAAGCGCTTCTGGCACCCTTGCCGCTTTCGGCGCTGCGCATCGCGCCGGAAACCCGGGCCAGCCTGGAAAGCGTCGGCCTGCGCACGGCGGGCGCGGTGATGGCGGCGCCGCGCGCGCCGCTCGCCCGCCGCTTCGGCGCCACCTTGCTGCTGCGCCTCGACCAGGCGCTCGGCCGCCTCGACGAGGCCGTGTCGCCGCGCCTTCCCGTGGCGCCGCTCTCGGTCGAGCGTCATCTTGCCGAACCGGTCATGCTCACCGACGACATCGAGCGGCTGGTGAGCCGGCTGGCGATCGCCTTGAAGGCCGATCTCGAGCGCCGCGGCGAGGGCGCCAGGGCGCTGGCCCTTCTCCTCTTCCGCGTCGACGGCGCCGTCAGCCGCATCGCCGTCGGCACCTCGCGCCCGATGCGCGAGCCGCAGCTGATCCGAAAACTGTTCCACGAACGGCTGACCGCGCTGGAACAAAACATCGATGCCGGCTTCGGCTTCGATCTCGTGCGGCTGTCGGTGCTTTCGGTTGCCGCTTTCGACATGCTGCAGGGCGATCTTGCCGGCGAAGCGGACGACGATGACGCCGACATCGCTTTATTCGCCGACCGCATCCGCGCCCGCCTCGGCGAGGCCGCCGTGCTGAAGCCGGTCGTCGTCGAAAGCCATCTGCCGGAGCGCGCCGTAACCACGGTTCCCTTCGCGGAAGCGCCGCAAAGGCGCATGCCGGCGAGCGACCGCGCCATGCCGCCGATGACCATCTACCCGCCGGAGCGGCCGGTACGCCTGTTCCGCTCGCCCGAGCCGATCGAGGTGCCGGCGACCGAGATCCCCGAGGGTCCGCCGATGAATTTCCGCTGGCGGCGCGCGCTCTACCGCGTCGCCCGCGCCGAAGGGCCGGAACGCATCGCCGCCGAATGGTGGCGGCAACTGCCCGGCGAGGAGGAGGGGCCGACCCGCGACTATTACCGTATCGAGGACAGCGAGGGGCGTCGTTACTGGCTCTACCGCCAGGGTCTCTACAGCAGCGCCGCGCAGGCCGCGCCGCGCTGGTTCATGCACGGGGTGTTCGCATGAACGCGCTGACCGTCATCCCCTATGCCGAGTTCGGCATCCAGTCGAACTTTTCCTTCCTGCGCGGCGCCTCGAAGCCCGAGGAGCTGGTGGTGACGGCAAAATTCTACGGCTTTGCCTCGATCGGGCTTGCCGACCGCAACACGGTCGCCGGCGTCGTGCGCGCCTGGCAGCAGGCGAAGGTGGAAAAACTTGCCTATCATCCGGGCTGCCGCCTGGTTTTCCGCGACGGCACGCCGGACATCCTCGCCTATCCTCAGAGTCGCAAGGGCTGGGGGCATCTTTGCCGCATGCTGACGCAAGCCAATCTGCGCGACGAGAACGAGAAAGGCGCGACGCTGCTTGAATTGAGCGACCTGCTCGAGTGGGGCGATCTGATGTCGCTGGCCATCCTGCCCAATCTGTCGGGCGGCGCGGAAGACAGCCTGGCACTTATTAGCCGGCTCAAGGATCGCTTCGGCGCGGCGCTCCGGCTGGCCGTGGCGCCGGATTATGGCGGCAATGACCGCTTCCGCATCGAGCAGGCGGCGGCGATGGCCGAACACGCCGGCGTCCCGCTGATGGCGACCAACGACGTGCTCTACCATGCCGCCGAACGCCGGCCGCTGCAGGACGTGCTGACCGCGATCCGTCTCAACACGCCTATCTCCGAGGTCGGGCTGGAGCTGACGGCGAATGCCGAGCGCCATCTGAAGCCGCCGCTGGAGATGGCGCGCCTGTTCCGCCGCCACCCAGAGGCGCTGGTCGAGACGCTGCGCTTCGCCGGGGAGCTCACCTTCTCGCTCAGCGATCTCGAATACAACTATCCCGACGAGCCGACCGAATCCGGCCTCGGGCCGCAGGCCGAGCTCGAGCGCCTGGCGCGGGAAGGCGCGGCAAGGCGCTATCCGGCAGGTGTTCCTGACCATGTCACGCAGCGCATCGATGAAGAACTCGCCCTCATCGAGCGCCTGAACTATGCGCGCTATTTCCTGACCGTCTACGATATCGTGAAATTCGCCCGCAGCCAGAATATCCTTTGCCAGGGGCGCGGCTCGGCAGCCAATTCGGTCATCTGCTTCTGCATCGGCATCACCGAAGTCGGACCCGACCGGATCGACGCGCTGTTCGAGCGCTTCATTTCCGAGGAGCGCAACGAGCCGCCCGACATCGACGTCGACTTCGAGCATGAGCGGCGCGACGAGGTCATCGCCTATATCTACGACAAATACAGCGCCAAGCGCACCGCGCTGGCCGCCGCCGTCATCAGCTATCGCGGCCGCTCGGCGCTGCGCGAGGTGGCGAAGGCAATGGGTCTCTCGGAAGATGTCCGCAGCGCCCTGTCGAGCACCATCTGGGGCTGGTCGACCTCCGAGCTCGGCGAAAGGGAGGCCAATGCCGGCGGCCTCGACCGCACCGACCCGCTGTCGCGGCAGGTGCTGGAGCGCGCCAACGAGATCATGGGCTTTCCCCGCCACCTCTCCCAGCATGTCGGCGGCTTCGTCATAACCCGCGACCGGCTCGACGAGGTCGTGCCCATCGTCAAGACGGCGATGGAGGAACGCAAGATGGTCGAGTGGGACAAGGACGATCTCGACGCGGTGAAGATCCTCAAGGTGGACGTGCTGGCGCTCGGCATGCTGACCTGCCTGAAGCGCGCTCTGACCCTGCTCACCAATCATTATCCGGAAGCGCGGGACGACTACGGCCGGCCCTATGGCTTGAATTCCCTGCCGCCGGAACACGCCTGCGTCTACGACATGATCTGCCGGGCCGATACGCTCGGCGTCTTCCAGATCGAATCCCGCGCCCAGATGTCGATGCTGCCGCGGCTCAGGCCGCAAGAGTTCTACGACCTCGTCATCGAGGTGGCGATCGTGCGGCCCGGCCCGATCCAGGGCGACATGGTGCATCCCTATCTGCGCAGGCGGCAGGGCAAGGAGGACGTCAATTACCCCAGCTCCGATCTGAAAAAGATTCTCGGCAAGACGCTCGGCGTGCCGCTGTTCCAGGAACAGGCGATGAAGATCGCCATCGTCGCCGGTGGTTTCCGGCCGGGCGAGGCCGACGAGCTTCGCCGCGCCATGGCGACCTTCAAGCGCACCGGCACGATCGGCAACTATCGCCAGCGCATGATCGACGGCATGGTCAGCAATGGCTATGAGAAGGAGTTCGCCGAGCGCTGCTTCAAGCAGATCGAAGGCTTTGGCGAATACGGCTTCCCGGAAAGCCACGCCGCCTCCTTCGCGCTGCTGGTCTACGCCTCCTGCTGGTTCAAGACCTTTTATCCCGACGTCTTCTGCGCCGCGATCCTGAACGCGCAGCCGATGGGTTTTTACCAGCCGGCCCAGCTCGTCCGCGATGCGCGCGACCATGGCGTGGAGGTGCGCGAGGTCGACATCAACCATTCCGTCTGGGATTGCACGCTGGAGGGAGCCGCCTTCGATCCTTCGCGCATCCTCGAACGCCATGCCTCGATGCGCGGCATCATCGAGACGGCGCATGCCGTGCGGCTCGGCTTCCGCCAGGTCAAGGGCCTGTCGCAGGAGCGCATGGAGGCCGCCGTCGCCCGGCGCGGCGAGGGCTATCGATCGGTCAGGGATCTATGGCTGCGTTCAGGCCTCGATGTCGGCGAGATCGAGAGGCTGGCCGAGGCCGACGCCTTCCGCTCGCTCGGCCTCGACCGCCGCTCAGCGCTCTGGGAGGTGCGCGCGCTCGACGGCAGGAGCGCTGCCGAAAAGCTGCCGCTGTTCGACCGCCCCGCTCTCGGCTTACGCGAATTGGAGCCCGAAACGAAGCTGCCGAAAATGCCGCTCGGCGAGCATGTCGTCCATGACTACCGCTCGCTCGGCCTGTCGCTGAAGGAGCACCCCGTCGCCTTCCTGCGCGAACGGCTCACCCGCGCCGGCATCACCCCCAATGCCCGCCTGCCGTCGGTGCGCGACGGCCGGCGCGTCACCGTCGCCGGCCTGGTGCTGGTGCGCCAGCGCCCCGGCAAGGGCAACGCGATCTTCCTCACGCTCGAGGATGAAAAGGCGATCGCCAACGTCATCATCTGGCCGCGCGTCTTCGATCGCTTCCGCTCAATCGTGATGGGCGCGCGCTTCATCCGCGTCACCGGCAAGCTGCAGCAGGAATCGGACGTCATCCACATCGTCGCCGACAGGATCGAGGATCTCACGCCCTGGCTGAGCGTGCTTCTGCGGCCACCCACCATCGAGCATGAGCCCGCCGGGGACACCGCTCCCGCGAACCGCGGCTTGCCGGTCCGCCAGGACAGCGAGGCCCTGTCGGGTGCCGCTCAGCAGGTCATGCCGAAGGGGCGGAATTTTCAGTAGGCGCTTTCAGTAGGGACAAGCGGCGTTCCAGGCAATCTCCAACGTCTGCGCCGGGAGCATCCCGCCCAGCTTTGTTGGAGACGTCTGAGATTAGCGACGACATTCGTTCGGTCGTCATTCTAGGGCGAAGCAAGGAGCGAAGCGACGCGCGCAGACCCTAGAATCCATGCCGTGACGCTAAAGCATTGCAACGGTTACAGAATTTTGCACTGTTAGCACTCAACGGTAAAGGTCACGGCATGGATACTCGGGTCAAGCCCGAGTATGACGACGTCACAGGGGGGGCCGGCCAATCCCCCACGTCAGCGCCGGGAGCAGGGATGCAGCGTCCTTCCCGCACCAGAACCCTACGACGGCCCGCTCAGCCGCGGCGGTGGCGTCAGCATATCATCGGCCGAGATCGTGCGCGCTTCCGAGGGCAGCATGATCGGGATGCCGTCGCGCACCGGATAGGCGAGCTTGGCCACGCGCGAGATCAGCTCGCTGCGTTCCTCGTCCCAGGTCAGCGGTCCCTTGGTCAGCGGGCAAGCGAGCAGTTCCAGCAGTCTTGGATCGACCGTGGCCTTGCGCCCGTCACGTCCATCCGCCGCCATCGCACCCAACTCCATAGGCTTAAGTGTGTTGAGATCCAGGTCAGGCCGGGTCGAGAACGGTGGCTTCCGAGAACCGGAGCGGAGCGTACTTCAAGTACGTGAGCACCGGAAGCGCAGGAGGCCGCCGTTCGCAGGCCGGCATCACCTGAATATCAGCGCACTTACTGCAGGCTCGAGCCAAAATCCTCATCCTCGCGCGCCAGCGTTATTTCGGTGATGGCGATCAGCGTCTCGGCGCGCGTCTTCAAATCCGCCGCTTCGAGCAGCGCCTGCTTCTCGGCCGGCCCATAGGGCGCCATCATCGACAGCGCATTGACCAGCATTCCGTTCTCGGCGCGGCTGACGCTTTCCCAGTCGGCTTCGAGGTCATTGGCCTGCAGATAGGCGCGGAACGCCTTGAGCAGCGCCGGCCGGTCGACCTCGGCGGCGGCCTGGTCCTCCTCGAGATCGGTGAGGAACGGCGCGATCCGGCACTGCCGGAACGGTGTCTTCGCCGCCAGCTCCTGTGTCACGCGGAAGCGGCAGACGCCTTGCAGCGAAATCAGGTAGCGGCCGTCGCCGGTCTCGGCGAGCGAGATGATGCGGCCGGCGCAGCCGACGCTGCACAGCTCCGGCTCGCCGTCGTCGCGCAGCGCGCCGTCGAGGCTGGGCTGGATCATGCCGATCAGCCGCGTCCCGGCCATCGCCTGGTCGATCATCTGCAGATAGCGCGGCTCGAAAATATTGAGCGGCATGCGGCCGCCCGGCAGCAGCAGCGCTCCGGCGAGCGGAAACACCGGGATCGTCGACGGCAAATCCTTCGCGAGCCGATAGCGGGCGTTTCCGACCTGCACTTCAACCCTCCGCCTGCACTTCAAGCCTTAGAGCAATTCCAGGAAAAGTGTGAAACGGTTTTCCGTCCGGAATTGCGTCAAAACAAAGAGATAGGGCGGTTCGCCGTTTCAGTGAACCGGTGAAACGCTCTAGAGGCGTCGCCGGCGAGCGTGTCAAACCTGCGATCTGCCCAAACCTGCGATCTCCTCTGGCGCGGCCTGCCTATCCAACCATTTGTCGGCAGGGCAGGCCACTGCCCCCTATCTGGCGCAGCCGCCGCCGCGCGCAAGCCCCCTTGCCCGACAAAGGAGCCGGCGGCAACGCGCTCACGAGAACAGCAGCGACGAAAGCTTGCGCCGCGCCGCAAGCGTCGCCTCGTCGGTCATCCCCCATGCCTCGAAGAACTTCAAGAGCTGCGCCCTGGCGCCGTCGTCATTCCATGTCCGGTCGGCCTTGACGATTGCCAGCAAATTGTCGGCGGCCTGCATCCGCTCGCCGCGCGCGTTCTGCACCATCGCCAGGTCGAAACGCGCCTGATGATCGTTGGGATCGGCGGCGAGCCGGCGCTCGAACTCGGCCGGATTGCCGAGCGCCGCCGCCTCCGCGGCCAGCGTCATCTTAGCGCGCAGCGCGGCGATCGCCGGCGCGTCTTTCTTGTCCTCGGGCGCTTTGCCGAGCACCGCCTCGGCGCCTTGGCTGTCGCCGGCCTCGAACAGGATCTCGCCAAGCCCGGCAATCGCCTCGATGGTTTCGGGCGCCTGCTCGAGGATCGCGTCATAGATATCGGCCGCGGTCTGGACATCGCCGGCCTCGCGCGCCTCGCTGGCCGCGGCAAGCGCATCCGTGATCTGCGACGCCGCGCCGCCGCCTTTGCCGCCGACCTTCTGGATGAACTGCGTGATCTGGCTTTCGGGAATGGCGCCCATGAAGCCGTCGACCGGCTGGCCGTCCTTGAAGGCGATGACCGCCGGAATGGACTGGATGCCGAGCTGGCCGGCGACCGAGGGATGGTCGTCGATGTTCATCTTGACCAGCTTGACCTTGCCGCCGGCGGCCTGGACCGCCTTTTCGAGCTGCGGCGTCAGCTGCTTGCAGGGGCCGCACCAGGGCGCCCAGAAGTCGACCAGAACCGGCTGGCGGCGCGATTCCTGGATGACGTCGGCCGCGAATGTCGCGGTCGTGGTGTCCTTGATCAGGTCGGCGGCCGCCGGCGCCTCGCCGAGCGACACCTTGGCGCGGTCGCCGCCGCCATACTGGACGGATTGGGCGTACTGGCCGGCATTGCCGCCAAATGAGCCGCTGAACGGATTGTCGTCACTCATGTCGTCGCCCTTTCGGTCGCGCCGCCGCCGGCATGAAGGCGCGGCGCGTCATTGTCGGATTTCGGTTTCGCCATCCATGTGGCGATCAAGCCCTGACTTTCAAGATAATGAGACTTTCAAGATAACAGCATCGTGGCCGGTTGCCTCGACGAATCTGACGAGATCGGCGGCGGCGATGGTCGTCGTCGCCTCGTTGGTCAGCGGATGGCCGTTGATGACATCGTGGCTCATCAATTCCTGGTCGAGGACGACCTTCACCCGGCCGGCCGTGTCGTTGATCAGGCCGAAGACGGTGACCGCGCCAGGAATGACGCCGAGCAGCTCCATCAGCATTTCCGGCTTGCCGAAGGACACGCGCCCGGCGGCGCCGATTAGATGGTGGATCTGCTTGAGGTCGACCACCGCCTCCTCGCCGACGGTGACGAGAAAGAAATTGTCCTTCTTGTCCTTGAGGAAGAGGTTCTTGGTGTGCCCGCCCGGGATCTCGCCGCGCAGCGCCTGCGAATCGGCGACCGTGAACAATGGCGGGTGGCGCACCGTCGAGACGGAGATGCCGAGATCGGCAAGAAAGGCATAGAGCTCGGCTTCGGTCTTCGGCATCGGTCCTCACTTCGTCTTGAAGGTCATGCCGTTTACGGCCAACGATGCCCTCGGGCAAGACCGCCGGGCCGGGCCAACGGAATCCGCCGGTTCGGAACGAACCTTCAATGCACGAAGAGCTAGCTCCAAAAAGACCATCATTTCCCTGTTGCAATCGCCGCGCTCTTCGGCCATATAGGCGCGGCTTGCGGCCCAAGGCCGCGCGAGCGGGTGTAGCTCAGGGGTAGAGCACAACCTTGCCAAGGTTGGGGTCGGGCGTTCGAATCGCCTCACCCGCTCCAGTTTCCTTCAGGGGATCAAGCAAACGAAAAGCCGCGGTTTTCCGCGGCTTTTTCGCGTTTGGGGCCGACGCTCCGAAAGTAGCTTCCGCCTCCTACCCCAGCCTGGCCCTCGTCGTCCGCGGCGTCGCCAGCAGCAGGCTGGTTTCGCTTCCCGTTATCCCTGGAATCAGCCTTATCCGCCGCAGCACGGCGTCGAAATCGGTCAGCGATGCGGTGCCGAGCTCGACCACCAGGTCCCAGCGGCCGTTGGTGGTGTGGATGGTCGACACTTCCGGAAAACCGCCGAGCGCCCTGATCACGCGGTCGGCGGCGTGGCCCTCGATCTCGATCATCATCACGCCGCGTATCTTCTGATCGACCGCGTCGGCGCGCAGCACCACCGTGTAGCCGATGATCTCACCGGATTTTTCCAGCCGCTCCATGCGCGCCCTGACGGTGGCGCGCGAGACGCCGAGATCGAGCGCGAGATCGGAGACGCTGCGCCGCGCATCGTGCCTCAGAAGCGTCACCAGCCTTTCGTCGAGCGCGTCCATGCTATTCCATTTCGATCAAATCATCTGTCCAATATGATAGATTGATCTTTTCGAAATGCCAATTTTCCCTATTCAAACCGCCAGGCAGCGATGGTTCAATCCTTCAATCAATCGCAAGGGCTAAAAAGAATCATGCGCTGCAGGATCGTCGGCGCGCCGGTACAGGACGGCGCAGGCAGGATGGGATGCGAAATGGGACCGAGCGCGCTGCGCACCGCCGGGCTCGTCTCGGTGCTGTCGGAACTCGGCCATGAGGTCGAGGACTGGGGCGCGGTGCAGCCGGCCCAGGCGCGCGCCGTCGTCCACGGCAATCTTGCGCTCAAGGCCCTGCCGGAGATTTCCGCCTGGACGTCGGCGATCGCCGAGGCCGCCTATACGGCGTCGAGCGACGCCATGCCGATCTTCCTCGGCGGCGACCACTCGATCTCCGCCGGGACGGTCTCCGGCGTGGCGCGCCGCGCCGCCGAACGGGGCCGGCCGCTTTTCGTGCTGTGGCTCGACGCGCATCCGGATTTCCATACGCTCGACACCACCACCAGCGGCAATCTGCACGGCGTGCCGCTCGCCTATGCCAGCGGCCGGCCGGGTTTTTCGGGCTATTTCCCGGACCTGCCCACGGCGGTCGACCCCGCCCACGTCTGCACCATGGGCCTGCGCAGCGTCGATCCGGCCGAGCGCCGCGCGCTGAAGGAGGCTGGCGTGACCGTGCACGACATGCGCGCCATCGACGAGCACGGCATCGCCCCGCTGCTGCGCGCCTTCCTGGCGCGCGTCGAGAAGGAGAACGGGCTCTTGCATGTCAGCCTCGATGTCGATTTCCTCGACCCGTCGATCGCGCCCGCCGTCGGCACCACCGTCCCCGGCGGCGCCACTTTTCGCGAAGCGCATTTGGTGATGGAGATGCTGTCCGACAGCGGCCTGGTCTCCAGCCTCGACCTGGTCGAGCTCAACCCGTTCCTGGACGAGCGCGGCCGCACCGCGACGCTGATGGTCGACCTCACCGCCAGCCTGATGGGCCGCCGCATCATGGACCGCCCGACCCGCAGCCATTCCGGAAGCCTCTGACCATGACCCAGCCCTCCCGCCTTGCCATCGTCCCCTTCGTCAGCGTCGACCGCATGATGAAGCTGGTGCTCGCCATCGGCGTCGAGCGGTTCCTCACCGAGCTCGCCGCCTATATCGAGGAGGATTTCCGCCGCTGGGAGCTGTTCGACAAGACGCCGCGCATCGCCTCGCACAGCCATGACGGCGTCATCGAGCTGATGCCGACCAGCGACGGCAAGATGTACGGCTTCAAATATGTCAACGGCCATCCGAAGAACATGCGCGAGGGCCGCCAGACCGTCACCGCCTTCGGCGTGCTCGCCGATGTCGGCTCGGGCTATCCGATGCTCTTGACCGAGATGACGATCCTGACGGCGCTGCGCACCGCAGCCACTTCCGCCGTCGCGGCCAAATATCTGGCCCCCAAGGGCAGTCAAGCCATGGCCATCATCGGCAACGGCGCCCAGTCCGAGTTCCAGGCCATCGCCTTCAAGGCTTTGCTCGGCGTCGATAAGCTGCGGCTCTACGACATCGACCGTTCGGCCTCGGAAAAATGCGCCCGCAACCTGGCGGCCAAGGGTTTCGACATCACGATCTGTTCGACCGGGCAGGATGCGGTGGAAGGCGTCGACATCATCACCACGGTGACGGCCGACAAGCAGTACGCCACGATCCTCACCGACAACATGGTCGGCTCCGGCGTCCACATCAACGCGGTCGGCGGCGACTGCCCCGGCAAGACGGAGCTCCATCGCGACATCCTCTTGCGCTCCGACATCTTCGTCGAGTTCCCGCCGCAAACCCGCATCGAGGGCGAGATCCAGCAGCTCGACGCCGACCATCCGGTGACCGAGCTGTGGCAGGTGATGACCGGAAAGGCGCAGGGCCGCAAGACGAAGGAGCAGATCACGCTGTTCGATTCCGTCGGCTTCGCAACGGAAGATTTTTCCGCGCTGCGCTATGTCCGCGACCAGCTCCAGGCGACCGGCCTCTATGAGGAGCTCGACCTGCTCGCCGACCCCGACGAGCCGCGCGATCTGTTCGGCATGCTGCTGAGGGCCGCCATGCAGCCGGCGGCGTGAGGGAATGAGCTCGTAATCTCCCCCCTTGAGGGGGAGATGGCCGGTCCACCCTCCGCAGCTGCAGCGCAGCTGCTGCGGAGGACGGGCAGGCCAGAGGGGGTCGGTCCGACTGGGCTCGGCTGCTTGTGCAGATGGAGGTTGGCGCTTCATGCGCAGCGACCTCCTCTGTCGCCTTCGGCGACATCTCCCCCTCAAGGGGGGAGATCACGCGCTACTTGCGCAAAGCCGCGCAGCTTTCCCTTTCGATGAGCACAGGCGCCAGCACCTCCCGGCGCGAGGGCGCGGTCGGCTCGCCGAGGCGCTCGAGCAGCAGGCTCACGGCCCGCGTGCCGATCTTTTCGACCGGCTGCGCGATCGTCGTCAGCGGCGGCCAGGTGGTGACCGCATAGGGAATGTCGTCGAAACCGACCAGCGACATGTCGTCGGGGACATGCAATCCGCGAGAGCGCAGCGCGATGATGGCGCCCATCGCCATCAGGTCGTTGCAAGCGAACACGGCCGTGATATCCGGCGCCTGCCCCATCAGCCGCTCCATCGCCAGCCGGCCGCCGGCGAAATGATAGTCGGAATCGACCACCGATGATGCCGGCAGTTCGAGGCCCGCTTCCTCGAGCGCCCGGACAAAGCCGCGCACGCGGGCAGGGCTGGAGCTGGAATCGCGCGGGCCGCCGATGACGCCGATCTTTTTGTGGCCGAGCCCGACCAGATAGCGGCCGGCGAGATAGCCGCCATGGTCGTGGTCGACCAGCACGGAATCGACATGGACGGAATGGATCTCGCGATCGAGCAGCACCGCCGGCACGGCGGCGGAAAGGCTCGCAAACACGCGCGCATGGTCGGACGAGCCGGCGAAGATCAGCCCGTCGATCTGCTTGGCCATCAGCACCGACAGATAGCGCTCCTCCTTCTCGGCGCTGCCGTCCGAATTGCACAGGATCACCGTATAGCCGGCGACGAAGCCCGCGTCCTCGATCTGGCGCGCGACGCCGGCGAAGAACGGGTTGGAATTGTCGGGCAGCAACAGGCCGATGGTCTTGGTCTCGCCGCGCCTCAGGCTGCGCGCCAGCGAGTTCGGGCTATAGCGCAGGGCCGCGATCGCCGCGCGCACGCGCTCGGCCGTCTCCGGCTCGACATGGCGCGTGCGGTTCATCACATGCGAGACCGTTGCGACGGACACCCCCGCATAGCGCGCGACATCTGCAATCGTCGTCATGGTCCCTGGTCCCCGCGCTCCCTTAACGGATTTTGCGCAACAGCCTCTCCCGGTACGCGTCTAGAATGACGGCCAGCACGATGACAAGGCCAATCACGATCGGTTTGAAATTGTCGCCGACGCCGAGCAGCTGCAGCCCGGTGCTCAAGACCTGCAGGATGCAGGCGCCGACCAGCGTGCCGATGATAGAGCCTTTGCCGCCGCTGAGGCTGGTGCCGCCGATGATGACGGCGGCGATGGCGTTGAGCTCGTAGCCGACGCCGGCGATCGGGCTGCCGATGTTGAGGCGCAAGAGATAAACCATGGCCGCGATGCCGGCCGTCAGGCCGCTGATGGTGAAGGCGGCGACCTTGTAGAAATCCGGATTGTGGCCGGAGAGCCGCACCGCCTCGTCATTGGTGCCGACGGCGAAGATCATCCGGCCGAAAACGGTGAAGCGCAGCACGAACCAGCCGGCCGCGATCACCAGCACCGCGACCAGGAAGATCGAGGGCAGGAAGCCGCCGATGATCAGATTGCCGAAATCGACGAAGCTTTGCGGCAGGCCGGTGATGGTCGAATTGTCGCTGACGACGCGGGCAGCGCCCGCGGCCATGTTGAGCATGCCGAGCGTGACGATGAAGGAAGGGATCTTCCAGCGCGTCGAGATCCAGCCGTTGAGGAAGCCGCAGGCAGCACCCGTCGCCATGCAGGCGAGCAGCGCCAGGGTGATCGCGACGGCCGGCGACAGGCTCTCATCGATCATGACGGTGGCGCCGACCACGGTGCAGAGCGCCAGCACCGAGCCGACCGAAAGGTCGATGCCGCCGGTGAGGATGACGAAGGTCATGCCAGCCGCCAGAACGGTGTTGATGGCGATCTGCACGAAGATCTTCAGCGCATTGCCGGGCGTGGCGAAATAAGGCGCTGTGACCGAGAAGAACAGCGTGATCAGCACAAGGGCCAAGAGCACGCCGGCGTCGCGGACCAGGAAGCGCAGGAACTTCGCCCGTCCAGGAGAAACAGGCGCCGCCACCAGGGATTCGGACGTCTCGCTCATGGTCGAACATACTCCTGATAGGCGAGCGACAGGATGCGCTCCTGGTCGAATTCGGCGCGCGGCATCTCGCCGACGATCTTGTTCCTGGAAAAGACGATGATGCGATGGCACATGCCCATCAACTCGGGCAGGTCGGACGAGACCATGATGATGCCCTTTTGCTGCGCCGCCAGCATCCACAAGAGCTGGTAGATCTCCCGCCGCGCGCCGATGTCGACGCCGCGCGTCGGCTCGTCGAGGATCAGCGTCGAGGTGCCGCGGAACAGCCATTTGGCCAGCACCACCTTCTGCTGGTTGCCGCCGGAGAGATTGCGCACCGCCTGTTCGATCGAGCTCGCCTTGACGCGCAGCTGGCCAACGAGATCGTTTGCTGCCGCACTCTCCGCCCGGCGGTTGACCAGCCCGTGGCGCGAGACCTTGCCCAGATCGGTGATGGTGATGTTCTTGTCGACCGCCAGGTCGAGCAGCAGGCCCTGCCCCTTGCGGTCCTCGGTGAGCAGGCTGAGCCCATGCCGCACCGCATCTTTCGGTGCGGCGATCGCCACCGGCTTGCCGTCGATCTCGACGACGCCGTCAAGCTTGGGATCGGCGCCGAACAGCGCCCGCATCGCTTCCGTGCGGCCGCTGCCGACCAGGCCGGCGACGCCGAGGATCTCGCCATGGCGGACCGCGAAGGAGATTTCGGGCGTCGTGGTGCTGCGCTTCAGATTGGTCACGCTGAGCGCGACCTTGCCCGGCACGACCCTGGCATCGAAGCCGAATTCGTCGGCGATGTCGCGGCCGATCATCATGCGCACGATATCCGGCACGCTGAGGCCATGGAGGTCTCGGCTCGCGACCAGCCTTCCATTGCGCAGCACGGTCACCCGGTCGCCGATCTCGAACACTTCGTGCAACCGGTGCGAGATGTAGATGATGGTGACGCCCTTGGCCTTCAGCCGCTTGATGATGGAAAAGAGCCGCCCGATTTCGGGCGGCGTCAGCGTCGCCGTCGGCTCGTCCAGCACCAGCAGCTTGCTGTCGTAGCTCAGCGCCTTGGCGATCTCGACCAACTGCATCTGGGCGACGCCGAGCGCCTCGACCCGTGTCCTCGGGTCGACGTCGAGGCCGACCTCCTTCAGCAGCGCGACGGCGCGTCGGTTGAGCGCCTTGCTGTCGACGATGCCGAAGGCGCGGCGCGGCAGGCTTTCCAGCATCAAATTCTCGGCGATGCTGAGATAGGGTAAAAGGTTGAGCTCCTGATGCACGATGCGGATGCCGCGCTGCTGCGCATCGTGCGGCGTCTTCGGCTGGTAGGGCTGGCCGTTGAAGGCGATCGTGCCCGCGTCCGGCTGGTAGATGCCGGCGAGCAGCTTGATCAGCGTCGACTTTCCGGCGCCGTTCTCGCCCAGCACGATATGGGTCTCGCCGCGCGCGATCGACAGCGAGACCTCGCTTAGCGCGACGACGCCGGGAAAGATCTTCCCGACCCCTTCAAGGGAAAGAATCACATCGTCCATGCAGCGGCAATCCTGAACAGCGCTCTTCTACCGCAAAGGCGGTGCGAATGCGCGATCCATCGCCGCCGGCGGTTTGCCGGCGGCGACGACGAGACAAGCGAGCGCCGGAGGGAGTCCCAGCACCCTGCTCGCCTCAGGCGGTGATCAGCTTGACGTCGGTCTTGACCCAGCCGGAGAATTTCTCGCCGGCAAGCTCGCGCATGCCATAGTCGATGCCCATCGCCGCCATCTGCGCGCCGTACTGCTCGACGGTGGCGAGCATCTTGCCTTCCTTCAGCAACGGACCGACGGCCGGGATGTTGTCGAAGCCGACGACCTTGATCTGGCCGGACTTGCCGGCCGCGTCGATCGCCTTGACGACGCCGAGCGCCATCGAATCGTTGGCCGCCATCACGCCCTGGATATCCGGGTGCTGGGTCAGGAAGTTGGTCATCAGCGTGTTGGCTTCCTCGGTCTCCCAATGCGCGGTCTTGGAGTCGAGCAGGTCGAGGCCGTGCTCCTTCACCGCATCGTCGAAGCCGAGCTTGCGCTGCTTGGCGTTGTCGGCCTCCGGATTGCCCTCGAGGATGACGACCTTGCCGCCCTTGCCCAGCGCCTTGCCGAGCGCGTCGCCGGCAAGCTTGGCGCCGGCGCGGTTGTCCGGACCGAAGAAGGCGAGATCGACGCCGGCCTTCTTCTTGGCCTCCTCGTCGAGCGCGACGTCGATGTTGATGACCTTGATGCCGGCCTTCAGCGCCTTGGCGATCGGCGTCACCATAGCCTTCGAATCGGCGGGCGCGACCACGATGATGTTGTAGTTCTGGGTGATGAAGTTCTCGATGGCGTCGACCTGGGCGGCGAAGTCGCGCTCGTCCTTCATGCCGACGGCGGCGAAATCGAACTTGTCCTTGTTCTTGGCCGCGTACTCCTCCGCGCCGGCCTGCATCTGCTTGAAGAACTCGTTGGCGAGAGACTTCATGACCAGACCGACCTTCGGCTTGTCGGCGGCGAGCGCCGGTCCAAGCGGCAAAGCGAGCGCGCCGGCCGCCAGCGCGCTGGTCTTAAGGAACTGGCGGCGCGAGAACGGGCCAAGCCCAAGTGTGTGTGAAATCTTGCTCATGCTCTCCTCCACTTTGATTGAGCCGTAATCGGTTACGTAACCGATTACGCGGCAGACTAGGGTGCAATTTTATCAGGAGTCAATATCGATGGTAAGACAGAGATGGAGCGCGGCCTCGGCTGTGACAGCTCAACCGTTCGGCTGTCCTAGCCCCTGAGCGCCGGCATTCAACCGCGCCCGCAGCCATTTTGCCGAAAAATCGCTGAACGCCCGCACTCTTGGATTTCCTCTGAGGTCCGGGTGGTAGAGCACCCACAGTTCCGAGGCGAGCGCATCGATGGTTTCGCCGGCGCGCGCCAGCCGGCGCGCGGCGCCCAGATAATCCGGCAGCAACGCCCGTCCCCAGCCGGCCTCGGCGGCCGCCGCGGCGGCGGTCAGGCTATTGACCCTTAGCCTGATCTCGTCCTCCGTGACATTCGCCTTGAGCCATTGTGCCGCCGGCAGGGCAGACAGGACAGCGTCAAAGCCGATCCAGCCCCCGGCGGCCGACACATCGGCTGCGTAGACGGCATAGGAAAAGCGCGCCACGCGCCGGCCGACAAGCGTTTCCGGCGGCGTCAGCGTTGGCCGGATGGCGATATCGGCTTCCCGCCGGCCGAGATCGGCAAAGCCGTTGTTCACTTCCAGCGACAGCGCGATGCCGGGGTGCGCGGCGCTGAACGCCTTGAGACAGGCTGAGGCGGTTTCCAGCAGCGTGTCCGCCGTCGTCACGTTGAGCGTTCCGACCAGGCGGTCGTCCAGCGCCGCCACGCGGCGCTCGACCTTGGCTAGCCGGTCCCGCAAATCGTCCGCCGCTTCGAGGAAAGGCTCCGCCCTACCGGTCGGCACAAGAGTGTCGCCGAGACGCTCGAACAGCGCGCCGCCGATTCGCCGCTCGAGATCCCTCAGCTGCCGGTAGATGGTCGCGGTATGGGTGCCGAGCCTTGCCTGCGCGCCTCGCACGCCGCCCGCCGCCGCGATCGCCGCAACCAGCCGCACATCGTCATAGTCGATCATATTCGCATCCCTGCGAGCGAGAATAGCGAAATTGCTAAATGCGCTCGCATCCCTGCGAACATATATCGCGATCCGGAAACAAACCAGCAGCCTCACCGGAGAAAGACATGAGCCGCATCCTGCACATCGAAGCTTCGCCGCGCGCCGACCGGTCCTGGTCGAGCAAGGCCGCGAGAAATTTCCTCGCACAGCTTAAAGAGCAACTGCCGAAGATGGAGGTCGACCACTTCAACATCTGGACCGCCATCCTGCCGACCTTCGACGGCGCGGCGATCGACGCCAAATACGCCAAGCTTAGCAACACGCCATTGACCGACGCGCAAAGCCGGGCCTGGAAGCTGATCGGCCACTATGTCGCGAGGCTCGACGCGGCCGACGCGATCCTGATCTCGACGCCGATGTGGAATCTTGGCGTGCCATACCGGCTGAAACATCTGTTCGACCTGGTGACGCAGCCGGGCCTGAGCTTTTCCTTCAACCCCGCGACCGGCTATTCGCCTCTACTGCGCGCGCGGCCGACTGCGGTCCTCATGGCAACCTCGGGCGACTTCACCGAAGGTCCGAGCCATGGCCGGCCGGATCTCGCGACGCCTTACCTGCGCACCGCGCTTGCCTTCATCGGCTTGAAGGACGCCGACATCGCGCATGTCTCGCCCACGATCGGTCTGCCGGAAGCGATGGAAGCCGGAGCCAGGCGGACCGAAGGCGAGGTGCGGCGGCTCGCTGCCAGCTTTGCGGCGAGGCTCGCATGAGCCAGTCGCTCGCATGGCTGCTGCTCGTCATCTCGGGTGCCACCGACGTCGGCTGGGCGCTGGCGACCAAGAAGTCGGCGGGATTCTCCGAGCCGGTCTGGTCGGCAGTCTCTCTGGTGCTGCTGGTCATCTTCATCGCGCTGCTGACCAAGGCGCTGACCGTGCTGCCGCTCGGCACCGCCTATGCGGTCTGGACCGGCATCGGCGCCGTCGGCTCTTTAGCCGCCGGCATCGTGCTGTTCGGCAAAAGCACCGACGCGGTCCGCCTCGTTTTCGCCGCCGTGACGATCCTCGGCGTCGTCGGGTTGAAGGTCAGCTCGTGAAAATCACCGCCAGCCGAGCGCCGGCGCGACGTGCTTCAGGATCGCCTCGATGACATGGGCGTTGTAGTCGACGCCGAGCTGGTTGGGCACGGTGATGAGCAGCGTGTCGGCCTCGGCGATCGCCTGGTCCTCCCTGAGCTGCTCGATGAGCACGTCCGGTTCGGCGGCATAGGTGCGGCCGAAGACGGCGCGCTTCTCCGGTTCGATATAGCCGAAATGATCCTGGCCCTCGCTGCTGCCGAAATAGGCGCGGTCCATGTCGTTGACCAAGGCAAAAATGCTGCGGCTGACCGACACGCGCGGCTCCCTGGCGTGGCCGGCCTCCTTCCAGGCGGCACGGAAGGCGCGGATTTGCTCGGCCTGCTGGATGTGCAGCGGCTGGCCGCCCTCGTCGAACTTCAGCGTCGAGCTCTGCAGGTTCATGCCGAGCTTGCCCGCCCATTCGGCAGTGGCATTGGTCGCGGCACCCCACCAGATGCGCTCGCGCAGGCCCTCCGAGAACGGCTCAAGGCGCAGCAGCCCGGGCGGGTTCGGAAACATCGGCCGCGGATTGGGCTGCGCGAAACCTTCTCCGCGCAGCAAATCGAGAAAAATCTCGGCGTGGCGGCGCGCCATGTCGGCATCGGTTTTGCCCTCTTCCGGCACGTAGCCGAAATAGCGCCAGCCATCGATCACCTGCTCGGGCGAGCCGCGGCTGATTCCCAACTGCAAACGCCCGCCGGCGATGAGGTCGGCGGCGCCGGCATCCTCCGCCATGTAGAGCGGGTTCTCGTAGCGCATGTCGATGACGGCGGTGCCAAGCTCGATGCGCTTGGTTTTCGCGCCGGCCGCGGCAAGCAGCGGGAAGGGCGAGCCGAGCTGCCGGGCAAAATGGTGGACGCGGAAATAGGCGCCGTCGGCACCGAGCTCCTCGGCCGCGACCGCCAGGTCGATCGACTGCAGCAACGCGTCGGCGCCCGAGCGCGTGCCCGATTGCGGCGAGGGCGACCAATGCCCGAAGGACAGAAATCCGATCTTTTTCATGGCTCCATTCCTGCTGGAGCGGCCCATTGACCGCTCAAATCCCCTGTCGCTCCAGCAGATAGCCAGGGCGGTGCCGCGATACAACGGACACCGAACGGATACAGACCGTCAATCAGTACGGATCCAGACGCCCTTGGTGTTTAGAAATTCCTCGAGATGCTCGCTGCCGCCCTCGCGGCCGTAACCGCTCATCTTGTAGCCGCCGAAGGGCACGGCAGGGTCGATCGCGTGATAGGTGTTGACCCAGACCGAGCCGGCGCGCAGCCGGTTGGCGAGCTGATGCGCCTTGCCGACGTCGCGCGTGAACACGCCGGCGCCCAGCCCATAGGGCGTGTCGTTGCCGCGCCGCACCGCTTCGTCCAGCGTGTCGAAGGGCAGCGCCGAGATGATCGGCCCGAAAATCTCCTCGCGCGCGATGCGCATGTTGTCGGTGACGCCGGAAAAGATGCCCGGCGTCATGAAATTGCCGGCAGCCAGCGCGCCCTCGGTGATGCGGGTGCCGCCGGTCACCAGCCTGGCGCCCTCGCGCGCGCCGTCCTCGATGAAGCCGCTGACGCGTTCGAGCTGTTTTGGCGAGATCAGCGGCCCGATTTCGGTCTCGGGATCGGCGCCGTCGCCGATCCTGAGTTTTGCCGCGAAGGCCGCGACGCGCTCGACGAACTCCTCATAGATCGGCCGCTCGACGAAGAGACGCGAGCCGGCGATGCAGACCTGGCCGGAATTGGCGAAGACCGACATGGCGGCGACCGGCACGGCGCGCTCGATATCGGCGTCGGCAAGGACGATCACCGGCGACTTGCCGCCGAGCTCCAGCGACACGCGCTTCATGTTGGCGGCCGAGGCGCGCAGGATCGCCTGGCCGGTGGCGGTCGAGCCGGTGAAGACCACCTTGTCGACATCCATATGCGCGGCCAAGGGCGCGCCGGCTTCCGCGCCCGTGCCGGTCACGACATTGACGACGCCGGGCGGCACGCCGGCCTCCTGCATCAGATCGGCGATCAAGAGCGGCGTCAGCGGCGCTTCCTCCGATGGCTTCAGGACGATGGTGCAGCCGGTGGCCAGAGCCGGGCCGATCTTC
The DNA here is from genome assembly GCF_003952465.1 of Mesorhizobium sp. M1B.F.Ca.ET.045.04.1.1. Lineage (GTDB taxonomy): Bacteria > Pseudomonadota > Alphaproteobacteria > Rhizobiales > Rhizobiaceae > Mesorhizobium > Mesorhizobium shonense. The sequence goes on from NZ_CP034448.1 coordinate 994,594, forward strand.
CAGATCGAGGCGGCGGTGGGCGCATTCCAGGGGATGATCGCGCCGACAACGCCGACCGGCTCCTTGCGCGTATAGGAGACGATCTCGCCCGGCAGCGAATTGCCGATCGCCTGGCCATGGATCGACGTCGCCATGCCGGCATAGAAGCGCAGCATGCCGAGCACGCGATTCCGGTTGGCCAAGGTGCGCGTGATCGGCATGCCCATGTCGGTGGTGTCGGAGAGCGCGAGCTCCTCCCAATGCCGCTCCATCACATCGGCGATCTTGAGCAGCAGCACCTGGCGCTCATAGGGCTTGAAGCGGCTCCACGGTCCTTCGAAGGCGCGGCGCGCCGCGGCGACCGCAAGGTCGATATCCTTCGCGTCCGATTGCGGCACGGTAGCGATCACGCCGCCGGTGGCGGGATTGCGCGTTTCGAAAGTCCGGCCGCTCACCGCATCGCGCCATTCGCCGCCGATCAGCATCTGGCGGTGCCGGCCGTCGATGGGAGTGCGCAGGGAAAGGTCTTGCAACGGTATCGTCATCTTGAACACATTCCCCGATGAACCGTGGCGTTATGGCACCGGCCGGTACGCCGGTGCAAGTTCGGCTCACGGCTGGATATACGGCGGGCGGGCGCGTATCCGATCCGCCATAGTTTGGGCTTCATGGCCGATTGAACAAGGCCAGGCTGGCCGTTATCAGATGACGGGCGGCAAAATGCCGGAGCACGGTATCCTCCATGCACGATCTGACACCCGTTCTCTCCACCGTGACGGCTTCCTTCCTGGCGTCCTTCGTCGAAGTGGTCGAGGCCTTCACCATCGTGCTTGCCGTCGGCGTGACGCGCGGCTGGCGCCCGGCGCTGACGGGTGCCGCGCTGGCGCTCGCCGTGCTAGCGGGGCTGGTGCTCGCCTTCGGGCCGCTGCTGGCGCTTGTCCCCATCGCCCTGCTGCAATACGCCGTCGGCGTTCTGCTCGTCCTGTTCGGCATGCGCTGGCTGCGGAAAGCGATCCTGCGCAGCGCCGGCGTCATCGCGCTGCGCGACGAAGAGGCCGCCTTCTCCAGGGAAACCGACGCGCTCGCCCGCCAGGCCGACGACCGTCGCGCCGACTATCTGGCTGGCGTCGCCGCCTTCAAGGCGGTGCTGCTCGAAGGGGTGGAGGTCGTGTTCATCGTCATTGCCGTCGGCGCGGCGCATGGCCAGACGCTCTATGCCAGCGTCGGCGCGCTGGCGGCCTTCGTCCTGGTGATGCTGATCGGCCTCGCCGTGCACCGGCCGCTGGCGCGCGTGTCGGAAAACGCGCTCAAATTCGTCGTCGGGCTGATGCTGACCAGCTTCGGCATCTTCTGGACCGGCGAGGGCCTCGGCGCCGAATGGCCTGGAGAGGATCTCGCTCTCCTCGGCATCTTCGCCGTCGTTGCCGCCGCATCCTTCGCCATCGTGCGCCGGCTGCGAAACACCTACGCCGTGCCCGCCGGGGGAATTGCCCAATGAAAATTATCCGCCTCGTCCTGAAGGAGCTTTTCGGCATGTTCGTCGACGACGGCAGCCTGGCGCTGCTGGCGCTGATCCTGATCGCGCTGATCACCGCCGCGGTGAAGCTTTTGGCGCTGCCGCCGCTCGCCGGCGGCGTCCTGCTCCTCGCCGGCTGCCTGGCGATTCTTTTGGAAAGCTCAAGGCGCGGCGCGCGCGGCAAGGTGCGCTGATCAGCGTTCATTTTCTGTGAAATCAGCGCAAAACGCTGGGAGGTTGGCGGAAGCCGCCCGAACCTCGTCATCCCAGGGCGGAGCAGCCGCGAAGCGGCGTCGCGGAGACCCTGGGATCCATTCCGTGACCTTGATCGAAAAACGCAGCGGAGCAGAATTCTGCACCGCAGCAGCACTCCTGCGTCACGGAATGGATCCTTGGGTCTGCGCGGTACGCTTCGCTTCCCGCTCCGCCCAAGGATGACGATCGCGATGAACTAATAGACGGTGAACAAGGTCGGCAGCATGCCGGCCGCGCGCAAATACTCGACCGTCTCGATGAGCGGGAACAAGGCCAGGAAATAGAGCCCGTCCCAAAACGTGCTTTTCAGCGCGCTGGTAGAAAAGACCCAATGGTCCTGGTCGCGATAAAGCAGCGGATTCGGCCAGAAGCGCGGCGTCCGCTCGGCATAGGCAGTGTAGGCGGTGCCGAACCTGGCCGTCAGGAACTCGGCCTCCCGGCCGGCGGTGAAGCGGAAGACAAGGAAGCTTGCGAGGCCCAGCGCCGTCGCCGCCAGCACCGATCCGAACATCAGCCCGATGCCGATGACGCCGATGGTCGAGAAGAAATAGAGCGGGTTGCGGGTCATCGAGAACGGGCCCGAGACGATCAGCTCGTCATTCTTCCTGCCGCCGACATAGAGGATGCTCCACAGCCGGCCGAGAAAGCAGATCAGCACGAGGCCGAAGCCGGTCATTTCAACCAGCTCGTGCCCGTTCGAGCCTTCGCTGAGAAACGGCCTGGAAAAAAGCAGCAGCACGATGGCCAGCACCGCGGCGACCTGGACGACGATCAGGCGCTTGTGCTGGTCGAACGCTTTCGGCGCCGACTTGAGCGATGTGTAAGCCACTGGTGTCAATACTCCGGTGCCGCAGGGACGTCGGACCTCACTAGCCTTTCTCCCGACCGATGGCGAGGCCTCGGCAGTATTTCCGGCCATTCTTACGAATTTGTAAGGCCGCGGACAGGCATGCGTAAGTCCGGCTTGTGGGAATGGATCATCGCCGATGCTACCATGCCGATTGCGATGGACTCCGGACGATAGGCCAAATGCGACTTCTGCTGGTTGAAGACGATCCAAGGACCGCCGACTACGTCGTCAGGGGGCTGACCGAGGCCGGGCACGCCTGCGATCTCCTGCGCAACGGCCATGACGCGCTCTCCGCCGCCACCCGCGATGCCTATGACGTGATCGTGGCCGACCGCATGGTCCCCGGCCTCGATGGCTTGTCGATGATCAAGGCGGTGCGGGCGGCGGGCGTCAAGACGCCGGCCATATTCCTGACCTCGATCGGCGGCGTCGACGACCGGGTCGAGGGATTGGAGGCCGGCGGCGACGACTATCTGGTCAAGCCGTTTGCCTTTTCCGAGCTGCTTGCCCGCATCAACGCGCTCGGCCGCCGGCCGGCGGCGCAGGAGCAGAAGACTTGGCTGCGCGTCGCCGATCTCGAAATGGACCTGATCCTGCGGCGCGTGACCAGGCAGGGCCAGGCGATCGACCTGCAGCCAAGGGAGTTCAGCCTGCTCGAGGTGCTGATGCGCGGCGAGGGCCGCGTGATTACCCGCACCATGCTTCTGGAGCGCGTCTGGGATTTTCACTTCGACCCCAAGACCAGCGTCGTCGAGACCCATATCAGCCGGTTGCGGGCCAAGGTCGACAGGCCGTTCGACGCGCCGCTGATCCACACGGTGCGCAACACCGGCTACAGCCTGCACGCGCCGGGTTGACGGTCCATGCCTGATCGCATCTCGCGCCTCCGGCCGGCTGTCCGTATATAAGCGGTATGTCGATGCTGGACTCTGCAAGACAATGGGCGCGTCGCATGAAGCGCGACGTCGTGGCGCTCTGGCTCGCCGCCCGCGATCCACGCGTTCCCTGGTACGCGAAGGCCGTGGCCGGCGCGGTTGCAGCCTATGCTCTCAGCCCTGTCGACCTCATTCCGGATTTCATTCCGATCATCGGCTATCTGGACGACCTTGTGATCGTTCCGCTCGGCATCCTGCTCGCGGTCAAGCTGGTCCCGGCCGGACTCATGCGGGAATTCCGCGACGAGGCCACGCGCCGCGCCAAGCCGGTCAGCCTTACCGGCCTGATCTTCATGATCGCGGTCTGGATAGCGGCGGCGATGGCGCTGCTATGGCTGTTCTGGCCGAAGTCCGTCTAGGGCGATGAAGGAAACACGCGTCAGCCTGCTGCGCAGCACGCCGTTCCGGCTGGCGCTGACCTTTGCCTTCCTGTTCGTGCTCGCCTTCATCCTGTCCGGCGCGATCGTCTACCAGCTGATGAGCGCCGACCTCGCCAGACGGCTCGATCAATCGATCAAGGAGACCTATTCGGTCGTCGCCCTGACCTATGCGGAGAACGACAAGGAAGATCTTGTCGCCTCGGTCAACAACAATGCCGACCTCAGCCCGGACAAGGACCAGCTTTTCTCGCTGAGCGGTCCCGACGGCAACCATCTGGCTGGAAATTTCACCGCTTCCGGCCTGCCCGACGGTTTCTCGATGTTCTCCGCCAGACTGCCGGGCGTGCCGCCCGACACGATGTATCGCGCCTATACGGGCGAGGTCGGCGGCAACAGCCTGACGGTCGCCTCCTCGCTCGCCGAGACCGACGAGCTCAAGAGGATCGTGCTGATGAGCTTCGGCTGGGGCACGCTGTTCATCACCGGCCTCGCGATCGCCGGCGGCGCCCTGCTTGCCGCGCGCGTCCAGCGGCGCCTCGACGGCATTGCCGCCACCATGGTCGACGTCTCGCACGGACGGCTCGACGCGCGCATCCCGCTTATCGGCAACGGCGACGACATCGACGCCGTGTCCACCCAGGTGAACGCCGCGCTCGATCGCCTGTCGGCGCTGGTCGAAGGGATGCGGGAGGTCAGCGCCAATATCGCGCATGACCTGAAGACGCCGCTCAACCGGCTGCAGATGATCCTGGAGCAGGCCGCCGACAAGACGGCATCGGGCGAGGATGTCGCCAGCGAGCTGGCCGACGCGCGCGCCGAGAGCCGGCAGATCAACGAGACTTTCGACGCTTTGCTTCGCATTGCTCAGATCGAGGCTGGCGCACGCAAGGCGCGCTTCGTCGATCTCGATGTCGGCGACGTCGTCGACACCATCGGCGAAGTCTATGCCGATGTCGCGGAGGATGACGGGAAGTCCCTGATCACAGAACTCGTTCCGGACGCGAAATGGATTATCCACGGTGATCGCGACCTGCTGATGCAGATGCTCGCCAATCTGGTCGAGAACGCCATGCGGCATTGCCCGCCGCGCACGGCGATCGAGCTATCGGTCACGCGTCGGGACGACCGCATCCTCGTCCATGTCCGCGACAATGGCCCCGGCATCCCGGCGGAGGAGCGCGAAAAAGTCTTCCAGCGGCTTTACCGGCTGGATTCCAGCCGCACGACGCCGGGCAGCGGGCTCGGCCTCAGCCTCGTCAAGGCGGTGGCCGACCTGCATGGCGCCACGATCACGCTGGAGGACAACAATCCGGGGCTTGCCGTGATCGTCAGCTTCCCGGCGGTGCGAACTCCGGAAGCCTGAGGCAGTTCCCCGACACCGGGTCGTCATTCTAGGGCGGAGCAAGGAGCGAAGCGACGCAGCGCAGACCCTAGAATCCTGTGTGTTGGTTCTGGTGTATGGTTGAAGTGGGAAGGAGACCGAGTGGATCCTGGTCGTCCTTTCGGACAGGCCGTGGCATGGCCCGGTCCCTTCCCACCGGTGAACCATCAACCTGAACAGTTGCACGGGGCTGTTCCAAGCAGACCCCGCACCACAGGAAGAGGCGTGGACATGATAATGCAGAACTATGTCGGCTGCGACATCTCAAAGCAGTGGCTGGACTTTTTTGATGAGGCAAGCGGCCGTTTCCGGCGCATCGACAATCAGGCCGACGCGATCGCGGCCTATGTGGCGGGCCTTGATCCCAGTCGGGACTTTGTCGTCATGGAGGCGACGGGGGTGCATGACCGGCTGCTGCGCCATGCGCTGGCCAAGGCCGGCGTGCCGTTCTCGCGGCACAACCCGGCCCATACCCACCACTATGCCAAGTCGACGAGACGGCGCGCCAAGACCGATCCTCTCGATGCCAGGATGCTGAGCGACTACGGCCGTCGCTATCACCCTGAGGCCGAGCCGGCGCCGAGCGAAGAAGTCGAGCGGCTTCAATCGCTTGCCGGCCACCGCGATCACCTGGTCAATATGCGGGCAACGGCGAAGAAGCACCTCGCCGAGGCCTTCAATGAGATCGTCATTGCCGATCTGGAAGAAACGATCGCTCACTTCGACACGCGCATCAAGGCGCTCGAGAGCCTGATTGCCGAAGTCATTCGTCAAAACCAGGGCACCGCTCGCGACCATGCGCTGATGGTCTCCGTGCCCGGTGTCTCCAAGGTCGGCGCGCTCTCGCTGCTGGCGCTCCTGCCCGAGCTCGGCCAGCGCTCACCCAAGGCGATCGCCGCGCTCGTCGGCCTTGCCCCGTTCGACAACAAGAGCGGCAAGCTCACACGCAGGAGCCAGATCCAGGGCGGGCGATCACGCGTGCGCCGCGCCCTCTACATGGCAGCCCTCACAGCCATCAGAACCTGTGACCGGTTCAAGTCCTTCTATACCGCACTTGCCGCCCGATCAGGCTCCAAGAAACTTGCTATCATCGCCGTAGCAAGGAAGCTCCTGGTCGTCCTCAACGCCATCATCCGCGACAAAACCGCATTCGCATGAACACAGTTGCCATGCCGTTACCTTAGCCAAGGAGCGCAACGGAGCAAAATTCTGCACCGTGGCGGCGCTTCCAAGTCACGGCATGGATTCTATGGTCTGCGCCGCGTCGCTTCGCTTGCTCCGCCATAGAATGACGAAGCGAAAGGCATTTCGGCCGATCTCCAAGGCATTGCCACCTGCCTGCGCCGAGGAACCCGAGCAATTCCAGGAGAGAGGTGCGCAGCGGGCGCGTCGGCAGGGAGACTCCTGCCGGCGACGACTGTTGGCCATTTTACCGCGCGGCTCCCGCCCTGCGGAAATCGGAGGGCGACATGCCGGCGAGCTTGCGAAAGGACTTGTTGAAGGCGCTGAGCGAGCCGAAGCCCGAATCCATCGCGACCTTCAGCACATTGGCGCCCTCATGCATCAGCAGCGCCTGCGCATAGCTCAGCCGCAACAGGTTCACATATTCGTTGAGCGTCATGCCGGTCGATTTCTTGAACAGGCTCATGGCGTATTTGGGATGGATGTCGGCGGCTGAAGCGATGTTCACGCAGTCGATGTCGTAGAGGAAATTCTCGGCGATGAAATCGCACATGCGCCCGACATTGCGCGAGGATTGCTGGTCGAAGGCGCTGCCAGCCCCGTGTCCGGAGGCGGTTCCCGGCACCAGCCGGTACGGGTCGAACCGCACCCGCTCGAGCCGCAAGAGCAGCTCGTTCACGGCGTGTTCGGCCTTGGCCGGATCGCCGGAGCGCGCATAGTCGTTCCAGCGTTTGAAATTGTCGTCGTCGGATTGGTCGGTCGCATTCGTCACCAGCGTCGCGCCGGTCATCAGCCGGTGGCGGACATCGGCCGGCAAATGCAGCCGGAAGAAATGCACCAGCGGCAGATGCGCGCCGGCATAGATGGCGTCGCCGCTCAGATCGTCCATCTGGTGCGGCAGCCCGCCCCAGAACAGGCACATCTCTCCGGCTGATAGCGCGATTTCATGCTCGGCCATGCGATAATGTACGCTGCCGCGTACGATGAAATTGACCTCGACCTGGGCATGCCAGTGCGGCTTCAGCATCACCAGCGGGTGATTGTGGAACATCTGGAGAGCCAGAGGCAGGCCTTCGACGCTGCTGGCGCCCGGCTGGTAGAACGGTCGCTCGGACATCTTACTTTCCGCCAACTTCTTATTCCCTTTGTCGGGGACAAGCCTTCCGCGCCGCATAATCTAGCCATGCTCACGGTGAGAGAGCAAACGAAATGGGAGGATTTCAATGCGCACCACACTGACCTGCGCCACGTTGGCGCTCGGCCTCGGCTGCAGCCCCGCTTTGGCGCAATCCGGCGAACTCACGATCTGGAGCTGGAACATCGCCGCTTCGTCGCTGAAATCGACGGTCGAAGGCTTCAACAAGAAATACCCCGATATCAAGGTCACCGTTCAGGACCTCGGCAACCAGCCAACCTATGACAAGTCGATCGCCGGCTGCGCCGCCGGCGGCGTCGGCCTGCCCGACATCGTCTCGATCGAGAACGGCGAGGCCGAGAACTACTGGAGCCAGTTCCCCGACTGCTTCGTCGACCTGCACACGCTGGGCTACACGGCGGAAGACCAGAAGAAATTCCCCGACTTCAAGCGCACCGAGCTCGAGGTCGGCGACAAGGCCTATGCCATGCCCTGGGATTCCGGCCCGGTAGCCGTCTTCTACCGCCGCGACTTCTACGAGAAGGCCGGTGTCGACCCGGCATCGATCAAGACCTGGGACGATTTCATCGCCGCCGGCAAGAAGATCCAGGCCGCCAATCCCGGCGTCACCATGACCAACGCGGATTTCAACGGCGACACCGAATTCTTCCGCATGATCTCCAACGAGCAGGGCTGCGCCTATTTCGCCGAGGACGGCCAGTCGATCACGGTCAACCAGCCGAAATGCGTCGACGCCATGACCAAGGTGAAGGAGATGAAGGACGCCGGCATCGTCTCCTCGGCCGACTGGTCGACCAAGATCACCAACAACACCGCCGGCACCGTCGCCACCCAGGTCTATGGCGGCTGGTATGAAGGCACGATCCGCACCGAATCGCCGAAGGAAAACGGCAAGTGGGGCGTCTATCTGATGCCGAGCCTGACCGCCGACGGCCCGCGCGCCGCCAATCTCGGCGGCTCCTCCTTGGCCATCACCTCGGCCTCGAAGAACAAGGAAGCCGCCTACGCGTATCTCAAATACACGCTGGAGACGAATGAAGGCCAGATCACCATGCTGAAGGATTTCGGCCTGGTGCCCTCGCTGATCTCGGCGCTCGACGATCCCTATGTCGCGCAGGGCCAGCCCTACTGGGGCGACCAGGCCGTTTGGAAAGACATTCTCGCCACGCTGCCAAAGGTCGTGCCGAGCCGCGGCACGCAGTTCCAGAGCGACGCCGAGATCATCCTGCGCGCCGTGCAGACGAAGTACCTGGCCGGCGGCTACGCGGATGCCAAGGCAGCGCTCGACGACGCCGCCAGCCAGATAGCCTCGGCGACGGGTTTGCCGGTCAAGTAGCGCCGCCTCCCCTTCTCCCCTTGTGGGAGAAGGTGGATTGGCGCGCAGCGCCAAGACGGATGAGGGGTGTTGGACGGATTGCCGTCGTTGCCAAGCTGGAACACCCCTCATCCGGCCGCTTCGCGGCCACCTTCTCCCACAGGGGGAGAAGGGAAAGACAGACGAAAGGAGGAGGAAACACGATGCGCTACCGCAACGCCACCGCGTATCGCTTCCTCACGCCCTATCTGCTGATCTTCGCCATCTTCTGGATCTGGCCGATCATCAGCTCGTTCCTGATCTCCTTCCAGGCGACCCGCACCGTGCCGTGGCGCTTCGCGCCGACCTTCAACTGGGGCCGCCTGATCGGCGACCCCGCCTTCTTCAACGCGCTGAAGAACACCCTGCTGATCCTGGTCATCCAGGTGCCGGTGATGATCTCGCTGGCGATCGTGATGGCGGTGCTTTTGAATTCGCCGCTGCTCAAGGCGCGCGGCCTCTACCGCTTCGCTTTCTTCGCCCCGGTCGTGGTCGGCGAGGTGGCCTATTCGGCGGTGTTCCGGCTGATGTTCAGCCTCGATTTCGGCATCGTCAACAAGCTCTTGAACAGCGTCGGCCTGCCCAAGGTGGACTGGTTCTCCAACGTCACGCCGGCGATGGCGCTGATCATGATCGCGGTGACCTGGCGCTGGGCCGGCTACAACGCCATCATCATCCTTGCCGGCCTGCAGTCCATCCCGGAGGACGTCTATGAGGCGGCGACGCTCGACCGCGTCAGCAAGGTCAAGCAGTTCTTCCACATCACCCTGCCCCTCTTGAAGCCCGTCATCGTTTTCTGCGCAGTGCTGTCGATCATCGGCACGATGCAGCTCTTCACCGAACCTTTTCTCATCACCGAACGCGGCGGGCCGGGCGGCGGCACGGAAACGCTTGGCCTGCTGCTTTACCGCCAGGGCTTCCGCTCGCTCAACTTCGGCTATGCCTCGGCCATCGCCTACACCATGGCGGGGCTGGCGATCGCGATCACTTTGGTGCAGCTCTGGCTGACGAGAGAGCCGAAATGACCTCGCGCTCTCAAAGACGGCTCGGCCGCAGCATCCTTCTACATCTCGTCCTGACGCCGCTGGCGCTGGTCTGGCTGTTTCCGTTGTGGATGATGGTGGTGTTCTCCACCATGCCCGACTACGGCATCTTCAGCCCCAGCATCGAGCTGCTGCCGCATGACAATTTCCTCGACAATGTCAACAATCTGCAGCGCGACACCAATTTCATCGGCGCCATCGGCATCTCCGTTTCGGTGGCGGTGACCTACACCTTCCTGTCGGTGCTACTCACCTCGATGGCCGGCTGGGCGCTGGCGCGCTACGAGTTCGCCGGCAAGGGCATGGTGGTGGCGATCATCCTCGGCACCATCACGCTTCCCTACGCGGTGGTGCTGATCCCGCAATTCATCATGGTGGCGCGCGACTTCCAGCTCGCCAACACCTGGATCGCGCTGATCGTCCCGCCGCTGTTCAATTCGCTGGGCGTGCTCTTCATGCGCCAGGCTTTTTCGATGATGCCGGCCGAGCTGTTCGATGCGGCGCGCGTGGAAGGCGTGAAGGAGTGGCGCATCTTCCTCTTCGTCGCGCTGCCGCTGGCGCGGCCGATGCTGGCGGCATTGGCCATCATCCTCTTCCTCGCCTCGTGGAACAATTATCTGTGGCCGCTGCTGATCAACAGCCAGCCCGGCGCGATGACGGCGCCGGTGGCGCTCGGCACGCTGATCGGCCTCACCAAGGTCTCCTGGGGCGGCCTGATGGCCGGCGCGGTGATGCTGACGGTGCCGATGCTCATCGTCTTCGTACTGCTGCAGCGTCATTTCATCGCCGGCATCGCCGCCGGCGCGGTCAAGTAGGATAGGAGCGAAATGGCCGCCGTCACACTCACCAATGTCGTCAAGCGTTTCGGCACCTTCGAAGTCGTCCACGGCGCCGACATCGACATCGCCGACGGCGAATTCGTCGTCTTCGTCGGCCCATCCGGCTGCGGCAAGTCCACGCTTCTGCGCATGATCGCCGGGCTGGAGGACATCAGCGGCGGCAAGATCGCCATCGGCGGCAAGGTGATGAACGACGTCGAGGCGGCCGACCGCGGCATCGCCATGGTGTTCCAGTCCTACGCTTTATACCCGCACATGACGGTGGAGCAGAACCTCTCCTTCGGGCTGAGGATGAACGGCAACCCGAAGGCCGACACCGAACGGCGCGTGAAACGCGCCGCCGAGATCCTGTGCATCGACGAATTGATGCAGCGGCGGCCGAAGCAATTGTCCGGCGGCCAGCGCCAGCGCGTCGCCATCGGCCGCGCCATCGTGCGCGAGCCGCAAGTGTTCTTGTTCGACGAGCCGCTGAGCAACCTCGACGCGGAGTTGAGGGTCCAGATGCGGGTCGAGATCGCGCGCCTCCATAAGGAGCTCGGCGTCACCATGGTCTATGTGACGCACGACCAGACCGAAGCGATGACGCTTGCCGATCGCATCGTCGTGCTGAAGGCCGGCAATGTCGAGCAGATCGGCGCGCCGCTCGACCTTTATGACGACCCGGCCAACCGTTTCGTCGCCGGCTTCATCGGCTCGCCGAAGATGAATTTTATTGCGGCGAAAGTCGTCGAGACGTCCAACAGCGCAGCAATCGTCGAGCTCGTCAACCATGGCGGCGCCCGGCTGCGCAAGCCGCTTTGCGAGCCATTCCCCGCGACGGGCGCCGAGGTCGTGCTCGGCGTCAGGCCGGAGCATTTCTTCGAAGCCGGCGAGGGCGGCTGCGACATTCCGGTCAAGGCCGACGTCGCCGAGCATCTCGGTTCCGTCAGCTATGTCTACGCCGATGCCGGGTCCGAGGAGCTGATCATCGAGCGCGAAGCTGCCCGACAGCGCGCCAGCGGCGATCATTTCACGGTCTCGATCAAGGCGGAGCGTTCGCTGCTCTTCGACAAGACAGGGGCGAGGATCCGCTGACCCAGTTTCTTTGCCGGCATGCCAGGCGTGGCGGCGATCGCATGGAGAATTCGACATGACATCTAAGCAAAAAATTCGCTGGGGCATTCTCGGACCCGGCAGCATCGCAAAATCCTTTGCCGGCGGCGTGGCGCAATCGCGCAATGGCGAATTGGTCGCGCTCGGCGCCCGCAACCCCGGCAAGCCGGGCCTTGCCGAAACCTTTCCGGGCGCGCGCATTCTCGACGGCTACGACGCGCTGCTTGCCGACGACGGCGTCGACGCCGTCTACATCTCGATACCGCATCCCGGCCATGCCGAATGGGCGATCAAGGCGGCCGAGGCCGGCAAGCATGTCTTATGCGAAAAGCCGCTGGCGCTGACCGCTTTCGAGGCCGACGCGATGATGCACGCGGCGCGCAGGGCCGGCACTTTTCTGGGCGAAGCCTTCATGTATCGGCTGCACCCGCAGACCCTGCAGCTGGTCGAGCTGATCAAATCGGGCGTGATCGGCGAGGTGCGCATGATCAAGTCGAGCTTCGGCTTCGCCATGCCGGGTTTCATGCCCGAGCACCGACTCTATGCCAATGAGCTGGCCGGCGGCGGCATCCTCGACGTCGGCGGCTATCCGGTCTCGATGGCGCGGCTGATTGCCGGCGCGGCGGCAGGCCAGCCCTTCCTCGAGCCGGACAAGGTGGCGGGCGCGGCTCATCTCGGCCAGTCCGGCGTCGACGAATGGGCTTCCGCTTTGCTCCATTTCCCCGGCGGCATCGTCGCCGAGGTTTCCTGCAGCATCTCGCTCAACCAGGACAACGTGCTGCGCATATTCGGCACCAAGGGCCATATCGAGGTGCCCGACTTCTGGTTCGCCGGTGGCAACCGCGATGTCGGACCGGGCCGGATCGACGTGATCCGGTCCGGCGGCACGCGCGAGACGATCAGCGTCAACGAAACCCGCCACCTCTATTCCTTCGAGGTCGATGCGGCGGGCGAGGCGATCCTTGCCGGCCGGCAGGAATTCGCCTGGCCGGGCATGGGCTGGGCCGACAGCCTCCATAATTTGCGTGTTCTCGACAAATGGCGCACGGCGGTCGGGCTGGAATACGAGATCGAGAAGCCGGCCAAGCGTGTCAACACCATCTCCGGACGGCCGCTGCGCACCGGCGGCACCGCCATCGGCAAGCGCGCCATTCCGGGCCTGCCGCGCCAGGCCTCGCGGCTGGCGCTCGGCTTCGAGGATTTCCGAACCTTCTCGTCAGGCTCGATCCTGCTCGACGCCTTCTTCGAGGCGGGCGGCAATCTGTTCGACACCGGCTTTGTCTATGGCGCCGGCTACACCGAAACGCTGCTCGGCCAATGGCTGAAGAATCGCGGCGTGCGCGAGCAGTCGGTCATCATCGCCAAGGGCGCGCATTCGCCGCTCTGCTATCCCGATGTGATCGGCAAGCAGCTCGCCCAGTCGCTCGACCGGCTGCAGACCGACCATGTCGACATCTATTTCATGCATCGCGACAATCCGGACGTGCCGGTCGGCGAGTTCGTCGATGCCATGGACCGGGAGGCGAAGGCCGGCCGCATCCGCGGCCTGTTCGGCGGCTCCAACTGGACGATGGAGCGGATGGATGAAGCGATCGCCTATGCCGAACGCGCCGGCAAGCAGAAGCCCGGCGCGCTGTCGAACAATTTCTCGCTGGCCGAGATGCTGGAGCCGATCTGGGCCGGCTGCATAACCTCCTCCACCGACGCCTGGAAGGCCTGGCTGGCAGCGCGGCAGATGCCGAATTTCGCCTGGTCGAGCCAGGGCCGCGGCTTCTTCACCGACCGCGCCGGGCGCGACCGGCAAGACAATGAGGAGCTGGTGCGGGTCTGGTATTCGGAGAAGAATTTCGGCCGCCGCGACCGGGCGATCGAGCTCGCCAACCGGCTGGGCAAGAGCCCGATCCATGTCGCGCTGGCCTACGTGCTGGCGCAGCCCTTCCCCTCGGTGCCGCTGATCGGCCCGCGCACGCTTGACGAGCTGGAGGACAGTCTCAAGGCGCTGGATATCGCGCTGACGGCTGAGGATCTGGCGTGGCTGGATGATGGGCCGGAGAGGCGGCGAGCTTAGATCATCCAGCGTCGCGTTCCTTCGCGCCCCCCTCTGCCCTGCCGGGCATCTCCCCCTCAAGGGGGGAGATCAGATGTCACGCGGGCTTTCGCCAATCTCCAATGGTGCAAGACGGAGTGAGGCGCCGAAGCTGCCAATCTCCCCCCTTGAGGGGGAGATGTCCGGCAGGACAGAGGGGGGTGCCTCGCGCCGACGTCTCGAAATGATCGACCCTCACCCTACCGATCCACCCGCGTCGACAAGATAATCGACGACGACGTCCGCTCCACGCCATCCATCGCCCCGATCCGGTCGAGCAGCGCGTCGAGATCCCTGATCGACGGCGCGTCGACGATGACGATCATGTCGAAATTGCCGCTCACCGAATGCAGCGTCCTGACCGGAGGCAGCGCCTCGAGGCTGCGCACCACCTTGTCGGCGAGCTTGGGCGTGACGGTGAGCAGCACATGCGCCTTGACCAGCCCCTGCTCATAGTCGGGTGACAGCCGCACACCGTAGCCGGTGATGATGCCGCGCAGTTCCAGCCGCTCGATGCGGCTTTGCACCGTCGTGCGCGACACGCCCAGCTTTCGCGCCAGCTCCGCGGTCGAGGCACGCGCGTTGGCGCGCAGCAGGGAAAGCAGCGCTTGTTCGGCTTCCGTGAGCATTTCGACGAAACCTTTCGGCAAATCGCTTAAAGTTGAGTTTCACTTTGCCAGATTCCACGCTTCCTTTCGACAGGCAAGCTGCGATGATTCCCTCCAACTCGAATTGGCAGGGGTATTGATCATGAAGAACATCGTTGTCGTCGGCGCCGGCAAGATCGGCTCGACCATCGCCGAGATGCTTAGTTCCACGGGCGACTATCGCGTCACACTCGTCGACCGCTCGGCCGCGCAGCTCGCCGCGGCCGAATTGCCGGCCGGCGTCGAGACGCAGGAGCTCGACATCGCCGCCCCCGGCGCGCTGGAGAAAACCCTTGCCGGCAAGTTCGCGGTGCTGAGCGCGGCGCCCTTCCACCTCACCACGCGCATCGCCGAAGCCGCGGCCGCCACCGGCGTGCACTATCTCGACCTTACCGAGGATGTCGTCTCGACCCGCCGGGTGAAGGAGCTGGCGCGCGAGGCCAAGAGCGCCTTCATCCCGCAATGCGGCCTGGCGCCCGGCTTCATCTCGATCGTCGCCAACGATCTCGCCAGCCGTTTCGACACGCTGGAGAGCGTGCGCATGCGCGTCGGCGCACTGCCGCAATATCCGTCGAATGCGCTGAACTACAACCTCACCTGGAGCACCGACGGCGTCATCAACGAATATTGCGAGCCCTGCGAGGCGATCGTCGAGGGCGAGCTGATCGAGGTGCCGCCGCTTGAGGAGCGCGAGGAATTCTCGCTCGACGGCGTCACCTATGAGGCGTTCAACACCTCGGGCGGGCTCGGCACTTTGGCCGAGACGCTGAAAGGCAAGGTGCGCACGCTGAATTACCGCACCATCCGCTATCCCGGCCATGCCGCGATCATGAAGGCGCTGCTCAACGACCTTGGGCTGCGCCACCGCCGCGACGTGCTGAAGGACATCTTTGAGAGCGCGCTGCCGGCGACGCTGCAGGACGTGGTCATCGTCTTCGTCACCGTTTCGGGGCGCAAGAACGGCCGCCTGCTGCAGGAGACCTACGCCAACAAGATCTATTCCAAGCGGATCGGCAATCTGGTGCGCAGCGCCATCCAGATCACCACCGCCTCAGGCATCTGTGCCGTGCTCGACATGCTGGCCGACGGCAGCCTGCCGGCGAAGGGTTTTGTCCGCCAGGAGGATATCGCGCTCGACGCCTTCCTCGCCAACCGCTTCGGCCGCGCCTACGCGCAGCACGAGATGGCAAGCCGGTTGGCGAGCTGAGCTCGGAGGCGATAAGCGCCTGCCCTTGTCTGAGGAGCGGCGCGGATTGGCCCGGAACGGCCGGCGGTCCGCGCCAGTTCTTTCCTACCAATCGCTGAGCTTGGTGTCGGGTCCGTAGTCCTGGCCCTCGATATCCTTCACCACGGCCTGGCCGCAGCGCATCGACTTGGTCGTCTTGTCATAAGCATAGGTCGGGGAGCCGAAGAGGTGCCAGCCCTTGTTCAGGGCCGAGGTCACCTTATGGCAGAAAGTGGAATCGTCCGGACCGGACAGAAAGCGGTAAAGTTTCATTTTTCGACCCTGTGGTGAAATATCCGCGCATCATGCGCCGATGATTGCGGCCTTCGCCAGCAGTTTCTCGGCTTCCGCCAGATGCAGCCGCTCGACCATGCGGCCGTCGAGCGCGATGACGCTCTTGCCGGCATTTTCGGGTCGCGCGAACGCGTCCCGGATCGCGCGCGCTCTGGCCAGCGCCTCGGGCGACGGCGCAAAGGCGCGGTTCGCCGGCTCGATCTGATTGGGGTGGATCAGCGACTTGCCGTCAAAACCCATGGCGGCCGCCTCGACGCATTCACGGGCGAAGCCGTCGAGGTCGCGGAAATCATTGGCGACGCCGTCGATCACGTCGAGGCCGCCAACGCGGGCGGCGAGCACCAGCTGCAGCAGCCAGGGCATGAGGTAGCGCCGGTCGGTCGAGATGCCCGTCGCTTTCACCAAATCGTTTGTTCCGGCGACGAAACAAGCAAGGCGCGAAGCCGGATCGCGGCCAAGCTCGGCGATGGCGCCGATGTTAAGCAGGGCCTTGGGCGTCTCGATCATCGCCCATAGCTTGACCGTATCGAGCGCGAAATTGTCGTCGAGCAGATCGCCGGCCTCGAGGATATCGCGCGGCGTGCCGATCTTTGGCAGAAGAATGCCGTCAGGCTCGGCCTTGGCGACGGCCAACAGGTCGTCGATGCCCCATTCGCTGGCGAGCGGATTGATGCGCACCACCATCTCGCAGCGCCGTTCGGGGCGCGCTGCCAGGACATCCGCCACCCTGTCACGCGCTAAAACCTTGCCGGCGGGGGCGACGCCATCCTCGAGGTCGATGATAACGGCATCGCAGGCCAAGGATCCTATCTTGGCGAGCGCCCGCTCGTTGGAGGCGGGCATATAAAGCACCGAGCGGCGCGGGCGGTAGGTGTCGACGGTCATGGCCGATCTATGCCGGGTGATGGCGGGCGAGGCAAGGCGGCGCGGCCAAACACGTGCACACCATAGAACTCATTTGCGTTCAGGCTAATTGCCGAAGCCGGCGCCGCCCCTCATTGCCCTGCCGGGCATTTCTCCCCGTATAGTGACGGGGAGAAAGGGGCTGGCCGCGGAGTCGCCGCCATTCCTGCAACGTCGCCGATTGGCGAAACCGCCGGCGACAGCGCCCCTCTCCCCGTCACTATACGGGGAGAGGATGCCGGCAGGCAGGTGAGGGGCAGCGCCGGCCTGAAGCAATTTTGCTCTTGCACGAAAACTGCAAATCCTTGCGGAAAACCTCCTCCAACCCGCCGCGCGCTTTCCGCATGGGCCGGCGAAACAGGTGGGCATGCGAACACATCACGAATTCCGTTGGTCCCCGCCCCCACGCCTCCGCAACGACGGCTGGTGGTTCGTCGAGCCGCAGAGGCCGCGCCCCACGGCAATCGTGCTGACTTTTATCCCGAAAGCCCGGCATGCTGTCCGAACGGCCAGGCTGGGCGGGAGCCGGGCATGACAGCGATATCGCTTACACCGAGTTATTGCCGCCGCGTCGGTGCCGCCGTGCTCCTGGTGGCGCTGGCCGATTTCCTCTTCTACGGCCAGCCGGCCGGCATCACGGTCTTCCTGTTCGGCATGGTGCTATCCGGCGCCGTCATCGCCATGCATCCCGCCGCGCTCAGCGACGGTCGCGTCTGGCTCAGGCCTCTCGCCCTTTTCGCGGCGCTGCTGCCGCTCGTCGAAAATGTCAGCCCGCTGTCGGTCCTGGTCGTGATCGCGGCGCTGGCGGTGTTCGCGCTGTCGCTCGCCGGCCGGCTGCGCATGGGCCTTGCCCGCATCGCCGGCCAGCTTTGCCTGTTCCTGCTTGCGGCACCCTTCCGGTTCGCTCGCGACTTCTTGCGCTGGCGCAAGGTGGCGCGCCGGCTCGGGCGGCGGCGCATCCGGCTCGCGGCAATCGCGGTCTGGGCCATGCCGCTGACCCTCGGCGCCGTCTTTCTCGCTCTGTTCGGCGCCGCCAATCCGATCATCGAACACTGGCTGTCGCTGATCGATCTCTACGCGCTGCTCGAACGCATCGAGGTCGAGCGGCTGATCTTCTGGCTGGTCGCGCTGGCCGGCGTCTGGGCTTTCCTGAGGCCGCGCCTGCCGCGCTTCGTATCGCGCATCAGGCAGGCCATGCCTGCGACGCCGGTAGCCCGATCGAAAAGCACCACGGCCGAGGACATCATCTTCGGCAAGGCGGCGATCCTGCGCGCGCTGGTCGTCTTCAATGCGCTGTTTTCCGTGCAGACCGCGCTCGACGCCAACTATCTCTGGGGCGGCGCAGCGCTCCCGGATGGGCTGACCTACGCCGCCTATGCGCATCGCGGCGCCTATCCGCTGATCGTCACCGCGCTGCTCGCCGCCGGTTTCGTGCTGGCGGCGCTACGGCCCAACAGCGAAACGTCCCGTGATCCCCTCATCCGCCGGCTGGTCTATCTCTGGGTAGCTCAGAACATCGTGCTGGTGATCTCGTCGATGCTGCGGCTCGACCTTTATGTCGGCGTCTATGCGCTCACCTACCTGCGCATCGCCGCCTTCATCTGGATGGGGCTGGTGGCGGCGGGGCTGACGCTCATCATCGCCCGCATCGCGCTGACAAAATCCAGCCAATGGCTGCTCTCCGCCAATCTTCTGACGTTATCGGCGACGCTTTATGCCTGCTCATACATCAACTTCGCCGCGCTGATCGCCAACTACAATGTCGACCATTCCCTCGAAATGACCGGACAGGGCGTTCCTCTCGACGGCTGGTATCTTCGCGATCTCGGCCCCGGCGCCTTCCCGGCGCTCGACCGATTCCTCGCGCAGCTGGGCAGCACGGCCGCTTCCGGCCATCCGCTCTGGCACGACTTCCCCGACCTGCGCCGCCAGGATGAAATCCACTGGCGCGCCGAGCAGAAAAACTGGCGAGCCTGGAGCTTTCGCGACTGGCGGCACGCCCGCTATCTCGACAAGAGAGGCCCGCTCGTGGTTCCTCAGCCTACCGAACCCTCCATGCCGGACCGCTGATCGATGCCGCACAACATCCTCGTCGCCGATGACGACCCGCATATCCGCGAGATCATCTGCTTCGCGCTGGAAAAGGCCGGCATGAAGGCGCTAGGCGTGGCCGACGGCGCCGCCGCCCTGCAGGCGGTCGATCGCCGCGCGCCCGATCTCATCGTACTCGACATCGGCATGCCGGAGATGGACGGGCTGGAGGTCTGCCGCAGGTTGCGCCAGCGCTCCGACGTGCCGGTGCTGTTCCTGTCGGCGCGGGATGAAGAAATCGACCGCATCCTCGGCCTGGAAATGGGCGGCGACGACTATGTGACGAAACCGTTCAGCCCGCGCGAGTTGGTCGCCCGCGTCAACGTCATCCTGCGGCGCGCCCGCCCGGCGTCACCGGAAGAAACTGACGACCGGCAATTCGCGCATGGCAAGCTCACGCTTGTTCCGACGAGCCACGCCGCCTGCTTCGACGGCAAGCCGCTCATCTTAACGGCGATCGAGTTCGCGATCCTCAAAGGCTTTCTCGCCCGTCCGCAGCACGTGCTTGGCCGCGACGCGGTGAAGGCCAATGCCTATCAATCGAATATCCATGTCTCGGAACGCACCGTCGACAGCCATATCCGCAACATCCGCGCCAAGCTGGCGGCGGTCGGCTGCCTGGATGCGATCGCGACCGTGCATGGCGTCGGCTTCCGGCTCGGCCGATGCGGTGGTTGAGCAAGGAAAGATGGCGGCCCAGGCTTGCCACCGTCGTCGTCGCCATCCTGATCGTGGTGATGGCGCTGCCGCTGGTCGGGCTGTTCTTCTTCCGGCTCTATGAGAACCAGCTGATCCGCCAGACCGAGGGCGAGCTCATCGCGCAGGGCGCGGTCGTCGCCGCCATCTATGCCGACGCGGTGCGCGCCGCCGGCATCCCGCCTGACAAGCTCGGCGCGCAAATGCCTGCGGTGCGTGACAATACCAATTATCCCTACGAGCCGATCGAGCCGCGCCTCGACCTTGCCTCCGACGATGTCATGCCGACGCGCCCGGCTGGTCTTCCCGAGACCGCCGATCCGGCTCTCGCCGCGATCGGCGCGCGGCTCGACGGCATCCTCGACGAGACGCAGAAGACGACGCTTGCCGGCTTCCGCCTGCTCGACCCGCATGGCGTCGTCATTGCCGGCGGCGATGAGCTGGGCTTGTCGCTCGGCCAGGTCGAGGAGGTGCGGCAGGCGCTCGCCGGCTCTTATGCGAGCGAACTCCGTCTCAGGATACCCGACCAGCCGCCGCCGCCGCTCTATTCGGTGAGCCGCGGCACCAAGGTGCGCGTCTTCGTCGCCATGCCGGTCGATCTCGATGGCAAGGTCGCCGGAGTGGTGTACCTGTCGAGAACGCCGAACAACATCGTCAAGCACCTCTATGGCGAGCGCGGGAAGGTCACGCTCGCGGCGCTCGCCATGCTCGGCGGCACGCTGCTGATCGCGCTGGTGTTCATCCGCACCGTCAGCCGGCCGATCTATGCGCTGATCGAGCGGACAAAACGCATCGCCGCGGGGGATCGCGATGCGATGCGGCCGCTCGACCATCACGGCACGCGCGAGATGGCGGCGCTGTCGGCCGCTTTCCTCGACATGGCCGCCAAATTGCAGGCGCGCTCCGACAGCATCCAGACCTTCGCCACCCATGTCTCGCACGAGCTGAAATCGCCGCTGACGGCGATCCAGGGCGCGGCCGAGCTGCTCAGGGATTCTGGCGGGACGATGGACGAGGCCGAGCGGCGGCGCTTTTCCAACAACATCGTTACCGATGCCGGGCGGCTCAATCTCCTGGTGCGCCGGCTGCTCGAGCTGGCGCGCGCGGAAAACCTGGCGCCGAGCGGCGAAAGCACGACGCTCAACGCGGCGCTGGCCTTGCTGCCGGTCGACACCAGGCTGGAGGCGCACATCGAGGCCGGCGGCGATGCCAGCCTCGGCATCTCAGGTGAGAATCTCGCGATCGTGCTCGCCAACCTGATCGACAATTCGGCCAGGCACGGCGCGAGAGAGGTCACGATCGGCGCCGCAAGCGCAGGCGAAAGAGTGGCGGTCCATATCGGCGACGACGGCGACGGCATCTCGCCCAGCAACCGCACAAAAGTGTTCGAGCCGTTCTTCACCACAAGGCGCGAGGCCGGCGGCACCGGCATGGGCCTCGGCATCGTGCTGGCCCTCCTGAAAGCGCATGATGGCACGATAACGCTGGTTGACTCCGCACGCGGCACGCGCTTCGAGATCAATTTGCCGGGAGTGTGAGTCCGAGCATGATCTTGTCCGAAAACCGGCTTTCCGGATCATGTTCTAAGCTGGAGAGCCGAGAAGAGTGCGCTACGACATCGTCATCATCGGCGGGGCCATCGTCGGTTCCTCCGTCGCCTACTACCTGCGCGAGGAAGGATTCTCGGGC
The DNA here is from genome assembly GCF_003952465.1 of Mesorhizobium sp. M1B.F.Ca.ET.045.04.1.1. Taxonomy (GTDB): domain Bacteria; phylum Pseudomonadota; class Alphaproteobacteria; order Rhizobiales; family Rhizobiaceae; genus Mesorhizobium; species Mesorhizobium shonense. The sequence continues at coordinate 1,016,187 of NZ_CP034448.1, forward strand.
TCCATCGCGCTGATCGAGCGCGATCCGCTATTTTCCCAGGCCGCGACGACGCTGTCCCTGGCCTCGATCCGCCAGCAATTCTCGATTCCGGAAAACATCCGCCTGTCGCAATTCACGCTGAAACTGTTCCGGCGGCTGAAGGAAACATTTGGCGCCGACGCCGATATCGGCTTCCGCGAAGGCGGCTATCTCATCCTTGCCGGCGAGGCCGGGCTGCCGATCCTCAAGGCCAATCATCAGGCGCAGATCGCCGAGGGCGCCGACATCGTGCTGGAAAATGCCGGGCAGCTGACGCGCCGTTTCCCCTGGCTGTCGACCGAAGGCATTTCCGCCGGCGCTTATGGCCGCAGCGGCGAAGGCTGGTTCGACGCGCATGCGCTGCTGATGCTGTTCCGCAAGGCGCTGCGCGACAAGAAGATCGATTTCATCACGGCTTCGGTCACCGGCATTTCACGAGACGGCAATCGCGTCGCCGGTGTCTCCCTCGACAATGGCGAGACGCTTGAGGCCGGCATCATCGTCAACGCCGCCGGCCCGAATGCCGGCAAGGTGGCGGCTTTGGCCGGGCTCGCGCTGCCGGTCGAGCCGCGCAAGCGCAACGTCTTCGTCTTCGAGGCGCGCGAGAGATATGCCGACATGCCGCTGCTGGTCGATCCATCCGGCATCTATGTGCGGCCCGAAGGCTCGGTCTACCTCACCGGCGGCGCCGAGCCGGAGGAAGGCGATAGCGCACCCGACCCGAAGGATTTCGAGGTCAACTGGCCGCTGTTCGAGGAGGTGATCTGGCCGGTGCTCGCCACCCGCATCCCCGCCTTCGAGGCGATCAAGCCGACGCGCGCCTGGGTCGGGCACTACGACTACAACACGCTCGACCAGAACGCGGTGATCGGCCCGCATCCGGAGGTCGAAAACTTCCTCTTCGCCAACGGTTTTTCCGGCCACGGCCTGCAGCAGGCGCCGGCGGTCGGCAAGGCGCTCTCGGAGCTCATCGTGCATGGCGGGTATAGGACGATCGATTGCTCGGCGTTCGGGTATGGGCGGGTAGCCGAGGGAAGGGCGTTCCGGGAGCTTAATGTGATTTGAGGGGTGGGTGACGAGAAGTCACTCCAGCGCTGGCGGGACAGCACCCCCCTCTGTCCTGCCGGACATCTCCCCCTCAAGGGGGAGATTGGCAGCTCGGGCGCCTGGCTCATTCTGCAACGTCGGTGATTGGCGAAAGCCGGCGTGACAGCTGATCTCCCCCCTTGAGGGGGAGATGCCCGGCAGGGCAGAGGGGGGCGCGAAGGATCGCAACGTTGGCTGCTTACGCCGCCCGCCTTCTCTCACCAAGATACCGTTGCAGCCACCCCAGCACCCGCGCCCACCCCTCCGCATGCTCGGCCGCCGCGTCCGGGAAGCCGGCGAAGCCGCCATGGCAGATGGTGAGCCGGGTGCCGGCGGGGGTCGGCTCCAGCAGATAGGCGACCGTCGTTTCGTGACGCCCCAGCGTCGGGTGATCCCAGTCGTAGCGCCTTGTCTGCACGATCCGGCGCGGTACCTCGATCTCGAGGAATCTCCCGCTGGCGGGCAGGCGGCTGCCGTCCGCCGTTTTGACGGTGAGGCTCCACCGCCCGCCGGCGCGGAGGTCGGCGGTCCAACCGGTCATCCGGTAGGTTTCGGCGGATCCCCACCAGCGCTCGATGTCGTCGGTGACGAGCGCGGTGAAGACTGCCTCTGGAGCCGCCGGGATTTCGGCCGCGGCCATGACCGTCTCGGCGTTCGCCATGGCCTGCGGCCAGGAATGCCCCAGCATCATCGCAACCTCCTTCGGTTCGTTTCGATTTCGAAACGAATCCCTCAATCCTTTGACGGCGGACGCTCGAAACCCTTGCCGGTCTCGAGCAGGCTCTTGAGGCTCGCCAACACCAGCGGCCAGCCCTTGGCGACATTCTCGATCAGCCTGTGCGGGCCGTCGGCCTCATGGGTGACGGCAAGCTTTATCAGCTCGCCCTCCTGCTCGATGGTGAAGGTGCAGCGCGTGTAGCCATCCTCCTTCACCTCGGGCAGCCATTCGTTGCGCCATTTGATGACCAGGCGTTTTGGCGGGTCGATCTCGAGGATCTCGCCCGAGTCGGCAACACGGCCGTCGGGAAAGATCAGCCTCCAGCTCGACCCAACCTTCCAGTCGCTCTCCTGGTAGGAGCAGAGAAAGAACTGCCGGTTGAATTCCGGATCGGTCAGCGCCGTCCAGAGTTTTTCCGGCGTGGTGCGGATATAGGTGACGTAGACGAAACTGTTGTTGCTCACGGCTCTTCCCTTTCAAGGCGTTGCTTCAGGTCGCTGAGGGCGGCCAATCGCCCCCGCTCGAACTTGCCGATCCAACGCTCGGCGATCTCGTTGATCGGAACGGGGTTGAGGTAGTGCTCCTTCTCCCGGCCCCGGCGCACGGTGGTGACTAGATTTGCTTCTTCCAGGATCACCAGGTGCTTGGTCACCGCCTGGCGAGTCATGTCCATCCGTTCGCAGAGCGCATTCAGCGTCTGCCCGTTCCGGGCATAGAGGCTGTCCAGCAATTGCCGGCGAGTCGGGTCGGCCAAAGCGCGAAAGACGGCATCCATGCTCATGGCTTTAATATGCAACCATTTGGTTGCATGTCAAGTGGCACGACGGAACCAGGCAATCACTTGCCGGTGAATGGCGTCAGTTCTTGCGGGAAAACCAGAAGGCGTCGGTCATGCGTTTCATGCCGATGCGCTCGTAGAAGCCGACGGCGTCGGGCAGCGAGATCAGGCTGACGGCGACCGAAGGGCCGAGCTGGCGGCGCGCCTCGTCCATCAGGCCCTTGCCGACGCCCAGCCCTTGCGCTGAGGCAGACACGGCGAGCTCGGAAATGTAGCAGACCCAGGAGAAGTCGGTGACGCCGCGAGCGACGCCGATCAGCGGCTTGCCTTCGATATCGAGGCGCGCCGTCAGCACCAGGCTGGCATTGCCGAGCATCGTCTTCAGCCGGGCCTCGTCATCGACGGGGCGCGTTTCGCCGAGGCCGGATTCCACCAGCACGCGGCGGAATTCGGCGACATCGAGCGTGGGTTCGCTTGCGTAGAGAATCTTCGAAATCGGCGCCATGCCGCCAAGGTGCCCGATCGGTCGGCATTTTGAAAGTGCGCGGTGCCGATCTCTTGTTCGATGGCCCAAGCCCAACCGCCAACAGTTGCCTTTCATTTGCCGCCGGCTTTGTGTAAACCGTCCCGCAAAATTCCCCGCAGCAAAAGAAGACGGGCAAGGACCATGGACAAATTCACCAAGCTCACAGGCGTCGCCGCGCCCATGCCGATCGTCAATGTCGACACCGACATGATCATCCCGAAGGACTACCTGAAGACGATCAAGCGCACCGGGCTTGGCACCGGCCTGTTCGCCGAGATGCGCTACAAGGACGACGGCTCGGAGAACCCGGATTTCGTGCTCAACAAGCCGGCCTACCGCAAGGCGCAGATCCTGGTCGCCGGCGACAATTTCGGCTGCGGCTCGAGCCGCGAGCATGCGCCCTGGGCGCTGCTTGATTTCGGCATTCGCTGCGTGATCTCGACCTCGTTCGCCGACATTTTCTACAACAATTGCTTCAAGAACGGCATCCTGCCGATCACCGTCAGCCCGGAGGACCTCGACAAGCTGATGGACGACGCCTCGCGCGGCTCCAACGCGACGCTGTCGGTCGATCTCGAGGCCAAGGAGATCCGCGGCCCGGACGGCGGCGTGGTCACGTTCGACCTCGACGACTTCAAGCGCCACTGCCTGTTGAACGGCCTCGACGACATCGGGCTCACCATGGAGAAGGCCGGCGCCATCGCGTCCTTCGAGAAGAAGAATGCCGAGCAGCGCCCCTGGGCCTGAGCGTTGTGAACTCATAGCCCGGCCCTCGCAGGCCGGGTTTGCGGCGGCTGAATGGAGGGACAGTCATGACACGCTCGCTTCTGGCCGGCGCCTGCGCCTCGGCGGCAATCCTTCTGGCTATGGCCGGCGCAAGCGCGCAGACACAAACGCCCGCCACCCAGCAGACGCCTGAAACTTCCGACCAGGGAACGACCGTTCAGGGATCGGGCAGCGACGACGCGGCCGCGCCAGACGATGACAGCCAGGCGCCGATCCCGTTCGAGGGTGGCCAGCTCACCATCACGCAGCCGGAACAGGACGGCGAGAAGGTGCTGTCCTATGACGGCAAGGAGCTCGCCAGCAACTACGACGTCTTTTTCGACAGGATCGTCAAGATCGGCGACGTCAACGTGGCGCTGGTCGACGTCGGCGACGGCGGCAACCAGTGCGGACCGGCCAAGGTCATCGTCTGGAAGCCGAAGGACGGCGAGATCCAGACCATCACGGTCGAGCAGGACGAATGCGGCGCGCCGCCGGCGGCGGTCTCCGACAACGCCATCTATTTCGTGCCCTACCTCCTGCCGGGCGATTCCAAGCCGGCGCTGCAATGGTCGCCGACCACCGGGCTGACGACCTCGGGCGAGCTCACCTATTCGCCGGAACCCGGCACCGACTGGAAGGACGTCGATCCGTCGAAATACGACAACATCATCGACGCGTTCCACAACGAGGCCGTCTACAAGGCGGCAGAGGCGCTGCTCGGCAAGGACATGCCGGATGTGGCGACCAGCCTGCTGGTCGGCGGCGGCACCGAAAAGACGGCCTCCGGCGCTTTCTACGCCAGCGGCTGCGTGCCGCATGACTGCGGCGGCAATGACGGCTTCATGGCGGTCGACCCGGTGAAGCACAAGGTCTATTTCGCCCGCCGCGGCGACAATCCCGAGCCGGATGCCTGGCCGCCGGTGAAGAACTGGCCGGAGGATATCAAGAAGGCGCTGGACGAGGCGCAGGGATCGGGGAATTAGGGTTTTCGCGACGGTGCGCCCTCGCGGCTTCGTCATCCACGGGCGGAGCGACGCGCAGCGGAGCGCAGACCCGAGGATCCATTCCGTAACGGTTGCCGAGGAATACTGCGTGCCAGAATTCTGCACCGCTGCGACGCCTCGATGTCACGGTATGGATTCCAGGGTCTGCGCGCGTCGCTTCGCTCCTTGCTCCGCCCTGGAATGACGACCGGAGGGATGCTTCGGCTAATCTCTGAGGCTTGCGTTTGCATTCGTGATAATGGTCCGCCTTGCCTGGCCCACGACCAGCAGCGCTTCTTTTGCTAGATGCATGCCAACCAACGCGAGGCCCCCATGCGCAAGCTCATCTCCACCGGCTCCCCCTTCGAAAAAACCGCCGGTTACTCCCGCGCGGTGGTGCAGGGCGACTGGTGTTTCGTGTCGGGAACGACCGGCTACGACTATGCCACGATGACGATGCCGGAGACTATCGAGGCGCAGACGCGCAACTGCCTCGCGACCATCGCCAAGGCTCTGGCCGAGGGCGGCTTCGACATGGCCGATGTGGTGCGGGCGCATTACTACGTCACCGACCAGGCTTATGTTGACGTGGTCTTCCCAATCCTCGGCGAGGCATTCGGCGACATCCGTCCGGCGGCGACGATGATCGTCTGCCAGCTCAACAAGCCCGAGATGAAGATCGAGATCGAGGTGACGGCGCTCAAGCGCACGGCATGAGGAGCTGAAACCATGCAGGTCCGGCGCATCGTAGCCAACATCGCCACACAGGATATCGCGGCGGCGAAACGCTTCTATCAGGACGTGCTCGGCCTCGATCCGCTCATGGATCTAGGCTGGATCGCCACTTACGGCTCGCAAGAGACAATGACCGTCCAGATCAGCTTCATGGCTGAAGGCGGATCCGGCACGCCGGTGCCGGATCTCTCGATCGAGGTCGACGACGTCGATGCGGCGTTTGCCGCCATGCGCAAGGCCGGCTTCGCCATCGAATACGGCCCCGCGGACGAACCCTGGGGCGTGCGGCGTTTCTATGTGCGCGACCCGTTCGGCCGGCTGGTGAATATTCTCTCGCACCGGTAGGTGCGCTGCACGTCTCCTTTGAGACGCTGGCGGGACAGCACCCCCCTCTGTCCTGCCGGACATCTCCCCCGCAAGGGGGGAGATTGGCAGTTTCGGCGCCTCGCTTCTTCCTGCGGCGTTAGGAGATTAGCGAAAGCCGGCGCGACATCGATCTCCCCCCTTGCGGGGGAGATGCCCGGCAGGGCAGAGGGGGGTGTGAAGGATCTCGGCGCTCGTCCTCTTGCGCACAGCCCGCCCGACGTTTAGCAAGGCCGCGGTTCAATTCTCTCTCCCGGACGGTTCTCCATGGCTTCGAAAAATCTCTTCCTGCTCGCCGGCGACGGCATCGGCCCCGAGGCCATGGCCGAGGTGAAGAAGCTGATTGCCGCCATGAACGGGAAGCTCGACAGCGGTTTCGTCACCGACGAGGGGCTGGTCGGCGGCTCAGCCTACGATGCGCATGGCGCGGCGATCTCCGATGCCGACATGGCAAAGGCGATTGCCGCGGACGCCGTGCTGTTCGGCGCGGTCGGCGGGCCGAAATGGGACAAGGTGGCTTACGAGGTGCGCCCCGAGGCCGGACTGCTGCGGCTGCGCAAGGACATGGAGCTGTTCGCCAATCTTCGCCCGGCGATCTGCTATCCGGCGCTCGCGGCATCCTCCTCGCTCAAGCAAGAGGTGGTCGAGGGGCTCGACATATTGATCGTGCGCGAGCTCACCGGCGGCGTCTATTTCGGCGAGCCGAAAGAGATCATCGATCTCGGCAACGGCCAGAAGCGCGGCATCGACACGCAGGTCTACGACACGTTCGAGATCGAGCGCATCTCGGGCATCGCCTTCGAGCTCGCGCGGACGCGCCGCAACCATGTGACTTCTATGGAAAAGCGCAACGTCATGAAGTCGGGCGTGCTGTGGAACGAGGTGGTCACCCAGACGCACAAGGCCAAATTCAGCGACGTCAAGCTCGACCACATGCTGGCCGACGCCGGCGGCATGCAACTGGTGCGCTGGCCGAAACAGTTCGACGTCATCGTCACCGACAATCTGTTCGGCGACATGCTGTCAGACGTGGCGGCGATGCTGACGGGCTCGCTCGGCATGCTGCCTTCGGCCTCGCTCGGCGCGCCGGACGTCAAGACCAAGAAGCGCAAGGCGCTCTACGAGCCGGTGCACGGCTCGGCGCCCGACATCGCCGGCAAGGGCATCGCCAACCCGATCGCGATGATCGCATCCTTCGCTATGTGCCTGCGCTATTCCTTCGCCATGGTGGCCGAGGCCGACAAGCTCGAAGCGGCAATCGCCGCCGTGCTCGACGACGGCCTGCGCACCAAGGACATCATGTCCGAAGGCATGACCGAGGTCGGCACCACCCAAATGGGCGATGCCATCATCGCCAAGTTCCTGGGCTAGCTCAAATGGCGGTCGACGTCCGCTGGGCGACGACCGAAGACGCCGAGGCGCTCGCCACCGTGCTTTGCGAGATGGCGGCGCACTATCGGCAGGCGCCGCTCGATCACGGCCGGGCGACGGCTACGGCGAGGCAGTGGCTCGGCGACGAAAGCCCGGCCTATCCGCATTTCGCGATGGCCTTTTCGGACGGGGCGGTTGTCGGGTTGGCATCGGTGGCGATCGCGCATCCCGGCATCGATCTCGAACGGCTGATGTTCCTGAAGGACCTGTTCGTGCGCGGCAGCGCCCGCAACAAAGGCGTTGGCCGAGCGCTGATCGGCTTTCTCGCCAATCATTGTGTCAGCAAGGGCATCGGCCGCATCGATCTGACGACCGAAGACTGGAACGAAGGCGCGCAGCGCTTCTACGGCCGGCTCGGTGCCGAGCGCCACAGCCAGAAGGTGTTCCTCAGGCTGTCCGGCGAGGCGCTGAGGACGGCCGCTAAATCCTGACACCAGCCGGCATCGGACCCCACCGGTTCTCCTTGAATTGAGAGGGAAGAAGACCGAAGACGAGAAAGGCCATGGCGCCCAAAGCCGGAGTGTAGCAAAGCAAGACAAGCCAGCCGGTCAGCCCGATGTCGTGCAGACGCCGCACGACGACCGCGATCGACGGCAGGATCGCTGCCAGCACGAAAAGCAGGGCAGGAATGTGCCCGATCGAGGTCCCTGGACCGTCATCGAAACCGCTTATCGCCAGGTTGAGCAGAATGCCGAAACCGAACAGCGCGACGAACAAGATGGAGAACCAGAGATAGAATGCCCAAAACTCCTTGCGGCGGGCTCGGCCGGTGAAATTCAAGTAGTCATCGCCCAGCGCTCGCAGGAAATACGCCCAGAGCCCCATCGACGTGGCGGAACGGTTTTCGGTGGCGCGGCCGCCCGCAGGCTGCCGACTGCCGCTTGGCGGCGCTGCGGCTGTTCTCGCGGCCACGATATCGGGCGCCGTTCCGTCGTCCGGCGTGAACTCGACCGGCATGGCTCTGGAAATGGTCATGTTCTGGGTCAGGTCGGCGCGGCTGAAGATGTAGCGCTTGCCGTCAACGCCGTTGATGTAGCCGTAGTCGTGATCCTGGTCGTAGTGAAACACCGTACCGCGCATTGCCGTTCCCCCTTGCGTAGCGTCCCGCAAAACTACCTAAGGTTGCGGTAAATTGCAACGTGCACGTTTTCCGTTAGAGCCTGACGCCGGCCGGCACCGGTCCCCATTTGTTGTCGCCGGCCTGGGTCGGGATCAGCGCGAAGACCAGGGTGGCGAGCCCGCCGACATAGGGCAGGAAGCAGAGGATGGCGAGCCAGCCGGTCAGACCGAGATCGTGCAGCCGGCGCACGATGAGCGCGATCCAGGGCAGGATCGTGAGCAGGACGTAAAGACCGAAAAGGCCGAACATGACGACCGGTCCGTCGCCGCCGCCCTCGACATCGCCGCGCGACAAGTCCGCGGACAGCCCGACACCGATGGCGACAACAAGGCCGATCGTCCAGAACAGGCAAAAGCCCCAGAACTCCTTGCGCCGGGCGCGGCCGGAGAAGTTGACGTAGTTCGTCGTCAGGCCGCGCCAGAAATAGCTCCACAGGCCGGTGGATTGCGCCGTCCCGTTCTCGGCGTTGCGGCCGAAATGCGCCGGCGCGGGCGCGCTGCCGGGCAGCGGTGCGGCGGGAGCAGCCGGCGAGCCGCCCCTTGCGGGAGAGGTCATGCGGGCGCGGATAGACAAGATGCCGCTTGCCCGATCGCCGTTCGGCTGGAACTCGACCTCGTCGCCCCTCGCCAGCGCCATTTCGCGGCGCAGGTCCTCGCGCGCGAATGTGTAGCGCTTGCCGTCGGCACCCGCGATGAAACCGAAGCCCTGCTGCTCGTCATAGTGAAGAACTTCGCCGCGCATTGCCCGTCCCCCTTTGCGCCACGCCTAGACTGTTCAAAGTCGCGGCGAACCGCAAGAGGCATGCGGAAATGGAGAGCATTTGGTCAGGTCTAAAGCCTCGTCTTTGCTTATCCGACGTAGGCGCTGCCCCTCACCTGCCTGCCGGCATCCTCTCCCCGTATAGTGACGGGGAGAGGGCGCTGTCGTCGCCGCTTTCGCCAATCGCCAATGTCGCAAGAAGAGCGCCGAGGTCGCGGCCAGCCCCCTTCTCCCCGTCACTATACGGGGAGAAGTGCCCGGCAGGGCGATGAGGGGCGGCGCAGACTTCTGTAGTTGGTTCCGTTGCCCTGGCGAGTCCTTGGGTGGCTATGGACCACTGAATCGGGGCGAGGGCTCAGCCAGGCCGTTTCCTTGCCTTTTTGTGCTTGGTCGGTTCGGCCTTCTCGAATTTCGCTTTGCCGGGTTTCTTCGCCCAGGGTTTTGAGTCCGGCGTCCCGGGCTGACGCTCGCTCGGCGCCCGCTTCTCGAATCCGGGACCGCCCTGATCGAAACCGCGCTTGCCGCGATGCGGCTTCTTGTCGGGTCGTGGCGGCTGATAGCCGGCTCTCGAAAGATCAGGCGCGCCGTCGAGCCGCCTGACCACGATGCTGCCCTGCAGCTTGCGGTCGGGGCCGATCGCGGCCAGGAAGCGGTCGGCCCAGTCGGCGGCGACCTGCACGAAGGTTTCTTCGGGCTGCATCTTGATTGCGCCGATCTCGCGCTTGCTGATGCCGCCGGTGCGGCACAGCATCGGGATCAGCCAGCGCGGCTCGGCATTCTGCCGGCGTCCCACCGACAGCGCGAACCAGACGCTGTCGCCGAACTCTTCGCGGCGAGAGGGCGTCTCGTCGCGGCCCGCAAACTTGTCGCCCGATGGTGCGAACGGCGCGGTCTCGAGAAGCTCTTCCGGCGCCGAGCGGCTGGAACGGCAGAGCCGCGCGAAGGCGGCGGCCACCTGCTCGGCGCCATGCTTCTCAAGCAGTGTTGCGATGAAGCCGCGCTCGTCCTCGCGCACAGGCTCCCCGAAGGCGGGGTCGGCGAGGATGCGCTCGTCGTCGCGGCGCAGCACGTCGTCGGCCGATGGCGGGCCCGCCCAGGTCGCCGTCAGCTTCGCGCTTTGCAGCAGCCTTTCGGTGCGCCGGCGGGCATTGCCCGGCACGATCAGCGCGCTCACCCCTTTTCGTCCGGCGCGGCCCGTCCGTCCGCTGCGATGCAGCAGCGTCTCCGGGTTGGTCGGCAGGTCGGCATGGACCACCAGTTCGAGATTGGGCAGGTCGATGCCGCGCGCGGCGACGTCCGTTGCGATGCAGACCTTGGCGCGGCCGTCGCGCATCGCCTGCAGCGCATGGCTGCGCTCGTTCTGGCTGAGCTCGCCGGAAAGTGCCACGACCGAAAAATTGCGGTTGTTGAAGCGCGCGGTGAGATGATTGACGGCGGCGCGCGTGTTGCAGAACACCAGCGCGTTCTTCGCCTCATAATAGCGTAGCACGTTGATGATGGCGTTCTCGCGATCGCCCTGGGCGACGCTCAGCGCCCGGTATTCGATGTCGAGATGCTGTTTTTCCTCGCCGGCGGCCGAGATGCGCACGGCATCGCGCTGGTAGCTCTTGGCCAGCGTGGCGATGGAGCGCGGCACGGTCGCCGAAAACATCAGCGTGCGCCGCTCGGCCGGTGCGGCGTCGAGGATGAATTCGAGATCCTCGCGAAAGCCGAGATCGAGCATCTCGTCGGCCTCGTCGAGCACCACGGCCTTGAGCGCCGACATGTCGAGCGCGTTTCGCGTGATGTGGTCGCGCAGCCGTCCAGGCGTGCCGACAACGATATGGGCGCCGCGTTCCAGCGCCCGACGCTCGCCGCGCATATCCATGCCGCCGACGCAGGATGCCACGGTGGCGCCGGTGAGCTCATAGAGCCACTCCAGCTCGCGCTTGACCTGCAGCGCCAGCTCGCGCGTCGGCGCCACCACCAGTCCCAGCGGCGCGCCGGCAGCGGCGAAGCGTTGCGCGCCGTCGAGCAAGGTCGGCGCCATGGCGAGGCCGAAGGCGACGGTCTTGCCGGAACCGGTCTGCGCCGAAACCAGCGCATCCGCCTGGCCAAGCTCGGGCGCCAGAACCGCCTTCTGGACGGCGGTCAGCGCTGAATAACCGCGCTTTTCCAGCGCCTCTGCCAGCGCAGGAACGATCGTTTCGAAACTGGACATTTTCTTCTTTCGGAATTCGGGGTCTGGGCTTGTGGTGAGCACACGGCCGACACTGCGCCTGCCAGACAATTTGGGCTGTTCGTACTTCCTGCGGCCTCACTTGTATAGAGGATGGCTTCACCAGCGCAGTAACTGTGCTGCGCCGGCAGTTGGCGAAACCGCCAGCGAGAGCGCCCCTCTCCCCGTCACTACGGGGAGAGGATGCCGGCAGGCAGGTGAGGGGCAGCGCGAACGTTGATGATGAGGAGGGGGCGAGGCATCTGGCCCCCCTTCCGGACGAGCTAACTATCGAAGTCAGCGCCGCCCCTCATCCGCCCTTCGGGCACCTTCTCCCCGTATAGTGACGGGGAGAAGGGAGAGGCGCCACGCCGATTGACTCTTTTACCAAACCGCGTAAAAGCCGGCACCGAACGGGATCGTCTTCGATGCGCGGCCTTCTGATGGCTCTTCTTGCATTCGATGCCCCCAGCCGCGATGCAGACCATCGGGCCGGGCGCTTCGGCGCGTCCGTCCGTTCCAGCAAAACCATGGCCAAAACCACCACCAAAACGGTGTGATTCCCTTGGCCTAACCACCCTCTCCCGGGTTCGGCCCGGGGGACGGAACCCGCATGAGGCCGGCGGGTTTTCTCCAACAACCAAGCGGAGAGGGACAGGAGATTTCGATGAGTTTCAAGGTTGTGGTAGTCGGCGCCACGGGCAATGTGGGCCGCGAGATGCTCAACATTCTGGACGAGCGCGGCTTCCCGGCGAGCGAAGTGGTGGCGCTGGCCTCACGGCGCAGCCAGGGCACCGAGGTGTCCTTCGGCGACCGCACGCTGAAGGTCAAGGCGCTCGACACCTACGACTTTTCCGACACCGACATCTGCGTCATGTCGGCCGGCGGCAATGTTTCCAAGGAATGGTCGCCCAAGATCGGCAAGCAGGGCTGCGTCGTCATCGACAATTCCTCGGCCTTCCGCTACGACCCGGACGTGCCGCTGATCGTGCCGGAGGTGAACCCGGATGCGATCGAGCAATTCTCGCGCAAGAACATCATCGCCAACCCGAACTGCTCGACGGCGCAGCTCGTTGTTGCGCTGAAGCCGCTGCATGACGTCGCCACCATCAAGCGCGTCGTCGTCGCCACCTATCAGTCGGTTTCGGGCGCCGGCAAGGAAGGCATGGACGAACTCTTTACCCAGACCCGCGCTGTCTTCGTCGCCGACCAGGTCGACGTCAAGAAGTTCACCAAGCGCATCGCCTTCAACGTCATTCCGCATATCGACGTCTTCCTCGACGACGGCTTCACCAAGGAAGAGTGGAAAATGGTCGCCGAAACCAAGAAGATGCTCGACCCCAAGATCAAGCTGACGGCGACCTGCGTGCGCGTGCCGGTGTTCATCGGCCATTCGGAAGCGGTCAACATCGAGTTCGAGAAGCCGATCACGGCGGATGAGGCGCGGGAAATTCTTCGAGACGCACCCGGCTGCCAGGTCTTGGACAAGCGCGAGAACGGCGGCTACATCACGCCGCTCGAATCGGCCGGCGAGGACGCCACCTTCATCTCGCGCATCCGCGAGGACTCGACCATCGACAACGGCCTGTCGATGTGGGTCGTCTCCGACAATCTGCGCAAGGGCGCGGCGCTGAACGCCATCCAGATCGCCGAGCTGCTGGTCGAGCGTGGCTTGATCCAGCCGAAGAAGAAGGCGGCCTGACGGGGATTCTGTTTTTCGCTCACGGGCCGTATCGCCGCTGCCGCGGCGGGCCCTCCGCGGGGGCGCCGGACGACCGGCGGCCCGCGGTCGCGGGCTCGGCCTTCGGCCGATTTGGTTTTCGCTCACGGGCTGTTCCGCCGCTGCCGCGGCGGGCCTCCGCGGGGGCGCCGGACGGCCGGCGGCCCGCGGTCGCGGGCTCGGCCTTCGGCTGATTTGGTTTTCGCTCACGGGCCGTATCGCCGCTGCCGCGGCGGGCCCTCCGCGGGGCGCCGGGCGACCGGCGGCCCGCAGTCGCGGGCTCGGCCTTCGGCCGATTGGGGCCTCTATGTGCTCAGGCGTTAGTCGCCGCTGTCCGCCGCCAGCTGCCGTAGGATGGCGAACGCCTCCTCTGCCCGATCGGCGGGGACGAACAGATGGTCATGATAAAAAGCCGAGACCGGATTAAGGCCCATGCCGGCCGCGGCCAGCCGCGTCGTGATCGCAGCCAGAAAGCCGACCGCCTCCAGCGAGGAGTGGATGTTTAGCGTGATCATCCTGCAGCGGAACGTGCCGGCTAGGCCGCCTGATTTCGCCTCGTCCTCCGTCACGATCAGCGTCAGGCCTTCCCGCTCGCGAAAGATCATGACGGGCTTGAGGTTTCCTGGCAGGGACGTGCCGGGCGGCAGTGTTGCGAAAACATGGACACCTGGAAGCAATTCCGGCTTCATCGAAGCCAGCAGTCTTTGCAGGTCGGTCTCGCCGGTCATCGATTCTCCCCGGATGGTGCTGCTGGCAGTGTCATGCTCCCGGATTGCCTTCGCCAATAGTCCATTTGTCGCCGATTTCCGATAGTCCTCGCGAGTCAGCCTGCTGCGACCTGTCTCGAGTAGGCAGTCCGCTCGGCTGATTGAGGCGGACCGGACATCCGTTCAGCTAGTTTCAATCTGCGGCACTTGACGCGCTCTTCGTTACCTCTTATAGAACCGATAAGTTACATAACTAAATGGTTCTATAGCCTTGGCGACCGACAGTCTCAGCCTCACATTAGCGGCGCTTGCCGATCCGACACGGCGCGCCATCCTGGCGCGCCTGTCGCTTGGCGAAGCCTCGGTGACCGAGCTGGCGGAGCCGTTCGCCATGAGCTTTCCGGCAGTCTCGAAGCATCTCAAGGTGCTGGAGCGCGCGGGGCTAGTGGCGCGTGGCCGCGACGCGCAGTTTCGGCCGCGCCGTCTACAGCCGGAGCCGTTGCGTGCCATCGATGAATGGCTGGAATCCTATCGCGCCTTGTGGGACGCCCGCTTCGATCGGCTCGAAACCTATCTGCAAACCTTGCAGGCGGGGGACTCGGGCGGAGACCGAAATTGATACCGGCGAACTAGCGCGCCGCTTGTGAGCGGCTTGAAAACTGCCTTGTCCTGTCAAGACAATCGAGAGGGGAAAATGACAGATCAGAAGATCGAACTTCCATCCGACGACCCGGTGATCATCATCACCCGAACCTTTGATGCGCCACGCTCGCTGATGTTCAAGCTGTTCACCGACCCCTACCATCTGATCCGGTTCTGGGGGCCAGAAGGGTCGACTTACCCGGTCTGCGAGATGGATGCGCGGCCAGGCGGCGAATGGCGCCTGACCATGCGTTTCGCCGATGGCAGCGAATACCCGACCAACAGTGTCTATCTGGAGATCGCTCCCCCGGAGCGGATCGTCTATCGCGACGCGCCATTCGACCGCAGCCAGTGGCAGGATACCTTGCCACCACCCAATATGGTGACGACCATCCTGTTCGAGGATTTCGGCGGCAAGACACGAATCGTAGCGACCGTTCGCGCCAACTCGATCGCTGCACGCGACATGGCGGTGAAGATGGGCTTTGGCCAGATGGTCATGTCGAGCTACGAGCGGCTAGACGCCTATCTCAAGATGCTCTGAGCGAGAGTGCCATTTGGCGCGTCGGAATGAACTGCGCGCCTCAGTGAAAAAAGATTTCGGGACGTGTCGGCCAGTCGACTCGTGCCGCGTCCTTGGTTCGAACCTGCCAAAGGCGGCTAGCGTATCGATGATTATCAGGAGGGAACGTAAATGAGCATCTCTCAAACCGCGCCCGTGTCGTTGGGCGCCCTGTGGACCGGTCGTGTGCTCAGCGCCGTCATCGTGCTGTTCATGATCTTCGACGGCGTGATCAAGCTGCCGCCGCTGGACATCGTCACCCAGACGATGGTGGAGCTCGGCTGGCCGGCGGATCCCAATGTCGCGCGTATGCTCGGCATCATAGGACTGATTTCGACGGCGCTCTACGCGCTGCCGCGCACCTCTGTGCTCGGCGCTATCCTGCTCACCGCGTACATGGGCGGCGCCATCGCCACCAAGGTGCGGGTCGACAGCCCGCTTTTCTCCCATACGCTGTTCGGCGTCTATCTCGGTATCATCCTATGGGCCGGCTTGTTCCTAAGGAACCCCAAGCTGCGCGCGCTGATCCCGTTGACGCGATAAGGGAGGAGAAAAAGATGCTCGCCGCCATCCTCATCATCCTGGTCGTCATCATAGCGGCCGTGCTCATCTATGCCGCGACACGGCCGAACGATTTCGTCGTCAGCCGGTCCGCCAGCATCAAGGCGCCGGCCGAGGCGATCTTCCCGCTGATCGACGACTTCAAGCGCTGGCCCGAATGGTCGCCCTTCGAAAAGCTCGATCCGGACATGAAACGAACGCTTTCCGGCGCCGAAAGCGGAAAAGGCGCGGCCTATGCCTGGGAAGGCAATTCCAAGGCCGGAAAGGGCCGGATGGAGATCACCAATTCGGTGCCGTCGTCGCTGGTCTCGCTGAAGCTCGATTTCGAGAAGCCGTTCCGGGCCAACAACACCGTCGACTTCACTTTGACCCCGTCGGGCAGCGGCACCACGGTCACCTGGGCGATGCGCGGCGGCCGGCCGTTCATCGCCAAGCTGATGGGCCTGTTCATGAATTTCGATAAACTGATCGGCAAGGATTTCGAGGCTGGGCTCGACAATCTGAAACGCGCCACAGAACGGTAAATCATTAGTGATTTCAATGGCATCGTGGTGTGCCGGCGCAACCGGCGCAGGCACTCGAAGCGCCAATCTCCGTTGCCCCGGGATCAAATTAGCCGTTTGCGAGTTAAAGACATGGCGGCGAGGACGGCGATCCGCGTGAGAGGAACCACAATGAAGAAAGCGATGGTCATTCTGGTGTTGGCGACGGCGCTCGGCGCGTGCTCGCAAACGGAAAAAGGTGCCGCGATCGGCGGTCTGGGCGGTGCGGCCGTCGGCGCGGCTGTCGCCAACGAGCCGGTTCAGGGCGCGGTGGTCGGCGGCGCCGTCGGCGCGGTGGCCGGCGCTCTGATCGGCCGTGCCAGCGAGAGAGGCCAGTGCCGCTACCGCGACCGCTACGGGCGCGTCTACATCGCGCGTTGCCCGTCAGGCTATTGAGGCATCAAACCAAAGAAAAACGGCGGGCAAAGACCCGCCGTTTTCGTAAAAGCGCGTCGCACTGAAGCGAATTCAGACGACGCGCTTTAAGTCTTTGTTTTGATGCATGTCGTTTTCCCAAAGCCGCTGCGCACTTTTGGGCGACATGCATTGTGAAAGGCAGGAATTACTCTGCGGTGGCGGCTTCCGCCTCGGCCGGCGCGGCAGACGCGGCGGCAACGGCAGCAGCGGCGTCTTCCTGGGCCTTTTTCAGCAGGGCGGCGCGCTCCTGCGCCTTCTTGCCGGGCAGGGCCTTCGCCGGGTTCGAGCGGGCCGGACGCTTGGCAAGGCCGGCCTCGTCGAGGAAGCGCAGCACGCGGTCGGTCGGCTGGGCGCCGTGCGACAGCCAGTGCTTGACGCGGTCGGCGTCGACCTTGACGCGTTCGCCGTCCTTCGGCAGCAGCGGGTTCCACGAGCCGAGCGCTTCGATGAAACGGCCGTCGCGCGGCGAACGGGCGTCGGCGACGACGACGTGGTAATAGGGACGCTTCTTCGAGCCCGCACGGGCCAGTCTGATCTTCAGTGCCATTGTTTTCTCCTAAAAAGCTCTGATGTCGTTGATCGGGTCAAGGCTGGTTCTCAGCCGGCTTTCGTTACGCCGTTGTTAGCGGCGATCTGTTCGTGATGCCGGATCACTTCGCGGACCACAAAGTTGAGAAATTTTTCCGCGAAGTCCGGGTCGAGATGCGCATCCTTCGCCAGTTGGCGGAGGCGGGCGATCTGCTGCTGCTCGCGCGCCGGATCGGCGGGCGGCAGGCCATGCTCGGCCTTCAGCACACCGACCGCCTTGGTGCAGCGGAAGCGCTCGGCCAGCATATGGATGAGGGCGGCGTCGATGTTGTCGATCGAAGCGCGGTAGCCCGCCAGAACGGCGCGTGCGTCGGCCATGTCCTTCTCCTCGTTCATCGCCCCCTCACTTCTTTTTCCCAAGACCAGGCAGCCCACCGCCGCCGAGGCCGGGAAGTCCCGGCAGCTTCATGCCGCCGGGCAGGCCCGGCAAACTGCCGCCACCGGGAAGTCCGGCGGGCAACCCGCCAGGCAAGCCTTTGCCGAGACCGGCAGCCTGTGCCTGTTTCTGCAGCGCCTCGAGTTGCTTGGGATCCATCTTCGACAGATCGGGCATGCCGCCGGGCATCATGCCGCCAAGGCCCATTTTCGAGGCAAGGCCGCCCATCATGCCGCGCATCAGGCCGCCGCCTTTGCCCTTGCCGCCCATTGCCTTCATCATGTCGGCCATGCCGCGATGCATCTTCAGGAGCTTGTTGATCTCGGCCGCGTCCGTGCCGGAGCCGGCGGCGATGCGCTTCTTGCGCGAGTGTTTCAGAAGGTCGGGATTCGCCCGCTCCGCCTTGGTCATCGAGGAGATGATGGCGAGCTGGCGGCGGAACATCTTGTCGTCGAAGCCGGCTGCGGCCAACTGGTCCTTCATCTTGCCCATGCCGGGCATCATGCCCATGATGCCGCCCATGCCACCCATCTTCGACATCTGCTGAAGCTGCGCGGCAAGGTCGTTCAGGTCGAACTTGCCCGACTGCATCTTCCTGGCCATCGCCGCCGCCTGCTCGGCGTCGATGGTTTCGGCGGCTTTCTCGACCAGGCTGACGATGTCGCCCATGCCGAGAATGCGGTCGGCGATGCGCTTGGGGTGGAATTCCTCCAGCCCGTCCATCTTTTCGCCGGTGCCGATCAGCTTGATCG
Organism: Mesorhizobium sp. M1B.F.Ca.ET.045.04.1.1; assembly: GCF_003952465.1. Classification (GTDB taxonomy): domain Bacteria; phylum Pseudomonadota; class Alphaproteobacteria; order Rhizobiales; family Rhizobiaceae; genus Mesorhizobium; species Mesorhizobium shonense. The sequence goes on from NZ_CP034448.1 coordinate 1,034,536, forward strand.
GCTTGCCGGTGACGGCGCGCATCGAAAGCGCGGCGCCGCCGCGGCCGTCGCCGTCCATGCGGGTCAGTACTAGGCCGGTGATGCCGACGCGCTCGTCGAAGCTTTTTGCCAGGTTCACGGCGTCCTGGCCGGTGAGCGAATCGGCGACCAGCAGGATCTCATGCGGCGACGACACCTTCTTGATGTCGGCCATCTCGACCATCAGCGGCTCGTCGATATGGGTGCGGCCGGCGGTGTCGAGGATGACGACGTCATGGCCGCCGAGCCTGGCCGCCTGCACGGCGCGCTTGGCGATGTCGACCGGGCTCTGGCCGGCGATGATCGGCAGGGTGGCGACCTTTACCTGCTCGCCGAGCTGGCGCAACTGCTCCTGCGCGGCCGGACGCCGCGTGTCGAGCGAGGCCATCAGGACCTTCTTGTTCTGGCGCTCGGTCAGGCGCTTGGCGATCTTGGCCGAGGTCGTCGTCTTGCCGGAGCCCTGCAGGCCGACCATCATGACGACGACGGGCGCCGGCGCATTGAGGTCGACGGCGACGCCCTCGGCGCCCAACATGTCGACCAGCTCGTCATGGACGATCTTGACGACCATCTGGCCGGGCTTGATCGACTTCAGCACCGCCGCGCCGACAGCCTTCTCGCGCACCTTGTCGGTGAAGGAACGCACCACCTCCAGCGCGACGTCCGCCTCGAGCAGCGCCCGGCGCACCTCGCGCAGCGCCGCCGAGACATCCGCCTCGGACAGCGCGCCGCGGCCGGTCAGGCCGTTGAGGATGGAGCCAAGGCGCTCCTGAAGGGATTCAAACATTCTTCTTCCTTTTCTCTGGCACCTGGATGCCCGAGAGGTAGTGCGTTCGCGCCGGGTCGCCAAGCAAAAGCGCAAAGCCAAAAAGCACCCGGGGGCGCATCGCGCTGCCGGGTGTTGGCCTCCAGGATCGGTTTACGGCACCTGCCTCAAAGAGGCGTCGGCGTCCTGGTCGGCTTTCGCGAAAGTGTACTCGTCGCGGAATTCGTGCGCGTCTAGACAGGAAATCGGCCGAAGAGTCAAGGTACCGAGTGATAAGGTGCCTTGCGTAATCGCTTGAAGTTGGCGCTGCCCCTCACCCTTACCCTCTCCCCGTGAAGAACGGGGAGAGGGGGTCGCCAGCGCTGGAGTATGTTCCTTCTCCCCGTTTTTCACGGGGAGAAGGTGCCGGCAGGCGGATGAGGGGCGGCGCCGACTTCAACAGTTGGCCGCCGTCAGCAGCAAGTTCAAGCCAGCGCCTCCCCGTCGAGGATGCGCCTGTAAAGCTCGAGATATCCTTGCGCGGTCCTGGCGATGGGAAACCGGTCCGCGGCGGATTCGCGGCACCGTTCGGGCGAAAGCACGGCTATGTCGGCGAAGGCCTGCGCGAACTCGGCATCGGTGTCGAAGAGGCGTCCGGTGGCATCGTCGATGATTTCCGGCAGCGCGCCGCGCGGCGTCGTCAGCACCGGCGTGCCGCACAGCATCGCTTCGACCGGCGCCATGCCGAACGGCTCTTCCCAGGCGATCGGGTTGAGGAAGGCCTTGGCCTCGCCGAGCAGGCGCAGCTTCTTATCGCCGTCGACGGTGCCGTGGTAGCGGAAGCGGGGCCCCAAGCTCTTGAAGAAGACACCCTGGCGGCGGACCTTCGTGCGCTGCAGGAGTTGCCAGCGCGAGCCGCCGGCGATGTCGAGCTGGAAATCGAAGGACCTGGCGAGATCGACGGCCCGGTTGAGATTCTTGCCGGCGCGCGCGATGCCGGCCAGAAACAAAAGCCGGCTCGTCTTGGTGGCGGACAGGCGATAGGCGTCGAGCGGAAAGCCGTTGTAGACGAAGGTTTCTCGGCCGTGATTGCGCGCATGGCTGGCGCTGACGAAGTTCCAGTTCTGCCCGTTTTTCGGGAATTCCGGGGCAAAGCCGTGCATCGTATAGAGCGCCGGGCGCGGCGTCTCAGTGTACCAGCCATTGAAGTGCACGATGTCGGTGTCGGCCGGAATCGCGGCACGGCATTCGGCGGCCGAAGATGCCTGCCGCACTTCGCAAAGTGGATGGCTCGAGCCGCGGCCGGCGATCAGGACGACCTGGTGGCCGCGGCGCGAAAACTCTTGAGCCAGCCAGTCGACCAGGCGCTCGGTGCCGCCATAACCTTTGCAAGGGATGGTGCGTTCCGCCACCAGCGTGATGCGCATCAGGCTAGCCTTTCGGCTTTCTGCTTGAGCATGATCCCGTCCAAGAGCCGGTTTCCACTTTTTGGGATCATGGTCGGTCCGGCCCGACCTTCAGCGGCGAGCGGCGGTGCAAAAGCAGGAGCATCGTCAGCAGGGTGCTTGCGATGCCGATCGCGGCGATGAGAACGGCGTCCCAATTCGTCCAGCCGGCGCCTTCGAGCGGCTTGGCGTTGAACAGGGCGAAGGAATTGTAGCTTTCTTGATGCGAGATCAGCAGGAAGCCGGTCAGGTTGTTGCCGAGATGGGCGCCGAAGGCGGCGCCCAGATTGCCGGTCGCGTAGACCAACAGCGTGAGCAGCAGCGCGAAGGTGGCGATCGAGACCAGCACGCAGGCATTGATGGCAAGCGTCGAGGCCGAGCTCCAATGCAGCGCGGTGAACAGCAGCCCCGGCAGCGCCGCCCAAATCAGCGGGCTACCGAATCTGCTGGCGAGGCCGCGCAGCAGATAGCCGCGGAACAGGGCCTCCTCCGAGGAGGTCTGCAGAAAGGCGAGGAGCATTATCGGGACAAGGAAGAGCAGCCAGGACGAGAACGCGATCGATCCGCGGGCGACTTCCGGCTGCAGCCAATAGAGCAGGACCTCGGAGAACAACGAGGTGATCAGAACCGCGACCAGGCCTTTGAGGAAACCGCCGGGCGAGATGCGGCGGCTGGTGCCGATCAGCGCCGAGAGCGGCTCGCCATGCACCAAGCGCATCGCCAGCCAGAGGCCGATCCAGATGCCGGCAAACGACGTCAGCGCGGTGAGGATGCCGAACGGCGATGCCAGGAAATCCTGCATGTACCGGCCGGTCGAGGGACCGGGCAGACGCCAGACGATGTAGGCGTAGGTGCCGGCAAAAAGCACGAGAGCCGTCATAGCCATCCAGAAGGCAATGACGATTGCCGTTCCGAGCAGCAGGCGCAGCAAGGTGGTCTTTTCGTTCGGCGAGCGGCGGTAGCGCTCGAAGGCGGTACTGTCGATGATCACGCGGGTCCCCTGCCGGGCGATTAGAGCAATTCCCCGAATTTGCTCAAGGGTCGCATGATCTAGGGGATCGGCGCTTTGCGCGCAATCCGTCTGTAGACCTCACGGCGGGATTGGACCGCTACGGCTGTAAAGAACGTTGAAGTTGTACCACGGAACAATACGGCGCAGATTCCACAGTCGAGGGACTAGCCAGAACGCCCGTCGCGATCGTCATCCTATGGCGGAGCAAGGAGCGAAGCGACGCGGCGCAGACCATAGGATCCATGCCGTGACACCCGAGCGCTGCTGCGGTTCGGAATTCTGCTCCGATGCGCTCTCCGGCTGAAGTAACGGCATGGATTCCAGGGTCTCCGCGACGGAGCTTCGCTCCTGCTTCGCCCTGAAATGACGAAGTCGGGGCGTGTGCCCCAACCAGAAAGGAAATGAAGATGGCTGCCAACATCTTCCTGCCTATCCACCCGGGCGAGATCCTTCGCGAGGAGTATCTGATCCCGCTTGGATTGAAAACCATATACTTTGGCCAAGAAGCTGCATGTCCCCCGCACGCGTATCGAGCGCCTGGTGACCGAAACCACCCCAGTAACACCAGACACGGCGCTGCGCCTTGCCAAGTTCTTCGGCACGACGCCCCGGTTCTGGATGAACATGCAGGCCAGCTACGACCTCGCGGTGGAAGGCGAGGCAAAGAAGGCCGAAATCGCGTCGATAGAGCAGATGCAAGCTGCTTGAATTGCCTGCGGGGCGGCAATTGGGCGGCCGCCAAACGAAAAGCGACCGCCGACGCCGGCGGCCGCGTTGCGCAATCAGCGCCTGGATCAGCGCATCACATAGACGATGCGGCGCGTGCCAGGATCGACCAGCGCCGGCTGGTTGTTCACGTAGACGTAGCGGTAGTTGTAGTCCGGGATCTCGCGCAGCTCGACCGTGTCGGGCAGGGTAGCCCCCGTCACCACTTCGCCCTCGAGATAGACCGGGTCTACCCGATGCGTGGTGATGTAGGTGCCCACCTCGGCCGGCGGCCTGGCGATCGGCTCGATGACGTCGTCGCCGGAAACGATGGCGCCGGTATAGGTGTCGGTGCTGTAGACGTCGTCGGTGGGTGGCGCCACGACGGCAATGTCGGCTTCAGCCGGCCGGCGCGTCACAACGACCCGGCTGCCGCCGAAGTCGCCCGTCACATAGTCGGAATAGACCCAGCCGTTGCCGCCGGCTTCGGCGATGGTGCACCATTTGCTGTTTGCGATGCAGCCTCTGAGCGTCGCCGACTGGCCGGCCGCCAGCACGCCGATCACCGGATATTGCGGGCCAGGGCCGGCGCGGACGTTCAGATCCGTCACCGCCGAGACGGGCGTATCGGCAAGGGCCGCACCCGACATGGCGAGCAGCGCACCGGCAAGCGCCGGAAACAATACGCTTTTCATGGCTTTTCTCCGTTTTCAACGCTCCCTCGGGCTCGAAAACGAAACAAGGCCTTATGCGTTCCGGCTAAAGCGCTTATTGCCCGCTCACGAATTGTTCCATGTCCTTTCGGCGGGCCGGTCAAAAGACCGTGAAGAGCACTGGTTTGTGCCTGTCATTTCTCGGCATTCCGGGACTATTTCGGCGCGAGCTGGGCAATGACTTGGCTCGCCACGCTTTCGCCCGACAACCTCGCGCCGCCGCAGGTCTGGATGAGCGGTCCGGCGACATGCTCGCCGGCGAAGAAGATTTTTTCCGCCACCGGCTGCATCAGCGCGGCGCGCGCTTCGGAACGGCCGGGTCGGGCTGCCGCGTAGGCGCCGCGCACGAAGCGCTCCGCGCCCCAATCGGTCATCATGGCGCGGCCGATATGTTTTCTGACATCGCTGCCGAAGATGCCGCACAATCGGTCGACGACGAAGTCGACGCCCGCCGCCTCGCCGGCCGCCGACATCTCCCAGGCGAAGTCGCCGCCGACAAACCCCACCATCAGGTCGAGGTCGAAGGGAAAGCATAGGAAATAGATGTCGTGCCTGGCCATTCGCTCGATCAAAAGGTCGTCGAATGGCTCCAGGCCGAGCCGCGTGCCCTTGATCTCCACCGGCAGCTTGGTGAGCATGCCCATGGGCAGGTCGAAGAAGGCGCCGAAATGTGCATCCGGCAGCGCCGGCGAGAACTCGATCTCCTCGAAGGCGAGCACCGCCGGCGAAGCGGTGACGATGACCGCCTTGGCGCGGACGGTGCCGCGATCGGTGACGCAGGCGACACCGGGCACGTCCCAGAGGATCTTGCGGACCGGCGTCGACAGCTCGACCGGCACGTCGGCGCCGAAATGCGCGACCAGCGCGCCGAGTCCTTCCTTGCTGAAATAGTTCGGATCGAGGTCGGCGGCGGCCTGGAAATCGCGGATCGAAATCTCGTCCTCGTCGGCGCCGAAATCCATCGGGCCGGCAAAAGTGGCGGCGGCGCGCGGCGCATGACCCTTGGCGAGCAGCGCCGACAGCCGGTCGTCGTCACCGTCCCGGACTTGATGCGCGGCCAGCAGTTCGAACAGCCGCGCATCGGCGGCCTTCATCTCGAGTTCCTCTTCCTCGCTCGCCTTGCGGTCGCGATAGTAGAGATGGTCGACATTCATGTCGTGGTGGTGCAGCGTCCATCCGGCAGCCCGCGCTTCGGCGAAATAGGGATTGCGGTCGGCGGCGTGCAGCCAGGCGCAGCCGATGTCGAAGGGCACGCCGAAATGCCGGTCGCTGGTCCAGGCGCGGCCGCCGATGCGGCTCATCGCCTCCAGAAGTGTAAAGGAAAGCCCGGCAGCCCGCAGCGTCTTGGCCGCGGAAAGCCCTGCGGAGCCGGCGCCGATGATCACAACATCAACGTCTTCCATAAAGACCCCCCACAATAAATGCCGTCGCCATAATAAATGCTTGATCGTAGGCAAATTCCCCGGCATTCGCCAGCGTCGAGCGCCGTGCAAGCCCCGTGTGGGCGGTGACAATCGGGCGTTTCACTGGCAGATTTGCAACCGGGACGTGATTCAGGCAACCAGGAGAGACAGTATGGCATTTTTTGCCAAGGGAAGGATTTTCGTGGCCGCCGCTGTGGCGGCACTTGGGATGGCGACGGGCGCACAGGCGGCAGGCAGCTGTGGCAAGAACGGCGCTGGCTTTGATGCATGGAAGCAGGAGTTCGCCGCGGAGGCCAGGGCCAACGGAGTCGGCCAGAAGGGTCTGTCCGCGCTGGCCGGCGCGACTTACGCAACACGGACGATCGCTGCCGACCGCGCCATCCACAAGGCGTTCAGCGGCTCGGTGGAAGCGTTCATGAAGCGCCGGGGCGGGGCAGCAATTATCTCCAAGGGCCGGGCTTTGAAGAAGTCGAACGCGGCGATGTTCGACAGGATCGAGCAGACCTACGGCGTGCCGCCGGGCGTGCTGCTCGCCATCTGGGGCATGGAGACCGGCTTCGGCGCTTCCATGGGCAACCAGAACACGGTCTCGGCCATTTTGACGCTTGCCTATGATTGCCGCCGTCCGGACTATTTCACCCCCCATGCCATCGCAGCCCTGAAGCTGGTCGATCGCGGAGCCTTGAGCGCCTCCTCGGTCGGCGCCATGCATGGCGAGATCGGCCACACGCAGTTCCTGCCCGGCAACGTCTTGAAGTACGGCGTCGGCAGCGGAAACCTGCGCGACAGAAACACGGCGCTCGCCTCCACCGCCAACTTCCTCAAGGGCCATGGCTGGCAGGCCGGCGCGGGTTACGAGGCGAACATGGGCGCCATCGCCGGTTGGAATTCCGCGAGCGTCTATCAGCAGGCCATCGCCCGCATCGCCGAGGCGATCGACGGCAATTGAATGGAAATTGCTGACTTCGCTAGACAAAACCCGGCGGAGACGCCGGGTTTTTGCTTCTTACACAGGAAGTTGGCGAAGGCCGAGAAGCGGTAATCTCCCCCCTTGAGGGGGAGGTGGCCGGCAGGCCAGAGGGGGTCGCCTCGCATAGAACGCCAACGCCTTTCGCGACGAGAGACGACGCTGGTGCTCCACGCGCGGCGACCCCTCTGTCGTCTTCGGCGACATCTCCCCCGCAAGGAGGGAGATCGGCAGCTTCACCGGCGATTCCTCGCCGCAAGCGTCCGCAGCCTGAGCCCGTTGAGGCGGATGAAGCCTTCGGCGTCCTTCTGATCGTAAGCGCCGCGGTCATCCTCGAAGGTGACGAGAGCGTCCGAATAAAGCGTCTTCTTCGACTTGCGGCCGGTGACGATGACGTTGCCCTTGTAGAGCTTGAGCCGCACCGTGCCTTCGACGTCGTCCTGGCTCTTGTCGATCATCGCCTGCAGCATCACGCGCTCGGGCGAGAACCAGAAGCCGTTGTAGATGAGCTCGGCATAGCGCGGCATGAACTCGTCCTTGAGATGCGCCGCGCCACGGTCGAGCGTGATCGACTCGATCGCGCGGTGGGCGGCAATCAGGATGGTGCCGCCTGGGGTTTCATAGACGCCGCGGGACTTCATGCCGACGAAACGGTTCTCGACCAGGTCGAGGCGACCGATGCCGTTGTCGCGGCCGAGGTCGTTGAGCGCCGCCAGCATGGTGGCCGGCGACAGCTTCTTGCCGTTGAGCGCTACGGGATCGCCCTTCAGGAACTCGATCTCGATCTCGGTGACGGCGTCGGGCGCGTCCATCGGCGAAACGGTGCGCTGGTGAACGAATTCCGGCGGCTCGCTCCACGGATCCTCCAGCACCTTGCCCTCGGAGGAGGAGTGCAGAAGGTTGGCGTCGACCGAGAAGGGCGCGTCGCCGCGCTTGTCCTTCGGCACCGGGATCTGGTGCTGCTCGGCGAAGTTGATCAGGTCGGTGCGCGATTTGAACGACCAGTCGCGCCACGGCGCGATGACCTTGATGTCGGGGTTCAGCGCATAGGCGGAGAGCTCGAAGCGGACCTGGTCGTTGCCCTTGCCGGTAGCGCCATGCGCGATCGCGTCGGCGCCGGTCTCTTTTGCGATCTCGACCAGGTGCTTGGAGATCAACGGGCGGGCGATCGAGGTGCCGAGCAGATAGGTGCCTTCATAGACGGCATTGGCGCGGAACATCGGGAAGACGAAATCGGCGACGAACTCCTCGCGCACGTCGACGATGCGGATGTCCTTGATGCCCATCATCTCGGCCTTGCGGCGCGCCGGCTCCAGTTCGCCGCCCTGGCCGAGGTCGGCGGTGAAGGTGACGACCTCGGCGCCGAGCTCGGTCTGCAGCCATTTCAGGATGATGGAGGTGTCGAGGCCGCCGGAATAGGCGAGCACGACTTTCTTCACGTCTTTGGTCTTGGACATTTTTGGCGGTTCCGCGGGTAAAGAGGTTCGCGGGCGAGTATCACGGGGTTTCCGGGCGGCGCAAGAGAAGAAGGCAATGCCTCAGGATTAGAATTCCTTCCGGGCGCCGGCGCTGCCCCTCACCTGCCTGCCGGCATCCTCTCCCCGTATAGTGACGGGGAGAGGGGCGCTGTCGCCGATGATTTCGCCAATCTCAAGCGTCGCAAGAAGGCAGTAGCGTTGCGGCCAGCCACCTTCTCCCCGTCACTATACGGGGAGAAGGTGCCGGCAGGCGGATGAGGGGCGGCGCAAACGTTGACGATATCTGAAGGGATTGCGCCGGCGCTTGCTGGTGTAGGTGCTGGATCAGAACTGACGCCGGCCGATCGCTGGCGCGACTGGGATGGCTGCGTTATAGACTGACAGACCACCTCGGCACCGGACCTCCCCATGTCCTTCATTCCCGACAACACGACGCTGATCCAGTTCGCCATCGCGACCTTCATCCTGGCGATCACGCCAGGGCCGGACATGACGCTGTTCGTGTCGCGGACGCTGAGCCAGGGCCGCGCCACCGGCTTCGCCTCGATGGCCGGGGCGCTGTGCGGCACGCTGATCCACACCACGCTGGTGGTGGTCGGCGTCTCGGCGCTGATCGTGGCTTCGCCGATGGCCTTCTTCGCGCTCAAGATCTTCGGCGCCGGCTATCTGGTGTTCCTGGCCTGGCAGGCGGTGACGAAAGGCTCGGCCTTCTCGCCGGAGAAGAAGAGCGGACCGCGGATCTCGCTGTTCCGCAGCTGGGCAGCAGGGCTCGGCGTCAATCTGCTCAATCCGAAGATCATCCTGTTCTTCATGACGTTTCTGCCGCAATTCGTCTCCGCGCACGATCCCAACGCGCCCGGAAAGCTGTTCTTCCTCGGCGTCATGTTCATCGTGCTGTCTATCCCGGTGACGGCGCCGATGGTGCTGGCGGCGGAGAAGTTTTCGGGGGCGATGAGGGCCAGTCCGCGCGTCACGCGGATGGTCGACTATCTGTTCGGCGGCGTGTTCTCGGCCTTCGCGCTCAAGATCCTGACGGCGCAGGCGAAGTAGAATGCAGCCCTCGGTGCTTGGCCTGCGCTGAACTCAGGATTCCGGATCGGGCAACGGCTCGCGGCGCCAGGCGCCGGCCCAGCGGCCGGCGAAGAGCCAGTAGAAGATGCCGCCGACCATGCCGCTGCCGATCAGCGCGAGCCTCACATTGTTGTCGGTGACATCGAAATCGCCATCGCTGACGTTATGCGCGAAGCCGAGGAAGACGACGGCGATGACGGCACCGCCCAGCGCATAGAACAGCCAGTCGCGCCGGCCGAGCACTTCGGCGATCAGGATGACGGCCGCCGCCGGCATGAAGCCGAAATAGGCGACGAACAGCGCAATGAAAGGCACCGAGAAATAGAGCGAGGCGGTCGCCGCCGGCTCCGGATTGGCCGGCGTATAGCCGAGATGCGCCAGGAACAGGACATTGAGGAAGGCGCTTGCCGCCAGCGAGGCGATTGCATAGCCGACCAGGATAGCGGCGAAGCGGACGAGATAGGCGATGATACGCCTCACGCCTCGCCGTGCCCCGCGATCATCATGGCCTCGAGCGCCAGCCGGTCCACCTTGCGCATACGTTCCGATTCCGACTTGAGCTGGCCGCAGGCGGCGAGGATGTCGCGGCCGCGCGGGGTGCGGATCGGCGAGGCATAGCCGGCATTGTTTATGTAGTCGGCGAACTTCTCGATCGTCTCCCAATCCGAGCACTGGTAGTTGGTGCCGGGCCAAGGGTTGAACGGGATCAGGTTGATCTTGGCCGGGATGCCCTTGAGCAGCTTCACCAGCGCCTTGGCGTCCTCGAGCGAATCGTTGACGTCCTTCAGCATCACATATTCGAAGGTGATGCGGCGGGCATTCGACAGGCCTGGATAGGCGCGGCAGGCGGCGATCAATTCCTTCAGCGGGAACTTCTTGTTGATCGGCACCAGAAGGTCGCGCAGGTCGTCATTGGTGGCGTGCAGCGAGATCGCCAGCATGACGCCGATCTCCTCGCCGGTGCGGGCGATCTCAGGCACGACACCCGAGGTCGAGAGCGTGATGCGCCGCTTCGATAGGGACAGCCCGTCGCCGTCGGAAGCGATCAGCAGCGCCTTCTTCACCGCCTCGAAGTTGTAGAGCGGCTCGCCCATGCCCATCATGACGATGTTGGAGACTTTTCTGCCCTCGGCCGGCACGATGGCGCCGTCCGGCGTGTCGCGGTCGGGGAAATCGCCGAGACGGTCGCGCGCGGTCAGCAGCTGCGCCAGGATTTCTTCCGTCGTCAGGTTGCGCACCAGCTTCTGCGTGCCGGTGTGGCAGAAGGAGCAGGTCAGCGTGCAGCCGACCTGCGAGGAGATGCAGAGCGTGCCGCGGCCTTCCTCGGGGATGTAGACGGTCTCGATCTCGACCGGGCGGCCGGCGCCGCGCGGCGGAAAGCGGAACAGCCATTTGCGCGTGCCGTCGGAAGAAATCTGCTCCTCGACGATCTCGGGCCGCGCGACGGTGAAATGCTTGTCGAGCTCGGCGCGCAGATCCTTGGAGATGTTGAACATATGGGCGAAGTCGGAAACGCCGCGCACATACATCCAGTGCCAGAGCTGCTGCGCGCGCATCTTGGCCTGGCGCTCCGGCACGATGCCGGCGGCAACCAGCGCCGCGCCGAGTTCGGCGCGGGTCAGGCCGATCAGCGACGGCTTTTCGGCCGCGGCGCGGGCGCGCAAGGCGTCGCGTGCGCCCTCGGCAGTCAGATCGAATGAAAGGGTCATGGTTGCGCCAATATAAGCGGTTTGCGGCCGATTTCACCATCGTGCCCGAAATGAAGCGCGGCGCATAGCACAGCTCGAGGCCGGAGTCATGGGGCGGGGCTTTCCTTCTCCCCGGCGCGCAGCGCCGAGACGGTTGAGGGGTGTTCCAGGAAACGCCAGCGTCTCACTCCGCTGGAGCACCCCTCATCCGACCGAGCTTCACTCGGCCACCACCCGGCCCTTCGGGGGCTCAGGGCGTTCGAAGCTCGAAAAGCCAAGCAGTTGGCTTTTCGTCCGCTAAAGCGGACCGCTTCTCACCCCACAAGGGATAAGGAGAGGCGCCGATCGGCAACGACCTTACTCTTGAGTATCCGCCCTTCGACGATGGCCGCTGACCTGCAGGCCGTCTTCGGTCCGATCACATAGTCGTGTTGGCGTAACGCTTCGCCACCCTGCGGCGAAATCTGAAAGGGGCAATTGTGCCCTTGCAAAATGGGAGTACGCGGAATGCATTCGATCAAGCTTGTTGTCATTGCAAGCGTCGTCGGTCTTGGCGCCTCGCAGGCATTTGCCGAGGATACGATGGGCACGATGACAATGATGAAGGGTGGGCAAGTGACGGCAATCATGCCCGACGGTCACATGGGCACCATGATGCCCGACGCGAAGACGAGCGCCGAAATGATGAAGACGGCGAAGCCGATCAAGCATTGCATGATGATGATGACGGATGCCAAGGGCAAAACCTACATGATCGATACGTCGACCAAGAAGGCCCAGGCCGAATGTGAAAAAATGGCGATGTGAGGCTCGACCCGGTCTCGTCTGACATTCCCGCCGGCGGACAAGCCGGCGGGAGAATCGTGAACGCTCCCGTGATCGCGGGCTTGGCCTCGAAGCCTTGATCGACCCTGTGCCTATGATAGGGCTGGAGCTTCGATCACGAGGGCGGGCATGGCCGGCATATCGAGAAAATACCCGATGCTGCGGCGTTCGCAGGCGATGTGGGCCTCGCGCCGCGTCTGGCAACCGCGGCTCGTCTTCTGGGCCGGCGCCGTCTCGATCGGATTGATCAGCGTGCTGTTCGCCATGCTGGCCGACCGGGCGCAGGCGCTGTTCCATATCGTCACCGGCGGCGGCAGCGGCTGGCGTTTCTATCTGCCGCTGATCATGACGCCGCTCGGCTTCGTCGTCTGCGCCTGGCTGGCCCATTCCTTCTTTCCGGGATCGCAAGGCAGCGGCATTCCGCAGGCGATCGCCGCGCGCCACCTGCGCGACGACGAGGATCGCGGGCATCTGCTTTCGCTGCCCCTGGCGGCAGGCAAGATCGCGCTTACCGTCATCGGCCTCGCCTGCGGCGCCTCGATCGGCCGCGAGGGTCCGACGGTGCAGGTCGGCGCCTCGCTGATGCTCCAGGCGGCGCGCTGGGGCGGCATGGCGCAGGCGCGCGGCCTGATCCTGGCCGGCTCGGCGGCCGGCATCGCCGCTGCCTTCAACACGCCGCTTGCCGGCATCGTCTTCGCCATCGAGGAGATGGGCCGCGCCTATGAATCGCGCACCAACGGGCTGGTGCTGACGGCAGTGATCCTGGCCGGGCTTGCATCGTTGGGGCTGCTCGGCAACTACACCTATTTCGGCGTCGCCAGAGATACGGTGGCCTTCGCCACCGACTGGCCGCTGGTGATCGCCTGCGGCGTCATCGGCGGCGGCTTCGGCGCGCTGTTCTCGCTGCTGGCGCTGAAGATCACGCGGCGCATCCGGCGCTGGAACGCGCTGCAGCCACTGTGGCGCGCGCTGCTCGTGGCAGGCATCTGCGGCCTGGCGGTGGCCGTGATCGGTCTTGCCTCGGGCGGCCTTACCTTCGGCACCGGCTACACTGAGGCCCGCGGCGCCGTCGAAGGCGCGCCGCTGCCGGCGTTTTTCTTCCTCGAAAAATTCGCGGCCGGGGTGCTGTCGATGATCTCGGGTATTCCGGGCGGCATCTTCGCGCCGTCGCTGGCGGTGGGCGCCGGTCTCGGCAGCACGCTCGGGCTTGTGTTCGGCACTGCCACGGGCCTCGCCGCGCTGCTCGGCATGGCCGGCTATTTCGCCGGTGTCGTGCAGGCGCCGATGACGGCCTTCGTCATCATCCTCGAAATGACCGGCAATCACGACAATGTCATCGCGCTGATGTGCGCGGCGGTGCTGGGCTACGGCACAGCGCGGCTGATCTCCAACGAGCCGCTCTATCACGCGTTGTCGCGCGTGTTCATCGCCGAGGCGATCAGGCGGCGCAGGGCGGAGGAGCAGCAAGGCTGAAAGACAAAAGCCGAACGCGCGGTCCGGCTTTGCGTCATACTCGGGTGGTGCTTTGCTGTTTGCCTATTTGCACTTGGCGATCGAGGCCAGCGCGGCCGAGATGCCCTTCAGCGAGAAGACATAGGATGTCGGGTTGCCGCGGCCGGACTTCGCCTGCACCTTCATGTCGGTGCCGGTCTTCATGGCGGCGATCAGCACCGGCTCTTCGGCGGCGTTCTCGACCCAGGCGGACTTGCCGCGGGTGAACATCGAGAACGACTTCTTGTCGATGGTGACGGTGGCCTTGGAGCCTTCCTGGAAATTGTAGCCGGCGATGAACTGCGGCTCGTAGGAGACCTGCTGCCCCGGGCGCTGGCTGACGAAGAAGAACATATCGCCGTGATCGAGCGACGGCGGCTGCTTGTCGGTCGGCACGGTGAGCACATAGCAGACCTTGCCGCCCGCCGCCTGATAGCTGTAGGTGCCCCAGGCATTGTGCTGGCCGATCTTGGTCGCCTGCTGCGCCAGCGCCGGCGCGGCGAAGGCGGCCACCATGACCAGGCTGGAAACTGTAGCAATCAATCCGCGCATCGTTCTTCCCGTATTCCATATGGTGCGGAGGCGGGCCGCGTGGCGTCCTGCCGTCGCTTCATTTTGATTTAATCAGGGTTACCAAACGGTGAATTTTCCTCAAGAAAAGGAGCTCACCCCAGGAAACCGCCACCAGTCGCGCCGCCGCTGGAAAAGCGGCGATCACAATGTCCCGGCGCGAACTTGGAGGCCACGAAAGCGGCAAGAGTTTGTCTTTTCGCGCGGGTGGTTTCGCGGCCGCGTTGTGCCGAAATGTCAGCCAGGGTCAACCCCCAGGGTCAACGCTTGTCGGCAAGCGCATCCCTGGCGGCCTGCCGGTGCGCGGGGGTGATGTGGGCGCTGACGGCGGTGATCGCGGCGGTCAGCACGGCAAGGTCGTCGGTGAAGCCGAGACCGAGGACGAAGTCGGGGATGAAATCCACCGGCAGCACGAAATAGCCGAGCGCGGCGACCAGGATGCCCTTGGCGCGCAGCGGCGTGTCCTTGTCCATGGCGCAATAATAGGCGGCGACCACCTCGTCCATGAACGGGATCTGCCGGGCGGCCTTCTTGGCGGTGCGCCAGAATTTCTCGCGCACTTCGCCTTCGCCGGCGAGCTTGTCGCCGAAGCCGAAGAAATCAAAACCGGATTCCTGCGCCATCAATCTCTCCTTGGCCGCGAGCGTCCTTGCGTGCCGGCCCGCCGCGGAAAATGTGGTTAAAGGGACATCGCGCTGCAAGAGTTCGGGTGGTAGTGGACTGGAAAATCGAATTGTTCGGTGCAGCCGCACGATTGGCAACCGCTGGCAGGACAGAGGGGGGTGTGACGGAACGCGGCGCCTCAGGGTCTTCATTCCCGCTTTCGCCCTGGGAAGACGAGGCGAGGCCGCTTCCCCAGCCCTACCCGAAATACCGGTTCATCCGCTTGGCCAGCTCGATGTCGAGCGCCGTGATCCCACCGGCGTCATGCGTGTTCAGCGTGACGTCGACGGTCTTGTAGACGTTCGACCAGTCGGGATGGTGGTCCATCTTCTCTGCGGCCAGCGCAACGCGGGTCATGAAGGCGAAGGCCTCGGAGAAGTTCTTGAAGCCGAAGCTGCGCTTGATGGAGGCGCCGTCGGCGGCCAGCGACCAGCCTTCGAGTTCGGCGAGCGCTGCCGCGATCGCTTCCTTGCTGAGTTTTTCCCTGGTCATGTCGGGTTCCTGTGCTATTCGAAATTGAACCAACCATAGCGCCGGATCGATGAGCGCAAAGCCCATAAAGTCCATTCTGTTCGTTTGTCTCGGCAATATCTGTCGCTCGCCGCTGGCCGAAGGTGTTTTGCGCGCTGTTCTGGCCGAACGCGGAACGGGTCATGACATTGTGCTTGATTCCGCCGCCACCAGCGGGTGGGAGGTCGGCTCCGCTCCCGATCCGCGTTCGATCGCGATCGCCATACGCCATGGCATCGACATTTCCGGACAGCGGGCGCGCAGGATAGCGCCGGAGGATTTCGCGCGCTTCGACCTGATCCTCGGCATGGACCGTTCGAATGTGCGCGACCTCAAGGCGCTGGCGCCGCAGGCCGCGCGCGATCGCATCCATCTCTTCCTGGAGTTTGCCAGCGGCAACCAGCGCGATGTGCCGGACCCCTATTATGAGGACCAGCAAGCCTTCGCTTCGGTCTACCGCATGATCCGCGAGGCGTCGGAAGCGCTGGCGACCCGGCTCAACGAGCGCGCGTCAACGCTCGAAAGCGGCCAGGCTTCCTCGACGATATAAGGGCCGCCGCCGACCGAATCGCGCGACGACATCAAGACGAAGCGGCCGACGCGGAAGGGCAACGCGGAAAAGTTGCCGCGCGCCGAAAGATATTGCGCGACGTCGAGCGGGCTCGCATTGCGCAGGCGGGCAAGCGTCACATGCGGCGAGAACTTGCGCGGATCGGCGGGCAGGCCGAGCCGCTGGCAGATGCGGTCGATCTCGCCCTGCAGCGCCACCAGGTCCGGCGAGGCGGACACGCCGGCCCATACCGCATGCGGCTTCTTGCCGCCGAAAGCGCCGACGCCGGAGAGCGTCAAGGGGAAGGAGGGCCGGTTGATCCGGTCGAGCGCGTTGGCGATGTCATCGGCGACATGGCCTTCGACATCGCCGATGAAGCGCAGCGTCAAATGGTAGTTTTCGACGTCGATCCAACGGGCTCCGGGAAGGCCGCCCCGGAGCAGGGACAGCGAAAGAGCGGCGTCACGCGGAATTTCGAGGGCGGTGAAAAGACGTGGCATGAAAAGCCTCCTGTCCTCGAATCGAAACTCTCACCCCTAGCGAATCATCGATATCCGCGCGGGGCAAGCGGTTTGTTGTCCACAAGGTTTCCCCAACGGAAACCGTTGCGCCCAAGCCTCACTAAGCGCGTCGCGATCTTTCAGATTCGCTCCATGCGCTTTAGGTCTTGATTTTACGCATGTCTCCCGAAGCCGGTCCCACTTTCGAAAGACATGCTTTAGGCGCCGCCGTCCGCGGCGATGGCCTTCTCGACGGAGGGTAGGATGCGCTCGACGATCGCATCGACGCCCTTGGGATTGGGATGCAGGCCGTCCTCGAGCTGCAGGCCGGGGTGGCCGGCGACGCCGTCGAGAAAGAACGGATAGAGCGGAACATCGTATTTCATGGCAAGCCTTGGATAAATTGCATCGAAGCTCTTCTGGTAGCCGGCGCCGAGGTTAGGCGCGGCGCGCATGCCGGCAAGAAGCACGGCGATCTTGCGCTCTCTCAGCTTCGCCAGCATCGCGTCGAGGTTCCTTTCGGCGATGTCGGGCGAAACGCCGCGCAGCATGTCATTGGCGCCGAGTTCGACGATGACGAGCCGGGTGCCGTCCGGCACCGACCAGTCGAGCCGCGCCAGCCCGCCGCTCGTGGTGTCGCCCGACACGCCGGCATTGGCGACGGCAACGTCATGGCCCTTCGCTTTCAGCGCCGCCTGCAACCTGTCGGTGAAGCCCTGGCCTGGGCCGAGGCCGAAGCCTGCCGTCAGGCTGTCACCGAAGCCGACGATATTGAAGGTCTCGGCCCGCGCCGACGAAATGGCGCCGCAAACGCCGAGGAAAAGGATGAGGGCTGCAGCAAGTGTATGTTTGAAAGCCATGCGGCGAGCCCCATATGACCGGAACAATCCCTGGGAGGAGGCGTTCTCGTCTCCTTTTTCCACCATATAGGACGCTTTCATTGTGACAGAAGCCGTCATCGCATTGAGGGATGTCTCGCTGACGCTTGGCGAGGGCGCTTCCTCCGTCCATGTGCTGAAGGGCGTCAGCCTCGATGTGTCTAGCGGCGAGGCCACCGGCATCGTCGGCCCGTCGGGCTCCGGCAAGTCCACTTTGCTGATGGTCCTGGCAGGGTTGGAAAGGGTCGATTCCGGCACAGTGCGAATCGCCGGCGAATTGCTCAACGGCAAAAGCGAGGATCAGATTGCTTCGTTTCGGGGGCGAAACATCGGCATCGTCTTCCAGTCCTTCCACCTCATCCCCAACATGACCGCGCTCGAAAATGTCGCGGTGCCGCTGGAGCTCGCCGGCCACGCCGATCCGTTCGGGGTGGCCGCGCGGGAATTGGGAGCCGTCGGCCTGAGCGACCGTGTGACGCACTACCCCGGCGAACTTTCCGGCGGCGAGCAGCAGCGCGTGGCGATCGCCAGGGCGCTGGCGCCGTCGCCGCGCATCCTTATTGCCGACGAGCCGACCGGCAACCTCGACCAGGCAACGGGAAAGCAGATCGCCGACCTGCTCTTCGCCAAGGCGGCCGAGCGCGGCATGACGCTGGTGCTGGTCACGCATGATCCGGCGCTCGCGGCCCGCTGCGCGCGCCAGGTGTCGATGCGTTCGGGACGCATCGAGGACGCGCCGAGGCCGGTGAAGGTGCCGGCCTGATGCCCAGGACATTGAAGCTCGCCATCCGCTTCTCGCTGCGCGAGATGCGCGGCGGCCTTTCGGGCTTCATCATCTTCCTCGGCTGTATCGCGCTCGGCGTCGCGGCGATCGGCGGCGTCAATTCGGTGGCGCAGGCGATCACCGCCGGCGTCGCCAACCAGGGCCAGACGCTGCTCGGCGGCGATTTGCGCTTCCAGATCAACCAGCGTAGCGCTTCCGAAGCCGAGCTCGGCTTCATCAAGAGCCTCGGCACGGTCTCGCTGAATTCCGGCATGCGCTCGATGGCGCGGCTCGAGGACGGTTCGGACCAGGCATTGGTCGAAGCCAAAGCGGTCGACGGCGCCTATCCGCTCTATGGCTTCCTGGAGACCGATCCGCCGCTGCCCAGGAAGGAGCTGTTCGGCGAGAAAGCGAGAGTCTTCGGCGCCACCGCGCCCGACCTTTTGTTCGACCGGCTCAATCTGCATCTCGGCGACCGGCTGAAGCTCGGCGGCGCCACCTTCGAGCTGAGGGCCAGGCTGGTCAACGAGCCCGACGCGATCTCGGACGGCTTCGGCTTCGCGCCGCGGCTGATGATCTCGGACGATGGGCTTGCCGCGTCCGGACTGGTTCAGCCCGGCAGCCTGGTCGAGAACGCCTACAAAGTCCGGCTGCCCGACGGCGCCGGCGAGGCGCGGATCAAGGAAATCCAGGCTCAAGCCGCGAAGGAGTTTCCACAGGCCGGCTGGTCGATCCGCACGCGCAGCAATGCAGCACCCGCGCTTTCCTCCAATATCCAGCGTTTCTCGCAATTCCTGACGCTGGTCGGGCTGACGGCGCTGGTGGTCGGCGGCGTCGGCGTGGCGAACGCGGTGCGCGCCTATCTCGACGGCAAGCGCGGCGTCATCGCCACCTTCAAGAGCCTCGGCGCCTCGGGCGGTTTCGTCTTCACGGTCTATCTGGTGCAGATCCTTTTGATTGCCGGCCTCGGCATCGTGCTCGGCCTGATCCTGGGCGCCGCGATGCCGTTCGTGGCGAGCGCGCTTCTGCAGTCGGTAATCCCGGTGCCGGCGGAAGGCGGCTTCTATCCCGGCGCTCTCGCCATGGCTGCGCTGTTCGGCCTGCTGGTGACGCTGGCTTTCGCGCTGCTGCCGCTCGGGCGCGCCCGCGACGTGCCGGCGACGGCGCTGTTTCGCGAGATGGGTTTTGAAAGCCGCGGCCTGCCGCGCCTGCCCTATGCCGGCGCTGCTTTCGCGATCGTGCTGGCGCTGGCGGGGCTCGCCATCCTTTCGGCCGACGATCAGCGCATCGCCTCGATCTTCGTCGGCGCGACGGTCTTTGCCTTCCTGGTGCTGCGGCTGGTTGCGGCGCTGGTGCAATGGGCGGCCCGGCGAAGCCCGCGTGTGCGTTTCGTGTCGCTTCGGCTCGCGCTCGGCAATATCCATCGGCCCGGCGCGCTGACGCCTTCGGTCGTGTTGTCGCTCGGGCTCGGCCTGACGCTGCTGGCGACGCTGGCGCTGATCGACGGCAATCTCAGGCGCCAGATATCCGGCAGCCTGCCGGAGCGGGCGCCGAATTTCTTCTTCGTCGACATCCAGAGCAGCGATGTCGACGCCTTCGCCGCCCTGGTCGGGAAAGAGGCGCCTCGGGGAGCGCTGGTCAAGGTGCCGATGCTGCGCGGCCGGATCATGGCGCTCAACGGCGTCGGCGTCGACAAGGTGAAGATACCCGCCGACGGCGCCTGGGTGCTGCGCGGCGACCGCGGCCTGACCTATGACGCCAAGCAGCCGGAGAACGCGACGCTGACCGAGGGCACATGGTGGCCGCAGGATTATGCCGGCGAGCCGCTGGTGTCGTTCTCGGCCGAGGAAGGCAAGGCGATCGGGCTGAAGCTCGGCGACACCGTCACCGTCAACGTGCTCGGCCGCAATGTGACGGCAAGGATCGCCAATTTCCGCCAGGTCGAGTGGGAAACCATGGGCATCAACTTCGTCATGGTGTTCTCGCCCAACACTTTTGCGGGCGCGCCGCATGGCTGGCTGGCGACGCTGACCGACAGGGGAGCCACCACGGCCGACGACGCACGGCTGCTCAACGCGGTCACCCGCGCCTTTCCGGCGGTGACGACGGTCAGGGTCAAGGACGCGCTCGACATCGTCAACCGGCTGGTCGCCCAGCTGGGCACGGCGATCCGCGCCGCCGCGGGCGTGGCGCTGATCGCCTCGGTGCTGGTGCTCTCCGGCGCTTTGGCCGCCGGCAACCGGGCCCGCATCCACGATGCGGTGGTGCTGAAGACGCTCGGCGCGACTCGGAAAACGCTGATCGCCGCCTTCTCGGTGGAATATGTGCTGATCGGCCTTGCGACAGCGCTGTTCGCGCTTGCCGCGGGCGGCATCGCGGCATGGTTCGTCGTCGCCCATATCATGACGCTGCCGTCGCACTTCATGCCGCAAGTGGCGGTCGTGACGATCCTCGTGTCGCTGGCGGTCACCGTCGGCATCGGCCTTGCCGGCACGTGGCGGGTGCTCGGCCACAAGGCGGCGCCGGTGCTGCGCAACCTTTGATCCGGCGAGCGACGGAGCAGGCTCGACCTCGTTAAATCTTTGTAAGAATGCCGGCCGAAACGGCCAAAAACCGGCCTTTTGCCTTCTCACGAAGCGTTACGCCCCGTTACCGTCTTGTCCTTAACGTCAAGAACCATCATATTTCTGCGCAGGCATGCTGGAGTCCCGCCAGCGGCGCCTGGCTAAAGTGGCCTGTCACCGGACGGGGCAGAAGCAACAGAGGATTTCCAATGGCTGATCCCATTCGCAATTACCAGACGTCCGCCGCCCCCGGCGCGCGCGTCGATATCGATCAGGGCCTGCGGGCCTATATGATCAAAGTCTACAACCTGATGGGGCTTGGCCTGCTCATCACCGGCCTTGCCGCCTGGGGCGCGTTCCAACTCGCCGTCACCGGCGATGGCCAGCTGACCGCCTTCGGCCAGCTCATCTATGCAAGCGCATTCCGCTGGGTCGTCATCCTGGCGCCGCTGGCTGCGGTGATGTTCCTGTCGTTCAGGATCCAGTCGATGAGCGTGGCTGCGGCGCAGACCACGTTCTGGGTCTATGCCGGCCTTGTCGGCCTGTCGCTGTCGACGATCTTCCTCGTCTACACCGGCACCAGCATCACCCAGACATTCTTCGCCACCGCCGCCGCCTTCGGCGCGCTGTCGCTCTACGGCTATACGACCAGGCGCGACCTGACCGCGTTCGGCTCGTTCCTGATCATGGGCGTGATCGGCCTGCTGATTGCGATGCTGATCAACATCTTCCTGCAGTCGTCGGCGCTCGCTTTCGCCATCTCGGCGATCGGCGTGCTGGTGTTCGCGGGCCTGACCGCCTACGACACGCAGAAGATCAAGGAGATGTATTTCGAGGGTGACGTCGCGGACGTTGCCGGCCGCAAGGCGATCATGGGCGCGTTGAGGCTTTATCTCGACTTCATCAACCTGTTCATGTTCCTGCTGCAGTTCATGGGCGATCGCCGCTAAAGGCTCCTACGCAATTCCGGACGGAAAACCGTTAAGCACTTTTCCTGGAATTGCCTTGCTGGACCATAGATTTCGGAAAGGGCGGCCCAACGGCCGCCCTTTCCTTTTGCGCGTTCCTCTGCTGTTATTGAGGCAGGAAAACCAACTGCACAAATTATGAGCAATATCGCAATCAGAGTGGCCAGCGCAGCCGACCTCGACCGAATCACCGAAATCTATTCCGACGCGGTCAGGCACGGCACCGCGAGCTACGAGCTGGAACCGCCCAGCCGCGCCGAAATGGGCAATCGATACGACGGTTTAGCGGCCGGCAGCTTTCCCTATCTCGTGGCCGAAAAGGACGGCATCGTACTGGGTTATGCCTACGCCGGACCGTTCCGGCCGCGCCCCGCCTATCGATTCGTCGTCGAGGATTCGGTCTATGTCGCGCCCGAGGCCAAAGGCCAGGGCGTGGGCTTCCTGCTGATGCAGGCGCTGATCGATTCGGCACGTAAGGCAGGCTTCCGCCAGATCATCGCGGTGATCGGCGACGGCCACGCGGACAGCGCCTCGGTGCGGCTGCACGAGAAGCTCGGCTTCCGCCATTCCGGGCGCCTGGAAGGGTCGGGCTACAAGCATGGGCGCTGGCTGGACACGGTGTTCATGCAGCTGACGCTCAATGGCGGCGCGGAGCTGCCGCCCGATCCGGATTCGCTGCCGGAGCGGAGGTTCAGGCTTGGAGGGAAATGAGGAAATGGGAAAGGGGAATTGAGGAACTGAAGAATTGAAGAACTGAGGAAAAATGATTTTATATCAGGCGTTTAGCGCCTCTTTTCCTCAGTTCTTCAATTCTTCAATTCCTCAATTCCCCTTCACGCCTCGACCAGCTTCAGCTTGGGATCGAATACGCCGAGCACGCGGCCGAGTTCCTGGCCGCGCTTGAGGATGCGCCCACCGGCGGCGATGACCGCGAAGGCGCCCTGCCGGCGCGCCAGCTTCGGGTCCTTGACGATCTGGAACAGCGGCACCTCGCTGGCCCGGCGGAAGACAGAAAAGACAGCGCGATCAGTAAGATGATCGATCGCATAATCGCGCCATTCATTGGCCGCCACCATGCGCCCGTAAAGCCTCAGGATCTGGTCGAGCTCTCGCCGGTCGAAGCGCACCGGCTGGTCGAGGCGTGCGCTGCGCGCCTCATGCAGCGGGATCAATATTCCGGATGCTTCCCCATCCTCCGCCCCGCTGCTGTGATCAGTCATGCCGCGATCCTTCGATTGAATCTGCACCGGCCAAGGTTCGCGCTTTCGCGGCCGAATTGCAAGGGCCGGCTAACCAAGCGGGGCCTGCGCGGTTTCCGAAAGGTCCAGTCACGTTTGCAAAACGCGTGTTGGAATTGGTGATGCTCTGCCACATTCTCGCCATAAATTATCCGCGCTCATGCCCCAATGTCCGACGAGTTTACCCGCGTTGCCTGAGACGGTTCGGTCCGGCACCGGCTCGTAAACCCCAAGCCCCCCGCCCACGGGTCAGCGTCGGATCGAACCAACCTCGGTTTTTCCTTGGAAAAATCAGGTGCGACGATCCCAAAACCTGAATGACCGGCGTCAGAAGCAAGCTGACGCCGGTTTTTTATTGGCGCGGAGCTGCCTGACAGGTGCGGTGGCTCGCTCAGACGGGTCGTTCGATGTCATAGCGGGGGCGGCAAATGTCGTCTGTAAGCGCTGCCCCTCATTGCCCTGCCGGGCATTTCTCCCCGTATAGTGACGGGGAGAAAGACGCCGTCATCGATGATTTCGCCGACCGCAGGCATTGCAGGATAAGCGTCAGCGTTGCGGCCGTCTCCCTTCTCCCCGTCACTATACGGGGAGAAGGTGCCGGCAGGCGGATGAGGGGCAGCACGAAGTTCCGATATGTAAGCGCTGAGGTGCAGCTGCTTATAAAACGGCGGCACCGGCTTGGTCAGCTGTCACGGCTTGCGAATAAAGGCGGCGCCGAGGATCGGACCGGGCATGCCGTCCTTGCCGACGGACTGCAGCAGCACCGCGCAGCCGCCCTTCTTGGCGATCTCGCTCATCGGCAATTCGTAGCGCTGCGCCTTGCCGTGCCACATGCCGGCGGTCTGGATGTCGGAGACGGCGTTCCAATAGGTCAAGCTGCGGCCGCTGTTCTCGCCCTGGCCGATCTTGACCATCTGCGGCGGATCGAAATAGACGATCACCACATGGGCGTCGCTCGGGCCGTTGCCGGCGTCGCCAGCGTCGATCATGACGCGGTCGCTGGTGCGGCTCACCTTGATGCCGACCCGCATGCCCTCGCCGACCCTGTCCATCCGGGCCAGCGCGCCGTCGACGTCCCTGCGGCTGGCGCCATTGACATGGCTGCGGCCATTGATGACCGCCTGCGGCGTGTACACGGAGCGGCTGCCGAAGGCGCGCATATAGTCATACTGCCGGTCGGTGTTTTCCTTGTTGCTCAGCGTGTCCTGCCAGCCCAGATAGTCCCAGTAATTGACGTGGTAGGCGAGCGCGACGACGTTTTCCTTGGCGGCCAGCTCGGCGAAGAATTCATCGGCCGGCGGGCAGGAACTGCAGCCCTGGCTGGTGAAAAGCTCGACCACGCCCAAGGGCTTGTCGGTTTGGGGCTTGTCGGCCTGCGGCTTCTCGGGCTCGCTTGCCAGCGAAGCGCCGGCAAACGTCGAAACGGCCAGCGCAAATGCCGCAAGCCGCAATGGTCCTCGAGATGCCATGACTGTTCCAATTCCCGCCGGTGACGCCGGCCTTGTTCTGATTGCTAAAATATGTGGCAGAACGGACAGTCAACGGGAAGTCACGTTGCGGTGAAATTTTCGTCGCGACCGCAGGTAAGGCGACGGCAGGAGAGGCCACTGCATTTTTCGAGGCGGTTCGATTTCGAAACCGCATCACCACCGTGTGGTAAACTCTCCTGATGCCGGCCGATCTCTATTGCGAGCCAACCGGATCAGGACTTCAGGCGGGCCGGCTAATGCTTGGCGGGCGGTGGTTTGATTAGCCAGTAGGCAGTAGGCAGTAGGGGGTCTTTCCCTACTGCCTAAGCCCTACCGCCTACTGCCTCGCTGCTACGCAGCGAGATCGCGCAGGACGTATTGCAGGATGCCGCCGTTCTTGAAGTAGTCGAGCTCGTCCAGCGTATCGATGCGGCAGACGATCGGCACGTTCTTCACCGTGCCGTCGCCATAGGTGACCTTGGCCACCATCTTCTGGCGCGGCTTGATCGAAGCCAGGCCGTCGATCTCGACCAGCTCGTCGCCCTTGAGGTTGAGGGACGCCCATGAGGCGCCGTCCTCGAAGACGAAGGGGATGACGCCCATGCCGACCAGGTTCGAACGGTGGATGCGTTCGAAGGACTGGGCGATGACCGCGCGGACGCCGAGGAGATTCGTTCCCTTGGCCGCCCAGTCGCGCGAGGAGCCGTTGCCGTATTCGACGCCGGCGAAGATGACCAGCGGCACGCGTTCCTGCTTGTATTCCATCGCCGCGTCGTAGATCGACATCTCCTCCTTCGAGGGATAGTGGATCGTGTAGCCGCCCTCGCGGCCGTTCTCGCCCAGCATGTGGTTGCGGATGCGGATGTTGGCGAAGGTGCCGCGCATCATCACCTCATGATTGCCGCGCCGCGTGCCGTACTGGTTGAAGTCGGCAACGCCGACGCCATGCTCGGTGAGGTACTTGCCGGCCGGCGAAGCGGCCTTGATCGAACCCGCCGGCGAGATGTGGTCGGTGGTGATCTTGTCGCCGAAGAGACCCAGCACGCGCGCGCCCTTGATGTCGCCGACCTTGCCGAAGCTGCGGCCCATGCCGGCGAAATAAGGCGGGTTCTGCACATAGGTCGAGCCGTCGTCCCAGGCATAGGTCTGGCCTTCCGGCGCCTTGACCTTCTGCCAGTAGGCGTCGCCCTTGAAAACGTCGGCATATTTGCGGGCGAAAAGCTCGCGCGTGACGTTCTTCTCGATGAACTCCTGGATCTCGGCCGAGGTCGGCCAGATGTCCTTGAGATAGACCGGCTTGCCGTCGCTGCCCTCGCCCAGCGGCTCGGTGGTGAGGTCCTTGGTGACGGTGCCTGCCAGCGCATGCGCCACCACCAGCGGCGGCGAGGCGAGGTAGTTCGCCTGCACGTCGGGCGAGACGCGGCCTTCGAAGTTGCGGTTGCCGGACAAGACCGCGGCGGCGATCAGGCCCTTATCGTTGATGGTCTTGGAGATCGGCCCCGGCAGCGGGCCCGAATTGCCGATGCAGGTGGTGCAGCCGAAGCCGACCAGGTTGAAGCCGATCTGATCGAGTTCCTTCTGCAGTCCGGATTTCTCCAGGTATTCGGCGACCACCTGGCTTCCCGGCGCCAGCGAGGTTTTCACCCACGGCTTCTGCTTGAGACCGCGCCGGTTGGCGTTGCGGGCCAAAAGGCCGGCGCCGATCAGCACGCTCGGGTTCGAGGTGTTGGTGCAGGAGGTGATGGCGGCGATGACGACGTCGCCATGGCCGAGGTCGTAGGGGGCGCCTTCCACCGCATAGCGCTTGGAGATTTCGGCGGCTTTCTTGTATTCGGTTTCCATCGCCTTGGCGAAGCCGGCGGGAATGTCCTGCAGGGCGACGCGGCCCTCGGGACGCTTCGGGCCGGCCATCGACGGCACCACGTCGCCGAGGTCGAGCTCGAGCAGGTCGGTGAAGACCGGATCGGCGGAACCTGCGTCGCGCCACATGCCTTGCGCCTTCGAATAGGCCTCGACCAGCGCGATGCGGCCCTCCTCGCGGCCGGACATCGTCAGATAGCGGATGGTCTCGCTGTCGACGGGGAAGAAGCCGCAGGTGGCGCCATATTCCGGTGCCATGTTGCCGATGGTGGCGCGGTCGGCCAGCGTCATGTTGGAAAGGCCGGGACCGAAGAACTCGACGAACTTGCCGACGACGCCCTTCTTGCGCAGCATCTGGGTGACGGTGAGCACCAGGTCGGTGGCGGTGACGCCTTCCTTCAGCTTGCCGGTGAGGCGGAAGCCGATGACTTCCGGCAGCAGCATGGAGACCGGCTGGCCGAGCATCGCGGCCTCGGCCTCGATGCCGCCGACGCCCCAGCCGAGCACGCCGAGGCCGTTGATCATGGTGGTGTGCGAATCGGTGCCGACGCAGGTGTCGGGATAAGCGGTGGTCTCGCCATCCTCATTGTTGGTCCACACCACCTGTCCGAGATATTCGAGGTTGACCTGGTGGCAGATGCCGGTGCCGGGCGGCACGACGCGGAAGTTGCGGAAGGCCTGCTGGCCCCATTTCAGGAACTTGTAGCGCTCCTCGTTGCGCTCATATTCGAGCTCGACATTGCGGGCGAAGGCCATCGGCGTGCCGAACTCGTCGACGATGACGGAGTGGTCGATGACGAGGTCGACCGGCACCAGCGGATTGATCTTTTCCGGGTCGCCGCCGAGCGCCTTGATGCCATCGCGCATGGCTGCGAGATCGACCACGGCCGGCACGCCGGTGAAATCCTGCATCAGCACGCGGGCCGGCCGATAGGCGATCTCGACGCCGGCGGTGCCCTTATCGCTCAGCCAGGCGGCGACCGCCTGGATGCTATCCTTGGTGACGGAGCGGCCGTCTTCATTACGAAGCAGGTTCTCCAGCAGCACCTTCATCGAATAGGGCAGTTGGGCGATACCGGTGAGGCCGTTCTTCTCGGCCTCGGCGAGGTCGAAATAGACATAGTCCACGCCACCCGCGCAGTGCGCGGATCAGGGCCTGCGGCCCGGCATTTCAGGAAACTTGTCGAGGGCGTCACCGTTGCGCTCATGATTGGCGAGCCGTGGCGACACGCGGGGCGGAAGGGCGGCCATCGGCTGTAGCGCTCCGTGCGCTTCGAGCGACTGCGGCGAGGCCGGGTGGACCGTCGGACGGAGTGGTCGATGACGAGGTCGACCGGCACCAGCGGATTGATCTTTCCGGGTCGCCGCCGAGCGCCTTGATGCCATCGCGCATGGCTGCGAGATCGACCACGGCCGGCACGCCGGTGAAATCCTGCATCAGCACGCGGGCCGGCCGATAGGCGATCTCGACGCCGGCGGTGCCCTTATCGCTCAGCCAGGCGGCGACCGCCTGGATGCTATCCTTGGTGACGGAGCGGCCGTCTTCATTACGAAGCAGGTTCTCCAGCAGCACCTTCATCGAATAGGGCAGTTGGGCGATACCGGTGAGGCCGTTCTTCTCGGCCTCGGCGAGGTCGAAATAGACATAGTCCACGCCACCCGCGGTCAGGGTGCGGCGGCATTTGAAACTGTCGAGGGATTTTGACACGTGCGATCCGTCCTTGTCTGTTCAGCCTGAAAGGGAACGGACGCCGATGGCATGCAATCACGCGCAAAGGTGCGGGTACGGCCATTTCCGCTGTCCGCTCCCAAGCAACCCGAGCCGTTCAAGGCGGCGCGTGCGCTGGTTCGGCGCTAACTCTTCTCCCGCGCCGACCGCTGGCACGGATGAACCGCATATAGAGAATTTCCTGGAATAGTTCTAGACAGTCGAAAAGCAAATTTGTGCGATGCGGCGGCGGCCGCGAAACGGTGCTTTCGGGACGGGCAAGGATGCGGCTGATCGCCGAAAATCTGGGCGGCGAGCGCGGCGGCGAAACGGTCTTTTCCGGCATCGGCTTCGCGCTCGAAAAGGGTGAGGCGCTCGTCGTGACCGGGCCGAACGGCGCCGGCAAATCGACGCTTCTGAGAATCATCGCCGGCCTGCTGCCGGCGAGCGACGGAAAGGTAAAGATCGAGGGCGGCGGCGAAGCGTTTCCCTCGGTCACTTCAGCCTCGCATTATCTCGGCCATCTCAACGCGATGAAGACGGCGCTGAGCGTCGAGGAGAACCTGAGCTTCTGGCGCGCCTTCCAGGGCGAGCCGGCTTTGAGCGTGGAGGAGGCGCTGGAGACGGTCGGGCTGGGAGGACTCGGACACCTGCCGTTCGGTTATCTTTCGACCGGGCAGAGGCGGCGGGCGTCGATCGCAAAATTACTGGTCAGCCGGCGGCCGATATGGCTGCTCGACGAGCCGACGGCGGGGTTGGACAAGGCGTCGGAGGGGCGGTTCGCGGGGTTGATGAGGGGGCATTTGGCGGATGGGGGGATTTTGGTGGCGGCGACGCATCTGCCGCTGGGGTTGGAGGGGGGAAAAGCGTTGAGGATGGGGGAGATCATTTGATGTCGGCGCGAGGCGCCCCCCTCTGTCCTGCCGGACATCTCCCCCTCAAGGGGGAGATCGGCAGTTCGGGCGCTCCGCTAGCCTTGCTACCTTGGAGATTGGCGAAGGCCGGAATGACATCCAATCTCCCCCCTTGAGGGGGAGATGGCCGGCAGGCCAGAGGGGGGTGCCTGGGCGCGGGCATCTCAAATCATGCTAGCCCTCTTCCTCCGCGACATCCGCCTTTCCATCCGCGCCGGCGGCGGCGCTTTGATCGGCGCGATCTTCTTCCTCGCCGTCATCGCCACCATTCCGTTCGGCGTCGGCCCCGACCTCAACCTTTTATCCCGCATCGGTCCGGCGATTCTCTGGATCGCCGCGCTGCTCGCCTGCCTGCTCGGGCTCGACCGGTTGTTCCAGGCCGACCGCGAGGACGGCTCGCTCGATCTGCTCGTGCTCAACAACGACCGCCACATGCTGGCGCTGACGGTGCTGACTAAATGCCTGGCGCACTGGATGGGCAGCGTGCTGCCGCTGGTGATCGCGGCGCCCTTGCTCGGCCTGTTCATGAACATGGAGCCGGTTGCGATCGGCGCCACGGCGCTGACGCTTCTCGTCGGCACGCCGGCCATCACCTTCATAGGAGCCGCAGGCGCGGCGGTAGCGGTTTCGCTGCCGCGCGGCGGGCTCTTGATCTCGGTGCTGGTGCTGCCGCTCACCATCCCGGTGCTGATCTTCGGCGTCTCGGCGAGCTACGGCGCGGTGGCCGATCCGGCGCCGTTCCTGCAGCCATTCCTCATTGTTGCCGCGCTGACGCTGTTTCTTGCCGTGGTCGGGCCGCTGGCGGCCGCGCTGGCACTGCGTCACGGGACGGATTGATGTGGCCGCTAAGAATCGAGAACTCGATCTTCCTCCAAACCATCTATGGCCACTATCCGGATTTGTCTTCCGTCGAGATTACCTCGGCCACGATGGGCCGCGACGGCCCAATCATGCACCTGTCCTTTATCTCGACGGTATTGCCTTACCGGCCGCCAGCCAAATGGGGAGCGTTCAATGCTGTGTCGTTCGGATTGGAATTCCTCGCGGTCGAGTCAATTAGTCTGCGTAAATTCGAGAGCCATGGGATGAGTTCGATCAGAATGTGGGATGATGCAGGCAAGATCCTGCTGACCTGTGAGGGCGCAGTGAGACTATCGCTAACATCCGAGTCGATGCGCGTCGGCAGCATCTCAGGGTTCTTGCAGACGCAGCCTTTGTGACCGCAAATCTGCCGCACGCGTCGTTCATTGCGGCGGAAGACCGGCACGACTATTAGAATGCGATAAGTGATTGATCGAGAAATGAGCGCACACGCCCTCTATGTCACCGCGGCCTATGCCATCACGGCGATCGTGCTGGCGGGGCTGATCGGCTGGATCCTGCTCGACCAGCGGGCGCGCAAGCGCGAGCTCGCCGCGCTCGAGGCCGCCGGCGTACGGCGCCGCTCGGACAAGGCCGGGACGACGAAGCCGTGAGCAGCGAGACCCAAACACCGGCGCCTCGCCGCCGCCTGTTCGTGATTTTGCCGCTGCTGGTTTTTCTTGGGCTGGCCGGGCTGTTCCTGTCGCAGCTTCTGTCCGGCCGCGACGTCTCGGAAATCCCCTCGGCCCTGATCGGGCTGCCGGCGCCGCAGACCAACCTGCCGCCGCTCGAAGGCGCGAACCTGCCGGGGCTGGAGTCAAGATCCTTCGTCGGCAAGGTGACGCTGGTCAACGTCTTCGCGTCATGGTGCGCGCCGTGCCGGGAAGAGCATCCGGTGCTGCTGGCGCTGGCGCAGGACAAGCGCTTCACGCTTGCCGCGCTGAACTACAAGGACGAGCCGGAAAATGCCCGTCGTTTCCTCGGCGATCTCGGCAATCCCTACCAGGCGATCGGCGTCGATCCGGCCGGCCGCGCGGCGATCGACTGGGGCGTCTACGGCGTGCCGGAGACCTTCGTCGTCGGCAAGGACGGCAAGATTGCCTACAAGCATGTCGGGCCGCTGACGCCGGAATCGGCGAGGGACCTGCTGTTGCCGCAGATCGAGAAAGCGCTGGCGGCACCTGGTTAAGGCGACCCCCTTACGTCGTCATTCTAGGGCGGAGCAAGGAGCGAAGCGACGCGGCGCAGACCCTAGAATCCATTCCGTTACATTGGCCGAAGGATGCGGCGGTCCAGAATTGGCGCTTTTGCGCGCGCGTCCTGCATCGCCGTGACGCTCGGAAGTCACGGAATGGATCCTCGGGTCAAGCCCGAGGATTGTTTGAGAAGGATCGGGTAGTTTGGCGGCCGGGACTGCAGGCCCATCACAGCCAGCAGTCCCGGCGGCAGGCGACCGTCCTAAGGACCGGGTAACACCCGACGTCATCATGGTCCCTGCCGTCTTTGTCCGCCATCGCTTGGAGAGTTGATTGGCCGCTGGCCTGAGCCACGCCCGCAAACAATCCGAAGCCTTTTAAGGATACCACCAGCATGGCCTTCTTGCACCACCAGCCGCAGCTGTGCCTCGGCTTCGACATCGCCAAGGACACCATCACCGTCGCCGACGGCACCACCACCCGCACCATAGCCAATCAGCGGCGTGCAATCCGTGCCCTCCTCAAGCGCTACAAACACATCGACCTTGTCGTGTGCGAGCCGACCGGAGGTCATGAGACGCTGCTGCTCGAGGAGTGCCTGCGCGCCGGCATCGCCTGCCACCGCGCCGACACGCTCAAGGTCAAAAGCTTCATCCGCTCCTTCGGCACCCACGGCAAGAGCGACGCCATCGATGCCGGCATGCTTTCTGCCTACGGCCGTGAGCGCTGGGAGAAGCTGTGCCTGTGGCAGGCTCCGGATGCCGATGAGACACGCCTACGCGCCTTGGTTCGCCGCCGCCAGGAGCTCATGGCCTTCAGGGGTGCTGAGAAGAACCGCCTCAAGGCCCCCGGCGGCCGCGGGCTCGCTGCCTCCTTCAAGGCGATGATCAAAGCCGTCGACAATCAGATCAAGACCATCGAGGCCGACATCCGCGAACTGATCGCCAACAGCCGCACCCTCAAGCACCGGGCAGCCATATGCACGGCCATGGACAATCTCGGCCCGATCATGGCGGCCAAGCTGCTGGCCAGCTTGCCCGAGCTCGGCTCCCTGACCCGCCGCAAGGCTGCAGCCCTTGCAGGGCTCGCGCCTCATCCAAACGACAGCGGCCAAAAACACGGCTACCGCAAAATCCGTGGCGGACGCCCTGACGTCAGAACCATGCTCTACATGCCGGCCCTGTGCGCCGCAGCCGGAAAGGGCGAGTTCGCAGCCTTCTACAAACGCCTGCGCGCCAACGGCAAAAAGCCTATGGTGGCCATCGCCGCCGTCATGCGAAAGATCGTCGTCACCCTAAATGCCAGGCTCCGGGACGCCATGATTCCTCAGAGTTGATGACGAAGTGGCCGGCCGAGCGGCCTGTCGCTCAGCCGTAGATCTGCTTGTGGACCTGGTAGAGCATCTCGGAGCGGTCGGCGCGCAGATCGGCGAGATCGCGGCTCGACAGGTTCTCGATTTCGGCGACGAGACGATTGTACTGGCGGCGCTTGGCGATGTTGGTGCGGGCGCGGGTGACGAGGTTGTCGAAGATCATGACGAGGTTCCTTTGCTGCCGCATTCACGCGGCGGGTTTGTTCCTCCCTGATCGATTGTGAGCATGACATAGGAATGGTGCATTGCAAAAGAAAGATGTTGCAATGCACCATTGCAGCCAGCGCATAGCCGGTTAACCGGCGGTTACCCAGCATGTAGGCCGGCAGGTTCTGCGGCCAGACACAAGATACGGTGAAGCAATCATCCTCGATCTTGCCAGATCGCCCGTCGGCTGGCTTGATCGCGGCGGACTGACGCTGGAGGAAAAGCATGACGGCCGCCGACTATGAAGTTCTCGATCCGCGTTTTGCGCGGCTGGTCAACGCCAATGAGCGAGTGGAGACGCTGTTCACCGGGTGCCGGTGGGCGGAAGGCCCGGCCTGGTTCGCCGCCGGCCGTTACCTCGTCTGGTCCGACATCCCCAACAACCGCATGCTGCGCTACGACGAGACCGACGGCAGCGTCAGCGTGTTCCGTCAGCCGTCCGGCAATTCCAACGGCAATACGGTCGACCGGCAGGGCCGGCTTGTCACCTGCGAGCATTCGGGCCGCCGCGTCAGCCGCACCGAGCATGACGGTTCTGTCACCACCATCGCCGACAAATGGCGCGGCAAGCGGCTCAATTCGCCCAACGATGTCGTGGTCCGCTCCGACGGTTCGATCTGGTTCACCGATCCCGCCTACGGCATCGACAGCGATTATGAAGGCGATCATGCCGAGAGCGAGATCGGCGCCTGCAATGTCTACCGGGTCGATCCCGGCACCGGCGAGATCGACGCCGTCATCACCGACATGGTCAGGCCCAACGGGCTCGCCTTCTCGCTTGACGAAAGCCTGCTCTATGTCGCCGATACGGGCCGCACCCATGGCGCCAAGAACCCGGCCCATATCCGCGTCTTCAATGTCGGCAAGGCCGGCAAGAAGATCTCGGGCGGCAAGGTCTTCGCCGATTGCACGGCCGGCCTGTTCGACGGGTTCAGGCTGGACGAGGCCGGTCGCATCTGGACGAGTGCCGCCGATGGCATCCACTGCTACGACCCGGACGGCACGCTGATCGGCAAGGTCAAGGTGCCGGAAGTCGTCGCCAACTGCGTCTTCGGCGGTCCCAAGCGCAACCGCCTCTACATCTGCGGCACCACCTCGCTCTACGTGGTCTGGCTGATGGTGAACGGGGCGAAGACGTATTGAGTTGTAGCCGGCGCCGGAGGGCGAAGCCTCTCCACTTCGTCATCAACTCTGAGGAATCATGGCGTCCCGGAGCCTGGCATTTAGGGTGACGACGATCTTTCGCATGACGGCGGCGATGGCCACCATAGGCTTTTTGCCGTTGGCGCGCAGGCGTTTGTAGAAGGCTGCGAACTCGCCCTTTCCGGCTGCGGCGCACAGGGCCGGCATGTAGAGCATGGTTCTGACGTCAGGGCGTCCGCCACGGATTTTGCGGTAGCCGTGTTTTTGGCCGCTGTCGTTTGGATGAGGCGCGAGCCCTGCAAGGGCTGCAGCCTTGCGGCGGGTCAGGGAGCCGAGCTCGGGCAAGCTGGCCAGCAGCTTGGCCGCCATGATCGGGCCGAGATTGTCCATGGCCGTGCATATGGCTGCCCGGTGCTTGAGGGTGCGGCTGTTGGCGATCAGTTCGCGGATGTCGGCCTCGATGGTCTTGATCTGATTGTCGACGGCTTTGATCATCGCCTTGAAGGAGGCAGCGAGCCCGCGGCCGCCGGGGGCCTTGAGGCGGTTCTTCTCAGCACCCCTGAAGGCCATGAGCTCCTGGCGGCGGCGAACCAAGGCGCGTAGGCGTGTCTCATCGGCATCCGGAGCCTGCCACAGGCACAGCTTCTCCCAGCGCTCACGGCCGTAGGCAGAAAGCATGCCGGCATCGATGGCGTCGCTCTTGCCGTGGGTGCCGAAGGAGCGGATGAAGCTTTTGACCTTGAGCGTGTCGGCGCGGTGGCAGGCGATGCCGGCGCGCAGGCACTCCTCGAGCAGCAGCGTCTCATGACCTCCGGTCGGCTCGCACACGACAAGGTCGATGTGTTTGTAGCGCTTGAGGAGGGCACGGATTGCACGCCGCTGATTGGCTATGGTGCGGGTGGTGGTGCCGTCGGCGACGGTGATGGTGTCCTTGGCGATGTCGAAGCCGAGGCACAGCTGCGGCTGGTGGTGCAAGAAGGCCATGCTGGTGGTATCCTTAAAAGGCTTCGGATTGTTTGCGGGCGTGGCTCAGGCCAGCGGCCAATCAACTCTCCAAGCGATGGCGGACAAAGACGGCAGGGACCATGATGACGTCGGGTGTTACCCGGTCCTTAGGACGGTCGCCTGCCGCCGGGACTGCTGGCTGTGATGGGCCTGCAGTCCCGGCCGCCAAACTACCCGATCCTTCTCAAACAATCCTAGGGCGAAGCAGTCGCGAAGCGACGTCGCGGAGACCCTGGGATCCATGCCGTTACGTCTGCCGAAGATTGATGCGGTGCAGAACAAGGTCTCCGATGTCGGTGTTCGGTGCCAAGGTCTGCACCGTAGCATAGCTCGACCGTCACGGCATGGATTCTAGGGTCTGCGCCGCGTCGCTACGCTCCTTGCTCCGCCCTAGAATGACGAAGCTAGGTTTGCCTGCGGATGAAGCCTGCGAAAGCCTTCACCGCCTCGCGCATCGCCTGCTGGTTGGCCGGCTCCGCCAGGATCGCCCCGATCTCCGGCGGCTTCTTGCCGAGCAGCGCGACCTCGAGCGCGGTCTCTTCATAAAGCGCGAAGGACATGGTGCGCATGATCTCGGCGAGCGCTGCACGGGCATAGAGCGAGCGTGGCGAGGCATGCACCAGCATCGCCGGCTTGCCGACCGCGGCATCGCGCGACACCAGCCAGTCGAGCGCGTTCTTCATGCCGCCGGGCACGCCATGGGCATATTCCGGACAGGAGACGATGACGCCGTCGGCGCGGGTGACGGCGTCGATCAGGTCACTTGCATCGCGCGGCGTTCGCTCGCCCTCGTCGTCCGGGTTGAAGATCGGCAGCCGGCCGAGCCCGTCATAGATGGTGACGCGGCAATCCGCGGGCGCGTTGGCGGCGAGTGCTGCGACAAGGGCCGAATTGGTCGAGGCGGCACGCAGGCTGCCGGAGATGGCGAGAAGGTTCAGCAAGGGTGGAAGCTCGGGCGAATCGTGCCCGAGGAAGTCTACCACATGGTCTGCCTGTAAGCGTCGTCGAGCTCGCGGTCGATTTCGCCGGCGCTCTCGGCCAGAGCCAGCTGGTCGCGGATGATCTGGCCGAGCGTCGGCAGGCTCGCGCGGTCGTACCAGGTTTCCGGCTTCCACAAATCCGAACGCATGAAAGCCTTGGCGCAGTGCATATAGGCGGCCTTGACCGTCACCACGATGACGCTTTGCGGCTCCTTGCCGTCGACAGCCAGGCGCTCGCGCAGGCCGGCATCGACGGTGATGCGGGCATCGCCATTGACGTGCAGCGTCTCATTCATGCCGGGAATTAGGAACAGCAGCCCGACCGACGGATTGCGGATGATGTTTTCCAGCGTGTCCAGCCGGTTGTTGCCTGGCCGGTCGGGGATGGCGATGGTGCTGCTGTCGAGGATGGCGGTGAAGCCGGGCTTGTCGCCTTTCGGCGTCACATCGGCATTGCCGGCGCCGTCGGAAGAGCCGATCAGCACGAAGGGGCTCTTGCCGATGAAGGAGCGGCAGTGGCCGTCGAGCGCCTTCAATTCCTTGCGGATCGAGCCGTCGGTCGGCCGGGGCGTCTTATAGATATTCCTCAGCTCGTCGCGCGTGGTGAGGAATATCATGACCTTCTCCCTTTGACGCAATTCCGGACGGAAGGCTACGGCGAAGTCGCCGAGCCCAACCGCTACACACTTTTCCTGGAATTGCTCTACTTGCCGGCCTTCTCTTCCCCGCCCGTCTTGTCCTCCAGCGAGTGGCGCATGATCAGCGGCATCTGGCTGAAGGTGAAGAGCAAGGTGATGGGAATCGTGCCCCAGACCTTGAAATAAAGCCAGGTCGCCTCCGAGAAATTGCGCCAGAC
Organism: Mesorhizobium sp. M1B.F.Ca.ET.045.04.1.1; assembly: GCF_003952465.1. Taxonomy (GTDB): domain Bacteria; phylum Pseudomonadota; class Alphaproteobacteria; order Rhizobiales; family Rhizobiaceae; genus Mesorhizobium; species Mesorhizobium shonense. Next base: position 1,070,893 of record NZ_CP034448.1, read on the forward strand.
AACCTCGTTGAGCACGGCCAGGAACAGGAAGAAAAGTCCCCACCGAAAGGTCAGCTTGCGCCAGCCTTCGGCATCGAGCTGGAAGGCTGAATCGAAGACGTAGCCCAGCAGCGACCTGCCGAACGCCAGCCCTCCGAGCAGCGCGACGCCGAACAGCGAATTGATGATGGTCGGCTTCATGAAGGCGAAAGTCTTGTCCTGCAGGTACAAGGCGAGCGCGCCGAACACGAAGACGACGATCGCCGAGACCAGCGGCATCAGTGGCAGGCTGCGCGTCAGCGCCCAGGACGCGCTGAGCGACAAGGCCGTCGCGACCATGAAGAATGCGGTGGCGATCAGGATCGGCTCGCCGAGATGGGTGAGGACCGGGAATTTTTGGGCCAGCCACTCACCGCGGATGGTGGTGAAGAAGAATACCAGGCCGGGTCCCAGCTCGAGCAGGAACTTCAGGCCGGGATTGAGCGGCTTGCGGCGCGGATCGGACGGGTCGCGTTCGAGGATGTTCATAAAAGTCCTTCTTGCGCATGATCTGGCCGAAAAGCGGGCAGATCACGCTTGTTCAAGCCACGCCGGCGATCGCCCTGGCGAATTCGCTGGCGGAAAACGGTTCGAGGTCGTCGACCTGCTCGCCGACGCCGATGAAATAGACCGGCAATCTGTGCTTGGCGGCGATCGCCACCAGAATACCGCCGCGGGCCGTGCCGTCCAGCTTGGTCATCACCAGGCCGTTGACGCCGGCGACGTTGCGGAAGATCTCGACCTGGCTCAGCGCATTCTGGCCGGTGGTGGCGTCGACCGTCTGCAGCACGGTATGCGGCGCTTCCGGATCGAGCTTGCCCAGCACGCGCACGATCTTTTCCAGCTCCGCCATCAGCTCGGCCTTGTTCTGCAGGCGGCCGGCGGTGTCGATAATCAGCACGTCGGAGCCGGCCTCCTTCGCCTTCTCGAAGGCGTCATAGGCGAGGCCGGCGGCATCGGCGCCGAGCTTGCTGGCGATCACCGGCGACTTCGTGCGCTCGCCCCAGATCTTCAACTGCTCGATCGCTGCCGCGCGGAACGTGTCGCCGGCCGCCAGCATCACCGAAAGCCCGCCTTCGGTCAGCTTGGCCGCCAGCTTGCCGATGGTCGTGGTCTTGCCGGTGCCGTTGACGCCGACGACCAGGATGACATGCGGCTTGTGGCTGAGGTCGAGCTCCAACGGCCTGGCGACCGGGGTCAGGACTTTTTCCACTTCCGCAGCCATCACCGCGCGGACTTCCGAATCGGAAACATCCTTGCCGTAGCGGCTGGAGGCGAGCGAATCGGTGACGCGCAGCGCCGTCTCGACGCCGAGATCGGCGCGGATCAGCACGTCCTCCAGGTCCTGCAGCGTGTCTTCGTCCAGCTTTCGCTTGGTGAAGACGCCGGCGATGTTGCCGCTGAGCTCACGCGAGGACCGGGCAAGCCCGTCGCGCATGCGCTGGAACCAGGAGCGCCGGGGCGCGGGCTCCGGTGCCTTCTGCGGCTCGGCCCTCTGCTCGACTTTTTTGGCGACCGTGACCTTGCCGGCGGAGGGAGTGGGCGTTGGGGGCGCGGGGACGGCTTCAGGTTCCGGCGCGATCTCGGCGCGCACAGGCTGCGTTGCTATCGGCGCCGGCTGGCGAATGGGCGGCGGAATTTCCGTCGATGTTTCGGGAGGCGGTGCCGAATCCTCTACAGGTTGGCGCTGCCCCTCACCCTTACCCTCTCCCCGTGAAGGACGGGGAGAGGGGGGCGTCGGCGCCGGAGCTCTTTCCTTCTCCCCGTCACCATACGGGGAGAAGGTGCCGGCAGGCGGATGAGGGGCGGCGCTGACCTCGGAAGTTGGTTGTGCCGGGGATGGAGTCGATGGCGGGATTTCAGGAGGCGTCGGCGTCTGGGCCGGGACCTCGCTCGGTGGTGTCGGCACTTCGACCGGTGCCGGCTCGGGCTGCGGTTCTGGACGCGACGGGACGATGTCCGGCTCGCTCGGCGCGGGTGGCGGCACTTCCTGCGGCTTCGGCTCGGGTGCCGGCCCTGGTGTGGGCTCGGGCTCTGCCGGCGGCACCGGCACTTCTTCGGGCGCCGGCGGTTCGGGTGTCCCCGGGGCCGGTTGCGGTTCTTCTTCCGGCTTAGGACCCGGCAGCGGTTCCGGTTCTGACGGAATGACAGGCTCCGGCGCCGGCGGGATGGCCGGAGCAGGCTCGGGTTTCGGCTTTTCGGGCGCCGGCTCAGGCGTGGGTGCCGCCTCGACCGCGGGCGGAGGAACAGGGGTGACGGGCGGCGACTCCGGCTCAGCCTGCTCGGCTTCCGGCTTCAGCGCCTCCAGCGCGTCCCATTTGATGGGCGGCAGGGGCGCGGTCTCGTCGACGCGTTCCTCGACGACCTCTTTCCTGCCGAACGAAAATATCTTCTTGAAGAAACCAGCCATGCGTCTTGCAGTCTCAGGCGGCTTGGGCGGCAAGCGGGGCCGCGATCAGACGGGCGCCGTCATGGCCGGTGACGACAGCTTCGACGATCTCGCCCGGCGCGCCATTGTTTATCGCGGCAAGGGTAAAACCTTCGGTGCGGCCAAGCCCGTCGCGCTCGACCAGGATCGATTGCCGCGTGCCGGCAAGGGACGCCAGATGGCGGCGATAGGCGGCTTCGCCGGCGGCGCGCAGCCGCGCGGCGCGCTGCTTGATCACCTCGCGGCGCAGCTGCGGCATGCGCGCGGCGGGCGTGCCTTCGCGCGGGCTGAACGGGAAGACGTGGAGATGCGTCAGGCCGCATTCCTCGACTATTCTTTCCGAATTCTCGAACATCGTCTCGGTCTCGGTCGGGAAACCGGCGATGATATCGGCGCCGAAGACTATGCCGGGGCGGAGCTTGCGGACGTCCTCGCAGAAGCGGATCGACTGGTCGCGCAAATGCCGGCGCTTCATGCGCTTCAGGATCATGTCGTCGCCCGACTGCAGCGACAGATGCAGATGCGGCATCAGCCTGGGCTCGGTGGCAATCGCATCGAGCAGGTCGTCGTCAGCCTCGATCGAATCGATCGAGGACAGCCTCAGCCGTTTCACGTCGGGCACCTGGCGCAGGATCGTCTTCACCAGCTTGCCGAGCTTCGGGCTGCCGGGCAGGTCGGCGCCAAAGCTGGTCATGTCGACGCCGGTCAGCACGATCTCGGCATAACCGTTGCCGGCGAGACGCTTGACCTGCTCGACCACGGCGCCCATCGGCACCGAGCGCGAATTGCCGCGGCCGTAAGGGATGATGCAGAAGGTGCAGCGGTGGTCGCAGCCGTTCTGCACCTGCACGAAGGCGCGCGCCCGGCCCTCGATGGCGTCGACCATATGGCTTGCCGTCTCGCGCACCGAGAAGATGTCGTTGACGCGCGCCTTCTCGGTGTCGTTGACGCCGAAATCGGGCAGCGCGCGGTAGGAGTGCGCCTTGAGCTTCTCCTCGTTGCCGAGGACGAGATCGACCTCGTCCATGGCGGCGAAATTCTGCGGCTCGGTCTGCGCGGCGCAGCCGGTGACGATGATGCGCGCCTCGGGGTTCTCGCGACGGGCCTTGCGGATCGCCTGCTTGGCCTGTCGCACGGCTTCGGCTGTGACGGCGCAAGTGTTGAAGATGACGGCGCCGCCTTCCAGCGCGCCGAGGCCGGCGTTTTCGGCCTCGCGGCGCATCACTTCCGATTCATAGGTGTTGAGGCGACAGCCGAACGTGACGACGTCAATGCCTGTCGCGATGGGCCCTTCGGGCGCCGGACCTTTTTGAAGGGCGGGCATCACGCGGCGCTTTCGGTGTCGCGGGCCCAGGCGCCGGTCGAGGGATCGAAGCTGCCGGAAAACTCCCATTCGGTGGCGCCGGTCAGGATGACATGGTCGTCGTCGCGCCACTCGACATGCAATTCGCCGCCGCCGGGCGTGAGCAGCGACACGCTGCGACCGGTGCGCTTGGTGCGAGCCGCAGCAACGACAGAGGCGCAAGCGGCCGTGCCGCAGGCCCTGGTGAGACCCGCGCCGCGCTCCCAGGTACGGATGACCATGGTTTGCGGCGAGGTGACCTGGGCGATGGTGATGTTGGCGCGCTCGGGAAAGATCGGATGGTTCTCGAGCAGCGGGCCGAAGCGGTCGAGCTCGTAGGACCAGACGTCGCGGTCGACCCAGAAGATGGCGTGCGGATTGCCCATCGAGACGACAGAGGGCGAGTGCAGCACCGGCGCGTCGATCGGGCCGATCTGCAGTTCGATCATGCGGGTGTCGCGGAATTCCTCGGCGAGCGGGATTTCCTGCCAGCCGAAGCGCGGCTTGCCCATGTCGACCGAAATCGAGCCGTCGGCATGCTCCTGAGCATTGAGGATGCCGGCGCGGGTTTCGAAAGTGAACGTCTTCAGGCCGGTTTCGGCGGCCAAGGCCTGCACGACGCAGCGCGTGCCGTTGCCGCAGGCTTGCGCGCTCGTGCCGTCGGAATTCAGGATGTCGATGTAATAAGCGGTACCCGGCGTCCGCGCGTCGTGGATCGCCATGATCTGGTCGAACTTCGTCGCGGCATCGGCATTGAGCGCGATCGCCGCGGACGCCGTCACGTGATCGGCACGGCCGCGCATATCGGCAACGATGATCTCGTTGCCGATGCCGTTCATCTTGGCGAAGGGGGCAGTGCCTGCCATCGATCCGGTCATTTCCGTGTCCGTTTGGCGCTATATGGCGGAAACGGGCAGGAATTACCAGTGCGGCGCGCCCGGCGACGACCAAGAGGTCGCGCTGCGACGACCAAGAGGTCGCGCTTAGGTCACCGCGAAAACGCCGAGCAACATCAGCAGGAAGATGATCAGCACGATGCCGATCAGGATGCGAGCGCCCAGAGCGGCGGCACCGGCCAGCGCCGGCATGCCGAGCAGGCTCGCCGCGGCGGCGACAATCAGAAGGATGATAATCCACCTGAGCATGGAAGGGCTCCAAACGACATTTACCTCATGGAACCAACGCCATTCGCCGGCTTGGGTTCCGCCCACTCGAGGTTTCAGGCCCGGGGTACATCCCAAACCTCGCCCGGGCGCATGGCTCGGAAACGCTGCCGCGAAACGCCTTCGGCCGCCAGTGCTTCGTTGAGCTTTTGCGCCGGCTCTTCGATCGGCTCGTCGGTGAGCTGAAAAGTGCCCCAGTGGCAGCCGGCGGCATGGGCGGCATTGCACAACCTCATGCCGTGGACGGCTTCCTCCGGATTCTGGTGCTGCGGCGCCATGAACCAGCGCGGCTCGTAGGCGCCGATCGGCAGGATGGCGAGGCGAAAGCCGCCATGTTTTTCCGCCATCAGCCGGTAGTTGGCGCCGTCATGGAAGCCGGTGTCGCCGGCGAAATAGACCTTGCCGCCGGGCGTCTCGATGACGAAACCCGCCCACAGGGCCATGCGGCGATCGCGCCCGCCGCGCGCCGACCAATGATGCACCGGCTCGACATGGATGGCGGCATCGTTGCCGAATTCGATCCTGTCGCCCCAATCATGCGCCAACAGCCGCATGCCGGGCACGGCGCCGCCGATGATTGCGTCGTTGCCGAGCGGCGTGACCAGCAGCGGATCGTGGCTCTGCTTCAACCGCCTCAGCGTGGCGAGATCGAGATGGTCGTAGTGGTTGTGGCTGAGGAGCACCAGGTCGATCGGCGGCAGGTCGGCAAAGGCGATCCCCGGCGCGTTGACCCGCTTCGGCCCGACGAAGGCGAAGGGCGAGGCGCGCTCCGACCAGACCGGGTCGGTCAGGATATTCGATCCAGCGGTCTGGATCAGCAGCGAGGCATGGCCGACCATGGTGAGCCGAAGCGCTGTGCCGTCGATCCGTTTGTCCGGCTTTGCCTGCGGAAAAGGACTTGGAAAGACCGCGGGCCATTTCGATCGCCCGCCGCTCAATTGCCATTTGAGAAGATCGGCGAAGCGACCGGGCGGCCTGCCGTCGGGATTGAAAAAGAGGGTGCCGTCGAAATGGTCGCTGGGCGGGCCGCCGTAGTAGCGGTTGGCGGTCCTCTTTCCCGCAGCCATTTTTTACCGCCCGTTCCGTTTCGTTTTCCTGAAATAGGAACGCGGCCGTCTGGCGCAAGCATTTTTGCCCGCGAATGCCAAGGTTCGAAGGGTGGCTTCGTCTAGAGTGAGATGGCAATTCCTTGAATCACGGTCTCATTCTAGGGTTTGTTTTTGAAGCACGATCTTCTCCGAAAAAGTCTGCAACTTTTTCGGGATCATGCTCTGGATCGACGCAGCGGAGGGACATCGCGATGGCGATGAAACGAAGCAAGACACCGTGGATGAAGGCCGAGGATTTCGGTCGTTCGCTGCCGCACGGGCTGGGCGTCAACCTGCTGGTCACCGATATGGCGGCGATGGAGGCTTTCTGTCGCGACGTGCTCGGCGCCCGGATCATCTATGCCGACGAGGATTTCGCGGCGTTCGAGCTGCTGGGATCGATCTTCATGCTGCATGCCGACCACTCCTATCTCGACAATTCGATGACCGGCGTGACTGCCGGTGCCGAAACGCGCGGCGCAGGCATCGAGCTGCGCCTTTACGGCGCCGATCCGGATGCGGTCGAGAAAAGGGCGGCAGCGTTCGGCCACATCGTGCCGGCAGGCTCGATCGACAAGCCGCATGGCCTGCGCGAATGCTACATCGTCGGCCCGGATGGTTATGTCTTCGTGCCCAGCGCGCAGCTGCAAGCCTGAAATTTCAAGCAGTTACGGCCCGGATTCCCGGCGTGGCCTGGGCGAATGACGTCTTGCGATAAATTTGCAACACCGGCTCCGAAAACCCTATTTTAACCATATCGGGTTGAAATTCTGCCACCTTCGCCATCTTGGTGAAGCATGTATTTACGCGGACGGCGCCCCCCACCGGATCCGACGGAGGTTGGAATGACTTTTTCGAAGACTGGCCTTTTGGCCGTATCGCTGGCCGCGCTCGTTGCGAGCGGCTGCTCGACCTCGCGCTTCTCGTCGATGGACGACCAGCAGCCGGCACCGCTCACGCCGGCGCCTTCCGGCACGGTGACGCAGAACCAGCTGCCGCCGCCGGCCGCTCCGGGCACCACCGACCCGTCGCAGTTCCCGACGGCGCCGGCGAACAGCCAGGTCGCCTCGCTGCCGCCGAATGGCGCGGCGCCCGCGGGCGCCGCGGACCTGACCGCGGCCAGCGTCGCCGGCGTCTGGAACGTCAATGTTTCCGGCCAGAGCTGCAAGGTGGCGACGCCGCAGACCAAGTTCGGCGCCGGCTATCGCGCCGGCCCACTCCACTGCCCGGCTCCGGTCGACGGCATCAAGTCGTGGAACGTCGCCGGCAAGCAGCTGACGCTCTATGACGAAAACGGCGGCGCGCTGGCCCGGCTCTATTCCTCCGGCGGCGAAAAGTTCGACGGCCAGACTTCCAACGGGCAGCCTATCTCGCTTACAAGGTAAGGGTACGCTGATATTCAGGTGATGCCGGCCTGACCTGAATCTCGGCACAGCCTTGGCGCCTTCCTTAGAGCATTTGCTCGATATAAATGACGTGAGCCATGCATCTGCGTGACGGCCTCCAGACCCATGTGACCGTCAGGCAGCGCTACGACCACCTGGTCGAGACCGGCGCGGCCGAGCGCGACCCGGCGCAGGAGCACGTCGTTGCCGCGCTCGACCGGCTGACCGACGAGATCTCCGCAAAAAGGCTGGCGCAGAAATCCAGCTCACTGGGCTGGCTGTTCGCGCGCAAGAAGCAGCCGCGCGAGGCGGTCAGAGGCCTCTACATCCATGGCGGCGTCGGGCGCGGCAAGACCATGCTGATGGACGTGTTCTTCGAGCTCCTGCCGGTCAGGCGCAAGCGCCGCGTCCATTTCAACGACTTCATGGCCGACGTGCAGGATCGCATCCAGAAGCACCGAGCGGCGCGCAAGAACGGCGACGTTAAGGAAGACGATCCGATCCCGCCGGTGGCGCGGGCGCTGGCCGAGCAAGCCTGGGTGCTGTGCTTCGACGAGTTCTCGGTCACCGACATCGCCGATGCGATGATCCTGTCACGCCTGTTCTCGGCACTGTTTGCCAACGGCGTGGTGCTGGTCGCCACCTCCAATGTCGCCCCGCAAGACCTTTATCGCGACGGGTTGAACCGGCAGCTCTTCCTGCCTTTCATCGGCCTGCTCGAACGCAATGCCGAGGTGCTGACGCTGGATGCCGAAAGAGACTACCGGCAGGAAAAACTCAACCGCCTGCCGGTCTATATCACGCCGGTCGACGAGGCGGCCGACCGCGCGCTCGACGAAACCTGGAGGGCGATGACATATGGCAGGCCGACGGAGGCGGTGACGCTGACGCTGAAAGGGCGTCAAATCATCGTGCCGCGCGCCGCCGGCGATGCCGCGCGATTTTCCTTCGCCGATCTCTGCGAAAAGCCGCTCGGCGCGCGCGACTATCTGGCGATCGCCGGGCGCTTCTCGACCATCTTCATCGACCATGTGCCGGTGCTCGGCGAAGGCAAGCGCAACGAGGCCAAGCGCTTCATCCTCTTGATCGACACACTCTACGACCACCGCATGCGGCTGGTCATGAGCGCCGAGGCGCCGCCCGAAGGGCTCTACACCGCCCGGCGCGGCAACGAGGTTTTCGAGTTCGAGCGCACCGCCTCGCGGCTGGTCGAGATGCAAAGCCGCGACTGGCTGGAAGGCTGGGCGGAACGGCGGAGGGGTGAGGCGCCGGCGGCTGAAGCGCGGCAGGCGCAGGGGTAGCCATCGCGCTTCGTCATCCTAGGGCGGAGCGACGCGAAGCGGAGCGCAGACCCTAGGATCCATGCCGCGACCTGAGAGCGTCACGGCGTTTCAGAATTTGGCTCTTCAAATGGAGTCGATGGCAGGACAGGGGATAGTTCTGGATCGCCGCGCTTTCTTCATCGTCATGGCATGGATCCTAGGGTCTTCGCGCGTCGCTTCGCTCCTTGCTCCGCCCTAGGATGACGAAGACGTGGCGCTTCGTCCAATCTCGAAAGCCGATAGACATACATCACGAACTCCTCCGCCTTCCCGCGCGGCTCCTTCCGCGATTCATAAAGCGCCCGCGCCGGCCCGTTGTCCGGCTCGGTGCCCACCCAAGCCTCCTCGCAGCCGTACTCGCGGCCGATCTCGAACATCGCGTCGAGCATCTTTCGCGCGATGCCCTGCCGCTGGAAGGCCGGCGTAACGCCGACCTCGTCGATGTAGAGCTCGCTCACCTTGTCGGGGTGGCGGTGGATGACGGCGGCGCATTGAGCGACCACGATTTCGTCAGCAATCGCCACGATCATGAAATGGCCTGGCGAGGCGAGATAGGCGGCGAGGCGGTCGGGCCGGACCGGCTCGTCGAACACTTCGTCGGCGACGTGCATCACAAGGGCGTCATCGCCGGGATGGAGCCTTCTGATTTCGACGTTCATTGTGTAAATTCTCCTCAGTCGGCTCAGAGATTTTGACGTTTACGTAATTCCCAAACCATCTAACCGATTGAAAATGCTAGGCTCAAAATAATCGTTTGAATTTCTCCCACGCCGGAGCTATTGGGTGCGGCGAAATCTCGCGGGTCCTCGCAGCATTCCAGCCTCCTCGACGCCGTCATCAAGTCTGCAAAGATTTGAGGCACGGTCACACACAAAGGAAAACATCCTGACATGGCACGCAACAAGATAGCGCTCATCGGCTCGGGCATGATCGGCGGCACGCTTGCCCATATGATCGGCCTCAAGGATCTCGGCGACGTGGTGCTGTTCGATATCGCCGAGGGCATCCCGCAGGGCAAGGGTCTCGACATCGCGCAGTCCTCGCCGGTCGACGGGTTCGATGCCAGGCTGACCGGCGTCAACGACTATGCCGGCATCGAGGGCGCGGATGTGTGCATCGTCACCGCCGGCGTGCCGCGCAAGCCCGGCATGAGCCGCGACGATCTTCTCGGCATCAATCTCAAGGTCATGGAACAGGTCGGCGCGGGCCTGAAGAAATACGCGCCGAAGGCTTTCGTCATCTGCATCACCAATCCGCTCGACGCGATGGTGTGGGCGCTGCAGAAGTTCTCCGGCCTGCCGACCAGCCATGTCGTCGGCATGGCCGGGGTGCTCGACAGCGCCCGCTTCCGCTATTTCCTGGCCGAAGAGTTCAAGGTCTCGGTCGAGGACGTCACCGCCTTCGTGCTCGGCGGCCACGGCGATAGCATGGTGCCGATGATCCGCTATTCGACCGTGTCGGGCATCCCGCTGCCGGACCTCGTCAAGATGGGCTGGACCTCGAAGGAGAAGCTCGACCAGATCGTGCAGCGCACCCGCGACGGCGGCGCCGAGATCGTCGGCCTCTTGAAGACCGGCTCGGCCTACTATGCGCCGGCGGCGTCCGCGATCGCCATGGCCGAATCCTACCTGAAGGACAAGAAGCGGGTGCTGCCCTGCGCTGCGCATCTCTCGGGCCAGTATGGCGTCAAGGGAACCTATGTCGGCGTCCCAGTGGTGATCGGCGCCGGCGGCGTCGAGCGCGTCATCGAGATCGAACTCGCCAAGGCCGAACAGAAGATGTTCGACAATTCGGTGGCGGCCGTGCAGGGCCTGACCGAGGCCTGCACCAAGATCGCCCCGCAACTCGCCGGCAAGTAAATCGCGGAGACCAAGCGCATGAACATCCATGAATATCAGGCCAAGGCGTTGCTGAAGTCGTTCGGCGCGCCGGTAGCAAGCGGCGTTCCGGTGTTCAAGGCGAGCGAGGCGGAAGCCGCCGCCAAGGCGCTGCCCGGCCCGCTCTATGTCGTGAAGAGCCAGATCCATGCCGGCGGCCGCGGCAAGGGCAAGTTCAAGGAACTGCCCGCCGACGCCAAGGGCGGCGTGCGGCTGGCGAAGTCGGCGGCCGAAGTGGTCGCCAACGCCAACGAGATGCTCGGCCACACGCTGGTCACCAAGCAGACCGGGCCTGCCGGCAAGCAGGTCAACCGCCTCTATATCGAGGACGGCGCCGACATCGAGCGCGAGCTCTATCTGTCGATCCTGGTCGACCGCTCCGTCGGCCGCATCGCCTTCGTCGTCTCGACCGAGGGCGGCATGGACATCGAGGCGGTCGCGCATGACACGCCGGAAAAGATCCTCACCGTCGCCATCGATCCGGAAAAGGGCGTGACGGCGGACGACGTCAAGAAGCTCAACGCCGCGCTGAAGCTCGACGGCGATGCGGCCAAGGACGGCGAGACGCTGTTCCCGATCCTCTACAAGGCCTTTGTCGAGAAGGACATGAGCCTACTCGAGGTCAACCCGCTGATCGTTATGAGGAATGGCCGGCTGCGCGTGCTCGACGCAAAGGTGTCGTTCGACAACAACGCGCTCTTCCGCCACCCGGACGTGATGGAGCTGCGCGACACCACCGAAGAGGACGAAAAGGAGATCGAGGCGTCGAAATACGACCTCGCCTATGTCGCGCTCGACGGCAATATCGGTTGCATGGTCAACGGCGCGGGCCTTGCCATGGCGACGATGGACATCATCAAGCTCTACGGTGCTGAGCCGGCTAACTTCCTCGACGTCGGCGGCGGCGCGTCGAAGGAGAAGGTGACGGCAGCGTTCAAGATCATCACCAAGGACCCGGCGGTCGAAGGCATCCTGATCAACATCTTCGGCGGTATCATGAAGTGCGACGTCATCGCCGAGGGCGTGATCGCCGCGGTCAAGGAAGTCGGACTGAAGGTGCCGCTGGTGGTGCGGCTCGAAGGCACCAATGCCGAGCTCGGCAAGAAGATCATCAACGACAGCGGCCTCAACGTCGTGTCGGCCGACGACCTCGACGACGCGGCCAAGAAGATCGTCAAGGCGGTGAAGGGCTGAAACATGCCTCCGCGCAAGATAAACCTGGTCGAGGCGGCGGACGCGAAGATCGACAAGGTCTTCGATCCGCATATCGCCGGCGACGTCAACGATGCCCAAGCGAAGGTCGCCAAGTTCGGCGAGACCTTCGACTGGCACGCGCATGACAATGAGGACGAAGCCTTCCTGGTGCTGCGCGGCCGCATCGCCATCGATTTCCGCGACGGCCCGGTCGAGCTCGGCGAGGGCGACTTCATCGTCGTGCCGCGCGGCGTCGAGCACCGGCCGCGCTCGCTCACTGAAGAGCCGGTGGTGCTGATGTTCGAGCCGGCAACGACGCTCAACACCGGCAACGCCAAGAGCGACCTCACCGTCACCGATCTGAAGCGGCTCTGAGCCATGAACGCGGCGCCTTTCTCCTCACTCTCGACCGGTCACCAGAGCCTGCAGGCGCTGGTCGGCGCGTGGCGCGGCGAGGAAGAGGTCGCTGCGACGCAATGGACCGATGCCGGCACAGCGACCTCGGAAGTGCTGGCGGAGGCGCAATTCGGCGGATTGTTCGTGGTGCAGCGTTATCGCCAGCGCCGCGACGGCACGATCTCGTTCGGCGCGCACAATGTGTTCGGCTTCGACCAACCGAACGGCACTGTCACCATGCATCAGTTCGACTCGATGGGCTTCGTGCCGGCGGCGCCGGCTACCGGCACATGGAGTGGCAACGAGCTAATGCTGGAAAGGTCGTCACCGCGCGGCTCGGCTCGCGTGACTTATAGCTTTGATGGCGCTGATACCTACCGCATGCGATTGCAGTTCAAGCCCGCCGGCAGCGATGCCTGGCAAGACATGGTGAGCGGCCTCTACCGGCGCGTCTCGCCTTCGGAGGAAGGCTGAACCGATGGAGATCGCAGGCAAGACGGTTGAAGGGTTACACATAATCGCACATATTATTCCTGTGTGTTTATGTGGAGATGGACGATGAAGAACGTCACCCTGGCTATGGATGAAGCTCTGCTCGAAAGGGCGCGCGGCCTCGCCGGGCGTCGCAAGACGACGCTCAACGCCCTTGTCCGCTCGCTGCTTGAACATGAGGTCGAGCAGGAAGACAGGATTGCCTGGGCCAAGGCGGGGATGAAGCGGCTCATGGACGAGGCAGCCAAACGCAGCGACAGCGCCGACACTCCCTACAAGTGGGATCGAAGGGACGCCTATGCCGACCGGGAAGATCGATTGCTTTCTCGACACGAACGTCCTGATCTACGCGGCCTCGGAGAAGAATCGTGATCCGCGCCGCGCAGCAATCGCCGAAGAGCTCATTTCGCGAACCGTCTTTGGCGTGTCGGGGCAGACCTTGGCTGAATTCGTCGCCGTGGCGCGAGGGAAATCCCTTGTCGGCGACGATTTGCTCGATCAATGGCTGGTGTTCCTCGGAACCTGCCCGTTGGCGCCCGTCGACGAAGGCTATGTCCGCGCGGGATTGGACCTCGCGCGACGCTACGGAATTCACTATTACGACGCCGCGCTTCTCGCGGCGGCATCGTATCTCGGCGCGCCGATTTTCTACACCGAGGATCTCAACCACAACCAGGTCTATGGCTCGGTCCGAGCCGTCAATCCTTTCTTGTAATCGCTGAATTCAGAGGCGTTCCCACCCATGTCCATTCTCGTCGACAAGAACACCAAGGTGCTGGTCCAAGGTCTGACCGGCAAGACCGGCACGTTCCACACCGAGCAGGCGCTGGCCTATCACGGCACCAAGATGGTGGGCGGCATCCATCCGAAGAAGGGCGGCGAGACCTGGACCGGTTCCAAGGGCGAGACCCTGCCGATCTTCGCCACCGTCGCCGAGGGCAAGGAGAGGACCGGCGCCAACGCTTCCGTCATCTATGTGCCGCCGGCGGGTGCCGGCGAAGCGATCATCGAGGCGATCGAGGCCGAGATACCGCTCATCGTCTGCATCACCGAAGGCATCCCGGTGATGGACATGGTCAAGGTCAAGGCGCGGCTCGACCGTTCTTCCTCGCGGCTGATCGGCCCGAACTGCCCCGGTGTGCTGACGCCCGACGAATGCAAGATCGGCATCATGCCCGGCAACATCTTCCGCAAGGGCTCGGTCGGCGTTGTTTCCCGCTCGGGAACACTTACCTATGAGGCGGTCTTCCAGACCTCCAATGTCGGCCTCGGCCAGACCACCGCGGTCGGCATCGGCGGCGACCCGGTCAAGGGCACCGAGTTCATCGACGTGCTGGAGATGTTCCTCGCCGACGACGAGACCAAGTCGATCATCATGATCGGCGAGATCGGCGGCTCGGCCGAGGAAGACGCCGCGCAGTTCCTCAAGGACGAGGCCAAGCGCGGCCGCAAGAAGCCGATGGCGGGTTTCATCGCCGGGCGCACGGCGCCGGCTGGCCGCACCATGGGCCATGCGGGCGCGGTGATCTCGGGCGGCAAGGGCGGCGCGGAAGACAAGATCGCGGCGATGGAATCGGCCGGGATCAAGGTTTCGCCGTCGCCGGCCCGACTGGGCACGACGCTAGTCGAGGCGATCAAGGGTTAAGCGAATAGTGAGTAGTGAATAGCGAAAACAGAGTAACGACGCGACTCCAGGGAAATTCCCTACTCGCTACTCACTATTCGCTCCAAGAAGGAGACGGAGCCGGGCTCCGCAGACGAAAATGGCAAGACAAGATCAGGCCAACGACCAATTCTCGCTCACCTCATTCCTCTATGGCGGCAATGCCGACTACATCGACGCGCTCTATGCGGCCTATGAGGACGATCCGTCGATCCGGAGTGGCAGGATTTCTTCGCGGCGCTGAAGGACGACGCGGGCGACGTGCGCAAGAACGCCACCGGCGCCTCCTGGGCGAAGCCCTCCTGGCCGCTGCAGGCCAATGGCGAGCTGGTCTCGGCGCTCGACGGCAATTGGGGCCTGATCGAGAAGGCGATCGAAAAGAAGGTGAAGGAAAAGGCGGTCGTCAACGGCGCGGCCCTTTCCGACGCCGACGTGCACCAGGCGACGCGCGATTCCGTGCGCGCCATCATGATGATCCGCGCCTACCGCATGCGCGGCCATCTGCACGCCAAACTCGATCCGCTGGGCATCGCCAATCCGCTCGAGGACTATAACGAGCTGTCGCCGGAAAATTACGGCTTCACCACAGCCGACTACGACCGGCCGATCTTCCTCGACAATGTGCTGGGCCTCGAATTCGGCACCATCCGGCAGATGCTGGATATCCTCACCCGCACCTATTGCTCGACGCTCGGCGTCGAGTTCATGCACATCTCCGACCCCGAGGAGAAGGCCTGGATCCAGGCGCGCATCGAAGGCGCCGACAAGGAGATCACCTTCACCGCCACCGGCAAGAAGGCGATCCTGCAGAAGCTGGTCGAGGCCGAAGGCTTCGAGCAGTATATCGACGTCAAGTACAAGGGCACCAAGCGCTTCGGCCTCGACGGCGGCGAGTCGCTGATCCCGGCGCTGGAGCAGATCGTCAAGCGGGGCGGCCAGCTCGGCCTGAAGGAGATCGTGCTCGGCATGGCGCATCGGGGCCGCCTCAACGTGCTTTCCCAGGTGATGGCCAAGCCGCATCGCGCTATCTTCCACGAGTTCAAGGGCGGCTCGGCCGCCCCTGACGAGGTCGAGGGCTCCGGCGACGTCAAGTATCATCTCGGCGCTTCGTCGGATCGCGAGTTCGACGGCAACAAGGTGCATTTGTCGCTGACCGCCAACCCCTCGCATCTGGAAATCGTCGATCCTGTCGTGATGGGCAAGGCGCGCGCCAAACAGGATCAGCTCGCCGGCCGCGAGCGCGGCGAGGTCGTACCGCTGTCGGAGCGCGCCAAGGTGATGCCGCTCTTGCTGCACGGCGACGCGGCGTTTGCCGGCCAGGGCGTGATCGCCGAAATCCTCGGGCTTTCCGGCCTGCGCGGGCATCGCGTCGCCGGCACGCTGCATGTCATCATCAACAACCAGATCGGCTTCACCACCAATCCGCGCTTCTCGCGCTCCTCGCCCTATCCATCGGATGTGGCCAAGATGATCGAGGCGCCGATCTTCCACGTCAACGGCGACGATCCGGAAGCGGTGGTGCACGCCGCGAAGGTTGCGACCGAATTCCGCATGAAGTTCCACAAGCCGGTGGTGGTGGACATGTTCTGCTACCGCCGCTTCGGCCACAATGAGGGCGACGAGCCGGCCTTCACGCAGCCGATCATGTACCGCAGCATCCGCAGTCATAAGACGACGGTGCAGACCTACGCCGACCGGCTGATCGCGGAAGGCCATATCACCCAGGCCGAGGTCGACAAGATGCGGTCCGACTGGCGCGCGCATCTGGAGAGCGAGTGGGAAGTCGGCCAGTCCTACAAGCCGAACAAGGCCGACTGGCTGGACGGCGCGTGGTCGGGCTTGCGCACCGCCGACAACCAGGACGAACAGCGCCGCGGCAAGACCGCGGTGCCGTTGCGGACGCTCAAGGAAATCGGCAAGAAGCTGACCGAGGTGCCGAAGGATTTCGAGGCGCACAAGACGATCCTGCGCTTCCTCGAGAACCGCCGCCAGGCGATCGAATCCGGCGAAGGCATCGACTGGTCGACCGCCGAGGCGCTGGCCTTCGGCGCCATCCTGCTCGACGGCAATCCGATCCGGCTCTCCGGCCAGGATTCGGAGCGCGGCACCTTCTCCCAACGCCATTCCGTGCTCTACGACCAGCGCGACGAGAACCGCTACATCCCCCTCAACAACCTGTCGGCGGCGCAAGCCGGCTACGAGGTCATCAACTCGATGCTCTCGGAAGAGGCCGTGCTCGGCTTCGAATATGGCTACAGCCTGGCCGAGCCCAAGGCGCTGACGCTCTGGGAAGCGCAGTTCGGCGACTTCGCCAACGGCGCCCAGGTGGTGTTCGACCAGTTCATCTCGTCCGGCGAGCGCAAGTGGCTCAGAATGTCCGGCCTCGTCTGCCTGCTGCCGCATGGCTATGAGGGCCAGGGGCCGGAGCACTCGTCGGCGCGCCTCGAGCGCTTCCTGCAGCTCTGCGCCGAGGACAACATGCAGGTGGCGAACGTCACCACGCCGGCCAACTATTTCCACATCCTGCGCCGGCAACTGAAGCGCGACTTCCGCAAGCCGCTGATCCTGATGACGCCGAAGTCGCTGCTGCGCCACAAGCGGGCGGTATCGACGCTGTCGGAAATGGCGGGCGAGAGCTCGTTCCACCGGCTGTTGTGGGACGACGCGCAGCTCCTGGCCAACCAGCCGATCAAGCTGGTGAAGGATTCCAAGATCCGCCGCGTCGTGCTGTGCTCGGGCAAGGTCTATTACGATCTCTACGAGGAGCGCGAGAAGCGCGGCATCAACGACATCTACCTGCTGCGCGTCGAACAGCTCTATCCGTTCCCGGCCAAGGCGCTGATCACCGAGCTGTCGCGATTCCGCAATGCGGAGATGGTGTGGTGCCAGGAGGAGCCCAAGAACATGGGCGCCTGGTCGTTCATCGACCCCTATCTCGAATGGGTGCTGGCGCATATCGACGCCAAGCATCAGCGGGTGCGCTACACCGGACGGCCGGCCTCGGCCTCGCCGGCGACCGGACTGATGTCGAAGCATCTCAGCCAGCTCGCCGCCTTGCTCGACGACGCGCTTGGTGAATAAGGCCTGGGGCGAATAAGCAGGCCGGACGAAACAGACCTCAAGAAGAGAAGAGAACGGACAGGCACAATGGCTACCGAAATCCGCGTCCCCACTCTCGGCGAATCCGTCACCGAGGCGACCGTCGGCAAGTGGTTCAAGAAGGTCGGCGACGCGATCGCCACCGATGAGCCGCTGGTCGAGCTCGAAACCGACAAGGTGACGGTGGAGGTGCCTGCCGCGGGCGCCGGAACGCTCTCCGAAATCACCGTCAAGGAAGGCGAGACGGTCAATGTCGGCGCGCTGCTCGGCTCGATTTCGGCCGGCGGCGAAGCGACCGCGCCAGCGGCCAAGCCCCACGCGGTGGCGCAGGCCTCGAGCCCGGACGCGGCGTCCACGACCAAGCAGGCCGCGGCCGAAACCGCCAAGGTTGCCGGCGGCGGCGGTCCGATCGAACCGCGCACCATGCCGCCGGCGCCGTCCGCGGCCAAGCTGATCGCCGAGCACAATCTCGCGGTCGACCACCTGCCGGGTTCGGGCAAGCGTGGCCAGGTGCTGAAGGGCGACGTGCTCGACGCGATCGCCAAGGGCGCGCCCTCGCAGCCTGCCGAGCCGCCGAAGGCGGCGCCCGCGCCCGCTCCCGTAGCGGCCCGCGCGCCGTCCTCGGCCGACGATGCCTCGCGCGAGGAGCGCGTGCGCATGACCAAGCTCCGGCAGACGATCGCTCGGCGGCTGAAGGAGGCGCAGTCGACCGCCGCCATGCTCACCACCTTCAACGAGGTGGACATGAGCGCGGTGATGGCGCTGAGGGCGAAGTACAAGGACGTGTTCGAGAAGAAGCACGGCGTGAAGCTCGGCTTCATGGGCTTCTTCACCAAGGCGGTGACGCATGCGCTGAAGGAGATCCCGGCGGTCAATGCCGAGATCGACGGCACCGACATCATCTACAAGAACTTCGCCCATGTCGGCGTCGCCGTCGGCACCGACAAGGGCCTGGTGGTTCCGGTGGTGCGCGACGCCGACCAGATGTCGATCGCCGAGATCGAGAAGGAGATCGGCCGGCTGGGCCTCGCCGCGCGCGACGGCAAGCTGTCGGTCGCGGACATGCAGGGCGGCACCTTCACCATCTCCAACGGCGGCGTTTATGGCTCGCTGATGTCGACGCCGATCCTGAACGCACCGCAGTCCGGCATCCTCGGCATGCACAAGATCCAGGAGCGGCCGATGGTGGTCGGCGGCCAGATCGTCATCCGTCCGATGATGTATCTGGCGCTCAGCTACGACCACCGCATCGTCGACGGCAAGGAAGCGGTGACCTTCCTCGTCCGTGTCAAGGAAAGCCTGGAAGATCCCGAGCGGCTGGTGCTCGATCTGTAAGGTGACCTATGGCGGCTGGCGGCCGGAGCGGCGAATGAAGGCCTGTCTGCTCGCTGCCGCGAAGCCGGTCGCCCTTGCGGCCGGCGTCGCTCTCGTCACAGCCGCCGCCCAGGCCGCCTGCCCGATCCAACTCGCGGTCTACGGTGAGGCACGGAGCGGCGCCGAGATCGATTTCACCCCGGCCGGCACCTCGGCGACGATCACCAACAGCTTCCGCATGATCCTCGACAACAATGTCGTGCTCGACGGCATCGCCATGTGGACCGAAGGCTCCGCTGGGCGCCCTCACGGCTCGCTGATGTACAGATGCCCGACCGGCGACGTCACCGGCGAGGAGCTTGCCGCCTGCACGGTTTGGGAAGGCGTGATCTACAGCGCCGACGAGAAGGGCACCATCGGGTTGTTGCCGGCCGAGGGCGCTGATGCGCCGAAAAGCCTAATCTTTCCCGATCTCGGCCCGTCGCTCGAAATGTCGGCTGCTTACGGTCCCGCCGGCTTCTCCAGAGTGCCATGGGACATTTTTTCCCTGAAAGGCTGCCAGGAATGAGTGCTGACAAGAAAACGCTGCTGGTTACCGGCGGCAGCCGCGGCATCGGCGCGGCTATCTGCCGGCAGGCCGTCCAGGCCGGTTATCGCGTGGCGGTCAACTATGTCTCCAACCAGGCCGCGGCCGAGGCGCTTGTCGCCGAGCTCGAAGCCGCGGGCGGCGAGGCCTTCGCGGTCAAGGGCGATGTCGGCAACGAGGCCGATGTGGTGGCGATGTTCGAGGCGGTGGACCGCGCCTTCGGTCGGCTCGACGCCTTCGTCAACAATGCCGGCATCGTCGACGTCAAGGCGCGTGTCGACCAGATGAGCACCGAGCGGGTCGAGCGCATGATGCGCATCAACGTCGTCGGCTCCTTCCTCTGCGCGCGGGAGGCGGTGAAGCGCATGTCGACGCGGCACGGCGGCAAGGGCGGCGCCATCGTCAACATTTCGTCGGCGGCCGCCAGGCTTGGCGCGCCCGGTGAATATGTCGACTACGCCGCCTCCAAGGGCGCGATCGACACGCTGACGATCGGGCTGGCGCGCGAGGTGGTGCTGGAAGGCATTCGCGTCAATGCGGTCAGCCCCGGCATCACCGAAACCGAGATCCATGCCTCCGGCGGCCAGCCGGATCGCGTGGCGCGGATGCAGGACATGCTGCCGATGAAACGCGCGGGCACGACCGATGAGGTCGCGAGCGCGGTTCTCTATCTTTTGTCGGACTCGGCCTCCTATATAACGGGCGCGATCCTCAATGTGAGCGGCGGCCGCTGAAGGCCGGATAACCGGATAACAAGGACAGTCTCATGGCTTATGACGTCGTAATCATCGGATCGGGACCGGGCGGCTATGTCTGCGCCATCAAGGCGGCGCAGCTCGGCCTGAAGACGGCGGTGGTCGAGAAGAACGCCACCTTCGGCGGCACTTGCCTCAACATCGGCTGCATCCCGTCGAAGGCGCTGCTCCACGCCTCCGAGATGTTCGCCGAGGCCGGCCATACCTTCGACATGCTGGGCGTCGAGGTCGGCGCGCCGAAGCTCAACCTGAAGAAGATGCTGGCGCACAAGGATGCGACCGTGGCCTCCAACGTCAACGGCGTCGCCTTCCTGTTCAAGAAGAACAAGATCGATTCCTTCCGCGGCACCGGCAAGGTGGTTTCCGCCGGCAAGGTGTCGGTGACCGGTGAGGACGGCAGGGTCGAGGAGATCGAGACCAAGAACATCGTGATCGCCACCGGTTCCGACGTCGCCGGCATTTCGGGCGTCAAGGTCGATTTCGACGAGAAGGTGATCGTGTCTTCCACCGGCGCGCTGTCGCTGGCCAAGGTGCCCGCCAGCCTCGTGGTGGTCGGCGGCGGCGTCATCGGGCTGGAGCTCGGCTCGGTGTGGGCCAGGCTCGGCGCCAAGGTCACGGTCGTCGAGTTCCTCGACACCATCCTCGGCGGCATGGACGGCGAGGTCTCGAAGCAGTTCCAGCGGCTGCTGTCGAAGCAGGGTTTCGAATTCAAGTTAGGGGCCAAGGTCACTGGCGTCGCCAAGTCCAAGAAGGGCGCCAGCATCACGTTCGAGCCGGTGAAGGGCGGCGCGCCCGAAACCATCGAGGCCGACGTCGTGCTGGTCGCCACCGGCCGCCGCCCCTATGCCGACAGCCTTGGGCTGAAGGAAGCGGGCGTCGAGATGGACGAGCGCGGCCGGGTCAAGACCGACGGGCATCTGAGGACCAACGTGTCCGGCATCTATGCCATCGGCGACGTCATCGCCGGACCGATGCTGGCGCACAAGGCCGAGGACGAGGGTGTCGCCGTGGCCGAGACGATTGCCGGCCAAGCCGGCCACGTGAACTATGACGTCATCCCGAGCGTCGTCTACACCACCCCGGAAATCGCCTCCGTCGGCAAGACCGAGGAGGAATTGAAGAAAGCCGGCATCGACTACAAGGTCGGCAAGTTCCCGTTCAGCGCCAACGGCCGCGCGCGCGCCATGCTGCACACCGACGGCTTCGTGAAGATCCTGGCCGACAAGGCAAGCGACCGCGTGCTCGGCGTCCATATCGTCGGCTTCGGCGCCGGCGAGATGATCCACGAGGCCGCCGTGCTGATGGAATTCGGCGGCTCGTCGGAAGACCTCGCCCGCACCTGCCATGCTCATCCGACGATGTCGGAAGCGGTCAAGGAAGCGGCGCTGGCCACATTCTTCAAACCGATCCACATCTGAAAGGCCCGTATAAACTCTACTCCGGCGGCCATCTGACGCGACTTTCTCCGCTTCCGGTGCTCACGGACCTGAACGTCCGCTGCGCTCCGGTTCTCGAAAGTCACGCCAGCTGACTCACCGGAGCGAGTTTCTAAGGGCCTTTCTCTCGCCTGTACAAACAAAGCGGCCCGCCTTTCGGCGGGCCGCTCGTCGTTGAGCTGTAGCCTATTACTGAGCCGGAGCCGGGGATGGCGAGGGTGCCGGGGCAGGCGCCGGAGCGGGCGCAGGAGCCGGAGCGGGAGTTGCCGGTGCCGGCTCGGGGGCCGGAGTAGGCGTCGCAGGCGCTGGCTCAGCCGGAGCGGGTGCGGGTGCCGGGGTCGTAGCGGCCGGCGGCTCGGCGGGCGCCGGCGCCTTTTCGCCGCCGGTTCTGCCAAAAACATAATACGCAACAATGGCCAGGATAATGACAACAAGGGCGATCAGCCACCCGCTGCCGCCGCCACCCGACGAGGGAGGCGTGCTCGGAGGGGTGAAGGGGTCGTTAGGGTTCGCCATGAAACGTGTCCTCCTTGGAATGAAAGGCTTCAATCAACAGCCATCAACGCGCGATCCCGCTATCGGTTTCACGCAGGCGGACGGAAAGCGCTGAAAAACCGGCGTTTTCCGCTCCCCAGCCGCCAGACGACTCAGTTGACGGCGGTAACAGTATACCCCGCCTTGCGGAAATCTTCGACCAGTCCGTCAGGGCCGGGCAGATGCAGCGCGCCGACGGCCATGAAGGCATTGCCCTTGGCCAGTAGAGGTTCGGCATGTTCCACCATTACCTTGTTGCGGCTGGTGATCATGGTCTGCTCGAAGGCGGCATAGCCGGCCTGATCGTTCGCGGCGTCGGGCAGCACGGCGCGGAACAGCGGCCAGAACATGCCGACATCGCCGCGCTGGTAGAGCACGATCATGGTTTCGTTGACGTCGTTCACCCGGTCGCCGAGCTTCAGCGTCTCGACCAGCCCTTTCATGTGGTAGGCAAGCGGCAGCGAGGCCATGGCGCGCAACTGGTCGGCCGCGGTTTCCAGTCCCTCGACGTCCTTGCCGGACGTCTTGGCGTCGGAGGCGAGCTTGACATCCAGCACCGGCGCGCCGGCGGCCTGGCGCGCCACCTCGCAGGCCGGCAGCGCCACCATCGCCGACAGGATCCACGGCTTCATCTTGGCGACGGTCAGGGGCGGGATGCCGCGTGCATCGAGCCCCTTGTTCAGCACCGCCACGTCTTCGGGCGACAGCAGCGAGGACAGCGTGGTGTTGTCGGTGAACATCATCAGGCCAGGCTCGGCGGCCATGGCGGCCATCATCTTGGCCTTGTCGAGGGCGTCGGTGGTTTCGATGATGACGGTGTCGGCGCCCTCATAGGCTTTCCGGGCCGCGGCCGGCAGCGTGGTGACGCGCGTGTCGGTCACATGCATGGTGCCGAACAGGAAGGACGGCTTTTCACCCGGCTTTTCCAGCTTCCACAGCAGGCCTTTGCCGTTCGGAACGGCGGCGGCCTCGGTCTCGACCTTCTTGAAGGCGGCGGGATCGCTCTTTGCGAGGCTTTCCAGCAGATCGCTGCCGGCGCAGGCTGGCGCTTCGGCATGCGCCCTGCCGGCCAGCACCAGAACGATGAGAAACGACAGGAAAAACAGCACGTTGAGCGCCGCAAGCAGCTTCAACGAGACGAGAGCCGCGCGGTCGGCGATGGCGATGACGCGTTTCATGGACAAGTGTCTTAGCGCCGAAAAGCGGCAAAACGGTTAACCGGCGGATGAAATTGTTTCCGGTGCAGTGAGTTTGGACGTTCGCTCGGGTTTTCGGATCGAATACCTTGACGATTGGCTGAAACGCCCATCGCTTCGTCATCCACGGGCGGAGCAAGGAGCGTAGCGACGCGGCGCAGACCCGAGGATGACGAAGCCCCGAGGCTTCGCGCAATCCCTGATGATTCACGCCCTTGGATGCGCCTTCTCGTAAATATCCAGCAGCCTTGCCGTGTCGACGCCGGTATAGATCTGGGTGGTCGACAGGCTGGCATGGCCGAGCAGTTCCTGGATGGTGCGCAGGTCGCCGCCGCGGCCGAGCAGATGCGTGGCGAAGGAATGGCGCAAGGCATGCGGCGTCGCGGTGTCGGGCAGGTTGAGCGCCGAGCGCAGCTTCGCCATCTCGCGTTGCACGATCGCCGGGTTGAGCGGTCCGCCGCGGGCGCCGCGAAACAGCAGTCCCTTCGGATCGATATGGAACGGGCAGAGCCGCCGGTATTCGGCAACCGCGCGTGACGCCACCGGCAGCACCGGCACCAGCCGCGTCTTGCCGCCCTTGCCGGTGATGCGCAGCACGGTGTCGGCATCCGTGGCGAGATCGGCGCCGCTGAGGCCAAGCGCCTCCGAAATGCGCAGCCCGGAACCGTAGAGCAGCGTCAGCACGGCGGCGTTGCGGGCGGCGATCCATGGCTCTTCCGCCAGCTGGCCTTCCACGGCTACGACCTGTTTCGCATCGCTCGCCGTCAGCGGCTTGGGCAGCGATTTCGGCTGGCGCGGCGCGCGCAACGCCGCAGCACCCGCAGCGTTGGCGAGGCCGCGCTTTTCCAGAAAGCGCAGCAGCGAGCGGATGCCGGCGAGGCCGCGCCCAAGCGTGCGGGCGCCGGCGCCGGCGTTGCGGCGCGCGGCGAGGAAGCTGCGCAGGTCGGCCGGCCGCAGGTCGGCGATCTCCGAGATGCCGGGCGGGCCGCCACAATGTCCGGTCAGAAAATGCAGGAACTGGCGCGTGTCGCGCTCATAGGCTTCGACCGTCTCCGGCGACAGCCGGCGCTCGCGCGCCAGCATCTTCAGCCAGGTTTCGCGCGCCGCCTGAAGGTCGGGCTTTGCCGGGATGAGGAATTCCTGCATGGCAGGCATCTTCCGCCAGGCAAGTTAGGAAGCGGTGAAGAGCGCGTCATTGAAATGACAGCTGGGGAGGGTTAGAGCAGGGCAAAGGAAGCGCTGCCGATGTCGAAGCTGCAAAACCCCGTACAGATGGCCGTGATCGGCGCCGCGCACGGCATCAAGGGCGAGTTGCGGGTGAAAACCTTCACCGGCGATCCGCTGGCGCTTGCCGACTACGGGCCGCTCTACGCCAAGGATGGCCGTGCCTTCCAGATCCTCGACATCAGGCCGGCCGGCACGGTGGTGGTGGTGCGTTTCAAGGGTATCAGTGACCGCAACGCCGCCGAAGCGCTTGCCGGCACCGAACTCTTCGTCGACCGTTCGGTGCTGCCGGAAGATGGCGAGGAGGACGAGTTCTACCACGCCGACCTGATCGGCCTGGAAGTCAGGGACGATACCGGCGTCATCGGCAGGGTTGTCGCCGTGCACAATTTCGGCGGCGGCGACATACTCGATGTCACGCTCGCCGGCCGCAAGGGCGTGCTGATCCCGTTCACCCAGGCCGCGGTGCCGCATGTGTCGATCGCCGACGGCTTCGTCCAGGTCGATCCGCTGGCGGCGGGGTTGGCCGAGGACGAAGAGACCGAGGCGCCCGGCGGTTCCGGCTTCGACCCAAAAGGCCGGCCGCGCGGACCGAAGGATGCCGGGGGCAACCGGTGAGCTTTGCCGCCTCGGTGCTGACGCTCTATCCCGAGATGTTCCCGGGGGCGCTCGGCCTGTCGCTTGCGGGCCGGGCACTCGAGGCCGGCACCTGGTCGCTGGAAGTGATCCAGATCCGCGATTTCGCCACCGACAGGCACCGCACCGTCGACGACACGCCGGCCGGCGGCGGCGCCGGCATGGTGATGCGCGCGGATGTGCTGGCGCAGGCCATCGACCATGCCTCGCCGCCGGGCGATCCGCGCCCGCGCCTTTTGATGAGCCCGCGCGGCAGGCCGCTGACGCAGCCGCGCGTACGCGAACTGGCCGCCGGGCCGGGCGCCGTCATCCTGTGCGGCCGCTTCGAGGGCGTCGACCAGCGGCTGATTGAGGCGCGAGGATTGGAGGAAGTCTCGATCGGCGATTTCATCCTGTCGGGCGGCGAGCCGGCGGCGCTTGTGCTGCTCGACGCCGTGGTGCGACTGCTGCCCGGCGTCATGGGCAATGCCGTCTCGGGCGAGGAAGAGAGTTTCGAGAACGGCCTGCTCGAGCATCCGCACTACACGCGACCGCAGGAGTTCGAGGGCAGGCAGATCCCCGAGGTGCTGATCTCGGGCAATCACAAGAAGATCGCCGAGTGGCGGCGCGCCGAGGCCGAGAAGCTGACCCGGGAACGGCGGCCGGACCTATGGGCGGCAGGTCACCCCTTGGCGAAATAGTAAAACGCCAGCAGCAGACCTACGGCGACGACGAAGCCGCGCACGGCACCCTGCGGCACGCGCTTGGCGATCCACACCCCGGCATAGCCGCCCAGCGCCACGCCCGGGATCATGACGACCGCCTGCGGCCAGGCGACGACGCCCCCGGAAACGAAAACCAGTATGGCGACAATCGCGATCACGATGGACAGCATGTTCTTCAGCGCGTTCAGCCGGTGGTAGTCGCCGGCCTGTGTCAGGCCGAGGGTCGCCAGCATCATGACGCCCATGCCGGCGCCGAAGAAGCCGCCATAGACCGAGGTCGCGAACTGCGCCAGCGATCCCGCCAGCGAGCCGACCGAGGCCTGATGTTCCGGTCCGGCCGTCGGCTTCAGCCATGGTCCGGCCGCGAACAAGGCGGTGGCGGCGATGAGCAGCCAGGGCACGAGCGCGCGGAAGGACGGGTTGGAGAGCGCGAGCAGGATGAGCGAGCCGGCCAGCGCGCCGAGCGCTGAGATCAGGCAAAGCAGCAGGGCGCCGCGCCAGAAATGCCTGATGTCGTCGAGGTAGGCGAGCGTCGAGGTGATATAGCCCGGCAGTTGCGTCACCGATGAGGTGGCGTTGGCCATGATCGGCGGCAGGCCGACCAGCGTCATGGCGCCGAAAGTGACGAAGGTGCCGCCCCCGGCTACCGCGTTGGCGGCACCTGAAACGAACCCTGCAACGAAGAGCAGGACCACGTCGAAAACTGACATTGAGAAATATTGCCGCCGGAGAGGATTTACACTTCGCCCGGCTTAGAAAGCCTGTGCATCCTGCGCAAGCCCTACATTGGAAGATCGCGGCGGCATCCAAAAAAGAAGCGACAAAGGCGTGACAAAGCGCCGAAATAGCTGTATGTGCCCGCCCGAACCGGAAGAACGATCTTCTGGACCCGTCAACAAATGGCGGTGTAGCCGTCCCTGTCCGATGCTTGACCGCAAAGGGCATAGCCGAGCGGTCGTTGGAACTGCAAGGCGAGTCGAGGACGCTCTGGCTGTCGGAAGAACAAGAAGTGGATATTTGAGATGGACCTCATCCGTCAGCTCGAGGCCGAGCAGGCCGCCAAGATCGAAGCCAAGCGCAAGCTGCCCGAATTCCAGCCCGGCGACACCGTGCGCGTCCAGGTGCGAGTCACCGAAGGCAGCCGCACCCGCGTGCAGGCCTATGAGGGCGTCGTCATCGCCCGCTCCGGCTCCGGCTTCCAGGAGAATTTCACCGTCCGCAAGATTTCCTACGGCGAAGGCGTCGAGCGCGTGTTCCCGATCTACTCGCCGATGGTCGAAGGCGTCGAGATCGTGCGCCGCGGCAAAGTGCGTCGCGCCAAGCTCTATTACCTGCGCGACCGTCGCGGCAAGTCGGCCCGCATTTCGGAAAACACCGGCGTGCGCGCCCGCAAGCTGAACGACGAGGAGCGTGATGCCCTGAACGCCGAGCGCGCCCGCATCGAGGCCGAAAAGGTCGCCGCCGCCGAGGCGCTGGCTGCCGAGAAGGCCGCGCAGGACGCCGCCGAGAAGAAGGCCGCCGAGTCCGCGTCGGCCGAGGCCGCGTCGGCCGAATAAGGCGCTTCGATAGACGTGTTTCGGAAAGGCGGCTTCGGCCGCCTTTTTCATTTGGCGGAACGGCACCAGGGCTCCTGATCGGTCAGTTCCTATCCTACCTGCGCGTTCGCGCACCGCATGTCTTGCTGATTGGCTAAAACGCCTGAGCTTCGTCATCCACGGGCGGAGCAAGGAGCGCAGCGACGCGGCGTAGACCCGAGGATCCATTCCGTGACTTAGAAGCACCGCCACGGTGCAGAATTCTGCTCCGCCGCACCCTACGACAGCGGTAACGGAATGGATCCTCGGGTCTGCGCTCCGCTTCGCGTCGCTCCGCCCGTGGATGACGACCATCGGGGTTGCTTCATCCGAACATCTGAGAGGGGCGCACATTGTGGCCCTTGACAGCCATTTATCTTGTACACTAAATAATCGTGCACAAGATAACTGGAGAAAAGAAATGTCAGCACTCTACACCGCCCAGGCTCGCGTCGTTGGTGGCCGCGCGGGCCATGCCGAGACCAGCGACGGTCTGCTCAAACTCGATCTGGCGATGCCGAAAGAGCTCGGCGGGCAGGGTGGCGCCACCAATCCCGAGCAGCTGTTCGCCGCCGGCTATGCCGCCTGCTTCGAAAGCGCCATCCGCTTCGTCGCGCGCAAAAAGAAGCTGCCGCTCGAGGATGCGGCAGTGACGGCCACCGTCAGCCTCTATCCCAACGATCAGGGCGGTTTCAGGCTGGGCGTCGCGCTGGCGGCGGAGACGAAAGGCCTTGATCAGGCGGGCGCGGAAGCGCTTGTATCGGAAGCGCACCAGATCTGTCCCTATTCCAACGCCATCCGGGGCAATATCGACGTGGCCCTTTCCACGGTGGCGCTTGCGGCAAAGGCGGCATGACGACTGAAACCGAAATTCGAGCGAGCGATGTCCCGGCGGATAATGCCGGGACGATTGCCGTTCCGCGTCTCGACCAGCAGCTCTGCTTCGCGCTCTATTCCGCAAGCGGGCTGATGACCAAGCTTTACCGGCCGCTGCTCGATCCGCTCGGCCTCACCTATCCGCAATATCTGGCGATGCTGGCGCTTTGGCAGCGTTCACCTATGACGGTTGGCGAGCTCGGCGAGGCGCTGGGGCTGGATTCGGCGACACTGACGCCGCTGGTCAAGCGGATGGAAGCGGGCGGCCTCGTCACCCGCCGGCGCGACAGCGCCGACGAGCGCCGGGTGCTGGTCGAGCCGACGGCAAAAGGCCAGGCGCTGCGCGCGAACATGAAGGATGTGACCGCCGCGCTCGACTGCAGCATGCCGTTGGAGCGCGCCGAGCTCAAAGCCCTGCACGGCACGCTGACGCGACTGGTCGCCGGGCTGCGCGATGCCGTCGCGGAGCCTGCGGAATAATCGCTTCACCGGCAGCGTTCGGAAACCGTGCCGATCAGAGCATGGGAATCCGCTTTGCCGCTTGTCCATGCAGCGGATCGGCTTGCAAGGCGCCTGCGGACAGCTAAAGTCGGCGCCGGGTTTTCATGCGTGCCCGCATAGCGGGCGTTTCAGGTTCTGGGGAGTTGTCATGACCAAGTCGAAACTGCTGCTGGCCGCCATGGTGGCCTGTCTTCTCGCGCCCGTCGCGGCGCTCGCCGACACGCTGCCCGATCTCGGCGGCAAAAAAATTGTGGTGGTGACGGAGAATGCCTACCCGCCGCTGCAGTTCATCGACAAGAAAACCGGCAAGCAGATCGGCTGGGAATATGACGCCATGGACGAGATCGCCAAGCGGCTGAACTTCAAGGTCGAGTACCAGAACACCTCCTGGGACGCGATGATCCAGGCGGTTTCCGATAACCAGTACAACATCGGCATGACCGGCATCACCATCAAGGACGACCGCAAGCAGAAAGTCGACTTCTCCGATCCCTATATGCGCTCGGAGCAGTTCATGCTGGTGCGCGGCGACGAAAGCCGCTTCACCGATGCCAAGAGTTTTGCCACCTTCAAGGACGGGCTGGTCGGCGCCCAGCCCGGGACCACGCCCTTCTACACCGCCGTCTACAGCGTGCTCGACGGTAATGAGCAGAATCCGCGCATCAAACTTTTCGAAACATTCGGCGCCACCGTGCAGGCGCTGAAGTCCGGCGACGTCGACGTGGTGCTCACCGACGGCACCGCCGGCAAGGGCTATGTCGACGCTTCCGAAGGCAAGCTCAAGCTGATTGGCGGCCCGCTCGGCACCGAGGATTTCGGCTTCATCTTCCCGAAGGGCTCCGACCTGGTGAAGCCGGTCAACGCCGCGATCGCCGCGCTCAAAGCCGACGGCACGCTGGATGCGCTGAACAAAAAGTGGTTCCTCGACTACAAGATGGGGCAGTGAGCTCGTCTTGTTAAGAACAGTGCGTGTGCAACAACTCGCGCTGACCTTGCGCCAAGGCACCCCCCTCTGCCCTACCGGGCATCTCCCCCTCAAGGGGGGAGATCGGATGGCGCGCCGGTTTTCGCTAATCTCCAACGCTGCAGGGTGGGCGGTGTGGCCGAAGCCGCCAATCTCCCCCCTTGAGGGGGAGATGGCCGGCAGGCCAGAGGGGGGTGCCTTGGCACCATCCTTTCTCGATCTTTACACCGGCATCGCCTGATGTCGGCTGCGTCCTCATCCACCGCCAAATCAGAATTCCCCTGGTGGCTTGCCGCTGCGGCCGTCCTTGCGCTCGCCGCCGCCCTCGCCATCGCGGCGAGCGATATCTATGCCGAGGTCTTCGCCATCGTCGTCAAGGGCATCGGCATCACCATTTTCGTCACCGTGGTCGCTTTCGCGCTGGCCTCGGCGCTGGGGCTCGGCGTCGCGCTGATGGCGCTATCGGGGTCGCAATGGTTACGGCAGATCGCCCGCTTCTATGTCGAGATCATCCGTGGAGTGCCGATCCTGGTGCTGTTGTTCTGGATCGCCTTCGCCGGCGCGCCGGCCTTCGTCACGGCGTGGAACGCGCTGACGGCGCCGCTGCAGAGCGCCGGGCTGCTTGGCGAATTGCTGGTGCGCGACGTCTCGCTTCTGTGGCGCGCCATCATGGCGCTCACCATCGGCTACTCGGCCTTCATTTCGGAAGTGTTCCGGGCCGGTATCCAGTCGGTCGAGAAGCCGCCAAGGCGCTCGGGCTGACGCGCGTGCAGCGCTTCCGCCTGATCGTCCCCCCCCCCCCCCCCCCCCCCCCCCCCCCCCCCCCCCCCCCCCCCCCCCCCCCCGATCCGCCACCATCCTGCCGCCGCCCCCCGCCCGCGTGAGGAATAGCCGGCAGAGATGGTCCGCGCTACGATCCCGCTGTTCGATGCGTATCCATGGAGGAGCCGACCATGAATTTCGACAAGGCCAATGCGGCGCTGGACTCCGTCTATACGGCCGAGACGCCGGAGGCGCTCGCCAAGGCCTATGCCGAATGGGCGGCGACCTATGACAGCGAGACCGCCTCGCTCGGCTATCTGCTGCCTTCCTCATCACCGCCTGGGTGGCGCGCCATGTGCCTGCGGGCGAAGGTCCGCTGCTCGACGCCGGCTGCGGCACCGGCCTGTCGGGGCCATCGCTCAAGGCGCTGGGCTATGGCGACATCGCCGGCCTCGACCTTTCCGACGACATGCTGAAGCTCGCCGGCAGCCGCCAAGCCAATGGCAAGCCGGCCTATAGCGAGCTGAAGAAAGCGATGCTCGGCGGCCCGCTGCCCTGGCCGGACCGGCATTTCCGAGCCTTCTTTTCGACGGGCGTGTTCACCATCGGCCACGCGCCGGCTTCCGGCCTGCGCGAGCTGGTGCGCATCACCAAAAGCGGCGGCCACGCCATCTTCACGGTGCGCGATCAGGTGTTCGAGAGCGGCGGATTTCAGGCGGTGTTCGATGAGCTCACGCAGGCGAGGAAGTGGCGCCTGGTCGAGCAAAGCCCGTGGTTCCGCTGCTACGCGATCGGCGACCCGGAAGCGCTGGTGAAGACTTTTGTGTTCGAGGTGATGTGAGCGCCAACTTCCCTTCTCCCCTTGTGGGAGAAGGTGTCGCCGAAGGCGACGGATGAGGGGTGCTCCAGGGAAAGCCAGCGTCTCACTCCGCTGGAACACCCCTCATCCGTCTCGGCGCTGCGCGCCGATCCACCTTCTCCCGCAAGGGGAGAAGGGAAGCTGGCGCTAATTGCCGAAAAGCCAAAACATTGCTATTTACCCCGCCATGGAAGAGCTTTTCGGCGATCCGGCCTACAAGGGTTTTGTGCTGCAGGACAGAAAGCGCCTGCCGTCGCGATTTGCCGCGCGCGTCTGCGGCGCGCTCACCAGCCGACTTAACTAAGGCCGACTGACACAAGTCGCTACGCCGGCGTGAGCCCGGCGCCAGCTTTTCCCATTTTTCAAGATCGACGGATTTACGCATATGAGCGCACCGCGCACCCTCTACGACAAGATCTTCGACGACCACGTCGTCGACCGCCAGGACGACGGCACCTGCCTGCTCTATATCGACCGCCACCTCGTGCATGAGGTCACCAGCCCGCAGGCCTTCGAAGGCCTGCGCATGAGCGGCCGCCAGGTTCGCCATCCCGAAAAGACGCTGGCCGTGGTCGACCACAACGTGCCGACCTCGCCCGAGCGCAAGTTCGGCATCAAGAACGAGGAAAGCCGCATCCAGGTCGAGGCGCTGGCCAAGAACGCCAAGGATTTCGGCATCGAATATTATTCCGAGAACGACGTCCGCCAGGGCATCGTCCACATCATCGGGCCTGAGCAGGGTTTTACGCTCCCCGGCATGACCATCGTCTGCGGCGACAGCCACACCTCCACCCATGGCGCCTTCGGTGCCTTGGCGCACGGCATCGGCACGTCGGAAGTCGAGCATGTGCTCGCCACCCAGACGCTGATCCAGCGCAAGGCCAAGAACATGCTGGTGCGCGTCGACGGCCAGCTTCCGGAAGGCGTCACCGCCAAGGATATCATCCTCGCCATCATCGGCGAGATCGGCACCGCCGGCGGCACCGGTTATGTCATCGAATATGCCGGCGAAGCGATCCGCTCGCTATCGATGGAAGGCCGCATGACGATCTGCAACATGTCGATCGAGGGCGGCGCGCGGGCCGGCCTGATCGCGCCGGACGAGACCACCTTCGCCTATGTGAAGGACAAGCCGCGCGCGCCGAAGGGCGCCGCCTGGGATTCAGCACTCGCCTATTGGAAGACGCTGCATTCCGACGAAGGCGCGCATTTCGACAAAGTGGTCGTGCTCGACGCGCAAAAACTGCCGCCGATCGTCTCCTGGGGCTCCTCGCCCGAGGACGTCGTCTCGGTGCAGGGCTTCGTGCCCAATCCGGCCGATATCGCCGACGAGAACAAGCGCTCCTCGAAGCTGCGCGCGCTCGACTATATGGGGCTGACGCCGGGAACCAAGATCACCGACATCGCGCTCGATCGCGTCTTCATCGGCTCCTGCACCAACGGCCGCATCGAGGACCTGCGTGCCGCCGCCAAGGTGGTCGAGGGCAGAAAAGTCAATCCGCGCGTCAATGCGATGATCGTGCCGGGCTCCGGCCTGGTGAAGGAGCAGGCCGAGGCAGAGGGTCTAGACAAGATCTTCGTCGCCGCCGGCTTCGACTGGCGCGAGCCGGGCTGCTCGATGTGCCTGGCCATGAACGACGACCGGCTGAAGCCGCATGAGCGCTGCGCCTCGACCTCGAACCGCAATTTCGAGGGCCGGCAGGGCTTCAAGGGCCGCACCCATCTGGTGTCGCCGGCGATGGCGGCGGCCGCCGCGATCGCCGGCCACTTCGTCGACATCCGCGACTGGAAGTAACGGCCAGCGGCAAACGCGACAAAGGCCCGGATCGCGCTGCGATCCGGGCCTTTTGCTAGCTGCGCTCAGCGGTCGCCGCGCCGAATGATCTTGTGAAATTCCTCGCGCCGGCCGGGCTCGTCGGCGGCGACCACCAGCGCCAGTTTTTGCTCGTCGAAAATCCCGAACCACTCATCCCATTCGACCAGCTCGTAGCCGCCGGCATTGAACGGCCGCTCCGGGCGGTCGTCGTCCTCATAGGCGTTCTGGCCGAAAACCAGGCGCAGCATGGGTTGCGTTCCGGCCTCGGGCGAAACGTCGACGATGGCCGGAAATCCGGCGCGCGCCGCCGCCCAGGAACGGATCGCATCGTGATCGGTCAGAGTGATTGTACCGGCCATCGGCATTCTCCTGTTTTGTTGAAAACGCCGGCCTTGCCGAGCTGTTCCGTGCCATGGCTTAACCGCTTGTTTGCGCTTCCGCACTAGCATCTCCCCTTGGGTAAAGTTGGGGAAAGTCACGGCTCGTTGGACACTGGTCTGCTCATAGCGCTGCTCAATCCCACGATAGCGCTGGCGCTCGGCGCCGCGTTCCTCGTGCTGTGGTTCTATCAGCGCCACCGCCCGTACCTGGCGGTGTTGGCGGCGAGCTATTGCCTGTCGGCCTCGGGCTTCCTGCTGCAATATTTCACGCTTCCGGTCGGCGTCGTGGCGACCAAGCTGATCTCCAACATATGCTTCACGATCGCCGCCTGCTGTCTTTCCAGCGCGATCGTCGCACGCTACGGCCGGCGCGTGCCCTATATCGGCATCGGCATCATGACCGGCGGCGGGCTCGCCGCCTTTGCATGGTTCATGTTCGTCCAGCCGGATCTCACCTGGCGCGTGCTCGGCATGAATTTCGGCTTCGGCGGCTTGAGCCTGCTCGTCGCGGCCGAGCTCAGGCCAGTGCGCAACAATGGGCCGACCGAAAAGATCCTGTTCGTGCTGTCGCTGCTCTCGGCGCTGAACTTCACCGCCCGTACCCTGATCGTCGTCATCGCGCATGGGCCGTTCCCGAGCTATGACGGGTTCTACGGTTCGTCCTATTGGACGACGGCGCTGCTGTCGCATGCGCTTTTGTCGCTCCTGATCGCGCTCTGCCTGTTCACGGCGGCGGCGCTCGATGTGATGAAGGCGCTGAAGGCCGAGACCCACACCGACCCGCTGTCGGGGCTCCTCAATCGCCGCGGCTTCGAGGACCGGGCGGCATTTCTGCTCGATCGATGCGCCAAGGCGGGATCTCCCGTTGCGCTCGTGCTTGCCGACCTCGATCATTTCAAGGCGTTGAACGACCGGCACGGGCATGAGGCGGGCGACCGGGTGATTGCCGATTTCGCCGCCAAGCTGCGTTTCGCCACGGGCACGCGGGGCGCTGCCGGCCGCATCGGCGGCGAGGAGTTCGCCGTGCTGCTGCCGCTCAGCGATCTCGCCTCGGCGCGCCTGTTTGCCGAAGCGATCCGCAGCTACTATTCGGCCGGCGCGATCGACGGGGTTCCTTCCGGCGTGAGGGTGACCGCGAGCTTCGGCGTCGCCGCCCGCACCGGCAATGAAGGGCTGGCGCCGCTGATGCGGCGCGCCGACGAGGCGCTCTACAAGGCCAAGAGGAACGGCCGCGACAGCGTCCGTCTTTCCTACGAGCGGCCTGAAACCACCTTCGTGCCGGAGCCGCTCGCAGCCGGCTGAGGCAAGGTCAAACCGCCACGCCTTCGTCATCCTCGGGCTTGACCCGAGGATCCATGCCGTGACGACTGCCGTAGAGTGCAGCCCATCAGATTCTGCACCGTCGCGGCGCTCCAAAGTAACGGAATGGATTCTAGGGTCTGCGCGCGTCGCTCCGCTCCTTGCTCCGCCCTAGAATGACGACCGAACGGGCCTTGCAGCTAATCGCCAAGGCCTGCGGTTCCGCGCCATAGCCCGCGTTAACGTGTTTTTCGCCCGTCGATGGTTTTCTGTCCGGGGGACTCAAGGAACATGGGCAGCGCTGATTTCATCCTGGTGATCAATCTGTTCGTCGCCGGGCTTCTGGCGGCGGCCTTCATGACGATCGCCCTCTATGACGTCGGGCGCGTGTCGGCGCGCTGGCTGGCCTTCAGCTATGGGCTCGGCATGGCCTATTTCGCCATCGAATTCAGCATCCCCGCCTTTGCCGATGCCCGGCTTCCAGTTGTCGCAGCCTTCGCCGTCTTCCTCGGCGCAACCATTGTCTTCAACGGCGGGCTTGCCCGCAAATACGGCGTGACTCCGCCCTGGGCGCCGATGCTGTTCTTCCTGGGCGTCGCCTCGGTCGCCGTCTATTTGGTGCAAGACCTGCCGCGCCACTCGCTCACCCGCATGATGGCCTATCAGCTTCCCTATGCCGCCATGCAGTTCACCGCTCTCGGCATCGTGCTGTCCTCCAGGCAGAGGCTCGGGCGGCTCGATCACATATTGATGGTCGTGCTCGCGGCAAGCGCTGCGCAGTTCGCGTCAAAACCTTTCATCGCCGGCGCGCTCGGCGGCTGGGGCGCCAATCCGCAATCCTATGTGCAGACAGGCTATGCGCTGGTGTCGCAGTCGCTTGGCACCGTGTTCGGCCTGGCGCTGGCGCTGCTCGCGCTCGCCATATTGGTGCGCGACGTGCTGGCCGAGGCGACGTCGAAATCGGAGACGGACACGCTGTCGCGATTGCTCAACCGCGGCGGTTTCGAACGTCATGCCGAGCTGGCACTGAGAGATGCTGTGCGCCGGGACGCTCCAGTGGCGCTGGTCATCGCCGACCTCGACCACTTCAAGGGCATCAACGACAGCTATGGCCATGCCTGCGGCGATCGCGTCATCGAGACCTTTGCGGGCCTCCTGCGCGAGGCGGCGGCCGAGCACCATGTCGCCGGCCGCATCGGCGGCGAGGAATTCGCCATCATTCTGCCCGGCAGCAAACTCGCCGCCGCGCGGCTTTTCGCGGAGGGCGCG
This sequence comes from Mesorhizobium sp. M1B.F.Ca.ET.045.04.1.1, assembly GCF_003952465.1. GTDB lineage: Bacteria > Pseudomonadota > Alphaproteobacteria > Rhizobiales > Rhizobiaceae > Mesorhizobium > Mesorhizobium shonense. The sequence continues at coordinate 1,107,045 of NZ_CP034448.1, forward strand.
CGCAGCGCCTTCGGCGCGCTGCCGATCGAGGGCCTGCACACCGATCATCGCTGCAGCGCGAGCTTCGGCGTCGCCGAGCTCGCGGCGGACGAGGGGTTTTCAGATCTCATGCGCCGTGCCGACGACGCGCTCTACGCGGCCAAGAATGCCGGCCGCGACTGCGTGCGCTTATCGCCCGGAATCGCGATGCGACAGGCCAAGGCGCTCAGCGGCAGGGGCTGAGGTTGGGCATCTCGCCGTCGGAAAGCCCGTACATATAGGAGCGGCCCTTGACGAAGACCGGCGGCTGGTAGCAGCCCGGAGCGCCAGCATCGTCGGAGTCGTAGATGACGTCGGGCTGGCCGGCACCGGTAAAGTTCGAGAGCTCCTTGGCGTGCCTGCCCTCGCCGACAATGATGCGCTTGTAGCCGGCGGCGCTGTCGATGACGAGATTGCCGAAGGAATCGGCATAGACGCGGTCGTGATGGCGAAGACCTGCCTCGGCCGGCCCGGCGATTGCGGTGGCGAGTGCCGCCAGCGTGACGGCCGCGAGGCTTACCCGCACTGAATTCGAACGCATGTCGCTCTCCCTTGATCGACGCGAGAGATCGCGCCTGGAATCGGGTTCGAACCAGAAATTAACCTTTTCTTAACCTTTGTTAAGAGGCGAGCGGTCATCGGGATCGGAACTTAATGAACATGGTTAATTTCGGGGGCTGATTCCTGACCCCAGCGCAGGCATGGTCACCGGGCCTGACCCGGCTCGGCTGGCTCCGGGCGAACTTGATCTTGGCGCGCCGCATGGCTAGCGTGCCGCGCATGAAAGAGGCAGCACATGGCGTTTAGCCGCGCGGTTCGGGTGTCGCTCGTTGTTCCGCTGCTCCTTGCAGCCGCTGCCTGCGTCCCGCGGGACGGCGCACCCAGGGCAGCGAGCACGGTGTCGCCCGCGGTGTCACCTGCTCCCGGCCAGCAGCCCGCTGCACCCCCGACGCCCTCGATATCCGCAACGACGAAAACGCCAGCAACGCCTCCGTCGCCCACAACCAAAATCATCACCGACCTGACCGCGCCGCGATCCACTGTGGGTACGGCCACCTATCGATGCGGCAATGGCGGCATGATCACCATCCAGAATCTCGGCTCGTCGTTGCGTGTGCTCGGGCCAGATGGCGCGGCCGAAGAGTTTGCGGCTTCGCCGGCCAACCAGAGCAGCCGCTACCAGGAAGCGGCGACGCATGACGCAATCGTGATCGACGGACGCGAGGCGCTGGTGATGAAGAGAGGGTCGACGCCTCAGACCTGCAGAAGGTAGGGGAGTAGAGGAATAAGGGAGTAGTGGAGTAGGCAAGTGGCAGTGGTGCAATGTCGCCGCGTGTCCTCCCTTATTCCCCTACTGCCTCGAATTGCCCGCTAATCGATTGAAGCGGAATTTCCCCTTTTTGTCAGACTAAATGACTTTTCCAAAACGATTTTCCGGCTTTGACGCGGTGCAAAAAGCGCATTAGAAACCGCCTATCCGAAGCCATATATGGAGGCGGCAAAAGCCGCATTCTTCGCGGCTCCGGAACGCCGAACTGGGGGAGCCATGAGCAAATCACCAGCCACCCGCGCAGTTGTCAGACATGAACGGCCGCTTTCGCCGCATCTGACGATCTACCGGCCGCCGATCACGATGACGATGTCGATCATCCATCGCATCACCGGCGGCGCGCTCTATTTCGGAACGCTGCTGGTGGCAGCATGGCTGATCGCGGCTTCGACGTCGCAGGCTGCGTTCGACTGGGTCAACTGGGCCTTCGGTTCCTGGCTCGGCCGGCTGATCCTGTTCGGCTACACCTGGGCGCTGATGCACCACATGCTGGGCGGCCTGCGCCATCTCGTCTGGGACACCGGGGCAGGACTCGAAAAAACCACCGCCTCCAAGATCGCCTGGGCAACGCTCGCCGGCTCGGTTCTGCTCACGCTTTTGATCTGGATCGCGGGCTACATGGCGCGGGGGGCTTTCTGATGAGCGCGAAGAACACCGATATGCGTACGCCGCTGGCCAAGGTCCGCGGCCTCGGCTCGGCCCGCGAAGGCACGCAGCATTTCTGGCGCCAGCGGCTGACCGCGATCGCCAACATCCCGCTCATCCTGTTCTTCGTCGGCTTCCTGATCGCGGTCAACGGCCACGGCTATACGGAAGTGCGGGCTTCGCTCGCCAATCCGTTCGTGGCGCTGGTGCTGGCGCTGGTGCTCATTTCCGCGCTCTACCACATGCGGCTCGGCATGCAGGTGATCATCGAGGACTACGTGCATGGCGAGGGCATGAGACTGGCGCTGATCGCCCTCAACACATTCTTCTCAATTGCAGTGGGCGTCGCTTCGCTCTTCGCCCTGCTCAAACTGGCATTCGGAGGCTGAAGTCTTGGCCAAGGACGCATCAACCGCCAACACGGCTTCCGCCTATACTTTTGTCGACCACAAATTCGATGTGGTGATCGTCGGCGCCGGCGGCGCCGGCCTGCGCGCCACGCTCGGCATGGCCGAGCAGGGGCTGCGCACCGCCTGCATCACCAAGGTGTTCCCGACCCGCTCGCATACGGTCGCGGCGCAAGGCGGCATCGCCGCCTCGCTCGCCAATATGGGGCCCGACAATTGGCAGTGGCATCTCTTCGACACCGTCAAGGGTTCGGACTGGCTGGGCGACATCGACGCGCAGGAATACATGGTGCGCGAGGCGCCCGCCGCCGTCTACGAGCTCGAGCATTACGGCGTGCCGTTCTCGCGCACGGAAGAAGGCAAGATCTACCAGCGGCCGTTCGGCGGCATGATGATGAATTTCGGCGAAGGTCCGCCGGTGCAGCGCACCTGCGCGGCCGCCGACCGTACCGGCCATGCCATGCTGCACACGCTCTATGGCCAGTCGCTGAAGAACAACGCGCAGTTCTTCATCGAGTATTTCGCGCTCGACCTGATCATGGAGCCGGACGGCACCTGCACCGGCGTCGTTGCCTGGAACCTCGACGACGGCACCATCCATCGCTTCTCGGCCAAGATGGTGGTGCTGGCGACCGGCGGCTATGGCCGCGCCTATTTCTCCGCCACCTCGGCGCATACCTGCACCGGCGACGGCGGCGGCATGGCGGCGCGTGCCGGGCTCGCGCTGCAGGACATGGAGTTCGTGCAGTTCCACCCGACCGGCATCTACGGCGCCGGCTGCCTGATCACCGAGGGCGCGCGCGGCGAGGGCGGCTATCTCGTCAATTCAGAGGGCGAGCGCTTCATGGAGCGCTATGCGCCGTCGGCCAAGGATCTCGCCTCGCGCGACGTGGTCTCACGCTGCATGACGCTGGAAATCCGCGAAGGCCGCGGCGTCGGGCCGAAGAAGGACCACATCTTCCTGCATCTCGACCATCTCGACCCGGCCGTCCTGCACGAAAGGCTGCCGGGGATTTCGGAATCGGCAAAAATCTTCGCTGGCGTCGACCTGACCAAGGAGCCGATCCCGGTGCTGCCGACGGTGCATTACAATATGGGCGGCGTGCCGACCAACTATTGGGGCGAGGTGCTCAATCCGACGGCAAAGAGCCCGGATCGCGTATCGCCCGGGCTGATGGCGGTGGGCGAGGCCGCCTGCGCTTCGGTGCACGGCGCCAACAGGCTGGGCTCGAATTCGCTGATCGACCTCGTCGTCTTCGGCCGCGCCGCGGCGATCAGGGCCGGCGAGGTGATCGACCGCAATTCGCCGATCCCGTCGCCCAACGCGGCTTCGGTCGAGAAGATCATGGATCGCTTCGACCGGTTGCGCCATGCCAATGGCGCGGCGCCGACGGCCGATGTGCGCGAAAAGATGCAGAAGGCGATGCAGGAGGACGCGGCGGTGTTCCGCACCCAGGAATCGCTGGACAATGGCTGCAAGCGCATTTCCGCGATCTGGGGCGAGCTCAAGGACCTCAAGGTGTTCGACCGCTCGCTGATCTGGAACTCCGATCTCGTCGAGACGCTGGAGCTGGAGAATCTGATGGCCAACGCCATCACGACGGTCCACGGCGCCGCGGCGCGCAAGGAGAGCCGGGGCGCGCACGCGCGGGAAGATTTCGCCAACCGCGACGACGCCAACTGGCGTAAACATACGCTGGCCCGCGTCAGCGAGGACGGCAAGGTGACGCTCACCTACCGGCCGGTGCACACCGACACGCTGCTGCCGGAAAAAGACGGCGGCATCAACCCGGCCAAGATCGCGCCGAAAGCCAGGGTGTACTGACCATGACATTGGCGGCCGCGGGATATTCCGGCACGCCCCTTCCGGCCAAGCTCGGCCTGAAGGACGGTATGGTCGCCGCCTTCATCGCCTTGCCGCCGGAACTCGACGATCTTGCCGAGGCCATGGACTTCGCCGAGGTCGATCGATTGCCCGAATGGGCAGCGATCTCCGGCACCGGGAAATACGATGCCGTGCACGCCTTCACTCGCCAGCGCGCCGAGATCGAGGATCGTCTTGGCGATATAGAGACGGCGATCAAGCGCGACGGCATGGTCTGGGTCTCCTGGCCGAAGAAGGCATCGAAGGTCGCCACAGACGTCACCGAAGACGTCATCCGCACGCAAGCGCTCAAGCTCGACCTCGTCGACGTCAAGGTCGCCGCCGTGAATGAAATCTGGTCCGGGCTGAAGCTCGTCATCCGAAAGGACCGCAGGTAATGGTCGAACTCACACTTCCCAAGAATTCGAAAGTCCAGCAGGGCAAGACATGGCCGAAGCCGGAAGGCGCCACCAACCTGCGCGAATACCGCATCTACCGCTGGTCGCCGGACGATGGCGAGAACCCGCGCATGGACACCTATTTCGTCGACATGGACGATTGCGGGCCGATGGTGCTCGACGCACTGCTCTGGATCAAGAACAAGATCGACCCGACGCTGACGCTGCGCCGCTCCTGTCGTGAAGGCATTTGCGGTTCCTGTGCCATGAACATCGACGGCTCCAACACACTGGCCTGCACCAAGGGCTGCGACGACATCTCCGGCGCGGTCAAGGTCTATCCGCTGCCGCACATGCCGGTGATCAAGGACCTGGTCCCGGACCTCACCACTTTCTATGCCCAGCATGCCTCGATCGAGCCGTGGCTGAAGACGGTCTCGCCGACGCCCGCGAAGGAGTGGCTGCAGAGCCATGAGGACCGCGAGAAGCTCGACGGGCTCTACGAATGCATCCTGTGCGCCTGCTGCTCGACCTCGTGCCCGAGCTACTGGTGGAACGGCGAGCGCTATCTCGGCCCGGCGACGCTGCTGCAGGCCTATCGCTGGCTGATCGATAGCCGCGACGAAGCGACCGGCGAGCGGCTCGACAATCTCGAAGACCCGTTTAGGCTCTACCGCTGCCACACCATCATGAACTGCGCGCAGACCTGCCCGAAGGGACTCAATCCCGCCAAGGCGATTGCTGAGATCAAGAAGATGATGGTGGAGAGACGGGTCTAGCCTCGCAGGTTCGTGGCGATCTCGAACGCCGCGTTCCGTCACACTCCCCTCTGTCCTGCCGGACATCTGCCCCGCAAGGGGGGAGATTGGCTGTCTTTCCCGCTTTCGCTAATCTTCAACGTTGCAAGAATGGACGAACGGCGCTGAAGCTGCCGATCTCCCCCCTTGCGGGGGAGATGTCCGGCAGGACAGAGGGGGTGCTGTCCCTCCGGCCTCACAAAGGATAGCAACCCCATGACCGATCTCCCCGTCCTCTCCCCCGCCGAAGCCCGGATCCTCGGCTCGCTGATCGAGAAGAAGGAGCTGACGCCGGACGTCTATCCGCTGACGCTCAACGGCGCGCATCAAGCCGCCAACCAGAAGACGGCACGCGAGCCGGTGATGGCGCTGGAGCTGACGGAGGTCAGGCGGGCGCTCTCCCAGCTCGAGCAGAAAGGCCTGGTGCGCCAGGCTTTTGCCTCGCGCGTCGAGCGCTACGAGCATCTGATGGCGCAGCGCTTTTCGCTCACCACGCCGCAGATCGCCATCGTCGGCCTGCTGCTCCTGCGCGGCGCGCAGACGGCGCATGAGCTGCTCGCGCGTTCGGAACGCATGGCGCGCTTTGCCTCGATCGAGGAGCTGCGCGACAATCTCGACCTGATGATCGGCCGTCGCCCGCCGCTCATCCAACTGCTCGAACGCGCGCCCGGACAGCGCGAGGAGCGCTATGTGCATTTGTTGAGCGGGCCGGTGGAAGCGGCGGCGGTTGCGACGCCTTGGCAGCCGGCGGCGGCGTCATCGGATTCCGACCTTGAAGCGCGGGTGCGGGCGCTGGAGGATGAGGTCGCGACTCTGCGCGCGAAGATCGAGGCGCTGGGCGCGTAAGGAAGTCAACCATCGACGTTTGCGCTGCCCCTCATTGCCCTGCCGGGCATTTCTCCCCGTATAGTGACGGGGAGAAAGGGCTGGCCGCGACCTTGGCGCCCTGCTTGCAACGTTGGAGGTTGGCGAAACCATCGATCGCAGCGCCCCTCTCCCCGTCACTATACGGGGAGAGGATGCCGGCAGGCAGGTGAGGGGCGGCGCCGGCGTCTGCCGCAAGCGCCCGGCTAGCAGTCCGAAGTTTGGAGTGTTTCTCACCCCAGCCTGGCGTCGAGCGAGACCTTGATGGCGCCGAGCGCCTTCGACACCGGGCATTCGGCCTTGGCCTTCTCGGCCAATTCCTTGAACTTCGCCGCGTCGATGCCCGGCACCTTGCCGACCAGGGTGATGGCGCTGCCGGTGATGCCGGTGCCGGGCACCAGCGTGACCACCGCCTTGGCGTCGAGCTCGGTGGCCGGCGTGCCGTTCTCGGCCAGGAAATGCGACAGCTGCATGGCGTAGCAGCCGGCATGCGCGGCGGCGATCAGCTCTTCCGGATTGGTGCCGGATTTGCCGCTCTCGTCCTCGAAGCGAGCCTTGAAGGAATAGGGCGTGCCCTTCAAGGTGCCGCTCTGGGTGTCCAGCGCGCCCTTGCCTTCTTTGAGATTGCCTTTCCAGACGGCGTTTGCGGTGCGGTCCATGAAGTCCTCCTGGCTTTTGTCGGGGTCTGCGCCGGCGGGCACCGGCGTTCCCGTCAACTATAGCGCGGGCGCGCCGGAAGACCATCCATGCCTCTTGGCTCGATTATGCCAGCATCGGCGGCCCCGCCGGAATTCCTGAAAAAATGCTCGTGCAAAAATGTCGACTTCCCGGCGGTTGGACCGTCCTGCGGGCGGTCGCGAGTTCTGCGGCCGATGGAGGTTCAGGATGGACAATCTGTTTTTCGCACTTTGGAGGCGCCCCGGCAGAAGGGCCGAGCGACCGGAAGAGTTCTGGCTGGATCCCCCAGCATCCGGTTTCGGCCAGCTGGTGGCGGCCGTGGCCATCATCGGGATCGCGGCATTCCTGCTCGACCACGCGGCGGCCGCCAGAAGCAAGGCTGACAGCGTCGCTGTCGCCTCCTATGGTTCATCACAGGAAGGGAACGAAAAATGAAATATGTCCTGCTGGTCTATGGCGAGGAAAAAGACCTCTTCGCGCTCACGCCGGAAAGATCCGCCAAGCTCGATGCCGACTCGCTCGCCTATGACAGGGAACTCGACCAACAAGGCAAGCTGATCATCGCGCAGGCGCTGCAGCCGGTAGGAAAGTCGAAGTCGCTCAGGCGGCGCAAGGGCAAGCGGCTGGTCACCGACGGCCCGTTCGCCGAGACGAAAGAGCAACTGCTCGGCTTCGTCATGGTCGAGGCGGCGGATCTCGACGAGGCGCTGGCGATCGCCGACGGCATTCCGCTGGCCGAGCTCGGTACCGTCGAGGTCAGGGCGATCTACAATGTGCCGGGATCATGACGCCGGCGTATGGCGGTTGCGGTGTCTTTGTTTGATGCATGTCGTTCTCCCAAAACTGCTGAGCACTTTTGGGCGACGTGCATTAGGGGTTTCTTAGCTGCCGCAACTGTCGCGTGTTGAAGCGATGCCCCACTTCTCCTATCGTTGCGGGATTTCGGGGGAATTCGGCATGCCTTTCCTGATCGCTGTACTTGGCCTGCTCGGCGCGGCGGCCATCTGGTGGTACCGGATGAAAGCCATGAACGAGGCCGCGCGCGAGGTGGCCGATGTCGTCGGGCGCGTGCAAGGCAATATCCGCCGCAAGAAGCTGCGCAAGCAGGCGGCGCTGTCGCCGCTGACGGCGATCGACGATCCCGTCGTGGCGGCCGCGACGCTGATCACTTCGATCGTTTCGGAACAAGGCCCGATCCTGCCGCAACGCGAGGCCGCCCTTCGCGAGGTGATCTCGCAGATTGCGCAGAGCCCGAAGAAGACCGACGAGGCCGTCGTCTACGCCAAATGGGCCGCCTCGCAGGTCGACGACACCACGATCGTCATCGACAAGCTGGCGCCATTCCTGCGCGAGCGCCTCGATCCGCACGAGCGGGACGATCTGCTCCGGATGCTGAACCGCGTGGCGCAAGGCGGCGAGCAGAGCCTCAGAATAGCCGACCAGCGGATGCTGAGGCTGCGGCAGAAGCTGGGTTTTGAAGTGAACTGAGCTGAAGCAGCGGCGGCCGGGCCGCATGCCTTCGTGATTGGCCGGAACGCCTCTCGCTTCGTCATCTATGGCGGAGCAAGGAGCGAAGCGACGCGGCACAGACCATAGAATCCATTCCGTTACCTGTAAGCGTTGCAGCGGCGCAGAATTCTGCTCGACAGCACCCTACGATTAAAGTCACGGAATGGATCCTCGGGTCTTCGCGTCCGCTTCGCTCCCGCTCCGCCCGTGGATGACGACGTCGTGTAGGCCTCGGCCAATTGCGAGGTGTTAGATCGCCTCCCCTTTCAATAGCCTTGGCGTGTCGCCGGACAGGCCCGAGGCCTGGCGGATGAAGAAGTCCTTGAGCCTGGGCATGCGCTCGACTAACCCGAGGCCGACGTCGCGCACGGCGCGCAGCGGGCCGATGTCGTTGGAAAACAGCCGGTTCAGCACGTCGGTGGTGACGCCCATCTGCAGCGTGTCGAAGCGCCGCCATTGCTGGTAGCGTTCGAGCACGTCGAGCGCGCCGATGTCCCGGCCGAGCCGATCGGCCTCGACCAACACCTCGGCCAACGCCGCCACATCCTTGAAGCCGAGATTGAGGCCCTGGCCGGCGATCGGATGAATGCCGTGGGCGGCATCGCCTGCGAGCGCGATGCGCGGCGCGACGAAAGCGCGCGCAAGCGTCAGCCCCAGCGGCCAGGCGCGCGGCTTGTCGGCGACGCGGATCTCGCCGAGCTTCAGCCCGAAGCGCTGCTCCAGCTCGTGCTCGAAGACGAACTCGTCGCCATCGACGAGTTTTTTCGCGTCTTCCGTGCGCTCGACCCAGACGATCGACGAGCGGTTGGTGCCGTCCTTGTCGGGTTTCAGCGGCAGCGTCGCGAAGGGGCCGGCTGGCAAAAAATGTTCCTCGGCACGGCCATTGTGCGGGCGCTCGTGGGCGACCGTGCAGACGATGCCGGACTGGCCGTATTCCCATTTCACCGTCTTGATGCCGGCCATGTCGCGCAGCTTCGAATTGACGCCGTCGGCGGCGATCAGCAGCCGTGCCTTGAGCGCGGCGCCATCGGCCAGATGCACACTGATGCCGGCGCCGTTCGTGTCGAAGGCGCTGACGGCCATGCCTTCGATGATGTCGATGCCGAGCTTTTCGGCGCGGCGGCGCAGCGCGCCGTTCAGAACCCGGTTGGCGACCATATGCGCGAAGGGTTCGCCGGGCGCCACCTCGCCGTCGAAGGTCAAAAACACCGGACGCACCGGATCGGCGGCGCGCGAATCGGTGATGATCATCTCGGTGATCGCCTGCGCTTCCGGCGCGATCTCGTCCCAGACCCCTAACTGTTCCAGCATGCGGCAGGCGGCAGCGGCAATCGCCGAGGCGCGCCCGTCCTTCTGCCAGACGCCGGCGGGCGCCGCGTCGACGATGGCGACGGCAAGGCTGGGGCGCGCCTGCTTCAGCGATACGGCGGCGGCCAGACCGACATAGCCGGCGCCCGCCACCAGCACATCCAGCGATGTTTTGTCTGCTGCATCCGCCTTGCGCTCCACCATGGCACTTTCCTTTCGCGGCCTCCGGCGGCGGCCGTCGCAGCTTGACTGCCCGCCTGTCCTGTCCGAAACCCGCCATGACACATCTTTCAAGGACGCGGAACATGACGGCGGCGATGGACGAGCTACTCGACATTCTCGACCTCGAGCAGCTCGAACACAACCTGTATCGTGGTCGCAGCCCCAAGCTCGACTGGCAGCGCGTCTTCGGCGGCCAGACGATCGCCCAGGCGCTGGTCGCCGCGCAGCGCACGGTCGAGCCCGAGCGCCATGTGCATTCGCTGCACGGCTATTTCATGCGGCCCGGCGACACCAAGGTGCCGATCGTCTACGAGGTCGACCGCATCCGCGACGGCGGCTCCTTCACCACGCGCCGGGTGGTGGCGATCCAGCACGGACAGGCGATCTTCTCGTTGGAGGCCTCGTTCCAGCAGGACGAGGTGGGGCTGGAACATCAGCTGCCGATGCCGCGCGACGTGCCGGCGCCCGACACGCTTTTGTCGCAGCGCGAGCTGCTCGGCAAATTCGGCGAGGCTGTGCCGGAAGGCATCAAGCGCTACTGGGAGCGCGACCGGCCGATCGAGATGAAACCGGTGATGCTGAAGCACTATACCAGCCGCGAGAAGCTGGAGCCGGAGCAGAACATCTGGATCCGCACCACCGGCCCGGTGCCGGAAGACCGGGCGACGCAGGCCGCCGTGCTCGCCTACCTTTCCGACATGACGCTGCTCGACACCTCGACCTTCGCGCATGGCCGCGCAATCTTCGACCGCGACATCCAGGCGGCCAGCCTCGACCACGCCATGTGGTTCCATCGCAGCCATTCGCTGGACGACTGGATCCTCTACACGCAGGACAGTCCCTCCACGCAAGGCTCGCGCGGTTTCACCCGCGGCTCGCTGTTCGCGCGCGACGGAACGCTGATCGCCTCGGTGGCCCAAGAAGGCCTCATCCGGCTGAAACGCTGAGCCGGCTTCGAGTCAAAGCCTATAAAACAGGCATTTTCAAAAAATTGCCTATTTATTAATCAGACACCCCGACGCCCTCGCGCACGAAAAATGTGCAAGGGTCGCCCATCTCCTTTGTTTACAACAGGTTAACGCCCTGCTTCGGCAATTGGCACGGAGCTTGAATCCTGTCGGGCACTCTCCGGCTCTCATGGGGGATCGGCGAAGGTGTGCAAACGCGGGCGACCGCAACAGCAAAGGGTGAAACCTTATGAAAATCGTGATGGCAATCATCAAGCCGTTCAAGCTCGACGAGGTGCGCGAAGCGCTCACCGGCGTCGGCATCCAGGGCCTGACCGTCACCGAAGTCAAAGGCTACGGGCGTCAGAAGGGACATACGGAAATCTATCGCGGCGCGGAATACGCGGTGAGCTTCCTGCCCAAGATCAAGATCGAGGTCGCCGTCGGCGCCGACATGGTCGACAAGGCCGTCGAGGCCATCTCCGCGGCCGCCAAGACCGGCCAGATCGGCGACGGCAAGATCTTCGTCTTCGGCATCGACCAGGCGGTGCGCATCCGCACCGGCGAAACAGACACCGACGCGCTCTGAAGCGGCGACCAGCTATTCCAACGGAGAGTTCAATGAACATACCTTCCACCTTGAAGACGACGGGACGCGCGGCCGCGCTCGGTGCGCTCGCTCTCGCAGTATTCGGCACCGTCGCCGCCTTCGCGCAGGAAGCGGCTCCGGCAGCGCCGGCCGCACCTGCCGCGCCGACCCCGGTCCTCGACACCGGCAACACCGCCTGGATGCTGACCTCGACGGCGCTGGTGCTGATGATGACGATTCCGGGCCTGGCGCTGTTCTACGGCGGCATGGTGCGCAAGAAGAACGTGCTCGCCACCATCATGCAGAGCTTCGCCATCACCTGCCTGGTGACGGTGCTGTGGTTCATGTTCGGCTATTCGCTGGCCTTCTCCGACGGCGGCGGCATGAACGCCTATCTCGGCGGCTTCTCGAAATTCTTCCATCAGGGCATCACCACCTCGACACTGTGGCTGCCGGGCGTTGCGAACATTCCTGAATTCGTCTTCTCGATGTTCCAGTTGACCTTCGCCATCATCACGCCGGCGCTGATCGCCGGCGCTTTCGCCGAGCGCATGAAGTTCTCGGCGCTGCTGATCTTCATGGGCCTGTGGCTGGTCGTCGTCTACGCGCCGATCGCGCATTGGGTGTGGGGTGGCGGCTTCCTGGGTTCGGCCGGCGTTCTCGACTTCGCCGGCGGTACGGTCGTCCACATCAACGCCGGTGTCGCGGGCCTGGTCTGCGCGCTGGTGCTCGGCAAGCGCGAGGGCTACGGCACCACCAACATGGCACCGCATAACCTCGTCTATTCGGTGATCGGCGCCTCGCTGCTGTGGGTCGGCTGGTTCGGCTTCAACGCGGGTTCCGAGCTCGCCGCCGACGGCCTCGCGGGCGCCGCGATGATGAACACGCAGGTCGCCACCGCCGCCGCGGCGCTGGCCTGGATGTTCGCCGAATGGATCGTCGCCAAGAAGCCCTCGGTGCTCGGCATCATCTCAGGCGCCGTCGCCGGCCTCGTCGCGGTGACGCCGGCTTCCGGCTTCGTCAACCCGACCGGCGCCTTCATCGTCGGCATCATCGCCGGCGTCGTCTGCTACCTGTCGGCGGTCAAGCTCAAGCATGCGTTCGGCTATGACGACTCGCTCGACGCCTTCGGCGTCCATGGCGTCGGCGGCATCGTCGGCGCGCTGCTCACCGGCGCGCTCGCCGATCCGGCGATCAATTCGCTCGGCAAGGGCGCTTCGGTCGGCACGCAGATCTACGGCATCGTCTTCACCATCCTGTGGACGGCGATCGCCACCTTCGTGATCCTCTTCATCGTCAAGGCGCTGGTCGGCCTGCGTCCGAGCAGCCAGGAAGAGGTCGAGGGTCTCGACGTCACCCAGCACGGCGAAGTGGTGCCGTAAGGCAACCTTCGCCACGGGCCGGCGGACCCTCCTCCCGCCGGCCCGGGATATCTCGAACGAAAGCCGCCGAGCGGTTTTCCTGGATCAAGATCCCGTCGTGACGCTTCGAAAGGGGCTCACGCCTTGAGGCCCGGAGCAATCCGGGCCTCTTTTTTTGGAAAATCGTACGTGTGGAAAGGCGAAGCGGAGAATTATTTTTCGGCGCGATCACGTTCGCGTGATGCATAAACAGGAAGAAACATCGGGCTTTCCGATTCCGTAGTGGGGTTGCGGCCGCCGTTCTGGCGCTCGTTAAACAACAAAGGGAAGGAACCACCTGATGAACATGAAGAACATCTTCCTCGGGGCACTCGCTTTTTCCATGATCAGCGGCGTCGCATTGGCCGGGGCTCTCGACGAACCGGACAACATGGCGCCGTTCTTCACTGATTCCGGCATGAAGACCATGAAGTCCGAGGCCGATTTCAAGGCAGCCTGGGCTTCGACGGCCAAGGACAAGCAGGACATGATGATGAAGGAATGCCAGGACGCGGCAATGAGCAAGCCCCACGCCGAATTCTGCGCCAACCTGATGATGTACGCCGGTCACAAGTGATTTGCGGGAGATCGGGTCCGAGAGGATCCGATCGTTTTCCTCGTTCTACAAGGAAGATGGCGGGCCGCGAGGCTCGCCATTTCAGTTTGGAGGGCGGCGCTGGTAAAAGGCCATGGTTAATGCGGCCTTAACCTTCCCGCCGATAGTCTGTCGTCCGAATCTGCCGGAGTGCGCCAAGCGCCCGGCCAGGCAACGACTTACGGGGAAGAGCATGCGTTCAGGCGCTTCAGCACCGCTCGCGCTGACCGATACGGGGCACGGCATCCAGGCGTTCGCGCGGCGCCAGGTCGGGCGGCTGGTCGGCGCCGGACTGTTCGTGTTCACCGCTTTCGGCGTCGCCAGCCTCGCCACCTGGAACGTCGCCGATCCGAGCTTCTCGCACGCCACCACCAACATCGTCACCAATGCCATGGGCTATGCGGGTGCGGTGTTTTCCGACCTTGCCATGCAGTTCTTCGGCCTTGCCGCCGTCGCCGGCCTGGTGCCGGCTGTGGTCTGGGGCTTTCTTCTCTTCTCCGCGCGCGGCGTCGACAGGCTGCCTAAGCGCGGGCTTGCCTGGTTCGGCTTCGCGCTGCTTGCCGCGGCGATCGTCGGCTGCGTCACGCCGCCCAACACCTGGCCGCTGCCGACCGGCCTCGGCGGCGTCTTCGGCGACATGGTGCTGAAGATCCCGGGCATCGCAGTCGGCGGCTACCCGAAGGGTCTTTTCGCCAGCGTCATCGCCGTTGTGCTTGCCGCGCCCGCCTTGTGGCTGTTCGCCTATGGCTCGGCGCTGATTGCGCGCAAGAACGGCTTTGCGGTCATGGAGCGCGCCGCTGAGCCCGATCCGCGCGAGCAGGACGATCTGCTGTTCGACGAGGATGAAGACGAGGGCGACGAAGGCATTCTTGCGCTCGGCGCTGTCACCCATTGGTGGCTGTCGTTCCGCGCCTTCCTGCACCGCCGCGCCGCGCGCCGCAGGCAGGAGCGCGACGAGTTCGAGCCGCAGATGGAGCCGCGCGCAAGCGCCTGGCGGCGCGCCGCCGAGCGGGTCGAATCGGCCGAGTTCGCCGAGGCCAGGATGAGCCCCGGCGGACGTGCCCGCGTCGAGCCGGAATTCTTCGCTGCCATGGTCAACGACCGCAGCGCCTCGGTCGATCCGGTCGACGACGATGTCTTCGACGACGAAGGGGCCGACCTCGATGATTTCGACGACGAGGAGCCAGTCCAGCGCCGCGCCAATGTGCGCAACTTCCGCTCGGACGCGGCGACCCGCGTGGAGGCTCCGGCACCGCGCCCGGTGCAAGGCGCGCGCGTCCAGCGCGAGGCGCAGACCTCGCTGATCGGCTCCGGCACGTTCGAGATGCCGTCGCTGCATTTCCTGTCCGAGCCGAAGAACGTGGCGAAAGACCCGAGCCTGTCGAAGGATGCGCTGGAGCAGAACGCAAGGCTGCTCGAAGGCGTGCTGGAGGATTTCGGCGTCAAGGGCGAGATCATCCATGTCCGCCCGGGTCCGGTTGTAACGCTCTATGAGCTCGAACCCGCGCCCGGCATCAAGTCATCGCGCGTCATCGGCCTTTCCGACGACATAGCCCGCTCGATGAGCGCGATCGCCTGCCGCGTCGCCGTCGTGCCGGGCCGCAACGCCATCGGCATCGAATTGCCGAACGCCAAGCGCGAGACGGTCTATCTCAGGGAGATCATGGCCAGCCGCGACTTCGAGACGACCAAGGCGAAGCTCGCGCTGGCGCTCGGCAAGACTATCAATGGCGAGGCGGTCATTGTCGACATCGCCAAGATGCCGCACGTGCTGGTCGCCGGCACCACCGGCTCGGGCAAGTCGGTCGCCATCAACACCATGATTCTGTCGCTGCTCTACAGGCTGACGCCGCAGGAATGCCGGCTGATCATGATCGATCCGAAGATGCTCGAACTCTCGGTCTATGACGGCATCCCGCATCTTTTGACGCCGGTCGTCACCGATCCGAAGAAGGCGGTGGTGGCGCTGAAGTGGACGGTGCGCGAGATGGAGGACCGCTACCGCAAGATGTCCAAGGTCGGCGTGCGCAACATCGACGGTTTCAACGCGCGCGTCAGCCAGGCCGAGAAGAAGGGCGAAAAAATCTCGCGCACGGTGCAGACCGGCTTCGACCGCCAGACCGGCGAGGCGATCTACGAGACCGAGGACCTCGACCTCGAGCCGATGCCCTACATCGTCGTCATCATCGACGAGATGGCCGACCTGATGATGGTGGCCGGCAAGGACATCGAGGGCGCGGTGCAGCGCCTGGCGCAAATGGCGCGCGCCGCCGGCATCCATGTCATCATGGCGACGCAGCGTCCCTCGGTCGACGTCATCACCGGCACCATCAAAGCCAATTTCCCGACCCGCATCTCCTTCCAGGTGACGTCGAAGATCGACAGCCGCACTATCCTTGGCGAGCAGGGCGCCGAGCAGCTGCTCGGTATGGGCGACATGCTCTACATGGCCGGCGGAGGGCGCATCCAGCGCGTCCACGGGCCGTTCGTCTCGGACGACGAAGTCGAGAGGATCGTCGGGCATCTGAAGCTGCAGGGCGTGCCGGAATATCTCGACGCCATCACCGAGGATGACGAGGAAGACGATGAGGACGGCGCCTCGGGCAGGGGCGGCTCGGGCGGCGGCGGCAATTTCGAAGATTCGGATGATCCCTACGACCAGGCGGTGGCGGTGGTGCTGCGCGACGGCAAGGCCTCGACCAGCTACATCCAGCGCCGGCTCGGCATCGGCTACAACCGCGCCGCCTCGATCATCGAGAAGATGGAGAAGGAAGGCATCGTCGGCCCGGCCAACCACGCCGGCAAGCGCGAGATACTGGTGCCGACGGAAGACGATAAGTTTTAGCCCGGCGGCGACCACAGGGGACGGCCGGCAACTTTGAACCTTCTGGCGCGTTCATGCGACCAAGCGCCGTGTGACCCGCCAAACTTAGGCCCAACTGGGGGTCCAGACACTGCGACGACACAAATCACAGGAAGTGACCGGCATGAAGACCCAGACTGAATTCGCCCCAACCCGCCGACAGGCGCTCGGCCTTGGCCTTGTGCTCGCGGGCGCAGCAGCCATCAACGTCGTGCCGGGCTTCCAGCTTCTGGCCCGGGCGCAGGCCGCGGTTCCGCCGGCTGCGCAAAAGATCGCCGACCACTTCTCCTCGGTCAAATCGATGAGCGGCGAGTTCGTGCAGTTCGGCCCGAAGGGCGAGCAGACCGGCGGCAAGTTCTTCCTCGAACGCCCCGGCAAGATCCGCTTCAACTATGACGGATCATCCAATTTCCGGGTGATCTCCGACGGCAAGTCGGTGGTCATCCTCAACAAGAAGCTGAACACCTCCGACCTCTACCCGCTGTCGAAGACGCCGCTGAAATTGCTGCTGGACGACAGGATCGACCTCTCCGGCGGGCGGGTGAAGGCGGTCAAGGAAGAGGACGACCTCACCACCATCCAGCTTTCCGACAAGTCGGTGTTCGGCAATGCCCGGATCACCATGATGTTCGATCCGAAGAGCTATGAGCTGCGCCAGTGGACGATCACCGACGCGCAGGGCAAGGACACGACGGTGATGATCTTCAACGTCAAGGAAGGCGTCTCCATCCCGGACGACACCTTCGCCATCGACTATACGGCGAACAGAGAGCTCAATACGAAGACGCGGTAGATTCAGCTGCTGTGAAGGTTTTCCGGCGTCGGCGCTGCCCCTCACCCTTACCCTCTCCCCGTGAAGAACGGGGAGAGGGGGGCCACCGGCGGCGGAGCTTATCCCTTCTCCCCGTCACTATACGGGGAGAAGGTGCCGGCAGGCGGATGAGGGGCAGCCCCGACCTCTGCAATTATCGCCGGCTTGTCTTTATGGCGCGCGGCTGGCAGTAGTTCGGCGACCTACGCCGTCCCCGGACCCCGCCGCATGCCCTTCACCATCGCCACCTGGAACATCAACTCCGTGCGCTTGCGCATGCCGATCGTCGAGCGGCTGCTGAAAGAACATGCGCCGGACGTGCTCTGTCTGCAGGAAACCAAGGTTCCGGACGAGCTTTTCCCCGAAAAGGCCTTCCGCAAAGCGGGTTATGAGCACATCCTTTTCCATGGACAGAAAGGCTATCACGGCGTGGCGACCGTGGCCCGCCGCCCGATCGAGCTGGTCGAGAAGCGGCGTTTTTGCGAGATCGACGACAGCCGGCATCTGTCGGTCAGGGCTCAGGCCGGCGGCAGGTCGATCCTGCTGCATAATTTCTACGTTCCGGCCGGCGGCGACGAGCCGGACCCGGACATCAACCGCAAGTTCCGGCACAAGCTCGACTTCGTCCACGAAATGAACGGCGTGCCGGCAAGCCTGGACGATGCCTCGATCCTGGTCGGCGACCTCAACATCGCGCCGCAGGAGCATGACGTCTGGTCGCACAAGCAACTGCTCAACGTCGTCAGCCACACGCCGGTCGAGACCGAAAGTTTCGAAGCGATGCGGCGAGCCGGCGGCTGGGTCGACCTGATGCGGCTCAACGTGCCCGCCGAGCAAAAACTCTACACCTGGTGGAGCTACCGGGCGAAGGACTGGGAAGCATCGGACCGTGGCCGCCGGCTCGACCATGTCTGGTCGTCGGCCAATCTGGTGCCGAGCTTTGCCGGCTACGAGATCCTGAAGGCGGCGCGCGGTTGGGAGAAACCGTCGGACCATGTGCCGGTGATCGCGAAGTTTGACTTGGAGTAGCGTCGGCGACAGCTGGGGGCGCAAGCCTTCGCGTTCGTCATTCTAGGGCGAAGCGACGCGAAGCGGCGCGCAGACCCTAGAATCCATTCCGTTACCTGTGTCGAAGGATGCAACGATGCAGAACAGAGGGTAACTCCTTCCCTGCATATCGATCGTCGCCTGGAAACCTCATTCTGCAACGCGGCAAAGCGTCAACGTCACGGCATGGATTCTAGGGTCTGCGCGCGTCGCTGCGCTCCTTGCTCCGCCCTAGAATGACGAACGCGCCATTGAGCCGCCCCTTGTGCATCACCCCGTAAACCTCGGTGCCAGCGCCTCGATGCGGGCGAGCATCTGCTGGAGTTCCTCCAGGATGCGCTCGTGCAGCTGCGCCGCCAGTTCCGGATACTCTTCCAGGATGCGGCGGAACATCTTGCGGCTGAGCCGGATCACTTCCGAATCGGCCGCCGCCGAGGCGCTGGTCAGCCGGTTGGTGTCGGCGATCAAAGCGAGCTCGCTGAGCATTGCGCCCGGGCCGGCCGTGCCGATCGGGATGCGCTCGCCGCCATGCTCGCGATAGAGCGCGATCAAGCCGCTGACCACGATATAGGCCGAGTCGGCCTCGTCATCCTCGCGGTAGAGCTTGTGATCGGCCTGCAGGAAGGTGTTTTCCGCGCCGAAGGCGAGCAGACGCAACTGTTCCTGCGTGAAGCCCTGAAAAAGCTTCACGGCGGACAGGATGCGGATGTCGTCATCCAGCGCCATCCTAGCTGTGTCCCCGAGCGGTCAGTCCAGTCCCTCCTTTGGAGCACCGCGTGCTCCCGCACGCTTGCACTCCAACCTTCCAATCACGCATCGTGCGATGCGTCCAGCGAGCCGATCCATCACCCTCCAGCACCAGGATCGTACCCGAAGCGGTCCCGCCCGACCGCTCTTTGCTGTTTGTTTCAAGCAATTCCGGATGGAAAACCGCTTCCACACTTTTCCTGGAATTGCTCTAGATCATGAAATGTTTAAGGAACCAGCTTGTAGCCGCCGCTTTCTGTCACAAGAATTTCGGCATTGGAAGGATCGCGCTCGATCTTCTGGCGTAGCCGATAGACATGAGTCTCCAGCGTATGCGTGGTGACGCCGGAATTGTAGCCCCACACCTCTTCCAGGAGCACGTCGCGGGTCACCACTTTCTGGTCGGCGCGATAGAGATATTTGATGATAGAGGCCTCCTTTTCGGTCAGCCGCACCTTGGCGCCGCGCGGATCGATCAAAAGCTTCTGGCTGGGCTTGAACGTATAGGGGCCGACCGAGAAGGTGGCGTCCTCGCTCTGCTCGTGCTGGCGAAGCTGCGCGCGGATGCGCGCCAGGAGCACGGCGAAGCGGAACGGCTTGGTGACATAGTCGTTGGCGCCGGCCTCGAGGCCCAGAATCGTGTCGGAATCGGTGTCGTGGCCGGTCAGCATGATGATCGGCGCCTTGTAACCGCCCTTGCGCAGGATCTTTACCGCCTCGCGGCCGTCCATGTCGGGCAGGCCGACATCCATGATCAGCAGATCGACGAGGCCGCCGCGCGCCGCGGCGACGCCTTTTGCGGCGGTGGATTCCTGCTGGACGTCGAATTCCTCGTAAAGGGCCAGTTGCTCGACGAGAGTGGACCGCAAGTCGTCGTCGTCGTCAACGATCAGAATGGTGCGTGATGTCATGGATCAATCCGTTGTTTTAAAAAGAATATTCAGTTGACCTCCCCCCATTTATGCGGAAGCTCACCGGCGCAACAGCCGATCACAGTGATTTGTTCCGTGACACAATCATACAAGAAAAAACGCGCGCGCAATGAGGCGGGTGAATTTTTGCCGAAAGGCCTGCGTGTCCTGACTGTGCGCGCGAGGCCCGGCAACCCTGCGCAAGGGCTCTTGCAGGCCGGCAAAACGGTGTTTCCCTGCGCGATTGGGCGCGGCGGCATCTCGACAAACAAGCGCGAGGGCGACGGCGCGACGCCGCTGGCCGCGATGCGGATATTGTCGGGCTATTTCCGCAACGACCAGTTTCCCGGCGGGCGGCGGACGAGGCTGGCGATGGCGCCGATCGGCCCGGACCTCGGCTGGTGCGAGGTGCCGGACGACCGCAACTATAACCGGCCGGTAAAGATTCCTTATGGCGCGAGCCATGAGCGGATGAAGCGCGACGACCGGCTCTACGATGTCTGCCTGGTGCTCGACTGGAACCTCGCGCCGCGCCGGCGCGGCCGCGGCAGCGCGATCTTCTTCCACCTGGCGCGGCCGGGCTTCACGCCGACGCAAGGGTGTGTGGCGGTGACGGCCCGTACCATGGCAAGGCTGCTGCCGTTGCTGTCGGACCGGACGGTAGTGAAGGTGGTGAGGTAGGGCAGTAGGCAGTAGGCAGTAGGCAGTAGGCAGTAGGCAGTAGGTCTCTCTTTCCCTACTGCCTATATCGTCTTGGACGCTGCCAGCCCGCATCCAGCAAGCCGATCCGGCCGAGCTCCCTGTCCATCGCCTTCGCCACATCCCGGCGCTCGGCACCGATGTCGCGCAACTGGCTGTCGGAGAGATCCTCGACGGACTCGTTGGGAAGCCGGGTGGCGACCCGGGCCTGGCGCAGCCAATCGCGTGCCGATCGCAGCCAAAGGGTGAAGCCGGAAGGGGATTCCTGGGTCGTGCAGGACTTCAGAACGATCTCGGTCATGGCTCTATCCGTGTTTCTCCGGACATCAAATCCGGTTTGATGGTGTTTCGATGAAGCCATCTTGCCGGATTGAAAAACAAACGGGAAACGAGTAGTTCTTATTTGATCATCAAGTTTTATTTGGAGATCATATGTCCAAGCTGCTGCCCGGAACGCGCGCGCTGAGGACCTTTCAAGCGGCGGCCCGGCACCTCAATTTCACCCGCGCGGCCGACGAGCTCGGCCTGACGCCGGCGGCGGTCAGCCACCAGATCAAGGAAATCGAGGATCAGCTCGACCTGGTGCTGTTCACCCGCACCAGCCGCACCATCCGGCTGACGGAAGCGGGCAACGTTCTGTTCGAGGCCTCGATCGATGCGCTCGACCTCCTCAGCCGCGCCGTTACCCGCGCGCGCAAAATGACCAGAGGCACGGCGCTCTTGAAGATCACGCTTGACGCGCAGTTCGCGACCAAACGGCTGATGCGGCGCGTCGACGATTTCCGCAGGCAGCGGCCGGGCATCGAGCTCCGCTTCGACATCGCCTCCAAGCTGCGCGACTTCGATCGCGACGATGTCGATGTCGGCATCCGTTTCGGCGCCGGCAAATATCCGGGGCTGTGCGCGGACCGGCTGTTCGAGAACGTCATCATTCCTGTTTGCAGTCCGGCTCTGCTGCGGTCCGGACCGTCGCTGAACGAGCCGCGCGACCTCTTCCATCACATGCTCGCTCATATCGAATGGTCCCGCCAGGGTATCACATGGCCGAACTGGCGCATGTGGATGGCGGCGGCCGGCGTCGATGATTTCGACGACAGCCGGACCATCGTGTTCGACAACTCGACGGATGTCGTCCAGGCGGCGCTCGACGGCGTTGCCGTCGCGCTCGCCGATTTCGCCATGGTGGCCAACGATCTGTCCGAGGGCAGGCTTATCCGACCCTTCGAGCTCGGCATCAAGGTCGCGCCGGAGTTCGCCTACTTCCTGGTTTATCCTGAAGCGGTGAAGGACGACGCGCGCATCGTCGCTTTCCGCGAATGGCTTCTCGACGAGGTCGCGAAAGACGCGGACGCGGCGTGATGCCCGAAACCGTCGTGCGTATGCTCTAGACTAAAGCGCGTCGCGATCTTTCAGATTCGCTCCATGCGCTTTAGTTTTTGATTTTACGCATGTCTTTGTCCCGAAACCGGTTCCCACTTTCGGGAGACACGCCTTAGCCCGCAGGAGCTGCCGGGGCGCCGAACCAGCCGATGATCGCACCCATGATCAGCAGCACGCCAAGCCAGTGGCCGGCATCGATCAGGGTGAGGTTCCAGCCGAAGCCTTCATAGCGGTGGTTGACCGAGAGCGTGGTGGCGACGAAGCCCAGCCAGAGCACGAAGCCGAACAGCAATCCTGCGATCGGGCTCGGCTCGCCTCCGGTTATCGCGCCGACCACCAGCGTCAGGATCAGCGCCATCACCAGCTCGGCGATGAAGCTGACGATGAACGGAACGGGCGAGCGCTTCATCGTCGCCGGATCGAGTTTCGCCGCCTGCAGCCAGGGCTTGCTCAGGGCCATGTACCAGACGGCGCCGAACAGCCACGCCACGACCGCGGCGACGATAACCGCCAGCCAGTTCACGACCGAAAAATCCATGAAATCCCCTCCCCGACGCATGTTGCTCAAAAGTGCGAGCGGTTTTGAGACAACGACATGCATGAATTGAATAGGCCGATGGAATCCCTGTTCGCCGGCGGCGTCAAGCGGGACCGCAGCGCCAGACAGTGGTACGCTTGACCTCGGCATCTTCCAGCACACGCGTCACCGGCACCTGGTAGACGGCGAGCGATTGCAGCCCTTTCTTCGGCAGATAGGCGCGGCCGGGATCGCCGACGAGGATGTCGGCGCCGCGCGCCTTCAAGCTCGCGAACCATGGCATCAGTCTGTCCGCCAGCGGCTTGTCGTAGAAGACGTCGCCGGCGAGCACGACATCCCAGCCGTCATCCGTATCGATGCAGTCCGCATCCAGGAATTCGGCTTTCACGCCGTTGGCTTCCAGGTTGAGCGCGATCACCGCCTCGCAAAAAGGGTCGATGTCGGCCGCAATCACTTCAGCCGCGCCGGCCTTCAAGGCGGCGATGGCGACCATGCCGGAGCCGGAGGCGAAATCGAGCACGCGTTTTCCCCGCACCGTCGCCGGATGGTCGAGCACGTATCGAGACAGTCCTTGGCCGCCGGCCCAGGCGAATGCCCAGAAGGGCGGCGGCAGGCCGATCTCGGCCAGTTCCTCCTCGGTGCGCAGCCACAGGTCATGCGCCTCGTCGGCCAGGTGCAGCAGCACTTCGGGCACATGCGGCGGCGCCATCAGCGCCGTGTTGTCGAGGATGAATCTTTTCGCGGTTTTTGGCGTGAGCCGTTTCACGGTGCCGGGTTGAGATCGGCCATGCGGCAGACCTCTTTCCATTCGGCCAGCGTCACCGGCTGCACGGAAAGCCGCCCCTGACGGACCAGCGCCATGTCGGCAAGCTTCGGATTGGCCTTGACCTGCTCCAGCGTCACCGGCTTCGGCACGTCCTTGAAAGCGCGGATGTCGACGCATTCCCAGCGCGGGTCGTCGGTGGTGGTGTCGGGATGCGCGAGCGCGCAGACCTCGGCGATGCCGACGATGTCGAGGCCTTCATTGGAATGATAGAAGAAGCCGAGATCGCCGATCTTCATGGCCTTCATGTTGTTGCGGGCGGCGTAGTTGCGCACGCCGTCCCACTGCGTGCCGGCCTTGCCCTTGGCCTTCAGCGCCTCGAAGGAAAAGACCGAGGGTTCGGACTTGAACAGCCAGTAGTTCATCTCAGTTGTCCCCTTGCCGTTGTCAATTGGCCATTATTCAGCGTTGGCGCTGCCCCTCACCCTACCCTCTCCCCGTAAGGACGGGGAGAGGGGGTCGCCAGCGTTGGAGCTTATCCCTTCTCCCCGTTCTTACGGGGAGAAGGTGCCGGTCCACCCTCCGCAGCTGCAGCGCAGCTGCTCCGGAGGACGGGCAGGCGGATGAGGGGCAGCGCAAACTAACCTCATTCGGTCGCGGGCTTCTGGAAGACCCAGTTCCACGCCCGGATTTCGACGCTTTCGAACAGGGCGGCTCTGGCATAGGGATCGGTGGCCGCCAGGGCTTGCGCACCGGCCATGTCGGGCGCCTCGATCATCACCAGGCTGCCGTCGGGCTTGCCGTCGGCATCGAGGAAGGGACCGGCAAAGGCAAGTCTGCCTTCGCTGATCAAGCCTTCCAGGAAGGCCGCGTGCGCCGGCCGCGTGTCGATACGCAGCCGCAGGCTGCCGGGCTTATCCTTGCAAATCAACGCAAACAGCATGTTCAAAACTCCGAGGGTTCAGATGTCGGTTTCGGTTTTGAGCGGGCGTGTCATCAGCGCCGTCACGGCCTGACCGATGGTGATCTTGCCGTCGAGGATGGCGGCGGCAGCCGAAATGATCGGCGCCTCGATTTGGCGCTCGGCGGCGATGCGGGCGGCAATGCCCGCGGTCGGCACGCCTTCGGCGAGCGGCAGGCCGGCAAGCGGCTTGCCCTGGCCGAGCGCCAGGCCATAGGCGAAATTGCGCGACTGCGCCGAGGAGCAGGTGAGCAAAAGGTCGCCGAGGCCGGAAAGCCCCATCAGCGTCTCCGGCCTGGCGCCGAAGGCGGCGCCGATGCGGCGCAATTCGACGAAGCCGCGCGTCACCATGGCGGCCTGGGCGCTGGCGCCGAGCCCGGCGCCGGTGACGGCGCCGGCAGCGATGGCGAAGACGTTCTTCAGCGCACCGCCGATCTCGACGCCGATCAGGTCGTCGCTGGAATAGCAGCGCAGGTTCTCGGCCGAAAAGCGCGCGGCAAGCTCGGCCGCCAATTCTCCATTCCGGGCGGCGACGACGACGGCCGTCGGCAGGCCGCGCGCGACATCGCTGGCAAAGCTCGGGCCGGAAAGGGCTGCCACCGGGTTGTTCGGCAGGCTCTCCTCGACGATCGCCGACAGCAGCGCGCCGGTGTCGCGCTCGATGCCCTTGGCGCAGAGAACCAGCGGCACGCCCTTCGGTACATGGCCCGCGGCGGTAGCCAGCATCGCGCGCAGCGATTGCGCCGGCGTCACCGCCAGCACGCAATTCGCACCGTCGAGAGCGGCGGCGATATCGCTGGTGGCGACGATGCCCGGCTCGATCGCGATGCCCGGCAGGTAGCGCGGATTCTCGCCGCGATCGATGGCGGCGACAGTCTCGCTATCGCGCGCGTAAAGCCGCACGAAATGGCCGGCGCGCAGCATGGCGAGCGCCAGCGCCGTGCCCCAGGCGCCGCCGCCCAGCACCGCGACGCGCCAGCCGCTCGCTGGCCTCCTGCTGGTCGTGCTTTTCCCGGTCATGGCTTTCTTGGTCATGCCTTGGCACCGCGCCGGCCAGAGCCGACCAGGGGAGCGGAAACGCTGTCCAACGGCCAGCGCGAACGCGGCACGAAGTCGGCCGCATTCTCGCCCACTATCCCGGCGCGCAGCCGCTCGATGCCGGCCCAGGCGATCATCGCGGCATTGTCGGTGCAAAGCTTTTGCGGTGGCGCGACGAATGCGAAGCCGGCTTCGGAACAGAGCGCTTCAAGCGTGCCCTTGATCGTCCGGTTGGCGGCGACGCCGCCGGCGACGACCAGCGCCGGCTTGTCCTTATCCGGGAACTCTTGACGAAAGCGCGCCAGCGCCCGGGCGACACGGTCGCCCAGCGCATCGGCCACCGCCGCCTGGAAGGAGGCGCAGATGTCGGCGACGTCCTGGTCGCTGAGCGGCGCGATCGCCGTCGCTGCCTGGCGCACCGCCGTCTTTAGCCCCGAGAAGGAGAAATCCGGCTGCGCCGAGCCCTTCATCGGGCGCGGGAAGGCAAAGCGGCCGGCATCGCCGCGCGCCGCCGCCTTCTCGACATTCGGGCCGCCGGGATAGGGCAGGCCGAGCATCTTGGCCGTCTTGTCGAAGGCCTCGCCCAGCGCATCGTCGATGGTCGTCGCCCAGCGCTGGTAATCGCCGACGCCGCGCACCGCGACGATTTGGGTGTGGCCGCCGGAGACGAGCAAAAGCAGATAGGGGAATTCGAGCCCGTCGGTCAGCCTTGCGGTCAGCGCATGGCCTTCGAGGTGGTTGATGGCAATCAGCGGCTTGTTGGCGGCGGCCGCGATCGCCTTGGCGGTCATCAGTCCAACGATCAGCCCGCCGACCAGGCCCGGTCCTGCCGTGGCCGCGACGGCATCGACCTCGTCGAGCGATACGGCCGAATCGGCCAGCGCCGCCTCGACGATGCCGTCCAGCGCCTCGACATGGGCGCGCGCCGCGATCTCGGGCACGACGCCGCCGAAGGCCGCATGCTCCTCGATCTGGCTGAGCACGATATTGGACAGGATCTCGGGCGCGGAGCAGCCGTCCAGCGCCACCACGCTGGCCGCCGTCTCGTCGCAACTCGTCTCTATGCCCAGAACGCGGATCAATTCGTCGCTGTCCTCGAAGATTGTATCTCCGGCCTTTCCTATATAGGAGGTCTGTCGATATTCAGGTGATGCCGGCCTGCAAATGGCGGTTTCTGCGCTTCCGGTGCTCACGTACCCAAAAGTACGCTCCGCGCCGGTTCTCGAAATCCACCATTTTCGGCTCGGCCTGACCTGAATCTCGGCAGACCTCGAAAATCGCCCCGGGGGTTATCACGGACCGCGCGCCATGCAAACTTTGAAAATCGGAACACGCGGCAGCCCGCTGGCGCTCGCCCAGGCGCATGAGACGCGGGCGCGGCTGATGAAGGCGCACGGCCTTCCCGAAGAGGCGTTCGAAGTGGTGCCCATCTCGACCAGCGGCGACCGCATCCAGGACCGGCCGCTGTCGGAAGCCGGCGGCAAGGGCCTGTTCACCAAGGAGATCGAGGAGGCGCTGCTCGACGGCCGCATCGACATCGCCGTGCATTCCTCCAAGGACATGCCGACGGTGCTGCCCGATGGGCTGGAGCTCTCCACCTTCCTGCCGCGCGAGGACGCGCGCGACGCCTTCATCGGCAAGACGGTGAAACGGATCGCCGAGCTGCCACGCGGCGCCAAGGTCGGCTCGTCGTCGCTGAGGCGCCAGGCGCTGATCCGCCGGATGCGGCCGGATCTCGACGTGGTGATGTTCCGCGGCAATGTGCAGACGAGGCTGCGCAAGCTGGATGAGGGCGTCGCCGAGGGCACCATCCTCGCCTATGCCGGGCTGAAGCGGCTCGGGCTCGAGAGCGTCGTCACGGACCTGATGCCGCTGGATGTCTTTCCGCCGGCGCCGGGCCAGGGCGCGATCGGCATCGAAAGCCGGATCGGTGACCGGGCGGTGGAAAAGATGCTGGCGGCCATCCGCGATGCGCCGACCGGCCAGGCATTGGCCTGCGAGCGCGCGTTCCTCGCCGCGCTCGACGGCTCCTGCCGCACGCCGATCGCCGGCCATGCGACGATATCGGGCCAAAAACTGTCTTTTGCCGGGCTGATCATCTCGCCCGACGGCACCGAATCGCATGAGGTCAAACTGGATGGCCGAGCGGCGGATGCGGCGGAAATAGGCGCGGAAGCCGCGCGAATGGTGCGCGCCAAGGCCGGCGCAAAATTCTTCGAGGGCTGGGCCTGACATGATCCGCGTCCTGGTGACGAGGCCGGAACCGGGCGCCTCGCGCACGGCCCGGCGGCTCGTAGCCCAGGGATTTCAACCCATTGTGCTGCCGCTGACCGAAACGGTGGCGCTGCCGGTCGAGGCAAGCGTCTTTCCTGCTGCCGCCGCGGTCGCCGTCACCAGCGCCAACGCGGTTCGTCATGCGCCGAAAGCGTTGATCGCGGCGCTTGCCGCCTTGCCTTGCCATGCGGTCGGGAAAAGAACGGCCGAAGCCTGCCGTGCGGCCGGATTTATATCCGTCTGCGAAGGTCCGGGCGATGCCGAAGCGCTGGCCGGCGCGATAGCCGACGAATTCGCGGGCAAGGAGATGGTCTATCTTTGCGGCCGTGTGCGCCTTCCAGTGTTCGAGCAGCGGCTCGCGGCGGCCGGCATACGGTTCCATGCGGTCGAGACCTATGACACGGTTCGGCTTGCCTGTTCGGATGAAGAGATCGTCGCGCGCCTTTCGACCAAGCCCGTCGACGCGGTGCTGGTCTACTCGGCCAAGGCCGCCGAGGCGCTGAGTGCGCTGATCCGCCGGCCCGCCTTGCGCGGCCTGTTCGAAAAAGCGGAGTTCCTGGCGCTGTCCGCGCGTGTCGCCAAGGCATTGGCCGAGGTCGGCGGGCAAAAGGTCCGCATTGCCTCGCAACCCGACGAGGACGCGCTGCTGGCGCTTTTGTCGCTGCCGCGCTGAGCCCGCGTCATCACACCGCCCCTTTTCACCGCTTGGTGATGTGCTAGAGCATCCCCCAGACCCTTCGAACCATCCACAAGCCAGTTCGCGGAGCCCAAGCATGGTCAAGACGCCGAAGACGCGACATTCGAACGTCCGCCGCGAGCCGGTGACGATCGAGCTCGACCCCGGCGCCGTCTCGCGAATCGCCGAAGAGGATGCCGCCAAGACCGAGACCGATACGGAACCAACCGACGAGGCGAAGGCGGAGGAAGCCGCCGCCGCTTCGCAACCGGAAGTTCCGGAAGAGCCGATCCATGCCGAGCAGGCCGACATCGAGCCGTGGGAACACGCCGACGCGGCCCAGGCTGGGGCTGATGGATCCGAGGCCAGGAGCAACGAAGAGGCGGAGGCGCCCTATCCCGGAGGTTCGCAGGCTTCGAAGAGCGAGCCAAAGGGCTTCGGCTACGATTTCGAGGACGCGTCGGCGACCGGTTCCAGTTCCGCCGCCTCGGCGCCGAAGCCGAGCGAGAGCCGGGGCGACGATCGTGCGACGTCGCCATCCGGACGCGCCGGCGTGCGCACCATCGCAGCCGGTGTCATCGGCGGCGTGATCGCGCTGGCCGGCGCCGGCCTTCTGCAGGTGGTTGGCCTGCTCGGCTCTCCGGCCTCCAGCGGAGCGCATCTCGACGGCGTCACTGGCGAGATCGCCTCGCTGAAGAGCGAGATCGCGGCGCTGAAGGAGACGGACGCTGCCGGCGCCTCCGCCAAGGTCGATGGCCTGTCCTCGGCGCTCGACCAGGTGAAGTCGGATATCGCGGCGCTGAAGTCGTCGGCCGGGCAAAGCGGCGATGGCGCCGCGCTCAAGGCGCTCAACGACAAGGTCGGCCAGATCGAGACGGCGGTCGCCGACCTGCAGAAGGCCGGCAGCGCCGCGCCGGTCGATCTCGGCCCGCTCAACGAGAAGCTCGCCGGGCTCGACGCGCTGGTGAAATCGGTCGGCGACGCGGCAAAGGCGCAGGACGGCCGGGTCGCGGCGCTGGAACAGTCGGTGTCGCAGCTCTCCGGCAAGGTCGAGGCGCAGGCCTCGCAGCCGAAGATCGCGCTCGCCATTGCCGCCTCGGCGCTGAAGGCTGCGCTCGACCGCGGCGCGCCCTTCGCGACCGAGCTCGACACTTTCGCGGCGATCGCGCCGGACGCGCCGGAGATCGCGGTGCTGCGGTCCTATGCGGAGAAGGGCGTGCCGACGCGCGCCACGATCGCCTCGGAGGCCGACGCCGCCGCCAACGCCATGGTCGAGGCGGCGACGCCGGTCGACCGGAATGCCGGCTTCTTCCAGAGCCTGGTGTCGAGCGCCGAATCGCTGGTCAGGGTACGGCCGGTGGGCGCCGTCGAAGGCAAGGGCGCGCCGGAAACCGTCGCGCGCATCGAGGTGGCGGTCAACCAGGGCGACTACGCCAAGGCGCTCGGCGAATACGACACGCTGCCCGATGCGGCGAAGGCGGCCGCCGCCGATTTTGCCGGCAAACTGAAGGCGCGGCTCGAGGTCGAAAAGCAGATAGAAGCGCTGATTGCCGGCGCGACGAAGGCGTGAGGACCATTCGATGATCCGCATCCTCGCCTTCCTCGCCGTCGTCTTCGCGCTGGGGCTCGGCTTCGCTTGGCTGGCCGACCGTCCGGGCGAGATGATCGTCACCTTCAACGGCTACCAGTACCAGGTCACGCTGATGGTGGCGGCGGTGGCTATCGTCGCCGTGGTCGCCGCGGTGATGATCGTCTGGTGGCTGATCAAGTCGCTGTGGAACAGCCCCTATACGATCTCGCGCTATTTCAGGGTGCGTCGCCGCGATCGCGGCTACCAGGCGCTGTCGACCGGCATGATAGCGGCGGGCGCCGGCGACGGCGCGCTGGCGCGCAAGAAGACCAAGGAAGCGGCCAAGCTGATCCGCTCCGACCAGGAGCCGCTGATCAACCTGCTCGACGCGCAGGCCTCGCTGCTCGAAGGCGACCATGAGGGCGCGCGGGAAAAGTTCGAGCGTATGATCGACGACCCGGAAATGCGCTTGCTTGGCCTGCGCGGGCTCTATCTCGAAGCCGAGCGTCTGGGCGACCGCAACGCCGCGCGCCACTATGCCGGCCGCGCCGCGGCGGTGGCGCCGCAGCTTGCCTGGGCGGCGGAATCGACGCTGGAAGAACTGACCGAACGTGGCGACTGGGACGGCGCGCTGAAGCTGGTCGAGGCGCAGAAGTCCACCCGGCAGATCGAGCGCGACGCCGCCAACCGGCGCCGCGCCGTGCTGCTCACGGCCAAGGCGCAGGCGCTGGTCGACAGCGATCCGAATGCCGCCCGCACCGCGGCGCTCGAAGCCAACAAGCTGGCGCCGGATTTCGCGCCGGCGGCAGTCGTCGCGGCCAATATGCTGTTCAAGCAAAACGACGTGCGCAAGGGTTCCAGGGTCCTGGAGACGGCCTGGCGGGCGGAGCCGCATCCGGACATCGCCGAGCTCTACACCCATGCAAGGCCGGGCGATGCCGTGCTCGACCGCCTCAACCGGGCAAAGAAGCTGCAGGAAATGAAGAAGAACCACGCCGAATCGTCGATGGCCGTGGCGCGCGCCGCGCTCGACGCGCAGGATTTCGCCACCGCCAGGCGCGAGGCGGAAGCCGCGATCCGCATGGACCGCCGCGAGGGCGCCTATCTGCTTCTGGCCGACATCGAGGAGGCCGAAACCGGCGATCAGGGCAAGGTGCGGCAGCTGCTGTCGAAGGCGGTTCGGGCACCGCGCGATCCGGCCTGGGTCGCCGACGGCGTCGTCTCCGATCGCTGGGCGCCGGTGTCGCCGGTCACCGGCAAGTTGGACGCCTTCACCTGGCGCGCGCCGATGGAGCGGCTTGGCCAGTTGATCGAGAGCGAGACGGACGTCGCGCTGCCGGCAATTTCTGCCGCGCCGCCGGCCGTGCCGGCCGAGAAAGCAATCGACATTGTCCCCGATGCACCGGCCACGAAGCCGGCCGCTGAAACGTCGAACGGCATAGAGGAGGAAATCGCGGCCGCCTTGGGCGATGGCGCGGCCGCCGAGCAGGCTTCGGAGCCGCCGCCCTTGCCGGATGATCCCGGCGTCGCGCCGGAAGACCAGGCGGAAAAATCGCCGCGCCGGTTTCGTTTGTTTTGAGGTCCGGCTTTGGCGGACAGGGAAAAGGTATCGATGTTCGAACGCGTGTTGTCCTTCCTGAGGGATTTGCCGGCGGGTGGGGCCAAGCCGAGCGCGGACGATCCGCGCGTCGCAGCCTCGGCGCTGCTCTATCATGTGATGAATGCCGACGGCGTGCGCCAGGATGTCGAGTGGGAGCGCTTCAAGGAGATCCTGGCCGAGACCTATTCGATCAGCGGCGACGAGCTCGACGCGCTGGCGGCCGCCGGTGAGCGCGCCGACAATGAGGCGATCGACCTCTACGCCTTCACCAGCGTGCTCAAGCGCAATCTCGATGCCGAGGCGCGCAAGGCCTTCATCGGCCTGATGTGGGAGATCGTCTACGCCGACGGCGAATTGCACGAGCTCGAGGACAACACGGTCTGGCGCGTCGCCGAACTGATCGGCGTCGAGCGCCAGGACCGGATCGAAGCGCGCCGCAAGGCGGCGGCCGAAGCGCCGGACGCGCGCGGAACATCGAGCGACGAATAGGACCTCGCCTGCCCATGCCACCCAGACCGAGGCCGAGACCAAAAATCCTGATCGTGCTGCATCAGGAGACGTCGAGCCCCGGCCGCGTCGGCCATATGCTTCTGGAGGAAGGTTTCGACCTCGACATCCGCCGGCCGCCGCTTGGCGAGGAGCTGCCCTCAACGCTGGACGGCCACGCCGGCGCGGTCATCTTCGGCGGGCCGATGAGCGCCAATGATGGGGACGAGTTCGTCCGCCGCGAGACCGACTGGCTGGAGATCCCGCTCAGGGAAAACCGGCCGTTTCTCGGCATCTGCCTCGGCGCGCAGATGCTTGCCAACCATCTCGGCGGCAAGGTCGAAGGCCATGGCGAAGGGCTGGTCGAGATCGGCTGGTATCCGCTGAAGGCGACGGAAGCCGGCAAGAAACTGCTGCACTGGCCGGAGATGGTCTACCAGTTCCACCGCGAGGGCTTTTCGCTGCCGAAGGACGCGACGCTGCTCGCGACCGCCGAAACCTATCCCAACCAGGCTTTCCGTTATGGCGACAATGCCTGGGGCATCCAGTTCCACGGCGAGCTGACCAGGGTGATGATGCAGCGCTGGGTGGTGCGCGGCGCGCACCGCTTCGAATTGCCCGGCGCGCAGCCCGGCCGCGATCATCTCGGCGGCAGGCTGATCTGGGACATGCACCTGAAACGCTGGCTTGGCGAGTTTTTGGGGATGATATTTGGTAAGCCGGCGGTGGGGTAGGGCAATCCGGTTGGCGGGAACGGCTGAGCTTGATTCCGAAGATGGCTTACGTCTGCCAAGGCGTGGACGACTGCTTTGCGCCGCATCTCGGCCGTAGAGGTCGGCTTCGCAGCTTCCTGAAAGCGGACCTTGCCGGCGATTAGGCTGGAGGTCGTGGTCGCGCCAAAAACGGACGATCAGCCATTGCCTATGTCCTACGGATCGCCGACAGGGCTTGAGATCGAGCAGGTGCTTTGCCACAGGCGCCCCCAGTGCTGGCCCACGCGACGAGTTGGGATCAGTGACCCCACCCCTGATATGACGCGGGATCGCTTGTACGGCGCCCTACGGCGATTTGTGCCGGGCCGACGCCACCCACATTGCGGTCTTTGCGATCTCGGTGCGTTCCCAACTCGCGATCAGTATGCGCCAACCTGGCAGAGCTATTCCGGCAGCCCAGCCTTTCGCAAACCTTCTGAAAGCAGAGCCATATCGGCCGCACGCCTGATTGAAACGACGTCGGCGAGATTGGAAATTCGTTGGCTAGGATCGAGGGCAAGAATTCGGCTCACCACCTTTTGCGCATCCTCGGTTCGGCCAGCGTGAGCATAGCTTGCAGCCGCAAAGCGCAACGACGGCAAAAAGTCCGGCTTTTCCCGCAACGACCTTTCCGCCCAAGATGATGCCTCCTCAAATCGACCAGCTAAGAGATGAGCCACTACAACCGCATTCAGCATATCGAACATGAACGGGTCGACTGGGCTCATGCGTATCGCAGTGGCCAGGTGCTGGAGGGCGGTTTCCGTATCGCCGAGGTCGGCTCTGACCCAGCCGCTGAATAGCCACGCAGTAGCCAGGTTCGGATTGAGCGCAAGCGCGCGATCAATGAACGCTGCCCCGCTATTGTAGTTGCCCACGACAAACGCGAGCGCTTCCCCGCCGAGTGAGAGCGCAACCGCGTCATCCCTGCCCAAATCCACTGCCTTCAGAGCCAGGCGTTCTGTCTCGACGGTTTCCTGCTCACGATCGGCCATCCAGCCGTTCGCCTTGCGCATGACGGCACACAACGCGGCCATGCCGTATGCCGAGGCGAATTCAGGGTCGAGTTCGATGGCCTTGTAAAACAACTGAAGGGCGTTTGCGTTGGATTCCCTGGTCAACTGATGAAGACTTGCTATCCCGCGCAGATAGTAGTCGTAAGCGTCAAGGTGCTCGGTCGGCTTGCGCTTGGCCCGCTCGATCTCTGCCTGTTCCAGCTTCGGACCGATCGCGCCGACGACGCTCCGGGTCACTTCCTCCTGCAGGTCAAAAACGTCCTCCAGCCCGCCGTCGAAACGGTCGGCCCATAGATGTGCGCCCGTTGCCGCGTCGATGAGCTGCCCGGTGATGCGCACCCTGCTCGCCGCCTTGCGCACGCTCCCTTCAAGCACATAGCGCACACCAAGCTCGCGCCCGACCTGCTTAATGTCCACTGCCCGGCCCTTGTATGTAAAGCTAGAGTTGCGCGCGATGACGAACAGCCAGCGCGTCCGGGACAGCGCGGTGATGATCTCCTCCACCATGCCGTCAGCGAAGTAGCCCTGCTCGGGGTCGCCACTTATGTTGTCGAATGGCAAGACCGCGATGGACGGTTTTTCGGGAAGCGTCAGCCTCTCCCTTGTCGAGAATACCGAAGTTGGTTTTGCTCGACTGACCTGATAGGCGCGTACCGCCTCCACGATGTTGTGGACCTGATGGCTACCGAGGTCGGTGTAAGCATAGTCTAGTTTGCCCTTGACCTGCTCGTAGACGTTGCTCGCGACGCAGACGCCGCCAGGTTCTGCAAGCTTCTCGAGCCGCGCGGCGATGTTCACACCATCACCGTAGATCGTGTCGTCCTCTGCAATCACGTCGCCCAAATTCACGCCCATGCGGAAAGTCATGCGCTTGTCTTCGGGCAAACTTGCATTGTGAGCGGCCAATCCCTCCTGGGCTTCGACCGCGCACTGTACCGCGTCGACCGCGCTGGCAAATTCGACAAGCAGACTGTCGCCGGCGGAACCAACGATGCGTCCATGGGCCTCCGCGATCCTAGGCTCGATCACCTCGGCGCGAAGGTGCTTCAACTGCGTGAGCGTGCCAACCTCGTCGGCTCCCATGAGGCGGCTGTAGCCGACGACGTCGGCAGCAAGGATTGCGGTGAGGCGTCGCTCCATACTTGTGTCCTGCCTCTTCCGTAGGTCGAAGCTCCGGGCGGCGAGCGTATTCTAGTCCTACCTCGAATGCGAGCGTGCAGTGCCGGCGCCGACAGCGATCAACTCACCACGTCCCTTGGGCCATTCCTCACACGGCGTCGTTTATGGTCCGATCGCGGGTGCTGCCGACGGGCTACTTTGGGTCAGGTCACGACTATGTCCCCGTTCAACCGAACGTCCGCTTTTGAACAACCGCAGCCTGAACCTGCCAGTCCGCTGTCGGCCCCATCTAAGCCGTCGCCGGCGCGAGCTGATCGGCCAGCGCGTCGCCTCCAGCGGCTTATATCCAGCGCCCAATTGCCGCTGTAGAGGTGCCGCGCTTGCCGCAGCGCCGGGAACAGATAGGCCCACACGGCGACAGCGCCGATGCCGCCGATCATCATGGCCGGAACCGTGCCGATTGGTGCCGCCATCGTGCCGAGCTGACCAGGGTGATGATGCAGCGCTGGGTTGTGCGCGGCGCGCACCGCTTCGAATTGCCCGGCGCGCAACCCGGCCGCGATCATCTCGGCGGCAGGCTGATCTGGGACATGCACCTCAAGCGCTGGCTGGGTGAGTTCTTGGGGCTGATCTTCGGCAAGCCGGCTGTGGGATAGAGTAAAAGCCAATTTCTCTGAGTGGCAAAGCTTGAGCCAAAGACGACTTCGCTGGAAGTCGTGGTTGCGCCATGAAAGGTCATTCGAATGTGAGTCACGGAATCACCGGATTTTGTGCGCATGGCCGCTGAACGTCACCCACGATCGAGCGCCGCCAATGCCGTCGCTGGTAGAGTATGTTCACTCTGGCAGCCCTGTCTTCCTCAGCGCGCTGGCGAGTTTGTCCATCAGTTCAGGCCGCATTAACTCCATGCGCACGAAGCCGCTGATCGTCCACTCCGGCGCCACTTCCAGCAGTCGCGTGGCCGCCGCCCGCGCAGCATCAGCTCGACCTAGTTCCGCCTGTACAGCTGCGACCGCTGCATGAAGGACGCTGAAGCCCGGGTTTGCCTCAAGCGCCAATGCCGCGTAGGTCGCGGCCTCAGTCAGACGCCCTGTGAAAAAACAGGTCCAGGCGAGCGCGAGGTAGGGATGGTAGTTGAGTGGATCGAACGGGCTCAGTCTTAGAGCCCGTGCAGCGTCGTCGCTCGCCCGCTCGTAGCGCTCGGAGAACATGTGCACAAGCGAACTAAAGCCCAAGGCAAGCGCGGAATTGGGATTTACTTTGAGTGCTCGGTCGAGCGTCATGACGGCCGCGTCATAGTCATGCGTAATGTTGCCCAGAACGAAGGCACCGATGGCGAGTGCCTGCGCATCGTCCACGCCGAGCGTGAGGGCGAGGTGCGCGTGCCTTTGGGCCGCCCCGCGATCATCCGGGCGGAACCCTCCGCGCAGGAAACGCTGTTCGAAAACCCAGGCAGCGTAGGCATGTGCCGCGGCATATTCCGGATCGAGCTTCAGCGCCTGACCGAGCAGCGCCAGCGCCTGGTCGTTGTCCGCGGACGTGTTGGCAAACGCATGCGGCAGGGCGCGAAGATAGAGGTCATAGGCACCCAGGCTTTCCGTCCGCTTGAGACGCGCACGCTGGATCTCTGCGCGCCGGAGGGAAGGCTCGATGGCACCAACAATACTCCCTGTCAGCTGATCCTGCAGATCGAAAACATCTTCCAGAGGACCCTCGAACTTGTCGGCCCAGACATGCGTCCCGGCCGCACCCTCAATCAGCTGCCCGGTGATGCGCAACCGGTTCGCCGACTTCCGCACACTGCCTTCGAGGACGTAACGTACACCGAGATCCTTCGCCACCTGACGGACATCAACGGCCTTCCCCTTGTACGGGAAGGTCGAATTTCTTGCGATGACGAAGAAGCCCGGGAACTTGGATAAGCCGGTGATAACGTCTTCCACCAACCCATCGGCGAAGTAATCCTGCTCGGGATCGCCGCTCAGATTGGTGAAAGGAAGTACGGCGATTGAGGGTCGGTCGGGAAGCGCCAGCACTGTTTGTTGTTGGTCAATCACATCGACATTCCTGGGCTCGGTTCGCGTCTCGATGCGATAGACATGGACGGGTCGGGCGATGTTCTTCACGCTGTGTTCGCCCAGATCGGCAAAACCGATCGGAAGCTTCTCGACGACATGCTCGCGAACGGTGGCGCTGACGCAGATCCGGCCGGGCTCGGCAAGTGTTTGGAGTCGCGCAGCAACGTTGACGCCATCGCCAAAAATGTCGTCGCCCTCTACGATCACGTCACCCACATTGATGCCGACGCGAAAGCGGATGCGGCGACTTTCATCGACGTTCGCATTGCGGCTCTCAATTCCCTGCTGGATTACGATGGCGCAGCGCACCGCGTCGACGATCGACGCGAACTCTATGAGAAGGCCATCGCCCGTCGTCTTGAAGACGCGACCTTGATGTTGAGCGATCAGCGGATCGATCACTTCCTTGCGGTGGGCCTTCAGTGCTGCGAGCGTGCCTTCCTCGTCGATGCCCATTAGACGCGAGTATCCCACCACGTCAGCGGCAAGGATTGCCGCGAGCCGGCGCATCGTGCGGGACTCTTCGTTCATTCAATTGCCCTCAGGCCAGTGCCCGATCCCAATTGCCGCAAATTCATGCCAACAGTGCCGAGGCATTATTCTCGCATGTCCTGCGTCACAACGCGAGCCGAGCCCAATCCGCCGGACTATTGTTCGCAGAAAACCTGGCCGGGTCTGGCTGAGCGAATTTTTGCAGCTGATCTTCGGCAAACCGGCTGTGGGATCGAGCAAAAGCCAATTTCCCAGTGGCAGAGCCAAAGACGTGTGGAGAAAGCCGGCGTTGTTGCCGCTGCGCAAGCATGATCGCCACTGGGATGGCGAATGCATCGTCCTTCGTCGCCGGCGCTGTGTACCGGCAGCCTCCTTGGTATCGACGGAGCCGCAATCTGTGCTAAGCCGCCGCCCAACCAATCAAAGGACGACAGCTGTGAACGAACTGACCGTGGCCGAGGCGACCGAAAATATCTATGCCTCACTCCGAGCGGACAATGCCGATATCGATGCACATATCGCGACACTCAAGGCAGCGCTGTCGCGAGAGGGGAAGAAGCAGGCGGTGTTCGATCCGGCCAGGTTGGTGCAGAACAACCGCGCCGGCCGTAAGTTGATGCAGGCCTATTTTCGGCAGCGCGGCGTCAGCGTGAGCTTTTCGGAGTAGAATATCTCCAGACAGGATCTCATTCGTTGCCGGCGCAGCCTGCCTGGCCCACGCGTCGGATTCAGCGGCCTGATCCAGAACTCAATCAGTTCCGGCTGTTGAGATGCCGCACCTGCCGCAGCGCTGGGAACAGATAGGCCCAGAGGCCGGCGACCGCGATGGCGCCGATGCCGCCGATCACAACCGCCGGCACGGTGCCGATCAGCGCCGCCATGGTGCCGGCGCGGAACTCGCCGACCTCGTTGGAGGCGCCGACGAAGACCTGGTTCACCGCGTTGACGCGGCCGCGTACTTCGTCCGGCGTCCAGAGCTGGATCAGCGTCTCTCTGATATAGACGCTGAACATGTCCGTGGCGCCGAGCATGGCGAGGGCTGCGATCGACAGCCAGGTGATGGTGGAGATGCCGAACAGAACGGTGAAAGCGCCGAACAGCGCGACGAAGCCGAGCATGATCTTTCCGGCATGGTCGTGGATCGGGTGGCCGGCGAGCCAGACCGCCACGGCAATGGCGCCGATGCCGGGCGCCGAGCGCAGCAGGCCGAGGCCCCAGGGGCCAAGCTCCAGTATGTCGCGCGCATAGACCGGCAATAGCGCCGAGGCGCCCGACAGAAGCACGGCAAAAAGGTCGAGCGAGATCGCGCCGAGCACGATCTTCTCACTCCAGATATAGCCGAAGCCGGCAAACAGCGTCCGCATCGTCGGCTTGTCGGTGGCCGTCTGCTGGGCGGGCTTGGGAATGGTGAAGACGAGCAGCGCGGCGACGAGCATCAGGATCGCCGCGGTGGCGTAGGCGATCTCCGCCGAAAGGCCGTAGAGCAGGCCGCCGGCGACCGGGCCGACGATGGTCGCCGTCTGCCAGGCCGAGGAGTTCCAGGCAATGGCGTTGGCGAAATGTTCAGGCGGCACAAGATTGGCGACCAGCGAGGACGATGCCGGCCCGTAGAAGGCTCGGGCGATACCGAACATGGCGAGCACGACGAAGATCGGCAGCGGGCCGCCAAGGCCGCGCAGCGTCAACAACAGGAGAGCGAGCGCGCAGCCGGCTTCGACGAGCGACGACAATGTCATGATCAGGCGGCGGCCGAAGCGGTCGGCGACGACGCCGGTGACCAGCACCAGGAGCAGCGACGGCAGGAACTGGACGATGCCGACGATGCCGAGGTCGAAGGGATTGCGCGTCAGGTCGTAGATCTGCCAGCCGACGGCGACGGAGACGATCTGGGTGGCGAAAGTGGTGAGGAAGCGCGCCGTCCAGTAGCTGAGATACGGTCGGTGACGGAAGGCGGCGTAGCGCTGTTCAGGTGAAGTTGCTTCGATGGTCATGGTTCAAGGGCCCCGTTGCGGCATCGGCCGGCGGGGCACTTCCACGGCGGGCGCTGGTCCGGCCAGAACCCTTTAGCTGAGTTCGTCCTACCTTGCGCGAAAAAAAACGCGCCGGATGGAAGAAATCTGGAATTATCGTTCGCGAAGGAAAGAGGCTCAGCCTCTCAGAGCAGCCGAGATGGCTTCCAACCCGCCGCGCAATTCAGTCTCCTTCGGCCAGCCGAAGCCGACGCGAAAGAAGCGCTTCGGCATTTCGAACCAGTGGCCTGGCCCGACATAGGTGCCGTGCTCGTCCAGAAGCCTGGCGTAGAAGCGGTCGAGGTCGAAGCCGGCATCGACGTTCAGCCGCGGAAAGCCGACGACGCCGCCTTGCGGCCGCACCCAGTCGACCAGCGGTTCGCCGTCGATCCAGGATTGCACAATGTCGCGCCGCTTCGCCATCTCCGGCAGCAATGAAGCCAGGAAGGCGTCACGGCGCTCGAGCATGGCACGGGCGATCGCCTCGTCGATGACGCTGCCGCAGATGCCGATCTGCTCCTTGGCGGCGAGGAACGTCTCGCGCAACTCGGGGTCCCGGGTGACCAGCCAGCCGATGCGGATGCCCGGGATGCCGAAGGCCTTGGACAATGAAGAGACGCTGATGGCGCTTGGGCTGAGAGATGCCGCCGCAGGCAGCCGCTCGCCATAGGAGAGATCGCGGTAGGTCTCGTCGACCAGCAGCCGGCAATGCCGGCTCTCAGCGAGCGCGATCAGCGCGTCGAGATCGGCGCGGCTCATCATGGTGCCGGTCGGGTTGTGCGGGCAGGTGACGCTGATCAGCCTGGTGTTCGGCAGAACGGCAGCTGCGACGCGTTCGACGTCGATCGCGAAGCCCTCGTCGAAATCGAGATCGACATAGGAGATGGCGCAGCCGATCGCCTTGGGCGTCTCGATGTTGGTGGCGTAGTTCGGCCGCACGACCACCAGATGATCGCTGGCCGAGAGCAGCGAGGTGGCGATGATGAACAGCGCGCCGGCGGCGCCCGCGGTCACCAGAACGTCGTCAGGCGAGAGCCCATTGTCCTGCGCGGCGATCAGCGCGCGCAGTTCCTTCTCGCCGCGATGCTCGCCGTAGAACAAGGTGAGGTCGGGCAGCGAGAGACCGATGTCGGAGAGTTTTTGGTCGGCGATCGAGCTTTCGGAAAGATTGTAGCGGATGCGGTCGTAGCCGTATTCCTCCGGCGCTTCCTTCTCGATCACCATCCTTGCGTAGTTCATGGCCGTGCTCCCCGACAAAGTTTGGGTATCCAAGCCACAAAAGCAGGAAGCCTGCCAAGGCGGAATCGCCGGCAGGCTTCTTGAACCGTTGGTGCAGGCAGGTGACGCTTCAGGCGGAGGCCTTGGCCTTCCTGCCCCTCTTGACCGGTTCGGCTTCCGCCTTGCGGCCGAGGCCGATCGACTTGGCCAATTGCGAACGCGAAGCCGCATAGTTGGGCGCGACCATCGGGTAGTCCACGGGGAGGCCCCATTTGGTGCGGTAGGCCTCAGGCGACAGCCCGAAATGCACGCCGATATGGCGCTTCAGCGATTTGAACTTCTTCCCGTCCTCAAGGCAGATGATGTAGTCCGGCGTCACCGAGCGGCGGGGGTTGACGGCGGGGACGGGCGGGGGTGCAGGCGGCACCAGCGGCTGGCTGAGCCCGCCGATCGAAGAGGCGACGCTGGCGATGAGCCCGCCCAGGTCCGAAGCGGGCAGCCGGTTCTTGGCGACATAGGCCGACACGATGTGAGCGGTGAGCTCGAGCAGGTCGACTTCTTCCTTGGCTGTGTTGGTGTCCTCGTCCACGTAATTCCTCCTCTATGCCGCATGGCCGCGAAAATGGGGATGTGAGAGCAGCTGCCGCGTCCTTCGTGCGCCGGGGAAGACGCATGGCGCGGCAGGCCGGCGAATTCCTAGTCGGCAAATGTGCAGGGCGCAACGATCAGTCGCGCGGGTACACGTTATTTTGAACAACTATACTGAAATGTAACAATATCAGACGACCAGCGCCTTGTCGCGCCACAGTCGAAATCCACCTTCGAAGGCGCGAGTGTTGTCGCCACGCCTGGATTTCTCGGGCAATTCATCGAGCTTGTCGACATTGCCGCCGCCGATGACCACATAATCGGGCTGCAAGGCGGCGCGAAGCCTGTTGACGACGTCGAAAACGTATTTGCGCCATTTTTTCTTCCCGTGCTTTTCCAGGCCACGCTCGCCGACATAGTCCTCGAAGCTCAAGCCTTTCCGGTAGGGAAGGTGGGCAAGCTCCATCGGTTGCCCGACATTGTCGAGGATCATCGCGGCGCCCAGGCCGGTGCCCAGGCCGAGAAAAAGCATGCGGCCGCCCTCGTAGCTGCCGATCGCCTGCATGAGCGCGTCGTTGACGAGTTTCACCGGCTTGCCGAAAGCGGCGCTGAAATCATAGCCCTTCCAACCCTTGCCGAGATTGAAGGGATCGAGTGAAGGCTTGTTGTCCCGCACCGGACCGGGATAACCCATCGAGATGACGTCGTAGCTCAGGCCCTCGGCGAGTTTGTTCACCGAAGCAACCACCCGCTGCGGCGTCAGGCCCGGTCCGGATTCGGCGCGGCGCATCTCGCCGCCGGCGCTGGTGAGGATCTTCACATGCGAGCCGCCGACATCGATCGTGAGCACGACCTGATCGCCTTTCGCCGCAGCCGGTTTTGCCGCCTTCGCCATTTCGTTGCCTCCGAAACTATTTCGTCGGGTTGATCCAGCCATTGGGCGGGCCGAAGCCGTTCATGGCATCGGCCGGCCCCCAGGTCTTCGGCGCATAGATCTGCGGCGGCGTGGTGTCGCCAAGCACCGGCCCGACGATGCGCCAGGCCAGCTCGGCCGCATCCTGGCGGGTGAAGAGCTGGCCGTTGCCGTTCATCGCATCGCCGATCAGCCTCTCATAGGGCGGCATGTCGCCTTTGGTGTCGTCGAGCGCGGTGAGTTCCACCTGCTCGCCGATCATGTCGTCGCCGGCGACCTTGCGCTGCGCGCCGATCGAGATCGCCACCTGCGGATCGATGCGGAAGCGGACATAGTTGGCGTCGCCCGGCTTGATCGGGTCGAAGACGTCGAGCGGCGGCCGCTTCAGCCGCACGATCACTTCGGTGGCGTGCACCGGCATGTTCTTGCCGGCGCGGATGAAGAAGGGCACGTCCCGCCAGCGCCAGGTGTCGACGAAGAACCGCACTGCGGCGAAGGTCTCGACCGGCGAGTTGGGCTTGACGCCCGGCTCCGCCAGATAGCCGTCGAACTGGCCGCGCACGACATCGTCCTTGGCAAGCGTGCGGATGGCGCGGAGCACCTGCACCTTCTCGTCGATCAGGTCGTCGGCCGAGCGCCCGACCGGCGGCTCCATGGCTAAAAGCAATAGAATGTTGAGCAGATGGTTCTCGATGACGTCGCGGATGCAGCCGACGTCGTCATAGAAGCGGCCGCGGCCCTCGATGCCGAAATCCTCGGCCATGGTGATCTGCACGCTCTCGACGAAGTTGCGGTTCCAGATCGGTTCGAGGAAAGCGTTGGCGAAGCGGAAATAGAGCAGGTTCTGGATCGCTTCCTTGCCGAGATAATGGTCGATGCGGAAGATCGACT
The DNA here is from genome assembly GCF_003952465.1 of Mesorhizobium sp. M1B.F.Ca.ET.045.04.1.1. GTDB lineage: Bacteria > Pseudomonadota > Alphaproteobacteria > Rhizobiales > Rhizobiaceae > Mesorhizobium > Mesorhizobium shonense. Next base: position 1,150,056 of record NZ_CP034448.1, read on the forward strand.
GTTCGTCGAACACCAGATGCAGCACCCGGTTCAGCCAGCGCGCGGACTGGAGGTCGTGGCCGAAAGGCTTTTCCACCATGAGCCGCGCGCCGCGCGCGGTGCCGGACTGCTCCAACCCTTGCACGACGGTTTCGAACATGGTCGGGGGGACTGCCATATAGTGCAATGGCCGCTGCGCGGCGCCGAGCGCCGTCTTCAGCTTCTCGAAGGTGGCGCTGTCGCGGTAGTCGCCGCTGACATAGCGCAGCAGCGAGGCGAGCTTGGCGAACACCTTGTCGTCGACTTTGCCCAGCGCATTGACGATGCCGTCGCGAGCCCGGTCCACCAGCTTGCCAGGATCCCAAGGCTCGAAGGCGACGCCGATCACCGGCTCGGCCAACGTCCCCTTGGCGACCATATGATACAGCGCCGGAAATATCTTCTTATGCGCAAGATCGCCGGTCGCTCCGAAAAGCACCAGCGTGTCGGACCTCTCCTGGCTCATGCCGTCTCTCCCCTCAGGCGCCGGTCTTCGGCTTCTCGACATGGCCGCCGAAGGCATAGCGCATGGCGGACAGAAGCTTGTCGGCGAAGGCGGATTCGCCTTGCGAGGAGAAGCGGTCGAACAGCGCCGAGGACAGCACCGGCGCCGGAACGCCGGTATCGATCGCCGCCTTCAGCGTCCAGCGGCCTTCGCCCGAGTCCGACACCCGGCCGCCGAATTGCGTGAGCGCGGGGTCGTTCTTCAGCGCGCCGGCGGTGAGGTCGAGCAGCCAGGAGCCGATGACGCTGCCGTGCCGCCAGACCTCGGCCACTTGGGCGAGGTCGATATCGAATTGGTAATATTGCGGATTTTCGAGCGGACTGGTCTCGGCATCCGCCGTGCGGCCGCGCTTGCCGACATTGGCCGATTTCAGGATGTTGATGCCCTCGGCATAAGCGGCCATGACGCCGTATTCGATGCCGTTATGCACCATCTTGACGAAATGGCCGGCGCCGCTCGGCCCGCAATGCAGATAGCCAAAGGCCGCGGTTCCGGCGTCCTTCGGCGGGTTGGAGCCTGGGTCGGCGCCGGGCGCCAGCGTGGCGAAGACCGAATCGAGATGCTGCACGGCTTCATCGGGGCCGCCGATCATCAGGCAGTAGCCGCGCTCGAGACCCCAGACGCCACCGCTGGTGCCGACATCGACAAAGTTGATGCCCTTGGTTGCCAGCTTCGCGGCCTGGTCGACGGCATCGTGGTAGTAGGAATTGCCGCCGTCGATGATGATGTCGCCAGGCTCCATCAACGCTGCCACCTGGTCGACGATCCTGCCGGTGATCGCCGCCGGCAGCATCAGCCAGGCGCAGCGCGGCTTGGCGAGCTTGGCGACGAATTCTTCCAGCGAGGCGGCGCCAATGGCGCCGTCCTTGACCATGCCGGCGACGCTTGCCGAATTGATGTCGTAGACGACGCATTCATGGCCGTCGCGCATCAGGCGCCGCACCATGTTGGCGCCCATCCTGCCCAGTCCCATCATTCCGATCTGCATGGTGTCATCCCGATTGCTTGAGGAAGAAGAAATCTTACTGGCTATCCGAAGGGTCGATGCCGATGGTGAAGTCGACATTCTCCCAACGGCTGGCTTCGGGCCAGAAAAAAGTGAAGACGATCGTCGATCCCGGCGGCAGGCTGGTAACGGCCAGGTCGACCAGATGGACGCCGAACGCGTTCTCGGCCGTCTTGTCATCCTGCACCGTCAGCCATTTGTCGCTGCTCCAGTGAACCACACCGCGCGCGGATAGTTCCACGCGCAGGACCTTGCCGGCGGGAATGGAGCGGATCTTGTTGTTGAAGCGCCATAGCCGGAAGGGCGAGACGGTCTTTCGCTTGATGTAGCGTTCGACGCCCTGCGGCGGCATGTCGAAGACCTTGCGATCGCGCAGCGAGCGCAGGAGCTTGATATGCTCGGCATGCGCCCAGACCAGCGGCATAGCGCTGCCCGACGGCGCGCCGAGCCGCAATTCGCGCTCCGGTATGTCGGGTCTGTCCCAGAGCTGCTCCGGCAGAAGGCCGCCCACACCGGCGGAGCGCTCGAAGGTTTCCAGCAGTTCGGCCGCTTTGTCGGGCCGTCCCGCCGCCAGTTCGTAATGGGCGCGTTCGCCAGTAAGCAGCGGCCACGCGCGACCTTTGCCGGTGCCGTCGAAAGGCGAACCGTCTTCATGTTCGCCATAGCCGTCGCCACTATAGCGATACCAGACCGGCCCTTGCGGCAACTCACATCGAAGCTCAGCATCGATGGCTTTGATCGTGTTCAGGATGCGCGGATCGTCCGCCGGCCTCAGACCAAAGCGGACCAGCGCCAGCGCATCGGGGCTGACGATCGCTTCGGCTGGCTTATCGGTGTCGGCCGGCGGGCGGTTCTTGATCGGCACGAAGCCGTCCTTCGGCGAAGCGGCGCCGGCACCGTCGGGCGGCGCAATGCGGACATAATAGCCTTCGATGCTTTCCCTGGCGCAGAGCTCGGTGCCAGTGACATAGGTCCAGCGCTCTATCTCTGCATTCCAGCAATCGGCGGTCTCGCGCAAATATTTTGCCGGCTCATTTTTGCCGCAGGCATCCAGCATGTCGGCCGCCGCAAGCAGCGCCGCGATCTCGACCGCCAACGTAAACGGGCTGTAGCCGGCGTCCTCTTCCCAGCGGTCCTCGCCGGTGACGGGGCCGTTGCGCACGACATAGGAGGCCGCGCTCTCGATCATGGCTAAGAAATCGTCGAGCTTGGCGCGCGGCAGATGACCGGCGCGGCGGAGCGCATCGGCGAGCAGCAGCGGAAAGGCGCATTCATCCATCTGGATGCCTTGCCAATAGGGCGTTCCGCTCGACCAGCAATTTTGCGGCCAATGACCGTCCGGCTGCTGGATCGAACGCAGATAGGTGAGGATCTCAAGCGCCTGCCTGGCGTCGCCGGCGGCGAGGAAGCCGCCCGCCGTCTCCACCAGGTCGCGCGGCCAGACCAAATGGTAGCCACCGAGATCGTCGTCGCCCTTGTTGAAGCCCCAGGGGATCGAGAGACTGGCGACGGCGGCTCCAGGCCTGGCGGTCGATAGATGCGAGGCAAGAACCGCCGTGCTGATGCGGTAGGTGTTCAGCCCAGAGGCGGCATGACGGTCGAGCTTTTCCAGGCCGGCCTGGAATTTCCGCCAGTTCGCGACATAGGTTTCAGCGGCCGCCTCAAAACCCTGGTGGAGACTGGCCAGCGCGATCTCCGCCGCCTCTTCCGGCCAGGCGCCGAAGCCGAGCGCCAGCAGGGCCGTGCCCTTGCCCGCCGAGAAGCCGATCTCGCCGGTCAGCGCCACATTGCCATCCTCCGCACGCTGGCTAACGGGATCGAGCGCACCGCCATTCCGGAGCTGCTGCCAGCCGTCGGAGACGCCGACATAGCCGGCCGAGCAGGCGCCCCAGGGCAGAGAGCAGGCCAGCGCGACCGAGACGCCGCGACCTGATGCAAACAGCACGCGATGTCCCTTGTGCTCGCCGACCCAGGCCGTGTTGCCCGTGCCGGCATTGACCAGATGCGGCGCGAGCAGCGCGTAGACGCGGTAGTCCGCGATTGAGCCTTTGAGGCCGGCGAACGTGATTTCCTGCAGCAGGACGGGGTGTTTCGGGTCCGTAATGATGCGCTTTTCCATCCGGTAGGAACCGTCGGCCGCCGTGTTGGCCAGGCGGTAGGCGGGCACGCCGTCCTCGAACGGCTCGATCACGTGGGCGGCATCGCGCTTTTCTTCCGAGAAGGAACCGCCGGGACCGATGACGATCAGCCCCATGTCGCGCGTGCAGGCGCTGTCGAGGCGCGGATAATAGATCTCATTCAGTATGCCGTGACTGATGGTGAACCAGAGCGGGCTTTTCGCCGAAAGCGCGGTGCCGACGCCGCTCTTGGCGCTTGACGTCCAGCGCGCGGGAATTCCCGGGGCGCCTTTAGCAACGGTCGGCGTCACTGCCATCAATTGGCCTCCTGCCGCCGTTCCTAGACCAGGAGCCGGCGGCTTTTCAATCGTCGCACCTGAAGTTGATCGCCCCCCGCCGTCGCGTGAGCCGTCGTTGACAGCGGCACCGTCAAGCGCTCACTATTTTGCAAGCAGGGAGGAATGCGGGAAACAAGGCTTGCAGCCGCGCCATATGGGCACGGCGCGTCTTTCCGCGGCATTCATGAGGGCGGCAAGGGAGGAGACATGTCGGAGGTATCTCCCCAGCTGATCGACCGGCTGCTCGCGATTTCGCGGGCTTTGGCCGGGCATATCGATCCGGGCTCGGCGTTCCGGGCGACGGCGATCGAAATCGGCACGCTCATCCCGCACGACCATATCGACCTGGCGGTGCTGTCGCTCGATGGGCGGATGCATGCCTGCTACGAGGCCGGTTTCCACACCAGCTGGAGCGAGCTTGCGCAGCACCCGGTCGAGGGCAGCCCGATCCGCCGCGTGCTGCGGGGTGAGACGCCTTATCTCCTGACCGACAATGCGCTCGTCGACGATCGCTTCCATTTCGAAGGCGCCTTCGACGGGCCGATCTTCGTCGCCAAGCTGCGCAGCCGCATCATCGTGCCGCTGCGGGCACGCGGCACCGTCGTCGGCGCGCTCAACATCAGCCGGCACGAGGCCGGCTGCTACACGCAGGCTGACGTCGACGTCGCCCAGCAATGCGCCGATCTCATCGCGCCCTATATCTTCGCGCTGATCCAGACCGAGGAAGCGCGCCGCGCCATGCTCGCTGAAAGCGAGGCGCGCAACCGGGCGGAGCTGCTCAGGGTCGGCGCCTCGCAGCTGACCGCCGGCATGGAGCGCGAACGCCGCCGGATGGCGATGGACCTGCACGACCAGACGCTCGCCGACCTCGCCCGCATCGCGCGCCAGGTCTCGGCCTTCCGCAGCCGCGGCGTGGCGCGTACGGCGCAGCTTGCCGATCTCGAGCAGGAGGTGGCGGGCTGCCTGGCGGAGCTTCGCCACATCGTCGACGACATGCGGCCGAGCGTCTTGGAACTGTTCGGCCTGCGCGATGCCGTCGAGGCGCATCTCAACCGCAGCGTCGCCAGGGCCAAACCGCCGATCGCGGTGCGCATCGCCGACACCAGCGACGGCAGCGCCGACGGCCTGTCGGAAACGCTGCGGACGGCCCTCTACCGGATCGTGCAGGAAGCCATCAACAACGCTGTGCGCCATGCCGGACCGAGCCGCATCGAGGTGCAATTGGCTTCGACGGCAACCACGTTCAGCGTGACCGTCACCGATGACGGGCATGGCTGCGGCGCGGTCGACCCTGCCGCCCAAGGCGGCATCGGCCACATGCACACGCGGGCCGCCCTTGTCGGGGCGCGGCTGCGTTTCGAGCCGGCCAGCCGCAAGGGCGGTACGCGGGTCGTCATCGAGATCGACCGCGAGCCCGAAGAGGGCAAGGGTTCGGCACGCAGCACTGCGGCGGCGGAAAGCCAGCCGGTGGCGGAGGCGTTCTGATGTTGGTGATGATCGCGGAAAACGACGGCCTGCACCGCAGCTTCGCGCGGCGCACCGTCGAACAATTGTGGCCCGGCGACGTCGAGGTGATCGAAGCCGGCGACGGCGAGGACGCCATCAACCTGGCGGCCGAGCGGCAGCCGCCGCATGTCGTGCTCGACCTGCAGCTGCCAAAGGCGACAGGCATCGAGGTGGCCCGCGCCATCTGGAGCCGGCGCGCCGGCACGCATATCCTGTTCTGGTCGAACTTCGCCGACGAGGCCTATGTGCGAGGCGTGGCGCGCATCGTGCCGCCGGGCTCGGTCTACGGCTATGTGCTGAAGTCGGCGACGGAAGAAGGCATGCGTTCGGCGCTGCGCGGCGTGTTCCGCGAGGGGCATTGCATCATCGACCGCGAGATCCGCGGCATCCAGCACCGCGTCCAGGACCGGTTCGAGGGCATCACCGATGGCGAGTATGAAAGCCTGATCGACATCGCGCTCGGGCTGACCGACAGGGCGATCGCGGCGCGCCGCGGCCTGTCGATCCGCGGCGCGCAGAGCCGCATCAAGCATGTCTACGACAAGCTGGGAATCGTGCCGCCGGAAGAGGGCGCCGGCGAGGCGTCGGTCTTCAATTCGCGCACCCGCGCGATCTACCTCGCCATGGCGCGCGGCCTGATCAACGTCGACGCGCTGCGGCGCGAGCAGGAACAGCTCGACGCCTGGCTCGCGCAGGCGACGCCGCCGCAGGACCAGTAGCCTTCGGCTTCCGCCGACTGTGCGAAACCACAGTCGGCGCTGCGCTTAGACCCGTATCGCACGGCTCGCATCCCGACTACGTTTTGTCCGACAAGAACAAGAATATCGGGAAGCGCCATGCCGTTCGTCAGCATACGGATACTCGAAGGCCATTCGCAAAAGCGCAAGAACGAGATCTCGCGCCGCGTCACCGAAGCGATCAGCGAAGTGGCCGAGCTGCCCATGGAAGCGATCTGGGTGGTGATTGAGGACGTGCCGGGCAGCGACTGGTTCGTCGCCGGCAAGCCGGTTCGCGAGCCGAAGGGCTCGTAATGTCGATCCCGGCGCGCGCCCGTCATTCCGGCTTTGGCGACGTCGTCGGCAATGCGGCGATGGAGCGGCTTGCCACTGGCTACGGCTTCATCGAAGGGCCGGTGTGGCATCCTTATGAGAAATGGCTGGTCTTTTCCGACATTCCACAAAGCCGCATGTACCGGCTCGGCGCTTCGGGCGAGATCGAGCTGTTCCGCGCGCCCAGCCATAAGGCCAACGGCAACACGCTCGACCGGCAGGGGCGGCTGGTGACCTGCGAGCACGCCACCAGCCGCGTCACGCGCGCCGAGCCGAACGGCACGACAACGGTTCTGGCCACGCATCACGAGGGCAAGCAGCTCAACAGTCCGAACGACATCGTGGTGGCCACCGGGGGCTCGATCTACTTCACCGATCCGACTTACGGCCGGGCGGAGTTCTACGGCGTGCCGCGACCGCAGGAGTTGCCGTTCCAGGGCGTCTACCGAATAGACGGCAACGGCGCGCGGCTGACCTTGCTCGCCGACGATTTCGTGCAGCCCAACGGGCTTTGTTTCTCGCTCGATGAATCGAGGCTCTTCGTCAACGATACCGAGCGCGGCCACATCAGGGTATTCGGCGTGGAAGCGAACGGCGATCTCAATGGCGGTGCGGTTTGGGCGGTGACGGAAGGCGACGGGCTCGGGGCGCCCGACGGGATGAAGATCGACAGCCGGGGAAACCTCTATTGCACCGGCCCGGGCGGCATACACGTCTTCGATGCCTCGGGCGATCTTCTCGGCGTCATCGCGACGCCGGAAGATTGTGCCAATTTCACCTTCGGCGACGAGGACCTGAGGAGCCTCTACATCGCCGCGTCGACGTCGCTGTACCGGCTGAGGGTGCGGGTGCCGGGACTGAGGCTGTTTTGAGCGGCGACGCTCGGATCGGATTGGAGTGAACCGGCCCGGAAGGCCGATGGAAGTGCAGCAGTCAACACATCTGGGAGGATATGACATGAAAAAACTACTGGTCTTGAGCGCCCTTGCAGCCATGCTCGCCTCGGGCACGGCGCTTGCCGACACGAGCGGCAAGAAGATCGCCTTCTCCAACAATTACGCCGGCAATTCGTGGCGCCAGGCGATGCTCGACAGCTACGGCATCGTCACCAAGAAGGCGGTCGACGACAAAGTGGTCGGAGCCGCCGATGTCTTCACCACGGCGGACAAGGAAGTGCCGACCCAGGCCGCGCAGGTGCAGAACCTGATCCTGCAGGGCTATGATGCCATCGTCATCAACGCCGCCTCGCCGGATGCGTTGAACGGCGCCATCAAGCAGGCCTGCGACGCCAACATCGTCGTCGTCTCCTTCGACGGCATCGTCACCGAGCCTTGCGCCTACCGCGTCGTCGTCGACTTCAAGGACATGGGCAAGCAGGAAGTCGAGCAGATGGCCAAGTTCCAGCCGAAGGGCGGCAATCTGCTGGAGATCCGCGGGCTTGCCGGCACCTCGATCGACGATGCCATCCATGCCGGCATCCTCGAAGGCGTCGCCGCCCATCCCGAGTTCAAGATCGTCGGCTCGGTAACCGGCGACTGGGACCAGACGACGGCGCAGAAGGCGGTGGCGACCATCCTGCCGTCGCTCCCCGACGTCGTCGGCATCGTCGACCAGGGCGGCGACGGCTATGGCGCCGCGCAAGCCTTCGCCGCCGCCGGCAAGCCGCGCCCGACCATCATCATGGGCAACCGCCAGGACGAGCTGAAGTGGTGGAAGGAGCAGAAGGAGAAGGACGGTTACACGACCTGGTCGGCCTCGATCGCGCCCGGCGTGTCGACGCTCGCCTTCTGGGTGGCGCAGCAGGTGCTCGACGGCCGCAAGGACATCCCGCACGATCTCCTGGTGCCCTATCTCGCCTTCACGCAAGATGATTTCGAGGCCGCGTTGCCGAAGATCAAGGAGGGCGGCGTCGCCACCCACGAATACACGCAGGAAGAAGCCGTCGCGGCCATCAAGGCGAACATCAAGCAATAGCGGCTCGAAATTTGCCAGCCGCATCGCCAACCGGATAAAAGTTGAGGATGCTTCAGGCTATTGCAGATATCGTCAAGCTGGACGGCGCCGAAAAGCATTTCGGCGCCGTCCGCGCGCTCAACGGCGTCGACTTCCATGTCGGTGCCGGCGAATGCGTCGGGCTGGTCGGGCACAACGGCGCCGGCAAGTCGACGCTCATGCATATGGTGGCGGGCACGCTGCGCCCCGACGGCGGGCAGATCGCGGTGCGCGGCAATGCCGAAGCCAGCTATTCCGTGGCGCGCGCGCTCGAGCTCGGCATACGCTGCGTGTTCCAGGAGTTGTCGCTCTGCCCCAACCTAAGCGTCGCCGAAAACACGCGCATCAACCATCCCTCGCTCAGCGGTCTCGGCTGGCGACGCAAGGCCGCTGACCTTATTCAGGCCAAGCTCGACGAGATCTTTCCAGACCACGGCATCTCGGCCGACGACATTGCCGGCGACCTCTCGATCGGCAGGCGGCAGATGGTGGAGGTGGCGCGCGCCTTCACCCTGACGCGCGAACCACTGCACCTGGTCATCCTCGACGAGCCGACCTCGTCGCTCGACGCGCATACGGCGGGCCAGTTGCTCGCCTTCGTGCGCCGCTTCGTCGAAGCGGGCGGCAGCTGCATCCTGATCTCGCATGTGCTGGGCGAAGTGCTGCAGAACGCCGACCGCATCGTGGTGATGCGCGACGGCAAGGTGGTCGCGGCCGACGCCGCAAGCGCGTTCGACCGCGACAAGCTGGTCGCCGCGATGGGCGGCGCCGAGGGCCACCAGAAGGCCGCCGCCGAGGCACGGAAGGCCGAAGCCGGCGCGCTCAGGGTGCGGGCGCGCCCGGCGCGGCAGCAGGACGGCAAGGAGCTTGTCGCCCGCGCGGGCGAGATCATCGGCCTCGCCGGTCTCGCCGGGCATGGCCAGACCGACCTGCTGCTCGCGATCTTCGCCGCGGCGTCCCGTGCCAAAGCCGGTGTCGAGGTGACGGCGCCGGTGGCGCTGGTCGCCGGCGACCGCCAGGCGGACGGCATCTTCGCGCAATGGTCGATCGCGCAGAACATCGGCGTCCGCTCGCTTCAACGCCTGCGCAACGGCCTGCTGATCTCGCCGCAGCGCGAGGCGGAGTTGGCCGAGTTCTGGAAGAAGAAGATCGGCATCCGCACGCCGGACATGAACAACAACATCTATTCGCTGTCGGGCGGCAACCAGCAGAAGACGCTGTTTGCCCGCGCGCTCGGCTCGGACGCCGAGATCGTGCTGATGGACGACCCGATGCGCGGCGTCGACATCGGCACCAAGCTCGAAGTCTACGGCCTCGTGCGCGAGGAGGCCGCCAAGGGGCGCACCTTCCTCTGGTACACCACCGAAACCGAAGAGCTCGACAATTGCGACCATGTCTATGTCTTCAAGAACGGCCGGATCGTCGCCAACCTCGGCCGCGACGAGCTGACGGAAGAAAAGATCATCCAGTCCTCGTTCGGCGATGCGGCCTGAGATGACGGTGATCGCTCCCGGCACGCTCCCGAAATCCTCGCCGCGCGGCAATGCGGCCAGGGCGCGCCTGCTGCGCGGCCTGTTGCCGGCGCTGTCGCTGGCGCTGGTGCTGATGGCCATTGCCTGGCTCAACCCGCGCGCCATCAGCTATTTCGGCTTCAACCTGATGCTCAACCTGGCGATCCCGATCGCTCTGGCGACGATCGCGCAGATGTTCGTCATCGCCGGCAACGAGCTCGATCTTTCGATCGGCACCTTCGTCGGCTTCGTCGGCTGTGTCAGCGCGACATGGCTTCGGGACGCGCCGCTCGTCGGCATCGCGGTGCTGCTCGGCTCGATCGGCGTCTATGCGCTGCTCGGCGCGCTCATCCATCTGCGCAACTTGCCGTCGATCGTGGTGACGCTCGGCATGAGCTTCGTCTGGCAGGGACTTGCGATCCTCATCCTGCCGAAGCCGGGCGGCAAGGCGCCGGACTGGCTGCTGGCCGTCATGTCCTTCAAGCCGCCCTACATCCCGTTCCCGATCCTCGCCGCGCTGCTCATCGCGGCCGTCGTGCATTTCGGCCTGATGCGCACCTCCTATGGCGTCATCCTGCGCGGCTCAGGCGGCAATGCCGCGGCGCTCAGGCGCGCCGGCTGGTCGCTGCTCCGCACCAAGATCGCGCTGTTCGCGCTGACCGGCCTGTTCGGCGTGCTCTCCGGCATGGCGCTGATCGGCATCACCACCTCGGCCGACGCCAATATCGGCAACGGCTACACACTGCTGTCGATCGCCGGCGTCATTCTCGGCGGCGGTGAGTTCGTCGGCGGCCGCGTGTCGCCCATTGGCGCGGTCCTCGGCGCGCTGACGCTGGCGTTGGCAGCCTCGCCGTTGCTCACCTTCATGCACATCCCGCCCGACTGGCAGGTCGCCGCCAATGGCGCGATCCTGATCATCGTGCTGGCGGCGCGGGTGCTGATCAGCCGCAGGGAGAGGTGAGAAATGGTCTCTGTGCGGACGCTGCTCGAAAAACCCTGGCTCTGGTCGTTCGTCGGCGCCCTTTTGGTGTGGGTGGCGACGGTTGCCTTTACCGGCGGCTACGGCGCCGGCGGCATGGTCACGGCGGCGCTTTCGCTGGCCGTCTTCACCGTCATCGTCGGCGTCGGCCAGATGTTCGTCATCACGCTCGGGCCCGGCAATGTCGACCTGTCGCTGCCGGCCAATATCGGGCTCGCCAGCGCGGTGGCGATGAAGGTTATGGGTGGCAGCGATTCCATGATTGTCGTCGGGCTGCTTGCCGCGCTCGCCTGCGGTGCTGCGATCGGCGCCATCAACTACCTGCTGATCTGGGCGCTGCGCATCCCGCCGATCATCGCCACGCTCTCGGCGAGCTTCATCATCCAGTCGGTCGACATCAGCTATGGCCGCGGCCTGCAGATCAAGCCGCCGCCGGGCTTCGCCGATTTCACCAATTGGCAAATCCTCGGCATTCCGGTGCTGGCGATGCTGACGGTGGTCTTCACCATCGGAGCGGCGCTTGCGCTGCAGCGCATGATCTATGGCCGCTCGGTGCTGGCGATCGGCCAAAACATCCGCGCCGCCTGGCTCGCCGGCGTCAATGTCGGCCGCATCCGTTTCCTCACCTACACGCTGTGCGGCGCGCTCGGCGGCATCGATGGCGCATTGCTTGCCGGCTATTTCCGCGGCGCCAATGTCGATATCGGCAACGAATACCTGCTCGCCTCGATCGCGGTCGTCGTCATCGGCGGCACGTCGGTCGCCGGCGGCAAGGCCAATGTGCCGGGCGTCTGGGGCGCCGGCTTGTTCCTGGTGCTCCTGCTCACCATGCTCAACACCTTCGGCGTCAGCGCGGGGGTGAGGTTGGTGCTGACCGGGCTGATCATCGTCGGGGTGATAACGGCGGCGGGTGGGGAAAGGGCTGTACGGTGAGGTGCCGCGCCTTCGTCATCCTCGGGCTTGACCCGAGGATCCATGCCGTGACATCGGCCGAAGAACGCAGCGCTTGAAAAGAGGCGCCAGTCACCTGCGTCGAAGTGTCGAGCAAAACCTGCACCGCTGCGGCGCTCTGACGTAACGGCATGGATCCTAGGGTCTGCGCTGCGTCGCTGCGCTCCTTGCTTCGCCCTAGGATGACGACCGAAAGGATGTCGCGCCTCCCCGACAACCATTGTGCCAGCGCAACATCCGGTTCCCATTCGCCGCCTGGCCTAGTAAACCCGTCCGCGATCGCAGCCGGTCTCGGGAGGTTTCGCTTGTCCAGTTTCGTCAGCGTTGCAAACGCGAACGGCGTGGCGGCGGTCACCATCGACAACCCGCCGGTCAATGCGCTGAGTTTTCATGTCCGCAAGCCGCTTTACGAGGCGCTTATCGCGCTGCGCGACGATCCCGCCGCCAAGGCCATCGTCATCGCCTGCGCCGGCCGGACTTTCGTCGCCGGCGCCGATATCACCGAATTCGGCAAGCCGGTCGAACAGCCGGAGCTTCGCGCCATCATCGCCCTGCTGGAAACCATCGCCAAGCCGACGGTCGCCGCCATCCACGGAACGGCGCTTGGCGGCGGACTGGAGCTGGCGCTCGGTTGCCATTTCCGCGTCGCCGATCGGGGCGCCAAGCTCGGCCTGCCCGAGGTGAAGCTCGGCCTGCTGCCGGGCGGCGGCGGCACGGTGCGCCTGCCGCGCCTGGTGGGTGCTGCAAAAGCGCTCGGCATGATCGTTTCGGGAACGCCGATTTCGGGCGGCGAAGCAAAGGCTGCGGGTCTTGTCGACGAGACCTTCGACGGCGATCTGTTGGCGAACGCGGTTCGTTTCGCCAGCGAAATGGCCGATCGAGGCGGGCCGTTCGTTCCGGTACGGGATCGCAACGAGCGACTTGCCGAAACCGTTCTTGCCGCCTTCGACGCCCAGGCGGTCGACCTCGCCAAAAAAACGCGCGGACTGGAAGCGCCGCTTGCCTGCGCCGATGCCGTGCGCAATGCCATCACGCTACCCTTCGACGAGGCACTGGCCGCCGAGCGCCAGCTTTTCGCAAAACTCGTTTCGGGCGACCAGTCGCGGGCGCAGCGGCATCTGTTCTTCGCCGAGCGCGAGGCGGCGAAGGTGCCGGGCAAGGACCTGCAGAAGCGCAGGATAGAACGCGTCGGCATCGTCGGCGCCGGCACGATGGGCGGCGGCATCGCCATGGCCTTCGCCAATGGCGGCTTTCCGGTGACCTTGCTGGAGACGAGCGAGGAAGCGCTGCAGCGCGGCCTGGCGATGATCGAGAAGAACTATGCGGTCTCGGTGAGCCGCGGCTCATTGACCGAGGCGGCGAAACAGCAGCGGCTGGGTCTGTTCAAGGGCAGCGCCGACTATGGCGATCTCGCCGATTGCGACCTGATCATCGAGGCCGTGTTCGAGGACATGGCGGTGAAGAAGGAAGTGTTCGGCAAGCTGGATGCCGTCGCCAAACCCGGCGCCATCCTTGCCACCAACACCTCCTATCTCGACGTCGACGCGATCGCCGCTTCGATCTCGCGGCCGCAGGACGTTCTCGGCATGCATTTCTTCTCGCCGGCCAATGTCATGAAGCTGCTGGAGATCGTGCGCGCCGGGAAGACCGCGCCCGACGCGCTGGCGACGGTGACCGATCTCGCCCGGCGCATCGGCAAGGTGGCAGTCGTCGTCGGCGTCTGCCATGGTTTCGTGGGCAACCGTATGCTGTCCGCGCGAGGTGCGGAAAACGAAGCGCTGCTGCTGGAAGGCGCGACACCTGCCCAAGTCGACAAAGCGTTCAGCGATTTCGGCTGGCCGATGGGACCGTTCCAGATGGGCGACCTCGCCGGCCTCGACATCGGCTGGCGCAACCGCAAGGCGCGCGGCCAGACGGCGGTGATTGCCGATACGCTGTGCGAGCAGGGCCGCTTCGGCCAGAAGACCGGCCGCGGCTGGTATCGCTATGAGAGCGGCTCGCGCGAGCCGGTGGCCGATCCCGAAGTCGACGCGCTGATCCGCGCCAAGGCGGCCGAGTTGGGTATCGCGCCACGCGCGATCGGCGCTGGTGAGATCATCGAGCGCACGCTCTATCCCTTGGTCAACGAGGGCGCGAAGATCCTCGAGGAAGGCATCGCGGCGCGGGCGTCCGACATCGACGTCGTCTGGGTCAACGGCTACGGTTTTCCGATCGGCAAGGGCGGACCGATGTTCTGGGGTGGCCTCGAAGGCGCGGCCAGGATCGTCGAGCGGCTGGAGCATTGGCACCATAGCACTGGCCGCGCCATCTTCGAGCCGGCGCCGGTGTTGAGGAGGTTGGCCGAGACGGGGCGCTGGGAGGGATAGTAAAGCTATCTGGAACGAGCGCCGGAGTTCCTTCACACCCCCCTCTGCCCTGCCGGGCATCTCCCCCGCAAGGGGGGAGATCAGCAGTTTTGGCGCCTCGCTCCTCTTGCGGCGTCCGAGATTGGCGAAGGCCGTCGTGATGGCTGATTTCCCCCCTTGCGGGGGAGATGGCCGGCAGGCCAGAGGGGGGTGCTGTCCCGCCGACGTTCCCAGCTTCCATACGGCAACCACATGCCAAATTTGACCATGTGGACAAAAGTGGGGCGTCGTTCCATAGTCTTGGCGTCTGACATTTTTTTGAACGGCCGGCTCGACACGGCCGTCGAGCAGAGGGGAACTTCAATGAAAAAAGATCATAGCAAAACGCAGCGCGCCGGCCTGTCGCGCCGCAACGTGTTGGAACTCGGCGCGCTGGGCCTCGCGGCGGTGGCGCTGCCGGGCGTGGCCTTCGCCAAGGACAAGAAGCTGAAGGTGGCGGCGATCTTCGCTACGCCGATCGAGGAGCCGTGGGACAACCAGATCCATGTCGCCCTGCAGAAGGCCGAGAAAGAGCTCGGCATCGAATACAAATGGTCGGAAAAGGTGCAGACCGCCGATTTCAGCCGCGTGATGCGCGAATATGCGCAGGGCGGCTACCAGCTGGTGCTGGGCGACGCTTTCGCCGCCGAGCGCGAGTCGCGTCGCACGGCAAAACAGTTCCCGAAGACCGCCTGGCTGTTCGGCTCCGGCGCCGGTCCTGCCGAACCCAATTTCGGCGTCTTCGACAACTGGATCCACGAGCCCGCCTATCTCTCCGGCATGATCGCCGGCAAGATCTCGAAGTCGGGCACGGTCGGCGCGGTCGCGGCGATGGGCATTCCGGAAGTGAACCGGCTGGTCAACGCCTTCTTTGCCGGCGCCAAGGAGGTCAACCCGAACGTCAAGAAGAAGGTTGCCTTCATCGGCTCCTTCTTCGATCCGCCGAAAGCCAAGGAAGCGGCGGTGGCGCAGATCGATGCCGGCGTCGACGTCATCTACGCCGAGCGCTTCGGCGTCATCGAGGCGGCGGTCGAGAAGAAGATTCTTGCCATCTCCAACATGTCCGACCAGTCGAGCCTCGGCCCCGACACGGTCATCACCGGCCCGGTGTGGGACATGTATCCGACGGTCGAGCAGGCGATCAAACTGGTCAAGGCCGGCGTCTTCACCGCGCAGGACTATGGCGACTTCTCGCGGATGGCCAAGGGCGGCTCGTATCTGGCGCCCTACCACAAATTCGACAAGACGCTGCCGGCGGAGGTCAAGGAGCTGGTCGAGAAGAAGAAGGCGGAGATTCTGGAAGGCAATTTCCGCGTCGACGTCGACGAGAACACGCCGGTTTCGGATTAAGCGCCGTCTATCCCTCCCCCTCGAGGGGAGGGTGGCCCGCAGGGCCGGGAGGGGTCGCCCGCGACGCGCTCCATTCTTGTTCAGTCATAGGTCGAGGCGGTTGAGGCGACCCCTCCCGCCTCGCTTCGCTCGGCACCCTCCCCTCAAGGGGGAGGGGAACCAGGAGTTCCCCCTTGTCCGCCCCCTCATCGAAATGCGCGGCATCACCAAGGCCTTCGGCGCCGTCAAGGCGAACGAGGCCGTCGATCTCAGCGTCGCGCCAGGCGAAATCCTCGGCCTGCTCGGCGAGAACGGCGCCGGCAAGACGACGCTGATGAACGTGCTGTTCGGCGCCTATGCGCCCGATGCCGGCGAAATCCTGGTCGAGGGCAGGCCGGTCGCCATCCACAACTCGGCCGACGCGCTGGCCGCCGGCATCGGCATGGTGCACCAGCATTTTCATCTCGCGCCGCGGCTGACGGTGCTGGAGAACCTTTTGATCGGCATTCCCGGCAAGGTCGGCCGCATCGACCGCGCCGGCGGGTTGGCGCGGCTGAAGGAGATCGGCCGCCAGCATGGCTTGAGCCTCGATCCGAACTTGCCGGTGTCGGCGCTGTCGGTCGGCGAGCAGCAGCGGCTGGAGATCATCAAGGCGCTGTTTCGCGGCGCGAAGCTTCTGATCCTCGACGAGCCGACGGCGGTGCTGGCGCCGAGCGAAGTGGATGGCCTCTTCGCCGCCTTGCGCTCGATGGCGGCGCAAGGGCTCGGCATCATCTTCATCTCGCACAAGCTCAACGAGGTCCGGGCGCTCACCCATCGCTGCCTGGTGCTCAGGCACGGCAAGGTCGCCGGCCGCGTCGACCACCCGGCAAGCACCACCTCGGCCGAGATGGCGAAGCTGATGTGCGGCCACGAGATCGTGCCGCCGACAAGAAAGGCTTCGACGCCCGGCGTCGCCGTGCTGACGCTGGACGGCATTTCCACCTCCGGCCATGCCGGCACACCGCTGCTCGACGTCTCGCTTTTCGTCCGGGCGGGCGAGATCCTGGGCATCGCCGGCGTTTCCGGCAACGGCCAGCGGGCGCTGGCCGACGTCATTTCCGGCATGCTGCCGCCCAAGGCCGGCACGATGACCATAGCCGGCAAAGCGGTTGCGCAATTCTCGCCGCGGGCGCTGCAGGCGCTTGGCCTCGGCCGCATCCCCGAGGACCGGATGACCACCGGGCTGGTCACCAACCTGCCTTTGGCCGACTCCATGGTGCTGCCGCGCATCGGCACCGAGGCCTTCAGCCGCAAGGGGCTGCTCGATCCGGCCGCGATCCGCGCCTTCGCCGAAGCCCAGATCAAGGCTTACGACATACGCTGCCCGGGGCCGATGGTGCGTGCCGGCGCGCTGTCCGGCGGCAACCTGCAGAAGGCGCTTCTGGCGCGCGAGCTGGCTTTCGATCCAAAAGTGCTGATCGTCTCGCAACCGACGCGCGGCCTCGACATCGGGGCCGCGCGCTTCATCCACGAAAAATTCCTCGCCATGCGTGCCAAGGGCTGCGGCATCATCGTCATCGGCGAGGACCTCGAGGAGTTGCTGATGCTCTCCGACCGCATCGCGGTGATGTATGAGGGCCGCATCGCCGGCACGCTTTCGGGCGCGGACGCCACCGTCGCGAGGCTCGGCCTGATGATGACCGGCGCGGAGGGAAGGGCGTAAACCATGGGATTTCCCCTTTCCGACGTCGGTGCCGCCCCTCACCTGCCTGCCGGCATCCTCTCCCCGTATAGGGACGGGGAGAGGGACGCTCTCATCGACGGTTTCGCCAACAGCCAGCGTTCCAAGAAAGGTCGCCGAGGTTGCGGCCAGCCCCCTTCTCCCCGTCACTATACGGGGAGAAGGTGCCGGCAGGCGGATGAGGGGCGGCGCGGACGCTCGCGGAAGTACTCGTCCAGCCCGCGGCGGTTGCCGGCCAGCTATCACGGCGCGGAGGGGCACGCCTGATGTTTCGTCTCGAAGTCCGTACCTCGACGCCAGCCTGGTTCAATCTTGCTTTGCCGCTATTGGCCATCGCCATTGCACTGGTGCTGTGCAGCGGCCTCATCGTGGCGGCCGGCGCCGGCGTGATTGAGGCCTACGGCGTGATGCTGTCGGCCTCGCTCGGCGACAGCTACGCCATCACCGAGACGCTGGTGCGAGCCGCGCCGATGATCTTCACCGGCCTCGCGGTGGCGATCGCCTTCCGGGCAAAATTCTGGAACATCGGCGCCGAGGGCCAGCTGCTCGCCGGCGCGGTGGCGAGCTGCTTCGTCGGCGCGATCCCGATGCCGGGCACCCTCGCCATGCTGTTGATGGCGCTTGTGGGCGCGGCTGCGGGCGCTCTCGTCGCGCTGGTGCCGGCGACGCTGCGGGTCAAATTCAAGGTCGATGACGTGGTGAGCTCGCTGCTGCTCAACTCGGTCATCTATTATGCGCTGATGGCGCTGATCGAGGGGCCGTGGAAGGACAGCTTCAGCGGCTATCCGATCTCGCCGCCGATCGAGGACTCGGCCAATTTCCCGGTCCTGCTCGAGGGCACAAGATTGCATCTCGGCGTCGTCGTGGCGCTGATCGCGGCGCCGCTCTGCTGGTTCCTGATCGCGCGCACCACGCTCGGTTTCCGGATCCGCGTCACCGGCGAGAACCAGGAAGCCGCGCGCTATGGCGGCATCAACGTGCAGCGCGTGCTGCTTTCCACGGCACTGCTCTCCGGCGCGCTTGCCGGGCTCGCCGGCGTCGGCGAAGTCGGCGGCGTGCATTTCCAGGTGATGAGCGACATCTCGCCGGGCTATGGCTATTCCGGCATCGTCGTCGCCATGCTCGCCCGGCTCAACCCGCTCGGCGTGGTGCCGGCGGCGATCTTCCTTGCCGCCGTCATGACCGGCGCCGAGGCGATGTCGCGGGCGACGGGGGTGCCGGCCTTCCTCAGCGACGTCATCCAGGGCACGGCGCTGCTTGCCATGCTGGTGGCGCTGCTCTTCACCGCCTACCGCATCCGCCGCGTGGGGGCTTCCGCATGAGCGCGGTGTTCGAGCAGATTTTCCAGGTCGGCTTCCTTGCCGCCATCATACGCATCGCCACGCCACTAGCCTTCGCGACGCTCGGCGAAATGTTCTCCGAGCGCGCCGGCGTGCTCAATCTCGGCATCGAAGGCATCATGCTGCTCTCGGCCATGGCCGGCTTCACCGCTGCCAGCTTGAGCGGCAGCCTATGGCTGGGCGTGCTGGTGGCCGTGCTTACCGGCGCGCTGATGGGTGCGCTGCATGCGCTGTTCACGGTGGCGCTGGGTCTCAGCCAGCATGTCTGCGGCATCGGCGTGACGCTGTTCTCATCCGGCCTTGCCTATTTCCTCTACCGGCTGATCTTCGGCCAGCAGTCCGTGCCGCCGAGCATCGATGGTTTCAAGCCGGTGCCGATCCCGCTGCTTTCCGACATTCCTATCCTCGGCCCAGCGGTGTTCAACCAGTTCACGCTGGTCTATCTGGCTGTTATCGCCATCCCGCTCGCGGCCTTCGTGCTCTACCGCACCCCCTGGGGGCTTTCAGTGCGCATGGTCGGCGAGAATCCGCGCGCGGCGGATTCCGCCGGCGTCAGCGTGATCGCCACGCGCTTCCAGGCGGTGATCCTCGGCGGCGCGCTGATGGGGCTCGCCGGCGCGTTCCTCACCATGGCGCAGTTCAACGCCTTCACCTTCGGCGTGGTGTCGGGGCGCGGTTGGGTGGCGATCGCGCTGGTCGTGTTCGGCCGCTGGGATCCATGGCGCTCGGCGGGAGCTGCGTTGCTCTTTGCCTTCGTCGACGCGCTGCAACTCAGGATGCAGGCGAGCGGGCTCGGGCACATTCCTTACGAAGCCTTCCTGATGCTGCCCTTCATCTTCACCATCGTCGCCATGGCGTTCATGTCGCGCAATGCGGTGGCGCCGTCAGCGTTGCTGAAGCCGTTCCGGAGAGAGGAGCGGTAGTGCCCTTTCCTCTCCCTCCGGAGGGGGAGAGGTGGCGCTGCGAAGCAGCGACGGAGTGGGGAAACCACCTTGCAACCGTCGCCGACGGATGCGTAAAAATCTTCCTATGCCGCGCCAAGGGTCGACCCCCACTCCGTCGAGCTGCGCTCGACACTTCCCCCCGATCGACGGGGTAGAGGAAGGGCGCCAAGCTGTCCTTGGGCGAACCTGGACCTTGGAAGCCTCAGATCGCCGTAAAGGCGTTGTCGACGAAGAGATGCGCGCCGTTGACGAAGCTCGATTCGTCGCTGGCGAGGAACAGCGCCGCCTTCGCCACTTCCTCCGGCTCGCCGATGCGGCCCTGCTGCGCGGCCATGGCGGCATCCGAAACGTCGACGCCGAGCTTGCCGAGGTCGGCGACCTCGCGCAGGCCGTGCGGCGTGCGGATGAAGCCGGGGCAGACGGCATTGCAGCGGATGTTGCGGTCGCGGAACTCCACCGCGATGGCGCGCGCGAACATATGGCAGGCGCCCTTGGTCGTGTCATAGAGCACTTCGTTCGGCGTCGCCGCCACCGCCGAGATCGACGAGGTGCAGACGATCGAGCCGCCGCCGGCGGCGATCATGCCGGGGAGCACGGCGCGCGTCATCAGGAACATCGAGCGCACGTTGACGGCGTGCAGCCAGTCCCATTCCTGCAAGGTCGTCTCCAGGAACGGTTTGATGACGATGGTGCCGGCGTGGTTGAACAGCACGGTGACCGGCCCGAATTTCTCTGCGGCCGCCTTTGCCGCCGCTTCGACCTGCGTTTCGTCCGAAACGTCGGCCACGAAATGCTCGGCGACATGGCCGCGCGCCCGGATCGCCGCTGCAGTCTTGCCGGCCGCCTCGTCGTTGCGATCGATGATCGCCACCTTGGCGCCTTCCGCGGCAAACAGCTCGGACGCCGCTCCGCCCATGCCCGTCGCACCGCCCGAAATGATGGCGACCTTGCCCGCCAGCCTTCCACCCATGTCTTTTCTCCGTTCTGTTCTGGAGGGTCTCTTCTGCCCAGCCGGGATGCTAGACCGGCCGCCTGGGATGGCCAAGCTCTATCGGGCAAGGGCTTTTTGGCTTCAGGAGGCCGCTCCGATTGGCCGATTCCAGCTCAATCCAAGGCCAGTGCCGCACACTCTGGCGGGCGGGATCCTCCCTGAGGGAGGGTAAGAAAAACCACCAATTTCTGGAATCTGAGAATGTTGTTTCAAAAACGTCTAAAAAATAGCAATCGACAAAGTCTACTAACTTTATAGATTAATGGCCGAGACGGAGGCCGATATGTCCTATATCCAGAACGCCCAGACCGCCCGCAAGGGCCAAAGGCTGACCGCCGGTGAGAGCTGGAGGCCCGCCTATGGGGGCACTTTTGCCTATCTCGTCTTCGCGCTGGCATTCGTGTTCACCGGCGCGGTGGTGCTGGGTCTCATTCCCTAATCGCATGGGCCCTAATCGCATGGGCCCTAATCGCATCGGGCCTGAGTCTCGGTATCTGAAAATCTGAGTTGAGTAGTCGGAGCAGATGACTGGCCGCGCGCCAGGGCGCTGTCGCGCGCCTTGTTCGCGGGTTTTCAAGAGCGGGGCAATCCAACGTGATGGAGGAGATGGCGATGCCGATCGAGTTCACGCATGTTCCCGGTAAGCCTGCCAATGGCAGCTTCTTCTACGATTTTGCCGAGACCGCGACCAAGCTGTCGCTGATCGAGGATGCCGGTTTCCGCAAGCTGGTGGTCGACGATCCAGCCGGCCTGCTCACCAATATGGATATCGCCGACCAGACGCTCGAGCGCACGGCGTCATTGGAAGTGGTGCTGACGCACTGGGCCGGCGTGATCGAGCCGACGGTGGCGGCGCGGCAGCTGGCGGCGCTCGACCGCAGAGGCGGCGGCCGCTTGTCGCTCAGGATGCTGAGCGAGCCGCTCGAGGACAGCGATGCCGAGGTGCGGCCCGTCGGCCACGGCGTGGTGTGGCAGCGCATCGACGAATATCTGGTGCTGTTGAAGCGCCTTTGGTCCAACGACAAGCCTTTCGATCACGAAGGCGCATTTTATAGCGTCAAGGGCGGTTTCGTGCCGCGCAAGGGTCCGCATGGCGCCGATCTCACCATCCGTCTTGGCGGGCAATCCGGCACCGCGTTGAAAGTGGCTGGCCGGCACGCCGATGTCTTCGAATTGGCCGCCGGCACGCCGGACGAAGTCGCGCAGTTGATGCAGCGCGTGCGCAGCGCCGCCGCCGAGCATGGCCGCGCCGGCAGGCTGCGCTTCGCTTTGCCCGTCCGTATTCGTCCCGAGGGCTGGTCGGGCACCTTCGACCACAAGGCGGTCGAGGTCGCGGGACCGCCGGCACGGCTTGCGCTCTCGCTGTTGCCCTACGCCGCGCTCGGCATCGAGGAATTCATGATCGGCGGCATCGACCGTCCCGGCGAGATCGCCCGGATCGGGCGCGAGACGGTCACGCTGATCGCGAATTCGCTGGCGCGGCGCGAGGCGGACACGCCGTCGCCAGGAACGTTCGCGTCGCGCTCTTTCACCGGGGCGCACGTCCGCTGAGACTGCGGATCGAGGCGAGACCTGCGGCCGCCGGTCTCATCGAGGATCGATGGCCGGCGGCGGTTGTGAGGCATAGTCGACGCCGTCCATGACATAGTCGGCGAAGAGGAAATCGCGGATGCCGGCGATCCGGCCATTCTCCCAATCGAGGAGGATGAAGTAGCGCGGCGGCCCGTCCGGACGGTCCGGGCTGGTGACCAGGATGGCCGGCCGGCCTTCGATGGTGCCGGTCGTGAAATGCCAATGCGTCTCGTCTGCATAGCGGCCAAAATAATTGCCGACATACTCCTTGCCTTCGGCGCGAAGCCGATTGACCAGCTCCAGCTTCACGTCGTCCGCAAGCAGGCCGCGCAAGGCATCGAAATCCCGGGCGTTGAAGGCGGCGACATAGTCGCCGAGGCGCCGCATGTCCTGCCGGTTGAGCATCGGGCGCGGCGCTGCTGCCCGAGGTGCTGCCGCCAGCTTGCGCAGGTTTTCGCGGCCCCGCTGCAGCGCGCCCTTGATCGCGGTCTCGGTGGTTTCGAGGATCTCGCCGATCTCTTCCAGGCTGTGGCCGAGAACATCCTTCAGCACGACGGTGCATCGCTGCGCCGGCGGCAGCTGCATCAGCTCGGCAAGGCTCGCCTCGGCAGCGATACGCGCATCGAAGGCCGAGTCCTCGTCTGCGATCGTATCGAGCTCGACGTCACTCTCATGCGCCTTGAAGCGGCTTCGCTTGCGCAGGAAATCAAGCGCTGAATTGTGCGCGATGCGAAACAGCCAAGGCTCGGTCTTATCGGGCATGTCGCCATTCCTGATCGCCACGAAACCTTTGGCCAGGGCTTCCTGGACGATGTCTTCGCCATCGATGACCGATCCCACCATGCGCGAGCAATAGCGGTGCAGCTTGGCCCTCAGGCCTGCGGCTTCGCGCTCGAAGGCGCGAAGCCTGGCTTCGGTCGTTGCAACGGGATGATCATGCGAACCGGTCACGCGGCCTCCTAGTCTTCCACGCCGCCCGTATGGGAATAGCTCGTATGCCCCATCACGCTCTCGCCGGTTCCATGCTCCATGATCGTCTTCATGTACTCGGCGAAGCGAGGGTCGCCGCGGAAGGCGGCGATGTCTTCGGCCGAGCGCCATTGCGAGATGTTGACCACCTTGCTGCCGTCGCCGCCGACGACCACGGATGAGGCCAGCGAGCCCGGCTGCTTGCTGAAGAAGTTCCGCGTCCCTTCGGCAAGCACCTCGGCGAGGTCCTGCTGCTTGCCGGGCTTGGCGGTGAAGACGTTGATCAAGGTCACTGCGGTCGACATGGCTTGGCTCCGTTTGTCCTGGCGGAGGCCGTTGTGGCTTCCGCAATCGTCACAACCGTCAAGACGAACGCGATGTCGGGAACGGAACGGTGCATGCAAAAAAATTGATTGGCGGCCAACAAGCGCCTGTCAATCGGCAATGCATCGGTCATTTTCAGGAAAAATTCCTCCCCACCGTTCCGAAAGGTCCCCGTCATTCGTCTTGGTGGGTGCCGATGCTTCTGGCGCCGGCATCAACCAAGGGAGAGAAAAATGTCGATCTTGTCATCCATCAGCCGCCTGGTGACCGAATACGCGGCCGTCCATGCCCGCTACCGGGCGGCGCGGACACTCTATTTGCTGCCGATGGATATCCGCAAGGATATCGGCTGGCCGGAGGTCGCCGATTTGGGCGATCCCGCAATCGTCAGTTCGCCGCGCCCGCGAGTCGTGACAGCGCGGTGATGACGGCCTCCGTCACCGTCAGCGCGCCGAAGACGCCGTCCTCGACGGTCACCATGTGCAGGGCGGCGTCGTGCGCCTTTTGGTCGCCGCTGGCGCAGGCGTCCGCGATCGTTAGGCATTGGAAATTGCGGTCGCAGGCCTCGCGCAAGGTGGTGTGCACACAGACATCGGTGGTGCAGCCGGTGAAAAGCAGATGCGTTATACCCCGCGCGCGCAGTACCAGCTCCAGGTCGGTATAGGTGAAGGCGCCGTTGCAGGTCTTGTCGACGACGATGTCTTGCGCAGCCACCTCGATGTCGGCGACGATCTGGAAACCGGGGCTGGAGCGCAGCAATATGTCGGTGCCGTCCAGTCCCGCCCGCTTGCGGCGCCATTTCTCGTAAGGCGTCATGTCGGCCATGTCGGCGCGATAGCCTTGCCTGGTGTGAATGACGGTCAAGCCGGCGGCGCGAGCGCCCTTTATCAGCCGGTTCACGGCCGGCAGAATCGCCCTCAGCGGCGCGGGGTCATAGCCTTTCCTGGCGAAGTAGCCTGTCGGCGACAGAAAATCCTCCTGCAGGTCGATCACCAGCAGCGCGGTGTTTTGCGGCACCAGCCGGCCGTCATAGGGGAAGTCGAAAGGTGTCGCCTTGATCATCGCCTGCTGCCTCGGTTGCAGCCCCATCGTGACTCAGCGGCGGCATCACCGTCCAGACCTCACTGCGGCTCCCGATCGGGGTCGCGGCGATTTGTTGATCAGTAAAGTCACCTTTATAGTTGACTATTTACCTCATGTTTTCTAGTCAACCGGCGTTGGCCACCCTGGCGACAGCCCTAGGCAGCGGCCGGTTGGGAGACGGATGTTGACCGGAGCAGATATCCAGACAGCCTTTCATGTCGAGGCGGTGCGCTTTGCCGTCGGCGAGCGCACGCTGCTCGGGCCTGTCTCGCTCGAGCTGCAATGCACGCGTGTCTACGGGCTGATCGGCCATAACGGTTCCGGCAAGTCGACGCTAATCAAGCTTCTGGCGCGCCAGCAGCCGGCAAGCTCCGGCGACATCCGCTTCGCCGAGCGCCCGCTCGCCGGCTGGGGCGCGCGCGAGCTGGCGCGGGCTCTCGCCTATCTTCCGCAGACGACGCCGGCGGCGACCGGCCTCACGGTGCGCGAGCTGGCGGCGCTCGGGCGCTATCCCTGGCATGGCGCGCTCGGCCGGTTCGGGCCGGAAGACAAAAGCCATGTCGAGGAGGCGCTGGCGCTAACCGACATGAGCGCTTTCGCCGACCGGCTGGTGGATGAGCTTTCCGGCGGCGAGCGGCAGCGCGCCTGGCTCGCCATGCTGGTGGCGCAGAATGCCGGCGTGATGCTGCTCGACGAGCCGATCTCGGCGCTCGACATCGCGCATCAGGTCGAGGTGCTCGGTTTGGTCCGCGAGCTCAGCCGCAAGCGCGGCCTTTGCGTCGTCGTGGTGCTGCACGACCCCAACATGGCGGCGCGCTATTGCGACGAGCTGATCGCGCTGAAGGAAGGACGGCTGCTGAGGCGCGGCACGCCGGACGAGATCATGCGGGGCGACGTGCTCAAGGACATTTTCGGCGTCGAGATGGGCGTGCTCAAGCATCCCGTCAGCGGCCAGCCAATCGGTTACGTGCAATGAAGAAGCGAGGACGAACCTTGTCCCGGAACAGTTTTTTTGCGGCGCTGGCCGCGTCCGCCATTCTTTCGGCTGGCCCTATTCTTTCAGCCAGTATAGCGCTGGCGCAGGAGCAACCGGCAACGCCGGCGCCGGCCGCACAGGCGCCCACCCAACAGCCCATGACACCGCCGGCAGCCGTGCAGGCACCGGTCGGGCCGAATACCCAGCCGGCTCCGAGCAACGCCGGGGGTGAAGAGCCTTCCGCCATTTCGCTCACGCTGCCGCATGACCTTTCGCCCCGGGGCATGTTCATGGCGGCCGACATCGTCGTCAAAGCCGTCATGGTCGGGCTTGCCTTCGCCTCGCTGGTCACCTGGACGATCTGGCTCGCCAAGTCGCTGGAGATCCTCGGCGGCAAGCTCAGGGCGCGCCGTGCGGCCGTTGCCATCGGCAATGCCGCGACGCTGATGCAGGCCGGCCGCGCGCTCGGCCATGGCAACGGACCCGGCGCGCTGCTGGTGCGGGCGGCGGAGGAAGAGCGAGCACTTTCGGCCGGCGCGCTGGACCATGCCTCGGGCGACGGCCTGAAGGAGCGCGTCACCTCCAGGCTTTCGCGCATCGAGGCGGCGGCGGCACGGCGCATGTCGCGCGGCACCGGCCTGCTCGCCACCATCGGATCGACGGCGCCGTTCGTCGGCCTGTTCGGCACCGTCTGGGGCATCATGAACGCATTCATCGGCATCTCGCAGGCGCAGACCACCAATCTGGCGGTGGTAGCGCCGGGCATTGCCGAAGCGCTGCTCGCCACCGCCATGGGCCTGGTCGCGGCCATTCCGGCGGTCGTCATCTACAACATCTTCGCACGCTCGATAGCCGGCTACCGACAGATCCTCGCCGACGCTTCCGCCGGCGTCGAGCGGCTGGTCAGCCGCGATCTCGATTTCCGCACGGTGCCGCCGGCAACGGCAATGGCGGCGGAGTAGACGGCGATGGCGGCGCGGATCCGTGAGACGGCAGGCGAGGATCTCGAGGAAAGCCACGAGATCAACGTCACGCCGTTCATCGACGTCATCCTGGTGCTTTTGATCATCTTCATGGTCGCGGCACCGCTGGCGACCGTCGACGTCAATGTCGACCTGCCTGGATCGACCGCGACGCCGGCGCCACGGCCCGAGACGCCGCTGTTTCTGACGCTGAAAAGCGATCTCACGCTGGCGATCGGCAATGACAGCGCGCCGCGTCCCGCCTTCGCCGCGGTGCTCGACAGCCGCACCAAGGGCGACAAGCAGACGCGCATCTTCCTGCGCGCCGACAGAAATATCGGCTATGGCGAACTGATGGAGGTGATGAACCTTTTGCGCGCCGCAGGCTATCTCGAGGTGGCGCTGGTCGGATTGGAGACGGCATCCGGTGCTGGCGGCACGGCTCCAGCCACGGGCGGAAGTCCCGCGCCGGCGACAAGCGGCAGCCCGGCGCCATGACGCGAATGATCGCCACCTTGTCCTCCCATCCGCGCTTCGGCCTCCGCGAAGCCGGCCTGTGGACGAGTGCTGCCGCGATCATTCTCGCCGCGCATGTCGCGGTCGCCTATGCGGTGCAGAACCTCAGCTTCGCCGAAGTGCCGGACGGCGGCCCGCCGCCGGCTCTGGCGATCGAAATGGCGCCGATGGTGATTGCACCCGCGGTGCCGGAAGACGTCGCGACACTCGACGCCGTCACGCCGGATCCGCCCGATGCGGCAGAGGAGACGCCGACGGTCAGCGAAGTGAGGCCGGTCGCCGACCCGGCGCCGGTCGTGGAAAAGGCCGAGCCGGTGACCGAGCAGCCGGTCGAGGCCGATAAAGTGGAAGAGGCCGAGCCGGCAGAGCCGACCGTGGCAGCGCTGGGCGAAAAGCAGCCGCTGGACGAGGTCGTGCCTGACCCTGTCGAGGCCGTGGCTCCCGACGTCGTCATTCCACTGCCGCAGCCGAAACCGGTCGACACGGACGTCAAGGCGGACAAGCCGGTCGAGGCGAAGAAGAAAGCGGAAAAGAAGCCTGCCGAAAAGCCGAGGGAGCGGCCAAAGAAGGAAAAGCCGGCACCCCCCAAGACGGTGACGACGGCCAGCATCGATGCCAAGGCGGGAACGAAGGCCGCAGCGCCGCAATCCTCCGACGCGTCGCCGCGGTCGAGCGTCAGCCCGTCGCGGTGGAATACCAGCCTGGCGGCCTGGATCAGGCGGCACACGCGCTATCCAAGCGCGGCGCGCTCGAGAAAAGCCGAAGGCAGCCCCAGCGTCACCTTCACGGTGGATGCCTCAGGCAGGGTGGTCTCCGCCCGGCTGGCGCGATCCTCCGGCGACTCGGACCTCGATCGCGCGGCGCTCGGCGCGCTGCAGGGCGCAACCGTGCCTACCCCGCCGGTGGAGCTCGGCGCGCGCGTCACCCGCACGGCACCCTTCGTCTTCAGCCTGCGGGACTAGGCCGGCGACGCGGATGGTGATAGGCGGCTGAACGGTTCAGCCTGGGACGCAGCGGGACCTTGCCCGCCGGAAAGCCATATGACGATATTCACGCGCCGCAATCTTCTCAAAGCCGCCGCGGCCGCCAGCCTCGCTGGCATCGGTGCCTCGACTGCCGGCAGATTGACCGGTCTCGCGGCGGCGAAGCCTGAGCCGCTTGTCCTGAAGGCCGTCAGCATCGAGGCGAAGCTGGCGGAGGCCGGCCCGACCAAAAACGTGCTCACCTATGGTGCGGCCGGCATGCCGCCGGTCGTCAGGATGCGCAAGGGCGAGCCCTTTGCCGCGCGGCTCGTCAACGGCATCGACGACCCGACCACGATCCACTGGCATGGCATCCGGGTTCCGAACAAGATGGACGGCGTGCCGTTCCTGGTGCAACCCTATGTCTATCAAGGCGATCATTTCGACTACGCGTTTTCGCCGCCCGACGCCGGCACCTTCTGGTACCACCCGCACTGCAACACGCTCGAGCAAATGGGCCACGGGCTGACCGGCGTGATTGTGGTGGAGAACCCGAACGATCCGGTGTTCGATTCCGAACTGGTGATCAATCTGCGCGATTGGCGCCTCGGCGACGACGGCCAGTTCATCGAGTCGTTCCGGCCGCGTGATGCTGCGAGAGCCGGCACTTACGGCACGGTGCGCACGGCCAACTGGCTCGACCAGCCGCAATATGACGCGCCGGCAGGCGGCCTGGTGCGGCTCAGGGCCGCCATCACCGACGTCACCCGCATCTATGCCTTCCGCGTCGACGGCGCCGAAGCATCAGTCATCGCGCTCGATGGCAATCCGGTGCCGCAACGCTTCGCGCCCGACGCCTTGCAGCTCGGGCCCGGCCAGCGGCTGGAGCTTGCCGTCCGCATGCCCGACGACGAAGGCGCGATCGTTAGCCTGCGCGACGTCAGGGGCACCAAGCCGAAGATTCTGGCGACGCTGCGTGCGGTCGGGAAATCGCTCAAGCGGGATCTGCGCGATCTCGGCTCTTTGGAGGCCAACCCGGTGGCGGAGGTGGATCTTGCAAGCGCCAAACGCATTCCGCTGGCGCTCAGCGCCACAGCGGAGAACGGTTCGGCCGACAGCATCTGCGGCTCACTCGGCTACAGTTTCTGGGCGATCAACAAGGTGCCGTGGCCGGGAGACACGCCGAACCCGACCGCGCCGCTCGCCGAACTCAAGCTCGGCAAGAGCTACATCATCGACATGGAAAATCTCACGCCGCACTCTCACCCGATCCACCTACACGGCATGAGTTTCAAAGTGCTGTCGTCCTCGACGCGGCAAGTCCAGCCGCTCGTCTCCGACACCTATCTCATCCAGCCCGACGAGAAGGTTCAGCTGGGCTTCGTCGCCGACAACCCCGGCGACTGGCTGCTGCACTGCCACATCATCGAGCACCAGAAGACCGGGATGACGAGTTACTTTCGGGTGACGTGAAAGCGGCTGCGTTTCGTGAGGCGGGTTGACCGCGCCGTCTGGTTGCCTAGGTAGCCAACTGGGCAGGTGGGACGACATGCAACTCCGACCGACGGCATGACATCTTTGCGCATTCGAAAACTTGTCCTTGTCGCGACAGGCATCTCCATCCTGTCTTCCTGTGTCGTTCCCGACGATACCTCGCGGGTCGCGAAAGAGGACGTCACCGCTGCTGCCGCCCGCAAAGAGATGGTCGGTCTCAGCGAGGCCGACATCCGCATGTGCGCCGGCTTTCCGACCGCGACGGCCGATGCGGGATCATCCGGCCAGATCTGGACCTATCAGCGCAACGTGCAGCGCGGCAATCTCAACATCGCGGTCCCGACCATGGCTGTGGGCGCGATCCCGGCGGTCGGAGGGTCGCTCAACGTCTCGCCCGGAGGCTACTGCAATACGCAGATCCGCATGGTCGGCGGCCATGTCGCGGAAGTCACCTATGCCGGCGACAACAATTTGCCGAACAGCATCGATGCGCTCTGCGTCAGCACGGTCGACGCCTGCGTCGCCTATGCGCGCCAACGCAATCACAAGGTGACGGCGGTTTCCAGGTGAGTGGGGTCAGGCGGGGCCATGCGAGAGCGCCCATATTTGTCAGCGTTGGAAGCCCGCGAAGAATGGTTCTGCGGTCTCATACGCCGGTCAGTTTCGCAGGGATGGCGCGGAAAACTTCAGTCCTAAAGCGCGTCGCGATCTTTCAGATTCGCTCCGTGCGCTTTAGGTTTTTGATTTACGCATGTCTTTGTCCCGAAACCGGTCCCACTTTCGGGAGACATGCTTTAAAGGCGAGCGTTGAGCATGCCGATAGAAAACATGATCTAACGCTCATATGTGCGGCGGAAAATCAAAGTGATCACCGGCCGCCCCAAATCGTCCCCAATCCGGAGGTTTTTCCGGCTCCGACTCGAGACGAAGGAGAGGTCGATGAAATTGTCTGTTCTTGCCCTTGCCGGCACCATGCTGGCACCGATGGCTGCGGTCCAGGCTGCGCCCATGATCGCTGCGCCGGATAGGAACAGCTTGGTTCAAGAAGCGCACGTGACATGCGCGTACCTGACCGAGGACGGCTACTGCGTGCGGTCGCACAAGAAGCACAAGTACTGGAAGCCCAAGCACCACTACCGGCAAATCTACCGCACCTACGAGCCGCAGGTACCGGACGAGTATTATTGGCGCTATCAGCGTCCGCGGACGGTTATCAGAGTCGTTCCCAGCTATCCGCAGGATGAAGACAATTGGGATGATTGGGACGATTGAGGCCAGCCGAGGCCTAAAGCGCGTCGCGATCTTTCAGATTCGCTCCATGCGCTTTAGGTCTTGATTTTACGCATGTCTTTGTCCCGAAACCGGTCCCACTTTCGGGAGACATGCTTTAACGGCTGCCCTCCGTTTGCCGGGGGGCCTGCTCGCGAGTCCTCGCGGGCTGCAATCGATCATCGGCAACGGATGCGTGGCTGGAGAGCCGGCCACGTATCCGCAACCAGGCGACTTCTCGCCTACCAGCCGAACAGCAGGGCTGCTCCGCTTTGGCCGTCGCCGGCCTGCGCGATGCTGGCGTCGGTGTTTCTGCCGAACTGGAAAATGCCATAGGAATTGTCGTTGCCGTCCTGCCGCAAGGTAGCGGAGTGGCCGCTGCCTTCCTGTCGAATTATGCCGCGATTGCCGGCACCGTCCTGACCTATGCCGGCACGGTTGTTCCGCCCGAGCTGCCTGATATGAGCGCCGCCGCGCAGCCCGTTGTAGAGCGAATAAGCTCGCAGGCCGAAATCCAGCGCCCGCGCATCGCGGGCCGTCCGAGGCGAGTAGTAAAGCCCGATCGAACCGCCCGCTTTTGCCGGAGCGACAACAAGAGGCAGGCCGATGGCCGCGGCGAGCGCGGTGGCTTGGACGAGCTTCGTGATCTGGCGGTTCATGTTACGTCTCCTGGCGGGTTCGACCGTTGATGAGGAACAGTCGCATAGCCAAGCTGAACCTTGACGGAAGGGATCGTTCAGCAGCCGTTCAAGACATGCTCCAGGGCCTGTTGGAAACGCCGAAGGGCTCCGGTTGCACGGAGCCCTTGCTTGATCTGCGGACCGCGGGAGCCGGCGTTCAGGTAGGGCCGGACACTTGCTTGGCGCAGCTGACGCTCGTGCTGCCTGCGATCACTTTCAGCTTGACGTCGTAGGCAGCGCCATTCGCCCCCACGCTCATCCGGCCGAGCGAGGCGGGATTGCCGGGGCTGGCTTCGAAGGTGCCGCCCTGCCGGATGTTAGCGGAGCCGGACGGGCCGTCGCCGGAGACGCTGACCGTGTAGGTGCCGCTGATGGTCTTGTCGGCATAAACCAGGGGCTCCAGCAGAATGGCGTCTCCTTCAATCGCATCTCGTATCTCGCATCGCAGCGGCCCGGAATTCGAGCCATCCTTGCCGGCCGTCGCCCCGGTCGCGCCGGCGGCGATCACGGCCAGCAGCGCGGCCGACGCCGCTGCCGTTCGCTTGTCCAATCTGGTCATGGATGATCTCCTCGCGATGTCAGGATGGTGGCCGGCAACACCGTTGCCGGCCGTCCATGGTTCAGGGGCAGTCCTGGACGAACGCGGCGACATTGCCGCTGCCGCCCTGGCTGACGTCGGCGTTGCAGCCGTGGCCGACCTGGACGCCGGCGGCGATGTTGCCATTGCCGTCCTGCGTCAGGATCGCGGTGTGGTTCGAGCCGAACTGGGCAATGCCTGCGGCGTTTCGGCTGCCGTATTGATAGGTCGCGCCGTAGTTGTTGACGCCCTGCTGCCCGATCACCGACCGGTTGCGATGACCATATTGCTGGCCGATCGCGGTGTTGAAGCGGCCATCCTGATAGACGTGTATGCGGTTACGATAGCCGTGCTGGCCGCCGCCGGCGGAATTGCGCCAGCCATATTGCTCGATGTTGACGTCATTGGCCATCGCGGGAGCGATGGTGGTAAAGCCGACGACGGCTGCCAAGGCTGCGGCGACAATTGATGTGCGGGTCATGGGGCTTCTCCTTCATGCGGCAGGGGACCGCGGTTGAACGGCCCTTTTGTAGGAGGTTGGCCCGGAACGGAGCCTGAAGGCTCCATTCAGCGAAAATTCATGACCGCTCCGTTCGGATGTTTCAGAGCTGCAGCACCCCGCGATGCGCTCTGCGTCAGCACGGTGGACGCCTGCGTGGCCTATGCGCGCCAACGCAGGCACACTACGGCGGTGTCCAGGTGAACGGCCATTGGCTCTGCGCCGTGGCTGGAGCTGCATTCAGCGGGTAATGCAGAACGAACGGCAGCGGCCCCATGGTGCTTTGGGTCGGCGTTCTCGAAGCGACTGCCTCGACAGTGGGCAATGAACAGGGGGCATTTCCGCCCCCTGAGGCACTTACCTGTTCTTGCACGGTTCGTCGGTCGTGGTTGTCGTCTGGCCATTGTTGTCAGGGTTGGCGCTGTCGTTTGTCTTTCCGCCATTCCCCTGCCCGGAGGTGGTTGTCGTGTCGCTGTCGAAGCCATTCTTTGCGGCAAATGCCGGTGGCGCCGCCGCAACGGCTAGCGATAAAAGGGGGCGGGTTCCCCAACAATCATCCGCACCCCTCTCCCTTCGCCAGACGGTCTTCACGGCATGCCCGCGGTTTTCCCGCACAACATAGTCGTAATCAGTTACTATTCCCCGGTCCGGTCGTCGTGGTCGTCGTTGAGCAATTATTGCAGTCGGTCTTGCCGTTATTGATTTGCCCGCTCGGTCCGGTCGATGTCGTAGTCGTTGTCGTACCATTATCGTTGTTGGGTGGGTTTCCGCTATGTCCCTGCTCACTGGTGGTTGTCGTCGTACTGCCTTTAGGGTCCGCAAACGCGGGAGCGGAGACTGCGAATGCAAGCGCTGTCGTGACGATAAGGATCGTTTTCATTTCGTTCCTCCTGACACTGCTACGGACGCCGCATCTTTGGAGCGTGGCACGGCCTTCCAGCGCCACGCCAAACGATAAAATTAGACATAACTAATATTCAAATGCAATGCATCCTAAAGGACTACCACCGTCCCCCAGCGGTACTTCAGATTTCAAACTGACCCACTCCCCGGCTGTGCGTTCAGGCCGTCTAGGAAGGCCGTGAGGAAGGGCAGGGCTGTCACCTCTTGCCGGGCCTAGAAAACGGAAATGGCCGCTAGGATGATTCTGGATCGGAACATCGCCAGCAATGCGCCCGGAGCTATCACTATCACCGGTCCGGCTAGGCACATGCAGCCAATTGCAATGCTTCTCTTCGGTTCAGTGGTCGGCACCCATTCCATTCTAATGAAACCGTACAGCAGGTAGGCTAGGTAGGAATGCGCAGTAACGGCAATGCAGGCCGGGACAATGGTCAGCCACGGGCTATCTGACAACGGGACAATAGCGACGAGCCGGTTGAGCACTTCGTACATAAGACCAAGAACGACGCCCAGTAGTATGACGGACCACCATCGGCGAATGGGGTAGGCTCCCAACAGTGCTCGCTTGATCACTCAGTCAAGTGGCAAGCCTTCGCGCCAGGGGGTATCGAAAAAATAGAAAAGACGGTGACGGGAGACGGACAAATAGGCCGGAATGCGCATAGCAATGTCTCACTTCGTTGTCCCACCAACGAGAACCCATTGCCAAAGCCTTGATTTTAAATCCGCTGGTGGAGCTGAGGGGGATCGAACCCCTGACCTCATCATTGCGAACGATGCGCTCTCCCAGCTGAGCTACAGCCCCGTTCCAGCGGATGGGCTTGTATCGGTCGCGGCCGTTCGATGTCAAGGCGAAACGGCTCGATGGCGTCGATGCGCCGGGGCCGGCGGGCCTTGCCGGTTCCGCCAGCAATGGCTACATGTCGGCGACAATTTGGAGACCGGCATGATCGCCCTCATTCAAACCATCGTCATGGCGCTCGACCTCTATTGGTGGGTCATCATCGCCTCGGCGATCTTTTCCTGGCTTTATGCCTTCAACGTCGTCAACTCGCGCAACCAGTTCGTCGGCACCATCGGCAACATGCTGTATCGGCTGACCGAGCCGGCGCTGCGGCCGATCCGCCGTTTCATGCCCGATCTCGGCGGCATCGACATTTCGCCGATCATCCTGCTTTTGATCATCTTCTTCGTCCGGCAGTTCCTGCTCACGACCGTGCTGTCGCTGGTCGTCTGAGGGCTGGTCCGGTCGATGAGCGCGCCGTTTCGCCTGCACGGGGATGGCATCGACCTTTACGTGCGGCTGACGCCGAAGGCGGCGCTGGACCGGATCGAAGGTGTCGAGACGGCTGCCGACGGACGCAGCCATCTCAAGGCCCGGGTGCGCGCCGTACCGGAGAACGGGGCGGCCAACGCGGCGCTGGAGCGGATGGTGGCCAAGGCGGTCGGCGTGCCGGGGTCGACGGTTTCGGTGGTGGCCGGGGGCACTTCGCGGCTGAAGACGGTGCGCATACTGGGCGATACGGCTGCGTTGGTGAAAAGCGTCGGGGCACTGATCGGCACCTGAGACCGCATTACAAATATCGCCAGTTGGCGCTGCCCCTCATTGCCCTGCCGGGCATTTCTCCCCGTATAGTGACGGGGAGAAAGACGCTGTCGCGGATGCTTTCGCCAACCATCAACGTTGCAAAAAATAGCGCCGAGGTTGCGGCCAGCTTTCTTCTCCCCGTTCTACGGGGAGAAGGTGCCGGCAGGCGGATGAGGGGCAGCGCTACGGTTCGAGATTGAGCAGCTTATGGCCGGGCACTTTGCCCGCCGCAGACAAAGGAAGACGCGCTCAATCCCCCAGCGGCAGCTTTGGGTCGTCGACCTTCAGCGTGTTCACGCTCTGCTTGATGCGGCGCAGGTTCTCCAGCACTTTCGGCCCGCGCGATTCAGCCACCGCGGTGGCGATCATGTCGAGGATGGCAAGAAGCGCGTAACGCGACGAGGTCGGCTTGTAGATGTTGCCGTCCTCGAAAGGCTGCAGAAGGATCACCGTGTCGGCGACCTTGGCCAGTGACGAATCCGGCGCGGTGACGGCGACGGTGGCGGCGCCATATTGCTGGGCGACCTCGACGGCCTCGATCACCGAACGCGCGAAGCCGGAGACCGAGAAGGCGACCAGCGTCGTTTCCGGCGTCGCGACGGCGGCATACATGCGCTGGAGCTGGCCGTCGGTCTGGGCGAGCGCCGACAGGCCGAGCCGGAACAGCCGGTTCTGCATCTCGGTCGCCATCATCGAGGAAATGCCGCCGGAGCCGATGCAAAGCACATTGCCGGAGCCGGCGATGCGGGCGGCGACGTCCATCAACGTCGTCATATCGAGATTCTCGCTGGCGCGCTGGATGGCGGCGATCGCCGCTTCGGTGATGGCCGAAGCAATGCGCTGCTCGCGCGCGTCGCGGCTCAGCGGCTCCGGCGACAGATACTGACCGCCGATGGCGATCGCCTGCGCCAGATAGAACTTGAAGTCGCGCAGGCCCTCGCAGCCGAGATTGCGGCAGAAGCGGGTCACCGTCGGCTCGCTGACGCCGACCCTCGCGGCAATCTCCGAGATCGCCGCCTTGGAGGCGAAATCGAGATCGGAAAGCACGAGGCCGGCCAGCCGACGGTCCGACTTGGTGCCGTCCTGCGACATCAGTTGCAGGCGGGTGATGATGTCGGCCGGCGTCTTCATAGGGGGAGGCCGGTCGCCTTGTCGAAGAGATGGATGTTGCGCGGGTCGACGCTCACCGGCAGCCGGTCGCCCGGCTTCACCTGCAGCCGGTCGCGGAACACGGCGCGCACACTCTCACCGCCGACCGAGCCGTAGACATGGGTTTCGGAGCCGGTCGGTTCGACGACATCGACGTCGATCGCGATCGCGTCGTCGGCGGCGCCGATGACGAAATGCTCGGGGCGGATGCCGGCTTCGACCGTGTCGGCGCCTGACGCGGCCTTGGTCGTTAGCGCCAGGCGGCCGCCGCCGCTGGTCTCGAACCAGGACTTGGCCCCGACGGTCTTCAGCGCGCCGGAGACAAAACTCATCGACGGCGAGCCGATGAAGCCGGCGACGAATTTGTTGGCCGGCCGGTCATAGAGCTCCAGCGGCCGTCCAACCTGCTGGATGCGGCCGCGATCCATCACCACGATGCGGTCGGCCATGGTCATGGCCTCGATCTGGTCGTGGGTGACGTAGACGATGGTCGATCTCAGCCGCTGATGCAGGGCCTTGATCTCGGTGCGCATCTGCACGCGCAGCTGCGCGTCGAGGTTGGAGAGCGGCTCGTCGAACAGGAAGACGGAAGGCTCGCGCACGATGGCGCGGCCCATGGCGACGCGCTGGCGCTGGCCCCCTGACAATTGCCGTGGATAGCGGTCGAGGTAGGAGAAGAGGTTCAGCACGCCGGAAGCCTTCTTCACCTTGTCGTCGATCGCCGCGCGGCTTTCACCCCGGATTTTCGGACCGAAGCCGATATTGTCGGCGGCTTTCAGATGCGGGAACAGCGCGTAGGATTGGAAGACCATGGCGATGTTGCGCTTCTGCGGCGGCAGGTCGTTGGCTCTCAAGCCGCCGATCACGAGGTCGCCGGAGGTGATCGTCTCCAGCCCGGCCAGCATACGCAGCAAGGTCGACTTGCCGCAGCCGGACGGGCCGACCAGCACGACGAACTCGCCGCTCTTGATCTCGAGGTTGATGTCCTCGAGGATTTTGTGCTGGCCGAAGGATTTCGACAGGTTGCGAAACAGGACATCGGTCATGGTCACGCTCCCAAGATGTCGTCGATGAAAGGCAGGTAGCCGGCCGTCAGTCCGGCGTCCACCGGCACCACCGCGCCTGTTATGCCGGACGCCCGGTCGGAGGCAAGGAAGGCGACCGCTTCCGCCACTTCCGAAGCATTGACGATGCGTCCCAGTGGGTAGAGCCGCTTCAATCGGCCGAGGATTTCCGGGTCCTTGGCCAGGCGATGGTCCCAGGCGGCGGTGCGGATCGAGCCCGGACAGACGACATTGGCGCGCACGCCGCTGCGGCCGAGCTCGACGGCGATCGACTTGGCGTAGGCGTTGATGCCGGCCTTGGCGGCGGCATAGGCCGGGTTGCCGAAATGCGCGATGGCGTTGACCGAGGAGATGAAGACGACGCTGCCCGCGCCGCGCCCCGCCATCGCCTTGATCAGCGGGTCGGCGAAAGTCATCACCCCGGTGAGATTGAGGTCGAGCTCCTGCTCGATCCTGTCCGCCGTCAGCGCATCAAGCGTCTCCGCGCGCGTCCAGCCGGCATTGTTGATCAGAATGTCGGGGACGCCGTCCTTGTCGAGCAGGGCAGGGATCGCCGCTTCGATCGAAGCCCGGTCGAGCAGGTCGAAGACGTGGCGCGAGGCGATCAAGGGGCTCTCCAGCGCCTCGGCCGACTGGTCGCAGCCGACGATGCGCGCACCACGTTCGGCCATAAGCGCCACGATCGCCGAGCCGAGACCACCGCCGGCGCCGGTGACGACAATTGTCTTGCCCCCGAAATCGGCCTTTGACACCACGATGCGCGCTCCTCCGCCACGTCAGATAGCGACAGAACGCTACTCAACGAAATGTAATTAAGCAACATGATAAACTGCTTGCATCGCGGAAAACCCTCGATAATGTAGGAAAGTCACATAAATCCTGCGCCTACAAGGGCCAGGCGCGAATGCGCATCATGGGAGGAAATCAGATGAGCCTTGCGAAATGGACTGTCGGCCTGTTGGCCGGGATGAGCATGCTGGCGCTGGCAGCGCCCGCCGATGCGGGCGAGGTGCGCGTCACCGTCGCCGAGTACAGCGCCAAGACCGGCCCCTATTTCGAAGCGGTGAAGAAGGAATTCGAGGCGGCGAACCCAGGCATCACGATCAAGTACGAGGTCGTGCCTTGGGACGTGCTCTTGCAGAAGCTCACCACCGACATCACCGCCGGCACCAATGCGGACCTTTCGATTATCGGCACGCGCTGGCTGATCGACTTCGTGCAGCAGGACGTCGCCGAGCCGCTCGACAGCTACATCACGCCCGAATTCAAG
The DNA here is from genome assembly GCF_003952465.1 of Mesorhizobium sp. M1B.F.Ca.ET.045.04.1.1. Lineage (GTDB taxonomy): Bacteria > Pseudomonadota > Alphaproteobacteria > Rhizobiales > Rhizobiaceae > Mesorhizobium > Mesorhizobium shonense. Next base: position 1,188,596 of record NZ_CP034448.1, read on the forward strand.
GACCGCTTCATCGACACCTTCCTGCAGCCCTCGATCATGGGCGGCCACACCTACGGCCTGCCGATCGCCGCCTCGGCGCGCGCCATGTACTACAACAAGGAGCTGTTCGAGAAAGCCGGCATCGCCAAGCCGCCGGCCACCTGGACCGAGCTGCAGGAGGACGCGCGCAAGATCAAGGGGGTCGGCGCCTTCGGCTTCGGCCTGCAGGGCAAGGAGATCGAGACCGACGTCTATTACTACTATGCGATGTGGTCGCAGGGCACCGAGATCCTCAACAAGGACGGCACATCTGGCCTCAGCACGCCGGGCGCGCTCGAGGCGGCCAAGCTTTACAAGTCGATGATCGACGAGGGCCTGACGGAGCCGGGCGTGACCTCCAACAACCGCGAGGACGTGCAGAACCTGTTCAAGCAGGGCAAGGTCGGCATGATGATCACCGCGCCCTTCCTGTCCAACCAGATCAAGGAAGAAGCGCCGAAGCTGAAATACGGCGTCGCCGCGATTCCCGCCGGACCGACCGGCGCGCGCGGCACCTATGGCGTGACCGACTCCATCATCATGTTCAAGAACTCCAAGAACAAGGACGAGGCCTGGAAGCTGCTCGATTTCCTGTTCACCAAGGAGCAGCGCGCCAAGTTCACGCAGGGCGAAGGCTTCCTGCCGGTGAACAAGGAAGAGGCGAAGATGGACTATTACGTCAACAATGCCGACCTCGCCGCCTTCACCGCTCTGCTGCCTGACGCCCGCTTCGCGCCGGTCATCCCGGGCTGGGAGGAAATCGCCCAGATCACCTCGGACGCCATGCAGAAGATCTACCTCGGCAGCGCCGAGCCGGAAGCCGCCTTGAAGGAGGCGGCAGACAAGGCCAATGGCGTGCTGAAGAAATAGGGCGTATCTCCCTGCGCCCGTGGCGCGCCTCACCCGTCGGGGCGCGCCACATCTTTTCTCGGTCTTCAGCAGAAAGACAGAATCGTCGATGTCAGCGCCGCCCCAGTCAGCCTCCTTCCTCTCCCTCCGGAGGGGGGAGAGGTGGCTCGGCGAAGCCGAGACGGAGTGGGGGAACCACCTGGCAACCGCTGCGAACGGACGTACGAAGGGCACTAGGCGCAAGCATCGCCTCGCCTTGCGCCCAAGGGGTCGACCCCCACTCCGTCGAGCTTCGCTCGACACCTCTCCCCCGATCGACGGGGGAGAGGAAGGGCCCTCTTCCGCAGCTGCTGTGGAGGACGGGCAGGCAGGTGAGGGGCGGCGCAGACGCCAGTGAGGAATGCAAAAACCTGAAGCAATCGCCTAGGAAGAACGAGAGCCAAGCTAGCAAGCCAGCGAAATGCGGGGACGTGCCTTGAGCACCAATGCCACTGCCACTGCTATCTACCCGCAACACGGTGCAAGTCAGCCGATGCAAAGCCGTATCCTGCCCTATCTGCTGACTTTGCCCAGCCTGCTGCTCGCGGCGGTGGTGATCTTCTGGCCGGTCTGGGATCTCGTGCAGATCTCGACGCATGACGTCAATCGCTTTGGCCAGCTGCGCGACTTCAGCGGCCTGGCTAATTTCTGGGCGCTCGCCGCCGATCCTGACTTTGTCGCCGCGCTCTGGCGTACCGGCCTATGGACCGTGCTTGTGGTCGGCGGCGCGCTGCTCTTGTCGATCCCCGTGGCAATCATCCTCAATACCGACTTCCACGGCCGCGGCCTTGCCCGCGTCATCATCATGCTGCCCTGGGCGGTGTCGCTCACCATGACCGCGGTGGTCTGGCGCTGGGCGCTCAACGGCGAGAGCGGCATGCTGAACTCGGCGCTGATGAAGCTCGGGCTGATCAGCCAGAACATCCAGTGGCTGGCGAGCGCCGAGACCGCGTTCCCGATGCAGGTGCTGATCGGCATACTGGTGACGGTGCCGTTCACCACCACGATCTTCCTCGGCGGCCTGTCCTCGATCCCCGACGACCTCTACGAGGCGGCCGCGCTTGAGGGCGCAACGCCGTTCCAGCAGTTCCGCGAGATCACCTTTCCGTTGCTGAAACCCTTCATCAACATCGCGATCGTGCTCAACACCATCTATGTGTTCAACTCCTTCCCGATCATCTGGGTGATGACGCAAGGCGGGCCGGCGAACTCAACCGACATATTGGTGACGCATCTCTACAAGCTCGCCTTCCGCATCGGCAAACTCGGCGAGGCCTCGGCCGTGTCGCTGGTGATGTTCGTCATCCTGCTCGTCTTCACCATGATCTATGTGCGGCTCGCCATGCGGGAGCAGCGCGCATGAGGAACGGCAAGCTCAAACGCACGATCATCGCCTGGCTGCTGCTCGCGCCATTGATCGTGGTGACGATCTTCCCCTTCGCGGTGATGTTCCTGACAGCGGTCAAGCCGCGGCCGGAAGTGCTGACACCCACCTGGTGGCCGAGCGAGTTCCGCTGGTCGAATTTCGCCGACATGTGGGTGGCGACAGGCTTCGGCCAGGCGCTTCTCAACTCGCTCTACGTCTCGGCGCTGGCGACAATCGGCGCCATCCTGATCTCGGTGCCGGCGGCCTACGCGATGTCGCGCTTTCGTTTTGCCGGCTACGGCGCCTTCCGCCAATTCCTTTTGATCTCGCAGATGATCTCGCCGATCGTGCTGGTGCTCGGCCTGTTCAGGTTGATGGCCGCCTGGGGCCTGGTCGAGAGCACGACGGCGCTCGGCTTCATCTACATGGCCTTCAACGTCGCGTTCACCGTCTGGATGCTGCAGAGCTATTTCGACACCATCCCGCGCGATCTCGAGGAGGCGGCTTGGATGGAAGGCGCCGGCCGCTGGCTGACCTTGCGCAAGGTGTTCCTGCCGCTCTGTCTGCCGGCGATCGCGGTGACGGCGATCTTCACCTTCATCAATGCCTGGAACGAGTTCGTGGTGGCGCTGACCATGCTGCGCAGCCAGGAAAGCTACACGCTGCCGATCCAGGTTTTCTCGCTGGTCGCCGGCCGCTATACGATCGAATGGCACCATGTCATGGCGGCGACGCTGCTCGCTACCCTGCCGGTAGCCATCCTCTTCATCTGGCTGCAGCGCTATCTCGTCCGGGGCCTGGCGCTCGGGGCCGTCAAATAGCAATTCCAGCAATTCCAGGAAAAGTGTGCAGCGGTTTTCCGCCCGGAATTGCGAAAAACAGAAGTCCACGGAGTTTTGATGCGCATCTTCACCGCCTCGCTGGCGACGGAAACCAACACCTTCTCGCCGGTGCCGACCGACCGGGCTTCGTTCGAGATGGCCTTCTATGCCGGGCCGGGCAAGCATCCGGAGACGCCGACGCTGTGCTCTTCGCCGATCGTGGCGCTGCGCCGGCGCGCGGCAGAGGAGGGCCTGACCGTCATCGAAGGCACCGCGACCTGGGCGGAGCCCGGCGGCCTCGTTCAAAGGCAGACTTACGAGGCGCTGCGTGACGAGATCCTCGGCCAGCTGAAGGAGGCCTTGCCTGTCGATGCCGTCATCCTCGGCCTGCATGGCGCGATGGTGGCGCAAGGCTATGACGATTGCGAAGGCGATCTGCTGGAGCGTGTGCGCGCAATCGTCGGGCCGAAAGTGGTGATCGCCTCGGAGTTCGATCCGCACAGCCATCTGACGCCGAAGCGCGTGGCTGCATCCGACATCATGGCCTATTTCCTCGAATTCCCTCACACCGATTTCTACGAACGCGGCGAGCATGTGGTCGAGCTCGGCCTTGCCGCGGCGCGCGGCGAGATCAAGCCGGTCATCTCGACCTTCGACTGCCGCATGATCCAGGTGCTGCCGACCAGCCGCGAGCCGATGCGTTCCTTCGTCGACAAAATAAAGGCGCTGCACGGCAAGGACGGCGTGCTGTCGGTCTCGATCATCCACGGCTTCATGGCCGCCGACGTGCCGGAGATGGGCACGCGCATCCTGGTCATCACCGACAATGACAAGGAAAAGGGCGACAAGCTCGCCGAGACGCTGGGACGTGAGCTCTACGCCTTGCGCGAAAAGACGGCGATGACGATGCTTTCCGCCTCTGCCGGCATAGAGCGGGCGCTTGCCGTGCGCGCCGAGCACAAGGACAAGCCGGCGGTGATCGCCGACATCTGGGACAATCCGGGCGGCGGCGTGCCGGGCGACGGCACCATCGTGCTGCGCGAGCTTTTGGCGCGCGGCATCAAGAGCGTCGGCGTGGCGACGATCTGGGATCCGATCGCGGTGACGTTTTGTCAGGCTGCCGGCGAGGGCGCCGTCATCGACCTGCGCTTCGGCGGCAAGGCCGGGCCCCAGGCCGGCGAGCCGATCGACGCACGCGTCACCGTGCTGAAGGCGGTCAGCGAGGGCTGGCAAAGTTTCGGACCGAGCCGCGTGACGCTCGGGCCGTCGGCGGTGGTTCGCATCGAAGGCACGGAGGTCGACGTCATCTTGAACACCAACCGCACGCAGACCTTCGAGCCGGACATTTTTTCCAACATCGGCATCGATCCGCTGGCGAAGGACATCCTGCTGGTCAAATCGACCAACCATTTCTACGCCGGCTTCGCGCCGATCGCCGCCGAGATCGTCTATGTCGCGGCGCCGAGTTCTTATCCGAGCAATCCGGCGGTCACGGATTACAGGAAGTTGAAGCGGCCGATATGGCCGAGGGTGAAGGATCCGTGGCGCTTATAATCTCCCCCCTTGAGGGGGAGATGTCGCCGAAGGCGACAGAGGGGGTCGCCTCAACTGCCGCGACGCCCTAATGGTGGCGAAGGAGAACGTCGGCGCTTCACGCGCAACGACCCCCTCTGGCCGCTACGCGGCCATCTCCCCCTCGAGGGGGGAGATTACCGGCGCTACACCAACCCTCTTTTCACCATCATCGCCTCGGGCGAGGGCATCTTCCCGCGGAACGCCGTATAAAGCTCTTCCGGATCCTTCGAGCCGCCGGCGGCGTAGATGTTCTTCCGCAGCCGCTCCGCCAGTTCCGGATTGAAAGGGTCGCCGGTCTCCTCGAAAGCAGAGAAGGCGTCGGCGTCCAGCACCTCCGACCACATGTAGGAATAGTAGCCGGCCGAATAGCCGTCGCCGGCAAAGACATGGCCGAAATGCGGGGTCCGATGGCGCATTGCGATGGTGTCGGGCATTTGCAGCATTTCGAGCGTTTCGGTCTCGAAACGAAGCGGTTCGACCGGCGCGTCCGGACGCGCGTGGTAGGCCATGTCGATCAGAGCGGAGGCGGTGAACTCGACTGTGGCGAAGCCGGCGCCGAAGGTGCGGGCGGCGAGCATCTTGTCGAGCAGGTCTTTAGGCATCGGCTTGCCGGTCTTGACGTGCAGCGCATGCTTTTCAAGCACCGCCGGCACCGTTAGCCAGTGCTCGTAGAGCTGCGAGGGCAGTTCAACGAAGTCGCGGCTGACCGAGGTGCCGGAGACCGACGGCCAGGTGACGTCGGTCAGCATGCCGTGCAGCGCATGGCCGAATTCGTGGAACAGGGTCTTTGCTTCGTCGACCGACAGCAGCGCCGCCTCGCCGGCCGGCGGCTTGGCGAAGTTCATGATGTTGTAGATGACCGGCTTGGCGCCGTCGCCGAGTTTATAGCCGGACTTCAGCGCGCTCATCCAGGCGCCGGAGCGCTTTGACGGCCGCGCGAAATAGTCGGCAAGGAACAGGCCGCGCTCGCTGCCGTCGGCGTTCTTGATCACGAACGCGCGGGCGTCTGGATGCCAAACCGTGATGCCCTTCTTCTCCTCGAAGGTGATGCCGAACAGTTTTGTGGCGACGTCGAAGCAGGCCTCGATGACGCGTTCCAATTGCAGGTAAGGCTTCAGCTCCGCCTCGTCGAAGGCGAATTTCTCGGCGCGCAGCTTCTCCTGGTAGAAGCGCCAGTCCCAGGCTGCGAACGTCTCGTTGCTGCCGGCCTCGTTCGCCAGTCGTTCCAGGTCCTTCCGGTCGGCGGCCGCCTTCTCAAGCGCCTTTTCCCAGACCGGGTCGAGCAAATCATGCACGGCCTTTGGCGTCTTCGCCATGGTGTCGTCGAGCTTCAGCGCCGCGAAGGATGCGTAGCCGAGCAGCTTCGCCTTCTCGGCGCGCAGTTTCAGCATGTCGCGCACGACATCGGTGTTGTCGCTGGCGCCGCCGTTCTGGCCACGCATGATGAAGGCGCGGAAAGCGGTCTCGCGCAGGTCGCGGCGCTCGGAGAAGGTCGAGAACGGCTCGTAGATCGAGCGCGACAGCGTCACGGCATAGCGGCCCTTCTGGCCACGCATCTCGGCGGCTTCGGCCATCGCGCTCTTCAAAAAGTCCGGCAGGCCGGCAAGGTCGGCCCCGTCGAGGAACAGAGCCCAATCGCGCTCGTCGGCGAGAACGTTCTGGCCGAATTTGGTGCCGAGCGAGGAGAGTTCCTCATTGATGGCCGCGAGCCGCTTCTTGCCGTCAGCGTCGAGCTTGGCGCCCGAACGCACAAAACCCTTCCAGGTCTTTTCCAGAACACGCAGCGTTTCGGGATCGAGATTCAGGCTGTCGCGGCGCTGGTAGAGGTCGTCGATGCGGGCAAACAGCTTCTCGTTCATCGAGATCGCCGAGAAATGCCGCGACATCTTTGGCGATATGTCGCGCTCCATCGCCTGGATGGTGTCGTTGGTGTGGGCGCCGGCGCGGCACCAGAAGATCGACGAGACATGGTCGAGCGGCTCGCCGGCAAGCTCGAGCGCGGCCAGCGTATTTTCAACGGTCGTCGCTTCGCTGTTGCCGGCGATGGCGTCGATCTCGGTCTGATGCGCCTCCAGCGCCGCGTCGAAGACCGGGCCGAAATCATTATCGCCGATGCGCGAGAAATCCGGCAAGCCGAGCGGGCCTTGCCAAAGGGTCAGCGGATGGGCGGCGAGGTCGACGGTTTTCGAAGATGACATGAGCGATTCCGGTGGGCTGGATGAGGTGGGGTGCCTCGGATGTAGGGCGATGCCGCGCACCGCGCAACACGGGTAGCCCCAGGATTCGCCTTTAGAGCACTCAAGGGGTAAAGCGATTAGCTGTTTTCCGTGAAACGATGAAACGCGCTGGTTCATCGCAAACGCTGGAGATTGGCTGAAGCCTTCCGAACCTCGTCGTCCTCGGGTCTGCGCTGCGTCGCTTCGCTCCTTGCTCCGCCCGTGGATGACGAAGAGACGGGCGTTTCGGCCAATCTCCTGGGCATGCGACCCACCAACGCAAACATAGCCGACCGGCGAAAATCTCTGTGCTGGGAACTAATAACCGCTGCAGTCCTGCGCGATCGCGGTCTGGGTGCTTGCAGTGATGCGTCCGCCGACGACGGTGAAGGTCTCGCGCATCAGCGTGTCGTTTTCGGGGAAGTCGTAGCAGGCGAGCACCGTGGTCTCGCCGTGCTCGCTCTTCTCGATGCGGTGGCGGATCGCGGCGCCGGCGACGGCGTCTTGCCACTGGTCGATCGAGTCGATGAATTCCTGCTTGTTCTGGACGACGCCAAGGTCCTCGAGCGTCATGCGCGCGTCGTCGGCAAGCAAGGCCGATAATTCGGTGCGGTCGGCCGCCAGCAGCGCCGAATACCAGCGATCGATGATCACGCTGTCGTCGGCGCGAGCGGCAAGGAGCGAGAACAGCAGCGCGACGGCGGCAAGGACGGAGCGAAAATGACGATGCATCCCCCGCCTCACTCCATTTCCAGCCGCTCGAAATCGCCGGTTTCCTTATTCATCACCCAGAGCTCGCCGGTCGAGATGTCGAACCAGGCGCCGTGCAGGGTGAGCCTGCCCTTGCCTTCCAGGATCGAGACGCAGGGAAAGGTCCGGAGATTGGCCATCGAATAGCGGATCGAGATGCGCTCCAGCGCGGTCTGGCGCTCTGTCGCCGTCATGAAAGTGCTGGCCGCCACCGTCTCGGCGGCGGGCGCGATCAGGCTCATCCATTTGCCGATGAAGTCGCCGGGCGAGAGCGGCGCCGAATTGGTGTCGAGCGCGGCGCGGATGCCGCCGCAGCGGCCGTGGCCCATCACCACGATGTTCTTGACCTTCAGGCTCTGCACGGCAAATTCCAGTGCAGCCGAGGTCGAGTGGTACTCGCCGTCCGGCTCGTAAGGCGGCACCAGATTGCCGACATTGCGCAGCACGAAGAGCTCGCCGGGGCCGGCATCGAAGATCGCTTCCGGCGCCGAGCGCGAATCGCAGCAGGCGACGATCATCGTCTCGGGTGATTGGCCGTCGCGGGCCAGCGAGCGATAGCGTCCGCTTTCGGCGGGATAGCGGCCGCTCATGAAGTTGCGGTAGCCGGTCAGCAGATGCTCGGGGAGGTGAGGCATGGGCGGCGTCTTGACCCTTTCCGGGTTGGATGCGGCTGCACGTTCTATTGCGAGAAAGGCTCTAGCGGCAAAAGCCGGTCGCGAGCAATGCCGAATTGCGGATGGCTCCGTCGCATTCGCGATGCGTCAGGCCCCCGTTCGACTACGCCCAGATCGCAACCTGAATGCCGAAACGGTCGGCCATGGGCGGATCGGGTGATGGCCGCGCCTCGCCGCTGGCGATGCGCCCGGCAATCAGCATCATCGCGGCCGCGTCGAGGAAGTCGTCGCTGGCGGCGCCCCTCGGCGGCGGCTGGTCGAGAAAGAATTTCTCATAGCCATGCCGGCAGAGCAGCGCTTTGCGCTCCTCCATGCCGGCCGGATTGACGGCGCCCTTGATCTTCTTCGGCAGAGTCATCGCCACGCCGGCGTTCAGCCGGCAGAAGGCGACTTCCGGGTGCGATTCGAAGACGCGGCAGCGCGATTCGGGCCGCGCGATCAGAAGTGCGTCGATCTCGCGGATCTTGGCAAAGATGCCGAAGGCCTGGATGGAAACGCCGCGCGGCGGATCGGAGGTCGTCATCGCCACCTCGCTCGCCCGGCGATGCGCGGCATACCAGGCCTCGATCGTGGTGAAGTCGCTGGTGTCGGCATAAAGCGCCGCGCGCGAGGGGATGGCAAAGACGCTCGATTGTCTCGCCCCAAGCAACGGCCGCACCACCGCTTCCGGCCCGCGGCCGCCCCGGCTGGAAAAATCCGGCAGGCCGATCGGCATGTCGACGGCGATCGTGGCATCGGGCAGCGTGTCGAGCAGCGCCTGGAAGCTTGGGAAGACCGAGACCGATGGCGCGGCGCCGGTTTCGCGATGCACGGCGATCCAGCCGGCCTTGCAGCCGTCGACGCCCACCAGGGCGGAATGCAGGTTAGTGGAAGTCTGCATCCCGCTCTGTCTGTTTGTTTAGCCGCATTTCTGCGACGCCAAGTGATTCCACTTGGCTGCAAAATGCTTTAGCGCCGCCACCCGGCGTCACGCCCGCTTGTCCCGCCCGGGGTGAAGCAGATGACGAAGCTGAACCATCGCCATCGGATGCGACAGGCTTTGCGCATCGGTCTCGAGCTGCAGCTCGTCGCCGCCGCGTTTTGCCGTACGCGCCAGGATCTCGTAGACGGCGGTCGTGGTCGACTGCAGCGCCTTCGCCGGCGGCTGGCCGGACAGGATGCGGGCGAGGTAGACGGCGGCCGTCAGGTCGCCAAGCCCGTTCGGCGGCCTCTCGATCAACCGGTGCTCGGCAAGCAGCGCCTGGCTGCCGTCGAGCAGGAAATTGCCGGTGCCGCCCATCAGCATCGACGGCGCCGAGGTGACCAGCATGGTCGACGGGCCGGCGTGAAGGGCGGCCGCCGTCACCGCCTTGATGTCGGGCAGCGGCGCGCCGGCCATCCATTCGAGCTCATAGCGGTTGGGCGTGGCGATGTCGGCGATCGGCATCAGTCTGTCGCGCAGCGCCGCGGCCGTCGGCTCCGGCACGTAGAGCCCACCGGAATCGCCCATTACCGGGTCGCAGACATAAAGCGCATCCGGCGTCCTTGCCTTGACGGCGGCGACCAGCGAGGCGACGGCCTCGGCCTGGCCGGCCTCGCCGAGATAGCCCGAGAGCACCGCACGGACCTCGCCAAGCCACGGCGCGCGTTCGAGATCGGCCAACAGCGCCTTGAACTGGTCGAGCGCCGGCACGATGCGGGTGGCGCGGCTGTGGCCGGGGTGCCAGGGCAGGATGACGGTGGGCACCGCCCAGACCGGAAAGCCCAAAGTCTCCAGCGCGAATACCGCGGCGCGGTTGCCGACCGAGCCGCGGGCGACATGGCTGGAGATGACGATGACCGCGCGCGGCGCGTCGGTTTTTTCAGCATTCATGGAGTTTGATTCCTAGCCACCCCGCGTGGCGACATACACCAGCCAGGCCAACAGCCCAATGGCGACGATGAGGCCGAGCGTCCGGCCAATGCGGGTGCCCCAATATTCGATCGGATCGGAGCGGTCGGCGTCCGCGGCGATCACGCGGTCGCGCGTGTCCTTTGCAACACGGGCGATGAAGGAGGTGCCGCCCGGCGCCGTCTCGCGCGCCACGCGCTCGAGGATGCGGCGCGATTCGCTCTCGTCGTCCCGGCGCTCGGCCATGGCAAATGTCCTTTCCTGCCGGGAGCTTAGCCTGTTCGCGCAGGTATTCACAGAGGCGCCCGGCAGGCCCGGAGCGACATCATAGCGGGTTATTTTCTTGCGCGTGGATTGTGCTATTGCTTCGCATGCAACTTTGACCCGAGGGGAACCAATCATGTTTGCCGAGCGCCTTTCCCTGCCCTCCGCCTTCCGCAGTTTGCCGGCCTTGCTGATGATGGCTTTCGTGCTGCCGCTGCTTGCCGGCTGCGGCTACAACACCATCCCGACGGCCGAGGAAAACGCCCGGGCGGCCTGGAGCGAGGTGCTGAACCAGTACCAGCGCCGCTCGGACCTGATCCCGAACCTGGTCGAGACGGTCAAAGGCTATGCCTCGCATGAGAAGGACACGCTCGACGCCGTGGTCGAGGCGCGCGCCAAGGCGACGCAGATCACGGTCACGCCGGACACGTTGAAGGATCCGGAAGCTTTGAAGAAATTCCAGGATAGCCAGGCGGGGCTGACCAGCGCGCTGTCGCGGCTGATCGCGGTGTCGGAGAACTATCCCGACCTCAAGGCCAATCAGAATTTCCTGGCGCTGCAGGCGCAGCTCGAAGGCACCGAGAACCGCATCGCAGTGGCGCGTCGAGACTACATCCAGGCGGTCAGGGATTACAATCTGACGCTCAGGACCTTCCCGTCGGTGCTTTGGGCGACGCTCTGGTTCCGCGGCAATGAGCCGTTTGCGAACTTCACCGTCGAGGAAGACAAGATGCACGTGCCGAAGGTGGATTTCGGGACGAGCACGAAGCAGGGCGGGTGATCCCGTCGTCGGAATAATCCCGCGAGAAGACGGACCGCTGGCGTGTTGATACCCCCCTCTGTCCTGCCGGACATCTCCCCCTCAAGGGGGAGATCAGCAGCTTTGCCGGTTTCGCCAATCTCCAACCTAGCAGAAGATTCACGGCGGGCGACGACAGCCAATCTCCCCCTTGAGGGGGAGATGTCCGGCAGGACAGAGGGGGGCGCGACGGAACGCCAAGCTTAACATCCTTGGCGTTCTTCTCTGCCTCCTCCTCCCCCTCGCCGCTATCGCCGCCGACCTCCCGGCCCTCACCGGCCGCGTGGTCGACAATGCCGGCATCATCGATGCCGGCACACGCGCGGCGCTGACGCAGAAACTTGCCGACTTCGAGACGAAAGGCTCCGACCAGATCGTCGTCGCCACCATCCCCAGTCTCGGCGGCGAGGAGATCGAGCCTTACGCCAACCGCCTGTTCCGGTTCTGGAAGCTCGGCCAGGCCAAGGAAAACAACGGCGTGCTGCTGCTGGTCGCGCCCAACGACCGCAAGATGCGCATCGAGGTCGGCTATGGGCTGGAAGGCACGCTGACCGACCTGCACACCAAGCTGATCATCGAAAACGACATGGTGCCGGCATTCCGCGCCGGCGACTTCTCCGGCGGCATTACCAAGGCCGTCGACGACATGATCATGGTGCTGGAGGGCAATCCGGAGGAGCTGGAAGCGCGCGGCAAGCGCAACGAGCAGGCGCCGTTCAACTCCGACGACCTGTTCTTCGCCATCTTCATCACCATCTGGGCGCTGATCTTCTTCGGCAGCATCGCGCTGACGGTGCTGCCGCCGATCTTCGGCCAGAAGATCGGCCCCGGCCGCTATCGCTGGCTCGGCATGACGTTCGAGCCCGGCCGGCGATCCTCCGGGGGCGGCGGCGGTTGGTCGTCGGGCGGCGGAGGCTGGTCCTCGGGCGGCGGCGGTGGCGGCGGGTTTTCCGGCGGTGGCGGCTCGTCGGGCGGCGGCGGTTCTTCGGGAAGCTGGTGAGGACCATGGCGACGCGACCGATCAGCCCTGAGGACCATGACCGCATCGCCGACGCGATCCGCGCCGCGGAGGCAAAGACCGATGGCGAAATCTACTGCGTCGTCGCCCGTGCCAGCGACGGCTATTTCTTCCCGGCCGCGTTCGCGGCGGCTCTCGCAACACTCATCGTCAGCCTGGCGGTGGCTTATGGGCTCGAAGCCTGGTGGCTGACCATCCGTCTGCCGCATTTCGTGCTCGCCCAGCTGCTGGCGCTGGGCTGCATGCTTGCGCTTCTGTGGGCGCTGCCGGGCTGGCGCATCCATCTGGTGCCGAGGCGGCTGCGTTACCAGGCGGCGCACGCCAATGCGATGAGGCAGTTTCTCGCCCGCAACGTCCACCGCACGAGCGCGCGCACCGGCGTGTTGATCTTCGTTTCCATCGCCGAGCGCTATGCCGAAATTGTCGCCGACAGCGGCATCGACGCCAAGGTCGGCCAGCATGTCTGGGACGGCGTGGTGCGGGAGCTGACCCGGCACGCCGGCGACGACCGGCTCGCCGACGGTTTTGTCCGCGCGATCGAATCAGTCGGCGCGGTGCTCGCCGAGCATTTCCCGGTCACCGAAGGCGATACCAACGAGCTCGACGATCACCTCGTCGAAATCTGACCGGACCTGTCCGCAAATCCGCGTCGCTGGGGTCGTTTCGAGCGGTTTCCGCGCTTCCGGCGCCGGCAAGTTCGCCTGTGCGAAAGCGGCGGGCGCGACAGTGCGGACTCTTTGCAAGCGGGCGAAGCGGGTCTATGGTTAACAAATCATGAACACGCTGACGATCGACATCCGCAAAGCCGACCCTCGCGATGCAATCGCCATCGCCGAAGTGCATCAGGAAGCATGGCGCGGCGCCTATTCCGGCATCATCCCGCATCGCACGCTGACGGCCATGATCAATCGTCGCGGCCCCGATTGGTGGGCGAACGCGATTCGCCGCGCGGCCACCGTGCTGGTGGTCGAGATCGGCGGCACGATCGCCGGCTATGCCACGATCGGCAAGAACCGCGCCAAGGAGCTGAGGCAGCAGGGCGAGATCTACGAGCTTTACCTACGCCCGGAATATCAGGGCATTGGGCTCGGCAGCCGGCTGTTCAAAGCCGCGAAGACGCGCCTTGCCGACCACGGCCTGAGAGGCCTGGTGGTGTGGGCGCTGGAAGATAATTACAACGCTTTAGCCTTCTATGCCGGCAATGGCGGCCGCGACATCGCCGAGGGCGTCGAGGTCTTCGAGCAGAAGGCGTTGAAGAAGGTCGCCTTCGTCTGGGAATGAGGCGCCGCCCGCCTAGGTTACAATCCATCACAAACTGTGCGCTTCCATCAGCGTTCGGCACCATTCGCCGCATTGCACCATGACGCGTGTCCCGCTATCGGTCACACAAGATTGAGAGGGATTTGAGCCATGCGTATCGAAGCCGTGCCTACCGGGAAGAACCCGCCTGAGGACGTCAACGTCATCATCGAGGTGCCGATCGGCGGCGAACCGATCAAGTACGAGATGGACAAGGAGGCCGGCACGCTGTTCGTCGACCGCTTCCTGCACACCTCGATGCGCTATCCCGGCAATTACGGCTTCGTGCCGCATACGCTGTCGGGCGACGGCGACCCGATCGACGTTCTGGTCTGCAACACGCGCGCGCTGGTGCCGGGCTGCGTCATCAACGTGCGGCCGATCGGCGTGCTGATCATGGAAGACAATGCCGGCCAGGACGAGAAGGTGATCGCGGTTCCCTCGCCCAAGCTCACGCTGCGCTACGAGAACGTCACCGAATACACCCACCTGCCCGACATCACCCGCCAGCAGGTGCAGCATTTCTTCGAGCACTACAAGGATCTCGAGCCCGGCAAATGGGTCAAGATCGAGGGCTGGCACGATTCCAAATACGCCAAGAAGATGATCGTCGAAGCGATCGAGCGGGCGAAGGCGGCCAAGTAGGGCGAAGCGGTAGCCAATGCCGCAGCTACGGGGGCTTGGGCGAAGCCTTCAACGTCGTCATCCTAGGGCGTAGCAGGAGCGCAGCTCCGTCGCGGAGACCCTAGGATCCATTCCGTGACCTTGGTCGAAGGTCGCGGCGGAACAGAATTCCTGCACCGTAGCAACGCCTTGATGTAACGGCATGGATCCTTGGGTCTGCGCCGCGTCGCTTCGCTCCTTGCTCCGCCAAGGATGACGAAGCTGCGGACGCCTCGGCGAATCAAGCTCTAGTTATCCACCCGGCCGAAGTCCGGCACGTTGCCGATCACCTCGCGCTTGTCCTTGCCGCAGGCAAAACCCTTCGCCTTTTCGTCGGCGAGCTTGCGCGCCTGGTCGTTGGCCTGAGCATTGCCGGTGGCCAGCACCAGGCCGACGGTGCAGCCTTCATGCTCCTCCGGCTGCGCGACCTTGGCGACGACCAGCACCTCGGTCGGCTTGTTCTCGTCTTCGGGGTTGCTGATCTCGCGGCGGTGAATGACCGCGAAGGGCACGGCCTTGTCGCCATTGGTTTCGATCCGCCACTCCACTCGACCTTCGGACCCGCGGTGTTGAGCCCGGAAAAGCTTTCCCAGACCGCGGTCATGTCGTCGGAAGGAAAGCCGTAATAGACGGACTCGCGGGCATCGTCATAGCCGATCAGCACCGGATAGCCGCGATAGCCCGCGCAGGCGAGGCTCGCCCAGTCACCGTCGCCTTCTTGCGCCTGGGCGTAGGTCACGCAGTCCTTCTTCCAGTCGAGATCGGTATAGGCGCTGGAAATATCGCCGGCATGGGCCGAGCCGCCGAGGACAGCAAGAATAGTAACAGCAAGCAGGACACGCATTTTGCCAGGACCTCCGTTTTGCGCGGCAGCGTAGCGTCAAAACTCGCGGGGGCCTAGGGATGCCAGGTCGGCGCGGAGGGGGCAAATTGTCGAGGCCAGCGCTGCCCCTCACCTGCCTGCCGGCATCCTCTCCCCGTATAGTGACGGGGAGAGGGGCGCTCTCCTGGATGGTTTCGCCAACAGCCGGCGTTGCAGGAAAAGTGCCGAGGCAGCGGCCAGTTCCCTTCTCCCCGTCACTATACGGGGAGAAGGTGCCGGCAGGCGGATGAGGGGCAGCGCGGGCGCTGAGAATTGGCCGCAGTCAAACGGTTCGTCGGCGGAACCGCTATTTCTTCAAGCTCGCTTCAATCAGCAGATCGGCGTTGCGGGCGACCGACGCCGCCGGTCCGCCGAGGCCGAACAACTGGCCGCTGATATAGGCGCCCTCGATGAGGAGCAGCAGTCCGTCGCCGAGCGTGTCGGAATCGCCGGCGCCCATTGCCGCCGCCATGGCGCGCAGACGCCGGCGCAGTTCGACTTTGTTGTTCTCGCTCACCACCCGCGCGGGATGCCCGTGCTCGGGATATTCGACCGCCGCGTTGGTCATGCCGCAGCCGCGATAGTCCGGTTTCTGCGTGCGCTTGCCGACGCGGGTCAGGAAGGCGACGATCTGCGCGCGCGGATTGCCCGGATGCGCGTCGACGGCTTCGTCGAAACGCTCCCAGAATTCGAGGTCATACTTGCGCAGATAAGAGGCGGCGAGCTCGTCCTTCGACGGGAAGGTACGGTAGAGGCTGGGCTTGGTGACGCCGGCGCGCCTGACGATCTCGTCGACGCCGATCGCCCGGATGCCTTCGCGATAGAACAGGTCACGCGCCACGTCGAGTATCTTGTCGGCGGCCTTCGGTGCCGGCGCGGCGGGAACCTCGTTCATCGACGCTTCAATTTTATTGTCCGATGACATCCAACAAACTCGCTTGACAATGTTACTGACCGGTACGTATGTATGGCGTCATTCCATTGCAACGTACCGGTCAGTAACATGATAGCTCAGTCCCGCCCGTTTGGCCAGCGCTACGCCTTCGTCGTCGTTGCCGTCATCTTCGTCTGCCTGCTGATCGCCGCCGGGCTCCGCTCCGCGCCCTCCGTCATGATGCTGCCGCTGGAAGAAAGCTTTGGATGGCGGCGCGACGTCATCTCGATGGCCGCCGGCGTCGGCATCCTGCTCTATGGTCTCACCGGTCCGTTCGCGGCGGCGCTGATGGAGCGGATCGGGCTGCGCCGCACGCTGCTTGCCGCGCTGCTGATCATGTCGGGCTCGACGGCGCTCAGCCTGCTGATGACCGAGCCCTGGCATCTCTTCATCACCTGGGGCGTGTTTTCCGGCATCGGCTCGGGCGCGGTGGCGAGCGTGCTCGGCGCGACGATCGTCAATCGCTGGTTCAAGACCAATCGCGGTCTGGTGATGGGGCTGATGTCGGCCTCCAGCGCCACCGGCATGCTGGTGTTCCTGCCTTTGATCGCCTCGCTGGCCCAGGCCGGCGGCTGGAAGCCGGTGGCGATCGCCGTGGCGCTGGCAACGGCCGCGCTGATCCCGCTCGTCCTCCTGCTGGTGCCGGAGCGTCCGGCCTCGATCGGCCAGGTGCGCTTCGGCGCCGACGCGGACGACGTGCCGCCGGTTTCGCCGGCCTCGCAAGGCAATTTCCTGGCGCATACGCTCAACACGCTGCGCCGCGCGGCAGGTACCAGGGTGTTCTGGTATCTCTTCGCCACATTCTTCGTCTGCGGCTTCACCACCAACGGTCTCGTCGGCACGCATCTCATCGCCTTTTGCGGCGACATGGGCATCGGCGAGGTGCAGGCGGCCGGGCTCTTATCGATGATGGGCATCTTCGACCTGATCGGCACGACGCTGTCCGGCTGGCTCACCGACCGCTTCGATCCGCGCAAGCTGCTCGGTGTCTATTATGCCGTGCGCGGCCTGTCGCTGATCTATCTGCCCTATTCGGGCTTCTCGGCGGTCAGCCTGATCATCTTCGCCGTGCTCTATGGGCTCGACTGGATCGCCACGGTGCCGCCGACGCTGCGGCTCGCCAACGAAGCCTTCGGCGACCGCAGCGGCCCGATCGTCTTCGGCTGGATCGTCGCCGGCCACCAGGTGGGTGCGGCCGCGGCTGCTGCCTTCGGCGGCACGATGCGGGAATTGCAGGGCAACTACGAGCTTGCGTTCATGATCGCGGGTATGACGGGTATCGCGGCGGCCTGTATCTCGCTGTTGATCAATACCACCAAGCCGGCTTTCGAACCGGAGCCGCAAGCGGCTTGAGGTGGCTTAATCTCCCCCCTCGGGGGAGATGGCCGCGGAGCGGCCAGAGGGGGTCGGGCCGACCGGGCTCGGCCTACTGCTGCGAAGGGGGGTTGGCACTCCACGCGAGGCGACCCCCTCTGTCGCCTTCGGCGACATCTCCCCCTCGAGGGGGGAGATCACCTGTTCACTGTTATCAAAACTTCATGGTTCCGATATGCGCCTGAAACATTGAGGCGAGAGCTTGGCGGTCCCGTTCAACGCCATCCGGAGACAGCCATGAACAAGCTCTCGTTGACCCGCCGCGCTTTCGTCACCTCAGCCAGCGCCTTTGGCCTTGTCGGCGCCTCCGGTCTCGCGCTGCCCTACTATTCGCGCGCCAGCCAGCGCCCGGCCTTCACCCACGGTGTCCAGTCCGGCGACGTCGACGCCACCTCCGGCATGGTCTGGACCCGCACCGACCGCCCGGCGCGCGTCATGTACGAAGTGTCGACGACTGAGAGCTTTTCCGATGCGACGAGGCTTGCGCCGATCGATACCTCGCCGGCCAGCGACTATACGGTAAAGCGGCTGCTCACCGACCTCGCCTCCGACCAGGACATTTTTTACCGCATGGTCGCCGCCGACCTTTCCGACATCAACGCCGTCTCCGAGCCGATCGTCGGCCGTTTCCGCACCGCGCCGGCCTCCAAGCGCGACGTGCGCTTCGCCTGGTCGGGCGATACCGCCGGTCAGGGCTGGGGCATCGACGACATCGGCATGAAGACCTACTCCACCATCGCCAAGCACACGCCCGACTTCTTCCTGCATTCCGGCGATACGATCTATGCCGACGGCGCCATGAAGGACGAGGTCGATCTGCCCGGCGGCGGCAAGTGGAAAAACGTCGTCATGGTCGACGGCAAGCGCAAGGTCGCCGAGACGCTGGACGAATACCGCGACCAGTGGAAGTACAACATGATGGACAAGCACGTGTTGGGTCTCTCCGCCATCTGCCCGACCTTCTACCAGTGGGACGACCACGAGGTGCTGAACAACTGGTCGGATTCGAAGGATCTCACCGCGGACAACCGCTACAGCGAAAAATCCATCCATGTGCTGGCGGCCCGCGCGGCGCGCGCTTTCCATGAGATGACGACGATCCGCTACGAGCCGTCGGAGCCCGGTCGCGTCTACCGCAAGATCGCCCACGGGCCGTTGCTCGACGTCTTCTTCCTCGACATGCGCTCCTATCGCGGTCCCAACGGCCCCGGCATGGAAGAGACGCTGACGCCGAAGTCGCGCATGCTCGGCGAGCAGCAGACGCAGTGGCTGAAGCGCGAGCTGGCGAATTCCAAGGCGACCTGGAAGATCATCGCCGCCGACATGCCGCTCGGCCTCGTCGTCTGGAACGATGCCGCCAAGAAGGCCGGTGCCGAGGCGGTCAGCAACGGCGACAATGGCGCGCCGAAGGGCCGCGAGCTCGAATTCGCCGATCTGCTGCGCTACATCAAGAACGCCGGCATCACCAACACGGTGTGGCTCACCGCTGACGTCCACTATACGGCGGCGCATTACTACAACCCCGACAAGGCCCAGTTCCAGGATTTCAACCCGTTCTGGGAGTTCGTCTCCGGCCCGATCCACGCTGGCACGTTCGGCCCCAACGACCTCGACATGACGTTTGGTCCGGAGCTGAAGTTCATCAAGGCGCCGACCGCCGAGCAGGGCCAGAACCTGCCGCCGTCGGCCGGGCTGCAATTCTTCGGGCTGGTCGATATTTCCGGCGCCACCGAGCAGCTCACCGTGCGGCTGATGGATCGCGACGACAACGAGCTCTACAAGGTGACGCTCGACCCGGTGCGGTCGGCGTAGGTTGGATAGGTAGGCGCGAGGCACCCCCCTCTGTCCTGCCGGACATCTCCCCCGCAAGGGGGGAGATTGGCAGCTCCGCCGGCAGCGCTTTTTCTGCGAAGTCGGCGATTGGCGAAAGCCGGGACGACATCTGATCTCCCCCCTTGCGGAGGAGATGCCTGGCAGGGCAGAGGGGGGTGTGCCGGAGTGCTAGCCTTGCCAGCAAGCCGTCGCGAAGATCAATCCGGATAGCAGGTCGCTGGAACGTTCGGCCAGACGGCGCTGTCGCAGTTGGCCGCCTTCTGCCGCTGCTTGAAGGCGGCGCTGACCGGGCCGGTGACGATCGGGTCGACACCGTCAGGGGCGTCGGCGAACATCTGCTGCGCGGTCTTGGCGTCGGGCGGCGAGATCGGGTCGGCTTCCCTCAGCGCCGCCGCCGACTGCGCGGCGCCGGCCGCGACCAGCACGCCAAGCGCTGCCCACGCGAAAACCGGACGCAATCTGGACATCTGATCGGTCATGAACATCGAACTGTCCGGCCCCTCAAAGGTTCCGCCTTGGTTAACAGAATCATTTCACACCAAGACGTTTAAGAATCAGTGACCATGTATTTGGGGTGGGGCCTCCCCTTTCGCAATTGCGAAAAACCTTGTATGAGCCGCGCAACCGAAAAAGGCGGCGCTTTTGGGCCTGCTGCCTGCAACGCTCCCGAGACCAGACAAATGAACCTCCGCAATATCGCGATCATCGCGCATGTCGACCATGGGAAAACCACGCTCGTCGACCAGCTCCTGAAACAGTCCGGCGCCTTCCGCGACAACCAGCGCGTCGCCGAGCGCGCCATGGATTCCAACGACCTCGAGAAGGAACGCGGCATCACCATCCTCGCCAAGGCGACCTCGGTCGACTGGAAGGGCACCCGCATCAACATCGTCGATACGCCCGGACACGCCGACTTCGGCGGCGAGGTCGAGCGCATCCTGTCGATGGTGGATTCGGCGATCGTGCTCGTCGACGCCGCCGAAGGGCCGATGCCGCAGACCAAGTTCGTCGTCGGCAAGGCGCTCAAGGTGGGCTTGCGGCCGATCGTCGTCATCAACAAGATCGACCGCCCGGACGCCCGCCACATCGAAGTGGTCAACGAGGTGTTCGACCTGTTCGCCGCGCTCGACGCCACCGACGAGCAGCTCGATTTCCCGATCCTCTACGGTTCGGGCCGCGACGGCTGGGTGTCGGAAAACCCCGAAGGCCCGAAGGACCAGGGACTGGCGCCGCTGTTCGACCTCGTCGTCAAGCATGTGCCGGCGCCGACGGTCCATCCCGGTCCCTTCCGCATGATCGGCACCATCCTCGAGGCCAACCCATTCCTCGGCCGCATCATCACCGGTCGCATCGAGTCCGGCACGCTGAAGCCCAACCAGGCGGTCAAGGTGCTGCATCATGACGGCACCCAGATCGAGACCGGCCGCATCTCGAAAATCCTCGCCTTCCGCGGCCTCGAGCGCCAGCCGATCGAGGAAGCGCAAGCGGGCGACATCGTGGCGATCGCCGGCCTGTCGAAGGGCACCGTCGCCGACACCTTCTGCGATCCGACGGTGAGCGAGCCGCTGCATGCGCAGCCGATCGACCCACCGACGGTGACGATGTCCTTCCTGGTCAACGACAGCCCGCTTGCCGGCACCGAGGGCGACAAGGTGACCAGCCGCGTCATCCGCGACCGCCTGCTGCGCGAGGCGGAAGGCAATGTGGCGCTGAAGATCGAGGAATCGGCGGAGAAGGATTCCTTCTTCGTTTCTGGCCGCGGCGAATTGCAGCTTGCGGTGCTGATCGAGACGATGCGCCGCGAAGGTTTCGAGATCGCCGTGTCGCGGCCGCGCGTCGTCATGCAGAAAGGCGAGAACGGCGAATTGCTGGAACCCGTCGAGGAAGTCGTCATCGACGTCGACGAGGAGCATGCCGGCGTGGTCGTGCAGAAGATGTCGGAGCGCAAGGCCGAGATGGTGGAGCTGCGCCCCTCCGGCGGCAACCGCCAGCGCCTCGTTTTCCACGCGCCGACGCGCGGCCTGATCGGCTACCAGTCGGAACTGTTGACCGACACGCGCGGCACCGCCGTGATGAACCGGCTGTTTTACGCCTACGAGCCGTATAAGGGCGAGCTGCCCGGCCGCACCAACGGCGTGCTGATCTCCAACGAGCAGGGCGAGTCGGTCGCCTATGCGATGTGGAACCTGGAAGACCGCGGCCCGATGATCATCGATCCGGGCGTCAAGGTCTATCAGGGCATGATCATCGGCATCCATTCGCGCGACAACGACCTCGAGGTCAATGTCTTGAAGGGCAAGAAGCTCACCAACATCCGCGCGGCCGGCAAGGACGAGGCGGTGAAGCTGACGCCGCCGGTCCGCATGACGCTGGAACGGGCGCTGGCCTGGATCCAGGACGACGAGCTGGTCGAGGTGACGCCGAAGACCATTCGCCTGCGCAAGCTCTATCTCGACCCGAACGAGCGCAAGCGCTTCGAGAAGTCGGCCAGGGTGATGGGCGCGGCGTAGGTTTTTTTCGTAAGCAGTCATAAAGGGAGCGAGTTGTCGCTCCCTCCCCCTTTCATTTCATACGCTTGCGGCCGAGAGGATGGCGTCGCGGTCGGCCTCGCCGGTAAGGTCGATGCGGACCGCCGTGCTGTTGCGCGCCGGCTTGCGCAAAGCTTTGGTGTTGCCCGGTTCGATGACGAGCCGCTTTTGCTCTTCCCAGCCCTGCAGCCTCGACCGGGAGACGCCCAGTTCGCCTGCAAGCAAGCGGTCGAGCCGCAGGGGCGTTGCGGCGTCGAGCCTAAGCTCAAGTCGAAGCGCGGTCGCGCTTTCCGGACTGCCATCCAGCAGCTCTTTTCGGATCGCGACGTCAGCAAATTCCTCGATCCGGCCAATCCGATTTCTGAGCGCCACGGCATCGAAGGCGTGGTTGTGGATAAGCGCCGGATCGTTGCCTTCGAGCGCCGCCAGCAGTGCCGGCTCGATGTCGTACCGATTTCGCCGTTCCAGAATGGTGAAATTCCAGGAGTTGTCGCACTCCGCGCAGCGGTAGATCAGCCAGGCGTCGATGCGCTTGCCGTTGGCGTTGACACGGAATTTGCTGCTGCACCGATAAGGTCTGACGCCGCCGCAGTGGTTGCAGTTGATGAGAGGTCGAGGCGCGATTGCGGGCGCGATCGCCCAGCGAATACGCAGATATTGAGACATGCCGGTAGGCCCTTCCCGTCGGGAAGTCCGTCAGGCCGGCAATGTCCGAGATGCCCGCGCGGGCACGGTGTGGCGAAAAGCTGTTTTGTTAGAAGTCAGGCGTCCGCACGCGGGTCGCGAGCGACGGCGGTCAGCAATGCCAAACCGGTCTCGAAACCGCCGCCTGAAGAACACATGAAAAATGATGCGGGCGCCGCCAATGCTGCGCCTGCGGTGCTTTCGGGGAGTAGACGAGACCGGCGGTTACTGAGGCAAAGTCAGGCTCGAAATGGATGAAGGGTGAGCTCTTTTAGCGGTGAGGTGGCGGAGGGGCAAGGACCGACAGGGCGACGGATCGGCTCAACTCATTCTCGAACGCCGGCGCTGCCCCTCATCCGCCTGCCGGCACCTTCTCCCCGTATAGTGACGGGGAGAAGGGGAGGACGCGGCTTTTGCGCCCTTCCTCGCGGCGCTGACGGTTGGCGAAATCAATGATGAGAGCGTCCCTCTCCCCGTCATTATACGGGGAGAGGATGCCGGCAGGCAGGTGAGGGGCGGCGCCGACGCTATTTCAGAGGGACAAAACAACCGCTGGTCGCAGGTGCCTCTTCGTTGGCTGCGGCTCACCCGGCACGTCGGCCGCGGCGATCGCCGACGCTCCTGAGTGTCACATCATCTCGATGATCGGCGCGATCTCGACACTGAAGGCCGGGTTCGTCAGGATCGGGCAATCCCTGGCCTTGGCGACGGCATCGTCGATGTCCTTCGCCTCGACGATCGTATAGCCGGCGGTCGGGTTGCTGCCGCCATTGTTCTCGACCGTGCCGCCGGACAGCACCGTTTTCGACATGCCGACAGGATTGCCGCCGTCGACGACCGCGGAGCCGAGCTTGTCGTACCAGCCGGTCCAGGCGTCCATCGCCGCTTTCCGCTCGGCTTCCTCGGTCGGCATTTTGCCGGAGCCATGATAGACATAGAGATATTTCGCCATGCTCTCCTCCATTTTTGGCGGCGTCGAACCGGCATGCGGCCACGCCGCCCGTCGATATGCGGCCATGCGCAATCGTTGATATGCGGCTATGGCCCCAACATGCGGCTATGCCGCGATCGTTGATCATCGGACCAAACGGCGGGGCGGGCAATGAAAAATTCGAAGTAGCTAATGTAATATCGGCTTCACCGCGCCATGGCGTGATATTCGGGGTTCGGCCGCATGTCGACCGCGGCCGCCACTCGGTTCGACATGTTGAAGAAGGCGGCGGTCGAGGCGATGTCCCAGATGTCTCGATCGGAGAAGCCGGCCTGCCGCAGGGCGGCGCGGTCGGCCTCGACGATTTTGCCGGCTCCTCCGTCAGCTTGACCGCGAATTCGAGCATCGCGCGCTGGCGAGGGGCAGGTCGGCGGCGCGGAAGTTCATCACCATCATCTCGCCGAGCGCAGGCTCGCCCGACAGTTGCCGCACCGCCGCGCCATGCGCGGTCAGGCAGTAGAAGCACTGATTGATCGAGGAGACGGCGACCGCGATCATTTCGCGCTCCAGCTTCGACAGGCCGGAATCGCCCAGCATCAGGTCGTTGTACATGTCGGTGAAGGCGCGCAGCTTCTTCTCGTCGAAGGCGTAGGCCAGAAGCACGTTGGGCACGAGGCCGAGCTTCTCCTCGCATTTGGCGAAATAGGCTTTCGTGGCCTCGCTGAGCTCCGCCTGGACCAGGTCGAGCGCGGTAATCCTGTCGGTCATGATCGTTCTCCTCGCGGGGGCGGCGATGGCATCGGTTCGATTTTTTTAAAGCGTCGTCAAACCTTTGTCGCCAAACAGCGGTCATCTGGCTACCATAGTCGCAAAAGCATGCCACGGGAGGGAATTGGCGTCATGGCCAGCGTGAAATCCAAGCCGAAGAAGAAAGCTGCAGCCGCCGCAAGAGCCGAGGAGAAGCCAGCGAGGCTTGCCGACTATCTGCTTGCCCGCGCACCGGCGGAGGATGTCGCGGCCTATGACGTGGCCGACCTGGAGCGCGCGGGCGAACTCGCCAGCCGGGCCGTCGCCGGTCACAAAAAGGGTGAGAGCGTCGTGGCGGTCGAAGCCGATTCAGGCGTTTCCTGCGGCGGCAGGCCGGTCACGGTCATCACCGTTGTCAACGACAACATGCCGTTCCTGTTCGATTCCATCCTTGGCGAGATCGCCGAGACCAGTGGCGAGCCGACGCTTGTCACCCATCCGATCGTCACCGTGCGGCATGGCAAGAGCGGCGTCGCCGAGGTTCTGGGCGACGCCGGCAAGGACGAGGACGACCGGCTGAGCGTCGTTCATGTCCACATCCCGCGGCTGACCGCGGAACAGGCAACCGCGCTCACCGAGCGGCTGCGCAAGATACTCGGCCAGGTCCGCGCCGCCGTCACCGACTGGAAGCGGATGCTCGCTCGCCTCGACCAGGCGATTTCCGAATTCCGCTATTCGGCCGTGCCGCTCGACAAGAAGAGCGTCGCCGAGGCGATCGCCTTCCTCGAATGGTTGCGCGACGACAATTTCACCTTCCTCGGCATGCGCGAGTTCAAATATATCGGCGAGCAGGAGAGCGGCACCCTGGAGCGCTCCGACAAGCCCGGCCTCGGCATCCTGTCCGATCCGGACGTGCTGGTGTTGCGGCGCGGCACCGAGGCGGTGACGACGACGCCGGAAATCCGCGCCTTCCTGCACGGACCGGAGCCGCTGATCGTCACCAAGGCGAACGGCAAATCCCTCGTGCACCGCCGCATCTATCTCGATTACATCGGCATCAAGACCTATACGGCCAAGGGAGCGCTTGCCGGTGAGCTGCGCATCGTCGGGCTGTTCACCTCGACCGCCTACACGCGCTCGGTGATGAAGATCCCCTATCTGCGCTCGAAGGCCGAGACCGTGATTTCGAAATCCGGTTTCGACCCGCACGATCATTCGGGCAAGGCGCTGATCAACACCCTGGAAAGCTATCCGCGCGACGAGCTTTTCCAGGTTCCGGTGCCTGTCCTCAGAAAACATGCCAACGCCATTCTCGGGCTGATCGAGCGGCCGCGGATCAGGGCGCTGGTCCGCATCGACCAGTTCGACCGTTTCGTCTCCATCATCGTCTTCGTGCCGCGCGACCGTTACGACAGCGTCGTGCGCGAAAAGATCGGTACCTATCTCAAGACCGTGTTCGAGGGACGGCTCTCGGCTTACTATCCGGCCTTTCCGGAAGGCGGGCTGGCGCGCGTTCATTTCATCATCGGCCGCTCCGGCGGCAAAACGCCGAAGATCGAGCAGGCGGCGATAGAGGCGGCGATCCGCGACATCGTCCGCACTTGGGAGGATGCGCTCTCCGATGCCGCGGAAGCGGCCGGCAGCGACCCGACGCTGAAGGCAATCGCTGCGCGCTTCCCGGAAAGCTACCGCGATACCTTCAGTGCTGCCGTGGCGCTCGCCGATGCCGGGCGCATCGCCAGGATCGGGCCCGACAATGCGATCGCCATCGACTATTACCGCCATGCCGACCAGAAGCCGCACCAGGCGGCGCTGAAGATCTATCATTATGGCAGCCCGGTGGCGCTGTCGCGCCGTGTCCCGGTGCTGGAAAACATCGGCTTCCGCGTCATCAGCGAGCGCACCTTCGAGGTCGGCGACGAGGGCTCCGGCAAGGTCTTCATCCACGATATGGAGCTGGAGAACAGCTACGGCAAGGCGATCGACCTAACCGACGGCGGCGCGCTGTTCGAGGACGCCTTCCTGTCGGTCTGGCGCGGCGATGTCGACAATGACGGCTATAACGGGCTGGCGCAGACCGCGGGTCTCTGGTCGGGCGAGATCACCATCTTGCGCGCCTATGGCCGCTATTTGCAGCAGGCCGGCATTCCGCAGAGCCAGGATTTCCTCGCCGCCGCGCTCAACCGCTATCCCGAAATCGCGCGCGGCCTGCATCAATTGTTCGTCGCCCGCCTCGGGCCGACGGCCGAAACCGAAGGCGTGGTCGCCGCCAAACACCTCAAAGCGAAGATCAAGGACGCGCTGGAAGAGGTGCCCAACATCGATGACGACACCATCATCCGCCGCTACCTCAACCTGATCGAAGCCTCGCTGCGCACCAATCATTTCGTAGCCGATACGAAAGCGAAGGGGCAGTCGCTGGCGATCAAGCTCGACTCGCAGGCGGTCGAGGGCCTGCCGGCGCCGCGGCCATGGCGCGAGATCTTCGTCTACGGCTCGGCAGTCGAAGGCGTGCATCTGCGCTTCGGCCCGGTCGCGCGCGGCGGCCTGCGCTGGTCGGACCGCGCCCAGGACTACCGCACCGAAGTGCTGGGCCTGGTCAAGGCGCAGCAGGTCAAGAACGCGGTCATCGTGCCGGTCGGCGCCAAGGGCGGCTTCTATCCGAAGAAGCTGCCGATGAGCGCCGGCCGAGACGCGATCTTCGAGGCCGGCACCTCGGCCTATAAGAACTTCGTCTCCAGCCTGCTTTCGATCACCGACAATATCGGCATCGACGGCGTCATCCCGCCGGCCGGCGTGGTGCGGCGCGACCAGGACGATCCCTATTTCGTCGTCGCCGCCGACAAGGGCACGGCGACCTTCTCCGACACCGCCAATGCCATTTCCGAGAAGCACGGCTTCTGGCTGGACGACGCCTTCGCCAGCGGTGGCTCGGCGGGCTACGACCACAAGAAGATGGGCATTACGGCGAAGGGCGCCTGGGAGGCGGTGAAGCGGCATTTCCGTGAGATGAACCGCGACATTCAGGCTTCGTCCTTCAGCGTCGTCGGCGTCGGCGATATGTCGGGCGACGTGTTCGGCAACGGCATGCTGTTGTCGCCGGCGACCAGGCTGATCGCCGCCTTCGATCACCGCGACATCTTCATCGACCCCGCCCCCGATATGGTCGCCTCGATGGCCGAGCGCCAGCGCATGTTCGCGCTGCCGCGCTCGTCCTGGCAGGACTACGACAAGTCGAAGCTGTCGGAAGGCGGCGTCATCGTCTCGCGCAGCCAGAAGTCGATCACGCTGCCGGCGGCGGCGGCGGCCGCGATCGGGCTTGTCAAAACCACCGCGACACCGGTCGAGATCATGAACGCCATCCTCAAGGCGCCCGTCGATCTTTTGTGGTTCGGCGGCATCGGCACTTACGTCCGGGCTTCCGGCGAGAGCAATGCCGATGTCGGCGACCGCGCCAACGACGCCATCCGCGTCACCGCGCTCGACGTGCGCGCCAAGGTCATCGGCGAGGGCGCCAATCTCGGCGTCACGCAGCGGGCGCGCATCGAATTCGGCTTGAATGGCGGCCGCTGCAATTCCGATGCCATCGACAATTCGGGCGGCGTCAACTGCTCCGACGTCGAGGTCAACATCAAGATCGCCTTGGCGTCGGCCATGCGCAAAGGCTCGCTGGCGCGGCCAGCGCGCAACAAGCTGCTCGCCGAGATGACCGACGAGGTGGGCGCGCTGGTGCTCTCCAACAATTACCAGCAGACGCTGGCGCTTTCGCTGGCGCGCAAGCGCGGGCTGGCCGACATCGCGCACCAGGCGCGCTTCATGACGGCGCTCGAGGCGCGCGGCCTGCTCGACCGCGCCGTCGAGACGCTGCCCTCGCCGGCCGCCCTTGCCGAGCGCGAGGCGCGCGGCGAGCCGCTGACCCGGGCCGAGCTCGGCGTGCTGCTTGCCTATGCCAAGATCGTGCTGTTTTCCGACATCGTCGCCAGCGACGTGCCGGACGATGCGCATTTCGACCGCGACCTGATGGGCTATTTCCCCGAGCGCATGGCGAAGAAATTCGCCGGCGAGATCCGCGATCACCGGCTGCGGCGCGAGATCATCGCGCGCGTCGTCGCCAACGACCTCGTCAACCGGGGCGGGCCGTCCTTCGTCAACCGGCTGCAGGAGGCGACGGGCCGCACCACGGCCGCTGTCGTGCGCACGTTCGCGGTGGTGCGCGACGGTTTCGCGCTGCCCGCGCTCTATCAGGAGATCGACGCGCTCGACAACCAGATCGACGGCCAGATGCAGCTCGATCTCTACCAGGCGGTCAGCCGGCTCATCTTCGTGACCAGCGGCTGGTACCTGAAGAACGATGCGGGTTCGGCACCGCTCAGCCAGCGCATCGCCGAGCTGCAGGAGGCGCGCAAGGCGCTGGAGCCGAAGCTCGTCTCGCTGCTGCCCGCCTTCTCGCGCGAGCGGATCGAGGAGCGGCGGCATGGCCTGTTCAAGGGCGGCGCGCCGGAGAAGCTGGCCGAGAAGCTGGCGCTGGCCGAGGTGGGCGAACTGATCCCGGACATCGCGCTCACCGCGCGCACGGCCAATGCCGACATCGTCAGCGCGGCGAAGGCGTTCTTCGCCGTCAGCGATGCCTTCCGCATTCCGCGCGTCGAGGAAGCCGCCCGCTCGATCATGCCGCCGGACTATTACGACCAGCTGGCGCTGTCGCGCGCGACCGACACCATCGGCGCCGCAAGGCGCGGCATCGCGGTGGCGGCGCTCACCGGCCATGGCAAGGCAGCCGATCCTGTCGCGGCCTGGCTCGAGGCCGGCGGCGAGCGCGTCGGGCGCATCCGCGAGCGGCTGCAGGCGCTGACCGAAGGCGGCGACATCACCGTGTCGCGGCTGTCGGTGGCCTCGGGCCTGATGAGCGACCTGACGGGGATGTGAAGCATCGCTGGCAACGCTGGCGCGGCCCCTCATCCGGCTGCCGCCACCTTCTCCCCGTATAGTGACGGGGAGAAGGGAGCTTGCCGCGACGCCGCGCCCTTCCTGCGAGGTTTGCGATTGGCGAAATCATTCGATGAGAGTGTCTTTCTCCCCGTCACTATACGGGGAGAAATCCCCGGCAGGGCAATGAGGGGCAGCACTGACGTTGTTCGTTTGCAAGGAAACGGGAAACGTGCAGACATGGCGCCCGCGCTAAGACCAATGATGCGGGAGGGGACATGGCCGAAGTAGCAGTGCAGCGGGCGACGGGGCGCGGCATCTGGGGCTGGATGCTCTTCGACTGGGCGGCGCAGCCTTTCTTCACCGTCGTCACCACCTTTATCTTCGGGCCCTATTTCGTCTCGCGCATGGCGAGCGATCCGACCACCGGGCAGGCTGCCTGGGGTTACGGCATCGCCGCGGCGGGCCTCGTCATCGCCGTGCTTTCGCCGGTGCTCGGCTCGATCGCTGACCAGACCGGGCCGCGCAAGCCGTGGATCGCCTTCTTCGCGGCGATCAAGATCATCAGCCTGACGCTGTTGTGGCTTGCAGCACCCGGCTCCAGCCTTTTCCTGATCGTGCTCTTGTTCTCGCTGGCATCGGTAGCGGCGGAATTTTCGACCGTCTTCAACGACTCGATGATGCCGCGGCTGGTGCCGAAGGAGGAGATCGGCAAGATCTCCAACATCGCCTGGGGGCTCGGCTATCTCGGCGGCATGATCGCCTTGATTTTCGTCGTGCTGTTCCTGGCCGGATCGCTGGAAACCGGCAAGACGATCATCGGCCTCGATCCGCTTTTCGGGCTCGATCCAAAGCTCGGCGAGGACGCGCGTTTCACCGGGCCGATGTCGGCCGGCTGGTATTTCCTTTTCATCCTGCCGATGTTCTTCTTTACCCCGGACGCCACCAAGGGGCTGCCGATCGGACCGGCGGTGCGCGAAGGCCTGTCGGAGTTGAAATCCACCCTGTTTGAAGTTCGCAAGCGTGTCGGCATCTTCCGTTTCCTCATCGCTCGCATGATCTACCAGGACGGCGTCAACGCGGTGCTGGCGCTGGGCGGCACGTTCGCGGCCGGCATGTTCCACTGGTCGATCACCGAGATCGGGATGTTCGGCATCATCCTCAACGTCGTCGCCATCTTCGGCTGCTGGATCGCCGCCCGCCTCGACACGGCACTCGGCTCCAAGGCGGTGGTGATCATCGCGCTCATCATGCTGTCCGTTGCCACGATCGGCATCGTGTCGACCGGGCCGGGTTTCACGCTGCTCGGCCTGATCCAGCTTTCGACCGCCGATTCCGGCGGCCTGTTCGGCACCGCCGCCGAAAAGGCCTACATCCTTTACGGCCTGCTCGTCGGCCTCGCCTTCGGGCCGGTGCAGGCCTCGTCGCGTTCCTACATGGCGCGCAGCGTCACCGCGGCCGAGTCCGGCCGCTATTTCGGCATCTATGCGTTGGCCGGACGGGCGACGAGCTTCCTGGCGCCGTTCCTGGTGTCGACGATCACGCTCGCCAGCGGCTCGGCACGGCTCGGCATGGCGGTGATCGTGCTGTTCCTCGGCATCGGCATGGCGATCCTGGTCAGGACGCCATACCCGGCGGACAAGCCTGTAGGGTGAACCTACCCTCCCCCTTGTGGGGAGGGTCGATCCGCGAAGCGGAGCGGGGTGGGGGTCAGCGCCATCACCCCGCCCCGGTGCGCTCGCAAGCGAGCGCACCGACCCTCCCCATCGAGGGGAGGGTAAAGGCGCTAATGCCTGAAGTGCCTGACTCCCGTGAACACCATGGCGATGCCGTGCTCGTCGGCCGCGGCGATGACTTCGTCGTCGCGCATCGAGCCGCCGGGCTGGATCACCGCCGTGGCGCCGGCTTCTATCGCCGACAGCAGGCCGTCGGCGAAGGGGAAGAAGGCATCTGAAGCGACGACGGAGCCCTTGGTTAGGGGTTCTGCCAGCCCGGCAGCTTCCGCCGCGTCGAGCGCCTTGCGGGCGGCGATGCGCGAGGAATCGACGCGGCTCATCTGGCCGGCGCCGATGCCGACGGTGGCACCGTCCTTCGCATAGACGATGGCGTTCGACTTGACGTGCTTGGCGACGCGGAAGGCGAATCTCAGGTCGGCCATCTCGGCCGGCGTCGGCGCGCGCTTCGTCACCACCTTGAGCTCGAGATCGTCGACCACCGCGTTGTCGCGGCTTTGCACCAGGAGCCCGCCGGCGACCGACTTCGCAACCGTGCCGGCGGCGCGCGGGTCGGGCAGGCCGCCGGTGGTGAGCAGGCGCAGGTTCTTCTTGGCGGCGACGATCGCGGCCGCCTCGTCGGTGGCGTCGGGCGCGATGATCACTTCGGTGAAGGTTTTCACGATCTCCTCGGCCGCTTCCGCATCGAGGATGCGGTTCATGGCGACGATGCCGCCATAGGCCGAGACCGGGTCGCAAGCGAGCGCCTTGGCGTAGGCCGCCTTCAGCGTAGCGCCCTCGGCGACGCCACACGGATTGGCGTGCTTGATGATGGCGATCGCCGCCGAGCGGGCCGGATCGAACTCGCCGACCAGCTCGAAGGCGGCGTCGGTGTCGTTGATGTTGTTGTAGGAGAGCTGCTTGCCCTGCAACTGCCTTGCCGTCGCCACGCCCGGCCGCTTGTCGCCGGACAGATAGAAGCCGGCGCCCTGGTGCGGGTTCTCGCCATAACGCATCACCTGGTCGAGACGGCCGCCGAAGGCGCGCCAGGTCGGGTGCTCGATCTCGAGCGCCTCGGCGAACCAGCCGGAGATTGCCGCGTCATAGGTTGCGGTGCGGGCAAAGGCCTTGGCCGCCAGCTTCTTGCGGAAATCGAGCGACAGCGAGCCGAGGTTCATCTCCAGCGCGTTGAGCACCGAGGCATAGTCGGTGGGGTCGGTGACGATGGCGACATAGGCATGGTTCTTGGCCGAGGCGCGGATCATCGCCGGGCCGCCGATGTCGATATTCTCGACGATCGAGGCGTAGCCGGCGCCGGAATGGCGGACTTCCTCGAACGGATAGAGGTTGGAGACGACGAGGTCGATCGGCTGGATGTGGTGGTCGTGCATCGCCTTCGCGTGCTCGGGATCGTCGCGCACGCCGAGCAGGGCGCCGTGCACCGACGGATGCAAGGTCTTGACCCGGCCGTCCATGATCTCGGGAAAACCGGTCAGGTCCGAAACGTCGCGGACCGCCATGCCGGCCTTGGCGATCTCCTTCGCCGTGCCGCCGGTGGAGACCAGCTCGATGCCGGCGGCGGCCAGCGCCTTGGCAAAGTCGATCAGGCCCGTCTTGTCGAAGACGGAAAGCAGCGCGCGGCGGACCGGAACGAGGTCGGGCGCGGGAATGTTCTTGGCGGGGACGGCCATGGGCTTGCGGCCTTTCAAGGCTGGTTGGGAAACGTTCGCGGGCCGTAGCATATGAGGCCCGGAAATCAAGCGCCGCGCACTTTTCGCTGGGCTGTTGCCTTGGGGTTTTGCATCCGTTTCAGGCGTCAGCGCTGCCCCTCACCTGCCTGCCGGCATCCTCTCCCCGTATAGTGACGGGGAGAGGGGCGCTCCCATCAGCGGTTTCGCCAATCTCCAGCACTGCAAGAATGGCGCCGGGGCTGCGGCCAGTTCCCTTCTCCCCGTCCTATACGGGGAGAAGGTGCCGGCAGGCGGATGAGGGGCAGCGTCGACCTCGACAATTGGCCCGCTCCAGCACGGTGGAAGCGATCCTCATCCGGGCCAATCGACCGGCACGCCGACCCGCTCAGTTGTTTTCGGGGTAGCCGGCGATGTGGTTGCGCGTCAGCTGCCAGTGCACCTCGGCAGTCTCCGAGGCCTTGAAGCCAAGCACGATCTGCCGGCTGCGGCGCGGCCCGCCGAGCCCGGCGAAATAGATCGATTCCTCGACCTCCGGCGCCACTTCCGTGCAGGTGAACACCCAGGTGTCGCCCTGGGAGGCCGTTAGGGTCAGGCGATCCTGCTCGTCCTGCAGCAGGCCGATGTCGGGATGGACGTGGAAGCGCACCGTGACGAAGTCGCGGCCATTGTTGCGGATCGCGCCTCCTCCGGGGCGCAGGAAACGGTCGCGGCCGGTCAGCACATTGCCGTTAGCCGCCAGCTTCAGCTCGCGCTCATGCAGGAAGCCGAAGCGTGCCGCATAGCCGTCGTGGCGGGCGACAAAACCGTGCACGCCCTTCTGGTCGATGCGCCTGCAGGGCACGTGCTGCGGCCCGCCGATCAGCGGCGAGCCGAGCAGGTCGCTGACCCGCAGCGAATGGCTGAAGCGCGCCGAGGACGTATCGTTGACGGTGGCGGTCGAGTGCGCGGCGGTGGCACGCGCCAGCGGCCGGAATTCGGCGGCGCCGTAGGTGTCGATGCCGGCATTGACGATAAAGTGCTGGCGTCCGGAAGAAAGCTCGAAGGCGAGGCACCCGGCATGCGCGGCGTTGGCGACGTCGATGGGTGGCGGCGTCCCGGTGTCGGCGATGACCGTCACGCCGCCCATCGACAGGCGCTCATAGCCGGAATGCGGCGCGTGCAGCAGCGGCGCGCCGACCGTGTCGTCGTGGCGCAGGATGGTGGCGATGCGATCGTGGATCGTGGCGCCCATGCCATTGAAGCGGGCAAGGCTGCCGTCCTGGTGGCGGAAGAAACGCAGCGCCGGCAACATGCGGTCGACGGCGTTGATCAAGGCCGAGGGCGGCGCCTCGGCCTGGTTGGCATAGGTCTGGCGCAGCGGCAAAAGGTCGGCCAGCAATTCCAGCACCGTCATCGGGTTTCGCGAAATATGGCCGCCGTCAGGCAGGATCTGACGGTCGAGCTCCTCGGCCAGGTTGCGGGTCGCACCGCGCAGCGCCGAGGCCGGCGCCGGCAGCGACAGGGCGGCAAAGGCAAGCGCGATGCGGGCGCGCAGCCTGTCCTTGCCGTCCGGCATCTCGCGCGCCATCGACCGCAGATAACGGATCTGCATGGCGAGCGATTTGAGGAAGGCGCGGTAGAAGGCAAACTCGGCGCCCTGCAGCACGACGGAGGAATGCTGCAGCCAGGCGATCACCCGCTTGGCCGTCGTGCCCGGTTCCCAGGCGACGCCCGATATCTGGTTGCCGTGCATGGCGATCCAGTCCGAAACCAGGGCGCGAGCGTTGGCGGCAGCGAGCTCGGTGCCGGCGGCGCGCATGTGGCGCAGCCAGCGGAAGCCGTGCAGCGATTTTCGCCAGCCGCGGTTGGGGACGTTGATCTGGAAGGGCGATTTGCCGCCGGTCTCGACGAGATGGCCGGACAGCGGATAGCGGCCATAATAGATTTCAAGCGCGATCTGCGGATCGGCGAGCCTCAGATCCGGCGGCGCGATGAGGACGCGCTCCGGCGTGCGGCCGGAATAGCGCCAGCGATAGATGGGGCCGGCGCGAAGGCGCCGGCGCGTCTTGCGCCAGAACTCCCTCGCGACAAGCGTCCAAAGACGCGTCGTGCTGCCGGCAACAAGTGCCAAATCCCCTCCTGATCGTCCGCTACCCCAAGCACAAGCTTATATGATTCAAGAACTTATGCGAAGGCGGATTTCGCCGAAGTGAAAGAGTTCACGCGGCTCCGCCAGGGTCGTCCCTAAAAAAGTCGGCAAGTTTTATACAATAACGATCTAAGCCGCTCTTTGCATCCGCGCGGCAAAGAAGCCGTCCAGGCCGGAAATGCCGGGCGGTCCCAGCACCAAGTCGGCGGGCGTCGTGCGCAGGGTGCCCTCCGGCGTCAGGAACGGATCGAGGCCGGCGAATTCGCCCGGCTGGACCGGATCAGCGATCACGCCTGGGACCTCCGCGAGGAAAGCGCGATAAAGCTCCTCGCCTTCGATCGGGTCGAGCGAACAGTTGGAAAACACAATCCGCCCGCCGGGTTTGACGAGACCGACTGCATGAGCGAGCAGACGACGCTGGAGCGCGGCGAGCTTCTCGACATCGGCCATCGCCTTCGTCCACGGCACGTCGGGATGCCTGCGCACGGTGCCCGTCGACGAGCAGGGGGCGTCGAGCAGCACGGCGTCGAACAACTCGTCCGGCCGGTACTCGAGCAGGTCCGTCTGCGCCAGTTCGGCCGACAGGCCGAGGCGCTCGAGGTTCTGCGCCAGCCGCGCCAGCCGGTTCTTCGAGGTGTCGACGGCTGTGACGTTAGCGCCGGCAAGGATGAGCTGCGCCGTCTTGCCGCCGGGAGCGGCGCAAAGGTCGGCGACGCGTAGGCCCTTGATGTCGCCGAACAGGCGCGCGGGCAGGCTCGCGGCCGCATCCTGCACCCACCAGGCGCCCTCTGCGAAGCCGGGAAGGTCGGTGACCGAGGCCTGCAGCCTCTCGACACGTACGGTGCCGGTCGGCAGCACGATGCCGCCCAGCTTCTCTGCCCAGAGCACCGGGTCGGATTTGGCTGTGAAGTCGACCGGCGCCTCATGACGATGGGCGGCAAGGATGGCGCGTGCCTTATCGGCGCCGTAGGCGGCGATCAGCCGTTCGGAAAACCATTGCGGCGCTTCGTTCGTGGCGGCAAGCGCGGGCGCAAGCTCGGCCTCCTTGGCGCGCGCCAGCGAGCGCAGCACGCCGTTAACGAGTCCGGAGAAACGCAGCGTGCGCGGGTCGGACTTGGCGTGGGTGACGGCGAGGTCGACCGCGGCGCTGTCCGGGATGCCGAGGAACAGGATCTGCGCCGCGGCCACGTGCAGGATGTGGGAGAGCGCAGTGGCATTGGCCGGCAGCGGCCTCTCCAGCCGCTTGGCCAGCAGCCCGGCAATGGGCATGCGGTGGCGCAGCGCCGTGACCAGGATGGCGCGGACCAATGCGCGGTCTCGCGCATCGAGCGCCTTGTATTGCGGATGGCCGTGCTCGTTGTCGGTCAGGCCGTCGAGCGGGGTGCGGGCATCGATGACGGCGGCGAGCAGGCGCGCGGCGGCCTTGCGCACGACAAGGCCGGCGATCTGCTCGCCCGCATTGCCGTCACGCCTGCCTGGGTTCTGCGGTCGGCGCTTGGCTCCGCTCACGACCACGGACCCTTGGGCCCTGCGCCGCGAGGTCCGGTCGGGTTGCGGCCCCACGGATTGGGCTTGGCCCGCTTCGGCCCGGCCGGCGGCGCGGACTCGGGCGGCTTGCCCCACGGTCCGGCCTGCGCCTCGTCCGGGCGGCTTGGCGCCGGCGCCTCGCGCGGCGCGGCCGGCGCGGCGCCGCCCATCTGACGGGCCATCTGCTGCAGCGCGGTAATGCGGTTCTCGGTGCTCGGATGGGTCGAGAACAGATTGTCCATGCGCTCGCCGGAGAGCGGGTTGATGATGAAGAGATGGGCCATCGCCGGATTGCGCTCGGCGTCCGGGTTGGGGATGCGTTCGGCGCCGCGCGCGATCTTGTCGAGCGCGGAGGCCAGCCATAGCGGCTGGCCGCAGATCTCGGCGCCGCGGCGGTCGGCCTCGTATTCGCGGGTGCGGCTCACCGCCATCTGCACGATCATGGCGGCGAAGGGCGCGACCAGCATGGCGACAAGCACGCCGACGAAGCCGAACGGGTTGTTGTTGTCGCGGCTGCCGCCGAAGAAGAAGGCGAAATTGCCCAGCATCGAGATGGCGCCGGCAAGCGTCGCGACGATCGTCATGGTAAGCGTGTCGCGATGCTGCACATGGGCAAGCTCGTGCGCCATCACGGCCGCGACCTCCTCGTGGCTGAGCCGCTCCAAGAGCCCGGTCGAGGCGGCCACGGCCGCGTTCTCCGGATTGCGGCCGGTGGCGAATGCGTTGGGCTGCGGGCTATCGATCAGATAGGTCTTCGGCATCGGCAGGCCGGCCTGCTTGGCCAGCGCCTGGACGATCGCATAATATTCAGGCGCATTCTTCTCGTCGACCTCGACGGCGCGGTTCATCGACAGCACCATCTTGTCGGCATTCCAGTAGCTGAACAGGTTCATGCCGGCGGCGAAAAGCAGAGCAATGATCATGCCGCCCGAGCCGCCGATCAGAAAGCCGACGCCCATGAACAGCGCGGTCATCGCGGCAAGAAGCATGGCGGTGCGAAGCGTGTTCATCGTCTCTTCCGTTGGTGGCGAATAGGGGTCGATCCGTCTTGCATCATGGCTATATGATGGGAAAGACCGGCTCCCGTTTCAATCGACGCCCTGTTTTAATCGGCCGCCTGTTTCAATCCGCAAGGCATATCGCATGACCGAACAACGTAGCAGAACCGAAACCGCTCCCGCAGCCGACAAGCCGCAAAAGACGCTGACGCCGGCTGCCGAGCGGGCGCTGGCGGAGGCCGAGGCAAGGCGACAGGCATACCGCAAGACCGAGGCTCAACTGCCGAAGGAGATCGGCGGCCGCGGCGGCAAGGAACCGGGCCGCTACGGCGACTGGGAAGTGAAGGGGCTGGCGAGCGACTTTTAGCGGGGAACTAGGCCGCGTCGCGCTGCGGCTCGATGACGATCCAGCCATTGTCGTCCGTGGCGATACCGAGCGCGTCATAGGAAGCGATGCTGGCGTGCGATGTCTGCATCGCATGGACATGCGTGGCGCTGATCACCATCACCGCGGCGCCGGACGCTTCGCCCGCCGCGATTCCCGCCGGCGCATCCTCGAAGACCAGGCAATCGCGCGCTTCGACGCCGAGACGCTTCGCGGCCAAAAGGAAGCAGTCGGGCGCCGGCTTGCCGCGGGTGACGTCCTCGGCCGAGACCATCATGGCCGGAACCGGAATGCCTGCCGCTTGCAAGCGCAGCAGCGCCAGTTCGCGCGGCGCCGAGGTGACGATCGCCCAGCGCTCAAGCGGCAGCGACTTGAGAAAGGCAGCGGCGCCGGGGATCGGCACGATGCCCTCGAGGTCGGCGGCCTCGGCCTTGAGCAACGCTTCGGCCTCCACGATCGGATCGACGCCGGGGAGCTTCAGCGCGGCGATCGTCTCTCTTGCGCGCCTGCCATGGATCGTCGGCAGGAAGCTCGCGACGTCGAGGCCGTGGCGATAGGCCCACGTCGTCCACACCCGTTCCGCCGCGGCGATCGAGTTGAGGACCGTGCCGTCCATATCGAAAAGGAAGGCGGCGAACTTTCTGCCTGCGAACATTTGATTTCCTGGAGAATCGTTTTCGGGGAGGGCGAAACGCAACCATAGTCTAAACCGCCCAACGCCGCGTGAGA
Organism: Mesorhizobium sp. M1B.F.Ca.ET.045.04.1.1; assembly: GCF_003952465.1. Taxonomy (GTDB): domain Bacteria; phylum Pseudomonadota; class Alphaproteobacteria; order Rhizobiales; family Rhizobiaceae; genus Mesorhizobium; species Mesorhizobium shonense. The sequence continues at coordinate 1,226,806 of NZ_CP034448.1, forward strand.
AGGCCGCTGGCGGTTCAACGCCGCCACATCGTAGCCCAGGCGGCTGTATCACTACGGCTTCAGCACCGCTGTTGACCAAGTTCGGCACAGGCCCCGCTGTGCCGAACCGGGATCGGCCGCAATCGCTCCGAAGATCATGGTAAGCGCTTCATGAACGGCGTTTTCGTGGCAGCTTTTTCGTTTACCGGCCATTCACCCTCTTGCCTGCCGAAATCAAGCAAAAACAATGAGTTAACCTGCGATTGAGCATCTTTCCGCCGGTCGGCGGCCGCGTCTGGCCGAAATCCTGCAACGCCTCCGCCGAGCGGCGTCGATGCCGCGGACAGGCGGGGGTGGAAAGATGCGGCAGTTCAAAGATCTCGTTCGCGGGGGTCTCGTTCGTGGGGTGGACGGCTTTGCCCGGGATCGCGGAGGCAATTTCGCGGTTCTGTTCGGGGCTGCCGCATCGGTCCTGGCGCTGGGGGTGGGATTCGCGGTCAATATCTCGCAGCTCTACAATGCGAGATCGAGCTTGCAGAGCGTCGTCGACGCCGCTGTGACATCGACGGCGCGCGATCTCACCCTCGGCGTCATCAAGGAAGCCGACGCCAATGCGTCGGTACAGGCATTTCTCGACGCCAACAGCAAGACCGGCATCCTGCAGGCGAACCAGATCGTGCTCGACAAGCTCACGATCAACAGAACGGAGAAGACCGTGCAGGCGGATGTGCATGCCGATATCGGCCTTTACTTTCCCCTGTTCAACATTGGCGACATGCAGCGCGTCGGCACCTCAACCACGGCGCTCTATTCCGACAAGAAGGTCGAGGTGGCGATGATGCTCGACACCACCGGCTCGATGGCGAAAAGGGGCAACGTCGATAAGATCGGCGATCTGAAAGCAGCGGCGAAAAACGCCGTCCGGACGATGCTTCAGAACCAGGATCCGAAGAACCCCCGCGTGCGCGTCGCGCTTGTACCCTATGCATCCGCCGTGAACGCCGGCAAGCTGGCGGAAAATGTCTATGCCGAGAAGCAGGGGAGCTCTGACTTGCCGCCCGTCGCCGGCAGCTCGCTTCTCGTCGCCAAGACGGGCAACAAGCTGCTGCCGTCCTTCGGCGACTACATCTCCATTGTCGGCGCGGCGACGCCTCGTTCCGATAATTGCGCCACGGAGCGCAAGGACAAGAACGGCGATCCGGATTTTAGCGCCGACGGCCCCGACACGGTTCGCACGGACAGGAGCGGCAAGAAATATTACGCCCTGGTCAACCGCGATGATCATCTGGGTGGCGGAGGAATGAACAAGTGCCCTGATGCGGCGGTGATCCCGCTGACCGCCGATTCCGGCGCATTGCTTGATTCGATCGACGACTTCGAGGCCGGTGGCTATACGGCCGGCGCGATCGCCATTCAGTGGACCTACTATATGCTGTCGCCGCAATGGCGCGCGGCGATCAAGAGTGCCGGTCTCGGCAGCGGCCCCTCGGATATCAATGCGAAGAAGATTGCCAAGGTCGCGATCCTGATGACCGATGGCCAGTTCAATACCGCCTTCGCCGTCGCCGGGGCAGCTACAACAACCAGGGCAACCTTGCGCGCGGCAACGCCGAGACGCTATGCGGCAACATGAAAAGCGACGGCATCGAGATTTTCACCATCGGCTTCGATCTCAACGACAAGGACATGTCGGCGACCGAGCGGGACCAGGCGAAGGCGGTGCTGAAGGATTGTTCGTCGAAGGACGTCTCCGCCGCCAACAAACATTATTTCGAGGTGTCCACCGGAGTGGAATTGGACGACGCCTTTCAGGAAATCATCCGCAACACCGAAAAGGTTACGCTGACGCAGTAATCCGCAAACGGAAAAGGCCGCCGCTTCTTGACGAAGCAGGCGGCCTTCCGTGTTTCCGTCCATGACGCGGCTCATGGCGGCGACCCCTTCGGGTCACCTGCCGCGCGTCTCGCGCCTTAACGGGAAGACTGCTTCCCGGAAGTGCAATCCGCTGAGCTCACGTTCTGGAAAACGAAATCACTCGACATCGGATCACCTCCTTTCGGTTTGTTGAACACAGCCAAATGATGGGGTGCGTCGCGGCAAAAGACAAGATGACGCGACGGAATGGCCATTCCTCGGGCGGGAAATCCTTCTCCGCCGGTGTTTTTGCGCAACAGGTCGGGATTGCGGTCCGCAGGCTGGTGGACGACAGTGGCGCTCGGGGAATGGGGTGGGTGCGACGCATCGGGAGGTGGGAATGGATGCCGCCGACAGAGCCGCGCGGATCGTGCGCAGGGTCGTCGAGACACTGAAGCCGGGTTTTGCGGTCAGGCTGTGGACCGGCGAGCGGATCGGGCCCGCCGACGGTCCGGTGCTCGCCATCAACGACCAGGACATCGTCTGGCAACTGGTGCGCCGGCCGGCTTTCTCGACACTGGTCGAGATGTGGATTTCCAAGACCGTCGACATCGAAGACGGCACGCTGTTCGATTTCTACGCCCTGCCGTCGCAAGGCAAGCTCAAGACGAAGCTCAGATCACTGCCGAAGCTGGCGATCCTGCGCGACCTGCCGATGGTGTTGTTTTCGCGAAAACAGATGACGGCGCGCAGCGATCTTTCCGGCCGCAAGCCTTTCGTCAGCGGATCGAACAAGGAGGCGATCCAGCACCATTACGACATCTCGAATGCCTTCTACCGGCTCTTCCTTGACGAGCGCATGGTCTACAGCTGCGGCTATTTCAGGGATTTCGCCAACGGCATCGACCAGGCGCAGATCGACAAGCTCGACCACATCTGCCGCAAGCTCAGGCTGAGACCCGGCGACAGGCTGCTCGACATCGGCTGCGGCTGGGGCGCGATGCTCATCCATGCGGCGAAGCATTACGGCGTCGTCGGGCACGGCGTCTCGTTGTCGGAGGCGCAGACGGAGCTTGCCCGCGAACGCATCCGCGCCGAGGGGCTGGAGGATCGCATCACCATCGAGATAAAATCCTATGCCGAGCTCTCCGGCACCTTCGACAAGATCTCGTCGATCGGCATGTTCGAGCATCTCGGGCTTGCCAACCACGCTGCCTATTTCTCGGCCGTCCACCGCCTGCTGAAGCCAGGCGGCATCTATCTCCACCACGCCATCACCAGGCGCAGCAAGGGCGACATCAGGAAGACGCTGCGCAAGGGGCCGGAATACAAGGCGCTGATCAAATACATCTTCCCCGGCGGCGAGCTCGACACGATCGGCATGACGCTCGGCAATCTCGAAGCGCATGGCTTCCTGGTCCACGACGTCGAGAACTTGCGCGAGCACTACGCGCGTACCTGCCGCCTGTGGGCGGAGCGTCTGCATGCGCATTTCGACGAGGCGATCGCCGAGGTCGGCGAGGCGAAGGCGCGGCTCTGGCTGCTCTATCTCACCGGCTGCTCGATCGCCTTCGAGCGCGCCTCGGCGCAGATTTTCCAGACCGTCGCCACCAAGCGCGCGCGTGGCCCGAGCGGCCTGCCGCCGACGCGGGCGGATTTGTACCGGTAACGCGGCAGGCTCTCGTTTCCGCCATCCTCACTCCGCGATACCGAGCGAGGCAAGATAGGCCGCGGAAGCCGGTATCTTGGCCTTGTCCTTGATCTCGATGATCAGGCGCGGATTGCTTTCGAGTTTGGCAAGCGCGGCAAAGACCGCTCTCCACCGGATCGTGCCCTCACCCAGGCTCCAGTGGCGATCGGCGTAGCCGTCACCATCCTGCAAGTGGACGTGCTGCAGACGATTGCCCGCGGCGTGCACATAGTAATCAACCGGTGGAGCGCCGGTCGAGCCGTGGGCATAATAGGCATGGCCGGTGTCGATCGAGACGGCAACGGCAGCGGAACCGAAGCTGTCGGCCAGCCCCACGCGGATATACGGATCCTTGTCCTCGATATTCTCGATGACCATGGTGCAGCCGATGTCCTCGGCCCGCTTGACGGCATCGCGCAGCGTCAGATGGCAGCACTCGATTATTTTTTCGCGGTCGCTGGGGTTGTTGTCGAGATTGTTGTAGGACCAGGTCGTATAGGGGCTGTGGACAACCATCTGCGTCGCGCCGATGGCGGCGCAGACCTCGATTCCCTGTACGTGACGTCTGCTCACGACATCGCGGACATCAGGGTCCCTCGACGCAATGGTCAAGCCCCAGAAAGGTCCGTGAATCCCAAGCCGTCCACGGTGTCCGTCGAGAAGCTTTCTGGCGCGGGCGGCGAGCGGTGTCCAATCGCCATTGAGAACTCTCGCATCGACGAAGCTCTGCAGCTCCAGATCGCGCTGCCTTTCGAATAGCCAGTCGCGGTGGATTTCGACGTCGTCCAGTGTCATGGCGGCGCCAAGAACGGGCAAGGAAGTCATAGGGGCTCCGGTAGGTGAGATTTGAAACTATTGGACAACAAGGCAGACCGTGCGGTTATGTGACGCCGTTTTCTGTCATGCGTATTACACGCAGCGCCAAGCCCGCGGCGTCAAGATCACACCGTCACACGGCATAACGGGACGGGTATAAATCTGTTGACGCAATTCCGGCGGAAAACCGTTCAGGCAAAGCGCGTCGGCGCGCCGGTCTCGACGCGCGCCGGCCTGTCCACGGTGCAGTAGACGCCGATATTGTGGGCGTTGTAGCGGACCAGGTTGCGCAGGATGCCGGGATCGTTGTCGAAGCCATCCTGGGCGATGATGGTGAAGCCGCAGCGGCGGCAAGGCTCCGAGACGGTGAGCAGGAGATCGCCGACCGCGAGCTTGCGGCCGATCCATTCCGTCTCCGGGAAGGAGCCTTCGACGGGGTCCATGTCGACGACGATGTTGGGACGGAAGCGGCGCGGATCGGGCACGCCCTCCGGATGCAGCGCCTTCAACCGCGCCAGCGAGGCTGTGGTGAGCAGGTGGATCGGCGCCTTGCGGTAGCGCGCCTGTGTCAGCGGACCGACATAGGCCGGCGGTGCGTTCTCCTGGCCGAACGGCCGGATCGAGGCAGTAAAGCCGAGATAGGCAGACACGGCACGATCGCATTCGGCGCCAGGCGCGCTCAGCCAGTCGCCGCCGGGAACGGCCACCTCTAGGTCGCGATCGCTGCTCAGCCTGGTTCGGATGCGCGGCACCTTATGCCATTTCGCATCGCGATCGGGCCTTGCGATCTCATTGTCGCCGGCATCGACGAGGCCGAACATACGGTCACCGTCGATGGTTTCGCGGCCAACCGAGATCGCGTCCAGCCGCTCGCCGGCGAGCGAGCTCGCCGGATAGCGCCAGAGTTGGCTGACGGTGCCGAGTGCGGTCTGGACGGTCATCAGGCCCTTTTGTTCTGCCGGTTGGCGACAAGGTCGTCGACGACGGCCGGGTCTGCAAGCGTCGAGGTGTCGCCGAGCGCGCCGTAATCGTCCTCGGCGATCTTGCGCAGGATGCGGCGCATGATCTTGCCCGAGCGGGTCTTGGGCAGGCCCGGCGCGAACTGGATCTTGTCGGGCGTGGCGATGGCGCCGATCTCCTTGCGGACGTGGTCGATCAGCTCCTTGCGCAATCCATCGCCCGATGCTTCGCCGGCCATCAGGGTGACGTAGCAGTAGATTCCCTGGCCCTTGATGTCGTGCGGATAGCCTACGACGGCAGCCTCCGAGACCTTGTCGTGGCTGACCAGCGCCGACTCCACTTCCGCTGTGCCCATGCGATGACCGGAGACGTTGATGACGTCATCGACGCGGCCGGTGATCCAGTAATAGCCGTCGGCGTCGCGGCGGCAGCCGTCGCCGGTGAAGTACTTGCCCTTGTAGGTGGAGAAATAGGTCTGCACGAAGCGGTCGTGATCGCCATAGACCGTGCGCATCATGCCGGGCCATGCATCGATGATGCAGAGATTGCCGTCGGCCGCCCCCTCCAGCACCTTGCCCTCGCCGTCGACCAGTTGCGGCTGGACGCCGAAGAAGGGCCGCGTCGCGGAGCCCGCCTTGAGGTCGGTGGCGCCGGGCAGCGGCGTGATCAGTATACCGCCGGTCTCGGTCTGCCACCAGGTGTCGACGATCGGCACCTTGGCGTTGCCGACGACGTTGAAATACCACTCCCAGGCTTCCGGGTTGATCGGCTCGCCGACCGTGCCCAGCACGCGCAGCGACTTGCGTGAGGTCTTCTTCACATGGCTGTCGCCAGCGCCCATCAGCGCGCGCAACGCGGTCGGCGCGGTGTAGAAGATATTGACCTTGTGCTTGTCGATGACGTCCCAGAAGCGCGACTGCGACGGATAGTTCGGCACGCCCTCGAACATCAGCGTGGTGGCGCCGTTGGCCAAAGGCCCGTAGACGATGTAGCTGTGGCCCGTGACCCAGCCGACATCGGCGGTGCACCAGTAGATGTCGCCGTCATGATAGTCGAAGACATATTGGTGCGTCATCGAGACATAGACGAGATAGCCGGCGGTGGTGTGCAGCACGCCCTTCGGCTTGCCGGTCGAGCCCGAAGTGTAGAGGATGAACAGCGGGTCTTCCGCCTTCATCTTCTCCGGTTTGCAGTCGGCCTTAACGGTCGCGGCTTCGTCGTGGTACCAGACGTCGCGCCCCGGCACCCAGCCGGTCTTGCCGCCGGTGCGGCGCACGACCACCACCTTCTCGACCTTGGTGCCGGCCTTGGCCGCGATCTCGATCGCCTTGTCGGCATTGTCCTTCAGCGGGATCGGCTTGCCGCCGCGCAGGCCCTCGTCGGCGGTGACGACGATGGTCGACTTGCAGTCGTCGATGCGCCCGGCGAGCGCATCGGGCGAGAAGCCGCCGAAGACGACCGAATGGATGGCGCCGATGCGCGTGCAGGCCAGCATCGCATAGGCCGTCTCCGGGATCATCGGCATGTAGATGGTGACGCGGTCGCCCTTCTTGACGCCGTGCTTCTTCAGCACATTGGCGAAGCGGCAGACATGCGCGTAAAGCTGGTTATAGGTGATCTTCCTGTCATCGTAGGGGTTGTCGCCTTCCCAGATGATGGCGGTCTGGTCGCCGCGCTTCTTCAAGTGCCGGTCGATGCAGTTGTAGGAAACATTGGTCTGGCCGTCCTCGAACCATTTGATCGAGACCTTGCCGTCGAAGGAGGTGTTCTTGACTTTGGTGAAGGGCTTGAACCAGTCGATGCGCTTGCCGTGCTTGCCCCAGAACTTGTCCGGATTTTTCACGCTGTCGGCATACCATTTGAGATAGGTGTCGTTGTCGATCAGCGCGTTCTTCTTCCACGCCGGCTGGACGCGGTGGACATGGGCATCGGACATTTTTCAGCTTTCCTCCGGAACCGTTCCGCCGGCTTGAAGTGCCGGCGGCATCGCGGCAAGGCAGCCGCGAATTCGCGCGCATTATTAACAGTTCCGCCGTGACGGCAATATTAGACGTTGGATTCGCGCGGCGGGATGACGCAGGGGCAACCGCGAAACGCTGTCAGCACTCCCGCTTCATCGCTGCTAACCAACTGTTTTAGCGATGGAAAACTCGACTCAGAGCTGCTAGAATCAATAGACAGTTAAGTAACTGAGCGCAGAATCGGAATTGGGAGGGAAGGAGATCGACCTAGGGGGCTGCGATGCGTGACCATTCCGAAATGGACCTGATGCTCAGGGGCTATGGGCTGACGACGGCGAAGATCCTCTATCACTTCCCCGACCACCCGCATTTGCTGCAAAGCTATATCTGGCAGGACTACGACATTGCGCCGAAGTTTCCGGTGCTGATCCGCTTCATCGAGTTCTGGAAGACCAGGCTCGACGGGCCATTGCATTCGGTGACCTACACGCACCAGACGTTGATCGCGCCGAACGAGTGGCGGAAGGTGGACGGGGAGTTCGTGTTGCATTGAGAACGGTAGCGCGATCGCGGGTGATTGGCGGAACCGCCCATCGCTTCGTCATCCACGGGCGGAGCAAGGAGCGAAGCGACGCGGCGCAGACCCGAGGATCCATTCCGTGACTTCGAAGCGTTGCGGCGATCCAGAATTTCTGCTCCGCCGCGCTCTACGATCGAGGTAACGGAATGGATCCTCGGGTCTTCGCGACGCCGCTTCGCGGCTGCTCCGCCCGTGGATGACGAAGCGGAGGCTGCGGCTAATCCCAAATGTCACGATCGCCCTGATAGGGACGTTCGCGACAATCACACCGCCGGCGGGTTCAGCCGGGCGAAGCCTTCCTGGCGACGATAGGGGAAGTACGGATAGGGCGCGGTCACCGCGCTTGCTTCGTCGAGCGTCTTCATCTGCTCCGGCGTCAATGCCCAGCCGACGGCGCCGAGGTTCTGGCGCAACTGCTCCTCGTCGCGCGCGCCGATGATCACTGACGACACGGTCGGCCGCTGCAAGAGCCAGTTGATGGCGACCTGCGGCACGGTCCTGCCGGTTTCGGCGGCGACGGCCTCGAGCGCGTCGACAACCCGATAGAGATGCTCGTCCTCGACCGGAGGACCGAAGCTCGCCGTGTCGTGCAGCCGACTCTTTTGCGGCAGCGGCTGGCCGCGGCGGATCTTGCCGGTCAGCCGGCCCCAGCCGAGCGGGCTCCACACCAGCGCGCCGACGCCCTGGTCGAGGCCGAGCGGCATCAGTTCCCATTCATAGTCACGTCCGACCAGCGAATAATAGACCTGATGCGCGACATAGCGCGGGTAGCCATGCTTGTCCGCAAGCCCGAGCGACTTCATCACTTGCCAGCCGGAGAAGTTGGAGACGCCGACATAGCGCAGCTTGCCCGAGCGCACGAGACCGTCGAGCGTCGACAGCACCTCCTCGATCGGTGTCGCGGCGTCGAAAGCGTGGAGCTGCAGCAGGTCGATATAGTCGGTGCCGAGACGCCTCAGCGCGTCGTCGACCGACTTGATAAGGCGGGAGCGCGACGAGCCGTAGTCGGCCGGCCCGTCGCCCATCGGCAGCGACATCTTGGTCGAGATCTGCACCGCGTCGCGGCGTCCCTTGATCGCCTCGCCAAGCACCTCCTCCGAGGCGCCGTTCGAATAGACGTCGGCCGTGTCGAAGAGATTGACGCCGGCCTCCAGGCAGATATCGACCAGCCGGCGCGCCTCCTTGGCGTCGCTGTTGCCCCAGGCGCCGAACAGCGGGCCCGAGCCGCCGAAGGTTCCGGCGCCGAAGGAAAGCGCCGGCACTTTCAGGCCGGATGCGCCGAGACGTCGATACTCCATGATTTTTCTCCTTGGGATGTCGAAGACGGAATTGGTCTGATCAACACTGTGCCAGCGCCGGCGAGCCGATCGCGCGGCGCTCGAGGCGCTGCGCCAGAAGGACCACGGCCAGCGCGGCAAGCGGCACCAGGCCGGCGACGAGGGTGACGGCGCCCAAGCCCGGTCCGTGGTCGATGACGAAGCCGCCGAGCCAGGCGCCGATCGCATTGCCGAGATTGAAGGCGGCGATGTTGAAGGACGAAGCGAGGCCCTGGCCGGCGCCCTCCGCTTTCTCCAGCACCCACATCTGCAGCGGCGCGACGGTGGCGAAAGCGGCGGCGCCCAGCAGGCCGACGGCAATGATTGCCGCTATCGGCTGGTGGATGGCGATGGTCATGAGGAATAGCACGGCCGACAACGCGATCAGGGTAGCGACGACCGTCGGCACCAGATTGCGGTCGGCGAGGCGTCCGCCAAGCAGGTTGCCGGCGACCAGCCCGCCGCCGAAGACAAGCAGGATCGGCGACACGGCGGCTTCGGAAAAACCGCTGATGCGGGTCAGGATCGGCGCCAGATAGGTGAAGGCGGCAAAGACGCCGACCCAGCTCAGCACCGTGGTCAGCAGGCCGAGCAGCACCGGCCGGCGGCCAAGCACGGCAAGCGCGCCTTCGGAGCTCTCGTCGTCGGCGGCGGCCGGCTCGTCGCGCGGCACCAGCAGCGCGATCACGGCGAAGGCGACGACGCCGACCAGTGTGACGGCCAGGAAGGTGGAGCGCCAGCCATAGGTCTGGCCGAGCCAGGTGCCGAACGGCACGCCGAGGATGTTGGCAACGGTGAGGCCGGTGAACATCAGCGCGATGGCCGACGCCTTCCGGTTGGGCGCGACAAGGCTGGTGGCGACGACCGAGCCGACGCCGAAGAAGGAGGCATGGGCGAAAGCGGTGAGCACGCGCGCCGCCATCAGCGTCCAGTAGCCGGGCGCCAGCGCGCAGGCGAGGTTGCCGATGGTGAAGACCACCATCAGGGCAAGCAGAAGCGTCTTCTTCGCCAGGCGGCCAGTGAGCGCGCCGAGCAGCGGCGCGCCGACGACGACGCCCAGCGCGTAGCCGGAAATGAGCAGGCCCGCGGCCGAGATCGAGACGCCGAGATCGGCGCTGACATCGAGCAGCAGGCCCATGATGACGAATTCGGTGACGCCGATGCCGAAGGCGCCAGCGGTGAGAGCATAGAGAGCAAGAGGCATGGCGATGGTCCAATTGGTCGGGAAGAGGACGCTCAGTCCCGCGCCCCGACCGCGAAGATCGTGATCCGCCAAGCTGTGAACCAGCCTTGCATCAGGCATATTTTCTGTGAAATAGATTCATGAATGGCGAGGCCCGAAATCAACCGCTCCGGCGAGATCGAGGTGTTCGTCCGCGTCGTCGAGGCCGGCAGCTTTTCTGCCGCGGCGCGGGCGCTGCGCATGACGCCGTCGGCGGTGAGCAAGCTGATCGCGCGCTTGGAGGCGCGGCTGGGCGCGCGCCTCGTCAGCCGTTCTACGCGCCGGCTGCAATTGACGCCGGAAGGCGTCGCTTTCCACGACAGCAGCATCCGCATTCTCGCCGACCTCGACGCGGCCGAGCGCGAAGCGGCGGCGGGTGCCGCGCCTCGCGGCAGGCTCAGGGTCAACAGCTATGTGCCCTTCGGCCAGCACCGGCTGATGGAATTGTTGCCGCGCTTCCTGGAACGTTACCCGGAGATCAGTGTCGAGGCGGTGCTGACCGACAATGTCATCGACCTTCTGGAGGAGCGAGCCGACATCGCCATACGCGCCGGGCCACTGCGCGAATCGCGGCTGGTGGCGCGCAAGCTCGGCCAGAGCCGGATGGTGCTGGTCGCGTCCCCTGCCTACCTCGAAGCCCGCGGCACGCCGCAGACACTGTCCGACCTAGGACGCCACAATATGCTGGCCTTCGGCTTCGCCAGGCATATCGAAGGATGGCCTTTCGTCGATGCGGCAGGCAAATCGATCATCCTTCCGATCATTGGAAACATGACGCTGACCGACGGCGAGGCGATGCGGCGGACGGCGCTGGCGGGAGCCGGCATCGCCAGGCTGGCGCGCTGGCATGTTCAGCCGGACATCGACGCCGGGCGGCTCGTGCCGCTGCTGGAGGAATTCAATCCCGGCGACGAGGAGCCGACGCACGCGGTCTATGTCGGCCAGGGCAAGCATCTGCCGGCCAGGGTGCGGGCTTTTCTCGATTTTCTCGTAGAGGCAGTCCAAATCTAAAAAAGCCGCGCGCCCGAGGACGCGCGGCTGCTCAGTCATTGTCGAGGCTGGGGACCTACGCCTTCGGCACGAAAGGCGCCGGACGACGGCCGGCGTCTTGCCGCTCCAGCATCCAGCCGGGATATTCTGAAGGCAGCGCACTGACCTCGTCGAGCTTGGCAAGATCGCCGGCATCGAGCTTCAGTCCGGTGGCGGCGAGGTTCTGCTCGAGCTGGTCCATGCGGCTGGCGCCGATGAGGACGCTCATCACGAAAGGCTTGGCCAGCACATAGCCCAGCGCCACCGTGGCGACGCTGACGTCGTGCTTCCTAGCGATCTCGCGCATGACGGCGACCGCAGCCCAGGCACGATCCTCGTTGACCGGCGGGAAGTTGAAGCTGGCGCGGCGGCCTTCGCCATTGCCCGGCGCGCCGGGGCCGTATTTGCCCGAGAGCAGCCCGCCGGCCATCGGCGACCAGACCATCAGGCCGAGCTTCTCCTCGTTGATCAAAGGCACGATCTCGCGTTCGAGATCGCGGCCGGCGATCGAGTAATAGGACTGCACCGTCTCGAAGCGGGCATAGTCCTTGCGCTCGGCGATGCCCAGCGCCTTGGCGATGCGCCAGGCCTGCCAGTTGGAGACGCCCACGTAACGCACCTTGCCGCTGGCCACGAGGTCGTCGAGCGCCCGCAGCGTCTCGTCGATCGGCGTCACAGTGTCGGTGCCGTGCAGCTGGTAAAGATCGATGTGGTCGGTCTGCAGCCGCTCCAGGCTGCCGTCGACCGAATCCATGATGTGGCCGCGCGAGGAGCCGCGCTGGTTGGGGCCTTCGCCCATGACACCATGCACCTTGGTGGCGATGATGACGTCCGAGCGCTTCACGCCTAGATCCTTGAGCGATTGGCCGAGCAGCCGCTCGGACTGGCCGAAGGAATAGACGTCGGCGGTGTCGAAGAAATTGACGCCTGCGGCAATCGAGCGGCCGACGATCTCGTTGACGCCTTTCTGATCGAGGCTGGCGATGAGGCCCCATTGGGCGTTCTCGCCGGCGGCGCCGAAGGTCATGGTGCCGAGGCAGAGTTCGGAGACGAACAGGCCGGTGTTGCCGAGTTGGTTGTAGCGCATGATGAATTTCCCCGAGAAAAGGATTGGGTGACATGGTTGAATGACATGTTTGTCTGACTGACATGGCTTTGTCTGACCGACACGGGGGAAATAGGAACGGACCGTTTCGTTTCAAGCGCCGGCGCAACGCTATCGTCCGGTTGGAGGGGCCGGTAACGCGATCGTGACGAAGAGGTCGGCACCGGCTCGCCTACCCAGGTCCCGACAGAAAATCGCTGCGCGCTTTTCCGCGGATCGCTCAGCTTTCGATCAGGGCGAGGATCGCGAATGCCGTCATGCCGAGGGCGACGGCGGCAAGCGGCAGCAGAATTTCGATCGTCGCGGTGCTGGCTTTCACGGGATGCTCGCCGGTGTCGAACTCACCTTCGATCCAAGCGGCGAAAGGCTTGACCTTGCCGGGACGGCCGATCCGGTGATGGCGCCAAACGTGGCCGGCTATAGCCGGCAGCGCTACCGCCATCACGATGAACCCGGTGACGACGAAAAGCAGATATTCGTCATAACCGCCGGCGAAACCGATCCAGGCCGACAGCGCATAACAGGCCGCGAGCCCCACCATGGCGAAATAGACCCACCGGTGCAGCCCACGGGAAACCTGCTGGTCGTGTCTGATTTCATGGTCGTGGCGTGTAGTCATCGGAGCCTCCTTTGACTTGAAAGGAGCCACGCGCGCGTTCCCTCACCCGCACCTAGTGGGGTGATCCCGTGCGACAATGCGGTGGTATGACGCGCCTGCTGCAGCTTTTCTGAAAACGCGCTACGCCCGGCTGCCGAAGATCGCCGAGCCGACCCTGACGCTGGTCGCGCCGAAGGCGACCGCGGTCTCGTAATCGCCGGACATGCCCATCGAGAGTTTTGCGACGCCTGCCTCGCGGGCGATCTTTTCCAAAAGCGCGAAATGCGGACCGGGGTTTTCCTCCGCCGGCGGTATGCACATCAGGCCTTCGACGGCGAGGCCATGAACGTCACGGCAGCGCTTGACGAAACGAACCGCCTCGCGCGGCTCGATGCCGGCCTTCTGCGGCTCGGAGCCGGTGTTGACCTGGACATAGAGTTTTGGCGAACGGCCTCGCCTGGCGATCTCCTTGGCAAGCTCGGCGGCGATCTTCTCGCGGTCGACCGTCTCGATGACGTCGAAAAGCGCCACCGCTTCCTTGGTCTTGTTGGACTGCAGCGGGCCGATCAGGTGCAGCTCGATGTCGGGAAATGCTTGCTTCAGCTCCGGCCACTTGCCTTGCGCTTCCTGGACGCGGTTCTCGCCGAAGACGCGCTGACCTGCCTCGATCACAGGGCGAATATCTTCCGCCGCAAAGGTCTTCGACACCGCGACCAGCGTGACGACGCCTGGCCCGCGCTTTGCCTCGCGCTCGGCATTTGCGATCCTCGCCTTGACCGCGAGAAGCTGTTCGACGGCACTCGTCATGCCCATATCCTGCCCATAGTTTAGCGCCAACGCCGGATCGCCACAGTTGACGGGTCCGGCAATCCATGGTGAACACCGCGACGACATTGTCTCGGCTGCTGGCCTAGGCATGTCGATATTCAGGTGATGCCGGCCTGCAAATGCCGGTTTCCTGCGCTTCCGGTGCTCACGTACTTTAAGTACGCTCCGCTCCGGTTCTCGGAACCCGCCATTTTCGGCTCGGCCTGACCTGAATATCAACACGCCTTAATCCAGTACCGTGCACCCGCTTTTAAGTGAAAAACATCCGATGGCAACCGAACGATACAATCCGCGCACCTCAGAGCCCAAATGGCAGAAGGCCTGGGCCGAAAAGAAGCTGTTCGAAGCCCGGAACGACGACCCGAAGCCGAAATACTACGTGCTCGAGATGTTTCCCTATCCGTCGGGCAAGATCCATATCGGCCACACCCGCAACTATACGATGGGCGACGTCGTGGCGCGCTACAAGCGCGCCAGGGGTTTCAACGTGCTGCACCCGATGGGCTGGGACGCCTTCGGCATGCCGGCCGAGAACGCGGCAATGCAGAACAAGGTCCACCCCAAGGACTGGACTTATGAGAACATCGCCGTCATGCGCGAGCAGCTCAAGATGATGGGCCTGTCGCTCGATTGGGCGCGCGAGTTCGCCACCTGCGACGTCGACTATTACCACCGCCAGCAGATGCTGTTCCTCGACTTCGTCGAGAAGGGCCTGGTGACGCGCAAATCCTCCAAGGTCAACTGGGACCCGGAGGACATGACGGTGCTTGCCAACGAGCAGGTCATCGACGGCCGCGGCTGGCGTTCGGGCGCGCTGGTCGAGCAGCGCGAGCTGACGCAGTGGTTTTTCAAGATCACCGACTTCGCGCAGGACCTGCTGGAGTCGCTCGAGCGCCTCGACGAATGGCCTGAAAAGGTCAAGCTGATGCAGCACAACTGGATCGGCCGCTCGGACGGCTTGCTCATCCGCTGGCCGCTGGCGGCTTCGGTCGGCGATGTGCATGAGCTGGAAGTCTACACGACCAGGCCCGACACCATTTTCGGCGCTTCCTTCATGGCGGTCGCGGCCGATCATCCGCTGGCGAGGAAAGCCGCAGAGAGCAATCCGGCGCTGGCCAAGTTCATCGACGAGGTCCGCCACATGGGCACCTCGGTGGCCGCGCTCGAGACAGCCGAGAAGAAGGGTTTCGACACCGGCATCCGCGTCGTCCATCCGTTCGACGAGAACTGGACGCTGCCGGTCTATGTCGCCAATTTCGTGCTGATGGAATACGGCACCGGCGCCATCTTCGGCTGCCCGTCGGGCGACCAGCGCGACCTCGACTTCGCCAACAAATACGGCCTGCCGGTGATCCCGGTGGTCATGCCGGAAGGCGAAAATCAAGGAAGCTTCCAGATCATCGAGGAAGCCTATGACGGCGACGGCGTGATGATCAATTCGCGCTTCCTCGACGGCATGACGCCCGAGCGGGCGTTCGACGAGGTGGCGAAGCTGCTCGAGCAGAAGACGATCGCCGGCCGGCCGATGGCGGAGCGCAAGGTGAATTTCCGCCTGCGCGACTGGGGCATCTCGCGCCAGCGCTACTGGGGCTGCCCGATTCCGATGATCCATTGCGAGGCCTGCGGCGTGGTGCCGGTGCCGAAGGCCGACCTGCCGGTCCGGCTGCCCGACGACATCGAGTTCGACCGTCCGGGCAATCCGCTCGACCGCCATCCGACCTGGCGGCATGTGAAGTGCCCGCAATGCGGACGCGACGCGCGGCGCGAGACCGACACGATGGACACCTTCGTCGACTCGTCCTGGTATTTCGCGCGCTTCACGGCGCCCTGGGCCAACGAGCCGACCGAGCCGAAGGCGGCCGACGAATGGCTGGCGGTCGACCAGTATATCGGCGGCATCGAGCATGCGATCCTGCATCTGCTCTATTCGCGCTTCTTCACCCGCGCCATGCGCGAGACCGGCCATCTCAATCTCGCCGAGCCGTTCAAGGGCCTGTTCACGCAAGGCATGGTGGTGCACGAGACCTACCGGGTCGGCGGCCCGTCGACCAATGGGCGCTGGCTGTCGCCGGGCGAGGTCAGGATCGAGGATGCGGGCGGCAAGCGCCGGGCCATCGAGATCGCCACCGGCGAAGAGGCGACTATCGGCGCGCTCGAGAAAATGTCGAAGTCGAAGAAGAACACGGTGAGCCCGGAAGAGATCACCGACGGCTACGGCGCCGACACCGCGCGCTGGTTCATGCTGTCGGACTCGCCGCCCGAACGCGACGTCGAATGGACGGACGAGGGTGCTGCCGGCGCGCATCGCTTCGTCCAGCGCGTCTGGCGCCTGGTGCAGATCGCGGCCGAGCAGCTTACCGGCGTCAACCCGGCTGCGGCGAAGGAAGGCGATGCCGGAGCCGTCTCCAAGGCCGCGCACAAGATCCTGAAGGCGATCGGCGAGGACATCGAGAAGCTCGGCTTCAACCGGGCGATCGCGCGCATCTACGAGCTTGCCAATGCGCTGACCGCGCCGCTCAACGATGTCGCCGAAGGCAAGGCGGACGCGGCGCTCAAAGCCGCCTGCCGTGAGGCCGTCGAGATCCTGGTGCATGTGATCGCGCCGGTGATGCCGCATCTGGCCGAGGAATGCTGGCAGGAGCTGGGCGGCACCGAGATGGTCGCGGAACGGCCGTGGCCGGCCTACGATCCGGCTCTCGTCGTCGACAACGAGATCGTGCTGCCGGTGCAGGTCAACGGCAAGAAGCGTGGGGATTTGACAATTGCCCGCGACGCGGATCAAGGTGCCGTCGAAAAAGCGGTGCTGGCCCTCGACTTCGTGCAAAAAGCGCTCGATGGTAAGGCCCCCCGCAAGGTGATCATCGTCCCGCAGAGGATCGTCAATGTCGTTGCCTGATCCGGAAAAGTCACAGGCGGCGCATTTGCTGCGCCGCGCGGCTCTCTTCGGGCTGGTCGCCTCGCTGGCGCTGGTCTCGGCCTGCACGGTGCGGCCGCTCTATTCCAGCCAGCCGCTGACAGCCGGCTCGCAGGTCGGCGCCGCCGCCGAGCTGGCATCGATCTCGATCAAGCCGGTCGGCACGCGCTACGGCCAGCAGGTGCGCAACAATCTGATCTTCGCTTTCGGCCAGGGCTCGGGCGAACCGGCCTCGCCGGCCTACACGCTCGACCTCGGCGTCAGCGAGCTGGTCGAATCGGCGGCCATCGTCCAGGTGCAGACCGAAGAGGACGAGCCGACGGCCGGCACCGTGACGCTTACCGCCAATTATGTGCTGCGGGATGCGACCGGCGCGGTGGTAGCGGTCGGCAAGCGGTCGATCCCATCGTCCTTCGACCGGCCGCGCCAGGAGTTCGCGGCCTACCGGGCGCAGATCGACGCCGAGAACCGCGCCGCCCGCGAGCTTGCCGATATGCTGCGCCTGGCGATCGCCCAGGATCTGGCCAAGCACGGCAAGAAGGCCTGAGGTGTGTTGAGATTCAGGTGAGGCCGGCCTGCGAAGGGCGGCTTCCTGCGCTTCCGGCCTTCGCCGACCGAAGCGCTCATGAATGGCGTGGCAGTTAAATTAAGGCTAGGGCCGGCGTGGGCCAGCCTTCGCCGACCGAAGCGCTCATAAGTGTGTCCGTCCTATGAAGGCTACGGCCGGTTCCCGGAAACCGTCCAGTTTAGTCGCTTCGCGCCCGTCTTCGACTCCGGCTCGGCCTGACCAGATTGTCGGATGCAGAAGCTCCAACCGATCCAGTCATGAATGGTGGTTGCTCTCCGGCGTTCAGGCATCATCTCGCAAGCGGAAGCGGCGAACCTTTATGGCTCTCATGTCATGGAACAGGTCGCTACCGTGTAGGAGCCGGAGTTGCGCGACTAGACCGTGATGGCGTTTCGTTGAATCGCCATCCCGATCTAACTCTTTGCTGGAGCATGATCTTTCTCCGAAAACCGGTTCCCACTTTTCGGGATCATGCTCTAGTTACCCCTTGACTTAGAGCGCACTCTAACCGGTAGCTTCCCGTGCGTCGTGACGAAAGAAGGGCGTTCATGAAGATTGGTGAACTGGCGAAGCGTTCGGGATTATCGACCCACACCATCCGTTACTATGAGCGGATCGGGCTGCTTCCCTATGCCGACAGGGACCAATCGGGCCAACGTGACTACGACGCATCAATCCTCAGCTGGATAGAATTTCTCGACCGTCTCAAAGCGACCGGGATGCCTATCCGGGAAATGCTGCGCTACGAGGCCTTGCGGGAACGTGGCGTCGGCACGGAAGCGGAGCGCGGCGCGTTGCTTGAACGGCACCGCGAGCGTGTCCGAGCGCATGTGGCCGAATTGCAAGCCTGCCTTCTCGTCCTCGACACCAAGATTGCCGGATATGCAGGCAAAGAACAGAGGATGAAAGAATATGACGCAACAATCCCCGAACGCCGGCGAAAGCCGGCTGGAACGCGGCAAGCGGGCGCTCGCTGAAATCGACGGCGAAGCCGGCCACAATGTCATTGCCGCTCTGGCGGACATTGCCCCCGACTTCGCAAACTACGTGTTCGAGTTCTCGTTTGGCGACATTTACAGCCGCCCCGGCCTCGATCTGCGCGCTCGAGAAATCGCCACCGTCGCGGCGCTGACCGCGATGGGGACAGCGACTCCGCAATTGAAGGTTCACATCGAGGCAGGCCTGAATGTCGGGCTGACCAAGGACGAAATCGTCGAGATCATCATGCAGATGGCGGTCTATGCGGGCTTTCCTGCCGCGCTCAACGGCCTGTTCGCAGCCAAGGAAGTATTCGCCCGATTTCCCGTCCAGAAGGGGGAAGCGACCGTGTAGGAGCCCGGTTCACGGCGAGGGACCACGAGATGGCGCAGGTGGCTTAGGAGCCTTCCGATCCCGGGTTTCGTGCGTCACGCGGCCAAAGGCCATTACCTTCGCGCGCCGCTTGTATCTAAAAAAGGCCGGTTGCCCGGCCTCTTTTTGTCTGATCTCCAGCCTCAGCCGATCTTCTGGCCGGTCTTGGCCCAGTCGGCGAGGAAGGCGGCAAGGCCCTTGTCGGTCAGCGGATGGTTGACCAGCGCCCTCAGCGTTGCCGGCGGCGCGGTCACGATATCGGCGCCGATCAACGCGGCCTGCTTGACGTGGTTCACCGTGCGTACCGAAGCGGTCAGGATCTCGGTCTTGAAGTCGTAATTGTCGTAGATGGTGCGGATTTCCGAGATCACTTCCATGCCGTCAGAGCCGGTGTCGTCGATGCGGCCGACGAAGGGCGAGATGAAGGAGGCGCCGGCCTTGGCGGCGAGCAGCGCCTGGTTGGCCGAGAAGCAGAGCGTCACGTTGACCATGCGGTTCATCTGGGTGCGGATCGTCTTGCAGGCCTTCAGCCCATCCAGCGTCAGCGGTACCTTGATGGCGACATTGGGCGCGATCCTGGCCAGCACCTCGGCTTCGGCCATCATGTCCTTGAACTCGGTCGCGACAACCTCGGCCGAGACCGGGCCTTCGACGATGTCGCAGATCTGCTTCGTGACCTCGGAGATCTTGCCGCCCGATTTCAGGATCAGCGAGGGGTTGGTGGTGACGCCATCGAGCAGCCCCAAATCGTTCAGTTCCTTGATCTCTTTGATGTCGGCAGTATCGACAAAAAACTTCATGGCAGTCTCCTTGGGGATTTCCGGGTGCCGGTCAGGCACGTTCGAGGGTCACTCTTTGATCTAGAGCAAAGTCGGGGCAAGGTCACGCCTGATGATCGAAGATTCGCCCTTTGTCGCGGCCGCACCGGTGCTGGTGCCGATGCCGGCCGAACGGCCCTACACCTACGCCGTGCCGCCGGGCATGCGCGTGGTGCCGGGCTCGATCGTGCGCGTGCCGCTAGGCCCCCGGCAGGTCGCCGGCATCGTGTGGGACGGCGTCGTCGAATCCGTCGATCCGAAGAAGCTGCGGCCGATCGAGGAGGTCTTCGACTGTCCGCCGATCGACAAGGCGATGCGCCGCTTCGTCGACTGGATCGCGCAATACACGCTGTCGGCCCCCGGCATGGTGGCGCGCATGCTGCTCCGAGCCCCGGAAGCGTTCGACCCCGAGCCGTGGATCGAAGGGCTGCAGCGCACCCTTGCCGAGCCGGACCGGTTGACCGACGCGCGGCGCCGCGTGCTGGAAACGGCCGAGGGTGGGCTTGCCTGGACGCGCTCGGGGCTCGCCCATGCGGCGGGCGTGTCCTCGACCGTCATCGACGGACTGAGAGCACAGGGCGTGTTCGAGACGGTGATGATCCCGCCAAGGCCCGTGGTGGCGGCGCCCGATCCCGGCCATGCCGTGCCGGAATTGATGCCGGACCAGAAGGCGGCGGCCGAGAAGCTGCGCGGAGCTGTCGCTGCCGACGCCTTCAACGTCACCCTGCTCGACGGTGTTACCGGATCGGGCAAGACCGAGGTCTATTTCGAGGCGGTGGCGGCGGCGCTCGACAAAGGCAAGCAGGTGCTGATCCTGCTGCCGGAAATCGCGCTCACCCATGCCTTCCTCGAACGCTTCCAGGACAGGTTCGGCGCTAAGCCGGCGGAGTGGCATTCCGACTTGCCGCCGAGGATGCGCGAACGTGTCTGGCGGCAGATCGCGGAAGGCGGCGTGCGCGTCGTCGCCGGCGCGCGCTCGGCGCTGTTCCTGCCGTTCAAGGACCTCGGCCTGATCGTCGTCGACGAGGAGCATGATCCTGCCTACAAGCAGGAGGACCGCGTCTTCTACAATGCCCGCGACATGGCGGTGGTGCGCGGCCACATCGGCGCCTTTCCGGTCGTGCTCGCCTCGGCGACGCCCTCGGTCGAGAGCCGGGTCAATGCAAGCCAGGGCCGCTACGCCAGAGCGGTCCTGTCGTCGCGCTTCGCCGAGGCGGCGCTTCCGGACTTGAAGTCGATCGACATGCGGCGCGCCCCGCCGGCGCGCGGCGGCTTCCTGTCGCCTCTCCTTCTGGAGCAGATGCAGCGCACGCTGGAGAGACAAGAGCAGTCGCTGCTCTTCCTCAACCGGCGCGGCTATGCGCCGCTGACGCTCTGCCGCGTGTGCGGCCATCGCTTCGGCTGCCCGGTCTGCTCGGCCTGGCTGGTCGAGCATCGCTTTCGCGGCCAGCTCGTGTGCCATCATTGCGGCCACAACGAGCGACGGCCGGAAGCCTGCCCGGAATGCGGCACGCTCGATCATCTGGTGGCCTGCGGGCCGGGCGTCGAGCGCATTGCCGAGGAGGTGGTGGCGCATTTCCCGGACGCGCGTACCATCGTGCTGTCGTCCGACCTTCTGGGCGGCGTGCGCCGGCTGCGGCTCGAGCTCGAGGCCGTCGCCAATGGCGAGGCCGACATCGTCATCGGCACACAGCTCGTCGCCAAGGGCCACAATTTTCCCGGCATGACGCTGGTCGGCGTGGTCGACGCCGATCTCGGTCTCGCCAATGGCGACCCGCGTGCGGCCGAGCGCACCTTCCAGCTGCTCAGCCAGGTGACGGGGCGCGCCGGCCGCACCGGCAAGAAGAGCCTCGGCCTGTTGCAGACCTACCAGCCGGACCATCCGGTGATGCGGGCGATCGTCTCCGGCGATTCGGAAGCTTTTTATGAGCGCGAGATTACGGAGCGCGAGCGGGCGGCACTCCCTCCCTTTGGCCGGCTCGCCGGCATTATCGTAAGCGCGGCGACACGAGGCGAGGCCGAGGGTCATGCGCGGGGCCTGCGGCGTGCCGCGCCCAATGCGTCCGATCTCTTCGTGCTCGGGCCGGCGGAGGCGCCGCTGTCGCTGATCGGCGGCCGCCACCGTTTCCGCCTGCTGGTGCAGGGCGAGCGGCGCGCCGACATGCAGGGCTTCATCCGTGCCATGCTGGCCGACGGACCGAAGCTGAGGGGCTCGGTGCGCGTGCAGGTCGACATCGACCCGCAAAGTTTTCTGTGAGACCAATCCTGCAGCGGAGTGTCTGTCATGAAAACCCTTGGCCTGCTCGGCGGCATGAGCTGGGAATCGACGGCGATCTATTATCGTCTCCTCAACGAGATCGTGCGCGAGCGACTGGGCGGCCTGCGTTCGGCAAAGCTGTTGCTCTGGTCATTTGATTTCGCCGAGATCGCCGAACGCCAGCACGCGGGCGACTGGGAAGGCGCCGGCGCTCTTCTCGTCGAAGCGGCGCGCGGATTGGAGGCTGCCGGCGCGCAAGGCTTGGTGATCTGCACCAACACCATGCACAAGCTGGCCAACGAGGTGCAGGCGGCGGTATCGATCCCGCTCATCCACATTGCCGACGCCACGGCGCGCGCCGTCGCCGATGCAGGCGTGAAGCGCCCGGCGCTGCTCGCGACGCGCTTCACCATGGAGCAGGATTTCTACAAGGGGCGACTCGCCGACAAATTCGGTTTGCAGCCGGTGGTGCCAGACCTGGCGGGCCGCGACATGGTGCACCGGATTATCTATGACGAGCTCTGCCAGGGCGTCGTCGGCGAATCATCGAAAGCGGCCTATATCGAAGAGGTCGGCCGCATGCGGCGCGATGAACAAATCGACGGCGTCATCATGGGCTGCACCGAGATCACCATGCTGATCGGGCAGGGCGATTTCGACATCCCGGTGTTCGACACCACGCGCATCCATGCCGAGGCGGCGGTCGACTTCGCGTTGTCCTGATCGGGCGCTCTTCCGACGCGTCTTTTCCTGCGCCTTTTCTAATGTGCCGGCCGCCATCTGGCGCGCGGCTTTTCCTCAGCTAGAATGCGCCAATTCAAATAAGCATTTACGAGGGGAAGATGGGATACGCATTTCCTTGGCCGACGAGTCAGGGCGAATGGCTGGCATGGTCGAGCGCTGTCGTCACGCTGCTCATGGGCTTGCTGCTGTTCCTGGCGCCGGGGCTCGCCTTCCGCATCCTGCGCCTGCAGGTGAAGCCCGAGAAAGCCGCGGCGATCGCCGAGGGGCGCGGCCGCATGGCTGGGTTCTATCTCGGCGTCAGCCTCTGTTGCCTTTTGCTTGGACCTCAGCTCTTTCTCTACATGGCGCTTGGCTTCTCCTGGCTGTTCACCGCTTTCGGCCGGCTTTTGTCGATGATGTCGGACGGCGCCAACACCCCTTTCAACTGGGCCTCCATCGTGGTTGAATTGGCGCTGGCGGCGCTGCCGCTGGCCTTCGCCTTCGGCTTCGTGCTGTGAATTCGCGACTAAAGCGCGTCGCGCTGAAATGGATTCAAGCGACGCGCTTTAGGTCCTTGTTTCGATGCATGTCGTTTTCCCAAAACCGCTGCACACTTTTGGGCGACATGCATTAATCCGGCGCTTGAGCTTGGCCTTCGCCGCCTGATGCGACAAAAGTGCCTGAAAACCATGCCGGACGATGCATTGCGGTCTTAAAAGGCCTGTGCTAGACGGCAATCGACTTTCGGCCGGGGATAGCGGAAGCCATCCCTCCGTGCTTGGAAAAATCGCAGTAAGGTCAAAGATTTAGCCAGAGTTTTTGCTCGCGCCAACAATCTGCGGCCTGTCAGACAAGAGAAAAGACGGTCCGTGGCCCAATCGTCATCGCCAATCTCAGCTGTCGCAGAACGCTATGCAGGCTCGCTGTTCGAACTCGCGCTGCAGGAAAATTCGGTCGCCAAGGTCGAGGCCGACCTCACTGATTTCGAGGCGATGCTCAACGGCAGCGCCGACCTTGCCCGGCTGATCAACAGCCCGGTGTTCTCCAGCGAGGACCAGGCCAAGGCCATCGGCGCGATCATAAGCAAGGCCAAGATAACCGGCCTCGTCGGCAACTTCCTGCGCGTCGTCGCCAAGAACCGTCGGCTGTTCGCCGTGCCCGGCATGATCAAGGCGTTCCGCCAGATCGCCGCCGACCATCGCGGCGAGGCTTCCGCCGAGGTCACCTCGGCGCATGCGCTGACGGCCGCGCAGCAGACCGAGCTCAAGGCGACGCTGAAGAGCCTCGCCGGCAAGGACGTGGCCATCGCCATGACCGTCGACCCGTCGCTGCTCGGCGGCCTGATCGTCAAGATGGGCTCGCGCCAGATCGATACGTCGCTCAAAACCAAACTCAATTCGCTCAAGCTTGCACTGAAAGAGGTCGGCTGATGGACATCCGCGCCGCGGAAATTTCCGCAATTCTGAAAGACCAGATCAAGAATTTCGGCAAGGAGGCCGAGGTCTCCGAAGTCGGCCAGGTTCTGTCCGTCGGTGACGGCATCGCCCGCGTCTACGGCCTCGACAATGTCCAGGCCGGCGAGATGGTCGAATTCCCGGGCGGCATCCGCGGCATGGCGCTGAATCTCGAAGCCGACAATGTCGGCGTCGTCATCTTCGGCAACGACCGCGACATCAAGGAAGGCGACACCGTCAAGCGCACCGGCGCCATCGTCGACGTTCCGGTCGGCCCCGGCCTGCTCGGCCGCGTCGTCGACGCGCTCGGCAACCCGATCGACGGCAAGGGCCCGATCAAGGCGACCGAACGCAAGCGCGTCGACGTCAAGGCGCCCGGCATCATTCCGCGCAAGTCGGTGCATGAGCCGATGTCGACAGGCCTCAAGGCCATCGATGCGCTGATCCCGGTCGGCCGCGGCCAGCGCGAGCTGGTCATCGGCGACCGCCAGACCGGCAAGACCGCCATCATCCTCGACACGATGCTGAACCAGAAGTCGGTGCACGACAACGGCCCGGAGAAGGAGAAGCTCTACTGCGTCTACGTCGCCGTCGGCCAGAAGCGCTCGACCGTCGCGCAGTTCGTGAAGGTGCTGGAGGAGCGCGGCGCGCTCGACTACTCCATCATCATCGCCGCCACCGCGTCCGACCCGGCGCCGATGCAGTTCCTGGCGCCATTCGCCGGCTGCACGATGGGCGAGTATTTCCGCGACAACGGCATGCATGCCTTGATCAGCTATGACGACCTGTCGAAGCAGGCCGTCGCCTATCGCCAGATGTCGCTCTTGCTGCGCCGCCCGCCGGGCCGCGAAGCCTATCCGGGCGACGTCTTCTATCTGCATTCGCGCCTTCTCGAGCGCGCCGCCAAGCTCAACGACGACAACGGCAACGGTTCGCTGACCGCGCTGCCGATCATCGAGACGCAGGCCAACGACGTGTCGGCCTATATCCCGACCAACGTGATCTCGATCACCGACGGCCAGATCTTCCTCGAGACCAACCTGTTCTTCCAGGGCATCCGCCCGGCGGTGAACGTCGGCCTGTCGGTGTCGCGCGTCGGCTCCTCGGCGCAGGTCAAGGCGATGAAGCAGGTCGCCGGCTCGATCAAGGGCGAGCTCGCGCAGTACCGCGAAATGGCGGCCTTTGCGCAGTTCGGCTCCGACCTCGACGCCGCCACGCAGCGCCTCTTGAACCGCGGTTCGCGCCTGACGGAGCTGTTGAAGCAGCCGCAGTTCTCGCCGCTCAAGACCGAAGAGCAGGTCGCGGTGATCTTCGCCGGCGTCAACGGCTATCTCGACAAGCTGGCGCTCAACCAGGTGGGCAAGTTCGAGCATGGCCTGCTCAGCCACATGCGCTCGGCCGGCAAGGACGTGCTCGACGGGATCAGTAAGGAGAAGGCGCTGTCGGACGACCTGCGCGCGAAGCTCAAGGCCGAGATCGACGCCTTCGCCAAGACCTTCGCGTGAAGAAGCAGCCGGACGCACGGGATCGGGTTTGAGGCATGGCTTCGTTAAAAGACCTTCGTAATCGTATCGCCTCGGTCAAGGCGACGCAGAAGATCACCAAGGCGATGCAGATGGTCGCCGCGGCGAAGCTGCGTCGCGCGCAGGAAGCGGCGGAAGCCGCTCGTCCCTATTCCGAGCGGATGGGCGCGGTGCTGGCCAACATCACCCAGGCGATCGGCGGCGGCGGCGACGCCCCCGCGCTGATGAGGGGCACCGGCAGGGACGATGTGCAACTGCTCATCGTCTGCACCGCCGAGCGCGGCCTTTGCGGCGGCTTCAACTCGCAGATCGCGCGCCTTGCCCGCGATCATATCCGCCGGCTCCTCGCCGACGGCAAGCAGGTCAAGATCATCTGCGTCGGCAAGAAGGGTTTCGACATCCTGCGCCGCGAATACGGCTCGCTGATCCTCGAACGGGTCGATCTGCGCGAGGTCAAGACGCTCGGCTTCGGCAATGCCGACGCGATCGCCCGCAAGGTCATCAATCTGTTCAACCAGAACGGCTTCGACGTCTGCACGCTGTTCTATTCGCAGTTCAAGTCGGTGATCAGCCAGATCCCGACGGCGCAGCAGATCATCCCGGCGGCCCAGGCTTCGCCTGACGCAGAGTCCGCCGCCGGCGCGGCTGTCTACGAATACGAGCCGGAGCCGGGCGAAATCCTCTCCGACCTCATCCCGCGCAACATCGCGGTGCAGATCTTCCGCGCGCTGCTCGAAAACGCGGCCGGCGAGATGGGCGCCAAGATGAGCGCGATGGACAATGCGACGCGCAATGCCGGCGACATGATCAACAGGCTGTCGATCACCTACAACCGCCAGCGGCAGGCGCAGATCACCAAGGAACTGATCGAAATCATTTCGGGCGCCGAGGCGCTCTAGGCGCGCCCTGCCGGCGAGGTCCATCGACCTCGCTGCGGACGGCGTGAACAACGGATAGACGAAAAAGGGCAAAGACGATGGCGAAAGCAGCTACCCCGAAGACCGCCGCCAAGGCGGCACCGGCCCCCAAGGCGGCAAAGGCTCCGGCAGCAGCCGCGAAGGCCGCTCCGGCCAAGAAGGCGGCCGCTCCGGCCAAGGCAGCGGCCCCCGCCAAGGCGGCGAGCGTTGCGGCGAAAAGGGTCGGCGCTGCCGGCAAGGTCCGCCAGGTCATCGGCGCCGTCGTCGACGTGCAGTTCGAAGACCATCTGCCGGCCATTCTGAACGCGCTGGAAACCAACAATGTCGGCAACCGCCTGGTGCTCGAGGTCGCTCAGCATCTCGGCGAGAACACCGTGCGCTGCATCGCCATGGACTCGACCGAAGGCCTGGTCCGCGGCCAGGACGTCTTCGACACCGGCGGGCCGATCTCGGTTCCGGTCGGCCCGGGCATGCTCGGCCGCATCATCAACGTCATCGGCGAGCCGGTCGACGAAGCCGGCCCGGTCGACGCCGTCGAACTGCGCGCCATCCACCAGCCGGCTCCGGCCTATGTCGACCAGTCGACGGAAGCGCAGATCCTGGTCACCGGCATCAAGGTTCTCGACCTGCTCGCCCCTTACGCCCGCGGCGGCAAGATCGGCCTATTCGGCGGCGCCGGCGTCGGCAAGACCGTGCTGATCCAGGAGCTGATCAACAACGTCGCCAAGGCCCACGGCGGCTTCTCGGTGTTCGCCGGCGTCGGC
Organism: Mesorhizobium sp. M1B.F.Ca.ET.045.04.1.1; assembly: GCF_003952465.1. Lineage (GTDB taxonomy): Bacteria > Pseudomonadota > Alphaproteobacteria > Rhizobiales > Rhizobiaceae > Mesorhizobium > Mesorhizobium shonense. The sequence goes on from NZ_CP034448.1 coordinate 1,254,032, forward strand.
GAGCGTACCCGCGAAGGCAACGACCTCTATCACGAGTTCATCGAATCGGGCGTCAACAAGAAGGGCGGCGGCCAGGGCTCGAAGGCAGCGCTGGTCTACGGCCAGATGAACGAGCCGCCGGGCGCGCGCGCCCGCGTCGGCCTCACCGGTCTGACGGTCGCCGAGTATTTCCGCGACCAGGGCCAGGACGTGCTGTTCTTCGTCGACAACATCTTCCGCTTCACGCAGGCGGGCTCGGAAGTGTCGGCGCTGCTCGGCCGCATTCCCTCGGCCGTGGGTTACCAGCCGACGCTGGCCACCGACATGGGCGCCCTGCAGGAGCGCATCACGACGACGACCAAGGGCTCGATCACCTCGGTGCAGGCCATCTACGTGCCGGCCGACGACTTGACCGACCCGGCGCCGGCGACCTCGTTCGCCCACCTCGACGCCACGACCGTGCTCAACCGCGCCATCTCGGAAAAGGGCATCTACCCGGCCGTCGATCCGCTGGACTCGACTTCCCGCATGCTCGACCCGATGGTCGTCGGCGAGGAACACTACCAGGTCGCGCGCCAGGTGCAGTCGATCCTGCAGCGCTACAAGTCGCTGCAGGACATCATCGCCATCCTGGGCATGGACGAGCTGTCGGAAGAGGACAAGCAGACGGTGGCCCGCGCCCGCAAGATCGAGCGCTTCCTGTCGCAGCCGTTCTTCGTCGCCGAAGTGTTCACCGGCTCGCCGGGCAAGCTGGTCGACCTCGCCGACACCATCAAGGGCTTCAAGGGCCTCTGCGCCGGCGACTACGACCACCTGCCGGAAGCCGCCTTCTACATGGTCGGCGGCATCGAGGAAGCGGTCGAGAAGGCGCAGCGCCTGGCGGCTGAAGCGGCGTAAAGAAGCGAATAGCGAATAGGGAGTAGCGAATAGGGATCAGTGGGCCGGCCGAGTTTCTTCTCTACTCGCTACTCGCTATTCCCTACTCGCTAGATTGGCATGGCTGAAGCTTTCAAGTTCGAACTGGTCTCGCCGGAGCGACTGCTCGTTTCCGAGCAGGTCGAGTTCGTCGTCATCCCGGGCGCCGAAGGTGAGATGACCGTCCTGGCGCAGCACGCGCCGGTCATGACCACGATCAAGCCGGGCGTCGTCACCGTGAAGGCCGCGTCCGGCAAGGAAGACCGCTATGTCGTGTTCGGCGGCTTCGCCGACATCCTGCCCTCCGGCTGCACGCTGCTCGCCGAATCGGCGACGCATGTGAACGACATCGACCGCGCCGACATTACCCGCCGCATCCAGGAGGCCAGGGAAGACGCCGCCGACGCCAAGGACGACGAGAGCCGCGCCAAGGCCGAGCAGTTCCTCAGCCAGCTCACCACGCTGGAAGGCGCGTTGCTGCCGGCCTGACGACGTCTCCTAACAATGGATTGAAAAGGCGGGGCTTGCCCCGCTTTTTTTGTTTGATGGACAGTCCGCCTGCTTGTCAGCAAGGTGGTCGATGTCCAGCGAAGATATGCCGTTCACCCGGCAGGCCGAATCAACGGTCGCCAATGCCGAGCGCGGCGAGTGCCAGTGCCGGACCATCCTGCTTGAAATGCACGAGGTGGGTGGCAACGAACTCTATCAATGTCTGACGCTCGGGATGGCCCTTGGCAAAGCCCGTGAGATCGAACACGGCCGTCGTCATCTCCGCCGTCGGTAGATGCCGAGCGAAAAGATCTTTGAGAGCGTAGTCGAGCGGGTCGGTGAAATGCCCTTCCGGCAAGGTCTTGCCGCGCTCGGCGCATGCGACGATCCATGCGGCGACAACCAGGGAAAGGTGCTCGGGAAGCAATTTCGCTTCCAACCTGGCAAGCGCTGAAGCGACGATGCGCTGCGGCAGCTTCTGGCTGCCGTCATTGGCGATCTGCGCCGTGCGGTGGGCCAGCGCCGTGTTGGAAAAGCGCGCGGCGAGCTCGGCCGTGTAGGCAGTCGTGTCGAGCCCGGCGTCGTCCGGCAAGGTCGGGATGGCTTCGGCCCACAACGCATCGACGAATTGACGGATCGCCGGATCGGCAAACGCGCGATCGACGGTGGCATGGCCGCTCAGCAGCCCAAGATAGGCTATGCCCGAATGGGCGCCGTTGAGCAGCCTGAGCTTCATATCCTCGAAGGGGCCGACGTCCTCGACCATGGTGACGCCGAATCTCTCCCAGGCCGGCCGTCCGGCTGGGAAACGATCCTCGATCACCCATTGGCGGAACGGCTCGGTCATCACCGGCCAGGCATCCTCGAGGCCGAGTTCGCCGGCGATGCGGGCGCGGTCGGCGTCGGTGGTCGCCGGCACGATGCGGTCGACCATGCTCGACGGAAAGGCCACTTCGTCGGCGACATAGCCGGCTAACGGCCGATGGCCGGCGCTGGCACGGGCGTCGCGCAGCTTCGCAAACTCGACCAGCAGCCGGTGCAGCGTGGCGCCGTTGGCCGGAAGATTGTCACAGCAGAGCACGGTGAAGGGGGGCGTGCCGGCGGCGCGGCGGCGCGCGAGCGCCTCGGCCAAGAAACCATGCGCCGTCTTTGGCGATCCGGGATTCGCCAGATCATGGACGATGTCGGGATGGGCTTCGTCCAGAGCGCCATCGGCGGCTCGAAGATATGCCTTTTCGGTGATGGTCAGCGTGACGATGCGGATGCGCGGGTCGGTCAGCGCGGCAAGCACCGCGCCAGGGTCCTCCGGCGCCACCAGCAGCGACAGGATCGAGCCGACGACCTGCAGCTTTTCGCCGGCACTGTCCCGCACCGCCAGCGTGTAGAGCCCGTCCTGCGGCGACAGCGCATCGCGCGTGTCGGGGCTGCGTAGCGAGACGCCGACGATGCCCCAATCCGCCTCGCCATCCGCCAGGCAGGCGTCGACATAAGCCGCCTGGTGAGCGCGGTGGAAAGCGCCGACGCCGAGATGGACGATACCGGGTGTCACGGCGCCGCGATCGTAGCGCGGTATGGCAATTGCGCCGGGCAGTTCGGCGATCGTGGCGTTGGAAAGACGGCTGTTCATTGGTGCTTGAGGTCTCCGGTCGGCGCGTCGAGCCGCTCGCACGGCAGCAATGGCGACGGCTGCGGCGTAGCACTCGCCGCCGCCCCGTACAATGGCAGCTGCTTATGCAAAAGTCATCATATAACCTGATGATTTTTGTATGTTGACATTATCTCCGGCCGATCTACCAATAAGCCAGCCTGGGAGGAGCCGAGTGGCAGCACTGAGCGATCCGGACCTGCTGTTCGCGCCGGAAACGCGGACGCTGGCTCGCGCCCTTTATGCCGCGGTGAAGGACCTGCCGATCGTCAGTCCGCACGGTCATACGGATCCGCGCTGGTATGCGCTCAACGAGCCGTTTCCCGACCCGGCGCAATTGCTGATCGTGCCGGACCATTACATTTTCCGCATGCTGTTCAGCCAGGGCGTGCGGCTGGAAGAGCTCGGCGTGCCGAGGCTCGACGGCTCCCAGGTCGAAACCGACGGTCGGGTGATCTGGCGGCGCTTCGCGGAGCATTATTATCTGTTCCGCGGCACGCCGACCCGGCTCTGGCTCGACCATGTGTTCGAGCATCTGTTCGGCATCGACGAGCCGCTTAGCGCAAGCACCGCCGACCGCCACTATGAGACGATCGCGGCGCTGCTCAGCCAAGACGACTATCGGCCGCGGGCGCTGTTCGAGCGCTTCAACATCGAGGTCATCGCGACGACCGAAGGCGCGCTCGACGACCTCAAATGGCACCGGATGATCCGCGACAGCGGCTGGAAGGGCCGCGTCGTCACCGCCTACCGGCCGGACGCCGTGGTCGATCCCGACTTCGAAGGGTTTTTGGCCAATCTCGATCGGCTCGGCGAGATCACCGGCTGCGATACCGCCACATGGGCCGGCTATCTCGACGCGCACCGCCGGCGCCGCGCCCATTTCAGGGAGTTCGGCGCCACCTCGTCGGATCACGGCCATCCGACGGCCGAGACCGCCAATCTCTCCGACGCCGCGGCGCAGCAGCTGTTCAACCGAATCCGCCGCGGCTCGGAAGATGAGCGCGAGCGAAAACTGTTCCGCGCCCAGATGCTGACCGAAATGGCCAAGATGAGCCGTGACGATGGCCTGGTGCTGCAGATCCATCCCGGATCATGGCGCAATCATTCGCCGGCTGTTTTCCAGGAATTCGGCCGCGACAAGGGCTTCGATATCCCGACGAGGACCGACTATGTGGCGGCGCTGAAGCCGCTGCTCGATTGCGTCGGGCTGGAGCGCGACCTGACGATCATTCTGTTCACCCTGGACGAGACGAGCTATGCGCGCGAGCTGGCGCCGCTCGCCGGCGTCTATCCGGCGCTGAAGCTCGGGCCGGCCTGGTGGTTCCACGACAGCCCGGAAGGCATGCGCCGCTTCCGCGAGATGACCACCGAGACGGCGGGCTTCTACAACACCGTCGGCTTCAACGACGACACGCGCGCCTTTCCGTCGATACCGGCGCGCCACGACGTCGCCCGCCGCGTCGACTGCGCCTTCCTGGCGCGGCTGGTCGCCGAGCATCGGTTGCGCGAGGAGGAGGCGCATGAGCTGGCGCGCGAGCTTGCCTACACGCTTGCCAAGAAGGCGTACCGGCTCTGAGCCGGCCGCCAGGGTTTCAAAGGGAGGAAGTCATGTCGCATTTTTCGAAATTGACGGCGGCCACATTGGCCTTCGGCTCGCTGCTGATCGGCATCGCCAACGCCGAGACGGTGCTGCGGTCGTCGGACACGCATCCGGACGGCTATCCGACCGTCGAGGCGGTCAAATATATGGGCGAGCTGATCAAGCAGCGGACCAACGGCCGCTATTCGATCGAAGTCTACCACTCGGCACAGCTCGGCGAGGAGAAGGACACGATCGAGCAGACACAATCGGGCGTCATCGACCTCGACCGCGTGTCGATGGGGCCGTTCAACGGCATCGTTCCGGAAACCGCGGTGCCGTCGCTGCCCTACATGTTCCGCTCGGTCGAGCATATGCGCCACGTCATGGACGGGCCGGTCGGCGACCAGATCCTGAAGGCTTTCGAGGCGCATGACCTCGTCGGCCTCGCCTTCTACGATTCCGGCGCACGCTCCTTCTACAACACAAAAAAGGACATCGCCTCGATCGCCGACCTGAAGGGCATGAAGTTCCGCGTCATCCAGTCGGACGTGTTCGTCGACATGGTCAACGCGCTCGGCGCCAACGCCACGCCGATGGCCTATGGCGAGGTCTATTCCGCCCTGCAGACTGGCGTCATCGACGGCGCGGAGAACAACTGGCCGAGCTTCGAATCCGCCAAGCACTACGAGGTCGCCAAGCATTACACGCTGGATCAGCACCAGATCGTGCCGGAAGTGCTGGTGATGTCGAAGGCGAGCTGGGACAAGCTGTCGCCGGAAGACCAGACGATCGTCAGGCAGGCGGCCAAGGACAGCGTCGTCAAGATGCGCGAGCTGTGGGACGCGCAGGAAAAGAAGTCGCGCGACATCGTCGAGAAGGCCGGCGTCAAGGTCAGCGAGATCGACAAGCAGCCGCTGATCGACGCCATGAAGCCGGTCTATGACAAGTACCTTTCGACGCCGGAGCTGAAAGATCTGGCCGCCCGCATCCAGGCGGCGAAATGACCAGCACCGACGATAGGCCCAGCGGCGCGGATGCTTCCGCGCCGCCGTTGGCGCGACCAGGCGGCACGGCATTCTGGCTGCGTGCCGAGCGATTGCTGTCGGGCTTGGCAACGCTGGCGCTGTGGATCAGCGGCGCCGGGCTGACCTTGATGACGATCATCATCACCTGGCAGGTCTTCTCGCGCTATGTGCTCAACCGCTCGCCAAGCTGGACCGAGGCCTCCTCGGTGCTGCTGATGGGCTGGTTCATCTTTCTCGGGGCTGCGGTCGGCGTGCGCGAACGCACGCATCTCGGTTTCGACGTGCTGCTCTATTTCCTGCCGGCTTCGGCAAAGGCGGTGCTGCGCACCATCTCCGACATCGTCGTGCTGGCGTTCGGCGGCGGCATGATCGTCTACGGCATCCAGCTTGCCAGGCTGACCTGGGGCACGGTCATGCCGTCGCTCGCCCTGCCTGGAGGCGTCGGCTTCCTGCCGGTGATTTTCGGAGGCGCGCTGGTCTGCCTGTTCTCGCTCGAGCGGCTGGCGGGGCGCTTCGCCGGGCTGCCCGTCGATGTCGACATCCATGCCACCGGCGAGGAGATGTGAGCCATGGCCTTGACCGTGCTTTTCGGCACCTTCGTCTTCCTGCTGATCATCGGCACGCCGATCGCGTTCTGCCTCGGAGTGGCGAGCTTCGCGACGATCATCGTGCTCGGCCTGCCGCCGGTGGTGGTTTTCCAGCGATTGAACTCCGGCGTCAGCGTCTTTTCGTTGATGGCCATTCCGTTCTTCATCTTCGCCGGCGACCTGATGGTGCGCGGCGGCATCGCCGCTCGCCTGGTGGCGCTGGCCGGCTCGGTTGTCGGGCATCTGCGCGGCGGCTTGGGCCAAGTCAACATCGCCGCCTCGACGATGTTCGGCGGCATCTCCGGCTCGGCGGTGGCCGACGCATCGGCCGTCGGCGGGCTGATGATCCCGCAGATGAAAGCGCGCGGCTACGGCATCGACTATGCCGTCAACATCACCTCCGTCGGCGCCATCATTGCCTTGCTGATCCCGCCGTCGCACAACATGATCATCTACTCCATCTCGGCCGGCGGCCGCATCTCGATCGCCGATCTGTTCACCGCTGGCGTCATACCGGGCCTGCTTCTGGCGCTGTCGCTGATGATCACGGCCTATCTGGTCGCAAGCCGGCGCGGCTATCCGACCGAGCCTTTCGCCGGTTTCGGCCGGGCGCTCCAGCTGCTCTTCGGCGCCATTCCGGGCCTCATCCTGATCGGCATCATCTTCGGCGGCGTCCGATCCGGCATTTTCACGGCGACCGAAAGCTCCTGCATCGCCATCGTCTATGCCTTCCTGGTGACGCTCATCATCTACCGCTCGATGAGCTGGAGCGACTTCGTCGCCGCCACCACCGCGGCGGTGCGCACGACGGCGATGGTCTTGATGATCATCGGCTGCGCCGCCGCCTTCGGCTGGCTGCTCGCCTATCTGCGCGTGCCGGCGGCGCTGGTCGCCTTCCTGCAGGAGATCTCCAGCGACAAGCTGGTCATCCTGCTGTTGATCAACGTCGTGCTTTTGATCCTCGGCACCTTCATGGACATGTCGCCGCTGATCATCATCACCACGCCGATCTTCCTGCCGGTGGTCATGGCTTACGGCGTCGATCCGGTGCATTTCGGCGTCATCCTCATCCTCAATCTCGGCATCGGGCTCTGCACGCCGCCGGTCGGAGCCGTGCTCTTCGTCAGCTGCGCCATAGGCCGCATTCCGATCTGGACGGCGATGCGGTCGATCTGGCCCTTCTACGGCGCGGCCTTCGCGGTGTTGATGCTTGTCACCTATGTGCCGGCGATATCATTGTGGCTGCCCAATCTTTTCCACTAAGGGGCCTTTTCCATTAGGAGTGATCGAGGTGGCCGATAGCACAACGGATCTCAGGGTCGAACGGAAGCCGAAACTGTCGGAAACGGTGGTCGCGGCGATCCGCAAGCAGCTCCTGGCGGGCGAGATGCCGCCTGGCCACAAGCTGCCGACCGAGGGCCAGCTGACGGAGACCTTCGGCGTCAGCCGCACCGTTATCCGCGAGGCGCTGGCCAAGCTCGCCGCCGACGGCCTTGTCGAGGCGCGGCAGGGCGCCGGCGTCTTCGTCACCGAGCACATCTCCACCACGCTCGGCGTTCTGGCCGCCGATATGGGGGCCAAGGATTCGATCGCGCTCAACGTGCTCGAGGTGCGGCTGGCGATCGAGATCGAATCGGCCGGCCTTGCCGCCATCCGCCGCAACGCGGCGCAGGAGGCGGCGATCCAGGAGGCCTTCTTCGAGTTCGAGCGGCTGCTGCTCGACAGCCAACCGACCGGCCCGGCCGACCTCGCCTTCCATCGGGCGATCGCCAGCGCCACCAACAATCCGTTCTATGTCGAGATGCTCGACGTGCTCGGCCGCCGCGCCATCCCTTGCGACGTCACCTCGCCCTGGTCGACGGAGCTCGTCCAGTCCGACGACTACCAGCGCGGCCTGCAGCGCGAGCATCTGGTGATCCTCAACGCGATCTCGGCGGGCGATGCGAACGCCGCGCGCGAGGCGATGCGGGCGCATCTCACCGCCAGCCAGCAGCGCTACCGCGAGCGCCTGCAGGCGCGGCAGGCCTATTACGCGAAGTCGGTGGCGGCGGCATCGACCGGATGATCATTCGAGCAGGATAGATGGACCAGAAACACACCGAATTCTCCGCGCGCTTCGCCATCGACCCCATTGCCGCGGCGGCGATGGGAACCGACGAGCTGCGGCACAATTTTCACATCGAGGGGCTTTTCCAGCCCGGTCTCGTCAGCCTGACCTACACGCATTATGACCGCATGATCGTCGGCGGCGCCATGCCGGTCGATAAGGTCCTGCCGCTGGAAGCGATCAAGCCGACCGGCACAAAGGCATTCCTCGACCGCCGCGAGCTGATCGCAGTCAACATCGGCGGCGCCGGCACCGTGACGGCGGATGGCCCGCCTTATGAGATGGCGGCGCGCGACATGGTCTATCTCGGCATGGGCACTGAGCAGGTGTCGTTCGCTTCGGCCGATCCGGAGAAGCCGGCCAAGTTCTATCTGCTGAGCGCGCCGGCGCATCAGGTCTATCCAAGCCAGCTGATCCGCATCGGCGACGCCAGGCGGCTCGACCTCGGCAGCCAGGCGACCAGCAACGAGCGCTCGATCTTCCAGTTCATCCATGCCGACGGCGTGAAGACCTGCCAGCTCGTCGTCGGCATGACCCAACTCGCGCCCGGATCGGTCTGGAACACCATGCCTTGCCATGTGCATGATAGGCGCATGGAAGCCTATCTCTATTTCGACCTGGCCGAGGACGCGCGCGTCTTCCATTTCATGGGCGAGCCGGACGAGACGCGCCACATCGTCATGCGCAACGAGGAGGCGGTGCTGTCGCCGGGCTGGTCGATCCACTCGGGCGCCGGCACCTCGAACTATGCCTTCATCTGGGCCATGGCCGGCGACAATGTCGACTATACCGACGTCGATCCGGTTACGCTGGACCAGCTCAGGTGAGCGATCTTTCGGCTTTCAGCCTCGCCGGCAGGCGCATCCTCGTCACCGGCGCCAACACCGGCATCGGCCAGGGCATCGCCGTGTCGGTGGCGCGCGCCGGCGGCGCCGTCGTCGGCGTCGGCCGCTCGGCGATGGATGAGACGGCGGAGAAAGTCGCAGCCGTAGGGGGACGTTTCGAAGCGGTGGCCGCCGATCTCGGCGACCCGGCCAAGGCGGCCGCCACGCTCGACCGGATCTGGGACGAGAGCGGACCACTCGATGGGTTGGTCAACAATGCCGGCATCATCCGGCGCGCCGATGCAGTCGACCTGACCGACGCCGACTGGGACGAGGTGATGGACATCAATCTGAAGACGGTGTTTTGGCTCTGCCAGAGTTTTGCCAGGCGCGTGCTGGCGGAGCCCGGGCGGCGCGGCAAGATCGTCAACATCGCCTCGGTGCTTAGCTTCCAGGGCGGCATCCGCGTCGCCTCCTACACGGCCTCGAAACATGGCGTGCTCGGCCTCACCCGGCTGCTCGCCTGCGAATGGGCGCCGAAGGGCGTCAACGTCAACGGCATCGCGCCGGGTTATATCGAGACCAACAACACCGAGGCCTTGCGCGCCGATCCCGACCGAAGTGCCGCCATCCTCGGGCGCATTCCCGCGGCGCGCTGGGGCCAGCCCGAGGACATCGGCGACGCGGCCGTGTTCCTGCTCGCGCCGGCGTCGGACTACATGCATGGCGCGGTGATGCCGGTCGACGGCGGCTGGCTGGCGCGCTGACCATTTCAATTTGCGAACGGAAGCCTGCAATGACCGACATTTTCTCCCATGCGGACGAGAAAACCTGGACGCCGACGCCGGATGGCAACCGGCGACGCGTGCTGGTGCACACGGACGAACTGATGATGGTCGAGTTCGCCTTCGACAAGGGCGGCGTCGGCGCGTTTCATTCGCATCCGCATGTGCAGGCAAGCTACGTCGCCGAAGGCCGCTTCGAAGTCACCGTCGACGGCCGGTCGGAGATCCTGGAAGCGGGAAGCAGCTTCATCGTGCCGTCCAACCTGGTGCACGGCGTCACGGCGCTGGAAGCGGGGCGGCTGGTCGACAGTTTTGCGCCTTACCGGGCAGACTTCCTCGCCTGAGAAGGCCGCTTCGCCAAGGAAAACCCGCGCCTTGAAGGGCGCGGGTTTGTTGCCTGGGGCGCCCGTGGCGCCGCCGCGGTACTCAAACATCGCCGCAGGATGATTACGGTGCCGCAATATGGTGAAGATAGGTTTAACGCGGCCGGCAAAATGACAGCAGCGGCTGTTTAAAGCGCGTCGCGATCCTTCGGATTCGCTCCATGAGCTTTAAACTCTTGATTTGAGCATGTCTTTGTCCCGAAACCGGTCCCACTCTCGGGAGACATGCTTTAGCGCTGCTGCAGCGCCAGTCGCAGGCCCAGCGCGCAATAGATGCCGCCGACCACCTTGCCCTGCCATTTCAACACGGCCGGGTTGCGGCGCAGGAACGAGCCCAGACCTCCGGCGGAGACGGCGAAGACCACCGTGCTGAGGAGACCGAGAAGGACAAAGACGGCGCCAAGGATCATCAGCTGAAGCACGACCGATCCATTTTCAGGCCGCACGAACTGCGGCAGGAAAGCGAGGAAGAACAGCGCCGTCTTCGGGTTCAGCACCTCGGTCAATATGGCTTGGCGGAACGCCTTGCCCGCCGGTATGGGCAAGGCGCTGCCGGCGAGATCGGCCGGCGCCTTCTCGAGGATGGCGCGGATGCCGAGATAAACGAGATAGGCCGCGCCGAGATATTTGATGATGCCGAATAGCATCGCGGAAGCGGCGATGATGGCCGAGATGCCGAAGATCGCCATGACGGTGTGGACGACGTCGCCCGCCGCGACGCCGGCGCCCGTGGCGATGCCGACCTTGGTTCCCGAGCTCGTTGCCCGAGCCACGGTGAGCAACGTGGCAGGCTCCGGGATGAAGACGAAGCCGAGCACGATCGCGACATAGGTCGTCAATGTGGCCAGGTCGATCATTGCCGGTTCCTCCGCTGCAGGCCGGGACAGCAAGCCATCCTTTGCGCGCAAAGGCAATGCGGTATCGATGCGCCCGCAAAACGACGCGTGGCACGGGTTCGGATAGCATTTGGGCGATCTTCTCCTTAAGAAGGTTGCCTCAGCCGAATCCGGGAATCACACTCAATGCAGGCATCGATGGCGGGGCGGACATCGACGGCAGGTCTCTTTGCCGAGGGACGCGATCCGAAACGGACCGTGCTGAAGGACGTTTTCGGCTTCGACGATTTTCGCCCCGGCCAGGCCGACGTGATGGAAGCGCTGCTCTGCGGACGCCACGTGCTGGCGGTCATGCCGACGGGCGCCGGCAAGTCGCTCTGCTACCAGGTTCCGGCGCTGGTCCTTGGCGGGCTCACCATCGTCGTCTCGCCGCTGGTGGCGCTGATGCAGGACCAGGTCGCGGCGCTGCGGCTCGCCGGCGTCGCCGCCGACACGATCAACTCCTCGCTCGACCGCGATGCCAATGTCGCGGCATGGCGCCGCGTCGCGTCGGGCCAGACCCGTCTGCTTTATCTCGCACCGGAGCGGCTGATGACCGAGCGGATGCTCGACGCGCTCGCCAGGCTCGACATCCGCCTGATCGCCGTCGACGAGGCGCATTGCATCTCGCAATGGGGGCCGGCCTTCCGGCGCGAATATGAGGACCTTGCGCGGCTGCGCGACATCTTTCCGAAGGCGCCGATCATCGCGCTGACGGCGACCGCGGACGAGACGACGCGCACGGACATCTCGGCGCGGCTGTTTGCCGATCGCGTCGACACGCTGGTGCTGGGCTTCGACAGGCCGAACATCAGCCTTGCCATCGAGCCGAAGCAGGACAGCAAGCGCCAGCTGCTGCGCTTCGTCGAGCGCCATAAGGGGCAGAGCGGCATCGTCTACTGCCTGTCGCGCCGGAAGACGGAGGCAATGGCCGCCTTCCTCGAGCAGAACGGCATCACCGCGCTCGCCTATCATGCCGGCATGAGCAAGGATGCGCGGGAGGCCAATCAGAACGCCTTCATGACCTTGTCCGGCGTCGTCATGGTGGCGACGATCGCCTTCGGCATGGGCATCGACAAGCCGGACGTCGCCTATGTCTTCCACACCGACCTTCCGGCGAGCCTCGATGCCTACTACCAGGAGATCGGCCGCGCCGGCCGCGACGGGCGGTCGGCCGAGGCGCATATGCTGTACGGCCTCGGCGATATCCGCACGCGCCGCCTGTTCATCGACGACGAAGATGCCTCGCCCGAGCACAAGCGGCGCTCGCACGGCCGGCTGGACACCTTGATCGGCTATTGCGAGACGGCGCAGTGCCGCCGCCAGGTGCTGCTCAGCTATTTCGGCGAAAGCGCTTCGCCCTGCGGCAATTGCGACAATTGCCGCAACCAGACGCCGCGCGCGGACGGCAGCGCCGAGGCGCGCATCATCCTTTCGGCCATCGCGCAGACCGGCGAACGGTTCGGCGCCGCCCATGTCATCGACGTGCTTCTCGGCCACGAGACCGAGAAGGTGCTGGCCAGAGGCCATCAAAACCTTGCCAGCTTCGGCACCGGCGCGGCGCACAAGAGACCTGCCTGGCTGTCGCTGATCCGCCAGCTCGTCGCGGGTGGGTTCCTGATGCCGGACCCGGACGGCTATGGCGGCCTTGCCATTTCCGAAAGCGGCCGTGCGCTCGGCCGCGGCGAGACTGCCTTCGAGTACCGTGTCGAGACGCGGCACCGTTCCCTGCGCAACAAGGCGCGTTCAGCCCAGGGTGCGGCGGCGGCGGGAACGGAAGACTTGGACGCCGCGCTGCTCGCCGCGCTCAAGGCGCTGCGGCTGCGCCTGGCGAAAGAACGCCAGGTGCCGGCCTATGTCGTCTTCTCCGACCGCACGCTGATCGACATGGCCGAGCGCCGCCCGCGCGACCTCGATGCCTTTGCAGAAGTGAACGGCGTCGGCGAGGCCAAGCTCAGGGAGTTCGGCGAGATTTTCTTGAGCGCGATTGCCGCGTATGAGGCCGGAGCCTAGCGCTTTCGATCCGCGACGGAGGAGGTGCAGCCCCGCACGTGAGCGCGTTGCCGCCAACAAGGAAGCACTTTGCTCTCCCTGCCGGCGGCATCCTGTTGCATCGGTCAGCGCCGTCGTCGCGTGGCAGTTCAGGCCGCCACCAGCAGCGCCTCGATACCGTGGCGCTGCATGGCGGCGCCAATCCGGGCAAAGTCGGGCTGCGCCTGCTGCTCGACGGTGCCGATGTCGCGGAAGAAAGCGATCATGGACGGCTCGACGAGCACCAGCATCCGCACCGGCCGGCCGCTGTCGTTAGAGTAATTGTGCGGGGCCCTCGGGCCGATGCGCACCGAAGTACCGGCACCCGCGACGGTCACTTCGGGCGGGCCGCCCGCGCCAAAGTGACGGACGGTGAGCGCGCCTTCCAGCACATAGAACAACTCGGGCGAAGCGTGGCTGTGCGGCGGAGTGCCGGAACCTGGCGGAACCTCGACCTCGATAAGTTCAAGGCTGGAATCGGCGATGCCGCCGAGCAGGCGGATGCGGTCGGCGACGACCCAGAGCGTCTGGGCGGCCTCGGGAGTGGTGACGTTGAAGTTCATTGCTTGTCTCTTTGGTTTGTAACTTCCGCCGGTGAATGACCCGGGGTGACCGCGGACAGGATCACCTCGAGTGCCCAGGATGCGGTCTCGCCGGCCTGGGCGCCGGTGAGACCGCCATAGTCCTTCAGGATCTCCCATGCGGAGGCCGAGAAGAGCAGATGAGCCAGCGCCTCGACCTTCTCGGCTTCGGCGGGCTGAAGAGAGGAAATGGCGGGAGCCAGCGCCCGCCTGAAATTGGCGCGGCGGCCTGCCACGGTGCCCATGCGCATCTCACGGCCAGTCCGCGAATGGAGCGACGAGCGAATCGCTGCGTCGTGCATATCGAACCGGGGGAAGGCCTGCCGGGGGCCGTCGACGATATCCTTGGGGGTCCTCGGGGTCGTAGAGGCTCCTATCCGGGCATTCAGCCAGGGCCAGAAGGCAGCCAGAAGGTCGTCCTTGGTGGCGAAGTGGCGGAACACGGTCCGCCGTTGCACCCCTGCCTTCCGAGCGATCGCCTCCATGCTGATCTCGTCCGCGGCGCTGGCCGAATCCATGAGCTCAAACAGGGCGCAAAGAATCGCTTCATGCGTTTCACGCGCTTTCTCTTCGCGCATGGGGCTGTTGTAGGTGCGGACTTGCGACACGCGGTTGCTCCTAATTGGTGACACTATCTGTGTCATTAAAATCGGCGACTGTCAATTGGTGTCACTTTTGGTGTCGTCAATCGAAATTGAAGAGCGACGCTTCTGCCGCCGCGCGACCTTGGTGCGTTCGCGTCGGCGACTCCAAGCTCAGGGAGTTTGGCAAGATATTGTTGAGCGCGATAGCGGCGCACGCCGAGGCCTTCTTGAAGCCCCAGGTTCCTGTCCGAGATCCGGATGTAAGCCTTGCAGAAGCCCTGCGAATCCGTGAAACCGGTGCCTCCTGCATCCGATCCGGGCGGCGATGAGCGAATATCAGTATTACGAATTCCAGGCGATCGATCGACCACTCAGCGACGCGGATCGCCGGGCTCTGCGCGATCTGTCGTCAAGGGCGCGGATCACGGCCACCAGCTTCACCAATTCCTACGAGTGGGGTGACTTCAAGGGCGATCCGAACGAACTCATGGAGCGCTGGTTCGATCTTCACCTCTACCTGGCGAATTGGGGCTCACGCCGCCTGATGATGAGGCTGCCGACCCGGCTGGTCGACCGGGATCGTCTTGGCACCTTCCTCAGGAACGACGAACATTCCATGTTCAGGATCGCCGGCGAGAATGTCATCTTGAGCATCTGGCGCGACGAGTTGGAGCCCGGGGACTGGGATGACGGCGAGAGTTGGCTGGCGATCCTGTCGCCGCTTCGGGCCGACGTGCTCGCGGGCGACCTCAGGCTGTTTTACCTGATTTGGCTCATGGACGTCGAAATCGAAGCGGTCGAGCCGGACGAACCGGAGCCGACGCCTGGATTAGGACCGTTGACCGACGCGCTCGAAGCCTTCGCCGAATTCTTCTGCATCGACCGGGATCTCCTCCGGGCAGCGGCGGAGCAAAGCTCGGCCCCAGACGGGTTGCTGCCGGAGATGGCCGGGCGAATAGTCGCTGCGATGAGCGATGCGGAGAAAACCAGCCTGCTCGTGCGGATTTTCAATGGCGAGCCGCATGTGCCGGCAGAGTTGCGAGCCTGGGTGCGGGCGCGCTCGGAACTCCAGACGGCAACCTCGCCTGGCGCACTACGCACGGCTGCCGATCTGCTGACCCGCGCCCGTGAGATCCGCCTTGCCCGCGAGCGCGCCGAGGCGGAACACGCGGAAGCGCAGCGGCGACTGGAGGCGGAGTTGGCCGAGAAGGCACGCGAGGTGCGGCTTGAGGTCATTCGCCGCCGGGGCGAAAGCGTCTGGAGCGACGTCGAGGATGAAATCGGGCGACGCAATCCCGCCGGATATGACAAGGCAGCAGCCCTTCTTTCCGATCTCCTGGCGCTCGCAGAAAAACAGGACAGTGTCGAGGAATTCCGCCTCCGGCTTCAATCGATCCGGGAGCGCCATGCCGGCAAGGGCCGTTTCATCGAACGTCTAGCGACGCTGGGATAGGTCCGCGCGGGCCGCCCTCCATTCAATAATGCGCGTAGCCGCTCAACGGGCACCTCTGGGACGCGGGGACCTCAAAGGTACCGTCGATGCCGCTGCAAGTGCGGAACCCGGACTTCCGTCCCGTCGCCTTTGATCTCGGCGCCGGTCGCGGATTGGCTGCTTCGCGCTGCCGTTCACGTCTCGGCTTCGCACGGACGACGGGCTGCGGTTTCTCGGTCTTCTGCGGGGTTGCGCTTTCCTGCTTGGCTACTTCCGCTTCCGAGGCGCGCTGGGCGCGGTAGCTCTTCAGGGCGTCGTCCGTGTCGAGTTTGAGGCGGGCATATTGCTTTGGGGTTAGATAGGTGGTCGGGGGCAACCGGTTTTCTTCCTGCCACCGGCCGATGGCGCGGCGGGTCTTGATGCCGAGGTCGCCGTCGGCCTCGTCCAGGTCGTAACCGGTCGCCAGCAGCCTTTCCTGCAGATCGATCTTTGCCTGGCGATCGAGGCCGATCGCACTTTCCGTCAGCTCGGTCCCAACGTCGGTTTCCGGGTTGGCGGCCGCCGCCGGAGGTTCCGCCGCCGTGGCCGACCGCGACGCGTCGCTCTCGGTGTCGGCGACGACGGGCGGTGTATTGCCGACGACGACCGGCGATTTCTTGAGCTGATCGATGTTGAGGCGGGCGAGGTCGGCGAACGCTCCCTTGGGAAATTGCTGCAGATAGGCTTCGTAGTGCGCGAGCGTGTTGCGCTTCGAGGCTTCGTCCCACACGCGCTGCTCGATTTCCCATCCGCGCGCGTCCGTGCTCGCGGCCGGAGTCTCCGTGGCGGATGGCTGCGCAGCCGGGGCGGCCGGCGGCGGGGCCTCCGGACCGATAAAGACTTCCCGGCCGAGCGAGGCATTGTGCCAGGGCCGCTGGCGCCCGTCGGTTTCGGCCGTCACTTCACCGCGAACCCGGGTCAGCGCGCTCTGGATCTCGACGCCCGGCTCGGCGAGATGCCTGGCCAACGACACCGTGTAGGGACTGTTGGCGCCATTGCCGTCGTAGGACACGGCTCCGGGATCGGTCGCAAAGGCGATCAGCACGCCGCCGCTGCCGACGTCCGCTGAGCTGACATCGATGGGCGCAAGGCCCGGCGCGGTGGTCGAGCGGCTCTTCGGCAATGACGCCGCCAGCGTCCTCGCCAGCGGATTGTCGCGGCAGGCGTCGAGAATGACGATGCCGACGGCCGGGTCCGGCGGAAGGGCCGCAAGCAGCTCGTCGATCTGGATGGTGCGGGTCTTGAGATGCGCCGGAGCCGTAAGCTCGGCGTCGACGGGGATCAGGTAATTCTTGCCGTTCACCTGCATGCCATGGCCGGCGTAGTAGATCAGCGCCGTGTCGGCGTCATACGAGGCCTCGGTGAACTTGTTCAGCCGGTCACGCATTCCGGCATAGTCGAGATCGACGCCTTCGATGACGTTGAACCCCGCCTTGCGCAAAACTTCGGCCATCAGGCGCGCATCGCCGGCGGGATTGGCAAGAGCCGGCGCGTAGACATACTTGCTGTTGCCGATGACCAGCGCGACCCGATTGTTGCCGGCGGCAAGGGCGCTTGCCTGCAGCAGACCGGCTGCGGCCAGGAAAAACAAACCAACAATGGCGGCCCAGAACCTCATCGCGCGCACTTTCAAGTTGCGGCTTTGCCTGCTCGTTCCAGTCGCAATTTCACGTAGGGGATGCCCCTTCCATGAAATTCATAACACATCAGCGCCGTCGAATACGCTTCGCATTGCGCCGTAGGAAAATTCCTGGAGGCAGCGAACTCGCCAAATGAAGCCCGGCACGGCAGGCCAACTGCCGTCCCAGGCGCCACGGCGGTGGGTCGCAGTCCCTGTGGAAACATTCCCTATTGCAATCCGCGAAAGAAGAGGGTTCGATCAAGTGTCCGGGGGAGGACACAAATAAATGAACAGGGGAGTGGTGCGGCTTATTCCAAAGCCGAAAGTTTCCATATTTATCTGTGGTTGTGGCCATACCGGCTCGACCTTGCTTGCCCGGATATTGGCCGCCCATCCCGATGTCTTCAGCGTTCCGCGCGAGACAAGCGCTTTTGTCTCGGAAAAAGGCGCCAGATGGACCAAGCTAAGCTTGCTTTTGCTTGAGGCGGCCATTTCGCGCCGGAACGTTTGGGTCGAAAAGACACCCGGCCATATTCACTATACCCGTCAGATACTCGAGACGATCCCGGGCGCCCGTTTCATCGTCGTCACGCGCGACGGCCGGGATGTCGTGACATCGCTCGGGCAGCGCTACGAGGGCGATTTCGACCGAGCCTTCCAAAGGTGGGTTGCCGACAGCAAGGCCTCGATGCTCTGTGTCGAGCGAGGCGGGGGCATGCTGTGGCGCTACGAGGACTTCATCGAGTCGCCAGCGCTCTCCATCGAACGGCTATGCCGCTTCATGGGCGTGGCTTTCGATCCGGCCATCCTGGACTATCACCAGCATCCCGTCGTCTGGGGACGGGAAAGGAAAGTTCGCACGCCGCATTCCGCCCGCCGTTTGGCGCAGGTCAACCAGCCGATCACCGACTACAGGGGCGGCTGGAGATCGAAGCTGCCCGCGGACGTCGCCTCGCGTTTCGAGGCGGGTGAAGCCCAGGAGCTGATGGCCTATTTCGGATATTGCTGAGGGCGGGTCATCGGGGAGGCGTCGGCCCTCCTTCGCCGAGGCTTCGGAGGACATACTGCTTCGCGCTGAGAAGAATTCGCCGGACTTGTCCTGCGAAGCTCGAAGAGCGAAGCAGGATGGCGGAGAGGGAGGGATTCGGTTTCACGCCTATCCTGCTGAAAATGCTAATCTTTTCGCGCTTTTTGTTACGCAGTTTGTTACACTGCTACAACTGCGATTTACAATCGCTCTTTTGAGCTCGCCTGCCCAATCCATCTTATCTGTCGAAACCGACGCAATGGCGCGGCGGTGGATTGGGTCACTCTGTCATAGTATCCGCGCTTCATTAAGTTGACGATGCCGTTTAGACTCGGAGCTGATCCTTTCCGGTCGATCACCAGGATTTGGCGCGCGACCCGGCACCGGCGGTTCGTCTTTGTACGTTTGTGTCATCCAGGCCGGATCAACTCGGCCATCAGGCTTCTCACGACTTATGCATGCGTTTCCCACTTTTATTAGCATTCGGTGCGAACCCGCACCCTGCACCAAACCTGCGACGCCTAAGCTATCGTCCTCGACTTGAGCGTTCCCTGCTTCTCGTGGAAGACGCTAAATTCGCTCGTGCGTTATTGCCGGCCAGCAAAGGCTGCGGGTCGGCGGTGAGGGTGTCGAGGAGCGGCGGCCGTTCCCTTTCACTCAATAGTGCCGCCGGCGCCTGGATGGTTTCCACGACGCCGCCCCCGCAATCGTAGCCGTTGTGATGATCATCGTGCATGCGCTGAGCTGTTGGGGACATGCTGATGGCGGTGCCGGAAGCACCGGAGACATGTGATATCTCGGCAGCGGGCAGAGCGGCTTCTCTGTCGCTGCACAGGAAAGCGTAGAGTTCCTTCACGCAAATGCGGGCGTCCTTCTTGTCTTTTTGAAAGGGCGGGACGAGGGGCAACCTGATATCGGCCTTTTGGTAGAACGGACTGCGCTCTTCGTACAGCTGGTCAACCTTCTGCTCGATGTCGGCGCCTTGCAGCAGCGGCCGGCTGGTGTCCCTCTCGAGGCGCCTGCGGAGCTCTTTCAGCTCGGGTGTCGAGCCAGATCGACCTCGCCTTATTAAGAATCAGGGCTTGATTGGACTCCTTGCCAAAGCAGCCGCCGCCGGTTGCGATGACGATGGGGCCTCTCTCCAGCTGCTTGGCGAGCTCTTTGGTCTCCAGGTCCCTGAAGTGCGCCTCGCCACGGCCAGGGTCGGCGAACATCTCCATCAGATTGCCGTGATCGGCGACGATATGCTTATCGATGTCGACAAACTCCACCCCCAACTCCTTGGCAAGCTGGGCGCCGATGGTCGACTTGCCGCTCGCCGGCATGCCGACGAGCACGACCGGCCGCGTACCGAGGGCCGCGAGGATCTCGCCGGCTTGCGGCGAGCGAGCGACCGCAATCTGTTGTCTTGCGACGATGGGCGACCTGGAGGTCCCTGCCGCCCTCGACCTGCTTTCTCCTGACGAGTCCCAGTGTAATATCTCCCAGGCACCACGGGGAATGGGGACTAGCTGTGAGCTCTGCGCGCGGTGCGCGAGCTCGGCCCGATAACTGGCCGGCGTAGGGAACTCGACCTCGAAGCGATAGTTCTGCGCGGTTCTGAACGCCGTGTGAACGCCGCGTAACCGCGGCCTGTCCATCCTGATGACCCAGTTGGTGGTCTCGACCTCGCTGCAGTCCCGCTCCTCGAAGGCCAGTGCCGCCTTCCTGAAGGCGCGCGTAAAAGCCTCGTCCGGGATCTCGAAGACATGGCGCACGGCATTGGTGACCAGTTGGGCCTCCGGCGCCGTGCTCACGCTCTGGCCGGTCAACTCGTCGGCTATCCAGACCTGCCCGCCCGACCGTTGGTCAAGATGCGGCACCTTCACCTCGATGCCGTCCTGCCGCAAAAGCTCGGCAACCGCATGCACAATTTTTGGTAATCGCGCTTTCTTGCGCTTCGGCGGGGGCGGCTTCGAGCCTGGCCCGCTCAAGGGCCTGTTCGCTGCTCAGCGTTATCGTGCTGGCGCGGTCGTCTTCGGCCGAGATTGCTAAGGCGCTGAGCAGAATGCGCTTTTCGACGGCGAGTCTGATCGAGGCCTCCATGACCGATGCCGCCAGCGTGGGGTTGTCCTTCAGATCCGCCAGGCTGCCATCGACGTCGAACCGGCCCTGGTGGAGCTTTGCCGCCTGCGCCTTGACATATGGCGCCGACTTGAAGCCCGGCCTCTGCTCCAAGAGCCGCTGCAATTCGGTGGTTTTTTGCATGAACACCCGCGCACCGGTATCGGACTTGTAGGCGTCAGTGCCGACCTTGATGCCGACGCTCAACAGATTGATGGCGCTTTCATGCAGCTTGACTTCCGACTGCTCATGAGCCGGCTCGCTATTGAGCTGCAGGTTCCAGTCCTGGAGCTCGGCCACTAACAACGCGGCCAGTTCGCAGGCCACCGGATGCCTGGCGGCCTTGCTGTCTTCCCTCGCCCTGGCGATGAGCTCATGGAGGGCCTGGCCATCCGGCCGATCTTCCTGCAACAGTGCGCGGATGTCGGCCTTGAGCTCATTATGAATGCCCTCGTAGGTGCCGAAGATGGCACGCTCGGCAAACCAGCGTTGCGCCTCCAGCGGCTGCGCCAGCACGTTGCGCTGCAGGCAGCTGTAGGTCTCCAGCACCAGCCCGGTGGCCGACAGGATCTGCTTGGACCGGGTGAACTGGTAGCCGCTTTTCTCAATGGCCGGCGTGTGCGACTTCGGCGGCTTCATCGAGGCGATGCCGCGCGCCTGCAGCTGCGCGTCGAACTGGCGCACATGCTCGTAAAGGCGAGGCTGGTCGCCAATGATGACGACGGTGTCGCCATCAAAATCGCCGTCGAGCATTTTTTGTTCGACGCTTGGAACCGCAACCAAAGAGCCGGGCGCGAACACCTCCGTCGCCTGCAGGATGCCGACGCACTCGAGCGCGGTGTCGGCCTTGACCCGGTCCTTTTCCTCCAGCCAGTACGAATGGCACTTTACGTCCTCGGCAGACATCACGACCCCGCGCTCGGCGAAGTCCGCCGGCCACATTTCGTCGGGCACAACGATCAAGATGCCTTTGGCAAAGAAGGTCGGATCGTCGGCGGCAAGCCCAGCCCCCGACCTGTGCGCGAAGTTGAAGCTATATTGGAAGGCCACGCACCGATCCAGGAACGCCGCGGTCCGGTCGCCATCGCGCGCCGACCTGACCCGGTCGGCGGCGAACGGGCGCAGGTTGGGCTTGTCATAGGGGGAGCGTCCGACAAGCACGCCAGCGTCACGGGTCAAGGTCTTGCTCTTGCCCGTCGGCACATGCAGGCATTCGTCGCTGGACGGCACGGCGATAGCGCTCGAACCCTCGATATGCCCGCCCGTGACCGTCCGGAACAGCTCCTCGGCGGTGAGGCTTTGATGGGTTTCGAGCCAAGCCTGAGCCTTCTCGCGGGTCTCCTGTGCTACCTCGACGCTACGCGGATAATGTTGCAGCGCCGAGGGCGGTACCGCCGATTGCCTTTTATCGGCATAGGCAGGCATCCGCTCGGGAGCGTCGTGGCGAGCCCGGGCAATGGACGGCATGCGCTCGGCCAGTGAGGCCCTAATGAAGCCGCAGCCGTCATGCGGCCGCAAGGCGATCTCGCCGTCTCGCCCCTCGAACCGGAAGGGATGCACTGCGCCTGCGGGATGGTCGGGCAGAAGGGACAGCTTGAAGCACCCTTCCAGCGCATAATCATGGGGGCCAATGTCGGGGATGCCCGGCGGCGCGGCAAATCCGCGGCGCTGGGTATAGTAATAGGCTTCCTTGAACGGCGCCCAGGCCCGCGACAGCTGCTCAAAGGCCGTACCCGGAGCCGTCTCGGCATAGGGGATCGCCAAAAGCTTGCCGCTTGGGGCCTCTGCGGCCGTGAAAGGCAGGTGAGAGGCAAGCTGGTTCAGGCTCTTTTGCGGCGGCTTCAGTTTGCTGCCGCCGAACAGGTCCATGCGGTAGGGCACGCCCTCCACGGTGAACGTGCGTGTCAGCATGGCTCCAGTCGGAGTTCCCTTTAGCTGCACCGCCACCACCTTCACCGCGCCCGAGGTCAAGCGGTGGAAAATGGAATAGCGCAACTCGGCTTCGCTGGCCAGCGGCCGGCCTTGCATGTCGACCACCGGCAGCCGCATCAGTCCGGCATCGCCTTGCGGCGGTCTCGGCTCGTGGTCCATGGCCTGAAGGACCCGATGGACATCGAAGCTGGAGGCTGCATGCTGGGCCTGGATCATCGATGCGTTCTGCGCCATGAAGGTGTCGAGCGCTTCGAGCGGCTCCTTCGCCTCGATCTCGGCGATCACGCTCGAGTTCGCGCACCGCCTCGGCGCGCGCCGCGGCGCTCCTTCCTCGGCTGATGAACACTGCCGATCATAGATTCGACTGCCAGCCTCAAAGCCCCATCGTCGTGCATAATATGGGCTGGCCTCGCTACATTCGAAGGGGATCGAAGGCCGATCCCACGGTGCGGTGAAAGAAGCTGCAAGCGGCTTCCAAGACTAGGTGCGAGCACCTCGATCTCATTGTAGGCCCGTCATCGGATCATATGGAAATCGGTGAGCTTCATCCGCCGGCCTTTTACAACGTGGTTTGGTCGATCCTCTAGGGGATTACGCAGTCTTAAGCCAGCATTAATACCTTAGACGCGACACTAGGAATACTTTTACTATTCGCTAAAGCTCGATGCTATTTGACGAGGACTGGTCTTGCGTTTGCAGTTTTCTAGATGAGAGGGCTAAAGGACATTAGCGTCGGGACCAAGCTCTCGTTGGGCTTTGGGCTGGCGCTGCTGTGCGTCGTGGCCGTGGGAGTATTTGGGGTCGCGCAACTGCGATCACTCAACAAGGTCACGAGCGAGATCACCAGCGTTTGGTTGCCCCAGGTCCAGATCGTCGGCGAGATGAAGCGCAACCTCGCGGAACACCAGCTCTATGCGACGTTGCGCGTGCGCACTGCCGAGGCTGCGCAGATAGCCGGCATTGAGAAGGAGATGGCGAGGGAAAGCGACGAAATACTGCAAGGTCGGCGCGCCTATCGCCGGAGTGCCGGATCGCTGGCCGAGCAGCAGCTGTTCGACCAGTTCGTCAACCTATGGACGGCCTACGAAGATTCCCTGACATCGATTTTCCCGCTCCTCGAAACAGGAGGGCGAACAATGGCTGTCAAGGAGTTCGAGACGGTATCGCTCCCGACCGTTGCCGCCGCCACGCAGCGATTGGACGACCTGCTGGCCCTCACCAACGAGCGCAGCACGGCCGCGGCGGTGATGGCGGACAGGACCTACACCGTTGCGCAAAGATTGACTTGGCTGGCAGTTCTTTTTGCCGCCGGGTGTCTTGGTGGGCTTGTCGCCTGGATACGCCACAATGTCAGCAAGCCGATCCTCGCCGTGACCGAGGCGATGCGTTGCTTGGCGCAGGGCGAGCGCCGTTCGAGTCTCATTGCGCTGAAAAGGGATCGGCAGGACGAGGTTGGAGTGCTGTTCTCGGCCTTTGCCGGCTACCGGGCCAGCCTGGAGCGCAGCGATGCCTTGGCCCGAGAAGCCGAGCTGGAGCGGCAGCAATTGGCCGCGGCCGCCGCCAATATGCCCGTAGGGCTTTGCATGTTCGATGCGGAGAGGCGGCTGGTTCTGTGCAACCAAAGCTACGCCGATCTCTACCATGTGCCGGAGCCCCTGACTCGTCCCGGCACGCCGTGGATCGATTTGATGCGGTTCCGGATCGCGGCGGGCCTCTATGCCGGCCATGACCCGGAAAAGTATGTGCAGCAGCTGACGGAGACCATCGATCGCGCAGAGCGGACGGTGAGCCTGGTGGAACTCAGGGACGGACGCACCATCGACCTCATCCATCAGCCACTGCCGGGCGGCGGGTGGCTTGCCACTCACCATGACGTGACCGACTTGCGGCGGAGCGAAGCCAAGATTTCATACATGGCGCGCCACGACGGACTTACCGAGCTTCCAAATCGCATATTGTTCCGCGAACGCGCCGAGGAGGCTTTGGTCGAGATGCGGCGTGATGGTAGCAAGATTGCTTTCCACTGCCTCGATCTCGATCATTTCAAGATGGTCAACGACACGCTGGGGCACCCGGTTGGCGACGCCTTGCTGAAGGAGGTCGCCGCCAGACTGAAACAGGTGGCCCGTGAAGGCGACACCGTGGCAAGGCTCGGCGGCGATGAGTTCGTGATCATTCAAACCGCGGTTGATCAGCCGGTCGAGGCGACAGCTCTTGCCCAACGGGTCATTGATGGGCTGAGCGCACCTTATGTCGTCGATGGCCACGGGGTTATGATCAGCGCCAGCATCGGCATCTCGATCGCGCCGGACGATGGCATTGACGCCGACCAACTTCTCAAGACCGGCGACATGGCGCTCTACCGGGCGAAGGCGGAAGGCCGCGGAACCTACAGGTTCTTCGAACCGGAAATGGATGCGCGCATGCAGGCGCGGCGGTTTCTCGAACTCGACCTGCGCGAAGCGGTGGTGCGGCAGCAGTTCGAAATCTACTACCAACCGCTCCTCAATCTCGACCGCGGCGAGGTCAGCTGCTTCGAGGCGCTGCTGCGCTGGCATCACCCGACGCGCGGCATCGTATCCCCGGGAGAATTCATCCCGCTGGCCGAGGACATCGGCCTCATCGTCCCGATCGGTGAATGGGTTATCAAGCAAGCCTGTCTCGACGCGGCAAGCTGGCCCGGTAGCATCAAGGTCGCCGTCAATCTGTGCCCGGCGCAATTTCGCAACGCGCGCTTGCTCTCCACCATCGTCGAGGCATTGGATATCTCGGGACTGCCCCCCAGCCGGCTTGAGCTTGAGATCACCGAGACAGTGCTGCTGGCCAACAGCCAGGCGACTCTCTCGATGCTGCAACATATCCACATGCTCGGCGTTCATATCGCGATGGACGACTTCGGAACCGGATATTCGAGCTTGAGCTATCTGCGCTCGTTCCCATTCGACAAGATCAAGATCGATCAATCCTTCATCACGGACGCCGGAGATATCGACAGTTCCGTCGCCATCATTCGAGCGGTCACGAGCCTCGGCAACAGCCTCGGGATGCAGACCACCGCCGAGGGCGTCGAGACCGTGGAGCAGCTGGAACGGGTCCGAAGAGAAGGCTGCACCGAGGCGCAGGGCTTCCTGCTCAGCCGCCCGCTGCCCGCGCGGGACATCCCCGCGATGCTGGAGCGGACCCGCGCCGTGGTGGCGGGCGAGATCATTGAGACCGAACCCGAAACGTCAGGCGAGCGAGACACGGACAAGCCGGGCAGGCGTCGCAGTAGGGCGTCTGTCCCCGCCTAACCGGGATGCAAGCGAAAAACAGTGCCAACGAACATGAGTTTGCCGGCCTAGTTCAGGCCGCCACTCGGATCATGTCGATAGCGGGTGTGTAGGTCGGCGCGGCTCGAAATTAGGTGTGCTGAGCGCCGGTCAAAGTGGGATTAGCTTGTCATATCGATTATGGGATCCAGGTTGAACCCGACTTGCAGGACTCTGCTCGTAACCGAGCAGATCAACCTCACATTCGGTCGCTGCTCTTCACGGCTGCACCAACATCCCGCCTACGGCCGCTGGGCTCGGGCGACGAGACCATTCTGAGTGAGCGGCGTTTTATATACCCGTTCGGTCGTCAGTACCTTGCGTTCACGACAGATACGCCGGCGATCCTCCTGCTCCGGTGTTGGCTCTTTGACCATTGCACATATGCGCGGTTCGCCTCGCTTGAAGGCAAGGAGAGACGAGCGTTTCACCATCGATCTTATCGGTTTTGGCTCGGCGACTGCGACGAGACACTGCGATAGAAGCGGGATCAACGACGTAGCTCTCGATCCCCGCCTTGCTCAGAACCCGATGGATCCAGGAGCCATCGAGCCCGGCTTCCTGGATAGCGACGACGGGGAAGTCTGGCCCCATGCGTGCTCTTGCCTTCTCTCGCACGCTATCGAAGCGACGGAACAAGGCGGATAAATCACCACTGGGGACACTGTGTTTCGACAACTTCTCGCCGCCACCTGGCGACAACGACGAGATCAGCCAGGTTGAACGGCTGAGCTCCAGCGATACGAAGATTGCGCCCAGACCAGTCCGGATAGCAGTCAGAGTTTCGGATCGGTCGGCACTACATGCATGGTGTTCCTCCGCGGGGTGTTTGTTAGCCGTCTTTTCATTGGCCAGATCGGCCTCATGTCCGATCGGTGAATGGCAAGCCTGTCTCGACGCGGCAAGCTGGCCCGGTAGCATCAAGGTCGCCGTCAATCTGTGCCCGGCGCAATTTCGCAACGCGCGCTTGCTCTCCACCATCGTCGAGGCATTGGATATCTCGGGACTGCCCCCCAGCCGGCTTGAGCTTGAGATCACCGAGACAGTGCTGCTGGCCAACAGCCAGGCGACTCTCTCGATGCTGCAACATATCCACATGCTCGGCGTTCATATCGCGATGGACGACTTCGGAACCGGATATTCGAGCTTGAGCTATCTGCGCTCGTTCCCATTCGACAAGATCAAGATCGATCAATCCTTCATCACGGACGCCGGAGATATCGACAGTTCCGTCGCCATCATTCGAGCGGTCACGAGCCTCGGCAACAGCCTCGGGATGCAGACCACCGCCGAGGGCGTCGAGACCGTGGAGCAGCTGGAACGGGTCCGAAGAGAAGGCTGCACCGAGGCGCAGGGCTTCCTGCTCAGCCGCCCGCTGCCCGCGCGGGACATCCCCGCGATGCTGGAGCGGACCCGCGCCGTGGTGGCGGGCGAGATCATTGAGACCGAACCCGAAACGTCAGGCGAGCGAGACACGGACAAGCCGGGCAGGCGTCGCAGTAGGGCGTCTGTCCCCGCCTAACCGGGATGCAAGCGAAAAACAGTGCCAACGAACATGAGTTTGCCGGCCTAGTTCAGGCCGCCACTCGGATCATGTCGATAGCGGGTGTGTAGGTCGGCGCGGCTCGAAATTAGGTGTGCTGAGCGCCGGTCAAAGTGGGATTAGCTTGTCATATCGATTATGGGATCCAGGTTGAACCCGACTTGCAGGACTCTGCTCGTAACCGAGCAGATCAACCTCACATTCGGTCGCTGCTCTTCACGGCTGCACCAACATCCCGCCTACGGCCGCTGGGCTCGGGCGACGAGACCATTCTGAGTGAGCGGCGTTTTATATACCCGTTCGGTCGTCAGTACCTTGCGTTCACGACAGATACGCCGGCGATCCTCCTGCTCCGGTGTTGGCTCTTTGACCATTGCACATATGCGCGGTTCGCCTCGCTTGAAGGCAAGGAGAGACGAGCGTTTCACCATCGATCTTATCGGTTTTGGCTCGGCGACTGCGACGAGACACTGCGATAGAAGCGGGATCAACGACGTAGCTCTCGATCCCCGCCTTGCTCAGAACCCGATGGATCCAGGAGCCATCGAGCCCGGCTTCCTGGATAGCGACGACGGGGAAGTCTGGCCCCATGCGTGCTCTTGCCTTCTCTCGCACGCTATCGAAGCGACGGAACAAGGCGGATAAATCACCACTGGGGACACTGTGTTTCGACAACTTCTCGCCGCCACCTGGCGACAACGACGAGATCAGCCAGGTTGAACGGCTGAGCTCCAGCGATACGAAGATTGCGCCCAGACCAGTCCGGATAGCAGTCAGAGTTTCGGATCGGTCGGCCACTACATGCATGGTGTTCCTCCGCGGGGTGTTTGTTAGCAGCGTCACTCTGCCAGAGCACGCGCCGCTATCCATCCGTCGCCATGGGATCTGGTGATTGTTCATGTCGCCGATTCCCGCGAAGGAACGCCACCATGACCAAGATTGAAAGTAAGACCGCCAGCGCTGCCGTCAAAGACATTCTGCTTTCAGACCCGGACGGACTTCACGAAATGATCCGTGCGGTGATGCAGGAGGTGCTCGAGGCCGAGATGGACGACGGTGGAGGAGACCATCGAGCGCACGCTGACCTTCTTTTGCCTGCCGCGCCAGCATCACAAGCATCTCAAGAGCACCAACATGCTTGAACGGCTCAATGAGGAAATCCGCCGGCGCACCTATGTCGTGCGCATCTTCCCCAACGCCGAAAGCTGCCTGCGCCTCGTCAGGGCGCCGGCTGTCGAAACCAACGAAAACTGGATGGAGGCCCTACATCAACATTGACGACCTGCGCGAGCACAAGAAGCTCGCTCTACGCCAAGCCGCATGACCAGCATCGTGGCCGCCCCATTTTGCAGAACTTGACGCACACAACCGCCACTTCGAGTTTACCGACCGCACCGAGTCATCCACGCAAAGACCTGCGCAGCGTCAGCTTCAGAGCTTGGTCCCACCGGCTGAACGCCAAAAAAGCGGATCTTGGCCATCGGAAGCGCCCTCAACCGACTGAGAGGTTTCGGCTTATGCGATGCGACTGGCAGTCCTGCGCTCCGGGGACAAGGCCGTGGCGGCAGAAGATCCCCTGGACATCAGGCGATGTCCGGAAGGCAGCATCGTAGTAACGGTTTTTACGCCGCTCGCGGCACGCGCGAGGTGAACGTCGCCCGGGTGACCGACACGCTGGTGCCGTCAATATCGCTGATAATCTCCACCCTGGCCTCCAGTTGTTTCACCAGTGCTTCGACGATGGCTGTTCCAAGTCCGGTAGCCGGTACGTCGTTGGCGATCTTGCCGACGCCATTGTCCGAAACCGTCAGTTTCCAGTCACTGCCCGCGGTCTCGTAGCTCACCTGGATGCGAGCGCCGGTTCTCTTCTTGGGGAAAGCATATTTGATGGCGTTGAGCACGAGTTCGGTGACAATTAGTCCCAGACTGACTGCCCTTTGCGAATCTATCCTGCCGCCTTCGGCCATTACGGTGACCGTGATCGGCTGGGCTTCGCCGACCATCGACGAGGCGAGGCTGCTGCACAATTTCGGTAGGTAAGAGCCGACATCGATCTCGTCGACGCCGGCGGAGGTGTGGAGATGGCGTTGCACCTCGGCCACGGACAGAACGCGCTGATGGGCGTCCTTGAGATGCTGGCGCGTCTCTTCCGACGTCACCGAGCGTGCCTTCAGCAACAGGATCGAGGCAATGATCTGCAGGCTGTTGGCAACCCGATGCTCCATCTCGCGCAGCAGGACGTCTTTCTGCCGAAGCAGGTCTTCGGTGCGACCGAGCAGTTCTTCCTTCTCCCGCTCGATGATACGACGGGCCGTTATGTCATTGAAGGCGAGAAGGATGGTGATGGCCGAACTATGGTCGTAAAGCACCTTGCGGGCATTGAGCAGCATGGTGCGACGGCCGATCCGCGTTCCTGAGCCATGCTTGCCTCCCTCTATCCCTTGATCTGGATCTTCTTCGGCCGATCCGCCTCCGGCCGGTGCAACTCGACTTCGAGCAGCCCGTTGGCGAAACGCGCCTCGACCCGTTCCGGGTCGACGCGGAATGGCAATTGCACTGTCCGGGAGAAGGTCCCATAGGCGCGCTCACGGCGGTGCCAGACGGATTTCTCGTCCTCCGTTCGAGGCTCGCGCGTTCCCTTCAATGTCAGAATGTTCTCGCGCACCGTGAGGCCGATTTCGTCAGGTGATATCCCCGGCAGTTCCGCGGCCACCGCCACGCTGTCCTCGCCAGTCCAAAGATTGATCGGCGGAAACTCCTGAGCGGCGCTGGCGGTCAGCCCGGCCAAACGCTGGTTTACTTCCTGTTGCATGCGCCGCATTTCCACAAACGGATCGAACCCGATGCGGCCGAAATCCGACAAAAGCATGTACATCCTCCTATGATTCACGACCTTGCATGATTGCCACGCGCGACACGTGCGTGCGCACCGGAAGCGGAATCGATCGATGGCAACAGGAGGGGCGATCAGCACAGAGACCGAGCGGCCCGATCGCGCAACCTCGCAGAATGCGAGAAAGAGGGGTTCGGGCAGACGCCGGAACACATCCTCCTTGCGAAGCGACATGAACCGAACTCGATCCA
Source organism: Mesorhizobium sp. M1B.F.Ca.ET.045.04.1.1 (assembly GCF_003952465.1). Lineage (GTDB taxonomy): Bacteria > Pseudomonadota > Alphaproteobacteria > Rhizobiales > Rhizobiaceae > Mesorhizobium > Mesorhizobium shonense. The sequence goes on from NZ_CP034448.1 coordinate 1,284,516, forward strand.
CCGTAGGGCCGGACCGTCATTCCCGTGCCAGGACCCGATAGCGGCATCCGGCTTTATCATTAGGTGGCCCCAAATGGCCTTTCACGAGGTGATCTTTGACATTCCACCAGTCACCTCTTCGGCAACAGCGGGGTCCCTTCGAATCCGTAGCCACGTTGCCTCTAGTCGCTGATTTGGCTTCCCTTTGCGCAACTGTCGGGATCGACGAAGCGTCCCGAATTGCACCGCGGTTCGATCAACTGATCGCAGGCGACGCGCCGCATCGTCATGGTAGCTGACGAATGAATCGGCATGACACGTCGCAGTGACCGAGACATCAAGCCAGCACCTATGTCGGCTTGCCGCAAGTCAAAAGAATCCAGCCCTGCGTGCCGCGTTCGCTGACCTTCGCCAGTGACGCCATTTGCATTTCGGCCGGACAGATGGGCACAGACATGTGCAATTCCCGCATCGCCCATTATTGGAACTCACAAGGCGGCGTTCTTTCCGTCTTGGCGAGCAGCGGGCCAACGCGTTACCGGCGGTGATCTTCCTGCAGCTTTAAATCAGTCGCCACCAACGACGAAATCAGATTTGGCCAGCACGCCGGCAATCCTGGCAAATCCCACAATGCTTGCCGCGCCTGCTCGGGTGTCATCTGTCCGGCGATCGCTGCGTTGCTGCTTCTCACCGCGCAACTGAATACCGGTCCCCGACGCGCTTTTGGCCACTGATTCAGGAATACGAGCGCTTCGCGCACTGTGTTGATGTCGTGACGACGTCGTTGGTCTTAACCTGGACCGGCGATAGGAAAGCCAGACCGGTTATTCTTACCTCCCTGCGATCGCACGCTGGATCTTTCATTCGGTGGTTGGTTGCGTGACAGGTTTCGAACGTTAGGTCTTGTTTTCTCTGGAAGATCGGGCTGTACGACATAATCCAAATGTTGCGACGCAGCGAAGGCTTCTGCTGGTTCCCGAGTTGAAAAAGCCAGTTGCACCTGGATGAGTGTGTCGCCGCCACCCAATAGCCCATCAGATGTTCAATGGCAGGCGGCGTCCGACGCTCGAACAGCAAGCGCCACGGCCGGCGGGTAGCCGATGCCACAGCTTTGGAGCTGCCCCGGATACTATTATAAGACCGATTGACGCGGGGCTCGACGCGTTTGCGGCAAATAAGCTCGAGTGTGGACAGAGATGTGACGTTCTATTGAGTCGCTGACCCAATCGGTAGCGACCTGGTGATCCACGCAACCAATTCCGGTCGTTTCTGTCACTAAGAACTCGATATTCGCTATTTGCACCTCGAAAGTCGCATAATTGGCAGTGAGAAACTCAACGCGTTGTGAGGATGGCATAGAGAAGCAGTAGCCCCTTCTCTAGTCTCGCTACGGGAAAAATTCTGGAAAATGGGTCTGCTTGGCTGGACGCAGAACGCTGTGGTTATTCAGCCGGCATTTCTGAAGCCTCTCCAAGACAAACAGCTTGCCTTCGCGCACGCTGTCTTCGAGCGGCTTCGGCTTCGCCAGATGCGCCGCAATCGCGCTGGCCAGCATGCAACCTGTCCCGCGCATCGATGTGGCAAGGCGCGGTGCATCGAAGCGGATGGGTTCGTGCCCGGAGCGTAACAGAATATCGGTCGACCGGGTTCCCGACGCATGCCCACCCTTGATCAGCAGGGCTTGAGGGCCGGCGGCCAGCAGTCTTTTTCCTTGTTGGAGCGCTCCGTCCTCATCCACTGCCAGTTCGGAGCCACTAAGGAGCGCCAGTTCAGGGAGGTTGGGCGTGACAATGCAGCAAAGCGGCATAAGATCGCGCTTCATGGCAGCGATAGCGCCTGCTTGCAGAAGTGCGCGGCCTGAGGTGGAGGCCAGCACAGGGTCGAGTACTGCGGGGACATGCGGAAATTTGCGCAGCACTGCGGCAACGGCAACAATGATCTTGGCAGTCGCCAGCATGCCGATCTTGATTGTGGCCACGTCGTTGGCCTGCAGCGCGGCGCACATCTGATTGGCCACCAGGCTAGGTGGCGAATAATAGATTTCGATCACGGCGTCATGCGTTTGCACCGTTAGCGCTGTGACGGCGAGACAGGTGCGCACGCCAATGGCAGAGATCGTCTCGATATCGCGTGCAATTCCAGCACCGCCACTGGAGTCCGATCCACCGACGACAAGCACATGTGGTTCTCGCCTCAGCGCCATTGGTCCGTCTTTTCGATCCATTCTCGCGTGCGCGCCTCGGGGTCGTCGTTGAGCGTGATGTCGGTCACCACCGCCGCGCTGTCCGCGCCAGCCGCAAAGACACCGTCGAGCCGCTCAGGGTTGAGGCCACCAATGGCGACCAATTGAAACGGCGCGACCTGGCGCTTCCATTCGCTGATCCGTTCGACCCCTTGCGGCGCCCATTTCATCTTCTTCAGGATGGTCGGATAGATGGGTCCAAGCGCTATGTAGTCAGGCTCGGCGGCCATCGCCGTTTCCAGCTCCTGATGATCATGTGTGCTCAGTCCGAGCCTTACGCCGGCTGCCCGTATCGCCAAGAGGTCAGCGGTCTGCAAATCCTCCTGGCCGAGATGTATGAAGTCGCAGCCTTCCTCGATTGCCAGGCGCCAGTGGTCGTTGACGATGAGTTGGCACTGGTATCGAGCACACAAGGCCTTCGCGGTGCGGATCTCCGCGCGCAACCCAGCCTCATCCACGGTCTTGATGCGCAGTTGCAGAAGCCGGACTCCGAGTGGGACCAGCCGTTCGATCCAGGCAGCGCTGTCGACGATCAGATAAAAGGGATCGAGCTTCATGAAAAAACGGCCCTGCCGACCATCGGTGTCGATGGCACGGCGACGTCGCGCGGTTCGAGCATTCCCGAACTGAACGCCTCACGACCGGCGTCGACCGCCTTACCGAAAGCACGCGCCATGCCGACCGGATATGCCGCCTTGGCGACCGCTGTGTTCAGGAGCACGGCGTCAAAGCCGAGTTCCATGACGGTGGCCGCGTGCGACGGCCGTCCGAGCCCCGCATCCACAATCAGCGGGACGCCAGGGAAATATCCGCGCATCGAGCGCAGCGCCGTCATGTTGACCGGTCCCAAGGCGGAACCGATCGGTGCGCACCACGGCATCAGGACCTTGCAGCCCGTTTCCAGCAGCCGCTCGGCGACAACGAGATCGTCGGTGGTATAGGGGAATACCGCAAAGCCGTCCTCGCACAGGATGCGGGCGGCTTCAACCAGACCGAACACATCCGGCTGTAGCGTGTCGTGATTGCCGATCACTTCGAGCTTGATCCAGTTGGTGCCGAAGACCTCGCGCGCCATTTTCGCGGTGGTGACGGCTTCCTTGACGGAGAGGCAGCCGGCGGTATTGGGCAGGATTCTGGCGCCCAGCGAGCGGATCAACGACCAGAATTGTTCGCCGGCTCTACCGCCCGCCATCTCACGCCGCAACGAGACGGTCACCACCGACGTGCCCGACGCCTTGACTGCATCGGCAAGGATGGCCGGCGAAGGATACTGAGCCGTGCCGAGAAGCAGGCGCGACGAAAGCTCGGTTCCATAAAGCTCCAACATGCTAGCCGCCCTGCATGGGCGAGAGGATTTCGATCCGGTCGCCGTCGCTCAACTGGAACTCCGCGCGGTTGGCTTTGTGCACGAGGTCGCTGTTGACGGCGGTGGCGAGCCAATCGCCCTCATAGTCGAGCGCGGCAAGCAACTCGGCCAGCGTGGTGGCGGCAATCTCACGCGCCTCGCCGTTGACCATCAGTTTCATGAGCATGCTCCTTGGTTCTGTCTTGACTGAAAACCAGGTCGGCAGCCTGGCGCGCCATGGCGGGGGCGAGGAGAAAACCGTGACGATAAAGACCGTTGATCGCGATGATCTCACCGTCTGTTTCGACGCGTGGCAAATTGTCGGGAAATGCCGGACGGACACCCACACCGGTTTCAACGATCTCGGCCTCACCAAAGGCCGGATGGAGGGCATGGGCGGCGCCCAGCAGCTCCATCATGGAACGCGCCGTCACCGGTCCGGCGCTCTGGCTTTCAATCATCGTCGCTCCGATCATGAAACGGTGATCGGTGCGCGGCACGGCATAAAGCGGAAAGCGTGGATGAAGCAAACGGACCGGCCGCGACAGCGAGACATCAGGCGTGCGAAGGATCAGCATTTCGCCGCGAACACCGCGCAGCCTGTCATCGGCCGCTGCCATTCCCATGCAGTCTATCTGACGGGCGAAACCCGAAACAGGCCGGGCGTCGCAGCCGAAGTGGAATTTGACACCCATGGTCGCAAGGTTGTCATGAAGTGCCGCCATCGCCTGGCGTGGGTCGAGGTGAGCCTCGTTGGGGAAGAGCAATCCACGCCGGAAGCGGCCGGCGAGGTCGGGTTCCAGGAGCGCAATTTCGTTTTCATCGACGCGCCTATGCCCTGACGTGCGACTGGCGAACCGGTCAAGCTCACCGGCATCACGCGGCGCGGCCACGACCAATGTCCCGGCCCGTGTCACCTGACCCGACAGCACCGCATCCCACCAGTCGGCAGCGTCGCGTCCGAGATCCAGCACCGGCTGCTCCGCGCTTTCGCGCTCGCACCATGGCGCCAGCATGCCGCCGGCGAACCACGACGCGTTGCCGCCAAGGCCATGCCGCATCTCGGCGACTGTGACCGTCGCGCCGCGGGCGGCGAGTTCGAAAGCGACGGTGAGGCCGGCAACGCCGGCCCCTTTGACGAGCACCCTCATGATGGTTTGGGAGCCTCCGGCACGACCGGTACGCCAGTCTCGTCCGCCGGCATGTAGAGATCGCCGCCCTCCCGGTATTTTGCCGCCATTGCCGCCATGCCTTCCTTCTGAGCCTCGGCACGGATGTCGTGGGAAATGCGCATGGAGCAGAATTTCGGCCCGCACATCGAACAGAAATGTGCCAGCTTGTGCGCCTCCTTGGGCAAGGTCTGGTCGTGGAAGGACCGTGCGGTTTCGGGGTCGAGCGACAGGTTGAACTGGTCCTCCCAGCGGAACTCGAAGCGCGCGCGCGAAAGGGCATCATCCCTGGTTTTCGCTGCCGGATGGCCCTTCGCCAGATCGGCTGCATGGGCGGCTATCTTGTAAGTGATCACCCCAATCTTGACGTCGTTGCGGTCGGGAAGGCCGAGATGCTCTTTCGGCGTGACGTAGCAAAGCATTGCGGTGCCGAACCAGCCTATCATGGCGGCACCTATCCCTGAGGTGATGTGGTCATAGCCCGGCGCGATGTCGGTCGTCAGCGGCCCCAACGTGTAGAACGGCGCCTCACCGCACACTGCGAGCTGCTTGTCCATGTTCTGCCTGATCTTGTGCATGGGGACATGGCCCGGGCCTTCGATCATCACCTGGCAGTCCTTTGCCCAGGCAATCTTGGTGAGTTCTCCAAGTGTTTCCAGTTCGGCGAATTGCGCCGCGTCGTTCGCATCGGCGATTGAACCGGGACGAAGGCCGTCGCCGAGCGAGAAGGAAACGTCATAGGCTCTGGCGATGTCGCAGATCTCCTCGAAATGCTCGTAGAGGAAGCTCTCCCGGTGATGGTGCAGGCACCATTTGGCCATGATCGAGCCGCCGCGCGAGACGATGCCCGTGACCCGGTCGACGGTCAGCGGTATGTAGTGCAGCCGCACGCCGGCGTGGATGGTGAAATAGTCGACGCCTTGCTCGGCCTGCTCGATCAGCGTGTCGCGATAGACCTCCCAGTTGAGGTCCTCGGCGATGCCGCCGACCTTTTCGAGCGCCTGATAGAGCGGCACCGTGCCGATCGGCACCGGTGCATTGCGCACGATCCAGTCGCGGATGTTGTGGATGTTGCGGCCGGTCGACAGGTCCATCACCGTATCGGCGCCCCAGCGGATCGCCCACACCATCTTTTCGACCTCTTCGGCCATCGACGATGTGACAGCCGAGTTACCGATGTTGGCGTTGATCTTCACCAGGAAATTTCGCCCGATGATCATCGGTTCGCTCTCGGGATGATTGATGTTGGCGGGAATGATTGCGCGTCCGCGCGCCACCTCGTCGCGCACGAATTCGGGTGTGACGAAATCTGGGATCGCCGCGCCGAAGGCTTCGCCGTCGCGTTGCAGCTTGCCGCGCATCACCTCGCGGCCGAGATTCTCGCGGATGGCTACGAACTCCATTTCTGGCGTGATGATGCCGGCGCGCGCATAGGCAAGTTGGGTCACCGCCTTGCCCTGCTTGGCCTTGAGCGGCCGATTGCGTATCGGAAATTCCGGTGTCAGGCGCTCGCCGGTGGCGAATCCATTGTCTTCCGGCCGGACGTGGCGGCCGTCATAGGCTTCGACATCGCAACGCGCCGTGACCCATTCGTGGCGAAGCCGGGCAAGGCCTTTTTCGATGCTGGTTTGGACTGATGGATCGGTGTAGGGGCCGGACGGATCGTAGACGGTGACGGGCGGTTCGCCGGCCGTCGGATGGACGGAAATCTCGCGCATCGGCACCCTGATCTGCGGGTAGAGGACGCCGGGCTTGTGGATTTTCCGCGAGGCGGGCAGTGGTCCCGTCGACACGGCGGGGGTGAGGGCATTCATCGTGAGGCTCCTTTGCTCATGCATTGGAGACCCAGTTCTGTGCCGGAAGGATGAAAAGACGCTTCTGTAGACCTGCTGCAGCAGGACCTCGGGCGTAAACTCCCGCAAAGCGCTTGCACCGTCCCTACGCCAGTATGAACTGGATCAGGTTCAACGGGTCACTGCGCCGCGAAAGCCAGCAGTATCTCAGCCCCTTACCGGGACTCCCCTGGTGAATGCCTCAAGTTGAATGGGCCGGTGCTGCTTTGTCAAGCGCCTTCGGGCGCCTTCGGGCGCCTTCGGCCGGTGGCGACGTCCGGCGGCCGGCCGAGCGGAGAGCTCGCGCATGCATCGGGGACAAGTCACGCCCCGTAGACCAGGGCTGGAATGGCCAAAGTCTCATTCGCTTCGTGAAGGATGGAAAAACTGTATCGGCCATGTGCGTCGAGATCGACCGAGTAGCTCAGGCGGTCACGGATGTGGTTATCCTGGTCGAAGGCGACGATTTGCGGCTTCAGCGAGGTGATTTGCACCACGTCCAGGTAGATGGAGTTGCAGATATGATCTGGTCGTCGGGCTGGCAGGTGCAAGCGGCCGCTCTATTCAGGATGCGGCATCGGCGGCGTTCCCGATACCAATGATATCTTGCGGGCAACTTATGCAATCACCGGCTTCGTAAAACCCGACGGCGGCGGCCGTGTCCTGGCGCTGAGGATGTGCCGCTGTTCCAGCAGAGAAATCGCGTGGGCGCGGAGTTTTCGCTCTGCGAGGAAGAGTTGACGCAATCGTTTAGCTTGCTTGCAGTTCGTAGAGACCCGCCTTTGAAAGCAACTAAGCTATTGCATTGATATGTTGGTGCGCGATCGATCGCTACATAGCCGGCCGCCATTATCCGAGTATTGATCCGCCGGTGTTCGTGTTGCCGTATATGGCAATCCCTGCGAGATCGTCGCGGCCGGATCGGCCGCACCCTCTAGTCATAAAAGGGGAAGCGACCGAGAATTCCGCTGCCGAAAACTTCTCTGGCTTGGCTATGCATGCGGTAGATGAGATCGCCGCCTACCGCGACCTGGTCGAGGAAGGCATCGACGCCCAGTTCGGACAGCCTGGTTATCGCAATGCGTTAGCGGCTCAGACTTGCGGTCTCGAGAGCGGCCTTTGGGGGTCACCTCTTTTTTGTTTCAGAGGTTGGAAGACGGCTGCTCGTTACCCAATAGAAATGGCGACTACGGAACGCGATCGATCGCGGCCATCAGGAAACACCTGTCTTCGGCTCAACCTCGACATGGCGTCCGATCGACCGCAGATATACAGCTATCTCGTCCATGAGATGATCGCGTTCGCCGTAGATCTCAGCAATCCTGCGCAGCTGTGGCTCGACGGACCTCCGTTGCGCCGGCGTCAAATCAGCATCGCCAAAGACATATCCCAAGTTGCCAATCGCGCAAATGTTGCAGCCGGCCTCCACAACTGCTTGCACGAATGCCGGAATGTCTTTTTCTTGCATAGTCTTCATGTCGAACCTCTCGTGAATGGCGTGCTTGCGCGCCCATGCTGCCTTTTCAGCGTGTCCTCTGGGCGGCGCAAGCCTTGAGCGTAATTGTGCCGGGCAACCTCGACTATCCCGTCTGCCACGCTCTTTAGAGTCGGTGGGGTCTGGTGATTGCAGGCTGGGCCACTCAAAAGCCTGCAAGAAGAAAGTCATGGCGACCATTGCTCAAGATCGCGAGGGTGCGTGCAAGACCTTCCGTTGGCAGTCATGCACGCTCACCCAGCAACTGGGTATTGAGCAACTGGGTCTCACGTCGCGGGTCTCGTGTGCTTCACAGCCGAAAATAAGGTACCACCGTGGCTATTCTCAAGTGCAGGCTACCTCTTCAGGACACGGCGGAGTGCCTTCCGACGCACCCCTGGTGCAACGTGCGACCTAACGAGACACATCTCGTTCGCGTTCCCTCGACCTTTCTTCGTATTGCTGCTTGCCCTGCGATTTCAGGCCCTCTGCTAGCTTCTCGGCCGCTCTTTGGCCTGCAATGTCACTATTCAAGATCATATCCGACATCCCTGGATGGTCATAACCGTAATGCGCATGCAGTTTCCCTCACGAGCAGCGCCTATCCGTCGATTAGTTCGTCTTCCGGAACCCGAAGCCCTTTTTATCCGGCGTACCTATCCACCATTCAACCGGTATACCTTTCCCAACTTTGGCGGACCATTTACCTCAGGCATGATCATCTCGCGTGACATTTTTTTTGGCGCCATCATCGCACGTGGCATTTTCTAAAAACCAAGACGTGTCAATTTGTAAAATCAAGGATGCGGCCGCGCCCGTTGCGAGGATTTGCAGGTAGCTCTTCAGCCCCAACACGATGTGTGAGGCGGCGGTGGAAAAGGCAACCGACGGCGTCGACGCGTCCTTTGATGATCGCAAGCGATATGCTTCGTCGCGAGCCCAGATTGCGGTCTCGGGCACAAGGCGAGATCACAGTTCTGCGATCTGTGGTAACGCGAGCCCGCAAAGCGCCGCTGCGGCCACCGCTTTTGGAATCTGGACGAGATTCGTCGTCGTCTGAGATCAGTTGATCGAGCAGTTCGCGCGCGCGGGACGCGCTTGCGGTGCAGTCTCTCCCGCGAGCTCGCCCGTGACCTTCTCATCGACGACATCCGAGAGCTGCGCGGACGGCCCTATGACCTCGTCGCTGTCGCCGGCGGCTGGAAGCACCTGACACGGCCGGCCTATGCCGATGCCATCCGCGCCTGCGGAAGCAGCGGGCGTGCCGTGGACCTGACGTGGTCGGACGTGCTGATGCTGATGTGCATCGGCACTTCCAGCCGATTACCCGCGCCGAATTGTCGTCGGTTTTCGGGAAGTAATCAGTCGCGACCTGATCGGCCATCTGCGGCACCGGCCTGATCGCGTCGAACCCGCGCAGTCCGACGCCCGGCGCTCCCTACACCTATGTGACGACAAAAGCGTCCTGCTCGAGTTCGGCCTCGACACGCTTCGCGATCTCCCGGACTGCGAGGCGCTCGAGGATGCCGGGCTGCTGAGCAGAGATGAGCTGCTTGCTGGTGAAATTATGCCAGAGTTGGCTAGTGGCCATGAGGATGCGGGTTTGGATACGGAGGAATAGCTTGGCGCTGCAGACGCTGTGGCCACCGGGCTTGCGAGTGCTTCCAGCTTTCCATAGCGAATCTAGCGCGCCCAAGGGCGTCCGAAATTTGTAGGCAAATTTCGGACATGGACACGGTCAGCGACGTCAAGCAGGCAGCGGTATGCGGCCTCTGCACCGCTGTCGCCCAAAAATTCGTGGCCATGGGCAAGCCCCACTTGAGACCCCCAGAGAGAACGCTCGTGAGCGATGGAAACGGTTTTGGTCCAAAGCTTGATACAGATGGCCTGCAGATGGGTGTAGGGTTTCAAAGCGCTCGAAGACGCGCCTTCGCAGAGTTAAAAGTCCGCGACGAACTCGTGTGTCGTTTGTCGCCAACTGCAAATTCGATAGTTAGCGCAATTATACTGCGCCGAGTCTGCCATCTCGAGCCCCAAGGGTTTGTGAGGCCTCTCGGCTCACCACCGCCTTTGCTAACCGCCGTGATTCCAAAGACGCGTGCCTTTACGGAGGGGGTCAAACGGCCTATATTATTCTTTATAAGGAGAAGAATAATGGGCACACTTGCTCGCATCTACACCCCCGCAGAGGCAGCCGCCGTCAGCGGGATAGGAATCAAGGCCGTGCACAATGCGATCGACAAACGCATTGTCGATACTGTGCCAAGCACTGCTCGGCGCATCGGTGGGGTCGTCCGACGGGCATTGACCGGCGAGGATTTGCTGCGGCTCAAGCTTTGGTATGGCGTGGGTGCGACATTGCCCGCTGATCGTCGCTACCGCCTGTTCGAGGAAATCAAAGCTGCCCCAAGGGCCAAGACCGTAAGGGCCGACGACCTGCTGATCGTCGACGTCGCCGAGGCACGTAAACAGCTCAAAGCGCGCATCGTGGATCTTGATGAAGCGGAGGCCGCCATCGGCCGCGTTAAAGGGGTGATGGGCGGAGAGCCTGTCTTCAAAGGAACCCGCATCCCTGTTCGTATGATCACGACGATGCTAGCGCAGGGCGCAGATGAAGCGGAGGTTCTGGAGGGATATCCGAAGCTAACGCCGCGCGTGATTGAGCTCGCCAGAATGTGGGTCGCCGCGCACCCGGTTCGTGGGCGGCCTAAGAAGCTGGTCGAGCAGGGCGTGAAAATAAAGTCGTCGAAGCGCGTGGTTTTGAAGGGCGACCCAGGTCCGTCGGCCAGGTCGAGACGCGTGTGACCTCGTGAGGTTTCTGATCGATGAGTGCCTGCACACGTCTCTGGTTGCGGTAGCCCAAGAACGCGGACATGAAGCAAACCACGTCAACTGGCTTGGGCTAAGCGGCGAAACCGACTGGGACCTCATGCCGCTCATTATCGATGAGGATTTCACCTTCGTCACCAACAATGCTAAGGACTTCAGGAAGCTCTATGCCAAAGAACCGGTTCACGCCGGCCTGATTATCGTCGTCCCTCAGGTCGGGCCTGAAAAACAGAGAGAGCTCTTCGATGCTCTCCTCGAGGATCTTGGCCCAGAGGAATTCCTGATTAATGAAGTTATCGAAATCGAGATCGAAAACGGCATTGCAATCGTAACACGATACGATCTGCCGTCGCCCTAGCTGAGGCTGCGCGATCTCCGCTTATGACCGACCCGGTTGCCAGTCGCTCATCTGCAAAATGTTACCGCCGAGTTTTGCAAACGCGCGTTGGCGGCAGGAGAAAACGAGAATCTGCTGATCGTGTGATTGACGATGCAAAGCGTCGAACATGCGCTCGATGCGGTCGTCATCGGAATAAACCAAAGCGTCATCCAGGATAACCGGTGTGGGTCGGCCGTCGCGGGCAAGCAAACGGGCGAAGGCCAGACGTGTCAGAACCGAAAGCTGTTCTCGCATGCCGCCACTCAACCTATCGACATCCTCATCCTGACCATTGCGGCGAACGGTCTGTGGCAACAGTGTGTTCTCGTCGAACACTATGGAGATGTCATCGAATAGCAATCCAAGCAGCGGTCGCAGCTCGGACATGACCGGCTTCAGATAAAGATCGCGTGCCGTCGAGCGCGCAGCGACCAGCGTCGTGCGCAGCCGGTCGAGGACGGCTTTTTCGAATTCGAAGCGTCTCGCTCGCTCTCCAGCGATTTCCAATTTTTCTGTGGCCTCGCGCAAAGCTTCTTCCACCGCGTCGTCGGACCGAGTGCGAATATGGCCATTGAGATCGGCCAGGGTTACACGCAACTGACTTGCTTCCTGTGTGGCGGCATCCTGAACCGAACGGGCGCGGCGCAGAACGGCTTCAGCGCTGGTGAGATCGCGAGCGCCGTCGCGCAGGGGAGCAGCGCGCATTTCGGCCGCTTCGCGCAGCTTTTGTCGTGCGGTGGCCTCGGTGAGCAGCAAGCGCCCCTTTTCCTCGCGCGCTGCATCGGGTCCCAATATGACCTCGAGGCTGGTCAGTTCCGCCTGGATGGTGACATAAGCCGTCTCCGCAGCCATGACAGCCTCGTCGGCATGGCTGCGCAAAGGCAAGGCCTCGCGCACGCTGTTGCGTGTTGTCGCCACACGCTGCTCGGCTGCGGCATGATGTTGCCGGATCTGTTCTGGATCGACTTTGAGTTCGAGGTCCCCGGCCCCGAGGGCACTCAGACGAGCAAGCTCCTCGTGTAATTGCTGTATCCCCTTGGGCGCGAGATCGGCAAGTCGCTGACGCGCCAAGCCCAGTTCGGTAGCTTTGTCGCGCGCTTCCACTAGGCGCTGGCGTGCCGTCCTGAGGCTATCGACACCGAGGGACGCAAGCAGGCTGCGGTGCTTCGCTTCGGCGTCTTCGATGGTCCGGTCGGCCTGCTGCGGCCGATTCGATCGCAGGGTCAAGGCTCCGATGCCGGCAATATCCAGGCGTACGGTGCCAGCAAAGCTTTGGTCTTCTGCATGGGGCAAGGGCTTGGCATCGATGGTCACCAAATCGGCGGCGCCGTCCCGGTATTCCATGCATAGCGTCGGCAGGGTTGCCAGGTGAGCTGCACGAAGGCTGGCGATCTCGATTTCGAGCGCCTGGAGTTGCTCGACAGCTTGTTCCGGCACCGCCAGCATCGCCAGTGCTGCCTCTCCATCTTCGATCTGGGTTCTGGCGACTTCGGCTTGTTTCAACCGGTTGTCCGAGCCGGCCAGTTGTTCGGCAGCGTCACGCGCCAAAAGAGTCGCATCCAGCCGCGCGAGCAATTCGCGTGCTTCGCGCTCTTCCAGTTCGGCTGCTTGAACTTCGCCCATCGCTTGTTCGTTTTCGGCAATGGCAGAAGCGCGCCGATCGAGAACCTCACTGCGGCGAAGCTGCGCAATCGTCGACTGCTGGCGCAAATCCGTGGCTCGTTTGAGCGCGGTCCGAAAACTATCGAGGGCCTGCTGCGCCGCGTCGTGGTGAATTGCGGCAAGGGCAGCTTCCGCCTCGGCGGCTTTCAAGGCTTCGCTGTGCGATTTGGCGGCCTCGACTGCGGCTTCCGCGGCCGAGATGGCTTCCCGCCGAGTGGCGCCTTCTTCGGGGTTTTCAAGCTCAGACAGACGCGCCAACGCCATGCGCCGCTTGTCGAGCGAATCGCGCAGACCGGTGACTTCGGCGCTGAGACGCTGCTCGTCTTTCACCAGCTTGTCACGCTCGTCGAGCGCTGCCGCATAGAGACCGCCGCTCTTGGGACGCAGCGTTGACGTAACCAGGCTATAGAGTTCTTCTTCACATGCCGCGGCGATTTCGGCCATGCGTCGCCCGCCGGTCAGGGCTTCAACTTCCCCCTGAACCGAGGACAGTAGGCTTTCGCGCACGCGTTTTTCGCCGTCCTCCTCGCTTTTGCTGCGCCTTTCGATGCCGGTGACCCCTTGGCGAACCCAGAGCAATCCTGCCGGTCCTGCGCTTCCGCCATGGATTAGTTTGCCGATAAAGGCTTCGGCCTCATCGGCTTGAGCCAACAGTCGCCCGCCGTCGAGGTCAATAACGCTGGCCAGCCTGCCGCCATAAAACTGCTTGGCAAGTCGATAGCGTCCTTCTGAAGTGGTGATGTCGGCCTCCACCACCGGATTGCCCCCACTGTAAGGCCGCAACAGTCGCACGCCTTCGGGTGTGCCCGTGTGAGGCTGGAAAAAGAGTGCGTGCAGCGCTTCGAAGAAGGTTGATTTGCCGAACTCATTGACCGCGCAAAGCACGTTGACGCCGTCGCCGATGTTTTCGATGGCGACGCCTTGCCCGGCGAACCGTTTGACGTTGTGGAGCCGAAGGGCCGTAAGTTTCATGATCCCATCGCCTCGCAATAGCTGAACAACCGAACCAGTGCTTCTCGCGATATGTCGCGTTCGACAGCCGACCGGGTTTCGTCGCTGCTTTCATCCAACAGTGCCTGCGCTGCCTCGCGAAGGGCACCAGAGCGGTCGATCCGATCCAAATCGCCACTTTCGCAGTCGGTCGCGAGCCCGTCCCCGTCCAGTTCCAGATAGGCGAAGTCGGGCGCGGCTACCGCGATCGCCGCTTGAAGGATCGTTCGCCCACTTAACCGCACCCGGCCAGACGCGGCAATTCGCAGCAAAGTCTGACGCCGCAGATGAGCCGGTGGAAGCAACGCTTCAAATGCCGCGGCGCTGTCGTCGCCAGACAGCAGATGCAGGGGAGCGGTTTTCCAGGAAAAGCTAGCTGTTTCAACGGCCACGATCTCGGGCACGGCGCCAGGCCCGGCAATGGAAACGACAAGGGCCTGACCGGGTGTATCATGCTTGAAACGGTCAGGTTCGGGCGCACCGCTATAACGGCTGCGCTCATTGATGGTGACGGGTCCGTGCCAGTCGCCAAGTGCCAGATAATCGAGGCCGGCCTTAGTCGCGCGATCTGGTGCAATGACATCGGACGCTGCTGAATCTTCGGAAAAGTTCTGAATAGCGCCATGAGCAAGGCCGAGCCGGATGGCGCCTTGCGGCGTCGCGGCGCTGTTCATCCACTCGGTAAGGTCGCGACCGGGTCTGCGGGTGGTGCAAGGTGCAGGCAGCAGCGCCACGTCCGCGCCAATGGTCAGGGTTTCGGGCCGCGTCGCCAGCAGGACATTGTCCGGCACAACGCTGTCCGCTGCACTCCACAATTGATCAGCCAACAGGGAATCATGGTTGCCAGGCAGCAATATCCAGCGCAGAGGCGCGCTCTGGCTCATCTCGGCCATGGCCTGCCGCAACATCGCTGGAGTGGGCGTTTCGGTATCGAACGTATCGCCGGCCAGAAGTATGGTGGATGCACCATGGACGCGTGCCTGCTCTGCCAGCCGGCTGATCGCGCCATGGCGCGCTTCACGGAGCCGCCCGCGCAGATCCTCTGGCATGTTGCCGAACCGCTTGCCGATATGAAGATCGGAGCTGTGGATGAATCGAAACATGGAGTCTCCGAGACTATGTCGATGCCAGGTTGCGCTGGGCGCGATCGATGGCTTCATCCAGCCGGGAGCGTGAAATCGCCGCAAGTCGCTCGACACCGAGCAGACGTGCAAGGTCGAGAGCGGGGTCGGACTGTTCCAGAATGTCCTCGTTCGCAACGACGACAGCGGCCAGCTCGGCGATTGGAATGTCGGCAATGGACCGGCGGGCATCGGCATCGAACGGCATGCGATAATCAAGCAGGTCGACCACCGTCCCTCTCTTCCATAGGAAGCTGCCGCTGGATTCTTCAGTTCTATCGAACTCGCGCAGATGCAGGTCGATCCGCTCCCGAATCTTGTTGCCCGTTCTGAGCCAGCCATGCGCCCGTGCGATGCGCTGCGCAAGGACGTCATCTCGCAGAGGTCCTTCCTGCTCGATCACCGCGTCGACCATGGACCGCAGCGTGCCTCGGTAGACGAAGTCATAAAACTGATCCGGGCTGGTGGAAAATCCGGTTAGATCAGTCAGGCGATAACGGCCGCCCGTCGGTACGGTATCATGCGTCGAATGCGCGGCCGCAGGCAAAATTCCTGCAGATGCCGATGGGCGCTCTCCCGTCGCGAGGGGAGCGGCGACAAGTTCTGGCTCTGATTTTATCGACGGATGTTCCGGTTCGCCGGCCGATGCTAGGTCTTCGGCTGGCAATGGGTCCATGGGGTCGACCTTATGTCCCATGTCCCAATGGATCGCGGCTTCACTTTCCTGTTGTTCAGCCTGTTTGCGACGGCTTTCCTCGAGCAGCGCGGCCAGGCTGGCATGAAGCCTCTCGGTGCAACCTTCGAGATCAAACCACCAATCGGTTGACCATACCCGGACAATGTTCCACCCGAGGCCGCGCAGGACCTGCTCGCGGACCTTGTCTCGATCTCGCGCCGTGGCAGAACTGTGATAGGTCGCGCCGTCGCATTCGACCCCAGCCAGATAGGCGCCGGCGAGATCGGGATGCCGGATCCCTATATCCACTCGAAAGCCCGAAATGCCGACTTGAGGAACGATGGTCCATCCGCGCTTCTCAAGCTCGGCAGCGACGGCCTCCTCGAAAGGGGATTCCAGGGCTCCGACCGATCCGCGTTCCTGCGCTGGCAATGCCACAGCGCCGCGTTCGGCAAAATCGAGAAAGGCTTTGAGATGCTGTACGCCGATCGCTTTGGTTCGGTTGGGGTCGATCTGGTCGGCGGCAAAACCTGAAAATACGATCAGTTCCTGCCGCGCACGCGTCACCGCGACATTCAGCCGGCGTTCGCCGCCGTCCCGATTCAGCGCGCCGAAATCCATGCTGCGCTTGCCGGCATTATCTTGCGAAAAGGTGATCGAAAACAGGATTATGTCACGCTCGTCCCCTTGGACATTTTCCAGATTCTTGACGATGGCGGGCTCAATACGCTCGTCGGCAAAGAACCATTCAAGCTCCGGCTCTGTCTGGCGTGCCTTGTCGAAAAGGTCGAGGATGAGCGACTGCTGTTGCGCGTTGAAAGTGATGACTCCGAGCGTGGGTCGGTCCTTTTCCGGTAGGGCCAGCCAACGCCGCATCCTGCTGACCGCCTCGTCGGTTACCGCTTGGGCTTCGATTCGATTGGTGCGGCTTTTGCCACGGTCATAGATGCCGGTCGTGATTTTTCGCAGCTGAACTGCCCGATCTTCCACCGTTGGCGAAGGGAATGTGATGAGCCGGTTCTGATAGTAGTGATGGTTGGAAAAGGCGATCAGCGACTCATTGCGGCTACGATAATGCCAGCGCAGGTCACGTACCGGGATGCCGGCCGCTTTGGCTTCGTCGAGAATGCTCTCAAGATCCTTTTCGTGTTCGACGACTTCCTCGTCCTCCTCGTTGCGGCCAAAGAAATTGGTGGGCGGCAACTGCTTGGGATCGCCTACGATTATGGTTTGATGGGCTCGCGCGATGGCACCGACGGCGTCCCAGGTGGTGATCTGCGATGCTTCGTCGAAAATCACCACGTCGAACAGGGCTTGGTCGGGCGGTAGATATTGAGCGATTGAAAGAGGGGACATCAGCATGCACGGCGCGAGCTTGGCAAAGCTCGTCGGCATCGCGCCAATCATCTCGCGGATTGACCGGCTGGGCCGCTGCAATTCCATCTGATGGCGCAACAGGCCCAACTCGGAATTGCGCGGGACGCCTTGCACAGCCGGCAAACCATGAGCGATGGCACTGATGACGCGAAGGCTTGCTTGAGCGCGGACAAGATCGTCGATTTCCCGGAAATCTTCGATGGCGTGCTCGTGCTGGAAGCGACGGAAATTCCGCAGCACCGGATCGGCATCCAGCGTGGCCGGCAGCCACCAGCGTACATAGGCCAGGCGGAACGCGGATTGAGCTTCAGCTGGTCGCACTAGACCCGCCTCGATATCGTCGACCAACGCTCCCAGATTGTGACTGACAGCCCTGCGACGAATGCCGCACCACGAAGTCCAGTCCCGGAGAAGATGACGGGCGTCGAGCAAGTCTCCCATCGCAGTCGTCAATTCGGTCAGCGGGTTATCATGTTCTGCCCAAGAAGGCGTCTTTCCAGCAGGGATCGCAAATTGGGTCTTGGCAGCCTCGAATGCTGCAGAAGCCGCAAGGAAGCGGGCTGCCCCATAGCGCATCGTGCTATCTGCTGCACCGCTTCGCAGGCTCGGGGCGGTTGCTTGCAGGAGCGCTTTGAAATCCTCCGTGCCGAGGCCGGGCAGGCGTAGCGTCTGTCGAAGCCTTTCGGCCATCGAGAGTATCTGATCGATACGGTGGGTGTCGGTATCAAGTGCGGCAAATCCGATCGGCTTCCCAGATAGGATGTTGGCTTCGACAGTGGCCCGGCGGTCCTGCATCAGGCGCAACAGCAGCAAGTCGTGCTGAGGATCGGCTACCCCCTCTGTGACATAGCCTTGAAGCAGCTTCTGGACTTTGCGTTTGCCCAACTGACTGTTTGGCCAGAATGCAGAAGCGGCCTGCTGCCATTGCTGCTCTATGTCCTCCACCCGTATGCGCGCAACGGCAGCCTCGTCATAGCGGGCCGACAGGTCCTTGCGAGACTTGCGATAGTCTCCGATTGCCTCATTGAGAGTGGCGAGGGCTCCCCGCAACTGGGCGAAATCTCGATCAAAGACAATGCTGACGTCATAGCCGGCACTGTCCTGGAGTGCCGCTGCTAGTTTTCGCAGCGCTTCGAGCTCCGCTTTTGACGCGTCGCCTTTGGCGCGCAGGCCGATGCTCACCAGGAAGGCGTCGAGTGCGGTCGCTAGAACCTCGGACGCATTCTTGAGGGTCTTTGCCCCTTCGAGCAAATTGTCCTGCCAGCCTGACGTCCACTCGGTGACATCTATAAGACGCAAGACCGACCGCATCTCCACCGACTGAAATGCGAGACCTGTTTCGGCGGCAATATGCTCCAGCGCCAGCCGGTTTGCCTCGTCATGGGAATCGCGCGATGGCCAGGACAATCTCGGAGCGTGCTGCCGCTTGTTCTTGAGAGCGATGCCGAGCGCCAGATAAGGCGTCAGACCATTGACATGGTGCCGATGCAGCGCTTCGACATAGGCATTCAGTTCGTCGCGACGGACGCGAAGCCGCTCGTTGATCGCAATCCACTCCGCTGCGTCCACGCGCACGCCGCTTTCCCAGCTGATCCTGAGCTGGGTGAGAAAGTTGCGTCGGTCCGCCTTGCTGGAATGGAGTTCGAGACAATGCGCGCCCAGGCCATGTTCGCGCAGGCGGCGATACACCACATCGAGCGCCGCCGTCTTCTCGGCCACAAACAGCACGGTTTTGCCAACTGAAAGACAGTTGGCAATCATGTTGGCAATGGTCTGGCTCTTGCCAGTGCCGGGAGGACCGATGATGACAAAATCGCGACCCTCAGCGGCGGCAAGACTTGCGGCGGTCTGTGAGGAGTCGGCCGGCAGCAGCAAAACCATGTCGGACGGGGCATAGTGCCGGTCGAGTTCGCGCTCGTCGCGGAATGATGCGCCATTGCCCTCGAAAGCTATCTCCGGCGTGTCGATCAGATGGCGCACGACACGGTTTTCGCGCAGCGCATCGGTACGCTCGACCAGATCCTTCCACATGAGAAACTTGGCGAAGGAAAAGGTCGACAGCGCCGTCTCGTCCACCACCTCCATGCCGGGGACGTCGCGCACTGCCTGGCGCATAAGACCGAGCAGCCTCGGCACATCAACGCCGCTTTCGTCCTCGGGCAGCTCACCGGAAAACTGTGGCAGTTTGAGCTCGAAGTCGCGTTCGAGAAACTGCAACAAGGTTGCGTTGAATCGCGGTTCATCTTCATGGAAGCGCAAGGTAAAATGCGATGTTGCGCTGCGGCGCTCGATTTTGACCGGTACGAGCAGCAATGGCGCGCGATAGCTGCGCTCGTCCTCGGCCTTCTTCTTCCAGCGCAGGAAGCCGACCGCCAGGAAGAGCGTATTCGCGCCGCCCTCGGCAAAATCGTTGCGCACTTGCCGGTAAAGATCGATCAGCCGGGATTCCAATTGACGCCCATCGAGCGTCGACGGGAGCTCGTCGCGCAGAAGCGCTTCCGCGGCAAAGCCACGCTGGAGGTCACGTCCGTGCACCTCGCGATAGAGGACAGCATCCCGCTCGCCCAGTGGATTCTGTTCGGGGAGCGAAATCAGCCGGATCGAAGCGCCTGCCATCAGACGGTCCTCGAGGTAGCCGACGTCAGTACAAAGAAACGGAATTGTCTTCTTGGAGTCCGGAAAATTGAGCAGGCGGTTCCGCAGTGTCAAATCGAGGAGCTTTTTCTGCCAGCGGTCGATCCGTCCGGCCGCTGTCGTCGGCTTTACCTCGACGATCTCGACCGGCAGGGCTACCACGGCCGGTGCGGCTGGCAACGGCAACGCGATTTCGGTTGCCGCCTCTGCATCCACGCTGCGGCGCGTCGGTTCGTGCGAAGCAAGCGGTGTGATGCCGCCGCTGCGCGAGCGGCGTATATCGATGGCTGCGACAAAGGTGGCTACCTGCGTTTCGTCGAGCCGCTGTTCGATTGCGTGTTGGGCAGCCTCCAACGTCATCGCCGGCCGATGCGTCACGCCTGTCGTCTCAAACACGATGAGTTCGCGCGATGCCAGCGCCTTGCGGACCTCCATGGCATCGGGTTCAATGGCGTTGGCGAGCGTCCTTTGTGTCATCCAGACGCCGACGGCCGCGTGTCCCTGAAACATCAAAACGACGGGATGCAAGCCCGTCGCCTCCAGGGCGGACGCGAATAACAGACTGGTATCGAGACAGGTTGCCAGCTTTTCTGCCGTAATAATTGAGGGACGTCGAATTTTTTGGCCGCGGCTTTCGAAGCTCGCAGGTGGCTCTGCATAATGCAGCGATAGGCCAGCAATGGCCGAATAAATTGCGGCCGCCAGCATGAATGCGCGTTGCGGATTGCCGCTTTGATAGCCATCGAGGCTGGAAGGATGACCATGCGCTGCGAGCAGCTCCGCTGCGGAACGCAGCAGTCCTGCGATCGCCGGGTCGTTCGGCATGACGAATGCGGCGAGCAATTGCGCCATATCGACGACGCCACCCCATTCGTCGCGGGCAAGCAGGCGCACCGCAACGCGCTGCTCGGCCAGCACTGCGCCTCCTGAGGTTAGGCGCAACGTTATCTCCCCGCGCTCAGCCTCGTTGAGACCGGCCAGATAGCCGGCGTCGAGATCGATTTTTCGATCGCTTAAGGGAAGCCGGTCGCCAGCAACGATCCGATCAATTGTCCAGCTTTTGGCGCGCAAAAAAGGGGGGTTCGATGTCAGCTCGAGAGTGCATTTTTCGAAACCCTGCTGGGTCGGGTTGTTGAGCGCGATAGACCGGATCACCGGAATAGCATTTTGGAAGGACGCATATGTAAAGCTGGCGGCGATGTCCGCCACGACTTCTATTACGGGCGCGGCTGATATACCGGCAGCATCGCCAGTCTCCGAACTCGTTTCCATACCCCATCCCCTATTTTCATTTACGATAGAACTTTGCCGCCAGAATTTGAAAGTAAATTCTCGGTATGGTCGCCGCTTATGTCCAGCAGCATAGATTTCTAAAAGTGTTACCGCCCAGATAACGGTCGAAATGGAGACAGGCGATAATCGGTCGTCACGATTGGAGGGGATCCAAAAGTCGCGGAAATCGGAGCGCCGGCGCACGCTGCTGAAACCCAAGACGGGCAGGACGTCATCCGCAAATGTGTGGCGGTCCGGGCGCCATGGACCAAGCGTTGCGCGCCTATCGCGAGCGCTGTCGTGGCGCCTATCGCGGACTCGGACCCAGCCCGACAGTGACGGCGAACCTCGATCGGCCTATCGGTGAGGCGGTCGAATTCCGCCCATAGACTATCGAAAGGCACGCACTTCCAGCTCTATCTCCTCGTACGCGTTGCCGGCTACCTAAATTCGTGCGCGCGGTCCAATGCCTTTGATTGCTGATGTCGTTGTGGAGACGTTTGATCGCTGAAGCATTTGTTTGCTGACCTAGCGGCGCGGGGGGAGGTCATTTATTGGGTACATCTCCAGCACTCTATGTGCGATCGCGAGGAAAATTTGTCCAGACAAGCGAATTCATCGAATCTGGACTAATCAATAAGTATAATGATGGTAAGATTCGGGGGCAGGAATGGCCGAGGTTGGACTTTTGGAATGGGCGGATAAGCAGCCCGACTGGATTAGGGATGCCTTAAGAAGACACGCCGCGCGGCCGGGCTTCAACCTCGAGCAGGAGGATAAGGCCGGTGTAACAGCTCGGGTCCGCCACGTCGGTGGATTTACCGCTGATCTGCCCGAATGCTCTCCGCTCTCGGCGGAGCATTTGAGGGCCAACAGTTCGAACGAGCCGCGCGCGGTGCTTTGCTCACTCGGCCCCGTCAAGCATTTGAACCGCCTCGCCGAAGAGCAGCAACTGCGTTTCGCCACCGATGGCATCACCATTATCTACGGCGACAATGGAAGCGGAAAGAGCGGCTATTGCCGGATCGCGAAGAAGCTTTGCCGTAGTCTGACGGCGGATGATCTTCTTGGCAACGTGTTCGAGATCGGCACCAAACCGCCAGCCGAAGTGCTTGTCCGGTTTCTCGAAGAGGGTGCTACGGAACCGACCCCCATAACCTGGAAGGACGGAACGCTGCCCCCCGCGTCAATTGCACGGATCTCCGTTTTCGACTCCGCGAACGCTCGCCTCTACGTCGATAAGCAAAACCGTATCGGTTTTCTGCCCGCAGCCATCGCGCTTCTCGAAAGCCATGGACGTCACCGCACCGAGCTCGAAGCCGACTTCCGGGAAGAAATCAAAGCGATCGAAAAGAACCTAAAGACACCATTGCCGAGTGGGTACACAGCTGCCGGCGCGGTCGTAAAGCTGCTGGCTCGTCTCGAAATCAAGTCAAAGGACGTGATGCCTTCCGCAGCCGAAATCAAAAACCTCGCTGCCCTCTCAGAGCAGGACATGGCTGATCTCGCTGGCCTCGAACAGGCTCTGGCAAGCGACCCTTCAACGATGGCGACAAAGCGTCGGCGTGCCAAGGCGGCCTTGGAAAAACTGCTGACTGCATCTGAACAGATCGACGCGGCTCTCTCAGCGGCGGCCCTCGAGATTTATCGCAATCTATATGCAACAGCCGATTCTACAGCGCAGGCTGCACAACTTGCCGCCTCAGGAGCGTTCGCGACTATGCCGTTGAGCGGCGTTGGGCTTTCTCCCTGGCGGTATATGTTCGACCATGCACGAGCCTATTTAGCGAGCGTCACTGGCATCGATCATCAGCACTTGCCAGATCAGGAAGGCGATCGTTGCATGCTCTGCCAGGAGCCGATGACGGCGGACGCCGCGGGGCGGATCCAATCCTTCAATGACTTCGTAACGGGCGCCGCAAATAAGGCGGCGCAAGTCGCATCTATTGCCCATGAAGAGGCCCTGCGCCAAATCAAAGGACTCACCATTGCGACCGGGGAGGCGGTTGAGGCGGCTCTCGGAGAGTTTGGCGATCTGTCCGCCGCACGCAAGGCGATGGTGGCCCTGATCTCGGCATATTATGTCGAGGCAGGTAAAAGGCGTGATGCAATTGTCGTTGCGGCTGCGCTGTCCGAGTACGCTGCGTTCCCGCAACTTGCGGCGCCAGTTGCATCGAAACTCCGAACGGAGGCGGAGGCGCTAGAGGCCGAAGCGCTGACGGACGACAAGGCAGCGGCCGACGACGGGAACCGCGCTACCGATCGAGCTCGTCGCGATACACTCAAGGATCGGAAAAAACTGGGCGACGATCTCACCATCGTTCTCGCGCGCTTGGCGAATCTCGAAGAGCGGCGCAAGCTTCTCTCATGCTGCGATGCTGTCGAAACAGGCTCGGTGTCACGGCAGATGACGTCGCTTCGACGAAGCCTCGTCATGCAGGATCTCGAAAAGCGCGTCGTCGCCGAGATTGAGACTCTGGCGTTAACGCACATCCCGTTCGCAGTTAATGATCGTAGTCAAGATGGGCAGAGCTATTTCGAGGTCGGGCTCAACGCGGCAAAAGCGATCTCAAACAGCAAGGTCTTAAGCGAAGGAGAGCAGCGCGCGCTTGCCCTGGCCTGTTTCTTAGCCGAGGTCGGAGGAGACACATCGCGTCAAGGCATGATCATCGACGACCCCGTGTCATCTCTCGACCATGTTCGGATCAGGCGGGTCGCGGCAAGGCTCGTAAAAGAAGCGGCCACAGGACGTCAGATTATTATTTTCACCCATAATCTTCTGTTCTTCAACGAGGTGGTTGACGCAGCTGCGCAGGCCAATCCGCCGATTCCCCTTGTTCGAAACTACATCAACAAGTCCGAATCTGCCGGTTTTGGCTTGATTAGCGAAACTGACGAGCCGTGGATCGCACAGTCTGTCACGAAGCGCATCGAGACTCTCAAGACGCGCCTGAAGAGCTTCGACGGCGCCACTGATTTCACCACCGATGCTTGGCGAAGGTCAGCGAAGGATTTCT
This sequence comes from Mesorhizobium sp. M1B.F.Ca.ET.045.04.1.1, assembly GCF_003952465.1. GTDB lineage: Bacteria > Pseudomonadota > Alphaproteobacteria > Rhizobiales > Rhizobiaceae > Mesorhizobium > Mesorhizobium shonense. The sequence continues at coordinate 1,308,514 of NZ_CP034448.1, forward strand.
ACAGCGATCTTCGGGAAACCTGGGAGAGGCTCGTTGAAGAAATCCTGCTCGGTAAAGTCGTCGAGCGATTTAACAGCGATGTCAAGACACAGAGCCTGAAGGGTGTGGTGGTCGAGGACGAAGACCACAAGCGAATCTATTGGGCCATGAAGCGAGTTTCGGAGCGTTCTGGACATGACATGGCGTCCGCCAAGGCCATTCCAGTTCCAACACCAAACGATATGAAGAGCGATCTTGATGGAATTGACCAATATCGTATCGACACCACCAAACGAAAAAAGGATGCCGAAAAGCGCCGGATTGAATTCGAACAGCCTCCCAAGGCGACTGTACTCTAGCCTAATGACTATTGTCGTGTATTACTGGCCCTCACTGGCTTCATCCTGCTGCGCATGCCGGTGTCCGCCTGCCGCGGGCGAAGCCGACGTGACGAGGAAGTATCGCGAGGGCGCCAAGCCATCAATGGCTGTGCGCTCGCTCTTCATCTTGGATTTCAGCGCCGAGAAGCCTGACCGCTGGTAGTGCTTCGCCTGCACAATGTCGCCGCCGGCAAGGGCATGTCGACCATCCATCGCGTCGTCCGGTCCCTCGGGAAAGGCCTCGAAACGCTTGTCGATCTCGCGACCTACGAGGTCGCGGGCCAAATCCTCAAACTCGTTATGGGACAAACTCGAGAAATCATAAGCCATGCGCCCAGATTGAGTGCCCATTTGGTGGGCAGACAAGCAACCGGGGGCACAATTGCGTCGTGCCTCTCCATTACCAACAAAAAGATAAACGCGCTTTCCAGGCGATGCGGTCGGATGATCGTTTCGCGCTTGGCAAAAGCGAACGGATTAGTCTATGGCTCTCGGCGGGGGGGCGAGTTATGCGACGGGTGCGAATCCTTCAAGTAGGCGATATTCACTATCCGGATTGGCATCCTTCCTCTAGCAACATCGATGCCAAGGATAGCAAGTTCGCTCCGAAAATAACGCAGAAGCTACGCGCGTCTTCGCTGCGTGCCGTCTTGACGAAGCTTCGGCGGCTGACGACTTCGAAGCCCTTGGATTCGATCGCCTTCATGGGGGATTTCACGAGCCGTGGCGACAAGACTTTCATTGCTTCGGCATTCCAGCATTTCACGTTGCTCTGCCGCGCACAGGGGCGCAGTTCAAAGGCGCTTCCGTTGATATTCGTACCGGGAAATCACGATGTGAACCGTGATGACGCGCGCGAACTTGGACCGACTGAGAAATTCAGCGAAATGGCGAGTTTAGCCGCCCGCTTGGGTTGGCAGACCGTTCCCGTGGACCAACCCGTGCACTTCAGACTTCCGACAGGATCCGCAGGCGCAAACTTCATCCTCGTCAACACAGCGATAGGCAGTTGGGAGCTTCAGAACCTTCCCGCGTTCCTTCGTGATCGTCTCGAGGCACTCGGTCCTTCTACAGAACCTGTAGATCTCGGCTCGCCGGACACCTCGGGACATTCGCCCGCGACACCTCCCAGCGATCCAGACAAGGAGGCGTCCGACGACGAGTATTACGGTCAGATGGACACGCCATACATCTCGCGTGAGATGCTTGCAGGCCTACAGGAATTGCTCCAGCAGCCCGACATGCGTTACGGCATCATGATCGGCCATCACAATCTGCTGCCACAAAAGACTCCGCGCATTACGCCATACGCGGAGATGCTCAACAGCGGATTTGTCAGAACTCAGCTGCTGCAGGGCAACAAGCCTATCGTCTACCTGCATGGACACATACATGCCGATCCGGTCGAGATCGTCAACGATCCAAGGTTTCCGGACGGCAAATTGATCTGCATCTCAGCACCAGAGATACAGTCAGGTTTCAATGAGCTCGTCTTCTTCACGACCGATCAGGGAGAGCTCGTCGGCATCCGACTTATACCCTACCGCACCAATGTCGCCGACGGGACGGTCATGGAAGGCGAACATTGCTTCATCTCGACTATGTCCAACGGCAAGGCCTTTCTGAACAACGACACGTTTGACCTGATGCGCCGACTGCGCGACCATGCCACCAGGCGCGGGAATGGGTTACTCTTCTGGGACGAGATCACTGAGATTGCCGCCTCCGCCGAGCTCGGGCTAGATTTGGAAGACTCTCTTCTGATGCTCCAAGCGGCGCGCTTCGTCGAGATAGACGGCCTCACGAAGGCAAACTCGGCTTGGCGCATTAAGGTAAGGGACGAATAGAGATGGAGAATCCGTTCGGCCCCAACAGGATCGAGTACGAAAGTCGCCCGATACTGTGGTTCAGTCAGAAGTCGGCCTTGATTTCTGCCGCCGCCAAGCCGGTCTTCGTCGCAGGGACGAGAGGCAGCGGCAAGACCAGTATTCTTCGCTCGCTTTCCACAGTTCATATCCTCGAAGACAAAAGTCTCGCGGACCAAGTCGGCAAGCTCGGCTGGTATGGCGTCTTCTTCCAGCTCAATGAGACATTTTCGCCCCTAATCGACAACGCGGTTCTGAACCTCATTCCGGAGCGGATACGCTTCGACACGGCCGCCGTGATCCCGCGGCAATTCGTAATCTTCTCTCACTATCTGGAGCTGAAGATAGTCGAACGCCTGCTCGAGAGCATCAGCCAGCTCAGACGCGACAGCCACTTGAAATACCGGGCCTCTGAAGATAGGGACGTCGCCTTGGCACTGCATCGCGAAGTGCTGCACTTCATACCCCAACCTGCCCGTCTCGACTTCTTCAGCATAGATGAGCTGCGGGGTGGGATAACCCGGTACGTCGACGAATGCTTCAACGCGTTCTTCTTTGCCGCCGATGAGGGAGCGACCGGCTTCAGAGCGACAGACCCTGGCGCGATCATTAACAAGGTCGCGACCGCGATCACCCCACTTTTAAATGGCCCATCTTTCGCCGGTGACAGGGCGCCCTTCTTCAAGATCCTGATTGACGACTGTGAGGCACTGACACCGCTCCAACAGCAGTTCCTGAACACCTTGGTGAGGAAGACGCGCGGCAATGTGAAATGGGTCCTCGCCTACATCGGCGGCCTTTACGACACGATCCGGACGATCATACCCGGCCAGTCGCTCTCGAATGCTGACCGGGACGTCGAGAATCTTGATTCAGTCGATCCGAGGGAGTTCGCCACGCTGTGCGAGAACGTGTCGTCGCTTCGGCTCTACTATGCGCTTCCTGACCATCTGCGGAGTGATCTCAAGCGCAACGATGCGCTCAGCGCGTTTTCGCTCAAAAACCGGCTGGGGCGGCTTTCCGTCAATGACATCATCGAGCGGGTTATCATATCGGGTCATTCCGAGGGCAGAGAAGAGCTTGTGGCACTCGCTGATGCAGCACGTGAATTCCTCTCCGTGAATTTGAGGACGGCGGATCAGCAGCAATTCCTTCTTGATCGAAAAGCGCGCCCTTATGCCGAAGGGCTGGCGCTCGCGCTCATGAACCCGGAAATCAAGCGCCGGCCCATGAGCAAGGCGGATGCTTCAAATCTGAAGAGGTCGATCGCCCGGAAACAGGGATGGGCTTTTCTGAAAGCGTGCCAGATGCTGCGTCTGCATGACTACCCGTACGTAGGGCACCAGATCATCACATCATTGAGCGACGTCTGTATACGCGATTTCCTTGATATAATGGGAGAGATCTTCCGCCGCAGTGTTCCGAGTTCCAGTGATCCACGAAAACTGGTGGAATTCATCAACTCGGATTTACAGATTCATCTCGAACAGCAGAGACAGGCTGTGAACGCCGCCTCTCAACGGAAGCTTGATGGACTTCAGGCGCTTTCACATCCGTACGAAGAAGAGAGCGTGCGCATGGTGCGGGCGTTGGGTTACCTGACCGCTCGCCTCCAGACAGAGTTTGCCGAAGAAAATGCTCTAGGAACGACAGAGAGAGGCATTTTCAGGGTTGATCTAAAGGAAATGCGCTCGCTGGTGAACCGACTGGAGCAACCCAGCGGAAAACTGGACGAGGTCCTGCGTCGGGCGGAAAGGGATGGGTTTATCCGGGAGGTCTCCGCCGCCGGCAACTTTGAGGTGGACCGCGCCGACCCCGCATCGAAGGAGATGCTGATCAGATTGCATCGGCGATTTGCACCTTACTTCGGGTTCTCCTATCGCGGCCCGTACGAAATCAACACAATCCCTGCGGCGCAGATGGTCGACCTGCTTTTTACCAGGCATCGGCTCCCAGAAGACTGGGCCGACTCGGTGTTTAAGGAGCTCGTCGCGCGGCCCGCACTCAAGACCGAATTCCAGCACTCGCTTTTCGAGAGCGATCTCGAATGACCGCTTCAACTGTCGAGTATCGAGTCTTCGGCCATCTGGCCGTCACTGAGAAGGCGAGAGATGCAGGTACCTGCGAAACGATGGAGGCAGATATCGCGATCGTCGCGCTTGGATGGGAAACGCGTTTCGCCGCGTTCGAAAACCATCTTGACCTGAAGGTCGGCAAAATCGTGGTTCTGGACTTTGCTCTGAAGGAAGCGAACGTCCCAGCCGTCGAAGAAAACCGGCGAAAGCTCATCGCTATGGGTACCCGATGGGGCGTCGAAGTGACTGCGATCACCCTCGAGCCTTCCATCGAGTATCAGAAGAACATCAATCTCCTCGATCACCTGCTCACTCAGATGGCCGCTTCATGTGGCTCATACGAAGGAAGCCTGCGGAAGGTTTTCGTCGAGTGCTCGACGATGCCGCGAATCTACATCCAATGGCTGATTGCGGTGGCATTCAAGAAAATGTCGATTCAGTCTCTCGAATTCGGGTACGCCGAAGGTATCTACGGGAACGCGATCGGCAAAGAGGATTTTTCCAGCGGCTTGGACCGATACGTCACCGTCCCTCATCTTCAAGGCAGCGGAGGAATGGGCGAAGAGAAAGTCCTGCTCGTGGGGATCGGAGGAGATGCCGACGTATTCTACGGATTGATCGATATCGTCAGTCCGGAACGGATCTCGCTCCTCGTCCCAAGAAGCGAGAAGAATGCGCATATCGATGCTTTGCTCGATCAACAGGTGGCCAAGGTACGTGAAACCCACCGGCTCGAAGATGGCGAAGTTCGCGACATCCAGGCTTTCGGGCTGATGGCCCACCTCGATGCTTTCGAGACGTATCTCGACGGGTTCGGCTCGCGTGCGGTGGTGAACGTTTTTGTCAGCGGCCCGAAGGTTCAGGCCATCGCTGCTGCCGTGCTCGCCTGCTCCGACAGCCGCGTCCATCTCAAGGCACGAATTCCCACCTCCTATGCCCATCGTGAAGTCTCAGCGAATGGGCGGTATCATATCTATAGGCTGATTGACCTGACATCCCCTGCCTGCAGCCTTCCCGGGACGTTCTGACACGATCTTGCATTCGAGTAGCATCATGGTCCCAGTAGCCGTTCCGCCAAGCCTTCAGCGCATGTTCGTGTCGCCCGATCCGGTCGATGGGGGACTAATTCCCACTTAGAAGCTGCTCTACATCAGATCAGGGGAAATGCAGACTGGCAGAATTCCATAATTAGCGACTCAAAACATATACTCAGGCGAGACTGTTTAGCATAGAAATAGTGAGCGCTCTCCAATATGTTAGGCTCTGTCGCAGTAGCGCAACAAGCTCAGTCTTTGGATGGGTGGTATGAGGATGAGACGACTGAATGTGTACAGGCTCAGTCATTTTATCGAGGCTCTCGTTTTTGTCGTAAGCGCGTTCGGTGCGACGTGGCTTACCAGCTTTGTGAACGCGCCATGGTGGGCATATGTGATTATAGCGGCCATCACTATGGGCATGTTCGTAGCCGTGCGTCGGGTCCTTTCTGAGCCGCAACGTATGGGACTCTTGGCACACAACTCGGCAGCGACCTCTGCGTGAACCCAGGCGCCTTGAAAATGTCCCCGATGCGTCCGGATTTTTGGCGGTGATCTTCAATCAAATGCGATGAGCTGCAATTTCTGGCGACGGCCACGCTAAGGGCGGGCCTCCAGCACCATGTTGAACGGTGTCTCCGCGGCGCGACGCAATCGCTTGAAGCCGCCGCCGGTCACAACCTTGCGCAGCCTCGCCTCACCGGCCTGGGCTCCAAGCGCGAGCCCGACTTCCTGCGACACGGATGCGGGCGTGCACACGAAAGTGGAAGCGGCATAGTAAACGCGGCCGACGGGATTGAGGTTCGCCGCCAGATGATCATGCGCGAACGGCTCGACGATCATCCACGTGCCGTCCGGCTTGAGCGATCCGTGGACATGGGTGGCGGCGCCCGTCGGGTCGCCCATGTCGTGAAGGCAATCGAAGAATGTGACGAGGTCATACGTTCCGGGATAGCTCTTGGCGGCCGCCACGTCGAACCGCGTGTTAACGCCGACGCCGGCTACCTCGGCCGCCTTGCGGGCGCGCTCAATCGAGGGGGCATGATAGTCGAAGCCGACGAAGCGCGAATTGGGGAAGGCCTGTGCCATGAGCACGGTCGATGCACCATGACCGCATCCAACATCCGCGACGTCCACGCCGCGTTCGAGCTTCTCGACGACGCCCTCCAAGGCCGGCAGCCAGGAGTCGATCAGATTGGCATTGTAGCCTGGACGGAAGAACCGTTCCGTACCGCGAAACAGACACGCGCTATGATCGTGCCACCCGACGCCCTTGCCGGACTGGAATGCCTGCCTCACCTTTTCTTCATCGAGCCACAGCGCGGACAGGAACTCGAATGCGCCTGCCATGAAGGCCGGGCTGTCTTCATCAGCGAACACCAGCTCTTGCTCGGCGTTGAGATAGAATTTGTCGCTCGCTTCATCGTAGTCGACGTAACCCGCCGCCGCCTGCCCGGAAAGCCATTCCCTTACGAGGCGTTCCTGGGTGCCGGTGCGTGTCGAAAGTTCGGCGGCCGTCATCTTGCCGCCTTCGCGCAATGCCTTAAACAGGCCGAGTCTGTCCCCAGCAGGACTCCCGCGCCCGTTGCGATCGCACCGAGATCGCCGACCATTTTCCCCAAGAATGCGTCCAACTTTTCCTGATTCGCTTCAGACATCTGAATCTCCCTTTGGGTTCAATCTCTCCAGGCGACGGAGCCGTGCTCGTCATGAGGCGCCTTGAGCATCAGATGCTCGAAGACATGCAGATATCCCCGGCGGCTCATCCGCGCTGCCGATCCTGCACCAGACCATATCGGTGACGAGCGGCGCGGTGGTCGGGAATGACAGCCACCTCCATGCCGTTGAAAAGCAGGAAATCCGTCACTTTGCCCTCGTCGGTAACCGGCGGAGCCGGAGTGGTCGTCACCAGGGCAAGCCCTGTTGCAGCAGGTATCCTTGGGCAGCCTGTCAGAACATCGATGACTCCGGTTGTGGTGCCGGGGCGGGCGATCAGGGGCCAAGTGATTGTTCCGCGGCGGCTGTATGTTGTGGTAAGGTGATCATGCGAACTCTTGTTGGTCGGTCACGTGTTTTGCGGATGACCCGCATGTACTGTGCCAAATGAGAAAACCATTCAAACGCAATCCAGTAGATCTGACTGTATCCGACATTGTCGGAATTTGGACATCGCCGAACGCGAAGCGCTCGGGGCTTGTGACGATACTTGAGCGTGCTGCTTCGGAGGAGGGATGCGCCTCGAACCGGCCGCGAGGCCTTTTTCTGGCAACGGATATTCCGGCCGGGTTAGGCCGCGAGGAAAGCGACGGTGAATAAGAGGTAGAGGACCAACCGTTTTGAGCGGGTAGTTGCCGTGTTGCGCCCCCAGGCAAAGGCCAGCACCACGGAGCAGTATTTCTGGTGGCGATACTACATCGCCTTTAAGTGCCGGTTACCCGTTTTTACCCAGTTGGCCTGGTGCATTCAGAGCGAGGTCGTTGGAAACCGCTTATTGTGGCTATGAGCAAACTCGGGATGGAGGAGTGGACCCAAAAATTGGCAAAATGCCCCAGGGAGGATTACATGGGTCGCTCATTCCCCGTACTCGTTACAGGTGCGCGTCGCTACGCAAACAGCTTGCTTTTGACTTGGCGTTTCTTGCCGTTTCGGCATCGCTCACTAATTCGGCCGCTGCCGACACCGTGAACTGGCGTCAATTCGAAGGGACCAGCATAACTTGGGCCTACGACATCCACCCCTATGCGGATGCTCTCGCTGCGCAACTTTCCGGAGTTCGAGAAGCTGACCCGGCATCAAGGTCACGCCGGAACTCTACCCAGACGATTCTTACTGGAACAAGATGACGATCCAACTGACGACGAAGTCGCCAGCATGGGATGTGTTCGGCACTGGCATTCAGCCCGCGTAGGACCTCGCTCCGAGTGGCGCCTGCTGGACAAATACCTGAGTGATCCGAAGCTTACCGATGCTGGATACGACTACATTCGGACATGATCAAGAAGTGCGCGGCTCCTTCCTTCGCCAATGATAACTGGAACCAGGTCGTGGACGGCATCTCGTCCGGCCGCACCGCGATGACGATCGACTCAAAAATGTTCGGCTTCTGGAACGATGTTGCGGGGAAGCCGGCATCCGGCAAGATCGCCTTCGCTCCGCCGCTGCACGCACCGAGCGCCACGAGCTTGGATTCTGACATCTGGATCTGGGCTCTCGCCATGAACGCGGCTTCCGAAAAGAAGGGCACGGCCTGGCTGTTCATCCCGTGGGCCACCTCCAAGCAGGTGGCGCTCAAGGGTGCCCTTGCTGGCCAGCTCGTCAATCCGCCGCGCACGTCGACCTGGCAGGACGATACCTAGACTAAGTACGCTTCGCAGCCCGAGTTCAACAACTTCGTTGACAGCTTCAAAAAGATACAGGATCAAGCCGCGCTGGCTTTCACACCGCGTGTCGGCTTCGGCGAAGCCATGAACGCATGGGCCGTGGCGATGCAGAAGATGGCAAACGGCGATGACGTCGAGACGACGTTGAGGGCGCTTGCCGAAGAAATCCGCACTGGCCTCTGATCAAAAGGAACAGGGCAGTACTATTGCACTGCCCTGTTCCCGCCAACGGCGGAGATCACGCCGTGTCACCCCAAGCACTTAAACCCAGCGCTGCTTCGCCCGGCCGCGCCGACGATTTTTCTTGGCCGCCAAGGCGGCAGCCTGCGGCCGGGGCCACAACCGAAACGACCACGGCGATCAGTCCGTAAGCTGCCCGGGGCAGCGGAAGGGCGGAAAGCGCCTTCAGGTGGCCGCACAAGTAGGGTCTCGAGACGGACTCAGCGCGGCAGCACGCTCGATCCCATCAGCGCCTCATCGATGGCGCGCGCCGCCTGGCGGCCCTCGCGGATCGCCCAGACGACCAGCGACTGGCCGCGCCGCACGTCGCCCGCCGCATAGAGCTTTTCGACGCTGGTCCTGTAGTCCCGGTCATTGGCCTCGACATTCTTCGAGCGGCGGCTGTCAATGGCGATCTTCATCTGGCCGGCCAGTTCCGACACCGGCCCGCGAGCGGCTGGCCCGGCAAAGCCGATGGCGATGAACGCGAGATCGGCACGAATGACGAATTCGCTGCCGGCGATCGGCTTGCGCTTTTCGTCGACCTCGCAGCATTTGACCCCGGTCAGCTGGCCGTCTTCGCCGATGAACTCGAGCGTCGCCACCTGAAACTCGCGCTCGGCGCCTTCGGCCTGCGAGGACGAGGTGCGCATCTTGGTCGCCCAGTAGGGCCAGACCGAAAGCTTGTCTTCCTTTTCCGGCGGCTGCGGACGGATGTCGAGCTGGGTGACGCGGACCGCGCCCTGGCGGAAGGCGGTGCCGACGCAGTCGGACGCGGTATCGCCGCCGCCGACGACGACCACATGCTGGCCGCCGGCGAGGATCGGATGCGACGGCCACGCCACCGACTGGATCGGTTCGCCGCCGACACGCCTGTTCTGCTGCACCAGATAGGGCATCGCGTCATGCACGCCGCCGAGATCGTCGCCGGGAATGCCGGCCGCGCGCGGCGTTTCGGAACCGCCGCAATAAAGCACCGCGTCATGTTCGGCGAGCAGCTCGGCAACCGGCTTGTCGACGCCGACATTGACGCCGCAATGGAAGGTGACGCCCTCGCCCTGCATCTGCTCGATGCGCCGGTCGATATAGTGCTTCTCGATCTTGAAGTCGGGAATGCCGTAACGCATCAGCCCGCCGGGCCGGCTCTCGCGCTCATAGACATGGACGTCGTGGCCGGCGCGGCCGAGCTGCTGGGCAGCCGACATGCCGGCCGGGCCGGAGCCGATGACGGCGACGCGCTTGCCGGTCTTCTTCTCCGGCGGATAGGGCCTGATATGGCCGGTCTCGTAAGCCTTGTCGGCGATCGCCTGCTCGACCGTCTTGATGGCGACGGGAATGTCCTCGAGGTTCAGCGTGCAGGCTTCCTCGCAAGGTGCGGGGCAGATGCGGCCGGTGAATTCCGGGAAATTGTTGGTCGAATGCAGGTTGCGGATCGCATTGTCCCAGTCGCCATTGTAGACGAGGTCGTTCCAGTCCGGGATCTGGTTGTGGATGGGACAGCCCGTTGGCCCGTGGCAGAACGGAATGCCGCAATCCATGCAGCGCGCGGCCTGTTTCTCGACCTCCTTGTCCGACATCGGCAGCGTGAATTCACGGAAATGCCGGATGCGGTCGGAGGCCGGCTGGTACTTGTGCACCTGCCGGTCGATTTCGAGAAAGCCTGTTACCTTGCCCATAGTCCAGCTCCTGCTGTCCAGATGGCGCGCCTGGCGACGCCCTGCAGCTGGATCAGATGGGGCATCCCGTCCACACATGGGCCGCACCAAGTTGCCCAAAATTCGACTATGTACACTTGCCGGGCTCAAAGCTCGTGAGGGGCTCGCCATGCAGCCAGTTCTCGACTCTAATCGAAGGAGCCGGGGACTCCATCTGCAATACCACGTTGCGGTCCAAAGCTATTTCCAAAGGTTTCTGCACGAGCTGGTTTCCTCTCAGAGACGGCACACGGGTTCAGGGAGGAGCGCATCGCTCGTCTTGCCCCATTAAGTGCAGTCACAGTCACTCAGTCTCAAAAGCCATGCCAACGCGCTCAGCGCGCAGTTAGCGCCCATTGCTTCGAAAAACCTCGTCAGTGCCCAGATGTTGGTTGTAATGAACCTGACATTTGTCTGACGCTGTCAGCTTTTGGACACGCGATCACGCGCTTCGTGCCGCCAGGCCAGGCCGAGCCCTGTGTTGCCAGCGGTCGCTTCGATGATTGTACCGCCCGGCGCGAGCTGGCCACGCTGTTCGGCATTAACGATCATCGACAACGCAATGCGATCCTTGATCGATCCGCCGGGATTTTGGCTTTCGAGCTTGACGAAGAGAATTCCTGACTCCGACGTTGTACCGCTGACCAGCCGTGTTGGAGCTGAAATCAGAGGAGTTCGCCTTGGTGGAGACCTTTCGGACGCAGCGATAGCAGCCATCAACCAGCTTCTTCTAAAACACAAGGTGATCTTCTTCCGCGGCCAGGAGCATCTCGACGATGCGGAGCAGGAATTGTTCGCGCGGCGTCTGGGTAACCTTGTACCTCATCCCACGCAGGGGCCGGCAGCCGGCACGGCCTCAATCCTCAATCTCGATTCCGGCCGTGGCGGTGGCAGGGCAGACCAGTGGCATACCGATGTGACTTTCGTCGATGCCTATCCGAAATTCTCGGTCCTACGTGGCGTCGTCATTCCGGCGGCGGGGGGCGACACGATCTGGTCCAACACGCACGCCGCGTACGAGAATCTGCCGGCGCCGCTCAAAATATTGGCGGACAATCTGTGGGCTATTCATAGCAATGCCTACGACTACGCAGCCGTGCGCCCGCGCGCCACAGCCGAAGAGAAGAAGCACTTCGAGGAAGTTTTCACATCGACGATCTACGAGACCGAGCATCCGGTCGTGCGCGTCCATCCGGAAACCGGGGAGAAGTCGCTGCTGCTCGGCAATTTCGTGCAGCGCCTCGTCGGCCTTTCCAAGAGCGATTCCGCCAAACTCTACGAGGTGTTCCAGTCCTACGTCACTGCCCCGGAAAATACCGTGCGGTGGCGCTGGCAAGTAGGCGACGTCGCTATCTGGGACAACCGTGCTAACCAGCATTATGCGGTCAACGACTATGGCGACCAGCACCGGGTTGTGCGTCGCGCTACGGTTGACGGTGACGTTCCGATCGGCGTCGACGGTCGCCGCAGTATAACCCATGTCAAGGCAGCCAAGCCGGCGGCGAAGGCAGCCTGACCGTCTGAACAGGGTAAAGATGAAAACTTCGTATCGCCGCGGCCATATCGCGCTGCTTAACCGCCCCACAAAGCCTTATGATTTCCGAGAAGCAAGGCGAGTTGCGGGCTCGAGGCTTGGCCCGAAATCGAGGTCCTGCAGCGTGGCGCATGGCTCGAGTCGCTGCTCGTGGCCCCGCTGCAGCGGTACAGGTCCCCCACCGCCCCACCATCTCGCCCGCCCTGCACCTCGGATAGCGATCATTCACCGTTTGTTCATTATGATAGCGCACGATCATAACTGGACATGCTGGTAGCTCGTACATGCCTGAAGGCCCTGCGCGCCGACCCAGCGCCGGGGCCTTTTTACTTCCGCAAAATCGATTCCAGCAACGCGGGCACTTCGCAGGATGTCGGAATCCCGCGCTTGCGATGATACGCCGTACAGCGAATTGCGCGAGTCAAACGAATTTGGGTTTCTCAAATATAGAATCGTCGATACCGATCCTGATGGATCGAGCCTCGACGACGAAGTCAACCATCTTCAAACGGAATTATTCAACATTGCCGAGAGCTCCCGGTGTGCCGTCGAAGCCGACATTGGGGAGGTCAGCGGTCACCAACGATCATGGTGATCGCCAGCATCTTTCGTATTCACATAACCGTCGGCCTTGTACTTTCCCGAGGCCATGACATGAGTGGGTCTTCCAAGCACCGATTTGGCCCGGTAGGATTTGCAGGGGGCGCGGACAAGCGGATGAACAAACGGAATGATGCCGGAAAACTGCGCGCGCCTGCTGGGATTTAGCCGACCGTCGATAGGAACATAGCCCTGGTCGACGGCTTTCTGAAGGGCAAGAGTTTCGCCGACCTGGCTCAGGAACATGGCTTGTCGACAACGAGGGTGCGCCAAATCATCGAGAAGGCCGATCGGCTCGTGGGCGGCGCATTCAGACCAAGACTGAAACGTCCAACGCCTCGCCTCGGTCCGATTTCATGGTCGACTATCCCTATGTGTGCAAATGGCCGAGAAGCACCGGCTGGGTAGCGTCACGCCGCATCATTCTTTGCGGAGCTGGAGCGCGCGGGATCGCTGGAGCGGCTGGTGAAAGCGGTTGCCGGGGCGCACAACACGTGAGCTGGCGCCTCGTGTGGCAAAAGGAGAGGGCGAGAGCCCATGGCCTGCAATGAAGCGATCAAGCATTGCGATCGTGGAACCAAGCTAGTCGACCATCCGGACCGCGGCCTTCAATGCCAGCTCGCCTTGGAATCGGCCTTCCAGGAATTGGCTGAGCGCGCAGCGGAATCCGGCTGGACCGAGGAGATAGCCACGCGCTCCTCGAACTCGCCGGCGCGCGCCTCAGGAGCGACTCCGCCAATGACAGACTGAGAGGACGATTAATCGTGCCAGGGCAACGAGAGAGCGGCAGGTTCAAGAAGCTTCGCCTGAACCGATAGGAACGTCGCTGCGCCAATAAAATTGGCGGTGAAGGCTGACCGCGGCCGAGTCGGGCAAGCGAGCGAAGTGCTGAAATAAGGGCGTGAGAATCCAAGACATCGTTTGTAGAGAGCATCGAGCTTCGCGAGATTGTGGTACAGGATCGACCGCAGGTGTTCTCGCAGCGCTCGCAGAACCCGGGATTCTTCCGCGGCACCCGCCAAGGCGAAGAACGGTCAGAGTTGCACGATAACGTTTAAAAGCGAGCCTTCCTCCGAAAGTCTGCGCGCGCAGTTCCACGGTCCGATGCGCTTTCATAGCTATTCCAATCGCCGCGCCCATCCTCTCCCGGATCAGGTCCAGCGGGTCTGCAGTGCATGCGCCCCCAAAGTGGACGCCATTGGGCCGGGTGAACCGGGCTCGATTGCGCGCCGAAGGCCCGTTCCAGGCCCGGAAATCCGGGTCCGTCAGGGCGAGCGCGTGCGGGTCGAGGTAGAGAACGGCCTTGCCGAGAAAACGACCGTGCACTGGCATCGCGTGCGTGTGCCACATGCCATGGATGGCGTGCCTCACCTCACGCAGAAGCCCGCGAAAAGGCAACGGAAGATCTAGCATTTATGGGGGAAATGTTTTTTCGGAGTGCTTGACCCGCAGGAAGGGCAGGGCATGACTGCCTATCGCCCGACCCGGCCGGCCGCACTCATGACCGGCTGGGCTCGGTTAATCCTGCATGCCGCGCCCATGAGGTTGCGCTCTGTCGGGAGTGCGTCGAGCACAACGACGAGATGTAGTTCACGATCTTTGAAACGCGTGTCAACCATCCAAAGTGTGGATGCCTTTCATCGAAACAAACGATTTCATCAATGTTCTGGAATCCTGCATGGGCAGAACAGAAACCGCCCGAAAGGAGATTTTTCATGCGCTCTACCGGGCAGTGGAGTGCTGGGAAAGGGAGTTGCAACTGACCGGGTCCGACTTCTTCCGAGTCTATGGACAGACTGGGAGACGCGCACGGTGTAGCGGCTCACATCGTCATACTGCACCTACGCCACACACCGGCCGGACCTGATCCGGCTTTATGAGCATTGGGCTTTGTCAGTTGCCCAAGCGTGATGGCTTTCGCGACGCGGCGCGCCTCAGGAACTGAGCCGCGTCCAGGTCGAAACGCGGGAAAGAAAGACAGGAAACAGAATGGCCGATCAATTCGCAACGGACGTCATTGCCCTGATCAAGAAACGCGCCGAGTCGGAGAGCGGTGAGGGAATGCCTGCGTCATTCGTCGGCGAGATAACAATCGCCACGGAACTGGACGCGCTCGGGTTTGATTCGCTGGGTTTGGCGGACGTCCTCTGGGATGTGGAGCAGGCCTACGGCATCAAGATCGACATGAACACGGCCGATGCCTGGTCCAATCTCAAGAATGTCGGCGACGTCGTGGAAGCCGTCCGCGGCTTGCTTGCGAAGGAGGCTTGAATGGACAGGCGCGTCGTTATCACCGGAGTGGGCGGCCTGTGCGGACTGGGCACCGACGCCGCCTCTATGTGGAAAGAGATGCGCGAAGGCCGCTCCGCCATCGGCCCGATCGCCAATTCCGAGCTTCATGACCTGGAGGGCATGACCGGCGCTGAGATCAAGGCGCTGCCCCAGCACGACATCAACCGGGGGCATCTCATCTCCATGGACCGCTTCAGCTTGCTCGCCGTGCTTGCAGCGCGCGAAGCCATGCGGCAGGCCGGACTTTCCTGCGACGAAGGGAATGCCCATCGCTTCGGCGCTACAGTGGGCGTCGGATTTACCGGTTCATACGCAACAGAACAAACTTACCGCTCACTGCTTTTGGGTAGCGCAATCCGTGCTGAACTCTTCACTGGAGTAAAGGTGATGCCCAGCGCCGCTTCCGTCCATCTTAGCTTGAGCCTCGGCTTGCGCGGGCCGGTCTTCGGGGTGACCTCCGCATGTGCCTCGGCCAACCATGCGATCGCCTCGGCGGTGGATCAGATCAAGCTGGGCCGGGCCGACGTAATGGTTTCCGGGGGCAGCGACGCGCCGTTCGCATGGGGCGTGCTGAAAGCATGGGAAGCAATGCGCGTGCTTTCACCCGATACCTGCCGGCCCTTCTCCGCCGATAGGAAGGGCCTGGTGCTGGGCGAGGGTGCGGGCATGGCCGTGCTGGAAAGCTACGAGCATGCCACGAGGCGTGGTGCCACAATTCTTGCCGAGATCGCCGGCGTCGGCCTTTCCGCCGATGCCTTCCACATTGCCGCGCCATCTGTCGAGGGGCCAGCGTCGGCGATGCGCGCCTGCCTTGCCGATGCCGGGCTGAATGCCGAGGACGTCGACTACCTCAACGCGCACGGCACCGGTACCAAGAGCAATGATCAGACTGAAACGGCGGCGATCAAGCGTGTGTTTGGAAACCACGCTTATTCGATGTCCATCTCTTCCACCAAGTCCACGCACGCGCATTGCCTCGGCGCAGCGAGCGCGCTTGAAATGATCGCCTGCGTGATGGCAATCCAAGAGGACGTCGTGCCGCCGACCGCCAACTATCGCGAGCCAGATCCCGCTTGCGACCTCGACATCACACCCAATGTGCCGCGCGAGCGCAAGGTGCGCGTCGCCATGAGCAACGCCTTCGCCATGGGCGGCACGAACGCAGTTCTGGCATTCAGGCAGGTGTAGAAGCCATGCAAGACGCCTCATTTGAGGTCACCTGTCGTATCTAGCTGCTTGCCGGACCACTATGTGAAGCGAGCGCTATTGGCTGCCTCTGCGATGCGGGAATTGGCAGCGGACGTCTCACGATCAAACAGGCATCTGCTTGTAGAATTCTTTTAATCGTGAAGCGGCGCGAGTGCGCTATCCGTTGAGGTGAGCAAGGCCGGCGCCCTGGGTGAGCGCTGGTGTCGGGTGGTGGAAAGTACAGGGGGAGCTGTGTGGCCCCCT
The DNA here is from genome assembly GCF_003952465.1 of Mesorhizobium sp. M1B.F.Ca.ET.045.04.1.1. Taxonomy (GTDB): domain Bacteria; phylum Pseudomonadota; class Alphaproteobacteria; order Rhizobiales; family Rhizobiaceae; genus Mesorhizobium; species Mesorhizobium shonense. The sequence continues at coordinate 1,325,018 of NZ_CP034448.1, forward strand.
CTTTCTCGGCCTCGACGATGTGCGAAGGAGCCTGTGCGGCGAACGGGCCGACGCCCCAGGCTCAGAACCTGGGCGAACCTAACTCCCGCCAAAGGACAGCCCAGAGCTGGATACACGAAAGAGATACTGAACCCGCGAATCAGATTCTGATCAATCGTCGTGTCTGAGCTCCGCTCGGCTCTTACGGAGATAATCGCGCGGCCCGGCAACGGCCGCGCGTGCCGCGGGCGTGAGCTTTGCGCTTCGTCAGAAGTGCCTCGAGCGTGACGACGATAATTGACCAGCCATATGGAACGCATTCGCCCAGTTATCCAAAGCGTGGATACCTTTCATCTAAACAAAGGATTTTACCGTTTTTGCTGCAGGTCCCATAGAAGCGCTTCAAGTTGGAAAGATAGGTAGTTCCGATGGTTGCGTTGGATCCGAGGAGCATCATCTGGTGTGCGGGGCGTACAAAGTCAGTCGCATCTGCATTGCGGCTTGGTCTTTCGGCGGTCTCCACAAGTTACGCCCCGTTGGCGCGACGCCAATTATTTAACCAATGCTTGGACATTTATCTCAACCAGACAGCTACAAGGTGAGGTCTTCCATGCGCCCGAATGTCGATTGGAAGTTGTGCTGGGAAAATGAGCTGCAACTGGCCGACCATGTCGAACTCTCCGACTTTTTTCGAAAGACCTATGGACGGACTGGCGCCTTCAACGCGGAGCCATTCGAAGGCGGCCGCAGTTGGGCCGGCGCGAGGCCGGAATTCCGCGCAATCGGCTACGACGCGCATGGGGTAGCGGCTCACATCGGCATGCTGCGGCGCTTCATCAAAGTTGGCGAGGTCGACTTGATCGTCGCTGAATTGGGCCTGTACGCGGTTCGTCCGGATCTTGAAGGGCTCGGAATCGGTTTTTCGATGCGCGTGGCGTACCCAGTGCTCCATCAGTTGGGTGTTCCATTCGCTTTCGGCACGGTTCGGCACGCGCTGCGAAACCATGTCGAAAGATTCTGCAGAGCCGGCCTCGCGAACATTGTGTCGGGCGTTCGCGTACGATCGACCCGTCCAGATGTGCATCCCGACCTGCCGCCCACGCGCCTGGAAGACGTACTCGTGTTGGTTTCGCCGATCGGACGCTCGATGGACGAGTGGCCGTCCGGTACCCTGATCGACCGGAACGGTCCGGAACTATGAAGCCTCTGGACTACATATGCGAAGGGCAGAGTGACAATGCCGATGGCACTGCAGAGCGCAGCGTCTATCTGACGTTTGACGACGGTCCCAATTCATTTTTCACACCGCAGATACTCAATGTGCTGGCGCAACATCAGGTGCCGGCGACCTTCTTCGTTGTTGGGGCCTACGCGGCCGACGAGCCGGAACTCGTTCGCCGAATTATTACAGACGGGCACGGTATAGCCAACCACACGATGACTCATCCGGACCTGGCTAAATGCGGGCCCGTCGAAGTCGACCGCCAGATAGTTGAGGCAAACAGAGTCATAGGGATGGCTTGCCCGCAGGCCATGGTTCGGTACTTTCGTGCACCGTATGGCATCTGGACCGAAGAAGTAATCGCTGCATCAGCGGGTGCGGCATTGGCGCCCGTCCATTGGTCCATTGATCCACGCGACTGGTCTCGCCCCGGCGTTGACGCCATCGTCGACAGAGTGCTCGCCGATATCCGGCCGGGCGCAATCGTGCTGTTGCACGACGGGTGCGCTCCCGACGAATTGCAACCAGGCAATCAAGCCAGTCTGCGCGACCAGACGGTGACAGCGTTGTCACGCCTAATTCCAGAATTGCACGGCCGCGGATTTGTAATCCGATCACTTCCTCAACACCCCTGAACAAACAGAGATCCTATGGACCTTCTCACCACAGCCAGTACTGTTGCCGTTTCGTCTTATGCGGTGCTCTCGACTGTTTACAGAGGCATGCAAGCGGTCTACTCCCAACCGGAAAATGTTACGCCGCCGTCGGAAAGCTTGTTCGGATCCGACCGTTGGCCGAGCGTGGATGTCATTATCCCCTGCTACAATGAGGACCCGCGCACACTCGCGGCGTGTTTAGCTTCCATTGCAAATCAAGATTACGCCGGAACATTTCAGGTCTATCTGGTTGACGACGGTTCTGGAAATCGTAATGCCGTCATCCCGGTACATCACGCCTACGAGGGCGACCCGAGATTCAATTTCATTCTGCTCCGCGAGAATGTTGGCAAACGCAAGGCGCAGATCGCCGCCATCCGCCGCTCATCTGGAGATTTCGTGCTCAGCGTCGACTCTGACACGACACTTGCGTCCGACGTCATCACAAAGCTTGCAGTAAAAATGCGGGATTCCATGGTCGGAGCGGCCATGGGCCAGCTGACGGCATACAACCGCAGCGACACTTGGTTGACCCGATTGATCGATATGGAATACTGGCTGGCTTGCAATGAGGAGCGCGCGGCGCAAGGTCGCTTTGGTGCGGTCATGTGCTGCTGCGGCCCATGTGCAATGTACCGCCGGTCTTGTCTTCTTTCTCTGCTGGATCAATACGAGACGCAGCTGTTCAGGGGGAAACCAAGCGACTTCGGTGAAGACCGTCATCTTACGATCCTCATGCTGAAAGCAGGCTTTCGAACCGAGTACGTTCCAGGTGCCGTCGCGGCGACAGTCGTTCCGGACAAGATGGGACCTTATTTGCGCCAACAACTCCGCTGGGCACGAAGCACCTTCCGGGACACGATGCTTGCGCGAGGTCTACTGCGTGGCCTGGATCGCTATCTAACTTTGGATGTGATGGGAGAGAATCTCGGCCCATTGTTGCTCGGCATCGCGGTAGTAACGGCGCTCGGTGAGCTACTATTTTCACATACAGTAAATTGGTGGACGGTGCTGGCTATTGTCACGATGACCATAATCAGATCTACGGTGTTATCTTTCCGCACTCGGCAGCTTCGATTCATCGGCTATTCAATGCACGCGTTAATCAGGATATTCCTGTTGATCCCCTTGAAGGCTTACGCCCTGTGTACATTGAGCAATAGCGATTGGCTGTCGCGTAAAAGTGTTCCCCTGCCCAACAGGAGCACAAAGGAAATCACAAGCGCGATGCCGCTTGCCGGAGCAAATGCTGCGGGCAATTCTGGAATTGCGGAGTCACTTCATACTGCAGATCTTTCGCTCACAGCTGGTGAAGTCTGACGGCCTTGCAGCGCCGAGTGACCGAGTAAGTTGTGTCAGTCGACACGGGGTGAAGCTTTCGAGTTACCTATGGTCAGAACGGGAACTATCTGGAAGCGACACGTGGCATCTTGACGTTATTCTTTGGCGGAAGCGATACACGCGTCGCTCCGGCCGCGACTTTCCAAAGGTGCCATCTCAAGGCGGTGGCCTGCTCTGAACCAGAATTCGCAAGTAAGCTGCCGGTGGCCAATCGGACTCATTCCGCTTGAGATAGACGCATGTCCAATGTAGCAATCGACCTTACCGGCGTAACCAAATTATTCGGAAACAAGCTCGTTGTGGACGGGCTGTCCTTCACCGTTGCATCGGGAGAGTGCTTCGGTCTGCTGGGGCCGAACGGCGCAGGCAAGAGCACGATTGCGCGTATGCTCCTCGGTATGACCCGGCCTGACGCGGGTGATATAACAGTCCTCGGTCTACCAGTGCCGGCACGCAGCCGCTTGGCCCGCAAGGGCATAGGCGTGGTCCCGCAGTTCGACAATCTCGACCTGGAATTTACGGTACGCGAGAACCTGTTGGTGTTCGGGCGCTACTTCGGCATGAGTACAAGAGAGATCAACGCCGTCATCCCACGGCTCCTCGAGTTCGCTCGCCTTGAGAGCAAGGCGGATTCACGTGTCGGCCTGCTATCCGGCGGGATGAAGCGGCGCCTGACGCTGGCACGTGCTCTGATCAACGACCCCCAGTTGCTTGTGATGGATGAGCCCACGACCGGCCTCGACCCGCATGCCCGCCATCTGATCTGGGAGCGACTTCGTTTCCTGCTGGCGAGCGGAAAAACGATCATTTTGACCACCCATTTCATGGAAGAGGCTGAGCGGCTTTGTGATCGGCTGTGTGTTCTCGAGCGGGGACGCAAGATCGCCGAGGGCAGTCCTCATGCGCTGATCGACGAGTACATTGGGTGCAACGTGATCGAGATCTTCGGCGGCAATCCACAGGAGCTGATTTCGCTGATCAGACCGTACGTTCAGCGTGTCGAGGTAAGCGGCGAGACGCTCTTTTGCTATGCGCCTGAGCCGGAGGATGTGCGCATCCAGCTTCGCGGTCGAGCGGGTCTGCGTATTCTAGAGCGTCCACCCAGTCTGGAGGACGTTTTCTTGAGGTTAACCGGACGTGAGATGGAGAAGTGAGCAATGGGTGAACGTTTTGCGGCCGCTCTACCCGCCAACGCCTGGAACTGGATCGCGGTGTGGCGCCGCAATCATCTGGCATGGAAGAAGGTGGCATTTGCTTCAATGCTCGGCACCCTTGCTGATCCGATGATTTACCTTTTCGGGCTCGGCACTGGCCTTGGACTGTTGGTAGGCCGCATCGAAGGTGCATCCTACATCGCCTTTCTGGCAGCCGGCATGGTTGCGACGAGCGCGATGACAGCATCAACCTTCGAAACAATTTACGCGGTTTTCGGTCGAATGCGCGATCAGGGCACTTGGGAAGCAATCCTGCACACACAACTTACCCTCGGCGACATCGTTCTCGGTGAATTGACCTGGGCAGCCACAAAGGCCTTTCTGGCCGGTACGACAATTGCGATTGTTGCCGCCGCGCTAGGTTATGCCGCGTGGACGTCGGTTCTCTACGTGCTGCCGGTCATCGCTCTCACCGGGTTCGCCTTTGCGAGCCTGGCCATGCTCGTCATCGCGCTCGCGCCCAGTTATCACTATTTTATTTTCTATCAGACGCTTGTCATCACACCCATGCTGTTCCTTTCGGGCGCGGTTTTTCCAGTCGGCCAATTGCCAGGAGTGTTTCAGCAGATTGCGGCCTTCTCGCCGCTGGCGAATTCTATCGATCTAATCCGTCCGGTGATGCTCGGCCGCCTGGGCGACAATGTAGGGCTGCATATAGGCGCACTTTGCATGTTCGCTGTATTGCCTTTTTTTCTGTCGGCTGGACTGTTTCATCGACGACTAATGCGTTGACGCTTACCTACGCCCATCAACGAGAAGGAGGTCCGCAATGCCGGATTGCAAACTGCCCCCAGCGGCCCGGAGGCATGCGTGTGCCAGGAATCGCGAGTGGTACAACAACGCCGAAGCCGGGCGCCACCCAGCCGCTGCAGGCACGCGCCCATCTTCGCGACCACACCTCGGAGTACAGGCTGGGTGGTGAGGCGCGCGGACCCACCCGGAGCGTTCAAGCGATAGCAGCCAAGCTTCTTGTGCGCGTCCCCAGACCGTCGCGGCCATTATTTAGTTGGATACACATGCAATGACCCACAACGAACCAACTCCTGAGCCTTTTGTGATCCTTGCTATGCCAAGGACCGGAACACACTATTTAGAAGAATTGCTAAACGAGCATCCGACCGTTCTGAGTAACGGTGAGTTGCTAAACGAATATGATCCCAATTGGCCCAGCACGGATCGCCTGCTAGGCACGGATCGCGAGCTTCTTGAGCTTGCCTATGTGCGCTGCCCTATGCGCGACTACAAGAATGTGACGCATCTTGGCTGCAAGATCAATGAACCTCAGTTTCGCGAGCGTCCAGCATTCTTTGCGGAATTAGCTCGTTGGCCAGCACTCAAGGTCATCCTCGTTGTTCGCCGAAACGTATTGGAATCGCTCCGATCCTTTGTGCAGGCCAGGGAAAGCGGTCAGTGGCTGAAGTTCAGCTCGGACAACGATACCGCTCGGCCACCGAGCGTCAGGTTGTCAATCGCCGACTGTGAGGCTTATTTCAAAGCCGCCGACGATTTTCACGCTCGCGTTATGGACTCCTTCACGTCGACCAACCTGCTTGTAATGGAATACGAGAGCCTACTTCACGAACCTGCCCAATGCTTGGGAGCGGTTTGGGATTTCCTGGGCGTTCCAGCGCTTGAGCCATCAGATAACGCCATCTTGCAGCGCCAGGAAACGCGACCGCTTGATCAAACGGTGGAGAACTTTGACGAGTTGCGGATTCACTTCGCACGCGGACCTTATTCAAGATTTTTTGACCTCGGAGATTCAATGCGCTCCTACGCTTAATCGCTTGTACCGCGTGCTCTGATGGGCGTGTAGGATATCCTGCAGTTTGCGCGCATTCCGTCGCAAAACTGACAAACCAAAGTCACCAAGACGACAGAGATATCGGCCGGCAGTCGATCTGCGGCAGACATCAAAGACACGGCCGCAAGGCGACCTGGTCAATTCCCTCTCTGGCGAAGCACTTCTTCAGACGCGATCTTTGGCGAGCCTTGAGTGCAAATTCCGGCAAAGGTGGAGGGTTCCAGTGCGCAACCCGCACCAATCTCGCTGGACGGGACAGGCCTCCAGTTGGCACGGCGCTTGCTCCGAGATGACAGCAGCGCTCGACCGGAGCGCAGCATGGGAGAAGGAGGAGCCCCCACCCCGATCCGGTCAGGGAGAGAGAAACGGTGTTGGTTCCAAGAGTCCCCCGCGCGATCGCAGCGCCCCGCAAGCCCCATTTTGCCCGGACCTACGTGCAGGTGCTTGCCGCCATAGTCCTGGGAGCCGCAATTGGCTACCTCTATCCGGAAACCGGCCAGAGCCTGAAGCCGCTCGGCGATGCCTTCATCAAAGTCGTCAAGATGATTATCGCACCTGTCATCTTCCTGACAATTGCGACCGGCATTGCCGGCATGAGCGATCTGCAGAAGGTCGGCCGAGTTGCCGCCAAGGCGATGGTTTATTTCCTCACCTTCTCGACACTTGCACTCGTTGTCGGACTGATTGTCGCGAATATCGTTCAACCTGGCGCTGGCCTCAACATCGATCCGGCCTCGCTCGATGTCCAAGCCGTTAAGGGCTATGTGGCCACGGCTCACGAGCAGTCCGTGACCAGCTTCCTGATGAACATCATCCCGTCAACGATTGCCAGTGCCTTCGCGGAAGGCGACATCCTGCAAGTCCTGTTCTTCTCGGTCCTGTTCGGCATTGCTTTGGCGATGACCGGAGAGACGAGCAGGCCGGTCGTTACCTTTCTCCAGGCGCTTACCGCCCCCATTTTTAAGCTCGTCGGCATTCTGATGAAGGCTGCACCCATCGGCGCCTTCGGCGCAATGGCCTTTACGATCGGCAAATACGGAATCGGTTCGGTGGCCAACCTCGCGATACTGGTCGCGACGTTCTATCTTACCGCCTTCCTCTTCGTGTTCGGGGTTCTCGGCGCGGTCTGCCGCTACAACGGCTTCTCGATCTTTTCTCTCGTCCGCTACATCAAGGACGAGCTGCTGCTTGTCCTGGCAACGTCCTCCTCGGAGGCCGCGCTGCCCTCGCTAATGGAGAAGATGGAGAAGGCCGGCGCCGCCCGTTCGGTCGTAAGTCTCGTCATCCCTACTGGATACTCATTCAATCTGGACGGTACCAATATCTACATGACGATCGCCGCCCTCTTCATCGCCCAGGCGACGAACACAGATTTGTCAATTGCCGATCAGATCCTCCTGCTGCTAATTGCGATGCTTTCCTCGAAGGGTGCGGCAGGCGTCACCGGCGCCGGCTTCATCACATTGGCCGCTACTCTCTCTGTCGTGCCGAGTGTTCCCGTTGCCGGAATGGCTCTAATTCTTGGCGTGGACCGCTTCATGTCGGAATGCCGCGCGCTGACGAATTTAGTCGGTAATGCGGTGGCATCGCTCGTTGTCGCTCGCTGGGAAGGCGAATTGGACCAGTCACGGATGGAAACCGCTTTCCGCGGTTAGGGTTACATCAAACTGGCTCCCCGCAAGCAAGATCGCAACAGCGCGACGTGTAAGTAGCGGCCTTGACACAACAGTCGAATTGCCAGCCTCCAAAGAGCGCTGGAAATAGAGTACTAACGCAGTGAGTAATACAACACCATGAAGCCCCTAAGCAAACGAACGGTTCACGGAGACTCATCTGGGTGCGCATGGAGCGCTGTTCGTCGAATGCGCTATCCGCGGGGTGGGGGAACTATTTCAGCTTGCCGCCCCAAGCCGTCGCGGGATCGCACCGGATGACGGAGGACCGGCCGATCAGAATCGCTAGGGGAAAGCGCGTCACAATTGCCGATCTCGCCCGCGAAGCCGGAGTCAGCGTAGCAACAGTCGATCGGGTTCTGAACGTCCGCCTTCCGGTGCGAGAGGAGACCGCCCAGCGGGTCCATGCGGCCGCGCACGCGATCGGCTATCATGCTGCCGGTCTCATCAAACAGCGCTTGCAGCAGCACCTGCCGCACTACAAGCTGGGCTTCATCTTGAGAAAACCTGCCCACGATTTTTACCAAGATTTCGCTCGCAAGATCGAAGAGTCGGTCAGTATGGCTAAATCCTTCCACGGCCTTCCGATCATCGAGTTCGCGCAGTCACATTTGCCGCGTGACCTGCTCCCGCTTCTTAAGGACCTTGGAAGCCGCTGCCAGGCGATCGCCATGGTGGCGGCCGATCACCCGAAAATCACAGCATCAGTCGAGGAGCTCAAGGCGAAAGGTATCCCGGTATTTTCGCTGTTATCCGACTTCGCCGATGGCGTGCGCGAGGGCTACATCGGCCTCAACAACAGCAAGGTCGGACGGACTGCCGCTTGGGTGTTTTCCAAGGCCGCAAAACGGCCCGGCAAGGTGGCGGTGTTTGTCGGAAGCCATCGCTTCCAGGCGCATGCGACGCGGGAAACGGCCTTTCGTGCCTATTTTCGTGAGAACGCGCCCAAATTCGAGGTGCTTGATCCGCTCGTGAACCTTGATGAACGGCAGCTCACTTACGAAAAATTGCTGGATCTTATGCAGCGGGAACCAGAGCTCGTCGGCTTCTATATGGCCGGCGGGGGTATAGAGGGAGCAATTTCCGCGCTCCGAGAAGAGGGGAGCGGTCAGGATCTCGTCGCGATCGTGAGTGAAATGACGCCGCAGTCACGTGGGGCGCTTGCGGATGACATCTTGACGATGGCGGTCGGCACGCCAATGCGCCGACTTTGCCAGGAGCTGATAATGGCAATGGAGCGGGCCATCAAAGCCGGCGTCGCGGAGAGCCCGGGGCAGACATTTCTGCCGTTCGACATTTATCTTCCGGAAAATATTTGACCTTGATGGATTTCTATCATGAGCGCCCATTTTCCTTTCACCGATGAAAGGAAAGCTCGATTGACTCGGCCGTCTCTGTCCGATCTGTGAACCGGCGTGGTTCCGTCTTGAAAGAAGCCGGATGCCGAAATGGCAGCCGCGCTTCATGGAAGGAAAGTCAAGCAATGCGCCAGGTATCGCCCCGCTTTGCACTCGATCACATGGCGGCGCCCCGCCTTGACGTCAGTGCGCTTTTCGCGCTTGCCCGTGACCAAGGCCTGACCGACGTCCAAATCCGTTACCCTCATTTCAGCAATCCTGTCGCACGCGGCATTCCGGCTGCGGACGTTCGGTTTGCCGCTACCGAAGCGGGCGTCACGATCATCTCTGTCAACGCCTTGCAGCGGTTCAACGACTGGACTCCAACGCGTCAGGCCGAGGCAAGCAACCTCGCCGATTATGCGACGGCGTGCGGGGCGGAGACGCTCGTGTTGGTGCCGGCCAACCGCAGCTCGTGGCCCACCAATAGCGAGCGCCAGGACAATCTTCGTTTCGCTCTAAACGAGATCAAGCCAATCCTCCAGTCGCGGGGTCTGATCGGTCTCATCGAGCCGCTGGGTTTCCGAACCTGCTCGCTTCGATCAAAGAAGGAAGCGGCCGAGGCCGTTGCCGCGGTTGATGGCCAGTCCGTCTTTCGCCTCGTGCACGACACGTTCCACCACACCCTGGCCGGGGAGACATGCCTGTTCTGCGAGCTTACCGGCCTGGTGCACATTTCAAGCGTAAACGACCCGACCTTCTGGATTTACCCCGATCGCTTTCTTGCAGGTTCCGACAATGGCAGCCAGATTCAGGCGCTGCTGGATGGCGGCTACGCGGGACCTTTCTCGTTCGAGCTGGTCGAGGAAGTCCATTCTCTGGACGATCTCGCAGGCGCACTTGCCGCCAGCATCGACTTTATCCGGCGAGGGCTATTGTCGTCAGAGTAGATGGTGACAGGAGTAGTGACTATAGGTGCGCCTGAATTTTCCGTGGGTTCACAGCGGGGCAGCCATCCGAGATGCCTCCTGTATCATTATCTCCCGCATCCAGATGCTTGCCGGATCGCTATTGTGGAGGGCCGGCCATTGGAGGGTCTCGGTGAATGTGGGAAATGGCAGCGGAAGTTCGATAACCCGCAGGGGGAACGTTTTTTCGAAATGCCTGACCAGCCGTAAGGGCATGGTCGCTATACGAGCTGTGCCGGACACCATAGGTGGAATCATGCTGAAGCCCTGCACGGCGACCTCGACACGTCTCTTAAGGCCATGCTCAAGCAAAAACCATTCCTCGATAGACGGCTTCATCGTACGCCCGAACCTGACCGCGACGTGCCTCATCGACATGTATCTCTCGAATGTAAGCTGCTGTGGCAGCTGCTTGTTTGTGGGACAGCCTACGCACACGAGCTTCTCGTCAAACAGCGCAACGCTTGAATGCACACTCGACGTGAACATATCCGGTAGAATTAGAAAATCGACGTCACCGCGCCGGAGAAGCTCATCGGGGCTATCGTCGACAGGCAGCAGTTCGAAGCTGACGGCGGGGGCTTCCCGTGAAATACGCTCCACAAGCTTTTCGAAAAACACGAGCGTGACGAAATCGGAAAGAATGATCCTGAAGAGGCGATCGGCTCGAGCTGGGTCAAACGGATCCGAAGAAATAATCGAGCACTGGATGTGCTGGAGAGCGTCGCGAACTGCGGGGGCAAATGCTGCCGCACGCGGGGTTAGAAATCGTTCGCGACCTCTTATCGTAAACAGTTCATCGCGGAAATAATCGCGCAGTCGGGCGACGGCCGCACTCATGGCGGGCTGACTCAGGTTGATCCTGCGTGCCGCCGCCGAGAGATTACGCTCCGTCAGGAGTGCGTCGAGCACAACGAGGAGATTTAGATCAAGTCCTTTGAAACGCATGTCATCAGCCATCCATGGGATGGATGCCTTTAACCGAAACAAACGACTTTAACAATTTAGCATTCTTGCAATCTTTTGTCGCAAAAAGTTTATGATGGATGACGTAAAGGTCCGACATATGAGCCGCGTGATCTGCCGAAGCGAGCAATCGTTCGTACTGTGCAGGTCAGAGATTGGCAGTTTGAAACGCCGGGCCGATGGCGCCGGGCTATCAACCAGCGTCTTCGGCGGCCCCGACCTAGCTAGGCGTGGAACCTAATAGGGTGCACCCTTCCAGTCCGAGGCGACTGATGGGCGGTTTGATCCTAAGCTGCCGTGAGGCCTGTGCCAATTGTATCGGCGAAGCCAATGCAGCAGTCCGGCAGCGTTTTTGAGAGCTGTTGTAGGCTCGGCCTAAGCCCATTGGCGCAAGCCTGTCTGAACGAAGCGCTTGGCCTTGCCGCTATCCGGTATGTGATCTGTGGTGCCTTTTCGTCCTGCTGTTCTTGTTTTGGAACGCCCTTATGGTGAGCCCATCCGGGACGTGGGGCACCGGGAGCACAAAGGTGCAGGCAGGCCGTCAATAGACCGTGGGCTGAGAGCCCGAGCTCGTTACATGGCCGCCCCTCGCGACTTTCCCGGATGCGCTGCGAGCGCGGATCAGTAGATGTCGTGTTGCCCGCCAGCTCCCGTCTTTGACCGAGCCAAGAAGGAGGAACGGGCATGCTTATCATCGGACTGGATATTCACCGCGCCTTCGCCGAAGCAGTGGCATGGGAGGAGGGCAGGTTCAGGCGACTCGGCCGCGTCGACATGCGGCGCGATCTGCTGGCGGCGTTCGCCGCGAAGCTGTCGCCGAACGATGTCGGGGTGATCGAGGCCACCGGCAACGCGACGTCCGCTGCAGCTGTGGTTGCGCCGCATGTGAAGAAGGTGGGGATCGCCAACCCGAAACAGGTGTTTATCGTTGCCTATGCCAAGATCAAAACGACGATCGACGCCGACGTTCTTGCGCAGCTCTATGCCAGCGGCTTCTTGCCAGAAGTCTGGATTGCGGACGAGCCGACGCAGGCTCTGCGTCGACAGGTGACACGGCGCAATCAGATTGTCCGACAGAGATCTCGATTGAAGAGCGTCATCCAGTCGATCCTTCATAGCCACCTGATCCCGTCCTGCCCGCATGCCGACCTGTGCGGCGCCAAGGGTCGGACCTGGTTAATCGAGCAGGTCGTACCGCAGGACGAGCGCCTCGCGATCGATGGGCATCTGCGCGAGTTCGACCGATTGGGCGAAGACCTCCAGGTCATCGAACGCGATCTTGTCCGCTCGGCTCTCGAGGATGAAGGCGTGAAGCGGCTGATGACCATTCCCGGCGTCGACATCACCGTCGCGCTGGCGATGAAGGCGGCGATCGGCGACGTGTCGCGCTTCGACGATCCGCAGAAGCTCGTGACTATCTCGGGTTGAACCCAAGCGTCCGGCAGTCCGGCCAGGTCCGGCCTACCATGGGCGGATCACCAAGCAAGGCCGTGGTCATGCGCGCGGCATGCTCGTCGAGGCGGCCTGGGCGGCCGCTCGTGCTCCCGGACCGTTGCGAGCCTTCTCCCTGCGGCGTGCGAGCCCGGCGCGGACAGCATGTCGCGGCCGTGGCAACCGCACGCAAACTCTCTGTCGTGATCTGGCATCTGTTGAGAAGGGCGAGAGTTACGCGTGGGCTCGACCCTCCCTGCATGCCAAGAAGCTTGCGCGATGTGGAACTCAAGGCCGGGAGCAAGGCTGTGCGCGGCCAAAAGGGAGCGCACGCCTACAACATAAAGAGCCACCGGGAAGAAGAGCGCCGCTGGGTGGAGCAGGCCGAGGGCGCCTATGCACGCCTCGTCGCCGGTTGGAACCCACGAGGTCCGAAGAGGGTAGGCACGGATGCCGCAAACGAGGCGCGACGATAGAAGCTGCGCGGCAGGGCTCTCATCTCGGACCCTGCTCTTCGCCACGCGGTCGTCCGTGCGCGACAGGAGAATAGCGCAGATTTATCAAAAAGGCTCTTGTCGATCACATCAGTGGTCTTGGGCGCTGTACGGCCGGGTGAAGACTTTGCAGGTGGCCCGGAAAGCGTTTGACCTGTAGCGAAGCAATTGTCGTCATTACGCGCTCGACCCGGGCGCCCAGCTTGGCATAAGGGCTACGTGGCCTCAGGAAGCGTCGCCAATGCAGACCATGGACGAATTCCCAGCCGATGCCGAGATGCCGGTCGACCGTGCCTGTCGCCGTCCGGTGATGCGATGCCCCCGAGCGGATGAGTTCGCCCCGGATGCTCCCGGTCACGACGCACGGGTTCGGGTTCCAAGGCGCTCAGTTTTGTTCGCGCCCAATCGGTGTAGGACGCGGCAGAAATACGAGCGTGACGAAATCGGAAAGAATGATCCTGAAGCGGCGATTCGGTAGAGCCGGGTCAAACTATCCGACGAAATAAACGAGCACTGGATGGGCGGGAGAGCGTCGCGAACTGGAGGGCAAGAGCTCCCGGACGCAGCGTTAAGTTTGAATACCTCCGCGGACATGGTCGCGAGCTCATCGCGCAAATAATCGAGCAGCCGAGCGCCGGCCGCACTCATGACCGGCTGGGCTCGGTTAATCCTGCATGCCGCGCCCATGAGGTTGCGCTCTGTCGGGAGTGCGTCGAGCACAACGAGGAGATGTAGTTCACGACCTTTGAAACGCGTGGTCAACTATCCAAAGTGTGGATGCCTTTCATCGAAACAAACGATTTCATCAATGTTCTGGAATCCTGCATGGGCAGAAGCACCTGACGCACACCGATGCCCCACTGCCTCATAGCGTGGCGAGCGTCTTAAGAAACCGCCCGAAAGGAGATTTTCATGCGCTCTACCGGGCAGTGGAGTGCTGGGAAAGGGAGTTGCAACTGACCGGCCATGTCAAACTGTCCGACTTCTTCCGAGCCTATGGACAGACTGGGAGACGCGCACGGTGTAGCGGCTCACATCGTCATACTGCACCTACGCCACACACCGGCCGGACCTGATCCGGCTTTATGAGCATTGGGCTTTGTCAGACGCACAAGCGTCGTGGCTTTCGCGACGCGGCGCGCCTCAGGAACTGAGCCGCGTCCAGGTCGAAACGCGGGAAAGAAAGACAGGAAACAGAATGGCCGATCAATTCGCAACGGACGTCATTGCCCTGATCAAGAAACGCGCCGAGTCGGAGAGCGGTGAGGGAATGCCTGCGTCATTCGTCGGCGAGATAACAATCGCCACGGAACTGGACGCGCTCGGGTTCGATTCGCTGGGTTTGGCGGACGTCCTCTGGGATGTGGAGCAGGCCTACGGCATCAAGATCGACATGAACACGGCCGATGCCTGGTCCAATCTCAAGAATGTCGGCGACGTCGTGGAAGCCGTCCGCGGCTTGCTTGCGAAGGAGGCTTGAATGGACAGGCGCGTCGTTATCACCGGAGTGGGCGGCCTGTGCGGACTGGGCACTGACGCCGCCTCTATGTGGAAAGAGATGCGCGAAGGCCGCTCCGCCATCGGCCCGCTCGCCAATTCCGAGCTTCATGACCTGGAGGGCATGACCGGCGCTGAGATCAAGGCGCTGCCCGAGCACGACATCGATCGCAAGCAGCTCGTCTCCATGGCCCGCTTCAGCTTGCTCGCCGTGCTTGCAGCGCGCGAAGCCATGCGGCAGGCCGGACTTTCCTGCGACGAAGGGAATGCCCATCGCTTCGGCGCTACAGTGGGCGTCGGCGGCTTGGGCTGGGATGTAATGGAGGAAACTTACCGGGCCCTCCTTTTGGACGGCGCGAGGCGAGTTGGCATCCTCGCTGTACCCAAAACGATGCCAAGCGCCGCCGCCGGCCAGGTGAGCTTGCGCCTCGGCTTGCGCGGGCCGGTGTTCGGGGTGACCTCCGCATGTGCCTCGGCCAACCATGCGATCGCCTCGGCGGTGGATCAGATCAAGCTGGGCCGGGCCGACGTAATGGTTTCCGGGGGCAGCGACGCGCCGTTCGCATGGGGCGTGCTGAAAGCATGGGAAGCAATGCGCGTGCTTTCACCCGATACCTGCCGGCCCTTCTCCGCCGATAGGAAGGGCCTGGTGCTGGGCGAGGGTGCGGGCATGGCCGTGCTGGAAAGCTACGAGCATGCCACGAGGCGTGGTGCCACAATTCTTGCCGAGATCGCCGGCGTCGGCCTTTCCGCCGATGCCTTTCACATCGCCGCGCCATCTGTCGAGGGGCCAGCGTCGGCGATGCGCGCCTGCCTTGCCGATGCCGGGCTGAATGCCGAGGACGTCGACTACCTCAACGCGCACGGCACCGGTACCAAGAGCAATGATCAGACTGAAACGGCGGCGATCAAGCGTGTGTTTGGAAACCACGCTTATTCGATGTCCATCTCTTCCACCAAGTCCACGCACGCGCATTGCCTCGGCGCAGCGAGCGCGCTTGAAATGATCGCCTGCGTGATGGCAATCCAAGAGGACGTCGTGCCGCCGACCGCCAACTATCGCGAGCCAGATCCCGCTTGCGACCTCGACATCACACCCAATGTGCCGCGCGAGCGCAAGGTGCGCGTCGCCATGAGCAACGCCTTCGCCATGGGCGGTACGAACGCAGTTCTGGCATTCAGGCAGGTGTAGAAGCCATGCAAGACGCCTCATTTGAGGTCACCTGTCGTATCTAGCTGCTTGAGGGGCGGGGCATTGTGATACAGGGAGAGCTGTGGGGTCCCTCCTTCTCGGCCTCGACGATGTGGAAGGAGCCTGTGCGGCGAAACGGGCTAGACGCCCCCAGGCCCAGAACTTGGGCGAAACCAACTCCCACCAAAGGACAGCCGGTTTAGTAGCCGAACAATGAAACCTCGCTCGACGAGCCGCCGTCTCTACTGTCTCCGGCCTCACGCGGTTGAAGCGAACAGCGCAGCAGCTACTGTTCCGCACAACTCGGATGGCAATTGGGACAAGTCCGCACATGTCGTCACGTACGCTGAACGCCGCAGGTACAGCCAAACTGGGGCGGGGCGTTTCTGCCGTTTTGATAGAATTCTATCAAACTGACAATTTTCCTTGCATAAATGCAAGGAGAGCTCGGTTGACTCCCCTCCTTTCTTGTCAAGGATGAGTTTGCAGGCTGCGGTGCGGCAGAAGCCGGACAGAACAGCGACCGGTCGAGTAAAGGCCTGCGCAAACCGCATATTGCGAGCGCCCGCGCGGAGGAAGACGCTCGTCCTGGTGAAAGGCAACGATGCTCAGGCGCCATTGCCATTTGCCGAGGGCGTCCGCGCGCCGAAAATTTCGAAGCAACAAAGGTGAGATCGAGAATGATGATGACGAAATACAACACAGCTCACCGTCCAGTGCAGTTCTACCGGCGGGTGGCGGAGTGGGATGGGCTGCCAAATGGAACGTAAAAAGATCAGCAAGGAGATGCTTGGCGATAGTCAGGCGCTGCGCAAGCTGCGTGAGCACCTTGTCAAGGTGGCCAAGGCGAAGACTACGGTCCTGTTGCGAGGTGAATCCGGAACCGGTAAGGAGCTGGTTGCCAAAGCCATTCACGAGCTCTCGCCTCGCGCCAAGCAGCCCTTCATCAAGGTCAATTGCGCGGCGCTCACCGAGACGCTTCTGGAATCTGACTTGTTCGGTCATGAGAAGGGTGCCTTCACCGACGCGAGCAGTTTGCGCAAGGGGCGCTTTGAGGCTGCCGACAAAGGCACATTGTTTCTGGACGAGATTGGCGAAATATCAGGTTCGTTCCAGGCTAAGCTGCTGCGTGTCCTGCAGGAGCAGGAGTTTGAGCGCGTCGGCAGCAACCACACCATTAAAGTTGATGTTCGCGTGATTGCCGCAACGAACAGGGACTTGGAAACGGCAGTTCAACGCAAGGAGTTCCGGCAAGACCTCTATTATCGCATCAACGTCGTCACTTTACGCGTGCCGGCATTGCGCGAAAGGCGAGGTGATATTCCGCTCTTGGCCGCTCAGTTTCTCAAGAATTTCAATACTGAGAATGATCACACGCTGACCTTCGCTCCCGAAGCGATTGAGGTGCTAATGAACTGCGAATTTCCAGGCAACATCCGAGAGCTCGAAAACTGCGTTCAACGGACGGCAGTTCTGGCGACGGGTCCATCAATCCTCAGAACTGACTTTGCCTGTTACGCGGATCAGTGCTTGGCCGCGGCGCTGTGGAAGAACGGACCGCCGACGTCAGAGAAGTCGACTACGATCCAGCCTTCCGCCGCCTGTGCCGCCCCGCCCGTCGGCGACGGGCAAGCGCCGATAGGCCCTGCCACGAGTCGTGGTAGGGTGCCCGATGCCGATACGGTCATTGCTGCCATGGAAAAGTGTGGCTGGGTGCAGGCAAAGGCGGCGCGCCTGCTCGGTTTGACCCCGCGCCAGATCGGCTACGTGCTGAGAAAACGCGGTATCGAGATCAAGCGTCTCTGAAACAACCCGCCGAGCAAGAGCTGGAGCAGGTCAAGCATTGGTGCTCTGGCGAGCCCATCGGCCAGGCTTACGAAGTGGGTGTGAACAGCGCTGCCAAGATTCCGGCCGTGTGCTTTCTACCACGTAGTCATACTGGGGCTCTGCGACTGACAAACTAAAAAGGAGTAATCCTATGGCTAGTAACTTCGCTCTACACCGCAAGGCAAATCAATTCGACGTGCCTGGATCCAGAAATAATCGATGTATTATTGGTGACACGCCAGCATGCGTAGAGGCGACGCGCAGATCTCCGCTGGCGGGACCTGGTCGATACATTAGCTGATGGCTTACCGCTCGATATCACGCAATCTGAGATGGGCATGAAAGTGAGTTCGACCGCTGGACAGTTGCCGACCTCGTCAGGTATTGGCCCCTGCGACCGGTTGATCTGCGATATCCAAATTCGCGGAAGTTGGTCGAGACGAAACTGTCGCCCCGGCTCGTGACCGACCGCGCGCCCGGCAAGACCGAGTTACAAAGTTGCCGAGGCAGTTTGATGTGCGTTCCTGCATCACTGTACGGGACACGACCTGACGGGAGACTATGATGCGTAGCCAAAAAGAAAAGATGCTCGCAGGCGAGTTTTACAATGCGGCGGATCCGGAGATCCAAGCTGACCTGTTGGCCACCGGGGCTTGGCTCAAGCGGTACAATGATACGCTGGGGCAGACCACGGGGCATTGGCATGAGCTTTTGTCCGAGCGGCTGGGAGAGGTTGGGCGCGGAACGGTCATCCGTCCGCCCTTTTTTTGCGACTACGGATTCAATATCCGCATTGGAGCCAATGCCTACATCAACTTCAACTGCGTTATTCTTGACGTGGTAGAGGTCAAAATCGGGCAAGGAACGGCAATTGGGCCTGCTGTGCAGATTTATACCGCCGATCATCCACATGATGCCGAGCAGCGGCAGGCCGGCCTGCAGGTCGGGCGTCCTGTTCACATTGGCAGCCGTGTCTGGATCGGCGGTGGAGCAATCATTCTGCCTGGCGTCACGATTGGTGATAATGCAGTGGTAGGCGCTGGCTGCGTGGTCACACGAGATGTTCCCGCCGGGGCAAAGGTAGTGGGAATTCCTGCTCGCGTGGCCGACCCACATAAACAGGCATAATCAACCTCGTTGACCCTGGAGGTGCATGCGAACTGTCGAAACTGTGCCGAATTTTTGTCGAAGCCATTGAGCGCTGCATATGTTGTCGCGACTCGGGCGCTTCAGTTCTTTTGCCACGGGGGTCACAAGATCATGTGCGTAATGCCGCCGCAACGTGCTCACGTCCCGCAGCAGCGGACCCTTTCACATCGCCCAACGAATTCAGAGCCTACGTTGTGCTGCCACTAGCATTACTACTCACGAATGTATTCCCAACTGAGTTTTCGCCCTTGGAGGCAAGCAGCGACTCACCAGCAATCGCCGGCCATTAATCCTGGCTAGCATCGACCCCGACGAGGCGAGCCGCGGCGTTGCGGATCGGCATGTCGATGACCGTGATTGCGCCTTCGGCAAGGAAACGACGTTCGTTTCTGGTCAGCGTAGCCGAATCGATCACCGCAAAATGTGGGCCAGTGGAGCGCTTCATCAGCTGTCTGGCATATGTGCGCAGCATCTGATCGTTGAAGCGGCAGCCCACGAAGAAAAAACCCCGGTTGACGCGCCGTTGCTTCACCGCGTCCGGGATCGGCGTCTGGATATCAATTTCGGTTAGGACTTCGACGTAATCGGAATCAGCCACGAGGAAGTTTGCCGCCGGCCTGACGCTGCCGTGCGGCGCATAGAGCACCGTCCTAGCCACTTGTTCGGCCTCGAGTTCTGTTCCTGACAAATCGTAAGTTCTCGTCCAGATGTTACCGATTCCGGTCGCGCGCGTCGTTCCTTGTATCTCGACAACGTCTGTTTGGCCGGCCTCTGCAAGGGCTGCTCGCATGGCGCCATCGTACCAGCTGTCGATGATGACAGACAGTTGAAGGGTTGCGAGCCAGGCGTGAAGAACGGTCGGCTCGGCGGGGGCTGCGAATATCTCCGCCATCCACGCTTGGAGAGTCCGACGATGTCGGCGCTGCTCGATAAACTGCGCGACCGACCACATATTGGTGCGAATCCTGGAAGGGGCAGGCGCCCGCTTGTTGAGGGCCGCGGCGACATCTTCAGGGGTGCAAGGTACAGGTGATTCCGGTGGGTTAAGCTGCAGAAGACCAGGACCGAGATAGGGGATCACTCGATCGGCCTTGAGAGCGCCGTTCAGCAGGTCAATCAGTTTTTTGGCAAAACTGCCCCGGACGACGACGAGATGGTCCCAGCTCAGCATCGTGTTCATACGCGTTTCCTCTCCGCCACTGAACCCACCGGCATCAGGCCCCGTCGGAAATCTTCATCGCCTCGACGGTGATCGGCAAACGCGTGTCGCGCGGAAGGTCGGGCAGCATGAGCCGCCAACCGTTCCTGAGCGTCACGGTCCCGCCCCATAAGTCAGCGTTCTCAATCTCGGTGATCGGCTCTTCGAGATCCTTCTTGGGGACATAAGCCGACAAGCCAGTAGCGGTCCTGCGAATCATTACTTTCATCCGGCTGTTCCCCCGTTGGAAATGCCTTCAGCTCCGCAGGGAACCTCGACTTTGTCGAGGCTAATGAGTTCGCGCGCTCGCATGCCGACGACCGTGCCACGATCGATCCATTCGACCGCATAGATGAAGAATTGCTGGAGAAAGGTTCCAATGTCGCGCACGTAGCCTTCGTCGCCCTTCCGCACGAGGTTTTCGCCGATCTCCTTGCCGGGATAGGTGCCGTCGTTTTTTATGTGGCGTATCGCACGGACCCGCTCACCCTGCATGAACCGTGGCGGTCTGCCGATTTCGACCTCCTGTTCGCGTCTGGACCACATGCTGTCCATTCCTTTCTCGAGGCTTTTGTTGTGGTCGCGGGTTGCAGGCGTCGTCGTGCGGCGAACCCGACCGTTTCGGTAGGAATCAAGCGGGAACGCAGGTTTTCGGTACCGGACAGACCGACACGCATTGCTGCGTATCGAAGGCCTCCTTGCATTCGGTGCACTTGTTTGGATCGATCACATAGGCGTCGCCCTTGAACTTGATCGCTTCCGAAGGACATTCGAACTCGCAGGCCCCGCATTGGGTACATTGGGATGCGATGATCTTTAAAGCCATTCTAACTCCTGGTTATCGGACGAGACGGCTCAGGCCGTCGCCGCTAGTGGTCTGATCCCAAACTCTGCCGCGTAAAGTGCGCTGACTGCGGTCTCGATGTAGTCATGGCCATAGGCGTCGGTTACGCGCAGTCCAGCTCGCGAGAGTTGTTCCTTCGGGCGATTTCCGATCTTGGCGCATAGCACTATGTGTATGCCTTCGAGCGCTGCGATGACGCCCTCGAGGATGGCGTCTTCGCCCCCGCCTCCGAGGCAATACCGCTCGACCTTCCGATGCCCGACCAAGCTGATCCCTCTAGGCGAGACTTCATAAACCTGGAATTCCTTCGCGTGGCCGAAGTGTTCGTTGACCCGTCCACCTCCCTTAGTGGCCACCGCAACCAGAAGCGACTTTTCGGAGTCTGTTGCCTTGACCATACCGATGGCCTCGCTCCTCGCCGCCTCATGATCACGGCGCTCGTGTGCGACCACCTGCCGATAGGCCTGACGCTTGCCAGCATCGTAGGCGACATCGTCGGGAATCCCGTCCAGCGTGAATTCCTGGCCACGATCTTCACCGAGCAGGCCGACAGCATCTGCCCGGCACTGCCGGCAGTGGCGCATCAACTTGGCGCCACCTTCAAGTCGATCCTGAAGAGCCATCATCTCCATTGCCGTTGGGCCGCGCTGCCCGATGAGTCCGTAGTGGGTACCGTGCGCCGGGTCCGAAATCAGAGGCATCACGTTGTGCAGAAACGCGCCCCGCTCCCTGACCATTTTGTTCACCTCAAACAGGTGCTGGTCGTTCACTCCAGGAATCATCACCGAGTTGATTTTGGTGAGGATGCCGCGCGCGCTCAGCATCTCCAGGCCCAGCATCTGCCGCGCGTGCAAGATTCGAGCGGCTTCGATGCCGAAGTAGCGGCGATTTTCATAAAAGATCCATGGATAGATCTTCGCGCCGACTTCCGGGTCGACCATGTTGATGGTGACCGTCACGTGATCAACATTCATTTCGGCAAGCTCGGCGACATGGTCCGGCAGCACGAGCCCATTAGTGGAGACGCACAGCTTTATGTCGGGGATTTCCCTGATGACGCGGTCGAGCGTTGCCTTCGTTTTCTCCCAATCGTAACAGGCATCCCCCGGCCCAGCGATGCCAAGAACCGAAAGCTGCGGAACTTTGTTGGCAACGGCGATGACCTTGCGTAGCGCTTGGTCGGGCGTCAACTTCTCAGACACAACACCAGGCCGGCTCTCGTTGGCGCAATCGTATTTGCGATTGCAATAGTTGCACTGGACATTGCAAGCCGGCGCGACCGCCACATGCATACGCGCGAAATAATGATGCGCTTCCTCCGAAAAGCAGGGGTGATCCTTGATCCTTTCCCAAATAGCCGGATCCCCTTCGCCCGGGCTGGTCGGCGACGAGCCGTAGGAGGACGATGCGCAGCCACCGGATTTCGCGGCTGCCAGAAAACCCTCGGATGTCGTGCTAGTCGGCCCCTCAATCGAAACTGTCGGTGAGGACATCAAACGGCTCCGTTGCTGGTAACGTCGCGGTTCAAGGTGCAAGAGCCATACCAACTGAAAAAAGCGGCTTCAGTTCACTATTCGGGTCGATATCGCATTGTGTCAGGCCGGCGCGACACAATTTTGTCCTGCTTGCGACAGTGCAAGTCCAAATCCGTTCAGAAGCACGAAGCACTCCTTGTCGCGCACAGGGCGCGCAAGACCACTGGCCTGACGATTGGCTCATCAGGCTCTTAGAATTTCCTTCACCTCGATACTATGCCGGCGTATCGCCTAGCCGACTTGTCGCAGCTTGAGGCCGAGAATTCGAGCCGCATTAGCCTGAACCCAGCCGGCCTTCTCCATTGTGTCGATCAGCCGTCACGCTCCGTCCGCCGCGGTCTCAGCCCCCGTCCGGCCGTATCGTTAGAATCGCAAGTGGCTATCTCGTGTTCAGGGGGCGCCGATGCGCCGAACCGGCATCGTGCTGGCCCGTGAGAGCTCGTCGATGACATTGCCACGTTCCGAAAGATTGGTTCCTTCCAGAGGAGAACGCCAAGCACGCAGTTCTCCGGCTCGGACGTTGCCGGGGAAATAGCATTGCGAGATCAGCTCAACTGCCGACGGCGCAAAGCCATGGTTCTCCATATTTCAAGGGTAAGCGCTGTGTCCTTCCAGGAGGACCCGCGATCTGTGGGCCTGCCGATTCTGAGGTGGATCGGAGATCGGCTTGTGTCTGAACTTGAACTTACGATTGACCCTGAGCGGCAGCCTCGGCGTTTTCGAGGGTGATCAACGGCGCTGTTGGTCGGCGGCATTGGTCGATGGACGACAAGGCACGGAGTCATTCCGAGACCCTGGAGCCGACGCGGTGATCTCGGAGGTTGCCCGGCGCTACGGGCTGCGGCCGCGGCGGAACGCTCGCAAGCTTGCGACGTCGGCAGGACAGGCCACTCCCGCCTAGTGGTTTCGGTGGCGCCACCGGAACGACCCGTTGGGCCTATCCGTGCACCAGAGCTCAAGGCCACGGCCTGAGAATCGGCCGCCGCTCACCCTACTTGGTTCCTCAGCCGACTGCGCTAAGAAGGAGAGCAACTTCCGTCGGCGCGAGGATCATTGCGTCGTGGCCAGTGGCGAGTTCCTGCCACGCCCAGCCATCCTGCTTCGCGACCCATTCTCGCGCTCCCGCCATCGGCGGGTGGAGTGGATTAGTGCAGACGACATAGGTTCGGGGTCTGCCGTTGCCGAGCGGGTGCTCGAGCTTAAGTCCGCTTTCGTAGGTGCCTGCCGGATGCGGTGTTATCCGGCGCCGCACCCAGTCCGTGAGCGAGTGTCCCTCGGGAATGCCGAATGCTGTTGGCGGCGGAGTCGGCATGAAGATACCCCGTCCTTCCTCCGCAACCAATTTTCGACGGGCCGCGACGATGTCGGGGGGCATGGTGCTGAATACACTTTGACCGCTCTCGACGATGGCGCTGTCGAGATAAACGAGATGGCTGATATGGTCGGGTATCCGGTCGGCGGCGCCGGTGATGCTGATGCCGCCTAGACTGTGACCGACAAGGATCACATCGCTCAGCTCTTCCGTCACAATGTGGTTGACGATGTCGGTCACGAATGTGTCGGGCGTGATGTCCTTGCACAGCAAACGTGCGCGTTCGCCGACACCTGGTCGGCGTGGTCACGTGGCATCCCATCTTGCGAAGATTGGCAGCCACGTCCCGCCAACACCATCCGCCATGCCAGGCACCATGCACTAGCACATACGTCTTTGCCATGGGTTGTGCCGTTCCACTTGCTCACCGGCCGTTGTGGCTGCCATCCGGCACGATGGCCGGGCGTTGTCCCAAAGGGGCTCGACCACGTGACCGGTGGTAAGTCCGGCGCACAGGGCAGCGCCGTGGCCTGAGGACACCGCTAACGAGTCAAGGAAATTTGAATTGCGAAAGGCCAATATTCACTAGCTCTTTGCAAGTGGATGGAGAGGCTCATGGTGTGCCGCAGTTGCTCGCTGCCGGCATGCTCTTGGCACGGTCCCGGCTGATCATCCGAACTTGAACAGGACACCAAAGCCGCCGCGCGGATAGTTCCACTCGATGTCGCCGCCTTTCTCGCACAATATCCGGCAGGTGCCGCATTCCATGCAGCCGTCGGCGGTGATCTCGACTTGACCCTTGTCATTCAACTCATAGCATTTCGCCGGACAGACGTAGGTCAACGCAAGCAAGTTCGCGCTTGGCTTGTCGTGCGGTCGCACTATAATATGGGGGCGGCCGGAATCGACCAGATAGCGGTTCTGGTAAAGTTTGTCCTCGACACGAACCTTCGTCACTGCGATCGTCATCTTGTACCCTCTTCAGCGCCATGCCAATGCCAGGCGGACCGCGTCGCTGACCAACCCCCAGCGCGAGCGCGCGTTGATGAAGGCGGCCGTGGTGTTCTTTTCCTTCTCGATCTTCGGCGTGCCGTCGACACGCATGAAGTTCTGAGCGGCATGCGACATCAGCCGCGGATAGCTGTCAAAAAAGTTGCTGGAATTGGTGTGGAGCAAGGCTGGCATGTCCTTGTATTTCTTAAGATCCTTGATCACAAAGGAGTCATCCAGCATCGTCTTGTAGAGCGCAAGGTTCGCTTTGGTCATAGGACCGTTGCGGCTTTTGACTTTGATGATCGCCTCAGCCGCGACACGACCCGAGGTCATGGCAAGGTTCGAACCCTCACGGTGAATGGCATTGTTCAGTTGCGCTGCGTCGCCGACGATGACCCAACCGTCGCCGAAGAGCTGCGGAATGGCCTTGTAACCACCTTCGGGGATAAGATGGGCGGCATATTCTTTCACCTCCGAGCCAGCGATCAGCGGCCGGATCGAAGGATGGTTTTTCATCGCATCCAGGAGGGCGGACGGGCTCTCCATCGTCGCGGCGAAATCCGAGACCAGGCAGCCGATGCCGAGTGATATCGACTCCTTGTTGGTGTAAAGGAAGCCGAGCCCGGCCATGCTGCGAGAGATCGTGCCCACGGCCTCGATTACGCAGCCTTCATCGCCCTTGACCCCGAACCGCTGGCCAATGACCTCTTCGGGCAAGAAATGCATTTCCTTGACGGCAAGCGCCACGGTCTCCGGCTTCGGCATCTCGCGCAGGCCTGCGCGAGTGCCAAGCAATCCCGACACCCCTTCTGCGAGAACGACCACATTCGCGAAGACCACTCCGCCAGCCCGGTCTGTGCGGACGCCGATCACCTTGCCATTGCCATCACGGACGAGTTCCGTCGCGGTCGTCTCACACAGGACCGTCGCGCCAGCCTCGCGCACCTTGCGGGAAAACCATTTGTCGAACTGGGCGCGAATGATCGTGTAGCGGTTGGGTTTCGCCTCATTGAAGTCGTCCGACCGGTAATGAATTCCGGTGTGAGACGTGTCGTCCAACACCCAAAGTCGCTGTTCGACCAGGTGCCGCTCGAGGGGCGCATCATCCCGGAAGTCCGGGATGATCTTCTCCAGCATGTTCGCGTACATTATGGCACCCTGGACGTTCTTAGAGCCCGGATATTCCCCGCGCTCCAACTGCAGTACCTTCAGCCCCTGGCTTGCCAAAGTGTAAGCAGCTGCGTTTCCAGACATGCCGGCTCCGACCACTATGGCATCGAATTGTTCAATCATGTCCTCTCCCTCAACTCGCAAGCTTGTCTCGACTGTGCGGCGACAGCCGCCGGGTGAAGGCTTCCGTCAGTGCGGGCAGGAAGCGGATTGCATCCGTGACGATCCCGAGGTGGGCGAACTCGAAAATCGGCGCGTTCGGATCGGTGTTGATCGCGACGATGAGATCGGCCCCCTCGACCCCAACTCGGTGCTGGATGGCGCCGGAAATTCCGGCCGCGATGTAAAGCTTCGGTCGAATGGTCTTGCCAGTTTGTCCAATCTGTCGATCAGCCGGCATCCAGCCCTTCTGGACCAAGGGGCGCGAACAGCCATGCTCGGCGCCGATCGCTCGGGCAAGATTCTTCACAAGCTGAAGGTTCTCCGCCGCTCCGAGACCGAGGCCTCCCGCAACCACGACATCCGCATAGGCAAGATTTGCCATTGCCGACTGGTTATCCGGTAGGAAGCCGAGGACTTTGGTGACGATATCGTCCTCAACGAGCGACAGCTTGTGCCGCATGACACGCCCGACCGGCTTATCCACCCGTTGCGGCATAGGCATGACCCTTGGTCGCACCGTCGCCATTTGCGGCCGGTAATTTAGTGTATAGATCGTACACAACAATGAGCCACCAAAAGTCGGACGGGTCGCGGCGAGTGAACCGTCGGAATCTACATCAAGTTCGGTGCAGTCGGCCGTGAGCCCCGTCTGCAGGGTCGTCGCTACCGAGCCTGCAAGATCCCTGCCCAGTGTGGTCGCGCCGAGAAGGAGGATTTCGGGTTTATGGGTATTGACCAGATCCGTGAGCGCCTTGGCGAACGGCTCGTTCCGGTAGTCGGCGAGCGGCGGCGCATCGACGATGTAGACAAGATCCGCCCCGTAAGCGAAGGCCTCGGCAACAGCGTCCTCGACCATCTCGCCCGGCGGTCCCAGCACGACGCCCGCGAGCTGGACTTCAAGCTTGTCGGCCAATTTGCGGCCTTCGCCCAGCAGTTCGAATGATACAGGATGCACATTGCCGCGTTCGAGCTCGAGGAAGACCCACACGTGCCGGTAGTCTTTGAAATGGTCGGGAAGTTCTTTCTTTACACCGGCACGGCCGGGGGCAATGCGAGGGGTGGTTTGGCTTGCGGTCGACATTTTCTGCTCCTGGCCGTCACGTGCCGCTGTTGAAGGCCAGCTCATGTTCCAGCGCCGGCCGGCGGGTTAAGATATCGGCGATGAGTTCATCGGCTATGTCCTGCAAGCCCCTTTCCGCGGTGTCGATCTGCGCCGCCCTTTCTGCCCGTGCGGTGGGGGCGAAAACACGCTTGACGACTGTAGGCGAGCCACGCAGACCGCACCGGGTGAGATCGTCAATGCCGGCGTCGGCTGCAGTCCACTTCACGACTTGCCTGCGCGCCGCGCACAGAGCCTGCTGGAGCGAGCCCCGGCGGATTTCGTTGGTGTCTTCCAGCATGGTAATGAGGCAAGGGAGTCTGCTCTTCAGCAACTGGGTGCCGCCTTCGGCGCGACGCGCGACTTCGATCTCTCGCGTATCGAGATCGATGGAGGCAATCTTCGCGACATAGGTAAGTTGCGATAAATCTAGGCGCTTGGCTATGCCCGGTCCGACCTGGGCGGTATCGCCGTCAATCGTCTGCTTGCCGGTGAAGACGATGTCCGGCCTGCCGAAAGTCTCCCCAATTTTTGCGATTGCTTGCGAAAGAGCAAAGGAAGTCGCCAGCGTATCGGATCCGGCAAAATAGCGGTCCGTCAAGAGAACTGCTCGGTCAGCACCGTAACCGAGCGCCTTTCGCAGCGAGTCCTCCGCCATGGGCGGACCCATTGTGAGCACAGTAACCTCGCCACCATGAACGTCGCGCAGTTTGAGCGCTTCTTCGAGGGCGAACAGGTCGTAAGGATTGATGATGGTCGGAACACCCTGACGCATGATCGTGTTCGTCACCGGGTGCACGCGGATCTGTGCCGAATCCGGCACCTGCTTGATGCAGATTACGATATGCATTGGCGGTTTCTCTAAGCTCCCAGTCCGGATTCGTGCTTGGCGGTTCGCCTCATTGCCTGCATCGTTCATGCCAAGTCGTCTTCCTGCCTCTATTCCAGAAGGTGGCTTCGTTTGCTTCCGAGGAGGCGTCATGAGGACTGGATTTGTCGACTTCTCGACATTGTCGCGTCGCAGCCGTGTCGGGCTCATTACTTTCCGAACCGCTTCAGTGCAGAGTCGAGCGGGACGAAGGCGCGGCCAGGTGCGGGACATATGTTTGGATCGTGGTCCCTTAGCACCTTGAACACACGTTGCGTGAGCGGCGAGGAAGTCGCGAAATCTTCGTAGGCGCGTTCCAGCTTGGCGCGCACCCGCGCGGCGATTACCTGGTTAGGCAGACCGGAGAAATCTTCTTCGGCAAGGTATTGGCCCACGCGCTTCATGATATGGAGCCGCGAGACATTCATCACTTTCGGGTCGTAGGAGACGCCAAGGCAGGCGAAGAAGTCCTCCGCGGCCGACAGGCCCTTCAGTCGCGCTAGGATATCGGTGCGATCGATCGGGCGGCTATCAGCGGAGCAGTTCATTGTATTCTCCCGGCGCGTAATTGTGGTGTCGATGCATTGGTGACATTGCTGACGGCGTGCCGACCTCTGGCACGGCGGCTGGGCAAGAGACTTGGCGATCTCAAGCTTTTCTGAAGTGGTGAAGGCGACCCCGAGTTTGACTGCTCTCCATTGCGCAGGGTCGTCACGTTGAGGAAGACCTCACGGCTCGTCGGCTATTGTGCCGCTCGGACCCGGGCCGGAATGAAGCTGTTCTGCACCTCGCCCGCACAGTCCAGCACTGGGAACGGCCCGTAGCTTCTCGGTGATCGCAGGCAGGACCTCAAGCACGCGGTCTACGTCATCTTCGCCGTTGTCACGCGACAAGGAGAAGCGGACTGCCCCACATGCCGCGTTCATAGCGATCAGAACATGGCTCGGTTCCAGTGAGCCAGAGGCACAGGCGGACCCGGCGGAACAGGCGATTCCCAGCCGGCTCAGGACAATTGGAATTGCATCGCCTTCGATACCTTCGAATCCAATGTTTGCAGTGTTTGGCAATCGCTCTTGCGGATCGCCGTTGATGGATGTGTTTGGGATGCGCTGGATGATCCCGTTCTCAAGGCGGTCGCGCAACCATTTTATTCGTTTTGTCTCGTCCATGAATTTCAAGGCGAGTTCGGCCGCCATGCCCAGTCCGACTATGCCGGGTGTGTTTTCAGTGCCTGCACGCCGGTCGCGCTCTTGGTGCCCACCCTTGATCATGGAGGAGAAGCGCACGCCACGTCTTACATAAAGCGCGCCTATCCCCTTTGGACCATGCAGCTTGTGGGCGGAGAGCGACAGCATGTCGATCGCGGTCGATTTCAGCTCAATCGGAAGCCTTCCGACCGCCTGCACTGCATCAGTGTGGAAAAGCGCGCCGACTTCCCTGGCTAGATCGGCAAGCTTAACCACGGGAAAGATCGTACCGGTCTCATTGTTCGCCCACATTATCGAGACGATTGCCACTTGTGGAGTGAGAGCGGTTCTGTAGGCGTCCAGGTCGAGCCGGCCGTGGTGATCGACTGGGATAATGTGCACCTTGACGCCGCGCGTCTTTTCAAGGTGCGCGCACAACTTCAGAACGGCCGGATGTTCAACCGCGGAAGTCACTATTTCCGTTCGGTCGGGCATCACCTCCAGCGCCGAAAGGATGGCTGTACTGTCGCTTTCAGTCCCGCCCGAGGTGAAGATGATCTCGTCCTCGAATCCCGCGCCGATGAGGGCTTGCAACTGTTGCCTCGCCTTTCTCACGGCTTCAGCAACCGATGCGCCATAGGCGTGCATGGACGAATGATTGCCAAATTGCTCCGTAAAGAAAGGCAACATCGCTCCAACGACTGCAGGATCAACCCGCGTCGTTGCGTTGTTGTCGAGATAGACAGGGTTCATGGGAGTGATCCTTCAACTGCTGAAATGATTCAAGGGTAGGCGGGCCATTGAACCTCTGGCGCATATCGTATCTGGTAAGGTGGGCGGCCGGGCGAGCGATGGCTTGGCTGACCGGTCGCTGTCGACATTGCCCTTTGGTGGCGGCATCTGCCGGGAATTCAGCTGTTTCGGGCAATTTTGTTTGCTTGCCCACGGCAACGATCGATGATCGCGATTTGGCGCATCACCGAACGCAATTGTTCCGGGCCGACAGTGCGTGTCGGCCGGTTCCAGAGCGCCGGCGGTGCCGGTTCGACGCAGTATTCCTTGGCGTCGCTATAGTCGAACATAGCCTGTTCCCTCGCAATCATTTGCAGGACTTGCCGCAGCCGCACGTCTCACGCGCATTGGGGTTATCGAAAACAAAGCCGGATGTTTCGAGCCCAGTGACGAAGTCCACGGTCATGCCGGCTGCATGGGGTTGGGAGCCTCTATCCATGAACACCTTGAGCCCATCTCGCTCGATGATCGCATCGCCCTCACGTGAGACGCTCTCCAGGCCCATTGAGTATTGGAAGCCGGCGCAGCCGCCGGCATGGACCATG
Organism: Mesorhizobium sp. M1B.F.Ca.ET.045.04.1.1; assembly: GCF_003952465.1. GTDB lineage: Bacteria > Pseudomonadota > Alphaproteobacteria > Rhizobiales > Rhizobiaceae > Mesorhizobium > Mesorhizobium shonense. The sequence continues at coordinate 1,355,473 of NZ_CP034448.1, forward strand.
ATGCGAAATCCTTCCGCCGGCTCGCTGGCGCGGTAAAGAGCGGCCTTGATGGCGGCAACAGCGTTGTCGGTGAGCGTAATCATGGCTCGATTTCTCCTCGGTCCGACGTTTTCGCGGATCATCTCGCATGGACCGTGCCAAAGGGAAGACGTGTCAAAAACCGTAGGACATCCCGACGTCTCTTATGCTCGATTGCTGGGGAGACGTCCGACAACCGACACTTACTGTCGGATTTGTCGCGTCCGCGTCACAGGAAGGGCGCCTGAGTTCGCGATGCACTCACGCGTAAAGCAATGAACAGAGCCAAAGATGTTCAGAGCTTGCCGCGGAGCAACTGGCACGATTTTTGTGAAGCCTTCGTTGCGGCGGCAAAATTGCCGGCCGATTCACCTTTGGGTTGCCCTCGCAATCGAAGAACGAAGGAGAGCAATATGATCCATCAGACCCGCCTTGAGTGGGAAAGCAGCACCGCCGGTGGTACCCGAATGCTCGATCGGCCGATTGGCGCCGACCACCCAACAATCGCTCTCTACCGGCGATTGGCCGCTGACCGCCCGGAGACAGGATTCGACTGGCATGTGCCTGACGATCGATCGCGTCCGCCGTGCACACCCCTGAGGCCCGTTTTTCGATCGATCGTCAAAAGAAGAACGGGGCAGGGGTAAAAACATGGATCAGCGCAAGAAGCGGTCGCCCAACGAAATCCGGCGTGCGTGGGAAGTCTGTCCGAACATTCCCGCGCGTGATTTCGCAGCCCAATTGGCCATTTCGGAAGCGGAACTGGTCGCGGCCCATTGCGGTTTCGGCGCGGCACGCATCGACCCGCGCGTCAATCACGTTCTGACGGGCCTCGAATTCGTGGGCGAAGTGACGGCGCTGACCCGCAATCAAGGTGCCGTGCACGAAAAGATTGGCGTCTTCAACAGAGTGATAACCGGCAACAATCACGCCATGGTCCTTGGTGACGAATTCGACCTTCGCGTCTTCCCGCAAGCTTGGAGGTATGGTTTCGCTGTTGAAAGGCGCCATCGCGGCGGAATCCAGCGCAGTTTGCAATTCTTCGACGCCACCGGCGCAGCAGTGCATAAGGTGCATCTCAGGCCGGTCTCCAACCTTCATGCCTATCGAAAGCTGGTGGCCGAGCTCGTATCCGCCAACCAGGAGCCGACCATGTCGCTTAAGGCGAGAGTAGCCGACCTGGGCGCGAGGACTGCGGACTGGGCCGGCACGGTGGACGACCTACGCGAGCACTGGAGCCGGCTGACTGACGTCAACCTTCTAAAGACGCTCAAGCTCAGCCGCTGCCAGGCTTTGCGCATGGTCGGCCAGGATTACGCTTGGCTGCTCGACAATGCCGCAGTTGGCGCCGTGCTCCAGCGTGCGGCCGAAGACGAATTGCCGATCATGTGCTTCGTCGGCAACCGAGGTTCTATCCAGACCCATTCCGGCTTAATCAAGTCGGTCAAGCAGATCGGGCCGTGCATCCATGTGCTGGACGAAACGTTCCGGCTGCATCTCAGGACCCACCAAATCCGTGAGGTTTGGGCCGTGCGCAAGCCGACCAATGACAGTCACGTCACCTCGCTCGAAGCATATGGGTCCGACGGCAAGATCATCATCCAGTTGTTCGGTGCGCGCAAGGAAGGCGAACGCGAGCGCGACGACTGGCGGGTTCTGGCGGAAAACCTGCCTCGTTTCCCCGACAGCTACATGAGAAAAGACCGATCGTCGTCGGTGGGACGCCGGCGCCCATCTGCCTCCGCAGCCAGTAGCCGGGCATTGAAGCCGAGACCGGGGACACGATGACGCAATAAGCGCGCTGTATTATCGCAACGCGATGAGCAGGAAGCAATTTGGCGCTGCCCCATCGACCGCATGGTTACGACGAAGCCGCGGCCTTTGGGCCGAGCTCAGAGGTGGCAATAGCGTGAACGCCGCCGACCGTCACTCCCCACCAGGCGGTCAGGTTTTGCGGTTCGGGCCGAGCAAAAATACTGTCAAGACAGCGAGGAACGTGGCAACCGCGCTGTAGACAAAGACACTGGCAATACCCGTGTGATCCACCAATAGGCCACCGAAAGTTGTGCCGGCTGCGATGGCCACTTGGAAGGTTATGACCATCAGTACACCAGCGCTCTCGGCCTGTTTCGGAGCGGCGCGTAGCACCATCCATGTCTGCAATCCGACCGGGACCGCGCCAAAAGCAAAGCCCCATACGGCAACTGCAATTGCCGAGGTCAAGGCCGATGCTCCCATAGTCAGGAGCGAGACAGCGGCTACGGCAATGAGCAGGGGCGGCAGGGCCGCGACCGCCTTGAGACTGTGTTTGGTGAGGAATGCGCCGGCTAAATTGCCGAAGACGCCGGCCGTGCCAAAAGCAAGGAACACGAGCGGGATTGACTTCTTTTCGAGCGCAGGAACGCTCTCGAGAAAGGCGCGGATGTAGGCGAAGCTGGCAAAATGGCCGGAAGCGACCAATAGCACGACTAGCACCGCAACCTTCATCGCCGGATTCTTCGCGACATCCAGCGGACTGCGGAATCTGCGCACTTCGATCGGAGGCAGTGGCGGAATGGTTACGAGTTGCACGAGCAGCGCAACGGCACTCACGATTGCGGCGACCTTGAACGAGGCTCGCCATCCCCAAATGTCACCGACATAAGCGCCGATTGGAGCCGCGCAGACGGAGGCGACAGAAACGCCGGTGAGGATGATCGACATGGCGCGCGGCATGAGGTGACTTGGAACCAGCCGCATCGCCAACGCTGCCGAAATAGACCAAAAACCACCAAGCGATATGCCAAGGACGACGCGTGCCGCCAGCAAAACCGGCAGCGACCCCGCAACCTCTGCCAGAACGTTCGACAGGATCAGCAGGAGCGTCATCGCCCAGATGACGACCCTGCGGTCCAGACGCTTTGTCACGATGGCGATTATCGGTGCCGAGATCGCCGCGACGATTGCGGTCGCTGTTAGCGCCTGTCCAGCCGTGCCCGTGGTGATACGGAGATCATGCGCGAGCGGTGTCAGAACGCTGGCGGGCAGAAACTCTGCCGTCACAAGCCCGAAGGTGCCGAAGGAAAGCGAAATGATGGCACCCCATGCAGGGCCAGAACGTTGATAGGGACTTTCTGGGTCAAGCCGATCTCGGTCGAACAAAGCCGCGTCCACTAAATCTGTCGCCGATTCGGTCATGAATGAGTTCTCCGGCTAGGAGCTGTTGCAGCAGGGGTGGCTACATCGCCGGGGATCAAAGCCGCGAGACCTTCCGGCGGCGGCCAGTCGGCATCAGTCGAGGCCTCGGCGCCCGACGCATCCGAGGCCTCATCGGAGGGCCGACGGACCCAACCGTCGACAATGCGGGAGAGTTCTCGGCGCGGTCGCATCGATCGCATTCGTCGAAGTGCGGTCTGTTCACTGCGAACCAAGCAAGCCGAACGCGGTGTCCTCGATCGAGGCCTTGATGGGGGGATGATCGACGATCTCTATATTGCTTTGAAGCAGGAAGTTCCGTCGCCATATGTGGTTATCCTGGCAGCCAGAATTGAGCGGTTGTCGCAAGCACCAAGGCGGTCGCAATGAGTGCAACGAGGCGGAAGTCTGATCGATGGCTGCGGTTCGATGGCCGCGCGATCGACAAAATTGAGGTGATGAGTTATCCCTTTTGAAGCCGTTGCTCCCAATTCTGGGATAAGGTAATTGCAGGCGGTCCCAGCAACGTCGGGCGGCCTTTTTGGTGATCGAATTCATGGGACGACACTCTCGGTCCGTGACGCATCTGCGAATGACTCCGCAAGTTCCGTGCCATCAACGACAAATCTGGCTCTGCTGAGCGGGTGGTGGAGGCACGAGCGTGGGCTATCCCAAGAGCTTGCCGCAAGGTTGTTCGAAGTTGAGGTGCCGGATAGACCGCAAATATGTCGGGCGGCCTGGGGTTGGCCAACACGAAGATGCGCAAGTTCAAAAGGACGAGCTGAACCCTTGCCGATATCCATCCGAGGCTGATCTGGAGAAGGTCAAGAACTGCGTCTTGAAGGCTTCCGCCGCACCGGCAAATGCTAAGCCAAGGTGCTGGGCAAGATGGACAGGGCCATCCAACCCGTCGACTGGACGCTCATTAATGGCGTCGGTGTGGCTCTGTAGCTGGCGAGAAAAACGCCCTGCTGAAAGACAAAAGCTCGTGTGGCCGGCTCTGAAGGACGGCCAGTGAGGCAGGCGAGGAGAGGCTATAGCCCATTCGTGTAGACTGATCTTGTCCCACGGAGGCGGCTAACCACCCCGCCAGACATCATCGAGGGGAGCGCCACTAGGCTTACCCCAAGTGTTGGTCATTTCCACCTGGGTGACCTCGGCCAAGTCACCAAGCCGCTTAGAGCAAGCTTTCGAACTGGATGCTCCCCGGGCACATGATCGGCTAGCTGTGAGCTTTCGGGAGGTTGTCCATTCGGACCGGACCGAGGAGACTGGAGTTACCACGCTTCAGCATCCATCGGAGGATCCGAATGAACATCCATAAGAATGCCCGTCTCACACCGCTGCGTCGAGAGGAGATGGCGCTGTCGGTGATAGAAGGCGCTTTCTCCAAAGCCCATGCGGCGCGTGTCTACGGCGTGTCGGCCAAGATCGTGGCGCGCTGGGTCGAGCGCTACAAGTCCGAAGGGCGGGCCGGCATGATCGACCGTTCCTCGCGGCCCGCCCATATGCCGCAGGCCACCGCTGCGTTGATCGCCGAGCGCATCATGGCGCTGCGGCGGCAACGTTGGACCGGCAAGCACATCGCCCATGAGGTCGGCGTCTCGCCCGCCACCGTTAGCCGGGTTCTCAAGCGTGCCGGACTGTCGCGGTTGCGGGATATCGAACCGGCCGAGCCGATCCGACGCTACGAGCGCGAGCATCCTGGCGAGATGATCCATATCGATATCAAGAAGCTCGGTCGTTTCGAGCGCATCGGTCATCGCATTACCGGCAAGCGCACCGGCAATGCCAGCTCGCGCGGCAGCAGTTGGGAGTTCGTCCATGTCTGCATCGACGACGCCTCCCGCATCGCCTTCTCGCAGATCCTGCCCGACGAGAAAAAAGAAAGCGCCATCGCCTTCCTCAAGGCGGCGGTGGCCTACTACGCCAGCCTCGGCGTCACGATAGCCCGCGTCATGACCGACAACGGCTCCTGCTACAGATCAAAGGCCTTCGCCAAGGCCTGCCGCGATCTCGGCCTCAAGCACGTCAGGACAAGACCCTATACACCCAAGACCAATGGCAAGGCCGAGCGCTTCATCCAGACAGCACTGCGCGAATGGGCTTATGCCATCGCTTATCCGACTTCAGATCACCGCGCCGCAGAGTTGCCGGTCTGGCTGCACAGATACAATTGGCACCGTCCCCACGGGAGCCTAAAGTCCAAAACACCTATCAGTCGCCTCGCTCTAACCGAGGACAACCTGTTGAGGCTCCACAGCTAGCGATCCCACCAGTTGAGTTGCTCCAAGTCGGTGTCTAGCTTTCTACATTCTGTGTCCGACGCTGGACAAGAATGTTGCAATCCCGACCAGCAAGTCAGCGCAGGCGCCACCTGTTGCCCAGCAAACGGCAAGGATTATCGAAAGACGAATTCGGCACGGAGCTTGCACCAACGATTGCATGCAAATGCCGACAGCATCTCATGAACGGTCTCTCGATTCTGGCGCGGTTAAATCGCGGCCGGTTCCAGATCATGTCCCGCCCGAAATGGTGAGGGACTTCAGCCTGTTTACGTCGCCCGGCATGTTGCCGACCGCTAACGGGGATCCGCATGCAGCGGTTGCTTGCGTTCATGCCGGGCCTCCGATCTTTTATTCAACCAGCAACACGCGCGACGGTCGGGGTACCTGGGTCATCACTCGCGCGAGCGACCAGCGCCGGGTGCTGCAGGACACCGAAACGTTTTCCAGCCATCGCAGCATCTTCGCCTCTGTGCTCGGCGAGAGCTGGCCGATGATCCCGCTTGAGCTCGATCCGCCATTCCACGGTGTTTTTCGCTCACTGCTCAATCCGCTGCTTTCGCCAAAGCGGGTAATGGCATTGGAGCCGGCTGTCCGGGAACGAGCGATCAAGCTGATCGACAGGATCGCCGCATCAGGCACGAGCTGCGACATCATGAAGGATTTTGCAGTTCCGTTCGCGGTCAATATCTTCCTTCGCTTTATTGGGCTTTCGGACAACGGACTAGAAACATTTGTCGGCTGGGCTAGAGATCTGCTCCACGGCGATAAGGAGCAACGACCACCCGCAGCCCGGACGATCGTGGCCTTCATCGACGAACTTGCCACCGAGCGCCGCAAGGAGCCGGTCGATGATTTCATGACCTTCATCGTGAAGGCAAAGGTCGAGGGTCGTCTGCTCAGTGACGAAGAAGTCCGTGGCATCGGCGTGCTTGTGTTCGTCGCGGGACTCGACACGGTCTCAGCAGCCATATGCTTCGACTTGGCCCATCTCGCGCGCAACCCCAAAGATCAGGAATTGCTACGAAGCGAACCGGACCGGATTGCCGTCGCTGCGGAAGAATTGCTGCGCGCCTATTCGACCATTCAGATGATCCGAGTGGCAACGAAGGATGTCGACTTCAAAGGCGCGCCGATCCGCAAGGGAGACTATGTTTCCTGTGCCACGATGATTGCCAATCGTGACCCGGCGGAATTCGAATGCCCGAATGAGATCGATCTGGCGCGCGAGGACAACCGGCACGCTGCCTTTGGCTATGGTCCCCATCGTTGTCTTGGCTCACACCTTGCCCGGCGGGAGATTGTCATTGGCCTGGAGGAGTGGCTGGCGCGCATCCCAGCCTTTCGGATCAAGACAGGGACTGAACCTATCACCTTCGGCGGCCATGTGTTCGGGATCGAGAATCTGATCCTGGACTGGTCCTGAAGTTTCAGCCAACGACATTGGAGTTCGCTATGCGTGTCGTCGTACATAAAGCCAGATGCCAGGGTCATGCGCGCTGCTGGGCGCGGGCGCCGAGAGTCTTCAAGCTTGATGACGCCGGCTACATCTTGCCCGGTGATATTGATGTTGCCGATGGGGAGCAACTGCTTGCCTCAAAAGGGGTACGAGCCTGCCCCGAACAAGCTCTGGAAGTTGACGAGCCCCCCGCTAACTCAGTTGTAGAGAGAGACACACGCAAAGTGCAGACTGGCATCGGGAAGGATAAAACAATCATACAATTCGCGACAGACCCTGTCGACCACGCGAAAATTACCGAACTGCGTGACCGAGAGGCGATCCGCAACTGCCTGTATCGGTACTGCCGCGGGATAGACCGCGCCGATGAGGCGGCGCTGCGTAGCGCATACTGGCCCGAAGCGTATGACAGGCACGGTCCCTATTGCGGACCGGCAGAGGACTTCATCCAATTTGCTCTCGGTCTGCCGGGGCACCGTAACATCCATCAAATCACGAACAGCCTGATCGACTTCATCAGTTCAGCAGAGGCCGCGGTCGAGAGCTATTTCACCGCGCTGCAACGCGGACCGGATACAGACCAAGAAATACGTCAGACGCTGCTTTGCGGCCGTTACTGCGATCTGTTTCAGAAGAGGCAGGACGAGTGGCGAATTGCGGAACGGACAGTCGTCTACGATTGGGTTGAGGAGCAAATCCCGCCAGCGATTCTTGAGGCAGATAGGTTCGGCCGGCGACAGCCGATTGGAGCACAACATCCAGACGATCCCATCTACCAGTTGCTCAAGGGTCACATCCCCACCGACCAAGATGGCGTCGAGGGTCCCCAACTGGGAGCTGCATAAGTGGGTAGAAATGGAGGATGAGCGCCCTACGGGAACGACATCTGTGTGGGGCCGCAACTGGCGGTCACTGCAACGATTTGGCTCGGCCCTTCATTCCGCCCAAGGTTGATGGGCTGAGATCACAAGCGGTCATCGTGGAGAAGCTCTCGTGAAACTGGCAGCACGCACCGTAATCATCACAGGCGCTGCGGGCGGGATCGGCCGTGCCCTGGTCGATATCCTTGCCGCGGACGGAGACACTGTAGTTGCGGTGGACCTTCCGGGCAGTGGTGTGGTTGAACTGGCTCGGGATCTCGGGTCGCCGCACGTCGGTCTGGAGTGCGATGTGTCGCGAGAGAAGGACATGCTCTCACTTTTCGGCCAGGTCGAAGCACGGTTCGCGCAAATCGATGTCCTCATCAACAATGCGGCGGTTGGACCCACGATGGATAGGATCATCGACACCGCTGTCGATACCTTCCGACGCGGCGTGACAGTGAACCTTATTGGGCCATTCGTTATGGCCCGGGAAGCGGCGCGGCGCATGAAGCCGGGCGGTGCGATCGTCAATGTGGCTTCGATGGCGGGCGTGGTCGGCAATCCCAGGCGCAACGCCTACGCAGCCTCGAAAGCTGGCGTGATCTCGTTGACAAAGTCCCTTGCATGCGAGTGGGCTATGCGAGGAATCCGCGTCACGGCGGTGGCGCCGGGCTCCGTCCGCACCCCAATGGTCACAGAACTGGCACGCGCTGGCAAAATGGACCTCGCGGCGATACGCCGCCGCGTGCCGATGGGGCGCTTGGCTCGCCCCGACGAGATCGCCAGGGTCGTGCGTTTTCTGAGCAGCACGCAGGCGCGCTACATCACCGGCTCGGTGCTGGCAGTCGACGGAGGCTGGATGTCATTCAACCAGCCGGGGGATGCTCACCCGCCGGTGGATGGTGCGCTCCAAGCCGAGCTCTCCTGTCCGGCCGAATGCACAGATGCGCGAATCGTGCTCGTCACCGGTGGCGCAAAAAGCATTGGCGCGGCCGTCGCTCGCCGCTTTGCCGCGAACGGCGACACCGTCGTGATTGCTGATAAAGATGGCACTGCAGCGGCAGAGCTGGCTACATCGCTCCCCGGCAAGCATCTGGCGAAATCGCTGGACGTGGCCGTCGAGAGCGATGTGGTGTCGATGTTCGAAGAACTGAGGGGACGCTTCGGGTATATCGATGTTCTGGTCAATAGTGCTGATACCGCCGACAGGATTGTGCCTGCGATCGAGCAACTGTCGAAACAGCTCGAACACGTCCTGGATGTCAACCTTACCGGCGCCTTCACCTGCGCGCGCGAAGCGATCAAGGCTATGCGCCCGGGCGGCGTGATCCTCAATCTCGGGTCGATCGACAGCTTTCTGCCGTTCGCGCCGCGCCATGCCTACGGCGCCTCCAAGGCGGGGATGGATATGCTGACCCGTTGCATGGCGGCCGAACTCGGGCCGGTCGGAATTCGGACAGCCACCGTCGCTCCTGGCCACATCCGCACGCCCGCACTTGCTCAGTTGGCCAAAGCCGGCCGCATCGACCTGACAGCAATCGGACGACGCATCCCCATGGGCAGGATGGGACGGCCAGAAGACGTCGCAGATGCATCGTTCTTCCTTGCTTCGTCTGACGCCTCATACATCAACGGCTCGATCCTCTACGTGGACGGCGGCTGGACCTCGTTCGGTGATGCGGGAAACGCCAGCGAACTCTATGACGAATGTTTTGCGGAGGCCGCAGGTTAATTGCCAGGCCTTCGCAGGGCGACCGGCCGAGCATTATGAAGCCTCGGCTCCACGACGCACCTGAGGTGCTTGAGATCCAAGCATGTGCATGCCGAGCACATTCCCGGTCGGCTGACGTGTCTATAACGAGGAGAAATCATGGAATTTGCCACTTTCATTCTGGCCGCCCAGCGTGGCTATCACCAATCCTCAGAAAGCGTCATCCGCAACTCCATCGAACAGGCCGTCGCTTCGGAGCAGGCTGGGTTCAACACCGCGTGGTTTGCTGAGCACCACTTCAACAATTACAGCCTCATACCATCCCCGCTGATGATGGTGGCGCACTGCGCCGGCTTGACAAGCACGATTCGCCTGGGCACTGCCGTCTGCGTGCTGCCGCTTTACCAACCGCAGCGCCTGCTGTCCGAGATCGGCTTCGCCGACATCGTTGCGAACGGCCGTCTCGAGCTCGGCGTAGGCTTGGGATACCAGCAGTTCGAGTTCGAACGGTTCGGCGTGGACATCGATGAGGCGCCGGCCGTCTTTTCGGAATACCTGGACATCATTCTCAAGGGCCTCAACCAAAACGTCTTCGAACACGACGGCCAGTATGAGAAGATCCCCCCAACAGCGATTTCGGTCCGCACAGTCCAGCAGCCGACGCCGCCTATCTGGATCGCTGGCGGAGCCGCACGGATGGCTCGGGCCTACCGCGAGGGGCACAATTTTTTTGTCACAGCCTTCCACGACGGCTTAGAGACTTTGACCACACTGCGTGAATCAGTCGAGAGGGCGGCGGCATCCGAGGAAAAGAACGTCACCGACGTCAAGATATCGCTGCTGCGCTGCTGCTATGCCAGCCACGACGAGTTGGAGATCAACAGCTATCTCGACAATGCCCGCTTCCAGCGCCGGCTTTCTGAAGCCCTGCATCAGCGCCGCCAACAGAGCCACGATGGCTACCTGCTGCAGGAGACACCGACCCAGCAGGATCTGTCCTTCGAGACCATGCGCAAAAATTTGCCGATTGGCAGCGTAAATCGCGTGATTGATCGCCTGCTGGAAGAGATCGATATCTTGAAACCGGACCAGATCGCAGTTCAGACTCAATTGGGCGACTTCGACCAAAAGACGATGCTGCGCCAGATCGAGCTCTGGGGCGACAAGATCATCCCTGCGGTCAACAAGGCGCTTTGTCATGCCGGAAGCTGAAGCCGGCCGTTACGATGATGGCTGCCTATCCAGCGCGCAATGGCGTGGGTCCGAGCTAGGGAGGAGCTTCGATCAGCATGTGCTGCCCTGCGTACATTCACGTTCGCTTGAGGAGGTCCAGGCGGGCGAGGTGTTGGCGACGGAGGGGACAGGCCTTTCGTCTGTCGAATTGCGTGATGTCTTGGCCGCAACTTTCCCGTCTACCTCCAGCAGCGTATTCGCTTTGGAGGAGTTGAGCGAGCCCGAGCCGGAACTGGAAGAGGAGCTGCTACGCCGGCTGCTGCTAGCGCATGCTGCGCCGGCCGACCCGGCGAGCGGCCGCTTGGCCAAGATCATCGCCCGGCGTGCGATGCGCACGGACCATCTTTGGCGGGATCTTGGCCTCTCAAATCGCGCTGAGCTCAGCCGCCTGCTTGCCAGACATTTTCCCGCGCTGGCGGCAGGCAACACAGAAAACATGAAATGGAAAAAGTACTTTTACCGCAAGCTGTGTGAGGCCGAAGGCTTTTCGTCATGCACTGCACCCAGTTGTCGGGAATGCCAGGACTTCGAAAGCTGCTTCGGCCCGGAGGAAGTTGAGAGTCGCCTCTCGCCGACCAGGAATGCCGGTTAGTCACTTCGCTTGATCGCAGCTGCGGACAAACGCTTATCGCGGCGCCGTAGTATGGAGGAAGGGATGTTCATCGCCTCGCGATATTTGGTGACGGTACGGCGAGCGACATTGATGCCGGTCTGCTTGAGCTGAGCAACGATGTCTTCGTCGGAAAGTACCTTGTCGAGCGATTCTTCGGCGATGATTGCCTTGATCCGATGGCGGACAGATTTGGCGGAGTGCGCGTCGCCGCCCTCGCAGGATGCGATTGTCGCTGTGAAAAAATACTTCAGCTCGAACACCCCGCGCGGAGTTAACATGTACCTGTTCGAAGCCACCCGGCTTACCGTCGACTGGTGCATTTTGATCCCGTCAGCGACATTTTTGAGACAGAGAGGCCGCAGATGGGCGACGCCGTGTGTAAAAAAGGCATCCTGCTGGCGCACGATTTCGGTCGCAACCTTAAGGATCGTCTTAGCGCGCTGCTCGAGGCAGCTGATCAGCCAGTTCCCTTTTTCCTGGCAATGGTCGAGAAACGCTTTGCCTTCCGGATTTTGATTGGTCAGCTGCGAGATTTCGGCGACATAGGTGTGGTTGATCAACACTTTGGGCAGCGTGGCCGGATCAAGCTCCACCCGCCATCCACCTTCGGACTTGGGCATTACCCAGACGTCCGGTACGATGGTTTCCGGCGTCCCGGACTGGAACCGGTCTCCAGGCTTGGGATCGAGCGCGCGGATTTCGTTCCTCATGTCGAGGAGATCCTCCTCGTCGACTCCGCAACGCTGCTTCAATCCCTGAAAATCCCCCCGTGCAAGCATCTCGAGATTGGCGACCAAAGCTGCCATAGCCGGGTCGAACCGGTCTTGCTGGCGCAGCTGAATCTCCAGGCATTCGCTGAGAGTTCGCGCAAAAATCCCCGGCGGATCAAATTGCTGCAAGATTCCGATGACCCGTTCCACATCAGCTTGCCGAACGTTTAACCTCCTGGCCAGATCGAAAAGGTTTACCTGAAGATAGCCAGTGTCCTCCAGATGGGCGGCGAGCTGTCCGGCAATCAGCCGCTCCTGGGGGGTGAACGGGGTGAGGGCGACCTGGCGGGCGACATGGTCGTGCAATGTTTCGGTGTGGGCGGTAAACTCCTCGACGGCAGGTCGATCGTTGCCGCTACTGCGTTGCGACTTCCATTGCCCGCGCCCGCCAGACGGCCCGCCAATGGGCGATTCGCCGATTTCGCTTCTGCTTTGACTGCTCCGCTGATCCACCCCTGACAGCGGCGAATCGTCGTCAAACGGGTCAGGCTTCAAAACGGGGTTCCTCTCGAGTGCCTGCTGCACGAGCTGATGGAGTTCAGTATGCGTCAATCGCAGCAAGCGAATAGCTTCAATGGCTTGAGGCGATAAGACCATACGTTGCTTCTGGCGTTGAAGCAGGCTTGCTGAGAGATGCATGTTGAACCGTAATCTGCCGAGGATGCTCTAGTGTGTGCTTGGGTTGTGTGAGACTTGCCACTTCTGGGTCATGCCGCCGCCTTCAGTTTGTCGAGAACGTTTTGCGGGGATGAAACGCCATAGGGGTCCGTCTCGCAGTTGTCACAGAAGCCTTCCTCCTCGAACCACTGCTCCACCACGCCATCGTCGATCAGAGCGGCGTATCGCCAGGAGCGCATGCCAAAGCCCAGATTGTCCTTCGCGACCAGCATGCCCATTTTGCGCGTGAACTCGCCCGACCCGTCTGGGATCAGCTCGATCTTCTGCAGCCCCAAGGACTTTCCCCACGCATTCATGACGAAAGCATCGTTGACCGAGACGCAGTAGATCGCGTCAATTCGCAGTTCCAGAAATTGATCATAGAGTTTTTCGAAATCGGGCAGTTGGAAGGTCGAGCAGGTCGGGGTGAAGGCGCCAGGCAGCGAGAACAGGATGACGCGCTTGCCCCCGAAATAATCGTCGGAGGTCTTGTTCTCCCACCGATAAGGATTTGGCCCCCCGATCGACTCATCGCGAACACGCGTGCGAAAGGTCACGAGAGGAACGTTCTTTCTGTCGGTCATTGATTTGCTCCCAGGCCAAAGTGGTACGGTGCATTTTTCGGTTAAACTGAAGCGGCATCGACTTCGGTCGACAGTTCCGGCAGCCTCGCGCCTTGGCGTGGTTGCCTCGGACCGGTCTTGTGCAAGACCGCCCCCGAGCAGGCACGTTTAAAGGCGACGAGCTTCCGCGGAGACGGGGAATTTCGCTCGCGTGCTTTATCGAGCTTTGAGAGGTAGGCATGGTCTGCAACCGTGATTTTGACTGCGTTCTATCGACCGAGTCGCAAGCGCCATGCCAATTGACCCGATGCCTTGGGTTCACTTCGGTTTTTGCAGCAACTTTCGTGTTGTGCAGTAATGCCGGTCGATATTATTGCTCAAGCAGCACTGGAAATTGGGTGCGACTCCGTTCGGCAAACCCGGCCTTTGTCCGAAGCCGGACACGAATGTCGGAAATAGCCAAACGCCAGGATCTGGGGCGGGTTAAGAAACGTTGCCGTGGGCACCGGCTTCAGCACAATTGCGCCACGCGAGCATGGCTCCCAGCGTCAATGCCGTGCAGCAGCGAGACGAAGTCACTGCAGAATATCAACCTCTGCGAAGTCGTTGAAACCCAGCATGTGCGAGCCGTTCGAGGCGCAGATCAAGGCATGCTCGAGGAAGAGCTCGTGCTCTCGGCAGCAAGTGTTGCGACGTCTGACAAGGATCGTCGCGCTTCAAGGAAAAGAACCTGAATGGTGCACGGCTTGTGAAGGCCGGCGCATGGAAATGGCTGGGCTGATCATCCTCCATGAGGGTTGAATGAAGAGCTGGCCCCTATCTCCCTCAGCTGCAACGGGGGGAGGTAGGGCATGTCCGTCTATCGCGCTGGGTAACATTCCTCGGTGAGGCAATAAGGGGGAGCAATTTCTCATTTCGGCAGACACGACCCAGCTCTCCTTTCATGCGCTGATTCCCCCAAGGGAAATCGCGACTCCAGGCTTCCTATGCAGCGAATCGCGGTGCTGTCCGATGTCCGACAATGTCGGATGCGGATCGTAGCTGGGCTAGATCCGTCACTTTGCCTCGATGGTTTCCCACTGGCCTTATATCTGCTTCGCCCCAAATGCGGCGACATAACCTGTGCGGCATCTGTGAATGGATCGACTTCAATCGAGACCTCGGAGGTCCCGATGCGCGAAGGGAGCTTGCCGATATGACGGCCACCATAGCGAACCACGGTCCGGACGACGAGGGGACTTGGATCGGCGGGCCTGCGGCGCTGGGACACCACCGCCTGGCAATCATCGATATCCAGGGCGGCCGTCAGCCGAGGATGCTCCAGGAGGATGGCCGACCTGACTTGGTGCTCGTCTACACGGGTGAGACTTACAACTACCGCGAGCTGCGTCAACAGCTGGCCGGCCTAGTCCATCGCATGAACACGAGCAGTGACACCGAGGTGGTGCTGCACCGCCCCCGCGAGTGGGGCTCTTCGGCGGGTACACTTTTTTCACGAAATCCGTGAATGTTTCTCGCGACATCATCCCGCAATCGGTGGTGCAGCGGGTGAAGAGCCCGTATCCGGCTATCCAGAATGCCGCCTACGACAAAATACTACGTACGCGGTTCACTGCGATGCTGGACGACCTAGTGCCGGCAGTGGCACCGCTGTTGTCCGTCGACAGGTCCCGCGCTTGCTCGGTGCGACCAACAACCTTAAGCGCTAGGGCGTAACCTGACCCTGCAAGATCTCCTCACCGACTATAAGGTGCGCCTCACGATCTGAGACGATGGGACAGGATGGCTAAGGAGGTGCGCCGTCTTGCATGCCCCGCCACCGAGGCGAACCCTCTTGGCTACGCGCGCCACAGCGACGCTCCATATCGTCAGGCCTGCGTCTCATGCTCAGATGAGCCGGTATTTGGCTCTCTCATCAGCAAACCGAGAGAGCCCATGCCAAGACGGAAGCAAGCAAGACGAACGAGCGTCAGAGATATCCTGCGCCTGACCCATAAACAGGGCAGTCCGGTGGGCCAGGTGGCAGAGCAACTGAGGTTCGGCAAGACTTCGGCTTCCACCTATCTGCGGGCGCTGGAGACGGGCTGTCGTGCAGGCCCTGCATGCGGCTTTGAGGACGATGCGATGTTGAAACACCGTCTGTTGCGCCGAATCGGCCGTCGGCCACACGTTGGGTCGTCATCAGGTTCTCGACAGCTTGCCGGTGTCAAATCCAAACCGTGGTCGGCGATCCCCACCAGGGTGGGAAGGCAGCGCTGATATAGCCGAACGTCGATCAAGTCACGATCAACTATTGCCTCATGTCACATGCCCTGCGGGACTGAAAAACGGAGAAGAACATGTGCGATGCAAAACTGAAGACCGTGCTTTCGCTTTTTTCGCCGGTGGCCAGCAAATTAGATGCTCTCTCGTCCAACGGACCAGCGACGGATGCAAATTGCGTTAAGCTAAATACGAACGAGAACCCGTTTCCGTTGCCGAAGAGCGTAATGCAAAGTGCAATTGCTGCGATCGAACACCAGTATCTTTATCCGGAAGACGACAATCTCAGCTTAAGGGCAGCTGCCTCCGATGCTTACGGATTTTCCAAAGATCAGGTGATTGCCGGCAACGGTTCGTCGGAGCTGCTCGGACTCATCTACAGAGCTTTCCTCGCCCCAGGAGATAGAGTGGCGATGCTGTCGCCCGGATTTTCGTTCAACCGTAAACTTGCCATGTTGCAGGGTGCCGAGTTTCTCGAAATCGCATCGAGCGAAGCTCATCCCCTGCCGATAGAAAAACTGCTGTCCGGCCCCGCAAAAGACGCGAAGTTCATTCTGTTGGCTAATCCGAACAATCCGACCGGAACATTCGTGCCGGTGGCCGAAATCGAACGCCTTGTGGAGCAAGCAGATCGCTTGGTCGTCTTGGATGAGGCCTACGTTGACTTCGCACCCGACAATGCCCTGCGCCTCGTCAATAGACATCCGAATCTTTTGATCTTGAGGACTTTTTCAAAGAGCTATGCTGCCGCTGGCGTGCGAGTCGGCTTCGGTTTCGGTCACCCAGAAATCATTGGCAGGCTGCGCAACATCCAGAATGTCTTCAACATGAACGTGATCGGGCAGGCGGTCGGGAAAAGCATTCTTGCGCATCGCCACGCCTACGAAGAGAACCACAGGCACATCAAGCATGAACGACAGCGAGTGACCCTGGCGCTGTTGCAACTTGGCTTTTCCGTAACACCCTCCCACGCAAACTTTTTGCTGGCCCGTGTGCCGGCGGGACAGGAGGGCTCATGCTGGCAAGCCGCGTTGAAAGAGCAGGCGATCCTCATCGCCAGCTTTCCTGACGTAGATTTGAAGAACTGTATTCGCGTCAGCATTGGCACCACAGAGCAGATGGACAAATTCCTTGCTGCCGCCAAACGAGTCTGTATGAACTTTAAGAAGAATCGCGGTGTGCACAAGCATGAAGTCAATTCACATTAAGCATCAAGTAATAGGTGTCGATGTGTCGAAAGCTATGATGTTTAGTGAATAAATAACAGGTAATTTGGAGAACAATTAATTGAAGAAAATTTCCGCTTCGGGCCTGACCTTCGGCATCTTCGATCATCTGGACGAAAACGGCGATGACATCGCACAACAATATGCAGATCGGCTGAGCCTAGCAGAAGCGTGCGATGGCTATGGCTTTTATGCGTATCATCTCGCCGAGCACCACTGTACGCCGCATGGCAGAGGTCCATCACCGAATTTGTTCTTAGCGAGCGTCGCCCAGCGAACCCGCAGTCTTCGTGTTGGTCCCATGGTAATGCTACTTGCGCTCTATCATCCGCTGCGTGCCTTCGAGGAGATCTGCATGCTTGATCAGTTGAGCGGCGGCAGGCTTGAACTCGGCATAGGGCGCGGCTCTGCTCCCACTGAATTGGGATACTTCGGGGTTGCTGTAGAAGCAGCACCAGAACAGTATGCGGAGGCCAGCGAGATTCTCATCAATGCGATGAAAGGCGGGACGCTTTCTTATCAGGGCCGCCACTTTGATTTGAAAGACGTTCCGCTGACGTTGAGACCTCACCAATATCCCCATCCGCCGACATGGATCGCCACCAATCGACCCGAGCCGGCTAGCTGGGCCGCCGCGAATGGGGCAAACATCGCCTGCGTCGGACCTTCCACTTCTGTTCGCAGCGTTACCGACGCGTTCCGCGCCGCCAGAATTCACGATGCTGACATTGGCCAGCAAGCGCCATTTCTTGGATTGCTCCGAATGGTGGTGATAGGGCGTTCTGAAACAGATGCGTATTTGCTCGCAGCACCTGCCTATGAACGATGGCTCAATAGCTTCAAATTTCTATACGAACTAAATGCCATTTCCACTCCACCAAACTTGCCTTTGAACTTCGATGCAGCAATTGAAAGTGAATTGTGCGTCGTGGGAACGGCAGATTCTGTCCGAAAAGCTCTCCTTGATCAGCTGGAAGAGGCAGGTGCTAATTATCTTCTGTGTCAACTGGCATTTGGGGATTTGCCGCTGGATGCCTCACTATACACCGCATCGGCCATTCGATCCGAAATCATGGCTCGAGTTGCCGCATCGTGAATCCGTCTGTGATTGGAGGAGCAGCGGCAGCGCTGCTCCTCATTGCGAAACGGTTGTGGGGGCCGGACTAAACCATTGGAGCACGTCCTATCTGATCCAGGTCATATCCTGCGGCTGTGAAGTAGTTGGCACATTCGGCTGGGGTGAAGAGGTCGACGACCGCGCCGAGGCGTCCTGACCTTGCCCCTCTGATCTAATCCGGTTCGAAGTTCGTTCTGGCCCCTCCAGAGGACCAGGACATGAAACGCAGCCGCTTCTCTGAAGAGCAGATCATCGGAATTTTGAAGAAACACGAGGCCGGGGTATCGGTTGGCGATCTGTGCCGCAAGCGGGGGTCAGCGACGCCTCGATCTACAATTGGAAGGCCCGCTTCGGCGGGATGAATGTCTCCAAGGCTCGGCGACCTGAAGGCGCTGGAGGACGAGAACACGCGCCTGAAGCGGCTTCTGGCCGACGCCATGCTCGACAATGCCGCGTTGAAGGACCTTGTGGGAAAGAAATGGTGACGCCCGCGGCCAAGCGGAAAGCTGTCGCTCGCCTGAAGGAAGGCTTCGGGATGAGCGAACGGCGGGCGTGTAAAGCCATCGGCTGTTGCCGCATGACGGTTCGCTACCAGACCAGCAGGCCGGACGACCGCGAGGTTCGCGAGCGGATGAAGGCGATCGCGCAGGTGCGACGCCGGTTCGGCTACCGGCGTCTTCTCGTCATGCTGAGGCGGGAGGGCCTGGTCGTGAACCACAAGAAGCTGTTCCGGCTCTATCGGGAGGAGAAGCTCGCCGTTCGCCGCCGTGGCGGCCGCAAGCGGGCGATCGGGACAAGGGCGCCGATGCTGGTGCCGCTGAGGCCCGACGAGCGCTGGTCGCTCGACTTCGTATCGGACCAGCTCACCGACGGGCGCCGCTTCCGCATCCTGGCCGTCGTCGACGACTGCACGAGAGAGTGCCTGCGCACTCATCGTTGATACGTCTCTCTCGGGCATGCGGGTTGCCGCGAATTGGACCGGCTCATCAAGAGCGCGGCCGGCCAGGATGATCGTCAGCGACAATGGCAGCGAGTTCACCTCGAACGCCATCCTCCCCTGGGCGGATCAGAACCGCGTCGAATGGCATTACATTGCGCCCGGCAAGCCGATGCAGAATGGCTTCATCGAGAGCTTCAACGGCCGACTGCGCGATGAACTGCTCAACGAGACGCTGTTCACCTCGCTGGCTCAGGCGCGCGTCGCCATCGCCCTGTGGCACGCCGACTACAGCACTGCGCGACCGCACTCCCAAATCGCCTGGCAGACCCCGGCCAAGTTCGCCAGCACCTTCAATCCGCGACGGTCGCTCGCGCTGCGCTATGCCAAAGGCTTCGCGCCAGCGCCCGTCGCTTCACCCGCCCAGCAGGGCACAACCCACGCCGGAAACGAACTCAAAACTGCTGGGGGCAACGTCAGTCCCATAGAGCCTTGATGGTTCTCTCGGCCTTTGCTCGCAGCAGCGCCTTAGGTTTGGCGAAGGCGTTCTCAATCGGATTGAAGTCGGGACTGTAGGGCGGCAGGTAGAGCAGGCTCGCCTGCGGCCTCAATCGCGCCGCGCAGGGTTCTCCAGGCGGATGTCGCCAATGTAAAATTTGCTGGCATCCATGCCGCCCTCGCTTTCTGGTTCGAGATCGGAAAATCGCCGAATAATCAGCACATCAACCTGCGCCTGAAGGAGCTCACTGCCACTTTCGGCTGGCGGGGTGTGCCGCCCCACAAATAGAATATCAATTGTCGTGCCAACCGCACAAGCGAAGGCCAGAAAGCCAACATGTGTTCTGCGGCTTAATTGAGAGTCAGCCGATGTCGGCCGAACATCACCTTGTCTCGAAGTCGACGATCCGACAGCAGGTTGCGAAAGTTGGCGCGATGCGAACAAACTGCTGAAGCGCTCAACTTTTATTGATCACGCGTGTTGGACGCGACGCACTCCCGTTCCAATCGGCTGAGCGCAAATTCTCCCGGTTCACAAAACTAAGTCGCTGGAGTAGTGAGGGCGCAGAGAAATCTCCGGTCGCAGCCTTACCCGGTCAAAACAAGGATACCAATGATGAAGACTCTCGCCGTCTGCTCTGGCGGATTGGACTCCGTTTCCCTTGCTCACATGGTGGCAGCGGAGCACGAACTCACCGGCCTTCTATCTTTCGACTATGGCCAACGGCACAGGAAGGAATTGGGCTTCGCCGCTCTTTGCGCGCAGCGACTGAAGGTCCCGCACCAGATCATCGACATCGGCGAAATTGGCCGTGGCCTTTCCGGCTCAGCGCTGACTGGCAGTATCGACGTGCCGGACGGCCACTACGCCGAAGACACGATGAAGATTACGGTGGTGCCGAACCGCAATGCCATCATGTTGGCAATCGCCTTCGGTCTCGCCGCCGCCCACAGCGCCGAAGCGGTGGCGGCGGCCGTGCATGGCGGGGACCATTTCATCTATCCCGATTGCCGTCCGGCCTTCATTGAAGCTTTCCAGACAATGCAAGACCGCGCGCTCGACGGCTATGCGCAGATACGCCTCTATGCACCGTATGTGAATCTCGGAAAAGCTGACATTGTTGCGGATGGCGCAAGATACGGCACCCCGTTTGCTGAGACCTGGTCCTGTTACAAGGGCGGCGTGCGTCACTGCGGACGATGCGGGACCTGCGTCGAGCGGCGCGAAGCGTTCCATCTCGCCGGGCACGCTGATCCCACCGACTACGAGGACGCCGATTTCTGGCTTGAGGCGCTGCGCAGGAGGCGCGCGTAATGTTCCACATCAGCAAGGAATTCCACTTCTCGGCCTCGCATCAGCTCACCTCCTTGCCTTCCAACCATCAATGCGCGCGCCTGCACGGGCATAACTATGTCGTCGTAGTGGAGCTGTCGGCCAAGGAACTGGACGCCCACGGCTTCGTGCGCGACTATCACGATCTGGCGCCGCTCAAACGCTACATTGACGAGAGCTTCGACCATCGGCACCTCAACGACGTGCTGGGACATGAGAAGGTCACGGCGGAATGCCTGGCCAGACATTTCTATGAATGGTGCAAGGCACGTCTGCCGCAGACCGCGGCCGTGCGCGTTAGCGAAACACCGAAAACTTGGGCGGAATACCGTCCGTGACCGACATGCATCCCGCAATCCGTGTGAGCGAGATATTCGGGCCGACTATCCAGGGCGAGGGCGTGCTCATCGGCTTGCCGACGGTGTTCATCAGAACCGGCGGATGTGATTATCGCTGTTCATGGTGCGACAGCCTTCACGCGGTGGACAATCAGTATCGCCATGAATGGCTACCGATGCCGATCGATGCCGTGTGGCAAACCGTCCATGCGCTTTCCGGCGGCAGGCCGGTTATGGTCTCCTTGTCAGGCGGCAACCCGGCCATTCAGCCGTTCGGTCCCCTCATAGAACGAGGCCATCGCGAGGGCTATCGTTTTGCACTGGAAACGCAGGGTTCCGTGGTGAGGGAGTGGTTTGCGGATCTTGACGTGCTGACCCTTAGCCCAAAGCCGCCGTCCAGCGAGATGACGACCCGTTGGACTGCGTTTGATGCATGCCTCGAAGCGGCGCAAGAGAAGCCGCAAATCGTGCTCAAGCTCGTCGTTTTCGACGAGAGTGACTATGCCTACGCCAAAGAAGTCGCGGCGAGATATCCGCACCTTCCGATCTATCTGCAACCCGGCAATCACACGCCGCCGCGCCCTGGCAGTGAAGACGCCTCTGTCGACTTGGACGGAATAATGATGCGAATGGAATGGCTTGTCGAAAGGGTGACTAGCGACAGGTGGTTCGAAGCCCGCGTGTTGCCGCAGCTGCACGTTCTGCTTTGGGGTAACAAGAGGGCGGTCTAGTCTGCGGCTTGCGTCGCACCGGAAGGCCGGGCTCCGACGGCTTGGCAGGCTCTCTTCGCGTGCCGAGTACAGCCGAGCTTTGTTCGCGTCAGCGGTCTCGCGATTGTGCGGCTGGAAACCGCCCGGACACCCCGCTGCCGGCGTGTGTCACCTTGACTCCGATGAGCTGTCGTCACGCAAAGTTGAAATCCGTAAGAACTGGCCTTCTCGCCCCACCTGCTCCGTCGCAAGCACGTCATCCCCTCATCCTTGTCCAGCTCTTATCGATGTATCTCATTGTCCGGCCTGGCGCACGACTGTCAGACACCAGAACGCCCAAAGGGGCTGGCCCGCCGGTCAACGGCAGCTGCTAAACAGAACGGCGATGTGCATGGGAATGCATCCATTGCGCAAATGCCTTCCATAAAGAAGATCGATTTCCTCACTGGCCCAACGTGAAATATAGCAACGTTTTCGTGGCGTCGTCGGCTGCGTCGGGAGTAGCGATGAAAACGTATTGGGGTCGCCTGCGTCTCCTTGGGCAGCGAGTGCAAAGTATAGCGATGCGGCCTCAGGCCCGAACGGCAGCCGCGCAGTGATCACCTTCGCCTGTGCCTTTGCGGCGGGGGTCAAGCGCTGGTCTGCTCAAATTTTTCATCGTTTAGCTGGTTGAAACTGCCCCCGTTGCGGGCTGCAGAAGCCGGCCAGCCGAGAAACGGCAGCCGCACTTATGAAAGCACGCCAAGGCATGCGGGCATCCATCAGTTGCAAAGGACAATAGTGGCCGCGCCGATTGGCCATCACGCGTCCATTAGGGCAGCCACCAACATCAGTTCGCAAGAGGAGCAAAAGCAGTATGTATCGTCGTCACCTGATCAAAGGGTTGGTTGCGCTCGGCGCATGCCGGATTTGCGTTCAAGCCGCCCATGCGACCAGTGCCCATTGGGGGTACACCGGTCCGGTCGGACCGGAGCACTGGGCTGATCTGGATAAGGAAAATTTCGTATGCTCTGCCGGCACGCAGCAATCGCCGATCAATATCAACAGCGCGGTCAAGGCGGATATCCGGCATATCGCCATCGGTTGGCACAAGGGCGGCGGCAATATGGTGAACAACGGCCACACCATTCAAATCAATATGCCACAAGGCAGCACGCTGACCCGCGGCGATCGTGTCTACGAACTGGTACAGTTCCATTTCCATGCGCCAAGCGAACATCATGTGGCGGGCAAGAGCTTCCCGATGGAGGTGCATTTCGTTCACAAGGACACGCAAAGTGGTACTCTGGGCGTGCTGGGCGTCTTTTTAACGCCCGGCGCGACAAATGCCAGCTTTGCTGCCCTTGCTGCGGCCTTTCCCGAACTGCCGAATGGGGAGGTTACGATCGACGAGGTGAATCCCAACTGGCTTCTGCCAGCGTCGCTTGGCTATTGGACTTATGAGGGCTCACTGACGACGCCGCCGTGCGCCGAAAACGTCGAGTGGATGGTGGCGATGGAACCGGTTGACGTTGATCCGGCAGACATCCAGCGATTTACCTCACTCTACCCGTCGAACGCGCGCCCTATTCATTCACCCAATCGACGCTTCATCCTGCGCCACAGTTGAGCGCCGCCCCAGCGGTTCCGCACGGTCCAACATTCTTGGCACAAATTGGCGCGAAGCCTCCTCTTCCGGTCTGGCGGTCTGACGGCGCTCCCCAAGCTGGCTAGTCTAAAGGATAGGGATTCGGTGCCGGCACCACTCGTCCCAAAGACGTCGCGGCGAGGTTTGTCTGCAATCCGGCAATCACACGCCGCCCCGCCGTGGCAATGAAGACGTCTCTCTCGAGTCCGACGGAATATGATGCGCATGGAATAGCTGGTCGAAAAGGTGACCAGCGACAGGTGGTTCGAAGCCCGCGTCTTGCCGCAGCTGCACGTTCTACTCTGGGGTAACAAGAGGGCGGTGTATACCTTCTCCTAGCTTCGCCGCCAACTACTCGGTTTTCCGAATTGCTCTCTATATTCTTGAAGGCGATGCGTTCGTTAAAGACATATGCTGCGCACCTGGTGTAAAAGCTGCTCTCATCATGCAGAGGTCAAGCCAGTCGGGCTCATCCGAAGCTATGGCCGTGAGCACTGTTCAGTTCGGCAGAGAGGGCGCTTTTGTACACCATTTGCCATCGAGGCGGCCCCCGTAGCAGTCTGCAAGCTGCCGCGACACTTCCTCTCGAACCCGCCAGCCCGCCTTTCGTGCAGCTCCTCTGAACAAAACCACCGCTCGCCCTTCAGTAGGTTGATGCGCGTCTCCCAGTAAGAGTCCTGTCCAAGAACGTGATAATCTTCTTGCCAGTGTTGTAGCTGATGTTGCCCTTGATGCCGCAGCCTACCGCGGCGGGACCAAACTCAATGGCAAGCAGGCCGGCTAGGATCGTGCAGCCAGTCGCGAGCCTCGCCCACAACGGGGTCTCACGCGCATGAGGGCGCCGACCATGGGTTCGGCGGTTCGTACGCGTATAACACGTATCTTTCTGAAAAAATCAATGCTCTCGGCTAAGCTACTGAATTATTTGGCTTCCATATAGCGCGTCGGCGGAACCAACTTGTAGACGGGCTATGAAAGGTTAAGCGCGGATGTCTATCGGCCGCCGGCGTTCCCGCTCTGTAAGCCTGCCTGAACTACCCGCGCCGCGGTCAAGCCCCAGGCTCCTGCTCATCCAGCGACCGCCCGATCAATGGCAGGCTGGAAAGACAAGAGCCGATGTCTTCCGATGGTCTCGCCATCAGCTTTGGGCTAACTTCCCCATTCTCCCGCTTCGAGCTCGACACACGGCGGTTTGGATGGCGCACGACAATCTGTGTCGGCTTTGTCGTGTCCGTGACAGACGCCTGAAAGGCCCGTTCGCGCGTTTTGCCGCCGTCTAAGCGGCTGGAATTTAATGACAAAGTTTCTTCTGGGATCGGCCGATCACGCTGGTACGCTTTTTGCGATGCTTGGTGTGAGGCGGCACGAGCTGCCTATCGGCACTTGTGTCGCGGGCAGTCGCGATGATTAGAACGAAGGAAGGAAAGCTATTATGTCAGGTCTGCGTCAGATCGCCTTTTACGGAAAAGGCGGCATCGGCAAGTCCACCACGTCCCAAAATACGCTCGCTGCCCTTGTCGACCTCGGGCAGAGAATCCTCATCGTAGGATGCGACCCCAAAGCCGATTCCACACGCTTGATCCTGAATTCGAAAGCTCAGGATACCGTCCTGGATCTCGCCGCACAGGAAGGCTCGGTGGAAGACCTCGAACTCCAGGACGTGCTCAAGGTGGGCTACAGAGGCATCAAGTGCGTGGAGTCCGGCGGCCCCGAGCCGGGTGTCGGTTGCGCCGGCCGCGGCGTCATCACCTCGATCAATTTCCTCGAGGAGAATGGCGCTTATGACGATGTCGATTATGTCTCCTATGACGTCCTCGGCGACGTGGTATGCGGCGGCTTCGCCATGCCGATCCGCGAAGGCAAGGCCCAGGAGATCTATATCGTCATGTCAGGCGAGATGATGGCGCTCTATGCCGCCAACAACATCGCCAAGGGCATCCTCAAATATGCCCATTCGGGCGGTGTGCGGCTGGGCGGGCTGATCTGCAATGAACGTCAAACCGACCGCGAACTCGATCTGGCCGAAGCACTGGCTGGCCGATTGAATTCCAAGCTCATCCACTTCGTGCCCCGCGACAACATCGTCCAACATGCCGAACTCAGGAAGATGTCGGTGATCCAGTACGCGCCGGACTCAAAGCAGGCAGGGGAATACCGCGCTCTGGCCGAGAAGATCCACGCCAATTCGGGCCAGGGTACGATCCCGACGCCGATCACCATGGAGGAGCTGGAGGAGATGCTGCTCGACTTCGGCATCATGAAGACCGACGAGCAGATGCTTGCCGAGCTCCACTCCAAGGAAGCGGCGAAGGCGGCGGCCCAGTAGTGACATTAGCGCTGCCATCAATCGGCGCGCCTTGCAGAGAACGGCGCCTATTCTTTGAGGCGTCACCCAACCTTGAAAGGGGGACTCATGAGCCGGGAATACGAGAATGACGGTGCTCTTCATGCGAAGCTTATCGAAGAGGTGCTGTCGCATTATCCCGACAAGGCGGCGAAGCGCCGCAAGAAGCACCTCAACGTAGCAAAGAGCGGCAACGAGGCTGGCGGGGAAAGCGAGGTCCTTTCCGAATGCGACGTCAAATCGAACATCAAGTCCATTCCCGGGGTGATGACGATTCGCGGCTGTGCATATGCTGGTTCGAAAGGCGTGGTGTGGGGGCCAGTCAAGGATATGGTCCATATCTCGCACGGCCCGGTCGGCTGCGGCCAATATTCTTGGTCGCAGCGCCGCAACTACTACGTCGGTACAACGGGCGTCGACACGTTCGGGACAATGCAGTTCACCTCCGATTTCCAGGAGAAGGACATCGTCTTCGGCGGCGACAAGAAGCTGGAACAGATCATTGACGAGATTGAAGTCTTGTTTCCGCTCAACAACGGCATCACCGTGCAGTCCGAATGCCCTATCGGCCTGATTGGCGATGACACCGAGGCCGTTTCTCGCAAAAAGACCAAGGAGTATGACAAGACGATCGTGCCGGTACGCTGCGAGGGCTTCCGCGGCGTCTCGCAGTCGCTTGGCCACCACATCGCCAATGATGCAATCCGGGATTGGGTCTTCGACAAAAAGGATGTCAAGTTCGAGGCCGGCCCCTACGACGTCAACGTCATCGGCGACTACAATATCGGCGGCGATGCCTGGGCCTCGCGCATACTGCTTGAGGAGATAGGGCTGCGCGTGGTTGGCAACTGGTCGGGTGACGCCACACTCGCAGAGATCGAGCGCGCCCCGAAGGCTAAGCTCAATCTTATCCACTGCTACCGGTCGATGAATTACATCTGTCGGCATATGGAGGAAAAGTATGGCGTCGCCTGGATGGAGTACAATTTCTTCGGTCCCTCCCAGATCGAAGCCTCTCTGCGCAACATAGCCAAGCATTTTGGGCCGGAAATCGAGGAGAAGACCGAAAAGGTCATTGCCAAGTACAGGCCGCTTGTTGATGCGGTCATCGCCAAGTACCTGTCGCGCCTGGAAGGAAATACCGTGATGCTCTATGTGGGCGGCCTGCGCCCCCGCCACGTCGTCACGGCCTACGAGGACCTCGGCATGGTCATCGTGGGCACCGGCTATGAATTCGCCCACAGCGACGACTATCAGCGCACCGGCCACTACGTGAAGAACGGCACGCTGATCTACGATGACGTGACCGGCTA
Organism: Mesorhizobium sp. M1B.F.Ca.ET.045.04.1.1; assembly: GCF_003952465.1. Classification (GTDB taxonomy): domain Bacteria; phylum Pseudomonadota; class Alphaproteobacteria; order Rhizobiales; family Rhizobiaceae; genus Mesorhizobium; species Mesorhizobium shonense. Next base: position 1,382,524 of record NZ_CP034448.1, read on the forward strand.
TGAGTTGGAGAAATTCATCGAAGGGATTCGCCCAAATCTGGTCGGCTCGGGAATCAAAGAAAAATACCCGGTGCAGAAGATGGGCATACCGTTCCGCCAGATGCATTCCTGGGATTATTCAGGTCCGTATCACGGCTACGATGGCTTTGCCATTTTCGCACGTGATGTGGATCTCGCCATTAACAACCCGGTCTGGGACCTATTCCACGCGCCTTGGAAAAGAAGCCGGGGCGATGAGCGGGCGATGGCTGCCGAATAAACATTTGCTTCAGCCCCAGTCTCCCACTGAGACGGTGAACTCCCGCGGCCTCTGATCCGCCGGAGCCTGGAACGTCTTGACGTCCTGAGCTGCCGTCCCGCGCAGCCAGATGCAAAAGAGGTAATCATCATGCCGCAGTCGGCTGAAAAAATTCTCGATCACGCTCCCCTGTTCCGCGAGCCGGAATACAGAAAGATGCTCGCTGAGAAGAAGCTAAACTTCGAATGTCCGCACCCCGATGAAATCGTTTCCGATCAGCGCGATTTCACCCAGACGTGGGAATACCGCGAAAAGAACCTCGCCCGCAAAGCGCTTGTCGTGAACCCGGCCAAGGCCTGCCAGCCGCTGGGTGCGGTATTCGCTGCCGCCGGCTTCGAGCGAACCATGTCCTTCGTCCACGGCAGCCAAGGTTGCGTCGCCTATTACCGCTCGCACCTGTCGCGCCATTTCAAGGAGCCTGCCGCGGCGGTCTCCTCCTCAATGACCGAGGATGCGGCGGTGTTTGGCGGCCTGAAGAACATGGTCGACGGGCTCGCCAACACCTACCAGCTCTACGACCCCAAGATGATTGCCGTGTCGACGACCTGTATGGCAGAGGTCATTGGCGACGACCTGCACAGCTTCATCCAGAACGCCAAGGACGAAGATTCAGTCCCGCGCGACTTCGACGTGCCCTTTGCCCACACCCCGGCCTTCGTTGGCAGTCATGTCGACGGCTATGACAACATGGTCAAAGGAATTTTGGAGCACTTCTGGAAAGGCCAGGAGCGTACGCAAATCGAAGGAACCATCAACATCATTCCGGGCTTCGACGGCTTCTGCGTCGGCAACAACCGGGAGCTCAAGCGCCTGCTCGATGTAATGGGCGTGTCCTATACATTGATCCAGGATGCCTCTGACCAGTTCGATACGCCTTCGGACGGTGAATACCGCATGTATGACGGGGGCACGAAGATCAACGAGGTGAAGAAGGCCCTCAACGCCGAGGCAACGCTTTCGCTGCAGCATCACAACACCCGAAAGACACTGGGCTATTGCGAGGAGGTCGGGCAGGCGACGGCCTCATTCCACTATCCGCTCGGCGTTCAGGCGACGGACGAATTCCTGATGGAGGTCGCGGCGATTTCCGGCAAGGAGATTCCCGAGGCAATTCGCCTCGAGCGCGGCCGACTGGTAGACGCCATGGCGGACAGCCAATCCTGGCTGCATGGTAAGAAATACGCCATCTACGGTGATCCCGACTTCGTTCACGCAATGGCCCGCTTTGTCATGGAGACCGGCGGCGAGCCAACCCATTGCCTCGCCACCAATGGCACCTCGGCATGGGAAGCCGATTTGAAGAAGCTGCTAGCATCCTCGCCTTTCGGCAAGGCTGCCCAGGTTTGGGCGGGCAAGGACCTGTGGGCGCTGCGCTCACTGCTCTTTACCGAGCCGGTGGACCTTTTGATCGGCAATTCCTACGGCAAGTACCTGGAGCGCGACACCGGAACACCGCTGATCCGGCTGATGTTTCCGATCTTCGATCGGCACCATCATCACCGCTTTGCGCTCTTTGGCTACCAGGGAGCGTTGCGCGTGCTGACGACGATCCTCGACAAGATCTTCGACAAACTCGATCGCGAGACGAGCGAGACGGGTGTGACGGATTATTCCTATGACCTCACGCGCTAAGAGCTGTGGCCGGCTTTTCGCCGAGGCCATTCCTTGCCCAATGGACTGGGGAGGCTGAGCAATGTCCTCCCTCAGCGCCAAAATCAAGGACGCCTTCGATGAGCCCGCCTGCGATAAGAACCGTGGCAAAGATGCCAAGGCGCGCAAGGAGGGCTGCTCGAAGTCGCTGACACCAGGGGCGGCAGCCGGCGGCTGCGCCTTTGACGGAGCCAAGATCGTCCTGCAGCCGATCACCGACGTTGCGCATCTGGTCCATGCGCCGCTCGCCTGCGAGGGCAATTCTTGGGACAACCGTGGTGCGGTTTCGTCAGGGCCGACCTTGTGGCGGACAAGCTTCACGACCGACCTCACCGAACTCGACCTTGTGATGGGGCAGGGCGAGCGGAAACTCTTCAAGGCGATCCGCGAGATCAAGCACACATACGCGCCGCCGGCGATCTTCGTCTACTCGACTTGCGTAACGGCGCTGATCGGTGACGACATCGAGGCTGTGTGCAAACGCGCCACGGAAAAGTTCGGTTTGGCCGTGGTGCCGATCAATGCGCCTGGCCTGGCAGGCTCCAAGAACCTCGGCAATAAGCTCGCCGCCGAGGCGTTGCTCGATCATGTCATCGGCACGGTCGAACCCGACGACCCCGGACCCTACGACATCAACATCCTTGGCGAATTCAACCTCTCGGGCGAATTCTGGCTTGTAAAGCCGCTCCTCGATCGGCTCGGGATCCGGGTGCGCGCCTGCATTCCCGGCGATGCGCGTTACCGCGACATTGCTTCCGCGCACCGCGCCCGGGCGGCAATGATGGTGTGCTCGACCGCGCTGATCAGTCTTGCCCGCAAGATGGAGGAGCGCTGGGACATCCCGTTCTTCGAGGGCTCCTTCTATGGCATCTCCGACACATCGCAAGCTCTTCGAAACCTTGTCAGGCTGCTGGTGAGGAAGGGCGCCGATCCGGAGATCCTCGAGCGCACAGAGACGCTGATCGCGCAGCAGGAGGCGATCGCGTGGAAGAAACTCGAATCCTACCGGCAAAGGCTCCAAGGCAAGCGCGTGCTGCTCAACACAGGCGGTGTGAAGTCCTGGTCGGTTGTCCATGCGCTGATGGAGATCGGAATCGAGATCGTCGGCACCTCGATCAAGAAATCTACGGTGCAGGACAAGGAGCGCATCAAACAAGTTCTCAAGCACGACAAGCACATGTTCGAATCCATGGCTGCGAGCGAGCTGTACGCCATGCTCTCTGAACACAGGGCCGATATCATGCTGTCGGGCGGTCGCACGCAATTCATTGCGCTCAAGGCCAAGACGCCCTGGCTCGATATCAACCAGGAGCGCCAGCATCCTTATGCCGGCTATGACGGCATGGTGGAACTCGTACGCCAGATCGACCTCGCCATTCACAATCCGATCTGGTCTCAGGTGCGCCAGCCGGCCCCGTGGGATTGCCAGCCTGAGCTGATAGGCGAATTGCCGTGCACGAGGAACGAGACCGCGTACCTGTTTGATGAATTCGCCTGCGCGACGGCACACGAGTGTTGAGGCGACCGATGGCCCGCATCCTTCCCCAGAGCAAATCGGCGGCAGTCAACCCGCTGAAGTCGTCGCAGCCGCTGGGTGCCGCCTTTGCCTTTCTTGGCGTCGACGGTGCGATGCCGCTGTTCCACGGCAGCCAAGGCTGCACAAGCTTTGCGCTCGTTCTCTTCGTGCGGCACTTCAAAGAAACGATTCCCTTGCAGACTACGGCGATGGATGAGGTGGCGACCATCCTCGGCGCAGCCGACCATCTGGAAGAGGCGATCCTCAACCTCAAGAACCGCACGAAGCCAACGCTGATCGGGGTGTGCACGACCGCGCTGGTGGAGACGCGTGGCGAAGATTGCGCGGGTGATATTGCCAACATCATGCGGAAGCACACGCAACAGCTTGCGGGTACGGAGGTCGTGCTGGCCAACACGCCGGATTTTGACGGCGCGATCGAAGAGGGCTGGGCCAAGGCAGTCACCGCAATGATCGAAGGGATTACGCGCTCGGGCGAACGGGCGCGGCACCCGAAGAAGATCGCAATCCTACCCGGATGCAACCTCTCTGTCGCCGACATCGAGCATATGCGGGACATGGTTGAAAGCTTTGGGCTCAAGCCGGTTATTCTGCCCGACATTTCAGGCTCGCTCGACGGTACGGTTCCTGACCGCTGGGTAGCGACCACATACGGCGGCACCAGCGTCGAAGACATTCGCGAGTTGGGTACGGCCATGCGATGCATCGCCATCGGTGAGCACATGCGCCGCCCGGCGAAAGCGCTGCTCGGGTTGACCGGCGTGCCTTACGTGTTGTTCCAGTCACTGACTGGGCTGCAGGACACGGACCGCTTCGTGTCGCTGCTGTCTTCGATTTCGGGCGCGGCGGTACCGGCCCGCGTGCGCCGGCGCCGGGCGCAATTGCAGGACGCGATGCTCGACGGACATTTCCATTTCGGCGGCAAGAAAATTGCCATCGCTGCCGAACCAGACCAGCTGTTCCAACTTGCAACCTTCTTTGCTGGTCTCGGCTCCGAGATAGCCGCGGCCGTCACAACGACCGACAGGTCTAAAATTCTCAAGAAAGTCCCGGCGGTTTCGGTTCAGATCGGCGATCTCGGCGATCTGGAAAGTCTTGCCGTCGGTGCTGACCTGCTTGTCACGCATTCGCACGGGCGCCAGGCATCGGAGCGGCTCGGAATTCCGCTCATGCGCATCGGGTTCCCGGTCTTCGATCGACTAGGCAGCCAGCACAAGCTCGCAATTCTCTATCAGGGCACCCGCGACATGATCTTCGAGGTCGCCAGCATCTTCCAGGCCAACCAACACGCGCCCACTCCTGAGGCGCTTGATCCACTCCGTAATCGAGAAATATCACGATGAACGCTGTTCGCCGCCTCTCGCTGGTCAGTAATGAGGTTTTCGCCCCGATGCCTGAACGACGTAAGGGCGCATTGCGCGTTGCGATCGCCACTCAGGACATGCAGGACCTCAATGCCCATTTCGGGTCGGCCAGGCGCTTTGCTGTCTACGACGTGACGCGCGAGGAATGGAATCTCGTAGAAGCCGTGGCCTTCGATGACGTGTCCGATGAAAGCGGGGAGCATCGGGCCGAGCGCGATGATCGCATCACGCCAAAGGTGGATGCGCTCAAGGGCTGTCAGATCCTGTTTTGTCTGGCAATTGGCGGCCCTTCGGCAGCCAAGCTTGTCGCGGCAAAAATCCACCCGATCAAAGTGGCGGAGCCCCAATCGATCCCACAGGTGCTCTTGCGCACGCAGATGATGCTCAGGACGTGTCCTCCGCCTTGGCTGCGCAAGGTGCTGGCGCGAGCGGGCATTGCCGAAAAGAAACCGTCCTTCGAGGACGAGGACTGAAAAGAGGAGGACGCCAATGCCTGACCCCGCAATCCCCCCAGCTGTCGCCGAAGACGAGGCGGCTCTTTGCACCCCGTTCGTCAAATGCCTCGTGCGGCTGATCCGTTCTCAGGATTCCTATGGCTCGTGGGAACGCAAAGCGGACGCTGAGCTGCTGGGCGACTTCATCATTACCAAGGAACAGCGCCGAGGGATCCCAATCATCGGAGATCCCGATCCCGACGTGCTGTGGAGGCTCGACAAGTACTACGCCGCCATCGGGCTTGCGATCGAGGAGCGCTGCGGCCTTATGGCATCGCCGATGATCCAGGTGAGCCATGAGGGTTTTGGTCGGGTGCTTTTCACGACCGGACGGCTGGTCGTTTTGTCCAAAACGCTGCGCGATGTCCACCGGTTTGGCTTCGAGACGCTCCTGAAGCTCGCCACGGCCGGTACGAAGCTGGTCGACGATGCGATTTCAGTCATCGAAACCTTTCCCCACGTGGCGCTGGCATGATGGGCGCGATTTTCGAGAAAGGCCATCATGACGGACCCGAGAAACTATGTTGGCCAGTCCCCTCGATCCAGGGACTCGAGGCCGACCAGGTTGTTGGGGTATCGCCGATGAAGAAGCCGCTGGTCCTGATCTGCTCGCAAGATGCCGAGTTCTATCTGCTCTACAGCCACATACTGGAGGTTGACGGTTTCAGCAGTGAGACGGCAGACGGCGCGAAGGCTGCGCTGGCCTTGGCCGAACAACGGGAGCTTCAGGCCGTAGTGCTGGATTGCGACCCAGCCAGCATAAACGGGTCCGCAATTTGCGCCCACCTCAAGCGGGAACCGCGCACCACCGACCTGCCTATCATCGCCCTGATCGCGCCTGGCGCCGAGCACCAGCACCTCGATCTCTTGAAGGCAGGCGTTGAGAGCTTTGTGCGGCCGGTGGCTCCGGCCAAGCTGCTCGACTGCCTGCGGGCGAGGCTCGGGCTGACCAAGCGTGGTCCGAACGGGGTTGAAAACGACAGTTGGATTTGTTGTGGAGGCCTGGAGATGAAGCTCGATGCCCATCGGGTTCGCGGTAATGGCCACGACATCCATCTCGGACGGATCGATTTCAACGTGCTGCGGCTTATGATTGAGGCCCCCGGCAAGGTCTTCAGCCGGGACGAGCTTATCGGGGCGGCCTGGCTGCCCAACATTCATGTCGGTGCACGCACCGTCGATGTCCATATCAGCCGAATCAGGAGGGCGCTGAAAACGGCCTTGCCCGGCAGCGTCATTCGCACCGTCAGGTCGGTCGGCTACTCGCTCGAGAAGCCGGACGACTGAAATCGGTGGTCGAATGTGGTGCCGCTCTCTCTTCCTCCTGAGAGCGGTGTTGCCGCTTTGAGGCGCTCCTAACGAAGACCAGGAGAAGCAGGCAAATGGAATTTAAAAGCATATTCAGTGTGACGGGTGCTGATCATTCTGATGAGGACCTCACAACAGCTGCCGGACTGTGTGCCGAGGTCGGCGCGCACCTATCGGTACTCATTATACCGCCTCCATTGCTCTTGATGTCGTCTCCGCCCCCCGAATGGAATACAGGACGTGCACAGGCAATTGCAGTACCGAACTATCGATTTCAGCAAATCGAGAAATTTTCACAGGACGTGACCAGAATGGAAAGACGGTCCGCGGATATCCTCAAAAGGCTGAAAGCTATGTCGCTTTCCTGTGACGTTGACACCGACTATTGCGAGCTCGGTGAAGTGGCACGACAACGGGCGCTCTGCGCTGACCTGACGATCGTTGGAGGAGACCTCCTCAACGATGAGACTCTCGGACCTCCTGTTGTCAACGGCTGCTTGTTCGATAGCGGAAAGCCGGTGCTCATCGTGCCGAAGGGCGTTAAGGCGACGCTGTCGCCTCGACGCGTGCTGGTCGGCTGGGATTCGCGTGTAGAGGCCTCGCGTGCGGTTCGGGAAGCTCTTAGTATCCTATCCGCTGCCAGGGAAGTCTGTGTCGCTATGGTCGATCCAAAGGCGCAAAACAACGGGAAAGGCGCGCAGTCCGGAGCTGACATCGCTGCCTATCTTACTCGGCACGGTGCTCGGGTCTCCGTTGACCTGCTTAAGAGCGCCGGCAAATCGGCGGGCACAGTGCTGACCCAGCACGCGAACGACATCTGTGCTGACATGATGGTCATGGGTGCTTATGGCAGCCGTGGGCTGCGTGAGCGGATTTTCGGCGGTCCGCCGAGCTGGAGCTTTGGGAAGACCACATTGCCGCTGTTTTTGGCTCGCTGATCAGCTCCGTAGGAACACCGATCAGGTCGTAGGACCGCCAACCAGTCCGAAGTCGTCGTCGGTTACCGGTCGGATTGCGGAGACATGGCTGGATCCGCGAACATCTTGCGACGCTTGTCAGAGCCAAACCGGACGCCTCGACTGCTTCACGACGCTCTCGTGAACCAACTCGTGCGAGATCGTCCGCAACGGGCAGTAAAGACGAACGGCTGCAGCAGACCGCAGCCAAGCCACAGGGCGGGTGTACCAGGAGACCCCGCCTCGTGCGCGAACCCTGTTGGAAGGCCCCTTATCAGTACCCGGACGCGCGTCAAATCGGCGGCTGTCCCTGTCAGCCTGCGGTGTGCAAGGGCCGCTGCCGCGGAGCTTCCCCTGCCCGATCGTCGGGCGTGCGACAATGTCGGATTCCAGACGAGCTGGAACTGCGCGAACTCGTTGGTTTGACAGATCTTTATCCGGCACGCCGCATGCATGGGAGTCTCCGAAAGCATTAAGAGCCGTTATCCATGGTTACGCCCCTCGAAAGAAAGAGCCGCTTCCGTCGTGGCAGGGAAACAGCCACTCCTGGGGTGGAGGCCGGCGCTAGAAGCCGCCGTAAGATCCGGAAGAGCCGCGCGACAGCATCACACACTTTCCTTCTGCTCTTGGGTTCGGATCACGCCGCGCCGCTGTCGATGCCGCCGACATTGAGCCCAAGACCTGGAAGGCGGCACACGCTTTTGCTGTCCTCTCAGTCGGGACCGCGGCTCAAGCATGCCTGTGAGGTTCGCATTGCTCAATGCCCGGCGATCGACGTCAACATGCCGCTGAGTTGGAAAACACTCCTAGAGGAGTAAGGATAAGTGGACCTCTTTTGTATTGGTGTGGGTGCTGGACCATCTAATTTGAGCCTTGCGTGTCAGATACAGGAAGAGATTGCGCAAGGGGCACTGTTCCTGGACCGGGAGGTCGATTTCCGAGGACATCCAGGCAGCGCTTTCGATTGCGCGGAGCTCCAGGTCGGCCACTTCCAGGATCTGGTTACTCTGGTCAATCCGCGATCAGCCTACACATTCGTAAACTACCTCCACGAGAACGGGCGTCTTTACAATTTCCTCAATGCGCAATTTCACGGGGTGCTTAGAGCCGAGTTCGCCCAATATCTCAACTGGGCGTTCCAGAAGAATCCGCTTGTCCGTGGCGGCGAGGCCGTTCGCGAAATCCGCTTTGACGGCGAGTTTCGCGTGCGGACGGACAACGCGGTCCTTGATGCAAGAAACCTCGTCATCGACATAGGCAAGCAGGCGCAAATTCCGCCTCAGTTTCATGGCTGGACTGGACCCAACCTGTTCCACTCATCTGAGTTGGCCCACATCAATCCTGAGGTGCAAAAAAAGCATGTCTGCGTTGTTGGCGGCGGACAGTCGGGAGCCGAGCTGCTACTGCACCTTGTCGGCCGGCCGAAAGAACGGCGGCCCGCGGCGATCACATGGGTTTTGACGCGCGAGATGCCTTTCGACGACCACGCGTTCACAAACGGGCTGTTCACGCCATGCTTCTCGGATCGTTTTGCTGCGATGAGCGAGGTGCATCGACAGCTGTTCCTGCGGCGTTTCGCGCTTGCCTCCGAGGGCATTTCAGAAAGCAAGTTGCGCGCGGTCTATCAGGCGCTCTACCACCACGCCTTTCTCGAGCCACACCAATGCGAGATCACATTGCGGCCAAGTTGCAACGTGTCGCGCTGCATCAATGCCGGAGCAGGGCACAGGCTCACGCTGCAACGCGGCTTGGACAACATCGGAGAAGTAACCGCCGATATCGTCATCCTGGCCACCGGGTACGAGAAACCGCTGCCGGGTTTCCTAGAACCGATCGCAGATCGCCTCGAACAGATCGGCAATGAGCTCGCCATCGGCGAGGATTTTTCGGTGTACTGGGACGGACCGCGAGACCGACGCCTTTTCGTTCAGAACGCCTGCCTTGGACAGCGCGGGCTGGCTGATCCGAACTTTGGGCTGCTGGCCTGGCGAGCGCGCCGCATCCTTGACAGCCTTCTGCGGCGCGCGCCATGCGCCAATCCCGAGCATCTAGGGTTCATCAACCGTCCCTTGACGGAGTGCTGGCCCGACCTCGGAGTCGAACAAATGGGCAGCGGGATATGATTCGTCGATATTGATGATCGGCGGTGGCATTCAGGAAAGATTTCCGCCTCTGGCGGCAAAAGCGGGACGAGCAATATTCCTACGGCGTCAGATCGCTCTGCTCGCGCTTGAGCAAGGTAGCGTCGCGCGACTCCTGCTTGGCGTGAAACAGCAAAGGGCATTCAATCACGATGCAGCTTTACGTGCTGTCGGGCTCAACGCCACGTGGATCGAGCCCAACGCCGCCGTTGGCAACCGCGACGCGAATTATGACGCCGGGCCACATGCGGCGGTGGCTGCAAGGGTACCGAGCCTCTCCCGCACTTTCGACCCCATCGCCGAAGTGCGACTACTCCAGGACGCCGAAGCCGGTCTTATCGCCAGCGGGCCAGCCAAACTCTCACCTTCCTAAACGGCAGCCGCTAAGGTGAGCCGTCGAAAGCCGACATTCAGGTTAACGTCAGCTGGCCGTGTTAGGGCTCGCTTATTCAAGGCGGTACCGGCGCTTGCCGAAGCTAAGAAGGGTTGGCATGCCCTTTGCCGTGCTTGATGTGCGGCAACACGGTGAGAGCTCCGCTGAAGCAAGCGAGAGGGAGCAATGCCCTCGAGACCGTGTCCGATTTTGACTGGAAAATATTCCGCGACAAAAGAGACGAAAGGTGTGGAATGACTTTGGACACCAAGATGGAACTGCGTATGGGGTCCCCGGCTCCTGCGCTGAAAGTGGAGAACTGGCTGCGTGGCGAGCCCCTCACGAGCCTTCGGCCCGGCAAGGTCTACCTCGTTGAATTTTGGGCGACTTGGTGCCGACCATGTGTCCACGCCATGCCCCATTTGATCGAACTGCAGGAGAAATATAAAGACAGCGGATTTGAGATTATCGGAGTCGCAGCTTGCGAAAAGGCTGCAACCGCGGACGAAGCGCGGACCAACGTGGATGCCTGGCTGACCGAGAAGTTCCCGAATCTGAATTATCGGACAGCGTTCGATTGCACTGGCGAAATGAAAAAGCTCTGGCTGGAACCCAGCTCTTCGTTCGGGATTCCCACCTCGTTCGTGGTCGACCGCGACGGCCACATCGCTTATATCGGCCACCCGGCACCTCTCGATGACGTTTTGCCGAAAGTCCTTAACAGCAGCTGGCGCAGCAGCTATGAAGCGAAAGCCGTCGATGCAAAGCGAATCTCGCGTGTGCGCGAATCGTCGCTGAGTCAGCCGATATACGCCAAACTTGGGCCGGCGATGCAGGACGAGGATTGGGCAGCGGCACTATTGGCCATCGAAGAAGGCCTCGCCGTGATGCCAGACTCTTTTGATTTTCGGCGGGTTCATGCGGATATTCTGCTTCACAAGCTGCGCGACATCAAAACCGGCTTGCCGCTTATGCGCGAATTGGTCGAGGACGCGATCAACAAAAAGTTCGAAGCGATGTCTTGGGTGGTGATGGCGCTGAACCAACTCTTCCATCCCACGATCGACAACTCCCATCTTCCGCATGATGATCGCTTTGCGATGGGCAAGGAGCTCTCCGAACAGATCCTGGAACTTAATCCTCCGCAAGGCGATGGAGACTTTAAATTCGGGTGTTACTTTCCGGTCGCTCAGTATTATTACGAGAGCGGCAACAAGGACCGGGCGATCGAGTTGATCGAGGTGGCAATCAAATCGCTGGACCATTCGGAGCCAGTGCCGGACCAAACCAAACAGCGCTACCTCACCTCGTTGCTCCAAGCCCTGGCCAACTACACGGGTGAGCCTGCCTGTCACGCGGGTCTCTGTGTGGCTCCGCAAAACAAGACTTCCGAAACTCAAAACGCTGTCACTTCCTGAGCAAGGATCGCGAAGGGCATGACAATTGGAATTGGCAAATCCGCCCGCCCAGGCGCACTTCGCAGCAATAACGTCGATGCCGCAAAAGTGCGCGGCTTGCGGCAGGTGGAATTTCCATTGCGTTTACCTCGGGTCGAACCGCGGCGCAGGCGTTCGCGCCGCGGTGAAAGGTCTCGCATTGGTGGACGTGCTCGAGGTCGGCCACGGGACACTGTTGCGTGGGATCGGCTCGCCCAAGCCATTCCCCGCCCACGCAAGCGCCCGAACCACACATCGCAGAAAAAGAGATCGTCCTTCAAGAGGAGTACTGAAATTGGGGAAAAGCGAAATTCCTCATGAACCGGTTGGCCCTGCTGTCCACGGGGACGACGAGGCCCTTGCTTCCCCGTTCGTCAAATGCCTCCTGCGGCTCATTCGTACTCAGGATTCCTTCGGCTTATGGGAAGGCCATTCGGATGCCGAGCTGCTGGCCGAGTTCATCATCACCAAGCAACAGCAACGTGCGGTACCCTTTGGCGGCGATCCCGATCCTGACGCGCTGTGGAGGCTCGACATGTTTTACACCGCCGTAGCGCTTGCGATCGAGGAGCGCTCCGGCGTGTCGACGTCGCCGACAATAGAAATGAAACCCGTGGGGGCTTCCGGCGGTTGGGCGTTCTGTCGAGACGTCCACCGGTTCGGCTTCGAGACTTTCCGCAAACTTGCTGAGGCCGGTACGAAACTGGTCGACGATGCGACTGCAGCCATTGAAGCCTAGCCCGAGATGGAGCGCATCAAGAAACCATTGTTCCAGGAAGGATCTATGTCAGACCTAAATAGGATGAGGAAAAAAGTCTGAAAGCTCCAGTTGCGTGCAGCTATTGCCAAGATGGCATTGCAGGACCTCGTCGAGGGTCTGCCGGGCAAGTGGGCCGACATACAGGAAGTCGCCGAGAAAACCCAAGCCGTTTATGCCGAGTTGGATGTTGCCAAGAGAGAACTCGCTTCAATGAAGAATTTAGGATGATGCGCACATTCACCACCCGTGACGGCTCCATTTGGATGCCGCCGTACCTGACCTCCATCGATAGCAAATCTGCATCGGCTGCTGCCGTTGTTTCAAGGTCTGCTCGCGCGATGTCATGCATCTTCACGGCGTTGATGATGCGGGTGAAATCCTCGCCCCTGCGATGACGAGGCGACGATTTCGACGGCAAGCTCAATCGCATGATCATGGTTGTCGATGATGCCGGCCGCTGCATAGGCTGCGGAGCCTGCGGCCGCGTCTGCCCCAAGAACTGCCAGACGCATGTTGCGGCCGACGAGCTCGCAACATGATCTGGCGAAAACCAGGGGAGCGGCGTGCACTTCATCTTTTTGTCGGCTCGTGGGGCTGGTCCTGTGCAGCAATGCGTCGATGGTTTACTTCGCTTTGGATTCGCTCCGTGTGGCAGTCGTCACGACGCTGGCCTGTTCGCTGCTGCTTCAGGCCGGCTACTTCGGCCGCGTGCTCTTTCTGATCTGGCAGTCCTCTAGCCGCGCTCGTGGAACTCGCCACAGGGGCCAGCATGCCGATGGTTACAGGAAAGCTCGGGTACCAGTCGTCTGACTCTGATCAACTGCGGAATGCAATTTTCAGCTGTGTCCCGGCTTGGTCGAATGCCCAGCATGTGCTGCTGCTTTGATGCGCGGATGACAGGATCAGTGCTCAGACCCACACCAATTTTGGTCACCCTCTGATGACTGAGCTGATCGTATAGGGAATCTGTGTTCGGCTAACACGCGACCATACCCCTGGGCTGACCGGTGCGTAGCAGGTTCAGGTACTTTTTTGCTGGAGATAGCATGCTGGAAAAATTCGAACGTTATCCGCTCACCTTTGGACCCACGCCGATCGAGAGGCTCGACCGCCTCGGCAAGCATCTGGGCGACAAGGTGGAAATCTACGTCAAACGCGAGGACTGCAACTCCGGTCTCGCGTTCGGCGGAAACAAGCTGCGCAAGCTCGAATACATTGTGCCCGACGCGATCGCGTCAGATGCCGATACGCTCGTCACAATCGGTGGCGTGCAGTCCAACCATACGCGCATGGTCGCTGCGGTCGCCGCCAAGATCGGCATGAAATGCCTCCTGGTCCAGGAGAGCTGGGTCCCACATGATGATGCTGTCTACGACCGGGTCGGCAATATCCTCTTGAGCCGCATCATGGGGGCAGAGGTGCGCCTGGTTGACGAGGGCTTTGACATCGGCATCCGCCGCAGCTGGGAAAAGGCACTTTATGAAGTCAAGGCAAGGGGCGGCAGGCCATATGCGATACCTGCCGGCGCCTCTGTCCACAAATACGGCGGCCTGGGCTATGTGGGGTTCGCTGAGGAGGTGCGTGCCCAGGAAGAGCAGCTTGGGTTTGCCTTCGACTATATCGTCGTCTGTACGGTGACTGGTTCAACCCACGGCGGCATGCTCGTCGGGTTCGCCAAGGATGGTCGACAGCGCAACGTGATCGGTATCGATGCCTCCGCCATGCCCGCCAAGACCAAGGCGCAGGTGCTTGGCATCGCCCAAAATACAGCGAAGCTCGTCCACCTCGGAGCGGAAATTGTCGAGGCAGACGTGGTGTTGTTCATGGACTACGCGTACCCGGGTTATGGCGTTCCATCGGAGGAAACCAAAGAGGCAATCCGTTTGTGCGCGCGGCTCGAGGGCATGATTACGGACCCCGTTTACGAGGGCAAATCGATGCAAGGGATGATCGACCTCGTCCAGAGGGGCTTCTTTCCACAGGGATCGAGGGTCCTCTACGCACATCTAGGCGGCGCACCGGCGATCAACGGGTACGGCTACACCTTTCGCAACGGCTGACGTTCGGCAGTCTGCGATTCCGCGGTCGCGCTCGAACGTGGGTAGGTAGCGTCGTTCGAGCGCTTGGCTGGAGAAGTGGAGGCAGCGACGGGCATCCACTAATTGGTACCATTACGTGCTGTCGGTGCTCAACGCCACGCGCATTGAGCGCATGCCGCCGTTGGCAACCGCGAGGCGAATTTTGACTCCGGGGCAAGAATCCACACGCGGCGGTGGCGGCACGAGGACCAAGCCGGCGAGTTCGCGCTTTCGAACTGGCGCCAAACTGCCACTGCTCGAGGACCGAGGCCAGTCTAATCACAGGCGAGCCGTCCAAGCTCTCAAGAGTGATAGGGCGAAACCCGACAGCGGCAGAAGACATGTCGGGTTCACGACAATCGGCCGCATTTGGCCTCGTGGAGAATTTCAAAGCATTTCCCGCCGCTTACCGGAGCTGAGGGAATTGGCACCTCCGTTGCAGCTTGATGTGCGGCAACACGGTGAGAGCTTCGCTGAAGCAAGCCAGAGGGAGCGATGCCCTCGAGACCGTGTCCGATTTTGACTGGAAAATATTCCGCGACAAAAGAGACGAAAGGTGTGGAATGACTTTGGACACCAAGATGGAACTGCGTATGGGGTCCCCGGCTCCTGCGATCAAAGTGGAGAACTGGCTGCGTGGCGAGCCCCTCACGAACTTTCGGCCCGGCAAGGTCTACCTCGTTGAGTTTTGGGCGACTTGGTGCGGACCATGTGTCGACGCCATGCCCCATTTGATCGAACTGCAGGAGAAATATGAAGGCAGCGGATTTGAGGCGGTCGGAGTTGCCGCCTGCGAACAGGGTCCTACCGCAGACGAGGCGCGGACCAACGTGGATGCCTGGCTGACCGAGGAGTTCCCGAATCTGAATTATCGTATCGGGTTCGATTACATTGGCGAAATGAACAAGCTCTGGATGGATCCCAGCTCTTCGATTGGGATTCCCACCTCGTTCGTGGTCGACCGCGACGGCCACATCGCTTTTATCGGCCACCCGGCGGAACTCGATGACGTTTTGCCGAAAGTCCTTAACGGCAGCTGGCGCAGCAGCTATGAAGCGAAAGCCGCCGATGCAAAGCGCATCGCGCATAACCAACTTGCAGCGCGCGAAATGTCGCTTACCGGGCCGATATACGCCAAACTTGAGCCGGCGATGCAGGCCGAGAATTGGACGGCGGCGCTCTTGGCCATCGAAGAAGGCCTCGCCTTGATGCCAGACTCTTGTGAGTTCCGGCAGATTCATGCGGATCTTCTGCTTCACAAGCTGCGCGACATCAAGACCGGCATGCCGGTCATGCGAGAATTGGTCGAGGACGCGATCGACAAAACGTCCGACGCGGTGTCGTGGATGGCCTTGGCCCTCAACCAACTCTTCGATCCCACGATGGACAATTCCCATCTTCCGCGCGCGGAGCGCTTTGCGATGGGCAACGAGCTCTCGGAACAGATACTGGCACTCAATCCCCCGAACGGCGATGGCCCGTTTAAGTACCTCCGGTACCTCCCGGTAGCTCAGTATTATTACGAGAGCGGCAACAAAGATCGCGCAATCGAGTTGATCGAGGTGGCACTGAAATCGGTGGACCGGCTGGGGCCAATTCCGGACCACACCAAACAGTACTATCTTACCCCATTGCTCGAAGCACTGGCCAACTACACGGGTGAGCCTGCCTGTCACGCGGATCTTTGTGTGGCTCCGCAAAAGAAGGCACCCGAAACTCAAAACGCAGTCACTTCCTGAGCAAGAATCGCGAAGGGACTGACAATTGGAATTGAACACTGGCCAATCCGCCCATCGAGGCTCTCTTCGCAGCAAGTATGTCGATGCAGCAGGGCGGCGGCTTGCGGCAGGTTGGATTTCAATTGCGTTGACCACCGGTCGGATCGCGGCGCAGACAATGTGCGCCGCGAATTCGCGCCGCAGGTCTCGCACTCGTGGACATGTCGAGGTCGGCCACGGGGCACTCTTGGGGTTGGCCCGCCCAAGCCATTCGTCGGCCACGCAAGCCGACCCGGAGTGGGCATCGCAGGAAAAGGAAATCGTACCTCGAAGACGAAGACTGAAATGACGAACAACGAAATTCCTCCGGTTGGCCCTGCTGTCCACAAGGACGACGAGGCCCTTGCTTCCCCGTTCGTCAAATGCCTCCTGCGGCTCATTCGTACTCAGGATTCCTTCGGCTTATGGGAAGGCCATTCGGATGCCGAGCTGCTGGCCGAGTTCATCATCACCAAGCAACAGCAACGTGCGGTACCCTTTGGCGGCGATCCCGATCCTGACGCGCTGTGGAGGCTCGACATGTTTTACACCGCCGTAGCGCTTGCGATCGAGGAGCGCTCCGGCGTGTCGACGTCGCCGACAATAGAAATGAAACCCGTGGGGGCTTCCAGCGGTTGGGCGTTCTGTCGAGACGTCCACCGGTTCGGCTTCGAGACTTTCCGCAAACTTGCTGAGGCCGGTACGAAACTGGTCGACGATGCGACTGCAGCCATTGAAGCCTAGCCCGAGATGGAGCGCATCAACAAAACCATTGTTCCAGGAAGGATCTATGTCAGACCTAGATAAGATGAGGAAGAAAGTCCGAAAGCTCCAGTTGCGTGCAGCTATTGCCAAGATGGCATTGCAGGACCTTGTCGAGGGTCTGCCGGGCAAGTGGGCCGACATACAGGAAGTCGCCGAGAAAACCCAAGCCGTTTATGCCGAGTTGGATGTTGCCAAGAGAGAACTCGCTTCAATGAAGAATTTAGGATGATGCGCACATTCACCACCCGTGACGGCTCCATTTGGATGCCGTCGTACCTGACCTCCATCGATAGCAAGACCTGCATCGGCTGCTGCCGTTGTTTCAAGGTCTGCTCGCGCGATGTCATGCATCTTCACGGCGTTGATGATGCGGGTGAAATCCTCGGCCCCTGCGATGACGAGGACGACGATTTCGACGGCAAGCTCAATCGCATGATCATGGTTGTCGATGATGCCGGCCGCTGCATCGGCTGCGGAGCCTGCGGCCGCGTCTGCCCCAAGAACTGCCAGACGCATGTTGCGGCCGACGAGCTCGCAACATGATCTGGCGAAAACCAGGAGAACGGCGTTGCACTTCATCTTTTTGTCGGCTCGTGGGGCTGGTCCTGTGCAGCAATGCGTCGATGGTTTACTTCGCTTTGGATTCGCTCCGTGTGGCAGTCGTCACGACGCTGGCCTGTTCGCTGCTGCTTCAGGCCGACTACTTCGGCTGCGTGCTCTTTTTCGCGGACGTCGATGATCTGTAGAACTGTTCATTCGCTCCGCAGAGGGCCGGCGAATCCAATCTCTTCCTAAGCCCGTTGGCCGTAATCGAAAGACACGAGGCCGGCGAGTTCGTGCTCAGCTGCCACAGTGCTAGCAAGGGAACGGAATCCAATCCCGGAGCAGATGGCGAGAGTTGAGCGAAGACTGCGGTCGGAGCTCCTGCGCTTCCGGGTCTCCAAGGGGACGACTGTGCGAACCGAAGGGACTTTGAAGCGTTGACGTGGCCGGCGTGCGGTAGGTTGGGCCAGCGACAGGGCTCCCAGCCGGCCTGTGCTGACTTCGCTTCCTTTGGCGAAATGTGGGTAACGGCGAGGGCCGCACTCTTCCCGGGCCGTCGACATTCCCGCCCTTTTGGTGCGTGCGCCGTTAGGCGCGACAATTCGGTGCCCGCGTGTAACTGCGCGCATTCGCCGAAGCTTAGACGTGGTGCATTCCCGCTCGCCCGTTTGGCGGACAGTTCCGGCCGTGCTTGTTTTGCCGGCCTAACGCCCGCCGCTCGTCACTGCCACACCCCTCTCCGGCAACGGCTCGGCGCATCGCGCAAGCCGGTTTAGCGATCAGGCCAGGCCCTTCGCGAGTTCCAACGCCTGCCGTTCGAAGAGGCGGCGGTAAATGCCACCATCGAGATTGATCAGGGCGGCATGATCGCCGTCCTCCATGATGCGGCCACGGTCGAAGACGAGCAGCCGATCGAGCGAGCGGACGGTCGACAGCCGGTGTGCGATGACGAGTGTGGTTCGACCCACCATCAACCGATCCACCGCTTGTTGAATGAGCACCTCGGATTCCGAATCGAGGCTCGATGTGGCCTCGTCCAGAATCAGGATCGGCGCGTTCGCGAGGAAGGCGCGCGCGATCGCCACGCGCTGGCGCTCGCCGCCGGAGAGCTTCAAACCCCTTTCGCCGACCAATGTCCCATAGCCCTTCGGCAGGGGCGCGATGAATTCGTGGGCACTTGCCAGCCGTGCCGCTTGCTCGATCTCGGCCTGGCTCGCGCCAGGCCGGCCATAGGCGATGTTCTCGGCAAGCGACCTGTGAAACAGGATCGGCTCCTGCTGCACGATCGCGATCTGCGAACGAAGGGACTCTTGGGTCACCTCGGAGACGTCCTGACCGTCTATCAGGATCCGGCCGCCGCTCAGGTCGTAGAGTCTCTGGATCAGCTTCACGAATGTTGTCTTGCCGGAACCGGAGGGTCCAACCAACCCAACCCTTTCGCCAGCTTCAATCGACAGCGAACATTCGCTATAGAGCGGCAGGGGATGGTTGGCGTAGCGGAAGTGGACGTTCTCGAAATCGATACGGCCGTTCGTGATCCGGATCGGCTTGGCCTCTGGACGATCGGCAACATCCACCTTCTGATTGTGGATGGCCACCAGTTCTTCCATATCATTAACCGAGTGCTGCACGTTGCGGACATGCATGCCGGCATCACGCAGATAGCCCTGCAGGACGATGAAGGACGTGAGAACATATGCTATCTCGCCCGGCGTTGCCTGTCCATGCGACCACAGAAGCAGGGCATATCCGACCACCGCCACCCTGAGCGCAACCAAAGTTACGCCTTGGGTTGAGCCGATGATCGTTCCGCGCACCCAGCTCCGGCGCGCGCGGTGCCGCCATTTCGTCATGATATTTGCAAGCCGCTCGTCTTCGCGAACCTCTGCGCCGAAGCCCTTGACCACAGCGTTGCAACTGACCGCGTCCGCAAGCGCGCCGCTGAGCCTTGTGTCCCATCGGTTGGCAAGGCTCGCCGCTGGCGCGACATAGCCGAGCGACAGCGAAATCGAAAACGCAAGGTAGACGAGAGAGCCGCAAGCAAAGATCACGCCCATGACCGGCCAGTGCCAGCCGAGCAGCACCGTCGAGCCGATCAAGATGACAAACGACGGGAGCAGCGTGACGAGTATCGTGCTGTTGAGGAGGTCGAGCGCCCACATGCCGCGCGTTATCTTGCGCACTGTCGAGCCGGCGAAGCTGTTTGCATGCCAGTCTGTCGAAAAACGCTGCACATGATGGAACGCTTCGGTCGCGACATCGGAAATCATTTTCAACACCAGGTCGTTCAGGCCAATTAAGGCGACGTGGCGCATGGCAATGGAACCGAGTGCCAATGCAATCGGTACAGAGAATGCTGCAACAGCTGAATCCGAAGCTGGTGCTGCCGCATTAGCAGCACGAGAAACAGCGTCGATGAGTCGGCCAGAATAGAGCGGCATCAACACGTCAGCCAGCGTGGAGGCGAGCATCGCGGTCATGATGATCGCGAGCCGGGCCGGCTGCCTGTTCCAGAGGCGAACAGTGAAGGCGAAAACGTCGCGACAAGTGGCGCCGCGCCCATGGACGGGGAAACGTCTCATAGTTTCCAAGCGGGCGCATCAACACGCTCGGTCCCAAAGACGATAAAAGACAAAACTGGAATTTCGACCTCCCCCATAACAGCATCAATTTTGGCGGGCAGCTCTTGCCGCCTCACGACGGTGAGTTCAAAAGTCGTGCCAACTGAGCGGGAACATCCGAAGGACAAATTCAGCAGGTTACCGAGCCTGGAGAAAGTCAGCCGCCATCCAGTCGAATACGATTGCTACGGCTGCTCAACTCGGGAGATTGGAAAAGAAGGTCGATGTATCGATTGAATTTTGAGCTTGTTCTTGCCTCGATCAAATAAGTACAGTTGCAATGCAGCTTTCTCAGGCCCGGCACTTAGGTGCTGATTTCAAAAGCGCGCCGCGAATACTTTCCTGCCCATATTCCGTCAATCGAATGCTCGACTGTCGGATTGTGCGCTCCCCGACACAGTGCTGTCGGTTCGCCTCCTGGGTACCTCCCCCGTCGATTGACGACCTGAAGGAGAAGCTTCGCTCGCAAGCTGGCACGACTCTTGAGGGTACTCCAGGTGGCGGAAGGAACTCCGGCTCGAGTCCCGTTGACTTCGGATGTTGCGAGGCTGGGTTGGAGCAAACTGTGCACCAATGAGAACGCAATGAAGGAGACATCATGGAACTCCGGCGGATTGCGGTGGAGTTAGACCTATTCCTCAAGATGACTGATGATGTCGCTCAATCCGAACAGTTGTTCGAACTGTTGTCTGCGTTTGCGCTGAATTTCGATTGCCCGTGGATTGCCTATGGGCCGCTCGCATCAGAGAGGGCTTTCAAGCCGAACCGAGAGGGTTCTGTGGTGATGTGGAATTATCCCGCTGAATGGCAGGAGCGCTACTCGAGAATGGGCTATGCCAAAATAGACCCCCTCATCAAGAAAGGTCGAAAGGAGGCGGGACCCTTTCGATGGAGCGAGGTGTATACTGATGAAAACATAACTGAAGATGGACGCCGCGTCTTGGACGAAGCAGCAACATTCGGCTTGAGGTCAGGCGTTACCGTCCCATTACATGGCCCTGGTGGCAGCTTTAGGTTTGTGAGTTTTGCTCAATCCTCGGACTGCGAATTGCAGAATAGAGCGATCACCTACCTGCAAATGGCCGCGCTGCGGTTTCATCGGATGGTTACGAAGTTCGACACTACGACTGCGTCGGAACGAGCTCATAACCTGTCTCCGAGAGAAATAGAGTGCATTGATTTGGTGTCACAAGGAAAATCATCTTGGGAAATAGGAACTATTTTAGGCAGATCACGAAATACGATAGATTTCCATTTAAAAAATGTAATGCGGAAGTTGGATGCGACCAGCAGAACGGTAGCTGTTGTAAAAGCTTTGAACCTTGGGATTATCGAACCGCCGTAGGTGCGCAGCTAGTTCTCCGCCCGTAGTAGCGCGCGTGATAGCCGAGACGCTCCGGCGTGCGCTCGCTCTTCGAAGCACCCAGCGCCTCGTCCATCTCGGCCTCGAGCACCTCCTGCATCACGGCGCGAATCACCTCGTGCAATCCATCCGGCTTCGAAAGCAAAATGTCGTTGACGCTGCTATGGCGGATTTATCTTCAGGCTTGGTCCTGGTGGCGATGCTGAGTTCGCTTCGCTGAGATTGGGCGGTCATGACAGGGTGGTGTTCAATGTCACCGATTCCTGGAAGAAACTACCATCCGTATTAAGCGACTGACGATGAGTGATGTGTGTCCAAAATCTGACAGCTGTCAGAAAACATGTCGGGTTCAATACAGCGGAGCGTCTTAGCTCTGTCGGGCTTTTCGAAGCCTATCTCGCAGTAACTGCGCGCCAGGCGCACTAGCTCGGCCTTTGCTGGTCGATGTGCGGCAATATAGTGTGAGGGCTGACCCGCATGAGAACACGGAACTCGCTCGATGAAGGATGATCGACGGCATCCAGAAAGCTTCTCTCCGGCGGGTTCGAGGGTGCTGCGCGCGCATCTCGGCGACGGGCCAGCGACCAACGGTTGAGGCTACATCTCCGGAGCGAGTGATGCCTCGAAAGATGCAATGCTGTCTCTGGTCCGACGCGCTGGAAGTTTGTGAAGGTCGGCCCGGCAAGTCGGTGAACCGGGCGGCTTAGGCTGCCAAAAAGGGTAGATGTCTGCGTTGCCTCGGTAGATCAGCAGGCGGTATCAGAAAGCCAAAGGCACACGCACACCATCGTGGCGCTTCGCAGGAAGTAGATGGGAGTAATCACCAGTGATTTTACCGGAACTTCGCTCAGCAAACACAGCCGGCAGGGTTTTGGAGATAACGACGACCACGGGATGCGTCGTAGGATGTTCATATTGTCCCCAGGACAAGTTCGCGGTCCGGCAAAGAAAAGTGTCTCATGCGAGTCATCTGGATCTTGAAGATTTCAAGCGGTGTCTGGCCCGCGTACCGACTTCCGTCGACATTGGTTTTGCGGGATACTCCGAACCTTGGCTCAATCCGGACTGTACCGAAATGGTGGAGCACGCCTTCGCCAAAGGCCATGGCATCAGGATTTTTACGACGCTGGTGGGAATGAACGGGCAGGACCTGCAACGATTGCAAGCCTTGCGCTTGGGCGTATTCGTGGTCCATGTTTTCGATGACGGCACCTACATGAACAGCCGCCTGGTCGGAGACAAGTATCGCGATCTGGTTCGTCAACTCGTCGACGCGGACATCCCCTTGATCCGATTCGTGGCCTTGGGCGAGCCCCACCCAGATATAGCCGACATTATTCCTACCGAAGCCCTGATAAAAGCGCGGCCGGTGAGCAGTAGGGGTGGAAGCGTCGACCCTAAGATCGTTGCACCACGTCAGCCAGTGGTCGGAGCCCTAACCTGCGTGGACGCACGACAGTATCGGAATGTTCTTCTTCCAAACGGCGACGTTACCCTGTGCTCTATGGATTTTGAACGGCGTCACGTATTGGGCAACCTTCTATATGAGGGTTACTCCGCTCTGTTTGAAAAGCCAGTTTTTCGCGAAATCGTCGACCGCATGAATGGAGCAGATGGTTTTCTGCTTTGCAGGATGTGTGAATTCGCCGACCCAAACGACCGGACCTGAGTGCATGCCGGCCGAGAGGGCGTGCCTGGCAGTGCGGATGGCCCCACGACAGATGCACCTGCCCGCGACGCCATCGTGTTTTCACGTTACGCCAGTATGTTCCTGTAGGCGCGGCAGTGGGTCTCGAGCATTTCGGAGACGAGCTCATCGAAAGGTCTTCGCCTTCCAACCGAGCTTGTCGGCCTGCCTAGCTTGAGGTAACGCCGATCACAGGTCAACCATCGGTCGGATGGAAACAGTGTTAGTCGATCCCGATCAGAGCTTGATTGCTTACTCACGGCTCACCTCGTCAACGCCTTCACCCTCCCGGACGATCTCCTTTTCGACTCGCCTGAAGGCAGCAGCCCAGCTGCGGCCGGGGATGGTTGCCGTCGCGGTAGTGGACGTTCTCGAAACCGATGCGGCCCTTCGCCAGCGCGTCTCCCGGTTGCTTCCGCCTGGCCTACGAACGGGCTTTCCGTCAAGGGGGTCCACGGCGGCCCCGCCCTCTTGATCCGGCGGCTCGGGCCAGTCATCGCGCAAGAGATCGGAATCCGCATTCTTCTCAAAGAGAGCGTGGCTTTCGCTGTGTCATCGGTCATCAAATAGTTTCTTGAATCAGGTTGGTGTCCGCAGCCCGAGGTTGAACGGCGAATATTGATGACCGCCGCGAAGCCGCTCGCTCGCTACGGCGCTATTGAGGGGGCGCGCTCGCGAGCGGCTTCGCTACCGCCGAGCTACACAACCTCTGGCGACGCGACCCTGCTAATCGTCCTTGGACTCATTCATTGTCCGGAGGCGCTATGGGTAGCGATGGGTGGGTACGTCAACTACCTGATGCCATAGTATCGGTGCTTTCGCGGAAGCTATAGAAGCCATCTTGTTGGAGCACATTCTCTGAAGGCATCCGAATGGAGGGCAACGCAACCCAACAATATTCGATGAGGATCCCGGCATCACCAGACCAACGAAAGCTTCGGTATTCTGCTTCAATGTTAAACGGCGAACATCTGCCGCAAACCACTAGCCATTAAACAGCTCTCTTCTTTGAACGACTATGTGCAGAGGACTTAATATGAACGGCGACGCTTTCACGGCTCATGAATCTAACGTTCGTCGTTATTGCCGGGCGTTCCCCACCGTCTTTACGAAGGCCCTTGGGGCGACGATCTGGGACGAGACGGGTAAGCCCTTTATCGATTTCCTGGTGGGTTCCGGCGCACTCAATTACGGGCACAACAATCCGGATATTATGGCGCCAGCGATTGAATATCTCGTCGGTGAGAACATTCTTCTGTCGCTTGATATGCATACGGCGGCAAAGCGTGACTTCATTGAAGGGTTCGTCGATTGGATCCTGAAACCCAGAGGCCTTTCGTACAAGATTCAGTTTCCTGGGCCGACCGGCACGAACGCCAACGAAGCGGCGCTCGCGCTGGCGCGAAAATGCACCGGCCGCTCGAGCGTCATGGCCTTTACGAATGCGTTTCACGGGATGTCGCTCGGCTCTCTGGCGGTGTCGGGTTCGGCCTCAACCAGGGAACAGGGAGGCGTTGCTCGCCACGATGTGATCCGTGTTCCCTATGACGGTTATCCGAGCCAAGCATTCGATTCCGTCAGCTACATCGACTGCATTTTGAGTGACCCGGGGAGCGGCATAGAAAAGCCTGCCGCAATCATTCTGGAGATCATCCAGGCAGAAGGCGGCATGAACGCCGCATCCACGGCTTGGCTCACGGAAATTCAGCGAATTTGCCGCACGCACGGCATTGTTTTTATCGTCGACGACATTCAGGCGGGTGCGGGCCGAACTGGCGATTTCTTCTCATTCGAGTCCGCGAAAATCGAACCGGATATTGTGTGTCTTTCTAAGTCGCTAAGCGGTTCAGGTAGTCCGTTGTCCATCGTTCTGATTCGACCCGACTTGGACATATGGAAGCCCGGAGAGCATAGCGGGACCTTCAGAGGCAACAATTTCGCCTTCGTGACGGCAGGAGCCATGTGCAAGATGTGGTCGGATAGGAAATTTACTGCAGGTGTCGAGCGGACAGCCCTCAGGCTGCAAACGCACCTCGATCGCTTGGTTGCGAAATTTCCAAGATACATCGAACAGAAGCGCGGCCGCGGTCTGATGGCCGGCTTGAAATGCCGTTCACCGGCACTTGTCGGCCGCGTGCACGATGTCGCATTCGAAAATGGCCTTCTTATCGAATCCTCGGGGCCAAATCGCGACGTTATCAAAGTCCTCCCGCCGATAACCATCACCGATGCCGAACTCGATCGTGGCATCACCATCCTTGACCACGCACTACAGGAGCAGGACAATGCCTAGTCAGATATCTCAAGTGCCAGCCATCTCCCCGGTTTCGATCAGAGAACGGATTGGCTCGATCAACACTGCGGAGATCATCTCGGTCCTGAAAGGTGAGCTCACCGCTCTGCACATCAAGCAAGCTTTCAGCACCGAAGTAGCCGAGAAGATCACCACGAACTTTGTTGGTAGTGCCGGTCTCAAGGAGCGTAACGATGGGGTGCCCGGACAATATGTCGGCGCATCACACTACAGGAAGGATGCAGCCACTTATTTTGCAGATGCGGAAGCTGCGCGACCTTACGTCAACGCCCTTTTTGGGAATTTGGTTGACCCAGTCCGAGCCGTATTCGGCGCGTTGAAGCGCGAGCTTCACAGCCAGGGTATCGAATTGCGGCTCGCCCGTTCGGAACGCGGCAAGGCCAATGTCTGTCGCGCCCTCAGTTGGACTGGCACAGGCATGTTTTCTTTGGCCCCCCACGACGATGTCGCTCAAGTCCTATGGGCTGGTAACGATTACG
The DNA here is from genome assembly GCF_003952465.1 of Mesorhizobium sp. M1B.F.Ca.ET.045.04.1.1. Lineage (GTDB taxonomy): Bacteria > Pseudomonadota > Alphaproteobacteria > Rhizobiales > Rhizobiaceae > Mesorhizobium > Mesorhizobium shonense. Next base: position 1,408,448 of record NZ_CP034448.1, read on the forward strand.
AGCTTTCTGCGGTGGCGCACAATACCGTCGCAGCGCTCAACTTTTATCCCAGTATGCCCGAGGAAGGTGGCAATCTTCGCCTCTGGAGCCATAAGCCGAACGTCGCCGACCGAAAGTCGCAGGATGTGGAGACAACAGGATATCCCTATTCGGCAGCCTATCTTGAAGCCGTTCCTTGCCGCGAGATCCAGCTCAAGGCCGGCGATATCGCCCTGATCGATGGCGGCTTCGTTCACGGGGTTACCGGTCAACCGGGCAACGGAAAGCGTCGCGTGCTGCTGAATTGCTTTTTCGGATTTGCGCGGCCTGATCTTGTTCTCTGGTGGACCTGAGGGGCTGCCGACAGCGGCCCACTGTTTTTGCCGACAGTGAAGTCATCAACTGCTTCATAGGATGCCCCTAGTCAAAGGCCCTTCGGACATCCGGCCGGGAAACTCATTCCTTGCAGATGAACTCGCAGGTCGTGGGGCCTTTGAGGGTCTTGGGCCTGTGACCTTGCCCCTCTGATCTAATCCGGGTTGAAATTCGCTCTGGCCATCCGGGAGGATCAGGGCAAGGAGCGCAGCCGCTTGTCTGAAGAGCACATCATCAGAGTTTTGAAGGAACATAAGGCCGGGTGTCGGTTGCCGATCTGTGCGCCGCCAAGCACGTGGTCAGCGACGCCTCGATTTACAACTGAAAGGCCCGCTTCGGTGGATGGATGCTCGAGCTCCGCAGGATGCGCGGCTGAAGCGGCTTCGCCATGTTCGACCATGCCTCATTGAAGGATCTTATGGGAAAGGATGTATGGTCTGCCCCGCTGATGCAAGGGTTCGTGACATCGTCGACGACGATTCCAGTCGCATAAATGTATCCTCTCGCGAGTGGACTGCTGTTGCAGCCGCGCACGCCGTTCCCAGAAATGGTTCGGGCACGAGCCCGTTTTTTTCACAGGGCTTATGGCATGCTGATCCACGGCTCCGGCTGGGTCCATGACTATTCCCGAGCCTTGCAATCAACCGCAAGCGTTAGGTGAAAGCAGGGTCCCTGCGTTCTGACGATACGCACCGTCTTGGCGGCAAAGGCAACAACGGCCTTGTTCGGGTGCATCCGGCTCTGAAGACCATCAAGCCAGCATTCAGCCGATCCCGGTGTTCGATCCAGATGACGGAAGCACGATCGCGCGCCATGAACGAGAAGTTTGCGAACATAGCGGTTCCCGTTGCTTGATCATACCGAGGAGCTTCGGCTTGCCCCGGTCGAGTGTTCCCGCGGGTTAAGGCCAGCCATGCGGGCAATTAGCGAGCCTTCTGGAACTGGCGCCCGCTGCCGCCGGCCGCCGGCCGTGGCTCCGAGTGCCAATTCCCGGAATCGTCATGAGCCGGCGGGCAACATCCTCTCGATCTGCGATCGCAGGGTCTCCCTCTGTCACCTCGCTGATACGCTGCTCCAACCGCCGCAGGTCCGCGGAAAGGTCCGTCTGCGCATTGCCGGCGAGAGATAATTCGACACGTCGTCGAGCACCTGCGATAGGTCCAGCTTGAACAGACCCGCTCCCTGTCCCAGTGCTATGCCGTACTCCAAGCAGAATGCTCGCATCTGGTTGATAAGACGCGTTCGCGTGAGGACCATCTGGTCGCGCACGCGATACGAAGCGTTGAGATCAGTTTGCTCCTCGGGGCAGACCGCATTGTCGGCCGCGTGCGGCTTCGGCGATGGCCTCGGCCTCGATGATGTCGCTTTTGTTCGACTGAACGCGGGCTTCGCAAACTGTGCCGGGATCAGGCGCACATTTGTGCCACAGCGCCTGTAGCTTCCTGACGATCCATTGTGATCCAGCGCAAGGTTCATTGCCACCACAGCAGGCGCCGCCCGCTCAAAAAACTCAGCAACGTATCGCGCCGGAAACGAATTCGCTGGACGGGCTCGCAGTCAGGGGCAACGTCACCTGCGGCGAAGTTGTAGACTGCGGGTTAAGTCGGCAAGATGCCGACGCAGGTTGGCCAGTTCGAACGGAATCAAATGGCTATTTGCGACTTGCGCCATCCTATTTTCTTGGTCCAAACCTTTTGCGCCGGACGGGCGGCTTCGATGGCGCGAGCAGTTCCCACGTCGCTTCTTGTCCCCCGGCGCTAGATCCCCGGTCGGTGGTTGGTGACGTTCAAATGTTCTTCCGTTAACGCACTGCGTACCACTCGCCCGCTATCATCGCCTTGTCGGCAGCATTGAGGGCTGCCTAAGCCTGGAAGAACTCGTATCAGAACTTTCGCGCGGTCAGACCTCCTGAGCACATGCGCGCAATGTTTCTTCGAGGATGTCGAGTGCTTCGGCAAATACTGAGTCCTCGATAGTGATCGGGGGGAGGAAGCGGATGACGTTTCCATAAACGCCGCAGATCAGGAGGATGAGGCCCCTCTCGAGCGCCTTCTCGCGGACACTATTCGTGAATTCTACACTAGGTTTTCTTGAGCCGGGGACCGTGAACTCGATCGCATTCATGAGACCCATACCACGGATGTCGGCGATCTGCGGAACGACATCCTTCAGCGATTGCAGCCGCCGTTTCAGGCGTACGCCGAGTTGTTCGGCGCGGTGGCACAAACCCTCTTCTTCGATCACGTCGAGGACAGCATTTCCCGCGGCGATGCCGATCGGGCTGCCACCATAAGTGCCACCTAGGCCGCCCGGTCCCGGTGCATCCATAATCTCGGCCCGACCGGTGACAGCTGCTATAGGAAATCCGCCGCCGAGACCCTTGGCCATGGTGGTGATGTCCGGAAAGACACCGAAGTGCTCCATGGCGAAGAGCTTACCGGTTCGGGCAAACCCGGTCTGTACTTCGTCTGCGATCAACAGGATGCCGTGTTTGTCAGCGATTGCGCGCAGCTGATCCATGAATGCACACGGCACTTCATAAAAGCCGCCTTCGCCCTGCACTGGCTCTACGATAAACGCAGCGACGCGGTCGGGATCAACATCAGCCTTGAAAAGCTTGTCGAGCACGGAGAGCGATTCGTTGATCGTGGTGCCATGGAACTCTATGGGGAATGGGACGTGGAAGACGTCGGGCACCATCGGCCCGAAACCGGCCTTGTAGGGCTGGACCTTCCCGGTCAACGTCATACCCATGAAGGTGCGGCCGTGGAAGGCGCCGGTGAAGGCGATGATCGCGCTGCGGTTTGTAGAGGCGCGGGCGATCTTGACGGCGTTCTCGACGGCTTCAGCGCCGGTTGTGACGAAGAGCGTTTTCTTTTTGAAGTTGCCAGGCACGGCGTCATTCAACCGTTCAGCGAGCCGGACGTAGTTCTCATAAGGCACGACCTGATGGCAAGTATGCGTGAAGCGGTCGAGTTGGTCTTTCACCGCTGCAACGACCTTTGGATGACGATGGCCGGTGTTGACTACTGCTATGCCTGCGGCGAAATCGATATAACGCCGTCCCTCCACGTTCCAGATTTCGGCATTGAGCGCCTTGTCGGCATAAACCTGTGTAGTCACGCCGACCCCGCGGGCGATCGCATCGGACCTGCGAGCCGCAATATCAGTATTCATAAAAAAAACCTCAAAAGTGATTGCGCAAACAAAGACGCCCCCGATATGCGATCATTCCGAGGATCATAACGCTTTCGACGGCGAGACGGTCCTGATCTGGATCAAGAGGCCCCCAAGATTCTGACGAACTGAGTCTCCTCTTGGGTGCTAGTCAGCTATTGGCCACCTTAGCAACGAAAGGACTGACACGCTCACCCTTGCTGCGAAAGATGCTCGTGAACGGCGAGCCATCGACCTTGTCAACTTCGGATTCAATCGTCCTCACGCTCAAGACTGCGCACTTTGATGCAGTGGCGGGGAATGGGGGGTCGCTAAATGAGTGGCCGATCTTTCTCAAACACGGTGCTCCTGCTGCAGCACTCTTCCACTCCTCTCCTGAAGCGAGCAAGTGGTATCCTGTTCGAGAGCGGCTTATGGAACATAAGGAGGCGCATCAGCTCCACTGCATATACTCCGAGCTCGCGCAGGAGCAAGCGTCTACGCTCTGATATTGTCGGGTTATCGACTGTGTCGGACATGAGCCACTCAGCGTCATCAGCGCGATCGCATTTTCTTAAATCATTTTCTCTTTGGCACGAGATATGCGGAGCTATTCGGAAACGCGCTGAGGCACGGACCGAGGAGACAATCACCCCATGATGACCGCTCGACCGATATGCGGTCTCCGCCGTGAAAACCGGGTCTCCCGAGCCGGCAAGCCGGCGGGCGGCCGGGTATTTCTCTTGCAGCGGCGGCGGACTTCTGAACCTGCGGCAAGAAGCGTCGGCTGGACGATTTGCTGCGGGAGCCTTTCTTCCGCCATGACAACGCCGGGTTGCTCGCGTCGGCTGCATATCCGTCCCTCGCTTCGGAAGCGCCAGACGGAGTGGTTCGAGAGGATGCAAGTAGCCTTCCCTCGCTTCGGCGGGTCCGACTGTACGAAGGCGCTGGTCGAACATCAAGATGCGGCGACGCTGGAGGTGGGGTTCAACATGCGGCTGCACACTATTTGGCCCCTACGCTGCGGGTTGTGCGCCTCTCCGGGCGTACGAAAGGGAGGGGCGAATGCGGGTCGGCTCCGTCAAGCACAATGCGATAGCCGGCCGCCAGTTCGAGAGCTGGACGGCCTTCGAGGCGCATCTGGACCGGTGGATGCGCGGATTGCCGATCAGCGTGTGCATGGCGCCTGACTTGAATGAGTGGGTGGTCAATCCTCATCACCTCCAATCGCTGCGTTGTCGAATGGGGCGGTGCGTTTAGCGGTCCTGTGGTGGCAACCGCGATCCTTGATCGCTTGCTCGATTATTCCATAGTGATTCCCTTCGCGGTTACAGCTACCCGCTTCGTCAAAGCGTCGTTCCGGCCTATTGCAGAAGGCCGGAACGACGCTCAACACCAATTAAAACTGCAAACCAATGAGAGGGTGACCGTGCAAAACATGAGGAGGCGCCCATGCTCATCGCACGTCCCTCCTTCAATGCTGGGCGAAGGGTACTGAATGTTCATGTACCAGAAGAGGGGGCCAAACTGAAGAGCGCGTTAAGTTTGGTTGTGCCGCCCCCGTGTTGCTTCGACCCGGTTCACCCCACCGGCGCAGCAGTTCAGAGTGGGCACAAGTCGCTATTCGCAAACCGCTTGGAAGGTCAGCTCAGAGTGGCTGGTTAAAACGTTAGCCGAGGACGACACCAATGAACGGCGCCGAATTGCTTGTATCTGCACTTGAAAACGAGAACGTTCGGCAGATCTTCGGCGTTCCCGGAGAAGAGAATCTCGACGTTGTTGAAGCACTACGGCATTCCTCGATCAAACTAGTGGTGACGCGCCACGAGCAGGCGGCATCGTTCATGGCGGCTACGCATGGGCGGCTTACCGGAAAGCCCGGTGTCTGTCTGGCTACGCTCGGTCCCGGCGCGCTGAATCTCACGACGGGCGCAGCCTACGCCCTGCTCGGCGCGATGCCCATGATCATGATCACCGGGCAGAAGTGCATACGCAGCCGGACCCAGGCGCGATTCCAAATCGTGGACATGGTCTCGACCATGACGCCGCTGACCAAGATGGCGCGCCAGATTGTCGACCCAGCGACAATTCCGACCATCGTGAGTGAAGCCTTTCGGGTAGCGCAACAGGAGCGGCCAGGGCCGGTCCATCTCGAACTCCCGGAAGATATCGCAGCCGAGAAACTGGCCGTGGTCCCACCGATGGTGCCGCCCCATTTGATCAACCCGCCCGTTGCGGCCAAGGAGGCGTTGGATAGTGCGGCAGAGCTCATCCTGAAGGCCGAGCGGCCGCTGGTGATGTTGGGTGCAGCCGCAAACAGACCGCGCCTGACTGCGGAGCTGTCGGACTTCGTGAGGCGCCTGCAAATTCCGTTCTTCAACACGCAAATGGGTAAAGGCGCGGTATCGGGCGGGTCCCGACTGTACGTGGGCACGGCCGCTTTATCGGAGCGGGATTACGTGCATCGGGCAATCGATCGCGCCGATCTCGTCATCTCGATCGGCCATGACACCGTCGAAAAACCTCCTTTTCTGATGAGGCTGAAAGGGCCGGCCGTCCTCCATGTGGGTTATCTACCGGCGACGGTAGACGAGGTATTCTTCGCATGTGCAGAGGTGGTGGGCGATATTGGACCGAGCCTGAGATTGCTTGCCGACCGCCTCGAGGGAAGGCTGCCCAACGCCGGTGCGCTACTCGGGCTGCGTGAGGGGATCCTGACCAGGATCGCCGACCGGGCGAAGGAAAGCCGGTACCCCCTAACGCCGCAGCGAATCGTGCACGACGTGCGTCAGGTTATGCCTGAGGACGGAATCGTCTGCCTCGACAACGGAATGTACAAGATTTGGTTCGCTCGCAACTACCGCACCCGGGTAGCCAACACGCTTCTCCTCGATAATGCGCTCGCCACCATGGGCGCAGGGCTGCCTTCAGCAATCGTTGCCGCGATGCTCTGTCCGGAACGTCGCGTTCTCGCTATATGCGGCGACGGCGGCTTCATGATGAACTCGCAGGAACTGGAGACGGCGATCCGCCTCGGACATCGGCTGGTCGTGCTCATCCTACAGGACGACGCTTATGGGATGATCCGCTGGAAACAGGCTGTAAATAGCTACAGCGATTTCGGCATGACCTTCGGCAATCCCGATTTTGTCGCTTATGCCAAGGCCTACGGCATCGAAGGCAGACGAATCGAAGGCCCCAACGATCTCGCGCCGACGCTCGAAGCGGCATTTGCGGCGGGCGGTATCCATCTTATCAGCACGCCGGTGGATTATTCGGAAAACATGCGGGTCCTAGTCGACGAATTATCCAGTCAGAAAGACATCTGAGATCCTTTTTGATTGGGTCGTTGTCCCCAAGGTGCTCCTGCACTTTTTCGGACGTCCACGGGTCACTTGTTTCTCTTCGCCGTGGCGCTTGGGCGGCCACATGACGGGATCAGGGAGACGTCTCGATCTGGTTCACGACTGGTTTGGCAGGTTCAGGACACTCAACTAGGTGTTTAGATGGGGTATTCGGCTTTGTCCCACGTCTTGAACGGGTGTTTGAGGTGCTGCTTCGCGCTGATGATAAAACGTGGTCTGCGTGAACAGCCACAAGCATCAGGAAAGGAAGCGCAGCATGAGGCATTATCCCGGACTGGACGTCTCGGTGAAAGAGACGGCCGTCTGCATCGTGGATGAAGGAGGCCGCATTTGCCGAGAGATGAAGCTTGCGAGCCATCCGAACGATCTTGTTGAGGCGTTGAAGAACCCCGCCTGGAATCTGGCCCGGATCGGGCTTGAAGCTGGTCCCTTATCAAATGGTTGTTCAGTGGTCTGGCGGGAGCCGGACTACCTGCAATCTGCATCGTAACCCGTCATGCGAAGGCCTTTCTCAAGGCGCAGGTCAACAAGAGCGACCGCAACGATGCGCGCGGCATCGCGCAGATGATGCGGGTTAATTGTGTTCCGGCCGATGCACGTCAAGACGCTGATGAGCAGGAACGTCGGGCGCCTGTTGACAGCCCGCAAGTTGCTGCAGGAAAAGGCCATCGCAATTGAGAATGACATTCGAGGCCTGTTGCGTAACTTCGGTCTCAGGTTGGCATTGTCGGCGCTGCCAAATTTGGGGATCGCATCCAGGACCTTTCCGGCGACATCCCGGAGCTACGTGACATCATGGAGGTGTTGCTCGCCGCCCGGCAGAAACTTCGCGAGCAATTCAAGGGTGACACGGTTTGCGCGGTTGACGACCGTCCCTGGTGTCGGACTGACCTGTCGGACTGACCTGATGAGGTGGACGGCCTCCGCTCCCGGCATCGCAATGTGCCAAAGTGTGGCTGTCGAAAGTCACATGAGGGAGAGCCGTCCATGGAGAAGGTTAGCACAATCGGTCTGGATGTCGCCAAGCACGTGTTTCAGGTGCACGGCGTTGACGCGCAGGGCGCAGTGGTTGTCCGCCGGAAGTTGCGTCGCGACGATGTAGTCGCATTCTTTACGTCCTTGCCGGCGTGCTTGATCGGCATCGAAGCCTGCGCAACGAGCCATCACTGGGCTCGTGTCCTCACGGCTCTGGGGCATGAGGTTCGCCTGATGCCTGCGTCATACGTCAAGCCATACGTGGAGCGGCAGAAGAATGATGCTTCGGATGCCGAGGCAATCTGCGAGGCGGTCACGCGACCGACGATGCGCTTTGTTCCGACAAAGAGCGAGGAGCAGCAGAGCGTGTTGATGCTGCATCGCGTCCGCGAGCTTTTGATCCGGCAGCGGACAATGCTGGTGAACGCCTTGCGCGGCCACTTGGCGGAGTTGGGCATCATCACTCGTCAGGGTGCTACAGGGCTGAGCATGCTCGTCGCGTTGGTTGAGGACGAGGGGCACGACCTCATTCCCCCGCTTGCCCGATCGGCCCTCTTTCTTTTGGTACAGCAATTGCGTGAGGTGCACGAGAAGGTCGGTGAGCTGGACCGACAGATTCACATCTGGCATCGTTCGCACGAGTTGAGCCGTCGCTTCGAAACGATCCCCGGCATCGGTCCGATCACCGCCAGCGCAATCGTTGCGACCGTGACAGATGCTTCCCTGTTCAAATCCGGCCGGCAACTCGCGGCTTGGCTTGGCCTGGTGCCGCGACAGAACTCATCCGGAGGAAAGGATCGGCTCGGGCGGATCAGCAAGCAAGGCGATCCCTACATCCGTCGCCTTCTTGTTGTGGGAGCCCATGCCGTGCTTCGCTTCTGTCGTAAGGGCAAAGCGGCACCCACTCGCTGGGCTGCCGAGCTTCTGGCGAAAAAGCCGTACAACGTCGTTGCGGTGGCCTTGGCAAACAAGATGGCCCGGATCGTCTGGGCGTTGATGACTACGGGCAAGCGCTTCGCGGATTCACCGGCGTAGTGACGTAGTCGCAGAGGATGCGCAGAGGTTGGTGAGGTGCTGATGGTGTGATGACCGACGGTCGAACCGGGATCGGAAAAACCCGCTCAGTGGGTGCCGCTCAAAAAGCGCGTTGACCTGTCTGGGATCCGATCCGCGGACTTCATCAAGGCCAGCGGCATGAACAGGCCGCACTCAAAGGCCGAATACATGCCTGCACCCGACCAACCTGTCATCAATGTCAGAAAGCCCTTGCCACGCGGAGGCCGTCCATACATGCCACTGAAGTTTCATCCGGCTGCCGTTAGAGCCTCGGCGGGTTTTGCTGCGATACAGAGAGTTTGAACGCCTCGCTCCGGTGCGGCTGCAGGCCGAAGGCGGTCCAGATCCGGCGGATGTGGTATGCGACAGGATGTCGCCGCAGCCATAGAACGGATCGACGTGGGTGGCGTCCTTCAGCGTGGTGTTCAGCGCGCGCTCGATCACCTCGGCCACCTGTGTGTCCGACAGAGTGGCGCGGGCGTCCAGGGCGATACTCATCAGTGGGCCCTTCGATCCAGTCCTGCACGAAACGCCTGCGCCATTTGCCCACCGTGTCTTCATGCACCCCGAGCCGCTCGGCGACGTCCTTGCTCTGAAGACCCTCGGCGCAGAACAGGATCATCCGGCGCTGGTCCGAGAGCGAGGGCGCCGCCTTGTACCGTCGAACCTGGGCTTCGAGAAAGCGCTCCTCATCGCTCAGCGCCACCTTCGTCCGCCACCCTACCTGCCATCGCATCACCTCCCGACTGCTCGGATCAATGAGACGAATACAGTTCCGAATGGCTAGCGACATGCGGCTAATCTTATCGAGGCGGCGACCCCATTATAGACCCCGTCGCTCACCTGCTGTGAATTGTCCAACTATTCGGCGAGAACGTCTGTCAGCTGGCGCTAGCTGCGCCGCTCCAGGGGGGAAGGGACGCAGATTCTAATCTCCATCAGGGGTCGGAGAAGGCGTAATAGACCAATGGATCAAGTCGACGGCACTCTGAAGTATCGCCTCGGTCCCAGCACGGCAGGGTGAAACGGCCATTACATATCCGATAGAGTCTCGGTAATCTCCCTTCCTTACGATCAGCGTCTTGGGTTTGACGTACAACTTAACCTCGGCGACACCGGGTATAGCAGCCGCGCGACTGTCTCCGTCGATCCAATCGAGGATGCCATCGCGATCAGGAAGTAGGGCCCGCCACGCCGCAACATTCGAATGGCTTCTGTGCAAATTCCATTCGTCGCCGATGACAAGTTTGATGTGCTCGCTGGTGAGATCGATGCCGTAAGCCAGCTGAACCGAGAGAGGACCGCCGGAAAGACGCGGATTTACTTCGATGACGACTGGGCCACGCTTTGTCCACCGGAATTCAATATTCGTTGGCCCCCAGCCAAGGTCGAGAGCCCGCAAACAGCTCAACGAAAGATCGGCGATACGCTTGTGCTGGTCATCACTCAGCGGGGCTGGGCAGATGCACTGATGGAAGACGAAATGCGGTGGCGGGCCAAAGTCAGAGGCGACAATTCCAATGACCTCGTTTCCCATCATATGAGCGCAATAATAGGGGCCTTGTGCGAATTCTTCGACCAGTATCGGGGAAGACCGCGTGGGATCCCCGCCCAACAGATAGGTCGTATGTTCGGCCAGCTCTTCCACATTGCGGCACAATCGGACACCGATGCTGCCGCTGCCCACGGCTGGCTTAATAACCACCGGCAGCCCGATCTCCACTGCAAAGCTTTCAACCTCCGTCGCATTCGCTGCCAAGTGATAAGCAGGTATTGGAACGTCGGCCTCCGCGAGGAGCTGACGTTGAGTGTATTTGTCGCAGCATCGTTCAATCGATACGGGGTTCGGCCCCGGTAGATCGAAGTGCTGGCAGAGCTTGCCAACTGTCGCAGAGACCGACTCGTCATTGCCCGCAAAGCCCGTAATGCCAGCAATGTCATACGTCTCACTTAACCGGGAACATTCGCGGATCAGCGCATCAAGATTTTCGGTATCGACTCGGGTGGCCTCAAGCTTTTCCTCCGCAAGATAATCGTACTGAGCTGGATCGGTCGACAGGGTAATTGGATGAAGGCCAAGACGCTGGGCCGCTTTCGTGTATCGCAGGCCCGTGTCCCTTGAATGGCCTTCAATCAGAATAAGCGCTCTTTTTGCCATCGGCGTTGACCTCCATTGCGTGCTGTGCTGTGGTCCGAGCTTAACAGGCATCAGCTTTTGTAGCCGTGCGACCCCGGACATGTGGTAAGTAGCACGGTCAGCTATTTGCAGGCGCAAAGGTTCTGTAAATTCATTTCAAGGAACCGTTACACGACTGAATTGTGGGTTTCTCGGTGATGTTGCGGCACAGCAGGGCAAGGCCCGTGAGCCTGAGCTCGGCCTGAAACTGGGACCCTCAATTCCGTCGCGTCTTTCGGAGCTCCCCTCTTCGGGGGCAACCCCTACACCACGTTTCTGTGCGATGGATCGCGATAGAGCGCATAGCTGACAGAGCGCTTGGCGATGATGTGCTTCACATGCTTCTGACCGTTGCGCGGTGGTCGGTATAAGGATGCGGTCGCACAATCTTCTTGGACCAGTAGCTTTGGGTATTTGCCTGGGCCAGACTCTGGGCGAGATCGATGCGCCTCGCTAAGATCGCGGCGGTCGTAAACCATCTGGGTTCCGCGGCGCGATCAGCTGCGCGATCAGCTATTGTCGGCTTTGTCGAATACGAGACACTGTGTTTTTGTGCTGGGCTTTCTGCTGCACTCTCATTTGACGCTTTGATCGGCAGCCAGAACGGTCTTTTCTGTGCCCTTCTGCCCGGTTGGCACGACTTTTGAAGCTCGTTTGTCGCGAGGCGGCAGGGCTGCCGCCGATCTTCATATCGTGGACACCTGCGAACATCGACGAGTAGAAGGAAATCAGCATGTCAGGTCAGTCTCAGAACGTATCCTGTGGGAACGGAGGGATCGGTAAATCCACAGTCACCAGGATTCGCTCGCTGCTCCTCTCCGCTTCAGGCAGAACCGTCCGAATCATTTGCTGCGACGGCAAGGCCAGAGATCAGTGAGGTGGACAATGGCGCCAGCAGGTGCAATGCGCGGCAACATTCAGGGAAACAAGCATGATTTCACGGCAGCGTATAATCGCAGGTGGCCGCACGCCTATTTTCGCGCGCATCTGGCCTTAGATTATGTGATTTCAGATCGGGCCAAACCGGTCTTTGAAAGGATATTCGCCGAGTATCGACGTGTTCGAAACAAGACTAGTTTGAAAATAATCGACGTCGGTTGCTCCTATGGCATCAACGCTGCTTTACTGCGCACCGATCTCGATCTCGACGATTTGTATGCTGCCTATCTGAAATCCGGAGGATCGCTCTCGGGACGACAGGAGTTAGAGCATCGCGCTTTCTTTCGGGATCGCGGTCTCCGCGACGATATCCAGTTCGTCGGCGTGGATCCATCATTCCGGGCTGTCAGGTATGCGCAGACCCTGGGCCTGCTGGAGGTTGGAGTAACGGCAGACTTGGAAACACGTGATTTGAGCGTCAAGGAACGATGCGCCCTCGAGGATGCGGACATCCTCATCAGCACAGGCTGTGTGGGCTACGCCACCGAGCGAACCTTTGCGCGCGTGTATGACGCCTCGGCGACGTCACGCCCGTGGGTCGTCGCCTTCGTAATGCATCCCTTCAGTTATGACGACATCGCCGCGGCCCTTCGGGGCTTCGGGTTAGAAACTAAGCACCTAGACCAGTTCAGACAGCGCCAGCGCCGCTTCTCCACACTAGTGGAACGGCGCGCAATCTTGAAGGCTATGAGCAAACTCGGCATGGAAGACCGCCTAGAGCGCACGACCGGCTATATTTACGCGTCCTGCTACGTCTCCGCACCGCCAGGCGAAGCTGGCCTGCCCCTATCGGGTGATCCATGTTGAACGTTGGTGCATGCTTGGTCTTTGCGTACGGGTGGCCGGCGTAGCTGGTCCGGGTCTTGTTGTGTTGGCGACATTCTTCGATTCAGATCCGGGATTCCTAGAAGAATTCGCCCTCGAGCAGTTCGTCACGAACCTTCGAGTTGAAGCTCTCGCAATAGCGATTTCCCAGGAGTGCCGGGCATAATGTAGGCGGTTTTGACCCCGACAGCGGCGCCATCACGCGACGCCTGGTCATGAACTCTGGGCGTCATTGGATCGAACGTGGGCCGGGAATGCCGGAGGATGAACAGATCGGAGAGAAGTCGATCACGTCGACGGCCTTCAAGTGGTGACACGCTCTCTGACGACGGTGCCTTGTGAACTCATCGATCACATTGAGCATGCGCATTACCTTCCACTGCTGGTTCGATCCTCGACGAGTCGGAGGACCAGACATTTTAGGATACTCCAGCCGAAGCCGGATGGACAGATCGTCATTGAGTCACAGAGAGACGGCCACGTCTGGGTGCTTCTGAGAACCTTCAGCCCCTCACGCCGCCAGATCCGTTTGAGGTCACCTCCAGACGCAGAGCAGCATCACGGCGACGCGCGATAGGTGTAGCGGCCATATTGGCGGGCGAGCACGATGATGTCGGCGGTCAAAGCCACTTCATCGGAACCTCGGTCCATGGATTTATAAGCACCCGGCGCCCCCGTCATTGGGGAACTCCAAGTTCAGCAACAATATCCAACACGCACGCACGGCGACGGGCGGCGCCTGGAAGTTTCCCCGCGCAGCTTCCGCCAGGATCATCTTGTCCGGCGTCAGGTCGGAGCCGGCGTTCTCGGTCAAGTTCTTTCAGCCGCCTGACCTGATTCGCCTTCACCCCCCCAAGGTCCGACCAGTGACGAAAGTAGGTAACTTCCGTCACCTATCGTTGGGTTCGCCTCTGCAATCGATTTGCCCTGCAAAATTAGAACTCAACCTGCTGCAGCTTCGTGCCGATCTCGCCCGCATGTCTCTTTCTGGCCAGTTCTTCACTCATGCATCGGCTAGAAAGCAATACCTAAGGGAAGACCTCTCAGACACAGGACAGCGCGGTCGAAGCCTGAACCATGACGAACTCGTCGATGGCCATGACATGGCAGCTTCGAGTGAACTAGTTGAACCCACTCAAGCGGTCGCCCCTCTGCGCGACGACCTGCAATGCGATCGCAGGAACCATCTGCGCAGTGCACTAGGCTAACACTCCGTGTATCCATTAGTGGTCTGCCCCGGCGAACTTAGCGTGCAGCGACGCCGCGGCGAAGTGAAACAGCTTCGCGGCGCCTGTTATTCCATATAGGCGATCCGCAGATGCCGGCTCCGTGGGTGACATCGCAATCGGGAGTTTCATCGCGACCATACGTTCGAGTGGCATGATAGACGAACGCGGCCATTCAATGTTCCATGTGTCTCGCGTTCACTCACGTCCGATGAAAACGCCTGTGTTCGCAAGCCGACACGCTGAGGTACACGTATTCCGCCAATGCTACGCGAACCACACGGTTTTCCCTCTTTCTCGCACAGGTTTTGGTGGCACGCCGATTGCATGGAAACGATGAAGGCACCAAGTGCCGGACATAGCTGTTCACCTCGATCAGCTAATCTGAACGGTTAAATGCAACATAAAGACATCGAAGGAGTAGGTCATGCGAGTAGCCGTCGTGTGGAATCATGATCATACGGGCGTGATCAACCGGTTCGGTCACCCTTGTCAGGAGGAATACGGCCGCGAGATGGTGGAACGGATGGTGGCGGCGCTGCAAGGGCGCGGCCACGAGACACTGCTGTGCGAAGGCGATAAAGGACTACTCGCCACGCTCGAGCGGTTCATGCCACCTGATCCGCAAGCCCGCCCCTCCGGAATGGTCTTCAACATGGCCGCCGGAATACAAGGCGAGTGCCGTCTCACGCACGTTCCGGCTATGCTCGAGATGGCCGGCGTCCCATACACTGGATCGAGCCCGCTCGGGCATGGGGTGGCGCTCGACAAAGCTATCACCAAAAGACTCATCCGGGATCGCGGTGTGCCGACACCGAACTTCCGCGTGATGCGTACCGGCACTGAGAGCACCGAAGGTATTCGATTCCCAGTGGTAGTGAAGCCGCGCCACGAATCCCTCAGCTGCGGATTGCAGCTCGTGCATGAACCTGCTGAGTTGAGACGCGCCGTGGAAGGTATTGTCACGCAATATGAACAGGATGTCCTCGTGGAAGAATACATTGAGGGGCGAGAAATATACGTCGCACTGCTGGGAAATGGAGAACCCGAGGTGCTGCCTCTGATTGAGCTGGACTTCGGCGACCGTGAAACGCGTCTTGTGACTTGGGAAGACAAGCAGCACATGGCTGTCGCGGCGCCGCAGACCATTTGCCCGGCGCGAATCGATAGTAAGCTTGCGACGGCGCTGCGGGATATTTCGGTTGCGACCTTCCGTGCCTGCCAATGCCGGGACTATGCCCGCGTTGACCTCCGGATCGACCGGTCCGGCCGGCCTTTTGTGTTGGAGATCAACTCCATGCCGGCGCTCGGCGCGAACAGCTTTTATCCCCTGGTCGCGAGGGCCGCCGGACACAGCTTTCCTAGTTTGGTTAATCGCATGCTCGACATCGCCTACACGCGGTACTTCGGAGTCGGCATTCCCCAAGGCTGACGCCCGTCGAGTCGCGACCGCCGGGTGCAGCGTCGGTGACGAAGGCGACATAGAGAAAGCCGGCTCAGATCGCCGCATATCCGACACCCAAATTCAGGCGCCGGCGCTGGCGGTTGGCGTGATCCAGCGGGCAGGCGCGGCTTGTCGCTTTTGGCAATCTCCGCCGGCTTGATGGTCGACAAAGGCAATCAGCGTTTGAATGGCGTTCGAGCCCGTAAGCGGAAGCCTTAGGCAAGATCTCATTGGCTTGCCGAAACTGGCGGTTATCCGCCCTCCGCGAGCTTCTCCGCACCCGCGCGTGGGGTAAGCACATCGCTGTCCACATCCGCCCCTCCTCACCCAGTCCTTGAGCGTCTGCACCATGTAGCCGATTTTGGCCGCGATTGACGACATGGTCGCTCTCAGCGTGACTGGGGAGGTCCCCTCGTGATCCAAACCACCCGAACCGCGCTGGCCGGACCTCGGTTGAAATCGATTTGTTGTTTGATTGGCTCCTGCTTCTCAAAAGTTGGAGCGCCCCGCACGCGGCGCGGTTCATGGGAAATCCGCCGGCTTTCATCGAAAAGTAGCTGACGATGCCTACGACTGGTCGCATGTGCTTTGCCATCTTGAATGGAGTGCTTATATACGCGAGAAGAGCTTGCGCTCCATGGTGGTCAGGCGTTCCGGGCCTTTTTCCGTCACCAGCACCGTCTCGCTGAAGCCCATCCCCGCTGCCATCATCAGCATATGAAACACCATTCCCGGCTCTAAGACCCATTCGACGCCAGGCACGAATTCGCGGATAAATTCGCCGGCCGACGGGCGATGATTAAGACCAAGCGAATAGCCGGCACGATTCGTATAGGTTTCGCGCAGTCCAGATGCCAGAAGCGGCTCGCGGCAAGCTCGGTCGACCACGCTGGCCGGTGTGCCCGGCCGCATCAATGCGATCGCCTCGTCTTGGATGCGGATGATCGTGTCGGCGATACGCTGTTGCGCAGCGCTCGCCGGACCGACAACAGCGGTGCGCATCAAGCGTGCCCAGTAATTCTTGTGGACCCCGTTTTGCTCAAAGTAGACAGGATCGCCACGTTCCAGGCGCCGGTCCGAAAGTCCTCCATGTATGAGACTTGTTCGATCGCCGGAGGTGATGATACCGCCGAGCGACGCTGCCCCCGCCTTCACCAATGCGCTAGACACAGCCTCGGCGAGTTCTCGCTCCGCGACTCCAGGCGCGATAGCCTCGATGCCGGCCCGCAGACCCACTTCAACTAGCCGCGCAGCGCCGCGCAGATGTTCTAGTTCCCGCGGCGATTTGATCAGGCGCAGGTGGTCGACAATACGGGGCTCTCCAACCAGAGTTGCCTTCGGCAGCAGCGCCTGCAGCATCTTCCAGCGCTCCACCGTCAAGAACCATGAGTGCTCATCCAGACCGATGCGCCCGCCTGCCAACCCAAGACCTTCAAGGGCTCTTCGCGCCGTGTCGAGCCAAACGGGGAGCGGATCAGCGGCATCTGCATAGACCACATGGTTTTTGACCCATGAGGTGCTGTGCGCCGTGGGGACTTCCATGTCGCGCACGATCAGCACCGGGTCGCCGCGGCTGGGTACTGCTAAAGCGTGATAGGAGAAATAGCCAATTTGATCGAGGCCACTTAGATAATTGATGTTTTCTGGTTGGTGCAGCAGTAAGACGGGAAGATCATACTTAGCCATCTCTTCTTGCGTACGCCGTAGGCGCTCCCGATACTCCTCCGCCGGGAAATCCATGCCGTTATTCGCAGGCTCACTCACCGTCTTAAGCTCCTTCATCGTTGACTAGCTCATTGTATTTGTTTCGCCGTTCACCCGTCTGGCGGACCACCTCTACGCCGGCATACATAACGACTGTCAACGCGATCAGCAGACTTGAAACGGCAGCGATTGTAGGCGTGATCTCTTCCCGAATTCCCGACCACATCTTTATCGGTAAGGTGGTGGTATCCGGCCCGCTCACGAAGAGTGACAGCACCAACTCATCGGCAGATCCGTTGCGGAAATTGAAGCTGGAAACCTGCAAGCCATGCCCATGAAATTTCGCCCGCACAGCAAGTACCTGCCCCTTCCTAGCTCAGGAGAATCGCGGCGTCATCTTCGGCATATCGCCTGCCCCGTCGAGAGAGAGCAGCCAGAAGAGGCCCAAGGCCTGCTGCTTCGAGGTTGCCTATTGCCGAGAGGATCTCGTCCTGCCACCGCGGGTGAACGTTCTCTCTGCTGAGGCCCTTGAATTTCTCCCAAATCTGATCGGCCGATAAAGGGCGCAGGACATCCCCAAGTGGGTGTCGTACAATCATTTCTTCCGGCCCTTTCCCTTGATCCATGACAACGCGGGCTGGCGTTTCGGCTGGAAACGCCGAAGCGAAATCGGAGGACGCTTCAAGCTCAATACGCCCGGCCAACTCAATGATGCGTACGTCAGTGAGACGTTCAGGTTGAACAGGCCGTAGGGCTTCCCGCCCGTACAAAGCGGCCAGTGCGCAACTAAAATAGAAGCTGTATTGAGCCCCCTCCAAGGTGCTGGGGGCGCGCTCGTTTGCTAGGCGCAGCGCTTGTGGGAAAGTTTCTATGCGCAGCTTGCGGATCTCTTGCCCATCGCGACGCATGGCTAGTATCGCATCGATAGCTGCGTGGATATAGCGACAGCATGCATACGGCTTAAGATAGCATTTTTGAATTTCCCATGAAGACCCAAGATTTTGGGTCAGGAGATGGCGGGTGAAACGATCGTCGTCATCGAGAAGATTGAGAGGTCCAGTTGCGGCTGCCCGCGCGCGATAGGCGGCGGTGATACCTGCAACCACGGCGGGCGGAATCCCTTCCTTGATCGTGCTACCCTCGAATTTCGAGGTTGTGGTCAGGAAGACGATTGGTCCTTCGGATCCGGCAATACCTAACGCATGAGCGGTTTCCGTGGCACTCAAACCCAAGAGACGGCTAGCTGCAGCCGCAGCCCCGTAGCCGACCCAGCGTCCAGTTGCATACGTATCGATTGCCGCAACCGGCCGAGAGCTCGCGATTCGGAGGGCGATTTCATATCCGAGCGCAATTGCAACCATGGTCTCGGAGACCGACGCGTCAACAGCCTGAGCCACTGCCAAGGCGGCGGGAATAACGCCGGCACCCGCGTGGCCTGCTGCGCCACGATGACCGTCGTCGATATCCAGCGCGCTTGCCGCAGCGCTGTTCGCCATCGCGGCGCCGACCACACTAGAACGATCCTCGGTCACCCAAATGCTGATCAGGCCCTCGCCATAGGCTTCCAGTGCTGATTTTCTGGCCGCATCAGCTAACGGCGATCGCAGGCCCGCAGCCGTGGCACCGATAAGATCTAAAATGAGCAACGAAATTGTACGCCGTGTCGCCGCAGGCAGTGCACTTGCTGGATAGCTGCTAACGAATTCGGCGAGTTCAGATATGGCTCGCACTGAGGTATACTCCAATATATCCGCTTCTTTTCGAATAAAGTCTACGGCTGCTTTTCTACCTCGGGGCGAGCCTTGTTACCCACAATAGTCTCAAGCGAAGCCAGGGCCATGTGCTGGCAGATGGAATTAGGAGACGTCAAACTCCTGCTGCAGCTCGATCAACAACGCGCCTGCTTAACAGTTAAGAAGCCACTCCATTTTGCTGGTGCACTGTTCTACCGGTTTCGATACCGCGTAGCTCCAACAAGCCAAGTTTCATAAAGAATTTACACGTTGAGAACGCCTATTTGCACTTGAGGCGGAGCAATTAACAGAACGGCGAGGTTGTGATGCGCTGACCTTCGCTTCACCATCCCCCTTGCAATCCGCATGCCACCGAAGAAGTTGTCCGAGCAAGTGGCGGACACTGTGTTTCGCGCCGCGCTACCGGAACACTTGACCATTCGTGTGTCTTCTTCCGAACATAGGTGTCTCCGCATGAGAGGCGACCGTCGTATTCAACGTTCCAAGTTCTCGTGGGTCCATATCTAGTGCCAATTCAAACGCCCACCACAATAATGTCTATTGGGCTCTCAGTGGTGGTGGACTCGGCATCCGAGCATCACCAAAGACTCTTGCTAGCTGTGAGCTTTCGGGAGGTTGTCCATTCGGACCGGACCGAGGAGACTGGAGTTACCACGCTTCAGCATCTATCGGAGGGTCCGAATGAACATCCACAAGAATGCCCGTCTCACACCGCTGCGTCGAGAGGAGATGGCGCTGTCGGTGATAGAGGGCGCTTTTTCCAAAGCCCATGCGGCGCGGGTCTATGGCGTCGGCCAAGATCGTGGCGCGCTGGGTCGAGCGCTATAAGGCTGAAGGGCGGGCCGGCATGATCGACCGTTCCTCGCGGCCCGCCCATATGTCACAGGCCACCGCTGCGTTGATCGCCGAGCGCATCATGGCGCTGCGGCGGCAACGTTGGACCGGCAAGCACATCGCCCATGAGGTCGGCGTCTCGCCCGCCACCGTCAGCCGGGTTCTCAAGCGTGCCGGGCTGTCGCGGCTAAGCGATAGCGAGCCGGCCGAACCGGTCCGGCGCTACGAGCGGGAGAACCCAGGCGAGATGATCCATATCGACATCAAAGAAGCTCGGCCGCTTCAGCCAAGTCGGCCATCGCATCACCGGCGAGCCGCAAAAAGGCAAGTCGCGCGGCGCCGGCTGGGAGTTCGTCCACGTCTGCATCGACGACGCGTCCCGCATCGCCTTCTCGCAAATCCTGCCCGACGAGAAAGAAGAACGCGCCATCGCCTTCCTCAAGGCGGCGGTGGCCTGCTACGCCAGCCTCGGCGTCACAATAGCCCGCGTCATGACCGACAACGTCCTAAGCGCGGAACGAAATGGAGCCTGCAGTCAAGGTCTCTCTGTTCGTCAGCATGCCCTTGCTGCGTGACGTTGGTCAAGTCGTCGAACCAGGCGGCTTCCACCGGCAAGGGAAAAGGTCTCGTCCATAGCAAACACAGGGTCCGCACGAAGGCGGGCCCTCACCGTCCTCAACACGAGCTTCTGATCCAGGCGGAAGACCCGAACATTATCTACAGGGTCATCGAATCGATGCCCTCACGGCCCTAGCTGACAGAGGTTCTTCCACCTGGCACCCGCCCTTCAACGAAGGGCCGGTAGTCGGAACCACCTTTGACGACAGCGTGCACGACGCGGGCCATCTTGGCGGTAATAGCGGTCATTGCCTTGCGGCGTAGATCGGGATTGTCGCGATCCCGCGCAATGTAGCGTTCGAACTTATGACGGAAGCCATTCTCCCGCTGGCGGATGGCGACTTGTCCGGCGATCCACAGGGTGCGGCGCAGCCGAGCATTGCCGAATTTGGAAAGGCGGGTCTGGCCCCGATATTGGCCTGACTGCTGTGTCGAGAGGTTCAGCCCGCAGAACTTTAGAAACTGGCGATGATGGGTGAAACGGCGAAGATCGCCGGCTTCGGCAATGATGGTCAATGCGTTGATCGGTCCAATGCCCGGGATTTGTCGCAGGAGCTGATAATCCTGGCTGTGCCGCAACAGCTCGTCGGCCTGCGCTTCGATCTCATTGCGCTGCCGGATCAGGCTGCGTGCTTCGTCAATGACCATCCGGAACATGCGAATGGCAGGGACATCAAGCGGCAGCGGCAGTCCGATCGATGAGCGCGCCGTCTCGTAAATATCCATTAGAATCTGTGTCTTGCTGACCTTGCGGCCGACGACATCCCACGCTGCTGTCACAAACTCCTCCTTTGTCCGTGATGCTTGCTGGCGTCGGAAAGGCATGAAGGAAGGCGAAGAACCAATCGCTGCGGCTGTTCCCCCGGAATCGATCGATCTCGGGAAAATACAGTGGCAGGTAGTGCGTCAGGATACGGTGCTGGATCTCGGTCTTGGCCCTTGGCGATCGCTTCATGGGTCTTCGACAGTTCCTGCACGTCGTGATGCCGGCGCGCGGCGGATCATGGTAGACCTGCGTCGCCTGGATCCTGAGCATGTGCAGCATCACCTGGGCATCCTTTGGATCGTTCTTGTCCCAGCTGTTGTGCAACGCTTCTCGTGTTCGGGCCAGCGCCAGCGACGCCACCAGCCGCACCTCGAAACCCGCTTCAGCCAGGCGCCATGCTATCGGCCGGTGATAGTTCCCGGTCGCTTCAAAGGCGCAGACCACAGGGCGGCCGTACGCCTGCAGCACTTCGATCATATGGTCGTGCTCAACACCGGGTGTTGAGGACCAAAAGGCGACGCCGGCGCTTGTGGCCCGGTGCTTCGATCAGAACTTCATTGCGCACCTTGGCAATGTCGATCGCTACCAGCACCGCGGCGGCGGGTGTAGAATCTGAAGTGGTCATGGTCGGTCTCTCCGGAATGGGCTGTGAACATTCCACATTCTAGAGAAACTTTGACTGGCCATGGCCGCCTCGACAGCGGTGCGCGCCTGCAGCGAGCTGCGCGCACCGCTCTCTCGGTCGCCGCGGCTCCTTCATTCCGTAGGTGCTACGGCTCCTGCTACAAATCAAAGGCCTTCGCCAAGGCCTGCCGCGATCTCGGCCTCAAGCACGTCAGGACAAGACCCTATACGCCCAAGACCAATGGCAAGGCCGAGCGCTTCATCCAGACAGCATTGCGCGAATGGGCTTATGCCATCGCATCCGACATCCGATCACCGTGCCGCCGAACTGCCTGTCTGGCTACACAGATACAATTGGCATCGTCCACATGGCAGCCTAAAGTCCAAAACACGTATCAGTCGCCTGGCTCTAACCGAGGACAACCTGTGGAGGCAATGGCGGCGTGCATGGGGCGTCCATCGCGCGAAGCTTGGAGATCGGCCGCATATATGTTCCTGCAGCAGCGGGCGTTTTCAGTGCCGTGGGTCTGCTTCTGGCCGAAAAGTCAGTAGCTGTCGCATCAGCCTTCGTCGCACGACTGGACGAGCTCGACGATACGGCAGCTGAACAGGCTTACGTTCAGCTCCAGCGTGAGGCGGAGCGCCTTCTGGGTGTTTCCGGGAAGGCCAGGTGCATGCGCCAGGTAGAGATGCGCTACCTTGGGCAGGCATTCGAGCTGATTATTGATCTCGATGTTGGGCACCTATCCACCGAGGCGCGCAGCGAGCTGCGGTGAGCGCCCGATCAGGCGGAGCTGGTTGGGGTTGCACAGCCTGATCGGGCGCGGCTGATTGGCTTTCGGCTTCAGTTTGAGAGCGGCTCTTGAAGCGCCAGGACTCATTTCCGGTTTCGACGATCTCGCAATGGTGAGTGAGGCGATCGAGCAACGCGCTGGTCATCTTGGCGTCGACGAAGACGCTCGGCCATTCACCGAAGGCGAGATTGGTAGTGATGAGGATCGAGGTGCGCTCGTAGAGTTTCGAGATGAGATGGAAGAGCAACTGCCCGGCGGCCTGGGCGAAGGGCAGATAGCCGAGCTCATCGAGCACGACGAAGTCTAGCCGGGTCAGGTGATCGGCAATGCGGCCCTGGCGGCCGGAGCGGGTCTCGGCCTCCAGCCTGTTGAACAGGTCGACGACGTTGAAGAAGCGGCCTCGCGCGGCGTTGCGGATGAGTGAGCGGGCGATGGCGATCGCCAGATGCGACTTTCCTGTGCCTGTTCCGCCGACCAGGAACGACGTTGCGATGATCGGCGACGAAGACGCCGCCGGCGAGATCGCGCATCCGGGGTTCGTTGACCGGCGTGCCGGCGAAGTCGAAGTCCTTGGCCAGCGGCAACTTGGCGACGGCGAGCTGGTATTTGATGGAGCGGGCCTACTTCTCCGATATCTCGGCCTGCAAGAGATCACCGACAATCCTGGGCGGCTCGTGCTGTCGCTTGATGGCGACGCGCCCATGATCTCGTCATAGGCGCTGCGCATTCCGTAGAGCTTCAGCGCTCCCATCAGTTCCATTACCTCGGTGCGTTCCACGGCTGTTTGTCCTCCTGAGACTGTCATAGCGGGCGCAGTCGGCGACCGGCTCGTGAGCTAGCTTCAGCGCCGGGGAATGGAAAGGATCGTGCCCGGCGCCGGATCATGCGCGTCGAACACCATCTCCTGCGTCTCGCACGGATACGCCCTCACGAATACATGCGGCTGGTGGCAGAGCCGCATGTGCGCGACCTTCACTGTCACTGTCACGCCGTCGAGCAGGACGATCTCGTGACTCCAGTCGAACCGGTAGGCCTCGCCAGGTGCAAAACTCAGCGGAATGTGGGCCTCGGCGCTGCCGCGATCCGCCGCCCAACTCTGAGCATGCCGCCACACCGAACTGTAGCTGCCGTCAAAGTTCTGCGGGCTGAACCTCTCGACACAGCAGTCAGGCCAATATCGGGGCCAGACCCGCCTTTCCAAATTCGGCAATGCTCGGCTGCGCCGCACCCTGTGGATCGCCGGACAAGTCGCCATCCGCCAGCGGGAGAATGGCTTCCGTCATAAGTTCGAACGCTACATTGCGCGGGATCGCGACAATCCCGATCTACGCCGCAAGGCAATGACCGCTATTACCGCCAAGATGGCCCGCGTCGTGCACGCTGTCGTCAAAGGTGGTTCCGACTACCGGCCCTTCGTTGAAGGGCGGGTGCCAGGTGGAAGAACCTCTGTCAGCTAGGGCCGTGAGGGCATCGATTCGATGACCCTGTAGATAATGTTCGGGTCTTCCGCCTGGATCAGAAGCTCGTGTTGAGGACGGTGAGGACCCGCCTTCGTGCGGACCCTGTGTTTGCTATGGACGAGACCTTTTCCCTTGCCGGTGGAAGCCGCCTGGTTCGACGACTTGACCAACGTCACGCAGCAAGGGCATGCTGACGAACAGAGAGACCTTGACTGCAGGCTCCATTTCGTTCCGCGCTTAGGACGTTGTCGGTGAGGACGGCGTGGATCTTGTAGGGAACGGCCGCGATCAGGCGCAGCAGGAAGTCTCTCGATATGGCGGTGGTGGCCGTTTCCACGAAGGGGAACTTCGAGGTGCGATCAATGGCGACGAACATGTGCAGCTTGCCCTGTTCGGTGCGCACCTCGGCGACGTCGATGTGGAAGTAGCCGATCGGATGGCTCTTGAACTTCTTCTTCGCCGGCTTGTCACCTTCTACGTCCGCAGGCGGCTGATGCCGTGGCGCTGCAGGCAGCGATGCAGTGACGAGCGCGTCGTGTGGGATCGTCGCTTGTAAGGCGTAGAGGCAGTCATCGAGTGGCAACAGAGTGTAGCGCCGGAAGGGGACGATGACGGCCTCCTCCTCGGGCAAGAGCACCGTCGATCTAGGCTCTCTCGGACCGGTCGGCACATCGTCCACGGGACTGTCAGGAATTCTGTGCGCGAGGCCATGATGATGGAAAGGAGAGAATCATCACATGGCTATCGAGAAGGAACTTCTGGACCAACTGCTTGCCGGCCGCGATCCGAATGAGGTGTTTGCCAAGGACGGATTGCTCGACGACCTGAGGCGCTTTCGGAACGGATTCTGAACGCTGAACTCGACGAGCACCTCGAGGACGACCGCACCGACGGCAGCGCCAATCGCCGCAACGGCCATTCGAGGAAGTCGGTTCTGACGGGCACGTCGAAGATGACGCTGTCGATCCCGCGCGACCGGGCCGGGATCTTCGATCCGAAGCTGATCGCCAAATACCAGCGCCGCTTTCCCGATTTCGACGACAAGATCATCTCCATGTAGGCGCGCGGCATGACGGTGCGCGAGATCCGCGGCCATCTGGAGGAGCTCTACGGCATCGACGTGTCGCCGGAACTGATCTCGGCCGTCACCGACGCCGTCCTGGAGGAAGTGGCCGAGTGGCAGAACCGCCCGCTGGATGCGATCTATCCGCTCGTCTTCTTCGATGCGATCCGGGTCAAGATCAGGGACGAGGGCTTCGTGCGCAACAAGGCCGTCTACATCGCGCTCGGCATCCTGCCGGACGGCACGAAGGAGATCCTCGGCATTTGGATCGAGCAGACCGAGGGCGCCAAGTTCTGGCTGCGCGTCATGAACGAGCTGAAGAGCCGTGGCGTCGCCGACGTCTTGATCGCCGTCGTCGACGGCCTGAAGGGCTTCCCCGAGGCGATCAACGCCGTCTTCCCCCAGACCGTGGTCCAAACCTGCATCGTGCATCTGATCCGCCATTCGCTGGAGTTCGTGTCGTGGAAGGATCGCAAGCCGGTCGTGCCGGCGCTGCGCGCGATCTACCGGGCAAAGGATGCCGAAGCCGGCATGAAGGCCCTGGAGGAATTCGAAGCCGGCTACTGGGGCCAGCGGTATCCGGCGATCACCCAGAGCTGGCGGCGCAACTGGCAACACGTGGTGCCGTTCTTCGCCTTCCCCGAAAGCGTGCGCCGGATCATCTACACCACGGATGACATCGACAAGCGTGATTTCGGCTTTCTCGACTCCTGTGCGTTTATTTGTTCGGCTCAGGTGAGCGTGTTTCTTCGTCCCGGCCCACAGGATTTCCCATGCGAGCGTGTCGAGACGCAGTCAAGGCTGGCCGGTGCGATGGCGCCATGGCCGGCTGCGAGGTTTCCAGGCCACGCCTTGACTGCGTCGAGCACGGCGCCTTTCTGGAGTGGACCGGGGCGATGACTGTCGCACCGGGATATTTGCTTATGTTATGTTCGCCTGGCACGGACGACCACGTGGCAAAGAGCGGCGTGAGAGGATGAGAGCGCCGCCGCGCAGCCGTTATAGTCGTTCCTCGTTTGTGGCGTCCGTGCGCCGCTTCGGCCCTAGTGACCGCCAATGCCGAACCATCAGCTCGTAGGCACGTTCGGCATTCTCGGCCGCGGCTTTCTCGCTGTTTCGCAACTCCTTCACGTTGTAGGCGTAAGCCGAACCGCGGCGACCGACACCGCGCTCGCCCGGCGCGCCAGCCTTGAGAGCGAGCTGCCTCTGCTTTGCCGCCACCAGCGCCGGCGAGCCCAGAAGTAGTCCTGCTCCTTTGTCAGCAGATGCCAGATCAACACGGCGAGCTTGCGGGCGAGCGCCACGGCTGCGACCTGATGGCCGCGCTTGTTGCGGATGCGCAGGAAGAAAGCCCTGAGCGGTCCGGGCGCCTTCGCCGCCGCCCAGGCGGCCTCGACCAGCATGGCGCGGGCATGGGAACGCCCATGTTTGCTGATCCGGCCATATTGCGCCAAGCCAAGACCGGATTGACGCACACGAGGATTGAGGCCGAAGTAGCTCACCAGCTTCTGCGGTTCGCGGAACCGCCGGATGTCGCCGACGGCGGCGATGATACCGCTCGCGACGATGGCATTGACGCCGGTGATCGTCTGAAGACGCCGGACTTGCACATCATCAACCGCTTCCCGGGCGATCTCCCGATCGAGGTCAGCCAGATCCTCGGCCAGGCGGTCGATCTCGCGGATGTGGCGAGCGATAGCGGCCCGCTCGTCGTCGGGAAGCACCTGCCGCTCGAGCCAGGCGCGACCCCGACGGTTGAACAGATCGGCATGCGGGCACTTCGGCACGAGGTGCGCCTGCAGGAATCCATGCACCTCGTTCTTCACGCGCGTGCGATGCCGCACGACCTGGTTGCGCCGCGTGACGAAGCGGCGAAGCCGCTCCGTCCGCTCATCGGGAACCCAGACCGCCGGCAGAAAACCGCTGGCAATAGGGCGACAGAACCCGCACCACTGCCATGGCGTTGCCCGTAGCTTCGACGACAACCTCATCCATTCGTCGCAACTGCGGCCGAAGCCTTCCAGTCCCGAGCGGGTCATGTCGACCCGTCCGTGATGGCGCAGTTGGCCATCTTCCCAAACCACCACCTCCGCAAAGGTGCGGTGGATGTCCATCCCAATCACGCGTCTCATCGGCTCCTCCTCAAACAGTCGGGAGCCGGCGGGCGACGCGACACCTACGGATCCGCGCTCTCGGCGCAACCGGGCAGGTCGCAGGGGCGGCCAGCTACTAACGCGAGCTCGCAGCTCATCGAATACATCGGCCTGCCCGTACTTGGCGTGCTCCCGGTGCCCCTGTCCCGGATGGTCGCACCATACGCCGAAAGCCTTTCATCTCAGCGGGGATCAGGTGGCACCGTCATGACCATACCGGTTACGAACGCGATCGAGGCGCTGAACTCGAAACTGCGCCGCGCCGTCCGCACCCGAGGCCATTTCCCCAATGACGACGCGGCAATGAAACTGTTATATCTGGTCCTGAACCACGCGCCAAGGATTGGAAACGACCTCCGCGCGAGTGGTTCGAGGCCAAAACCCAGTTCGCCGTCGTCTTCGGCGAAAAGTTCGTCAGCCAATGACGAAACCGGCCTCGCGCACAGAATTCCTGACAGTCCCATCGGCCACCGAGGTCCGTTCCCGCCATTTGGCAACAGTCTTCTGGTTGATCCCGTACCGCTTCGCCAGCGCTCTCAGGCTCTCTTGACTATGCTGTATCGCTCGACGAACCGCCTCTGTCGTCGTGGCGCTCCCATGAAGAACCTGGCCCATAGCGCATCCTTTGATTCGGACGATGATGAACCATCAAAATCTGGGATCAAACATCTAGTTGGCCAGCCAATGGGCAAGATCGCACCGCACTTCGGAGAGGCAGTGCGGTCATACGTCCACTGCAGTAGTTTCGCAGTTTGCAGGAAATGCACTAGCATTATCATACCGCCTACACTCGCTTCTCGCCGAGGTGGCGGTGCCGCCACATCGTGGCCAGCGGCAAGCCACCAGATCTGGCAGTTACTAAAAAACGTTGAGAGACTATCTTCGACTCCTGTCAACGAACAACGGAGCACAAAACCCCGGCCACGCACGCGATATGAAGATGATTTGCCGTGCCGGCGGCCTGCGAACCGGCTGAACCGATTGACCCCAGAGCATGCAGCCTTTCCCGAAGGATCCGAATTGATTTTCCGGGAGTGGTGTCTGCCCACCGGGCAGAGACCGGCGGCCAAGGTAGAACGCCGCCCTAATCCACTTTTGCGGCTGTGATACAAACGAAATAGATTGATTGTGAGCGGTCGAAGAGAGGCAGCCCTTAAGCAGGTTCAAGATGTTAACCCAATGAAACTAATATTTCATAGGCTTGGACTTCACTCACACGGCCATCTCACTGCGAGATGTTAACAATACACAAACTGTGTTTGACGCAAACCACCCGGCAGTTGACCATCTAAGCACAACGACGGGAGCGGAGGAGAGGTAATGGCGAACACTCAGTCGAGCTTGGCGCCCGGGCTTCCTTTTAGCGAGGCGGAGTATAACCGTCGCTGGCAAGCTGTTCTTGACCGATTCCAGGAGTTTGGAGTCGACGCAGTCATATCGACTTTCTCGCGCAACCACCAGTACCTGACTGGACATGCTGCCTCCGGCTCGTACGCGAGGCCCTATTACCTGATCATCGCGCCACACGTGCCGCGAACGAATATCGTCCGCTTGTTCGACGAATGGAATGTCCGGGCCGAGAGCATTCCTCTCAAGATCCACACGTATCACCAGCTTACCGAAGCGGGCAAGGTCTGCGCTGAAGTGATGCGATCGCTTGGGCTGGATCGGGGGCGCGTCGGAATGGAGCTCGACCTTTTTGGAATGACGGCCCGCGACGCCATGGAGCTACAAGAGCTACTTCCGAACATCGAGGTTGTGGACGTCTCCCGTCTGATTCTCACTGTGGCGGACATCAAGTCGGCAGAGGAGATCGCCGTCATGCGAAAGGCGATGAAGGGGACGGAGGCCGGCGTTGCCGCCTTTGTTGACGTCCTCAGGGAGGGCGTGTCCGAGCTCGAGGCCGCCGCTATCGTCCAGGCGGCCGTAGAGTCCACGGGGGTAGACGCGACTTTGTTCGGGATTTTATTCGGAAATCACACAGCCGTAGGGCACGCGAAGTCCGGCAACAACCGCCTCAAACAGGGCGACGTCGCCTACATCGAGGTCGGCGGAAGGGTTCATGATTACGCCGCCGGGCTAGTGCGCTCCGCAATCTACGGCAGACATGCCGAGGCCACGGCTCTGTATGAACTCTCGAACGCAGCGTTGGAGGCGGCGATCGCAGCTGCGATGCCCGGGGCATTGACCGGAGACGTCGATGCTGCCGCACGAGGGGTCGTAGAGCGGGCTGGCCGTCCGCAGACATTCCGCCAGCGCGTTGGCTATTCATGCGGTCTCGGTTGGTCGACGCGGGGCTACACCAGCTTAGAGCCGGGCGGCCAGAATGTGCTGCGGCCCAACATGGCGCTGCACATGCCGCTGTTCCTGACCGACGAGGAGGGCCGTTTCGCGATCGGTTGCAGCGAGACGATCCTGGTGACCGATGGAGGGGCGGAGGTCCTGAGCAACGGCGATCGCGAACTTCGATTCCTCTGAGCTGAAAGCCATAATGGGTCGGCGATCGTCGCGTAGCAAAGAGACGCAACGCCCGCTCGGCAGCGTTGTTGGTCGGGCTGATCCGGCCGTCGGCGAACAAGGTCATAAACCTTCCCACCCTTCAGCACATACTCGATCGGCTCAGCAACCGGAGAGCTTCGGGACAGTCTTGCCCGCTCGCTCCGCATCCCCTAAGCGTCTCTGCCAACGGCCGGCTTTCCTGCTGGCGTCCTCGCAGGCGTTCGTCGGCGGCAAGACCTTTGATGTCGCGCTCGACATCAACAGCAGGTCCATTGGTTGACCGCCTCGAGCGCGATCCGCGAGATCGGTGCGGCATCCTTGCGCGCTTGGCATTGGTAGCGACGTCGGCAAGCACGAAGAACTTTCGGCGCGCATCCGCCCAGCACAGCGCCTGGGGTCAGCGGACCAGGATTGCGGCCCACTTTGAACAACGGCATCGGCCTGAACATTTAAGCACCACCCGTCAGTGAATGAACGCCTTTTGATCTCGCCGGCTTCGGCGGCGAACCTGAGGGCCTTTGGTACGAAAGCGAGGAGGCGCCGCCTTGTTCTGTAACGGGACCCTACTTGTAAGCTCCTTTGAGTGATAGCCCGGAACGGCAGCTGTTTGGCGCGAAGGCCGAACAGAGCAGCGCCAATGAGATCAGACCACAAGGACTGGCACGGCCGAATGCTCGACCGTAAGCTCGCCCGCGGGCCGACAAGCGCATTAGGAACCGCCTTGTCCCAGCGAAGCTGCGCTTTCCCAAAGCCTGCATCGAGGAGATCGGCTTACCGCCGCGTTGCCTGACCGGCGCAACCCCACGGCGTTCGCCCCAGGGCGAGGGGCTAAGGCGCCTCAGCCTGATCGTCACCGGCCGACCTCTTCGCTGCCAGATCGCCTCCGTCCTCTCGGCTTCGAAAGCCTCCTGCACCACAGTCTGCAATAGCCATAAGTCCTGGCGTTGATCTCCAGCGCCCGGCCGCAGGCGGCGTTGACGCGCTCGCGGCCGAAGCCCTTGACGAGCCGTATGACGCCAAGACAGGCGCGGAAGCCTTGTTCGGGATGCGGCCGATCCGCCAGTATCTTCTGGCACAGCAAGGCCGCATCGAGACCGATCGCGGAAGCTTCCCGGTTGATCCTCTCGATCGTCCACGGCGGTGCGATGAAGGCATGTGATCCGGCTGGCCACGGTCAAGACGCTCGCCAGCTTCGACTTCTCTTTCCAGCCCTCGCTCGACCGCGATCGAATCTTCACGCTGGCCCAACTCGGCTTCGTCGCCCGCTGCGAGGTCATCCACTTCCTCAGCCCGCCCGGCACAGGCAAGAGCCATCTGGCCATTGCGCTTGCAGTCGAGGCTGTGAAGGCTGGAAAGAGCGTCTATTTCTGCACGCTCGCCGAACTCATCGCCGCGCTGGCAAGGGCCGAACGCGAAGGCCGCCTGCAGGAACGCATCCGCTTCTTCTGCCGGCCTGCTCTGCTCGTTGTCGATGAGATCGGCTACTTGCCCGTCGTCCACGGTGGCGGCAATCTGTTCTTCCAACTCGTCAACGCCCGCTACGAGAAGGGCGCAATGATTCTCCCTCAAATCGCGGTTTCGCCGAATGGGGCGAGGTCTTCGGCGACCCTGTCGTCACAACCGCACTTCTCGATCGCCTGCTTCACCATGCGGTCGTCGTCCAGATCGACGGATCGAGTTATCGGCTCCGCCAGCACGCCGAGCTCATGCCCGAACACTTGCGATCAAAAGCCTCCATCACGCCGCCGACAATAAATCCACCATCGCGGCCGCGCGGCCGGCCACCGAAAAATGGACACCCCTCCGCGACAGCCTGAGCGGCGAAACTGGGGAATTTTACTTCGGCACTTTTGGGGAAAATTCGAGCGGCATTGACACCTTGTGATCTCGCTTGACCAGGACGAGTTTCCCTCCGGCACAGTTCTCAAGCTCTATCGCATGCGCTGGCGCATCGAGCTCGCCTTCAAGCGTCTGAAGAGCCTGATCGGACTGGCCACGCCTCCCGCCAAAGAGCCAAGGATCGCAAAGCCTTGGATTCTTGCCCACTTCCTCATCGCGCTTGTGACCGAAACCCTTTCGCAGGAGTTGGGTGTCTCTCCCCTTGAGCGACGGGCGCCCGCTGCTGTGGCGCGCCACCCGCCAGATCGTCGCCTCGCTGATCGCAGCGATCTTTGCTCAACCGCCCTTGGCAACCCTGCGCCAAAATCTCCATGCCTTGCGACATCGATGGCGTGAGCCACCTCGAAAGCGCAAATTTCAGTCCATGCCGAAGCTATCTTAGCGCATGCCTCCAAGGGGGCGGCATCATTTCGGATTCAGGGGGCGGTTAAATCTCGGAACGAGGGGGCGAGATCATTTCGGAATCGGAGGGCGACATCCCTCGGAATTTGCATCCCGTCCATCCGCAAAAGCATGGAGTGTTCCTCTTGTTCGCTAAATCTCGGCTTTTCTTCCAACCGTTTCTTCCTGTAATTCAGGAATTGTCTGCTATTAATTTGTCTCAGTCGCGGGGTGCACTCCAGAACTGTCCTCTCAGTTTTCTAGACCAGTCCCGTGTTCTTGTCGAACGCTCGAAGTCACTGGTTGACGCGATCAGAATCTCGCCTCCCTGCATACGCTCTCGAGCCTGAGGGCGACCCCAAAGAGCTGCGCATCGGAGCCGGGTGCACCAATAATCTGCACAGACACGGGCAGGCCGCCGCTCGGCGAGGCTACCGGGAGCACTATCACCGGCGCGCCTACCAGATTGAAGAAGGAAGTGAACATCGTCAGGGCACTGCCAAGTGGAATAGTCTGCCCGGCTATGTCCACGTCGATGGTCCCGACCTCCGGCGCTGTGATCGGACAGGTCGGCATCAACAGGAATTCGAACGTCTGCATGGCCTGCGCAAATGATCGCCTGTAGGTCGACAGCACGCGCTTACACTGGACGTAGCTTTCTGCGGACAGGAACTGACCCATCACAATGCCGCCGCGCATGTCGGCACCGAATCGATCTCGGGCGCTGGCAAGATTAGGGCCGTGATACGCAAGAGTTTCGGCGAGCTGGATTGTCAGCGAGACTGCACGGGCCTCGGACTGATCGGGGAGTGCGATCGTGCCGAATGTGGCGCCCCGCCGTCCGATGTGTGTCTTCGTGGCGAGGAACGCGTCGTGCACCGACGCGTCGCATTTGTTCTCGCAGCCGTTGACCAAGGCAACCCTCGGCGCCGCGCCGGGTGGCGTCGCCGACGGGAGCTTCGCGATTTGCCTGACGACAAGCTCCAGGTCCTCAACAGATGTCGCGAGTACGCCCGCATGGTCCAGCGACCAACAATAGGGGATGACGCCGTCGAGACTGATCAGGCCATAGCTCGGCTTGTACCCGGCGATGCCGCAGAGCGCGGCCGGGATACGAACCGAGCCGCCCGTATCGGTGCCAAGCGCGAACGGCACGATGCCCGCCGCCACGGCTGCCGCGGAGCCGCTGCTCGAGCCACCAGCGAGCCTTGTCTCATCATGCGGGTTGACGACTGTTCCGGCCCAGCGGTTCTCACCGGTCGCGCCAAATGCGAATTCGTGGAGATTGGTCTTGCCGATCAGGGCCGCCCCCGCTGCCTCAAGCATGCAAATGGCCGCCGCCGACCTCTCCGGCACATTGTTCTCTAACACCCTGCTGCCGCCGGTGGTCCTGATCCCGCGCGTTTCGAACATATCCTTGGCGGCATAAGGAATTCCATCAAGCGGTCCCAGAACGCGGCCGGCCTTCCGGCGTGTATCGGCCTTGGCCGCCTGGGCGAGTGCATGGTCGGCGGCAACCGTAATGAAGCTGCGCAGCGAGGGATTGGTCCGTTCGGCCGCAGCAATACAGTCGCTGATGATCTCGACCGCGGACCGGTTGCCGCCCTCGAGTGCGGCCGCAATAGTTTTGATTGACCTCCATTCAGTCATGGCCAGTGTCTGTTGCTTGCGCTAGGGCGTCCGGAGCAACTTGGCCCAGGTCTCTGGCGCCGATTCTGCGCAAATCCGATAGCAAACTCTCGAAGCTAGGAACTACCCCGAACCGGGGCGTCACCAACTTTTGAAGATCCTCTTCGGCCCATAGGTTGTCAAAAAAATCGACGTTAATGGCCTGCAATGTCTCCAGACGGAGCTTCACCATTGTTCCTCTTTCCCACAACGGCAAGGCCGCGCAGATTATCGTGAGTAGTCGAATCCGGTTTAGTGATGAAAATTCCCGTCTCCGAAGTTCCCCCTCAATAGTAATGTTTAGATCACGAGGGAAAATCATACTGGCCTCGGTGCCCGGCTCATCGCCCGGTTCAGTCGGCGGGCTCGAGGTCGCACTGACCATCGAGCGCCCGGTGAGTAGCCGGGAAAGCATCCGGCGCCCGTGTAGACCTCAGCCGCCGCCTTGGCTTCCCGCAAGTGACGCTCCTGCGAGGCGATGGGTTGCTGGCCCTGGGGTCGACCAACCCGCCCTACATCGTCACCGGGAGGAATAGTCACTTTCGTCGCTATGCGAGGAGCGTCGGCCCATTATGGCATCTAGCCAACGATTTCGAAGTACCTCGCGTGGGTGATATCGTGGATGCGATTGATCAAGCTCGAGTAGCTATGTCCAGCGGCAATCGCGGCTAGGACAAATTCGGAGTTCATACTCAGCCCCGGCATCGAGTTGATCTCCAAGACAAAGGGCTGACCGGAGCGGTCGATCCGGAGGTCGACGCGGGCGTAGTCCCGGCACTGGCAGGCACGGAAGGTCGCAACCGCAATGTCCTGCAGCAAAGTTGCAAGGCTGCTCTCGACTTGCGCCGGGCAAATCGTCGGTGGCTGCACGGCAGCCAGATACTTCGCTTCCCAAGTCAAAAGACGTGTTTCGCGTTCGCCGAAGTCGATCTCCGCCAAAGGCAATACCTCTATCTCTCGGTTTCCGAGCAGCGCCACATGGATTTCTCGCCCATCTATGTATTCTTCCACGAGCGCATCCTGCGCATATTGCGTGATGATCATTTCCACTGCCTGCGTCAGCTTAGCGGGCTCATGTACGAGCTGCAAACCGAAGCTGTTGTCTTCGTGACGCGGCTTCACTACCACTGGGAATCGAAGACCCTCGGTGCTCTCGGTGCCGCTGCGCATGACGCGAAAGTTCGGCGTTGGCACGCCGCAACTGCGCATGAGCGTCTTGCTGATGACCTTATCGTCGGTCAGCCCATGCCCGAGCGGACTCGATCCGGTGTATGGAACACCGGCCATCTCAAGCATGGCAGGAACGTGGGTAAAACGGTACTCGCCTTGAATTCCCTCTGCCAAGTTGAATACTAACCCCGAAGGGCGGGCTTGCGGATCGGGTGGCATGAAGCCCTGGAGCGTGGCGAGCAGTTCTTTATCGCCTTCACACAGCAGAGTTTCGTGGCCGCCCTCTTGCAATGCCGCCATCACGCTTTTGGTTATCGCGCCGTAATGCGGCCAAGGCTGCGGCGGCTGCGGATAAGGCTGACCGAACCGGTTGATCACGCCCGTAAAATCACTGTTCCACACGACGGCTACCCGCATGAGCTACTCCTTTGATGTATGCCTTGCTGTCACGTGCATTCGTTCGGATCCGGATCTCTGTGGGAACAGCTCATCTTGACCGCACGCCTACACGAAGCCTCAAGCAATCGGCGTGCCACCGAACAGGTGGCGCGAAAAAGGGGGAAAAGCATGTGTTTCGCGCCGCGCCGGGGCATATTTGCGCCTCAATGTGTCGGGTTCCGCACGAAACGTGTCCCGTGGTGTAGATGATACGGGCGAGTGGCGAAGGCATCTTTCAGCCTGCGGTAGCTCGCGGCGGGCAGCGCCGTCGCGCCGGACTGAGTTCTGCGGTGCGTCGGTCAGTTCCGGTGCGCACCTTCGGCGACTGGAACGATCCGCCTGGATATGTCGAGGTCGACTTCGTTGCCCATTCCGGCACCTCTTCGTCCGGCAGCTTGTGCAAACCATGGTCTTGACCGATATCGCCACAGGGTGGACCGAGTGCGTGCCGGTGCGGACGCGAGAAAGTGGTCTTGTCATCGCTGCATTAAACGGGCTAGGTGTTTGATCCCCGGCTTTAATGGTGCGATCTTTTCCGCGGAATGGAAAGGAGGCACTATGGGTCAGGTTCTACACGGCCGCGCCACGACGACAGAGGCGATCCGTCGAGCAATACAAAATAGTCAAGAGAGCCTGAAGAAGCTCGCCAAGCGTTATGGCATCGATCCCAAGACGGTCGCGAAGTGGCGCAATCGGACCTCGACCGCCGACCTTCCGACCGGTCCCAGAGAGCCGCGCTCGACGCTGCTGTCGCTCGAAGAGGAAGCCGCCATCGTCGCCTTTCGCAAGCACACGCTCTTGCCGCTCGATGATTGTCTCTATGCCCTTCAGCCGACGATCCCGCATCTGACGCGCTCGTCATTGCATCGTTGCCTTCAGCCCCACGGTAGTTCGCGGTTGCCGCAGACGGGCGCCGACAAGCCGGCCAAGCAGAAGTTCAAGGCCTATCCGATCGGCTATTTCGGCGCGCGTGTGATCAAGCGCTATTATCCGCCAGCGCCGCCGGTCGAGCGTGTATTGGCCCATCCCGAGGTGGCGAAGGTCGACAAGGAGCTGTGCAAGGCGGAACCGCTGATGCTGTTCACCGGCATCCATGCGGCAGGAAGATTTGGGAAGACGCGTCGATCGTCGTGGGGTGCAAGCAACGCCACAGGAACCGGTCGTCATTGACCTGCAGCGCTTCACCGTAAATCTGAAGATATAGTGTCCTGAAGGTTCCGCAAAAAGCTCTGGAGAGAGAACAGGCCTTGCGCTGAGGCGAGGCGGCCATGGCACGCTGGTGACGTTGCGATCACCGATTCCCGTGGAAGGGTAAGTGCCATGACCAATCGAGAAGTTAGACTGAGCAGAGGCGAGTTGAAAGCGTTGCTGTTGTCGGATGAGGACGGCTTTCGCAAGGTATTGCAGACTGTGGTGCAGGAGTCTTTGGAAGCCGAGATGACGGAGGCCATCGGGGCCGAGAAAGGCGAGCGGACAACGGAGCGGGTTGGTTACCGGTCCGGCTATTACGAACGCAAGCTTGTGACGCGGGTTGGCGTGCTGGAGCTTCGGGTTCCGCAAGATCGGGCCGGCCGGTTCTCGACGGAGTTGTTCGAGCGTTATCAGCGCTCGGAGAAGGCACTGGTATCGGCGCTGGTCGAGATGTACGTCCAAGGCGTGTCGACGCGCAAGGTGAAGGCGATCACCGAGGAGCTGTGCGGCCATTCCTTCTCGGCCTCGACGGTGAGCCAGGCGACGGCGCGGCTGGATGAGGCGCTGAAGGCATTTTATGAGCGGCGGCTTGCCGAACCTTACCCGTACCTCATCCTGGACGCGCGCTATGAGCGGGCGCGCGAGGCCGGCGTGATCGCCAGCCAGGCGGTCTTGGTGGCGATCGGCGTCGACTGGGAGGGCCGGCGCCAAGTGCTCGGTGTCGAGCTGGCCAACCGTGAAAGCCATTCGAGCTGGCGGGCGTTCGTGGCAGGGCTCAAGCAGCGCGGGCTTGCCGGCGTCGAGTTCGTCGTCTCCGACGACCATCCGGGGCTCAGGGCAGCGATCCGCGAAGTCCTGCCCGAGGCAGTCTGGCAGCGCTGTTACGTGCACTTCCTCAGAAACGCGCTCGATTATGTGCCGCGCAAGGTCGATGACGACTGCCTGATGGAGCTCAGATGGTTCTATGACCGGCGCGACCTAGCCGAGGTCAAGCGCGACCTGGCGCAGTGGATCGCCAAATGGCAGGCAAAATACCCGAAGCTGGTGGATTGGGTGGAGACCAACATCGAGGAGACGCTGAGCTTCTACCGGCTGCCGCTGCCGCATCACAAGCACATGAAGTCGACGAACATGCTGGAGCGGCTAAACCAGGAGATCAAGCGGCGCACCCTGATCGTTCGCATCTTCCCCAACCCGCAGAGCTGTTTGCGGCTGGTTCGGGCATTGGCGGTGGAGATCCACGAGAACTGGCTCGAGGCGACCCGCTACCTCAACATGGATCATCTGCGCGAGCACAAGAAGGAGAGCCTGAGAGCACTGGCCGCCTGAGACGCGGCCCGCCATGTCCGCCGCTCCGCTAAACACGGGGCTGCGCGGCGGACACGCCAACGTCACCGCTGAATGCCACGCCATTTTTTGCAGAACTTGACGCACACAACTTCTGAAGACGGCTTGGCAGGGCGGAGAGGTGCGACCCACCCATAGAGGCCGTATCGGCGGACAAATATCCCAAGAGACCGAGCTTGCTTGAGCGCTATGAGCTCAGATTCTGGCATGATTGGAGTCTGAGCCGACACTCTCGGCAGCCCTCGTGCTGCAGAGGCTGATGAATATCGACCAAACACGGTTCACGACAAAAAGCCTGCGGACGGTGCAAATAGCCGTGAAAGCCTAGCGTGAGGAGACAGCCCTTGAAATCATCAATGGCGACTGGAGGGCGATCTCGCCGAAGATGGGGATTGGGGCGGTGCTCCGCCGGTTTAAACGGTAATCTCGCTGGCGCGCCTACCTATCTTAGTAGGCTGCGCCGCGAGTCTGCAAGGTTTAAGAAGACGGGAACTGTTGGAGAGAAGGACATGCTGCCACTGGTGCGGCCTTCCAATGTTGTATTGGAAATTAATCTCGGGGCCATTCAGGCGAACTTCCAGGCCATCTCGGCCCTCGTTGGGCCAAACGTAAGGGCGGCCGCTGTCGTCAAAAGCGACGCCTACGGGCTTGGTCTTGTAGAGATTGCAAGAACGCTCATCGATGCCGGCTGCGATCTGCTCTTCGTCGCCAATCTGGACGAAGCGTTGCATCTAAGGTCATCCCATGTAGGCGCGGCAATTGCGGTTTTTTGCGATGATTTTGCGAAATTTGGCCCATACTATCGATCTAACGGGCTCATACCCGTTGTAAACAATTGTGCCGAATTGGAGGCCATTAGCGCAACAGGGAGGCAAACATACTTTCTCAACGTGGACACGGGATTCTCCCGCTTTGGGCTCGCTTTTGCCGAAGTGCATCGCGCGTATCTTTCTGGAACTTTCCATAGGTATCCCCTTCGCTCGTACTCAGCCATCTGGCGTGCAGCGAACGCGGTGCGGACCCCACCAATGTGTTGCAAAGGAACCGCTTCCAGGCGATCTACGATATGCTTAAGCCCACCTGTGGCAGTCTCGCAGCCTCCGCCGGTATTTGGCTCGGCAAATCCTATCATTTCGACATGGTACGGGCGGGCTCAGCACTGTACGGGCTTAATGACGCTGGTATTAAACCAAATCCGCTGCAACCCGTTGCAAGGCTCCGAGCTAAAATACTCGACATGCGCAGTGTCGCTACGGGGGAGGCGGTTGGCTACGGGGCGACATTTCGTACGGCTCGAACTAGCCGCGTAGCAATCGTTGGGATCGGTTACAAGCATGGCCTTCCCTGGGCCTGCGGGAACAAAACTTCCGCTCGGTTCGCTGGATATTCTGTCCCTCTAATCGGAACAATATGCATGGATAACATAATGGTGGATATAACAGACGTTCCTGACGCACTTTGTCTTATAGGTGGCTTTGTAGAACTACTGGGAGAAGATTTAACTGTAAATGATCTTGCAGCAACGGTTGGCGTTAACCCGAACGAGGTACTGGCGCGACTTGGTGCTGGTTGCACAAGACGATATCTGACTTCTTCCCTGCGATCTACGCGACAGCAGTGACGACCCGCTCGAACAACCAAGTATTTAGATGGGGTATTCGGCTTGATCCTTCTCTGGACGGAATGGTCAGAGGTGCGGCGTTTCAAGCTGATATAGCCTGAGGTGCAGCATCACAGGCAGTCGCGGAGGAGCTGTCCCCTTTATCGGAAAGTGCTCGATATTGTCAGGGTAATAACAACTGCCGGTATCTGACGACAGTTCCGGGTGTCGGGCCTGTCGTTGCCTTAGGGCTCACCAATACCATCGATAATCCCGGCCCGCGCACTTCGACCGGTTTCGGAGGAGCAACTGCCAGTGATCAAGGAATCTGGAGAGAGCAAGCGCGTCGGCCGTGCTTCGCTCTGCGGGGATGGATGATGCGAACGTTGCTCTGTGAGGCCGAACAGGTCATGCTCAGCCGTGTGAAAAGGTGGTCCTGAAAGGTTGGGTGACGGATAGCGCTAGGTGTTTAGACGGGGTATTCGGCTTTGTCCGAACGGGTGTTTGAGGTGCTGCTTCGAGCTGATGATAAAACGTGGTCTGCGTAAACAGCCACAAGCATCAGGAACGGAAGGCCTTTCTCAAGGCGCAGGCAACAAGACCGACCGCAACGATGCGCGGCATTGCGCAGGTGATGCGGGTTAATTGTGTTCCGGCCGATGCACGTCAAGACGCTGATGAGCCAGGAACGTCGGGCGCCTGTTGACAGCCCGCAAGTTGCTGCAGGAAAAGGCCATCGCAATTGAGAATGACATTCGAGGCCTGTTGCGTAACTTCGGTCTCAGGTTGGCATTGTCGGCGCTGCCAAATTTGGGGATCGCATCCAGGACCTTTCCGGCGACATCCCGGAGCTACGTGACATCATGGAGGTGTTGCTCGCCGCCCGGCAGAAACTTCGCGAGCAGTTCACGGTAGTGCATGAAAGGCTGTTGTCGATCGTGAAGGGTGACACGGTTTGCGCGGTTGACGACCGTCCTTGGTGTCGGACCTGTCGTTGCGCTGGCTTTCAAGGCTACGGTCGTCATTCCTGCGCGCTTCAGAAATCGAAGGCCGTAGGGCCGGCTCTTCGGTTAACGCCGCGCTTGCATCAATCAGGCGAGGACAATCGCGTCGGACGTGTTTCCCTGTGCGGTGACCCTTGCTCGCATACTAGATGATTAAGGGAGCCAGCCTGGGCAAGGCTGTTGTTGACGACCCCAGCGATTCAGTCGGCGTGATACGAGGTTCCACCTCGGGTGGATGGGAATCCTTCGTGAGATGACGAGTGAAACAAGGGCGCGCAGGGACATGGTCGGGCGTGGCAGCACCTCAGGCCGCTGTTTAGATTGCTCACTTCATGCTCCTGATCGATTCTCCTGATCGTACTTATCGCTGAAGAGCTGGTCGAGGACCCATGCCATGCGAAATGTAGCTTCCTCAGCTACACCAGCCCCGTGTGAAGCGCCGCTGTGGCCGCCCACCATCCAAATGCGGAAGACAAGCTCAGGATCGCGGTCGAGCGCACATGACCGACGCTGCGCCACATAGCAAGCGGGCTGGTAATAGAGGGCCTGGCCATCGTGCACCGCGGCATCGACGTAAGTCGGCGGAAGAGGCCGATCGGCGCTTAGGTTGTAATACGGGTCGTAGCTGCGCACGTTGCGATATTCGTGGGCGGTGTGGGGATCTCCGTACTCCGCCGTTTCCTGTAGCGCGTACGGCATTGTGAAGTCCATCTCAGCATCTAGAATGTCGGCGAGCGGGACCTCGGCAAGCACGGCGCGGAACAAATCTGGCCCCATGAGGGCCGCGGCAAGCACGGTGCCCCCGCCGGCGCTCGCTCCCTCGATGACAATGCCGTCCGGGTTGGCGAATCCCTGCTCAACGAGCCCCTCGGCAGCGGCGATCAGATCAGTTTGGGTAATACGTTTTCAATCGCGGGTAGCCGCTTCGTGCCGTGGACGTCCGAACTCGCCCCCCAGTACGTGCACAATGCCGAAAGCAATTCCGCAGTCGAGCAGGCTCAAACGCTTGGTCATGGAGAGGGCCAAGTGACGAACGAGGGCCATCTCGGTATTCCGTAACAACCGTACACGTTCAGTAATACTGGCCCAGGGCTCGTTCAGCCACGACGGTGTCGGGCGTCACGAATGAGGTAACCCAGTAAACCAGTTTCGGTGTTCGGAACGAACATCGTGCAACCCATGAGCCTGGGCCGTGTTGCAGAGACTTAAGCGGAAGGTGGGCATGCCGAACGGGCGAGAAGCGCCTTGCCCTCCAACAACCGGGTTCGGCCGCAGCGCGTCCCTCTCCTTCGAGCGCCGTGTCAAAGCGATCGGGCTTGGCGCGACGGCGCTGCCCGCCGCGAGCTACCGCAGGCTGAAAGATGCCTTCGCCACTCGCCCGTATCATCTACACCACGGGACACGTTTCGTGCGGAACCCGACACATTGAGGCGCAAATATGCCCCGGCGCGGCGCGAAACACATGCTTCCCCTTTTTCGCGCCACCTGTTCGGTGGCACGCCGATTGCTTGAGGCTTCGTGTAGGCGTGCGGTCAAGATGAGCTGTTCCCACA
This sequence comes from Mesorhizobium sp. M1B.F.Ca.ET.045.04.1.1, assembly GCF_003952465.1. Lineage (GTDB taxonomy): Bacteria > Pseudomonadota > Alphaproteobacteria > Rhizobiales > Rhizobiaceae > Mesorhizobium > Mesorhizobium shonense. Next base: position 1,450,484 of record NZ_CP034448.1, read on the forward strand.
GAGATCCGGATCCGAACGAATGCACGTGACAGCAAGGCATACATCAAAGGAGTAGCTCATGCGGGTAGCCGTCGTGTGGAACAGTGATTTTACGGGCGTGATCAACCGGTTCGGTCAGCCTTATCCGCAGCCGCCGCAGCCTTGGCCGCATTACGGCGCGATAACCAAAAGCGTGATGGCGGCATTGCAAGAGGGCGGCCACGAAACTCTGCTGTGTGAAGGCGATAAAGAACTGCTCGCCACGCTCCAGGGCTTCATGCCACCCGATCCGCAAGCCCGCCCTTCGGGGTTAGTATTCAACTTGGCAGAGGGAATTCAAGGCGAGTACCGTTTCACCCACGTTCCTGCCATGCTTGAGATGGCCGGTGTTCCATACACCGGATCGAGTCCGCTCGGGCATGGGCTGACCGACGATAAGGTCATCAGCAAGACGCTCATGCGCAGTTGCGGCGTGCCAACGCCGAACTTTCGCGTCATGCGCAGCGGCACCGAGAGCACCGAGGGTCTTCGATTCCCAGTGGTAGTGAAGCCGCGTCACGAAGACAACAGCTTCGGTTTGCAGCTCGTACATGAGCCCGCTAAGCTGACGCAGGCAGTGGAAATGATCATCACGCAATATGCGCAGGATGCGCTCGTGGAAGAATACATAGATGGGCGAGAAATCCATGTGGCGCTGCTCGGAAACCGAGAGATAGAGGTGTTGCCAGCTGTGGAGCATGACTTCGGCGGCGGCCAAACGCGTCTCATGACTTGGGAGGTGAAGTACATGGACGCCGCGGCGCTGCCCAGGATGTGTCCGGCGCAAGTCGAGAGCAGCCTTGCAACTTTGCTGCAGGACATTGCGGTTGCGACCTTCCGTGCCTGCCAGTGCCGGGACTACGCCCGCGTCGACCTCCGGATCGACCGCTCCGGTCAGCCCTTTGTCCTGGAGATCAACTCGATGCCGGGGCTGAGTATGTGCGGCACTTACGCCTTGGCCGCTATGACTGCCGGACATAGCTACTCGAGCTTGATCAATCGCATTCTCGATCTCGCTCACACGCGATCCTTCGGAATCGGCATCCCCTAGGCTGAGTCACCAGAGCCAGATATGAGTCCCCATAGGGCAAGGCCGAGATGGCTATGGCATCGGGATTTCCTGCCGCAGGCTTGGGCGGAGCATCACCGGTAGCCTGCGCTCGTGTAGGTTTGCCGAATGTTGTTGATGTCGTCTTAGGTGAAGAGGAGGACAGTTTCGCTTAATTCGGTTGCGATAGCCGTCGTAGGTGCTCAGTCCTCTCGAGCATCTCGGCAACGTATTTGAGAGTGGTCGATCGGCTCAACAACCGGACAGGCTTCGGGACAGTCTTGCCCGCTCGCTCCGCATCCATTCCCATGGCGCCTCTGCGATCGCCGGGTGCCTCGCGCGGGCGGCCAGCTCCGCGAGGATTATCGCGTGCGCACTGGCAAGATCATCAGGAAGCTGATCGGCTCATCGGCCATGACGAATATTCGCTCCTCCGTGCAACGACTTTGCTCATCCCGCCGAGTCGCGCTCCAGGTTATTTGCGGCATGCGCCAGTTGAGCGGGCGTGATCACCAGGGTGCCGTCGGCCACGTGGCCAAATAAAACGTCCATTTCGTAAAAAGGCAGGCCCACTGGCCGTCATGCCAGATCACCTTGATCAGCCCTCCCTGACGCCCGAGCAAGTGGCCGCTGTGCGGATCGCGCTTCAAGATCTTCTGCACCATCAATGCAAGGCCGGGGAAGCCCTTGAGCACATCCGTATAGCCAGTGGCAAGCCATCCGGCCGAGCGCCTCGCTATCGATGTCACCCTCGACCTGCAGCCGACGGGCGCCGCCAAGCTCGATCGTCACCGTGCTGCTCTTTTTGCGCCGTCGCGGTATCGGTGGTTGCTGCACAGGCGGCTGCGCCGCAGGCCGCTCCTCGACGACTTCCACTGCACGAGCAGTGGCACTGATGGCGCCGAGATCTGGCAAAGCTCTTTGCGCCACCGGAAAAGCTGGCTCCCATGAATGCCGGCCGATCGAGCGATCTCGGAAACTCTGGCCCCAGCTATCTGAAAACGCGATGGGACGGTCCAGAACATTATATTGGCTAACTCAATGCCAAGTGGCGCATAATCGCGCACCGAGTGGCCCTCTAGAATACATTGAGCGAAGCGAAGTGCAGATCAGAGACGTCCTGCTCGCGCCCGGAAATGGCGCGTTCTTCTATGACGACCAAGCCGCCATCGGCGCCGGAGCAATCCAAGACGGTTTCATCTATGTTGGCAGACCGATGACGACGGGGTTCACCTCCATTCGCGTTCCGGCATCTTCGCTCAGCGTGGGGCTTGTCCTCAGCGACGATACAGTTGTCTGGGGCGATATGATGAGCGTCCAATACTCTGGTGCGGGCGGGCGCGATCCGTTGTTTGAAGCCGCTCAAACCGCGGATTTGACGTCAGGCGTTGTGGCGCCCCGGCTGCTCGACGTCGATGCGTCTCGTTTCGTTGATGCCTGTGCAAAGGTTTTCGAGCCCTTTGAACATAAGCGGCTGCCTCTCGCGCTTGAGTATGGCGTCAGCCAGGCGCTGCTCCGCGCCGCGGCCCATCTCCACCACAGTACGATGGCAGAGGTAATATGTAATGAATTCGATCTGCCGCTGCCGACGTGCGCGGTCCCGATTTACTGCCAAAGCGGCGATGCTCGCGAAATCAACGTTGACAAGATGATTCTGAAGGGTGTGGATGTTCTCCCCCACGGCCTGATCAATTCACGGCAGAAATTCGGGGTGGGCGGCCAGACCTTCATGGAGCTTGTGAAGTGGGTTGCAAAGCGCACGCGCCAAATCGGCCGCCAGGGTTACGATCCGGTGCTGCATTTCGATGTGTACGGCTGGATAGGACTAGAAATTGGCTTGGACCCGCAACGGATCGCCGACTTTATCTGCGGGGTCGCCGATACCGTTCCGGGTGTCACGCTTAACGTTGAGTGCCCCGCGGATTTTGGTTCCACGCAAGCGCAAATTGATAACTACGCCCGGATAGTATCGATTCTGGATGACCGGGGATCCAGCGCTCGGATTGTCGTGGACGAGAGGTGCAACACGCTCGAGGATATTCGGCTCTTTGCCGAAGCGAGGGCCGCGCATCTTGTCCAGATCAAGACGCCCGATGTCGGTTCATTGGCTGACACGGCACATGCCGTGCTCCTGTGCAAGGAGAACAAGGTAGGCGCGTACGTTGGAGGAAGCTGTACCGAGACAGATCTCTCTGCCCAAGCTTCTGTCCACATATCGGTGGCGACCCAGGCAGACATGATGCTTGCGAAGCCTGGAATGGGTGTCGACGAGGCATTCTCAATAGTTGGGAACGAACAAAATCGGTTGCTGGCTATGCTGAACCGTCGTCGAATTCAAAACGAAAACGTTGGATGAAAACACGGTGTCGCATGCAGAAGTCTCTTGAGGGGATCACCGTCGTTGCCGTGGAGCAGGCGGTTGCTGCGCCTTACGCTTCGTCTCGCCTTGCTGATGCCGGCGCCCGGGTGATCAAGATCGAGAGGCCCGAAGGGGATTTTGCCAGAAATTACGACAAGTTGGTGCGGGGTCAGAGCGCTTACTTCGTCTGGCTCAACCGGGGTAAGGAGTCAGTCTGTCTGGACCTGAGATCTGAGGCGGATCGTGCCGTCCTGGATACGCTCATTGCCGGTGCCGACGTTTTGATCCAAAATCTAAAGCCGGGCAGTATCGAAAAATTGGGTTTCGGGTCTGCGGATCTGCGTCGACGTTTTCCGCGGCTGATCACCTGCGATATCTCTGGTTTCGGGGAGCAGGGGCCGTATTCCCACTTGAAGGCTTATGATCTCATCGTCCAGGCCGAAACTGGTCTGTGTGCGATCACCGGGACGCAACAGGGACCCGCCCGTGTGGGTGTGTCGGTTTGCGACATCTCGGCAGGCATGACAGCGCACAGTGCCATTCTTCAGGCGCTGTATCACCGCGAGGTCACCGGCGACGGGACCAGCATTCAGGTGTCACTGTTCGATGCCGTCGCCGACTGGATGAACGTGCCGGTTCTTCAAAACGAATACGGCGGCTATCACACGGTTCGCGCGGGCGTAAAACACCCGTCGCTCGCGCCGTATGGCGCCTATCGCTGTGCCGACGGCAAAGAGGTCATCTTTTCGGTTCAGAATGACCGTGAATGGGTGAATTTCTGCGAGAAGTTCCTGAAGCAGCCGGGGCTTATACGCACACCTGGTTTCGCCGATAATATGGAGCGCCTCGGTCACCGTGCGCAACTTGATGAGATCATCGAACAGCGGTTTTCCGAACTGTTATGCCACGAAGCAATGCAGGAGCTTGAGGCGGCCGGGTTGGCATATGGCCGACTGAACGAAGTCGCGGATGTTTCAAAGCACCCACACATTCGCAAGGTGCAGGTCGGAACACCCGAAGGAACCATCGAGGCGATAGCGCCGGCGGCGATCTTCAACTCTGAGCGCCCTTTGCTGCGCCCCGTTCCGGCTCTTGGAGCTCATACCGAGGCTGTCCGCGAGGAGGTTCTGGGACGTTTGCGCGAACGAGCTGCGTCAGCGTGAGCGCGCGCCTTGTCGGGAAGGGGGCGCGGTTGCGACCCACAGAGTGCATGCCTACTCCTAACCCTTTCCAGTCCCACGGCCGCCCAGCCAGCTCACTGACACAGCCCGCGCTAAAACCGGCACCAGAGGCGACTTCATGAAGGGCACCATTCCGGCCGTTGAAAGCCCGATGTCCATTCGCCGATGGAGATCTCTGCTCTTCGTTCCTTCTCATGTTCCGCGTTTTGTGGAGGCGGCTCATGAGCGCGGGGCAGATGGCATCATACTCGACCTAGAGGACTCCGTTCCCCAGGATCAAAAAGGTGAGTCACGGCGCCAGCTTGGTGCATCCGTGGCAAAGGTGGGCCGCAGGGGCGCTTCTGTTTTAGTTCGCGTGAATCGCGGTTTGCGAGCCTTGGCGGCCGATCTCGACGCAGCCGTGATGGCGGGCGTTGATGCACTTGTTCTTCCGAAAGTGGATTCGGCAGCGTGGGTAGCTGAGATCGCGAATGCGGTATCGGAACTCGAACGAGAAAGAAATCTTCCGTTGGGATGTATCCGGTTTCTTGCCCAAATCGAGACCCCAGGTGCCTTGCAAGAGCTATCGGCCATTGCCTCGTCACATCCCAGGATGGTCGCAATGGCCCTTGGCCCTGAAGACTTTAGTGCCGCTGTTGGCGGCGCCCCAGAACTTGATCTTCTCTTGACGCCAAACCTTTCTGTTCTTTTTGCCGCCCGTGCGGCGGGGTTGCTCCCGCTGGGCTTCATAGGAAGCATTGGCGCGTTCTCTGACACTCACAAACTTCGTGAGGCTGCGGAGCGTGCACGGCGGCTCGGCTTTGCCGGAGCTTTGGCGATCCATCCAAACCAGGTTGCCATATTCAATGACGCTTTTTCGCCAAGCCCACAGGAACTCGAATGGGCCCGTCGTGTCCTCGCGGCGGAGAAAGATGCGACGGCGCAGGGCATAGGCGCGTTCGCCCTGGACGGAAGGATGGTCGATCCACCGGTTATCCAAAGGGCCCGAGATATCATCGCCACGGATCCGGGCGCCGGGTTGGGCGTCTGAGGCCTCAGAGGTTGGTTACCAAACTGGAGCGACCCTACGGCTAGGAGTTATGCAACTCGGCACAATTATTGCTGTCGCGCCATCGCATTTCGAGATAGATTAAACTAATTGCAGTCCGCTCTCGGATGGGTACTCGTGGAAATCAGGCAGTTAAGATACTTCGTCGGTGTGGTCGAAGCAGGCAGTTTCACGAAGGCCGCTGGCTTCCTTAATGTTGCCCAGAGTGCGCTGAGCCTGCATGTGCGTCAACTGGAGGAAGCCTTCGGCACTCAACTGCTGATACGCGACAGGACCGGTGTGAGCGTGACGGCGTCAGGAGCCAAACTGCTCGAACGCGCTCGGGCGATTCTTAAAGAAATTCGACTTACCGAGGTGGAATTGACCAACACAGCTGCTTCCCCCGCCGGGGAGGTGACGATTGGCATTCCGTCTGGAGCTGCCCGCGTCCTGAGCGGCCCCCTGCTTGAGTCGGTGAGAAACGAACTGCCCAGGGTCTCCCTCAAGATGGTCGAGGGTATGACGGGACCGCTGGAGGAGTGGATGGCTGCTGGACGCTTCAATCTGGCGGTACTCTACCGCACTGCGGATAGCGTAGGCCGAATGACGGTGATAGCGCGCGAAAACCTTTGTCTGGTGGTACCGTCGGGTGAGCCGCCATTCGAAGATGCGATATCTCTGGCCGACCTGCATGCATTCCCCCTGGCGGTTCCCATGCGCAATAACAATGTCAGGCGTTCGGTGGCTGACGTCGTCGCACAGCACGGTTGCGCGCTGGACGTCAGGTTTGAAGTGGACTCGCTTTCAACGATCATCAACATGGTCGTAGAGGGGAAAGCGCATTCTATTCTCGCCGCGTCTGCGGTTCAGAAAGAAGCCTCTCAGGGTCTGGTCCGTACGGTCAAGATCGTGGATCCGGTGATTACCCGCTCCGTTGTGCTTGCTGTAAACCCGAAAGATGAGCGTTCCGCCGCCGTGTCCGCAGTCCGCACGCTCATTCCGAAGGTCGCTCGAGAATTGATTGAAATCCGGAGCTGGGCAGCGGTGGCGCCTGAGGCGACCTGACAAACTAACCTTTAAAGCTGGGCATGATCTTTTGCGGCCATTAGGACCAGCCCGATCTGGATTCCAGATGGATTTCGGCAATATTCGATATTTGACCCGCCGCGACCATCGCGATGAAACTGGCTCAAGCGAGTTCAGCAGTTTCGATATCGAAACTGCGCTCGTATGCAAGAATTCAGTCAAGTGGAGCCCGCGATGTCCGACGCCAAGAGTTACGAGCTCTTCATTAATGGCAAATGGCGAGCCGGTGGTAGCCGAGCCACTTTGCCGGTGATCAACCCGGCGACGGAGAAGGTATTTGCCTCAGTGGCCTCGGCTACGGTTTCAGACTTGGATGAAGCTCTTGCTTCGGCAGAACGCAGCCGCAAGGCGTGGTCCTCACGACCCGCCAAAGAGCGTGGCGAGATACTCGTCTCTGCCGCCAGCATTCTGGCAGAGAAAGCTGGCGCCGCAGCCAGGGACCTGTCGTCCGAACAGGGAAAGACGATTGCCGAAGCAACAGGAGAGTACGCGCGCGCAGTCGAAACGCTGGAATGGAATGGCCGGCATGCCGATGAGTTGTCGACCCCGATTCCGTTGGGTCCGAACAGGATGATCGTGCCGGAGGCCCTCGGTGTCGTCGCTGCCTTTACGCCGTGGAACTATCCAGCCGTTCTCATCGCCCGCAAGCTCGCCCCCGCGCTGGCGGCAGGCTGCCCGGTGATCCTCAAAGGGGCCGAAGAGACGCCGAGCGTGGCTGTCCATATCGTGGAATCTTTGCGTCAAGCAGGGATACCGGAAGGCGTGGTCAACCTGGTGTTCGGTGTTCCTGTGCATATATCACGGCATCTGCTCAGTTCGCCAATTGTCAAAGTCTTGACGTTCACGGGGTCGACCGCTGTTGGGAAACAGCTGGCCACACTGGCCGCGAATAATCTGCAGCGCTGCATCCTTGAGCTCGGTGGACATTCCCCGGTTATTGTGTGCGAAGATGCCGACCTGGCAACGGCGATACCGGCTATTTCGGAATACAAATTCGAGTGCGCGGGCCAGAGTTGTAATGCGCCCAGCAGGATTCTTGTCGCCCGATCCCGCTATGAGGAATTCCTGTTCCGGATGACGGAGGCGGTCCGAAAAATCAGGATCGGTCCACCGGATGACCCTGCAACGCAGATGGGTCCCATGGCAAACGCGCGGCGAATCGAGGCCATGCAACGCCTGACCAAAGATGCGGTAGAGGGCGGCGCCCAAATCGAGACCGGTGGCACCCCCCTTGACCGACCGGGGTTTTACTGGCCGCCAACCATCCTGACTGGCGTACCGAAGGAAGCGAGAGTGCTTCATGAAGAGCCGTTCGGACCAATTCTCAGCGTGGCTCCTTTCGATACGATCGAAGAGGCGATCGATGAAGCCAACGCCACGGAGTACGGTCTGGCCGCCTACTTGTTTACTGGCGCGGCCGATACGCAACAGAGGCTTGTGGGCGGTCTTTCTGCGGGCGCTGTTAGTGTGAATTACCTGAAAGGGGTTTCCGCTGATGCCCCTTATGGAGGAGTCAAGCAAAGCGGCTATGGATATGAAGGCGGCGAGCAGGGGGTGCGAAGCTTCCAGATTCTGAAAATGGTGAATGGCCTCGGGTCATTTGGATAAAATCCGGTGGGAAATAGAACACGGACCATCGCTGGCAAGGACATCACAAGAAGCGTCGCCGACGCTCTTCAGTACATCTCGTACTATCATCCTCCAGATTATATCCGGTCTCTTTCTCACGCATACACGCGAGAACAGAGCCCGTCGGCGAAGAATGCCATAGGTCAGATTCTGCTGAACTCCCGCATGGCGGCCTTTGGGCGGCGCCCGATTTGTCAGGACACCGGAGTTGTGGTTGTCTTCGCAAAGGTCGGCATGGATGCCCGCATTAAGTCAACGGCCAGTTTCGCTGATCTTGTGAATGAGGGCGTACGTCAAGCCTATCTCGATCCGGACAATCCCCTTCGGGCATCGATCGTTGCGGATCCCCTCGCCAGACGGGTCAACACCCGCGACAACACGCCGGCAGTTGTCCATGTCGACCTGGTGCAAGGTAACCAGATTGAGGTCACCATCGCCGCAAAAGGCGGCGGGTCGGAGAACAAGGCACGTTTTACCACCCTCAATCCCAGCGCCTCCGTTTCCGACTGGGTGGTCAATACCGTTTCGACCCTTGGCAGCGGGTGGTGTCCACCTGGACTGATCTCTGTCGGCATCGGTGGTAGCGCTGAAAAGGCGATGCTGCTGGCCAAGGAGGCCATGAACGAGCCCATCGATATGGCGGAACTGATCGCAAGGGGGGCGTCAAGCGCAGAGGAGGGGCTGCGGATTGAGCTTTATGAGCGGATCAACGCGCTTGGTATCGGCGCCCAAGGCCTTGGTGGTCTGACGACAGTCGTTGACGTCAAGGTTGCGACCTATCCTACTCATGCAGCGTCCAAGCCTGTGGCGCTCATCCCGCAATGCGCCGCCAACCGGCACCTGAAGTTTACTTTGGACGGCTCTGGACCCATCAGCCTCCAGCCGCCCGATTTGCGCGAATGGCCCGACATCGGAGCCGACGAATTGAACCCAGCCGGCGTCCGGCGGGTCAATTTAGATACGCTGACGAAGGAAGAGACGGCATCGTGGCGCTGCGGTGAAACGCTCCTGCTGTCTGGAAAGATGCTGACGGGCCGTGACGCTGCCCACAAGCGAATGGTCGAACTGATCGATGCCGGCAAGCCGCTTCCAGTCGATCTGCGGGGACGCGTGATCTACTACGTCGGTCCCGTCCGGGCAGCGAGAAATGAGATCGTTGGACCCGCCGGTCCAACAACCTCCAGCCGCTTGGACGATTTTACGGACAAGGTGCTCGCCGAAACCGGCCTTTTCGCGATGGTGGGCAAAGCGGAGAGGGGACCGGCGGCCATCGCCTCGATTGTAAGACACAAAACGCCATACCTTGCTGCAGTGGGTGGCGCTGCGTACCTGATCTCAAAATCGATTAAGGCGGCGCGGATCGTTGCCTTTGAAGACCTGGGCATGGAAGCCATCTATGAATTCGATGTGCAGGACATGCCTGTTATCATGGCCGTCGATGTTGAGGGAAACTCCATTCACAATTCCGGGCCTCTTGAGTGGCGTAAGCGTATGGCGGCCGACAGCATCGCACGCAACATTGGCGTTTGAGTCTTTCCGTTGGGCGATTTCGGCCAGACTCCAGCGTCAAATTGCCGTGAGACGAGCGGCATTTGCGGTGCCTTGCGCCTCCGCGAGCCGGACGAGCAAGGCCTTCAATTCACCCCAATAGCTGAATGTGCCACTGAATACTGCATTGAGTATGCCGTCCACGCGATCGAGGCTCGAATGCTGTCGCACGTCTATCAAGTACGGCAGCGGAGATTCAAGAAAATGGGGTATCTATTTATTAGGAGGTCTTCGCCGCCGCCGACTATTCTCTCCAGCGGCATCATTGCCCCGTTAGGCGTCGGGGCGATAGCCAAAGTACTTCTGCAGCTTTTCTCAGCGGATCGCTCTCCCTCAGCTGATTGTCGTACCCCATTCTGGCACATTTCGGACCGAGAACGGATGCGTTCCACTACTACATTCGGTCATTCAAGATGGATAGAATTGATCGGCGCACAAGGCGCTGTCATCGCTGCTTGAGAGCAACAGGTTATGAAGTCGAAACCCGACCCCGTGCAACTCGACAGTTGGGACGTCCGGATTCTCTCCGAGATTCAGGCAGACGGTCGGATTTCAAAAAGTGAGCTTGCAAAACGAGTTCATCTTTCGGCGTCGGCCTGTTCGGAGCGGCTCCGAGCACTCAAGGCCGCAGGGATTATTGAGGGATTCTATGCGCGACTGAGTCCTGCCCTCATTGGCGGCATGATCTTTGTGATGGTAGAAGTCGTGCTGGATCGCCATCGTCTTGAGGACCAACGACACTTCGAAACTGCAATCCAAGAGATCCCGGAAATCCTGGACTGCTGGGCAATTGGGGGGCGCGTCGATTATCTGATGCGGGTCGCATCTCCTTCTATGGCCGCCTATCAGGATTTCATGGAGGGACTGCTGCAGGCAGGCTTGGGCATTGATCAATACTATAGCCTTGTCGTCACGAAACCAGTGAAGTCCAATTCACCGATACCTTTGTCCGCACTGAGGCAACGGTGAAACCGAAAGTTTAAGTTTCAACGGCGTTTGGCGCGGATCCCGTAGATTCGTCGGCAAAAGGCGCCCATTCCGACGAAACTCAAGGGACATTTGCGGTATACTAATTGCTGGAAAAAGGTGGCCGAGCGCTATCCGCCAGTTGATGGCGAGGAAGGACGATGCGCTTGAGCAATCTGGAACCGATCATTCCAGGAGACGGATCGAAGCAGCCATCGGACGCACTTGCCCAGCACGGTTACGGCGAGAAGCCAAACCGGATCGTGCCTGGTTGAGGAGGCGTCCATATCTAAGATGCGAAGTGCCGAAAAATGCCTCTACCGCTACTTCAAGGGGGGAACTTTCGCCCTGGATTGGCGATCAGTGGCGATTGAGCTTAGTCGCGGTCAGCGCATCCGTGTAGGGGGCGAAATCTACAGCGAGGGTTTGGCAAGCCGACGGATAGCGGGAGTGCAAGCTGGCCCGCTCGGCCTTGACGACCAACCGGGCCCTCGACGCCTGCGGACATTCGGAGATCGCTCCATCGCGTTTTTACGTCCTAAGTTCGTTGCTGATCGAGATTAGGAGATCGTCTGTCCTGTTTGACATTGCTGGTCTCCGCAGCCTTCTAAGTGAGGAGCATGGCTGTGCCGGGGGCGCGTAGGTGGGTGACAAGGCCGGTCACTCCTGCCAGCCGACGTGGTCTTTGAGAAGGTGGAGGTTGCGCTACCCGGCTGGAGAGCATGGTGCCAGTTTTCACAAGACAAGGGTCGCTTAATCGAATGGGCGTCAAGTTCATAGATTGCGAACAGATCATGGGGGGATTTGAATAGTGCTACTGACCGAGGCAGAGCTGAAAAGAGTTGCGAATGCCAGTCGAGGACATAGAGCCGCATCGATCGTTCTAAAGGAAGAGACGGCCGCAGCTACAGCCAGATCGTCATTCGACGTTTTTCTGTCACATTCTTTCAAGGACGCAGAGATCATTCTCGGTGTGAAGCGAATTTTCGAGGAGCTTGGGTTCACTGCTTACGTAGATTGGGTCGAAGATTCACAACTGGACCGCACAAAGGTCTCCTCGGCCACCGCCGAGTTGCTGCGAACCCGTATGAGGCAGTCAAAGACGCTTATCTATGTGCATTCAAACAATTCTCCAGGATCCAGATGGATGCCTTGGGAGCTTGGCTTTTTCGATGGGTTTCGGACCGCGGTAGCGGTTCTGCCCGTGGCAAAAAATTCTTCGGAAACATTCTCCGGGCAAGAATTTTTGGGCCTATACCCTTACATTGATGGGACAGGACCTGCATTCCTGTTTATGAACAGAGGGACCGCGCCTCGCTCAAGAATAGGCTCTGTAAGCTCGACTGCTAACCTCACGTTTGCCAAATCCTGGCTTAAAGAATTTACCGCCACAAAATAGACTGGTGTGCTTCAAAAATGAAATATCCTGGACTCTATAATAGCGCCGACGTGGCATCCAACGAGCAGCAGGCGACGTTTCTGCGCCTGATCCGGGCAGAGTACGTTCTTCTTTTTTTAGCGTCGGTGCTCTCTTTGGACTTGTCGTCATCAAAAGCCTATTTCGGTGTCTATGCTGCGGTATTTCTTTGCTCAATGGGAGTCCTCATTTTCCGGTCGGTCACAAAGCCCGAGCAGGTCTGGTATCAGGCTCGAGCTCTGGCAGAGTCGGTGAAGACATTGACTTGGCGCTTCGCGATGCGAGCACAGCCGTTCGATGACGCGCGCGCGGCTGACGCCAGAGCTGATTTTCGAAAGCTCATGGAAGATATCCTTGATAGCAATCGTCACCTTGGTAGCGCGTTGAGCGGCACCGATTCAGCATCGCCCCAAACAACGGACGAGATGATGTCGATAAGGGACTCCCCGCGAAAAGAACGAAAAGACCTATATCTGCAGAGACGAATCTGCGACCAACGGAAGTGGTACGAGAAGAAGGCGCGCTCGAACAAGAGGTCCGCGAAAGTCTGGATGGGCCTTGGTATTTTTGCATACGCTCTGGGATTCTCGTTCATCGTAGTACGCATCGCTGACCCCGCGATGCCAGGCTGGCCGACCGAGCCGCTAATTGTCATCGCCGCCTCCCTTATCGGGTGGACCCAGATCAAGAAATTTAACGAATTGGCATCGGCTTACACGTTGACAGCTCACGAGATCGGCTTGACTGCCGACCTTATTACGGACGCCAACTCGGATGAGGCATTCTCCGCCGCGGTGAACGAAGCCGAACTGGCTTTCTCACGGGAGCACACCCAGTGGGTTGCTCGTCAAAACAACTAAGAGACAACAATGGCATACAGCGATCCGACCTATGTAATATTTGACGGCGATGAAGACGCTTGGGCATACCGCTTTATGAAAGGGTGGAACGCCAGCGAGAATGTGAGTTTTGAATTCGCGAACGCTCACGATCTGGACAATATGACGGGCCGAGCACAGGACGAAGATTATGTTAAACGCAATCTTCGCAACAGAATGAATGGATCGAGCCAGGTACTTGTCCTGATCGGTGAGAAGACGAAAAACCTTTTTCGCTTCGTGCGCTGGGAAATGGAATTGGCTCTTGATCTAGGTCTGCCGATAATCGCAGCAAACCTTAACGGCTCGCGGCAACAAGATGTGAGCTGTCCGCCTATCATCAGGGACAAATGTGTTGTGCACGTGCCGTTCAAGATGAAGGCCATCAAGCACGCGCTAGCCAATTGGCCGAGCGAATTTCATCGGCTTTCAAACGCTCAGCGTGGCGATGGCGCCAGGAGCTATGGCGAAAGCACCTATCGCGATCTCGGCTTATAATCGCCCACCTAAAAGCACTTAGCCGCCAAAACATCCTCGCCATCCGCTGGCGGCGACTAGCCTTAGCAACGACCGCCAGCCTGTTCCGAGCTTGCCGAGCGATGATAAGAAGACGTCCGATTTGCTGAGTTTGGCAGAAAGCTGCAGGTCATGTGCAACCTATTTGAGGAGCCCCGCTCGAAGCGTCGGATCGTCAGGCACGATCACGTCGCGCGAGGGCGCTGGTTTCGCGAGGAAAAGGAGCGGCTGTTCGACGTTGAGGCTTGATCCAGCGTTTCGAGACTGCACGAGCGGCGAGCATTGATGGAGGCAGCTTTTCAGGCCGCGCAATTCTGTCGGCTGCCCCCTCCTGCGAGCCGCAGCTCGGCTCGCCCTGCGCTGCAACCACGAATCTGCGATCGCAAGAAAGGCAACACGCTGACCGATAGAACTTGGCGGCGCTGGTCGGCTGCGAATCAAGATGTCGATGGCAAGGAGCTCTCGCCGCGCGTCTTTGCCGGGCCGAACCTTCTGGCTCTCGTCCAGCCGCTTGTTGATGGCCGAGATCGACGAGGCCGAGAACTCATGGCCGCACAGCTCTTCGGTGATCGCCTTGACCTTCCGGGTCGACACGCCCTGCACATACATCTCCGCAAGCGTCGCCACCAAGGCCCGCTCGGAACGCTGGTAACGCTCGAAAAGTTCGGTCGAGAAGCGGCCCGCCCGGTCCTGCGGAACCCGCAGCTCAAGCTTGCCGACCCGGGTGACAAGCGTGCGGCCATAGTAACCCGAGCGATAGCCGAGACGCTCCGGCGTGCGCTCGCTCTTCGAAGCACCCAGCGCCTCGTCCATCTCGGCCTCGAGCACCTCCTGCATCACCGCGCGGATCACCTCGTGCAATCCATCCGGATTCGAAAGCAGAATGTCTTTGACGGCAGCGCTGGCGGTCTTACTTTCTGTCTTGGTCATGGTGGCGTTCCTTCCAGGGAATCGGTGACGTTGAACATCACCAGCCTGCCATGACCGCCCTCTCTCAGCGAATTTGCAGAACCCTCAGCACACTACCCAATATCGCCCGCTAATCGGGCACTATGGTGGGCGCATGCGCGTCGTAAGCTGTTCGTGTTTGCAGGACGCGCCCCCGACCCTCGGCTAAGGCGAAGGTGACGCCTTAGTTTTCACGGCAATTCGGGCCGATCCCGCGAATTCCACGGCCAATAACCTGCATTCCCGAGAAACTCGAGGGACGTTTCCGGTATGCTATTTGCTAAACAGGTGGCTGGCCGAGTGCCCTCCGCCAATTTATCGCGAGGAGAGGGACATGCGCTTGAGCAATCTGGGAACCGAGCAACTCCGGGAGAAGGATAGAAGCTTCGTCTTCCATCCTTCTACGCATTTGGCCAAGCACAGCCGAGGCGAAACGCCAAATAGGATTATGGCCGGTGCGGAAGGCGTCTATATCTGGGACACCGAAGGCCGAAGGAGCCTCGACGGTTTCGGAGGACTCTACTGCGTCAACATGGGATATGGATGCACGGAGATCGCCGAGGCCATTGCCAGGCAAGCACACGAATTGCCGTTCGCGCACGTCTATGCCAGCCAAGGTACGGAGCCGGTCGCCCTGTTGGCAGAGGCCGTGGTCGAGTATTTCGGTCAGAACATGCGAAGGGTCTATTTCGGCCTCTCCGGTTCCGATGCCAACGAAACCAACATCAAGCTGGTCTGGTACTATAATAACATTCTTGGCCGGCCCGAAAAGAAAAAGATCATCTCGCGAAATCGCGGCTATCACGGGTCTGGATTGGTCACGGGTAGCCTAACTGGCCTTCCCTTCTTTCACAATTTCTTCGACCTGCCTCTGGATTTGGTGCGCCATACAACCACGCCGCACTATTACCGCCAGGCGCGTGTCGAGGAGAGCGAGGAAGCGTTCTCCCGGCGCTGTGCCGATGAGCTTGAAGCCTTGATCCTGGCCGAAGGACCGGAAACGGTTGCAGCTTTTATCGGAGAGCCGGTACTTGGGACAGGAGGTATTGTGCCGCCCCCCAAAGGGTACTGGACGTCCATTCAAGCGGTGCTCGACAAATACGATATCCTTCTAATCGCGGATGAAGTGGTCTGTGGCTTCGCGCGAACCGGCGAGAAGTTCGGTTCCCACCTGTATAACATGCGTCCGGATTTCGTGACCATCGCAAAGGGTTTGAGTTCCGCCTACCTCCCCATCTCCGGGTCAATCATTGGCGACCGTGTCTGGTCGGTTTTGGAACAAGGAACTGAGAAGCACGGCGCACTCGGCCACGGCTGGACATATTCGGGGCACACGCTTTGTGCCGCAGCCGCGCTCGCCAATATTCGACTGCTTAAAGAAAAAATATTCTGGAGCATGTCCGCGATGTTGGACCGTATTGGCAAGACCGGATGAAGGCCGAGCTGGCGGGACATCCCATCGTTGGTGAAGTTCGCGGAGTGGGTATCCTGTCGGCCGTAGAGATGATGCGGGACCCAAAACAAAGGATACCATTCGAACCCGACCTTCAGGTCGGGGTGCGCACTGCAGCTGCTCTGTTTGAGAATGGTGTCATCGGACGGGCCATGCCGCATGGCGACATCCTCGGTTATGCCCCCCCCTGATCATTACCCGAAAAGAGATCGACATCATTGTCGACGCGACGGTAAAGTCGGTCGATACCACCTATCGCGCGCTGAAGGCCGAGGGTGCCGTATGATTTTGCGATCGCGAAGGAGCGAGTCCGGAGGCAGGCATGTCCCTGCGCGCTACTGCGCCGAGCAGACCCAAAACTGTTGAATTCCAGATATCTGATCTTGAGCATGCTCCGGGCTATTTCAGTCACGATTTGTAACCGAATCAGATCTGCCGCCGCTGTCCTGTTGCCCAACGACCAGGACCTCTGTGCGGCGCGCCCTGCGGGTGTACCTCCCCGCCGGCAGGGCGCCCTTTTTGACCCACGTAATCAGTATCATTATGGCCCGTGCGGAATCGAGGGTCTGGTAAAGGTCATCTGCACGTTCCGATGCAGATTGAGCTTAGACGTGCCCTTTACATCATTGCAGCGGGCCACGGTCGCCGGTTCCAAAGTGCGGCAATGCCGATGATTATCTTCCTTCACATCACAAAGAGCAGAATAATCATTGCGGTGAATTTTATCACGTCAGGTATATAAAAGGACGATACTCACACGCCACCCCGTTCACAAGGAAAGGCATTTTAATATTGTTGAGACGATTTGCCTATCAAAGAAAAGAAAGCATCGCAACACTTCTTTGCGGATCACGGCGCCCCGGGTGGGGGATGAGCGGCTATCCGAATTGTTATGCTAATGCCGACCCAAATTCCTGCAAAAGCTGGGGTCAATGATGGCTTTTGGTCAGCGCAGGATGATTTCTCCTGGTTTGGTCGGTGCAGGGGCGGTCATGATTTAATGCATGGAGATTCTCTGATTGAGCTGTTGAGATCATGAGGCGTCTGCCAGACGCCCATCGGGTGAGCCCAGCATGATTGGGATGACCGACGAAGATCGAAAGTGTGGCAGCATTCTGGAGCCCGGTCAGCCCAGCGACGCCCGCGGATTCAATCACGTTTGTCGGGACATACACGACGCAGCCGGAAGGCGTGCAGAAAGAGGAAGAATCGAGCGCGACGATGACGAGGGACATGCCACTTGTTTTCGAGACATTCCTAGAAAGACTGTCACAGAGTGTCGATGAGGCAGATTTCCGGGATGCCATGGCTGAGGCGGCCGGACGACTTGACCTAATCTTCTTTGCCTACCTCTCCTTGCCAGCACGGCCTTCCGGCAAACCGAGGCTAATTTCAAACTATCCACCCCGCTGGACCAGACAGTATCTGGAAAATCAGTATGAGAAACTCGATCCTGTGGTCTTGCGTGCTCGAAATGGCGGCTGCCCGTTTCACTGGGGATCGAATTTCGGAGGCGATAAAATGTCGCCGGCTCAACAGCAGCTATTCGATGAGGCGGCTCAATTCAGCATCTGCTGCGGTTTGACGATCCCAATTGTCGATCTCCGCGGCCGCATCGCTGCGGTTACTTTTGCCGCCGATGAGCCTCGTCCAGTATTTCTTCGGGTCGCTGAGCGGTACGAACAAGCTCTTCAACTGATGGCGGCCTGCTTTCATCGTTGCGTTCGCCGCAAATTGCCGAGCGATCGAACAGTGGATGGGATTTCGCTGACATCCCGCGAATATGAGTGCCTGAGGTGGGCAGCGCGGGGTAATTCAGCCTGGGTGACCGGCCGCATCTTGGGTATCAAGCCACGCACGATCGCTTTTCATTTGGACAATGCCAAGAAGAAGCTAGGCGTGCGAACCCAAAATCAGGCTATAGCCCTTTTGGGGTCCGAAGGGTCCTCAATTCTCTGAGAAGCTTTCTGATCCCCTTGTGCTCGGGCCATTCGATCGCACGCCTTGTATCGAGCGTTGACTGGATGCCAAGATCTTCTGTTCCGCCGGCTCGGGCGATGCAGCCGTATTCTTCCAGTCCGCGCCGGTGCTCATAGTCTATGGGTGCTCGAGCGGGTGTTTCGTCGCTGACGAGCTAGTCGTGCGGTTATATAGTTTCCGAGGATGGCCCGCTTGCATACCTGCCTGCCGGTAATCTCTAAACCCTTAACTTAGGGCGATGGCTGTCGGTTATGCGGCTTGAAAGCGAAGAGGTGGACCCTTCGTCGAGCGCCGGCACGATATGGAGTGCTGCTCCGGGCTAATACCCATCCAGACAGAGCGGAACCTTCTATCACGTCAGACGCTCGGTTGCCAAACCCGATTTCCTGGGAACTTAATTGTGCTCGCCACTGGGGCCATTTTGCCGGGGCTGTAGTGCAGGTCCCGATCAGCCTGACCGTGGCTGCCACAGGAACTGCCTGCTTCTATGACCGAGCACTGCGAATTTGTCAGCTGGCGAACAATTCCTTGTAGCCGCTCGTCACCATCCAGTTCGCACGGTCGAGATGACTACGAAGCGCCTTCCTGGCGCGCTCCGGTTCAAGTGCCGGATCAATGCCGAGGATCAGTTGGGCCATTTCCTCTTCGGGCGCCTCATCGGCTGAGGCGTCCAGGAGCCTCATATAGATGGTAAAGTGCGCCCTGTCGTAGGAGGTAAGACGGTCAGACCAAGGGACTTCGTCGAGCAGTGTTGAGCTTTGAGTCCTATCTGTTCCCGGTGATCGATTCATGTCTGCCGCGAACCTCGCATGTTGATCGCTGGATGCAAGGCAGAATATCCCAAAATGGGATAATCCGAAACGGGGATTAGTCGCTGAGCCGGTCTCTACCTGACCGGTTCACCTAAATGCCCAAATCTCTTCGATCTCCCCGCCACCAGCGGTTTCTGGCCCAGTTGATCTCACTGCGCAATGTCAAAGGGCTGACGCAGGCGCAGGTGGCTGAGAAGCTTGGTCGTCCGCAATCTTTCGTGGCGAAATATGAGGGTGGCGAGCGGCGTCTCGATATCATTGAGTTTCTCGACGTAACTGCGGCCCTCGATGCTGATCCGTGTGAGATTCTGTTGAGCCTGCGCACGTAGTGGGCGCCCGCGCCCTCACCGCGCGTGCCGTGTGCCGGTGGATTGATCCCCGCTTTTCTTGGCTCTGGCGTCTCGACCATTCCGCTGCGCCTCCTAGCGCGTCGTTAGACTCTCGCAATTCTCTCTGTTTGTGCCTTTCCCAGCAGGTGGCGCCGTATCCTTCTAGGCCCGCCGCGGCGTCCCGCAACCCTTAGCCAGCTGTGAGCTTTCAGTAGGTCGTCCATCCGGTCCTCCGGATGCGGTGCGGCTCAGACGGCGCGCCCCTTCCTGTCATGACTCGCCGCCGCACCGCTTCCTGGGAAGCAGCCATTGGCGAGCGGAGGACAAAACGATGAGACCAGCGAAGCGCAGGGCCATCCGCGCCGACTGGAAGTCCTCGCGATCATCTTGGAGCGGCATTCGCGCTGTGGTGATGCGTCGATGCATGGTGGTTGCGCTACTTCGTTGCTTGAAGCGAAGCGACCGCACCGCCCATTTCGTCAATTGGCGAACAAATCCTTGTAGCCGCTCGTCACCACCCAGTTTGCACGGTCGAGATGAC
Source organism: Mesorhizobium sp. M1B.F.Ca.ET.045.04.1.1 (assembly GCF_003952465.1). GTDB lineage: Bacteria > Pseudomonadota > Alphaproteobacteria > Rhizobiales > Rhizobiaceae > Mesorhizobium > Mesorhizobium shonense. Next base: position 1,470,220 of record NZ_CP034448.1, read on the forward strand.
TGCGAAGAACGTTCCGTGCGCGCTCCGGTTCGCGTGCCGGATCAATGCCGAGGATCACATGGGCCATTTCCTCTTCAGTGGCGTTGTCGGCTGAGGCGTCCAGGAGCCTCATATAGGTTGTAAAGTGGTCCTTGTCGTAGGGCGTGATGCGGTCCGACCAGGGGACCTCGTCGGCGAACGGCGTGTTCGATCTGGGCTGCAACATCGCTAATTCTATCTCCGGCCGATGGACCCGCGAAGCCCTGTGCCTGCTAAATGTGGATTACATATTATAGTTGATAAACTCAAGCCGCCTGATCCGCTGGCTTGCGTGCATGGATATGCGCAAGTTGGTCGGACGGAATGTGCAGAGGATCAGGCAAAGGAAGCGCCTGACGCAGGAGCAGCTTGCGGAGATTTCCGGGTTCAGTCAGCAGTACATCAGCGGCTTGGAGAAAGGCCGAAGAAATCCGACAATTATCACGATCTATGAACTGGCATTGGCCCTCGGCGTCAGCCACATGGATCTGGTTCGGCCCGACAAACAGGCCTGATGCCCCCGCCCTCCAAGTAGCTGGCGGCCTGATGGCGCGCGCCGGGTGCTTGTGAGCCCACGCTTTTCTTAGGTCCCCCGGCAGCCCCTGCCATTTAGCTCGCCCTCGCGCGGGCGCACCCTATTGGACAGTCGGCCGCTGCGTTTTTGTCAGCTTTTCCTGGGACGTGGGGTGGTCGGCATTCCCTTTTAGGCCCGCCGCGGCCTGCCGCAACCTTCGCTCTCGCTTCAGGTCCTTCTCTTGGTTACGGTCCTTCGGATGCGGTCTGCCTCTTTCAGCGGGCCTAATCGCTTTCTGTCGCCCGCCCCACGGGGACAGGCACGCGAGACTAGTATGGAGCGTTGCGGTTAGCGCGCGAACAGCAAAGGAACCGAAAAAACAGGCAACTGTCGCAGCATGGCTGAACCAGCCATCGTGTCGGCATCTAGGAGTCGCGTGTTCGCCTTGCGCTGACACGAAGCTCAGACATAACGTCCGGGAGACGATGCTGGCAAATAGTCTGGCTGAAGCATTCCACCCACAATACCAAAGCCCGTCCCGATCCAAAGCGCTTCTAAGCCCTCCATCTCAGGCGCGAGGCCTGCTGGCCAGTGCACCTTCTTGGTCCGCCGGAAGAGAGCCCCGCCCTCTCGACAATCGGCTTCATGAGGTCTCGCCCTGCAGTGTCGACCGTAAAAAAGGGCGCGCGAGGCGCCCTTCATTTAAACCGGCAGTCGGGAAGCAGACTTCACTCTGATATTCAAAAGCGGTAGGTGACACCTGCGCCTATCAGCCAGGGATCGAGCTCCGCCTTCCCCGTCAGCTTCGCGCCGGCCACCGTGACGTCGAAGTCCGGCTTCAGGAAAAGCTTCTTCACGTCGAAGTTGAGGCCCCAGTGCTGGTCCACCATGTAGTCGAATCCGACCTGCAGCGCCGTGCCGAACGTGTTCTTCACCTTGAGAGCATCAGCGCTGCCAGTGTCCTGGTTGTAGAAGATCGTGTAGTTCACGCCTGCGCCGACATAAGGTTTGAACGCGCCGAGATCGGTAAAATGGTACTGCAACGTGAGCGTCGGCGGCAGCAGCCAAACTTTGCCGATGTTGCCCAACCCTCCGATCGTCCCTTGGCCCGCGATGTTGGCATAGGTGGTACCGAGTATGAGTTCGGCGGCGATGTTGTCGGTGAAGAAATACGAGATATCGAGTTCCGGCGTCACCGTGTCCGAATACGAAAGACCGGAGCCGGGAAGCGTATCAACGTAGCCCAGATCTTTCGTAACGACGCCCAACGCCCGCAGGCGGATCTGCCAAGGGATTGGCGCTTCGGTGACCGAGGCTCCCGTCTCCGCCAGGACGGTCTCTGCTTGCGCAGGCTCCGCGGCGACGGCCTGCTGTCCCACCATGATCAGGGCCACCGCCGCTGCTGTTGCCCGCGCTACGCCCATTCGCGTTCTCGCCATGAGATTCACTCCTTGATGTTCAGAAAGGATGCACTGCACTATTTCGTCTCCTGCTCGAATGAATTGTTGATGGACCTCAAATGCCCCACTTGCGTTGCAACGCGTTCCGCCGTCTCCGGAAGGTGATCGTTGAAGCCGATTGCGCTGCGGAGAAAATTGGTGCCTAGACTGATGAATGCGGCTTGCTCCCGATTGTCCTCGCCGCAGCCGTGCCCGCCTGCGCTGGCCTCGTAGAAGTAAGCGGGATAGCCAAGAGCCTGCAGTTTTGCGGCCATCTTGCGCGCATGGCCCGGATGGACGCGGTCGTCGCGTTTCGTGGTGGCGATCAGGATAGGCGGATAGGGCTGTCCCGGCGCTGCGGCGTGATAGGCGGAGATTTCCTTCAGGAAAGCCCAATCGTGAACCTTGTCCGGATCGCCATATTCGTCGATCCAGCTCGCGCCCGCCAAGAGCTTGGTGTAGCGACGCATGTCGATAAGCGGTGCTGTGCAGAACAGAGCCCCGAAATGCTCAGGATAGCGGGTCAGCATGTTTGCGATCAGCAGGCCGCCATTTGAGCCACCCTCGGCGGCAATCCGCCTCGGCAGGGTGATGCCCCTTCGCACGAGGTCGGCGGCAACGGCGGCGAAATCGTCATGGGCGAGACGCTTGCCCTCCCTGCGCCCGGCTTCGTGCCAGCGGGTGCCGAACTCGCCGCCGCCGCGGATGTTCGCCTCGACACACGTGCCGCCGCGCTCGAGCCACAGCTTGCCCAGCGGGGAGTTGTAGTAGGGCAGGAGTGATACGCCGAACCCGCCATAAGCGGAAAGGTGAATCGGAGCATCTCCGTTCCCGTTCGCCGGACCAACCTGCGTATAGGGGATCAGCTCATGATCGATAGAGACTGCCTCGTGGCGCGTGACCACCAGTCCGGATGCATCGAAATTCTCCGGGCTGCGCTTCAGGATTGCTGAAGCGCTGAGAGACGGCGCGGCATTGAGATCGAATAGCAAGAGCTGCGGCGGCGTGATCGGATCCTGAGCACAGACCAGGACCTCTCCATTGGCCTCGTGAACTGCCGCATCGAATGACCAGACGTGGACAGTCCCTTCGGCGGGCAGAGTGTCCAGGACTCGGCGCGTCCATTCCTGGTGGCCGGGAGTGAACATCTCGAAACGCGGTACGAGATTGATGAGGTAAGAGATAATGAGCTTCCCGTCATTCCAGAAGAATGACTGCAGGGAGCGCCTTTCCCCTGGTTGAAACAGGGTCTCAAATCGGCGTCCGCCGGCGAGGAAAGAGCAAAGCGAGATGACGATCAGCGCGTCGGCGGGATGGGTGGTGCCTCCCACCGTCCACGGCTTGCGCGGCCTTACCGCCAGCCAGTCGCCGAAGACCCGCCACGACGCGTCACGAGGAAGATCGATCTGCCTCCTCGGCCCGCTCCTGTCGCCGATCCAGCTGATTTCCTCGAAGAAGGCCGGCTTCTCGATGAACCAAAGGCGCTCGCTGCGGCCGGTGCGGTCCGAATGACCAGACACCTTGAGGCTCTCGAACCCGGCCTCGAAGATTACCGGTGTGGTGAGGGGATCCGCGTCACGCTTCCACAGTCGCACGGTGCGCGCATAGCCGGAGCGGGTGGCCATGCCATTACCAAGCGCACTGGAAAGCAGAAGCGTGTCAGGGTCCAGCCAACTAACGTAGCCTTTGGCCTCGGGGAGATTGAAACCGTCGGCGACAAAGCTCAGAGAGATCAGGTCGAATTCGCGATGCACGACCGCGTCGCTGCCGCCGCGCGACAGGCGCAGAACGGCTCTTTCCCGTCTCTCCGGCTCGATGGACGCGCCGTCCCAGATCCAATCCTCTCCGTCGCTAGCCGCGAGAGCATCCAGATCGAGCAGTAGCTCCCATTGGGGATCCGCCTTCATGTAGGCGGCAAGGGTGGTCCGGCGCCACAGTCCGCGTGGATTTCCGGCATCTCGCCAGTAATTGTGGAGGTACTGACCATGGCGCGCGATCAGGGGAAGGTTGTCGCGATTGTCGAAAATGGCTGTCAGAGCCGCGCGGTCGCGCTCGAACTGCGTTCCACCGAAGTGCTTTAGGGTCTTTGCCGACTGGCCGGCGGCCCAGGCAAGTGCCCGCTCGCCCTCTACATTTTCAAGCCAGAGATAGGGATCGTCGTCGGGAGCATCCAGCGTTGGACGGACATCAAATGCGTTCATGTCCGAACGACCTGAGGAATGAAAGTGGAATGGCTTCCGTTTGATCGGGAACGCTCAGTGTTGGTAGCGGCGCCCACATGTTCGAAAAGCGTGATCATTGATGAGTTCTTCCAGTCGGTGCGGCATCGCAGTGCTTTTGCGCATAGGACCGCAACCGACGTGCCAACTGGGAAAATCGTTTCGGAACAATGCGATCGCTCTGGAAGCGTTGTGTCACATGTCCGACATCGTCGAGAATCCGACAACGAGTGCTCCTCCTAATCCCGGGTCAACTCCGGCGCCAGTCGGTGACACCGTGCAGAATTCGAGCAGACGAGCGCCCCCAAGCTCGCGAAGCGCATTGAAATACGTGAGCACTGTCAGATACGGATCGGCGGCATCTTCCCCTTCTTGCGTCGGGCTGGAAGTCAATGCCTGCGCGCCTGCCAGCAGGGTCTGCATGCTCCGAAGAAAGAGGAGTTTAAGCCCGCGACCCTGACTCGCCACACCGACGTAGAGGCGGGCTGGCTCTCGTGCCGATGGCACAGTGCTGGCGAAGAAGCTGTCGGTACGGTGGATGCCGGGTGGCGGAAATACGGCCGTCTCCGAACGATCGAACAAGGCTGCGATCTGTTTCTCCGCCCTTCGGACGGTCGCGGTCGAGGCGACGATTTTTGGACGAATGAGTCCATGAAGACCCGGCCGCGACGACAGCAGGTCGATCGCTGTTTCGTAGAGTGCGGCCGCCGTTCCAAGCGGGCCAGAGATCAGGTGCAGTTCGTCCTGGATGACAAGATCCGGCGGATCGAGCCGATGCCCGTTTCCGAAGGGGCGACCTTCGCCTGGCTCAGACGCGCCGAAGAACCCCTTGTCCGGATCATGCCGATCTACGTGTCCAAAGAATGCGCCGCTCTTGCCAATCCATGGAAGGGAGGCAAATTTGTCCACCGTGGCGATGAGAAATGCGGGAAGACGGCGGTAAATTGGCTCGTCCACCACGAGCACCGGCAGGTGTCGATCCCGCGTGAAGTCGCATTCGGCGTTCTCGCATTTGAGCACTAGATTCTGCGGAGCTGTCCTGTTGGGCGTGAAGTGGAAGCTCTCTGGCTTGAAGGGCTCACCACACCAGGGACATGCCTTCAGTGGCACCGGGGTTTCGTCTTAGGTCTGCTCTGGTACCGCTTCAGCCAGGTCGTCGCGGCGTCCTTGCCGGAAGAATTTCGCGGCTGGATTGTTCGGTGAGGCTGCGCCGCCCACCCAGAGTCCAATCTCGATCGGCCATTCGCCAAGCGTCTTCCGGCCATTGTCATCATGGGTCCGCAGGAGTTCGAGCGCGCAGACGAGACCAGCGGCGTGAGCAGGCGTAACGTGTAGCGCATGATGACGCTGATGCCCGCACCCAGCACGCCAGATCCGCGGAGCCGCCTCGGCACAATCGCATAGGCGGCAAGTCCAAGATATGCTTCCGTCTTGCCGCCGCCGGTCGGAAAAAAAGCAGGTCGACGATCTCGCGCTCACCACTGTTTCGGTCGGTCACGCCAACGAGATTGAGGAGGACGAAGGCTAGCTGGAACGGCCGCCATGTTGGCGGGTCTACATCGCCCGGCAGCTTCTTCTGCCTCGCGCCGGCGGTTGGCCATCGCCATCGCCGTATTCATCAGGCCGAATGCTTCACGCGCCATCGTATCACGCTTAAGGAGATCTATCCCATCGCGAATCCTGCTGCCGGCGGTGTCAACATTTTCCAGAAGCGCCTGGCCCGTCTTTAGCCGTCTCGGCGCAAGCCCTGTCATCAGTCCTTCCTGACTCCGCCGCCACTCGGCGTAAAGTTCAGGCAGTGAATCCAAGGCTGCACTGACCGCTTCGGCTCCGGAAACGGCAGCCCGAGCGAGAGCCTCCATGCCGAACTCGACGCCATCGCTCCTTGCCGGGACGACACGTTCCACCTCCTGCTGCGGAAGGAAATCGGTCCAAACACGCGTCACGGGGAGCGGATCGTTCGTCGCGTCAAGCCGTTCTTGCCAGCCTGCAGATGTGTTGCGACCAACGGCATATTCGCGGACATCGCGATAATGGAGATCGCCCAGCCTAAGGTCGAAATCATCGGACTGGTAGGTGGACAGGTCGCTGCGCGGATAAAATCCATCCGCACATTCGAGCTCGATCCGGGTCTGGAACGCGTAGGCCACGTCCTTGTACGGAGCCTTTGTGCTCCGTCGACGGTTTACCAAGAAGACGGTGATGACGCGCAGACGCTCTTCAGCCCCCTCCGGAGTCTTTTGACGGAGCACACGGTGTCAACGGCGACTTCGATGCCGCCGCCCGGCCTCTGAGTCAGCGCTTTCCGGCAGCAGGATTCCGGACTGGTTCCGAGTGACGTCGAGGACGATCGCGGCTTCGCCGGGAACCCGAACCCAACGGAGGTTCTCGGGCTTTTCTGGCTTTGGCTTGCCCTTTCCCGACAGTTCGGGAATGAGGAGCGCATCGGGCAATGGGGGCTCCGTCTTATAGTTCCCCCATGTTGCGCGCAGCGTGACTTGACTCACCGTTTGCGGAAGAACCACCGTCAACCCTATCGACGACGGAAGAAACCTGTCCCGCGGTGGTTGGTCAGTCGAATCCTTCTCCTCGACCTCCCCCTCGACAGCGGAGTCCAGCATCTCACTGGCGAGAAGGTCGTCGGCGGTTTCTTCGATGGTTTCCTCGCCGTCAGGTATCACAGGCGCAACACCGTCGTAGGCGGGAACGATAAAGCCCCCGGCGTCCCAGCGATTGCTTCTCGGTCAAACTTCGCGTGCGAGATTCTGATCAAGGTCAGGATTCGGGCCGACTAGGTCGCGGCGGAGGATGTCGATCAGCTTGTTTCGTACCTCGAGCGAATTCGTCATGGTGTCGGTCTCTCAAGGTAAAGCTGCGCAGCGTCTGGTCGAGCCATTTTTGGGTATAGGCATCTTTAACAGGACCTTCGGACGATGGCCGATATCGGCGAGGAGCCGCTCCAACGAGACCAGTCTGTCGCGCAAGCCGAGGCGCAGCCCAACGCGAAGACTCGCCTTATCCGGACCGCAAAGGAGCCAAGCGTCGCTGCGCGTGATGGTGTGTCCAGAGCATCTGCTCTCCGGCGTCCAGAAAGCGCATATGGTCGTCACGCAATAGCGCGCTCGCGCGTTCAATGTCGCTGACCGGATGTACGGCTTTAAGTGTCTCTCTCAGAACATTAGCTTCGATCTGCTGTTCGGGCCGCCGCCTCTGGAGCCCTGTCTGGGTTTCGATCTCACACATCTCGACCGTCTCCACCGGGTACCCGCTCGTCAGCGCCTTCCATGCCGACACACGCCAGCACTCGATGATGACGTTGGTATCGACCAGCAACGAACTTCGGTGCCGCGGCATTCACCCGCCTACAACTCGTATGGCGCTTCCACGCTGTGAACTGCAAAGAGGTCCGCAAGATCGTCGATCGAGATGCCGAGCAGGTGCAATACGCGCCTCATCGCCACACGACCCTCATTGACAGCCTTGCCGATCACCTCGACGAACGTCGGGGAGAACAGCGGAAGCAGCGGCTCTTCGGCGGGCTTGCTACGGCCGTTGTTGCGAAGGCGATCTTCGGCGATACCCCTGCCAATATCCTTGTCGATCCAGTCAAGGCCGACCAGCCGCCAGCGCAATGCGGAAGCCGTGACCCTCAATTCATCTGCGACCGCGTTCAGCCGTACGATGAGTTCGTCGCCTGCCAATTCGGACCAATCGCCAACCTTGCCAAGCACAGTTGAAGGCATGAGGAGAGCCGAGGCGAAATTGTCGGCGAGTTGCTCGACCCGGCTACGTTTCTTGGGCACGACATCTTCGACATGATCCGGCGGCATCGCGTCCCAGGTGAGGATGTGGAAAAGCTCGTGAGCGAGGTCGAAATGGCGGCGACCCGCAACCTCGCGGCGATTGATCAACACGACATCCAGTTCCGGCAGGCGGCAGGCGGCGCCCGACACGCCTTCGATCGGATCAACCATCAGGACCAGCATTCCGAGATCCCGCTCCATGACCTCGGCGAGGCGAGCGGCAGGCACGTTTCCTAGCTTATATTCGCCGGCGAACCGGTCGCCCGCAGCCGATGCATCCTCGTAGCTGGATTCTTTTGAAAGACCGAGCGAGCACCTCAGCAGCGGAGCTTCCCTGCCCACTTGTGGCGCGAGCGTACGGAATGCCGCGATCACGCGGCCCGCGTCTTCTTCGTAACCCAGTAGGGCACGACCGATGACGCCGTTCTGACGCCAGGAGAACTTACCTTCGCCGACGAGCAGAAACGGATCGGTGAAAAAGTCCAGCGGAACGCGAAAGATTTCGACGGCGCGAACGAGTTCCTCGGCCGAAAGTCGCCGCTCGCCCGTCTCGATGGCGGAAATGGTCTGGCGGTCCTTGAAGCCGAACAGACGCGCGGCCTCCTCCTGCGAGAGGTTGCGCTGTCTGCGCAGCGCTTTCAAACGGATGCTGATGGTGGGAGTCGACATGTCGCACCTCCGCAATCGCTATAATCTTGCGAATTTTGAAATGCAAGGATATGTCGCGATTTGGACCAGCAAAGCCCCCGTGAGGATCGTGGCTGGCCGTTGATCGGAAACGAATCGGAGGCACCTTCAGGTAACGCACGATGAATTTCACCATTTCCCTTTCTGATGCAGCTCGTCACACTATTACGCTTGCCACACTGGAAGCCTATGTTCTCGGAGATGGTCGTCCGCGCCGAACAAAGCTGGAAACGCTGGGGTATCTTTGGGGCTTCAGTCGCGAGGACTCGAAAGGAACGACCCATTTCCATGTCGATCTTATGAGTCTCAGCATTTCAGCCGAGCGATCACGGAACAGCGTGAAGCCCAACAATCAGGCTGTCCGCCTGAAGAGCGAACTGATGGATCGATGGGCACCACACTTGACGCTCATCGGTGATTTCCACAGTCATCCCTATGAAAATCTTGCCGAGGTACGGGACAGTAGTGGATTCGAGTTTTCGGATGCTGACGAAGCAGCATTTCTAGACGACGACTTCCTGTGGGAGCGGGCTAACAGCCAGCCAATCATGCTGGCAATGACAATCTGCAAGCTGGCGCGGGTCCATGAAAAGCATGCCGCTGAGACCATACGCTCGAACATTGCGCATTTCGACGTGGGTGAATTTCGGTTCTGGTTGAATGCCGCTGTTGGATTCCTAGACGCCTCCGGGTCCAGACGCTGCACTGGGAATCGGCCTTCAAACGTGGAACTCAGAATTGATTCTCGCTTCTACAATTTCTCGAGAGACAGGCTCGTCGTTGCTACCGTGCATTGATTTCCTCGCCTTCTCCTATGGGACCTTAAGTTTCGTGCGGAAAAAACGATTATCAAGAACTCGCCGACGTAAGTCCGGAAATTGGCACGCTACAGGGAGGCCTTACGGTTGGAATGATAATGACACTAGAGCTCATCTTATGACTTGCGAGTCGGTTTCCGATGTAACTACGCGAAATATCAATTCGTCACAGCTATGTCCCTGTGGTTCATGACGGCGGTTTCGGGGGACTATTCTTTTGCAGAACGCTTCTTCGACGCGACACCGCCGAGTGGAAAAATCTCTGAGCGTGTTTCCGCTCCAGAAGAGACGTTGGTTGGAGCCGACGCAAGCATTCTAGACTTCATCCGAGACGCCGACCAAAGGCCGTGTCGGCTAGTTGTTTCCTGACGCCAGACCGAAGGTCTCGTCAGCATTTCAGACATGCAGAAATTGCCAGTGCGAGCAGCGTCCATGGCGGATGCGATAAGGAGACGCTTCGAAACGCCGGGCCGCTGGCTGGAGAAGCTTAGCGCCGAAAGAAGAAAGAAGATTTCTCAAGTGATCGCCGATGCGAAGAGTGATGATGGATTTGTGGACGAGATCCTATTCACTCAGTTCTGCGACAAATCTGATGTTGTTCGAAAAGGAATAGAGCTCCCCCGGAGCGCGACATCGGCCGCCGACGTGTTCCGGCGAGCTGAGAAACTTAGAAATGCTGTTGCGCATGGAAATGACTGTGCCTGGCTCCTTCCGCCGCGAAAAATATCGCAGTGTTGGTCACAGATATGATGATTTTCAAAAGGGAGATTGATGGATAGAAGGCTTGCTCTGCACAGTTGCCTTTTTGGTGCGTTGGGAGACTGTCGACAGCGCGGCCCTTGCGTGTTGGATAAAGCCGCAAACCGGTTGCAAGAAATTCCGTTCGGATCGACGAAAATGACGGTGGCCGCCATCCCATGCACCTGCATCATGCCATTCAAGGCCGAGGCTCTGGTCGAGGTCACCTCATTGAGGATGACGGCGGCCTGAATTGCCTGGATCAAGCAGCCAACCGTGGTACGCGACACCTCATTTATTGAATTGAGGGTGGGTCCGGTGTTCCGGCATTGAAGTCCTGATATCAATTGTGCGACAGGCTGCCTCATCGAACCGCTGGCGGAGGCAAGCGTGGGCTGCAGTACCAGATCACAGGCATGCCGCCAGCGAGGCCCTCCCATGTGCTTAATGGCCATGCCGCCAAGATCGAATTCGCTACCGGCATGAAACCTTGGTGTGGTGGAGGTGTTGAGAGGCACCTGCGCCAGGCTGGCGAACGGTTAGTAGCGGGCAAAACCCGTAGCTCAGCTCATAGCCCGCCTAAACAAAGGCGGGCATCGTACAAGGCCGCAGTCCTTCGGACTTAGGTCCAAAAGAGCGGCCCAGGTGATTTCGCAAGCCGGGCGGGGTTTGCGCCGTTCGCATCAAGAGCTGTCCGCCCGGCCAGTTCTGTCCCTCACATAAGCTGGCGGTCAGCCGCAAACGGTATACCAGCTGTCGAATCGGCCATTGTTTGGAACCGCACACAGAGCGCCGTAACAAACCTTCTCACCCTTGAAGTAGGCCAGGAACTGCAGCAAATGGGATATTTCGCGCTGTTCATCTTCGTCCCGGATAAGCTCCGGACCGCCCTGCGACTTCAGTGCCAGTTCGATCAACTCGATCGCCCGATCTTTGTTGCCGCTCTCGTGATAGTAGAGGGCTGCCAAACGATAGGGCAGGAGCTTACGTTTGTCGCTTTCCGGGGGATTCAGTGCCAGGATGTGTTCGGACAGCTGTTTTCCCATCGCCAAGCGCTCAGCAGACGGAAAGTGCGAATGGTCATAGTTCGGAAAGAAGAGCTCGTCTAACGCCGCAACCATCCAATTCTCGGAGTTTCTGTTGATCGCGTCGCGAACGAATTGGCGCATGACGGGCAAGCCGACCTGCATGTCCTTCATTTTGTGAAGCAACAGATTCACATGAGAACGGCGGAAACCGAGGTTGTCCGGCATCAAGGCGATGCCTTCTTCGATCGCCGAGAGCGCCGTCCTCCAATTCTTTTTCTCCACCGCCGCCCGATATCTGTCATTGATCGGCTTCTTCAGCGCTTGTTCGCGCGCTATGGGTTCGCCTTCCGCGATCCGCTCCGCATCGGCGGATTTTGCTTTATCGCTGGTGCGCCAGCTGCCGTTAAGCACCTTCGGCAAGACCTCATCGAGTTCCGTCGGTGCACCAATAAAGGCGATGCAGCCGTCTCGGTCGACCACGAAACTGGTGGGAATCCAGAAAGAAAAGCTGGGCTCCATCCAAAGCTTGTCCATTTCGCCTGTCGAGTCGAATGCGATCCGATAGTTCAGATTCGGGAACTTTTCCGTCAACCAAGCGTCCAACGTGCTTCGGGCCTCATCGGCCGTTGGAGCGCGTTCACTAGCCGCGACTCCTACGATCTCAACGCCGCTTTCCCTGTATTTCTCCTGCAGCTGCATCAGATGGGGCATCCCGTCCACACACGAACCGCACCAAGTTGCCCAAAATTCGACGATGTACACTTTGCCAGGCTCGAAGCTGGTGAGGGGCTCGCCACGCAGCCAGGTTTCCGCTTGAATCGAAGGAGCCGGGGACTCGATCTGCAACACCACGTTGTTCTCCAAAGCCGTTGTCAAAGGTTGTGAGATTTTCTGCACGAGCTTATTTCCCTCTCAGAGACGGCACACGGTTCAGGGGAGAGAACATCCTCGTCTGCTCCATTGCATACCGTCCTGCTGCAAGCGTTGCAAGGTCCATGCCAGCGGGCTCAGCGCGCAAGTGCATGAATATGCTTTGAAAAACCTCCGTAGTGCCCGGATGGCGGTTGGATTGAACCTGACAAATTTCTGCCTTTGTCAGGTTTTGAACGCGCATTGCCCGTGTTTCGCGCCGCCAGAAAAGCGTGGCCCATCCGCACGATCCTGAAGCCCAAACCGTCGAACCCGTGCGACACCGCCGCAATCATGTCGCGCCATGCATCGATGCCAAGCGCCTCGGCGTTGAGCTCGCAGCACGCCAGAGACATCATCGACGAGACGTTCAAGCTCTACCCGGGAACGGGAAAACGGCCCGAGGTTTGGCCTTGGTCGGGACGGCCGAACGGCAATATCGCCGAGAGGGAAAGACGCAGAAGAAGATCATCACACCCGGCGAGCCGAAAGTGTCGGCAAGCCATCGCAGAAGGCAGCAAACATGCAGGCCCAGACGTATCGCTGGGCGATCTGAGGGAGTGGCATACGTCGCGCGCCTGGTGCAGAAATTGCTCGCATCATGCCGAAGTAAGGTCGGCCGCGCTAATCCGCCGGTATGGCAAAGGCGCGCTATTCAGCACGGTCGAGGGCACTTGGTTGCCCGGGAATTGAACCGGCTCATCACTGGTCAGTGACAATGCCAGCGAGTTCATCTCGAACGCCATCCTCTCCTGCGCGGATCAGAACCGGTCGAATGGCATTCCATGCGCATGGCAAGCATCGCTATCGCCTGTGGCGCGCCGACTGCAACACCGCGCGGCCGCACTCCCAAATCGCCTGGCAGACATCGGCCGAGTTCGCCACCACCTTCAACCCGCGACGGTCGCTCGCGCTGCGCTATGCGAAAGGTTCCGCGCCAGCGCCCGTCGCTTCACCCGCCCAGCAGCGCACAACCCACGCCGGAAACGAACCCAAAACTGGAGAAACTCGGGGCGACGTCATTTAGATTCCACCCATGCAGAGGTACTTCATTCCGAGGTAGTCTTCGAGCCCGTGGCGGGAACCCTCCCGCCCGATGCCGGACTGCTTCAAGCCGCCAAAGGGCGCCGCTTCCGAAGACATACGCCCGTATTGATGCCAATCATGCCATCCAATGCCTCGGCCACGCGCCAGACACGCCTCAGGTTCGAGGCATGGAAATAGGCGGCGAGCCCGTAATCGTGTCGTTTGCCTCACAGATGACCTGATCCGCATCGTGGAAGCGGATGATCGGCGCCAACGGCCCGAAAGTCTCCTCTTGCGCAACCGCCATGATGCTGGAGATCTCGGTGAAGACTGTGGGTTTGAAAAAGGTGCCATCCTTGCCGATATGTTCGGCCGCGCATCGAATTATCCCACCTTTGGCAACGGCATCTGCGATGTGGGACTCGATCTTGGCCAAAGCATGCATGTCGATGAGTGGTCCGACGTCCACTCCCGGAGCGAAGCCGTCGCCAACCGATAAGTGCCGGACTTTCTCCACGAACTTCTCGACGAACTCATCGTGAACGCTCGATTGGACGTAAAGCCGGTTCGATGAAACGCGCAAGTCTGGCCGGCATTGCGGAACTTCGCCTGGATCGCGCCGTCAACCGCAGCGTCAATATCCGCGTCATCGAAGACGATGAAGGGCGCATTGCCGCCGAGCTCGAGGCTGACCTTCTTGATCTGGTCCGAGCGCTGGCGCATGAGCAGTCGGCCAACCGCGGTGGAGCCTGTAAAGCTGATCTTTCGGACCTTGGCATTGGAGCAGAGTTCGCGGCCCCACGCGACCACCTTCGGTCGCATAGACCCAGGTTGACGACGACGTCAGGAAAAGCCGGCTTGCTGCGCGAGGGCAAACATTGCACCTAGCCGTGCCACGCCACGATCAGATCGAGCGCGGCTTCGTTGCGTGCGGGTTCTGTGGTCAGTGGAGGGCGGAGGAAAAAGCGCTCGGCGTGCTCGCCCTCGCGATACCGCTGGTTCGCGCCGGCAAGCGCCCATGTCGCGTCGGCAGCGCCCTGGGCGCTGCCGTATTGTTCTATGAGGCGGTTCGCGATTGCCTCGCGCATCGTCTCGCCGATGGATGCCGCGTGTTCGCTGCGCAGGCGGAAAGCTTCGAGGAAGCGCTGGCGCATCGAGGAGACGTCGATCCGGAATTCTCCCATTCCATCATCGACAACCGCTTGAGCGACTGATGGGTGGTCGGGAGCTGCGTTCTGAATGATTTCCAGCAAGCGCAAGCGCGTGCGCTGTATTCGTCGCCCGCTCAGGAACAGGCGGCCATCCCGGGTCGGGCCGAGAAGCACAGCGCTCGCCGCCGAGAGGTAAGCGTTGGGATACAGGTATTTGGCGATGGCGTGCTTGAGTATCATGGCCTCGATATCCTCCCCGGCATCGAGATAGATGCCGCGCATTAACTGGACGAGCTTGCCCGTTTCAGCCTGATAGTGGCTGCGGGTTTTATCGATGTTTTCACAACGAGGTGAAGGGCCATTTCTAAAGTTCCCTGAGATACGGGAAAGCTAGCATAATCATCATATTCAAGAGTTTCTAACTTTCCCGTATTTGGTATACGCAAAAGTTAGAATACTTTCTCGGAACGACGGCATTCTTCGGGGCGGGAAATCGAATCACGGGAGAGAACCTGGTCTGCGAGGGCGCGCAGGCAGTCTCAAGGCGTTCATTCTGCCACACCATAATCGGATCAGCCACACGTAGTTCGGCGAGTCCTTCAGCTATTGTAGAGCGTGGGATTATTCGCTGTCACGGGCCAACGCCCGGCCGAAAGCAGCTTCTTCGCCGCCGCCCTGCCTGGTCGAGGATCACCTGCTCGATGAGGGCCGGGCGGCGCTGGATGTAGTCCATGCCGAGTTTGTCGAGCTGCAACCCGACAAGCGTGGCGGAAATCGACCTGGAGGAACCCAGATTGTCGATAGCATAGGCGCCGATCAGATACTTCTTGCTCGCTTCGAGTTCGGCCGCTGTTGGGCCTGTGTCCACCAGCTCGTTGATTGGTTGTGTTATCAGGTCGAGCGTCTCGGCCGCCCTGTCGGCGCGCGTCGACGTCGTCACGACAAGCATGTTGGAATGCTGGTAGCCTTCCAAGCTGGACGAGACACCGTAGGCAAGGCCGCGCTTTTCGCGCACTTCCTGGAACAGACGTGAGGTAAATCGTGAGCCTCCGACTATATCGTTCATCAGCTGTCCCGCGTAGAATTCCGGGTCGTTGCGTCCAATGGCGGGAAAGGCCAGCTGGAGCGAAGTCTGGTGGAGGGCGTATGCGACCTGCGTCCGCTCGGCGCTTCGGGGTGACATCAGGTACGGGGGCGAGCGCCTGTTTCTGAGGCAAATCGCCGAACAGCTGGTCGAGCCTTGCTCTCAGGGCTTTGGCATCTATGTCGCCTACGACCGCCACATGCAGCCCGTCGCGGGCGAAAGCGGCTTTGTGGAAGGCGCTTAGATCGGAGGGCGTTACGCTGGTCAGGCTCCCTTGGGCGGTCTCGAATACGCCGTAGATTCCGCGCCGCCAGGCCAGCTCGGCGATCGCGTGAGGTTCGCGCTCATTGGCAATGATTTCGGAGAGAAGCTGGGCGCGTATGCGGTCGAAAAGTGCTGGTATAGCCGGCTGCGAGTCCCGCCGCCGAGGATGTCGGCCAGTAGTCGAGCGCCTCGGCCTCGCACCAGGGACCGCCCATCGAATGACTCATGCGAGGCGTCTCAAGGCTGTCCGCGATCCAGCGCCAGATCTCCGCCTCGCCCGAGGCGCGCAGAGCTGGCCGGTTGTGCAGGAGCCGTAGGCAATATTCGCCTTCCTTGTTCGGACGTGTAACGCTTGCGTCTCCCGTCGCATTCTACCTGGCTTTCCGAACGTAGCCGTGATGCGAACTCTTGCTGCATATAAAGTCGAATCAGGGGGATTGAGTCATACGATACGGAGTCTTGACTTTGGCAGTCGCTCTGCGACATTACCTATATAAAGGTCGAAAGATGGTGATATGGATCATGCATAGGTCACGGAGACCCGAATGACGGCAGCGCATAAACGCACCTATTCGCGCTACGCGATGGAAGCGCTTGGCCTTTTCGGTAAGACCATCCGGCTGGGCCGGATGCAGCACCGATTAACCGCACAGGAGTTAGCCGAGAGAATCGGTGTTTCACGCAGCACCCTGCAGCGCATCGAGAAGGGCGATCCCAAAGTCGAAATCGGACTGATGTTCGAAGCTGCTGCCATTGTCGGTGTGAAGCTGTTCGATGCCGACGGCAATGGCATCACAGCCCTCACAGGCCGCATTGACGATCGCATCGCGCTGCTGCCGAAGCACGTCTACAAGGCCGGCAAGCAGATCGTCGATGAGTTCTAAGGTCCCCAAGTACGACGAAGCCTATGTCTGGGTCTGGCTGCCGGGCGAGACCGCGCCGGTTGTCGCCGGGCGGCTATATGCCCATGACGGACTCGTCAGCTTCAACTATGGCAGGAGCTTTCGTGAACTGGGCAGCGCGATCCCGCTTTATCTCCCGGAACTGCCCCTGAAGGCAGGCGAATTGCCTTTGCTTCCTGGCCTAACCATGCCGGGATGCATCCGCGATGCTGCCCCCGATGCCTGGGGACGACGGGTTATCCTAAACCGCAAATTCGGTGTGAAGGGCGATGAAATCGCGCGGCTCGATATTTCAGAACTGACGTTCCTGCTGGAATCAGGCTCGGACCGCATCGGCGCGCTCGATTTTCAGTTTTCGCCCACGAATTACGAGCCGCGCGCACTGGCCAATGCCACTCTCGAAGAGCTTGTCCAATCGGCGGAGCGGGTAGAGAAAGGTATTCCGCTCACCCCCGAATTAGATCAGGCGCTGCATCACGGCAGCTCGATCGGCGGCGCAAGGCCAAAGGCGCTGATCGAGGATGACGCCGTCAAGCATGTCGCGAAATTTTCCTCGTCTGCCGACCTTTACAGCGTCGTCAAAGGAGAATTCATAGCCATGCGGCTTGCCGCCTTGTGCGGCATCAGAGCGGCATCCGTCTCGCTCGTTCGCGCCGCAGGCAACGACGTGTTGCTCGTCGAGCGATTCGACCGGATCAAGGTCACGGGCGGCTGGCAACGCAAATCCATGGTCTCAGCGCTGACGATGCTCGCGCTCGATGAGATGATGGCGCGTTACGCCAGCTACCAGGATTTGGCGGAGATCATTCGCCACCGATTCACCGCGCCGTCGGAAACTCTGCGCGAGTTATTCAGCCGCATTGTCTTCAACATACTTTGCGGCAACACCGACGATCATGCCCGCAACCATGCGGCATTCTGGGATGGGGCTAAGCTCACCCTCACGCCTGCGTACGATATTTGTCCGCAGGCCCGCAGTGGCCAGGAGGCCAGCCAGGCCATGCTCATCAGCGGCAATAACCGCATGAGCCGGATAGCGTCCTGCCTTGAAGCCGCGCATCACTTCCTGCTCAGCGCGCCGGAAGCTCTTGCGATTGTTGAAGGCCAGCTCCGATGCATTGCGGAGAATTGGCCGCGTGTTAGCGAGGAAGCTACGCTATCCGGCACAGATCGCAATCTGTTCTGGGGCCGACAGTTCCTCAATCCCTACGCTTTTACGGCGCTGGAAGGAAGCGCCGACGTTCTCCGCGCTCTGGCTGACGAACTACGCAACAGTGTTCACGCCTGATCCGGCGCTGGATTTCGGACAAGCTCGGCAAGCGTAAGACGCCCACAATATGGACAACCCTTGCCGTGCCAGGACGAAGATTGAACAAACGGCTCTTCAACAGTGACAACGTGCACTGCGGAGAGATGTGGAGCTGACATCGCAAAAGCCCAAGACGCGCGACTTCCCGCGATACAACTCCACATAACTGAGCGTCTACAAGCGGTGCAGCCAGCCAAACATCCAGCCATCAAAGCGATGATCGTCTGATCTTTTGCCGATGACATCACGTCGGGGAAGACTTGTTCGAGCGCTTGCCGCTTCATATCGATACCGGCCTGGGCGTAGCGCATCGTTAGTTCAGCCCGAGTGGCCTGGCCATCGACTGATGGTGGCGATGTCAACACCCGCCTTGACGAGGTGGATGGCCGTCGTGTCCCGCAAAGGGCGATGATGGATGCTTTTTTCCGCCAGGGTGGTTCCTTCGCCCGCAGCCATGTGTGCGCAGCAAGTATCGAACACCGAACCGGGTGAGCAGTGTGGGGCGGTCGTTGCTTTGCTCGGCGGGACAGGGCGATACCAGACGAAGGTCACAATCGAAGAGTCAGGATCCCTGAACTCGTGCATCCGTATTGAACATCAGCGAAAACAGAGCGTAATCCCGCTGTCCAGAAGGCGTGCGGCGGTCGATACGCGCCAGGACGCTCTTGATTTCCGGGCTCATCGAGATATTCGACAGGTGCCACCCACGCGCTCTCTTGAAGGGAAGTGTCACCACCAGTTGCAGCGTATCCTAATATTCGGGGTGCTCCGAAATCAGGAACCGCGCAAAGGCATGCATCGCCGCCAGCCTTGCATTGCGGGTCGCAACTGCCACGCTCGACCTCAAGTGATGTGAGAAAGCTGCCCATCCTGTCGGTATTGATGTCGGAGACCGCTTCTTTCAAGAATATCTTCCCGCTCTCCCGCGGCATGAGCCCGTGGCATGCTTCGGCCCAATGCTGTGGATTGATGTTTCTTCATGCCACAACCTCGCTGACGAGACCGCCGAAAGGCCCTTCAAAGCGGTCGGTGGCGATCTCTCGCAGCTTTGGAAGGTAGTGCATTGATTTTTCGTGGAATGGGGACCCTGTTTAAAGGGTGATTTTCGTCCAAACGGGACCCTTTAACGATGGGGTCATCAAGATGCCTCCGGCTTGATCGGAGGCATTTGTGTTTTGGATGTTGGTTTTAGAGACGATTGCAAAGATACGTCGGCTGTCGCTGGTCCAGGGGAAGTCGATCAAGGCGATCTGCCGTGAGCTGAAGATCTCGCGCAAGGTGGTGCGCAAGGTCCTGCGTTCTGAGCAGACGGAGTTCCGCTACGAGCGCAAGCACCAGCCCTCCCCGCATGGGAGCCTGGCGTGAGACGCGGGACCGGCTGCTGTCGGCGAATGCGGCCAAGCCGCAGCGGGAGCGGCTGCCGGTCGCTTCGACGGCTTCCATTGCATTCCCCCGTCGGTGTCGAAGACCTGCACGGTGCGCTTCGACAACAACAAATACTCGGTGCTGTCGAGTGCCGTCGGTCGGCCCGTCGAGATCCATGCTTATGTCGATCGGATCGCATCCGCCAGAGGATGGCGTGGTCGTGGGAGAACACGTTCGCTCCTTTGGCCGCAACGAGGTCGTCTACGATCCCTGGCACACGGCGCGCGCCGTTCCTTAGCTGGGTCCTGCGGTCGGCAATGGAGAAGGTGCGGCGCAGCTCAAGGCGGTTGATGACGTCGACCGGCAGATGGTGTTGATCCTCACCTGGGTGCTGACCGACGGATTGAGCGCGGTCGAGGCCGCCTGTCAGGAAGCCATCGAGCACGGTGCATCGTCGGCGCCGGTGATCCTCAACATCCTGGCCCGCAGCCGCGATCCGGCGCCGGGCACGATCCTTTCCATTCCCCAGGCGCTGAAGCTAGCTCACGAGCGGTCGCCGACTGCGCCCGCTATGACAGTCTCAGGAGGACAAACAGCCATGGAACGCACCGAGGTACTGGAACTGATGGGAGCGCTGAAGCTCTACGGAATGCGCAGAGCCTATGACGAGATCATGGGCGCGTCGCCATCAAGCGACGGCACGAGCCCAGGATTGTCGGTGATCTCTTGCAGGCCGAGATATCGGAGAAGCAGGCCCGCTCCATCAAATACCAGTTCGCTGTCGCCAAGTTGCCGCTGGCCAAGGACATCGACGACTTCGACTTCGCCGACACGCCGGTCACCCCCTGATGCGCGATCTCGCCCGGCGGCGCCTTCGTCGCCGATCAGCGCAACATCGTCCTGGTCGGCCGCCTTCACGGGTCACCCAACTCGCGCGGAAGGTCGACCGCATTGCGACGGGCGCGTGTCGACTTCCCAACAATGTCAGACAGGAGGCACAACGCTATCGGAGCGATCGCATTGCCCGAAACGATTTTCCCAGTTGGCACGACAATTGCGGTCCTATGCGCAAAAGCAAACTAGACCTGAGAGCCGCACCGCATGAATGTAGCCTCCCAATATCTGCCGCTTGTGGCGCATCACGAAGCCGGGCACGCGGTGGCCGCCATCGTTTTGCACCGTCAGGTGTTCGACGACGACCGTGAACTCCCTGCTTTCTCAAGTGTTAGTATTTACCCCGACGCCGGTGACGGAGAGTGCGGTGGTGTTGTCGAAGGCGCGGGTTTTTATTCAGCGCAAGGAGTCACCTCGAAGCGAAAGCCGATTTTCGAGGACGATATGGATCGATATTTGAAACGCGATTGTGCGATCCAAGAGATAGTTGCGTGTCTGGCAGGTCCTTTTGCAGAATCCGCATTCGAAGGCTATCTGGACCCGCGCGATATGGCGATGAATGCGTCCGATGGGAATGACGGGAGCAGCGACTACGCGGATGCCAAGCGAATCTATGGTGAGTTGCGGTTCCTGATGCCGCGCCGCCCCCGTTGGAGGCGGATCGAAGATCGCACGGCCCGGCTAGTACTCGATCACTGGTCAGCCATCGAAGCATTGGCCGCGCATTTGCTGGTCAAGCATGATCTCCAATTCGATGAGGCTCTGACGATTGTTGCGCCGCATCTTCCGCCCATGCCAGCAGCTACGCCGCCAGAGCGTCATCCGCAGCCTGCTTGATCAGCCATTCGATGTGATTTGACCACATCTGCAACACCTCGCGCCTCTCCTTGACGTTGCTAAAGAGATTGTAGATTTCGCCAATGTCTCAGGGACGACGCCTTGTGTTCACTATGTGCTCGATGACGTGTGGCAATACCTGCCGCCTGCCGAGATTTGTCGCGAGCGTCCTGCGCAGATCGTGAAGGGTCCCGTTCTCCAAAGCCACCCCGTCAACATTGACCTTGCCGTCTCGAGCCTTCTTGCCCTTCGCGTAGCCTGAGAAGTGGCTTTTTTTGTTGACCCTGGCAGGGAAAACAAACGTGTCATTAGTCTTCGGTGCCGACTGGGGGACCGACACCGCCAGTGTGGACAGCGGAATAAGCGTAGGCTCTTCGTTCTTCGTGCGGTCACCCGATAGTTCTCATGTTCCGGCTTCAAGGTTGAGTTCAGACCAATGCATCGCGGCAACTTCCGTACGCCTCTGTCCGGTCAGCATGAGCAGCTTGACGATGGAGCCGAACGAATAGCCGATATCGCCCGGTTCGGGCTCACAGCCCGTCCATATAGCCGCCAGTTCGGCATCGTTCACCACTCGCTTGCGCTTGACGATCGGGGCCGGATACCTAATTTTCCAAACCCTCGCGGGAAACCGCGATGAGCCGTTGCGGCGGTTTGCGATACCAGTTGAAAATGCCCGCATATACCAGAAGGCCGTGTTAGCCCTTTGCGGGTGACCCCCGGCGACGATCTTCTTGGTGATGTTAGCAATGTCGGTGTCGATCACATGGTGGATAGAGCGACTCCCGAGGGCAGGCACAAGATACCGGTTCAGGCTGGCCTCGACCAGTGCGGTGTTTTGAGGGTCGTTACTCGGCGGCCTGGAGGTGATCGCCATCGCCGTCCTCGGTATCGTCAGCGCTGATATGCGCCTGATCGGCAAGGAAGGCTGGCAGTTCCGATGGAGCTATGCTGGAATTTGGGCGACGAGGCTGATCAAGCGGCGCTCTGCGGCTTCGTTTCGATGACCTGGATTCCGTCCAGGAACCTGGCACCTGCGATGAGTTTCGGCAACTGATTTTGTCCTTTCAATCGTCGCCACTTCCTGGCCGCGGCCAACAGCTTGAAGACCATCAGCTGGGCGGTTTTCGAGGATAGCGAGCCCTTGGTGCGAACCGTGCGATAGCGAACGGTTGCAAAGACGCTTTCGATGGGATTGGACGTTCGCAGATGATCCCAGTGTTCGGCGGGGAAATCGTAGAGCGCCAGCGACGCATTCTGATCTTTCGTCAGGCAGTCGACCGCCTTGGCATACGCCTCGGCCTCCATCTCGATCGCATGCGCAAGCAATTTGCGCGCGCCGCTGCGAAGTACATCCGTCAGGGTATCATCGATTTCGTCGGGCTGACGAAGGCGAACAATGTGTTGATAGTCTCGTTCATGGCGTATCACTCTCCTTGAGAGGTACTGGCAGGCTTCATCACCCGCCTCGATACGCCGCTCTCCTCAAGCCGCCATCATCCAGTTTCCGCCATGGCTCCCCCTGATTGATCCGCTTCACCTGTGCAACTGCACAGGCTGCCCTAGCGGGGAGATTGGCCTCCAATGGCGAAAACTTGCCGCAGGAGACCCTCCGATGACCGTGCCTATGGCGCCGCCGCTACGACAACTTGCCGACAAGCAGCGTGCGATCCACTGCCGCGCTACTGCGCCTTCAAGGGACGTCTGGATCGCGACGCAGGAGCCGATGACCGTTACGGGATCAATTCCAGGTCGCGCTGGCCGTCGCTGTGCCAGTTCGACGGTCTGGTGGCAATTTGGGCACATCTTCTGTCGCCGACAGTGGCGATGGCTGACGCTTCAACGAAACGGGGTCTTCGACGTCTGCTGCCTTCGCCGATGCTTTGCGAAGTGGCATAATGTTTCGACGCACGCAGGCGCGGGCAGGGGATGTCAGTCATGAATCTCCTGACTGGCGCGGATCAGGCCGATTGGCGGGATGAAAGATCATACGACTACACCGCTGGCCTGACGCTGCGGGAGTGGGCTTGGGAGTTCTTACGCCGCAATCCAGCGTTCCAGCGCGATCTGACCGCTGCGCGCCAGCATTGCAAGACTTGGTCTCTCCAATCCTTTCTCGATATGGTCGCGTCGGCCGGCGACCTGTCACGCTGGGGTGTTCTGTTTCGCGGAGTCTTGTGGCCGCGCTTCGGTCGTATTCTGGTGTCCGCTCTGGTGCGTCCATGTGCTGCCGGTCATTGCGGAACGGTTGCCTGCCTCGTCGCCGACACCGCCGTTCGAACTCTCGGCATTGCCCTGTCGTGCAACCGTCCTGCTGGCGCCCGACAAGAGCCAGCATGTTCTTCTTCGCAATGCGGACCACGCGCTGCAGCTCGCCGTCTCGGGCGCGAATATCCTCCACCCTGTTTGCCTGCATACGCAAGCCATCTGGCCCGCGGTGCTTTTAAAGCATCGACTGAGGGGACTGGAGTGCCTCAATGCTCTCAGTCTAGGGCAACAGTTGCCCCCCGCTTGTTTGCGCCGGAAAAGCGCGGCGTCCGTTTGTCCTTCGTTCTTCGTGCGCTCGACGGTTCGCTCGCCGGAGCACCTCATCGCGAGCTCGCCGAAGTTCTCATCGGTCAACGGCGCGTCCATGCCGACTGGGCGGATCCTCGCGATCATCTGCGCGACCGCATCCGTCGGGCCGTCTCGCGTGGCCGCGCGCTCATGAATGGTGGCTACAGAGATTTCCTAATTTGAAAAGCGACAGTCCGCGCTGTGCGTCGGTGGATGAACGTTCGCTCGCAGCTGTACCCGTCACCAACAGTTCGCCCGCCGACAGGACTGCATGGCGCCTTGCAAGGTGCGCTCTGGTCTAGCTTGTCGATGCCGCAATGAGATGGGCGAGGGTGCCAAGGCGGTGGTTCATTAGGGCCGGCCTCGACCTGGACGCACATCATTGGTCGGAAAGCGGCGTGCACCGCAATGTCGCCATAGCAGCCAAGATCCTTTGAGTCCGGACCTGCAGTCCTGTTGGACCGGCGGGTGCAACAATATGGAGGGATTTGAGGCCTCACACCGCTCCCTGGTCGACAGCTCGGTCAGACATAGCACCCACCGCTTGATTATGGAAATGGTGTGCCTGGAGTGCAGCGAGTAGCGGCTTGCTGCGCACTGTCCTAAGAACAGCAGTCATGACCCGTCTGGGGGTCTGCAACACGACGATTCAACCGCTTGGGCATTGTCGCATATCCCCACAATGTAGAATGCGCAACAGGGCAAAAGCTGATCCATCGGCGGTTTATCAATGCTTTTTGGCTTGGCACGGCACATGCAACGCAATCGGCAAAAGGCGCACGAACTGAGTGGCCCATCGGCCCTAGGAGCGCTGACTTATGCCCTCCCAAGGCATGTCCGGCCCGGCAGCGAGCTCAGTCTCCTGCCGGGCATCCGTGTTTCAGGTCAACGGCGTTTGGAACTTCCAATTAGGTGGCGGCATTGGCCGCAGGCCGCCCCCCGGTGGGGCGGAGAGACAGTGCAGCAGGTTTCAAATCCCGCCCATGCAAAGATATTTCATTTCCAGATAGTCCTCGAGGCCATGACGGGAACCCTCCCGCCCGATGCCGGATTGTTTGATCCCGCCAAACGGTGCCGCCTCCGAGGACATGCGTCCCGTGTTGATGCCAACCATGCCATATTCCAGAGCCTCTGCCACACGCCAGACCCGCTTCAGGTTTGAGGCATAGAAGTATGCGGCGAGGCCGTAGATCGTGTCATTGGCCTCGCGCACGACCTGATCCGCATCGTTGAAGCGAATGATCGGCGCGAGCGGCCCGAATGTCTCCTCTTGCGCGACTGCCATGACGCTGGAAATCTCGGTGAGGACCGTGGGTTCGAAAAACGTGCCATTCTTGCCGATACGTTGGCCCCCACATCGTATTGTGCCGCCTTTCGCAATGGCATCTGCGATGTGAGACTCGATCTTGGCCAGAGCATGCCTGTCGACGAGCGGTCCGATGTCTACTCCGGCACCGAATCCGTCGCCAACCGACAAGTGCCGGACTTTCTCCACGAATTTCTTGACGAACTCATCGTGAACGCTCGATTGGACGTAAATACGGTTCGCCGAAACGCAGGTCTGGCCGGCATTGCGAAACTTCGCCTGGATCGCACCGTCAACAGCAGCGTCGATGTCGGCATCATCGAAGATGATGAAAGGTGCGTTGCCGCCGAGCTCAAGGCTAACCTTCTTGATCTGGTCAGAGCACTGACGCATCAGCAGCCGCCCGACCTCGGTCGAACCGGTGAAGCTGATCTTGCGGATCTTGGAATTGGTGCAGAGTTCACGGCCGACGCGATCACCTTCGGACGCATAGATCAGGTTGACCACGCCATCGGGAAAGCCGGCCTGATGGGCAAGGGCGAACATTGCGCCAGCCACGAGCGGCGTCTGTTCAGCGGGCTTGAGCACGATCGTGCAGCCCGCAGCCAAGGCCGGCGAGATCTTGCGCGCCACCATGGAGGCCGGGAAATTCCATGGCGTGATCGTGCCAACAACGCCGATGGGCTGCTTGATCACTAGCATTCGGCGGTCTGTCGAGGGTGCCGAGATCGTCTCGCCATAGACGCGATTGGCCTCCTCGGCATACCATTGCAGATACGCCGCCGCATGCGATACCTCTGACACGGCTTCGGCAAGCGGCTTGCCCATTTCCGCGGTCAGAATCGCGGCGAGATCGCCTGCATGGTCGATGATCAGCTGATGCCATCGCCAAAGAACGTCGCTACGCTCTCGGGCAGTCAACGCGGCCCATCCCGACTGCGCAACATAGGCCTTGTCTACCGCAGCACGTGTCTCCTCCACGCCCATATCGGGAAGCTCTGCCAAAACTTCGCCGGTCGACGGATTGACGACCTCGAACGTCTTATTGCCAACCGGTCTGCCGAGTGCCGGCAGGCGGTCGATGGCTCCAAACAGGTGCGGGGATTTCAGACGGCGGATCATCGGCAGGCACAGGGGCAATACCGGATTCCTCCTCAACGCAGCGAACATCCAGGTCGACAGGCCGTCGGTGTGTATTCTGCACCAGCGGGTTCGTCCTAGGGCCTCGGCAAAGCAGTTGGTAGACCAAACATACGACAACAGTTCCGTTAGTTTGAGTGCCCGCGGTTCATCAGTTGATGGATTGAGCAGCCGGATGTTTGCTTCATCCACCCGCTGCCTGCTGGTGGCGTGCGAGTGTATTCTGCAAAAGGCGGCATGCATGCTGAGGAGCGCCTTTTCGGCGAGAGGCCCCTGGACCGCCAATGCCGCGCAAGGCCCGCGAAACGACTCCGCGGGTCTGCATGATCTGCTTGGCCCACCGGCCTCCATATTCGCTCTTCCCACGAGAAGCCCCAAGGAAGAAGGAAGGCGAGATGAGTTTCTTTACTCATCCTTGCCGCCCAGCGGCGGGCCGACCACCAAAATGGCGGGCTCGGCCGAAAGCAGCTTCTTGGCCGCCGCCTTGACCTGTTTGAGCGTCACCCGACCGATGCTGCGGGCGCGACGCTGGTTGTAGTCGACGTCGGCATTTTGAATCTGCAAATCCAGGAGCCGGTCTGCAATCGAGCTGGTCGAGCCCAGACGGTCAATGGCATAGGTGCCGATCAGGTGCTTCTTCGCCGCCTTGAGCTCGGCCCCGGTCGGTCCTTGCTGCGCCATCTGCTTTACCACCTCTCGCACGATGCTCAGCGTTTGGGCGGCGCAATCCGAGCGTGTCTCTGTCGTAACCAGAAGCTTGTCAAGGGTCAGTTCAGAGCTGACGTGATAGGCAAGGCCGCGTTTTTGGCGTACCTCCTCGTAAAGGCGGGAAGTCAAGTATGAGCCGCCAAGGATGTCGTTCATCAGCACGGCGGCGTAGAAATTCGGCGCGCTACGCTTCACGCCAGGCCAGGCCAACGTTAGCGAAGTCTGCGGCAGGTCGTAGTTCTCCTCCACCAGTTGACCGAGTTTCGGCGCGACATCGTAGACGGGGACGAGGGTTTGTTGCTCAGGCAAATCACCAAACAGCTGGTCAAGCCTTTCCCTCAACGTGTTCGCGTCAATGTCACCCACCACGGCAATATGGAGCCCGTCGCGAGCGAAAATGGCCTGGTGGAAGGCGAGGAGGTCGGACGGCGTGATGCCGGCGAGGCTCTCTTTTGTGCCTTCTCCCGGCCTTGAACAAGGATGCGCGCCGTAGATCGCGCGCAGCCATTTGCGCTGAGCGATTGCGCCAGGGTCTCGCTCGCTGCCGACGATGCCGGAGACAATCTCGGCGCGGACGCGATCGATCGGCCCCTGGTCGAAGCGCGGCGCGTTCAGCGCGAGCCGAAGCAGGCCGAACGCGGCGTCCTGCTTTTTGGAAAGCATGCACACCGATCCGTAGATGTCGTCGCTTTGCGCGTCCAAACTCATTTCGGCGCCGGCATCGTCGAGCTTCACCTGGAAGGCATCGCTGTCGTAATGGCCAGCGCCTTCGATGAACAGGCCGGCCATCAGTTTGGCCATCCCCTCCTTCCCGACCGGGTCCTGCGTGGTGCCGCCGTTGAAGGCAAAGCCGATGTTGACGATTTCCACTGTGTGGTCCTCCACCAGCCAGGCGATGATGCCCTTTTCGGACTTCACCTCCTGGATGTTCATCGCAGCATGGGGCTGAGCGCCGAGCGTCATCTCTTGATTCTCCGTCTTGGGCAAGAGATAGCCCGTGGTCGAACGGTCGAACGCGAGATAGCGGGCGGCAACTGCTTTGATTTGCGCGGCGGTAACCCTGCGGATGCGAGACGGCCGTTCCTCGACATCTTTCACGGTGCCGCCGGTGGCCAGCGTCGAGCCGTAGATGCAGGCGAGGTCGTCCTGGTCGTCTTCGGCAAAGATCATATCGCGCACAAAGCGCTCCTTGGCCTTGCCCAGTTCCTCGCTGCTGACACCATCCTTGGCAATGCGAGCGACTTCGGCAGCGGCCGCCGCTTCGAGATCGGCCAGCTTGGCATCGCCGCGCGGCGCGCCATAGATGGCGAACCTGGTGTCGTCGAGCATGGTGCCCTGGAAATAGGCGCAGGCGCTGGAAGCGATACCTTGCTGGACAGCGAGCGCCTGGTAAAGCCGGCTGCGGTTACCGCCGCCGAGGATTTCGGACAGCAGGTCGAGCGCTTCGGCCTCGCCCGGCTTGGCGGTATGGTAAGACGGCACCACCCACTGCGTCGAAAAACTGGGCACGCTGACGCGGGCGTCGGAGAGCGTGACGGTGCGCCTGGTGTTCTGCTCGGGCTCAACCGGCCGGATGCGCGGCGGCAGGTCGGGCCCGCGCGCCACCTTGCCATAGGTCTTCTCGGCCAGCACCTTCACCGTTTCCGGCTCGACATCGCCGGCCACGATCAGCACGGAGTTGTTGGGCCAGTAGTATTTTTCATAGAAGGCGGTGGCGTCGACGCGGTTCAGCTGCTCGATCTCCTGCATCCAGCCGATGATCGGGATGCGATAGGGCTGGTTCTGCCACAGCGTCGCGTCGATCTCCTCATGGAGCACGTCCTGCGGGTTGGTGTCGGTGCTTGAGCGGCGCTCCTCGATGACCACGTCGCGCTCGGTCTTGACGACATCGTCGGTGAGGATGAGGTTTCGCATTCGGTCGGCCTCGAAGCTCATCATCAGCTCGAGCGCCGACGGCGCCACTGTCTGATAGAAGGCGGTGTAGTCGGAGGAGGTGAAGGCGTTGTTGGAGCCGCCGATCTCGAACACTGCGCGGTCGAATTCGCCGCCCGCATGGTTGGTCGTCGCCTTGAACATCAGATGCTCGAAGAAATGGGCGATGCCGGATTTGCCCGGCGGCTCGTCGGCGCTGCCGATCTTGTACCACACCATGTGGGTGACGATCGGCGCCCGGTGGTTGGGAATGACGACCACCTCCATGCCGTTGTCGAGCACGAAATCCCTCGCCTTGCCGTCCTCCCATGCGACGGGGATCGGAGCCGGCCCCGCGCCGACCAACTCGGACGCAACGGACGTCCTGCGAAGCCCATGAGTGCGGGGCTTGCTTGGTAGTTCTGGTAGGGAGAGTGGGGTTATGGGCTGCGTTCCTGGCAAAGTGATCTGTTCCTCATTTTGAAGGATCTATGTCTCCCGAACGCCTATTGGGAGAAAGTGGATCGGCACGCGACGCCGAGCCACATGAGCCGTCAGCGTGTTGCTGGGCCTGACGCGAGCCTCATCTTTGGATGCGTCCGGGAAACTTTCGGCATGGTGAGGCCATGGGAAGTCTGCTCGTTATCCATTGGGTGTTTGCGGATACCTGAGCATGCCCCGTGCCAAGTAAGAAAGCCCCGATTCGCAAGGTTTGATCCAACCTTGATACTTGCGATATCCGACATTGTCGGGCATCCGACAGAAAGCGCCTTTCGCCGGCGCGCCGGCTATGACGCTCGCCTCCTCCGGCGTGACGACGATCCTTTGGCGGGCGCCGCGCACACCGATCTGCCCGCCTATCAGCACCGCGACATCGAAGGACAGCGCGATCGTGACTGGATGGGTCTTACGCAAACATGCAGCAGTGCCACCGCGATCAGGACTTCATCCGCCCCACAAAGACCCGAGCGCGAGGGACGACGTGTAAGGCAACATGTCATCCTCGATAATGATGCCGCGCATAAAGAGGTAAGGTCCCTCGTCGTACCGGCGAGCCCCTTCGCTGGGTCTCGCGAGGGTCTGGTTTGCGAACGTCGACCGACAGCATCACGGCATGGGCGGCCCCATCGGTAGGCAAGCATTGACCGTGCCATCAGCGTTGAGGCAGCGCAGAGCCCAATTTCCCGGTGCCAGCCGGTACGTTGGAGCTTCAACTGTGGCCAGCCAAGCGGGCCGAGGCCGTGAAACTCCTGATACCCTGGACCGTCCGGATTGCAACGCACGACGCCTTGGTCTCGCGCCAACGTCCATTGACGCTCAGCGAAGCATCATGCGGACGAGCTGGGAAAGCTTGGCCGGGCCGGCGCCTTCCCAGGCGCACGGGACGCGCGACGACCCATGTGGACCTTGGATTTCACTACGCACTTACGCTGCTTTGGCCTTGTCAGCAGCCTGAGCATAAAGCGTGCTCAGCTTTCAGGGCGAGCCTCTTTCATGTTGATAGCATCTGTCGTCATTCAGGATCGCCCCATTTTCGCATGCCGCTTGCAGCTTTCAGACTGTTGTCAGCCAGGGCCGCCATAAAGGGTCTCGTTTAACGCATTCGGGAGGCTTCATGACTCGACCACATTAATTTCGGGCGGTTCGCCGGCGCTCCGAATGGCACTTAACACCAGATCCTCTCCAAACCCGTGATGATCCAAGAGGAAAACGAAAAATCCCTAAATCAGAAAAAAGCACCGATACGGTCGGCTCCAGGCTGATGAAATTGCGGTCTCACTGGCCACGCACGATACTTGCGATGGCGATGGCCATTGCAAAGGCCGGTCAAGCACCCAAGACGCTGACAAGCACGCCTCCGACCAAAGCTCGATCGTTGGCAGCCTTTCTAGCCGTATACTTGGGGCATTTTGGGCCGGCGATCCGGACGCCGATTAAAACCTGCCGGTCGTCTAAATGGAATGGTTGGTCCGGGTCCTTACTGGACCTGCGCCAACCCGATCGGGCCGGCGCACAGGGGCACCCAGACAATTGGACACGTCGCCTTTGCGCGGCGGCTTGCACTTTCTCGGATGGCCTCTTTTCTCCCCGGGCGAAATCGAGCGAGCGGTGAGGCGGAGCCTTCGATTTTGCCGATCATGTCGTGTCGCTTCGATCGAACTGCTCAGACGATGATAGCGGCATTGATTGCCGCGGCCGAAATGCGTTGTGTGAAGTACGATTTCTACGCCGTATACATACTGCCGTACAGTTCGCCATGTCAGCAGCCTTGCCAGCAATCCGCCCTGTGTCCAAATGTCGTCGAATTCACCGGTGTCATTGAGGAATTCGTATGATCGCCTCGAAACCATCATTGCGACCGCGGGCGGGCGACGCAAGCTCTAGACTGCCACCGATCCGCTGGATAACCATGTTAGCGATATGTAGACCAAGGCCTGAGCCCGCAGCAGGAGTAGCACCACGACTAAATCGCTTTGTAAGCCCTTCGAGGTCGGGGAGGGGCACCACCGGTCCGGCGTTTGCAATAGCGATGGTTCCATCAGTTTGGACGGAAACTGTTGTCGGAACAGTGGGCAGTCCATGTATCAGCGCATTCTCGATCAGGTTACGAAGGAGGATCCCAAACGCATCGACATCCACTTTGCGCATCAAAGTGGGGCAGCCGTCGACGTTAAGATGCAGGCGTCCGGCATATTGCGGCTTTTTCCTCAGGTCGTCGATTTCCAGCCGAACCGATCGGACAAGATCGATCGCGTGATCCGCCATGCCAACCCCCGATTCGGCTTGAGCGAGCTGAAGCACTTTTTCGACAAGGCGGCCAAGGCTCGACAGCGCTTGCTCGATGCCGCGCGCACGCATTTTGGCCGACCCATTGGGAAGCTCGGCCACTAATCTCTGCATCTGAGCGATTGAACCTGCGATCGGCGTGCGCAGTTCATGCGCACTGTTTGCGGCGAACTCGCGTTCGGCCTCGAGAGCCGCCCGCAGACGATCGAGAAGCCGATTGACGGATGCCGCGATTGGAGCCAACTCTGCCGGGAAATCGCCCAAGTCCATTGGTGACAGATTGCCGCCGTCGCGCGATCCGATCTGCTGTCGCAGTACCTCGATTGGCCGCAGCGAGCGCCGGATCACGATCCACCAAACAGCTAAGCTAAAGGGCAGGAGCACGAGTGTCGGAAGGAAGACAAAAAGTGCGCCCTTCGCGATTGTGGTACGGCGGCCATGAAGCGGTTCGGCCAACTGATGATACACGCCGTCTTGGATCTCCTCTGTGTAGACGCGGTAATCAGCGTTTCCCCAAAAGCCGTTACTCAGGGGAGCATCAGGGAAGGGCTGCTGACCCTCTTCCGGTTCAGAAATAAGCACTATCCCGTACTTATTAATAACCTGCTCACGATAGGTAAAGTACTTTTCGTAAGTGGGAAAGTTGTTATTGTATTGATCAACGTGTTTTCCATTCAAGACCTTGATCAGCTCTGGTTGTCTGTACTTTGCGCTCCCCTGGAGCAAGTCATCCGAACTTTCGTTTACATAATTGCAAAAAATGAACGCAGCCATGGTTGGGGCGGCGATCCAAACCAGGAGCGTTGCCCCGCCTAACCACGATAGCAGCTTTCTCGTCATGCTGTTCGAGTTCGTCATGTGACCACGAGCCTGTATCCGGAGCCACGCACGGTTGCTATTCTATCCCCGCCGATCTTCTTGCGGAGCCGGCTGACATAAACCTCCACTGTGTTGCTCTCGAACTCCGAATTGAATGAATAAAGCGCGTGCTCGATCCTCCCCTTTGAAACGACCGAACCGGGCTGGCGTAGAAGGCAGTCGAGCACCGCCCATTCGCGTCCAGACAGGTGGACCTCCTGCCCGTCGCGGAAGAGGCGTCGCTCGGCTGCCTGTATGGAAAGCGTCCCAACCGAAAATTGCGGCTCCGGAAAATGCCCTTGGCGACGTGCCACTGCACGGATGCGTGCCGAGAGTTCCCCCAGATCGAACGGCTTGACCAAATAGTCGTCGGCGCCAGCGTTGAGCCCCTCGATGCGATGCGAAATCCGATCGCGGGCTGTCAGAATGATGACCGGCGTTGTATCAAGCCCCTTGATCAGCTCCCGCAGATAGTCGATGCCATTGCCGTCCGGCAGGTGAACGTCGAGCAAAATAACGTCGTAGCCGGCCACAGCTGCATGACCGCGCGCTCCGGACAGGCCCTCGGCCCAGTCGACCGCGTGGCCACCAGCCACCAAATGATCGTGCACAGCACTTCTAAGGTCGTCGTCGTCTTCAATGAGCAGTATTCGCATCAGGCTGCCGAGCTCCGGTATGAGGGCAAGGCTCCTGCCTTATTGATCGAAGCTGACAGTAGGCTGAACCGGCGCCAGCGAATATCTGGGGGCTTTCAGGCTGCTGTCAGCTACAATTGCAAGAAAGGGGTCGTTAACAAAGCCAAACGAAGAGCCCCTATGAAACCCCTCCTGATCTCGGCACTTTTGCTCAATGTGACCACCGGCGGCTGTACACTGGTTGGCGGGCAATTCGACGTGGCGGTCAACGAATGGCAGCCGCGCCACGCGTCAATGTCCAGGCTTGAAACTGACAGGTGTCTTAAATACGAGGGCACCGTAGCGGGTGCCTCCAGTTATCGAACAGTGCCTAGCAGGTCAGAAGTGCACTTTGACCATAGGGGTCGTCCGTATTTTCGGCGCTCGCGAACAGAGTCGACGGTCAATCGATGCGCCACTGCCAGAGTCTGGAACGGTCAAGTGTTTGTTATCCCCCGTCCGGGCCATATTCTCTGCCGAGGACCAAGAAGGCCCTATTTTCGGTGCCCACGAACAGAGCCAACGGTCAATCGATGCGCCACTGCCAGGGTCTGGAACGGTCAAGTGTTTGTGATCCCCTGTCCCGGCCGTGTTCTCTGCCGAACTCGCCCTTGTAGTCGGCACACCAAAGATCGTTAGGGCGACAGCCGTTTGAAAGTGGTGTCCCCGTCGCCCTGTTGCGCCTGCGCTTGCGGCGCTCGACCATGCCGTGGCGGTCGAGCACGGCATGCACGGTCGAGATCGCGGGCCGGTGCACATCCGGATACAGCCGGGCCAGCCGCTCGCGTATCTTCGGCGCACCCCATGTCGGCTTGTCTTGCTTGAGGCGCACAATCAGCTTCTCGATTTGAAACGGAAGCTGATTGGCGTGGCGATAGGGCCGCCGCGATCGGTCCGTCAGCCCCTCCAGGCCGCTGTCGTTGTAGCGCGTGAGGATCTTGTAGCCGGTCTTGCGCGAGATATCGAACTCCCGGCAAAGCACCGCCATCTTCTCGCCGTCCAGCAGCCGGGCGACGAACTTCAGCCGCTCTTCCATGACGTTACACTCCTTCCAAGGCACCTTGCTCTCCTTGCAAAGGGCCGAAAGTTTAACCCATCTATCCGGAATGAACTGTCACCCATCTCTCGGGAAGGGCAGTCATGGCCAAGGCAACTGGAAGCCGAATTTTCTTTTAGAGTATGAATCAGCGCCGTCTGCCGAAAAGCGCGTCCACGATCTTCCCTTTTGAAACGACCGTGCAGGGCTGGGGCAGACGGTAGTCGAGCACCGCCCATCCGCGTCAAGTCAGGTAGACCTCCTGCCCCTCGCGGAAGAGGCGTCGCTCGGCTGCCTGTATGGAAAGCGTCCCAACCGAAAATTGCGGCTCCGGAAAATGCCCATGGCGACGTGCCACTGCATGGATACGCGCTGAGAGTTCCCCCAGATCGAACGGCTTGACCAAATAGTCGTCGGCTCCAGCGTTGAAGCCCTCGATGCGATGCGAAATCCGATCGCAGGCTGTCAGAATGATGACCGGTGCCGATTCAAGTTCCTTGATCAGCTCCCGCAGATAGTCGATCCCATTGCCGTCCGGCAGGTGAACGTCGAGCAAAATAAGGTCGTAGCCGACCACAGCTGCATAATCGCGCGCTTCGGACAGGTTCTTGGCCCAGTCGACCGCGTGGCCACCAGCCACCAAATGATCGTGCATAGCACTTCCAAGGTCCTTATCGTCTTCAGTGAGCAGTATTCGCATCATGCTTCCGAGCTCCGGTATGAGGGCAAGGCTCCCATCTTATTGGTCGAAGCTGACAATAGGCTGAACCGGCGGCAGCGAATTATTTGGGGAGCTTTCAGGCTGCTGTCAGCTACAACTTGCAAGAAAGGGGTCGTTAACAAAGCCAAACGAAGAGCCCCTATGAAACCCGTCCTGACCTCGGCACTTTTGCTCAATGTGACCCCCGGCGGCTGCATCAGCAAATTGATTTGGGAAACAGGCGCGCCGGTTCTAATGACCGACGCAGGCCGAGGTCTGGAACAGCTGGACCAGCGAACGGCGTCTTCGGTTTTTCAGGCAACAGCCACATGGAAGAATATGATTGGCTCGACCATGCGCCGAGCTTTGTCGAACGGATTGGTCGCGGGCGCACCACCACAGATTATGGCAGGTTTACGCCCTGGCCTTGACACCCGGGGTGATCGTCACCGGCGGAGCCGCGGCGTACTGATCGGATATCCAACGTCGCTGAGTCTCTCGTCGGTGCAGTGGATCTCTCGGCTTAGCCATCATGCAAAAAACGACGGTTCCGCGACACCACTTTTCAGGTCCGTGACACAGGCTTTGTGAGCCGATCTGTTGTTCTTACCCCAGGCTAATGGCTGAACAGCTCTGTCGCCGGCTCGATGCGCCAGATGGCGCGATGTTTTGAACCCTTTCACGAGGCGACGGCAGCAGCCGACCGGCTCTCCTATCGCGGCTCCCGCGATCCACACACCCAACAAGGGAATCTACCATGGTAATGAAGGCACCGGTTGCCGACGCTAGGAATGGGTCGGTAGTAGATCGGCTGGTCGGCATCGACCTCGCTCGGGGCCTGGCTGTCTTCGGGATGTATGCCGCCCATCTCGGTCCCGACCCCGGCGAAGGAGGACTAGTCGGGTTTCTGATGGAACTAACCCATGGGCGGCCGTCGGCCCTGTTTGCCGTATTGGCCGGTTTTTCAATCCTCCTGATTACAGGTCGCAAGGCGCCGAAGTCGGGGATAGCCGGTAGACAGGCCATCGCCAGAGTCGCAATTCGTGCCCTTGTTTTGCTCGCGCTTGGCTCAATCCTGGGCTGCCTCGGTACCCAGGTCGAAGTCATCCTAGAATACTACGGAATTTGCTTCTTGTTGGTATTGCCGCTCCATCGGCTCAGCGCATATCAGCTGGGCTTGATCGCTGCCGCTACGGCATTAGTTCTCCCGCAAGTCCGTTCCTCCCTTCTGTCGGTTGCCCCCAACCTCCTCGACCCGGTCTTCAACCTCATGGTCAACGGCTACTATCCCGCGGTGACCTGGGTTCCTTTCCTCATCGCTGGCATGGCCATCGCGCGCCTTAATCTTAATACGCTAGCAGCGCATTGGCGCCTTGGTCTGGCGGGGGTCGCGCTGGCCGTGTTGGGCCATGGGGGATCCTTGCTCGCGCTGAGTTCCCGCGCTTTGACTGAAACCTCCTTGTGGTGGTCTGACGTTGACGGCGCTTTTGAGCCTTCCAAGTCGTCATTTATAGTCAAGTCGTCATGGATAGCCGCACCTCATAGCGAAACGACGCTTTCGATCGTGGGCAGCACCGGTTGCGCAATGATCATCTTGGCGGCTTGCATGCTCGCTGTGGATGCGCTCCCGCGTCTGCGAAAGCTGGTCTGGCCAATAATCGCAGTCGGCTCGATGTCTTTGACGGCCTATGTGCTGCACATTGCGGGAATAGCCTATCTTATGAAGATAAACATTTTCAAAGACGAGAGCCTGTCCACGCTCTTTGGCTTCGTTGTGGTTATCAGCACTTTTGCGGTGCTTTGGCTGCGCGTCTTCCAGCGAGGACCGGTGGAAGTGCTGATGGGTAGGGTCGCAGATCTCGCGCGTCACATCCGCTGAGCACCGCCGCGCCCCGGCCTCCCGATCACATTACGGACAAGGTGGGGCTTTGTCCAAAGCTTGTTCGCGGCAGGGGAGGGTACTTCCTCCCACCCTGCCGCCTTGTTGATGGAAGCTAAAACGGTCGCGCAGGCGCTAGAGTTGCATCGGCATAATCAGCTTAAACTCGCGAAGTTAAACCCGCGGTTGGTCTATCTCGGCCCGCCTCACCTGAAAGGCTAAGGTATCCGTTTCGGTCAAGGGTTTTAGGGGCCATTTTCGCTGCGCCTTGAGGAGAGCGTTTGCTAGGATGAGGAGCTTTCGCAACAAGATGATGACCTTTGCGGGTTTGCCTGCCGCCTTTAGCGCCTGGTATTTTGCCTTGAGGTCGGGGTTGAAGCGCAGGGCGAAGGCCGGGCATGTAGAGGGCCTGGCGAACATTGGCCCGGCCGCCCCGGATGAAGGCGCGGCCGCTCCATTTTGCCGAGGCCGGCGAGGCTTGCGGCCTTTGGTTCCGAGTTCCGGCATGTCGATGGTGAGTGTGCAGGCGGTGGCATCCGATGCGCCATATGCTGGTCAGGATTTCGCGGCGCTGGACAGCGTCGGGATCGGCTTTCATGAGGGTAAGCATCGTCTGATCGATATCGCTGAGTTCACGTGGATCTGCTTCCAGCCACTCGTTGTTGTGGCGCCTGAGCAAGGCAAGCGGTCAAGGTCTGGCTCTGGTGCTGGCTGCGGTGCGATCCCCGCACGGGCCAGGTGCCGATCGTGTCGACGATCCACCTCGCCGCGGCCAGAGAGCTGCTACTCTCTTCCGCTGTTCATTCTGGCCTCTTCGCAATGAATGTCATAAAATCACCTGTCGCAATTAATGGTTTTTGATTTGGCTCCAACAGCTGGCAGATATCGCCGAGAGTTCCGCAGAGAGCGTCGAAAGTTTTGGCCGCCTTCTTCCGCAGCCGCGCCTTGAGTTTTGAGCAGACCTGTCTTGATCGGGTTGAGATCGGGCGAGCATGGCGGCAGGATCAGGAGCCAGTGCCCCTTTGGCCAACCAGTGGGCGGCGCGTACCTTGCCGACAATCTGGGGTTCCGAACCCGACAGTTGGTTTTCAACCCGACAGTGGCCCGCCTCAGAGCAGGCTACCGCCCTTCGGAGCAGGCAGAAGCTAATCGAGGTTCGCGGGTTCCGGTTTGAATGTGCAGGTCGCTGCGCGCCTGATCTTTCGGTCTGGCGGCACATGACAAAAACCCTCATTTTGGCCGACGATACCCGGTCAGGAGCGGGTATCGCAGTCGAGAAGCGACCCGAGCACGTCCACAAGATGTGCCGAGTTTGCAAGGTGTGTCATTGTTTCTGTCAACGTTCGAGCGACAGCGCACGACGAAACGTCTGGCATACGCCTCGTCTGGCACGCGCCTCGCATATGTTGCAGTTGCTGCTGGAGATCAGGCGATCGAGTGGGCCTTGCAATTTTCCGATTTTGATGCGCCTAAAGTCTCGTGTACAAATCAGGCTGGCGTGAATGGCCTGCCTAAGTTGCGACTTATTACAAAGGAATGGATATGGCGACTGGAACGGTGAAGTGGTTCAACAGCACGAAGGGTTTTGGTTTTATTCAGCCTGACAACGGCGGTCAGGATGTCTTTGTCCACATTTCCGCTGTTGAACGAGCGGGCCTGTCGACCCTTAATGAGGGCCAGAAGATCAACTACGAGGTGGAACAGGATCGCCGCACGGGAAAGTCCTCTGCAGGCAGCCTCAGCAAGGCTGGCTAACGGTCCGGGAAAGCCTTGGCAAGGTTCGTCATCGCCGGAACGCATTGACGGCTCGAAACCCGGGCCGGAGCATGCAAGTTAATGCCGCGGCAGGGATTGCTGGAGCCATCATGAATTACTCTGGAAATGAGGCTCTTGGACGGGAAAGGCGGGGCTCATCCCCGCCCTTTGATTCCGCGCAGATTGGGCCAACGGCTGCTGCGCGTCCGAACGACTGTTGATACGGATTTAGGCTGCGACCTTCTTGCGGGTCCGTTTCGCCGGCGCCGTGGCTGGGGCTTCCGGCTCTTTCGGTTTGCGGCCGAGTCCCATGGTCTTGGCCAAGGCGGAGCGCGCAGCGGCGTAATTCGGCGCCACCATGGGATAATCCGACGGCAGACCCCATTTGGCGCGATATTCGTCTGGGGTCAGACCATAGTGCGTCGCCAGATGGCGCTTTAGCGATTTGAATTTCTTGCCGTCTTCAAGGCTAATGATGTAGTCCGGTTCGATCGACTTTTTGATCGGGACAGCAGGTTTTTTTACAGGCACAGGCTCTTCTGCCGGTATGAGTCCAGCCGTGCCGTTTAGAGCCCCGTGCACTTGGGCGATCAGGGCAGGAAGCTCCCCCGCCGGGACGGGGTTGTTGGAGACGTAGGCTGATACAACATCGGCAGTGAGCTCGATGAGGATGTCGGTCTTGTGGGGTTCTTCTGTCATAAACTTCTCCGGGCAGCTTGAAACACAGTTGGGCGAAGTGTCGCTTCATAGTGGCGGTTGCCGCTGAAAGCAAATGGATCGACGGGTGCGCTGCTCCTCCACCATTGAAGTCTCGGCGACGCATCCCGTCATCGTCCATCGCTAAAGGCAGCGTATTGAATTATGGGAGCGGTCGCGCCCGCCCCACCATAGCGATACAGCAAGACAATCAAAAAAGCCGGTCTTTGCTTGGCCCCAAATCTTTTCTCCTTTCGTGAACGCTGAGCTGCCAAGCTGCTACAGTTCACCTCGCGGGGCAACCGTGCACAACACAGGAGTCGCCCGAGCGATACATTCTTCACTTGCCGCTTATCAGCGCTGGTGATTGCACTTTGCAGCCTGCCTCCGGACCCGCAGCGCTCACGCTGTTGGTTTTGCGCCTGCAGGCGTCGGAAGTCGGATCGCCGCAGCTAATTTCCTCAGGCGGACGAATTCAACAAATCGATTGTTTGGATCGAAGGCATCCACACCATCGATGCCTCTAGAATAGGATCCAGCTACAATCACCGTGCTGTAATGGCAGGGACGGCCAGCACAAGCGCGACACGATCCGGCGGGTCCATCGCTGCGTTACGTATTCATGGCTACTGCATCGGGCGCTCGGTCGACCGCCTTAAGCCAGGTCGCCGCATTGCGAGACGGTGACCGGCGAGGGAGAGGGCGCTCTGGCAACGAAGCGAGGCGGGTGGCCTTGCGGGTGGCCGCGTGATGTCATCCGGCTCTCCTGCCGATCTCTGCCGGCCAGATCTGGAGCAACTGTTTTGCATAGATATGGCTCTCTTCAGGGGGCCATCTATGATGGGAGCCGAGCGCGTGTTCGAGCCGGGGAACAGGCTGCGCATGCACTGTGCCCACCTATTGCGATCGTGCTAACCTTGGTTGTTTGGACTTGCCGTTAAAGGCAAGCGACAGATTGAAGTTATGCTGCACCATCTGATTGCCTGGCTCGTTTTCGAGAGCTCGCCGATACAGGGCCTGTGCCGCGTCATGCCGCCCCTCAATGTCCAAAATCACGCCCTTCGCATTCAATGCACGTACGTTTCCTGGGGCTGCAACCAAGACGCTGTCGAGCACCTCAACCGCTTCGTGCGGGCGCTTCTGGCCCACCAAGGCATTTGTAAGTCGTATCGCCGCATCAACATTGTCCGGGTGCTGCTTCACCTCATCCCGCAAAGCCCGCTCTTGAACATCCTGACCAACTTCGCGCAAAATGCGTTCGCGCATAGCCGGATCGATTTGATCGGCGCTGAGCAACTCGGGGGAAGATGTCTCCTGCACGGAAAGAGCCGGCTTTTGCCAGCTGGCGCAACCGCCCAAAGGCAGAATGGCGAGTACGGCAAAAAGAAGTGAGTTCCGGCGCAGAAACATAGGCGATGGAGAAACTGTATTACTATTCATGTTATCTCTCAGTTATCGGGGAGGCGCGTGGCGTTCAGTTAGGAAAGGTGGGACTACTCTAACAATCCGCTGTTCGATCCGTGCGGGAGTGTGACGGATCCTGCGGGGCGAATTGTAAAGTCGGAGGCGAGGTCTTGATAAGACAGCACGGCGAGATCAACCCCGTTTCGCGTCAGAAAGCCGCGGACGAAACGTCGGACATCCATCGACGTCAACAGAATAGGGCGGGTTTGACCCGGTTCTGCGTTCGAAAGGACCTGACGTATCTGTGATAGCATCGCTTCGCTTTGCCGATCCTCCAGTGCGAGATAGGGGCCTGCATCCGAATCTCGAACCGCGCCACGCATCACATCCTCGCTCTCGCGCTCGACGACCAGGGCGGACACGATGCCCTCCGTGTTGGCATGGCGGTGGCAGATCTGTCGCTTCAAACCAGAACGGACATATTCCGTCAGCAGGGCAACGTTCTGCTCACGCTCGCTCCATTCGGCCAATGCCTCCAACACGAGACGGGTGTGGCGGATTGGGATACCTTCCTCCAGGAGGCGGCGCAGAACATCGGCAATCCGAGGAATCGGCGTCGTGCGTAGCACCTCTTTCACAAGCTCAGAATATTCCTGCTCCATTCGGCCCAGGAAATGTCGGGTCTCTTGGATGCCCACCAATCGCGGTGCGTAGCGGGTCAACGCTGCATGGACGCGCAAGGCGAGGAGTTCGCCGGGAGCCCTATGCTCCGTGCCGGCGCCCGTAAGGGCCTTTGCAGGGGTATGTTCAACCGGGAGTGTGTCCGTTTTCGGCTCACGTCTAAGGGGGACACCGCTCGAGTCGACGTGCGCTACATCGGCTCGGAGCGCCATCTGGTTTGGATCTAAGGCGTCCTGTTCGACTGGCACGCCCTCGACATCAATTCGGAATTGCGATTCAGGCAGCTGCTCGTCAACCAAGACAGGGATGCGAGGAACGATAATGCCCAGATCGGCTGTGACCAGGAGCGAAACGCGCCCAATATGTTTTTGCAATTCGGCTTGATCGACCGCCTGCATAAGATCTGGCGCTAGAAAAAATGCGATCGGGAATTCCTTCGCAGGCGCGGCTTGCTTAGGCTCCGCTGCAGTTCCACCTTTCGCATCGGCAGTGCCGGCGCCCAGCACATCAGCCTTGACAATGCTTACCGCAGCGAACACTGCGGCCAGCATCAGAAAGACGGGGAGGGGAAACCCAGGAACGAACCCCATTACAACCAGGACGCCGGCCGCCAGTCGCAAGGCTCGAGTGCTGGCCGTGAGCTGACTGACCATTTCTGTACCGAGGTTGATCCTCGCCGTCCCAGTCACACGGGTGACGATGGTCGCCGCAGTAATGGAGAGCAGAAGGGCCGGAATCTGCGATATCAATGCATCGCCTATCGTCAGCAGAGTGTAGTGATGCAGTACCTCGCCGAAGGACATGCCCTTGGAGAGCAGGCCGATCGAAATTCCACCCAGCATGTTGATGCAGATAACCACCAGCCCGGCGATGGAATCGCCCTTCACAAATTTCATCGCGCCGTCCATCGCGCCATAGAGTTGGCTTTCCTTCTCCAATTCGGCGCGCCGCCGGCGGGATTCGTTGGCATCGATGTGGCCGTTGCGTAGCTCTGCGTCGACCGCCATTTGCTTGCCCGGCAGAGCATCCAGCGTGAAACGCGCCGCCACTTCTGCCACCCGTTCGGCACCCTTCGCGAGGACCATGAATTGCACCATGGTGACGACCAGAAATATGACGAAACCCACCACGATATTGC
This sequence comes from Mesorhizobium sp. M1B.F.Ca.ET.045.04.1.1, assembly GCF_003952465.1. GTDB lineage: Bacteria > Pseudomonadota > Alphaproteobacteria > Rhizobiales > Rhizobiaceae > Mesorhizobium > Mesorhizobium shonense. Next base: position 1,512,454 of record NZ_CP034448.1, read on the forward strand.
CTGAAATGACGAAATCGCCAAAAGTATGAATAATGCTGCCGGCCTCCCCCTCGGCCAGGATCAGTCGCGTCGTTGCGACCGTGAGCGCGAGACGGAATACAGTGGAAATCAAAATAACGCCGGGCAAAGAGGAAAAATCAAGTGGAGTACTGACATACAGGGCAACCATCATCAGCAGTATGGCCAACCCCATATTGAATCCTATCAGGGCGTCGACCACCACGACCGGGATAGGCATGACCATCATCGCGACAGCCAGAAGCAGCATCAACGCAACCATTAAATCCGGGCTGGCCGGCGCACGCTTGATGAAGTCACGCAGGACGTTGGCCATCGAGACACCTTTGCAATCGGTTGAGACTTACTCTGCTGTTACGCCATGAAACGTGGCTTTCGAACTCCGAAGGCGCCTCAGCCTTGGCCAGCGCGTGACCCTGCATGAGAGCCACAAGCAGGCGCGAAATGGCTGGGCAGCAAATGTTTCCAACGCAGCCAGCTTGTCAGCACCGAGCGCGACAGGATGTTTGGCTGGCCATAGAGTGCTGCTTGATGGGGCCTGCGAGCTTTCAATATTGGAGAGCAGCAATGCGGCCATTCCTGCTCAGCAGCACACGGCTGTCCTCAATACGTTCGACCACCCATCCATCAGCCAAAATGGCGCCGACAAAATACTTCTCGCTGTCGATGACAATATATGGTTGGACCCCATGCCACACAGCTTCGACCGCGATTGCGGATGGCGCCTTCTCCTCTTTGATGAGCACTCCGTTCACCAGTGTTAGAGTACCCTTGGTGCGACGATCGAACGATTGCTGAAGCTTCTGCCAGCTGATGACCGATTCAGACGTGACGGTGCCTTCGGCGGTCACAACACCCTTTGCCGACCCAATCTTGACGTCGAGAAGACCCGCTCGATCGACTTCCTCCTGCAGCTCTTGGGCCGCTGCCTCCGTAAGTTCATTGTCAGCGCGGTGACTGATCGTTCTGGACGCGACTTCAGCCCGAAGTGAATTGGGGCTCGATCCACTTGCATTGCCAAGATAGGAGATCGTGCCTGAAAGCGCGCCGATCCCGAGTGAGCTGATTATGACCATGGCGAGCACACCGATCGGTAGGCGCGGTATGCCGGTCGAACCAGGCGGCTCTGCATCCTGCACGGACAAAGCAATGGACATCTCGCCTACGAGCAGGACGACAGGAAGGGGCACAACAACGGACTGGCCTGCGGCGATATTCCGGTTGCCCTCGATACTGAGTCCGGGTGCAAGCGCCTCCAGTTCGATCGACTTGCCAAGAAGAGTTACACGAAGGTGATGCGGTGCCAGTCCCTGCTCGACAAAGACCAAATCGGCATCGAAGCCGCTGCCGATTAAACACTTTTGAAGATCCGTCTTGCCGGTCAGACCGCAATAGTGCCCCGAACGCACTTCGAAACGGAGGGAAACGGCGTCATCCACAGAGCATCTCTCAAACAGGATAGAAGCCGCATGGCAATTGCCATGCGGCTCATTTCGGGACTACGTCGCGTCAATAAGGAGACGCGCTAGGGGGCAGTCTAAAACCCGCTTCCGACATTACGAAACGCGTTCGTCGGCGGCCTTCTTGATGGTCTGGAGATTGGTCGTTAGAGTGCGCAACTGGACACTCCTTTTCGTCGCCTCCAAGCTAACATTGGTTAGTTCCTGCACTTGCGCCTGAAAAGCAGTAGCATCAGCTCCGCTTGTATTGCCGGGAGTGCCACTGTTAGTTTTATCGGTATTGCCGGCGCTACTGGTATTGGTATTGCCTGATTTTTTATTATTATCAACTGCAGCCATGATCATTCCTTTTTCTGTTGGAGTTGTGCCGTCAATAACGGCCTGTATGACCTCACGCCGGATTTCCCGCGTCAGGCATCTTCTGTGTCATCCAAAGCTTCATCGGCCTCAGCCATCGCATCGTTCGCGAATTGGAACGCGAACGATCGCAGGATACTTTGGAAGGCTTCACTTTGTGCTGCAGACTGTGAGTTGTCTTGAAGTTGATCATTTGAAACGGTCCGGTTATCCGCCCGATCGTTCCCGCCAGCTGCCTTGCCATCATTCCCACCAGCTGGCTTGCCATCATTGCCATCAGCCGGCTTGCCATCACCAGAATGCTCGGATTTCGAATCCCCATGGCCCTTTCGGATCAAGGAAGTCCCGAGGTTGCCAACTCCACTCCCAATTGCTGCTATCATCAGGTACTCCGGCATTTGCCATTGGCGGCGACGTGTTAAAGGTTAGCCTCGATCAAGCTAAGGGCGGGAGCTTTCGAGAACCTGACGGCTTTTGACAAAAACCGGCCAGCGCAAAAACGTATGCTCTGCAGGATGTTGCTCTCGCATCGAACAGTCGACCACGATCTCGGCTGTTCGGCCAATCCCGCCGTCCACGCATGCCGCGACCGAATGGCAGCCGCAGCAGCTCGTTTGCATCCTCGATGCTGTGGTGTCGAACAGGAGACACGGTCCACGTGCTGCATGACCGCAATGACCGTATTCTTGCTGGCTCCACGGGCGCACGCAACGAGCAGGAACTCGGTCTTTGCATCACCATTCTCTCGCCTGCACATCACGGCCCGGCGCGGTGAGCTCATTGGCTTCGAGAAGGTCGGCGACCGTACGAACATGGGATGGTCTGCCGGCTTTGGGAGGCCGGTGCGGATCCTCTTCTCACCATATCGAAAGCTTGAAGCGGTCGGATTTTCTTGCCCTGTTCGTGAGAACTCCCATCGTCAGCTAATCGTCAGCCAAGCGGTCTATCTAGGCCGGCCGTGCCTGACCTTCGGATCCAAAGGTCCCGTCTCGACACTTTTTGTAACTATAGATCGAAATGGTCCGCGTGATACGCAACGCACACGCTTCTCTGAAGCAAATGTGTGACTTTGTCGGTGGCGAACGAGAGGAGTGACGCATCAATAAAATCGTCAGGCACGTGTCTAGGAAGGGGAGCTAGCCGAGTTGGTCTGATTTCATTCGCTGTTCCTGGAAATCGGCGGACTGAAGCGCTGATAATCTCAGGACATCGATGGCAACGTTGCGAAAGTCCTGTGAGCTCGGGCCAATCTTGGCCTGCTACTGAGAAGCACTTTGGCGGGAACATTACGCCGTCGCGGGTCTGGCTGACCGTGACGTTAACCGAAAGATGCCGCTGGTCTCGTCAGCCGCCAGCACAATAGCAGCACATTCTCGCCTACTACGGAGACGCAATATGAAGGGCATTGGCCGACCACGGAAATCGCAGGCTGAAACTGGAGCCAGCCGCGCGGGGCGGGCGAGCAGTTCCCTTTCGCAATCAAGTCTTGCTGCGGGAGAAGGTGGACAGTCATTCGATTCCGTTGTGGAGCAGATGCGCTCTGGGGACGCCGATAGGAGGCCCTCCTCCCTTCCAGTTGCGCGCGGTCCAGGCGATGCCCGCGAAAGTCTGCCAGGCGCCTCGATTGGCGAAGATCAAATCCTGAACACACCGCGACGTGGAGCCGCTGCGCCACCACGCGGAACCGTAGCGCCACGTGGCGCAGCCGCAAGGCGGCGCGGTTCTCCCTCCATGTCTGAGGGCGAAGCCATGGCGCCGGTCGGTAGCCAACTATCAACCGCGCAGGTGGAAGGCACCAGCTCATCGTCAAATGAAGATATCAGTCCGACACAGCTCAGAATGAACAGTCTTGTTCAACAACTGACTGATTGCGAGGCTGCGGCCAGGAAAACCGACGTCCCCGAGGAGGCGGTGGAGCTGATCAGTCGGGTCGTCGATGCAGCCTCAGCAATTCTGGAGTACCGCGCTAGCCTGCCTGCGGCTGAGGCGCAGACAATTATGCCAGACGACAAGGTGCGTAGATGTTGCCAGATCGTGTGCGACGCCGCGAATGAAGTAGACAAACTTGGCCTGTCGACGATCACGAAATTGGACAAAAAGACCAAGAAAGCGGCAGGTATGGTCGATAAACTCTACTCCTACTCCCAGGCGGACCGGCAGGAGCTGTTGATTTTAAATGTGGAGAACCACCATACGGCGGCAATTAAGTGGTGGGAAAAAAAGGCATGGCGCTCCGAACGGCAGCGATCCGCCTGCGCTGCCACCGCTAGCCTATCCAGTGGAACGCCCGTGATGCGGGAAGCCGAGCGGTGCGCACTGCGGCTGCGTGCCGGCTCGGTACTGAGTGTCAGGATCTGGCTGGTCCGTGAGCGGATCGGTCTTGCGCGGGCCAAGATTGAACTGCGGGCGAGCAGGTTCGAGCCAGATTTGAAGGAACTCCTCGTCGGTCGAAATGGAGTGGTGCAGCTGATGGCAAGCGCCGCTCAAGAAGCTCTTCGCGCCCTCTCTTTGGCGAAGGGCATAATGGATGATGGCAAAACACTCAACGCTCATGATTGCGCGGTTGTAGAAAAAATCATGGAGCGGCTTTCGGATTTTGGATTGGCGTTGCACGAGGTGCATACCAAGCTAAGCCATACCTACCCAGATGCCGGCCTCCCATTGAAACTGTTCGAACGGATCGTGGACGATGCATGGATCACTGCGCACGATGCCATGCACTTGTTGAACCTGCAGTCTCCGCCGTCAGCCATCATGGCGCCACAGGCCCAGGCGGGCGCTGCGATGCCGGCCAGGGCAGGCGCTGCGATACCGGCTGGCACTGCTGGTACGGCTGCAGTGTCAGAAGGCACTACAGCGCGAAGGAAAGGGAAGTCAAAGCATAAGTCGGCAGCTCGCGCCGGGACTTCTGCCGCCGGGCAGCCATCAACACCAGTCGCTGCGAACGCCGGCACAGTGCCAGCAGCCAAGGTTCTCGCGCGCTCGGATCAAGTTGCGAGTACACAGGTGAGAGCGCAAGAGGTGGCTGCGAGTTCGTCGGGGGCAGGCTCGACAATCGGGGGCGCCGCGTTGTCAATGGAGGTATTGACGGAGCGGCTCAAACGATTGGACGAACTTTTGCAGTTCGATCTGGCCGGTCAGCAAAGCGTCGTCTCCCAAGTGCGCCAGATGAAGCCTGAGGAGGCCGGTAAGGTCGTGGACGATGTGGCCCAGTACCTGCGAGCCCAGGCCATTGAGATGCAAACCTGTCTCGCCGGGTTGCAGGGGCGTAATGTACGCCTGCTACTCACCTCCACCCAGCTACCCAAAGTGCACGAACGCACAGACCAGCTCAAAGGGTTGCTGAACATGGTGCTGGGACAGGCCAACGCATTGAATGAAGGAAAAGCCGGCATTACGACTGATTGCATGAAGACCTACGCATTTCCGGCGCAAAAATACCTGGAACATTTGTGCAATGCCGACGAATTGATGCCGCCGGAGGCACCGGTCGCGCTGCGTGGCGAGCCAGGAAAGCTGTTTGAGATGAAGCTGCAGCCCAAGATGCTGGTCAATGGTGCGATGCCGAGCCCGATGTGGGTGCACATCCACACGAGTCGCCCCGTCATGGCCAGAAACTTGGAAGGGCTGGCTGATTCCGAATTCACCGCTTGCCACGTTAAATCCAACGAACAGCGCGGCTACAATCGAGAGCGAGAGGAAGCCGATGCTAGGTCCGGTCGCGAGAAGGTCATAATTCATCGCGGCAAACTCACCCCCGCTTTCTGTAAGTCCTTGTTGACCTCAGGGCTTGGCCGCCAACCACGCCATTCGCGTGCCGAGCTCCCGTCGGCGCAGGCTGCATGACAGGGCACTCAGAATGCGGCCGGCCACGCTGTGAGTCAGCGAGCATTTCTCCTGGCCAAACCGCGAATGCCGCTGCGCGAGTTGCGGTCCGGCGATTGGAGTCGATCGGCTACCGTCAGGGCCGATTTGCGATGTCGCGTTACCGGCTGTTGACGTGGCGGCGTATCTTGCCTCCCATCCAACTTATCGCCGAGATCGCGCCGCCAAGATCGAGGCGGAAGGTCTTCCTGCGAGCGCGGAGCAGGCATAGCCGATCCGATCGGGATCGGCGCATCGCAACGACCCAACGGTGTGGTGGAGAAAATTGGATTCGGGAGAGCTCGGTTCCAAGAGGCGGAGTTCCGGCCCGAATACAATCCGCTCGCAAGCACCCACGATGCGCATCCGCAGTTTATTGTCTGGGAGATGGGCTGGATTGCTCGGCGGCGCTGGCGCTAAGGCGGGGCTGTCGCCGGACAATTAGCATTCACTGCCAACAGCCTTGCAACCGTCACCAGTTGCAAGGCTCGGCGGCGGGTCGACAAATCACATGAAATCGTCGTCGGACCCGCTATCGCTGCTGTCGCTATCCTCGGTTTTGTGGAGATAGAGTGGAGGTTTGCCTGCACGCTGCCACTCACCGGCACTGTTCTTCGTCCATTTGTCGGGATGCTGCGTAGGGTCAAGCACCAGGTCGCCATGATCCACTTCAACAAACCCCATCGTCTGCGCGCGCGCTTGTGCTTCCGGATTAGCCGCACGCCAATTCAGCAACGGTCGGTCGCCGTCTATCCGAAGTTGATGCTCCAGCAGAATATCGCCCGCATTTTCGACGAGCGGATGGGCGACTTGAAGATCCACTATGGAAGTGACCTCAGTTCGACCAGGAAATTGTTCCCGCCAACTTTCCGATTCGAACTCGTTCATGCTGAATCCGCCTTCCATTCTCAGCAGTCCGGCACTCCGGTCTCCCAATTGGTAACTGAAATATCGCGCGTGCTCCGTATCTCGACGGATGCCATATTGCTGAGCAACGTCCGCGGTGCGCCTGGCTCGTGACGATACGAACTCCGAATACTCTTGAGGATTGTCGGCGATGTGCGTGATTTCATCACCATGAAATTGCCTCACCTGTCTCCTGAAGGAAGTCCTGTTGATCTCCACCACAGGAGGTCGGGAATTGAGGGAGTATGCTTGGGGAGCCGCCGATGATGAGGCGCCGCTACCTTCCGATCCGGATAAGTGCATTCGGGCAAATGTGTCCGCGAACCCTTCGCTTCCTGCATCCGATTGCTCGCCGGCATTATGCGCGCGGTAACTATCGGATGAGCCACCAATTCGACCATACATGACGATTCGTACTCCTATGTTTCGCAACCGAGCTCAAGTTAGCACGGCTGTTCAACATAGGGCGCTTAGTTGACGACTAGCTGACGAGGGCATTCCAACGGCTGCACCAATCAAATCCGCACTGCCGGCCTCAAAACCTCGGACTGCGCCACGCACCGGCCAGCAGAGGCTGCAAGGTCATGCCCGGAGGACTTGCCGTAGTTGCTGGGTGGCAGATCCGAGGGGAGTGATTGCCCCAGGCCCGCGGTTGCGCGGTTGGCCTGACAGAGACACTGGGGCACGGATGGCCAGCCGACATTTGCCACTAGCATGGAGCCAGGTCAGTTTTGAACTGGGCAGTCGTGGACTTCCAATGACTAGGCCAAGCCTGCGGCAAAGAATGCTTTCGCGACAGGCTGGAAATATTGCATAGGAACCGCGTGGCCGAGTTTTGTAGTGCCTATCAGCTGACGCGCTAAGACATGGTCATGGACGATCGTCAGGCGTAGTGCCCGCGCCTCGCTCAACACATGTGAAACGCGCTCACCTTCGGCACGGCAAACTAAGAACGGCACCCCGGTTTCACCGCGAACGTAACGCAGACCGATCAGGACCGCCCTTCCTGTTAAGACCAGCGTGGCGCGATGCACGCCAAGCGCAGGCTCGTCGGCCGCCTCCTCGCGGATGCGACGCTGTTCACCTTTCAACTCTGGCGCTCCTTGCTGATCCTTCGACTCGCGCGTCACTTCGGTATTGGTCATGCGCATTTCGCGCAGATACAACGCGCGCTGGAGCAGAAGATCGATCAGTCCGCCGACCAGCAGTGCGCCGGCGCCAATTCCCATCAGCAATTTTGTCTCCATAAAGATGAGGCCAACACAGCCCATGCCGCAGATCGGCAGAGGGACCATTGTCTTCCACATCCCGAGAAGGACAATGGAAAAGGTTGCGCTGAGAACCAATACCTTGAACATGGTCTTGCAGACTTCGACCATGGAACGAGCAGACCCCAAGCGCTTCAGCCCTTCAAAGGGGTCAATTTTCTTAAAGCTGAGCTTCATCGGCTCCAGAGAGAAGACAAATCCACCATTGGCTAGCAGGCTGGCCAAAATCACCGCGGCGACAAGGGTTCCAAGCAGCGGGCCAACAGCCGCGACTGTGAGTTGGACGAGCACAACCAATGCCTGCGGCACCGCGGTATCGAAAGGTAGGCTCTGCAACTTGGTGGCTAATAGGAGCGCTTCCCGGCATTTGTCCTCGATCACGCTGCCTCTTAGCCAAAGGTAGCCGAGCCCAGCGCAAGTCCCGACCGCGCGGACGAAATCGGAGCTACGTGGCAGCTGTCCTTTTTTGCGCGCTTCACTTAACTTCTTCGGGCTGGCGGCGTGTGTCTTCTCTTCACTTGTGTCGCTCATGGCAGCAATTTGTCGAACCACTCCAGCACGCCGTTGGCACGTGTGACCTCCAGTTTCATGCTCTCCACCAGATAGGCAGCGTAGGTGACCATGAGAACTGGAAAGACAATGTTCTTGATTGCCGGAGACAGTTGGCTCGCCTTAAATTGCGGGGCAAAGCGACGCAGCAGCATCATCGATATATCAATCAGTATCAGGAAGAACACGACAGGCCCCGATACCAATAATGCCGTGCGCATTATGCTGTCGAGAAGCCCCAACAACTCCATTGCTCCTGGCCCACTCAGTGTCGGGTGAAACTGATACACCGGCCAGATCAAGTAGCTGCGGTACAGGACACTGATCAAAGTTTCCAGGCCTCCTGATCCGACGAATATGGCAATCGCAGTGATCCCCAGAAAAACGCCCATCGCGGAAGCCTGACTGTTCGTCGCGGGATCGGCCGAAGCGGTCGGGCTGCTGATGCCGCGTTGGTTGTCGATAAGCTCCCCGGCAGCCTGAAGGCCCCAAAGCGGAATGCCAAGAAAAGTGCCAAGGAGTACACCGACAAAAACTTCCTTGAATCCGAGCAGGGTTAGCTGGATCAGGCGCGTATCAGGATCCAGCGCCGGCAATCCGCCGCTGACGTGTGCCAGGCATGGTAGTGCGAAGCCAACAGCCAAACAGCCCCGGATCAGCCCACTGATCTGCGAGCGTGTGAATACGGGAAAGATCAGCATGATGCCCATCGCGCGGGCTGCCCCAAGACCTGCCGCAACGACGAGTTCGAGAGCCGTCTGGATCAGAATTTGAATATCGGCCGATGGCGCGTCCATGGGGCGGACTAGTAGCTAAGTGTCATTGCGGGAAACTCGGTGAAGATCTGATCGGCTAGCTCTATGAGCGGGGCGCTTAGCACAGGAGCAAACAGCCCAATCACCGCGACAACGACCAGAAGCTTCACGGTGAGCGGCAAGCTTTCATCCTGGATCTGCGTCGCCGCCTGGAGGATGCCGATGACGAGGCCGACAACCACTGATGCAATGAGCGGCGGTAGAATCCAGATCATGAAAACCACCAGTGATTGGCTCATAAGAGTAATGATGCTGGATTCAGTGATGATCAGCCTCCCGGTAACGTATAACTCAGCACAAGCCCATGCATCAATTTTGACCAACCATCAATGGCAACAAACAAGAAGATCTTGAACGGGACAGATATAACAGTTGGTGAGACCATCGACATACCCATTGCCATCAAGATAGTTGTCACTATCAGATCTATAACAATAAAAGGCAGATAAAGTAGAAATCCTATCTCAAATCCGCGCTTCAATTCTGATAGCAAGAAAGATGGTACAAGTATTGCAAAGTCATCAGGCGTGGCTGCAGCGTGCATTTCCTCTGGCCAGACCTTTTCTGTCGAAGATAGGAAAAATCGCCGCTGCTCTTCATTTGTGAATTTCTTGAGATGCTCGCGCAAGGGCTCACTTCCGGCTTTAGCGGCGCTTACCCAGTCGTCGAATGTCTGATAGTGGAGCTTGGGATCCGACATGCGGTCATAGGTCTGCTCAGCAACGGGCGCACTAACGAACATAGTGAGGATCATCGCCGCGGCGTACAGCACCACATTGGGTGGTATGGTCTGGGTCCCGAGCGCATTGCGGACGAGGAAAAGAACAATTGATACCTTTACAAAGGCCGTTGTCGTGGCAACTGCTAAAACCAGCAGACCGAGTCCGGCGGTAACCGCAAGAAGCGCCAGGATTGTCGGCTGAGCTTCACTCATTGCATGCAAACCCGCCACGGAGCCTGATGCCCAGCTCTTCTCCGATGCGGACAATGTCGCCACGCCCGATACGCTGACCATTGGCCACTATGTCGACCGGGCCGTCGATCGGCCATCCAAGTTCAAAAATATGCCCTTCGCCGGCACTTCTTAATTCCCCAAGAGAAATAGGCCAGCGGCCGCATTCAAAGACAAGCACGATCTCGACATCGTCGAGATCCTTAGTAAGCTCCAGTTGCGATCCGGGTTGTGTCATATGCGCACTCTCCAAAGGACACGGTCGCGGGCGGAAAGGCCCCCGCAAGATTAATTCATCGCCGTCAAGATCCGCCTCGGCGCACAACTGGCCGACAGCTAGGGTGATCTGGCCGCGGCCGAACGGCGCAATATCGGGCAACAATGCATCACCGACACATGCGCTTCGAAGAAGCGCCGCAGGAAGGCGAAGCGTGCCGACCTCTCCTGCAACAATGAGCGGGAGCTCTGGAGGCAGCCCGCCCAGCTGCCGCGGCAACTGGGCAAGCAGTTCGCCTAGCGCGCGAAACGCAGGCGGTACTAAGCCGTCAAGTGGCGTGAACAGGAATAGACGGCCCTTGCCCTTGACCGCGCCGAAAATGATGTCGAGTTCAAGATGAGGAGCCAGCATCGTGGCTTCGCATACCCGCACGAGTTGCACGTTCAGACGCGTCGTCTCCTCCAGTCGAGTGACAAGCGGCTCCAGAGCGAGTTCGAGAATTAGCGAAGCAGTTGGCTCGGAAGGGAAGGCCAAGCCGTTCTGCACTGTCGTGATGAACTCCTCTACGAGCGGGCGCGACAGTGACAAGATGACCGTTTCGGCTCCCACTCTCCAGACGCAGTCAAGCATCGGAATGGCAGCAGGTTCCTGCTGCCAGACAAGCCCTGCCGTTCGCACCGATAGCGGCACCTCGTTGATCCGGCTTTGAAACGGCGTGCGCGGCGCTGCTGTATCATTGAGCCACGAGACAACCGTGTGGGACAGTTTCAGAACTGGTTCGAACATGGCGGGTGTGACCGCAGCGCCTATCAAAGACTGCACGGTCGTGTCATTCGGACGACCTCTTGCGACCGTCGGATCCGGTTGCGCGGCATTTAGGCAAGCGACCCCCTCGCATATTTCAGCAGTATCTCATCGTCGGCCTCGATCTCGGCTGCGGCCTCCGAATGAGTCTCGACGGCGCGCCGCACGTCGTCCTCGATTTGTTGCCATTTGTCCCTTGCCGCCGAACATATGACCCATAGCTCCCTCGTCCTGGACGCCGCCATCTCAGCCTCCTCTTGAGCGATTTGGGTATCATCAAGCATCTGCCGTCTGGAATTGATCTCAGCGGCAAGTTGTTCAGTGTGAAGGCGGTGACGGTCGAGCGCTGCGCTAGACAAGTTGTCGAGTGACATCAGATGCTGATAGAGCGCTGCTTCTTTTCTTGAACAATGTTGCTGTATCATTGCAAGCTCCCTAGAGGCATTTTGTACGGCTGAGGCGGCCACATCGCGCTGGGCTTCCTTCTTGGACAGCTCGCCAAGGGCACGACGCTCTTGCATTTCCTTCAGAAGCCGTAACCTCGAAGACTGAATCCAGTTTACGCGGTCAGACGCGACATCCATGCGACCGTCTCCTCGAAATCTGACGCGTCATCTTCGCTCTGGCGCAGAAACTCCCTCAGTTCGTCGATTGACGCGACAGCCCGGTCAGTCAGGGGATCTCCACCTGGCTTGTATTCGCCAACATTGATCAAGAACTCGGTCTCGGCATAGCGCGACAGGAGCTCGCGGAAAATGGATGCTGCCTTGCGATGTGTCCCCGAAACGACTGCATCCATGACGCGGCTGCGACTCTGCAGCACATCAATAGCGGGGAAATGCGATCGCGCCGCAATAGCGCGTGAGAGGATGACATGGCCATCGAGAATACCACGCGATTCCTCGGCGATTGGATCACCCGTGCCATCACCCTCTACAAGCACCGTATAGAAGGCCGTGATTGAGCCCCGCTCACCCATGCCGGCGCGCTCGAGCAGGCCTGGCAGCATGCCAAAAACGGAAGGAGGAAAGCCCCGTCGCGTCGGCGGCTCACCCGCAGCAAGGCCTATTTCGCGCATAGCGCGGCAGAAGCGCGTCAGCGAATCCAGCATGAGAGCAACGCGTAGGCCTTGATCGCGGAAATATTCCGCGAGCGCAGTCGCCATTGGAGCGCATTGCGCACGCTCTACCGCCGAGCGGTCGGATGTTTCAACCACGACGACCGTACGGAGAAGGCCCTCTTCACCAAGATTCCTTTCGATGAATTCACGAACTTCCCGTCCACGTTCGCCTATGAGCGCCACTATGACGACGTCAGCGGCGGCACCCTTTACGATCTGTGACAACAGCGTCGACTTGCCACCACCTGGCTCGCCATAAATCCCGATCCGCTGGCCCTCGCCGCACGTCAGCAGACCATCGAGGACACGGACCCCAAGCGGGAATGGCCGCTCAATCATGCGCCTCGTCATCGGATTGGGGGCTCTGCCATGCAGGGGCCGAGTTTCGACGGTCTTGATTTCGCCTTTGCCGTCCAATGGGCGGCAACGACTGTCGATCACGCGACCGAGCAAATCGCCGCCGACGGGCACCTCACGCATTCGGCCAGTGGCCACGACCTCTGCGCGGCTGGATAGGCCCACCAAGTCCCCGATCGGTGTCAGCAATACACCATCACCCGACAGGCCGATCACCTCGGCCTCGAGCGACAGCCCGGTTCGCGGGTCCTCTAGGAGGCAAAGTTCCCCAATACGAGTGTCTGGCAAGACGGCATGAACCAGTGTGCCGATAGCCCGCGTGATCCGACCGCGCACCGCACGCGTGTCAATTCGCTTGGCCGCAGCCCTCAAAGACGAGATTGCTGGAACGAGAGCTCGAGTGTCGGCGTCAGCGTTATGTTCTGGGACGGGCTTTCTCATAGCTCGCCTTTCTCACAGAGCGTCCCGAAACCAAGGCGCAGCGCGCGCATCTGGGCGTCAAGTCCAAGGTCAACATTGCCGTACTCGCTCCACAGCACGCAGCGTTGCGGCGACAATGTCGGGTCGGGCTCGATCCGCACCCTTGGTCGACCATCCTGGCCGTCGCATCGAGCAAACTCTCGTGCAAGCATGTCGACTTGCATGGGAGAAACATGAAGGCAAACGTCGGCGCCGCTGTATTGACACTCTATGGCGTGACGAACAGCCCTCACCAATAGCTCGCCCGGATCGAAAGCGCCGATAAGATCGCTCAATATTTCCATCACGAGCTGCGGCAATTCCTGCTCCAGAGCCGCCTTTCGTCGCGCGATTTCGGAGATTGTCTCCGCAATCAACCCTGCCATCTCCTCGGTGCCTGCATTCGAGCCCTCCATGTGGCCGCGCGCCCACGCCCGCTGGTAAACCGCGCGTGCCCAGTTTCGAACGCGCTGCCGATGCCGTTCTGCCGCGGCAAGGGCTTGCGCGGCGCTGTGCCAGGTTTCGAGCTCGCTCGCGGGTATCAGTGGTCCGACTGGACGCATCTGCGGCGCTATTGGCCCCTCGGAAAGTTCGACTGTCATTTCACCGGGGTCTCTGTCTCAAAATGAGCTACTACAAGTGAAAGCAATTGGCCGGCGGCGGTCCAATGCTCATGTGCTGGAGTCTCCGCGGCAGTCCCCTCGGGCAATCGAAGAAGCACGCGGTTACGCTCGGTCGCTGAACTGTCCTGGAGCCAAGCTCCAAGACATGCGTGTCCATCGTATTCGATTTGCTGAGCGAGTTTTTCTGGGTCCGAGATCAGTCTTTTGTCAACAGCATGCAGCAGGTGTCGGATTCCGAATGCGTGTGCATCCACGCCGATGCGTTTAACAAGGATGGCAAGCTCAGGCTGAGAGACAAACGCGACCAGCGAACGGGCATGCCAGATACTACCAGCAAGAAGGGCCGCTCGATATGGATCATGCCCGCGTAGAAGGTCCGGCCTGCAGCCGATGTGGTTCAGATCCACGTCATCGTTGCCCAGCAATTCTGCCAGCCTTGGATGCAGTCTGGAACACTTCTGCAACTTCACTAACGTTTCGGCCGATAACGCTGGATCAAGACGCGCCGCAAGACGGGTTGGATGGGCCGAAGCCGCAAGCTCGCTCGCGCCCGGAAAGTGCGGACCATCAGGTCGGGCGGTCTGTATAGGCATTGGCAATGAGATGTCACCCACGTCCAATTGCAGGCATTCTTTTGCGAATGGCCTCGACAGCAGAAGCATCCCGGCGCCCCTCGACCTTGGAAACGCCGGTTGATTGCTTGCGCCGACGCGTAACAACGCCGATCAAGAGATAACAGGCCACGGCGAATACGGCTGCGGCAAAACCTGTTACGGTCGCCAGAAGTGGCGCAGGAAGAGGTAGTGATGCTTGTGGCAAAACAGCAGTCGGATCGGGCCGTTGCTCGTGTGCGGACCGTTCTACCGGCACCAAAACCACTTCCACCTTATCGTAGGACAGGCCTTCGATGCTGTCGGCTACAAGCATCTTTATCTTTGGCAGCAGAGCCGCGACATTTGTTTTTGCGTCGTGCCTGATAAACACCGAGGCCGAGGATGGCGTGGCACCGGCTCGCACAAGGTCGTTATGCGGCAGCACGACGTGAACACGTACAGAAAAAACGCCATCGATATCGCTGATCGTCCGCGACAACTCTTCGCTCAGGGCATACACGTAACGGGCACGCTCTTCGGTCGGCGAGGCAATCAGGCCTGATCCTTGGAATATCTCACCGAGGTTCTTGAAGGATTGGCGCGGCAGCCCCTTGGCGTTCAGAAGGTTGATTGAGAAGGCGAGCAGCTTTTCGTCAACCTGGATCGTGCTGGTTCCATCCTTGGCGACCACCCGGATCGCGGCGACCCCGTTGTCTTCAAGAAGTGCGAGCATTTCATTTGCCTCACGCTCTTGCAATTGCGTGTAGAGGTCGGCTTTGCAAGCAGTGAGGGCGACGAGAACTGGCAGCATGACAAGTCTAACCGACCGCCACCCTGACAGGCCACGCATGATTTCGCCCTCGGCCAAGCCAATCATGCGCGCGGTTCAGCCTTCCTTCAAAAGTTTATTCACGGATGATGTGACGCCGCTGACGCCTTTGGAGATAAGCGCCACCTGGGTGACGCCGTTGTAAACATCCCGAAGACCAGCCATCATCGTTTCGAAGTCTTGCCCTTGTTGGGGAATGCCCGAGATTCCGGTTCCCGCCTCACCTGGAACGGGAAGCTTCTGCGCCGGTCCCGGTAGAGCGCCCTTCGAAAGGGCTATGTCATGGTCGAGCGCGGGGAAGGAAACAGTGTTGTGTGGATATAGGGAGGAAATCGTCTGCAACACGCGATCGCCCATGCCGCTCGTCGGCGCAGCCGCGCGCTGAACATCCATCGCCGCAGCAACTGGCGCCGCACTCGCTGGCCCCGCGGCGGCATCGTTTTTCAGCGAGTCGGCTGCATGCCCTAAGGCGCGCTCAAACTGGGCCTGCTCGACAATCGACGGTGATCCGACCCTGGGGAGGCCAGCCGTTAGAGTGGCAGAGATCGACGTGACAGGCATCATCATGTAAGGACTCGGTTGCTCTCTCTGACCGGGCGAGCCCCGCCCATTCATCACCCGGTGTCGGCGCAACACTCCTAGGGGGGCAAGCTGACAACAAGCTGACTAACGGCGGCGTCATTTCGACAATCTAAAATCTCTTCGGCAATTTAGTCACTTGTGATGATTTCAGCGTTTGGTTTATCAGTGCGACATGCCGAGAACGCTTATCCAACCCGTCACCCTGCATGTTTTGAGACTTCTTTGTGCCGGGTTTTTTCTGTCCACCGGGATTCACCCGGCGCATGCAGTCCCGCTGTCCCTTCCGGCGACACCCTATAGATACACGGTTCTGGATCAGGAGCTCGCTGCAGCGTTGCAGGAATTCGGCAACAACCTGAATATCAGGGTCAACATCAGTCCTGCGGTGAAGGGGCGAATTCGCGGACGTATGCCTGATTTGCCACCGCGCGCGTTCCTCGACCGCTTGACGAACCTTTACGGTCTACAATGGTACTATGACGGCCTTGTGCTCTATGTGTCTGCTGCACAAGAATCGCAAACTCGAATGCTTTTGATGACGTCGATTCGCTTCGATGCGTTCAAGGGGGCTCTCGACAAGCTTGATATCTCCGACGAGCGCTATGTGGTCAAACCCGTGCCAGGCAATGGCCTCGTCTTCGTTTCCGGTCCACCGCGCTTCGTCGCACTCGTGGAGCAGACCTTTAACGGCTTGGTGGCGCAGGCGCAGGCGCAGACTCACATAGCGGCAACGCCAAAGGAATCAGTGCTGATCTTGTTTCGCGGCTCCTCCACTACGGTCGTTCGCGACGGACGACCGGATGCTTCTTATTCTTCTGACATCCCACAACAGGATAGCGTTGGCGGGAAGCCTGAGCTGGGCAAGAAATGAACATTGAGGATTTCCCGCAGCTCTGAAGAACATGACTGCGGCTACCCCTTTGTGAACTCTTCGCAAACTCGTCAGTTTCTCGAAAGCTAATCCGCTCATGATGAGTCCCGGCAGCTCTCGCGGTGACTCCGGCCATTGTGTTGGACCGAACCTTGGAGCCGGCCCGGAACACAGCAATTGAAGGCAGGGCAGGCGCATTCGTGACCTGCCGACGCTTGGAATTGTCGAATTTTGTGAAACGCAAGGGATCTTCTGTCGGGGTCTCTTGTGGGGATTTCAACGTCACGTCTGAGGATGCATAATGTCGGCCAGTAATCTTTCAACTTTCTACCGCTCAAATTCGCTACAGTCCGCAAGGGGTTGGCCGGGCCTGAAAGTTTCCCATTTTGCGACCCAGCATCAGCAAAGTGCATCGTGCTTCGAAGCGATGCTGTCCACTTGTGTGCTGGCAGACAAGCCCGGCTCTTTCGCGCAAGGGGATCTGCCAGCGTCGAATCTTGATTCGACAATGGATAAATTGCGGCAGGACCCTTTGGGCCATCTGGCACCGGATGTCTTGACATTGAATGGCTTGGAGCAACACCCACTGGATCTGCTGCCGCCAAATATGAGGGCGGCTCTCAAGGAGGACCAATCGCAACGCTCCAAGGCGACTGAAGCCCAACATCTGCTCGGCGTCACTCCGAAGATCGAGCCGGCTCCCAGGCCGAGCCCCGGAATCACGTGGAACGGTGGGTCGCTGACCACGGCTGAGTTGCAGATTGTTGCGGTACTCAACCGTCACAAGGACCAATGCCCGCTTACTTGGAAGTCGTTGACCGACAAAGCCAATGATCCCTCTACGCCACCGGATCTGAAAGCGGCGATCCAGGGACTGCAGCAGGATTCGGGACTTTTTTATGCGATTGGCTCGCAGGGCGACGGCCGCTGTGGAGGCAAGATCAACGCCAAGGACTTGGCCGGATTTTCAAACCACCACCCACAAGTTGCTGCATTTCAGGAAGCCCAAGCGCGAAGCTACGAGCAGAACTACATACCATCCGACGGCAGCGGAGGTTTGCAGCCTTCGGTCATGACCTTGAGCGATGCCTTGCGGGAGTTTTACCGGTACTCCGAAAATCTGTCCAAGGACCTGAGTCTGGATGAGTTCAAGAAAATGGTCGGCGGCGAATCGAAAAACGGCAAATTTCCGCCCCAGGTCATTGCGGCGGCGCAATATTTCCTCGATCACCCCGATGCTTGGAACCAGTTGTGCGGTGGCTCGAAAGGGAAGATGCACAAAGAGGATTTCCTGCAAGTCGCCTCATCGTCGATGAGCCTCACGCAAACTGAGCTGAATACGGTCGAGATGATCAAGGACCATCAGGACACGTTCTTTGGAAGCGGTGTTCTGACTCGCGACAAACTGGCGAAAATGAAAGACGACAAGAGCCTTGATCCGAAAGTGCGGGAAGCAGCCTCTCAGCTCCTTTCAGATCCTCTTCTGTTTGGCCTCCTGAACAATTCGATCACGGGCTATAAGACCCATCATAAATTCTTCGACTTTGGCGGCGGGCATACGGTTGATTCCGGCAATATCAGCAAAAAAGACTTTGCCCATTTTTGCACAAACATGTCGTCTGCGAACCGCAACGTTCAGCAGCCAATCACCCACGGCGCCCAAACCGCAGAAGAGCAGAATGCCGTCGCGGACATGAAGATGGGCCTGATGGACCAGCCTGACATTAAGTCAGCCAAAAAGAACGGCGGGGCCGTCATGCACGTCGTCGACTCCGTGCTCAAAATCGAGACGAAAGTGCTCGACTTGGCGGCAACGGCGGTGGGACTGCTCAGCTTCATTCCGGGCCTCGGACAAGTAGCCGATCTTGCCTCGATGGTTCTCGAGGCTGAGTCGCAAGCAGCCAATCTCCTGCGTACGGCCATTAACGGAGGCGATATGAAGCGAGCGCTGGAGGAAGCTGGCCTCAATATGGCCGCGCAGGCGATCGGCCTTATCGCAGGCCCCGAGGTCAAGCTGGCCATTCGAAATGGGCTCGTAAAGCACCTGATGGAAGAGGCCTTGGCGGCAGGCATTGATCTTTCGGTCTCGACGGCGCAGGACTACGCAGAAGGCTATGTGAATAACCTCAAAGCGCGCCTTGCAGGCGGCCCTGAGCAAAGCCTAGGCCTTCCGAGCATGCCATCATTCCAGAGTGTGGCAAGCAATGTGCCCTTCGTCGGCATTGCCTTATCCTAGCCGTCGCCTTGCGCGGAAGCTTTGGCTCGCGCGCTGACATAAGGGTCATTGTGGCACAAGCAGGGGTTCATCCGCATCAACGCAGCGGTGTTCCTGACGCCATCTGGATCGGACTGTGAGGGGGATGTCCGAAGTCTGTGAAGGCTTCGGTATATGACGACTTCAGAGTTACGCTGAGCCCAGCCATCTCGAGCCGGTGCGCCGGGTCGAGGTTTTCACGGGCGCCGGCCGGCAGCGGGAATGGTCTCCGGAAGGCACGGCGCGGATGGTGGCGGAGCGGCGCAGCCGAAGGAACGGCTGTCGCGCGCCCAGGGCGGCCTCCCGAACAGCAGACGATGATCTCCTGCCTTGGGCCTATATCCTTGTGCCCACGCTCAAGGCAGTCGGCTGAAAACAGCGCTGATTTAAAACAGCATTATCCTGCACTGCACCCTCGATCCTTGCGCTCACCGATCGCTCGTCGACACGCACGCGGTCAAGTCGTTATCGGCGCTATGCCGATGGGCTTCGAGAGCAAGGTGGACGCTGAGCGGTGCGTCAGCCTCAGGGCGCGGCTGGCCAGCTTTGGGTCTCACGCTCTATGACGGCAACACCCGGCTGATCAACTTGGCCTGTTCGCGGGCTCCCGGCAGCGGCGCGGAAGCCACGGTCCGCCTTCCTCGGCTTCAGGCCAAAGATACCGCAGCATGCTCCAGAGCTATGTCTGCCGCCTCCGCCCCATCGTCGCTGGTCATGTGGAAAGGACAAGCAGGCTACGCACCCCATAATCCCGTCGGGCAGGATTCGACAGTCGACGGCGAGACATTCGCCAAACCTCACCCTTGATTCTCAGCAACGTTAAAAAAAATTCACATAATGTTCGTGAGTGTAGTCTCCTGTCAGGTGGTACATTAGCCCCAATATCTGGCGTCTTAGTCGTAGAAAGGACTGTGATCCATCTTCCATTAGCATCCATACCAGCGGATTTACAGCAAATGACGAGAGAGGTCTCATGCGGATTGATGGGGATAGAAGGGCTAGCGGCTTGCTGCATCCCGTCCGGGTTGATGCCAACCAATGTTGACACTGGTAAATCGCCTAAGGACGGCAGCGCATCTTGATCGCCTTCGAATCCTGGGCCTTTGCGCGCATGCGGATCTAACCGTCGGCGAGCTGGCCGATATTACCAGTCTGCCTCGCGAGCAGGTTCGACGCCACGTTCGGCGGCTGGGCAGAGCCAACTTTCTTTGCTGCAACGAACAACGTCCGCAGTCTTCGTACCATATGCAAGCAGGAGGCAAGGATGGCGGGCTGGCTCAATTGGTGGTCGATCTCCTGCCCCACGATGATGGCCATCATAAAAGAGACCTACAACGCCTGGAAGCAATACAAGACGCGCGGTTGAAGGGACCGCCTGCTTGATCGTGAAATAGATCAGTCCAAATGGAGCGCGACTACCATGGATAACTCCGCCGGCGGCGCCATCGCGCAGCCCGACACTTACGGGCGGCCTCACTTAGCCGCCGTCGACTCCCGCGTTCACGAACTGCTTCTAAGACAGGAGCGTCAGGAGCGGACAACTCTCAAACTGATCGCCTCCGAGAACTTTGCCTCCTCGGCGGTGTTGGAAGCGACCGGGTCGATTTTCACCAACAAGTATGCCGAGGGATACCCCGGTGCGCGCTACTACGCCGGAAACGAGATCGTCGATGAGCTTGAGACCCTCGCGATCGAGCGCCTGAAAGCGCTATTTGGCAGTGAACACGCCAACGTCCAGCCTTATTCAGGCTCGCCAGCCAACCAGGCTGTCTATCGCGCGCTTTTGAGCCCCCGTGACAAAGTCATGGGCTTGCCTTTACCCGAAGGCGGCCATCTGACTCACGGTTGGTCCGTCAATTTTTCCGGCAGCGATTATCAGCGCGTCCCGTACAGGCTGCACGAAAAGACACAGCAAATTGACTATGACCACTTGCGCGAGACCGCCAAGCGGGAACGCCCGAAGCTAATTTGGGTCGGCGGAACTGCTTATCCGCGTATTTTTGACTACGCGGCAATGGCCGAAATTGCTTCGGAGGTGAACTCGTATCTGGTGGCTGACATCGCCCACATCTGCGGCCTGGTTGTCGCAGGAGTGCATCCGAACCCCGTGTCCCATTGCGATGTGGTCACCAGCACCTCTCACAAGTCGATCCGCGGTCCCCGGGGTGGCTTCATTTTATCAAGGAATGAAGACCGTTATCAGCCCCTCCATCATCCGAAGAGCAAACACAATCTGCGCCGTGTTCCCTCTTCTGCAAGGCGGACCGCATATGAATACTATCGCCGCGCTTGCCGTCGCCTTTGCAGGAAGCAGCGACACTCGTCCTTTCGTGTTCGGTAGAGATCGTCACAACGCCAAGGCTCTGGCCAGAGCGCTTCTGGAGCGAGGTTATGAAACTCGTCACTGGGGCACTGAAATCACATGCTGATCTTGATCTTCGGACGGCCCGCTGTCAGGCAAAGCCTATGCGGAGCGCTTATCGTGAAGTGTTGGTGAGACAGGACTCGGCGGGCATACGGAAGTACGCTGGTTGTGGTGCGCATGCTGGCGAATCCACCAGCCATGCCCACATCGACTTACGCCAAGTCGCCCCGCCGGATTTAATCCAAAGCGAATTAAGGCAGTATCGATATGGCGATCCGGGGACGGCGGGGTTAGATGTGATGCGATCTGTCCGATGATGCGATTGGCTTTGATGGGTCCGGACGTTGCGGCCCGTCGTTCGTTCTGGCCCGCTCCACCGAGCAGTCGCCCGACATAAGCCAGGGCGTTGATGAAGGACGAGGGCAGGATCTCGGGCAAGGGGCAGGGGATCAGGGCATCATGTTTGGATTCGCATGCAACGAGACGGATACATTGATGCCCCTGCCGATCCAACTCGCTCACCATTTGACGAAAAGACAGGCCGAGGTCCGGAAAGCGGGACAGCTTGGCTGGCTGCGTCCGGACGTGAAATCTCAAGTGTCGGTACGCTACGAAGGGCTCCGCCCGGTGGCGCTGGATACCATAGTCCTGTCAACGCAGCATGACGAAGCGGTCTCACAAGCCACGGTCCGCGAAGGCGTCATTGAGGAGATCATAAAACCGGTCCTGCCGGCCCACCTGGATACTTCGGGGATCAGATTTCTGGTCAACCCAACAGGGCGGTTCGTGGTCGGTGGGCCTGCCGGCGACTGCGGCCTCACAGGACGGAAGATCATCGTCGATTCCTACGGTGGGACCGGGCGTCACGGCGGCGGTGCCTTTTCGGGCAAGGACCCATCCAAGGTTGACCGCTCGGCGGCCTATGCCGCCCGGTATGTCGCGAAGAACATCGTTGCCAGCGGCCTTGCAGAGGTCTGCGAGGTTCAGCTTGCCTACGCGATCGGCGTGGCCAGTCCGGTTTCTGTCATGGTCAATACCTTCGGAACCGCAAGGATCGAGGAAAAAAGGATCGAGCGCCTTGTTCTCGAGGTTTTCAATCTCCGACCGAAAGGCATCATCAAGATGCTTGATCTCTTACGGCCGATATACCGCAAGACGGCGACATACGGACACTTCGGGCGTGAAGAGCCTGAGTTCACTTGGGAGAAGACGGACAAAGCTGACGATTTGCTGCGTGAAGCCGGACCGGCAGCTGCGTGAGGGCGGCTGGATCAAGCGCATGCGGCAACCCATTTCAACTCGCGAGACCACGCCCGGCCGGCGTGGCAAGAAGCCGGCTCGGGTTTTGGCGGAGATTTTGATGCCGGATTATGACGTGCTTTGCATCGGCAATGCCATTGTCGACATCATCGCCCAGTGCGACGAGGAATTCCTCGAGACCAACGGCATCATCAAGGGCGCGATGAACCTCATCGACACACAACGCGCCGAACTGCTCTACAGCCGCATGGGTCCGGCGATCGAAGCGTCCGGCGGCAGCGCCGGCAACACGGCGGCCGGCGTCGCCAGCTTTGGCGGCCGCGCGGCCTTCTTCGGCAAGGTCTCCAACGATGCGCTGGGCGAAATCTACGCCCACGACATCCATGCGCAGGGCGTCGCCTTCGGCACCACGCCGCTCAAGGGTGAGCCGCCGACGGCGCGCTCGATGATCTTCGTCACGCCCGACGGCGAGCGCTCGATGAACACCTATCTCGGCGCCTGCGTCGAGCTTGGCCCTGAGGATGTCGAAGCCGACAAGGCGTCCGGCGCCAAGGTCACCTATTTCGAAGGCTATCTGTGGGACCCGCCGCGCGCCAAGGAGGCAATCCGCCAGACGGCGAAGCTGGCGCACGCGGCAGGCCGAGAAGTGTCGATGACGCTATCGGATTCGTTCTGCGTCGACCGCTACCGCGACGAATTCCTCGACCTGATGCGCTCGGGCACGGTCGACATCGTCTTTGCCAACAGCCACGAGATCAAGTCGCTCTACCAGACATCGTCGTTCGACGAGGCGCTGGCCCAGATCCGCAAGGATTGCCGGATCGCCGCCGTCACCCGCTCGGAAAAAGGCTCGGTGATCGTGCGCGGCGACGAGACCGTGGTGATCAAGGCGACCGCCATCAAGGAACTGGTCGACACGACGGGCGCCGGCGATCTCTATGCCGCCGGCTTCCTGCATGGCTACACGCAAGGCCGCGACCTGCAGACTTGCGGCGACCTTGGCTCACTGGCAGCCGGATTGGTGATCCAGCAGATCGGCCCCAGGCCCCGTCAGAATTTGCGCCGCGAGGCCGAGCAGGCGGGGCTGACCATTCCGGACGTTCAAACGAGTTAGTGGCCTACCTTCCCGTTGTGCAGGCTATCTCGCCAGAAGCGCAATCACGGAATAGGGAAATCCTGATGTCGAACATGATGAAGGCGCTTGTGAAGGCCAAGGCCGAACCGGGCATCTGGATGGAAGAGGTGCCGGTGCCGGAAATCGGCCCCAACGACGTGCTGATCAAGATCAAGAAGACGGCGATCTGCGGCACCGACGTGCACATCTACAATTGGGACCAGTGGGCGCAGAAGACGGTGCCGGTGCCGATGGTGACGGGCCATGAGTTCGTCGGCACCGTTGCCGATTTCGGCGCAGCGGTCACCGAATACAAGGTCGGCCAGCGTGTATTGGGCGAAGGCCACATCGTCTGCGGCCATTGCCGCAACTGTCGCGCCGGGCGAGGGCATCTGTGCCGCAACACACTCGGCGTCGGCGTCAACCGTCCAGGCGCCTTCGGCGAGTATCTGGCGATCCCGCAGCACAATGTCGTGCCGATCCCCGACGATGTGCCCGATGAGATTGCCGCGATCTTCGATCCCTTGGGCAATGCCGTCCACACCGCATTGTCCTTCGATCTGGTCGGCGAGGACGTGCTGGTGACTGGCGCCGGGCCGATCGGCATCATGGGCGCGCTCGTCGCCCAATGCGTCGGCGCGCGCAAAGTGGTCATCACTGACATCAACCCGGTGCGGCTGGCGCTAGCCAAGAAACTCGGCGTCCAGCATGTCGTCGACGCCTCGAAGGAGAAGCTGCGCGACGTCATGCCGGTGCTCGGCATGACCGAGGGGTTCGACGTCGGGCTCGAAATGTCAGGCGCCGCCCCCGCTTTCCGCGACATGATCGACACCATGAACAATGGCGGCAAGATCGCCATTCTGGGCATCGCGCCGACCGGCTTCGAGATCGACTGGAACAAGGTCATCTTCAAGATGCTGCATCTCAAAGGCATCTACGGCCGCGAGATGTTCGAAACCTGGTACAAGATGATCGCGCTTGTGCAGGGTCCGCTGGATGTCTCCGGCCTGATCACCCACCGCATCGGCATCGACGATTTTCAGATCGGTTTCGATGCGATGAAGAGCGGCAGTTCCGGCAAGGTGGTGATGGACTGGTAGGGATTGCCTTGGCCGCTATTCAGGAAAAGCTGACGACAGCACCTCTGGTCCGCCGGACATTTTCCAACTAGGGGAACATGGCTGGGTGGAGAGCTATGGCTCCGCTACGTGCGCTCGCTAATCATACACGGCGACGTATCGCGGCCCACCCGGTGACGGTCGATGGGGCAATTCGCTTCAGTCGATGACGGAAACCCGGTGAACCGATGCTGAGGCCCCGACGCGATCGTCTATTTCCTATGATCTGCGATTGAGGTCGAGGTGTTGCCGCTTTCAGCGGGTAAAATGCGATAGACGACTTCCGGTACCCTTCCGGTCAGCGAAAAGGAAGGCAACGAGCCGCATTGCCTCAAGCAAAATGTTACCAATAGTGTCCTGTTCCAAAGGGGATGGACAGGTCGTGCCATTCCGGTTCGGGGGAAGGATGGCGCGGCTCAGCATGGCGACACGGTGAAGCGGCGATCGTGGAGCTTTATTGCGGCGTTGACAAGCGGCGCATTCTGGATGAGTTCGAGGCGGTAACCGGCTATTATTCGCAAGCGCGCGATCCGTCTTATGAACCGTCGTGAGCAGAGGCCGTCTGCGGGCAAGAGCCGCAGCCGCTGTTACGGCAGCGATGTCCGCGACGCGCTCATCGTGTTGTGGGAGGATTCGGAGCGGCTGGGTCCGCATCGACGCTCGCGGCGGCCAGCGCCGCCGGGCAGGAATGAGTTCGCAGTTCGCCGCTCGGTGCCAGCCCGCACCTTCGGCGATTGGAAAGATCCGCCGCCCGGCTTTGTTGAGCGCATTCGGGCACGTCTTCGTCAGGGAGCTTCGTGCAGACGATGGTGCTGACCGGATTGCCGCCGGCTGGACCGATTGCATTCCGCTCCGCACGCGCGACAGCGGCAATGTGATCATGGCGATCAAGCAGGCCCGCTCCCGGTTTCGCTGACCCTGTGCTGCTGTTTGCCGGCATCCGCCCGCACAGGAAGAGCTTGTAAAAGCGGTCGGTGCGGAAATCGAGGAGCCGTTGGTCGTCGATCTTCAGCCTGAACGCGGTCGTTTGCTGGTGCCGCAAATCGGCTGTTGCATGTACATCCCTGTCAGACGTCAGTTTTCCTCGCCTATTTTGGTGTCGAGCGCGAAGTGCTCCAACCAGATTGCAAGGCTTTTTGGAAATGAGAGCGGCTTTGCGCAGGGCGCTCCGTTGTTGAGCATTCAAGCTACCAAGCCAATGACGCGCAGGTTCCACCAGGCTCGCCAGCCTTGAAGGACAGCGAAAAAAGCAGAGCACGACAGACACAACAGTGCATCAGGACGCCGCAGTCGTTGAAGATGGTGCGCTGCATCCATACCGTGGATGCATTCGATCCAAATAATCGATTTGTTCAATCAGTTTCTCGAAAGCTAACCCTACCCTCTGTGGGAATCGGGCTCTGAGCCGCGACGCTGCCTTGCGAGCGCAGGGGCTGCACGTAGGAGAGATGATGCAACGAGAAATCGCACGCGGGTTGCTGGCCTCGTGGGTTCGCCGACCGGCGTATTTGAGCCCGTCAGTTGGTCCTCACCCGCGCCTATTGCCACCGAGCGACTTGCATGTCCCTCCGACTCGGACCAGTTCCGAGAGCTGCGACGAGTTGCGCGCCGTGTGCTCCGATCAGATGGCCGCCGGTGACGCGTTCGATGGGCCGTCCCTCTTCGAGAGGAGATGAAATGCGAACGCTGCTCGTGGATCATCATGCGGATCTTGCGCGCGCCATGCGACTTGCGCTCGGGGATGGCGGCTTCGTCGTTGATGTCGTTGGTACTCTGGAACTGGCTTCGAGTGCATTTTCTTGCGCCAGCTATGAAATTCTCCTGCTGGAATTGGCTCTGCCAGATGGCGATGGCTTGGGTTGGCTGAGGCAGTTGAGGACCCACGGGCATTCAGTTCCTGCCGTCATTATGAGCAGCCTTAACGATCTCGATAAGCGAATTGCGATCTTCAACGGTGGTGCGGACGACTTTCTGCTCAAACCCATCTCTACCGATGAGCTTATTGCCAGAATGAGAGCCATTCTGCGCCGGGCGACACAGATGACCGACCTGAGGCTCGTATTTGGCAATCTCGACTTTGATCCGGTCGCCCGCCAGGTTTTCGTTGATGGGCACCCAATGATGATCGCACGTCGCGAACTCTGTATTCTAGAGCACCTGCTTAACCGGGCAGGCCGCATCGTGCCCCGTGCGCAATTGGAAGATCACCTCTATTCATTCAACGACGACGTGTCTGCCAACGCGCTTGAAGTCGGAATTTATCGTTTACGGGGACATCTGACCAGATCAGGTGCAACGCCACGGATCAAGACCATCCGAGGCATTGGTTACATCCTAGAATTGACTGACGCCTCGTCCGCATAGTTTGTCGAATCGAAAGAAGATCTATTTTGCTGATCCTTCAACATCCTTGCCATGCGCTCAATTGGCGGGCGATCGCCAACAAGGTTACAAGACCTGCAGTTCCCCGTTACCTGGGCCATCTCCTCTGCGCGCTTATTGTGACTTTCCCACTTGGTGTCGCGGCGCAAAACAAGCAGGACAAAGGCCCGCCGCATGCGGCTTCGAATAGCATCAACGCCACGCTGACCCTTTCCTCTTCGCTCGGGGAGACCGTTCATCTGCCCGCGCCAGCCACGACCATCTTTGTTGCTGACCCCACGATCGCGGATTTTCAGGCGCCATCGAGCAAAACAATCTTCGTCTTTGGCAAGAAATCGGGGCGGACCAGCCTATTCGCCTTGGATGGCAATGGCGAGCCTCTCGCCGAATTGCGTATCGTTGTCACGCAACCGATCGGGGATTTACGCGCCATGTTGCGGGAGCAGGTCGGCGACTATCCCATCCGCGTCAACTATACGCCGCGCGGCGCAATCCTTAGCGGGACGGCGCCCGACGCAGAGGTCGCCGACACCGCAAAAAGAGTCACTGAGCAATATCTGGGCGACGGAGCGCAAGTCGTCAACAACATCAAGGTCGCTGGATCCCTGCAAGTTAACCTCAGCGTGCGCGTAGCCGAAGTCTCACGCAGCGCCATGAAGTCACTCGGCGTCAACTTGTCCGCCTTCGGTCAAATCGGCAATTTCAAAGTGGGCGTTCTAAGCGGAAGCGCTGCAAGCGCTGGGTCTGGTTCAACCCAGGGTGGCGGTACAGCAGAAATCGGATTCGACAACGGTGCCGTCAACGTCAGCGCGGTTCTCGACGCGCTCGCCAAGGAGCATATAGCTTCCGTCCTGGCTGAGCCGAACCTCACCGCTATGTCGGGTGAAAAGGCCAGCTTTCTCGCGGGCGGCGAATTTCCCATTCCTGTCCTGCAGGAAAACAGGCAGGTATCGGTTGAATTCCGTCACTTCGGCGTCAGTCTGGAATTTGTGCCGACAGTTCTCAGCAACAATCAAATCAACATTCACGTAACGCCCGAAGTCAGTGAACTGTCGACGCAAGGTGCCGTGCAAATCAACGGAATTTCCGTGCCGGCAGTTTCCACGCGCCGAGCCGATACGGTCGTCGAACTCGCCAGCGGCCAGAGCTTCGCAATCGGCGGTCTAATCAGGCGGAACGTCAACAATGATGTCAGGGCCTTTCCCTGGCTCGGAGAACTGCCGATCCTGGGACCGCTTTTTCGCTCGACCTCGTTTCAAAAAGAGGAGTCAGAACTGGTCATTCTAGTTACGCCTTACATTGTAAGACCAGGCTCCAACCCAAACCAGATGAGCGCACCGACCGAGCGGGCGGCACCGGCTTTGAACGGAGGGGGCGCTCCGACGAATTCCGTGACAAGTCCCCCGCGAGACCGCGCTGCTATCCGTGCGGGCGCGCCAAGCGCCCAGGGCGGTCTCGGCTTCATCATCGAATAGTGTCATCCAAAGATGTTGCGTTTTATAATCCTCTTTGTCGCTCTGGCACCAAGCGTAAGTGGCTGC
Organism: Mesorhizobium sp. M1B.F.Ca.ET.045.04.1.1; assembly: GCF_003952465.1. Classification (GTDB taxonomy): domain Bacteria; phylum Pseudomonadota; class Alphaproteobacteria; order Rhizobiales; family Rhizobiaceae; genus Mesorhizobium; species Mesorhizobium shonense. Next base: position 1,541,132 of record NZ_CP034448.1, read on the forward strand.
ACAAGCACTACGCCAGTTGATGTCGAACCATCGGCACCAATGCTTGTCCGAGAGGAGACCACCGTCCTGACGTTGCAAAGCCTGCGCGCTTCCGAACGGCAGCGTTTGCGTGTTTTCCTAGACAAGGCCAGTCGCGGCCGGTTCGATGCCATCCACCTCCTCATCAGCGGTTCGCCCCAGCTCAGCGCAGGGGTAGCCCATCAGGCCAGGCAGTTGGCAATCGAAGAAGACAACATTCAATTGCGCGATCAACACGACGCCGGCTCAGTGCGAATTGAGGCGATTGTCTATCACGCCCGTCCGCCGGTCTGTCCCTCATATGGTGCCTTACCCAATGAAGAATCCTTCAAACAGCCGCTTGGTTGTTCGACAGGACATAACCTGGCCGTGATGGTCAACGATCCGCGCGATCTGCTCGACAATCAGGCCGTCAAGGCCGGCGATGGCGATCGTGCTTCTGTACCAGTTGCAACTTACAGAACATTCGGGACGGATAAAGGTGGCTGATACCGCCCTTATCTCGGCAGCACTCCTACCGGAGATTGAAAGCTTCCAATCGCGTCCTGATCTAAAATAAAAGGAACCGCTGGATGCAATATAGGCGCTATATCGAGGGCCTTAGGGCCGTTGCTGTACTTCCGGTCGTACTCTTTCATTTCGGAATTTCGGCGATCCCGGGTGGCTTTAGCGGGGTCGATATCTTCTTCGTCATCTCCGGCTACCTAACCAGCGGAAGCCTCCTGGATGACCTTGAACGCGGCCAATTTTCCATCGTCAACTTCTACTGGCGCCGTGCCCGGCGCATTCTGCCGGCGCTCGTCTTTGTGATGCTTCTCACCTGCATTGCAGCATTGTTCATTCTTCTGCCACCGGATCTGCGCGGATTCAGTCTTAGCATCATAGCTACCTCGACCTTCTGGTCGAACGTTTTCTTCTGGAAAACGTCAAGTTACTTCTCTATCGATGCCGCGCTTCTACCACTGTTGCACACTTGGCCGCTTTCCGTAGCGGAGCAGTACTACATCTTCGCACCAATCCTGATGTTCCTAATCTATCGCTACATCGGGAAGCGCTGGCTGACGACACTTCTTCCGATAATTCTCTGCAGCTTCGTAGTGGCGGTGATGGCGACATCGCTGGCACCCACCGCCGGATTCTATCTGCTGCCGACCCGAATCTGGGAACTCATGTTGGGCGCCCTGCTCATGCTCAAATGCCCCTCGCCGCTGGGCAACCGATTCCTGATGGAGTCGGTGGGGGTGGCCGGATTTGGCCTTCTCGCCATCGGGTTCTTCGCGATTTCGGCGAGTGATCCGTTCCCAGGCTACAACGCCTTGTATCCATGCATCGGAACGGCCCTTCTGATCTATGTTGGCCAAAATACCCCCTCGACGGTCGCCACCCGCATGCTCGAAGTCCGGCCGCTGGTCTGGATTGGGCTCATCTCGTATTCGTTGTATCTTGTTCACTGGCCTCTCAATGCGTTCGCGCACTATCTTTCGTTCCAAAAACTCGATCCGTTGATGACCGGTGCGATGTTGGTGGCAAGCCTCGCATTGGCTGCATTCTCCTGGAAGTTTGTAGAGCAGCCGTTTCGACAGAAGAGGGCCTTCACCTCCCCGGGGCCTATCTTCGCCTTTTCAGCGCTCGCGATCGTTGTCCTTTGTGCCGGCGGAGCGGCGGGGGCGCTCGGCAATGGCTTTCCGCAACGGTTTCCGGACTATGTCCAGCGGCGCATTTCCGTCGGGGACTGGAGGAATGGCATCTGTTTCAACGAGGGCACCAGCCGGATCGAAAGCTGGAATATGGAGGATTGCACGCGCACCAGCGGTTTTCCAACAACGGTTTTTTTGTGGGGCGACTCCTTCGCCGCGCACTATGTTTCCGGCTTGGGTGCTAACATAAATCGATTGCAGGCGAACATCGTTGAATATACGTACGCCAGCTGCGCGCCGATACTCTATTACTACCCTTACGATCGTCTTGATTGTGTCCGGTTCAATCGCAAGGCCTTGGACGTCATCTTGGAAGCGGACATCAAGACGGTTATCCTCAGCGGTAGATGGAGTGACTATGAGGTCAGAGGTTTCGACGGTCTTCAGCAAACAATCGCTACGCTTCGTGCCCTGGGCGTGCGCGTGTTTGTCATCGGCCAGTCTCCGCAGTTCCCAACTGACGTCCGGAAAATTGCGTTCTTCGCCAAGCGCCAAAATCTGGACGATACGTCCTGGCCGATCGCGATGGACCCCGACATCAACGAACGTGTGCGCTCATTTACCAAAGGCGCCACATTCATCGATCCGCTGAAATTCCTGTGCAGCGCAGGACGCTGCGCCTATTCCGATAGAGGAGAGTTTTTATATTTCGACTATGGTCATTTCTCTTCAGCCGGCGCCACACTGGCAATCTCGAAATACTGGCCGGCTTTTGGCAAGGACAATGCTCTTCCTAAGACGAAGTAGCGGCTCAGCGGCTGACAAGCACCAGTACGGGTCCCAGTGATAGCTCCTGCTTCCGCAGCAGCCGCGACGATGGAGCTGTTCAGGTTTAAGGCCCCCCGATAGTGACCTAGGATGGGTGCTGCCACGCGGCTCGGACTCAGCGTGCATTATCACGTAAATGTTGAGAGAATGAATGGCGCCGCGAAGGGCAATTCCAGCCGTCCAAAGCGACAGGCGTGTCGCGGCCTCGACATTGCAGTGGCGCTTACCTAACACGGCCTCACACTGCCCTCTAAGCGGCCCCGAATTTGAACTGACGGCCCCTGGCCGGTTCATCGGGCAGGTCAAGGGCTAGGTGTAGTACACAGGGCTCATAACTTTCAGTTTCTAGTTGGTACGATGGGCCGTGGACGGTCGATGCAGACTTCAAGATGGCGAACGAAGCTCTCCATGCGTGCGTTGTCGAGGCAAGTGCCTTTGCCATGCTCGCGACTGGAGAGATTTCAAAATGAGCCTTGTAAGCGGAGAATGCCGCCGACGCTGTTCGGCTTGCTCGTGCCCTTGACGGCGGTAGGCTCGGCAGGGCCGAGGCCAGAGTTGCCGTAGTGGTCGTAATCGACCTCGGCTGTGACCGTGAAGCCGGGAACGACCATGTAGGCGACGTTTGCAGCCACACCAGCATCCTTGAGCTGATCACCCGAGACCTGAAGGTTGAACGAAGTTTTCTCGTCAAACTCGTAGGTGGCGCCCGCCCAGAAAGCCCACTGGCCGTTCCAGATTTTGTACGAGCCGCGCCCATGATTGGCAATTGCGCCGTTTGAGTCCTCGTTGAGACTGGCATTGGAACCGTAGCCGAAGAGTCCAAACAGCGACAGCTGGTTTGTGACAGCGACGTCGACGCGGATCTTGCCGGCAAAAGCTTCGTAATTGCTGTCATAAGCCGCGACGCCGGTGATCGAGCCCCAGCCTTGCGTGTATTTCAAGCCGGCGACAACGTGCGGAATATAGCTGTCGATAGTACCGGCTGAGCCCGATCCTTGTTCGAGCGAAATCACAGTCGAAATGCCGTTGCCGGCGTCGAAGTGGTACTGAGCCACGTTGGTGTCGAAGCCGGCCGACGGAACGAGCATACTATCGAGAACGTCGCCAGCGTAGCTTACAAACGTATCGAAGGCCGACCCCTCCTTGCCAACTCGCAGGCCTCCCAGCTCGACCCAGGCAGAAGCCAGTGCGAGGCCGCTGTTGAAATCATAGTTCTGAGGACTGTCATGCGAGTTAGCGCTGTTGCCAAAATTCACGTGGGTTTCGGTATAGGTCGTCAACGCGCCGAGCTCGGTCTGCTGGCCGGTCCAAGTTTTGAACGTGAAGCGTGTGCTGTTTCGCCAAGTGCCTTGGTCCTCGCCAGTTCTCACGTCCGAGGTTCTTGCGCTGTCATACGATCGGACGTCACCCAGGCCGATATCGTAACGGACATAGCCGCCGATGCGCAGGCAGGTCTCGGTGTTGGGAATATAGGAATATCCCGAGCCGAGGACGTCGCAGATCTTGATGTACTCGGCCGGTTCCCGCTCGGCGCCAGCTGCTCGACCGACGGAAACGGTCATCAGAGCAGTTAAGCCGAGAAGAGGACTCTTGATGTACATGTCTAGATCTCCATGAAGGAATAAAAAGGATAGAGGCGAAAGAGCAAGCTTTTCCTCTAAATTTTGTGCGTGTTGTCTCCAATATGTGGACGCCAAAGCGCTTGACACGAGAGGTGAGCCAGCGTAAAAGCCACATGTACTTATAATAGTGTTTTCTGTTAGGAGATTCATTATCGTTTACATGTGAAACACTCCGGTCGGACCGCTGCAGCTCTCCGAAATAGAGCAGCAAGCGACATGCCAACCTGAAGCGTAAATGCGGCCGACACCAAAATCGGGCCGACGCGCCTTCGTCTCGCTGGAATCACTTTTTTTGAGGGTCACTGCGAAAAGCAATGTGCGACACGGTTCGCCATGTTCGATATGTGACAGTCTCGTTTAACAGCGACGGCTTCCCGTCTGACCGCAACGGAGGCCGCGCCATGCGCTACCGAGAAGGATCACTGCGCGTACGCTCCGCAAGGGCTGCGCCAGGAACAGAGGGCGTGCGCGTCCGAGGCGTCGCATGGTGGCCGCAGCACCTTTTCGCCGCTGTAAGTTCGCCGTGCAGGTACATTGCGCGGCCGGAAGCGAGAGGGAGCGCACCCTGAAACGGCTGCCTACGGCTCGCCTCGAGTAATTGGCGATGAACAGCATTCTCGAGAACTTAGTCTCGACGGAAAGAGCAACGAAAGGAAGCCGCTTGGACGAGCACGATCCGAAGGAAGAACCGATCGAGACCATTTTCCGCAACGGCACAATCACTGCCGTGGGTATCCTGCTTGCCTTTTCGCTCGGCTTCCTCACTCATTGGGCCGCGAACCCCTTGCCATGGCAACTCTACGATCTGTTCGCCGTAGTGCCGATCCTGCTCGGCATCGCACTGCAGATGAGAGCGCTGTCCATGCTGCTCGACATGAGTTCCTTGCGGCGCCCCATCTACGAACGCGCCAATCGCATTTTCATGGTCGGCCTCATCCAGACCGCGTGTGGCGTCGGCATGGCCATCTTGGTCGATCTTTTCGGGATATCGGTAGGGGGCACGCTGCCCGGCGCTTGACGACAAGCCACACCGCCGCTCTTCGCTCGAAGCGACGTCAAGCCGGGGAACCTTGTGCACCCCCTAGCGGCGTCCTCCTTTCATCAAATGAGCCGACGTCAGCTTTAGAGCGTCTCGGTGGCTAAAGCCGGTATGGTTTTTCGGCCGGCAGGGAAGGCCGCTGGCTGGACCTGGATGGCGTCTGAACGAGGCTTGACAGGTCCGTTGCGTCGGACATGAATTTCGCATTGCAAAGTTCTTCCGCAGACGCCTCAAGCACACTGCACTGGCGTCACGTACTACTCAGACGTTGAATGCGGCACCGCACCATCACCTCAGGCGCAACCATGGCACGCGCGCTCCCCGGCGTGGTTGACCCCATCCTGTCCAAACGAGACTGCGACATAAGCGGGACGCACTGACTTAGGTCAGAGACCAGGACGAGCGCGCAACGAAAGAATGATGGATCAGCGACGTGGGATGACAGCTCCTTGCACACCTCAATCCTGACAAAGTACCGGGACCCCCGGCCGCCTTGGTATACCATCTATCCGACTGTGCCAGACTTCTCTGCGGCAGTTGGTGCTGACGATTATGAGGAATGGCTGGGGGGCCTCCCGGCCGACGAATCGGTGTCGCTCTATTTCCACATTCCGTTTTGCCGATCCATGTGCTGGTATTGCGGCTTCCCTACCGCGGTCATCCGTCGCAACGGCCCGATCCTTAATTATTTAGCGGTGCTGCGTCAGGAGATCAGTTTGGTGTCGGAGCAAGTGCGGCAAGGGCTGCCGGTGAGCGATGTGCATTTCGGCGCGGAACGCCTCACCTTATCGGGCCAGCCGAGCACTTGGCGCTGATGGAATTTCTACGCCGCCACTTCGCTTTCAGCAAAACTGCTGCGATCACCGTGGAGATCGATCCCCGAACGTTCACACCGGAAATGGCCGAAGCCTTGGCAGCTAACGGTGTCAACCGCGCGAGCATCGGCGTGCAGAGCTTTGATCCCGATGTGCAAAGGCGATCAATCGGATCCAGAGTAAGGTGCAGACGGCCGCTGCAGTCCAAAATCTCCGCCGGCATGGCGTTGGCCATATCAACTTCGACCTCATCTTCGGTCTACCGAAACAGACTGTGCAGTCCTGCATCCAGACCGCGATGGCTGCGGTCGCCATGCGCCCCAACCGGCTTGCGGTGTTCGGATACGCGCATATTCCTTCCGTGATAAAGAACCAGCGCCTATCGAGCAGGCAGGTCTACCGGACGGCGATCTTCGCGCCGAACAGGCTGCAGCTGTCGCCGAGACACTGGTTGGCGCTGGCTACCGGGAGATCGGGCTCGATCATTTCGCTCCGCCGGACGACGAACTCGCGCTAGCGCAGAAGACCGGGCGCGCCTACGGCGTAATTCGCTGGGATACTCGGCCGATACTTGCAAAACGTGATCGGCTTAGGCGCGTCGGCTATTGGCCGAGTCCGCGAGGGGTATGTTCAGAACGAAGTAACACGGGATTCTTACGCCCGGCACATCGCAAGTGGACGTCTGGCGACATCAAAGGGTCACCGTCTGACCGACGATGACCGGGTGCGCGCAGCGATCATCGAGCGACTGATGTGCGATTTGGAGGCCGACGTGCCGACCATCTGTGCCGCCCACGAAATCGAACCAGCTCGTTTTCTCGATTCAGTTGAGAGTTTGGTGACGCTGGCTGAGGAGGGGATCCTGGACGTCGAAAACGGCTTCATCCGCGTGCGGCCGGAGCACCGCTTTGTTGTTCGCGCCGTTGCTGCTGCATTCGATGCTTTTCTCGCGAATCGATGAGTTGAGGCCACGACGCCGAAAGGCATCAAACCTTGTTTGGCGCTCGTCGGCATGGGCTCTCGCAGAAGACTCCGCAAGCGTATGCAGGGGACTTCCACTTGACGCCGCGTTCACCATCATCTCGCCTGGGTGCGCGCGAAAGCGCACAACCCGGAGCACGCTGCTCTCGGTGTGAGGCTGTGCTCTGCAAAGCACCGGTGATCCACCCTGTCCCTGGACAGCAGCTTGATGGCGTCATCTTGGAGGACGAGAAAAGATTGTCGAGGTACGGGTACGAATTGCCTCGGTCGTCCGTTCAATCGAAAGCACTGTCTGCGGAGGCACCTCTCCTTCATGCAGTGACAGGAGATGCTGGGCGACTTCCTTATCTGCTGCGGTGAGTCGATGATTTAGGCGGAGAAAGTCCATCCAGGTGGGGGTGCGGAATGTCTCCGTCCAAAGTGACGGTGTTTGCAGATTTCGCTGGAGCGTCCAGTTTCGTGCACCGGCACGGCTCTGGACGTGTCGCCGCGTGCGCATGGAGCCCAGAAAGGCCTCGATATTTTCCTCCGATATCAAATACTCGACCTTGGCCACGATAGGGCCACTTCTGGGTTTCAGATCGAGAGCCACGTCCGGCGGATGAAAAACTGAACTTTCTTGATCGGTTTCTTCCCAGGGACGGACCGGCAACACGATCCCCGCTGCTGCAACCAGCAACAGAGCGCCTGCGGCGCCCTCCAATGCTAAGGTCAAGGAATAGTTTTGCGCGACAGAACCCCAGATCCAGCTGCCAGCAGCCATACCGCCTGCGCTCAAGGCGTAGTAAATGGAGAGCGTGCGGCCTACAACCCACCTTGGGCTTGCCAACTGCACCGACACGTCAATGCCCGTCCAGGTGATAAGCCAACCCGCTCCGCCGAGCGCCAGCGAAATGGCCGCCACAGGAATCGACGATGTAAGGGCAAGGGAGAGGCAACAGACTGCACAAGCCACAGAGGCGAAGGCCACCAGCCTGTTTTGAGACGTGACCTTCCTCAAGAAGCCGTTGCCCATGCCCGCGATGAAAGCACCCATGCCGAAGCCGGCCAATAAGATACCGTAGACAATTGGCCCACTCTTCAACTGATCCCGGACGACGAGGGGGAGCAACGCCAGAATGGAGATGCTTGCCAATCCGAAAAGAGCGGCTCGGGCGGTCGCTGCCCTGATCTCCAAAGACATCGCAGTAAAGCGCACTCCGTCATGAATTGCCGTCGTCATTCTCTCACGAGGGAGAGGCGAAGAGCGGACCTCCCATTTGGTGCGCCATATCGCGCTTATGGGCGCCAGATCACTCACCGCAGCCAAGGCGAAAGCGGCCAGCGGCCCAAAGACGGCCAGGATCACGCCCCCCAAGGCCGGACCAACGCTGCGCACAATGTTGTATCCGACGGACATAAGCGTCACTGCGGCCGGAATGTCGCGTTTGTGAAGGATATCGCCGACCGAAGCGTGCCAAGCCGGATCATTCAAGGCAAAGCCGCAGCCGGCCAGGAAACCTAACCCGAGAATCAGCCAAGGACTGACAAATCCCAGACCCACAGAAATCATCAGCGTCGTCGACGCCGATGCTATCAGGCAGTGTCCCGCAAACATCACCCACCGGCGGCTGAAGTTGTCGGCAATGGCTCCGGCGAAAACTGAGAGGAAGAACACCGGCAATGTGGATGCGGCCTGGACGAGTGCCACCATGAGGTCGGACGCTGAAATCGTTGCCATAAGCCAACTGATGGCGACCGTTTGCACTAGCCAACCGAGGCTGGAAATCTGGGTGGCCGCCCAAATTGAGCGAAACACCTTGTTTCGAAATGGGGCGAGCGTCTTTGAAACGGGCGGTTGAGGATTTTCGCTCTGCATGAGGTATTGCTGGCCTTCGATGAGCGCTGCGATTTGAGCAAGCGGGTCGATACTTAGACATCGCGGAGCACCGCACGGAACCCAGCTCTATGGAGCTTGCCGGCGACTATTTACGTATTGAGCCATTCTCATAGTCTCATTCATGAGCAGTCCTGTGCGCAAGCATTGCTTTGCTAAATTCCCACCACAAGCGCGCCGCCGCTGAGACCCGCACCCGCTGCCGCCAAGAGGACTTTCTCGCCAGGCCGAAACGGCTGCGCCCGATGGGCCAGCGACAATGAGAGCGGGATCGTCGCGGCGGAAGAGTTGCCATATTCGGCGATCGTCTTGACGATCGAGTGATCAGCGATGCCGAGGTTCCTGCCGACCGCGTCGAAAATGCGCGCATTGGCCTGATGCGGCACGAAACGATCGAGGTCTTGCGGCCTCAGTCGGGCAGCAGTGAGCGCATCTCTCGAGCAGGCGGTCATCATCTCCACGGCCTTGCTGAATACTTCACGGCCGTCAGTGATCGTCATCCGTGTCTGCGCGAGGTCGAGGTCGGCATGGAACGGAGTGTTGCTTCCCCCGGCGGGAATCTGGATTAGCCCGTAGCGCGAGCCGTCGGAATCCACCGAAGCGCCGAGAATGCCTCGATCCGGGTCATCGCAAGGACTGATCACCATGGCGCCGGCGGCATCGGCAAACAGCACGGCGCTGGCGCGCTCGGCCAAATTGATGCGGTGGCTGAGGATGTTGGCGGCGATGACAAGGCTCGCTTTGCCGTGCAGGCGGGTGAACCCGTCGGCGAACATCAGCGCATAGATGAAGCCGGCGCAGGCGCCGGTCAGGTCGATCGCTCCGGCGCGGCCTAGCCCCAGCCGATGTGCGACCAGCGGCGCGCTTGGCGGCAGAAGGTGATCGGGCGTCGACGTGGCGAGCAAGAGTAGACCGACGTCGCCGCGGTCGATACCGGCATTGGTCAGCGCCATGTCGCCGGCAGAGGCGGCAAGGCCCGACAGCGTGTCTTCGTCTGTTGCCCAGAAGCGCGAGCGAATTCCGGTGCGCCGCTCGATCCAGCCGGGCTCAAGCCCGAGCCGGTCTTCGATTTCCGGGTTCTCGACCTTGCGCGCCGGCGCATGATGGCCGAAGCCGAGAACGCGCGACGATAGGTTCATGGCCGCGAGCCGAAGCGTTCGCCGGCCTCCTCTATCGCGTCATAGAGCCCGCCCAATTCGTCGCTGGTGATGCAATAGGGCGGTAGAAGATAGAGGACATTGCCGAGCGGGCGCACAAGTAGCCCCCGCTCAAGGAAAAAAGCGCGCAGTTTTGGCCCGATCTCGGCCAGATAACCGGCTGAGCCGGTGCGTAGGTCGAGTGCCGCGATGGTGCCGGTTGTCCGGCAGTCGGTGAAATATGGATTGACCCGGAAGCGTTGCAGCCCGGCGGCCTGCCTCGCGCTCAAGACCGCGATCCGCTCGGCCACCGGCTCGTCACGCCAGATCTCGACATTGGCAAGTGCTGCCGCGCAGGCGATCGGATTGGCGGTGTAGGAGCTCGAATGGAAAAACGTCTTCTTGCGATCCTCCGAAAAGTGAGCGTGGAAGATGGCATCGGTGGCGATCGTGGCGGCCAGCGGGATGGTACCACCGGTCAGACCTTTCGAGGTGCACAAGATGTCGGGCGAGACGGACGCCTGTTCGCAGGCAAACATGGTTCCGGTGCGCCCCCAGCCGGTCATCACTTCATCGGCGATCAGCAGCGTGCCGGAGGCTTCGGCGATCCTCTTCAATTCGGCAAGAACCCAGGCCGGATACATCAGCATGCCGCCGGCGCCAAGCACCAGCGGCTCGACGATCAGCGCGGCTGCGCGCCGGTCGCGGCTAACGGCCTCGAACCGATCCAGCGTTTCCTGCTCGCGCCCGGCGGCCGGGAAGGGGATGGCGTCGACCTCGAACAGCAAAGGATCATAGGCGGCGTTGAAGACGCCGCGGGCGCCGACGCTCATCGCCCCGATCGTGTCGCCATGATAGCTGTGCTCCATGACGGCGATGCGCGAACGCGGCGCGCCGATGTTGCGGAAATAGCCGAGCGCCATCTTCAGCGCGACTTCGACTGAGGTGGAGCCACTGTCGGAATAGAACACCCGGTCGAGGCCGGCGGGTGCGATGCCGATAAGCGCCTCGGCCAGCCGTTCGGCCGGCTCGTGGGTGAAGCCCGCGAAGATGATCTGGTCGAGGCTCGACGCGGTCGTCTCGATGGCCTTCATGATGCGGGGGTGGCGATGGCCATGGGTGACGACCCACCAGGAAGAAATCGCATCGAGGATGCGGAAGCCGTCGGCCTTGTGGAGATAGGCGCCTTCAGTCAGCACGATTTCAGGGACCGAGGGCTCTAGCGCGTGCTGCGTGAACGGATGCCAGACTCGAGACTCCGCCATCAGTCGCCTCCGGCAATCATGGCCAGGTCGAAGCCGGAAATCATTGCATCTCTCAACGTTTCACCCGTCAGCGGACCGAGGTGCGGCAGCCTGCCCAGCTGCGGCACGCCGCCGAATTCCACGATTGTCCTTTGTGTATCGGCCACCTCTTCGCCAATGAAGGCAATGCCGATGAGCGGGATGGAGCGGGCTCTCAGGGCCTCGATCGACAACAGCGTATGATTGATGGTGCCAAGCGCGGTGCGGGCGCACAGTATGACCGGCAGCCGCCATTGTTCGAATATGTCAATGAACCTTGTCTGTCGATTGAGCGGCACCATCAGCCCGCCGGCGCCTTCGATGACGAGCGGTGTCGGCAGGACCGGAAATGAAAGATCGTCGGCCTCGATCGCGACGCCGTCGATTTCGGCTGATCGATGCGGCGACAGCGGCATCGTCAGTCGATAGACTTCGGGCAGCACGCGTCCGTCGGGCAAGCCGGAAAGCCGGGCGACGACCTCGCTGTCGGTCTCCTCGTTGAGGCCCGATTGCACCGGCTTCCAGTAGAAGCCGTCGAGCAGCCCGGCAAGTCCGGCCGAAAACACTGTCTTGCCAATTCCAGTGTCTGTTCCGGTGACGACGATGCGTTTGGTCATGCTGTGGCCAACACTCCGACGAGAGCCTCGACCATGGCGGAAATGTCGGCTTCGTCGACGTTGAGAGTCAGCGAAATGCGCAGGCGCGACGTACCCTCAGGCACTGTCGGCGGGCGAATGCCGCGTATGTCGAAGCCGCGTGCCTGCAGTCCTGCCGCCACCGCCATGGTGCGGCTGTTATCGCCGATCACAAGCGGCTGGATCTGCGAACCGCTGGGCATCACGCCGCAGCGTTCGGCCAATTGCCGGCTCGCGAAAGCGACACGCTCGTGCAACTGAGCACGACGCATAGGCTCGTCAGACAGAATAGTCAGCGCCTCACGTGCCGCGACTGCCATCAGCGGCGATGGTGCGGTCGCATAGATGAATGGCCGGCACCGGTTGATAAGATAGTCGCACAGTGTTCGCGGTCCGGTAACGAGCGCGCCGGATGCGCCAAGCGCCTTGCCGCATGTGTGGAGCGTGACGATGTTGTCGCGGCCTTCATACGCGGCGGCCAGTCCCCGGCCGTCCGGTCCCCAGACGCCGGTGGCATGCGCTTCATCGACGACGATGAATGCCTGGTACCGATCAGCCAGCGCGACCAGGCTCTCCATCGGCGCACGGTCGCCATCCATGCTGTAAAGGCTTTCGAAGGCGATCCACACCCGCCCCATGCCGCCTTCGGCGCGCCAGCGGGTGATTGCGTCCTCGACAGCGTCGACGTCGTTGTGCGCGGCCAGCTTGAACTCAGCGCGCCCGGCCTGGGCACCCTCATGCATGCTGGCATGAGCGAGCTCGTCGAGGACCAGCAGGTCGCCTTTCTGCGGCAGGGCCGTCAGCAGAGCGAAGTTGGCGATATAGCCGCTGCCGAAGAACAGTGCACGCTCGGCTCCGAAAAATGCCGCTGCGTCCGCCTCCAGTTGCTCATGTTCCGGTGCATTGCCGCGCAACAGCCGCGATCCGGTGGCGCCCACTGGCGTGCCCCGCGCAATCGCCGTCGAAACCGCATCGCCCAGTCTTTTGGAGGCGGCAAGTCCGATATAGTCGTTCGACGAGAAGTCGAGCCCGGCGCGCGGTGCGAGCGTCCGCAACCGGTCCTTGCGCCCCAGTCCCCGCAAGGTTGCGTCATAGCGGGCAAGAATTGCCTCCTTCATTGCGTGGCGAGTTCCATAGGCTCAATGCCGAGGCGCCGGAACAGAAGGGTATCCTTGTCCTCGCCGGGATTTCCCGCCGTCAGCAGCGTGTCGCCGACAAAGATCGAATTGGCCCCGGCAAAGAAGCACAGCGCCTGCGTTTCGTCGCTCATCGCCGTCCTGCCGGCGGACAGCCTTACATAGGATTTCGGCATCATCACCCGCGCGAGCGCAACGATGCGGACGAAATCGATCGGATCGATGGCGTCGGCCGCGGCAAGCGGCGTGCCTTCGATGGGAATAAGCATGTTGATCGGCACGCTTTCCGGCGGCTCGGGCAGGTTCGCGAGCGTGACCAGCATGTCGATGCGATCGGTCTTTTCTTCTCCCATCCCGACAATGCCGCCGCAGCAGACTTTCATCCCAACCGCGCGCACGTGCCCAAGCGTTTCCAGCCGGTCGGCAAAAGTCCTGGTTGAAATAACCTCGCCATAGTAGCGCTCAGAGGTATCGATGTTGTGGTTATAGTAGTCGAGACCGGCCTGCTTCAGGCGAGCAGCTTGCTCAAGATCGAGCATGCCGAGCGTCATGCAGGTCTCCATGCCGAGGGCCTTGACGCCCTCAATCATGGCGACCACAACCTCCATGTCGCGCTCCTTGGGACTTCGCCACGCCGCGCCCATGCAATAGCGCGTTGCGCCGCCATCACGCGCCATGGCCGCTTCGTCGATGACATGCTTGACGTCCACCAGCTTCGACGCCTTCACACCGGTTTCGTAATGCGCAGACTGGCTGCAATAGCCGCAATCTTCGGGGCACCCGCCGGTCTTGATGCTAAGGAGCCGCGACAGCTGCACTCGGTTTCGATCGAAGTTCTGGCGGTGGATCGTCTGAGCTAGGAACAGCAGATCGTTGAATGGCATGCCGTAGATGGCCTCGGCCTCTTTGCGGTTCCATCGCGGAGGCGTTCCATCGACCGATTGCATGGTCTGGTTCACGTCGAACTCCGAGTTCATTCCAATCGTCATCGTCAAACCTTTGTTTGCTAGTCCGGTACGCCTTCTTGGCTTTGGGGCGCACTCGCTAAAGGCGAGCTGCGGCACGTCTTTCCAGCACCTCCTACGCCTGCCGAGCTGATGTTGCTCCTCACGCCGTAATCCTCAGTTCAAGTGCTTGCAGATGTTCTGGTGGTCCGGCATGTCCAGGCCGATGTCGAGGATCGGGGCGCTGTGCGTCAGCCAACCCATGGAGATGAGATCGACACCGGTCGCCGCAATCGCCGCCGCCGTTTTCGGCATCACCCGACCGGACGCCTCGGTGATCGTACGGCCATCCACTATAGAAACCGCGCGGGCAAGATCCTCGACCGACATATTGTCGAGCAGCACCGCGTCAACACCAATCGCGAGCGCTGCATCGAGCTGCTTCAGCGTGTCGACCTCGACCTCGACCTTCACCATATGCCCTGCTGCGGCGCGCGCCCGCTCTATTGCTGTGCGGATATCGCCGGCGATCGCGATGTGGTTGTCCTTTATGAGCACGCCGTCATCGAGGCCGAACCGGTGATTGGCACCGCCGCCGACGCGCACGGCGTATTTCTCCAATGCCCGCAGCCCGGGCGTCGTCTTTCGCGTCGATACAATCCTCGCCTTGTGACCGCGCACGGCCTCAACCATGGCCGCTGTGGCAGTGGCAATGCCGCTCAGCCGGCATAAGAAATTGAGGGCCGTGCGTTCGGCCGTGAGCAGGCCTCGTGCGGGTCCGGACAATCTTGCAATGGTTTCCCCGGCCCCAACCTCGCTGCCATCAGGGCGCCAGATCTGGATGTTGATCGCCGGTTCCACGAGAAGGAAGGCATACGAGACCAGATCGAGCCCGGCAACGACGCCCGCCTGCCTCGCTTTGAGCACCAACGTGGCAGTGCAATCATACGGGATAACCGCATCGGTGGTCAGGTCGCCGGATCTGCCCAGGTCTTCGAGGAGCGCAACGCGCACAATCGGTTCGATCAGGGTCGCGGGGAGGGGGGAGAATGAAGTCATATCAAGTGCTCCGTATGGTAGCCCGGCAATCGAGTGCGGCCGCGGCCCGCATTGCGCTGTGCAGTGTCAGCCGTGATGGGCGCACGTTGGCATCGTGGAGCGGGAAATCGGACCGACAGTGCGCGCCTCGACTCTCTTCCCGCCTCAGGGCCGCCGCGGCGATCATCAGTGAGACCAAAGCCGGACCAGAGGCAGCGACACTATTGGCTGCGATCGGCAGCAGGGTCGCCACCGCTTCGCGCATTGCCTCGCCGTCGCGGATGATACCCAGGGCGGCGGAGACAATCGGGCGGACCACGGAAGCGTCTGGTCGTGGAGGGACGAATGTGGAGCATCTGCGCGGTCGCCGGGTATACGACGTGCCGGCAACGCTTTCGGCAACCCAGCTCGCGGTGACCGCCGCTTCGGTGAGCGAGTTGCTGGCCAGGCGGTTGGCGCCGTGCAGGCCGGTACAGGCCACCTCACCGCAGGCCCACAATCCCTCGATGGAGCTGCGGCCGGCGCTGTCTACGGCGACGCCGCCCATGTGATAATGTGCCGCCGGGCGCACCGGGATCAGGTCGGTCGCGGGGTCGATTCCTGCGCTCCGGCACAATTCGGCGATGCCTGGAAAACGCTTGCCAAATCTCGGGCCGAGACTTTGCCGTGCGTCCAGGAATACGCGGCGTCCAACGGCAAGCTGGTGCCAAATGGCGCGCGCTACGACGTCGCGAGGCGCAAGTTCACCGCCAGGTGTGTCGGCGAGGAAGCGCTCTCCTCGCTCATCGATGAGCACCGCGCCTTCGCCACGCACGGCTTCGCTCACCAGCGGCATCGGCCGGCGCGGACCGTCGAGCGCAGTTGGATGGAACTGTATGAATTCCAAGTCGGCGAGTTCCGCCCCCGCCCATGCGGCGAGCGCCAGCCCGTGACCCCATGAGCCAGCGGGGTTTGTCGTGTCGCAAAACAGCCCGCCGACGCCGCCGGTCGCCAGCACCGCGCGACGCGTGGGCAGAGCGAGCGCGCCGGCTCGTCCTGCTGCGACCACGGCGATGACCGACCCGTCCTGCACGACCAGCCGGCGGACCTCCACATTTTCGATAATGGTGATCGAGGCTGTACGCCGAACCGCGGCGACGAGCGCGCGCACCAACTCGCGACCGGTGGCGTCGCCGGCTGCATGCACAATTCGCCGTCGCGAGTGTGCCGCCTCGAGCCCAAGTCGCAACGCGCGGTCAGGGTGCTGGTCGAAGTCGACGCCGAACCTTTGGATCGTCCTAATCGCTTCGGGTGCAGCTCGTACCACTCGCCGCACCGTGGCCTCATCGCAGAGTCCGTCGCCGGCAGCTATCGTGTCGCAAAGGTGAAAATCTGGGCCGTCGTCGCCCCCGAGACTTGCCGCAAGACCGCCCTGGGCAAGTTCACTGCAGGCTCCGGTTCCAAGCGGCGCGTTGGTCAAAAGCACGACCGGTTCCGGCGCCAGATGAAGCGCCGTCATCAGGCCGGCAATGCCGCCGCCGATGACGACCGGCGCCCCGGCGATGTCGCGAACCTCCAGACTCATAGGGAAAGCATGCGCTCGACCGCGCGGCGGGCGGGGCCGGCAATTTCGGGATCAATCCGGACCTCATGCCGGTTCTGCTCGAGTGCGGCGCGAATGTTGGCCAGGTTGATGCGCTTCATGTGCGGGCACAGATTGCATGGGCGAACGAACTCGACGTCGGGATGCGCGACCGCGACGTTGTCGCTCATCGAACATTCGGTCAGAAGGACGACACGCGTCGGTTTCTCACGCTCGACATAATCCGACATCGCCGCGGTCGAGCCGGAGAACTCCGCCTCCGCGACAACGTCTGGTGGGCATTCTGGATGGGCCAGCACGATGACGCCTGGATGGGCATCGCGCAGTTCCCGGATGTCTGCTGCGGTGAAGCGCTCATGCACCTCGCAATGGCCTTTCCAGGCGATGATCTCGACGTCTGTATCGGCTGCCACGTTCCTCGCCAGATATTCGTCCGGGAGCATCAGCACACGCGCCACGCCAAGCGATTCCACCACCGCCTTGGCGTTGCCGGACGTGCAGCAGATGTCGGACTCCGCTTTTACGGCGGCGGAAGTGTTGACGTAAGTAACAACGGGGACCCCCGGATACCGCAGCCGCATTAGCCGCACGTCGTTTGCCGTGATCGATTCGGCCAGCGAGCAGCCGGCGCGGAGATCCGGGATGAGCACGGTCTTGTTCGGATTGAGCAGTTTTGCCGTCTCGGCCATGAAATGAACGCCGGCAACCACGATGATGTCGGCGTCGACCGTCACCGCCTTGTGGGCCAACGCCAGGCTGTCGCCGACGATGTCTGCCACGCAATGAAAAATTTCGGGCGTCTGGTAATTGTGCGCCAGCACCACCGCATTGCGCTCACGCTTCAGCGCTAAGATGGCTTCAATATCGCCGGCGAACGCGAGCCATTCAACGGGTGGGATCACCCGCCGGACACGCTCATACAGGGACGCAGCCATAGGTAACGCCCCAGTCATTGGCGCCTCGATTATATTCGGTTTGACAATAAGGGAATATATCTACCTTGACTATAAGTATGTCAAGCCCGCGCCAGCGGTAATTTTGTCCCGGCGATAGCCCTGTCGTCGAGGACGGCATGCCGGAAGCGATAAAGCTTCGCCGGTCGGCCGCCCGTGTCGAGGGAGGTCTCCCCGGTCTCCTCAACAAGTTCCTGCTGCTCGACCAATCTCCGGAAGTTCGGCTTGTTGATCAGCCTGCCAGCCAAAGCTTCCACGGTTCGCTGCAGTTGCAGCAGCGTGAAGGAAGGCCGCATAAGCTCGAACACGACCGGCCGGTATTTGATCTTCGAACGCAGCCGCGCGATCCCGGTTGCCAGAATACGACGGTGGTCAGCGACCATTGGTTTGCCAGCCGCGGCCGCAATCGCGTCCCTGCCGCCACCGGCCTCCTCAATCAGACCAGCTTCATAGAGCAACTCGTAGCGTTGGAGCGTGAGTTCCTCGTTCCAATGGCGGTCGTCGAAGCCGAAGGCTATCGCAGCGCGCTGCCGGCGCTCGCGTTGAGTGGTCGGCTCGCTGGCGCCGCCGGCCCACTCAATCAGGCGGGGCCGCAATCTATCGAGCAGCACAGGCGGCGTGCCGAAGCGGTGGTCCTCCCAGGGAAAATATTCGTACCAACTTTGCCAGCCGCACGCGGCCGAGTTCGTTGCCTGTTCCTTCCTGGTCAATGCGAGATAGCTGATTGAGATGACGCGCTGGTGGCGCTCAGTGCCGATGCGATCGCGATCGGCGAAGGTGTAGAGTTGCTCGATGTATCCAAGTGCATGGCCGGTCTGCTGCTCCACCCACCCCCTCAAACCCGACTGCAGTGATCGATGCTCAAGGGCAAAAGGTCCAGAAGGGAGGGTGTCCGCATGACCGACTGTGAGGACACAGGGCTCACTGTCGTTTACGGCGACCACGACGGCAGTCAGGTCCACTTTGGCTTCGTCAGCTTTGACGGCGGCTTTGCCTTTCTTGGTTCTTCTTGTCTGAGGATCCATGTTTGCGAAAGCGGGTTGGCCCAACGGAGCGCCTTAATCGATTGAATGTAACCTTGGAAGCCAGCACGTCAACACCAGAGTACTCAAGCGCTGTTTTTAGCTCTTCGCAGTCGCACAAAAATATGCCAAACGCGACACCCGCTGTTGGTAACGTAAGGGAAGGGGCCTCGGTTGAGCGCGGCTGGTGAGATAAAAGGGATGACTCCTCCAGATATTCGATCGCGAAAAGGCCAGACGCCACTTGTATGCTTGACGGCCTACACCACGCCGGTCGCGAGGCTGCTCGATCGCCACTGCGACATCGTTCTTGTCGGCGACAGCGTCGGCATGGTGCTGCACGGCCTGTCGTCGACGCTGGGGGTCACGCTCGACATGATGATCATGCACGGACAGGCCGTTCGCCGCGGCCTTGAACACGCGCTGATGGTCGTCGACCTGCCCTTCGGTTCCTACGAGGAAAGCCCAGAGCACGCTTTCGGCAACGCTGCGCGCGTGATGGGTGAGACCGGTTGTTCAGCGGTAAAGATCGAGGGCGGCGAGACCATCTCGGAAACCATCCGCTTCCTTACCGCGCGCGGCGTACCTGTCATGGCCCATGTGGGCCTGACGCCGCAGGCGGTAAACACGTTTGGAGGCTATCGTGTGCAGGGCCGGGGAGCCGATGCAGAGCGGATCAGGCGCGACGCCAGGGCGGTAACCGAAGCGGGCGCCTTCTCCTTGGTGCTGGAAAAGATACCGGAGCAGCTTGCACGGCAGATAACCGCCGATATCGACATACCCACAATCGGCATCGGTGCCTCGCCAGCTTGCGACGGCCAGATTCTGGTGAGCCACGATATGCTCGGGCTCTTCACCTCATTTCGGCCGAAGTTCGTCAAACGCTATGCCGAGCTCGGTGAGCAGGCTGAGGCGGCAATCGCCGCTTACGCCACCGATGTGCGGAACCGGCACTTTCCGGCGGTCGAACATCTCTATGTCAACGCCTTGAAGGCCGGTGACTTCACATGAGCGTGCCGATCGCTCGAACCGTGAGCGAGCTGCGCGGCGTCGTTGCGCAATGGCGTCGCTCGGGTGCCACGATCGGTATTGTGCCGACCATGGGAGCCTTGCACGACGGGCATCTGAGCCTCGTGCGGAAGGCGCTCGAAAGGGCCGAGCGGGTGATCGTGACGCTGTTCGTAAACCCCAAGCAGTTCAACAGCCCCGCCGACCTGATTGCCTACCCTCGGACGGAAAGCGACGATGCTGCCAAGCTCGCTCTGCTGGGCACGCATCTGCTCTATGTGCCGGACACAGAGGAAATGTACCAGGTGGGCTTCGCCACGGCCGTTTCAGTGTCCGGCATCAGCGAATGCCTTTGCGGCGCATTCCGGCCCGGCCATTTCAATGGCGTGGCGACGGTCGTGGCCAAGCTCTTCCTGCAGGCCGGCGCTGACTTCGCCTTTTTTGGCGAAAAGGATTTTCAGCAACTTCAGCTTGTCAGGCGCTTGGTCCGGGATCTCGACATTCCGATCACTATTGTGCCCTGTCCGACAGTCCGCGAAGCCGATGGTCTTGCGCTATCGTCGCGTAACGTGCGGCTCTCCCCAGCCCAACGCGCCATTGCCCCAAAACTAGCATCGGTCCTGCTCGATACGGCCGAGCGGCTTGCACGCGGCTCCCCCATCCTGCCTACGCTTGATGAAGCGCGTGCAGCAATTCTGGCTGCCGGCTATCGCGAGCTCGAATACCTGGAGCTGCGCGGAGAAACAGACCTGCAATCGTTAGCAAGCCTTGACCGACCGGCACGCTTGCTTGCTGCGGCTTGGCTTGGCGACACGCGGCTCATCGATAACGTCGCAATATCACCCATCGGTAGTTGGTCAGGTGGGCGGAGCTCTCTCCAATCGGAAGCAGCACAGCAATTGCGGTGATGACGGCGGCGCGTCGTATGCCCTGCAGGGACAGGCCATCATTTAGAACCACGTCTCCGTCGGCTTCCAGCAACCTCCGCGAGGTACGCTAAGCGCAGATGCATCGCGTATTTGAAACCTTGGTCGAGCAACTCTCTGCAAGCGTCGATGCCGTCGATCTCCATGAGGCAATGGCGTCCGCCGCAGCCGGGTTCGACTTTCCGCTCTTCGCTTATTTCACCTACCCATCCGCTTCCGGCGACAGGCCGCGATTGATCTCGAATTATCCATCATCATGGACATCACATTACCTGCAACAGCGCTACCACAGCGTGGATCCCGTGATCCTGCGGGGACTGCGGGGCTGGGATACCTTCGACTGGGGTGTGGACCGCGATCACCGTTATTTGCCGACCTCTCAGCAGGAAGTCCTGGAAAAAGCAGCTGAGTTCGGCATTCGCGGCGGACTGACCATGTCGATGCATGATCATCGCGGCCGGTTCGCCGCACTGACCTTCGCCTCCAACGAGGCGCATCCGCCATTTCTGAGGTCGCTGACGCGCTACGAAAAAGCAATGCAACTGGTTGCGATCAACGTTCATATCCATGCCCGGCGCAGGCTCGCCGAAGATTGCGTGGTAGATGGCATAACGCTCACCCGGCGGGAGTTCGAGTGCCTGAAATGGGCGGCGTGCGGCAAGTCGGCCTGGGATATCAGCCAGATTCTCGGTGTCTCGAAACGCACCGTGACCTTCCATCAGGAAAACGCCAAGGCGAAGCTTGGCGTGCGAACCATCAACCAGGCCGTAGTGCGGATGGCTGCTCGGGCGAGATCCTGATCCTCTCCAAGTCTAGCTGTAAAGGTCTACAGGCTGCATTCATGACGGCTTTGCCCTTCGATTGCGTGGACACATCCCGCACGGAGACGACAATGATGCAGCTGATAACACCCGACTGCTACGCCGAGTTTGCGAGCGAACTCAAGGAAATGCACGGACTTAGGTATCGGGTTTTCAAGAAGCGGCTCGATTGGGAAGTGCAGACCGAAGGCGAAATGGAAACGGACCCGTTTGACAGCCTGAACCCCGTCTACCTGCTTCTCAAGGGGTCCGATTGGCGAACTTGCGGCTGCGTCCGCCTTTTGCCGACCACCGGACCGACAATGTTGCGCGATACGTTTCCGACGCTGCTGGATGAGATGGTGGTCCCTGCGAGTGCCGATATCTGGGAGAGTAGTCGTTTCGCGCTCGATCTCCCTGCGACAGCGCCGAAGGCAGCTGGCGGCCTGGCCCAAGCAACCTACGAGCTCTTCGCGGGGATCATCGAATTCGGCTTGGCCAACAATCTCTCCGGGATCGTAACGGTGACAGATACGCGCATCGAAAGGATCCTTCGTCTCGCCACCTGGCCGTTGTCACGTATCGGACAGCCCAAGCAGGTCGGCAACACCGAGGCAGTCGCCGGCTTCCTCGATATTTCCTACGCCAGTCTCTTGCGCATCCGCTGGAGGGGACGCCTCAACGGGCCGGTGTTGTGGCAACCAGTTCTCATCCAATCGGCATAGCGCCTGCGGATGCTCAGCCGTGACTTGAGTTAAGTCTGCTCACGGCCGCCACCGCCGCCGTGAGGGTGAGCGGACCCGCCCCCACGAGCTTTCGACTGTTCCGGTCGATTGGCTCGCGCGGCCGGACTTTGGATTTCCGTAGGCGCAACCCGCAGTCCAGCGTGAGCACGCCAAAATGGCGCCCCTCCGCTTCGTCCAAAGAAGCCAACGTGGCTTCTGAGGTCGTCTTAGAATATTGGACCGGCCGCCGTGAGCGATCGCAACCTCAAACCTTTGCCGGTATGCCGGTTTGGCCGGACCGTCGGCCAGTCGGAGCAGTCCCCTGATAAGGACCCGAGCTGACGCGCGGTCCAACAGCGCCCGAGCCTATGCTTTGTGCATTACCGTTCGGTTGGCCATGTCGTCCAAGACCGCATGAAGAAGGCTTCCAACCTCCTGCGCAGCGAGCTCTGGCGCAATTCCTACATCGGACAATTGAATGAGCATTTTCTTGGCAGCACAGCGCCAGAACGCACTCGCCGCCTCGCCGTTCTTGGTCTCGAGGGCCTGGGCGATACTTTCGACCAATATACGTCGCCGATGCAGCGGAAATACGCAAATGTTTGATTCATGCATCAATCACCTCACAGATTCAGTTCCACAAAGAAAAACACCGGCGTCTTCAAAAGAGCCCCGCTAGCGCGGTGACGGTTCGCGGCGACATGACGAGTTCCACTTCCCCATCGACAAGCTATTGGGAGATGAGCCGCCGGACCGCATATCCGGGACCGCACATAAGGTGAACCACCATTGCTCATCCGGCTGCATTTTCCTGGGCCGTTCGACGAGGCGTTCCAGCCGAATTGACGTCCAATGACTTGATCTCTGAAAGGGCAGGGCGGTACGAATCACCCGATTGTTCCGCTGCTTACATTCCTGCGAGCTTGTGTATGAACGATTAAAGCGTGCCCGAGCCGTTCTTGGTGGCCGCCGCAGAAGGGAATCATGTCATCCGCTGCCTATCGTAGGCGGCGCGACTTCTAGCATGACTGCACTGCCCCGACAGGGCTTTGCAATCGCGCGTTTCGAAGCCTATGCTTTGGCATCGGCCGGCATTTACTTCGGTGCAGCCGACAGTAAGACGTACGCGCTCTTGCCCCGTTGGAAGAGAGCCTTGCCCGATCCCTCTTTCGCGACCAGGTGCTGAAGCCCTCACCCCGCAGGACTTCGCGCTTTTGCGACCATCGCTGCATCACGTCGAACCGGGCATCAAGGACCAGTTGGAGGTCGCGCATCAGCCGATCAAGAACGTATATTTTCCCGAGAGGGGCATCGCGTCGGTGGTCGCCACCATGACCGGCGGGCGGCAAGGTGAAGTCGGCATTGTCGGCTATGACGGGATGAAAGGAATTGCCGTCATTCTCGGAAAGGAAAGCACTACCTGGCGCCTGCCGGTTGAAAACCTTCGCCCTGCGATTAGCCCGTCGCTTCGCACCTCAGTGCTGGATTATGCCCACGCGTTCCTCGTCCAATCATGCCGGACGGCACTGGTCAATGGCCACTCCAAGATCGAAGAACGGCTGGCCCGCTGGCAGCTGATGGTCCACGACCGTGCGGAAGGAGATAAGATCCTCCCGACGCATGAATTTCTGGCGACCATGCTCGCGCCCACCGCCCGGGGTCACCACGGCCCTGCAAATGCTTGAGTATCGAGGACTGGTGCACGCCAAGCGCGGCGAGATCACGATCATCGACCGTGCCGGATTGATAAAGCTCACACATGGCGCTTATGACAAGGAGGAGCAGCGTTATTTCGGCCTGGCCGCTGCCTGAAGCATGTCGGTTGAAACGGGTTCAGCCGACGTCTCCTTGCCCCTCACCAGGTCGCCCAAAAGCATCAGCGGTTTTGAACGAATCGCAGCTATTGTCCGCAATCGGACATAGGCTTGAAGGCGGTCGAATTCGTGCCATAAGTCGGGTTGGTCAGGGTTCAGGGAGGAATTCGTCATGACCAATTCGTTTCACACCGTCACCGTCGAAAAAGCCGCAGAAGCCTATGTCCTTTCCAGGGGAAGGGTCCGCTTTCTCTCCATGGCGCAGGCGATCCGCGCCATCCGAACACTAATGCCGGCATGCAAGGCCACCGACCGCGAGTTGGAGGAACTGTTGGCGGCCGCTTCCTTCGTTCATGGCGTGCCCGTCGCCTTCGACACAAAAACAGCCGATGGTGTAGAACCACGGCTGCATTCCTAAGAGGGCATGCCGCGCCATGCAGACTGTCAGAGGGCATTCGTCAGATGGTAGTCCGCTAACTTAACTGCAGAGTCTAAAGGACGTGTTCCAGCATTGCGAACTCACCGATCGCTTTGTTGCCAAAGCTGCCAGCAAGCGATCGCCTCATCCAGCCGTTTGCACCATCTCATCACAGACATCATCGCGATGCTACCTGTCCAGCATATGTCCAGCATTTCGCAAGGCGGCCAGAAGGAGCCTCGCATAGCCTGTGACATCGATCTGGGCCTGCATCGAAAGGGGCATGCTGGTCCAGTTCTCCAACGGTGCAATGAAAGGTGAGAAGGTGCCATTGACTAGGCAACAACAGCTAACAAGGCCCTCTCGGTCCAATGCCACCACACCGATCTTGTCGCCTGGATATCCAATGGCTGCGACTCGCTGGACCTCCAGGTCACCGTCCACCCGCACGTCAAAAAGAAGGCTACCACGGCTCCTCGTGGCTATCTCAGCCGCCTTCTCATCAAAGCTTGAAGAGAGCAAGCGGACGCTTTCCACCGCCATCTGGAAAATCACCAAATCCAGTTCATTCACGGCCATATGGGCATTTCCGCGCAACGGGTGGTGATTGCAATGACACATACTGCTTGTTCACAGATGTCGGTCACGAACGATCATTCGTCGGGTTCCGGTTCCGACCAACGGTGTCGCCACCTGATCGTGCTGCGGTTCGAACCTTCCGAACGCGAGCCGAGCGCGCTATGAGGTTGGAGTCTAGGTCTCGGACCCTGCCTCGCGGCCTTCTCATCTTTGGCAGACCCGTTGCAACGCCGCCGCGATGGCGCAAACGCCAGATGACGCTGATCCATCGCTTGATCGTGAACTGAGCTTCTGAACACCATTGGGACAGCAGGGTGGAAGGGCTTGACCAACGCTGCCCCCGTTTTCCAAGAGGACCCGTCCTCGATTGAATCTTTCGAGCCCCGTGCGGCGCGCAGCCAAATGATGACGATCTGGACTCAGCTCGCAGACCGCAAGGCAAAGAGGGAACCTTCCAGGCAGCCAAGCTGCTCGACGCAAAGAGCGGCCTTTGGAGTTCCCAAGAATCGACCCTTCCATAGTTGCGACAGGCAACCACTGCACGAGTGTGGGAGAGCGAATCGCAAGCATTGCGTGAGGTCCTGCGCGTTTTCCCCTCTTTGCTATTTGGCACATCGTTTGCGCCGAAGTGGGCGCAGCGTTCGACCGGAGCACTGCATGGGAGAGGGAGGAGCCCCACCCCGATCCGGTCAAGGAGAGAGACGGTGTTGGTTCCAAGAGTTCCCCGCGCGATCGCAGCGCCCCGCAAGCGCCATTTTGCCCGGACCTACGTGCAGGTACTTGCCGCCATAATCCTGGGTGCCGCAATCGGCTATTTCCATTTGGAGACCGGCCACAGCCTGAAGCCGCTCGGCGATGCCTTCGTCGATGTCGTCAAGATAATCACCGTACCTGTCATCTTCCTGACAATGGCGACCGGCATTGCCGGCATGAGCGATCTGCAGAAGGTCGGCCGAGTTGCCGCCAAGGCGATGGTCTATTTTCTCACCTTTTCGACGCTCGCTTTTGTTGTCGGGCTGATTGTCGCGAATATCGTTCAGCCTGGCGCCGGCCTCAACATCGATCCGGCCTCGCTCGATGTCCAAGCCGTTAAGGGCTATGTGGCCACGGCTCACGAGCAGTCCGTGACCAGCTTCCTGATGAACATCATCCCGTCAACGATTGCCAATGCCTTCGCGGAAGGCGACATCCTGCAAGTCTTGTTCCTCTCGGTCCTGTTCGGCGCGGTCTGCCGCTACAACGGCCGCTCGCTCTTCTCTCTCGTCCGATACATCAAGGACGAGCTGCTGCTCGCAATGTCCTCCTCAGAGGCCGCGCTGGCCTCGCTCATGGAGAAGATGGAAAGGGCCGGCGCCACGCATTCGGTCGTGGGTCTCATTCCATTCAATCTGGACGGCACGAATATGATGCTCGCCGCCCTTTTCATCGCCCAAGCGACGAAAACTGATCTCCCGATCGGCTGCCGGATCCTCATGCTGTTTGTCGCATTGTTCCCTTCGAACGGAACAACCCGCATTACCGGTGCAGGCCTCGTCACAATGGCTGCAACGCTCTTTCTTGTTCCGGCCGCACCGGTCACCTCCGTGGGGCTTATTCTTGGCGTCGATCAGCTTATGTCCGAATGCCACGCGCTGACGGTTTTTCTCCGCAGCGTAGCGGCAACGCTGGCTGTCACCCGGTCCGGGGCGAGCGGGATAAACGACGATTCGGGGAGCGCCTCACTAGCGGACCGTTCAGCGCTCCGGCGGTGGACGGTCAAGTCGCCCGGCGTGGTGAACACAATTCCCCGTGCGAACGACGCTCAGCTATTGGGGTGGACCCGATGGCGCAAAGCCGTATTTGAGAAACCGCCAGATCGCACCGGCACCTGTGCGCCTGTAGCAACTGCGGGGCACGATCAAAACTGACCCATTTTACACCAAAAAGGCGGCCGTTGCTGCCACGCCGTCCATGGATTGGAGACTCATGTCTAAGCCGACTGCCATCACTGTCGCAGCTCTTCTTTTACTCCTCGCCTTGCTGGCGAGCCAATATAGCGCGAACCTGCACCGGCAGGCGTGGTCGACCGACAGGCAAAAGTGGAGCGGCGCATTCGACAACGATCTCCTTCGCCAATCGCCGGCAACCCGCAAGGCGATGCCGTTCTGGTCATATTCAATGACTACCACAACTGTCCGCATTGCAGACTGGCTGATATCAACTACCAAAAAGCCTTCAAGCATGAACCCAATCTGAAGCTTGTGATCAAACAGTTCCCGGTCCTGGGACCGGATTCCCAATTCCCAGCCTTCGCCGCACTCGCCTCGAGAAAACAGGGAAAGTTCGACGAATTCCACCGCGCCCTTATGATTTCCCCCAGTTGAAGGGTCACTCTCAAGATCGCAGCGCGTGTAGGCCTTGACGTTGAGCAGCTCAAGCGGGAATGCAAGATCCGGCCATCGCAGATGAAATGCGCGGTCCGCGCACTCGCGAAAGGTCTGCACTTAGACGGTACGCCCGCGTTGGTGGTCGGCGATATAGTGGTCGCCGACCTTGTGGACATGGCCAGCTTGCAACGCTTGCATCGCCGATGCGCGCTCAAAGCGTGCTGGCTCTCGTGCGGGGCAGCATCTGTAGACCGGCCACGCTGTTGTTGCCGGAGCGTGCCGTTTGTGGCAGCTGGCTTTGCTGTCGCTCCTCGTAATCTTGTTGCGGTCATCCAGCTGCCGTGGGCGCCAACAACAATCCTGAGCGCCCGCGCCTGAAGTCGCTGGCCGGGTGCTCGTGAACCGAGCCCGCTTTTCTTCGGCAAGCTCAGGCGGTCTTGGCCCTGCGGCATCGCCCCCTGGCGCGGGGCAGCCTTCGGCTGCTGACGGTCGCCGGCCTGTCGGCCGGCGTCTTTCTATTGTGGCCTTCCCCCTGGCGCAGGGTGGGCAGCACTCCCTTCTAGGCCCGCCGCGGCGTCCCGCAACCCTTCGCTTGTCGCTTTCGGGTCCTCCACTCCGTTCCGGTCCTGCTGATGCAGTCCGCCTCCGACGGCGGGCCTTTCCGGTCGCTTTTGCCGCCCACCCCGCTTCCGGGGAGGGCGCGCGATTGTAGAGCGGAGGACATCACGATGCGTGCAAACAACAAACGTTGCGGCAGCCGACAGGCTGGCGCAGACAGTGGCGGGCGCACCGGCGCCAGCCTTTATCAGGAAATCACCGACCGCATCATTGCCGAACTGGAGCGCGGCACCGTGCCATGGGTCAAGCCGTGGGGCAGGGCAAGGACAGGCCTCGGCCTGCCGCGGAATGCGGCCACCCAGCGCCGATATTCCGGCATCAATATCCTGATCCTGTGGGGCGCGGTCATCGAGCGCGGTTTCCCCAGCCAGAACTGGCTCACCTTCCGGCAGGCGCTTTCGCTTGGCGGCAATGTCAGGAAGGGCGAGCACGGCACCACCATCGTTCACGCTGACCGCTTTGTTCCCAAGAACGAAAAGCAACGCGCCGACACCGATGGCGACGAACCGCAGGCGGTGCCCTTCCTGAAGCGCTTCACCGTCTTCGATGTCGCGCAGTGCGATAATCTGCCCGAACATCTTTACGCCGCCGGCGAGCCTCTGCCTGAGCGCGAGATGGTCCCGCAGGCCGAGGCGCTCATTCATGCAACCGGCGCTGATTTTCGCATCGGCGGCGAGCGCGCCTTCTACATGCCCGGCAGCGACACCATACAGGTGCCGCCGCAGCCGGCTTTCTTCCACCAGATCGACTATTACCGGACCTGCTTTCACGAGCTTGGACACTGGACCGGCCACCCGAGGCGACTCGCGCGCGACCTGTCCGGCTCCTTCGGGTCCAACACCTATGCGCGCGAGGAACTGGTCGCCGAAATCGCATCAGCCTTCATCTGCAGCAGTCTCGGCATCGAGCCGAGCGTGCGCCATGCCGACTACATCGGCTCATGGCTGACGGTTTTGCGCGAGGACAACCGCGCCATCTTCCGCGCCGCAAGCCATGCCTCGAAAGCCGCCGATTTCCTGCTTGGCCGCAATGTCGATGTCGAAGGCGAGGCACATGCCGAAACCGCCTATGGGAGCGCGCAATCCTCACACGCGACCGCCTTGCGCCTCTGATGACGCAAAGCCGCGCGCAACCAACTCGACAGTTCTTTTGAGGTTGCCCTAACGCCGATGGCCGGCGTTGGCGTCGATCGTTCATCGGACCGAGGTTCGCAAAAAAAGAGGGCGGCATTGATGCCGCCCTCTCGTTGCGAAAGCTGCCAGAGCTGGATTAGAAATCCATGCCGCCCATGCCGCCCATGCCGCCGCCGCCCATGCCGCCAGGCATGCCGCCGCCAGCCGACTCCTTCTTCGGAGCCTCCGCGATCATGGCTTCGGTGGTGACCAGCAGGCCGGCGACCGAGGCCGCGTCCTGAAGAGCCGTACGGACAACCTTGACCGGATCGACGATACCCATGGCGATCATGTCGCCATACTCGCCGGTCTGGGCGTTGTAGCCGAAGGTCGCGCCCTTGTTCTCAAGGATCTTGCCGGCAACGATCGATGCTTCCGCACCGGCGTTGGCCGCGATCTGGCGGGCCGGAGCCTGAAGCGCACGACGCACGATGTTGATGCCGGCGGCCTGGTCGGCATTGACGCCGGTGGCCTTGATGTTGGCCGAAGCGCGCAGCAGCGCGACGCCACCACCAGCAACGATGCCTTCTTCGACGGCCGCGCGGGTCGCGTTGAGGGCGTCATCGACGCGGTCCTTCTTTTCCTTGACTTCGACTTCCGTCGCACCGCCGACGCGGATCACCGCAACGCCGCCGGCGAGCTTCGCCAGACGTTCCTGCAGCTTCTCCTTGTCGTAGTCCGAAGTGGTCTCTTCGATCTGCTGCTTGATCTGGGCAACGCGGCCCTGGATCTCGGCCTTCTTGCCGGCGCCGTCGACGATGGTGGTGTTCTCCTTGGAGATCGACACCTTCTTGGCGCGGCCGAGCATGTTGAGGCCGACGTTCTCGAGCTTGATGCCGAGGTCTTCCGAGATGACCTGGCCACCGGTGAGGATGGCGATGTCTTCCAGCATGGCCTTGCGGCGATCACCGAAGCCCGGCGCCTTGACGGCGGCGATCTTCAGGCCGCCACGCAGCTTGTTGACGACCAGCGTGGCCAGAGCCTCGCCTTCGACGTCTTCCGAGATGATGAGCAGCGGCTTCGAGGTCTGCACGACGGCTTCGAGAACCGGCAGCATGGCCTGGAGGTTGGACAGCTTCTTCTCGTGCAGGAGGATGTAGACGTCCTCGAGCTCGGCAACCATCTTGTCGGCGTTGGTGACGAAGTAGGGCGAGAGGTAGCCGCGGTCGAACTGCATGCCTTCGACGACTTCGAGTTCGGTCTCGGCGGTCTTGGCTTCCTCAACCGTGATGACGCCTTCGTTGCCGACCTTCTGCATCGCTTCGGCGATCATCTTGCCGACCGAAGCATCGCCGTTGCCGGCGATGGTGCCGACCTGGGCAACCTCTTCGGAGGTCTTGATCTTCTTGGCGTTCTTAATCAGGGTCGCAACGACGTCGGTTACCGCGAGGTCGATGCCGCGCTTCAGGTCCATCGGGTTCATGCCGGCGGCAACGGCCTTGTGGCCTTCCTGGACGATCGACTGCGCCAGAACGGTCGCGGTCGTGGTGCCGTCGCCAGCGATGTCGTTGGTCTTCGAAGCAACTTCGCGGACCATCTGCGCGCCCATGTTTTCGAACTTGTCCTCAAGCTCGATTTCCTTGGCGACGGTGACGCCGTCCTTGGTGATGCGCGGGGCGCCGAACGACTTGTCGATGACCACGTTGCGGCCCTTGGGGCCGAGCGTGACCTTCACCGCGTCAGCGAGGATGTTGACACCGCGCAGCATGCGCTCGCGGGCATCGCGGGAGAATTTTACGTCTTTGGCAGCCATTTTTAGCTCCTGGCAGGGGCTTCAATCGAGCCCGGGAATTCAGTTGACGAAAGGGCCTGATATGAGCCGATGATGCCCATGATGTCGGATTCCTTCATGATCAGAAGGTCTTCGCCATTGAGCTTGACTTCCGTGCCCGACCACTTGCTGAACAGGATGCGGTCGCCGGCCTTGACGTCCAGCGGGACCAGCTTGCCAGCTTCGTCACGAGCGCCGAAGCCGACAGCGATGATCTCGCCTTCCTGCGGCTTTTCCTTTGCCGTGTCGGGGATGATGATCCCGCCAGCGGTCTTGGATTCGGATTCGACCCGGCGAACGACCACGCGGTCATGCAGCGGGCGGAACTTCGACTTTGCCATTTTCGGATTTTTCCCTGGTGCGCTGTTGAGGGGTTTTTGTTAGCACTCGCGATGGACGAGTGCTAACGCGATAGTGAGGTAGGCTGTAAGCGGGCACTCGTCAAGACGGACGAGGGCAGGCGAGGAGCTCTGGCCCCCTCCCCGGTGGAACCCAACGCATACGCGGCATCCGCGTTGATGGCTGCGAGCCCCACATTTCCATTGAATTCGGCGTCATGACGCCAACTTGCTCGCGCCGCTTCCAAGTCGTCAGTCGTGCTGCCGTCAGCACGAACATAGGGCTGCGCTTCACTTCCCGTCGAAGCCGCGGCAAGCAGCGTCGCCGTCAGCACGCTCCTTTGCAGATGCTTGCCAAAGGTGGACAGTGAGCGCACCTGCGCCGGGCTGTTGGTGCGAACGTAAGACGTCATTGACAACTCCTTTTTGCAAGTCGAGCCCCTTCTCCACCTTCGGCCGCCGTCGACGCGAAGAAGTCCGCATCGCGTTGAAGACGAGCTGCGAAAAAGAGAAAGATGTGTTTGATGGCTGCGGCCCCAACGGTGCCTTCAGATTTGAGATCACTTCCGCCGCGAGCGGCTGAAGCTCCTCGCAACGTCAAATCGAATCTGCTGCCAAGCCTCCAGGAAAGGAGAGCATTGCTCATCTCGCGCTTGTGCATGCAGTCAACCTTCGATCCGTGTTGCCACATCAAGAGCAAATGCCGTGCCAAAGCTCACTGGGAAGTGAACGCATGGCTCTCCCTGAAAACCTCACAAATCCAGCATGGTCAATTGTGCGGAACCCGACATGCGTCTTCTGCCACTGTCAGCTTTCGGACAGGCATGACGCGTTTCGCGCCGACCACCGGTCGATCGGTTTTGGGGCCGGTCTGTTCGCCTCATAAGAGCGCGTTACATTGCGTAGCGGTTTCCCGAGCGCCGCCACATGACACTGGACCTGCAGGTAGCACCGGCTTCTCATCCAGCCTTACTTTGGCCCCCTCGCGTATCAAATTCCCGCTGGCGAGCCCTGCTTTCATAGATCGCACCATGCCGGATGTCTGCTCTGGCGCCCGACCCGCTGGCACGATCTCGATCCGGCATAAGGGCGCAGCATCTTTGCAGGCCGTTTCATCCCGGCGTCCTGCTTGGCTGACAGACCGCACTTGGCGAGCGGTCTCCATGCTCTCTCCAAGGACCATCCCTGCGGCTGGCTTGTCGACCTATGGGCGGGTCCGGCCGCCCGAAACCCTCGCGCCATCAGCTTTTTTCCCCGCCGCCTGCGGCGGCTTCCTCGCGCCGCTTCGCTCACAAAAAAGCTGCCCGCTCGGGTCCTTCACTGTCGCTGCGGCCCTGTCGGATTCAGGCGGTCCTGACGCGCCCATTACGGTGCGCCATCGCAGGGGATGGTCCCCGGCGAAACCACAAAAGGAGACTTCGAAATGACCGCGATCGGTTACGTCAACAAGCAGGAAAACGGCGCCTACAAGGGCCAGTTCAAGACGCTCAGCGTCCGCGCCGACATCGATATCGTCCCCAACCAGGCCAAGAGCGCCGATAACCATCCCGACTTCCGGGTGCTTACGCAAGGGGTCGAAGTCGGCGCTGGCTGGATCCGCACCGGCGAGACTTCCGGCAAGGATTATGTGAGCCTGTCGATTGCAGCGCCGGAGTTCGGACCGCGCAAGCTCTACGCCAATCTCGGCCGAGCCGCCGGCCAGGACGATCACGACACCTACGCCATCATCTGGAACCCGGCCGACTGACCGGCCGAGATAAGAGCCTCGCGCCGCAGCCCCGGCGCGGGGCTCATTCCCAGGAGTTCCACCCAAACCCCGTCCGCCCTAAAGGGCGGCGAAAACTCTCCCCCGACTCTTCGCCCGTCCCCGAGACGATCTCCCTCGCCCATCCTCGCCCTCGCTTGTCCGAAGCGAAACGAGGATCATCATGGACGACGAAAACGAACGCGCGGCCCGCGCGAAAAAGGGCAGCCCGTTTCTCAGCACAGCCCAAGCCGCCTTCTATATCGGGCTCTCCCAGCGCACGCTCGAAAAGATGCGGCTCAAGGGCGGCGGCCCGAAATTCCGCAAGCACGGCCGCTATGTCCGCTATCACATCGACGAACTCGACCATTGGTCGAAAGGACACCCGCAGCACTCCATCGCCGGCGATGGCAAGGCCGGTTCCGGCCAGGGCGGCACGGGAGGCCGTTCATGAGGCGGCGCCCTTCCATCCATCTGATCGGCAGCCGCCTGAGGCGTGTTCGAGCCCGTAAGACGGTCGCCTTGGCCGCGGCCGGTCTCGGTCTTTTGGGCTTCACGGCGCTGGGAAAGCC
Source organism: Mesorhizobium sp. M1B.F.Ca.ET.045.04.1.1 (assembly GCF_003952465.1). Classification (GTDB taxonomy): domain Bacteria; phylum Pseudomonadota; class Alphaproteobacteria; order Rhizobiales; family Rhizobiaceae; genus Mesorhizobium; species Mesorhizobium shonense. The sequence continues at coordinate 1,574,528 of NZ_CP034448.1, forward strand.
CGCCCCTTGGCTGGTCTGGAACGCCTCGGCCAGCGCGCCGATCGGCCTTTACCGCATCGCTGCGGGAGCGCTGGCGCGTGGCGATCTCGTGCTCGTGCGCCCGCCTGAATACGCGGCGTATCTCGCCGCCGAGCGCAGCTATCTGCCTCGCAATGTGCCGCTGGCAAAACGTCTTGCAGCGCTGCCGGACGATAATGTCTGCGCCTTCAATGACGCCATCATCATCGGCGGCGACATCGTCGCGCGCCGGCTCAAAATCGACGCCGAAGGCCGACCTTTGCCATGGTGGAACGGCTGCCGAGCGCTCGGGGATAACGAGGTTTTCCTGCTCGGCAGCGACAAAAACCGCTCCTTCGACAGCCGCTATTTCGGGCCTGTTCCCACTCAAAATGTCATCGGGAGGCTCGTACCACTATGGACCGAGTGACCCTCCTCTTGTTGGGCATGATCGCCATTGCGCCATGCGCCTGTTCCGCCTCGACCGGCGCTGAGCCGGTCGCCATCTCCCAAAGTCCGCAGCTGCGAAAGTGGCAGACGTTGGTATCGGAAGCAAGCCGGCGCTTCCATATTCCCCAAGCCTGGATCTATGCCGTCATGGCTGCCGAAAGCGGCGGCAAGACAATGCGCGGCGGCCGCCCCATCACCTCCCCCGCTGGCGCCATGGGCCTCATGCAGGTGATGCCCGGCACCTATGAAGAGATGCGGGTCGAACACGGCCTTGGGCCTAACCCCCACGATCCGCGCGACAATATCCTGGCCGGCACGGCCTATCTCAGTGCCATGTATGACCGCTTCGGATTTCCTGGCCTGTTTGGCGCCTACAATGCCGGTCCCGAGCGCTACGACGAGCATTTGAAGCGTGGCAAACCGCTGCCAGAAGAGACCGTCGAGTACCTCGACCAACTCAAGGCGGCCGGAGTTTCGGCGGCCGACATCGAGGCGTTCGAAAGCCAATCTGTCGCTCCAAAGGCGCAAATCGCTCCTCTCGGACGGTCGCTGTTCTTCATTCATGACGGTGTTCACTCAGGCGTGCGAAACGGCGATCTCTTCGTGCCGCTCGGCAAGGACGGCGCGCAGCCGAAGGAGCCGGTGCGTTAGCCATGGCGGACGGGGGCGCGTCTGGCGGGGCTGGGCGCGGAAGGCAAGATAAAGGTACCGCCTCCAGGAGGCGGTTAAATCTTTGTCTGCACATCGTTTTTCCGGGAGGCTGCCGCCGGTGCCAAGAGGGTTTGACGTGTAAGTGTCTGATTTTGCTTGATATGTCTGGGAGGCTCGCATTAAGGATGACGAGTTCAGGCCGAAGCTCGGCAAAATCGGGTCGCGCGGCTCGAAGGCCGGCAAACGCTATGCCGGCCAGGTTCGTGCGGCGATCAACCGGGCTGGCGGCCGGCCGCAACGCGGTGGTCGCTTCACAGGAAGCCGGACAGGGCGCGGCGGGGCGGCCGCCGCACTGCTGAAATCGCGCGACCGGTATGCCGCCTTCCGCCAGCGCCGGGTGATCGTCAAGGCGCGGGTCGTCAAGCTCGCCGGCAAGGGCGCGGACGGGGCGCGTGCCCATCTACGCTATCTTCAGCGCGACGGGGTCACCCGCGAAGGTGAACCTGGCGAGCTCTACGGCGCCGACAGCGGCCGCGTCGACGGCAAGGCGTTCATCGATCGCGCGGACGGCGACCGCCATCAGTTCCGCTTCATCGTCGCTGCCGAAGACGGCATCGAGTACGACGACCTCAAGGCGCTGACGCGGCGGCTCATGGCGCAGATGCAGGAAGACCTCGGCACGAAGCTCGACTGGGTCGCGGTCGATCATTTCAACACCGGCCACCCGCACAGCCACATCATCGTCCGTGGCAGGGACGACCGTGGCGAGAACCTGGTCATCGCGCGCGAATATATCTCATCTGGCATCCGCGAGCGGGCGGCCGAGCTGGTCAGCCTCGATCTCGGTCCGCGAACCGACCGCGAGATTGAGCTTCGCCTGCGCCGGGAAATGGAGCAGGAACGCTTCACCAGCATCGACCGTCGGCTGCTCAGCATGCGTGATGATGACGGCCTGGTCTCGCCGGGCGGTCCCGACGCCATTCGCCAGACGCTGCACCAGGGACGGCTGCGCAAGCTCGAGCGGATGGGTCTGGCCGCGGAGGTCGGCGCTGGCTCCTGGCGCCTCGACGATGAGCTCGAAGCCACGCTGCGCCGCACCGGCGAACGCGGCGACATCATCAAGACCATGCACCGCGAACTGACCGGCAAGGGGCTTGCCCGCAGGGCCGCCGACTGGGTGATCCACGATCGATCCGGCGAGCCCGTCCAGTCTCTCGTCGGTCGCGTTGTCGCGCGTGGACTGGCCGACGAGATCAATGACCGCCATTACATGATCGTCGACGCCGTCGACGGTAAGAGCCATTGGATCAACATCGGTAGAGGCGAGGCGATGGAAACGATGCCTAATGGCTGCATCGTGCGTGTCGCGCCAAGGAACACCGAGCCGAGGCAGGTCGATCGTACCATCGCCGAAATCGCCGCCGCGCATGGCGGCCGTTACGACGTCGATATGCACCTGAAGCATGACCCATCCGCCACCGAGAGCTTTGCGCGAACGCATGTGCGGCGGCTGGAGGCGATCCGCCGCGCGACCGGCGGCGTCGAGCGAGAGCCGAACGGCACCTGGCTCATCGCGCCGGACCATCTCGATCGCGTCGCGAATTATGAGGGCCAGCGGGCCAGGGCCGAGCCTGTCGTTGCCGACAAGCTCTCCTCAATGGCGCTGGAGCGACAGGTCAGCTTCAACGGCGCCACCTGGCTCGACCGGGAGCTGGTTGCCGATAGACCCGAGCCTTTGCACGGATCCGGCTTCGGCCGCGACGTGAGAGAGGCGCAAGCTCGCCGGCGGCAGTGGCTGATCGCGCAAGGCCTCGCGCATAAAGAACAGGATGGGATCGTCTATCGAGCCAACATGCTTTCGATCCTGCGCCAGCGAGAACTGAACCGTGTTGCTGGCCAACTGTCGGAGGAACTTGGCCTGCCCTATGCCGAAGCGCGATCCGGAGGACGAGTAGAGGGTACGCTCCGCCGCTCCGTCGAGCTTGCCAGCGGAAAATATGCCGTCGTTGAAAAGTCGCGCGAGTTCACGCTGGTGCCATGGCGGCCGGTGCTTGAGCGCCATGTGGGCAAGGAGGTCTCCGGTGTCGTAAGTGGGGAGGGGATTTCATGGACCGTCGGCCGGCAAAGGAGCGGACCTGGTGTTTCGTGAGATGGTGTACAGCTTTTTAGCCAGCGGCGCGGGCAGCCATGCGAGCCCGCGTAGACCTTATGGCCGCACGCCCGCAATCGGTCGCATGGACCTGCCAGGCGGGGCGGCTTTGGAGCGTTCGGACCCGACACGCTGCGTGAGTGGCCAGACTTCGAGCGCTCGAAGATGCGGACTGTTGTCTGCTGGCCGGCGTTATTCCGGCTGGCCTATGACCGCGGCGCAACAGTTCACCGCTGAAGTTGCCACGGGCGAACATCGACAAGAGAAAAAACACCATTGCGCGATACAAATCGCCGTTGAAAGCGTTTAGGTTGCATGCGCTTCGCCAAGTAAACGGATACCCCAGAAGAGAGCCATGACCACGGCCCGCCATATCGTGACGCTGCTTAAAAGCCACATTGCCGGCGACGAGGATCGTTTCCTCTCTATCGCGATGCAGCTTGCTGCGCATGAGGCACGTCAAGGCCATGGTAAGCTTGCTCAGGAGCTCAAGGATCTGGTCGACGCAGCCAAGAGCAGGGACGCCCGGATTGTCAAGAGCAGTCGGCCGGTTCCCCTTTTTCAGCCAAAGGGCGAGCTCGCAGGGCTCCTGCATGTGCGCTATCCGGACCTGCGACTGACCGACATGATTTTGCCGGACAGTCTGCGCTCGCGCCTGCACCGCGTGCTGGGAGAGCAGCGCCAACAAGCAAGCTTGCGCGAGCACGGGCTTGTTCCCCGTCGCAAACTGCTTCTGGTCGGCCCGCCAGGATCAGGCAAGACGATGACCGCATCGGCATTGGCCGGGGAGCTTCATCTGCCCCTTTTCACGATCGTCCTCGATGGTTTGATCACCAAGTTCATGGGAGAGACTGCCGGAAAGCTGCGGCTTGTTTTTGATGCAATGCAGGCGACGCGGGGCGTCTACTTCTTTGACGAATTCGATGCCATCGGCGCGCGTCGAGGCGAACGCCAGGATGTTGGCGAGATTCGGCGCGTGCTGAATTCGTTTCTGCAGTTTCTCGAGCAAGACGACAGCCACAGCCTGATTATTGCGGCAACAAATCATCCCGAGCTGCTCGACAGAGCTTTGTTCCGCCGTTTCGACGATGTCATCGAATACGCCGTGCCCGATCGGCCGATTATAGAGGCGCTGCTTCGGGCTCGACTCGACCGCTTCGACACCAGAGGGCTTGCCTGGAACGAGGCGATCTCTCAGGCAGAGAGACTGTCGCAGGCCGAGATCACGCGCGCGGCCGACGACGCTGCAAAAACCATCATATTGCGGGGGGGGAAGCGGATCACCTCGGAAGCGCTCATCGACGCTCTGAAGGAACGCCGGCAGGCGTCGCTGTTTGAGTAGCGACAGCACAGATCATAATGGCAGACGATTTTCCGCGCGACCGCGCCCATATCCACCTTCGCAACAACGGCATTCGGGAAGCCTATCGGCGGCCCAACCAACTTATACATGCACCGCCGCTGCCGGCGCGTGATCGGGCGTCGCATGCTGCGGCCTTGACGCAATCCATCGAACAAGCGGTCGAAAGTGCACGCCAGCAGATTGCGGCGCGTGACCCCCAGCTGTCGGTCGGCACGCCTGGCTTTTACCTCGCGATCGATCTGCCCATGTCCGGACGGGCGGCCCTCGACCAGTTGGCCGATCGTCGCCAGCACATGGAGCTGGTCGCCGTCCATGAGCCAACTCAACCCGGTGCTCCCATCACAGCGTCGGTGTTCCTGCCGCAAAGCGCGCAAGCCTATTATTTGCGGAAAGTCGAGGCGTATCGAGACGTTGATACTGACCGCGGCAGACCGCGCAACGAGCCGCTCGTCTCCCGCATGGAGACAGTCAGGCTGGCGACTGCACGATCGTTGTTTACCGACCACGACGACCTCTTCCCCCAGGCCGCTGACGAGCAGGTGTGGTGGGAAGTCTGGCTGCGCGACGGTCGCCGCGAGAACTTCGAGCACATTGCCGAAGCCCTGAACATCACTTTGCGCACGCATGCGGTTAGGTTTCCGGAGCGGGTGGTCATGCTGGCCCTCGCCAGCACGGCAATGCTCGACCGCATGATTGCGCACAGCGATGTCGTCGCCGAGCTGCGGCGCGCGAAGGATACGCCGTCCTTCTTCCTGGGCCTTGGCGGCGCGGAGCAAAGGGACTGGAGCGACGAGCTTCTCGGGCGCGTCAGACCGCCTCAATCCGATATTGCGGTCTGCATTCTCGACAGCGGCGTGCGTCGCACCCACCCGTTGATCGAACCCGCACTTGCCGTTTAAGACTGGCACACCGTCAAACCGGCATGGGGCAGCGACGACACACCTGCGTGGAGCGGCCACGGGACGCGAATGGCAGGTGTCGGCCTGTACGGTGATCTGGTCCCGCTCCTGGTCGGAGGCGATCCAGTTCCATTGCCCTTTCGGCTGGAGAGTGTTCGTATCCTTCCGCCAGAAGACGAGGCAAACGATCCAGAACTCTATGGCGCGATCACCGCGGAAGCGATCGCCCGCGCCGAGGTGCAGGCGCCGGAGCGCCGCCGCGCGATCGCAATGGCTGTGACAAGCGCCAGTCCGGCGCGTGGAAGGCCCACATCGTGGTCTGCCGCTATCGACCAACTCTGTTTCGAAGAGGAACAGCGACGCTTGATCGTTCTCTCTGCCGGCAACATCGGCGATGACCTCATGCCGGCCGAGCATTTGACGCGCAACGATCTGGAAGCAGTCGATGATCCTTCTCAGGCCTGGAATGCGCTGACGGTCGGCGCTTTCACAGAAAAGGTCGATATCATTGACACCGACTTTTCGGGCTACGCTCCGATCGCGCCGGTCGGCGAGCTCTCGCCGCGCAGTCGCACTTCGGTCGTTTGGGACAGGCAGTGGCCGGTGAAGCCCGAGGTCGTCTTCGAAGGCGGCAATCTCGCCCATGACGGTGTGTTGCCCGGCGAGCCGATCGACGATCTGCAGATATTGACCACTTTCTGTCGACCCGAACTGCGCCACTTCACCACCCTCGGAGATACGAGCGCGGCAACGGCCCATGCCGCACGGATGGCGGGACTAATTCTATCAGCGCGCCCCGAGCTGTGGCCTGAATCGGTTCGCGCCCTGATCGTCCACTCGGCCGAATGGACTCCGGCGATGCGCGCACGCATCGATGCGTGCAACGGAGCGAAGGGCGAGATCCAGGCGCTCGTGCGGCGCTATGGTTACGGCGTGCCAGATCTTGGGCGCGCGCTTCTGTCAACGGTGAACGACCTCACGCTTATCGTTGAAGATGAGCTTCAGCCTTTCCAGCGCGAGGGCGGCGCGGCTGCCAAAACGCGTGACATGAAGCTGCATCGCCTGCCTTGGCCGAAGGAGCAGCTCGCGGCGCTCGGCGCTGCCCAGGTCGAGCTCCGCGTCACGCTGTCCTATTTCATCGAACCCAACCCCGGTGAACGCGGATGGACCCGCCGGCATCGTTACGCGTCCCATGGTCTTCGGTTCAGAGTAAAGTCAGCGACCGAGACAGTCGACGAATTCCGAGCCCGCATCAATCAGGCCGCTCGGGACGAGGAGGAAGGGGCGCCTGCTGGAGGCGGAGAAGAGTGGCTGCTCGGCACCTTCCGCGATCGCGGCTCGTTGCACGCCGATTTCTGGTCGGGCAGCGCCGCCGATCTCGCCGAGCGTGACGCGATCGGCGTGTTCCCGGTCGGGGGCTGGTGGAAGGAGAAGCCTTACCTGGAACGCGTCGACGCTCTGGCTCGGTACGCCCTGATTGTGACGATTCGGGCGCCTGGGGTCGATGTTGACATCTTCACACCCGTCGAAGCAGCCCTGACTGTCGAGACGTCGGTCGAGACCTGATGCAGCACTGTCCAAACCGGCCAACAACGGAGGTTTGACCAGCCTCTGGTGCCATGGCGGCTGGTGCTGGATCATCACGTCGGCACGGGATCATGCGCGGAGGACGATAGGCCGGCAAAGGAGCGGGCCAAGCGTGTCATAATGGCGCCCATGGTCACGCCCACAAGCCGCGCCCCCTGCGTCTACGGAGAGGTGCGCGTCTGCTTAGGCGGCCGAGACATCGCTTACCTGATCAACGCGCTCCGTATTTGCGCCTGTAAGCGGCAATGAAATCGTCGTCGCTACAGATGCAGCGGCCGCTGGAGTCCTTGGCCTTCGGATCGTGCAAGTGAGAGCCAAGGGGGCGCAGAAGATTCACCCGAGTGCTCGTCGTCGGGCTCATGGGAAACCCCGCACTATGCTTGACCAAATCCGCGGCAAGCATAATCCCGGCAAGCACCGACTGAAAGGCCATCGGAACCACAGTTCGAACGCGGCGACTTCCTTCGCTAAGCTGGAACACCAGACCGCCGCAGATAGCCTGCTGATAAAAGGAGCGCAGGGGCTGGCCGACAAACGGGGCTAGCGGTTCAAACGGCACAGCCATCGCTGTAGCCACGCGAACTACAAAGTCGTTGGGAACTCCGGCATTTGTCTGCAGGAGCGTTTTCACCTGCTCGTGTGCTTCCGGTATTCCGAGTTCCTCGGCAATCAGCTGGTGCTCGTCCTTGGATTTTCCGGATGGCAGGTACATGCAACAAAGGCAAGCCTGGCCGTCATCGAAACCATGCCGGGAGATACCGAGATCGTGCTCCTGCATCCAAGCGTTTGCGATCCATCGCGGCAGTGCACCTTGGACAGCCAGACGGTCGGCGGCGGTGTCAAGCGCCACACCCACTTGGTCTAAGACCCAATTGCCCCGGCGCGCAACATATTCTGCCCACGTCAGAGGGTGCGCCTCGACCTCAAGGCCAGTCGATCTAAGGGCGGTGGCTGCAAGAACCGCCTTGGACATACCAATCTCCGCCTGGCCGGCCAATGCGTAGCGCTGCAGGTTTGAGAGTTCGATCGCTTCGTGATCGATTACATGCAGACGACCCTTGAGATCGGGTTGTCTCGCTAGCGCCCAAAGCGAGCCATGGCCTATCGCACCGAGCCCAACGAGGTGGGTTTCGCCAAGGTCGACTGGGAAGTCGATCGGGCCAGCCTCCCCGGCTTTGGTCTTGTCGTAGCTGCATAGCGAGAGGTCGATGGTTTCGTCCAACTCGGCGCCGGTCAACTGGGCGGCGAAGATAGTTCGAAAGACGTTGGCGGCGCCGAAGCAACTGGCGGCGCCAGCTCCAAAAGGCAGCAGACTTGGGCCAGAGCCCACCGGGTCCGTACGCGACAGCTTTGCCGCCCAACCGTCCGATCCCACGAAAAAGATCGGGCACCGGAGTGATGGGCGCGTTACCCCTGCAACGACGCAGACGGTGGCAGACTTGCCGGAACGCCGGATGCCGACTTTTGGATTGATCGACTTTGCCAAGCGCTCCAGCGCTTGGGCTTGAGAGCTCGCCGCGCTGTCCAGCGGGAGTATCGCCAGAACCGGGTAGAGCCTAGCGAGCAATCTCACCGCAAGATCTAGTGTCGCCTGGCCTTCGGCGCAGGAAGCGGCCTGATGGTCGAAGGCGACTGCCACGACCTGCTTTTCAAGAGCTGCTTTGAAGTCTCCCAGATGAAAATCGGCCAGGACCTGAGATGCCGCCGTGGCGGCACGATCGATGAAGTTAGCGAATGCCATTGTTCAACTCGATATCATGATCATTCGCGACAGTGCCGCGGGAGGGAGCGCATTCCATTTGGCCTTTTCGTCAAGCCGATAGGCGGCGACCCGAGCAAAATCGAAAGGCTCGCGGGCGAAATTCGGCACTACCAGCGACAGACACCCAACCGTGGTAGCAACCGCATAAGCGTCGTCCGTCGTCGAATGGTAGGCGCGGCCCGGATGGCTGTGAATCTGGGCCAAGAGTTTCAGGCCGCTTTTGTAGAGCCAGACATTGAGCCGGTGCAGTTCTTCGGCCGCAACGATCACGCAAACGCCATCGTTTGTCCGAATGTGACGCTGCGCCGGGATAACCGTCTCTGTTACGGCAAAGTGCCGGTCTTGCTGAACGCCGACCCAGAGCGCCATCCCCTCATTGCCTTCGCGACCAACTGAGCGCAGATGCCCATGCGTGGTCGAGATGCAGCCGCGCGGGAGAGTCACGATCGTTACATCTCTCAAACCAGTCATTCTTGTATCGCCTGAGGGGATACCACCATTCCTACGATTGCCGGTGGGAGTTGAATCTGCAACTGCTCTATAGGAATGATTCCGTACTTGATGATCTTGTCCAGGATGAAGGCCAAACAGCCTTCGCCAGAACCCCGATGAAGTAGCCATGGATCACCTGAATGGGCTGGATTGTCGTGGTATTCCCGGACGCCCGCCATGCACAGGAATGGTTCGTCCTCGGGACTGTTGGCCTGGATGAAGTCCGTCAGCGGCACGGCGTTCTGCTGGATGAGAGCTCCTATCATCTCCGGCGGCGTTCCGGGCAGCGGCGGACGTCTAAGCATTTTCAGGTATAGATCTTTCCGGGCAATCGGATGACGCGTAAACGGATCGACGAAGACCACGGACGGTGGTCTTAAGTCGTAGTCGGTGAAGTCGACCTCGCTCGCTGCGCTGATCACCCGTGGTTTTAACTTGAGGCTTGCGAAAATGAAGAAAGCGCGCGGAAAGGTCGCCTCGATCAAGAAGCAGCCCTGAGCCCGATAGACATCAGCATATGGCCGGAACCGGCCGATCTCCCGATCAAACTTCGCTCGGGAGACCTCCGGATCCACACTTTGGGGTTTAGGCACCTGCGACGCCCGCCTTCAGGCTGAGGAACAGGGTCACAGTATTCGGGAAACCGAAATCGCCAAGCTTCTTGTCGACGTCGAGCAAGTTGCCGGCCTCATCCTTCAATTCCCAATTCTCGGCTGGTTGGGCGACATTCTGCGTGTTCTCAAGGGCTTTGGTACGAATGACGTGAAGCGGCTGGTTGGGATTGGCTTCGACCTGCGTGGGCTGGCCGTTCACCACCATCGTGATCTCGATCTTGCCCGGCCCGCCGCCGTGATTATCGCCCTTACCCGAATCCTTCGACATTGTCCTACTCCTGTGGCTTGCCAACCGTCCCACGCCCTGGCGCCCACCTGCGAGTGAGACCGGCGGTCTTCAATCGTTCACCCGGCGCCACGGCCGCGAGTACGCGAAAGACAGGGGATAAGCTACCGAATCGGTGCTTGCCTTCTTTTATGGGTGACTTGAGCCGCAAGTAAATGGTCTCAAATTGCTCCTCACAACTATAATCGATTATAGCAATGCGAAAATATTGGCGACACGCCTATTCATCTGCTCTCTCACTCGCCTGCTCCGTGCTTGGCAAGGGGAGCTTTGACTGCGTCACGCGTCCCCCAATCCTGCAACGCATTCACCCGAGCCTGCGCGACACCAGCGCCCGCACCGGCCGTGATCCGCAGAACGAAACGCTGATCGTGGCGTTCTATCGCGAACTGGCGCTGCTGTTCTGGCTAGACGATTGCAACGACGTTGGCCTGATCGCGCCGGAGCAGCTCGCCGCCGTGGAGCAGGCGCTGGGGCACGGCGTACCGTGCGTTCTCTCCGGATTCGAGGGCTGCGCTCAGCTGCGCGCTTCGCTGGTGCTGGATCGGCGAACGGCGCCGGCCACGGTGGCCGCTGGCTGGGAGTACATCCATTTCGAACACTGCGCACTGCCCGAGTTGGACCTGACGCAGATCGACCTGCGCGCCTCGCTGCTGGGCAAGGCTATGCGCGCGCCGCTGCTGATCAGCTCTATGGCCGGCGGCATGCCACGGGCCGAGGCCATCAACCGGCATTTGAGCGAGGCAGCGCAAGCCTTGCGGATCGCCATGTGCGGTTCGCAGCGTGTGAGCCTGCAATCCCGTAACTCCCAGGGGCTAACGCGCGCGCTGCGCCGCCTGGCGCCAGACATTCCCTTGCTGGCCAATATCGGCGCCGCGCAACTGCGGGAGGCCGACGGCCTGGACCTGGCGCGTCGCGCGGTGGACGCGCTGGAGGCCGATGGGCTCATCGTCCATCTCAATCCGCTGCAGGAAGCGGTACAGCCGGGAGGGCGACCGCGACTGGCGCGGCGTCCTGGCGCTGATCGCTGGCGCCGCGCGCATCGTGGGCGTGCCGATCGTGGCCAAGGAAGTGGGGGCGGCCTGTCCGCCTCGGTGGCCTGTGCGCTCGTCGAGGCGGGCGTGGCGGTAATCGATGTCGCCGGCGCCGGCGGCACCAGTTGGGCCGCAGTGGAGGGCGAGCGCGCCCGCAATGCCGCCGACCGTGCAGTGGCGATGTCATTCGCCAATTGGGGGATTCCCACCCTGACCAGCGTGCAGGCGGTGCGTCGGGCGCTGCCAACGGTGAAGCTGATCGCGTCGGGCGGGATCCGCGATGGCGTCGACGTGGCCAAGGCCATCCGCCTGGGCGCGGACATCGCCGGGCAGGCGGCCAGCGTGCTGGGCGCGGCGACAGTGTCCACCGAGGCCGTTGTCGCGCATTTCGAGATCGTCATCCGCCAGTTGTTGGGTCACCATCAAACCAATTTGACGCCCCGGGACAATATCGTCCGGCATTGTCCGGTGTGCGACGATGTTGGGGATGCGACATAGGCGGATTGCCGTGTATTAAACCGCTTTTCCTTTGGCACGCATATTGCGCCCTATCGGTAAACCTCGTCATGGGCCGGCGGCAATCGCTCGGAGATTGTCGAAATAGCACAATCTGCCGGGGTGACATCCGGCCCGACTAGAGCAGGACCTTTCAGATGATGCAGAAAAGCAAGCGGCCATACTCGCGGGGAAATAGTCGCGTCAGGGCTGCATGGACGCTCTTTCCTGGTTGTTTCGGCGACGGACGCCAACTCTTCAATCGGCACCCGAACCAGTGCCTGGATGTCCAAGGAGCGCCCCTGTTGCGCGTGCCTGGCTGCACCCGCGTGCTGGCTCTCCTCCAAGGCGACGCTCGGCGCTGCTGCAGACCGGCGACGAGAACCCAACTTCAAAATTAGCATTCCGAAAACCGAAAGAAGTGAACAGGTATGTCCAGGATCGGCGCTTTGACGCGCGCGGCATGGCGATCGGCAACTCAGACGCTGGCCAAGGGTTCGAAAAGTTTACACCCGACGCTAGCGCCGGCCGATTTCAAGCGCGCACTTACGATCAACGATCGATATGGCGGGCTCACTGTCAATGTCCCCAAAATGCCTTTCTGGCTGACCGGGGGTGAAGCCTTCGTCTACCGCCGGACTAGCCACGGCGAGCAGCAGTTCATGCAGGTCGATGCTGCCACGGGTTTCAAGCGGCCCGCTTTCGATCAGGCGCGTCTGGCGGCAGCGCTAAACAAGGTGAGCCATGAGAGCTATCAAGCCGGCAATCTTCCGTTCGACCGTTTCGAACTGAGTGAGGATGGTCGCAGGCTCGACTTCCAGATTGAAGACACCCGGTGGAGCTGCGACCTTGCAAGCTATGACTGTACCAGCACCACATTCGATGCAAGGAAAGGGGACCGTAGGGAGCTCAGCCACCGCTACACGCCGCCAGCGGAGAACAACCCCGACAAGAGCAACGCGTCGCCCGACGGCAAATGGATCGCCTATATCAAGAACTGCAACGTTTTCCTGCGCAGCGAGGACGGATTGCAGGATGTTCCTCTGAGCCGGGACGGAGCCGAAGGCAATTGCTACGTCTTTTCGACGCTGAGCTGGTCGCCGGACTCGCGCCACCTCGCCGCTTACCTTGTTCGCCCCGGCTATAGGCGAGAGGTCCGCTACCTCAATTCATCGACGGACCAGTTGGAGCGGGAATATTCAACAATATTCTATCCCAGGCCGGGCGATGTCCTTCCGCTGCCCCAACCAGTCCTGTTCGACATTGCCGGCCGGCGCCAGATCGTGATTGACGGTGCCCTCTTCTCGAACGTCTTCGAACTTTCCCCTCTCCGGTGGTGGGCGGACAGCCGCGGCTTCACTTTCGAATATAACCAGCGCGGGCATCAGCTCTATCGCTTGGTCGAGGTAGACGCCGCCTCGGGCCGCGGGCGCTCCCTGATCGATGAGACCAGCGAGACATTCGTGGATTATTTGCCGCTGGGGCATGGCCAGGAGGATGCCGGAAAAATCTTCCGTTACGATGTCGATGACGGGAAGGAGATCATCTGGGCATCAGAGCGCGACGGGTATGAGCATTTGTATCTTTTCAACGGCCGGACAGGCGCGCTCGAAAACCAGATCACCCGAGGTGAGTGGGTCGTCCGGAGGGTCAACCATGTCGATCCGGTGAAGCGTCAGATCTGGTTCGAGGCGAGCGGGATGAACTCGCAGGAGGACCCCTATTGGGTCCATGCTTACCGCATCGGCTTTGACGGCAAGGGACTGACTGCACTGACGCCCGAACCGGCCAACCACCATATCGAGTTCTCGCCTGACAGGCGCTATTATGTCGATCTCTGGTCACGCATCGATCTGCCCCCGCGCATGGCACTCTACCGCGCCAGCGACAATGCCAAGCTCCAGCAGATCGAGACGGCCGACATTTCCGAGCTCGTCGCCGCAGGCTGGCAGCCGCCGCTCAGTTTCCATTCCAAGGGGCGCGACGGCAAAACTGACATCTGGGGTGTGCTCCACCTGCCAGCCAACTTCGACCCGACGAAGAAATACCCGGTTGTGGAGAATATCTATGCTGGACCCCACGGCTCCTTCGTCCCAAAATCCTTCTCGCGGTGGACAGAGCCGCTCACGCAGCTGGGCTTCGTCGTTGCTCAGATCGACGGCATGGGCACCAACAACCGCTCCCGCGCCTTCCATGATGTTGCTTGGAAGAATCTGAAGGACGCAGGATTTCCCGATCGCATTCTGTGGCACAAGGCGGCGGCCGCGCAATATCCATGGTACGACATATCCAACGTCGGCATTTTTGGCGCATCCGCCGGCGGCCAGAGTGCAGTCAGCGCGCTGCTCTTTCACCCCGATTTCTACAAGGTCGCCGTCGCCAAAAACGGCTGCTTCGACAACAGGATAGACAAGACCTGGTGGAATGAACTGTGGATGGGGTGGCCGGTCGGCATTGAATATTCGCAATCCTCCGCCGTTGACAATGCTCACAGGCTGCAGGGCAAGCTGATGATCGCGGTCGGCGAAATGGATGATAATGTCGATCCGTTTTGCTCGTTCCAGCTTGCCGATCGACTCATCAAGGCAGGAAAAGATTTTGACATTGTCTACGTTCCTGGTGCCAATCACCATACTCTAGGCACCTACACCGAGCGCAAACTCCTAGACTTCTTCGTTCGCAACATTCTCGGTCAGACCCCGCCCGACTGGAACAGCAAACCGATCGAGCTGGAGTAGCTTGTGGCTCTTGCAATTGTTAGCTCGCCTTATCGGCTGTAATCAGGGCGAGGCGCGAGCAAATCTGCACCGAAGGACGATCGTGGAGTCTAGGACTTGCGCTGCGTATTGAGGATAGGCTCGCCGCGACGTTGGTCTGAGCAAACTGCTTGATAGGCACGCCTGCAGACCGCGTGTGTGCGATTGCAAGATCCCCTATCAGCCTGGTGTGAAGCGTTCAGGGGAAAAGCCGCACCCAACGCCGCTTCCGCTCGCCGTAACGCTACGGCGGTGCGGCCCACCCGATCCGCTCGACGAGCATAGGAACACATAGGTCCCCGAACGGACGATTACCTTGGCAATAGAAGACCCTCGTCGGTCATCGCCGCTGTGGGTGGCAGCCCGTCGGTCTGGAGCTGCCACGATTCTCATCCTCGCGTCACATATGAGCTGAAGCTTTCCGGATCGGGTATCCAATCGGCATCCAGTTGCTCGGCGATATGGTTGAATTCTACCTCAGGACAAGAGTGAGTAGAGCAGCCCCGCTACGAAAATCCTATCCTGGTTCGTTTGACGCATCGACTATTCAGATTGATTGGCGTGATACCCGGCGCGGCCGCAACACGCTAGGCCGTCAACCGCTGAGCAGAAAACCAGCCTTCGCCTTCCGCGGCGGCGGACCTCGTCAGCCTTTCGAAAGCTTGCCTGAGTAGGTTGCTCATGTGATCTGTGGAAGTGAGGCTAGCGTGCACCCGTACAAACTGGACATTCATCGTAGCAGCTTGGCTGCAGGTGCAGCACGCCGTACCGCACGAGCAAGCGGACAAGCCGGCCAAGCCGGTTTTGAGCAGCACTTGGGCGAATTGCAGGCGGCGGATGAGTTGATGAGTGCACCAGGCGAGGATGTCCTCGTCAATGGCTCGCATGGCAAAGGTGAGTTGAGACCAACGAAGAGGCAGAGGATCCAAAGCAATCTGCAGCATGCTGTCACTGAGCGGCAACCAGGTCAGGTTGGTGACTCAGGCGCTCGCGCGATGATGCAACTCCCTGCCCATCAGGTGGGTACATCGGAACGGGAGGCGCAGCTCGCGATGCAGGGGGATGAGCACGAATACACCCCAGCGCCGCATCTCGATGGGTCGATGCCCTCGACAGTGCAGCCGGATCGTCCAATTGTGGCCCCCGACGGTGCCGACAAGCGTCCTGTTTATTCCAACGATGCCACCGCCATCGAAGGGCTGAAGTCTGCACTCCTTGCGGGTAAAGCCAGGCCGGACACGGTCACTCGCAGCGCAAATTCTCTTTTCGGCTTTAGTCGTTGGCTCTTTCAAAACAAAAAGCCAGGGTTTGCTGCTCGGCTTTACCATCCGTCGCTGAGCCAGGATCTCGAGGAGTACGAGAGTAGGGGTGGTTCCTCCACAGTGGCTGGCGCACTGCGTCAACTGATGAAGCCGATAGGCGGAGCCGCCCCGATTGTGGGTCGCGCTGTCCTGAACCCCCATCCTGACGACGCCGCGCTCACTAGACATTTCAGATCCGCGAGCGGCTACGCAACTGCTCTTAACCATTTCAGTCATTACCTACGTCAAAATGACAAGCTCGGGATTGCGGGCCGGATTTACGATGAATCGCTGGATAAAGATGTTGAGAGCTACAAGGCCGCCTCCTCTACTCGTGGAGCTCCGATCGAATCTGCACTGGTTTATATCCGCAAGCACCCGCCGCGCGTTATACTCGGGAGTCATCTGGAAAACGCGGTCAGCATGGAGGCTCGTCCCCGTGGCGACGCTGCTCAGCATACCGCACCACAGCAGGGATTCGATTGGCCAGAGGAGCTCCTGCCGGTAGGTTATAAGGAGGGCACCGATCTACCATTGTCTCTCGCCCCAACCGCGCACCAACACCAAGCACCCGACTTTGGAGAGGCCGTCCCTCACTTGAACTGGCGCCACGGCGACCAGGGCGCCCCGGAGGGGCTGGTAGCTGCACGGGACAGGAGCAGCCCGCTGCCAAGCGAGGCGGTGCCACATAAATCTGGACGGGGACTCGCTACGCAGCCCAGATTGTGGGCGGAGAAATCCGCCTCGCCAGAGCTCTTTCGACGGCGGGCGGAGCAGGCTCTGCCGGCGTCCGCCAGAGGTGTGGAGACATCCTCCGCGGTTGATGAAGCCGCCGCTCGCCAAGCTTTGGCTTGGTTGCAGCAGGAGATGGAGGGGATCGAACCGATGCAGGATCCTCATAAGGTGGCTACACCGGAATCTGAGGCGCAGCTCGTCAGGCAGAGGGATGAACACGAATCCACCCCAGCACCGCATCCCGGAGGTGGTGGTTCGATGTCCTCGACAGTGCAGCCGGATCGTCCAATTGTAGTCCCCAACGGTTCCGACAAGCGTCCTGTCTATTCCAACGATGCGACCGCTATCGAAGGGCTGAGGGCAGCATTCCACGCGGGTAAGGCCAGCGCGAACACGGTCACTTTCAATGTAAATTCTCTTTTCGGCTTTAGTCGGTGGCTCCTTCAAAACAACAAGCCAGGGTTTGCTGCTCGGCTTTACCATTCGTCGCTGGATCAGGATCTCAAGGAGTACGAGAGTACGGGTGGTTCCTCCACCGTGGCTGGCGCACTGCGTTACCTCAAGAAGTCGACAAGCGGAGCCCCGATTATGGGTCGCCCTCTCGTGATCCCCTATCCTGACGATGCCGAGCTCATTAGAGATTACAGAGCCGCTTCGACCAAGGAGTACCTGGCAGCGCCTGCGACCGGACGGAATCCAGATACCGTGGGCGGCTATACAAATTTTCTTAGACATTTTAGCCAGTATCTGCGTCAAAATAACAAGCCTGGGATTGCCGCTCGGATTCACGACAAATCGCTGGATAAAGATGTTGAGAGCTTCAAGGCTGTCTCCTATGGTAATAGACTAAGTATCGGTTCTGCATTGGCTCACCTCCGGGATATCCTGCCGCGCATTGTGCTCGGGCGCGAAACTGTCCTTGCTGCTCATCCGGCAGACGCAGTCACCAGGCGCGTTGGGGCCGCTGCTGAAGCTGGGCCAGCGGCACCGGCAAGAGCTCCCCAACCCGCCTCGCCAGCAACCGCTAAGCTGCCAGGCACCTACCGCGGCCTTCCACTGGTTGATGTGACCACACTGACGACCAGTTCCTCTGGGGCTCAGATCGGGGCGCTCGATCCGACAGCCCCGTCCAACGTTGCAACGGGGCGGGTGCTCGGCGCCGCCGAATGGCTGAGCGACGCCCATGTCCAGAGAGATTACAATTTGCTGGAGCGGCAACTGCAGGGGATCAATCCGGCGCTCGCTGCCCGGACTCGGCTGGTGGATCCTTCCGTATCCCATCTACTGCGACACACGTCGCCGCAAGACGCTCGAGGCATATTGCAGTCCATCTATAATCAAAACAACGCCACAGCCGACTTCCTGTTCTTGCCAGTGAATAATGGCACGGCTACTAGCCCCGGCACCCATTGGTCGCTGCTGCTCGTTGATCGCCGCGACCCCGAAAGGCGGTTCGCCTATCACTACGACTCCCTCCAGCGAGAGGGATATAACGACGTGCCTGCAAAACAGCTCGCAGGACTGCTGAATGCTACCTTGGCGCCAGCCCCCATGGCCAGACAGACGAACCATTATGATTGCGGCGTATTTGTCCTGGAGGGCACGTGGGCGCTGGTTGAACGATTGGTGAAAGGGCAGCGGCCAGACCACGAGCCGCTGCCCCTCGACAACCTCGTTGCCGATCGGCAGGCGCTGCAAGACCGGCTAAGGAGGCGCTTGCCGCACGAGGAAGAGCCGCGGCAGCTGCTGGAGGATGAACCCGCCTCCCCACCGATGATGGCATTCGAGCCAGGGGAACTGCGGCAACTGTTGGAAGACGAGCCTGACTCCCCACCAATGATGGCGTTCGAGTCAGGGGAACTGCGGCAACTGTTGGAAGACGAGCCTGCCTCCCCACCAATGATGGCGTTCGAGTCAGGGGAACTGCGGCAACTGTTGGAGGACGAGCCTGCCTCCCCACCAATGATGGCGTTCGAGCCAGGGGAACTGCGGCAGCTGTTGGAGGATGAACCCGCTTCCCCACCGATGATGGCGTTCGAGCCAGGGGAACTGCGGCAGCTGTTGGAGGATGAACCCGCTTCCCCACCGATGATGGCGTTCGAGCCAGGGGAACTGCGGCAACTGTTGGAAGACGAGCCTGCCTCCCCACCAATGATGGCGTTCGAGCCAGGGGAACTGCGGCAACTGTTGAATGATGAGCCTGCCTCCACTTGGGCACAAATCAATTCGACCCCACATGCGCGAGCGGACGGTGTTCATCAGCCAGCCCAGGCGCCCTGGCTCCCTGAACGCAGAAGATAACTTTGCGGAGGAGCGGTCACGCAACTGTCGGCGGCGCCGGGCCTCAGGGTGAATGGAGAGGATGGTGTCGCGTGAAGGCGCAACACGCGTGCTGACCGACCTGCATAGTAGGAAGTCGTTCATTGCTCCCAAATCGTATGTGAGGAACATTCCTGTCCCGGCTGCACCGCGCGATGCTAGGTCGCGTTGTTCAGCGGGCCAAGCCGATGACACCTACGAAGCTACTGATCGGGCAGATCGCCGTTGTGTGCGCAATTGTCATTATCGGCGTATGGACGGCAACCCAATGGTGCGCTCAAATGCTGACCTACCAGACGCCTCTCGGCGCACCATGGTTTCTCTTCGCCGGCTGGCCAATCTACAAGCCGTGGAAGCTGTTTGAATGGTGGTTCCACTTCGATGCTTATGCGCCGGAGGTCTTCGACAAAGCCGGTACGCTTGCAGGCGCCAGCGGATTCCTGGGCTGTGCCGCCGCAATCGCAGGCTCGCTTTTGCGCGCGCGACAGCGCGGGTCGGTTACGACCTATGGGTCTTCACGGTGGGCCACGACTCATGAGGTCGAGACGGCAGGGTTGTTACGGCCGGCGGGCGTTTTCCTCGGTAGGCTGAACGATCGCTATCTGCGCCATGACGGCCCGGAGCACGTCATGGCATTTGCGCCGACGCGTTCGGGCAAGGGCGTGGGGCTGGTTGTTCCAACGCTACTTTCCTGGACCGGGTCTGCCATCATTCATGATATAAAAGGCGAAAATTGGCAGTTGACCTCCGGCTGGCGGTCGAAATTCTCGTACTGCCTTCTGTTCAATCCGACCGACCCGAGATCGGCACGCTACAACCCGCTGCTGGAGGTGCGCAAAGGCCCAGATGAGATCCGGGACGTTCAAAACATCGCCGACATCCTCGTCGATCCCGAGGGCGCGCTGGAGCGACGGAATCACTGGGAGAAGACCAGCCATTCACTCCTAGTTGGCGCCATTTTGCACGTGCTCTACGCTGAAGAGGACAAGACGCTAGCCCGCGTCGCCACCTTCCTGTCGGACCCGCAACGCTCGTTTGCCGCAACGCTACGGCGGATGATGACGACAAACCATCTCGGGACGGGGCATAACCCTCAGGTCCATCCCGTAGTGGCCTCGGCGGCTCGCGAACTCCTGAACAAGTCGGAAAACGAGCGCTCAGGCGTCCTCTCGACCGCCATGTCCTTTCTTGGGCTTTATCGTGATCCAACGGTCGCGGCGGCCACTTCGTCCTGCGACTGGCGCATCGCTGACCTAGTGGATGGAGAGCGACCGCTGTCGCTCTATCTGGTCGTGCCGCCTTCGGATATCTCGCGCACCAAGCCTTTGGTGCGACTGATCTTGAACCAGATCGGCAGGCGGTTGACGGAGCGTCTGGAGGGGGACCCGAAGAAGAGCCGTAAGCATCAGCTGCTCATGATGCTGGACGAGTTTCCGGCGCTCGGTCGCCTCGACTTCTTCGAAACGGCGCTCGCCTTCATGGCAGGTTATGGCATTCGCTCCTATCTGATCGCACAATCTTTGAACCAGGTTTCAAAGGCCTATGGCGAGAACAATGCTATTCTCGACAATTGCCACGTGCGAATTGCCTTTTCCTCCAATGACGAACGCACGGCCAAGCGCATCTCGGATGCCCTCGGCACCGCAACCGAACTTAGGTCGATGCGCAACTATGCGGGCCATCGGCTTGCGCCCTGGCTTTCACATGTCATGGTGAGCCGCCAGGAAACCGCGCGCCCGCTCCTGACGCCAGGCGAGGTGATGCAATTGCCGCCGTCAGACGAATTGGTCCTGGTTTCTGGGTTGCCGCCGATCCGCGCCAAGAAGCTGCGCTATTATCAGGATCAGAATTTCACAGATCGGGTGCTGCCTGCGCCGGTGCTGCACGACGGACCCTATGCGGACTGCCCTGCATCACGCCCGGACGGCTGGACTGGACAAGTGTGCAGCGTCGATAGCCGACTTGCTGCGGACGAGGAAAGCGCCGACGCGCCAGTTGAAGACGAGGGAGGCGTTCAGCAGCAACGCCATCCAAGCCTGCCCGAAGAAGACGTTGTTGTCTCTCAAGAGCCCGATCAGGCCGATCTGTACAAGCCCGCAGACGATGACAGCGAAGCGCTCGCGGACAAGCGTGTCATGGATCGGATTTCCACTGCGGCCCGCGCCTACGGTATCAACGAGGGCAGGGGCGACGATGTCATTCCCGGCTTCTGAAGTCCGCTGAGTTGCAGAGCGCACCTCAGCGTAGATAACGGCCATAAGCAATTTTGAGCGTCTGGCCGATGCTTCTCCCGTCGCCGGCGCAACGCCGGGCCGTCGGAACGAGCCGCATGAAGCCGCACCGCATTCGCCATCAGTTTCTGCTTGAGCCGGAGCTCAGCGAGAAACTGGACAACCTCAGTCGCGATCCGTCAACGACCAAATCAGCGATCGTGGCGAAGGCGATCGAGGCGTTCATCGAGCGGCGTGGCGAGAGCGAGTTCGATCGGCGCTACGGCGTAAGGCTTGACCGGCTCTCCCGCGATCTTGCCCACGTCAGGCGCGATTCCGAGGTGATCCTGGAGAGCCTGGCGCTCTTCATCCGCTTTTCGATCACCCTTCACGCCCACACGCCGGTCCCGGATCGGGCAACGCAGGCTATTGCCCAAGAGCGTTTCGAGAAATTCGTTGAGAAGGTCGGCCGCCAGATCGCTTCCGGCAAAAAGTCGCTTAGCAAAGACAATGGTGGGGGAGGGGAAGGATGAGCTCTCATCCCGAGGCCGACCACCGGCGGCGTGTCATGCTGCGCACCGCCATGGGTCCGGCAATCACCGAAGCCCTGGCCGATCCGTCCGTCATCGAGGTGATGGTCAATCCCGACGGCGCGCTGCGACTCGACCGGTTAGGCGAAGGTCGGGTCGATACCGACGTTCACATGCACCCGTCCGAGGCAGAACGTATCATCCGCCTGGTTGCTTCGCACGTGCGCGCCGAGGCGCACGCCGACAACCCGATCGTCAGTGCCGAATTGCCGTCTGGCGAACGCTTCGAAGGCCTGCTGCCACCTGTGGTGTTGGCGCCATGTTTTGCCATCCGCAAGCCCGCCGCGAAAGTCTACACCCTGGCCGACTATGTTGCCGAACGCATCATGCTGCCGCTGCAGGCCGATGCGCTGAAAAAGGCCGTCCGCGAGCGGCGCAACATGCTGATCGCCGGCGGCACTTCCTCGGGGAAGACAACACTCGCCAACGCTCTGCTGGCTGAAGTCGCCGAATGCGACGATCGGGTGATCCTGATCGAGGACACACGCGAACTGCAGTGCGCGGCCAGGGACTGCGTTGCCCTGAGAACAAGGCGGGGCTCGGTCACCCTTGCCGATCTCGTGCGCTCGACGCTGAGGCTCAGGCCGGACCGCATCATCGTGGGCGAGGTGAGGGGCGCGGAAGCGCTCGACATGCTGAAGGCATGGAACACCGGGCACCCAGGCGGCATCGCTACCGTACACGCCAATTCCGCGCGCTCGGCTCTCTATCGCATTGAGCAACTCGCCCAGGAAGCGGTGGTCACCGTTCCCCGCCGGCTCATCGCTGAGGCGATAGATCTGATCGTCTTCATAGCGGGACGCGGCTCGTCGCGCCACATCGACGCAATCGCCGAGGTCACCGGTCTCGACGGCAGCGGCGATTACGCCGTTGCCCCGCTCACGCTTTCGCAACTCCAGCAGCTTTGAAAGGCCTTCCTCATGCGCAAGAAGCTTCGCTTTCTTTCGTCCACAGCGCTCGCGTTTCTTAACACGGCCCCGGTTTATGCCGCCGGCTCCGGCATGCCGTGGGAGCAGCCGCTGCAGCAGATCCTGGAGTCCGTGCAGGGACCGGTCGCCAAGATCGTTGCGGTGATCATCATTATCACCACCGGCCTGACGCTTGCCTTCGGCGACACCGCCGGTGGTTTTCGGCGCCTGATTCAGATCGTCTTCGGTCTGTCAATCGCCTTCGCGGCATCGAGCTTCTTCCTCTCCTTCTTCTCCTTCGGTGGTGGGGCGCTCGTCTGATGGCCGCCGGGGAGCAGCATATCGAGGGCTTCGCAGTACCGGTCCACCGGGCGCTGACCGAGCCGATCCTGCTCGGCGGGGCTCCGCGCGCGGTGGCGATCCTCAACGGTACAGTGGCCGCGGCCATTGGCTTCGGCTTGCAGCAATGGATTGCTGGTCTGGTGCTTTGGATCGCAGGCCACTCGTTAGCGGTGTTTGCCGCAAGACGCGATCCGGACTTCGCCAGCGTGCTTGTGCGCCACCTACGTCTGAAGGGGTGGCTTGCATGCTGAACCTTTCGGAATATCGAAGCAAAGCCGACCGGCTTGCCGACCATCTACCCTGGGCTGCCTTGGTGGCGCCCGGCATCGTGCTCAACAAGGACGGCAGCTTTCAGCGGACGTTGCGGTTCCGCGGCCCGGATCTCGAAAGTGCGACGGAGGCTGAACTCGTCGGCATTTGCGCCCGGGCGAACAATGCTCTCAGACGCCTTGGCTCTGGCTGGGCATTGTTCTTTGAGGCCGAGCGCACAGAAGCGCTGGGCTATCCGAACTCGCATTTTCCTGACGCCGCGTCGTGGCTGGTCGACGAAGAACGCCGCGCTGCTTTCGAGGGGAAGGTAGCGCACTACGAGAGCCGCTATCATCTGACCTTGGTGTTTATGCCACCGCCGGACGCCCAGGCGCGCGCAGAAAGCGCGCTCGTCGACTCTCATTATTCCCGAGGAGAAAGAGACTGGCGCCAGGATCTGGCGAGGTTCCGTGACGAGACCAACCGCGTGCTCGATCTCTTCTCGGGTTTCATGTCCGAAGTACGCGTCCTCGATGATGCTCAGACGTTGACCTACCTCCACGGCACGATTTCGCCTCGTCGCCATCCTATCATGGCCCCGGAAACGCCGATATATCTGGATGCAATCCTGGTCGATGCGCCGCTTACCGGTGGCCTGGAGCCGATGCTGGGTGAGCAGCATCTTCGCACACTGACCATCCTCGGCTTTCCGAACCTCACCCGGCCCGGAATCCTCGATACCCTCAATCATCAGGATTTCGCCTATCGCTGGATGACGCGCTTCATTCCGCTCGAGAAAACGGAAGCCACGAAGACGCTGACGCGATTGCGCCGGCAGTGGTTTGCCAAGCGCAAATCGATCGTGGCAATCCTACGCGAGGTCATTACCAACGAGCCGGTCCCGCTTGTCGATAACGATGCCGACAACAAGGCGCTCGATGCCGACGAAGCCCTTCAGGCATTGGGCGGTGATCATGTGAGTTTCGGCTATCTCACCACCACCGTGACGGTGTGGGGCGAGGATCGCCAAGCCGCTGCAGAGAAGCTTCGCGCGGTCGAGCGCATCATCAATGGGCTCGGCTTCACCACGATCCGAGAAGGCGTCAATGCGGTCGAGGCTTGGCTCGGCTCATTGCCTGGCCATGTCTACGCTAACGTTCGCCAACCGCTCGTTCATACATTGAACCTTGCCCATCTCATGCCGCTGTCGTCGGTTTGGGCCGGTCCTGCGACAAACGAGCATCTCGCGAAAGTCACCCAAACCGAAGCGCCACCGCTTTTCGTTGCCGAGACCAGTGGGTCGACACCGTTTCGGCTTTCCACCCACGTCGAAGATGTCGGCCACATGCTGGTTGTTGGTCCGACCGGCGCCGGCAAGTCGGTTCTGCTTGCTCTGATTGCTCTGCAGTTCAGGCGCTATGCCGGCGCCCAGGTTTATGTCTTCGACAAAGGCAATTCGGCCCGTGCTGCAACACTTGCCATGGGTGGAGAACACCACGCGCTAGGAGCGGACGGTTCCCTTGCCTTTCAGCCACTGCGCAGCATCAACGACCAGGCTAGCCGAAGCTGGGCGGCCGAATGGATCGCCAGCCTTGTTGCCCACGAGAACGTCACCGTCACGCCGGAGGTGAAGGAGGCTATTTGGTCAGCGCTGGCCAGCCTTGCCACCGCGCCGGCGCAGGAACGCACACTGACCGGTCTTTCGGTCCTGCTTCAATCCAATGCGCTGAAGACCGCATTGATGCCCTACACGCTCGACGGTCCCTTCGGCCGCCTGCTCGATGCCGATCATGATGGGCTGGCCTTGTCGGATGTGCAGTGTTTCGAGACCGAGGAGTTAATGCACAGCCAAGGCGCTTTGCTGCCGGTGCTTACCTATCTGTTCCAGCGACTTGAGGAACGGTTCGACGGACGGCCCACGCTGATCATGCTCGACGAGGCGTGGGTCTATCTCGACAATCCGCTGTTCGCCGCCCGCATCCGCGAATGGCTGAAGGTGCTGCGAAAGAAGAACGTGTCGGTTGTCTTCGCTACGCAGTCGCTGGCTGATATCGCGGGCTCTGGCATAGCGCCGGCAATCATCGAAAGCTGCCCGCAGCGCATTTTCCTTCCCAATGATCGTGCCGTGGAACCCCAGGCGCGCACAGCCTACGAGCGCTTCGGTTTAAGCGAGCGGCAGATCGAATTGATCGCCCGCGCCACGCCGAAGCGTCAGTATTATCTGCAATCGCGCCGCGGCAACCGTCTGTTCGAGCTCGAGCTTGGCCCCATCGCTCTTGCGCTTTGCGGTGCTTCCGATCCGGCCACGCAGACTCTGATCGACAGGATCATGTCCGAAGACGGGCAAGGCAGCTTTGCCTCGCAGTTCCTGATCGCGCGCGGCCTCGATTGGGCCGGCGAACTTCTCAAGCAATTCCCTCAACCAGACAAGGAGCAATTCTCATGATGCGGCGACGCCTTCTCTCCGGCCTGATCACCGTTTCCCTGATCGCCAAGCCTATGGCCGACTATGTGCAGCCCGCGTACGCCCTTATCGTGTTCGATCCGTCCAATTATGCGCAGAACGTGCTGACGGCCGCGCGCGCATTGGAGCAGATCAACAACCAAATCCAGTCGCTGCAGAATCAGGCGACCATGCTGCAGAACATGGCGCGCAATCTTCAGCGTCTGGATTTCTCTTCCGTTGGCCAACTCACCGGTTCGCTCCATCGCATCGACGGCTTGATGGACCAGGCGAGTGGCCTCAGCTTTGATCTGGGCAAGCTTCAAGACCAGTGGCGCAGCCAATATCCGGAAAGCTACGACGCCACGATCAAAGTCAGCGATGTGGCGAGTGCTGCGCGGGAGCGTTGGCAAACCGCCATGCAGGCGTTCCGCCAGACCATGGGTGTCCAGTCGCAAATCGTCGAGAACGTCCGCGCCGACGGCGATCTGCTCGCCGATCTCGTCAACCGCAGCCAAGGGGCGGCCGGTGCGCTTCAGGCAAGCCAGGCCACCAACCAGCTGATGGCGCTTTCGACAAAACAGCAGATGCAGATCCAGACGCTGCTCGCAACGCAGTTTCGAGCTGAGGCCGAGGATGCCGCCCGCAAGGCCCAGTCAGACGAAGCCGCCCGCGAGATGACGAAGCGGTTCTTGGGTACCGGCTCGGCTTATCCCGGCAATTAATCACGAGTTCATCACGACGAGAAAGGCAGCGGCATGAACGACCTTGGCGTCATCGATCGCTTCATGGAGACCTTCATCCGCTACATCGACAGCGGGTTCGGTCTGCTATCGGGCGACCTCGCCTTCCTCACTACCATTCTGATCGGCATTGACATCACACTTGCCGGCCTGGCGTGGGCGCTCGGCGACGAAACCAGCGTTCTCGGCCGGCTTGTCCGCAAGGTGCTCTATGTTGGCGTCTTCGCCTTCATTCTGAACAATTTCAAGAACCTCGCCGATATCGTTTATCGTTCTTTTGCCGGTCTCGGGATTAAGGCGTCGGCCGGCAATCTGTCGGCAGACAATCTCTTGCGCCCGGGCCGCATTGCCGCGACCGGTTTCGAAGGTGCTTGGCCAATGCTTGACCAAGCCAGTCAGCTCCTGGGCTTCCCGGAAATCTTCGGCAACGCACTGACCATCTTCGTGCTGCTGATGGCCTGGTTCCTGGTTATCATCGCCTTCTTCATCCTTTCCATCCAGCTTTTCATCACCATCCTAGAGTTCAAGCTCACCACGCTGGCAGGTTTTGTTTTGGTTCCATTCGCACTTTGGAACCGTTCAGCGTTCCTGGCCGAACGCGTGCTCGGCCATGTTATCTCGTCAGGCATCAAGGTGATGGTGCTCGCCGTCATTGTCGGTATCGGCTCCACGCTCTTCGGGGAGTTCGCTTCCGCATTGCAAGGCAAGGAGCCGGATCTTGCCGGTGCCATGTCCCAGGTACTGGGCGCACTGGCACTGCTTGGCCTTGGCATTTTTGGGCCGGGGATCGCGTCGGGTCTTGTCTCAGGCGCACCGCAGCTTGGGGCGGGCGCCGCCCTCGGCACGACCGCGGCGGCAGCGGGTGTATCACTCGTTGCTGGAGGCACAGCATTTGCTGGCGCGCGTATGGCAACCAGCGGCGGTCTCGCCGCCATCCGAGCCGGCACAACAATGGGATCGGCTGCTTCCACGTCATGGCAGATCGGGCGCGCAACCTCGCCCGACGCTGGCCTCTCCGGTGTGGCTGCTGGAATGCATGGTGTAACCAGTGCAGCTGGCGGCGCCGCTATACGCATAGCGCGATCCGCCACTGCAAGTGTTGGGCGCAACGCCGATGCCGGGCGCGATGCCGCGTGGACCGCGACCGGCGGCGCGCCGACAGCGTCAATGACCGAACGCTCTGCCGGTTCGGCCACTGTTTCGGCGCCGACGTGGGCAAGGCGCCTACGTTCTGAACAGACCGCCCGGGCAAATCGCCACGCTGCCATGCAAGCTGTCCGAGACGGAGACCGGCCGGGAGGCAGCGCCAACCCCTCTCTCAACGACAAGGATGACTAGATGCTCTTCAAGCGACCCGTGCACCGTTACGGCAAAACACCCGAACCGGTCACGCCGTATCAAAAAGCCGCCCAACTGTGGGACGAGCGCATCGGCTCATCTCGACTGCAGGCCAGGAACTGGCGGATCATGGCCCTTGGCTGCCTGGCCTTGGCGACCGGGCTTTCCGGCGGACTCGTATGGCAGTCGATGCAAAGCCGTGTCGTGCCTTATGTCGTCGAGGTCGATGGCTTCGGCGAGACGCGCGCCGTCGCGCCGGCGGTCCGGAATTATGAGCCCTCGGATGCTCAGATCGCCTGGCATCTCGGCCGCTTCATCCAGAATGTCCGTTCCGTTTCCACCGATCCGGTTTTGGTTCGGCAGAACTGGTTGGCAGCGTACGACTTTGCTAGCGATCGCGCAGCGCTCTTCCTCAACGAATACGCCAAGGCGAACGACCCCTTCGGTCAGATCGGAACGCGCAGTGTTTCGGTACAGGTCACCAGCGTGGTCAGAGCCTCCGAAAGTTCATTCCAGGTCAAATGGACCGAGCAGGTGTTTGAGCGCGGAAGCCTTGCCAGCACGATGCGCTGGACTGCGATCCTCACGATCGTGATCCGCTCGCCAAGCAATACGGATCAGCTGCGCAAGAATCCGCTCGGCGTCTTCATCAATGCCATTGACTGGTCACGCGAGCTCGACAGCGCCGTCCCAGCCCCCCTTTCTCCGACGGAGTCCACCAATGAAAGGTAAAATGTCACCGATTCGTGCCGTGCTGATCCTATCGGTGTCGGCAGCGGTCGTTTCCGCTTGTGCATCGAAGAAGGTGCCGCCGCCTGAGATTTCCTATGACGCTGCCGACTTCAAACCGGCCGCGATCGAAAAAGCGCCGGAGAGGCCGATTAGAATTGTCGAGGTGCCAAAACCACTGCCGCTGCCTGGCCAAATGCAGCCCGAGCCCGGCAAGGCCGAGGACAAGCGCCCTCCTGAAGAACGCGTCGCTGATGCCAACAAAGCCGCGACCCAGCAACCCACCAAGTACGGGTATGTTAATGCAGTGCAAGTCTACCCCTTCACCGATGGCGCGCTTTATCAACTCTATGCCGCGCCGGAGCGCGTGACCGACATCGCTCTGCAGCCGGGCGAGAAACTAACCGCCGTGTCGGCTGGCGACACCGTGCGCTGGGTCATTGGCGATACCGCAAGCGGCACCGGTGACAATCAGCGCACCCATGTTCTGGTAAAACCCTTCGCGCCGGGTCTTGCCACCAATGTCGTCATTACGACGGACCGGCGGACCTATCATTTGCAGCTTCAAAGCACCGAGAAGACCGCAATGGCGGCAATCTCCTGGACCTACAGCCAAGACCAGATCATCGCGCTTCGCCAGCGCAATGCTCAAGCCGAGGCAGTTACACCGGTCGCGTCGAACATCGCGCTCGAAAACCTTCGCTTTCGCTACTCAATCAGTGGCGACACACCGCCCTGGAGACCGACGCGAGCCTTCGACGACGGCAGCAAGGTCTATATTGAGTTCCCTCGTCGCATAGATCAGGGCGAGGCGCCACCACTCTTCATCGTCGGCGCAGATGGGAGCAGCGAGCTCGTCAACTATCGCGTGCGCGGCAACTATTACATCGTCGATCGGCTCTTCGCCGCGGCCGAACTTCGCCTCGGCACCAAGCGGCAGCAGGTGATCCGCATCAGCAGGATTGACGGCAGGCAACCGCAACGGCGGATCTCGCTCTTTCGCGGCAGCCGGCGAGGTGAGGGCTCATGATCGAAAATTCCCGCTCTGGCATCCCGCCGAAACTGGATCCCGAGGAACTGCAGCTTCGGGCCTCTCCCCGCCGCGTGGTGCGGTTCAGGCGCGGTGTGATCATCGCTATCGCAGCGCTCGGATCCGGCGCTGTCTTCGGCGTTACCATGATCGCCCTCCAGGGGCCGGCCCTTCGCATCAGGGATCAGGCGGAAGATCTCTACAACACTGAGCGCAAACCAACCGCCGAGGGACTCGATACGCTTCCCCATGACTATTCCGGCATGAAGCCAAAGCCTCCCGTCCTTGGGCTACCTTTGCCGGGCGACCTCGGCCGCCCCATCCTCGAGCGGCAGCGCCAGCTCGGCATCGTGCCGGGCCAAGACATCTCGGCCGAGGAGCAGCGTCTAGCGCAGCAGGCGATCGAAGCGCGTGAATCGCGGGTGCTTTTCCGCGTCGAAAATCGAGCTCAACAGACAGATGTCGGAGAGAGCGTGCAAACTGCTCAGCATCCATTTGAGGCGCTTCCCCAATCCGAAGCAGGACGCGCGTCAGCCTCGGTGGCGGCGGCGGAAGGCGACCAGAACAATCAGCAGCGAAAGCTTGATTTTCTCAGCCAGCGGAGCACTGGCGGGATCTACAATCCGCATGCGCTTCAGACGCCGATCTCGCCATATCAACTGATGGCTGGCAGCGTGATTGCCGCCAGCCTGATCACCGGCATCAATTCCGATTTGCCGGGCCTTGTCGTCGCGCAAGTCACCGAAAATGTGCACGACACGGTCACGGGCAACATATTGCTGATTCCGCAGGGCTCACGTCTTATCGGCGTCTACGACAGCGTCGTCGCGTTCGGGCAAAAGCGAGCGCTGCTGGTCTGGCAGCGCATTCTGCTGCCCGACGGCTCGTCGGCCGAAATCGACAATCTGCCCGCGAGCGACACCGCCGGCTACGCAGGGCTGGAAGACAAAGTCGATTTCCACACTTGGCAGATGATCAAGGGAGTGGCGCTTGCCACATTGCTCGGTGTCGGCACAGAATTCAGCCTCGGCGAAAACGAGAGCGATCTGGTCAAGGCGATCCGGGAATCAGCCCAGCAGAACGCCAGTCGAGCCGGCCAGCGCATCACCGAAAAAAACCTCAATATCCAGCCCACCATCGTCGTCCGCCCAGGTTGGCCACTGCGCGTCATCGTGCACAAGGACATCGTGCTGCGGCCATACGCCAGTTGAGCAGGAGTTATCATGGCTGACCTGAAACTTGGAAAACTTCCGGACCGAACAGCTTCGAAGATCACCATTACCGTCAGCGCGGAGCTGAGCCAAACACTCAAGGAGTATGCTGCACTTTACCGTCAGACCTATGGTCAGTCTGAAACCGTGGCAGAACTCATCCCTTTCATGCTGGCGGCGTTTCTGGAAGGCGACCGAGCCTTTGCCAGGGCCAGAAAAGAACGTCTGCCGACGGAGCTTGCCGGAAAATCGTGACTCCTCCGCTAGGGCAGCTGGAACATTGCCTAGCTGTCGCGACCTACCTGCTCCTCGCGAAGCATAGGATCAAACCCCTTGGAATGTAGGTATGCGCAAGAGAGGATGTGGAAGGAGATACCGCGCAACAGCCTAAGTTTGCATTTTCGATTTGATGCGGTAGTCGCCTATGAGCGGTCAAAACGAACGCAGCTGGTTCGCCGATCGACCAAACGGCGAGCGCACTGTGCTTTGCTCAGACCGCCACCGAGTGCCTCGCCGTTCCCCCTTTGAAATATGTATCGAACTTGGCCGCGATGGTTCGAATGAAGGGGCGACTTTCAGTCCGTACGAGGAAACTGTCACCATCGAATTCAAGCGCTCGGGCAGGATCGTGGAGTGCGATGGACCTCGAGCGATGAAGGAGCTGCTCGCCGGCTTTGCCGAACCGCTCCACCAGATCGACTGCCGAGAAGGCAAAATCACACATCAGCCGCTCGATGATCCAGCCACGGACGCGATCGTCGTCGGAAAGGGCAACGCCGCGGACGGCAGCCAACCCGCCATCCGCAACCATGCGCCCGTACCCGGCAGTCGAAGCCATGTTTTGCACGTAGCCTTGGCGAAAACGACCGATGGACGAAGGGCCAAGTCCGATCAGTGTCGGGCAGCGATCCTCAGTGTAGCCCTGAAAATTGCGATGCAAAACCCCTGCGCGGGCCGCTATGGCCAGCGCATCGTCGGGCTTCGCGAAATGATCGAGTCCTATTGCCTCATATCCCTTGGCGACAATTGCCCGCGCCGCGAGTTGAGATTGGGCGAAACGCTCAGTGGGACTCGGCAGCCATGCCTCGTCGATCATCGTCTGATGCTTCTTGAACCAGGGCACATGTGCGTAGCCGAACAGGGCCATCCGGTCTGGCTCCAAGGTCAGTGCCTGCGCCACCGTGGAACAGATCGTCTCGCGTGTCTGATTCGGGAGCCCGTAGAGCAGGTCCAGATTGACCGATTCGACGCCCCGCGAACGAACCCCGTCGACGACTGCCTTGGTCTGCAAAAAACTCTGCTCACGATTAATTGCTTTTTGCACTTGCGGATCGAAATCCTGCACGCCGAGGCTCGCCCGGGTTACGCCGATTTGAGCAAGTGCATCAAGGCGCGCCTTGTCCATGTCGTTGGTTTCGATTTCGATGCTGACCGTAGCATCCGGGAGAAAGTCGAAGCTGTCCCGCAAGGCCGCTCCAAGAGCAACCATATCATCGGGCCTCAGAATAGTTGGCGAACCGCCACCGAAGTGGATTGCACGGACATGTGCCTTGCCGCTCAGCAGACCGGCAATCGTGACGATTTCGGCATTCAGCGAGCGCAGATAAGCGGCCACCGGCTCATATTGGTGCGTCTGCTTGGTGTGGCAGGCGCAGAACCAGCAGAGCTTGTCGCAGTAAGGAATGTGCAGGTACAGCGAGATTTCGTCGCCGCTTTCCAGCGTCTCCAACCAGCCACGGTAAATGGCAGCATCGATCCCCGAATGGAAATGCGGCGCCGTCGGATAGCTGGTGTAGCGTGGGACGTTCTCGCTGAGTTTGACAGCTATTTCCGATTGCATCTCGCGTTCACCGTGTTGCCCGCCGGAACACTGCACGCATCGCTGAAGCAGACCCTGATCTCGATCAGCCGCGCTCATGGACAAACCGCCGCAGGATTTCTCTACCCTGGATGGGTATCCTGCCGGCAGTTAGGATCGGGTAAGGCGAACGCATGACCTTTCGGCAAGACATTCATAGTTCCGGCATTCCTGTTCTTTGCTTCCCTTGCGAGGCACGGCGTCGCGGTGTCTGCGGTGCGCTCGATCCAGACAATTTGGTTGGGCTCGCCAAGACTTGCTCGCGTCGCCGGATCGAGTCAGGAATGGAGTTGACCGGCGAGGCACAGAACGTCGACAGCTACTCCAACGTGCTTTCAGGCGTTGTAAAGCTATCAAAGAGCCTGTCGGATGGGCGCCAGCAGATCGTCGGTCTCCAGTTTGCACCGGATTTTCTGGGACGTCCTTTCAAGGTGGAAAGCTCGATCAATGCGGAAGCGGCAACAGCAGTCACGCTGTGTTCGTTTCCGCGAGCGGCCGTCGAACGGATGATGAAGGCGTCACGGGAATTCGAGCATCGCCTGCTCAAACAGACGCTGAATGAACTCGATGAGGCGCGCGAGTGGATGGTGACGCTGGGGCGCAAGACAGCTCCGGAAAAGGTAGCGACTTTTCTCCTCATGATGGCCCGGAATATCGATTCCAGTCTCGATGCGGCTTCCGGGTCGGCGTCCTTCGATCTGCCGCTGACGCGTGTCGAAATGTCTGATTTCCTTGGAATCACCAACGAGACCGTGAGCCGCCAACTGACGCGATTGCGGGCTGACGGGGTGATTCGGATTGAGAACGCACGCCATGTGACGGTGGACAGCATAAGCCGTCTGGAGAAGCGCTGTGGCGGCGGACGCGAGCGGCCCTAAGCGGCGAGGCCATGTCGCATGACTCCGGGGCGGGCCGTGTTTGCCTTTTAATGCGATGTTGCCGCGCCTTCGACGAAGCGGCGTCACGGTCGAGACAAACAGCTTTCGGGCTTTGATAGGAACGTGACCAATCGCCAGGTGTGTTTCGGCACATACCGGCGAAGCATGGTCCTTAATCTGCCACGGCTCGGCGGAACGATCGCGTTCGTTTCCAATGGGATCCGAACAACGTTTGGCAGGGCATCGGCAATAGCATCCAACGCGCGCAGGGCCTCAGCTTTCGCCTCAGCGATCGCGTCTGCGCCCGCCCAACCCAGGGAACGCCTTCCATGAGGGGGGTGAGCCCGCGCTGCGTTCCTCGTTCATTCGCCACCTGCTGATTGCGCCGCCGACACAAAATCTTGCGGCCTGACATAGATCAGGGCGAGGGGGCGGCGGCTGCGCGATTAGTGCGCTGCGGATTTGGCATCCACCAGATTCGAGATCGGGATCTGCAATGAAATTCGGCACAGAGATCGTCCTTCTAAGCGTGTTCGCTTTTGCGGCCCTGGTGGCCGCCGGCTTCGGCGTGGATGAACCTTTCCGCCGACACATGTGGGTGTTGTTCTTCGCAGTGGCTGGTTTCACTGCGATCCTGTTGCGCAACACGGAGTTCAAGCCAGCAGCTCCGATTGACCCATCCGCTTACATGGATGGTCCGATCCGCTACGGCGCGATCGCCACCGTGTTCTGGGGTGTCGTCGGCATGCTGGTCGGCGTGGTGATCGCGCTGCAGCTCGCCTACCCCGATCTCAACATCCAGCCCTGGTTCAATTTCGGTCGTTTGCGGCCGTTGCACACATCCGGTGTCGTCTTCGCCTTCGGCGGCAACGCGCTGCTTTGCACGTCTCTGTATGTCGTGCAGCGCACCTGCCGCGCCCGCCTCTTCGGCCGTGATCTGGCCTGGTTCGTCTTCTGGGGCTACCAGCTGTTCATCGTCATGGCCGCGACCGGCTACCTGCTCGGCATCACCGAGGGCCGCGAGTACGCCGAACCCGAATGGTATGTGGATGTCTGGCTGACCATCGTCTGGGTCGCCTACCTCATTCTGTTCCTTGGCACGATCCTGAAGCGCAAGGAACCGCATATCTACGTGGCCAACTGGTTCTACCTGTCGTTCATCGTCACCATCGCGATGCTGCATGTGGTCAACAACCTGTCCATACCAGTCTCGTTCCTGGGCTCCAAGAGCTACTCCGCCTTTTCAGGGGTCCAGGACGCCTTGACGCAATGGTGGTACGGCCACAACGCGGTCGGCTTCTTTCTCACCGCCGGCTTCCTCGGCATGATGTATTATTTCGTGCCCAAGCAGGCGAACCGGCCAGTCTATTCGTACCGGCTGTCGATCGTCCATTTCTGGGCGATCATCTTTCTCTACATCTGGGCCGGGCCGCATCACCTGCACTACACCGCCTTGCCCGATTGGGCGCAGACGCTCGGCATGGTGTTCTCGATCATGCTGTGGATGCCGTCCTGGGGCGGCATGATCAACGGCCTGATGACGCTGTCCGGCGCCTGGGACAAGCTGCGCACCGATCCGATCATACGCATGATGGTGATGGCCGTCGCCTTCTATGGCATGTCGACCTTCGAAGGCCCCATCATGGCGATCCGGGCGGTCAATTCGCTGTCGCATTATACCGACTGGACGATCGGCCACGTCCATTCGGGCGCGCTCGGCTGGGTTGGCATGATCTCGTTCGGCGCAATCTACTACATGGTGCCGAAGCTCTGGAACCGGCAACGGCTCTACTCGTTGCGGCTGGTCACCTGGCATTTCTGGCTGGCGACACTTGGTATCGTTGTCTACGCCGCGGTGATGTGGGTATCCGGCGTCATGCAGGGCCTGATGTGGCGCGAATACGACGAGCAGGGCTTCCTGGTCTACTCCTTCGCCGAGACCGTCGCCGCCATGCACCCCTACTATGTCATGCGCGCCATCGGTGGGGCCATGTACCTCTCCGGCGCGCTGATCATGGCCTGGAACATCACCAGGACCATCCTCGGCCACCAGCGCGAGGAGGAGCCGATGCCGAGCCCCGTCGCCATCCGACCTGCGCGATCAGGAGCCAGGTAATGGGCTTGATGGACAAACACGCAATCATCGAGAAGAACGCCACGCTTCTTCTCGTTGGCTCGCTGCTCGTGGTGACGGTCGGCGGCATCGTCGAGATCGCGCCTCTCTTCTATCTCGACAATACGATCGAGAAGGTGGAAGGCATGCGCCCCTATTCGCCGCTCGAACTTGTCGGGCGCAACATCTATATGCGCGAGGGCTGCTACCTCTGTCATAGCCAGATGATCAGGCCGTTCCGCGACGAAGTTGAGCGCTATGGCCACTACAGCCTAGCTGCCGAGTCCATGTACGATCACCCCTTCCAGTGGGGATCGAAGCGCACCGGGCCGGATCTCGCCAGAGTTGGCGACCGCTACTCGAATGCATGGCATGTCGCGCATCTTACCGACCCGCGCTCGGTGGTGCCGGAATCGATCATGCCGAGCTATGGGTTCCTGAAAGACACGCCGATCGACGTGAAGGATTTCTCAACGCATCTGGTCGCCAACAGGCTTGTAGCCGTCCCTTACACCGATGACATGATCGTCCACGCCAATGCGGATCTGGCGGCGCAGGCCGATCCCAATGCCGACACATCAGGCCTTGAGGCGCGTTACCCAAAAGCCAAGATCGGCGACTTCGACGGCAACCCGCAACAGGTCACCGAAATGGATGCCCTGCTCGCCTACCTGCAGATGCTTGGCACACTGGTCGACTTCAAAAATTACGACGAAGCCGCCGGCTACCGCTGAGGAGAACGCTGATGACCTACAATTTGATGCGGGCGTTTGCCGACAGCTGGGGCCTGGTTGCGATGGCGCTGTTCTTCGTGGGGTGCATCGCCTTTGCCCTACGCCCCGGCAGCCGAAGGCTGGCCGACGAAGCGGCCCGCATTCCGCTCGAGGACGAGTGATCATGAGCGACGAGCATATCGATGAAATCTCTGGCGTCTCGACCACCGGCCACGAATGGGATGGCATCCGGGAGCTGAACAACCCGCTTCCCAGATGGTGGGTTATCACCTTTTACGTCACCATTGTCTGGGCGATAGGCTACACCATCGCCTATCCAGCATGGCCTCTGTTGCACTCGGCGACGAAGGGTGTGCTCGGCTATTCCAGCCGCAACGAGGTCAGGAACGAGCTGACTGCGGCTGAGGCCGCCAAGGGCAAATATATCTCGGCGGTGGAGTCCAAGAGCGTCTCGGAGATCTCCGCGGACGACGGCCTGCGCGAATTCGCAATCGCCGCCGGTGGCGCCGCTTTCAAGGTCAATTGCGTACAATGTCACGGCTCCGGCGCCCAAGGTTCCAAGGGCTTTCCCAATCTCAACGACGACGACTGGCTATGGGGCGGCAAGGCCGAGCAGATCCAGCAGACGATTACGCACGGCATCCGCTTCGCATCCGATCCGGACACGCGCCTGTCGGAAATGCCGGCCTTCGGCGACATCATTACCGCCGACCAGATCGCACAAGTCAGCGCCTACGTGGCCAGCCTTTCCGGCAAGGTCCGCGATGCAAGTCTGATCCAACCCGGCGCCAAGGTCTTTGCCGAGAACTGCGTCGCCTGTCACGGCGACAATGCAAAAGGCAACAGGGAATTCGGCGCCCCCGACCTGACCGATGCGATCTGGCTCTATGGATCCGGTGAGACAGCCATCGCCGCACAGGTCCGTGCGCCAAAACAGGGCGTCATGCCGGCCTGGGTTGGCCGTCTCGGCGAGATCAAGGTCAAGGAACTTGCAGTTTATGTCCATTCGCTTGGCGGCGGAGAATAGGAATGGAAGTCCTATTCTTCGGTCCCCCCTGCCAAGCGGACGAGGCCCGGCGTGAGCCGGGCCTCGACACCATCCCTAATGCGATCTGCACAACCCGGCAAGGCTATCCTACCGCGAGGCTTTACGACAGGTGCCCCTGACATTGGCTGGGAAAGTGGAGTTGCACATGCGTGATAAGACGCAGTTGACACGGCTCGAAACAGAAACTGTCAATTCCGCCAAAACCCGCAAGCCGCTTTATGCCGCGCGTCAAAAGATCTTTCCGAAGCGCGCCTCGGGCAACTTTCGTCGCTTCAAATGGCTGGTGATGACGATCACACTTGGCATCTACTACCTGGCTGCGTGGCTGCCTTGGGCTCGCGGTCCATTTGCCCCGGACCAGGCAGTCCTGCTCGATCTCGCGAACCGGCGCTTCTACTTCTTCTTCATCGAGATATGGCCCCAGGAATTCTTCTATGTGGCCGGCCTCCTGGTCATGGCGGGCGTCGGTCTTTTCCTGATCACCTCGACTGTCGGCCGTGCCTGGTGCGGCTATGCATGCCCTCAGACGGTGTGGGTCGATCTGTTCCTCGTCGTCGAACGTGCGATCGAGGGGGACCGCAACGCCCGCATGAAACTTGACGCAGGTCCCTGGACCGCGCGCAAGCTCATGCTGCGTGTGTCCAAGCACACCATCTGGCTGGTCATAGGGGCGGCGACTGGCGGCGCCTGGATCTTCTACTTTGCCGATGCACCGACGCTGCTCGGCGAGCTCTTCACCGGCACTGCGGCGCCCGTCGCCTACATCACTGTCGCCGTCCTGACGGCTACCACCTACACGTTCGGCGGTCTGATGCGCGAACAGGTCTGCACCTATATGTGCCCGTGGCCCCGCATCCAGGCGGCCATGCTCGATGAAAATTCCCTCACTGTCACCTACAATGACTGGCGCGGCGAACCGCGTTCGCGCCACGCCAAGAAGGTGCTGGCCGCAGGCCAGCCCGTGGGCGACTGCGTCGACTGCAATGCCTGTGTCGCGGTCTGCCCGATGGGGATAGACATTCGCGACGGCCAGCAGCTCGAATGCATCACTTGCGCGCTCTGCATCGACGCCTGTGACGGCGTCATGGACAAGCTCGGCAAGGAGCGTGGGCTGATCGCCTATGCGACGCTCTCCGACTACAACGCCAACATGATGCTGGCGACTGCAGGCGGGTCCAGCTCAGTCAATCCATCGCTGATCAGGACCGCTGATGGCCTGTTCTCCGACAAGGTGGCGCATTTTCACATCCGCAAGATCTTTCGGCCGCGCACCTACGTCTACATGGGCTTGTGGTCGCTGATCGGCCTCGGCCTGCTCTATTCGCTGCTGACGCGCGATCGGCTCGAACTGAACGTATTGCATGATCGCAATCCCCAGTTCGTCACGCTGACCGACGGATCCATCCGCAATGGCTATACCGTCAAGCTGCTCAACATGATCCCCGAGCCGAGGACGATCGTCGTAACCATGCAGGGCCTTGAAGGCGCTGACATGGTCGTCGTCGGCGACGACATCCCCGCAGGCCGTTCCTTCGCCATTCCGGTCGAACCCGACCGCCTGAAAATGCTGAGGGTCTTCGTTCGCCAGCCGGCGGACCAGATCCGCGCTCCGGCACAGACCTTCAAGTTCCGCGTCGAGGACAGAGCCAGCTTTGAGTCGAACGAGTACACCGCCACCTTCAACGCGCCGGAGCCCCTCAGATGACTGCCAATGTACAAAAGCCTCGTGAATTCACCGGCAGGCACATGCTGGTCATCATCCTGGCCTTTTTCGGCGTGGTCATCGCAGTCAATCTGACCATGGCAACGCTCGCCAGCACAAGCTGGACTGGCCTCGTCGTCGAAAACACCTATGTGGCGAGCCAGCAATTCAACAAGAAGGCCGAGGAAGGACGGGCGCAGGCAGCACTTGGCTGGACCGGCAAGCTGACCATCGCATGGGGCGAAGTTCGCTATGGCCTCGCCGACGTCGCCGGCAAGCCGGTTCCCTTGCACGGCGTCAAGGTGCTGTTTCGCCATCCCGCGTACGAGAAGGAGGACAAGTCGGTCACCCTCGCACCCGCCTCGGGCCAGGAATTCGCAGCCCAGCACATGCCGAAGGACGGCGTCTGGATTGTCGAAGTCGACGCCGACGCCGGTCTGGACAAACCGTATCGCGACGTCCGCCGGATCATGATTTCCAATGGAGCGCTGCAATGAGTTGTTGTGCACCGGGCGCCGAAATGGCGCTTGATCTGGTCAACACCGGATCGGTCCTGCCGTCCAGCCAGGAGATCAGGCTGGCGAGCCGATCGCTTGGCGATGATCTTCACCAGACCGATCTTTCAGTACCGACGGTTCATTGCGCAGGCTGCATCCAGACGATCGAGACGGCGCTGGGAAAGCTCGATCGCGTCGAGAGCGCCCGCGTCAACCTGTCGACGAAACGGGTCTCTGTCCGGTGGCGTGGTGACGAGGTCCCACCGTTCGTCGTCGCGCTTGGGCGGCTAGGCTACCAGGCGCATCTCTTCCCTTCCGAGGTCGGCGACAAGGACAGGACGTTATCGGATTTGATCCGCGCGGTCGCGGTTGCCGGCTTTGCGGCGGGCAACATCATGCTGCTTTCGGTCTCGGTCTGGTCCGGCGCCGAAGGTGCTACCCGCGACCTGTTTCACTGGGTCTCGGCGCTGATCGCCATTCCTGCCCTCGCCTTCGCCGGCGGCATCTTCTTCCGTTCGGCCTGGAATGCTTTGCGCCATGGCCGCATGAATATGGACGTGCCGATCGCGGTCGGTGTTTCGCTCGCCTACGCCATGAGCCTCTACGAGACGATCAACCATGGCGATCACGCCTATTTTGACGCGTCGGTATCGCTGCTGTTCTTCCTGTTGATCGGCCGCACGTTGGATCACGTGATGCGCGAACGTGCCCGGACCGCTGTGAAAGGCCTGTCCCAGTTGGCCGCACATGGCGCCATGGTGCTGCGCAGCGACGGCGCGCGCGACTATTTGCCGGTCGGCGAGATCGAACCAGGCATGCGGTTGTTGATCGCAGCCGGTGAGAGGATCCCCGTCGACGGCAAGATCATCCAGGGAACGTCGGATCTCGACTGCTCGCTGGCCTCAGGCGAAAGCACGCCGAAAAACGTGGCGCCGGGCGAAGCAGTTCAGGCCGGCGTGCTCAATCTTACCGGCCCGCTGACGATTGAGGCGACAGCCGCCGCGAAGGATTCGTTTCTGGCGGAAATGGTTCGTCTTATGGAAGCCGCAGAGGGCGGCCGCGCGCATTATCGCCGGATCGCCGATCGCGTTTCAGCGCTCTATGCCCCGGTGGTTCATCTCACAGCCTTCGCGACGTTCCTTGGCTGGATGGCGGTGACCGGCGACTGGCACCGGGCGATAACCATCGCCATTGCCGTTCTGATCATCACCTGCCCGTGCGCGCTCGGCCTCGCCGTACCGATCGTTCAGGTGGTCGCCGCGCGGCGCCTGTTTGAGAACGGCATCATGGTAAAGGACGGTTCTGCCATGGAGCGCCTGGCGACGATTGATACAGCGGTGTTCGACAAGACCGGAACGCTCACGCTCGGCCAGCCCCGGCTGGTCAATGCATCGTCGATCGATCCGGCCATGCTGGCAGTCGCGGGAGACATGGCTACGCATTCCCGCCATCCTTTTTCAAAGGCCATAGCCGGTTTTGCCCATCCCGGCGGGCAGTACAAATTTGATGCCGTCACCGAGCATCCAGGGTTTGGAATCGAAGCCACTGGAGCCGGAAGCACCTGGCGGCTAGGCCGACGCGGATGGGCTGGATGGAGAGCCCGGACCGGTGGTGAAGGCAAACATGGCGGAACCGTGCTGACAAAAGACGGGTTCATTGTCGCGACCTTCGATTTTGAGGACGCGCTGCGCGCAGACGCCAAGGCGGCGATCGGGCAATTGAGCCATGCCGGGGTGTCAGTGGAAATGCTGTCGGGCGATACTGCGGGTGCCTGCGGTGAAGTCGCAGAAATGCTGGGTGTCAAGGACTTCGTTCCGTGCCTGCTGCCATC
Organism: Mesorhizobium sp. M1B.F.Ca.ET.045.04.1.1; assembly: GCF_003952465.1. Classification (GTDB taxonomy): domain Bacteria; phylum Pseudomonadota; class Alphaproteobacteria; order Rhizobiales; family Rhizobiaceae; genus Mesorhizobium; species Mesorhizobium shonense. The sequence continues at coordinate 1,615,872 of NZ_CP034448.1, forward strand.
CGGCAAGGTCGAGCGCATCGAGACCCTGGCGAAAGACGGACACAAGGTTCTGATGGTTGGCGACGGCCTCAACGACACGCCGGCGCTCAGCGCGGCGCATGTCTCGATCGCTCCAGCTACCGCCGCCGACATTGGCCGCAATGCCGCCGACTTCGTATTCCTGCGCGAAAGCCTTCTGGCAGTGCCTCTCGCGCTGGACGTCTCGCGCAAGGCGGGACACCTGATCCGCCAGAACATCGCGATTGCGATCGTCTACAATGCGGTGGCAGTACCAATCGCCATCCTCGGGCACGCCACGCCTTTGTTAGCGGCGATTGCCATGTCTGCCTCATCGGTGCTTGTTATTGGAAACGCATTGCGCTTGCACGGCTTCGGGGCGAATGCGACGCTGCAAGTTATTCAAAAAGTCGGACGCTCCGCAGTCAGCTATTCGGCATAATCCTCGTGACGACGTTGCTCTATCTCATACCAGTGGCCCTTTTTCTGGGTGCACTGGGTGTGTCCGGCTTCGTCTGGGCATTGCGAAGCGGTCAATACGAAGATCTCGACGGAGCCGCCGAGCGGATACTAATTGATCGGGACGACAAACCGGAACGCTGATTTCAATCCGCTGTGCATAAGATGCGCGGATCGCGCTCGTCAGTCGAGCCGGCTCGGTCGGGAACAAGCTGTCCATGCTCCATGCTCCATGCTCCATGACCATCTTGACCTAAGCTGCACACTACATTTGTGAAAAGCCTCTGTCGTGCGAAGGACTGCCTCCCATTGCACCCAGTATGAGGCGGCTGATGCCACGAGAGTACCTCGCGTGGCCGGACGAGAGCTTGGCCATGTGCGCACGGGTTCCAAAGTGGAACGTCACGGTCGATCACCTGACCGTGAACCGCCAGTGCCGATTGGTCATGTCTGGCTGATCCAGATCAGGGTCATACTCATCGGTGTGTTCTATTGACCAGTCTTCGACGGAGAAATGCATGACTTACGGAAAGATTGGTCGTCATTATCAGCACCTTCACGGTTCTGGGTTTTCTGTCGTGTGGTCGGCCATGCCTTGTGCTTACGGCGCAGCCATTAGCTGACCGGCGTCGTGTGTATCTCGCTTGCTGGCTGACCATCCGCGTGGCTGCGCGGACACGGGGGCCGATCAACAGCTTTCGCCTTTGATGGGTTGTGTGCGTCGAAAGTGGCCTTCTTTGGGCTGACTTCGTAGAAATGTTCCAGGGCTCGCATCCAGCGCCGAAGATCCTCGTGATGTCAACGTGCTGCGGAGCATCATCGGGGTTGGGACGTGCGTTTTCGAGATCGATCAACCGTCCGAAGTTGATCATTGGTTCGAGTGACGCGCGCTATTTCGACGACTATGTCGCCGCGTGGGCTTTGCTCTATCGGCGACTGAATTGCAAGGACATCGACATCGAAGCCATGCAGCAGGTTCTTGATGAGATATGCGCGGTCGTGGATAAAAGTTTCCGCTACCTTGGCTGGGATGACGAGAGAGAGCGCTACGTTCGATACCCTCGCAAGAGAGCCCGCTTCGACGTCGTGGAGCGTGAGTAGTATGCGCAAGGGTTCCAGGTGGAATGTGGCGATCGATGCGGCGCGGCCGTGGCTGACCAGCGTCGCGAGTGTCTCGCTTGCTGGCGGCGATCTGCGCGGCTGCGCGGCCAAAGGGCGGGATCGGTTAGCCGCATCCACCTCTGAGCGCTTTGAGTGCTTCGTTGCCGATCGATGCGAATCTCCCGGCCCAGCGCCTTTAGGCAATGCGGCGGCCACGGAGCTCATGTCACTCGGCTCAGTTCCACCGTTACACGAGGATAGGCGACCGGATGGCGGCACGCTGATGGGCTCTGACGATAATTTTGACATCGTTGTCGTTGGAGCCGGCCCGGTCGGCCTTTCGTTCGCTGCGTCGCTTGCCCAAAGCGAACTCAAGGTGGCAGTTGTTGAACAGAACACATTCGATAGTCTGGCGAATCCGGCTTTCGATGGTCGCGAAATCGCGCTGACCAACGCTTCGATCAGAACCCTTCGCGAGCTCGGCGCCTGGGATGTCATCCCGGCTTCGGACAAATCAGCACTTCAAGGCGCGCGCGTGCTCAACGGCTCGAGCGCATTCGCTCTTCGTTTCGATCCTCCCAGCAACTCTGGAGAACCGCTGGGGGTTTTGGTTCCAAATTGCCGGATCCGCGAGGCGCTGTTCAAAATCGTCCGCTTGCAGGATCGCGCCCGGCTGTTGTGCGGCCACTCGGTCGTCGATGCAACAAACAGCCAAGAAGGAGCAGTCGTAACGCTCTCTAATGGCGCGCGTTTAACTGCTCGGCTGGTTGTTGCCGCGGATTCGCGTTTGTCCGCCACGCGTGATCTGCTAGGCATCGGCGCCGATATCAACCGGCTTGGCCACTCGATGCTGATTTGCCGAGTGAGGCACGAGCGCGCCCACCACCAGATCGCCATCGAATGGTTCGATCACCATCAGACGATAGCGATGTTGCCCCTCGCGGAGGGCATGTCGTCGCTGCTGCTCACATTGCGCTCAAACGAGGCCTATAGACTGCTTGCCTTCGATGATGATTTGTTCCTGTCGGAGTTGACGAAACGGTGTCGAGGGCGCCTTGGAAAAATGACCTTGGCAAGCAAGCGCCACACCTATCCGCTGGTCACGACCTGGGCGCACAAATTCCGGGCGCCGAGCGCCGCACTCATCGGCGACGCTGCCATCGGCATGCACCCGGTGACCGCTCACGGATTCAACATCGGTCTCAGCAGCCAGAAGCAACTCGCCCGTGGAATCATGACTGCGTGCCGCGACGGCCGCAATGTTGGCGACCCCGACATGCTGCATATATACGAAAGGCGGCTGCGCCTGTCGGCGGCGCCGCTCTACCATGCAACGAACATATTGATTGGACTCTACTCCAGAGACCACCTGGCGGCACGGCTTGCAAGGCATCTGGGGCTTCGCTTTGCCCAACATGTTCCCCTTGTCCGGCATGGGATATCGGCGGAGCTCCAGCGGTGATACTGCACCAGCAGTCGCATTTTTGCGCGTGCTGGGCGAGCGATGGGAGAGAGTGCATGATGCACCGGAGTAATCCTGCTCCCCGACGCTGATCTCCGATTGAAGAATTAACCCGTCCTTCAGGGGGGCTGCATAGGCTGCGGACAAGCAGGAGTAAGCAAGCTGACCCGTCCAGCCTTGGAAAAGAAGATCCGCTGGAGGCGAGAATCCTTCAGGACCAGCTCGCTGATCTGAGGGCAGGCCTTTTCGTCTCAATGCCGATAAGCATTGTGCTGTCCGGGCTGATTTTGACCGTGCAGGCCCTTTCCGGGAACGGTCTTGCTGGCGCGGCCTGGTTTTCGGTCGTTAATGCGATAAATGCCGCCCGCCTTGCACTCGCCCGTCATCAGCTGAAGGAACCCGGAGTCCAGGATGATCTGACACGGGTTTGGCTGCGGCTTCGCTGGTTTGGCAGGCTTGCTCTTCTGGCGGGATTCACCTGGTCATTCCTTGCCATCCTAACGGCTGGATACACGACGTCTCAAGCATCGCTGCATCTAATAATTCTGGCGGGCATTTCAGCTGGCGCGGTCACGTACGGCAGCTCATATGCTGCGGCAGCGATATGCTTCATCACACCGCCACTCCTCATTGCCGCCGCATGTTTGCTGACGAAGGGAGCCCCGGAAAACTACATTCTGGCTTTTGCCGTCCTGCTTTTCGAGGGCGGCCTGGTTCGATCCTCGTTCGTTGGACAAGCGCGCTTCCGTGACGCGAGCCGCCTGAGACATCAAGCCGAGCGGCTTGCCGCGGAAATGGAGCGCAATTCCAGGGAGGACCATCTTACCGCGCTCCTCAACAGGCGGGGCCTCGAACATGCAATCGATCAGTTTGAGAACACCGATGGACCCTTTGTGGCCATGCTGATTGATCTGGACGGGTTCAAATCTGTCAACGGTACCTACGGTCACAGAACGGGTGACGAGCTGCTTGCCAGGATCGCCCGCCGAATAGAGGAAGAAGCACCGGAGGGCTCAACGCTCGCCCGCATCGGTGGGGATGAATTCGTGCTGGTTTTTTCTTCGCGAAAGAATTCTCCTTCTCCCACCAATCTCGCGTCCAATCTCATAGCCAAGCTTGCTCGCCCCTATCCTGGGATCGCATCCGTCCGCATTGGAGCGTCTATAGGAATCTACTTGGCTGAAAACCCCGGACTGACGGAAATGTTGTTGCGGGCCGACATCGCCCTTTACACAGCTAAGCGCCGCGGCAGGAATGAATTTTGTCTGTTCGGTGCCGAGCTAGCCCGGGAACTGCAACGCCGCCAGTCAATCGAACGCGATCTTCATTCGGCGATAACGATGAGAAGCTTGGTCGCTTGGTTTCAGCCAATCGTAAGACTCGAAACTGAAGCGTCGTCGGTTTTGAAGCCTTGCTAAGATGGTCTCACCCGCTTCACGGTCCCATTTCTCCGCCCGAGATCATGACAGCGGCACGCGAAACTGGAATGCTTCAGCTGCTAACTCAAACGGTATTCGCCGACTGTTGCGCTCTTATCGAGGGCTTGGTCAAAGCTGACCGTCGTGATGTTCGTGTGGCGATGAATGTTTCACCGCGCGAGTTGGAAGCTGGCGATATTGACGAGATGATTCTTAATGGTCTGGCGGCAAAAGACCTCCCTGCAACGATGTTCGACATCGAGATTACCGAAGAAGCCCCAGTGGATCCGGACAGAGTGGATGAAAAGCTCGGCCAGCTTTCACATGCTGGCATTTCTATCGCGCTCGAGGACTTCGGCACCGGTTTTTCGACGTTGGCATCGCTCAAGGACAGTCGGATCAGGAAAGTGAAAATAGATCAGGGCTTCATTCGCGGCTTAGCCAAGTCCCGGGAGAATCGGCTGCTTGTCAAAGCGGTGATTGACCTTGGTAGGACGCTCGGGATCGAGGTCATGGCCGAGGGCGTTGAAACAGAGGCAGATCGGCAAACTCTGTACAAGCTTGGCTGCAGAACCGCGCAGGGCTTCCTGTTCTCTAAGGCAGTGCCTCTCCATTTGGCACTTGATTCGGTAGTAAAAGAGCACGCGAAGGAGTTGTGACCGGCCTCTCCGTCCGTGCTGCTCGCGGAACTTTCATGTGGGGTGGACCTGACGCGCGAAAGCCGTTTCGGACGGTAGAGTTATTACGGGGGCGAAACTGAGCACGTGGTTTGGATAGCAGCAATCCGGTCCACCGGCGCACATGCAGCGGCTTCATACAAGCGTTCAAGTTGCGAGATGAGCTTGAGTGAACGACGTCGGAGAATTGCGTCCCTTGGACGCTGGTTTCGCGGTTCCCGTAGGATTCGATTACGGGAAGCGTTCTTGGCTGCTTCTCGGCTCAGCGCTCATCTGGATGAACAACGTACCCGCGGTCAAGGTTTTCGCGACCTCAACCCAGTCACCATCCCGCAACAGCAGCGGTCGGGTCCTGATCAAGCGCTCAGCCTCAGCACAGGTGCTGGAGCAACGGTAGAGCGCGGAAAACGTGTATCGGAATGCGCTGGCTCACCATAGGAAGCTGCCACGGCATGTCGAATGTCCCCAGGGGGCGGGACCGTTCCCTTGCATTTGTCTCGATGACGGGCTCTCAAAGCTAAAGCCAAGAGAGCTTTATAAAAATCGCACCCGATCGGCTGCGCAACGACGACCAGCTGAGGCCCGATCGGGTGCTAAGGTCGTGCCAAAAAAGGCGCGTCACTGTCGCATTTCTAGCCGGCTTGCGATCGGACGTCATCTCTTGGCGATCGTTGCCCCTTCTCTCAAATGCGCTTAGCGGCGCCGACGGCGAATAGCGCAAGCTTTTCCACCCGTTTCTACTCCACTACCGAGACTCGTCACCAACCTCCTTTTATTCGCTTCCATATGGCCCATCCTGTCTCCAATCGAGGAGGAGCGCGAACATGGGCCAAGCCGTAGAACGTCTCAGTCTCGGGAATTCTTCTGCTCGCCAAACTGCCGTTGTCACCGGCACCATATTTGGCAGGGTGACAGTGAACGACAAGATATCAGGCGTTCTTGTCTGGGCTGAACTATGCTTGCAAGCCATAACCCAAAAATCGCCGATCCCTTTGAATTCGAGCCGGATGAATGGGTGTTTCAAAATTTTTGGCGGTTTTAGGCAGAACCCTCCGATGGCCCGCGTACCGGTCAAGCTTCGTGAGCACTTTAGGTTCGTCGATCAGGCATAGGTTTGTATCCCATGCCACATGCTGGCCGTTTGCCTAGTTCGGAAGCCCTCGAGAGGCGTTGCTCGTCTTGGTATGGCGTCGCCCCTTTTTCCGATCCATCGGCCACGGAGCTAGAATGCTGTCTAGCTGTTGCCGCCTACTTGGTCATCCGGCATGGAGATGCCTATATACCGACCTTCGAAAGGCTGGAATACGAGGTCGAACAAATGCGGCGGAAGCTCGGAAATCGCGAGCGAGCGCAGCGCGTGCTGGCCACGCTCAACCTAAATGGCTCGGACAGCTGGAGCCGTGAGGTTGGTTCTCAAGGCCTGGATGGCGCCGCAATCACATTCGCCCGGGCGGGGTAAAAGCGATTTTTTGAAGCCACTCGCGCTTTTGCGCTAACGAAGGTCCCGCGCCGTATTTGGGCCGGATCCATTTGTGGCCCATCAGAGAAGCAATTACCTTCTCCGGCGCCTCAACTGCCGTCAGCCGGTCCTCGAAAGTGTGTCGCAGGCTATAAAGACTATGCTCGGAAGTCGGCAGAAGTTCCTTGCTGGCGAGCACCTTGTTGACGAGCGCTGAAAGTGACGCGGCCTTGTCGCGATAACGAGGAAAGCCGTCCGGATGGAGCTTGATGGCTGCAAGTGCGCCGCCAACCAAGGGAATGTCACGGGCTGAATGACCGGTCTTCAAGCGACGGCCATTGGGGCGCACCCGCACATGCGGGATTTCTTGATCGAGGTGGATTGTTTCGGTGGTGAGGTTTGCCGCTTCAGAAAGCCTGAGTCCGGTATCGGCAATCACATAGATTAGATGGCGGGCTTCGTCATTGAGTCCGTCGAGCGCGCCTTCAGCGAGTATCTTCTCCTGAATGAACTCCGCTGTGAACGCAGCGCGTTGCCCGGGGACGGCGCCGGAAAGACGCAGGTTTCGAAAAACCGGCTCCAGCTTGAGCTGGTGAGTCAGATCGACGACGCGCAGCATTTTCGAAACATGGCCGATGTCCTTGTTGGCCGTACCGATATCAAGTCCATCCTCAACGATCCGCTTTTGCCACCACTCGCGGAACGCGATTGCGTCGTCCCGAGTGAGGCTTGCGATCTCCTTGTCGCCAATGACTCCAACCAGATTGGCAACTGCGCGCTTTTTGGGGTTACGCCATTTCTTGATTTGGTTAGGCGACATGGTCAGCAAGTTCTGTTGCTCGATCGTCTCGAATTCCTTGATAAGACCGCTCAGGCGGACCGCTGGCCGCTTCTCCCCACCCATGACGGCCGAGACGTCCTGCGCGTCCTCGATCGATTTTTTGTCGAGGAGCAGCTTGATACGGGCCATGAGTTCGTCGAGCGGCCCCGCTGCTAGTTCCTCGTTAGAGCGATAGGCCAATCCAAATGACCGCGCGCGCTTCCTCGCGGCTTCGAAACGCAGCCCCGCCTCGGCGGATTGGCCTTCCCGCAGTCTACGCCAATACGCCTCCAGCCCCGCGCCGAGGCTTAGCACTGCATCTCGCGCCCGTACACCGCGGGGATCGTCAGCCACGGCGACGCCCGTGGAAATGCGTACTAGGCAGCGGCGATCAAACGCCGCGAATTCCTTCGGCACCCTGCGGACGAGATACCAGATGCCTTCACGTTTATGCGGCTTTGGCGCTGCGGAACGTCGCATTATCTTTCTCTAATGTTACACAGTTTGTTACACAGTCTAAGATAAGTTTCGCTTCGCGCTGGTCAAGCGCAACAAGGAAGCTTTTGAAAGGAAACGATTATTATGGAAGCTAAATGGCGGAGAGGGAGGGATTCGAACCCCCGATACCCTTGCGAGTATGCCGCATTTCGAGTGCGGTGCATTCGACCACTCTGCCACCTCTCCGCGAGGTCATGGTCGGCCGTTGCCGGCGCGGCGCACTAGATAACGGCTGACCGCAGGAGTTACAAGGCCCTATTCGACCGATTTCCCGCTTCCGCGAAAAGCGACAGCGCCGCGACAGGCCGAGCTTTGCCGGCAACGTCGCTCAGGGTATCTCAAGGTATGGTCGGCTTGCCTTGACTTCCGCGCAACCTTCGGTTAGGGACAGCCCGCATTCGGCGTGGGGGCTTCTCCGCGCCGCTTGTTTTTTGAACCCGCAGACTGACAAAAAGACGGCCGGACCGCCTGAGGCGGTTCATCGAGGCCGACCGAACAGCGAAAGGCAAAAAATGTTCGCAGTCATCAAAACGGGCGGCAAGCAATATCGCGTCGCCGCCAACGATCTCTTGAAGATCGAAAAACTCGAAGCCAAGGTCGGCGAGATCGTCGAGATCGGCCAGGTACTCGCGCATGGCGAGGGCGAGAACGTCACCTTCGGCGCGCCGTTCGTCGATGGCGCTTTGGTCACGGCGGAAGTCGTTGAGCAGGGCAAGAACCGCACCGTCATCGCTTTCAAGAAGCGCCGCCGCCAGAATTCGCGCCGCAAGATCGGCCACCGCCAGCTGCTGACCACCGTCAGGATCTCCGAGATCCTGCTGGGTGGCGCCAAGCCGTCGAAGAAGGCCGCCGCCAAGCCGGAAGCCAGGGCTGAGGCCAAGGCGCCCGAAGCCAAGGCGGAAGTCGCCGCCGAGGCGAAGGCCGAAGCCGCGCCGAAAGAGACCAAGGCCAAGAAGGAAGCCAAGGCTGAGGCTGCGCCGAAGGAAGAGGCCAAGGCCGCGCCGCTGTTCAAGGCGCCGAAGGGCGAGCCGGACGACCTCACCGTGATCAAGGGCATCGGCCCGGTCGCGGCGAAGGACCTCGCCGAGCAGGGCATCGTCACCTTCGCGCAGCTGGCCAAGCTCACCGACAAGGATGTCGCCAAGATCGACGAGTACATGCCGTTCAGCGCCGACCAGATCAAGGACTGGCGCGAGCAGGCCAAGGAGCTGGCGAAGAAGTAAGGCAGATCCGGCGCAAACGTCGCCGGATCGGACTTGAAACGGAACGCGAACGCGTTCATAAGACCTTTCAAACGCCCTTCGAGGCGTATCGGAGTTAGTTAGATGGCACACAAGAAAGCTGGCGGTTCGTCGCGCAACGGTCGCGACTCGCACTCCAAGCGGCTCGGCGTGAAGAAGTTCGGCGGCGAAGCCGTCATCGCCGGCAACATCATCATCCGTCAACGCGGCACGCAATGGCATCCGGGCACCAACGTTGGCATGGGCACGGACCACACCCTCTTTGCGCTCGAAGCCGGCGCAGTCGCCTTCAACAAGAAAGCCAACGGCCGAACCTACGTGTCGGTAAACCCGATTACCAAAGCAGCGGAGTAGCCGGTTCCGCACCATAACACCGGCGCCCATCTCGGGAACCGGTGTCTGGCCAGGCCAGGAAAAGGATCAGGAGAGATGGGCTTCCATCTCTCCTTTTTCATTTTTCTTTCCTGGAGGACTAAAATGGTTGCCGAAGCGGAAGACACCGACGACGAAAGTTACGCGATCGATTGCCCTGTGCTCGCCACCGAGCGTCTGGTCATGCGCGCTCCGCGCGAGAGCGATCTCGAGCAACTGGTGGCTCTGGCCGACAACCGTCACGTCGCCGAAATGCTGGCCCGCATGCCGCATCCTTACGGCGAAGCCGAGGCCCGCGCCTTCCTCGCCATGGCCTCATCGCGCCGCGCCGGCATCGTCTATGCGCTGACGCTCGCCGGCACCGGCACCTTCGTCGGCTGCGCGGGGTTGAACACCACCGATCGCGGGCTGGAGCTGGGCTACTGGATCGGCGAGCCCTACTGGAAGCGCGGCTATGCGACGGAAGCCGCGCATGCGCTGGTCGACCTTGCCTTCCAGAAGACCTCGATCCAGGTGCTGCATGCCTCGACCAGGGTCATCAATCCGGCCTCGCGCCGCGTCATCCACAAGTGCGGCTTCCAGTATGCCGGCCAGGGCATGCTGAACTCGATCGTCGCCGGCCAGGTGCCGGTCGAGCGCTACCGCTTGGACAGGAAGACCTGGAACAGCCTGCGGAACTGGGTGCATTTTTGATGATTGGTTCAGAAGGCTGAGCAAGCGCCCCCTCACGCGGATTGCCAGCCGAATTGCGAAAAGCAATTCGGGGCAATCCGACCTCTCCCCAAGGAGAGAGGAGTTTGAGGCGCCGGCGCCAGCCTCTTCTCCCCTCGGGGAGAAGGTGGCCGCGAAGCGGCCGGATGAGGGGCGCTCTGCGCGGGTTGAGCTCAGCTCAACTCGGCCCAGACCGGCAGGTGATCCGACCCACGCGCCTGCCGGTCGACCCACAGGCGCCTCAGCGAGCCGGCGAGCGAAGCGCTGGTGAAGACATAGTCGATGCGTTTGTGTCGGTCGGCATCATCGGGGCGCTTGGGGTCGACCCAGGTGAACAGGCCGGAAACGTCGAGGCGCTGGGCGACGTCGACTGCGAGATCGGCGGTCAGCGGCATGCCGAACTCATGGTCCGGACGTCCGGCGAGTTCGACATATTCGGGCGATCCGGGCAGCATGTTGAAGTCGCCCATGACGATAAAGGCCTCCGGGTAGGGCAGGTCCGGCAGACCGATCTCGGGAATGCCGGAAAGGCCCCCGCCTTCCAGCGCATAGTTCAAGAGGCGCTGGCGCAGGAAACGGATCTGGCCCTGGCGCTCGACGGGGCTGCGGTGGTCGAGATGGGTGGAATAGAAGCGGATGAAACCGAGCGGCGTCTCGATCAGCGCCTCGAGCGCGCCGCGCTGGAAGTTCATCCTTTCCAGACTGCGGCTGCGCGGCAGAAGGAGATTGCGCGACAGATGAATGGGCGTCTTCGACAACACCATGTTGCCGAGCTGGAAGGTCCTGGTGACGGCGCGGCCGGCATCCAGGCGCGAGCCGATGTTGACCTCGAAATTGCTGCCATAGGCGGCAAAATAGTCAGGCAGCGCCTCGCCGATCTCGGCCACCATGTCGTGGTCGCCGTTGCGCGGGTTGTTGCGGGTCACCTCCTGCAAGGCGATGACATCGGCGCCGCGCACGGCGTCGGTAATGCGGCCGACATCGTACTGGCCGTCGAGGCCGATGCCGTACTGGATGTTGTAGGTGACGAGCTTCATTCCGGTACTCCAACACCAACGCAGAACCGCGAGAACCGGAAACGATCGTCGCGCGGGATCATTCGCAATCGGCCGGTGCCGGCGTGTTTCCCGCGTGCGCAAAAGCGTGTGCCAGCGCTTTCGTCGCAAAACAGCCTCGCCCTTGGCCCCGCCTTGGTTTAGAGCAATCGCGCAAAGCAATCAGCAGAAACCTCGAAAATCCGATGAAATTCCTCGACCAGGCCAAAGTTTACATCCGTTCCGGCGACGGCGGCGCCGGTTCGGTGTCGTTCCGACGCGAGAAGTTCATCGAATTCGGCGGGCCGGACGGCGGCGATGGCGGCCGCGGCGGCGATGTCTGGGCGGAAGCGGTCGACGGGCTGAACACGCTGATCGACTACCGCTACCAGCAGCATTTCAAGGCCAAGACCGGCATGCACGGCATGGGCCGCAACATGACCGGCGGCAAGGGCGCCGACATCACGCTGAAAGTGCCGGCCGGCACCCAGGTCTTTGCCGAGGACAATGAGACGCTGATCTGCGATTTGACCGTCGTCGGCCAGCGCTTCCTGCTCGCCAAAGGCGGCAATGGCGGCTTCGGCAACCAGCATTTCAAGACCTCGACCAACCAGGCGCCGCGCCGCGCCAATCCCGGACTGCCTGGCGAGGAGCTGAGCATCTGGCTCAGGCTCAAGCTGATCGCCGACGCCGGCCTTGTCGGCATGCCCAATGCAGGCAAGTCTACCTTCCTTGCCGCCGTCACCGCGGCGAAACCGAAGATCGCCGATTATCCGTTCACCACGCTCCATCCGGGCCTCGGCGTCGCCCGCATCGACGGTCGCGAATTCGTGCTGGCCGATATTCCCGGCCTGATCGAGGGCGCGCATGAGGGCGTCGGCATCGGCGACCGCTTCCTTGGCCATGTCGAGCGCACGCGCGTGCTCTTGCACCTGGTTTCGGCGCTGGAGGAGAATCCCGGCAAGGCCTACAAGACCGTGCGCGCCGAGCTCGAAGCCTATGGCCATGGGCTGGCCGAGAAGACCGAGATCGTCGCGCTTTCCCAAGTCGACATCCTCGACGCGGAGGCCCGCAAGAAGAAGGCGGCGTCGCTGAAGCGCGCAGCCGGCCGCGCGCCGATGTTGTTGTCAGCGGTCACCGGCGAAGGCGTCGAGGCTGTTCAGCGCGCGCTGATGGCGGTGGTCGCCGAAGCGCGCGACGCCGTTCCCGCTCCCGTCGACACGCGCTGGCAGCAAAGCCCATGAAATCGCTGAAGTCATACCGGCGCATCACGGTGAAGATCGGCTCGGCGCTGCTGGTCGACCGCGCCAGCGGCCTGAAGCGCGACTGGCTGACCTCTTTAGCCGACGACATCGCGGTGCTTGCCAATGCCGGTGCAGAGGTGATGGTCGTTTCGTCCGGCGCGATCGCGCTCGGCCGCACCATCCTCGGGCTCGGCAAGCGCGCGCTGAAGCTCGAGGAGAGCCAGGCCTCGGCCGCCGTCGGCCAGATCGCGCTTGCCGGGGCCTGGTCGGACGCGCTCGGCAAGGGCGGGCTGAAATCGGGTCAGATCCTCTTGACCCTCGGCGACACCGAGGAACGGCGCCGCTACCTCAATGCGCGCGCCACGATCTCGACGCTGCTCAAGATGAAGGCGGTGCCGGTCATCAACGAGAACGACACGGTGGCGACCTCCGAAATCCGCTATGGCGACAACGACCGGCTCGCCGCGCGGGTGGCGACCATGATGGGCGCCGATCTGCTGGTGCTGCTCTCCGATATCGACGGGCTTTACACTGCTCCCCCGGCCAAGGATCCGGGGGCAAAATTCATTCCGGTGGTCGACCGCATCACCCCCGACATCGAGGCAATGGCGGGGGCGGCGGCATCCGAATTGTCGCGCGGCGGCATGCGGACAAAGCTCGACGCCGGCAAGATCGCCAACGCCGCCGGCACGGCGATGATCATCACCGCTGGCACGCGGCTGTCGCCGCTGATGGCGATCGAGCGCGGCGAGCGCGCGACTTTCTTCAAGCCGAGCGCCAGTCCGGTGAAGGGCTATAAAACCTGGATCGCCGGGCAGCTCGAGCCGGCCGGCCGGCTGACCGTCGACGCCGGCGCCGTCGGCGCGCTGAAGTCGGGCAAGTCGCTGCTGCCGGCCGGCGTCAAGCTCGTCAGCGGCAACTTCTCGCGCGGCGACACGGTGGCGATCCTGTCGCCCGAGGGCCGCGAGATCGCGCGCGGCCTGGTTGCCTATGATGCCGCCGATGCCGTAAGGATCGCGGGCTTGAAGACGGCCGAGATCGAAAATGTGCTCGGCTATGAGGCACGCTCGGCGATGATCCATCGCGACGACCTTGTGGTGAGCCTTGCCGGCGACCACGTATTGGCCGACGACTAGAGCAATTCCAGGAAAAGTGTGACGCGGTTTTCCGTCCGGAATTGCGAAAAAACGAAGAGTGAGCGGAGGATGAAACATGCTGAAGCTGCATGAAAAATCCGGGGAAGATACGATAGCGCTGATGACCGATATCGGCCGCCGCGCCCGCGCCGCTGCCCGACCGTTGGCCGTCGCCGCGACCGCGGCCAAGAATGATGCTTTGGCCGCCATGGCCGACGCCATCCTCCGCAACGAGCAGGCGATCCTCGAGGCCAACGCCATCGACATGTCGAACGGTTCCGAGGCGGGGCTTTCGGCGTCCTTCATGGACCGGCTGAAGCTGACGCCGTCGCGCATCAAGGCGATGGCCGACGGCATCCGCGAGATCGCCGCGCTCGAGGACCCGGTCGGCGACGTCATTGCCGAATGGGATCGCCCGAACGGCCTTCATATCGAACGCGTGCGCACGCCGCTCGGCGTCATCGGCGTCATCTATGAAAGCCGGCCCAACGTGACGGCCGATGCCGGCGCGCTTTGCCTGAAAGCGGGAAATCCGGTGATCCTGCGCGGCGGCTCGGATTCGATCAATTCGTCGTCGGCGATCCATGCCTGCATGGCCGAGGGATTGAAGGCGGCGGGCCTCCCCGAGGATGCCATCCAGCTGGTGCCGACGACCGACCGCGCCGCCGTCGGCGAGATGCTCAAAGGCTTGAGCGGCAATCTCGACGTCATCATCCCGCGCGGGGGAAAAAGCCTCGTCGGGCGCGTGCAGAACGAGGCACGGGTGCCGGTCTTCGCCCATCTCGAAGGCGTCTGCCATCTCTATGTCGACCGCTCGGCGAAGCTCGACATGGCGGTCAAAATTGCGGTCAACGCCAAGATGCGGCGCACCGGGGTCTGCGGCGCGGCCGAGACGCTGCTGGTCGACCGCGCGGTCGCGTCCACCCATTTGGTGCCGATCCTCGAGGCGCTGCGCGCGGCCGGCTGCGAAGTTCATGCCGACAGCGAGGTGATGCAGGCTTTCTCGGACGCTAGCCCGGCGACCGATGCCGACTGGGTGACGGAATATCTCGACGCCATCATCGCGGTGAAGCTGGTCGACGGCGTCGCCGGCGCGATAGAGCATATCGAAACCTTCTCGTCGCACCATACCGAGGCGATCATCGCCGAGGATCAGCAAGCGGTCGAAAAATTCTTCAACGAGATCGATTCTGCGATCCTGCTGCACAACGCCTCGACGCAGTTCGCCGATGGCGGCGAGTTCGGCATGGGCGCCGAAATCGGCATAGCCACCGGCAAGATGCACGCGCGCGGGCCGGTCGGCGTCGAGCAGCTGACCTCGTTCAAATACCGCGTGCGCGGGTCGGGACAGGTGCGGCCTTGAAGCCGTTTGCCCCAAGGGCTTGAAGCTTGCGCCCAGGCACCCCCTCTGTCCTGCCCGTCCTCCGCAGCAGCTGCGCTGCAGCTACGGAGGGTGGACCGGACATCTCCCCCACAAGGGCAGGGCAATCGCATATGGCGGTGCCAGCCCCCCACTCCGGCCGCTGCGCGGCCACCTCTCCCCCATGTCCATGGGGGAGAGGAAATCCGAGCCTTTCAAAGGCCGCGACCTTCGCGGTTGGCGTTTCCTCTCCCCCACGAATGTGGGGGAGAGGTGGCTCGGCGAAGCCGAGACGGAGTGGGGGAACGCCATATGCGATTGTCCTGCCCTCAGGGGGGAGATCAGCTGGCATTTAGGGCTTCGCCAATCGCCGACGCTGCAAGATTTGCGCCTGCGAACGAACTCTCTCCCCTTGAGTGGGAGATGCCCGGTCTACCCTCCGTAGCTGCAGCGCAGCTGCTGCGGAGGACGGGCAGGGCAGAGGGGGGTGCCTAGCACATGCTTTCCCAGCCCGAGCTGCCCGTCCCCGCCCGATACCTCAAAATGCCGCATGCCGGGAAGGGCCTTGCCGTCGGCCTGTTCGGCGGCTCGTTCAATCCGCCGCATGCCGGCCATGCGCTGGTCGCCGAGATCGCGTTGAGAAGGCTGGCGCTCGATCAGCTCTGGTGGATCGTGACGCCCGGCAATCCGCTGAAGAGTGCCCGCGAGCTGGCGCCGCTTGCCGAGCGCATCGCGCTGTCGGAAAAGATCGCCCGCAATCCGAAGATCAAGGTCACCGCCTTCGAGGCGACGCATCACGTCCGCTACACTGCAGACACGCTGGCGATGGTCAAGGCCCGCAATCCCGGCGTCGACTTCGTCTGGATCATGGGCGCGGATAGTTTGCGCGATTTCCATCACTGGCAGCGCTGGCGCGAGATCGTGCTGACCTTCCCGATCGCGGTCATCGACCGCCCGGGCGCCACGCTCTCCTTCCTGTCGTCGGTCGTCGCGAAGACCTTCGATTATGCCCGCGTCGACGAGGGTGACGCGCCGCGGCTTGCCCGCATGCGGGCGCCGGCCTGGACCTTCATCCACGGCCCGCGCTCGTCGCTCTCTTCCACCGCGATCCGCAACGCGGCGAAGGGGTAGAGCTACCCCTTCTTCCACAAGGGGAGAAGGAGAAGGCGCGCCATGTCGCTTTTACAGCGGCCTTTCATTCGCCGATCAGCCAAGCTGGAGCCAGCATGCTCCAGCAGAACCAAGCCACGACCGATCCGGGCGCGCAATCGGCGCCGCTGATCGCCATTGCCAGCGTCATCGTGTCGATGGCGCTGATCGCGATCGGCAACGGGCTGATGTTCGCCTTCATTCCCGTGCGGCTCGGCGCCGACGGCTTCGATCCGACCTGGGCCGGACTGATCGTCACCGGCCTTTCGGCCGGCGGGCTTGCCGGCTGCATCCTGACCGGGCCTCTCGTCAAGAGAGTTGGCCATGCCCGCGCGTTCATGGTGCTTTCGGCGCTGATCGCGCTCTCCAACGTGGCGATCGGCGCCGGGCCGATGCCGCTGCTGTGGATCGCGGCGCGGGCGCTCTACGGCTTTGCCATCTGCGGCCTCTTCATCGTCGCGCAGAGCTGGCTCAACGACGCCTTGCCGAACGCCGTACGCGGCCGGGTGATGGCCGTGTTCTACGTCGCCTATATCGGCGGATTGGGCGTCGGCTATGCGACGCTCGCCGCAGTCGACATCCATACGGCGGCGGTGCCGCTGATCGGCATCGCCTTCACCGCGCTCTCGATCCTGCCGGTGGGCATGACGCGGCTTGCCCAGCCGCCCGCGCCGCAGGCGGCTTCAGTGGCGCTCGGTCAGGCCTGGAAGATCTCGCCGGTCGGCGTCGTCGGCATGCTGGCGGTGGGCGGGCTGTCGATGATCATTTCCGGTTTCGCGCCAATCCACGCCACGGCCAAGGGCTACAGCCAGGCGGATGTGGCGCTGCTTCTGTCGGCGATGCCGGTCGGCACGCTGATCCTGCAGATACCGCTCGGCTGGCTCTCGGACCGCACCGACCGGCGCTATGTGCTGGCGGGCGCGGCGGCGCTCGCGGTGATGGCGAGCCTGCTCGCCATCGCCTTCGACGGCGGCGCGCTGATGGCGCTGGTGGTGATCTATCTGATCTGGGACGGAGCCTCGGAATCGATCTATTCGCTGTCCAGCGCGCATGCCGCCGACCGCGCCAGGAAGGAAGAGCTGCTGGCGCTCTCGAGCTCGCTGCTCTTTGCCTGGTCGCTGTCCGGCTTCATCGTGCCCGGCATCGTGACGGTGCTTTCGGCCGTCTTCGGCACCGAAACCTTCATCTATGTCGGCATCACAATCGCTTCGGCGTTCTGCCTGTTCGTGCTGTGGCGCGTGTTTGCCGCGCGGCCAACGCCCGCCGCGGCCACCGGCAGCTTCGCGCCGATGTCGGCACAGACGCCGCTGCCGGTGGAGCTCGCTTTTGGGCCGGATGAACAGTCCCAAGAGAATTGAACCGGCTATTGCTTGCGGGCTCCCGGCGGCGGCGCCTCGGGCGGCGGCAGCGGGATCGAGATGCCCTCGCTGTCGAAGGCCTGCTTGGCGCGCTTGGTCATGTCGATCTGGGTGGCGAAGTAGTCCGCCGCCGACGTCCAGTAGCGCAAGGTCAGGGAAACCGTTGCTTCACCCAGGCTCGCCACGAAGGCGATCGGCGCGGGCTCTCGCCGGATGCGCCTCTCGGCACTGGCGGCGGCAAGCAGCGTCTTCTGTCCGCGGTCGATATCGTTCCACGACCCGATGCTGAGCGTGATGTCGGTGCGGCGGACACCATTGCGGGTGAAGTTGCGCACCGGCTGATTCCATAAAGTCGAATTGGGCGCCAGGATGTAGACGCCTTCGACGGTGCGCAGCTTGGTCGCGAACAGGCCGATCTCCTCGACCGTGCCGGCGACCGAGCCGACCTCGACGGATTCGCCGATGCGGAACGGCCGCAGCGCCAGGAGCATGATGCCGGCGGCGATGTTCTGCAGCGTGCCCTGCAGCGCCAGCCCGATGGCCAGACCGACGGCGCCGATGGCGGCGATGATGGAAGCGGTCTGCACGCCGAACTGGCCGAGCACCATGATGACGACGAGGATCAGGATGGCGTAGCGGACGATCTTCGAGAAGAAATGGCGAAGCGTCGCGTCGAAGCCGTGGATGTGGCCGAGGCCGGCGAAGATCGAGCGCTCGGCAAGGCCGGCGACGAAATAGCCGGCAATCAGAAGGATGACGGCGCCGACTGCCGAGAAGGAATAGGAAACGATGAGCGTAGAGAGCTGCGCAAGCCCGGCCTGGACGATGAGAAGTGCGTCTTGCGGGTCTGTCGGCATGGTGAAGTCCCCTTTGTCCGGTGAGCCGATAACCCGTGCGGCGGCCAGGAGTTCCGATCTTTCCAGCCTTCCTTGAGCAGGCGAGCGCCGATGCGCGACTTCCCCTGAAAGGACGCCCGTCTTGAAACTGCAATGGAACTCTGCCTATCTAAGTGGTGTCACCTGATTTGCGGGGTGATTTGGTTGTTCTTATTGGGAAAGGAAACACACTGAGAACAGCACTGCGGAAGAAGGCCGACATCGTGCCTTCGCCGGCCGGGATCAGCGGAAGCGATGCTGCCTCCCTCGCCATCAAGACAGTCCTTGCCAGTCTGGAAGACTCCAAGGCCGAAAACATCGTCTCAATCGACATCCAGGGTAAATCGAGCCTCGGCGACTATATGGTGATCGCGTCGGGCCGATCGCACCGTCATGTCTCGGCTGTCGCCGATCATCTCCTCAAGGCGCTCAAGGATGCCGGTCTCGGCATGGCGCGCGTCGAGGGGCTGGCCAGCGCCGACTGGGT
Organism: Mesorhizobium sp. M1B.F.Ca.ET.045.04.1.1; assembly: GCF_003952465.1. Classification (GTDB taxonomy): domain Bacteria; phylum Pseudomonadota; class Alphaproteobacteria; order Rhizobiales; family Rhizobiaceae; genus Mesorhizobium; species Mesorhizobium shonense. Next base: position 1,634,730 of record NZ_CP034448.1, read on the forward strand.
TCTGATCGATTCGGGCGACATCATCGTCCATGTCTTCCGTCCCGAAGTCCGCGAATTCTACAATCTCGAAAAGATGTGGCAGGCGCCGGACCTCGAGGAAGAGACCTTGCACTGAGCCGTATCGCATGCCGTGACCGTTCCGGTCCGGTAGCGATCGACGGCTCGCCGAGGCGAGGATGAAGATTACCGTTCATGCCGTGGGCCGGATGAAGACCGGCCCCGAGAGAGAACTGGCCGGCCGCTATTTCGAGCGCTTCGCCAAAAGCGGGCCCGCGGTCGGGCTGGAATTTGCCGGCATCGTCGAGACCCCCGAGAGCCGCGGCCAGAGCGCCGACGAACGCCGCCGCGAGGAGGGCCAGAAGCTTGAGGCCCAGCTGCAGCAGGGCACCGTGCTCATCTTGCTCGACGAACGCGGCAAGTCGCTGTCCTCCGAGGATCTGGCGGCACGAATCGGCCAGTTGCGCGACGGCGGCCGCAAAGCGCTGGTCATCGCGATCGGCGGCGCCGACGGCCATGACAAATCCTTGCGCGAGGAGGCCGATCTGGTGCTGTCGTTCGGAGCGCTGACCTGGCCGCATCAGCTGGTTCGCGTCATGCTCGGCGAGCAGCTCTATCGCATCGCGACCATCCTGGCGGGGCATCCGTATCATCGATCGTGATACGGCGCCCGCACGAGGGCGGCTCCCAGGCTCTGTTTGCGTTGGCAGGTGGCCATGCATTGGAGATTGGCCGAAACGCCTATCCCTCGTCATTCTAGGGCGGAGCGGGAAGCGAAGCGTACCGCGCAGACCCTAGAATCCATTCCGTTACCTTCGCCAAGGAGTGCAACGGAGCAGAATTCTGCACCGCAGCAACGCTTCGAAGTCACGGAATGGATTCTATGGTCTGCGCGCGTCGCTTCGCTCCTTGCTCCGCCATAGAATGACGACGTTGGGGCGGCTTCAACCAATCCCCGCCGTTTGTGCTGATTTCACGAAAATGAACGGAAAATCTTGCACCAAGACAAACGGCAACCTTTCAAAATCCCTGTGTCGGGGAACTAGGAGACACGTATTCTCCGGATTTCCGCCCCAATGGCACTCCACATCATCCCAATGGTTGGGGCTCCTCCAACATGGTTGATGGTTCGTTAACGAAGCGGCGATTAGAGTCGAGGCCTGATGTCTGAAGGCTGGAATTCGAGAATGCGTGCCTGGCGCAGCCGCTGCGGCTTGACACTTGTCGCCGCGCTGATTGCGCTCGGGCCGGCCCAGGCGGTGGAAAACACGCTCGATCGCGCGCCCGATCCCGACCAGAGCCGGGCCGAATACGAGCAGGTTTCCAAGGAAATCACCTTGTCGTCCGAGCGGCTTGCCAAGCTTGCCGCCGACGTCGCGACGGTCAAGAAGGACCATGCCTCGATCAGCGCGGCGCTCATCCAGTCGGCCATGACCGCGCAGAAGCTCGGCCAGGACATCGAGGACATCGGCGCCAAGCTGGAAGGGCTGAAGGCGGAGGAAGAGAAGCTGCACGCCTCGCTCGTCGCGCGCCGCGACGTGCTCGCCGAAGTGCTTGGCGCTTTGCAGCGCATGGGGCTCAACCCGCCGCCGGCGATCCTGGTCAAGCCGGAGGACGCGCTGTCGTCGGTGCGCAGCGCCATCCTGCTCGGCGCCGTGGTGCCGGAATTGCGCCAGCAGACCGACAGGCTGCTCGCCGATCTCAAGGAACAGACCCGGGTGACCGCCTCGATCGAGGCCGAACGGGGGCGGCTCACCGCTGCCGTCACCGAGCAGACGGCGGAGAAGAAGCGGTTGACCATGCTGCTCGAGGCTAAGCGGAAGCTGCAGGCCGATACCGAAGCGGCACTCGCGGCCGAGCAGCAGCGCTCGCAGCAGCTGGCGGCCAAGGCCAGCAGCCTGAAGGACCTCATCGCCTCGCTCGAGGCCGACAAGGCGCGCAAGGCGGCCGAGCAGGCCAGCGCGGCCGAGCGGAAATCGGCGGATGGCGACAGAACGGCCTCCATGACCGAACCGGCCGCGCTGCCGGTGCCGGAGGGCAACCGTTTGACCGCTTCCGCCCCGTTCGCGGCGCTGCAGGGCCAGATCGCGCTGCCGGTCATCGGCAAGATCAAAAGGCGGTTCGGAACGGACGACGGCAATGGCGCCATGATGCAGGGTGACATGGTTGCGACACAATCGGGGGCCATCGTCACCGCGCCGGCGGACGGAAACGTGCTTTATGCGGGGCCGTTTCGCTCCTATGGTCAACTCTTGATCCTCAATGCCGGCGACGGGTATCATGTCGTCCTGGCGGGGATGAGCAGAATCAGCGTCGCGACCGGACAGTCGGTGCTCGCAGGAGAACCGGTCGGCGCGATGGGAGAGGCCCGGGTGGCGAGCACTTCGGCCTCGCAGAATGGAAATGCGACGCCGGAACTCTATGTTGAGTTCCGCAAGGATGGAAAACCCGTCGATCCGGCACCCTGGTGGGCGGACCGATTTTCTGGAAGGACGTGAAATGATGCGGAAATTGTCGCTTCTGTTTGCCGGCGCGCTGATGGGCGCATCGGCAATGAGCCTGGTCTACGGCGCACCCGGCTCGGCGGCGAATGCTGCGGGCTCCGAGACCTACAAGCAGCTGGCGATCTTCGGTGACATCTTCGAGCGCGTGCGCGCGCAATATGTGACGCCGCCGGACGACAAGTCGCTGGTCGAGAACGCCATCAACGGCATGCTCGCCTCGCTCGATCCGCACTCCTCCTACATGAACGCCGAGCAGGCGCAGGATATGCGCGTGCAGACCAAGGGCGAGTTCGGCGGCCTCGGCATCGAGGTCACCATGGAGAACGACCTGGTCAAGGTGATCACGCCGATCGACGACACGCCGGCCGCCAAGGCGGGCGTGCTTGCCGGCGACTATATCGCCAAGATCGACGGCGAAGAGGTGCGCGGCCTCACCCTCAACGACGCGGTCGAGAAGATGCGCGGCCCGGTCAACACGCCGATCAAGCTCACCATCCTGCGCCAGGGCGCCGACAAGCCGATCGAGCTGACGGTCGTGCGCGACATCATCAAGGTCAAGGCGGTCAAGTTCCGGGTCGAGAACGACGTCGGCTACATGAAGATCACCTCCTTCACCGAGAAGACCTACGACGATCTCGAGAACGCCATCGAGAACATCAAGAAGCAGGTGCCGAACGACAAGCTGAAGGGCTATGTGCTCGACCTGCGCCTCAATCCGGGCGGCCTGCTCGACCAGGCGGTCAGCGTGTCGGACGCCTTCCTGAAGCGCGGCGAGATCGTTTCGACCCGCGGCCGCGACCCGAAGGACGTCACCCGCTTCGACGCCAAGCCGAAGCAGAACGACGACATCGGCGGCAAGCCGCTGATCGTGCTGGTCAATGGCGGCTCGGCGAGCGCGTCCGAGATCGTCGCCGGCGCGCTGCAGGATCTGCGCCGCGCCACGGTGGTGGGCTCGCAGTCCTTCGGCAAGGGCTCGGTGCAGACCATCATCCCGCTCGGCGAGAATGGCGCGCTCAGGCTCACCACGGCGCTCTATTACACGCCGTCGGGCAAGTCGATCCAGGGCAAGGGCATCACGCCCGACATCAAGGTCGAGCAGCCGCTGCCGCCGGACCTGCAGGGCAGGGACCTGACCCGCGGCGAATCCGACCTCAAGGGCCACATCAAGGGTGCCGACGAGGGTGCAACCGGCTCGGGCTCGGCCGCCTATGTGCCGCCGGAGCCGAAGGACGACCTGCAGCTGATCTATGCCGAACAGCTGCTGCGTGGCCAAAAGACCGATCCGGCCTTCCCGCCGAACCCGGACAAGGCTGTGCTGAACCAGTAAAGGCGGGATTGACCGGAGCATATCGCTCTGGCCGACCGACCGAAGCGATGCGATGCTGCCGGGACCGCGAGGTTCCGGCAGTTTGATTCGGGGATGAGGCGCCGGGGCGCCGAGGGTTGAATTCGCTCGTGAGCGCTGACAATGCGGTCAGCCGCGCCACGGGCTTGGGGATGCGGCTTGGCTGACATCGGCAAGGATATCGAACGCCCGCTCGGACAGACGCTCCGGCCTCAGCGCCTTGCTTGGCGCGGCATCAGCGCCGGCACGCTTGGCGCGGCGGTCGCCATCCTCGCCGTGGTCGGCATTTCCGGTGCGATCGCATTGCGTGAAAAACCTTTCCGCAAGCCGGAAGAGATGGCCGTTTCGACGCCGAAGGTGACCGTGGCGCCAGCGCCAGCTCCGGCGCCGGCGCCGGCATCAGCATCGGCTGAAACGGCGCGGGCGAATCCCAATGCGAGCACGCCGATGAAGAGCGGCGGCCCGCAGATCATCCATGTCCAGACCGAAGACGGCGACGGTCCACCCAAAGCCGGGATCGTCATCCGCGACCCCTCCGCGCTCGGGCAGAATCTGAAGGTCGCGCATCTTCCGGACAGGGCGCTGATCGAGGCCAGCGAGGGCGGTCCGCTGCCGGTCCGCTCCGCCGACGGCAGGCGGCCGTTCGACGTCTATGCCCGGCCATGGTCGGGCGCGCGCGGCGCGCGCGTGGCGATCGTCATCGGCGGGCTCTCCGTCTCGCAGACCGGGACGCAGGCGGCGATCGCCAAACTGCCGCCCGAGGTGACGCTGGCGTTTGCCCCGCAGGGCAACAGCATCGACCGCTGGATGAAGGTGGCGCGGCAGAGCGGGCATGAGATCGTCATGCAGGTACCGCTTGAGCCGTTCGACTATCCGAACGTCAATCCGGGGCGCAACACGCTGACGGTCTCGGCAAGCCCGGACGAGAATCTGAAGAGCCTGCACTGGGCGCTGTCCAGGACGACCAATTATACCGGCGTCATGAACTATATGGGCGCGCGCTTCTCGGCCGACGCAAACGCGATGGGTCCGTTCATGGCCGAGCTCGGCAAGCGAGGGCTTGCCTATGTCGACGACGGCTCGTCCGCGCGAAGCCTGGCGCCCGAACTCGCGCTGAAGGACGGCGTGCCGTTCGTCGCCGGCGACATGGCGATCGACGCGGTGCAGGATCGCGGCGAAATCCTCAAGAAGCTGGACAGTCTGGAAGCCACGGCGCGGGCCAAGGGCAGTGCCGTCGGCATCGGCTCGGCTTTCGACATCACCGTCGACACGGTCACGTCCTGGGTCGCCGAGGCGAAGAAGCGCGGCATCGAGATCGTGCCGATTTCCGCTGTCGCCATCGACCCGCAGAAAGGCTAGAGCGGTTCACCGTTTCATGGAAACGAAGAACCGCTCTATCTGTTTGTTTTCAACGCAATTCCGGACGGAAAACCGTTTCGCACTTTTCCTGGAATTGCTCTAATCATCGGTCTCTCGCCGATACCGCAATCCAGGAATGTCCAAGAAAATGATCGATCCCGAGACGCTGCCCTCGTCGGACTGATGATCTTGAACAGCGCCGGCCTGGTCTGGGTCGGACACCGCATCGCCGAGCCGGACAGCGAGTTTTCCGGCACCACGAAACTCTGGCAGATGCCGCAGGGCGGCATCGACAAGGGCGAGGAGCCGCTTAACGCGGCGGAGCGGGAGCTTTACGAGGAAACCGGCATGCGCAGCGTGTCGCTGCTTGCCGAGGCGCCGCACTGGATCAACTACGACCTGCCGCCGCATCTGGTCGGCGTCGCCTTCAAGGGGCGCTATCGCGGCCAGACGCAAAAATGGTTCGCCTATCGCTTCGAGGGCGACGAGAGCGAGATTGAGATCAACCCGCCGCCGGGCGGCCACAAGGCCGAATTCGATCAATGGGCGTGGCGGCCGATGCAGGAGCTGCCGGACCTCATCGTGCCGTTCAAGCGCAAGGTCTACGAACAGGTGGTGGCGGCCTTTCGGCATCTGGTTGGCTAGAAGCGTGGGCAGGCGTGCTTCCAACCAAATTCGGATAGCGAAGAGGTTGGCACCATAGTCGAGATCATGCTTTGTTGAGATGTGCCGCAGCCAAAGAGGCAAACATGAACGACGCGCGGCAAGCGCACTTTAGCGGAGCGTCGGCGCTGCCCCTCATCGCCCTGCCGGGCACTTCTCCCAGTATAGTGACGGGGAGAAGGGGCTGGCCGCAGCCTCGGCGCCGTTCTTGCGACGTTGGTGACTGGCGAAATCGGCATCGACAGCGCCCCTCTCCCCGTCACTATACGGGCAGAGGATGCCGGCAGGCAGGTAAGGGGCAGCGCTGGGGTCGGCAAGCACGCGTCTCCGCAACAAGTGCAAAACAGTCTTCTTTTCCGGCGCGATTGCCTCGATGAGCGACGCCAGAGCCCCTTTGCCGCAAACGCCTGCCGCCGGTAGCTCGATGCCTAGCGAGGCAGCCGCCGGCGCGATCCTGACCATCGATCTCGGCGCCATCCGCGAGAATTACCGGCGGCTCAAAGCAAGGCTGGCGGGTGTGCGCTGCGCCGGCGTGCTCAAGGCCGACGGCTATGGTCTCGGCGCCGCGCAAGCGGCCTCGGCGCTGATCAAGGAAGGTTGCGACGTCTTCTTCGTCGCGCTGCTCGGCGAGGGCATCGCGCTGCGCAAGGTGCTTGGGCCAGGGCCTGACATCTTTGTCCTCAACGGGCTGCCGCCGGGCTCGGAATCGGAAGCGCTCGCGGCCGGGCTTCATCCCGTCATCAACAGCGCGGCTCAGCTGAAAGCGTGGCGCGAAGCGGCGCGAGCCGCCGGTCGAACGCTGCCGGCCGCCATCCAGGTCGACAGCGGCATGTCGCGGCTCGGCATGCCGCCGGCCGAAGTCGAGGCGCTCGCGAAGGATGCCTTCGACGGCATCGACATTAGGTTCGTGATGAGCCATCTCGCCTGCGCCGACGAGCCGCGCAATCCCGCCAACGAAGTGCAGCGGCTGGCGTTCGAACGGCTGCGCGCAATGCTGCCCGAGGCCCCGGCGTCGCTCGCCAATTCGTCGGGCATCTTTCTCGGATCGTCCTACCACTATGATCTCGCCCGGCCGGGCGCCGCGCTCTACGGCATCAATCCGACGCCGGGCGAGGCCAACCCCATGCTGCCGGTGGTACGGCTGCAGGCGAAGGTGGCGCAGACGCGAGAGGTCGAAGACGGCGCCGGCATCGGCTACGGCCATACCTATCATGCGCGGGGACCGCTCAGGCTGGCGACGATCTCGTTCGGCTATGCCGATGGCTGGCACCGGCGCGCCGCCTCGGCCGCCTGGTTCGAGGGCGTGCGCCTGCCTTTCGTCGGGCGGATATCGATGGATTCGATCATCCTCGACATTTCAGCGCTTCCGGCCGGCGGGCTGGGCGAGGGCGATCTCGTCGAGCTCATCGGCCCGTCGCAAAGCCTCGACGACGTGGCCGGCCATGCCGGCACCATCGGCTACGAGGTGCTTACCAGCCTGGGTGCGCGCTTTCACCGCCGCTATGTCGGGATCTGAGAGCTACTGCCTTGCTTGACAAGCCGGTGCTTCTCGGCAAGGCTCGGAACATGAGCAACCTCGCCCATAGCAGAACCTTCTTCAGGGTTTGCCCCATCGCGGGAGCGTAGCCCCGGCGCGGCCGCTTTGGCGGCCGCCGAGCCGGGGGCATTTGAATTCCTGACATCGTCATCGAGCCAGCCAGCCCCCTTGCGGCTACCGGCTCTTGTCCGCCGCCTTTGAACGGCGGCCGTCCGCGCATTCGTTCGTCGATGCGCCAGTCCATGAGGTTCGCCATGCATGCAACAACCCAATCGCGCCCCGGAAACCAGATCGTCGTCAGCGATGCGGATCACGACCGTTTGAGCGGCCTTGCCAGAGCCTTTCTCGAGCGCGCGCCTGAGATGGCCGAGGACCTGCTCGCCGAAATGGATCGCGCCAGGATCGCCGCCGAATCCGCCATGCCCGCCGACGTGGTGCGGATGGGCTCGACGGTGACGCTTCACGACGACGAAGGAAGCGTCCAGTGCGTCACCCTGGTCTACCCCGCCGAGGCCGACATCGCCGAGAAACGCATCTCGGTGCTGACGCCGCTCGGAACGGCGCTGATCGGCGCCCGTACCGGCCGGACGGTCTCCTGGCGAAGCCGCGACAGCCGGGTCCTTTCGGCAACCATTCATGCCGTCGAGCAAACGTCGTCGCGGAGAGCGCCATGACCCGGACCATGTATTGTCTCACAGCGAAGGATTTCGCGGTTCTCGAAGCGATGCTGATGCGCCGGCGCGCCTTTGCCGACGCGAGCGTGCCGATGCTCGAACGCAAGCTCGCCGAGAGCAGCATTGTCCCGGTCGGCATGATCGAGCCCGACGTGGCCACGCTGAACAGCCGGGTGATCTTCCGCGTCGATAATGGTCCAGTGGAGACGCGGACACTGGTGCTGGGCGACGCATCCGCTCCCGTCGGATCCAGCCTGCCGGTCGGCACCTGGCGCGGTCTCTGCCTGCTTGGCATGAGGACAGGTCAGTCGGCACTGATAAAGCGCCCCGACGGCAGCGGTGAGAGCATCCTTCTCGAGGATGTGGCCTACCAGCCGGAAGCCGCTCGGCGTGCAGCGCGGAACGTGGCGGCCGGACGGCGACCCCATGGCCTCAGGCTGGTCCACAGCGCCACAAGGCCCCTTGGCGGGGCCGGCAAAATCCGGCAGACAGAAGGCGACGATCCAGGCCCCTCGGCGGCATGATCGGCTTTGAGGGAGCATTAAATGAAAGTCCTGGTGCTGGGCGGCGGCGTGATCGGGATCACCACCGCCTACTTCCTTGCCGAGGCCGGCCATGAAGTCACGGTGATCGACCGGCAGCAAGGTGCTGCGCTGGAGACCAGCTTCGCCAATGCCGGCGAAGTGTCGCCGGGCTACGCCTCGCCATGGGCCGGGCCCGGTATCCCGGTGAAAGCCGTCAAATGGCTCTTGATGAAATACGGTCCGCTGGTGGTGCGCCCCGCCTTCGATCCGCATATGTGGACGTGGCTCATCAAGATGCTGCGCAACTGCACGGCCGAGCGCTATGCGCTGAACAAGTCGCGCATGGTGCCGGTCGCAGAATACAGCCGCGACACGCTGAAGGCGCTGCGTGCCGCGACAGGCATCACCTATGACGAGCGGTCCAAGGGCACGCTGCAGCTCTTCCGCAAGCAGAAGCAGCTCGACGGCACGGGCGGCGACGTCGAGGTGCTGAAGAAGTACGGCGTTCCCTACGAGATCCTCGATCGGGACGGCTGCATCGCGGCGGAGCCGGCGCTTGCCGGCGTGCGCGAAAAATTTGTCGGCGGCCTGAGACTCCCCGGCGACGAGACCGGCGACTGCAAGATGTTCACCGAGAAGCTCGCCGAGCTTTGCGCGGCGCGCGGCGTCACTTTCGAATACGGCACGACCATCCGGCGCGTCGTCAGGAACCGCAACCGCGTCGTCAATGTCGGCACCGACAAGGGCTGGCGGACGGCGGACGCCTATGTGATGGCGCTGGGCAGCTATTCGGCGCCTTTCATGCGCAAGCTGAAGCGGCCGATCCCGGTCTATCCGGTCAAGGGATATTCCATTACCGTGCCGATCACGAATGCCGAGGCGGCGCCGGTGTCGACCGTCATGGACGAGACCTACAAGGTGGCGATCACCAGGCTCGGCGATCGCATCCGCGTCGGCGGCACCGCTGAGATTTCGGGCTTCGATCTCCGCCTGCATGAATCGCGCCGCCGCACGCTCGAGCATTCCGTCGGCGACCTTTATCCGGGCGGCGGCGACCTCAAGGCGGCGACCTTCTGGTGCGGCTTGCGGCCGATGACGCCGGACGGGCCGCCGCTGGTCGGCCAGAGCGAATTGTCCAATCTCTATCTCAACACCGGCCACGGCACGCTGGGCTGGACCATGGCCTGCGGCTCGGCCAAGGTGCTTTCCGACATCATGTCCAACCGGGTGCCGGAGATCAACGCGCTCGATCTCAGCCCCGACCGGTATGTCAAGGCTTGACCTAGAAGGCCGATGCGGCCGACGACATCGATCCTGACGCTGGTGCCACACTCGCCGACTTTGTGGCAAGCGCAAGGCGGCATTGCACGCCGGTTGTGCTATCGTCGGCGCGGTGGGAAGGGTAGTGCGATGCGCGCTTTTGTTTTGGCTGGGGCGGCCGGATATTTGATCTGCGCCCCGGCACTTTCGGCGGACAAGACGGTTCACGACAAGGAGCACGGTTTTTCGCTGACCTATCCGGAGGAATGGACGAGCGAAACCACGTCCGGCGATACCATGCGGCTCAAGGTCAAATCCGGCGAAAAAGGACTGACCTGCCGGGTGTCGGAAAATCTCTACGATCCGACCGCCCCCGACAATCCGCCCGATCCCAGGGTCTTTGTCGAGAAGGACTGGTCGCCGGACAGCTGGCAGACGCTGATCGGCGCGGCCTTCGGCTCGGCCAATTTCAGCAATGACAGGCTGGCGCGATTCCCGGACGGCTATCCGGTGCGGATGGCCGACATGGATTTCCGGCTGGGCGACGGCAATGCCGGGTTCTATGGGCACGCCAAGATCGCGATTTCGATCCGCAGCGACCGCTACGGCTTCGTCACCTGCGGGCTCATGGGCAACAGCGCCGAGGAAACCGCCCAGATGTGGGCGCCGCTCGCCGACGAGGCCGAGAAGGTCGTGACTTCATTCGTGCTCGATCCGCCTTGAAGCGGATCTACACGAACAACCCCTTTTCCCGCTCCACCGCCTTGGTGATGAAATTGGCGACGAGCTGGACCCGGCGCAGCGGCCTCACCGATTCGTGATAGACCAGCCAGTAGGCGCGGCGGATGGGCGCCACGATGTCGACAGGCACGAGCTCGGGCATCGAGCGGGCGACGAAGGTGTGCAGGATGCCGATGCCGGCGCCTGAGCGCACCGCTTCCGCCTGGCCGAGCGCCGAGGAGATGGCGAAGCTCGAACGCCAGTCCGGGCTGAACTCGGCGGCATAGTCGAGCGAGGGGCTGACGATGAGATCGGGCACATAGCCGATCAGCGTATGCCGGCCGAGCTCGGCCGCCGTCCTGGGCAGGCCGTTGGCATCGGCATAGGCGCGGGAGGCGAATAGGCCGAGCGTGTAGTCGACCAGCTTTCCCGCCACCAATCGCCCCTCGGTCGGCCGCTCGACGGTTATCGCGATGTCGGCCTCGCGCCGCGACAGCGAGAAGGAGCGCGGCACCGGCACCAGCTGGATGGTCAACTCGCGGTGAAGCGCGGTCAGCTCGCCGAGCCGCTTGGCCAGGAAAGCGACGCCAAAACCGTCGGGCGCGCCGATGCGCACCGTGCCGGAGACGTCGTCGCCTTCGCCGGCGATGGTCGAGCGCGCGGCGATCATGTCGCTTTCCATGCGCTCGGCGATGTCGAGGAAGCGCTCGCCGGCGGGCGTCAGCTCGCTGCCGGTGGTCAGGCGGCGGAAAAGCTTCGTGCGCAGCGCTTCCTCGAGCGCCGCGATGCGGCGCGAGACGGTGGCATGGTTGAGCTCCAGGCGCTTGGCCGCGCCGAGGATCTGTCCGGCGCGCGCCACGGCAAGGAAGATGCGCACGTCATCCCAGTTCATGGGGATGGTCCGGATTAATGGCGGGCGCCGCGTTCCCGCCCACCCCCTCTGGCCTGCCGGCCATCTCCCCCGCAAGGGGGGAGATTGGACGTCACGGCGGCTTTCGCCAATCGCCAACGTTCGAGGAGATGCGCCATCAAAGAAACTGCTAATCTCCCTCCTTGCGGGGGAGATGGCCGGCAGGCCAGAGGGGGTGTGAAGGAATGCAACGTTCAATCCCTGTAGTGTGGAAGTCGCACCCTATCATTTGCGGCAATTAATGCACGCCCAATCGCCGCTATCTATTTTTTGCACAACGGTTGCGTTTTGGCTCGCGTTGCCATCGCCGCCGCAAAGGCGGACAATGCCTCATCACCAGAAAGGGAGAGAAACCATGATCGAATACGGTCATTTCATCGGCGGCAAGCATGTCGCCGGCACCAGCGGCCGCAAGCAGGACGTCATGCAGCCGATGGACGGCTCCGTGCGCGCCACGGTGGCGCTGGCCTCGGCGCAGGAATTGCGCGCCGCGGTCGAGAACGCCAAGGCCGCGCAGCTCAAATGGGGAGCCACCAACCCGCAGCGCCGCGTGCGCGTGCTGATGAAGTTCCTCGAACTGGTCCAGCGCGACTATGAAGAACTGGCCGACATCCTGGCGCGAGAGCACGGCAAGACGATTGCCGACGCGCGCGGCGACATCCAGCGCGGCCTCGAAGTCGTCGAGGTCTGCATCGGCGCGCCGCATATGATGAAGGGCGAGTTCACCGACGGCGCCGGCCCCGGCATCGACACCTATTCGATGCGCCAGCCGCTCGGCGTCGTCGCCGGCATCACGCCGTTCAACTTCCCGGCCATGATCCCGCTTTGGAAGATCGCGCCGGCGCTCGCCTGCGGCAACGCCTTCATACTGAAGCCGTCGGAGCGCGATCCGGGCGTGCCGCTGCGCATCGCGGAGCTGTTCATCGAGGCCGGCCTGCCGGAAGGCGTGCTGAACGTCGTCAACGGCGACAAGGAAGTGGTCGACGCAATCCTCGACGATCCGGACATCAAGGCCGTAGGCTTCGTCGGCTCGACGCCGATCGCGCAGTACATCTATGCGCGCGGCTGCGCGTCCGGCAAGCGCGTGCAGTGCTTCGGCGGCGCCAAGAACCACATGATCATCATGCCCGATGCCGACATGGACCAGACGGTCGACGCCCTGATCGGCGCCGGCTACGGCTCGGCCGGCGAGCGCTGCATGGCGATCTCGGTCGCCGTGCCGGTCGGCAACGACACCGCCAACCGGCTGATGGAAAAGCTGGTGCCGCGCGTCGAAAGCTTGAAGGTCGGTCCGTCGACGGATTCTTCCGCCGATTTCGGCCCGCTGGTGACGCGCCAAGCGCTGGAGCGCGTCAAAGGCTATGTCGATCTCGGCATCAAGGAAGGCGCCAAGCTGGTCGTCGACGGCCGCGGCTTCACGATGCAGGGCTATGAGGACGGCTACTATATGGGTGGCTGCCTGTTCGACAACGTGACCGCCGACATGCGCATCTACAAGGAAGAGATTTTTGGGCCGGTGCTCTCGGTGGTGCGCGCGCCGCGTTACGAGGATGCGATCAAGCTCGCCAACGACCATGAGATGGGCAACGGCGTCGCCATCTTCACCCGCGACGGCGACGCCGCGCGCGACTTCGCCTCGCGCGTCCAGGTCGGCATGGTCGGCGTCAACGTGCCGATCCCGGTTCCGATCGCCTACTACACCTTCGGCGGCTGGAAGGCGTCGTCCTTCGGCGATCTCAACCAGCACGGCCCGGATGCGTTCCGCTTCTACACCAAGACCAAGACGGTCACCTCGCGCTGGCCGTCCGGCATCAAGGACGGCGCCGAGTTCGTCATTCCGACGATGAACTGACCAGTCGAAAGGTCGTACAGGTAGGCCCGGGCAACGCCCGGGCCTTACTGCATTTGGAAAGGACATCACGCATAGGCGATGGAACCAACAGGCTACCATTCGTCTTAAATTGCATCCCTGCCAAGATGCAGGCCAATCAAACAGCGCCGGTAGCAGCCGGGGTTCTCGTCTGGCGCGAGGAGGTGTCAGATGGCACGATTTCTTATGGCGACGACGTTCCTTGCGGCGGCTGCAGTGTTTGGCGGCGCCGTCCAGGCCAATGCGGCCGCGCAGTGCGCACCGCGCGCCGACATCATCAAGGCGCTCGGCGACCAGTTCCACGAAAGCGAAGCGGGGCGCGGACTGATCAATCCGAACGTCGTGCTCGAGATTTTTGTGTCCGACCGGGGCAGCTGGACCGTGCTTGCCTCCGACACCAAGGGGCAAAGCTGCATTCTTTCGGTGGGCGAAGGCTGGGACAGCCCTTCAATCACGGCAGCCATGCCGGGTGCCTGAACACCCAAACGGCCTGGTCGAACGCCCTGCCACGCGCTGAGCGAAGGCCGACCCAGGCGCTCCCCATAACGCCCGCTTGTTTGCAGGGTGGAGGTTCACCATATCGAATCCAGGGAGTCATGATCTCCCTGCGACAGACCGGAAACCAGAAGGAGTGACGCGATGAAGACGTCCAATCCGGCCTGGAGCGTTCCGGTACACTGAGGCGGCCGAATGTGCCTCCCTTGCCGGAATGCGAAGGCAATGGAGGTGCCCTATGGCACGCATATTTTCGTATCGATCGATCAAGCTGGCGGCTGTCGGCGCCGTGATGGCGCTGCCGGCATTCCCCGCGCGGGCGCAAGTCATCTGCGGCGGCCATGACTATCTGGTCGCGAGGCTGGCGGAGGCATTCGAGGAGAAGCGGCTCGGCTATGGCGTGGCCGGAGAAGTCGCGATCTTCGAGGTGTTTGTGTCGGCGAGCGGAACCTGGACCATCCTGATGACCGACGTTAAGGGCCAAGCCTGCATCCTGGCGGCCGGTGACGGATGGGAAGACACGCTGGCCACCGCGGTTGGGCAGCCGGGCGGCTGAATGCAATTCGCGGAAAAGCGTGCAACGGTTTTCCGTCCGGAATTGCGTAGATAATAACGGGGAGTTCGGCGAGGGCTGAACCGATCCGATCAGCGCGTCGCGGCCACCTCGGCGTGGCCGCGCAGCAGCGCCATCAGCTTCTTGGCATCCTTGGCAGCGGCTTCCTCGTCGCCGTCGAGGATCGAGCGGATCAGCGCGACATGGTGCTCGGCCGATTCGGCGAGCCCGGTATCGGCCTTGTAGCGGAACCAGAAGCGGCGGCTGTGCGTCTGCAAGGGCGCCGCCACGCGCGCCGCGAAGGGATTGTCGGCGGCGATCGCCAGCGCCTCGTCGAGTTGCTTGTCGGCCTGGATGAAGGCAAGCACGTTGCCGGAGATCACCGCCTTCTGCATGGCAAGGGCCGCCTCGTGAAACAGGTCCGCGGCCTCGCGGGTGACGAAGCGGGCGGCGGAGCGGGCGAGCACCACCTCGACGCCACGCCTTGCGTCGATGACGCGCAGCCAGTCGCCGGGGTGAAGCGGCGCGACCGCGATGCCCGCGCGGGGTCTGATGTCGAGAAGTCCTTCCCAGGCCAGCCTCTGGATCGCCTCGCGCACAGGGGTGCGCCCGAGACCCAGCCGCTCGATCAGTGCGCCTTCGGTGACGAAGCTCGCCGGCGCCAGCTCAAGGGTTACGATCATGTGCTCCAGCGCGCGATAGGCCTTGGTCGCCGCCGGTTCGAAGGTCGTGTTGGTCTCGATGGATATCAGTGGGGAGATCAATGACTGGCTCCTGATATATTTTCATATATCATAAGGGATTCAGCGTTGACAGGCCAACTCTTAATAGATATACGACTGATATATCAGATGGAGACAGCCATGTGGGCCGGAGTTTTCCCCGCAGTCACGACCAAATTCACCACCGACGACCGCCTCGATCATGCCGAGATGGAGCGCTGCTTTGGCTTGCAGATGGAGGCCGGCTGCGACGGTATCATCGTCTGCGGCTCGCTCGGCGAAGGGCCGATGCTGTCCTTCGACGAGAAGATCGAGGTGCTGAAGACAGCGCAGAGGGCCGCCGGCGGCAAGCCGGTGCTCTTAACCGTCAATGAGCCAGGCACGCGCGAGGCGGCAAGCATCGCGCGCCGCGCCGCCAAGGAAGGCGCCGACGGCCTGATGGTGGTGCCGAGCCCGATCTACCACACCGACCCGCAAGAGACGGTGGCGGCACTTCGCGCCGTCGCCGAAGCCGGCGACCTGCCGGTCATGATCTACTCCAACCGGCTCGCCTATCGCGTCGACGTCACCGTCGACCTGATGGAGGAACTGGCGTCGGACAAGCGATTCGTCGCCATCAAGGAATCGTCCGACGACATCCGCCGGTCGACCGAGATCATCAACCGCCTCGGCGACCGCTATGATCTCTTCACCGGCGTCGACAACCTCGCCTTCGAGGCGCTGTCGGTCGGCGCCATCGGCTGGGTGGCCGGCCTCGTCACCGCCTTCCCGCGCGAGACCGTCGCCATCTACCAGCTGATGAGAAAGGGCCGCCGCGAGGAGGCGCTGAAGATCTACCGCTGGTTCCGGCCTTTGCTCGACCTCGATGTCTCGACCTATCTGGTCCAAAACATCAAGCTTGCTGAAGTGCTGGCGATCGATACCAATGACCGCGTGCGCATGCCGCGCCGGCCGCTGTCGGGCGAGCGCCGCAAGGCGGTGGAAAAGATCGTCAAGGATGCGCTGGCCGTGCGGCCGGAACTGCCGGCGTTTTGAAGGTGACAATGTCGCAGACCCCCTCATCCGGCCGCTTCGCGGCCACCTTCTCCCCGAGGGGAGAAGAGGTCGCTAACGCTGGCGCCAGCCTCTTCTCCCCACCGGGGAGAAGGTGGCCCGAAGGGCCGGATGAGGGGGCCTCAATGCAAGGCGCGGAGCGAGGCGGAGACATGCGGCGCGGCATGCACCCATGACAAGCGATACTTCGATCGACATCGCCATCATCGGCGGCGGCATCATCGGCATCTGCGCTGCCACATACCTCGCCGAGGCTGGCCGCAGCGTCACCGTCTTCGACCGCACCGGCATCTGCGAGGAGACGAGCTCCGGCAACGCCGCCGCCTTTGCTTTCTCCGACGTGCTGCCGCTGGCGCATAAGGGGATGATCAGGCAGCTGCCGAAATGGCTTGCCGACCCGCTTGGGCCTTTGGCCGTTCCGCCGGCCTATCTGCCCAGCCTCCTGCCCTGGCTGATCCGCTTCTGGCGCGCCGGCGCCGCCAAGCACTACGAGGCGAGCGTCGCGGCGCAGGCAGGCATGATGAAGCTTGCAGAAGCCGAATGGATGGGCCTGCTCGACCGCTCAGGCACGAGACCGATGCTGCGCGAGGACGGCTCGCTCGAGCTCTACGAAAGCGAAGCCGAGTTCCGCGCCTCGCTGCCGGGCTGGGCGGAGCGTGAGCGCTTCGGCATCGGCTTTCGCCATGTCGAGGGCGAGGAGATGGCCAGCTTGCAGCCCGGCCTGTCACCGCGCTTCGTCAAGGGCACCTTCGTGCCGGGCTGGAAGACGGTCGCCGATCCGAAGCTGCTCGGCAAGGCGGTCTGGGCCTATGCGGAGAAGCTCGGCGCTCGGTTCGAGCATGCGCGGATCGAGCGTATCGAGGCTGGAACAAACGGCGCCACGATCATGCTCGCCGACGGCACGACGCGGAAGGCGAAGCAGCTCGTCGTCACCGCCGGCGCCTGGTCGCATCTTCTGGCCAAGAATCTCGGCGACCGCATCCCTCTGGAAACCGAGCGCGGCTACAACACGACGCTGCCGATCTCGGCCTTCGACGTGAAGCGGCAATTGATATTTTCCGGGCATGGCTTCGTCATCACGCCGCTGGAAACCGGACTGCGCGTCGGCGGCGCCGTCGAACTCGGCGGCATCGAGCGGCCGCCGAATTTCCGGCGCTCGAAGGCGATGCTGGAAAAAGCAAAACGCTTCCTGCCGGGGCTCGATCCGTCGGGCGGCCGCGAATGGATGGGTTTTCGCCCCTCGCTGCCGGATTCGCTGCCGGTCATTGGAGCCGCGCGGGCGCCGGGCGTCTTCTACGCTTTCGGCCACGGCCATCTCGGTCTCACCCAGGCGGCGGCGACCGGCCGCTTGATCCGCGATCTCGTTCTCGGGCAGAATCCGCCGCTCGATCTCACTCCATTCCGTCCGCAACGGTTCTGACACCCGCGGATTGTGATATTTTAAGGAGCATCATGGCCAAGAAATCATTCTTCTGTATCGACGGCCACACCTGCGGCAATCCGGTGCGGCTGGTCGCCGGCGGCGGGCCGTTGCTTGAAGGCGCGACGATGATGGAGCGGCGCGCGCATTTCCTCGCCGAGTATGACTGGATCCGCACCGGACTGATGTTCGAGCCGCGCGGCCATGACGTGATGTCGGGCTCGATCCTCTATCCGCCGACGCGCGAGGACTGCGACATCGCCATCCTGTTCATCGAGACCTCCGGCTGCCTGCCAATGTGCGGCCACGGAACCATCGGCACCGTCACAATGGCGATCGAGCACGGACTGGTGAAGCCGAAGACGCCGGGCGTGCTGAGGCTCGACACGCCGGCCGGCCTGGTCATCGCCGAATACAAACAGGTCGGCGAATATGTCGAGGAGGTGCGCATCACCAATGTGCCGTCCTTCCTCTACGCCGAAGGGCTGACGGTCGAATGCCCCGTGCTCGGCGAGATCAGCGTCGACGTCGCCTATGGCGGCAATTTCTACGCCATCGTCGAGCCGCAGACGAACTACCGCGACATGGGCGACTATTCGGCCGGCGATCTCATCGCCTGGAGCCCGGTGGTGCGCCAGCGCCTCAACGATAAATACTCGTTCGTGCATCCGGAGAATCCCGGCATCAACCGGCTGTCGCACATGCTGTGGACCGGCAAGCCGAGAGATGCCGAGGCCGATGCGCGCAACGCCGTCTTCTACGGCGACAAGGCGATCGACCGCTCGCCTTGCGGCACCGGCACCTCGGCGCGCATGGCGCAGCTTCACGCCAAAGGCAAGCTCAAGGCCGGGGCCAGTTTTGTCCATGAATCGATCATCGGCTCGCTGTTCAAGGGCAGGGTCGAAAAGGAGGTCAGCGTGGCCGGCAAGCCGGCGATCATCCCCTCGATCGGCGGCTGGGCGCGCATGACCGGGCTCAACACCATCTTCATCGACGACCGCGATCCGTTCGCGCACGGATTCATCGTCACATAACCGTCACGGCCTCACCTTGCGGAAGGGATTCCGCGCAAAATCGGCCACGCTCAGGGACGCAAGGAATCGTCACATCAACTTATTTTGACGGCGATTTCTTCGAAAGCGTGCGCATGCTACGGCTGAATCGTCAAAGACATTGCGTTGTGCCAATGATAGGGTCCGCGATAGTCCAGGGGCTGGGTGCGGGAAAACGGGCAATCGGGCGGCGTGCTTCCAAAACACGCCCGGCGATTGAAAAATGACGTTGCAATCCGGGCTCGAGACTTTACGACTAGGGGAAATACGAAAAGGAATGCGTCCTCGAAGGCGACATTCCAGGGGAGCCGCGTAAATATGCAGTACTTCGTCCAGCAGCTTATCAACGGGCTGACGCTGGGATCTATCTACGGCCTGATCGCGATCGGCTACACGATGGTCTACGGCATCATCGGCATGATCAATTTCGCCCATGGCGACATCTTCATGGTCGGCGCCTTCACGGCCCTCATCGTCTTCCTGATCCTCGGCGCGATGTTCTATTCGGTGCCGGTGGTGGTGGCGCTCCTGATCATGATGATCGTGGGCATGCTGCTCACCGGCCTCTACAACTGGACGATCGAGAAGGTGGCCTACCGGCCGCTGCGCGGCTCGTTCCGGCTGGCGCCGCTGATCACCGCCATCGGCATGTCGATCGCGCTGTCCAACTTCGTGCAGGTCACGCAAGGCCCGCGCAACAAGCCGATCCCGCCGCTGGTCAGCCAAGTCTACACGATCGACGGCATCAGCGTCTCGCTGAAGCAGATCATCATCGTGCTGGTGACCGCAGCGCTGCTGGTAATCTTCTGGTATCTCGTCAACAGGACGGCGCTGGGGCGGGCGCAGCGCGCCTGCGAGCAGGACCGCAAGATGGCGGCGCTGCTTGGCATCGACGTCGACCGCACTATATCGATCACCTTCATCATGGGCGCAGCGCTTGCCGCTGTCGCCGGCACGCTGTTCCTGATGTATTACGGCGTGGTGGTGTTCTCCGACGGCTTCGTGCCGGGCGTGAAGGCCTTCACGGCGGCGGTGCTTGGCGGCATCGGCTCGCTGCCGGGCGCGGTGCTCGGCGGGCTTTTGATCGGCTTCATCGAGAGCATGTGGTCGGCCTATTTCTCGATCGACTACAAGGACGTTGCAGCCTTCTCGATCCTGGCGATCGTGCTCATCTTCCTGCCCTCCGGCATCCTGGGCCGGCCTGAAGTCGAAAAGGTCTGATCCTCATGGCCGTTACCGTGTCTCCGGAGCGCGACGTCGTCGTCCCTCCCATCCAGCGCGCTTTCCGCGAGGCGCTCTATGCGGGTGCCATCGCGCTCGGCCTGTTCGTGCTGTTCATCGGTCTGAGGACCGACCAGAACATCTCCAACGAACTCATCCTTGTGCAGCGCTGGGGCCTGCTAGCCCTGGTGGTCATCGCCACCGCCGTCGGCCGCTTCCTCTATGTCGGATATGCGCAGCCGGCGATAGAGCGGGCCAAGGCGGAAAAGGCCAAGGCGCCCGCAGCCATCGCGGCCGAACCGGGCTTTGTGCGGCGCAACTTCAACAAGATTGGCGTCGCGGTGCTGATCGCCTATCCAGTCGTGATGGTCTTGGCGTTCGGCTTTCAGGGCTCGCTGAAATGGGTCGACAATTTCGGCATCCAGATCCTGATCTATGTGATGCTGGCCTGGGGCCTCAACATCGTCGTCGGGCTGGCCGGCCTGCTCGACCTCGGTTACGTTGCCTTCTATGCGGTCGGCGCCTATGCCTATGCGCTGCTCGGCACGCATTTCGGCCTGTCGTTCTGGATCCTGCTGCCCGCCGCCGGCGCCATGGCCGCCTTCTGGGGCGTCATGCTCGGCTTCCCGGTGCTGCGGCTGCGCGGCGACTATCTGGCGATCGTGACGCTCGCCTTTGGCGAGATCATCCGGCTGGTGATCATCAACTGGCGCGAGGTCACCAACGGCTCGGCCGGGGTTTCCGGCATTCCGAAGGTGTCGTTCTTCGGCCTGATGTCGTTCAACGTCTCGGACCCGAATTATATCGCCAAGGTGCTGCACATCGCCCAGTCGGGCGCCTACTATAAAATCTTCCTCTACTACCTGATCCTGGGCCTGTGCTTCTTCACCGCATTCGTCACCATCAGGCTTCGCCGGTTGCCCGTCGGCCGCGCCTGGGAAGCGCTCCGCGAGGACGAGATCGCCTGCCGCTCGCTCGGCATCAACACCACCACCACCAAGCTGACGGCATTCGCCACCGGCGCCATGTTCGGCGGCTTCGCCGGCTCGTTCTTCGCCGCCCGACAGGGCTTCGTCAGCCCTGAATCTTTCGTCTTCCTGGAATCGGCGATCATCCTTGCCATCGTTGTGCTCGGCGGCATGGGTTCGCTGGGCGGCATCGCGGTGGCGGCGCTGGTGATGATCGGCGGCACCGAGATCCTGCGCGAGCTCGGCTTCCTCAAGGCGGTGTTCGGCCCCGATTTTACACCGGAACTCTATCGAATGCTGCTGTTCGGCATGGCCATGGTCATCGTCATGCTGTGGAAGCCGCGCGGCTTCGTCGGCAGCCGTGAACCGACCGCCTTCCTCAAGGAACGAAGAGCGGTCTCAGGCTCCTTCACCAAGGAGGGCCACGGCTGATGGACGTGCAAGCTTCCCAGAGCGATTTCATTCTGCAGGTCGAGCATCTGTCGATGAAGTTCGGCGGCCTGGTCGCCATCGGCGACTTGTCCTTCCAGGCCAGGCGCGGCGAGATCACCGCGCTGATCGGGCCGAACGGCGCCGGCAAGACGACGGTGTTCAACTGCATAACCGGCTTCTACAAGCCCACCGAGGGCATGATCACGCTCAACAAGCGCGACGGCTCGACCTATCTGCTCGAGCGCCTGCCCAACCACGAGATCCCGGCGCGCGCCAATGTGGCGCGCACCTTCCAGAACATCCGCCTGTTCTCGGGCATGACGCTGCTCGAGAACCTTTTGGTCGCCCAGCACAACAAGCTGATGAAGGCCTCGGGCTACACCTTCCTCGGCCTGTTCGGCTTCCCGAGCTACCGCCAGGCATCGGCCGAATCGATCGAGCTTGCCAGGCACTGGCTGGAGAAGGCGGACCTCGTCGACCGCGCCGACGATCCGGCCGGCGACCTGCCCTACGGCGCGCAGCGGCGGCTGGAGATCGCCCGCGCCATGTGCACCGGACCGGAGCTGCTTTGCCTCGACGAGCCGGCCGCCGGCCTCAACCCGAAAGAATCGGCTTCGCTCAACCAGCTCTTGAACGACATCAAGAACAACACCGGCACGTCGATCCTCTTGATCGAGCACGACATGTCGGTGGTCATGCAGATCTCCGACCATGTCGTGGTGCTGGAATACGGCCGCAAGATCTCCGACGGCAATCCGCAATCGGTGCGGACCGATCCGCGCGTCATCGCCGCCTATCTCGGCGTCGACGACGAGGAGGTCGAAACCGTGCTCACCGAAGTCGGCGACGAGGATGTGATCGAACAGCTAGATACCGGCCCCGACTCTGCCCATGGTCCGGGCAATTCCGCTTCGATGATGGCGGGGCCGGTTTCCGATAGTGTCGAACATGCGGATGAGGGCGAGCGGGTCACGGTGTCGAAAGGCGCCTCGAAGGCGGCTCAGGTCGATGCGCGCGCCGCATCAGTCGCCAGCAAGCCCACCGCAGCAGCCAAGCCGGCCGCGAAGCGGAGCACTGCGAAAGCAGCGCCGAAGAAAATGGCCGCCAAGGCTCCGGCCGCCAAGGCTCCGGCCGCGAAAGCCGGCGGCGCTTCGAAGGGCAAGGAAGCTTCGGCTAAGCCCGCTGCGGACAAGCGTGGAGGGCGTAAATAATGGCCGGCACAACGCTGCTCGATATCAAGGGCGTGCAGACCTATTACGGCAACATCCGGGCGCTGAACGGCGTCGACGTCACCGTCAACCAGGGTGAGATCGTGGCGCTGATCGGCGCCAACGGCGCCGGCAAGTCGACGCTGATGATGACCATCTTTGGAGCTCCGCGCGCTCGCGCGGGTACCATCACCTTCGCCGGCACCAACATCACCCAGCTGCCTACGCACGAGATCGCCCGCATGCGCATCGCCCAGTCGCCGGAGGGACGCCGCATCTTCCCGCGCATGACGGTGATGGAAAACCTGCAGATGGGCGCCAGCATCGACAACCTCAAGCATTTTGACGAGGATGCCGAGAAAGTGTTCGCACTGTTCCCGCGGCTCAAGGAGCGCATCAACCAGCGCGGCGGCACGCTGTCGGGCGGCGAACAGCAGATGCTGTCGATCGGACGCGCGCTGATGGGGAGGCCGAAGCTGCTTCTGCTCGACGAGCCGTCGCTGGGCCTCGCGCCGCTGATCGTCAAGCAGATCTTCGACGCCATCCGCGCGCTCAACAAGACGCAAGGACTGACCGTGTTCCTGGTCGAGCAGAACGCTTTCGGCGCTCTCAAGCTCGCCAATCGCGGCTACGTCATGGTCAACGGCAATGTGACGATGAGCGGCACCGGCAAGGAACTGCTCGCCAATCCGGAAGTGCGCGCCGCGTATCTCGAAGGCGGGCATCACTAAGAAGGGGCTTCAACATGCAAGGCGTACTCTACGAAGAAGCCTCGATCTGGCAGTTCCTGTTCGTCACCTGGCTGCTTGGCGGCGGCGCAGCGTGGATGACCGGCAAAGCCGTGGCCCAGACCTGGGGCAGCCACACCCGGCTATTCCTCTACATGCTGGGCCTCGGCATCGGCGTCAGGTTCATCCATCATGCCTTGTTCGATGGCACGATGTTCTCGCTACACTACTATATCGTCGACACCATTGTGCTGATGATACTGGGCTTCCTCGGCTATCAATACACGCGCACCAACCAGATGGTCACACAGTATAACTGGCTCTACGAAAGAGCTTCCTTATTGAGCTGGAAACCGAAAGGTTGACGTTCATGATTAACGTCGTTCAGGGGAATGAATCGGCGTGACAAGTGCCTGAAAATCGGCATTCTATGCTTTCTGCGATAAGGGTGGGCATCGCATGAAGGTATCATCCACGCCCACTCCGTAAATGGGAGCGTTTCAATGAAAAAATCACTTTTGTCCGCCGTGGCGCTGACCGCGTTCATCGCGTTCAGCGGCAGCGCGTGGGCCGACATCCTGATTGGCGTCGCCGGTCCGATCACCGGTCCGAACGCCGCCTTCGGCGCGCAGCTGCAGAAGGGCGCGGAGCAGGCGGTCGCCGATATCAACGCGGCGGGCGGCATCAATGGCCAGCAGCTCAAGCTTGAGATCGGCGACGACGTCTCCGACCCCAAGCAGGGCATCTCGGTCGCCAACAAGTTCGTCGCCGACGGCGTCAAGTTCGTCGACGGCCACTTCAACTCAGGCGTGACCATTCCTGCGTCGGAAGTCTATGCCGAGAACGGCATCCTCGTCATGACGCCGGCCGCGACCAATCCGAAGCTCACCGAGCGCGGCCTGTGGAACACCTTCCGTACCTGCGGTCGCGACGACCAGCAGGGCAAGGTGGCCGGCGACTACATCGCCAAGAACTTCAAGGACGCCAAGATCGCCATCATCCACGACAAGACGCCTTACGGCCAGGGCCTTGCCGACGAGACCAAGAAGAACCTGAACGCCAACGGCACCAAGGAAGTGATGTATGAAGGCGTGAACGTCGGCGACAAGGACTTCTCCGCCCTCATCGCCAAGATGAAGGAAAACGGCGTCACGCTGATCTACTGGGGCGGCCTGCACACCGAAGCCGGCCTGATCATCCGCCAGTCGGCCGACCAGGGCCTGAAGGCGCCGCTGTTCTCGGGCGACGGCATCGTCTCCAACGAGCTGGCCTCGATCGCCGGCGACGCCGTTGCCGGCACGCTCAACACCTTCGCTCCGGATCCGCGCAAGAATCCGGCCGCCAAGGAAGTGGTGGAGAAGTTCCGCGCCGCCGGCTTCGAGCCGGAAGCCTACACGCTCTACTCCTATGCCGCCATCCAGATCATCACTCAGGCCATCGCCAAGGTCGGTTCGGCCGACGATGCGCAGAAGGTGGCCGACACGATCAAGTCGGGCGGCCCGTGGAAGACGGCCATCGGCGAGATCGGCTACGACTCCAAGGGCGACATCACCCGTCCGGACTATGTCGTCTACGAGTGGAAGAAGGGCGAAGACGGCAAGTACAGCTACTTCGAGAAATAAGCCGGCAAACACAAGCCGACTTTTCGGATGCCCGGCGCTTAGCGCCGGGCATTTTTGTTTGCGTACGCTAGCGTCCAGCCGACCAAGCGTTCCGCAATTAGGACAATCTGAAAAATCATTCCTGAACCGCCTGCGGGACGACAGCGAGGGTTTTGGCGCAAACAAACGATTTAAATCGGTTTAAGTGTCGCGCGATTTTGTTTGCGCTGCAGCATTTTCACGCTAATCATTGCCCGTTCATCTTACCTTCCGCTGCTGGAGCCCAGTCCTTGGCAATCACGAAGATCCTCGTCGCCAACCGGTCCGAAATCGCCATCCGCGTCTTTCGCGCGGCCAATGAACTGGGCCTCAAAACCGTGGCGATCTGGGCGGAAGAGGACAAATATTCGCTGCACCGCTTCAAGGCCGACGAAAGCTACCAGGTCGGGCGGGGGCCGCACCTCAACAAGGACATGGGACCGATCGAAAGCTATCTCTCGATCGACGAAGTGATGCGCGTCGCCAGATTGTCGGGCGCCGATGCGATCCATCCCGGCTACGGCCTGTTGTCGGAAAGCCCGGAATTCGCCGAGGCCTGCACTGCCGCCGGCATCACCTTCATCGGGCCGAAGCCGGAGACGATGCGCCGGCTCGGCAACAAGGTCGCCGCGCGCAACCTGGCGATCGAGGTCGGCGTGCCGGTCGTGCCGGCCACCGATCCGCTGCCCGACGACATGGAGGAGGTGAAGAAGCTCGCCGCGAAAATAGGCTATCCGGTGATGCTGAAGGCCTCGTGGGGCGGCGGCGGCCGCGGCATGCGCGCCATCCGCGCGGAGGCCGACCTCGCCCGCGAGGTGATGGAAGGCAAGCGCGAGGCCAAGGCCGCCTTCGGCAAGGACGAGGTCTATCTCGAAAAGCTGATCGAGCGGGCCCGCCATGTCGAGGTGCAGGTGCTGGGCGACACACATGGCAATGCCGTGCATCTGTTCGAGCGCGACTGCTCGATCCAGCGCCGCAACCAGAAGGTCGTCGAACGCGCGCCGGCGCCGTATCTCAGCGAGGAATTGCGCCAGGAACTCTGCGGCTATGCGCTGAAGATCGCGCGCGAGACAAGCTATATCGGCGCCGGCACGGTCGAGTTCCTGCAGGACGCCGATACCGGCAAGTTCTATTTCATCGAGGTCAATCCGCGCATCCAGGTCGAACACACGGTCACCGAAATGGTGACCGGCATCGACATCGTGAAGGCGCAGATCCACATCCTCGACGGCTTCGCCATCGGCACGCCGGAATCGGGCGTGCCGGCGCAGAAGGACATCAGGCTCAATGGCCACGCGCTGCAGTGCCGCATCACCACCGAGGACCCGGAGCACAATTTCATCCCGGACTACGGCCGCATCACCGCCTATCGCGGCGCCACCGGCTTCGGCATCCGCCTCGACGGCGGCACCGCCTATTCGGGCGCGGTCATCACCCGCTTCTACGATCCGCTGCTGGAAAAGGTGACGGCCTGGGCGCCGACGCCGGCCGAGACGATCGCCCGCATGAACCGGGCGCTGCGCGAATTCCGCATCCGCGGCGTCGCCACCAACCTCACCTTCCTCGAAGCGATCATCAATCACCCAAGCTTCGCCGATAATTCCTACACCACCAAGTTCATCGACACGACGCCGGAACTGTTCCAGCAGGTGAAGCGGCAGGACCGCGCCACCAAGCTGCTCAATTATCTGGCCGATGTCAGCGTCAACGGCCATCCGGAGACGCGCGGACGGCCGATGCCCAAGGCCGATGCCGCCGCACCCGTCGTGCCCTATCTCAACGGCAAGGTGCCGGATGGCAGCAAGCAGCGGCTCGACGCGCTCGGGCCTCAGAAGTTCGCCGCCTGGATGCGCGAGCAGAACCAGGTGCTGGTCACCGACACGACGATGCGCGACGGCCACCAGTCGCTGCTCGCCACCCGCATGCGCACCTATGACATTGCCGGCATCGCCGGCACCTATGCGCGGGCGCTGCCGCAGCTCTTGTCGCTGGAATGCTGGGGCGGGGCCACCTTCGACGTCGCCATGCGCTTCCTCACCGAGGATCCGTGGGAGCGTCTGTCACGGGTGCGCGAGGCCGCGCCCAACCTTCTGCTGCAGATGCTGCTGCGCGGCGCCAACGGCGTCGGCTACACCAACTATCCCGACAATGTCGTGCAGCATTTCGTCAAACAGGCGGCCGCCGGCGGCGTCGACCTGTTCCGCGTCTTCGACTGCCTGAACTGGGTCGAGAACATGCGCGTCGCCATGGACGCGGTGGGCGCCGAGGGCAAGCTGATCGAAGCGGCGATGTGTTACACCGGCGACATCCTCGATCCGGCACGCGCCAAATACGACCTCAAATACTATGTCGGGCTGGCGAAGGAGCTGGAAGCGACCGGCGCGCATATCATCGCCGTCAAGGACATGGCCGGCCTGTTGAAGCCGTCGGCGGCGCGAGTGCTGTTCAAGGCGCTGCGCGAAGAGACCGACCTCCCGATCCATTTCCACACGCACGACACCTCCGGCCTCTCGGCGGCGACGGTGCTGGCAGCGGTCGAGACCGGCGTCGACGCCATCGACGCGGCGATGGATTCCTTATCGGGCAACACCTCGCAGCCATGCCTCGGCTCGATCGTCGAGGCGCTGAAGGGCACCGAGCGCGACCCCGGCCTCGATCCGCAATGGATCCGCCACATCTCCTTCTACTGGGAAGCGGTGCGCAACCAGTACGCCGCCTTCGAAAGCGACCTCAAGGGACCGGCCTCGGAAGTTTACCTGCACGAGATGCCGGGCGGACAGTTCACCAATCTCAAGGAGCAGGCGCGTTCGCTGGGGCTCGAAACGCGCTGGCACGAGGTGGCGCAGGCCTATCACGACGTCAACCTGATGTTCGGCGACATCGTCAAGGTGACGCCGTCGTCCAAGGTGGTCGGCGACATGGCGCTGATGATGATCAGCCAGGACCTCACCGTCGCCGATGTCGAGAACCCGGCAAAGGATATCGCCTTCCCGGATTCGGTCGTCTCAATGCTGCGCGGCGATCTCGGCCAGTCGCCCGGCGGCTGGCCGCAAGCGCTGCAGAAGAAGGCATTGAAAGGCGAGAAGCCGATTACCGTGAGGCCGGGCTCGCTGCTCAAGCCGGCAAACCTCAAGGCCAGCCGCAAGGAGATCGAGGAGAAGCTCGAGCGCAAGCTCACGGAGTTCGAATTCGCCTCCTGGCTGATGTATCCGAAGGTCTTCACCGACTTCGCCGCCGCGCAGGAAACCTACGGTCCGGTCAGCGTGCTGCCGACGCCGACCTATTTCTACGGCATGAAGTCGGAAGACGAGATTTTCGTCGACATCGAGAAGGGCAAGACGCTCGTCGTGCGCTGCCAGGCGTTCGGCGATGTCGATGAAAAGGGCATGGTCACCGTCTTCTTCGAGCTCAACGGCCAGCCGCGCCGCGTGAAGGTGCCGGACCGCGCGCATGGCGCCTCGGCCGCCAAGGCGCGGCGCAAGGCGGAGCCGGGCAACGAGGCGCATATCGGCGCGCCGATGCCGGGCGTGGTTTCCGCGCTTGCCGTCGCCGCCGGCCAGGCGGTCAAGGCGGGCGACGTGCTGCTCTCGATCGAGGCGATGAAGATGGAGACCGCGCTGCACGCCGAGCGCGACGGCGTGGTCGCCGAAGTGCTGGTCAAGGCCGGCGACCAGATCGATGCGAAAGATCTGCTGATCGCTTTTGGGTAGGTGTGCTGATATTCAGGTGAGGCCAGCCTGCGAATGGAGGCTTCCTGCGCTTCCGGTGCTCACGTACTTCAAGTACGCTCCGCTCCGGCCTTCGCCGGCCGAAGCCCTCATAAGTGTCTCCGCTCTATGAAGGCTACGGCCGGCGTAGGCCGGTTCTCGGAATCCACCATTCTCGGCCCGGCCTGACCTGAATCTCAACACACCTCGGGGCGTGGGTAACCCTTCATGCCGCATCGATAATGTCTTGACCCGCCGCGCCTGCTCGGGCATCGAACCGGCTCCAATTTAGCCGGGCGGGAATCGCCATGGCGCCAAAAAACGCGGAGAGAAAAATGGCCGACGAGATCACCGAGACCAGCCAGACTGTAGCCGCCGGCCAGCTGCGCGCCATCATCGAGCGCATCGAGCGGCTCGAGGAAGAAAAGAAGACGATTTCCGACGACATCAAGGACGTCTATGGCGAGGCCAAGGGCACTGGCTTCGACACCAAGGCGATCCGCACCATCGTGCGGCTGCGCAAGAAGGACCAAGCCGAGCGCCAGGAGGAGGAGTCCATCCTCGATCTGTACAAGGCCGCGCTCGGCATGGTGTAAGTCTCATGGCCGGGGGCCGGCCATGAGTGAGTTCGACTTCGGCGGCCGCCGGGCCTCGGAGTTCCGCCATCGCGGCTTCTGGGCGCTGTTCGCCGAACGGCATCCGCAAGAACGGCCCCGCCTGGCGCGGCGCGGGCCCTGGTTCTGGCAGCGCGGGCTGCCCGAATTCGGCCTGGTACTTTCGATGTATGTCGCGCCCAGCGAGAACGTGGTCGGCGTCTTCTTCGGCCGCAACGAGAAGCTCGGCGCAACGCAAGTCTGGACGCGGCTGAAGCCGTTCCAGCCGGCGATCGAGGCGCGGCTGAAGCTCAGGCCGGAGCAGAGCGCGCAAAATCTCGGCATCAACTCGCAGTGGCGGGTCAACTGCTTTGCCGAGGACAATTGGCCAGCCATGGCCGACTGGCTGGTGACGGAATGCTCGCGTTTCGAACGCGCGGTAATTGAAGTCCTGAGGCAGGAGTAGACCACAGATGCTGGCCGGCTTCTTTCGCTCGCGCTGGCAAGGCAAACAGCCGCTCGACCGGCTGTTCTGGCGCGACATGGTGCTTGTCGGCACGGCGATCAACATCGCCTCGTCGGGTCTGGCGCTGACACTGCTCGGGTTGAAGCTGCCGCTCTGGCTGGTTCTTACGGTGCATCTCCTGCCGGTGCCCTACAACATCTTCGTCGCCCTCGCCGTCTGGCGAACGGCGGAGAAGACAGGCGGCGCCAAGGCATCGATGATGATGTTGGGCTCGGCGCTCTGGCTGATTGCGACGGTCATTGCCTGACCGGCGCTCGGTGCCGCGCAGACAAAAAGGGCGGCCGGAGCCGCCCTTTTCGAAGCCATGACGGGGTTACCGGTCAGGCCGCCGGCTCGAACCGCAGCGCCACGCCGTTGATGCAGTAGCGCAAGCCGGTCGGTGGCGGGCCGTCCTCGAAGACATGGCCGAGATGACTGCCGCAGCGCGCGCAATGGCATTCGGTGCGGACCATGCCGTAACTGCGATCGACGGTGGTTTCGATCGACCCTGGGACCGGGTCGTTGAAGCTCGGCCAGCCGGTACCGCTCTCGAATTTCAGCTTGGATTCGAACAAAGGCTGGTCGCAGCCGACGCAGAAGAAGGTGCCGGCGCGCTTCTCATAGAGCAGGGCGCAGCTGCCGGGACGCTCGGTGCCGTGATTGCGCATGACGGCATACTGCTCCGGCGTCAGCCGGGCGCGCCACTCGGCATCGGTGCGAGTGACGGGGTATGCGTGGGTGTCCATGAAATCTCCTCGGCCTTGGCGGCTCGTTGTTGGTTGGCAGCCTATGTTCGCACGAAGATAGGTGTTTGTTACACGCATGCCCAGTGCCGGGACTGACAAGGCAGTTGCCGCTGGTTTCGCTTCAGCCCCTTATTGCCGTTGGCGCTGCCCCTCACCTGCCTGCCCGTCCTCCGCAGCAGCTGCGGAGGGTGGACCGGCATCCTCTCCCCGTATAGTGACGGGGAGAGGGGCGCTCTCATCGCCGGCTTCGCTAATCACGAGCGTTGCAAGAAAGGCGCCGAGGTTGCGGCCAGCCCCTTCTCCCCGTCACTATACGGGGAGAAGTGCCCGGCAGGGCGATGAGGGGCAGCTCTGACCTTGGCGATTGCGTAGATGCTCAATGTTTCCGCGAAAGCTGCTTCGTCGCGGCCTCGAGCCCGGCCAATGTCAACGGGAACATGCGGCCGCCGAAGATGTCGCTGATCATGGCGATCGAGTGGGTGTAACGCCAGTTCTTCTCGGCCTCCGGGTTCAGCCACACCGCGTTCGGCCATTGCTGCAACAGCCGCCCGAGCCAGACGCTGCCGGCCTCCGGATTCCAGTGCTCGACCGAGCCGCCGGGATGCGCGATCTCGTAAGGGCTCATCGAGGCGTCGCCGACCACGATCGCCTTGTAGTCCGGGCCGTATTTGTGGATGAGATCGAAGGTCGGGATCGTCTCGGCAAGTCGCCTTCGGTTGTCCTTCCAGACGCGCTCATAAAGGCAGTTGTGGAAGTAGAAATATTCGAGCTGGCGGAATTCGGCGCGGGCGGCCGAGAACAGTTCCTCGACGCTTTTGATGTGATCGTCCATCGAGCCGCCGACATCGAAGAACATCAAGAGCTTCACCGCGTTGCGGCGCTCGGGGCGCGTTTTGACATCGAGATAGCCATGCTCGGCGGTCGCATGGATTGTGCCGGGCAGGTCGAATTCCTCCTCCGCGCCCTCGCGCACCCAGCGCCGCAGCCGCTTCAGCGCCACCTTGATGTTGCGGGTGCCGAGTTCGACCGCGTCGTCGAAATTTTTGAACTCGCGCTTGTCCCACACCTTCACCGCGCGGCGATGGCGGCTTTCATGCTGGCCGATACGCACGCCTTCCGGATTGTAGCCATAGGCGCCGAAGGGCGAGGTGCCGCCGGTGCCGATCCATTTCGAGCCGCCCTGGTGCCGACCCTTCTGCTCCTCCAGCCGCTTCTTCAGCGTCTCCATCAGTCTGTCGAAACCGCCAAGCGCCTCGATCAGTTTCTTCTCCTCGTCGGTCAGGTGCTTTTCCGCCAAACGGCGAAGCCATTCCTCAGGGATGTTGGCGACATCGACGGCGTCCGGTCCGGCGAGCGCCTCGATGCCCTTGAAGACATGGGAAAAGACCTGGTCGAAGCGGTCGATGTGGCGCTCGTCCTTCACCAGGGCCGAGCGCGCGAGGTAATAAAAACCCTCGACGTCATAGTCGACCAGCCCCGCTTCCAGGCCTTCCAGCAGCGACAGGTATTCCCTGAGCGAAACGGGAATCCGCGCGGCTTTCAGTTCGAGGAAGAAGGGGATGAACATCTGGGCTGTTATCTGTGCCCCTCGATCTTTTCTCGCGCGGCACTTGCAATGAAGGCCGAGCGCGTCAGGCCTCGGCGGCTCGCTTCTTCGTCGATCGCCGCCAACAAACCAGCGTCGAGTGATAGATTGGCTCGGACCGGTCGCCCCGAATCGATCAGCACGGGGATCATCACCGCGGATTCGCCTGCGGTACTGTCGATTTCGCCGGACCTCAGCAATTCCGTCATTGTACGCGGGGCAGGCATAGATAACTGCTTTGCTGTCCGGGCTTCAGCCCATTCGCGCACGGCCGAAGTCGCGTCGGCGATTGCTTCCTCGGGATTTGCCCCGCCGCCGTGGCAGCCGGGAAGATCGGGCACCCGTACGCCCCAGACATCGTCGGCGCCGTCTAGAATTCCGACATAGTGCGTCATGTGCTCGTCCTCAAATCCATCCGGCAAGTCGAGCGATCGACCGCGCCACACCAGGAGACTGTTCGCGATGCCGAGGCACGATGATCATAACGTCCGGCCTTTCCGGATGCTCATACTTTTCATGTTTGCCGCCACCGACATTCGACCAACCTTCGCGCAAGAGTCTCGCGACAATCTTGCGCGTATTGGTCTCTATCAGCGGCATCGCGCCTCCCAATTGTGCGCAATATATTGCGCAATTTTGGCCATTTCAACCGTTGACCTATGCTATAGCAGATCGTACTCGATGAAGCCCGTGCGGCGCGCGACGTGGTCGTAGAGCCGGCGCGCGGTGGCGTTGGTCTCGTGGGTCATCCAGTAGACGTTCTTCACGCCGATCTTGCCGGCCTCCTGCCGCACCGCCTCGATCAGCGCTGCACCAATGCCTTTGCCGCGCATCTCGGGATCGGCGAACAGGTCCTGCAGATAGCAGTTGTTTTTCTCCGACCAGCAGGAGCGGTGGTAGAGATAATGGGTCAGGCCCACGGCCTTGCCGTCGAGCGTGGCGATAAAACCCTTAGGCTCGAACTCGCCAGGCGTGAACAGGCGTTTCCAAGTGACGTCGTAGACCTCGTCCGGCAGCTTGGTTTCGTAGAAGGTGAGATAGGCGGTCCATAGCCGCCGCCATTCGGCGTTATCGGACTGCGCGAGCGGACGGACGGTGATCTCGGTCATTTCTTCCTCCAATGCTTTTGGCCCGAAGCTGCGGGAGTCATCGCCCGGCGGCAACGGTCCACAACCGGGGAAAGCGCTATTGCTGTCGCCTTATCCCTGTCGTCTCGCCATGAAGGCCAGCCGTTCGAACAGATGCACGTCCTGCTCGTTCTTCAACAGCGCACCGTGCAGCTTCGGCAGCGCGTTCTTGGGGTCGGCACGCAGATCCTCGGGCGCGATGTCGTCGGCGACAAGCAGTCGGATCCAGTCGAGCGCTTCGGAGGTCGAGGGCTTCTTCTTCAAGCCCGGCACCTCGCGGATCTCGTAGAACTGGGTAAGGGCGGCGCGCACCAGGTTCTGCTTGATGCCGGGATAGTGCACGTCGACGATCCGGTGCAGCGTCTCGATGTCGGGAAAGCGGATATAGTGGAAGAAGCAGCGGCGCAGAAAAGCGTCCGGCAGCTCCTTCTCGTTGTTCGAGGTGATGATGACGATCGGCCTGAAGGCGGCGCGGATGGTCTCGCCGGTCTCATAGACGAAAAATTCCATCCGATCGAGCTCCTGCAGGAGGTCGTTGGGGAATTCGATGTCGGCCTTGTCGATCTCGTCGATCAGAAGCACGACTTTCTTTTGCGCCGCGAATGCGTCCCACAACTTGCCGCGCTTGATGTAGTTGGCGATGTCGTTGAAGCGGTCGTCGCCGAGCTGGCTGTCGCGCAGCCGCGAGACGGCGTCATATTCGTAGAGGCCCTGTTGCGCCCTGGTGGTCGACTTGACGTTCCATTCGATGAAATCGAGCCCAAGCGTTGCCGCCACCTGGCGGGCGAGCTCGGTCTTGCCGGTGCCGGGCTCGCCCTT
This sequence comes from Mesorhizobium sp. M1B.F.Ca.ET.045.04.1.1, assembly GCF_003952465.1. Classification (GTDB taxonomy): domain Bacteria; phylum Pseudomonadota; class Alphaproteobacteria; order Rhizobiales; family Rhizobiaceae; genus Mesorhizobium; species Mesorhizobium shonense. Next base: position 1,668,667 of record NZ_CP034448.1, read on the forward strand.
GACCAGCAAGGGCCGCTCCAAAGCGATCGCGGCATTGACCGCCACCATCAGATCCTTGTCGGCGACATAGGCCGCGGTGCCTTCGAAACGCATTTTTTCTCCTGTCCGTGAGGCGGGGACCGTAAGGAGCCCTGCGGATGCGCGCAAGCTTTAACGGCCGCTCGTTTCCGCCTTCGTTTCTCGCCCTTCGTTTCTCTGGCGCTCGGCCAACCGTCGGCCTATATTGGCAATGGCGGTCTGCGCTTCCCGGCAGGAGAACTTATCCCCGGGGCCTTATCGATCCTTAGGGAGCTGTCCCTGGGAAGACCCGTGGGTTTTCTCACACGGTGCCCACCTACTTTGTAGGCACCCGGGATCGACCCTCCACCGGTTGTGTGGATCGCCACCGATCGAAAAGGCCATATTTGGCGGATTTTGTCGTCGCGCCGTTTTGTGCGGTGCTCACGAACGAAAAGTTCGCTCCGCTCCTCCAAAACGTCGCTCCTAAAACTCCATCCAAATCTGTCCTTTTCTAGCGTCTGCGCATGACCCCATCAAAAGACCTGAAAAAACAGCTTCGCAAGGACGCTCTGGCGCGCCGGGACGCGCTCGACGAATTCTGGCGGGTGGAGATCGCGCTCGAAATGGCCGAGACGGCGCGCGACCAGATCGCCGTCGAGCCGGGGCAGATCGTCTCCGGTTTCTGGCCGATGCGCTCGGAGGTCGACGTGCGGCCGCTGATGTTCGCGCTGCGCGAAAAGGGCGCCAGGCTCTGCCTGCCGGCGATCCTCGACAAGACCACCATCGTGTTCCGCGAGCTGGTGCGCGGCGCGCCGATGGTCGAGATGGGCTTCGGCACGGTCGGGCCGCATGACGAGGCCGAAGTGCTCGACCCTTCGCTCATGCTGATACCGCTCGCCGCCTTCGACGCGCGCGGCCACCGCATCGGCTACGGCGCCGGCTATTACGACCGGGCGATCGCCAGGCTGGCCGACAAGGGGCTGACGCCCAGGCTGATCGGCATCGCCTTCGATTGCCAGGAAGTGGCCCAGGTGCCGGATGAGAACCACGACGTGATCATCTCGGAAATACTCACCGAGAGCGGGTTGCGCCGGTTCACGCCGCAATTGTAGAAAAGCGGTTGAGAAACGCATGATCTTTTGCGGGAAGTCATGCAGCTTTTGCTTGGCGGACTTTCGGCGCAGGATCGTATGAGACTTCTCTTCCTCGGCGACATGGTTGGAAAAACTGGACGCACGGCGGTGTGGGAACAGCTGCCCGGGCTGATTTCCGACTTCAGGCTCGACTTCGTCATCGTCAATGGCGAGAACGCCGCCGGCGGCTTCGGCATCACCGAGGAGATCTTTCGCGAGACGCTCGCTTCGGGCGCGGATGTCGTCACCACCGGCAACCATGTCTGGGACCAGCGCGACGCGTTGATCTTCGCGCCGCGCGAGGAGCGCTTCCTGCGCCCGTCCAATTTTCCCAAGGGCACGCCGGGGCGCGGCTCCGGCGTCTACATCGCCAGGAACGGCGCACGGGTGCTGGTCGCCAACATCATGGGCCGCGTCTTCATGCATCCCGAGCTCGACGATCCGTTCCAGGCCGGCGAGCGCGAGCTTGCCGCCTGTCCGCTCGGCGAGCAGGCGGATGCGGCGGTGATCGATTTCCACGCCGAGGCGACCTCTGAAAAAATGTGCTTCGCGCATTTCGTCGACGGTCGCGCCAGCCTGGTGGTCGGCACCCACACGCACCAGCCGACCGCCGATCACCAGATCCTCAACGGCGGCACCGCCTATATCTCGGACGCCGGCATGTGCGGCGACTACGATTCCTCGCTCGGCATGGACAAGGAAGAACCGCTCAACCGCTTCCTGTCGAAAGTGCCGAAAGGCCGCTTCGAGGCGGCGAGCGGACCAGCGACATTGTGCGGCATCGGCGTCGAGATTTCCGACCGAACCGGGCTCGCCGAGAAGATCGCGCCGTTTCGTCGCGGGCCGCGGCTGGAGGAAACGGCGCCGTCCTTCTGGTCGTGACATTGATATGAGCGGGGCCAGCACCTAACTGGCTTCGAAACTGCTTCAAAAGCGCGCCGCCTTCGACCTGATCTTATGCGACGCGCTTTTGATTTTGTTGGTTGAGCATGTCGTGATCCCAAAACCGCGCCGCACTTTCGGGCGACATGCTTTGGATCGTAGAGGGGACGACCTCCATGCAGCTTGTCGAATTCCTGGCGCCGCACTTTGCCTTCGTTTCCGATCCGACCGCGTGGGTCGCGCTGCTGACGCTGGTGGTGCTGGAGGTCGTGCTCGGCATCGACAACCTGATCTTCATCTCGATCCTGACCAATAAGCTGCCGGAAGCTCAGCGGGCCCGCGCCCGTAGGCTCGGCATCTCGGCGGCGCTTGTCATGCGGCTGGTGTTGCTCGCCACCGTCTCGATCATCGTGCAACTGACGGCACCGGTGTTCACGGCATTCGGGCATGGCTTTTCCTGGCGCGACCTGATCCTGATCGCCGGCGGCCTGTTCCTGGTCTGGAAGGCGACCAAGGAAATCCATCACACGGTCGATCCCCAGGACCATCAAGACACGATGGTGGGCGGCACGCTGCAGATGAGCCTTGCCGGCGCGATCTTCCAGATCCTGCTGCTCGACCTCGTCTTCTCGATCGATTCCATCATCACCGCCGTCGGCATGACCGACGAGATCGCCATCATGTATATCGCGGTGATCGTGGCAGTGAGCGCGATGATGCTGGCGGCGACGCCGCTCGCCGATTTCATCGCCAAGAATCCGACAATCGTCATGCTGGCGCTCGGCTTCCTGCTGATGATCGGCATGACGCTGATCGCCGACGGCATGGGCTACCACGTGCCCAAGGGCTACATCTACGCCGCCATGGGTTTTTCGGCGCTGGTCGAGGGGCTCAACATGCTGGCGCGGCACCGCAAGAAGCAGAGGTCCGGCGTCGGGCATTGAGGCTGGCACACCTTCGTCATTCTAGGGCGGAGCGACGCGAAGCGGAGCGCAGACCCTAGAATCCTGTGTGTTGGTTCTGGTGTATGGTTGAAGTGGGAAGGAGACCGAGTGGATCCTGGTCGTCCTTTCGGACAGGCCGTGGCATGGCCCGGTCCCTTCCCACCGGTGAACCATCAACCTGAACAGTTGCACGGGGCTGTTCCAAGCAGACCCCGCACCACAGGAAGAGGCGTGGACATGATAATGCAGAACTATGTCGGCTGCGACATCTCAAAGCAGTGGCTGGACTTTTTTGATGAGGCAAGCGGCCGTTTCCGGCGCATCGACAATCAGGCCGACGCGATCGCGGCCTATGTGGCGGGCCTTGATCCCAGTCGGGACTTTGTCGTCATGGAGGCGACGGGGGTGCATGACCGGCTGCTGCGCCATGCGCTGGCCAAGGCCGGCGTGCCGTTCTCGCGGCACAACCCGGCCCATACCCACCACTATGCCAAGTCGACGAGACGGCGCGCCAAGACCGATCCTCTCGATGCCAGGATGCTGAGCGACTACGGCCGTCGCTATCACCCTGAGGCCGAGCCGGCGCCGAGCGAAGAAGTCGAGCGGCTTCAATCGCTTGCCGGCCACCGCGATCACCTGGTCAATATGCGGGCAACGGCGAAGAAGCACCTCGCCGAGGCCTTCAATGAGATCGTCATTGCCGATCTGGAAGAAACGATCGCTCACTTCGACACGCGCATCAAGGCGCTCGAGAGCCTGATTGCCGAAGTCATTCGTCAAAACCAGGGCACCGCTCGCGACCATGCGCTGATGGTCTCCGTGCCCGGTGTCTCCAAGGTCGGCGCGCTCTCGCTGCTGGCGCTCCTGCCCGAGCTCGGCCAGCGCTCACCCAAGGCGATCGCCGCGCTCGTCGGCCTTGCCCCGTTCGACAACAAGAGCGGCAAGCTCACACGCAGGAGCCAGATCCAGGGCGGGCGATCACGCGTGCGCCGCGCCCTCTACATGGCAGCCCTCACAGCCATCAGAACCTGTGACCGGTTCAAGTCCTTCTATACCGCACTTGCCGCCCGATCAGGCTCCAAGAAACTTGCTATCATCGCCGTAGCAAGGAAGCTCCTGGTCGTCCTCAACGCCATCATCCGCGACAAAACCGCATTCGCATGAACACAGTTGCCATGCCGTTACCTTAGCCAAGGAGCGCAACGGAGCAAAATTCTGCACCGTGGCGGCGCTTCCAAGTCACGGCATGGATTCTATGGTCTGCGCCGCGTCGCTTCGCTTGCTCCGCCATAGAATGACGAAGCGAAAGGCATTTCGGCCAATCGCCACAGCATCTGCCAACGCAAACATTGTCCGACCTTATGACCTAAAGCGCGTCGCGCTGAAACGGATTCAGACGACGCGCTTTAAGTCTTTGTTTTGATGCATGTCGTTCTCCCAAAACCGCTGCGCACTTTTGGGCGACATGCATTAGTCGCTTACGGCTTAGGCTGAGATGCCCTTCGGATGCCGGTCGCCGATCAGGCCGAGCGTCAGGCCCTGTTCCAGCCACGCCTTGGCGCCGGCGAGCACCAGCGAGAAACCGCCGGTCGAGCCGATCGCCTGGCTGACTTGTTCGTCGCCGCTGCCGACAAAGCCGAAATTGCGGACTTCGAGGAAGGTCGCGTCGCCGGGCATTTCGCTGAAAGTCCAGACGACGGTGGTCGGCGGCTCGCTCCACCGCATGACGATCTTTTCGTTGGGAACGATCTCGCTGACCTCGACTCTTGTGGAGACGCCATACATGCGCCATTCCCACTCGACCGGCTTGCCACCGTCCAGCCTGCCGCTCGAATGCGTGAACCAGAATTTCGTGGTGACCGCCGGATCGACGATGGCCTCGAAAACCTCGGCAACCGGCCGGCGGATCAGCATGGCCGTTTCGGCGGTGGGAGCTTCTTTGAGTTCCATGACTTCCTCCTAAATTGCCGACTTGCCGTAAGTTTGCGATTGCGCGATTCCGGACGGAAAACCGCTGCGCGCTTTTCCTGGAATCGCATTGTTCATGGCAGGTTGATCTGCCAGGAGACGCCGAACCGATCGTTGAGCCAGGCGAAACGGCGGCTGAAGCCGTAATTGCCGGTCGGCATCAGGAACGCGCCGTCCTTGGCCAGCGCCTCGACGATGCGCTCCAGCTCCTCCTCGGAGGAACAGTCGACGAAGAGCGAGACCGACCGCGTGAAGGTGAAGGCGTGATGCACCGGACTGTCGAAGATCATTACCTCTGTGCCGCCGATCGAGGCGCGGGCCAGCTTGACTGTCCCTTCGGGCCCGTCTTCGCCCGCACTGTAGCGCGTCACGTCGACGACGCGGCTCTCCGGGATGGTCTCGCAATAGAAGGTCATCGCCTCTTCCGCCCGGCCTTCGAACATCAGGAACGGCGTTACTTTCACGAGCGGCCTCCTTTGCTCTGATGTTGGGCTCAGATATTGGTCTCGTTCGCCGGCTCGCCCCGCAGCTCGCTGCGATAATAGCCGTCGCGCAGGTTGATGCCGTATTCAAGATAGGCCTTCATGCAGGCCAGCATCTGCGACCAGCCCTCGCAATTGAGGTAGGATTTCTTCAGTCCGGCCTCGCCTTCGCGCCAGCCCTCCTCGGCGATGGTGACGAAGGTGCCGCCGTCATCCAATGGCTCGAAATTCATCTCGATGCGGGTCTTGTAGGCCGGCTTGCCCTCGGCGTCGGTCGCGTCCCAGCGCAGCACGATGCGCTTGTCCTTCGTCACCTCGTCGACCTCGACCGGCACGGTCTTCCACCAGGTGACGGTTGTGCCGGCGACCAGTGGGGCGGAGGCGCCGCCGATGGTGGTGAAATAGCCGCTGAGCTTCGTCGGATTGACCACCGCGTCGAAGACATCGGTGACCGGTTTGCCGATGCGTCCGGAAATTCTGAATCCAAGAGACATATCCACAGCTCCTTCCTTGATCGTCTAAACGATATGTTATAGAAATATAACATGTCAAGTCAAACCACGGACGACCATGTTTTCAAGGCCTTGGCGCATCCGCGCCGGCGCGAGCTGCTGGACCGGCTGAAAGATCAGCCGCAGACTACGGGCGCGCTCTGCGAGGCTTTCCCCGACATGGACCGCTGCACGGTGATGATGCACCTCAAGGTGCTCGAAGAGGCCGATCTGGTCGTGGCGCGGCGCGAGGGGCGCGAACGCTGGAACCATCTCAACGCTTTGCCGATAAGGCAGATCCACGACCGCTGGATCAGCCAGTATGCCGGCCACGCGATCAGTATCCTCGACCGGCTCAAGTCGGATCTGGAGGGCTGACGCACTCCGCCGGGATGGCCAGCTCGGCGTCGCGACCGGTGAAACGGCGCGGCTGGACGAATTGAGCCGATTTATCTATAAGCCGGCCATTCCGACAGAGACGCCGCATGCCTTCGCGGGCATGCTTGCAGCGTTCTGAAATTTGAATTCGAGCATTTGCCGATGCCGGGTGATCGCTCCTGGCCGAAAATGCTCTAGCCGAACACGACAGGGGTGCCATGGCTGGCCATTCACAGTTCAAGAACATCATGCACCGCAAGGGCCGCCAGGACGCGGTGCGGTCGAAAATGTTTTCCAAGCTGGCGCGCGAAATCACCGTCGCCGCCAAGACCGGCACGCCGGACCCGGCGATGAACCCGCGGCTGCGCCTTGCCGTGCAGAACGCCAAGGCGGTGTCGATGCCGAAGGACAACATCCAGCGCGCCATCAACAAGGCTTCTGCCGGCGACGGGGAAAACTACGAGGCCGTGCGCTACGAGGGCTACGGTCCAGGTGGCGTGGCGCTGATCGTCGAGGCGTTGACCGACAACCGCAACCGCTCCGCGTCCAATGTGCGCGCCGCCTTCACCAAGGCCGGCGGGGCGCTCGGCGAAACCGGCTCGGTGTCCTTCATGTGGGACCGCATCGGCGAGATCTACTATCCGGCCGCTGCCGGCAGCGCCGACAAGGTCATGGAAGCGGCGATCGAGGCCGGCGCCGACGACGTCGAGTCGGACGAGGAAGGCCACACCATCTATTGCAGCTTCGAAAATCTCGGCGAAGTGTCGAAGTTGTTGGAAGCTGCGCTCGGCGAGGCGGAATCGGTGAAGCCGATCTGGCGGCCGCAGAACAACGTCCCGGTTGACGAAGAGCGGGCGCAATCGCTGATGAAGCTGGTCGCCACCCTCGAGGACGATGACGACGTGCAAAGCGTCTACGCCAATTTCGAGGTCGACGACGAGACGATGGCCAAGCTCAGCGCTGCCTGATCGGCCGCGGGATCCGACATGAGCGAGAAACCGCTTCCGGCCATCCGCATCACCTACTGCACGCAATGCCTGTGGCTCCTGCGTGCCGGCTGGATGGCGCAGGAATTGCTCTCGACCTTCGGCACCGATCTCGGCGAAGTGACGCTGGTGCCGGGCACTGGCGGCATCTTCACCATTTCCTGCAACGATCAGCTTATCTGGGAGCGCAAGCGCGACGGCGGCTTTCCGGATGCGGCAAAGCTCAAGCAGCTGGTCCGCGACGTCATCGACCCGGAGCGCGATCTGGGGCATGCGGACCGCAAGACGCACAAGAAAGACCCCGCCTGAGTGAACTGACCCCCGAAAGTTGGACACAACCTTCGGGGGTTTTGCATGTCCAAACACAGTGCGCGTTTCAAGCGCTCGGTTGTCGATAGCTATTTGTGCGGGGATGAAAGCTACGCGAGTGCGGCGTCTAAGCGTGGAGTTGACGCGGCGACTGTGCGCAAGTGGGTTGCTTTGTACCAGGCGCATGGCGATGCCGGGCTGTCGCGGAAGTACGGTCGTTACGATGTGGCGTTCAAGCTGTCGGTGCTCGAGCGGATGTGGAAGGACGGTCTGTCGCATCGCCAGACGGCGACGCTGTTCAATATCCGCAATTCCGGTTGCCTGACGGGCTGGGAGAAGCACTATCATGCGGGTGGGATAGAGGCGCTCGGCCCCCGCCCCAGAGGACGACCCATGTCAAAGCCGCCGGCCCCTGCGGTGCCTGTTGCAGCCAGTGACGAGGCCAAAAGCCGCGAAGAATTGCTGGCCGAGTTGAAGCAGTTGCGGATGGAGAACGCCTACCTAAAAAAACTGAGGGCCTTAACGCAGGAACATGCGCCCAAAAAGCGCAAGCCGTCCAAGCGTTAAGGCCGTTTTATCCGCTTAAGGGCCTGCTCGACCTGGCGAAGCTGCCGCGCAGCACGTTCTATTACAGGCAAAAGGCGGCCTCGCGCCCGGACCGTCATGCGGCGCTGAAGGAGGCGATCAAGGCCATCTTCGACAGCCACAAGGGCCGCTATGGCTATCGCCGGGTGACCGCGCAACTGCGCCAGTTGGGCCAATGCGTCAACCACAAGACCGTCCAGAGCCTGATGGCCGGGATGGGATTGAAGTCACTGGTCAGGCCGAAGAAGTATCGTTCCTACAGGGGCGAGATCGGGCGGACCGCTCCCGATCTCTTGCAGCGCAAGTTCGGCGCCGACCGCGCCAACCGCAAATGGGTGACCGACGTGACGGAGTTCAGCGTGGCCGGCGACAAGCTCTACCTGTCTCCCATCATGGATCTCTACAATGGCGAGATCGTCGCCTTCGAGACGGCGCGCCGGTCGCGCTTCAAACTGGTGGACAACATGCTGACCAAAGCCTTCGCCCGGCTCAACGAGGACGAGCGGCCGATCCTGCATTCCGATCAGGGATGGCAATACCAGATGTCGGCATTCCAGCGCAGGCTGGAGGCCAGAGGCCTTGCACAGAGCATGTCACGCAAAGGCAATTGCCTCGACAACGCACCGATGGAGAGCTTCTTCGCCACACTCAAGTCCGAGCTCTTCCATCCGGAAAGGTTCGACACTGTCCAAAGCCTCGATACGGCCATCAAGGGCTACATCGACTATTACAACCACCGCCGCATCAAACTGAAACTGAAAGGGCTGGCCCCTGTGCAATACAGGACCCAGCCCTTAAATCTACCAGCTCAATGAACCGTCCAACTTTACGGGGTCAGTTCAGAGGCGAGGTCTTTTGCATTGCGGCTGCATATTCTCAGATCAATGCCATGATGAAGCACGCCATCGCCACGATGGCGGTGACGGTGCGGACGTGATTCCACATCACCCACTGGCTCAGATGGTTCGCCCACACGGCGGCGCCGTTGGCGCTCGCAGGATCAACGGCGGCGAGTGCGTCGTTGAGCGGCACGTTGAAGACCATGGTCACGATCGGATTGCCGATGAAATAGATCACGGCGCCGGCAAGCAGCCAGTATGAGCCTGACTGGCTCCAGCCAAGAAGAACGGCGGCAATCAGCACTAGGCAGATGAGGCCGGTGCCGAAAAGAGCGGTCATGAAGGTTGGAGTAATCACCGTTACATTGATCGAATTCATCGCGGCGATGCCGCTTGGGACGGGCAGCCGGGCAAGGGCCGCCATGACGAAGTTCGAGAAGGCGAAGAAGACGCCGCCAACGACGCCAGAGCCGATCGCGGCGATGAAGGTGAGGGTGGGAAGAAGTTTCATCATGTCGGTTGCTCCAGATTTGCCGCGGGCGATGCCCGGGTAAAAATATGAGAAATCCTCACATTTGCAAAATGTGATAAACCCTCGTATTTTGCGAGTCAAGCCAGTTTTCGAAAAATCGCCCTGAGAGAGCATGGAAGACAAATCCGCCGGGAGGACCGACCAGGCCTCTGTTGCTTCGCCGCGGCGGGCGCCGACGCAGCAACGCAGCCGCGAGCGGGTCGAGCGCATGCTTGCCGCCGCCTCCGCGCTGATTGCCGAGCAGGGCAGCGACGCCATGCGCATGGGCGAGGTGGCGGAGAGGGCAGGGGTGTCGATCGGCTCGCTCTACCAATTCTTCCCGGACAAGCGGGCAATCGTCTGGGCGCTGGCCGAGCGCCACACCGCCGAAAGCCAGGCCTGCATTGCCTCAGCGCTGAAGGATGTCAGCGACGCCGAAGGTCTGAAGCGGGCGTTTTCGGAACTGGTCGATATCTACTACCGGCTGTTCCTGGCCGAGCCGGTGATGCGCGACATCTGGTCGGGCACGCAGGCAGACAAGGCGCTGCGCGAGCTGGAACTTGCCGACAGCCGGGCCAATGCCGAATTCCTGGTCGCGGTGCTGAAGCGGCTCCGCCCCGGCGCCGACGCGATCGCGTTGGAGACGACGGCGTTCCTCGTCTGGCAGATGGGCGAGACCGCCATGCGGCTGGCGATCTCCGTCGACCGGGAAGAGGGCGACAGGCTGGTCGCGGCTTACAAGCGAATGGCGCTGAGGGAGCTGGTGGGGGAGTAGAAACGACCCGACCTCGGCGCTTCCTGCAGGTTGACAGTTAGCGAAACCACCGGCGACAGCGTCCCTCTCCCCGTCACTATCCGGGGAGAGGATGCCGGCAGGCAGGTGAGGGGCAGCGCGGGCCTAAGATATTGGCACCAGTTTTAATAATACACTGTCGCCGAATTTCTTCCGCCTCAGCCAGCCAGTCGTCGACGCTGGCGCTGCCCCTCATCCGCCTGCCGGCACCTTCTCCCCGTATAGAGACGGGGAGAAGGGAGCACTGACCAACAAAAAACCCGCCACGAGGGCGGGTTTTTGATCTGCGACAAAGCAGAGAAGGGCTTAAAGGCCGAAACCTTCGAAACGCTTCTTGAACTTCGACAGGCGGCCGCCGCGGTCGAGCAGGGTCTGCTGGCCGCCGGTCCAGGCCGGGTGGGTGGTCGGGTCGATGTCGAGGTTCATCGTGTCGCCTTCCTTGCCCCAGGTCGAACGGGTCAGGTATTCGGTGCCGTCGGTCATGACGACCTTGATGGTGTGGTAGTCGGGATGGATATCGGCCTTCATTGTCTTATTTCCTGGCTTGCCGGCGCCGTGACGGGCCCATGGCCTGCGTCGATGCGCCCCTTTTTAAAACTCGAAGCCGCAGCTAATGAAAAGCCACGGCTTCTAAAACGGTCGGCGAGCCTATACATCAGCCGGAATTGAATCACAAGGCCGCGGCAAGCGCATATTGAAGCGCGTTACCGGCAAGCGGCCAGAGGAAACGCTCATGGCGGATATCGGTGTCAGTGGAGACGCGCGCAAGCGCTCGGTCCGGCCGCTGAGAAGCCTTTTCCCCTATATTACCCGTTATCGGAAACTGGCGGTCGGCGCCATCATCTCACTGATCGTGGCGGCCGCGACGACGCTGGCCCTGCCGATGGCCGTGCGGCGCATGATCGATCACGGCTTCCAGGCCGCGGGTTCCACTTTTATTGCCGAGTATTTCGCGGCGCTGGTTCTGATGGCGGCCTTGCTGGCGGCGGCGTCGGCCAGCCGCTACTATTTCGTCATCACGCTCGGCGAGCGGGTCGTCGCCGACATCCGCCGCGACGTCTTTTCTCATGTCACGACGCTTTCGCCGGCCTTTTTCGACAAGGCGCATTCCGGTGAGATCGTGTCGCGGCTCGCCGCCGATACCACCCAGGTGAAGTCGGCTGTCGGCGCCACGGCTTCGGTCGCGCTGCGCAACCTCATCCTCGGCCTCGGCGCCGTGGCGATGATGGTCTTCACCAGTCCGAAACTCTCCGGCCTGGTCATTGCAGCCATCCCGCTGATCGTGCTGCCGCTGGTCGCCTTCGGCCGCTCGGTGCGGCGCAAGTCGCGGCTGGCGCAGGACACGCTTGCGGAAGCCACCGCCTATGCCAGCGAGCAGATCGGCGCCGTGCGCACGCTGCAGGCCTTCACCAACGAGAAGCTGGTGACGGGGCGCTTCTCGACCGCGGTGGAGGCCGCTTTCGAGGCGGCAAGGACCTCGGTCTTCGCGCGCTCTTTCCTCACCTTCTTCGCCATCTTCATGATCTTCTCCTCGGTGGTGGCGGTGCTCTGGTTCGGCTCACGCGACGTGCTTGCCGGCACGATGTCGGCCGGCACGCTCGGCCAGTTCCTGCTTTATTCGGTGTTCGCCGCCGGGGCGCTCGGCGCGCTGTCGGAAGTGTGGAGCGAACTGTCGCAGGCGGCGGGCGCCGCCGAACGGCTAACCGAAATCCTGGCCGAGAAACCTGCCATCCAATCGCCCGTCGATCCGCAGCCGCTGCCGGCCAAGGCCAAGGGCGCGATCAGCTTCGACGACGTCTCCTTCTCCTATCCGGCGCGGCCGGACCGGGCAGCGGTGCATGGCCTGAGCTTCCAGGTGAAGCCGGGCGAGACGGTGGCGATCGTCGGCCCCTCCGGCGCGGGAAAAAGCACCGTCTTCTCGCTGATCCTGCGCTTCTACGATCCGGAAAGCGGGCGCATCGTCATCGACGGCGTCGACGTGCGCGAGGCCGATCCGGCCGCGATCCGCGAGCGCGTCGCCATCGTGCCGCAGGACGTCACCATCTTCGCGGCCAGCGCGCGCGACAATATCGGCTTCGGCCGGCCTGGCGCCGGCAACGCCGGGATCGAGGCGGCGGCGAAGGCCGCCCTTGCCGACGAATTCATCGGCAAGCTCGAAAAGGGCTATGACAGCCAGGTCGGCGAGCGCGGCGTGACCTTGTCCGGCGGCCAGCGCCAGCGCATCGCGATCGCCCGCGCCATCCTGCGTGACGCGCCGATCCTCTTGCTCGACGAGGCGACCTCGGCGCTCGACGCCGAAAGCGAGACGCTGGTGCAGACGGCGCTGGAGCGGCTGATGCGCGGCCGCACCACCATCGTCATCGCCCACCGGCTGGCGACGGTGCTCAAGGCCGACCGGATCCTCGTCATGGAAGCGGGACGCATCGTCGAGGAAGGCACGCATCAGAGCCTGGTCGCCAAGGGCGGCACCTATGCGCGTCTGGCCAAGCTGCAGTTCGAGACCGGCGCCAGCGCCTTCAAGGGCGCGGCGGAGTAAAAACGTCCGGGGCCGCGCGTCCCGGGCAGGCAAGTATCGCGTCGCGTGGCTACCAGCGGCGGATGGCCATGAAAAGCGGTATGCCTACAAAAATCGAGACCAGCAGCAACCCGCCAATGACCTGCTGTTCGGACCTGTCCGGTGCGGCGACGGGCACTGGATTTTCGGGCGCATCCTGATAGGTGAAGTCGAACGTCCAATCGATGTTGTCACTCACGTCCTTGACCGACTTCAGATAATCGTTGACCGCCTTGGCCGGAACCTGTGTCGCCAGTGTCCGGAAATCCCACTGCACCTCGAAAGTGGTCGGCGTATTGCTCCAGGACGACTTCAGCGACAGGTAGGGCGTGACGACATCCTTCATCTCGCCGCCGGAAAAGCGTGCCTTCAGATTGCTCACCGTCACGGTGTGCCTGCGGTAGACCGGGGACCCAAGCGAGACGGGTCCGGCGCGGTTCACCATGCTCGGGGTCGGCAGATCGGTGCCGAGGTCGGCTGCCTTGATCGAAAAGTTTTTCGCCAGATCGTTGGCGGTCAATGCTTGAGCCGGCAGCCGGTAGCTCTCCCGCACATTGATGATGTTGCCGTCACGATTGTCGAAGATTTCCAGCTTTGCCGCGCTTTCGATACCGGGGTAGCGCTTGCTGTAATATTTCAGGTAGGCGTCGGACAGCTCGCTCACCGACCGGCTGGCGAGCTTGCCGCGCATGTAGTCGGCGTCGGCACCCTCATGGGTCGACAGCACTGAAAGCGTCAGGTGGCCGTCAGGCTTGTCGGGAAAGGAAAACTCCTCGGCGACCTTGACGGTCGGGCTTTCAAGCTCCGCACTGGGCATCTTCTCCAACGCGCCACTGCCAAAGACTGGCAAGGCGAAACCATAGTCCGGCTGCGGGAAGTTGCTTGCGTCGCCGCCCTGCAGGTAGTCAGTAGCGTCCAGCCAATATATCTTGGCGCCGATCGTCGCCTTGACGATGGCGTGATCGAAGTCGCGCAGCGCTGGCAGGTGCTGGTCCAGCGCCCGCCCATGGTCGAGGTCGGCCAGCGCGACTTGGGCGGAAACGCCCAGCCGCGCGAGCGCCGAGGCAAGCAGCAGCGCCTTGTCCTTGCAGTCGCCAAAGCCGCTCTGGATGACCGTCGCCGGATCGCGCGGAATATAGGACCCGGAGCCGATCGAGAGACTGACATAACGGATCTCGTCCTGGACGAGGCGCATCGCCTGGATCATCCGATCCTCTGGCAGCGGGTGCCTGGCCGCGATCTCGTCGAGCTTGGCGGCAAAAGCGGGCGGGAAGGCGGTAGCCGGCTTGTAGTAAGGCTGAATGGCGTCGATGATGCTTTGCCAGCTTGCCGTGGACGAGACGTCGATCGATCCCCAGGCCGGGAAATCCGTCGGCACGTTCTCCTCGACCTTGACCGGTTTCGGATTGGCAATCTCCCAGAGATAGATGGAGCCCGTTCCCGAGGTGGAGATGACGGGTTTGATTTCGGTTCCGCGCGGCTTGATCGCTAGCGGCCGCGAGGCCGGCCAGATGATGCTGGTCCGGATCAGGCCCACCGGCTCCTCCCACTCGGTCGAGAAGCTGTAGAAAAACAGGCCCTTGCCGACGAGCGGCGTGATCTCATAGGTCTCGCCATAGTCCACGACGTCACCGACACGCACGTCGTCGATGTTGACATGGGCGGTCAGCCAGCCGTCAAAGACGCCCTTTTCGGCATCCTTCTCCTGCCGGAAAATGTCGAACTTGACGTCGTCGAGCCGGTCCAGCACCTGGCCGTCGCGGACGATGCGTAAATGGTTGAGCGTCACCTTGTGTCTGGACGGGTCGAATTGCAGGTCGATGCTCGCACCCTGCTCCAGGCCAGGCCGATCGACGATTCTGTAGACAGTGCGCGAATAGTCGTCATAGCCATAGTCGCGATGGATGATTTGCTCATCCGCCAGCAGCCAGGAGATGCCGTTTTTGATCTGGTCGCCTCGTGCCGGGTCCGCCGACGGGACGTCGACCGACTTGATCCAGTCCGCCTCCGGTCCTTTACGGACGATCTCATCCGCCCTTGCAGGGGAGATCAGACCGGCCAGTGCGACCAAAAAAAGCACGAGGTAACGGAAAGACCCGACCTCACGAAAACCGCCACCCACCAACATTCAAGCCCGCTGAAGCAAGGAACGCTATTTCTCAGAGTCTTTCCTGCCAAAGTAAAGGCCGGCAACGCATCTTTTGCGCGCCTCGATCTGGTGAGCCGGCGAGGGCGCGTCAGTTGCCGTAGCGCCTGCGGAGGTGCTCGGTGAAGTAAGCAGCGTCGAGCCTCTTGCCGGTGGCGCGCTCGAGCAGTTCCGGCGTCGACCAGCGCGAACCCTGCGACCAGATCCTTTTGCGGCGCCAGTCGTTGATGGCGCCGAAATCGCCCCTGGCGAGGTCCTCGTCCGCGGACGGATGTTCCCTGGTCAAGGCCGCCCATTGCTGCGCCGCCATCATGGCGCCAAGCGTATAGGACGGGAAATAGCCGAACGCGGCGCCCGGCCAATGCACGTCCTGCATCGGTCCGTCGGCCGGGTCGTCGATGGTCGACAGGCCCAGATAGTCGCGCATCTTGGCGTCCCAGGCCTCGGGCAGGTCGGCGGGCTCCAGCCGGCCGGCAACAAGCTCCTGCTCGAGCTCGTAGCGCAGGATGACATGCAGCGGATAGGTGACCTCGTCGGCGTCGACACGGATGAAGCCGCGTTTCACATGGTGGACATGCGGCAGGATGTCGTCGAGCGACCAGGCTTCGCCGAGGTGTTTTTCGACCACCGGCAGCGCCCAGCGCCAGAAGGCGGGGTTGCGGCCGATCTGCTTCTCGACGAACAGGCTCTGGCTTTCATGCACCGCCATGCCGCGCGCCTTGCCGAGCGGCCAGTGCGACCAGGCTTTCGGCAGGTTCTGCTCGTAGAGCGCGTGGCCGGTCTCGTGCAGCACGCCCATCAGCGCCGACAGGAAATCGGAGGTCTTGTAGCGGGTGGTGATGCGCACGTCGCTCGGCACGCCGCCGCAGAACGGGTGATGCGACACCGACAGCGAGCCATGCGTGAGGTCGAAGCCGACCGCCGCCATCATGGCAAGGCCGAGCTCGCGCTGCTTCTCGATGGCGTAGCTGCCGGAGAGCGGCTTCAGCGGATGCTTGGCCAGGCGCGCATCCTGCACGGCCAGCGCGTGCGGCAGGAAGTCCCGCAGGAAGGCCTTCAGCTCGGCAAACACCGGCGTGATGTCGGCGGCGCGGTTGCCGGGGTCGTACTGCTCCATCAGCGCGTCATAGGGGGCGAGGCCGAGCGCGTCGGCGCGCAGCGCCGCCTCTTCGCGCACCAGCGCCACCACCCTTCCAGCGCCGGCAGGAAGCCCGCCCAGTCATTCTTGGCGCGCAGGTCGCGCCAGAGCTGCTCGGAGCGCATGCGCGCCGTCGTCTGGCGCTCGACGAACTCGACCGGCAGGCAGGTGAGATTGGTGAATTGCCGGCGCAGTTCCCGGACCGCCGCCTGCTGCTCGTCGTTCAGCGGCTCGGCTTCGGCGGCGGCGATCCAGTCGCCGATCTCCGGCGCGGTTGCCTGGGCGTGCAGCATGCCGGCAAGGGTGGACATCGCCTCGGCGCGTTTCTCGCCGCCACCGACCGCCATGTGGGTCGCCTCGTCGGCGCCGAGGATGGCTAACGCATGTTCCAGCGCTTCAAGCTTGTGGCCGAGTTGATCGAGTTTTTGGAAGGACATGGCGGATCCCAACTGGAAATTGGCTGGCGCGAAAAGATACCAACGCATGGAGCTTGGCAACCCTGATCGGCCAGCAGAAGAGCTGCCCATCTTGCCTTGCGGCAGCGCTGCGTGATCAATGCCGGGAACAAACGACTGGAGGGGACAATGGTCGGCAATATCCTGACCGGGCTGGTGGCGCTGATCCACTGCTACATCGTCTATCTGGAGATGGTGCTGTGGGATACGCCGCGCGGGCACAAGGCGTTCAATCTCAAGCCGGACTTTGCCAGCGCTTCAAAAGTGCTCGCCGCGAACCAGGGGCTCTATAACGGCTTTCTCGCGGCAGGCCTGATCTGGGGCCTCTATCTCGGCGCCGGCGGATTCCAGATCAAGATCTTCTTCCTGCTTTGCGTCGCCATCGCCGGCCTTTACGGCGCGGCGACCGTCGGCCGCAAGATCCTGTTCATCCAGACGGTGCCGGCCGTGCTCGCGATCGCCGCAGTTTGGCTAGGCTGGTGAAAAAAGGGCGCCCTTAGAGCCGGATGATTTCAGGTCGAACCGACCCGAAATCTGAATCCGGCTCTAAATCAAAGAGATAGAGCATGATGTCGCCCGAAAACCGCTTCACACTTTTCGGCATCATGCTCTAGGGCTCGGGCGCCAGGTGGTGCCCGCGCGACTCCACCCTACCCGCGCGCCAAAAAGCGCGCGGGCGCCGTCGCGGCAAAATTCGCTGCGATGGATGGGAACTCAACCGTTCAGATAGTAGCCGCCGTCGGCACCGTCGCCGATGAGCGGGCTGCTGCCGGTGGCGTTCCGCAGGCTCTGGCTCACATCATCGAGCTGCGCCACCAACTGCTGATATTGCTCGGATGGTATCGCGCCATGTCCCGCCGCGGCTTCCCGTTGCGCGACCCGGCTGATGCGGACGGCCTGCCTGTGAAGGTCTCGCGCCTCGGCTGGCTTGATCTTGTCCATCTGCCTCGCGGCCGTGATGCCTTGGTCCACGCTCTGCGCCTGATCGATGAGGCCCGCCGTGCGCGGGGTATAGAAGCCGGCCGATGCGGCATAGGCGCCGGCAAACGGAACGGCGACGACAAGTGCGGCGAGCGCCGCGGTCCTGGGTAACTTGAAAGTTAGGGGTAACTTGAAAGAGCGCATGGCTGCGTCTCCCTCTTGCTGGGGAAGGCAGCGCCGGAACGACCTGCCTTCCGGCCTGGGCCGTCCGGTTTCCGTCGCGTCGCGATGTGGGAGGCACCGCCGGCGGTCCTCGGCCCCATAGCAAACTTAGGAGCGGCACCGGGCAAAGTGGAATTAAAAAACGGTAATCTTTTGCGGCCTTGTCATGCCCGCATCCTGCCCTAAAAAGTCGCATTCGGGCGCAACGTCCGGCACGAACGGATTCGAGCGGCCACTCAGCGCTCGGTGAGCTTCAGCTCGATGCGGCGGTTCTTGCTGCGCGCCTCGTCCGTATCGGCCGGATCGAGCGGCTGGAACTCGCCGAAGCCGGCGGCGACCAGCCGGTTGGCCGGCACGCCGTTCTCGATCAGGAACTTCACCACCGAGGTCGCGCGCGCCGTCGAAAGCTCCCAGTTGTCGCGATAACGGCCGGTGCCGGACAGCGGCTTGTTGTCGGTGTGGCCGTCGACGCGCAGCACCCAGCTGATCTCGGGCGGGATTTCCTTCTGCAATTCGATAATGGCGTCGGCGAGCTTCTTCATCTCGACCTTGCCGGCATCGTTGATCACGTCGGAGCCGGTGGGAAACAAGACCTCCGACTGGAAGACGAAGCGGTCGCCGACGATGCGGATGTTCTCGCGGTCGGCGAGGATCTCGCGCAGCCGGCCGAAGAAATCGGAACGGTAGCGGTTGAGCTCCTGGACACGCTGCGCCAGCGCCACGTTCAGCCGGCGGCCGAGGTCGGCGATCTTGGTGTTGGAGTCGCGATCGCGCTGCTCGGAGACGTTGAGCGCGTCTTCGAGCGCTCCGATCTGCTTGCGCAATGCCGCGATCTGCTGGTTGAGGATCTCGACCTGGCTCAGCGCCTGCTGGCTGATCTGGCGCTGGTTGTCGAGCTCGCCTGAAAGGGCCGAGGCGCGCTTGTTAGCTGCGTCGCCGGCGCCGGCCCCTTGGTCCAGCAATTGCTGAAGGCGGCTTTTTTCCGCTTCCGCCGCCGACAGCGAGGCCTGCAGGTTGGCGAGCGTATCTTCCTTGTCCTGGCTGTTCGAGCGCTCCAGCGCCAGCAGCTGGGTCAGCTCGTTGATCTGCGAGTTGAGGCGGTTGAGCACCGTGTCCTTGCCGGAAATCTCGCGGCTGAGCAGGAACTGCGCCAGCACGAAGACGGTCAGCAGGAACATGATCGCCAAAAGCAGCGTCGACAGCGCGTCGACGAAACCCGGCCAGTAGTCGATGCGGCGATCGGCGCGCCGTCTTGCCAGCGCCACGTCAGTGGACCCCTTGCTTCTTCAGCGCGTCGGCGATCTTTTCCAGCGTGTTGCGCATCGCCTTCTGCTCGTCGGACTGGGCCTCGACCCAGTCGCGCATGATCTGCTGCTCGGAGCGCATGTTCTTGACCAGGCCGGAAATGCCGTCGGCGAGGTTGGCCATGGCGGTGGCGACGCGTGGATTGGAGCCGCCGCCATTCTCCTGCAGGCTGCGCAGCCGTTCCGACAGCAGGCGGATTTCCTCCGACGGCTCGGCACGGGCCTGATCGGAGACAACGATGTCGGACGACAGATCGGTGACCGAGGACAGCCAGTTCTCGAGCTCGGTGTAGAAGCGGGTCTGGGCGCGGCCGGCCTGCAGGTCGAGGAAGCCGAGCACAAGCGAGCCGGAGAGGCCGAACAGCGAGGACGAGAAGGCCGTGCCCATGCCGGCAAGCGGCGCCGACAGGCCCTGCTTCAGCGCATCGAGCACGGCCGCCGCATCGCCGCTGCCGGGGTCCAGCGCTTCGATGGTCTCGCGGATCGAGGCGATGGTGCCGAGCAGACCCCAGAAGGTGCCGAGCAGGCCGAGGAACACCAACAGCCCGACGAGATAGCGCGAGGTGTCGCGGCTTTCGTCGAGGCGGGTGGCGATGGAATCGAGCATAGTGCGCATCGAAGAGGTCGAGAAGGCGACCGCCGACGAGCGGCCGATCATCGCCTTCATCGGCGCCAAAAGCACCGGCTCGGTGGTCTCGGAGCCGGCACGGAAGGAATTGACCCAGCGCACTTCCCGGAACAGCCGCCCGACCTGGACAAAGGCGAGCAGGATGCCGACGGCGAGCACGCCGATGATCAGCCCGTTGAGGCCGGGATTGGCCGAGAAGGCTCTCGAGATCTGGCGGGTGAGGATGGCGGCGATGAAGGCGACGATGACCAGGAAGATCACCATGGTGAGCAGGAAGACCTGCGGGCTCGATAGTTTGTGCGGATCGTAGACCAGGACATCCGAGCGCCTGCCGAAGGATCTGAGAAAAGCCATCCGTGCCCCGTTTCCGATGCCACCCGCCGCGAATTTGCCGCGACTCTAAACGGAATTGTGACCAAATTGAATGGTGCTTGGCAATATCGCCGCCGCCAAGGTTCAGAACCGGCTGATCACCAGGCAGTCGACCATGGCGGCCAGATGCAGCCCGGCGCCGGTGACGACGAAGCCGTGCCAGACGGCATTGTGGAAGCGCAGGCCTTTCCAGGCGAAGAAGATGACGCCCAAGGAATAGACGATGCCACCGGCGATCAGCAGCACGACAGAGGCCGTGGGCAGCGTTTCGACCAGCGGTCGGGCGAGCACGACGCCGCTCCAACCGATGGCGAGGTAGAAGACGATCGCCAGACGGTCGTAGCGGCCGGGCAGGAACATCTTGATCGCGATGCCCGTCGCCGCCGCGGCCCACACCACAACGATCATCGGCAGGGCCAGCGACGAGGCCTGGAGCTGAGCGAGGAAGGGCGTGTAGGTGGCGGCGATCAGCAGGTAGATCGCGGCGTGATCGAAACGGCGCAATATCCACTTCGCCGGCCACGATATCGGCCAAAGATTGTAGGCCAGCGATACCGAGAGCACGGTGAGCAGGGATACGACGTAGAAGACCGCGGCGACATATTCACCGGGCCCGGAATGAAAGGCAGCAAGCGCCAGGAAGGCCGAACCGGCCGCGATCGCCAGCACGATGCCCACGGCATGAACGATGCCATCGGCGATCATTTCGGCGCGCGAATAATGCCAGCGGCCGATAAAGGGTATTTCGATCTGGGACCCGGTTTCGACCTGGGGCCCAATTCCGATCCGGGACTCTGCGCGCGCGTCGTTCATGAGTGATCCTGCAACCCTTATCTGGGCAGTCGCGGACCAGTATTTCAAGCTTCGGTTGCGGTTTTGCGACTACAGCCGCGCGTCCTTTCGACGCGCAAAGGACGCTATAGCACTTTGATTTGCGCATGATCCTTTCCGAACCTTCGGTTCGGGGATCATGCGTAGGCGCTTCAACGCGCCGCGCCGCCGGCGTGGCTGGCTGTCAGCGCGATGCCAGGGGCTTCTTGACGGTCTTCAAGAGCGCACGCTGGATGAGTTCGTTGCCGGCGACGATGGAGCCGGCCTCCAGCATGTCCTGTCCGCCATCCATGTCCGACACGAAGCCGCCCGCCTCGCGGATGAGCAGCGTGCCGGCGGCGATGTCCCAGGCCGAGAGACCGGTTTCCCAAAAACCGTCCATGCGGCCGGCCGCGACATAGGCAAGGTCAAGCGCGGCGGAGCCCAGGCGACGGACGCCGGAAACTTCCGCCATGACGTTGCGCAGCTCGATCAGGAAATTGCCGTGCTGGCCGCGGCCGAGATGCGGCACGCCGCAGCCGATCACGGCATCGGTGAGCTTGGTCCGTCCGGCGACCCGCAGCCGGCGGTCGTTCATGAAGGCGCCGCCGCCGCGCTCGGCGGTATAGAGCTCGTCCATCGCCGGATTGTAGACGACGCCGGCGACGATCTGGCCCTGGCGCTCGAGCGCGATCGAGACCGAGAAAATCGGGATGCCGTGCAGGAAATTGGTGGTGCCGTCGAGCGGGTCGACGATCCAGCGATGCTGGCCGTCCTCGCCTTCGACGGCGCCGCGCTCCTCCATCAGGAAAGCATAGCCCGGCCGCGCCTTGGACAGTTCGGCAAAGACGATCTCTTCCGCCTTGCGGTCGGCCTGGCTGACATAGTCGCCCGGTCCCTTCATCGAGACCTGCAGGTTCTGCACCTCGCCGAAATCGCGCGACAGGGACCGGCCGGCCTTCATCGCGGCCTGGACCATGACATTGAGCAGAGCGGAACGCGCCATTTTTTCTTCCTGCTGTCTTTTCTTCCTGTTGTCCGGGCCGTCTAGTCTGCGCGGCGCACGTAAGTGATTTCGTTGGTGTCGACGATGATGCGCTCGCCGGCGGAGATGAAGGGCGGCACCAGCACGCGGACGCCGTTTTCCAGCACCGCCGGCTTGTAGGAGGACGCCGCCGTCTGGCCCTTAACCACCGGGTCGGCCTCGGTGATGGTCAGCGTCACCTGGTCGGGCAGCGAGATGCCGATCGGCCGTTCCTCGTAGAGCTGGACCGTCACCATCATGCCGTCCTGCAGGAAAGCGGCGCGTTCGCCGACGAAGTCCTTTGCCAGTTCGAGCTGCTCGTAGCTCTCGGTGTCCATGAACACCAGCGCGTCGCCCTGCTCGTAGAGGAAGGAGAAATCCTTCAGGTCAAGGCGGATCTGCTCGACGGTCTCGGCCGAGCGGAAGCGCTCGTTGAGCTTGGTGCCGTTGATCAGATTCTTCAGCTCGACCTGGTTGTAGGCGCCGCCCTTGCCCGGCTTGACGGTGTTGGTCTTGACCGCCACCCACAGGCCGCCATCGTGCTCGATGACGTAACCTGGACGGATTTCGCTGCCGCTGATCTTGGCCATGGTGAACTGATCCGGAATGAGATTTTTTCGCGCGGGACGCGCGCTTTGGCGCTTCCAAGACCACAAATCGCCCAAGGAGGCAAGGGAGGGGAGGCAAGGGAGGGAGTGGCAAGGGAAAGCGGCGAGCGAGCGGATCTCGAACCGGTCCGGCATGGCAAGTGGTCTCAGGGCAGGCGATTCGCCTTCTGCAGCGCCTGCTTGGTCTGGCCGTCGTCGAGGCCCTGCAGGAAATCGTCCATCTGCGGGTCGATCAGCCCGGCGCGGCGGGCGAGGATGTACCAGGCTCCGGCCAGGATCAGATCGGGGTCGGTGCCGATGCCGCCCATATAGAGCTTGGCGAGTCGGTTCTGGGCGGCGACGTTGCCTCCCTCGGCCGCGCGCTTCATCCAGGCGAAGCCCGATTTCAGGTCGCGTTCGCCGCCGCGCCCCTCGATCATCCAGGCGGCGAGATCGATCTGTGCGGTGTCGTAATTTTGGCGGGCGGCCTGAGCCAACAGGACGCGTGCCTTGGCGTCGTCATGCGGCCTGCCGCCGGCGCCGTTGGAGTAGATTTGCGCCATCGCGTATTCGGCGTCGGCAAGTCCGGTCGCGGCAGCCCGCTCATAGTAGACGGCGGCCTTGGCGAGGCCGGCATCGCCCGGATCCTGCTGGACGAGCAATTGGGCGAAGTTGAACTGCGCCAGGCGGTTGCCGGCCTCGGCGGCGGCCTGCATCAGCGCATAGGCTTCCTTGCTGTCCTTCTTCACATAGCGGCCGTCGAGCAGCATCAGCGCGTACTGGAACTGCGCCTCCGGCACGCCCTGCTCGGCGGCAAGCCCATACCATTTCGCAGCCTCGGCCGCGTTGAGCGGCACGCCCAGCCCGCGCGACAGGATCTCGGCGACCAATGTCTGAGCGGCGGGGTCGCCATTCTTGGCCCGCACCATGGCGAGGTTATAGGCGGTCTTGTAGAGCCCGCGCTGGAAGGCGCCATAGGCGGCGTCCGGCGGCTTGGCGCCGAAGCGATCGGGGTTGACGGTGTCGGGCGATGGCGGCGCAAGCGTCGCCGGCTGCGGCAGCGGTGTTTCTATCGGCTTGTCGGCCCGCGCAGCGCCAGCATTAGGGGCGCCAGCATTAGGGGCGTCGGTATTAGGGGCACTCGCGTCCGGCACACTTGTATCCGGCCTGGGCTGTGGCACCGGCACCGCCTCCGCGCCTGCCGCCGCGGCCGCCTGGATCGTCAAGGCAGCGGCCAACGCCGCGAGGGGAAGCCGGGAGTAGCGCACGTCAGTCCTCGAAGCGCGGCGCGGTTTCGTCGAGCAGGGCGTTGGCGGCGGCGACCGCCGCGCGCGGATCGAGCCCGTCGGCGAAGACCGCGCTGGAGAGCGCCACGAATTCTGTCCCCGTGGCCGCCACCGTTTCCACCGAGGCGAGATCGGACCCGGCCATGACGATGCAGGGGATCTGGATCATCTGCGCCCACCATTGGCCGAGCGAGAGGTTGCGCGGATGCGGCTCCGGCTTGTTGTCGTAACCGAAGCGGCCGAAGAATATATAGTCGGGGCGCTCCTCACCGAGCTCCAGCGCGTCGTCGCGGGTCTTGGCGCCGCCGGCGCCGACCATCATCTTGTCCGCCAGGCGCTCGATCGTCTCGGCGAGCTCCTGTCGGTTGGCCTCGACATGGATGCCGTCGGCGTGAACGCGGCCGGCAATGCGGCTGTCGCCGGCGATGATGACGGCGATGCCGGCGGCTTGAGCGACCGGCACGATTTTTTCGGCGAAGGCCTGGAAGGTGGCATCGTCCATGCCGTTGTCGGGCAGGATCAGCGAGGCGATGTCGCCGCCGTCGAAGGCCGCGCAGATGTGCTCGGCCGTCGCAAGCGGCGGCGCGATCAGCACGATACGGCAGCGGTTGGGCGGCGTTAAATCGTTCATTGGCCTTCGATCCCGGTTTTCGCCTATGCCGGGCGAAGATGGTTGCATTGCGGCATAAAGCAATGCGTCCGGCTTGAACAGGAGGCGGGCGAAGATAGCCGCCGAAATGCATCGCGACAGCGAAGGCTTGCGCCATCGGGGACCCCAGGCAGGAGGCCCATGATTTCAGATGTAACCGAATTTCTCGGCCGCGAAATCACCCTGCAACGGCGCTCTTTGACGATGTGCGTGTCGTCGAACCCATTTGCAGGAGATGATCATGGAACCGACAATCCGTGAAAGGCGCACGGCGAACGCAGCGGAGCTTCCTACCGCTGTCCCGCTGATGGCGCTTTCGACCGGTTTCTGGGCCTTCAAGACCCTGGCCGCTGCGCACGAGTTGGACCTCTTCAGCCGCCTCGCGGGCGGCGCCGGCATCACGGTTGCCGGACTGGCGGAAGCGCTCGGTCTCAATCCACGCCCGGCCGAGATGCTGTTGACCGGCTGCGCCGCACTCGGGCTTCTGGAGAAGACGGACGGCCGTTATCGCAATACGCCGCTAAGCGAAGCCTATCTCGTGCGCGGGAAACCGTATTACTTCGGTGGCTTCGTGCAGATGGCCGACAAGCGGCTTTACGAGGGCTGGGGCAAACTTGCCGAAGCGCTGCGCACGAACCGGCCAACCACGTGGGACCCGGCAGTGCAATCCTCGGCGTTCGAAGGCGAGGATCCGACGATGCTGGCCCTCTTCTGGGAGGCGATGCATTCGCTCTCCATGATGACCGCGCGCAAGCTCGGCGAAGCCGTGGATCTCGGTCATTTCCGCCGCCTCCTCGATATCGGCGGCGGATCGGGCGCGTACGACATCGAGCTTTGCAAACAGCATGGGGCGCTGCGTGCGACCGTGTTCGACTTGCCGCATGTGGCCGCGATCGCCGCGGGAAAAATTGCCGAGGCCGGCTTGACCGACCGCATCGAGACCGCCGGCGGCAGCTTTTTCGAACAGCTTCCCGGAGATCACGACGTGCATCTCCTGTCGATGATCCTGCACGATTGGGACGAGGCGAAGAACCACGCCTTGCTGCGCCGGTCCTTCGAGGCTTTGCCGAGCGGCGGCGCAGTCGTGATCAGCGAACTTCTGGTCAATGACGAAAAGACCGGACCAGCGCCAGCCGCGCTGATGAGCCTCAACATGCTGATCGAGACGGAAGGGCGAAACTACACGCCGGCTGAATATTCGGCGTGGCTCAAGGAAGCCGGATTTCGGAACATCGAGACGGTCTGGTTCGAAGCACCCGCCGCGAACGGCGCCGTGATCGGCCGCAAGCCGTAGAGCGCAAGGCGGAGTGGAATAGGCGCCCCGCAGTTCAAATCGAGGGCATGGCGTTGTTTAGCGGGAAACCAACGCTATGCCCTCAAATGGGCATCGGCCAACCAGCCCGGCGATGACACGCCCGCCGGCCGCGCCCCCGCGGCGGTCACAGATCCAGCTTGTAGCCGATGTGACTGGCCTTGAAGCCGAGCCGCTCGTAGAAGCGGTGGGCGTCGAGCCGGCTCTTGTTGGTCGTCAGCTGGACGACCCTGCAGCCGCGTTCACGGCATTTTTCGATCGCCCATTCCAGCAGGCGCTGCCCGAGCCTTTCGCCGCGCCGGTTCGCCGCGACGCGCACCGCCTCGATCTGGCCGCGCCAGGCACCCTGCGACGACAGTCCGGCGAGAAAGCTGATCTGCAGCGTGCCGATGACATCGGCGCCGTCCGCCATTACCGCGAGCAACTGGTTCGGGTCGCTGTCGACCGCCGCGAAGGCATCCAGATAGGCCTGCGTCAGCGGCATGCGTGTGTCCTCGCGGGCGCGGCCAAGCACATCATCGGCAAGCATGGCGACGATCGCCGGGAGATCGGCTTGCCGCGCGCGGCGGATCAGGACTTCGCTCATCGTCAAACCTCATGCTGGGCCGCTGACCTTATGCATGGCCTTCGCGCCTGCCGCAAACCGTAAGGCTGGTTTGCGGGACAGTTGATCGCGCCGGCCGGCTGACGGGACGCATCGGCTATCGCGCTCTTCCGCTTTGTGGTCTATTGCAGGTCTCCCGTCATTCTCCCGCCGTTCTCATCCCCCGCCGTTCTCACCATGTCAGGCCTGCTCAGCGATCCCTGGTTCTATGCCGCCGCCATTCCGGCGGTCCTCCTCGTCGGCCTGTCGAAGGGCGGCTTCGGCGGCGCCGTGGGTTTCGTCGGCGTGCCGCTGATGGCGCTGACCATGCCGCCGGTACAGGCCGCGGCCATCCTGCTGCCGATCCTTTGCCTGATGGACATCGTTTCGGTGTGGACATGGTGGGGCATCTATGACCGCAAGATGCTCACCGACATGATGCCGGGCGCCATCATCGGCATCGGCCTCGGCTGGCTGACGGCGGCCCTGGTGACCGAGGAGATGGTGCGGCTCATCGTCGGCGCCGTCGCGCTGATCTTCGTCTTGCGCTGGATCTATCTGCAGTTCCGCCACGGCGCCGATCATGCGGCCGAGCCGAACCGCATCGCGGCCGCCTTCTGGGGCACGGTCGCCGGCTTCACCAGCTTCGTCGCCCATGTCGGCGGCCCGCCCTTCCAGGTCTATGCGCTGCCGATCCGGCTCGACCCAAAGGTGCTGTCGGGGACGGCGGCGATCTTCTTCGCCGCCACCAATGCGCTGAAGCTCATCCCCTATTTCGCACTCGGCCAGTTCGACAGCACCAACCTCACCGCCTCTTTTGCGCTGATGCCGCTGGCGCCGCTCTCCACCATCGCCGGCGCCTGGCTGGTGCGCCGCATGCGGCCGGAGGTGTTTTATCCGTTCACCTATGCGACGGTGGCCATGGTGGCGGTCAAGCTGCTCTGGGACGGTCTTGCGGGACTCATGTAATAGCGGGGCGGCTCGGCGGCCGCGCCTGCAATCGCGGTCTCAGGCGGTGCGCGGCACCATCTGACGGGTGCCGCCAAGGGCGAGTGCGGCGCCGACCGCTATCACCAGCGCCATGCCGGCGAGGATGCCGATGTCGTGCATAGCGGGCTTCAGCACCATGTCGGCAATGATCACCAGCATCACCGCGTAGTCGAAACGCGCCCAGCTCATCATGCGCTGGCCGATGGCGAGAACCGCCGGCGTCACGCCTTCCTTGGCGACCATGGCGCCCATGCGCTCCCCGGTCGGCTTGAAGACGAGCATGCCGATCGAAAAGGTCGTGGCGTAGCCGACAAGGCCGATGACGATCCACAGCTCGGAAAAGCCGACCCAGAAGCCGCACATGACGAGGCCGAAGATCAGGGTGAGCAGGGACATCGGCGCGAAGAAGCGGCCGCCGAGTTGGCCGCTGGCGCGCATCGCCTGCAGCTTGTCCTCGATCTTGCCGGCGCGCTCGGCAAGCACGCCGAGCAGGAACAGGACGAAACCGCCGCCGACCCACAAAATGGCCGAGACGACGTGAAGGAATTTGACGATCGAGTACCAGTCCATGATGTGCTCCAAATGTCGTTCTTGTCTTGCGGGCGGCACCGGTTTGCGCCGGCCGTCGAGAGGAGCGCGCGTTTTGCGGGGGGCGTGTTTCCGAACGATGTCGCGGCGGCGACCGTCTTGTTTCGACACCGCAATATGCGTTGCAGGAGATGGCTGGCAGGAAGAGGCGGTGTCCCGTTCCGGCACAGGAAAGTCCGTTCGGTTAAAAATTCCGCCCGGCGTTAAGGCTTCATTAAGCTTTACGGGCGTTTACTATGCGCATCCAGTTTTGCTGGATTCTTACCGAGTGGTTGGAGCCACTTTGTTTGACGCCTCCCTGTTAAACTCCTGAGAGCCGCCTTATCCGCGGCTCTTTTTTTGTCGCCGATGGCTCGTCGGCGTGCGCTCCGGCGTTAACCGTTTGTTAAACATGCGCTTGCCTTCGTGGGCATCGAAGCGCATTTTCAAGCCTCAGTCGTTTAAGGGTGCAGGACGTATCGGCAAGGATGCCGAATCGGCTTGCGGCAGTGCAGGGGCGTATCGATGACCGAGCCTTCGAAGGACAGCGCGAAGACCATAAAGCTCGCGGAACGCCGGGTTTTCTCCCAATCCTTCAAGCCGCTCTACCAGGAGGGGATGGGCCTGGTCGAACAGGCGGCCGAATATCTCGACGGCAAGGGCAGGCTCGAAGCCAAGAAGCTGTCGCGCACGGCTGCAACACTCTATGCGGCCGAATCGATGCGGCTGACCACAAGGCTGATGCAGGTCGCGTCCTGGCTGCTTCTGCAGCGGGCCGCGAATTCGGGTGAAATGACCCGCGACCAGGTCGCTTCTGAAAAATCCAAGGTGCGGCTCGACACTGCTTCGGCGCATGACGAGGCGTTGGGCTGGAACGAGTTGCCGAAGGATTTTCTGGATCTGGTGAGCCGGTCGCTGCGCCTGCAGGCGCTTGTGCGGCGCATGGACGAGGAGATTTATGGCGGCGCGATGAACGACGCGCCGGCCGCCGTCCTCCGCGCCAACCCGGTGTCCGACCAGATATCGCTTCTCAACACGGCGTTTGCACGCGGCTAGCCCAAGCTTGTTTCTGGTTTGTTCACAATTCGCTGGCATCGCCATACGCCGAGGTTAGACTTGGCGCATGGGGGAAGCGATTCGCATCATCGGCATCGATCCGGGCCTGAGGCGCACCGGCTGGGGCATCCTCGAGAGCCTCGGCAACTCGCTGCGCTTCGTCGCCTCCGGCACCGTGCGCTCCGACGACAAGGCGCCGCTGGCGACGCGACTCTGCCAGTTGCATGACGGGCTGGCCGAGGTGCTGCATCAAGCCATGCCGCACGAGGCGGCGGTCGAACAGACCTTCGTCAACAAGGACGCGACGGCGACGCTGAAGCTCGGCCAGGCGCGCGGCATCGCCATGCTGGTGCCTGCGCGCGCCGGACTGGTGGTCGCCGAATATGCCCCCAACGCGGTCAAGAAAGCGGTGATCGGCGTTGGCCACGGCGAGAAGAAGCAGATCCACATGATGGTGAAGGTGCTGATGCCGAAGGCGGTTTTCGAAACCGACGATGCCGCCGACGCGCTGGCCGTCGCCATCTGCCACGCGCATCACCGCCAGAGCGTCGCTTATCGGATGGCGGCGCCGGCTGGATAGCTTTGTTCTTGACTTGTTCTTCCGGTTGGAATATTTCTTACCGGTAAGAATGGAGAAATCCGATGCGTGTGACCAGCAAGGGCCAGGTGACCATCCCGCGCGACCTGCGGGAGACGTTCGGCATCGATGCGAACAGCGAAGTCATCTTCGGCATAGAAGGCGGCAAGATCACGATCACGCCCCGCCACGACAAGGGACGGCAGGCAGATCGCGAAAGGCTCGATCGGTTTCTCGCGGCGCTTGACCGCCTGGAGGGTAGCGGGGACCAAACGATGAATGCTGATGACGTCATGGCTTTGACGCGAGATCGCTAATCTTGGCGACACTTGTTGATACCAATGTGCTTATTGATATCGCCGTTCGCGATCCTGTCTGGCTGAAATGGTCGCGGCCGAAGATAGAAAATGCGCGCAGGCAAGGCAGCTTGGTCATCAATCAGATCATCTACGCAGAATTTTCGATGCGCTACGACGCGATCGATGAAGTCGACGACGTGTTGCCCGAGCATGAATACCGACGCGAAGGGTTGCCGTTCGAAGCGGCCTTCGCCGCGTCGAGAGCATTCTTGATCTATCGCCGGCAAGGAGGGCCACGAGAAAGGATCATGCCCGATTTTTTGATCGGTGCCCATGCCGTCATTCGGGGCTATCCCATCCTTACGCGCGATCCGGCGGGCTTCAGAAAATACTTTCCTGATGTCGAGCTTATCGCACCTGACACTCATCCCTAAGAAAGCTCTCGGACATGATCGGCAAGCTCAAGGGCACGCTGGACGAGATCGACGAGGACTCCTGCCTCGTGGACGTTCATGGCGTCGGCTATGTTGCCCATTGCTCGGCGCGCACGCTGGCTTCCCTGCCGTCGCCCGGCGAGGCGGTGGTGCTGTTCATCGAGACCTATGTGCGCGAGGACATGATCCGACTCTATGGCTTCCAGTCGGCGCTCGAGCGCGAGTGGTTCCGTCTCCTGATGAACAATGTGCAAGGCGTCGGCGCCAAGGTGGCGCTGGCTGTGCTGTCGACGCTGGCGCCGGCCGACCTCGCCAATGCGATCGCGCTGCGCGACATCGCCATGGTCTCCCGTGCCCCCGGCGTCGGCAAGAAGGTGGCCGAGCGCATCGTGACCGAATTGAAGAACAAGGCGCCGGCCTATGCCGGCTCCGCCAACGGCACGATCGCCCTCAAGCAGGAGCTTGGCGAAGGCGTGGCTGCAGCGCCGATCACCGATGCGGTCTCGGCGCTCGTCAATCTTGGCTATTCGCGCGACATCGCCGCCAATGCCGTGTCGGCGGCGCTGAAATCGGCCGGCGAGGGCGCCGACGCCTCGAAGCTGATCCGCTTCGGCCTGAAGGAACTGGCGCGGTGAGGCAGCGCTTGTCCCGATCCTTGCCGTATGCAAGGAAGGCGGCATGAGCCTTTCGCCCCGCCTCATTGCCCCCGACAAGCGCGGCGAGGATGCCGACCAGAGCTTGCGTCCGCAATCGCTCGACGAATTCGTCGGCCAGGCGGCGGCGCGTGCCAACCTCAAGGTCTTCGTCGATGCCGCCAAGAGCCGCGGCGAGGCGCTCGACCATGTGCTGTTCGTCGGCCCGCCGGGGCTTGGCAAGACGACGCTGGCGCAGATCATGGCGCGCGAACTCGGCGTCAACTTCCGCTCGACGTCTGGTCCCGTCATCGCTAAGGCCGGCGATCTGGCCGCACTTCTCACCAATCTCGAAGAGCGCGACGTGCTCTTCATCGACGAGATCCACCGGCTCAATCCGGCGGTCGAGGAAATCCTCTATCCGGCGATGGAGGATTTCCAGCTCGACCTGATCATCGGCGAAGGGCCTGCGGCACGCTCGGTCAAGATCGACCTCGCCCGCTTCACGCTGGTCGCCGCGACGACCCGGCTCGGGCTTTTGACCAATCCGTTGCGCGATCGTTTCGGCATTCCGGTCAGGCTCAATTTCTACACGGTCGAGGAGCTGGAGCAGATCGTGCGCCGCGGCGCCCGCATACTCTCGATGCCGCTCGGCGACGACGGCGCGCTGGAGATCGCGCGCCGTGCCCGCGGCACGCCGCGCATCGCCGGCCGGCTGCTGCGCCGGGTGCGCGACTTCGCCTCCGTCGCCGGGAACGGCCATGTCGACAAGCGCATCGCCGACGAGGCGCTGACCAGGCTGGAAGTCGACGGGCTCGGGCTCGACGCGCTCGACCGCCGGTATCTCTCGATGATCGCCCGCAACTTCGGCGGCGGGCCGGTCGGCATCGAGACGATCGCGGCCGGGCTCTCCGAGCCGCGCGACGCCATCGAGGACATCATCGAGCCCTATCTCATCCAGCAGGGCTTCATCCAGCGCACGCCGCGCGGCCGCGTGCTGACCGCCAATGCCTGGCGGCACCTCGGCCTCGAAGCGCCGAAGGACCTCGCCCAGCAGCAGATCAGCCTGTTCCAGGAAGAGTAACGGACATTTGTCCGCCTGTCGGGCAGAAAACGGCTTGTCTGCGTAGAATCTGCTCGCCTTGGCCTAGCTGAAGGCACAATTGCCGCCTTTAAGGCAAGGGTCGCTTAATGGATCCCAAGGGCTTGGGCTGACCGATGATCACCAGACGTGGCTTTTTGCGCCTCATCGGCGGCTCGGTCCTGTCGATGGTGTCGCTCAGTGCCTATGCGGTCGGCATCGAGCCGATGCTGCTCACCCATGTGAAGCGCTATGCCTTGACCCCGCCGCACTGGCCCTCGGGACTCACGCTGCGCGTCGTGGCGCTGGCCGACATCCATGCCTGCCGGCCCTGGATGACGCCGGAGCGGATCGCCTCGCTGGTTGAGCAGACGAATGCCTTACAGCCAGACCTGATCCTGCTGCTTGGCGATTATGTCGCCGGAATGCGCCTGGTGACGGCCGACGTATCCGCACCGGATTGGGCGTCCGCCCTTTCAGGACTGAAAGCGCCGCTCGGCGTGCTCTCGATCCTCGGCAATCACGACTGGTGGCACGATTATGCCGCTCAGGTGGCCGGAGCCGGGCCGACGGTCGCGCGCCGGGCATTGGAGAGCGTCGGCATCCCGGTGCTGGAAAACGACGTCGTGCGTCTGGAGAAAAGCGGGCATGGCTTCTGGATCGCCGGACTTGCGGACCAGCTGGCGATCCGGCCGAGCAAGGCCCTGGGCCGCCACGGCTTCAAGGGTTTGGACGATCTCAATGGCACGCTGGCCAAGGTGCGAGATAGCGACCCGATCGTCCTGCTCGCGCATGAGCCGGATATCTTTCCGAAAGTGCCCAGGCGGGTTTCGCTGACGCTGTCCGGCCACACCCATGGCGGGCAGGTGCGGCTGTTCGGCTATTCGCCGGTCGTGCCGTCCGACTTCGGCAACCGCTATGCCTACGGCCATGTCGTCGAGAACGACCGCAACCTGATCGTGTCGGGCGGGCTCGGCTTCAGCATCATGCCGGTGCGTTTCGGTGTGCGGCCGGAAATCCTGCAGATCGACTTGGGTTGAGCCACCTCAGTGAAGCGACCTGATCGCGTCCATCACGTTGGGCTCGGCCTTGTCGCCGTCGAAGGCATCGACAATGCCGAAAGCGCCGCCATAACCCCATACCGACCAGGAGAAGCCGTGCGTCTCGGCGCGCGCGATCATGTCCTTGACATAGGCGGCGCGGTATTCGGCAGGCATCACATAGGCATTGCCGTATTCCTGGCGGATCATGCCGAACTCGCCGAGCGTGATGTTTTCGGGCTTGATGCCGTTGGCTGTCGCCCAGTCCTCGACGGTCTTGAACGGCGCATCCATTTGGCCGATGAGCTTGTCGGGCGTGTCCATGCCGGCGACCTGCTCGTCGAGATAGGCAAGCATGCCGCTGCGGCGCGTCCATGGCGCCTCGGCCCCGATCCTGTCGCGGATCGTCTCCAGCGCCACGTCGAGCCGGGCGCGCGGCACGGCGGTCAGCGGATAGGGCAGGCCGGTGACGTAGCGGATGAAGTCGCCGGCCCAGGTCGCGCCCTGATGCGTCAGAAGGAACGGATCATAGGAATGGAAGGTCCAGATGACGTTGTCGTCTGGGATCGCCTTCGGATCGACCTTCGCCAGCGAGGCCGCGTTCGAATAGCAGCCGCCGGTGAGGATGAGCGTCAACCTGGTGGCGGAAGATCGCGCCGCCGCGAACAATTTCTTCTGGCGGTCCGGCCACAGGTTCGTGCCGTTCCCGTCGCAATCGACGATCGGCTCGTTCATCAACTCGAAGGCGACCTGGCTCGGGTCTTCGGCGGCGAGCGTATGCGCCATCTTGCGCACGACCTCGACATAGGCGTCGAAGGTGGCGGGATCGTCCATCACCTCGCTCATGCCGATCTTGCGGCTGCCGCCGGCCGGGATCAGATGCAGGTCGACGATCACTTTCAGCCCGGCGCGGTTGATCAGGCGCGCTGAGTCCCGCACGCTGGCATAGAGGTCGTCGCGCAGTGCAAGGGTCTCGTCGGACAGGAAGGGCGAGGGATCGACCGGCATGCGCAGGAAATCGAAACCGGCATCCTTAAGCGCCTTGAGGTCATCCTCCTTCAGGAATTTGCGCCATTCCGGATAGGGCAGGATGGCGTTCGGGTCGTTCCATTTCTCCTCGCCGGTCCAGGTCGTCCACTGGTCGAGATTGAGGCCACGCTTCATCGAGAACGTCGCCGCCTCGGCGGGCAGCACGAGAGCGCCAAGCGCCAGCAGCGCCGCCATCAAGGTCTTGATCATCGCGCCCAACAGTGCCATCCCGTTCCCGCGCCGAGCGCGCCGCTCCGAACCGTCCGGAGATCCGGGGAAGGGCGCGCGAACGAACAGGTGCCTGTTCGGGCCCAAAAAGGAAAGCGCGATGGACGATCATGGTGAATCGGCGCTCGGCGCCGGGCTTTCCGGGGTGCTGACGGAGTTCGGCCACCGCCTCATGGCTCGCGTCTATTATGCCGACACCGATTTTTCCGGCGTCGTCTATCACGCGCGTTATCTCGAATTCCTCGAGCGCGGGCGCTCCGATTATCTCAGGCTCGCCGGCGTCCATCACACCGAGCTTTTGGACGGCAAGCATGGCGAGCGCATCGTCTGGGTGGTCAGACGCATGGAGATCCATTTCCGTTCGCCGGCCCGCATGGATGACATCCTCACCATCGACACGCGCACCGAGGACATTTCGGGCGCCCGCATCTTCATGGCGCAGCAATTGAAACGCGGCGGCGAAGTGCTGGTGGAGGCGAAGGTCGAGGCGGCGATCATTGGCGAGAACGGCCGGCCGAGGCGTTTTCCGAAGGAGTGGGTTGCGGCTTTTATACCGACGGGTCGCAGTTGATCCCAACGATGGCATCGCCATACTTCTGAAGCCGTTAACCGGCCCGCTCAAAGCGTAGCGCCGGACTGCCGGGCGCGGCAATGCGCCGCGCTTTATATCCTAACCTATCCTTAACCATAACGGTTCATGAAGGAATTGGTGAAGATCGGTGCAATTCGTGCGCCTTCCTTTCACCAATATTTGCCCCGAAAAGGCCGCGAAACGGTGCATTCGGGGCTTGTCCCGCAAAGCTTCAAGCTTCGCGCGATCGGATCAGAGGGATGCCCATGGGCCAGCCGACAGCGATGCCCGGAAAATCTTAAGGACTTGAGTCATGGAAAACATCGCACTCGCCGACCCGGGCGCGCATTTGTCGATATGGGCCCTGTTCATGCAGGCCGGATGGGTGGTCAAGCTGGTCATGATCGGCCTGCTCTGCGCCTCGATCTGGACCTGGGCGATCATCATCGACAAGCTCGTCGCCTATAGCCGCATGCGGCTGGCGCTCAACCGCTTCGAGCAGGTGTTCTGGTCGGGGCAGTCGCTCGAAGACCTCTATCGCACGCTGTCAGACCGTAAGACCACCGGCATGGGCGCGATCTTCGTTGCAGCCATGCGCGAATGGAAAAAGAGTTTTGAAAAGGGCGCAAAATCGGCGCTGGCGCTGCAGACGCGCATCGACAAGGCGATGGACCTGGCGCTGACCCGCGAGATGGAAAGGCTGGAAGGACGCCTCGGCTTCCTCGCCACCACGGGTTCGGCCGCGCCCTTCATCGGCCTGTTCGGCACCGTCATCGGCATCATGACATCCTTCCAGGCGATTGCCGCCTCGAAGAACACCAGCCTGTCGGTCGTGGCGCCCGGCATCGCCGAGGCGCTACTGGCGACGGCCATCGGCCTGCTCGCGGCCATTCCCGCGGTCATCGCCTACAACAAGCTGTCATCGGATGCGAACAAGATCGCGGTGCGCATGGAAGGGTTCGCGGACGAGTTCTCCGCCATACTCTCGCGCCAAATCGATGAAAAAGTGGCGCAGAAGGCCTGAGGTACGATCATGGGTATGTCTGCTGCTAGCGCAGGTGGCATAGGGCGAGGCGGACGCGGCCACAGGCGGCGTGGCCGTCATCATGGCCTGATGTCGGAAATCAACGTCACGCCGATGGTCGACGTGATGCTGGTGCTGTTGATCATCTTCATGGTCGCGGCGCCGCTCTTGACCGTCGGCGTGCCGATCGACCTGCCGGACACGCAGGCCAAGGCAATGAATGTCGACACCCAGCCGATCACCGTGTCGATCAACGCGACCGGCGAGATCTATCTGCAGGAAACCGAGATTCCGATCGAGGAGCTGGTGGCGAAGCTGCAGGCGATCTCGAAGACCGGCTACGACGAGCGCATCTTCATCCGCGGCGACAAGTCGACGGACTATGGCACGGCAATGAAGGTCATGGCCCGCATTTCGGCGGCCGGCTACAAGAACATCGGCCTGGTCTCGTTGCAGGAACAGGATCAGTAGGACGCGAAATGCGGACCGGCCTCACCTCTTCGGTGATCTTGCATGCGGTGGCGCTGGCCTTCGGGCTGTTCACGCTGTCCTCGCCGCCGGCGATGCCGGCTTCCGACGTGGAGTCGGTGGCGGTCGATATCGTGCCGATGGAAGCGATCGCGCAGACGCTGCAAGGCGACAAGAAAGCGGTCATGCATGACAAGCCTGCGCCGCTGCCGACCAAGCGGCCGGATGTCGTCCCCGACGCCCAAAAGGTCGGCGAGAATACCGTCGACACCGAGAAACCGGTGACGGACGAGGCCAAGCCGAAGCCGGTCGAGAAGACCTCCGCGCCGCCGCCGGCGCCGACGCCGACCGAAAAGCCGGCCGTCGAGGACGTGCCGAAGCCGCAGGAAAAGCCGAAGCCGGTGCCGGCGACCGAAGTGGCGCCGACGCCTGCGCCGAAGGAAGAGGTCAAGCCCGAGCCGGTCAAGCAGACCGATCCCAAGCCGACACCGGCCAAGGAGCCGACGCCGGCGCCGCCAAAGGACACGACCGCCGCCATCCAGAAGGAAGAGGTGAAGCCGGACGCTGTCGCCGAGGCGATCGCCAAGGAACAGCCGACCGAGGAGGCCAAGCTTCCGGACTCTGCTCCAGCACCCGAGGCGCGGCCGAAGCCGCAGCCGGCCCAGGCCGAAAGCGCCAAGGCGCCGGACCGCAAGGATGCGGAAAAGCCGGTCAAGGAGGCCTCCTCGAAGCCGAAGTCGGATGAGAAGCAGTTCAACGCCGACGAGATTTCGGCCCTGCTCGACAAGCAGAAGCCGTCCGGCGGCGGCGCCAAGCGCTCGACACAGCAGTCGTCGCTCGGCGGTGACAAGGATCAGGGCCAGAAGCTCTCCAAGTCGGAGCAGGGAGCCCTGGAGGCTCAGCTCGGCGGCTGCTGGACCTTGCCTGTCGGATTGGAAGGCTCGGAGAACTTCGTCGTCGTGGTCCGGTTCAATCTCGACACCGACGGCAAGCTCGACGGTCGCCCCTCGGTCGAGCAGTCGAGCGGCAACCGGCAGTTCGACGAAAGCGCCGTGCGCGCTGTTCAGAAATGCGACGTGGCCGGCCTGCAGGTCCCCGCAGGCAAGCAGGACATCTGGAACGACATCCGCGTCACCTTCGATCCAAGGGAGATGCTTGGCCTCTAGCCCCGGCGTCTGAACCATCAAAGAAAAGAAGCGAGAAAATATGAGATCCTTCCTCAAGCCGCTCCTGACGATTGCAGCCATGGCGTTGGGCATGACGGCCAGCACCACCTTGCCGGCTTGGGCCCTCGTCGAGCTCAACGTCAACAAGGGCAATGTCGAGCCGCTGCCGATCGCCATCACGGATTTCCAGTCCAACGACGCGCTTGGCGCGCAGATCACGGAAATCGTCACCGCCGATCTGAAGCGCTCCGGCCTGTTCGCGCCGATCGACAAGAGCGCTTTCATCGAGAAGATCTCGGGCCCGGACGCCACGCCGCGCTTCGACGACTGGAAGGTGATCAATGCGCAGGCGCTGGTCACCGGCAGCGTCGGCAAGGAGGCCGATGGCCGCATCCGCGCCCAGTACCGGCTGTGGGACACTTTCGCCGGCCAGCAGATGGCCGGCGAGCAGTTCTTCGCCAATGACGCCAACACCAGGCGGGTCGCCCATATCATCGCCGACGCGATCTATGAGCGGCTGACCGGCGAGAAGGGCTATTTCGACACGCGCGTCGTCTTCGTCGACGAATCCGGCGCCAAAAACGCGCGCAAGAAGCGCCTCGCCATCATGGATCAGGACGGCGCCAATGTGCGCTATCTGTCGGACGGCCGCTCCATCGTGCTGACGCCGCGCTTCTCGCCGAACCGGCAGGAAATCACCTACATGTCCTATGAGAGCGGGCAGCCGAAGGTCTACCTGCTGCAGATCGAGACCGGGCAGCGCGAGCTGGTCGGCAACTTCCCCGGCATGACGTTCGCGCCGCGCTTCTCGCCTGACGGCCAGAAGGTGATCATGAGCCTGCTGCGCGACGACGGCAACTCCAACATCTTCGCGATGGATCTGAGAAGCCGCACGACCACGCGGCTCACCAATTCGGTCGCCATCGACACCTCGCCGTCCTATTCGCCGGACGGCTCGCAGATCGTCTTCACCTCCGACCGCGGCGGCGGCAGCGGCCGTTCGCAGATCTATGTCATGGGCGCAGACGGTTCCAACCCGCACCGCATCTCGTTCGGCGACGGCGTCTATTCCACGCCGGTATGGTCGCCGCGCGGCGACCTCATCGCCTTCACCAAGCAGTCCGGCGGCGAGTTCCAGATCGGCGTCATGAAGACCGACGGTTCGGGCGAGCGCATCCTGTCCTCCGGCTTCCAGCAGGAGGGCCCGACCTGGGCGCCGAACGGCCGCGTGCTGATGTTCTTCCGCGACTCGGCCGGCGGGCCGAAGCTGGTTTCGGTCGACCTCACCGGCCGCAACGAGCAGCAGATCCCGACGTCGAATTTTGCGTCGGACCCGGCTTGGTCGCCGTTGCTGGAGTAGGGACTGAACTGGAATTGAAGAACTGGGGAATTGAAGAACTGAAGAAGCGGGGAAATCCCGCTTTTTCACGTCGTGGTCGCGTTTTGGTCAAATTTCCGCCTACGGTTCGCTCGCATCGTGGCCCCTGCCAAAAATGGCCGAGGACGGCGGCCTGAAACCAAATATTAACCGTGTTTCTTGAATGCCGGTTAACCCAAACGTGGTTACTGGGTGATCAACGAAATCACTCGAATGCGAAGGAGAGGCGGCATGGGCCGTATCGCAGCACTTACCAGAAATCCGGCGATGATCGCGCTGGTGGCAGCGCTTGCCATCACCGGTTGCGCCTCGAAGAAGACGCCGAACAGCGCGGCCGATCTCGGCCTCAACGGCGCCGGCGCCGCTACGCCGGGCTCCGCTCAGGATTTCACCGTCAACATCGGCGACCGCATCTTCTTCGACACCGACTCCTCGTCGATCCGCGCCGACGCGCAGACCACGCTGGGGCGCCAGGCGCAGTGGCTCAGCCAGTACAGGCAGTATGCCATCGTCATCGAAGGCCATGCCGACGAGCGCGGCACGCGCGAATATAATCTGGCGCTGGGCGCCCGCCGCGCCGCCGCCACCCGCGACTTCCTGGTTTCCAAGGGCGTCGCCGCCAACCGCCTGAAGACGATTTCCTACGGCAAGGAACGCCCGGTCGCCGTCTGCGACGACATCTCGTGCTGGTCGCAGAACCGCCGCGCCGTCACCACCCTCTCGGGCGCCGGATCCTGACGCCCCACCGGGCGGCAAAAATACAACATCGCGGAACGAAAGGCGGCCTCAGGGCCGCCTTTTTCATATGCGACAGCCTGAAACAAAATTTGGCCGAAGTCTCGCGTCCTGCTAAGAGCGCGAGGGCGCTTCCTCCCATTCCGATTTGGAAAGGCGCATCAGGCCAACAGATTTCACGGCGAGAGATAGAATGCATTTCAGAACGGTCCTGAGCGGCACGCTTGCGCTGCTGCTCGTATCAAGCATCGCAGCCGTCGCCGCCCCGGCGGACAGCGGGCAATCCTCCGACAGCGGGTTCACCTTCCATCTGCCGACGCTCGGCATCTTCGGCGACAAGAAGAAGGCCGAGCAGGCTCAGATGGCGCAGCAGGACGGCACCGGCATGACCGGCCTGGAAGATCAGCTGCGCCAGATGAACGGCAAGATCGAGGAGCTCAATTTCCAGATCCTGCAAATGCAGGAGCAGATGCGCAAGCAGCAGGAAGACAACGAGTTCCGCTTCCAGCAGCTCGAAGGCGGCTCGCAAGGGGCGAAGCCAACGGGCCAGAAGAAGTCCGAGGCCGCGCCGCAGGATGGCAACACCGGCAATGGCAACACGAATCTGGGTGATGCGGGTACCGGCGACTCCAGTACGGACACCGGCGTCGCCGAAGCTCCGGCGACGCAGGCTCCGGCCGATGCGGGTGCGCAAAGCGGCAGCGGCAAGAGCGTCGGCGAGGTTATCGTCGAGTCGCAGACCGGCGATCCGGGCAAGGTGATCACCGGCGCGCCGCCGAAGACCTTCGGCACCATCACGGTCGACAAGAACGGCAATGTCGTCAACGCCGAATCCGATCCGCAGGCGGGTGCGCAGGCGCAAGCTCCCGCAGCCACGGCAAACGCGCCTTCGGCCGAGACAAGCACCAAGAGCGGCAAGGGCAAGTCCGGCGGCACGGTCATGGCTTCGCTGCCCTCGACCAATGATCCGGACGAGCTCTACCGCAACTCCTACCAGTTCATCCTGTCGGGCGATTATCCCACCGCCGAGCAGGGTTTTCGCGACCACATTTCCCGCTTCCCCAAGGACGCCAAGGCGCCGGATGCGCATTACTGGCTGGGAGAATCCCTGCTCGGCCAGCAGAAATACCGCGACGCGGCGGAGGTCTTCCTGGCCGCCAGCAAGGATTATCCGAAGGCCAAGAAGGCGCCCGACATGCTGCTGAAGCTCGGCGTGTCGCTGGTCGGCCTCAAGCAGAACGACGTGGCCTGCGCCACCTTCAGCGAGATCGGCAAGCGCTATCCGGATGTTTCCGGCACGCTCAAGGAGCGCATCAAGCAGGAAAAGGCGCTGGCGTCGTGCTAGGCTGAATGCCGTTTGTTCCAAACCCGGAACCACTCTTGGGCGACATGCGCCGATGCTCGACACCGAGCCTGACATTTCGGATCGCTTTTTCTCAGACTTCGACTTTTCCAACGGCGCCGTTGCAGCCGTGTCCGGCGGCAGCGACTCGACCGCCCTTCTCTTTCTCCTCAAACATCATCTCGACCGAACCCTGCCCGCGGCAAAACTGCTCGCGGTGACGATCGATCATGACCTCAGACCAGGTTCGGCAGCGGAAGCGCAAACCGTGGCGAGCGTCTGCGCCGAGCATGGGATCGCGCACCGCACGCTGGTCTGGTCCGGGCGCAAGCCGACGACCGGCCTGGCAGCCGCCGCGCGCGAGGCGCGCTACCGGCTGCTGGCCGAGGCGGCCGAAGCGGAAGGCATCCGCGTGGTGGTAACCGGCCACACCGCCGACGACCAGGCAGAGACGGTTCTTATGCGGCAAGTCCGCGCCGAAGGGACCCGCGATGAAAGGGCCGGCGAAGAAGAGTCGAGCGAGGAGGGTCGCGGCCTCGCCGGCATGGCGCCCGTCACGCTCTACGACTGGCGCACATGTATCGCCCGGCCGCTGCTCGGCACGCGCCGGGCGGCACTGCGCGCGATGCTGAAGCGCCGCGGCATCGGCTGGATCGAGGATCCGACCAATGTCGACCAGCGTTTCGAGCGGCCGCGCATGCGCATCTCGCTTGCCGGCGACGACGGCGAGGCGCGCTTCGCGCAGGCAATCGCAAAGGCCGGACAGGCGGCCGCCGAACGCGACGACCTCGGCCGCCGCGCGGCCGCGCTGATCCGCGCTTTTGCCGACAGGCCGGCTTCGGGGCTCATCCGCCTCGATCGCGTTTTCGCTCATGGTGAAGACAGCGAGGCGGCCGTCTATGCGCTGCGCATCCTGCTCGCCACGGTCGGCGGCGTCTCGTTCCTTGTCGATCAGGCGCGTTGCCGGGCGCTGTTCGAGCGTCTTCGGTCCGGAACGCTTTGCGCCACATTGTCGCGGACCGTGGTCGATGCGCGCCGGAGCGGCATCTTCCTTCACCGCGAGGCGCGCAATCTGCCCGCCGCCGTTCCGGCGCAGGATCAGGCCCTTTGGGACGGCCGGCGCCGGATCACATTGAGCGACAGGTCGGGCGGGTTGGTGATCGCGCCCATGGGGGCCGTCGTTGCCAAACGATCCGTCCGGGAGGGCGACGTTCCGGCAAGCCTGCTACGCAGGGCGCTCGCCGCCGAACCCGCATTGTGGCGCGGCGCTGAACGTCTTGATTTTGCTGGCGGCGGTGATGTGCCGCGGCCAATGGCCAGCGTGCCGGTGGTGTCGCCTTTCGCCCGCTTCCTGCCGTCCTTCGATTTGCTGGTCGCCGCGGCAGTCGCCGCGCTGATTGGCGCGCCGCCGCTGCCGCCTTTGCCTTTCCGCGGCCATGATCGCGATGGAGCATGGGCGAAAGCTTAACCGAGGCGTGCTGTTATGCTTGGCAAGGGGAAGCGCTCTCCCTATGTTAGGCCCAAGCCTCCATCATCATCGTGGGTCCGCATGCGGACGCCAACAGGACAATAGATGAATCCGAATTATCGCAACCTTGCGCTCTGGGCGATCATAGCGGTCCTGCTCATCGCCCTGTTCAATCTTTTCCAGACGCCGCAGACGCGCGGCGCCTCAAGCGAGGTTGCCTATTCGCAGTTCCTGCAGGATGTCGCGTCCGGCCGGGTGAAGAGCGTGACCATCGCCGGCGCCCGCATCTCGGGCAACTACACGGACAACGCCAACGGCTTCCAGACCTATTCGCCCGGCGATCCGTCGCTGGTTTCGAGGCTGCAGGACAAGAACGTCACCATCAACGCGCGGCCTGAAACCGACGGCTCCAACTCGCTGTTCGGCTATCTGATCTCGTGGCTGCCGATGATCCTGATCCTCGGCGTGTGGATATTCTTCATGCGCCAGATGCAGTCCGGCTCCGGCCGCGCGATGGGCTTCGGCAAGTCGAAGGCGAAGTTGCTCACCGAGGCGCACGGCCGCGTCACCTTCCAGGACGTCGCCGGCGTGGACGAGGCCAAGGAGGATCTCGAGGAGATCGTCGAATTCCTGCGCGATCCACAGAAGTTCCAGCGGCTCGGCGGCAAGATCCCACGCGGCGTGCTGCTTGTCGGCCCGCCCGGCACCGGCAAGACGCTGCTCGCCCGCTCTGTCGCCGGCGAAGCCAACGTGCCGTTCTTCACCATCTCCGGCTCGGACTTCGTCGAGATGTTCGTCGGCGTCGGCGCGTCGCGTGTGCGCGACATGTTCGACCAGGCCAAGAAGAACGCGCCCTGCATCATCTTCATCGACGAAATCGACGCGGTCGGCCGTCATCGCGGCGCCGGCCTCGGCGGCGGCAATGACGAGCGCGAGCAGACGCTGAACCAGCTGCTGGTCGAGATGGACGGCTTCGAGTCCAACGAAAGCATCATCCTGATCGCCGCCACCAACCGGCCCGACGTGCTCGATCCGGCGCTGCTCAGGCCCGGTCGCTTCGACCGCCAGGTCGTGGTGCCGAACCCCGACATCGTCGGCCGCGAGAAGATCCTCAAGGTGCATGTGCGCAACGTGCCGCTGGCGCCCAATGTCGACCTCAAGGTGATCGCGCGCGGCACGCCGGGCTTCTCCGGCGCCGACC
Source organism: Mesorhizobium sp. M1B.F.Ca.ET.045.04.1.1 (assembly GCF_003952465.1). GTDB lineage: Bacteria > Pseudomonadota > Alphaproteobacteria > Rhizobiales > Rhizobiaceae > Mesorhizobium > Mesorhizobium shonense. The sequence goes on from NZ_CP034448.1 coordinate 1,712,245, forward strand.
TGATGAACCTCGTCAACGAATCCGCGCTGATGGCGGCGCGCCGCAACAAGCGGCTCGTCACCATGGCCGAGTTCGAGGACGCCAAGGACAAGATCATGATGGGCGCCGAGCGCCGCTCGTCGGCGATGACGCAGGCCGAGAAGGAACTGACCGCCTATCACGAGGCCGGCCACGCCATTCTGGCGCTCAACGTGCCGACGGCCGACCCGCTGCACAAGGCGACCATCATTCCGCGCGGCCGTGCGCTCGGCATGGTCATGCAGCTGCCGGAAGGCGACCGCTACTCGATGAGCTACAAGTACATGATCTCGCGGCTCGCGATCATGATGGGCGGCCGTGTCGCCGAGGAGTTCAAGTTCGGCAAGGAGAACATCACCTCCGGCGCCTCCTCCGACATCGAGCAGGCGACCAAGCTGGCGCGCGCCATGGTCACGCGCTGGGGCTTCTCCGACAAGCTCGGCCATGTCGCCTATGGCGACAACCAGGAAGAGGTCTTCCTCGGGCATTCGGTTGCGCGCCAGCAGAACATCTCGGAAGAGACGGCGCAGATCATCGACGCCGAGGTGCGCCGGCTGATCGACGACGCCTATTCCACCGCGAAGACCGTGCTGACCAAGAAGAAGAAGGACTGGATCGCGCTGGCCGAAGGGCTGCTCGAATACGAGACGCTGACCGGCGAGGAGATCAAGCAGCTGATCGCCGGCCACAAGCCCGCCCGCGACCTCGGCGACGACACCCCGCCCAGCCGCGGCTCGGCCGTGCCGAAGGCCGGCACCGGCGGCCGCCGCAAGAAGGGCCCCGAGCCCGAAGGCGGCATGGAGCCGCAGCCGCAGGGCTGAGTTCGAAGAGAACAAAGGAACTTTGGAACGCCGCGGATCAAACCGCGGCGTTTTGCTTTGGGGGATCGCAGGGATTGCCGGCCCTCGATCTGGTATTTGCAACGCTGGCGATTGGCGAAAGTCGGGGTGACAGCCAATCTCCCCCGCAAGGGGGGAGATTGGCAGTTTTAGCGACGGCGCCAACAATCTCAGCGATGGTGATTGGCGAAGACGGTGGAGCATGCAATCTTCCCCTTGTGGGTCCCACGAGGGGGAAATCGGATTGTCGCCTCGGCTTCGACCTATGGCCCAGATTTGGCCCTGACGGTCACGCGAGACCAAACAAATCCCAAAAAAAGCCCGCGCATCTTGCGATGCGCGGGCCCTTCTCTGGAAGATGTGACTAAGAGGTCAGCTCTTCAGCTTGGCGTTGCAGAGGCTGTAGAAGCCGCCGCCCTTCTGGATCCACTTCAGGCCGTTCAGCGTGTTGGCGTCCTTGTTGGCGTAGTACTGCTCGAGGCAGGTGTGCATGCGGCCCTTGGCCGGGGTCTCGGTGGCAAACTTCGGCGAGATAGCGGTCGGGAAAGTCACGCCCTTCGGGGCGGCCGCGGTCGGCTTCGCCGGTTCCTTGGTGAAAGTCGCTTCCGTTGGAGCCGGCACGGTGTCGTCGTCGGCGGCGCCGGCGCCGCACTCGGCCTTGCGGAAGTCGTTCCACTTCATGCCGTTGAGCTTGTTGGCGGTCTTCGCGGCCTGATACTTGGTGCTGCATTCGGCCATGCTCAGGCCCTTACCGCCGTCGGCTGCAGCCGCCGTCGAGGTCTCGGTCTTGGTCGCCTTGGCGGGCTTGGTGTCGGTCGCAGCGGCGGTGGCGCCGGCGGCGCATTCGGTCTTGCGGAAGTCGTTCCACTTCATGCCGTTCAGTGTGCCGGCAGCCTTGGCGGCCTGATACTTGGTGCTGCATTCCTTGGCGGTCAGGCCCTTGGCCGAGCTGTCGTCGGCCGCGGCGGTCGTGTCCTTGGCCTTCTTGGCCGGCTTGGTGTCAGCCGCCTTGGTATCGGTCGCCGCCTTGGTGTCGGTCGCGGCGGAGGCGTCGCTGCCGCATTGCGCCTTGCGGAATTGGTTCCAGGTCTGGCCGGCGAGCGTTCCGGCGTCCTTGGCCGCGTTATACTTGGTGCTGCACTCGGCCATGGTCAGCGCGTTGGCCGGCGCCGCCAGGAACAAGGTTGCGACGGCGATGCCCGTCAATGTTGCAAGTCTATGAATAAGCATGGCGTTTTCTCCCTTGCTGCCGCCAGGTGGTGTCCCTATACCAAATCAATAGCTCTCAACTTCAGACTGCGCCAGATGCTTCCGGCGCGGATGCCCTCACAAAGTGTGTTCCTCCCGATAAGGTGACGAATTGCTTGGCGTCGGTCGCGTAAACAAGGTTTTGCCAGGCGGTTTTGGGCAGAAAAGCTCGCCCCGGCTGGTATATTGCCGCTACAGTGAGGGGGCATGGTAGGCTGTCGAATCACTTGACCCGCCCGCGACAATGATTTTCTAAGGAATGGTAATATATAATCACGAAATGTGATGATCGGATGCGGCCCAATTGTGGCAATACGGGCGGCTGAAAAACCGACGGGGACATTGGCAAGCATGGCAGGGCAGTATTTCGGCACCGACGGCATCCGCGGACGCGCCAACAAATTTCCGATGACGGCCGAGGTTGCCATGCGGGTCGGAATGGCCGCCGGGCTTTCGTTCCAGCGCGGCAATCATCGGCACCGCGTCGTGCTCGGCAAGGACACGCGGCTTTCCGGCTACATGATCGAGAACGCGATGGTGTCGGGCCTGTGCGCCGCCGGCATGGACGTGTTTCTGCTCGGACCGATACCGACGCCGGCGGTCGCCATGCTGGTGCGCTCGCTGCGCGCCGACATCGGCGTGATGATCTCGGCCTCGCACAACCCCTACTACGACAACGGCATCAAGCTGTTCGGCCCCGATGGCTACAAGCTCTCCGACGAGATCGAGGAGCGCATCGAAGGCATGCTCGACAAGGACATCGAGCTTGCGCTTGCCGATTCAGACGGGCTGGGCCGCGCCAAACGCGTCGATGGCGTGCATGACCGCTACATCGAATTCGCCAAGCGCACGCTGCCGCGCTCGATGTCGCTCTCGGGCTTGCGGATCGTCGTCGACTGCGCGAACGGCGCCTCCTACAAGGTGGCGCCCGAGGCGCTATGGGAGCTCGGCGCCGAAGTGGTCGCCATCAATGTCGAGCCCAACGGCTTCAACATCAACAAGGAGTGCGGCTCGACCCATCCGGCCGGGCTGCAGAAGAAGGTGCATGAGGTGCGCGCCGATATCGGCATCGCGCTCGACGGCGACGCCGACCGTGTGGTCATCGTCGACGAGAACGGCGCCATCGTCGACGGCGACCAGATCATGGCGCTGATCGCCGAATCCTGGCACCAGAACGGGCGGCTGGCCGGCGGCGGCGTCGTCTCCACGGTGATGTCCAATCTCGGCCTCGAACGTTTCCTCGGCGACATGAAGCTGCAGCTGCACCGCACCAAGGTCGGCGACCGCTACGTCGTCGAGCATATGCGCGCGCACGGCCTCAATGTCGGCGGCGAGCAGTCTGGCCATATCGTGCTGTCCGATTTCTCGACCACCGGCGACGGCCTGGTTTCAGCGCTGCAGGTGTTGGCCTGCATCAAGCGGCAGAACCGGCCGGTCAGCGAGCTGTCGAAGAAGTTCGAACCGGTGCCGCAACTTCTGAAGAATGTCCGCATCTCCGGCGGCAAGCCGCTGGAGGAAGCGCCGGTCAAGGCGGCGATCGAGGATGCTCGCAACCGGTTGGGCAAGGCCGGCCGCCTCGTCATCCGGCCTTCCGGCACCGAGCCGCTGATCCGCGTCATGGCCGAAGGCGACGATCCGCAACTGGTCGAGACCGTGGTCAACGACATTGTCGGGATCATCTCGGAAACCCGCAGCGCCGCCTGACGGAGCCGCAAGCGCAATTCCAGGAAAAGTGTAACGGTTTTCCGTCCGGAATTGCGTAAAACAGGCAACCGCCCATCGCGTTCGGAAGCCCGCCGCCCGGCGGGCTTTTTCGTGCGCCCGCGGCGCCCGGACAACGGCATACCCTCTAAAATTGTATAGATTCGTGGTTAATCGGTACGGTTAAACGGCTTTTAACCTTTGCAATTCATTATCCACGCCGAGGTTCATCTTCGGGCGGTGTCGTCCCGAGGCTTCTTAGGGGTGACAGCATGTTCAATACAGCAAGAATGGCATTGTTTGCCGCGCTGTTCGCGGGCTTGGCCGGACCGGCGTTCGCCGCGGATATTGCGGAACCACCACCGGTCGAGGAAGCTCCGCCGCCGGTCGTGGAGGCGCAGCCGGTCGACTTCGGCGGCTGGTATATCCGCGGCGATATCGACTATCACTGGTCGCGCTTCCGCGGTGGCGACTACATCACTTACGGCGCGGCACCCCAGACCCAGGGTAGCTTCGCCAGCGGCAAGCTGAAAGGCGCCTTCTCCGCCGGTGCCGGTATCGGTTATCAGGTCAATCAGTATTTCCGCACCGACCTAACCGCAGACTGGATGGGCAAGTCCAACTTCCGGGGTTCAACGGTCGGCTTCTGCGGCGGCGGCGTACCCTGCGTATCGACCGACACCTCGTCCTATTCGGCGCTGCTGCTTTTGGCCAACGCCTATGTCGACATCGGCACCTGGCATGGTGTCACGCCTTATGTCGGCGCTGGCATCGGCGGCGCATGGGTCAAGTGGGACACGCTGCACAACAGCGACGACGACGGCGATTTCTTCCATCAGGGCGGCAAGGGCTGGCGCTTCGCCTATGCTCTTATGGCCGGTGCCTCCTACTGCCTGACCGATCGCGTCAAGCTCGATGTCGGCTACCGTTACAGCCACATCAATGGCGGCAAGATGTTCGAATATGCTTCGGATAGCAATGTCGGCCCGGGGTATGACCGCGGCATCAACGTGCATGAAGTGCGCGGCGGTCTGCGCTATCAATTCGGCAGGTCCGATTGCGCCCCGCCGCCGGAACCCTATGTGCCCGAGCCGGAGCCGATCTATACCAAGTAATCGCCCTTGCGATCCCGAGATTTGCGAACCGCCCGGCGCCAGCCGGGCGGTTTTCGTTTTTGCGCGGCTGGTAAAATCGCATCGAAATCAATTCGGTAACCATCCGTTATCCTTAACCGGCACTTAACCACTATGGTTAACAATGGCTCCTTGAAACGGCGCTCGCGTTCGCGGCTGGCGCCAATTTCGGGAGCCGGGGACCATGACACTCAAATCGCGTATCGCGTCAGCGCTTGCCGCAACCCTTTTGCCGCTGACGCCAGCGCTCGCGGCCGACTACGATCCGCCGATCTATGTCAACCAGGCCCCTGACTATCAGCCGGTCGAGGTGGGCTCAGGCTGGTACCTGCGCGGCGATGTTTCCTATCTGGTGGAAAAGAGCTTCAGGGACCAGGACTTCAGCTTCACGCCTGCCAGTCAAAGCGAGAGCGAGGACGCGTATTTCGCAAGCATCGGTTTCGGATATCATTTCAACGATTATCTCCGCGCCGATCTCAACCTCGGTTATCTGCCCGGCAACAAGTTCAGCTTCAGCTATGATGACACGGCGACCGCGGCAGAGCCGACCGTGGCATCCGGAAGCCTCAAGAACCATGCGATCTCGGGCATGCTCAACGGCTATGTCGATCTCGGCACCTATGTCGGCTTCACGCCTTACGTTGGCGCAGGCGTCGGCATCGTCCGAAGCAAATACGAGCTCTCGGCGAGCTATTTTACCGCCAATGGCGACGACACCGACGATTTTGTCGAGCGTAGCTCCAAGGCGAAATATTCGCTGGCCTATACATTGAATGCGGGTGTTGCCTACCAGGTCTCGAAGAATGTGCTGATCGACCTGGGCTACCAGTATTTTTCCGCCCCCGATGCGGAATACGTCACCGCCGCGAGCCTGAATTCGTTCCCGGTCCACAAAGGCATCAGCAATCACCAGGTCAAGCTCGGCTTGCGCTACGATCTCTGGTGAGCGGCACAAGCAGGAGATGCCGACGGCGGATCCCGGGAGATCCGTCGTTCTCGTTTGAGCCGAAGCGCAGATTGAAGCCAGTATCCCGCCAGCGACAAAAACTTTGCTCTTGACGCCGGAAGGCTGAAAGCATATCGCCGTCCGTGGGCCACCCCTCCCCAACGAGGGGCCACTATCTGGAAGGATAGACCACGATGACGACGCTTACCAAGCCTGGATTCCGTCCGGCAAATCCCAATTTCTCCTCAGGTCCCTGCGCAAAACGCCCCGGCTGGTCGGCCGAGGCGCTGAAAGCCGCCGCGCTCGGACGTTCCCATCGCGCCAAGATCGGCAAGGCGAAGCTCGAGCAGGCGATCGAGCTCACGCGCGAGATCCTCAAGGTTCCCGCCGACTACCGCATCGGCATCGTGCCGGCGTCCGACACCGGCGCGGTCGAGATGGCGCTGTGGTCGCTGCTTGGCGAGCGCGGCGTCGACATGGTCGCCTGGGAAAGCTTTGGCTCCGGCTGGGTGACCGATGTCGTCAAGCAGCTCAAGCTCGCCGACATACGCAGGTTCGAGGCCGGTTACGGCGAACTGCCGGATCTCACCAAGATCGATTTCGACCGCGATGTGGTCTTCACCTGGAACGGCACGACCTCCGGCGTGCGCGTGCCGAACGGCGATTTCATTCCGGCCGCGCGCCGCGGCCTGACCATCTGCGACGCCACCTCGGCGGCGTTCGCGCAAAGGCTCGACTTCGAAAAACTCGATGTCGTGACCTTCTCATGGCAGAAGGTGCTGGGCGGCGAAGGCGCGCATGGCATGCTGATCCTCAGCCCACGCGCCGTCGAGCGGCTGGAAACCTACAAGCCGGCCTGGCCGCTGCCGAAGATCTTCCGCCTGACCTCGGGCGGCAAGCTGATCGAGGGCATCTTCAAGGGCGAGACCATCAACACGCCGTCGATGCTGTGCGTCGAGGACTATCTCGATGCGCTTCAGTGGGCGAAATCGATCGGCGGCCTGGAGGCGCTGATCGCCCGCGCCGACGCCAACGCCGCGGTGCTGGACCGGTTCGTGGACAATTCACCATGGCTCGGCCATCTGGCCGCCGATCCGGCGACACGCTCGAACACTTCCGTGTGCCTGTCCTTCACCGATACCGATGTCGCGGCGCTCGACGCCGACGGTCAGGCGGCGTTCGCCAAGGGCATCGTCGCGGCGCTCGACAAGGAAGGCGTCGCCTACGACATCGGCTCCTATCGCGACGCGCCGCCCGGCCTGCGCATCTGGTGCGGCGCCACCGTCGAGACTTCCGATCTCGAAGCGCTGCTGCCCTGGCTCGACTGGGCCTGCGCCGCGCAGAAGGCGTCGCTGAAAGCAGCGGCCTGAAATCCGTGGCGGCCCGCGGGCCGCCACCATTTCCCAATACACTCAATTCCCTTCAAGGAGGCCGCCATGGCGCCCCGCGTTCTCGTTTCGGATAAACTTTCAACCACCGCCGTGCAGATCTTCAAGGATCGCGGCATCGAGGTCGACTACCTGCCCGATCTCGGAAAGGACAAGGAAAAGCTCGCCGAAGTGATCGGCCAGTATGACGGCCTCGCCATCCGCTCGGCGACCAAGGTCACCGAGAAGCTGATCAACGCCGCCACCAGGCTGAAGGTCGTCGGCCGCGCCGGCATCGGCGTCGACAATGTCGACATCCCGGCAGCCAGCCGCAGGGGCATCATCGTGATGAACACGCCCTTCGGCAATTCGATCACCACGGCAGAGCACGCCGTCGCGATGATCTTCGCACTGGCCCGCCAGATCCCGGAGGCCAACGCCTCGACGCATGCCGGGAAGTGGGAGAAGAACCGCTTCATGGGTATCGAGATCACCGGCAAGACGCTGGGTGTCGTCGGCTGCGGCAATATCGGCTCGATCGTCGCGACGCGCGGCGTCGGCCTGAAGATGCATGTCGTGGCTTTCGATCCGTTCCTGTCGGACAGCCGGGCGGAGGAGCTCGGCGTCGAGAAAGTGGAAATCGACGAGCTCTTCGCTCGTGCCGATTTCATCACCTTGCACACGCCACTGACCGACAAGACGCGCAACATCATCGACGCGACTGCGATCGCCAAGATGAAGGACGGCGTGCGCATCATCAACTGCGCGCGCGGCGGGCTGGTCGTCGAGGCCGACCTGGTCGCGGCGCTGAAGAGCGGCAAGGTGGCCGGCGCCGGCATCGACGTGTTCGAGGTCGAGCCGGCGGAGAACAACGCGCTGTTCGGCATGGAGAATGTCGTGGCAACCCCGCATCTCGGCGCCTCGACCACCGAGGCGCAGGAGAATGTCGCCCTGCAGGTCGCCGAGCAGATGTCGGACTACCTGATCAAGGGCGCCGTCTCCAACGCCATCAACATGCCTTCGATCACCGCCGAGGAAGCGCCGCGGCTGAAACCCTTCGTCAAGCTCGCCGAAGTGCTCGGCGCCTTTGTCGGCCAGGTCACCGAGGATCCGATCAAGGAGGTCGAGATCCTGTTCGACGGCTCGACCGCGACGATGAACACGCGCGCGCTGGTGAGCGCCACCCTTGCCGGCCTGATCCGGCCGCAGGTCTCCGACGTCAACATGGTGTCGGCGCCGATCATGGTGAAGGAGCGCGGCATCATCGTCGCCGAGGTCAAGCGTGACAAATCGGGCGTCTTCGACGGTTACATCAAGCTGACCGTCAAGACCGAGCACAGGACGCGCTCGATCGCCGGCACCTGCTTTTCCGACCACAAGCCGCGCTTCATCCAGATCAAGGGCATCAACCTCGACGCCGAGGTCGGCCAGCATATGCTCTACACCACCAACGCGGACGCGCCCGGCATCATCGGCCTGCTCGGCACCGTCTGCGGCGAGAACGGCGTCAACATCGCCAACTTCCAGCTCGGCCGCAACCGGCCGGGCGGCGATGCGATCGCACTGCTCTATCTCGACGCGCCGTTCCCGGAGAAGGTGCTGGATCAACTGCGGGCGCACCAGTCGATCGACTCGGCCAAGCCGCTGCACTTCGACGTCGGCGGTGTGTGATCCGGGCCCAAAAGGGCATGCAAAGGCGCGGCCGTTCCGCGCCTTTTTGTTTATGACCTGATACGTTAATATGGCGCAACCGAGGAGTTCGCTATGAAGATCGTGGTCGACGCATTCTGGGATGATGACGCGAAGGTTTGGGTCGCGTCGTCCCGGGAAAAGATCGGGCTCGCAACAGAAGCCGATACGATAGAACTGCTTCAGGACAAACTGGCGGTTTTAGTTCCTGACCTGCTCGGCGGCGACCACGAAGGGCCGTTCGAGATCGAGCTGATTGCGCGGAGTCACCAAACAGTCGCCGCCTAGGTATTAACCTCTGTTAGTTGCGATTTAATAGATTTTTAAGAATTTTTTATTAATTTCCGCTTAAAGTGAGCGGAATCATTTTCAAATATCGAGTTGTCTGCGGTGAATAATTTCGCCCCGTTAACGAAAAAGCTCTTGTCGCAAGCCGGTTGGCAGTTTCTCCGTTCGGGTAAAGGCGACCATGAAATTTGGACCAATCCGATTTCCGGGCGCAAGGTCACCGTGGATCACGCCATCAAGTCCCGTCACACAGCAAATGCCATTCTGAAACAGGCAGGTCTCCCGAAGGCATTCTGATTAAACGTGGTGTGACCGACAGCTCCCCGTGACGTGAGCCGTGACGGCCACCTTTCTGCCGCTGTATTCGGCGAGGGCGATGCCTCCGAGCACGAGCACAAGCGCAAGACCTTGATAGAGCTCAAACTGCTCGCCGACGATCAGCACCGAAAGCAGCGTGCCGAAGATCGGCACCAGATTGATGAACAGCCCGGCGCGGTTGGCCCCGATCAGTTCATTGCCCCTGATATAGAAAATCTGCGAGACGACGCTGGCGCCGAGCGCGGTGTAAAATGCGACCGCCCATCCGCGCGCGTCCGGGACGATGACGCGGCCTGCCGCCACTTCCCAGACGAAGAAGGGCACCGAGGTCAAAAGCGCGGCGAAAGACAAGGCCAGCATGAGGCTTTGCCAGCGAATGGCCGGCTTCAGACGCAGCCCCACCGAATAGAGGCTGTAGCAGACAACCGCGACCAGCATGATGGCGTCGCCGAAATTAAGCTCGAGCTTCAGCAACTGGCCGAGATCGCCGTGGCTCGCGGTGAGGGCGACGCCGACGGTGGTCAGCGCGACGCCGACGATCTGCAGCCGCTGCACATGCAGGCGGAACAGCACGAAATTGGCAAGGATGATGACGATCGGTATGGCGGCCTGCTCGATCGAGACGTTGATGGCGGTCGTGTAGTTCAGCGCCGTGTAGAAGATGACGTTGAAGATCGTGAAGCCGCAAGCGCCGAGGCCGGCGAGCAGCAGCCAATGCCGGCGCAATTCGGGCCAGTCCTCGCGAAACGCCCGCCAGCCGACGGGCAGCAGGATCAGCACCGCCAATACCCAGCGCAGGAAGACCAGCGTCATCGGCGACACGTGATCGACGGCAAGCTTGCCGGCCACGGAATTGCCGCCCCATAGCAGCGTGGTGGAGAGAAGGAACAGATAGGCGGCTCGATGCATTGCTCAATCCGGCTCGGAAGCTGCGTTCGAAGATCGAAGCCGGCCTATTGCGGCCGCAAGGCCAAGTAAATGATGCGAAAGCCAGAATTTGTTGTGCCTGGATCAGGATGACGATTTGTTGAGTCATCCTGATCCAACACTAGGTTGGAGCATGATCTCTTCCGAAAACCGGTTCCCACTTTTTGCGTTCGCCGACCTTCGGTTTCGGGTTTTCGGCGGCAAAGAAAGGGTCGCATCGGCCGGCACATGAGTCTATAGAGGCCTGTCGTTTCAAGCCGCCAAGGCGGCATCTCAAGGGAAAAGAACATGGCCAATGTGGTGGTCGTCGGCTCGCAATGGGGCGACGAAGGCAAGGGCAAGATCGTCGACTGGCTGTCGGAACGCGCCGACGTGGTCGTGCGCTTCCAAGGCGGCCACAATGCCGGTCATACGCTGGTCGTCGACGGCAAGGTCTACAAGCTGTCGCTGCTGCCGTCCGGCGTGGTCAGGCAGGGCAAGCTGTCGATCATCGGCAACGGCGTCGTCTTCGATCCGCATGCCTTCGTCGCGGAAGTCAAGAAGCTCAAGGAACAGGGCGTGGACGTGACGCCCGAAAGCCTGAAAATAGCCGAAAACACCGCGCTTATCCTGTCGCTGCACCGGGAGCTGGACGGATTCCGCGAAGACGCCGCCTCGAATTCCGGAACCAAGATTGGCACGACCCGCCGCGGCATCGGCCCCGCCTACGAGGACAAGGTGGGCCGGCGCGCCGTCCGGGTAATGGATTTGGCGGATTTGGAAACGCTTCCCCTGAAGGTCGACAGGTTGCTCACGCACCACAATGCGCTGCGCCGTGGGCTTGGCCATGCCGAGGCGACGCATGAGGCGATCATGCAGGAGCTGACCTCGGTGGCCGGCGAGATCCTGCCTTACATGGACCGCGTCTGGAAGGTGCTCGACGACAAAAGGCGCGCCGGCGAGCGCATCCTGTTCGAAGGCGCGCAGGGCACGCTGCTCGATATCGACCATGGCACCTATCCCTTCGTCACCTCGTCCAACACGGTGGCGGGACAGGCGGCCGCCGGCTCCGGCACCGGCCCAGGCGCGATCGGCTATGTGCTCGGCATCACCAAGGCCTATACGACGCGCGTCGGCGAAGGCCCGTTCCCGACCGAACAGCAGAACGAGATCGGCGAGTTCCTCGGCACGCGCGGCCACGAATTCGGCGTCGTCACCGGCCGCAAGCGCCGCTGCGGCTGGTTCGATGCGGTGCTGGTGCGCCAGGCCGTCGCCGTCAACGGCATCAAGGGCATCGCGCTCACCAAGCTCGATGTGCTCGACGGGCTGGACGAGATCAAGGTCTGCACCGGCTATCGCCTCGATGGCGAAATGATCGACTATCTGCCGGCCAGCCAGGGCGCCCAGGCGCGCGTCGAGCCGGTCTATGAGACGCTCGAAGGCTGGAAGGGGACGACGGCCGGCGCCAGGAGCTGGAACGATCTGCCGGCGCAAGCGGTCAAATATGTCCGCTACATCGAGGAGCTGATCGGCGCCCCGGTTGCGCTGCTTTCCACCAGCCCGGAGCGGGACGACACGATACTTGTGACCGATCCGTTTCAAGACTAGTTTCACAGCCCTTCCCGGCGTAACAGCTGATTTGTGCGCCGGGGAAAGAATGCAGGTCAACTGACGCATGGCAGATTTCGTTAGTGTTCTGAAAAAGCAGCTTGAGAAGCACGGCGAGCCCTCGTCCGAGCTTCGCAAGCGGATCTACGAGAACGTTCGTACGGCACTGGTGAAGAAGCTCGCGGAGTATTCTCCGCCGTTGGCGCCCGATATCGTCAGCAAACAGAAACGCTCGCTGGAAGACGCGATTTCCAGCGTCGAGCGGGAGTACACCAAGCCAGCTCCGGCGCCCAAGCCCGTCCCGGCGGAAGATCCACTGGCGGAGCTGGAGCACATCTTCTCGTCGATCGACCGCAACAAGAACCAGCCGAGCCATGTCCGGCAGCCGCCGATGGCGAAGCCCGAACCTGCCAAGCCTGAGCCGTTCAAGCCGGCGCCGGCGCCGGTGCAGACGGAACCGAACTGGCAAAGCGCATCAAAGACGGAACCGAGCTGGCAAGGGGCAACGAAGACGGAGCCCGGCGGCTGGCACAAAGTGCCTTCGGCGCCACCGCCGATGCCTTCGCCGCGCGAGGACGATGTCGGCCTGCCCGGCACGGACGCCGCCGAGCCGGAGGACGGCGATGTCTTCGCCAATGACGAGCAGCCGGCGGCAGACACTTTCCAGCGGCTGCGGCCGCCGCCACGCAAGCGCAGCTATGGCGGGTTGATCGCGACCGTTGTCGCGTTGCTGGTGCTGGGCGGGGGCGGTTACGGCATCTGGCTGAACAAGGATGCGTTCAGCTCGATGCTCGGCTTGAAAGGCGGTGGCAGCAAGACGGTCTCGACCGAGCCTCTGGTCAAGCCCGCTCCAGCAAAACCGGCCACCGAGACGGCAGCCGCGCCGCCCGCCGCGGGCAACAACGCGACGGCTGCCAATGAGCCAGCCGAGACAGCGAAATTCACCCAGCGCCTGACGCCTGAGGGCAAGGAGACCGATCCCGGTCCGGCCGGTGGGCAGAGCACCATCGGCGAGGGCGAATCCGTCGCCGCGCTGACCACACCGCCGCCGGCCGCGCCGGCGACGACTACTCCGCCGGCCCCTGCCGGCACGCCACCGGCTGCGCAAACGCCGGCCGCGACACCGCCTACCGCGGGAACGCCGCCTTCCGGTGCTGCCGCCAATCCGCCTGCGCCGGCCGCCGGGACCACACCCCCTGCAGCGGGGACCACACCGCCTGCCGCCGGCGCAACGCCACCCCCCGCTGGCGCAGCGCCGGCACCTGCGACGGCGCAAGCGACCGTGCCGGTCGGCCAGAAGGCGATCTTCTATGAGGAGCGCACCAGCACGCAGCAGGGCACGGCGGAGCCCGGCAGCATCGTCTGGTCGCTGGTGCAGGAATCGCCGGGCGGCGACCTGCCGCCGGAGCCGGCGATCCGCGCCGAGGCAACCATTCCCGGCAAGGACATCCAGCTCCGCATGACGATCCGGCGCAACACGGACCAGACCCTGCCGGCGAGCCACATCATCGAGATGATCTTCCTGACGCCGGAAGGGTTTGATGGCGGCGGCGTCGACAACATCCTGCGCATCGCCATGAAGAGTTCCGAACAGGACGCCGGCAGTCCGCTGATCGGCATTCCGGCCAAGATCGCCGACGGCTTCTTCCTCGTCGCGCTCAACGACACCAAGGCCGACGAGGACGCCAACCTGACGCTGCTCAGGGGACAGGACTGGATCGACGTTCCGGTGGTCTACAAGACCGGACGGCGCGCCCTGCTCACCATGGAAAAGGGCATCCCCGGCGAGAAGGTTTTTGACGAGGCGCTGAAGGCTTGGGCGGCGAAGACGTCTGGATAAGAGCGGTTTTCGCCGGCTTAAAATCCTTGAAACAGCATGTCGAGTGCGGCGACGATCTCGTCGTGATGGTTGGCGAGATTGGTTCTGTTCTCCGCGAGCTCTGTCGCGGCCACCGTGGCGATCAGATGGGTGGCCATGACCAGCTTTCGCCCATTGATTTCGAAGACGGGGTGCAGCTTCCGCATTGGCGGCGGGGCTGACGCGAGCGGCAGAAGCGGAACGACCACTCGTGTCTTGAAGTTGTCGAGGAGATCGGACTGAACGTCGAGAAGGTAGCCGCCTTCTATGCCGCCGGCGGCGAAGACGTCATAGCGCGCCATCAGAACTGCCGATGTTCTTTGAGCGGAATGCCATGCTTTTCGACATAGTCATTCCAGGAGTCCATCGTGGCGCGGTTTTCAAGCTTCCAAAGCCGCGTTTTCTCAACGGCCACGGCTTCGGCGATGCCGGCTTCGGCGGCACGAGAGACATTCACGTTAAGCCCCTTTGCCTCCTTCATGAGCTGTGAATCGATCGACAGATTTGCCGGTTGACGGACCGCATTTGCGGCTATCTTGCGCATGATGGTCTCCGCAATATGCGTATACTATATGCGCATTTCCTTATTGCGGCAACGAGCGGGCATTGCTCGGCCTCAGCCCTCCATCTCTTCCCGCAGCATCTCCAGTTCCAGCCACTCTTCCTCAAGTGCCGCCAGTGTGGTGCGCTCCTTGTCCAGCGCGGCGATGGTCTTCTGGAACGAGACCGGGTCGCGCTCGTAGAAGGACGGATCGGCGATATTGTTCTCCAGCCGCGAGATCGAGGCCGTCACCGCCTCGATCTTCTTCGGCAGGGATTCCAGCGCGAATTTCTGCTTGAACGAAAGCTTCTTCGCCGCGCCTTTCGGGGCGGCCTGTTCGGCCTTCGGCGCGGCGCTTGCGTCGGCGGTTTCGACCTTGGGCCTTGCCCTGCGGTCCTCCAGCCTGGAGCCGCCGCGCTGCGCCAGCATATCGGAATAGCCGCCGGCATATTCGATCCAGCGGCCGCCGCGGTCGGGGGCGATCACGCTGGTGACCGTGCGGTCGAGGAAGTCGCGGTCGTGGCTGACCAGGATGACCGTTCCGGCAAAGCCGGCGACCAGCTCCTGCAGCAGTTCCAGCGTCTCCATGTCGAGGTCGTTGGTGGGCTCGTCGAGCACAAGCAGGTTCGCCGGCCGCGCCAGCACGCGGGCCAGCAGAAGACGCGCGCGTTCACCGCCCGAAAGCTCGCGCACCGGCGTGCGCGCCTGCTCCGGCTTGAACAGGAAATCCTTCATATAGGAGACGACGTGGCGCTGCTCGCCGTTGACCAGAAGGTTCTCGCCGCGTCCGTCGGTCAGATAATGCGCCAGCGTCTCCTGCGGGTCGACGGCCTCGCGCTTCTGGTCGAGCGTGGCGATCTCCAGATTGACGCCGAGCCGCACCGAGCCTGCATCCGGGGCCAGCTCGCCGGTCAGCATCTTCAACAGCGTCGTCTTGCCGGCGCCGTTCGGCCCGACCAGGCCGACGCGATCGCCACGCTGGATGCGGGTCGAAAAGCCTTTGACGACGGCAAGGCCGCCGAAACTCTTCTCGATGTTCTTGGCCTCGATCACCAGCTTGCCGGATTCGGCGGCGTCGCTCGCCAGCATGGTGGCCGTGCCTTCGGCGCCGCGATGACTGCGGAAGCGCTGGCGCATGGCCTGCAGCTCGCCGAGGCGGCGCATGTTGCGCTTGCGCCTGGCGGTCACGCCATAGCGCAGCCAATGCTCCTCGCGCACGATCTGGCGGCCGAGCTTGTGCTGCTCGCGCTCTTCCTCTTCCAGCACCTGGTCGCGCCATTCCTCGAAATGCGCAAATCCCTTGTCCAGCCGCCGCGTCTGGCCGCGGTCGAGCCAGACTGTGGCACGCGAGACGCGCTCGAGAAAGCGGCGGTCGTGCGAGATCAGGATCACGGCGGATGAGGTGCGGGCGAGCTCCTCTTCCAGCCATTCGATGACCGACAGGTCGAGATGGTTGGTCGGCTCGTCCAACAGCAGGATGTCGGGTTCCGGCGCCATCACCCGGGCAAGCGCGGCGCGTCTTGCCTCGCCGCCGGAAAGGTCGTTCGGCCGTTCCTCGCCGCTGAGGCCGAGATGGTCCATCAGATAGGTGGCGCGATGCGGGTCGTCGGCCGGCCCAAGGCCGGCCTCCACATAAGCGCGCACGCTGGCGAAGCCATCCATGTCGGGCATCTGCGGCAGGTAGCGAACCGTGGCCGAAGGCTGGCGAAAGACCTCGCCGTCCTGCGGCTCGATCAGCCCGGCGGCGATCTTGAGCAGCGTCGACTTGCCGGAACCGTTGCGGCCGACCAGCGCGATCTTCTCGCCGGCGGAGGCGCTCAGCGCCGCGCCGTCGAGCAGCGGCGTGCCGCCGAAGGTCAGTTTAATGCCGTCGAGATTGAGGAGTGGCGGCGCCATGTCAGCTTTCGGGAAGAGGATAGGGGTGGGCGAGCAGCAGCGCCCGGCCGCGCTCCAGCGCGATGCCAAGCTGCCCTTTGACCTCGTTTGATATAGTGAGCGAGGAGCCGAACGCCACCTCGACACGGTCGAGCGGCCATTTGGCGCCGGTGACCGTCAGGCCGGCGAGGTCGGAGAAGCCGAGCACCGAGAACAGCGTGCCGTCGGCGTAGTCGAAACTGGCTTTGCCCGGCAGGACGGGCACGCCTTCCTGCGCGCCGCTGGTCAGCAGCACCGTCGTGCCCGCCTCGGCCAGCCGCACGCTGAGAGCCTGATGCAGGAAGGCATGGTCGGCGCGCTTACCGCCAAAGGCGCCGGCCAGCACCAGGCTGGTGGCGCCGCGCGCAAGCGCCTCGGCGATGGCGAGCTCGCCATCGGTCATGTCCTTTTCGGCCGGAAAGATTTTACGCGGGACGGCGGCGAGATCATCCGGCAGGTTCGCCGGCACCGAGTCGAAATCGCCGACCCAGAGCTCCGGCACGAGGCCGAGCATGTGCGCATGGCCGATGCCGGCGTCGGCGGCGATGACGCGAGAGCCTTCGATCTGGCGCTCGAGTCGAGGCGTGCGGACGAGTTCGCCGCCAAGCAGGATGGTGAATGTGCCCATGGGCGTCGCCCTTACCAGCCCTGCCCGCGAAACGGAAGCCGGGCGCATCCAAACGCAACGGAGCAGCGTTCCGGAGTTAGCGGCGATGCAACTGGATGCCCGGCAACTTCCGCTTGCGCGCCGCTTCGGCCGGGCCTATGTCTCGCAGTGCTCTAACGGGGTGCCGGACGCTGACTTTGCGAACCGGCTGAGAGGCGACAATGCCAACCCGCTGAACCTGATCCGGTTTGTACCGGCGGAGGGATTAGACGTTTCGGACCATCCGGCGCCTCAATTCCTTGTCACGCGAACGAAGGAGGCGCCGATGCGCTCACTATTGTCCCAGCTTATTCTCGCAACGGGCCTGGTTTCGCTTTTGGCGGGCGTCGGGCCTGCCGAGGCGAAGGACAAGCTCACCGTCTACACCTATGAAAGCTTCACCGCCGACTGGGGTCCGGGGCCCGCGGTGAAGAAGGAATTCGAAGCCGAATGCGGCTGCGATCTCGAATTCGTCTCGGTCGCCGACGGCGTGGCGCTGCTCAACCGCGTCAAGCTGGAAGGCGCCGGCACCAAGGCCGACGTCGTGCTCGGGCTCGACACCAACCTGACGGCGGACGCCAAGGCGACCGGTTTGTTCGCGCCGCATGGCGCGGTCGCTGACATAAACGTGCCCGGCGGCTGGAAGGACGACACCTTCGTGCCCTTCGACTACGGCTATTTCGCCGTCGTCTACGATACCCAGAAGCTGAAGAGCCCGCCGAAGAGCTTGAAGGAACTGGTCGAGGGCAGCGCCGCCGACAAGATCGTCATCCAGGATCCGCGCACCTCGACGCCGGGCCTTGGCCTGCTGCTCTGGGTGAAGTCGGTCTACGGCGACAGGACGCCGGAAGCCTGGGCCAAGCTCAAGTCAAAGGTGCTCACGGTGACGCCTGGCTGGAGCGAAGCCTATGGCCTGTTCACCAAGGGCGAAGCGCCGATGGTGCTGTCCTACACCACCTCGCCGGCCTACCATATGGTCGCCGAAAAGACCGAGCGCTACCAGGCGGCTTCCTTCGAGGAGGGCGAATACCTGCAGATCGAGGTTGCCGGCATCACCACGACCGGCGCGAAGAACCCACTGGCGGAAAAGTTCATCGCTTTCATGACCGGGCCGAAATTCCAGGACGTCATCCCGGAAACCAACTGGATGTTCCCGGCCGGCAAGACCGACAAGCCGCTCAACCCGGCCTTCGACAGACTGGTGAAGCCGACCAAGACCCTGCTTTTCAGCCCCGAAGAGGTCGCGGCCAACCGCAAGGCCTGGGTGGATGAGTGGCTGGCGGCGATGAGCAAGTAAAGTTTTCGATGGTTGCGCCAAGCCACCCCCCTCTGTCCTGCCGGACATCTCCCCCTCAAGGGGGGAGATTGGCTGTCACCTCGACCTTCGCCAATCTCAAACGTTGCAGGACTGAGCGGGGCGCTCGAGCTTCCAATCTCCCCCTGGAGGGGGAGATGTCCGGCAGGACAGAGGGGGGCGCGAAGGAACTCAGCGTTCGCTAGCTCAAACCCAAGTGGTGCAGCGTGCAGTCCGCGCCGCGCTCTGACTTCCGCGTCACCGCCGGCATCGTTGCCCTCGCGGTAATCGCCTTGCTCATCGGCGGCGCCTTCGCCGGTCTCGCTGTCGAAGGCGTGCACGACCCGTCCGGCGCTCTCGCTGCCTTCGACGGCTATCTCTTGCGCGTCGCCCGCTTCACGCTGTGGCAGGCGCTGCTGTCGACGCTGTTGTCGGTCGCGCCGGCGATGCTGGTCGCGCGCGCCCTGTCCAGGCACCCGACCTTTCCCGGGCGTCGGCTGATCCTGCAGCTCTTCACCGTCCCGCTGGCGCTGCCGGCGATCGTCGCGGCGCTCGGCGTGCTGGCGCTCTATGGCCGCGCCGGTTATTTCGCCGGCGTCCTCGGTAAATTCGGCGGCGGGGAATGGCCCGGCATCTACGGCCTGTCCGGTATCCTTATCGCGCATGTCTTCTTCAACCTGCCTTTGGCCACGCGCCTGTTCCTGGAATCGTTGGCTACCGTGCCCACCGACCAGTGGCGGCTGGCGAGCCAGCTCGGCATGGGCGCCCGGCCGGCGTTGCGGCTGATCGAATGGCCGGCGCTGCGCGCGGCATTGCCGGGCGTCGCCGGACTGGTGTTCATGCTCTGCATCACGTCCTTCACCATCGTGCTGACGCTCGGCGGCGGGCCGTCGGCGACGACGCTGGAGGTCGCCATCTACCAGGCGCTGCGCTTCGATTTCGATCCGGCCCGGGCGGTGGTGCTGACGCTGCTGCAGATCGGCCTGACCGTCGTTGTCGTCGCCGTGCTGATGCGGCTCGGCGCCAACACGGTCGGCGACGCCAATCTGCCGGTGGCGCCGCGCCGCTATCTTGCAACCGGCAAGGTCGAGGCCGTTCTGAACGCCGGCCTGATCGCGCTTGCCCTGCTGTTCGTCGCCGGGCCGATGGCGGCGACCGTACTCGCCGGGCTGGATGCGGATCTCGGCCGGCTGGCTGGCGAGGACGCCGTGCGCCTGGCGACGCTCACCAGCGCCGGTCTCTCTTTCGTCTCGGCGCTGCTTTCGGTGACGCTATCGCTCTCGCTCATCGCGGCGCGGCGCGCGCTGGCCTTGCGCCGTCGCGCGGGCAGCGCCATGTCGCTGCTCGAGCATGCCACCGACACCGGCGCCGGTTTCGTGCTCGTCGTGCCGCCGATCGTGGTCGGCGCCGGCTGGTTCCTGGCGCTGCGCGGCGTCACGGATGTCTTCGCCATCGCGCCCGTCATGGTCGTCGCCGTCAATGCGGTGATGGCGATGCCTTTCGCCATCCGCGCCGTTCGTCCGGCCTACGATGCGGCAAGCGAGCGCCATGAGCGGCTCTGCGTAGCGCTCGGCATTTCCGGCTGGAATCGGCTGCGCCTGGTCGACTGGCCGTCGCTCAGGCGGCCCTTGGCCACCGGCTTCGCCTTCGCCATGGCGCTGTCGCTCGGCGATCTCGGCGTGATCGCGCTGTTCGGCAGCGATGCGGTGCAGACCTTGCCCTATCTTCTGCTCGCGCGCATGGGCAGCTACCGGACCGCCGACGCCGCGGGGCTGGCCTTGCTGCTCGGCCTCGTCTGCCTGATGCTGGTGGTCGCCGCCGATTGGCTGGGGCGGGAAGCAAAGGCATGACGACGACCAACAACGGCATTGTGGCGGGGGCCGGGCTGGCCGTCAGGCTGGAGGACGTTTGGTTCAGCTATGGCGAGGCATCGTTCCGCTTCGATGCCGAATTCGCCGCCGGCAGGATCACCGCCATCATGGGACCGAGCGGTTCCGGAAAATCGACGCTGCTCAATCTGGTCGCCGGCTTTGAAAAGCCAAGCGCGGGCAAAGTGCTGATCGGTGGGATCGATGTCGGCAATGCGCCGCCTTCGGCGCGCCCGATGTCGATGGTGTTCCAGGAAAACAATCTGTTCGCCCATCTCTCTGTGGAGGGCAATGTCGGGCTCGGCCGCTCGCCATCGCTCAAGCTCACCTCCGCCGACCGCCACGCGGTCGCGGAAGCGCTGACGCGCGTCGGCCTTGCCGGCAAAGAGAAACGGCTGCCGCGCGAGCTTTCCGGCGGCGAGCGGCAGCGCGTCGCGCTGGCGAGGGTGCTCTTACGCGACAGGCCTGTGCTTCTGCTCGACGAGCCTTTTGCCTCGCTCGGTCCGGCGCTGCGCGACGACATGCTGGATCTGGTCGCCGACATCCACGCCGAACGGCACATGACTGCACTCTTCGTCACCCACCAGCCGGAGGATGCGCGCCGCATCGGCCAGGAGATCGTGTTTGTGGACGAGGGCAGGGTCGCGGCAACGGGGCCGGCCGCCGACTTCTTCGACCGCTCTGGACCGGACGCCTTCCGGCGCTATATCGGTGATCGAGGCGGCAGCGTTGCCGGATCACAACACATTGCCCGGAAGCGGACATAATTTACGGCCAAACCGGCAACGGGTGATCCGGCGTTTGCTTGCCTTGTCCGGGGGAGTGTGGCTAGGTCCGGCCATGCTGGTCCGGGTGGGCCGCGATTTGCCGAAAGAGTTTCGAAAGGAAGCCGATCTGCCGACCGGCGCGGAGAAAGTGTGGATGAAGCCGCTGACGCGATTTTTCGCGTTGGCCAGCTTTGCCGTGGCGCTGGCGAGCTGCCAGATGTTCACGCCGCCGGATGTCCAGGAATCCGGCTTCCAGCCCTCCGACAGGCCGATCACGGTCGACAATGTCGTCGCCAATGCCAAGCTCGCCGACATGGCGAAGGCGCAGCACCCGCGCATCCTGGCAACCTATGGCGGCGAATATTCCGATCCGAAGCTCGAGCGCATGGTGGCCAAGGTCGTCGGCAACCTGACGGTGGTGTCGGCCAATCCGACGCAGACCTATCGCATCACCATCCTCAATTCGCCCAACGTCAACGCCTTCGCGCTGCCGGGCGGTTATCTCTATGTCACGCGCGGGCTGCTCGCGCTGGCCAATGATTCCTCCGAGCTCGCCGCCGTCATCGCGCATGAGATGGGCCACGTCACCGCGAATCATGGCCTGCAGCGGCAGCAGCTCGAGGCCGAGGAAGGTCTGGCGACCAAGGTGGTCTCCGACGTGCTCGGCGACAGCCCGACCGCCAAGGCAGCACTCATCCGCGGCAAGCTGAAGCTCGCGCAGTTCTCGCGCAACCAGGAACTGCAGGCCGACGCCATCGGCATCAAGTCGATCGGCGAGGCAGGGTACGATCCGTATGCCGCCGGCCGCTTCCTGCAGTCGATGTCGGCCTATACCGATTTCCGCTCGGTGAGCGGCGCCACCGATGCCAGCCTCGACTTCCTGGCCACGCACCCCAACACGCCGCAGCGCATCGAACTGGCGCAGCGGCTTGCCCGCAACTTCGGGGCGCCGGGCGTCGGCACGCGCGACCGCGATGCCTTCCTCGCCGGCATAGACGGCCTGCTCTACGGCGACACGCCGGAAGAGGGCTATGTGCGCGGCCAGACCTTCATGCATCCCGGCCTCGGCGTCTCGTTCTCGGTGCCGGAAAGCTTCGTCATCGACAATTCGGCGGCCGCGGTGACCGCGACCGGACCTGGCGACATCGCCATCCGCTTCGACGGCGTGGCGATCGACAAGTCGGTGGCGCTGGCCGATTACATCCGCAGCGGCTGGGTCGCCGGACTGGAAGACTCAAGCGTGCGCCAGGAAACGGTCAACGGCAACGAAGCCGCGATGGCGCATGCCAGCGCGCAAGGCTGGCAGTTCGATATCGCGGTCATCCGGGCCGGCGCGCAGGTCTACCGGCTTCTGACCGCCGCCCCTTCGGCCAGCACCGCGCTGGAGCCGGTCGCGCGCTCGGTCAGCGGTTCCTTCCGCACGCTGAGCGCAACCGAGAAGGCGGCGCTGAAGCCGCTGCATATCCGGGTGGTGACCGTCCAGGCCGGCCAGACCATGGGCACGCTTGCCGCGCAGATGGTCGGCGTCGACCGCAAGCTCGACCTGTTCCGCGTGCTGAATGCAATGTCGCCCGGCGCGACCGTGTCGGCCGGCGACAAGGTAAAGATCGTCACCGACAAGTAGGGGCCGGCGTCCGCGTTCATGCGGCTCCGCCAGGATTTGGCTCGACGCCGTCTATTCGGTCGGTCCGGGCATGCCGTCGCTGCCGCCGTCGTCAGAGCCCATCGCCGCTGACGGTGTCGAAGCCGCCGCTGGTACCGCTGTCAGTGCCGCCGGTGGTGCTCCCGTCAGTGCCGCCGGTCGTGCCGCCCTCAGTGCCGCCGGTGGTGCCGCCTTCGGTGCCGCCGGTGGTGCCGCCTTCGGTGCCGCCGTCGGTGCTGCCACTGTCGGATCCGCCGCCGCTGCCGCCGCGGGGCTCGGGACGATCACCGCCATTGCCGCGCCAGGACGCCGGACCAGTATCTTTCTGTCTTGGCTTGACCGGTGTCTCGACGGCCTTTGGCGTGGGTATGCGGACCACCTTTATCTTCGTGACTGTTTTTCGCACGATCTTGGGCTTGCACACCGCAACCGTTAACTCGCTGCGCGCGGGAAGACCGAGAATGCTCATCGAATATACGTCTTGCCGCTTGATGCCGGCTTTGAGAAAAGCCAGGGCGCGGGCCGGATCGGCGGGCACGCCATTGCGGCCTTCCTGGAAGATCAGCGCGAGATCGTTCATGGCATTGACATGCCCCATCGCCGCCGCCTTGAGCAGCAGGTCCAGCCCCTTGTCGGTATCGCGCTGGACGCCGAGACCATTGAACAAGGCGCGTCCCCACGCGGCCATGGCGTAGGGGTCTCCCTTGTCGGAAGCTTGCGAATAGAAGCCGCTCGCTTTCACTGGATCTACGGCCGTCCCTATTCCGGACGAGGCAATGTAGCCGAGCTCGAAGACGGCGCGGACATGTCCCTTGTCGGCAGCATCCTGGATGGCCTTCCTGGCCTCGTCGACCTTGCCGGCCGCCAGCAGCGCCCGCCCGAGTTCGTAGTGGAAGCGGGCGACATCGGGGTAAGCCTTCACAGCCGCCTCGCAGGCCTCGACAGCCGCGCCGCCGATCTCGTTCGGCAACCTGCCGGGGACGACGCCCTGCAGGTCGAGCTGTGCGCCCGCGGCCTGGTCGCAGGGGTTGAGGCTTGGCGACAGCTTCATCGTCGCCGACCTGGACGCGTTGCCGGCGCGGATTTCGAAGCCAACCTCGACAGGAGTTGCCGAGCCGATCTGCGGCTCGTAGCGCAAATCGTCGACTTCATCGGCCGTCAGGCTCGATTGAGGCGGCAGCGCGCGATCCGGCAGGGACAGCGTTCCGGTTGCCGGATAACTCGCGAGCTTGAGGCTGACCGCGGGATCCCTGGTCGGGAAGTCCAGCTTCAACGAAACCGGACCGACGCCGACAGGAATGCCGATGTCGCGGCTTTCGATCGCCTCGGCGGCACCGCTGGGCAGGTTCAGCGCGACAGGTGCGACGCCCGACGGCTGGACTGTCTCCGGTGCCGGTTGGCTTGCGCTGCGCACCAGCACCACGTCGTCGATCAGCGAGGAGTTCTCCCACGGAACCTGCCTGCCGTTGGTGGCCTTGACCACGTCGCGGCGCACGGCCGCCATCACCGTGCGTATCTCCTGGTTCGGCGCCAGAGCGCGGCGGGAGAAGGCGGATGAGAACGGGCTGAGGTCGCCGGTACCGTCATAGGCGACAGCGCCGGGCTCGGTGGCGAAGGCAATCAGCGTGTTCAGCGAGCTCTTCACCTGCGCCAGGCCGGCGCCGCCGGCGACGATCAGCTGGTCGCGCAGCCAATAGTCCTTGCGCGGAAACGGATTGTTGCGGCAAGCGTCGAGGATGATCACCTGGATCTTCGACTTCGAGCGCAGTTGCTGCAGCACGTCGTCGAGCTTGATCGCCTGGACCTCGATATCGGCCGCGGCCTTCAGCGACGCATCGACCGGGATCAGGAAATTCTCGCCGCCGATCTGAAAGCCGTGGCCCGAATAATAGACGACGGCGAGATCGGCGCCGTCCGCCGCGGCGAGATAGTTTCGGAACTGCGCCTCGAACTGAAGCTTGGTGAGATCCTTGGCGACGAACACGTCGAAGCCGGCCAGCCGGAACGTGTTCGCCACGTCCTGAGCATCCTTGTCCGGGTTCTTAAGCGCCGGGATTTCTCGGTATTCGGAATTGCCGATCACAAAGGCAACCCTGCGATCCGCATGCGCTTCGAACGCCGTGAGGCCCACGAGGATCAAGGCTGCAAGGAACGCGTAGCATCGCAGCATGGCAAATCCCCCATCCGCTATGGTCTATTGGCTCACAAAGACCAATTGCGGCACGCGGGTCTGTTAAAGAATTCACAATACGCCGATATGGAAAAGAAGAAAGGCTGCTGCGATGGCGAGATATGTTTATTTAATAAATATTCACGCTAGCAACTTCAAGTTGTTGCTTAGGCTGCTTCCGCAAGGAATTCAGGGTTCTGCTTGACCAGCGCCGCCCGCAGCTTTTCCATGGCGCGCGCTTCGATCTGGCGGACGCGTTCCTTGGAGATGCCGAGCGCCTCGCCGAGCGATTCCAGGGTGGCGCCGTCATCGCTCAGCCGCCGTTCCTCGATGATCCGAAGCTCGCGGGCGTTGAGCGCGCCAAGCGCGCTTTTCAGCCAGACCGCGCGACGCTCGATGTCGATCGTTTCGCCGACCACCTCGTCGGGAAGCGGATCCTCCGAGACCAGGAAATCCATCCGCTCGGCGGCGCCGTTCTCGTCGGCTAAAGGGGTGTTGAGTGAGCTGTCGGGAGCCGAAAGACGCGAATCCATCATCGCCACGTCGGCCTCCGGCACGCCGAGCGCGGCCGAGACCTCGCGGTAGAGCGAGGCGTTGGAGATCGGCTCGGCGCCATTGGCGAGGCGCGCGCGCAACCGCCTCAGATTGAAGAACAGCGCCTTTTGCGCCGAACTCGTGCCGCCGCGCACGATCGACCAGTTGCGCAGGATGTAGTCCTGCATCGAGGCGCGGATCCACCAGGTGGCGTAGGTCGAGAAGCGCACCTCGCGGGCAGGCTCGAAGCGGGCCGCAGCCTCCAGCAGGCCGACATGGCCTTCCTGGATCAGGTCGCCGAGCGGCAGGCCGTAGTGGCGGAATTTCGACGCCATGGAAATCACCAGGCGCATATGGGCGACGGTGATCAGGTGCAGCGCGTCCTGGTCGTTCTTTTCCTTCCAGCGTATCGCCAGGAGATGCTCCTCCTCGCGCTCGAGATAGGGAGCCTTCATCGCCGCCCGGACCAGTGTCCGTCCTGCCACGTCCTCGATCATGCCGGCTCCTCTTGGCGGTCGTTACGCTGATGAAGGTTGAAAAGACGCTGCCGCGCCCTACAACAGCCTGCAACGTGTCAGGCGCATGGATGGTTCCGTTGCGGCGGAGGCGCACGCCCGATGCGCGGGCATGGTTTTGTTATCGGCCCGGCATGTTCGCCTGCCGCGATTTGCATGGATTTTGAGGATCGGATTTCTGGCTGAGCCAATTTTTGAAATCTGGTTCCTTATTTCGTGGACATCTATCTGCCAGTTTGCGGCTCTCACAATGCGCCGGGGCACCGGTCAAAACGGGATCACAGAAAAATGAAATGGCTCAAATCGCTTCTCGTCGCCGGAACCCTGCAGGTTCTGGCGGTTACCGCCGGCCATGCCGGCGCCAATCTGGACCAGATCAAGCAGGCAGGCGTCATCAAGGTCGGCACGGAAGGCACCTACGCGCCCTTCACCTATCATGACGAATCCGGCGCGCTGGTCGGCTTCGACGTCGAGATCGCCAAGGCGATCGCCGAGAAGCTCGGCGTCAAGGTCCAGTTCCTCGAAGGCAAGTGGGACGGTCTGATCGCCGGTCTCGACGCCAATCGCTACGACGCCGTCATCAACGAGGTCGGCATCACCGATGCCCGCAAGGCCAAGTATGATTTCTCCGACCCCTACATCGCTTCCAAGGCCGTGCTGATCGTGCGCGCCGACAACAGCGACATCAAGACCTTCGCCGATCTCAAGGGCAAGAAGTCGGCGCAGTCGCTGACGTCCAATTTCGGCAAGCTCGCCGAAACCAACGGCGCCGAGCTGGTCGGCACCGACGGCTTCGACCAGTCGATCCAGCTGCTGCTCACCGGCCGCGCCGACGCCACCATCAACGACAGCCTATCCTTCCTCGACTTCAAGAAGCACAAGCCGGACGCCAATGTGAAGATCGCCGCGCAGGAAGAGAACGCCGACTATTCCGGCGTCATCGTGCGCAAGGGCGATCCGGAACTGGTCGCCGCGATCAACAAGGCGCTGGCCGACATCAAGGCCGACGGCACTTACAAGAAGATCGCGGACACCTATTTCGGCCAGGACGTCTCGCAGTAAACCATACGTATTTCCTTTTGAGTTCCGGCGGGTCGTCTTTGACGGCCCGCCGGTTTTTGCATGATATTCTTCGGGCATTGCCGGCCGGAGGTGGTCGCAGCATCCGGAAAGGAGAAGGGCTCCGTGCCGCACTGGTTGCAACTGATGATGGAGTCGCTGCCGACGCTGCTGTGGGCGGCGCTGATCTTCACCGTGCCGCTGACGCTGCTGTCCTTCGCGCTTGGGCTCATCGCCGGGCTGGTCACGGCGCTGGTCCGGCTGTTCGGCCCCAAGCCTCTGGTTGCGCTCGTCCGCTTCTATGTCTGGATTTTTCGCGGCACGCCGCTCTTGGTCCAGCTCTTCCTGATCTTCTACGGCCTGCCGTCGGTCGGCATCCTGCTCGATGCCTTTCCCGCCGCGCTGATCGGCTTCACGCTCAACATCGGCGCCTACACGTCGGAGATCATCCGCGCCGTCATCGGCTCGGTGCCGAAGGGGCAGTGGGAGGCGTCCTACTCGATCGGCATGACCTGGAGCCAGGCGATGCGGCGCACCATTCTGCCGCAAGCGGGCCGGGTCGCGGTGCCGCCGCTTTCCAACACCTTCATCTCGCTGGTCAAGGACACCTCGCTCGCGGCGGCAATAACGGTGCCCGAGATGTTCCAGGCAGCGCAGCGCGTCGTCGCCACCACGTACGAGCCGCTGATCCTCTATGTCGAGGCGGCCGCGCTCTACCTGGCGATGAGCTCGGTGCTGTCGGCGCTGCAGGCGCGGCTGGAGGTGCGGCTCAACCGCTATGGCGGGTTCCTGGAGGCCAACGCATGATCGGCCTCACCGACATCGAGAAGCGTTTTGGCGACAACCTTGTCCTGAAGGGCGTCACCGTCAGCATCGACGAGGGCAGCGTGACGGCGCTGGTCGGCCCCTCGGGCGGCGGGAAAAGCACGCTTTTGCGCTGCATCAACCTGTTGGAGATCCCGACCTCCGGCATCTTGCGCATCGGCGACGAGACGCTTGCGTTCCGGCCGGGCGGCAAGGTGCCGGCGGCGGATGTGCAGCGCGTGCGCCTGCAGACCGGCATGGTGTTCCAGAATTTCCAGCTTTTTCCGCACCGGACCGCGATCGAGAATGTCATGGAAGGACTGATCACGGTGCTGAAGTGGTCCGAGACAAGGGCGCGCGAGCGGGCGATGGCGCTGCTCGAAAAGGTCGGCATGGCGCACAAGGCCGATGCCTGGCCGGCGACATTGTCGGGCGGCCAGCAGCAGCGGGTGGCGATCGCCCGGGCGCTGGCGCCGTCGCCGCGCGTGCTGCTTTGCGACGAGCCGACCTCGGCGCTCGATCCGGAACTGGCGCAGGAAGTGGTCGACGTGCTGGGGCAACTGGCCCGCGAAGGCACCACCATGGTGATGGCCACGCATGATCTGCGGCTTGCTTCCAAGATCGCGCAGGAAGTGGTGTTCCTCGATGCCGGCTCGATTGTCGAAAAGGGCCCGGCTTCGGTCGTGTTCGACAATCCGGAGCGCGAGCGGACCAAGCGCTTCATCGCCTCGCTGCGGCAGGAGGAGGCGCAAAGGGAAGGCGGCAGAGAGGGATCAGGTACGATTTCTTCGTAGGCCTGCGCTGCCCCTCATTGCCCTGCCGGGCATTTCTCCCCGTATAGTGACGGGGAGAAAGACGCCGTCATGAATGATTTCGCCAACTGTCGACGTGCAGAATGATTGCCGAGGCCACGGCCGTCTTCCTTCTCCCCGTCACTATACGGGGAGAAGGTGCCGGCAGGCGGATGAGGAGCAGCGCTGACTTTGCCAACGTTGCTCGCAACGAAAAAACCCGGCTCGAGCCGGGTTTTTTCGTATTCGGAAAGCGAAAAAGCTCAGGCAGCTTCTTCCTGCTCGGCTTCCTCGTTGTCGGCCTTGGCGCCGCGCTTCGGACCCTTGTTGAGGTTGACCTCGATGAGGCGCACGGCTTCCGTCTCCGACATGCGGTTGACGGCGGCAATCTCGCGGGCCATGCGGTCGAGCGCGGCTTCGTAAAGCTGGCGCTCGGAATAGGACTGCTCCGGCTGGTTGTCGGCGCGGTAGAGGTCGCGCACCACTTCCGAGATCGAGATCAGGTCGCCGGAATTGATCTTGGCATCATATTCCTGCGCGCGGCGCGACCACATGGTGCGCTTGATGCGGGCGCGGCCCTGCACGACCTTCAGCGCGCGATCGACATAATCCTCTTCCGACAGCTTGCGCATGCCGATCGAGGTCGCCTTGGCGACCGGCACCTTGAGCCGCATCTTGTCCTTCTGGAAATCGATGACGAATAGTTCCAGCTTGTGACCTGCGACTTCCTGCTCGTCGATCGCCACGATCTGGCCGACGCCATGCGCCGGATAGACGATGAATTCGCCGGTCTTGAACCCGTGGCGGGCTGCGGTGGACTTCTTCTGCGGGGTGATCGTTGCCATTACGCCCTGAACTCCTTAGTTGTAGCGCCGGCATGGCGGCGCCGGCTGAAACCCACGCGATCGGCGATAGCCGACCGTTAGCCGCACAACAGGTGAACCCACCGGAAAAACCGAGACCGACAAATCGCACGAATGCGACCCGCCTGCCCCAGATCGCTCTGGTCCGGATTGAGAAGCTCACCTTTCAGTGATTTGGGGCGTTAGCGCCATAAATCGACGTTGTGTCACCGGCATGTTTCGCTCATGTAGCACAAAAAGTCGGAAGAATCAAGGTTTTGCTGCGTTCGCTAACGCCAAACGCCGTCGCTGTCTGTCAAGACAGCAATTGTATCGGGCCTGTTACGCTGCGTCATGCCGACCTAGCCGGCTCGGCAGTCAGTCGCCTTCGCCAGGCTCCGGCGAGAAATATTTCTCGAACTTTCCGGTCTCGCCGTCGAAGGTCTTGGCATCTGCCGGCGGCTCTTTCTTGGCGGTGATGTTGGGCCATTTCTCGGCGTATTCGGAATTGACCTGCAACCATTTGTCGAGACCGGACTCGGTGTCCGGCTTGATCGCGTCGGCCGGGCATTCCGGCTCGCAGACGCCGCAGTCGATGCACTCGTCAGGGTGAATGACGAGCATGTTCTCGCCTTCGTAGAAACAGTCGACCGGACAGACCTCGATGCAGTCCATGTATTTGCATTTTATGCAATTGTCGGTCACGACATAGGTCATCGCAGGCTCCGGGACGTCCCGTTTTTGTTGGGCTTTTCAGGGTGAGGTAACGCCTTTGCCCTTCGCTGGCAAGGGCGGGGCTTGCTGCCGGAGCCGGCGTTGCGGAACAGAATTCCAACCGGTCGCCGCGACGCGGTTCAGTCGTCTCTTCTAAAGCGCGTCGCGATCTTTCAGATTCGCTCCCTGCGCTTTAGTTTTTTGAATTTACGCATGTCTTTGTCCCGAAACCGGTTCCCACTTTCGGGAGACATGCTTAGTCCTCGCCGCGCAGGCGGTCGGTGTGCCGGCGCTCCCGCTTGGTCGGACGGCCGCTGCCGGTCTCGCGCAGCGCCGGAATGGCGTCGGGAACGGCCTCACCCTTGGGCGTGGGTGGGGGCGACATATCCTCGTAGAGCAGTCGCGCTTCCTCCGCCGGGCCGCGCCGGGTTCCTGGCCCAAGCACTTTCCAGACCATGATACGGCGGTCGAGCGTGATGGTCAGGACATCGCCGGCCTTGACCAGATCCGAGGCCTGCGCTGCTTTGTCGCGATTGATGCGGACGCGTCCTGCAATGACGAGCTTCGCCGCCAGGGAGCGCGATTTCACCGCGCGCGAGAAGAACAGCCATTTGTCGATGCGCTGGCGTCCTTCTCCAACCATTGCACCGGCCGAGGCTATTTCTTCAGCTGGTCGCGCAAGGCGGCGAGCTTGGCGAAGGGCGAATCCGGGTCGAAGCGCTGCGGACGCTCCTCGCGTGGCTTGCTCTGGAAGGCCGGCTTGTTGTCGCCCGCGGCATTTCCTTTGCCGCCCTGCCTGTTGCCCTTCCAGTCCGGCCGCCCCTCGCGGCGGTCGCCGGTTTCCGGCCTCGGCTTGAACTTCGAGCGATCGAAGCGAGGTTTGCCGGCGCCGTCGCGCTGGTCGCGACGGCCTTCGTGGGTCGGCCGATCTCCGGCCTGGCCGCCAGTGGCGCCCGCCTGGCCATCATGCGCAGTCAGTGCGCCGCGCTGACGGTTATCGCGTCGGTTGTCATGGTGGCGATGGCGCGGGCGCTGATGATCGAAGCGCGCCTGTCGCCACAGAAGGATCGGCTTCGGCTCTTCTTGCTCGGCTGGGGCTTCGCCGGCCTTACCCTCCCCCTCGTGGGGAGGGTCGGCGCGCAGCGCCGGGGCGGGGGGAGCGCCGGCACCGGCGGTATTGGTGCCGTCTGCATCGCCGGCGCCATCACCCCCACCCGCGTCGCTTCGCGCCGCGACCTCCCCCATCGAGGGGGAGGTCGGAGCCTCGGTGGCCTGCTCTGGCGCAGGAGCGGCTTCTCCTACAGCTTCAGTTTGAGGCTGCTCTTCCGACACGGGCTCTACGCCGGCCTCAGCGGCAGACTCCGTGCCTCCGTCGGTCGTAGCTTCGGTAGCTTGTATTTCGGCTATCGGTTCCGAGCCTTCGGCGGCGGTATCGGCAGCCGGCATCTCAGCCGCCTTTGCAGCGCGCGCGGCCTCTTCCGCGGCGAGCTTCGCGGCGGCGGCTTCGCGGGCGGCGCTGTCCAGCGCGTCGAGCTTGGCCTTGACTTCGGCGGCCGGCTTCGGCTCGGAACGATAGCCCAAGCCCTTGAGGATCTCTTCCATGTCGTCGGCGGTGGCGCCGAGGATCGACATCATCGGCGGCGTCACCATGAAGGCGTGGCCGTCATAAGCGCCGTCAGGGCGCTGACCGAGGCCGGGCTTCCAGTTGGTCGCCGGGCGGATGAGATCGGCGAGCCTTTCCAAAATGTCGACACGCACGGCGCGGCGGCCGAGGTTGCGGTAGCCGGCGAGTTTGTAGAAGGTCTTGTCGAAGGCCGGGTCGATGACCACCGAGGTGCGGCCCGACGCCAGCGCATGGACGACGTCGCCGAAGCCCGGCTTGTCCTTGCCCTCGTTCTTCAGCGCCCAGAGCAGCGTCACCAGCCCGGCCGGCGCCGGCTTGATCAGCGCCGGCACGAAGACGTGGTAGGCGCCGAAGCGCACGCCAAGGCGCCGCAGTGCCGCGCGGCCCTCCTGGTCGAGCGACTTCATTTCCTCGGCGATGTCGCGGCGGTTGATGAGGCCGAAATGCTCGACGAGCTGGAAGGCTATGCCACGCGCGATGCCGGCGAGCTGGTCGGCATTCTTCAAGTCGACGAGCGGCTTCAGCAGCGACTCGATCTGGAAATTGACGAAACGCTCGGCGCGCGCCGCGACCTTGTCGCGGGCCGGCCCGGTGAGCTGTTCGTCGGCAAGCAGCACAAGCCGCGGCTTCAGC
This sequence comes from Mesorhizobium sp. M1B.F.Ca.ET.045.04.1.1, assembly GCF_003952465.1. Lineage (GTDB taxonomy): Bacteria > Pseudomonadota > Alphaproteobacteria > Rhizobiales > Rhizobiaceae > Mesorhizobium > Mesorhizobium shonense. The sequence continues at coordinate 1,744,522 of NZ_CP034448.1, forward strand.
GCCTCGTCACCGGCGACCAGCGTGCCGATCGGTGCGCCGATCCAGCGCAATATGCCGTCCGAGCCCAATGCCAGATCGCCGTTGGCGCAGGCGGCAAAGCGCTCCGAGCGCGCCTCGAATTCCGTGCTGAGCGCCTTCTGGGCGGCGGTGCGCACCGCCTTGGCATCCTCGCCGCCGGCGCTCTGGTCGGCGGTGAAGCGGAATCCCTGCAGCTCGCCGACGTGATGGCCTTCGACGAGGACGGTTCCGGTTGGGCTGATTTCGGCTTCAGGCATGGTATTTTCTCTAAGGCGCCGCATGAGGACGGAAGTCCTGCGGTCTACGAAGCGTTTCGTCAACCGCTCATGCAGCGCATCCGACAATCTGTCTTCGATTTCGCGCGTCTTTTCCTGCCAGTGTAGCTGATCGGCCAGCCAGTTCGGTCGGTTGGAGACGAAGGTCCAGGTGCGGATCTGTGCGATCCGGTGCGACAGCGTGTCGATATCGCCATCCGTCGTGTCGGCTCGCCGCACCTGCTCGGCCATGTAATTCTCATCGACATGGCCATGGCGCGCAAGGTCCATGTAGATCGAGGCGATAAGGTCAGCATGCTGCGCGGGCGCGATCTTGCGGTAGTCCGGCAGCGCGCAGGCTTCCCAAAGCAGCGCCACGCGCTCCTTGCCGCTGGCAAGCGCGCGGATATCCTCGTCGCGCGACAGATGTTCCAGCGCCTGGGCGTCCACCACCGGCAATGCCCGGGTCAGCCCTTCGACCGGCGCGTTGGTCTCGATCGAGCGCTTCAGGGCATCGAGGCTGGTGAAATCGAAATCGACGGTGCGCCACTGCAGCACCTTCACCGGGTCGAAGTCGTGTCCTTCGATCTTCTTGACCAGATCCTCGTCGAACGGATCGACCTGACCGGTGACGCCGAAGGTACCGTCACGCAGATGCCGCCCGGCGCGGCCGGCGATCTGGCCGAGCTCGGCGGCGGTCAGGTTGCGGTACTGGTAGCCGTCGAACTTGCGGTTCTGGGCGAAGGCGACGTGCTCGAGATCGAGGTTCAGCCCCATGCCGATGGCGTCGGTGGCGACGAGATAATCGACATCGCCAGACTGGAAGATCTCCACCTGGGCATTGCGGGTGCGGGGCGAGAGCGCGCCGAGCACGACTGCCGCGCCACCCTGCTGGCGGCGGATCAGCTCGGCGATGGCATAGACCTCGTCGGCGGAGAAGGCGACGATCGCCGTGCGCCGCGGCAGGCGGGTGAGCTTCTTCGAGCCGGCATAGGCGAGATGCGACAGCCGCGGCCGCGTCACCACCGAAATGCCCTTCAGCAGTTTCTGCAAGATGCCGTGCATGGTGGCGGCACCGAGCAGCAGCGTCTCCTGGCGGCCGCGCAAATGCAGGATGCGGTCGGTGAAGATGTGGCCGCGTTCCAGGTCGCTCGCGAGCTGCACCTCGTCGATGGCGACGAAGGCCGCATCGGTCTCGCGCGGCATCGCCTCGACGGTGCAGACAGAATATTTCGCAGCTGCCGGAATGATCTTCTCTTCGCCGGTGATGAGCGCCACCTTGTGGGCGCCGACCTTCTCGCAGACGCGCGTGTAGACCTCGCGGGCAAGCAGTCTGAGCGGCAGGCCGATGATGCCACTCTCATGCGCCACCATGCGCTCGATGGCGAGGTGGGTCTTGCCGGTGTTGGTGGGGCCGAGCACGGCCGTCACGTCGCGGCCCGAAAGGATCAGCGGCTGGGTGTGTTTCGGCTGGATGTTCATCGGCTGGGAAATGACGCTTTCTGCCGCTTGTTGTCGGGAACGCGGCGGTGCCGCCGCGTGTGACAGGCGACACATAGGGATTTCAGACGCGAAGCGAAAGCGGAATGTTCCCTGAAAAAAATGGCGCGCCGACGGGCAAGGTCAAAATCTGCGGCCGATTAACCGTTGGAACGAGTCTGGAACGAATCGGCGACGAATCGCTGACTCGGCCTGATTCAGGTTTTGTTCACGGCTATATGTGGATTTTTTGACGCTGAGTCTCACCACATGCTGAATCCAAGAACTGGCCCGTTTCATGCTTGGCTCGGGCGCGCTTCGAACGGCCGTTAACTTTTGCCGGCGAACGGTGGCGGCTTACCTGAGTGCAGTCGCCAAAGTTATGAAATGGTTGATCTTTCCTAATCGCCCATTAATTATTTTGACGCCGTTTCCGCTCCGCGCGTTAACTTTTCGGCCAAAGCCGGAACGAATCGGCGACGAATCAGCGATCTACGAACTTTCCCGTTTTGTTCACCTCTAGATATGGTGTTGTCCACAGCTTGCGCACCGAAAATTCACAAGCTGTGAACGGGATTTCGCATAGGGCGCGCGGAAGCCGTTAACTTTTGCGTGCCGAATTGAGGCATGCGTCACGCGTTCCGCCGGGAGCGCAGACAAAAACAGGTGGCCCGATTTCTCCGGGCCACCTGCCATCGAAGAACATCAGGTGAGATAAGATCTCAGGTGAAATACTGGCCGCCATTGGCGCTGATGGTCGAGCCGGTGATGAAACCGGCCTCGTCCGACGCCAGAAAGACGACGCAGCGCGCGACCTCTTCCGGCTCGCCGAGACGGCCGACAGGGATCTGCGGGATGATGCGCTCGTTGAGCACCTTCTCGTCGATCGCCTTGACCATCTCGGTGGCGATATAGCCCGGGCAGATGACGTTGACGGTGATGCCCGCGCGGGCACCTTCCTGGGCAAGCGCCTTCGAGAAGCCGATGTCGCCGGCCTTGGCGGCGGAGTAATTGACCTGGCCGGCCTGGCCCTTCTGGCCGTTGATCGAGGAGATGGTGATGACGCGGCCGAACTTGCGGTCGCGCATGCCGCTCCAGAGCGGATGCGTCATGTTGAAGACGCCGGAGAGGTTGGTGTCGACAACCTCCTTCCACTGCTCGCGGGTCATCTTGTGGAACATGGCGTCGCGGGTGATGCCGGCATTGTTGACCAGCACCGAGACCGGGCCGAGATCGGCCTCCACCTGTTTAATCCCGGCGGCGCAGGCATCGTAGTCGGCGACCGACCATTTGTAGACGGGGATGCCGGTCTCGGCCTTGAATTTCTGCGCCGCTTCGTCGTTGCCGGCATAGTTCGCGGCCACCGAATAACCGGCGCTCTTCAGCGCCACCGATATCGCCGCGCCGATGCCTCGCGATCCGCCCGTGACTATTGCGACTTTGGACATGAAGTTCCTCCCTTTTTTGGTCGGAGGAGCGAATAGGGAGTAGCGAATAGCGAATAGCGAGTAGGGATCTGATATCCCGCCGCGCGACGCTTTTTCTTCCCTATTCGCTACTCCCTATTCGCTATTCGCTACTGCCTCAGTTCAACGCTTCAACGCACATGGCGACGCCCATGCCACCGCCGATGCACAGCGTCGCCAGGCCCTTCTTGGCGCCGCGGCGGCGCATTTCATGGACCAGCGTGTTGAAGACACGGGCGCCGGAAGCGCCGATCGGATGGCCGATGGCGATGGCGCCGCCATTGACGTTGACGATCGAGGGATCCCAGCCCATGCCCTTGTTGACGGCGCAAGCCTGCGCGGCGAACGCCTCGTTGGCCTCGACGAGATCGAGGTCCTTGACCGACCAGCCGGCCTTTTCCAGCGCCCTTTTCGAGGCCGGGATCGGGCCGGTGCCCATGATCGCCGGGTCGACGCCGGCGGTCGCCCAGGAAGCGATGCGCACCAGCGGCGTGATGCCGCGCCTGGCGGCTTCGGCCTCGGTCATCAGCAGCGCGCCGGCGGCGCCGTCATTGATGCCTGAAGCATTGGCGGCAGTGACCGTGCCGTCCTTGTCGAAGGCGGGCTTCAGCTTGGTCATGGCGTCCAGCGTCGCGCCATGGCGGATATATTCGTCCTGGTCGACGATGGTGTCGCCCTTCTTGCCCTTGATGGTGAAGGCGACGATCTCGTCCTTGAACTTGCCGGCCTTCTGTGCCGCTTCGGCCTTGTTCTGCGAGGCGAGCGCGAACTCGTCCTGGTCGTCGCGGGTGATCTGGAACTGACGGGCGACGTTCTCGGCGGTGTTGCCCATGTGGTAGCCGTTGAAGGCATCCCACAGGCCGTCCTTGATCATGGTGTCGATCATCTTGTAGTCGCCCATCTTGACGCCGGCGCGCAGATGCTGGGCATGCGGCGAGAGCGACATCGATTCCTGGCCGCCGGCGACGATCAGCTTGGCATCGCCGGTGGCGATCTGCTGCATGCCGAGGGCGATTGCCCGCAGCCCCGAGCCGCAAACCTGGTTGAGGCCCCAGGCGGTGGTCTCCTTGGGCAGGCCGGCATTGATCGAGGCCTGGCGGGCTGGGTTCTGTCCCTGGGCGGCGGTCAGCACCTGCCCGAGGATGACCTCGTCGACCTCGCCTGCCTCGACGCCGGCCCGCGCGAGCAGTTCCTTGATGACCACGGCGCCGAGCTCATGTGCCGGCGTCGCGGCGAAACTGCCATTGAAGGACCCGACCGCCGTGCGGGCGGCGCTGGCAACGACGATTGAATTGGAAGCGGACATTTTCTTCTCCAGACTTCGAGGTGTCGTGTTTTAGGCGATCATTGAAGACTTTTCTTGCCCGTTAGGGAACCCGAGTCAAACCGGAAATGGGCATGGCCGCCATGCGCGGCAAGCAGGTCGGGCGCCTATCGTGACAGCGCAGCCATCAGCGCGCGGTACAATTTGCTCCGCTCATTCCGCATTAAATGATGCCGCACTGCACAAACCACTTGGAATTGTGACGCTTTTGCGCATATCCTCGACAAATGGCGCAATCGTTACCGGCCGCTTACTCTGAACGCGCCGGTATCCTGGGGAGGATACGGATGGCCGCAAAAGACGACCCGATCGTCATCAAGAAATATGCCAACCGCCGGCTCTACAACACCGGCACCAGCACCTATGTCACGCTCGAGGATCTGGCCGAGATGGTCAAGAAGGGCGAGGAGTTCACCGTGCAGGACGCCAAGACCGGCGACGACATCACGCATCCGGTGCTCACACAGATCATCTTCGAGCTGGAGAACAAGGATGGGCAGAACATGCTGCCGATCCCGTTCCTTCGCCAGCTGATCTCCTTCTACGGCGATCAGATGCAGATGATCGTGCCGAGCTTCCTCGAACAGTCGATGATCGCCTTCTCCAAGGAGCAGGAGCGCTTCCGCGAGCAGCTCAAGGGCGCCTTCGGCAAGACGCCGATCGACATGATGAAGACGCCGATGAAGGCGCTGGAGGAACAGACGCGCCGGAACGTGGAAATGTTCCAGAACGCGATGCGCATGTTCACGCCGTTCCCGTCCGCGGGGAACAATTCCGCGGCGCCTGCCGAGCCGCCGAAGAAGGAAGAGAAATCCGACGATCTGCAGGAATTGAAGGCGCAGATCGCCGCGATGCAGCGCAAGCTCGACACGATGTCCTGACGGGTGTGTTGGCGGTTGCGAACGCTTGTGGTGGTCGAGGCGTCTCTGACGTCGTCATCCTAGGGCGGAGCAAGGAGCGAAGCGACGCGCGCAGACCCTAGGATCCATGCCGTTACATTAAAGCGTTGCAGCAATTGCAGAATTCTGCACGTTTGTACCCTACGGCAAGGGCCACGGCATGGATACTCGGGTCAAGCCCGAGTATGACGAAGCGATAGGCCTTTCGGCTAATCCCCAACGGTTAGACCATAGATCGTTCCGGCCTTAGCGGCCCGTCGTAACGCGCGCGGGGCCTGATCGGCCTGTTGCTTGTCACTTGTTCGATGGCATGCGCCGTCCAGCCGACGCTGCGGCCGAGCGCGAACAGGCGGAAGGGCGCGTCGGCGGGGAGACGCAGGCTGCGCGTCAGCGCGGCCAGCGCGAAATCGACATTCGGATGCATGCCGGTCGCGGCAACGACGGCGTCGCGCAGATGCAGGAGCCCGTCATCGATCTCGACATCGGGCAGCAAGGCTTCCGCGCGCGGATCGCCTTCGGGGTAAAGTTGATGACCGAAGCCGGGCAGCGGCCGGTCGTGGGCGAGCCAGCGCGCGATCGCCTCGTCCGGGCCCAGCCGTTCCGAATCCTCGACAAGGGCGATCGCCGCGGCGCCGGCGCCGCCGTGGCGCGGGCCGGTGAGGGTGGCGAGACCGGCAAGCAGGCAGGCCGCGATCGGCGCGCCGGTGGAGGCCGCCACGCGCGCGGCAAAAGTCGAGGCGTTGAGCTCGTGATCGGCAAGCAGCACCAGCGCCTTGCGGATGAGATCGGCGCCGGCCGCGTCGACCGACCAGGCGCGCGCCAGCCTTTCATGCACCGGCTCCGATCCGAAGATCGCGCCGAGCGCGGTGGCGATCACGCTTATCGCATTGGCGCCGTCCTGCTGCAGCATGGCCGGCCTGCGGCCGAGCGAAGGCCGGCCTTCGCCCGCAAGCGCCGAGAGTCTCGCAAATGCCGTGGAAGCACCGCTCTGCCGCGCGGTCGAAGGGGTCAGCGAAGCGAAGGATACGGCAGCGCCGGAGGCCCATAACAGGCCGGCGGTTTGCTCAAGCGTTGCCGCCGCCGCAAACGCCACGGCATCCTGGCCGCGATAGACGAGGCGGCCATGCAGCACCGTCGAGATGGCGGTGGTGATCGCCGGCTCGCCCCAGGCGATGGCGCTCTCGGCAATCGCCTGCGGGCTGCGTCCGCGCGCCCGGCGGGTGGCAAGCGCGGCAATGTCGTCGGCACGATACTGGCTGCGGCGCGGGTCCACTTCGTCGGGCCGCATGCCGATGCGGCCGCGGCTGACATAGGCATAAAGCGTCTGCGGCCGCACGTTGAGCCGCGTCAGCGCTTCCTCTCGTGTCAACCATTCGGACATGCCTGGTGCCTCACATTGATTCTATTGATCAAGATTGATGCATTGGTTGCGCAGCATTAATTGCAGTGCACAAAAGGTCAAGGAGACAAGTCATGGCAAACGGGCTTGATGATGTTGTGGCGGCGGACACGGTGCTTTCCGATGTCGATGGCGCGGGCGGCCATCTCACCATCCGAGGCCATTCCCTGACGGAACTCGCCGCCCATTGGCGTTATGGCCAGGTGGTGCGCCTCTTGTTCGACGGCTTCTTCGACGAGCTTCCCGGTGATGCCGAGCTGGAAAAAGCCATCGGCGATGCGCGCGTCGAGGTTTTCGAACGGCTGCAGCCGATGCTGACGGAGCTCGCGCCGCTCCATATCTACAGCGCCATGCGCGCCGGCATCGCCCTGCTGCCCGACGGCGATGGGCTTGCCGATGCGCTGCGGCTGACCGCGGCGCCGGCGGTGCTCACGCCGGCCCTGCTGCGGCTCAGCCGCGGCAAGAAGCCGATCGCTCCGGATGCAAGCGCCGATCATGCCGCCGATATGCTCAAGATGCTCGGCGGCACCGCATCGCCGGCGCTTGCCAAGGCGCTCGACACCTATCTGGTGACGGTCTGCGACCACGGGCTCAACGCCTCGACCTTCGCGACGCGCGTGGTGGCATCGACGCAGGCCGGCTTGACCTCGGCGATCCTGGCCGGGCTCGGCGCGCTCAAGGGTCCGCTGCATGGCGGCGCGCCGGGGCCGGTGATCGAGATGCTCGACGCGATCGAGGCGAGCGGCGACGCCGCCGCCTGGCTGCGCGACGAGATCGCGCGCGGCGAGCGCATCATGGGCTTCGGCCACCGCATCTACCGCGTGCGCGATCCGCGCGCCGACGTGCTGAAGGCCGTGGTGCGGCGACTTGGCGCCAGGAGCCAGACGAGTAGCGGGAAGGCGGGCAGCCGGCTGGCCTTCGCCGAAACGGTGGAGCAGGCGGCGCTCGACGTGCTCAGGATCGCCAAGCCCCAGCGTTCGATCCAGACCAATGTCGAGTTCTATACGGCGCTGCTGCTCGAAGCCGCCGGCTTCCCTGAGGAAGCGTTCTCCAACGTCTTTGCCGCCGGCCGCGTCGCCGGCTGGATCGCCCACGCGCGCGAGCAGCAGGTGACCGGGCGGATGATCCGGCCGCAGTCGCGCTATGTCGGGCCGGTGCCCGATCTCGTCGCCTGACAGCGCGGATCGGTGATCATTGCACCGCGTAAACGTTCGGAATTGGCCGAAGCCCCTCGAACTTCGTCATTCCAGGGCGACGCGAAGCGTAGACCCTGGAATCCATGCCGATACATCAAGCGAAGAATGCGGCGATCCAGAACGAGCGCATGGCGCTGCCGTCGCTCTTTCTGCACCGTCGCGGCTCTCGAAAGTCACGGCATGGATCCTATGGTCTGCGCCGCGTCGCTTCGCTCCTTGCTCCGCCATAGGATGACGAAGGCGACTGCCGAAATTTCAACAGATCACGCTTGTGTGTTCGTGTTCTTGCCTTGGTCCGCCCTTATATGCTGCGCTGCAACATAGGCTGATTGCGCTGGGCTGCTCCTTATGACGCAAGGGCAGGCCGAAGCATCAAGACAAGGAACGTCATGGCGAAGAACGGCAAGGCGGGGGAAAAGAAGAAGATCAACGTCGCGCTCCAGGGCGGCGGTTCGCACGGCGCCTTCTCCTGGGGGTGCTCGACCGCCTGCTCGAGGACGGGCGGCTGGACATCGCGGCCGTGTCCGGCACCAGCGCCGGCGCCATGAACGCGGTCGCGCTGGCTGACGGCTTCGTGCGCGGCGGCGTCGAGGGCGCGCGCAAGAAGCTCGACAAGTTCTGGCGTGCGGTGGCCTCGAAGGGCCGCTTCAGCCCGGTGCAGCGCATGCCGTGGGATGTCGTGTGGGGCAACTGGTCGATCGAGAATACGCCCGGCTATTTTTTCTTCGATACCATGTCGCGGGTCTTCTCGCCTTACATCGCCAATCCGCTCGGCCTCAACCCGCTGCGCGACGTGGTCGAGAAAGAAATCGATTTCCGCAATGTGCGCGCCTGCAAGTCGATCGAGCTCTTCATCTCGGCGACCAATGTCGAGACCGGACAGCTGCGCGTTTTCTCCGACGGCGAGATCGACCTCGACACGGTGATGGCTTCCGCCTGCCTGCCGCAATTGTTCCGCGCGGTCGAGATCAAGGGGGTGCCTTACTGGGACGGCGGCTATGGCGGCAATCCGGCGCTCTATCCTTTCTTCAAGACGGCGGCGACCGAGGATGTGCTGCTGGTGCAGATCAATCCGGTGGTGCGCGAAGGCACGCCGAAGAGCGCCAACGAGATCCAGAACCGGATCGACGAGATCACCTTCAACGCAGGGCTCCTGCGCGAATTCCGCTCGATTGCCTTCGTCAAGGAGCTGATCGCGGCCGGCCGCCTGCCGCATGGCGAATACCGCGATATCCGCATGCACAGGATCGACGCCGACGAGGCGTTCAAGGATCTCTCGGCCTCGTCCAAGGTCAATGCCGAATGGGCCTTCCTCGCCTATCTGCGCGACCTCGGCCGAAATGCCGCCAGCGACTGGCTGGAGGAAAATTACGACGCCGTCGGCAGCCAGGCGACGCTCGACCTGTCGGGCGAGCTCGACGACGGCTTCAAGCCGGTGCGCGGTCCGGCGCCGGGGCGCCGCGTCAAGGAATTCCTCGCAGCGCGCATCAAGCCGGAATCGGCGCGACGCCGCGCCTGATTTGCCAGGTCGCGACCTCACAAAGATCGAGATCGTTGGATGGCGGCCTGTCCCGCTTCTCGCTCGGACAGGACAAGCCGCTTTCCTGTCGCGCTATTTCAGAGGGAGAAAGAGTTCGACGATGATCTCGGGCACCGCCATCTCTGGGGAGAAGGACAGCCGTCGTTGGCAATAGACCGGAAAGTCGCGTGCTTCCTCGCCGCTGGCCGGAAGCCATTCACGATAAAGGTAAAGCGCGGCGGGCTCCAGATTGTTGGTATTGCCGGGGTAGCGCAGCACCGCACAGCGTCCGCCGGGGATCACGCCAGCCTTCATCTGCTCGTCGTTCGCGTCGATCGGCTGGTCGGTCCCGACGCAAATGTCCATGCTGTAGTCGGCCGCGACAGCGGGACATCTCTCGGAACGGAAGACATTGAAGGTCGGGCTTGTTTCGGGCGACAGGCCGGCGGCCTTGCGCCAGGCGATGAACCGCTGGATCGTAGCGCCGAGCGTCGCCCGGTCACCCCGATGCTCCATGATCGCCACCGGGGTGGGAGGCACATCGCGGATCGTCACGTCGTCGCGGGTAAAAATTATCTGCATGAGCTTTCTCCTGGCGTTGTCGAGAGGCCCGAAGGCCATAAGCCACGCCCCCCAGTCGGGAGATCTCCGGAACGACGAAGGCGATTGCCCGCACCGTTGCCGAAAGGCGCGGGCGAAGGCATCCGGTGCGTCGTAACCGGCATCCATCGCTATATCCGTGACGCTTTCGGCATCCCCGTAGCCCAGCCGGTATGAAGCGCGCTTCATGCGGGCGAGCTGGATATAGCGATGCACGGACAGCCCGAAGGTCGCCGTGAACTGCCGGTGGAAATGATATTTCGAATAGGCTGCGACGCTGCTCAGCGCGTCCAGGTCCAGATCGTCGTCCAGATGCCGGTCTATGTGATCCAGCACCCGCTGCATCCGGGCAAGGTAGTTTTGCAGCGCCGCCTGCATCGTTCTGTTCTCCGTGGCAGCTCCAGCTAAGCGGCGCGGACATGAGGCGCTCGACCGATCTTGCGGTTTTGTCACCGGCCGCACACCATCGCCAAGGGCTGTTTACGCACGCCCAATTAACGCTTGAACGGCGAAAAGGGCCATTTGCGGACCGGTGACTTTCTTGTGTCGATGACGGGTGCCAAACGGCATATTTGAGGCGTTCGGATCGGGGCAACCGCCGGGAACATTCCCCGACGGAACCGGGGCAATGCTGGATTCGATTGCCAGGCCGATGTAACTTACCTGAACGTAAAGGGGAGGTAGCGATGCTGCAGACCAGACAGAACTCCCTCGGGGTCAGGTTTGAAGCGCAGTGCAGGGCCTTCGAGAAGGAGCCTTTTCCCAGCCTCGAGGTGCGCAAGGACCGGCTCAAGCGCCTGCTCGCTCTCACCGAAAAGCATGAGGCCGAGATCTGCGCGGCGATCGACAGCGATTTTTCCGGCAGGGCTCAGCAGGAAACGCGGCTTGCGGAACTGTTCGTCGTTCGCGCCGGCATCAGGCACGCCATTCGGCATCTGCGCGGATGGATGCGCGAACGCCGCGTCGCCACCAGCCTGCCCTTCCTGCCTGGGCGCAATCGGCTTTTGCCGCAACCGCTCGGCGTCGTCGGCATCGTCTCGCCCTGGAATTATCCGTTCCAGCTCGCCGTCGCGCCGGCGACCGCCGCTTTAGCCGCCGGCAACCGGGTGCTGATCAAGCCTTCCGAACTGACGCCGAAGTTCTCGGACCTGCTCGCCCGCTTGGTAGAGGAGCATTTTTCCCCTGACGAGATGAGCGTGGCGGTCGGCGATGCCGACGTCGGCAAGACATTCGTGTCGATGCCTTTCGATCATCTCCTGTTCACCGGCTCCACCGCGGTCGGCCGGCAGGTGGCGCTGGCCGCGGCCGCCAATCTGACGCCGGTCACGCTCGAGCTCGGCGGCAAGTCGCCGGCGATCTTCGATCAATCCTGCGATCTCGATGCTGCCGTCGCAAGCGTCGCCTATGGCAAGCTTTTGAATGCAGGCCAAACCTGCATCGCGCCCGACTATCTGATGGTCCCGCAAGGGCAAGGTGCGGCGATCGCCACAAAGCTCGCCGCCGCGATGGCGCGGCTCTATCCTCGCCTCGCCGACAATCCCGACTACACGGCGATCGTCAGCGAACGGCACCGCCAACGGCTGAGCGACATGATTGCCGAGGCGCGCGAAGGCGGCGCCGATGTCACGGAGGTCAACCCGGCAAATGAAGAGCTTGGCGTCACTGACCGCAAGATGGCGCCCGTCCTGGTCAGGAATCCCGGTGAGACCTTGCGGCTGATGCGCGAGGAAATCTTCGGGCCGGTGCTGCCGATCCTCGAATACGGCACGGTCGACGACGCCATCGAGCATGTGAACCGGGGCGAGCGTCCGCTCGCTCTTTATTGGTTCGGCAAGGATAGCGCCAATCGCCAAAGGGTGATGCGGGAAACCGTGGCCGGCGGCGTCACGGTCAATGACTGCATGATGCATCTGGTGCAGGAGCGGCAGCCATTCGGCGGCGTCGGCGAGAGCGGCATGGGCGCCTATCACGGCGAATGGGGCTTCCGGACCTTCAGCAAGGAAAAGCCGATCTTCGTCCAGTCCAGGCTAAGCGCCGGCGGCCTGCTCAGACCGCCCTATGGCAGGACATTCGAGCAGTTGTTCCGCTTGCTGAACTTGATCGGCTGACAGCATTTATTTTCGAAGCGGGCGCGCCTCAGCGTTGTCTCATGCCAATGGGGCAAGTCATTGCGCGAAAAAATTCCGCAGCATGCTGACGCCTACTGCCATCGAGGGTCCCCGCGAACAAAAATATCTGTCCGGACCGGGAAAAGCCGGCTGCCGACGGTCCGAAAAGTGGAAAAAGCCAGCAAGCACCGATTGAAAGCGCAATGATGCTGCAATTTTTCTGACTATATTGCGCCGCAACTTTGAGGTAGAAGCGCGCTTCGCCGATCACGGCAAATTGAACATGGCTTTGCGCGCACCCATATCGGCCGCGCGCCAGGGAGTCGAAGCGCCGACCTCGCCAAGCCCGCAACGGAAAAACGACGATGCCGAAAATCAGGTTTCACAAGCTTGCAGCCATTGCTGTGCTCATCGGATTCGCTGCCTGGATGGCAACGGGCGAGTTCTCGTCCGTGGGCAGCGCCGCCGACCACCAGAATGCAGGGGAGGCAGGCAAAGCAGCGCAATCAGGAGCCGAGAAGCCGAAGACGGCAGAGGCCGAGCCGAAGGCCGCATTGCGCACCGTCGCGGTGGTGACGCCGCCGCGCAAGACCTTCGCGCGGGCGATACGCATCTCGGGCCTCACCGAGGCCGACAAGCGGGCGGTGCTCGCCACGCGCGTCGCCGGCGTCATCGACAAGCTGCCGGTCAAGCAGGGCGATCGCGTCAAGACCGGCGACCTGGTGCTGATGCTTGCCGCCGAGGAGAAGATCTCGAACGTCGACAACGCCAAGCAGCTCCTGGTGCAGCGACAGGCCGAACTCGAAGCGGCGCTCAAGCTGATGAAGACCGGCAACCTGCCCAAGCTGCAGCTCGACACCGCGCGCTCGAACCTCACCGCGGCGCAGTCGATGCTGGAGACGGCACAGGCCGAACTCGACCGCAACGAGGTGAAGGCGCCGTTCGACGGCGTCATCGACCGCGTGCCGGTCGAACTCGGCAGCTCGGTCATGCAAGGCGGCGAGGTGGCGACGATCCTCAAACTCGATCCGGTGATCGCGCGCGGCGAGATCAGCGAGCGCGACCTGCGCTACATCAAGATCGGCGACGAGGCCAATGTGCGCCTGGTCAACGACCAGAAGGTCACCGGCACGGTGCGCTACATCAGCCGGGATGCCTCGTCGCAGACCCGCACCTTCCGCGTCGAGGTGGCGATCCCCAATGGGGATGGCTCCATCCCCGCCGGCATGACGGCCGAGATCACGCTCAGCGCCGAGCCGACCGATGCGGTCATGCTGCCGCGCTCGGTGGTGACGCTGGGCGACAAGGGCGACCTCGGCATCCGCGCCGTCGGCAAGGACGACAAGGTGGCCTTCTTCCCGATCGACCTCGTCGACGATACGCCGCGCGGCCTGGTCCTCGGCGGCATCCCGCGGGATGCGCGCATCATCGTCGCCGGCCAGGAGCTGGTGAAGGAAGGCGATCCGGTGAAGCCCGTCGAGGCCGACCAGGCCACCATCAACAAGCTGATCAGCGAAGCCACCGCCGGCACGCAGTAGCGCGACCGCCCGGCGCCGGCCCGACCGGCGCCGCCGGCCAGTGTCGCCGCTTCCAACGAAACAGCAGGCATAAGTCATGGACATCGTCAGACTCGCCATTCACAACGCCCGCCTCACGATATCGGCGCTGATGTTCCTTCTGGCTGCGGGCTGGGTAGCCTATCAGTCGACGCCGAAGGAAGCGGAGCCCGACGTTCCGATTCCGATGATGTATGTCAGCCTGGTCTACCAGGGCATCTCGCCGGAGGACTCCGAGCGCCTGCTGCTCAGGCCGATGGAGAGCAAGCTCAAGAGCCTCAAGGGGCTCAAGGAGATGCGCTCTGCGGCCTTCCAGGGCGGCGGCTACGTGCTGGTCGAGTTCCAGCCGCAGACCAATCTGGCCACCGCGCTGCAGGATACGCGCAGCAAGGTGCAGGACGCCAAGGCCGACCTGCCGCAGGCGGCCGAGGAGCCGACCGTCACCGAAGTCAACGTCTCGGAATTCCCGGTCCTGGTCGTGACGCTGTCTGGCGACGTGCCGGAGCGCGTGCTGACGGCGGCGGCGCGCGAACTGCGCGACCGCATCGAGGAAGTGCCGGGCGTGCTGGAAGGCTCGCTGCAGGGCGCGCGCGACGACCTGGTCGAAGTCGTCATCGACCCGGTGAAGCTCTCTTCGTACGGGCTGCAGCTCGACCAGGTGATCCAGGGCGTAGGTGCTTCCAACAGCCTTGTCGCGGCCGGCAATCTCGAAGGCTCGGAAGGCAAATACGCGGTCAAGGTGCCGTCGCTGATCGAAACGCCCGAGGACGTCGCCAACCTGCCGGTCGTCGCCACGCCGAATGCCGTGGTGCAGGCGAAGGACGTCGCCACCGTACGCTCGACCTTCAAGGACGCCGAGACGGTGACCCGGCTCGACGGCAAGCCGGCGATCGCCATCGAGGTGAAGAAGCGCATCGGCGCCAATCTGATCGATACGCTGACCCATGTCAGGGAAGTGTCGGACAACTTCATCAAGTCGATGCCGGAAGGCATGCATGTCACCTACACGCAGGACAAGTCGGTCTTCGTCAACCAGCTGCTCGGCGACCTGCAGAACCATGTGATGATCGCCGTCATCCTGGTGTTCATCGTTATCCTTTACGCGCTGTCCGGCCGCGCCTCGCTGCTCATCGGCCTCGCCATCCCGTCGTCGTTCCTGATCGGCATCCTTCTGCTCGCCATGATGGGCTACACGATCAACATGATCGTGCTGTTCAGCCTCATCCTGGCGGTCGGCATGCTGGTCGACGATGCCATCATCGTCACCGAATTCGCGGAACGGCGCATGAGCGAAGGCATGCCGAAGGCGGATGCCTTCGCTTTGGCCGCCAAGCGCATGGCCGGCCCAGTGATCGCGGCGACGATGACGCGCATCGCCGCGTTCTCGCCGCTCTTGTTCTGGCCCGGCATCATCGGCGACTTCATGAAATACATGCCGATCACGCTGATCGTGACGCTGTCGGCCTCGATGCTCTATGCGCTGGTCTTTGCGCCGACGCTCGGCGCCATCTTCGCCAAGGCGCCGGCGCATCACGAGGAGAGCAACCGCGACGGCTGGTACATGGCCCTGGTCAAGCAGGCGGTGCGCTTCCCGATCACCGTCATCCTGCTCACCGTCGGCCTGCTGGTCGGCGTCGGCTTCGCCTACTCCAAGTACGGCGCCGGCGTCGAGTTCTTCCCCAATGTCGAGCCGGATTACGGCCTGCTCTACGTGCATGCCCGCGGCAACCTTTCGCTGGCCGAAATGGACGCTGCCACCAAGACGGCCGAAAGCCGCCTGCTCGGCTGGCCAGGGGTGAAGTCGGTCTATACCCGCGTCGGCAAGACGCAAGGCGGCGGCCAGGACATCCCGGAAGACGTCGTCGGCGTGATCCAGTACGAATTTGTCGACTGGCGCGAACGCAAGTCCGCCAACCAGATCCTCGACGACCTGCGCGCGGTGACGGCCGGCATTCCCGGCGTCGACGTCGAGGTGCGCGTGCCAGAAGCCGGCCCGCCGACCGGCAAGCCGATCCAGATCAGGCTGTCGGCCGCCGATCCTGCCGGCCTCGACGACAAGGCGCGCGCGGTGGCGGCGCGGATCGCCAAGATACCCAACGTCATCGACGTTTCGGACGGCCTGCCGCCGCCCGGCGTCGACTGGGCGCTCGAGGTCGACCGCGCCAAGGCTGCGCAATACGGCATCAGCCCGACCTCCGTGGGCACGGTGGTGCAACTGGTAACCAACGGCCTCAAGCTGTCGGAGTACCGGCCGGCCGGCGCCGACGACGCGGTCGACATCCGGCTGCGTCTGCCGGAGGACCGGCGCACGCTGTCGACGCTTGACGAGCTTAGGGTGCAGACCTCGCAAGGGTCGGTGCCGATCTCGAACTTCGTGGTGCGCAAACCCGAGCCGACGGTCGGCATCCTCAACCGCATCGACGGCGCGCGCACCGTGGTCGTGCAAGCCAATGTCAGCGCCGGCGCGCAGGTGGCGGCCGTGCAGCAGGAGGTCACTCAGGCCGTCGCCGACATGGGCCTCGGCAGCGGCATCCGCTGGAAGCTCGCTGGCTCCAACGAGGACAGCGCGGAAGCCAGCGCTTTCTTGAGCAAGGCCTTCGGCGCCGCGATCTTCCTGATCTTCCTGGTGCTCTTGGCGCAGTTCAACAAGTTCACCAGCGTTTGGCTTGTCTTGTCCTGCGTGGTCATGGCGACGATCGGCGTGTTCCTCGGGCTGCTTCTGACTGGCGAGGCCTTCGGCATCGTCATGTCGGGTATCGGCGTCATCGCGCTCGCCGGCGTGGTGGTGAACAACAACATCGTGCTCATCGACACCTATGACCGGCTGCGCGAGGAGGGCTGGGACAAGATGGACGCGGTGCTGCAGACCTGTCGCGAACGCGCGCGACCGGTGGTGCTGACGGCGGTGTCGGCGATCCTCGGCGTGCTGCCGATCGCCTTTGGCCTCGGCCTCGAAATCTTCCATCACGAGACGACGATCAACGCGCCGTCGACGCAGTGGTGGATTTCGCTGTCCTCGGCGATCGTCTTCGGCCTGTCCTTCGCCACCTTGCTGACGCTGGTGGTGACGCCTTCAATGCTGATGGTGTTCACCCGCGCCAAGGTGAAGCCCGGCGCGCGGCGCAGCTTGTTCAGCCGCCTGTTCCGCCGCGGCAAGGTGTCGACCGATCAACCGACTTTGGAAACCGACCTCGAACCGGGGGCAGCCTTCCCGAAAGCCGCGGAATAGGCCGGTTTCGAACCCAATGGCAAAAGAGCCGCCCGGGGAACAACCGGGCGGCTTTTTGCATTGTTCCCTCGTATTCAACCATACGGCGAGGGCTTTTCATGACGATCAGCACACTTCTCATCATCATCCTGATCTTGATCCTGATCGGTGCGGTGCCGGCATGGCCGCACTCGCGCTCCTGGGGCTATGGCCCGTCGGGGATCGTCGGCGTCATTCTGATAGTGCTGCTGATCCTTTTGTTGATGGGCAGGATTTGACCTCAACATTGCGGCCGGACTTTCGGGACCGGCCGCTTCATTTCTGGATGCTCTCTTGTCGCGATCAGGCGGCCTGACGCGAGGGCGCAACGGCGATGCCGATATCCTGCATGGCTTCCGCAACCGCCCGATCGAGCGGGGTGTGCGGGATTTCGCCAATGACCTCTTCCAGCCGCGCCGAGACCAGGCGGTGCGCTTCGAAGCGCAGATAGGACATCGAGACGATCTCGCGCCACATGGCCACGAACGGGCTGCCGGCGCGCAGAACCCACCAAGGCATGAAGGAGAGCTTCAGCTTGCGGCCGAGCGCCTTCTCCGCCGCGGCCTTGATGTCGAGATCGGTGATGGCGTGGCCGGGGAAATTGATCGCCTCGTAGAAGCCGAGCTTGTCGAGGTTGCGCGCCACTCCGACGAAGGCCACTGCGAAGTCCGGCAGATAAGCCCATTCATGCACGAGGTCGGCCGGACCGGGGGCGGTGTAGGTTCCCTTTGCTCATCTTGGCGGCGACGACGAGGTCGAACCAGGAACCGCTGCCGGTGCCGCCGAAGAAGTCGCCGGCCCTGAGCAGAATGGTGCGCACGCGGCCGGCATCGGCCTCGCGGCGGAACAGCTCTTCCATGGCGCAGCGGATGCGGCCCTTTTCGGTGGTCGGATGGAAAGGCGTCTCCTCGGTGATCACCCGCGGCATCGGCGAGCCGTAATTGTAGACGGTGCCGGGGAAAAGATGCGGCGCGTTATTCGCGCGACAGGCGGCCATGACGTTCTCGGCCATCGGCAGGCACTTGCCCCAGTCGGTATAGATCGGGTTCAGGCCGTTGAAGACGATGTCGACGCCTTGCGTCGCGCGGATCAGCGACTGGCGGTCCAGCGCGTCGCCGGCAACCGCAGTGGCGCCCTTGAGCTCGGCGGGCACCTTGCCGGTGCGGGTGACGGCGCGGACGTCGAAACCGGCGTCGATGAAGGCCTTGGCGACCACGCGGCCGAGCCGGCCATTGGCGCCCAGAATTGCGATCTTGGTCATTTTGTCTTCTCCGGTGCTTGGGTTTGCCCAATCAATCTGTCCTCTTCGCAAGCGAATGAAAATTGACAGATATCGGCGGTCTGATATTCAAAAATGAATGAAGGAATTCGACTGGAACCTGATCAAGAGCTTCGTCGCGGTGGCCGAGACCGGCAGTCTTTCGGCCGCCGCCCGCAGGCTGGAGGCGAGCCAGCCGACGCTCGGCCGCCACATCGCCGAGCTGGAACAGGCGTTGGGCGTCACGCTGTTCCGGCGCGGGCGGCGCGGCTATGAGCTCACCGAGGCCGGCAGCACGCTCTATGAGCGCGGTCAGGCGGTCAGCGAGCAGGCCAATGCCTTCTCGCTTTTGGCGCTGGGCTCGGTCGAGGCGATCGAGGGCACGGTGCGCATCGCCGCAAGCGAAGTGGTTGCGGCCTGCGTATTGCCGCAGATGACGGCGCGTCTTGGCGAGGAGGAACCGGGCATCGAGGTCGAGATCGTCGCCTCGAACCAGGTCGAGAACCTGCTGCGCCGCGATGCCGACATCGCCATCCGCATGGTCAGGCCGGCGCAGAACGAGCTGGTGGCGCGCAAGGTCACTGACATTGCGCTCTGCCTGTGCGCGGCGAAATCCTATCTCGACCGGCGCGGCCGCCCGGAGAAGCCCGCCGACCTCGCCGACCACGCCCTGGTCGGGTTCGACCGCAGCGACGAGATCATTCGCGGCTTCACCGCCTTCGGCATTCCCATCGGCCGCAGCCATTTCCGTTTCCGGACCGACAACCAGATCGTGCTTTGGGAAGCGGTGCGGGCAGGAAACGGCATCGGCATCGGCCAGGAGCCGCTGGCGAACAGCGATCCGGAGCTGGAGAAGCTTTTGCCGGAGGTTCCCTTGCCCGTGCTACCGGTGTGGCTTGCGATGCATCGCGACGTGCGCACGAGCATGCGCATCCGTCGCGTCGCCGATTTCCTGCATGAAGAGCTGAAGCGCTACTCCGCCGGCGCCGGCTAGAGCATGATGCCGAAAAGTGTGAAGCGGTTTTTCGGACGACATCATGCTCTATTTCTCTGATCCTAGAGCCGGATGATTTCAGGTCGATCCGACCTGAAATCCATCCGGCTCGGCGGCGAATTCGGCGCGGTGAGCAAGGCTGGCCATCAACAGCACGATGACCAGCAGGCCGGAGAGCGCGATGAAGATCGGGCCGAAGCTCGAGTGTTCCGCGACGAAGCCGATCGCCGACGGCGCTACCAGGATGCCTGAATAGCCCATGGTGGTGACCACGCTCATGCCGGTGCCGGAAGACATGCCTTCCTGGTTGCCGCCGGCTGAAAACAAGATCGGCACCATATTGGCGATGCCGAAGCCGCAGAAGGCGAAAGCGGCAATGGCAAGCCAGGGGGAGGGCGAGAGGCCGGCCACGAACATGCCGGCCGCGGCGACGAGCGCCGATCCGCGCAGCGTCGCCACGGCGCCGAAGCGGTTGCGCACGCCGTCACCCAGGAAGCGCATGAGCGCCATGACGCCGGAGAAGGCTGCATAGGCGAGGCCGGCAATGGCAAGGTCGGCGCCGAGCTCCTGATGCAGGTAGAGCGCCGCCCAGTCGAGCACCGCCCCCTCGGAGACCATGGTGAGCAGCGCCATCAGTCCGACGAGATAGACGATTGGGTGGCGCGGCAGCGCGAATTTTTGGTGCTCGGCGACCTGCGGCCTGTCCTCGGCGATGAGGTAACGAACAGCAAAGGCGATCACTGCGAAAGCGATCGCCGTCACGACGGTCGCATGCACGAGGGAGCCGTAATTCTGGATGGCGTAGCCGCCAAGCGCGCCGCCGGCGAAGCCGCCGAGGCTCCAGAAGCCATGCGAGGACGACATGATAGCGCGGGACAATCTTCTCTCCACCACGACCGCGTTGGAGTTCATGGCGACGTCCATGCCGCCGATCGAGCCGCCGAAGAGGAGCATGGCGATTGCCGCGAGCGGCACGTTGGGGGCGAGGGCCACTACCAGCAGGCCGAAACTGCCGCAGAGGCCGAACCAGCGCAGCACGGCGCGCGAGCCGTGCCTGGAGATGAGATGGCCGCACCAGGTCATCGCCATCACCGCGCCGACGCCGAACAAGAGGATCAGCAGGCCGAGGGTGAATTTCGAAATGTCCAGCCGGGTGAGGAACACCGGAATCTGCGGCGCCCAGCTGCCGGTGAGAAAGCCGTTGGCAAGGAAAATGCCGGCAACGGCAAAGCGGCCGCGGGTCGCGGCTTGCATTGTGGTCTGCACGTTCATTGTTTGAAGTCCGCGATGCCGGATGGCCCTCGTGCGGCAAATTAGATCGATTCAATTTGCAGTCAAGGACCGTATTCTGGAAGTGCTTGGACCAAGGGAGCGACCAAGGGTCGTCGTTCGTGGCAGGCTGCTGCTTTGGAGGTTGGCAGAAGCGCCTCTCCGCTGGTCATCCACGGGCGGAGCAAGGAGCGAAGCGACGCGCGCAGACCCGAGGATCCATTCCGTGACCTGGGAGCGCCGCTACGATGCAGAACGTCCCCCGGGGTTGCGCCGCTACGATCATAGTCTGGACCGCCGTGCTCTTCGGCAGGCGTCACGGAATGGATTCTAGGGTCTCCGCCGCGTCGCTTCGCTCCTTGCTCCGCCCTAGAATGACGAAGTCGCGAAAGCGTTCGGCATCGCTAATGATCCCTCGGCCGCTTCGCCTCGAACTCGGCCTTCTTGGCCTCGGAGGCGTCGGTCTGGTTCAGCGCCTGCCATTCGGCATAGGCATGCCGTCGTGGCATGCTTCGGAGATTGGCGAGACGCCCCTCCTTTCGTCATCCACGGGCGGAGCAAGGAGCGAAGCGACGCGCGCAGACCCGAGGATCCATGCCGCGACCTGGGAGCGCCGCTACGATGCAGAACGTCACCCCGCCGCTACGATCATAGTCTGGACCGCGGCATTCTTCGGCAGGCGTCACGGAATGGATTCTAGGGTCTGCGCCGCGTCGCTTCGCTCCTTGCTCCGCCCTAGAATGACGAAGTCGCGAAAGCGTTCGGCATCGCTAATGATCCTTCGGCCGCCTGGCCTCGAACGCCGCCTTCTTGGCCTCCGACGCCTCGGTCTGGTTCAGCGCCTGCCATTCGGCATAGGGCATGCCGTAGATGATCTCGCGCGACTCGTCCTTGGACAGCGCGACGCCGTCGGCCTCGGCGGCCTCGCGATACCAGTTGGACAGACAGTTGCGGCAGAAGCCGGCGAGGTTCATCAGGTCGATGTTCTGGACATCGCCGCGCTCGCGCAGGTGATCGACCAGCCGGCGGAAGGCGGCCGCCTCGAAATCGCGTTTCTGTTCGTCGCTGAGTTCGGCCATTGCATGGAACTCCGTGGGCTTAAAGCGCGTCGCGATCTTTCAGGTTCGCTCCATGCGCTTTAGGTTTTTGATTTTACGCATGTCTTTATCCCGAAACCGGTTCCCACTTTCGGGAGACATGCGTTGAGGCCCGTCACACCGGCCCGGTGCGCGAGCCGAACATCTTCACCTCGTGTATATCGGCACGGCGGTCGATGGCGTCAACGATCGGGGCCAGCCGCTCCGCCCACGCAAGAGCGTCGGCGCGGTCGGCGATCAGGTCCTGGCGGATCTCGATCAGCGCATGGGCGTAGCCGTTGACGATGGCGTGGCGGAACATGGTGTCGCCGCGCAAAGCGCCGTCATAGGGTTCGTTGTCGCCGACGACGAGGTTCTTGTCTTCGGCAAGCATGTCGATCAGCGGCCGCGCCACGCGGTCGTCGCGGTCCCACAGGATGCCGACATGCCAGGGGCGGATGAAGCCTTGCATGCGAGGGGTGAAGGAATGCACCGAGAAGATGAACGGCGCCTTGCCGGAGGCGTGCGCCACCGACGAAATCATCGCGCCGACTGCGTCGTGATAGGGCCGGTAAAAGCGGTCGAGCCGTTTCTCCCGTTCCTCTTCAGCCATGGGGTAGTTTCCCGGCACGATGGTGCCGTCATAGAGCTGGCGGATCAGCGTCGGGTCGTCCTCGCCGCGGTTGGGGTCGATCAGAAGCCGCGAGAAGCCGGCAAGCACGGCCGGCGCGTCGAGCGCCGCCGCCAGCTCGCGCGTCACCGTCTCGACGCCGATGTCATAGGCGATGTGGCGCTCGAACTCCGCCGCCGGCAAGCCGAGGCTGCCATATTCGTCCGGCACGTCGCGGCGGGCGTGGTCGGCCAGAAGCACGATGCCTTTCTTGCGGTCGCCCTCGACGATGTCGAAAGGCGCGAAAACTGTGGATCGGGTCATTGGCTGAAAACGGTCTGTTCGCTGGTGTCCAGGCGGGGTGGTATCGTCATTCCATGAAGAGGACGCAGGCGCAATGCCGTTGTTTGGCCACGGTTTCTGCAAAAAATCCCGAGCGGGACGACTTACCGCACGCCGAGCCCTTCTAAATCGATTGGAATTGAACAAAACGGCGCGTTGACATGCGCCCGGAGTTTGCTGAAAAGGGCTTCGAGAGATGCAGATGTGGTTCGCGAAGGGATTTGGAATGGGTTTCGCCGGCAGGCCGCGCAAGCGCCTGACCCTGCCGCTCCTGATCTTTGGCGCGGCCGTGTCCGCGCTTTGCGCGACCTCGCCGGCGCGCGCCGACTTCCGCGTCTGCAACGCGACACAAAACCTGGTCGGGGTCGGCATCGGCTACCGCGCCAAGGCCGGCTGGATCACCGAAGGCTGGTGGCACATCGAGGGGTCGACCTGCAAGACGCTGATCGAGGGTCCGCTGTCATCAAGGTTTTACTATCTTTATGCAGAAGACGCCGAGCGCGGCGGGCGTTGGGACGGCCCGATCAACATGTGCGTCGCCGAAAAAGAGTTCAAGATTGCCGGCGTGAATGATTGCGTCGCCCGGGGCTTCCAGCGCGCCGGATTTCAGGAATATGACACGGGCGAGCAGGCCAGCTGGATGGTCCAGCTGACCGACGAGCCCGCAACGGGAGGCGCGCCAGCGACCCCCGCCCCGGGAACAAACAGTCAATGAGACGTAACCGCAAGGTCAAGATCCTCGCCACCATCGGTCCGGCTTCCTCGTCCGAGGAGATGCTGAAGAAGCTTTTCGAAGCAGGAGCCGATGTCTTCCGCATCAATATGAGCCATACCGACCACGAGCTGATGCGCACGCTCGTCGGCCGCATCCGCGCCGTCGAGGCGGCCGTCGGCCGACCGATCGGCATCCTCGCCGACCTGCAGGGGCCGAAGCTCAGGGTCGGCAAGTTCGCCAACGTCAAGGAAGCGCTGACCGTCGGCCAGACCTTCACGCTCGACGACAATCCGGAGCCCGGCACGTCCAGCCGTGTCTACCTGCCGCATCCGGAAATCCTGAGCTCGGTCGAGGCCGGTCACCGTCTCTTGATCGATGACGGCAAGCTGCAGCTCAAGGCGATCAAGAGCGACGGCAAGTCGATCACCTGTACGGTCGTGGCCGGCACCGGCATTTCCGACAAGAAGGGGGTCAGCCTGCCCGACACGGATCTGCCGGTCGGCGCGCTGACCGAGAAGGATCGCGCCGATCTCGACGCGGTGCTGGCTGCAAGCGTCGACTGGGTGGCGCTGTCCTTCGTGCAGCGGCCGGAGGATCTGGCCGAAGCCCGCAAGATCGCGCGCGGCCGGGCGCTGATCATGGCCAAGATCGAGAAGCCGCAGGCGGTGGCCCGCCTGCCCGAGATCATCGAGCTCTCCGACGCGCTGATGGTCGCCCGCGGCGATCTCGGCGTCGAGATGCCGCTGGAGGCCGTGCCCGGCATCCAGAAGCAGATCACGCGCGCCGCGCGCCGCGCCGGCAAGCCGGTGGTGATCGCCACCCAGATGCTGGAATCGATGATCACCGCGCCTGTGCCGACGCGCGCCGAGGTCTCCGACGTGTCGATCGCCGTGTTCGAAGGCGCGGATGCGATCATGCTTTCGGCCGAGTCCGCGGCCGGCGCCTATCCGGTCGAGGCGGTCGCCATGATGGACCGCATCGCCACCAAGGTCGAAACCGACCCGACCTATGCCGGCATCATCAACGCGCAGCGCTCGGAGCCGGAAGCGACCGGAGCGGACGCGATCTCGCTCGCCGCGCGCGAGATCGCCGAGACGCTGAAACTGTCGGCCATCATCACCTACACCGCCTCCGGCACAACCGGCCTGCGCGCCGCGCGCGAGCGCCCGCAGGTGCCGATCGTGGCGCTGTCGCCGATCGTCAACACGGCACGCCGGCTGTCGCTCCTGTGGGGCACGCATTGCGTCGTCTCGGAGGATGCCATCGACCTCGACGACATGGTGGACCGCGCCTGCCGCATCGCTCTCGACGAAGGCTTCGGCAAGCCCGGCGACCGCGTGATCATCACCGCCGGAGTGCCGCTCAGGACGCCCGGATCGACCAATATGCTGCGGATTGCCTATGTCGGGTCGGAAACTCACTGAGGTGTGCCGATATTCAGGTGAGGCCGGCCTGCGAAGTGCGGCTTCCTGCGCTTCCGGCCTTCGCCGGCCGAAGCACTCATGAGTCGCCGCGCAGTTTGAGGCTACGGCCGGCGTAGGCCGGTGCTCACGTACTTCAAGTACGCTCCGCTCCGGTTCTCGGAAGCCACTCTTCTCGGCTCGGCCTGACCTGAATCTCGACGCACCTCAAGGCGCTTGAGCTCAACCCGGCGCGAGCTCTGCATCCGGCACTTTGAGCTCGGGACATCTGCCGATGCCTTGGGTGTCGCCGGCGATGCGGCCTTCCACTGTCCTGGCCATCGCCTCCAGATCGATATCTTTGCCGGCGGCCTTCTCGATCGCGCCGATGACGAGGTCGGGTGCGATCCAGTCGGGCTTGTGGCCGAGATTACGGACCCAGACCAATTCGGCGCCGGGAATGTCGCGTTCGAGGCCGACGGAATGGATCGTGGCGTAGACAACCTTGTCGCGATCGCCGGAGATGACGACCGTCGGAGCCTTGATCTCGCGGTAGCCGGGCGAGGCCTCGCGCACATAATCATAGAGCTGCGCCACATCGATGGCATTGGCGCGGAAGGCGCGCGGCCTCAGCACCAGCGGGATCGAGGTATTCTCGACATAGCCGTCCGGCACCTTGTTCGGTGAGAAGACGCAGGCCGTGGCGCCGCCAAGCTGCAGCATGCCCGCAGGATGGGCCAGAGTCTCCGAAAACAGCCGACCGACAATCGGAGTCGCCGTCAGCCTGTAATACCAGGCGGTCGCGCCGCCCGGCCAGGGATGGCTGACAGGCGCGAGGAAGACGAGGCCGAGCGTCATTTCGGGATGCGTCCGCGCAAAGGCTGTCGTGATCGCGCCGCCGAAGGAATGGCCGACAATCACCGCCTTTTCGATGCCGAGGCGATCCATCAGCGCGGCGATGGTGTCGGCCTGCGCCGCCAGCGTTTCATTGTTGCCCGGTCCGCGTTCGGACCAGCCGAAGCCCGGCCGGTCGAGGAACAGCATCTCGGCGCGGCCGTCGAGCAGGGGCTTCAGCGGCAGCAACTGATCCTTGAGGTTGGCGCTGGCGCCATGGATGAAGACGATCGGCGGGAGTTCGGCGCCTGGGGCGGCTGGTATGTGGACGTAATGGATACGGGCGCCGTTAATGTCGGCGAATTCGCCGACCGGCGGGTTGCGGCGCTCGATCAGCCAGGCACTGGCACGGGTGATGCCGGCAAGCGCAAAGACGAGCGCAATGAGGAAGAGAAATGCAGCGCAGATGAGGTTCATGCGGAGGAATACGGAAGTGGCGGGAAGTTAGTTTAGGGCAGTAGGCAGTAGGCAGTAGGCAGTAGGTGCTCTCTTCCCCCTAAGCCCTACTGCCCAATTCCTACTGCCTCAAATCCCTTCGCCGGCCAGCTCTTCCGAAAGCGTCGAGACCTGATCCTGGGCGCTGCGCATCATCGGATAGATGGTAAGCACTTTCTGCCAGGCTTCCAGCGCCGACTGCTTATGGCCGGTCTCGGCCATGATCTGCGCCAAGCCGGAAAGGGCGCCGAAATGGCGGGGCTCGAGCTGCAGGGTGTGGTCGATGTCAGCCATCGACTTCCCATAGTTCTTCATCAGGAAATGCACCGTGGCGCGGCGGTTCCAGCCCTCGGCATAATCGGGCTGCAGGGTCACGACCTGGTCGAGGAAATCGAGCGCGACGTCAAATTTCTGGTCTTCCGTCGCCTTTTGCGCCCATTGCATCATCAGGTCGATCGAGGCGCTGCCGGACTGGCTCCACTCATTCCAGATGCGGCCGGCGATGCGTTCGGCGGCCTTTTCGTTGCGCTCGCGTCTGAGATCGCCAAAGAGCTGGTCGAGCCGTCCCTGCCTGGTCGAGGCGACCGGGGGCGGTGTGATGGCGGGCGGCGTCGCGGCGGGCGGCTTGGCCTGATCCTGCGCCGAGGCTGGCAAAGCCGTGCCGGAAAGGACGAAGGCGGTGAAAAATGCAAAAAGAATCCGCATGTCCGGAATCTAGTCCCGGACGGCGGATCGTCAAAATGATTTTAACGTGAGAGGCCGGCGAACCGGCAGTCGACATCAGCGGGCGCGGCGACCTTGTTTTTATGCATGTCGTTGTCCCAAAACCGCTGCGCACTTTTGGGCGGCATGCATTAAGCCGCGCGCAAGCGTCAGCCCTGGCGCGCCTTGTAGCGCGGAGCGGTCTTGTTGATGATGTAGATGCGTCCCTTGCGGCGAACCAGCCGGTTGTCGCGGTGACGCGCCTTGAGCGCCTTGAGCGAATTCTTGATCTTCATGGTCTTGCCTGTTCGGTCGGGGCCCGGTCCCGGGCCGAATTTTAAAGGCGCGCCCGGAAAAGCGCGCCTCTGAACTTGCGTGGCTCATAAACGAGGAGCCTTGCCCCTGTCAACCGCAAGCGCGCAACTCTGATACCGCAACTGGGCGCGCTCATCGAACATTCGCCATCCGGATCGCGCCGCATTGCGCGACTCAAGAGCGGCTGGAATGCTGGGCCGACGCAAAGCGATTGGAGATCCAGCATGCGCCGTCTCTTTCTGTCAGCCAGCCTCGTCCTCCTGGCGACCGCTGCAGCGGCCTGGGCACAAGAATGCGACCGCAGCGACGACAGCCAGTCGATGATGACCATTTGCGCCAACACCGACTATGAGGCGGCCGATGCCAAGCTCAATGCCGCCTACAAGAATCTCGTCGGCGACAATGACGAGAAGGCCAACAAGCTGCTGCAGACGGCGCAGCGCGCCTGGATCGCCTTCCGCGATGCCGAATGCGCCTATTCGGCCGCCGACAGCGCGGGTGGCTCCATCCATCCGATGGAGGTTTCACAGTGCCTGACGGAGCTGACCAACGAGCGCACCAAGCAGCTCACCTCAGGCCCCAATTGCCAGGACGGCGATCCGAGCTGCGCCAGCCCGGACGAGGACGAAGACCAGGACATGCAATAGGCGCGGCGCGATTAGCTCCTGCGGCTGATCCGCGTGAAATGGCCCATCTTGCGGCCGGGCCGCGACTCGGTCTTGCCGTAGAGATGCAGCATCAGGTCTGGCTCGGCGAGCAGCGCCGGCACCTTCAGCATGTCGTCGCCGATCAGGTTTTCCATCTCGCAGTCGGAATGACGTGCGGGCGAGCCCAGCGGCAAGCCGGCGACGGCGCGGACATGCTGCTCGAATTGCGAGACTATGCAGGCGGCTTCCGTCCAGTGGCCGGAATTGTGGACACGCGGCGCCAGCTCGTTGGCGAGCAGCGCGCCGTCGGCAAGCACGAAGAACTCGACGCCGATGACGCCGACATAGTCGAGCGCCGCGAGGATTTTCGCCACCGCCTCCTTCGCTGCCGCGGCGGTTTCCGGCTTGATCGTGGCCGGTACGGTCGAGCTGCGCAGGATGCCTTCCCGATGAACGTTCTCCGCTGGATCGTAGGCGGCGATGCTTCCGTCAAGCCCTCGCGCGGCAATCACCGAAATCTCGCGCTCGAAGGCGACGAGCGATTCGAGGATCAGCGGCACATTGCCCATCGCCTCGCAGGTGCCGGCAAAGCCGCCCGTCTCCATGTTGCGGAAGATGCGCTGCCCCTTGCCGTCATAGCCCAGGCGGCGCGTCTTCAGCACGCCGCTGCCGCTGAACTTTTTCAGCGCCACGGTGAGCTGATCGTCATTGTCGATTGGGCAGAATTCCGCCGTCGGAATGCCGATGCCGTTTAAGAAACTCTTCTCGGTCACGCGATCCTGCGCAACCTCGAGCGCGCGGGCCGGCGGATGGACGGGAACGCGCGCGGCGAGCGTCTCCGCCGCCGCAACCGGGACATTCTCGAACTCGTAGGTGACGACGGCGCTGGCGCTGGCCAGTTCGGCAAGCGCTGCCGGATCGTCAAAGGCGGCGACGATCTGCCGGTTGGCGACGTGCGCCGCCGGGCAATCGGCCTGCGGCTCCAGCACGATCGTGCGATAACCAAGTCGGGCGGCCGCCATCGCCAGCATGCGGCCGAGTTGGCCGCCGCCGATGATGCCGATGGTCGATCCGATGGGCAGGCTCACGGCGTATCCGCCGGCTCGCTGGCGACCTTGGCGGTCTGAGCCGCGCGCCAGGCGTCGAGCCGGGCGGCGAGCCTTTCGTCGTTCAGCGCCAACACGGCGGCGGCGAGAAGCGCCGCATTGGCCGCACCCGCCTTGCCGATGGCCAGCGTACCGACCGGAATGCCGGCCGGCATCTGCACGATGGAAAGCAGCGAATCCTGGCCGGACAGCGCCTTGGATTCGACCGGAACGCCGAAAACCGGCAGCGGCGTCATCGCCGCCGTCATGCCGGGCAGGTGCGCGGCGCCGCCGGCGCCGGCGATGATCACCTTGTAGCCGGCAGCCTTGGCGCCCTTGGCGAATTCATAGAGGCGGTCGGGCGTGCGGTGCGCCGAGACGATCAGCCGCCTGTGCGGAATGCCCAGCGCGTCCAGCGTTTCGGCCGCCTGGCGCATCGTCGCCCAGTCGGACTGGCTGCCCATGATGATGGCGACGTCGGCACGCTGATCGGTCAAGGTTTTCGCTCCCGGCGGCAAAGGCGCGCCTTAGCGGAAAACGCCAGGAGCCGCAAGGATTCGGTTTGGGCCCGATCGATGCTCCGGCAGACGTCTATCGCCACCCGCCAGAGGCGGCAATGCGCTCGCCGGTCAGCCACGACGCGTCATCGGAAGCGAGAAAGACCGCAATTCTGGCGACATCCTCGGGCTGGCCGAAACGGCCGAGCGGGGTCTTCGCAATGATTTCCTTTTCGAACTCGCTGCCTACGACGCCGACCCGTTTCAGCCCCTCGGTGTCGACGCCGCCCGGAGCTATTGCGTTGACGCGGATGTTGCGAACCCCGAGTTCCCGGGACATCGACAGCGTGATCGAATCCACCGCGCTCTTGGTTGCGGCATAGATGAGCGAATTGGGTTGCGGGTTCTGGCTGGCTATCGAGCTGATGTTGATGACACTGCCGCCCGCTGGGCCGAAATGTTTCGCTGCTTCCTGGATGGTCAGGATCGTACCCAGCACATTGGTGTCAAACTGGCGGTGGAACTCAGCTTCGGTTACGGCCTCCAGGGGCTCGAACTCGAACACGCCTGCATTGTTGACCAGTATGTCGATGGTGCCGAAGGACGACTTCGCCGCCTCAAACAGACGGCGCACGTCGTCGCCCAGCGAGACGTCGCCCTGGATGGCTATCGCCCGGCCGCCGCCTTCTTTGATCTCGGCAACGATGCGGTCAGCACCTTCCTTGGAAGTGGCGTAGTTGACGACCACGGCAGCGCCGGCTGCCGCCAATCCTCTGGCGATGGCGGCGCCGATGCCTTTCGAAGCGCCGGTAACGATTGCGACCTTTTCGGCCAGTCTGCTCATCAAATCTCTCCTTGTGTTGATGATGAGCCGTATCTGGTGATGATCGGAAGGCGTATTAGGATCAGCCGGATCATTTCTTTCGTGCCTGGAATTCTGGAATGACGACAATCCTCGAAAAGACCGCCGGTCTTGTCGCCTTCGTTCGTACAGTCGATGCCGGTTCCTTTCACGCTGCCAGCCGACTACTCGGCTCCAGCCCGTCGGCAGTATCGAAAAGCGTGGCGCGGCTGGAACGGCGGCTGGGCGTGCGATTGGTCCAACGCTCGACGCGCCGCCTCGGCCTGACCAGCGAAGGCATCGCTTATTACGAGCGGGTCGCGCCTCTGCTAAGGGCGCTCGACGATGCTGAAGATATCGTCCAGATGGCCGATACGGCCCGGGGCCTGCTGCGAGTCACCGCACCCCTCGAGCTCGGGCGCGGCCTGATCGCCTCTTGGGCGCAGCTCTTTCTTTCGCAACATAGCGAGCTGAAACTAGAGCTCAGCGTCACCGACCGCCATGCCGACCTGATCCGCGAGGGCTACGACATGGCGGTGCGAATAGGCGACCTGTCCGACACCGGTCTTGTCGCCCGCAGGATCGCCAATCTGCCGGTCGTGCTGGTTGCCGCGCCCGTCTATATAGAGCGGCGAGGCCAACCGGCCTCTATCGATGCACTGCAGGACCACGACTTTATCCGCCACCAGATGGCAGGGAGGCCCTATCCCGTCGTTTTCGCGAATGGCACACAGATCGTGCCGAACGGGCGCTTGGATACCGACGACGGCGGCGCCATCCGGCAGGCGGCGCTTGCCGGAGCCGGCATCGCTCATCTGATGCAGTTTGCGGTGCAGGATGATCTCGATGCCGGTCGCCTGGTTCGCATCTTGCCCCAGGCGGCGATGCCGACCATGCCGGTCCATATCGTGCACGCGTTCGGGCGGCAGCTGCCGGTCCGGGCCCGCCTGTTCGTTGATTTCCTCGCAGGCCGGATGGCTGCACTGTCGAGGTAGTTGCAGGCCGGTGCTAGAGCCGGATGATTTCAGGTCGAACCGACCTGAAATCTGAATCCGGCTCTAAATCAAAGAGATAGAGCATGATGTCGCCCGAAAACCGCTTCACACTTTTCGGCATCATGCTCTAGTCCGGCCAGCGCAGTGCGCCCGCCGAATCCTTGCGTGCCGCCTTCATTGCATCCGCCGGTCGCTCCTTCGCGGTCAGCACGGCGCGCAGCCGCTCGGCGACGATCTCCGCCTCGCCGGGATGGAGGTTGCACGGGTCGAGGAAAAAGTGGCCGCGCTCGACCTCGTGGTTGCGCACGATGACGGGCGGCGAACCGGCAGCCAAGACGGAAGCGAGGCCGGCGGCGGTGAAGCGGCTTTCCGGGCGCACGAAGACCTGCAGGCGATCGAGCGGGTTCGCGGTCGGATCGGGAATGATCTCAGCGCCGATGCCCGGAATGCCCTGCAGCGCGTCCTTCCACAGATTGAGCGCCGCTTCCTCGCGCCTGCGGATACCGGCATGGTCGCGCTTCTCCCAGGCCTCGAGCGCCGCCATCGTGCCGGCGATGCTTTCCTTGCCGACCTTCATGGCGCGGGCGACGCCGCGGTTCTGCAGATAGGCGGCGCGCACCAGGTCCTTGCGGCCGGTGACGATGCCGCTGGTCGGGCCGCTGAGGAATTTATGGCCGCTGTAGACGACGATGTCGGCGCCGCGCGCCAGGAAGCTGCGCAGATCATATTCCGAGGCGGCGTCGACGATCACCGGAATGTTTTTGGCGTGACAAATCTCGCAGAACTCCTCCAGCGAAAGCATGCCGTACTGCACGGTGTGGTGCGCGACGACGTAGAGCGCTGCCGCCGTGCGCTCGTTGATCGCCTCGCGTACGTGATAATCCTGCGTGACGCTGACGGTGCCGGCGGGGATCACCTTGGCGCCGGCCACCCTGATCGACTGGTCGATCGGCGCGCCGTAATTGACGATATGGCCGAGCTGGATCACCACCTCCGACTTCAGGCCTTCGGTGTCGTCCGGCAGCCGTTCGACCGCGAGAAGGTTCGTACCAGTCATCGCGCCGGCGATTGCCATGGTGATGCCTGAGGCGCAGCAGGCGGTGATGAAGCCGGCCTCGCCGCCGGTGAGACGCGCCACGACCGCGCTCGCAGCGCGCTGCAGATCGTCCATATCCACCCATTGCGAGGCGATCTCGGCCATGGCGCTGATTGCTTCCGGAACGATGATCGAGGCGCCGAGCGATGTCATCGTGCCGGAGACGTTGATGATCGGCCGCAAGCCCAGCCTTTCGTGGATCGTGGTGTTCGAGCCGGTGTCGGAATAGGTCTTCATTTGAGTGGACTCCATGAAAGTCAGGCGGCGATCTCGACGACCGCTTCGATTTCGACGGTGATGTTTCCAGGGAGCGAGCCGACGCCGATCGCCGAGCGCGCATGGCCGCCGATCTTGTCGAAGACGTCGGCGAAGAGGTCGGAGCAGCCGTTGACCACTTTGGGGTGGTCGCCGAAGGTCGGCGTCGCGTTGACGAAGCCGAGCAGCTTGACGACACGCACGATGCGGCCGAGGTCGCCCGCCGCCGCATGCATGACGGCAAGCAGGTTGAGGCCGGTGAGGCGGGCATGCTCATAGGCCTGCTCGACGGTCACGTCCTCACCGACCTTGCCGGTGCAGAGCGTGCCGTCGGCGCGCAGCGGCCCCTGGCCTGACAGGAAGATCAGCCGGCCGCTTTCGGCATGAGTGACGAAGTTGGCGATGGGCGTCGGCGGCTCGGGCAGCGTCAGGCCGAGTTCGGCGAGCCGGGTATAAGGCGTCATGGAAGAAGGCTCCCTAGGACGGCTTCAGCCATCCGTTGTCGACATTGGATGGCGCCAGCCATCCGATTTCAAAAATGCGAGGCGCGAAAGCGCGCCAGAAAGGTGCGGAGGCGTTCGTTGGTGGTCTCCGCGGCGAGAACCTCTTTCGGGGGCCCTACGGCGCTGACGCCGCCATCGGCCATAAAGACGATGCGGCTCGACGCATCGCGGGCGAAGGCCATTTCATGCGTGACCATCACCATGGTCATGCCGTCTTCGGCAAGGCTCTTCACCACGGCCAGCACTTCGCCGACGAGTTCGGGGTCGAGCGCCGAGGTGATCTCGTCGAGCAGCAGGATCTTCGGCTCCATGGCGACGGCGCGGGCAATGCCGACACGCTGCTGCTGGCCGCCGGAAAGCTCCGCCGGCAGGCTGTCGGCCTTGTGGGCGAGGCCGACGCGTCCGAGCCAATGCTCGGCGATCGAGCGCGCTTCCGCACTGCTCTTGCCGCGCACCTTGGTGAGGCCGAGCATGATGTTGCCAGCCGCGGTCAGATGCGGGAACAGGTTGAAGCTCTGAAACACCATGCCGGTCTCGGCGCGCATGGCGGCCAGGTCGCGCTCGCTGCGCCGCTGGCGCGCACCGCCGTCGCGGAAGCCCACCTCCTTGCCGTCGATACGGATCGAGCCGCTGTCGTAACTTTCGAGGAAGTTGACGCAGCGCAGCAGCGTGGTCTTGCCGCTGCCGGACGGGCCGATGACGGTGACGACCTGGCCCTTCGCCACCTTGAGGCTGACCGAACGCAGCACCTCGACGGAGCCGAAGGATTTCGAGACCTCGGCAATGTCGAGAAGCGCTGGCATGTCATTGGAACTGGTGGCCATAGTGCTATTCCCGGATGAAGGCGAAGCGCCGCTCGAGCCGGCGGCTGGCGAGCGAAAGCGCGTAATTGACGGCGAAATAGAGAAGGGCGCCGAGGATATAGAGCGGCATCGCCTCATAGGTGCGGCCGATGACCTGGTTGATGGCCTGCATCAGATCGGTGATGCCGAGCAGCGAGACCAGCGCGCTGCCCTTCACCGCGTCGGTGACGCCGTTGATCCAGGGCGGCAGGAAGCGGCGGAAAGCCTGCGGAAAGATGACGTAGGCGAGCCGCTGGCGGAAGGTCAGGCCGATCGCCATCGCCGCTTCGGACTGGCCCTTTGGAATGGAAGCGACCGCACCGCGCAGATATTCGACGACCTGCGCGGTCTTGAACAGAGTGAGCGCCAGCACCGCGGCCCAGAAGGACTGGAGATGCACGCCGACCGCCGGCAGGCCGTAATAAACGAAGAAGATCAGCACCAGGATCGGGATGCCGCGAATGGTATCGCTGAAGATGCGCACCGCCCAGCGCAGCGGCGCCGGTCCGTAGACGAGGCCGACCCCGAGAATGACGCCGGCAATCAGCGACAGCACCACGACCAGCAAGGACACCCAGAGCGTCAGCGCGAAACCCTCGGCGAGGAACGGCAGGGCATAAGCGATCTGGCCAAGCATCAGTGCGCCGTCCTGTACCAGCGCTCGACCAGCCGCAGTGCGAAGAGCAGGGCGTAGCCAGTGACAAGATACATCGCAGTGACGACGAGATAGACCTCGACGATGCGGAAGGTGTTGAAGTTGATCCACTGCGCGCCATAGGTCAGCTCCGGCACCGAGATGACGGACGCGACCGAGGTGTCCTTGAACAGCGAGATGAAGGTGTTGGAGAGCGCCGGCAGCGTGATGCGCATCATCGTCGGCAGGCGCACATGGATAAGCCGCTGCCAGGGGGTGAGGCCGATCGCCTTGCCGGCGTCGATCTGGCCGCGCGGCACGGCCTCGAGACCGGAGCGAAACACCTCGACCAGATAGGCGCCGCTGTAGAGCGCAAGCGTCGCAACGAATGAGGTCTGCGCGCTGTAGGCGACGTCGATGACGGTCGGCAGGCCGTAGAAGACCAGATAGACAAGCAGGATCAGCGGCACGTTGCGGATGAATTCGACGTAAGCCGCGATGATGGCGCGCGCGACGCGCCCGGCCGAGACGTACCAGACCGCCAGCACCAGGCCGATGACGATGCCGATGGCGATCGAGATCAAGGCAAGCTCGAGGCTGAGCAGCAGGCCGCCCGAAAGCTTGTCGAAATGCCGCCAGATCAGGTTGAAATTGAGCGTGTAGCCCATGCGTCCATCTCAATGGCCCGCGGTGACGAACACAGCATTCGTCCTCCGCGTGGCCCGTGTCGAGGAGAAACAGGCGGAAGAGCGTTTGCCGCGCCCTTCCGCCGACTTTGTCTGACGGGCCTGGTCAGATGACCGGGAAGCCCGGGTGACGTGGCGGCGGCTCCTGGCCGAAATATTCCTTGAAGGCGGCGTCGTAGAGCGCCGTCTCGTGGCCGAACATGGCGATGGTGAAGGTCTGGTTGACATAGGTCAGCCAGTCGAGATCGCCCTGGCGGACCGCTGCGCCGTAAAGCATCGAGTACCAGCTCTTGCCGGCGTCGAAATATTTGTCCGGATTGCGCGAGGCGAGCCAGCGCACGGTGGAGAGGTCGACCGCGGCGGCGTCGACGCGCTTCGATTCCAGTGCCTGCAGGACGTTGGCCTGGGTGTCGATCTGCATCACCTGCGCCTGCGGCAGGGCAAAGTGGACCGAGCTTTCGGCATCGACATTCTGCAGGATCGAGATGCGTGTGGCGGAGCCTCCGGCAAGCAGCTTGTCAAAGGTCTTGTTCTCGGAGCCGGGCAGCGTCAGCAGCGCGACGCCTTCGACATAGTAGGGCCGCGAGAAGTGGATCAGCTGCGAGCGCTGCGCGGTCATGGTCATGAACTGGATGGTAATGTCGACCTTGTTGGTGGTCACGTTCGGGATGCGCTGCGCCGGGTCCTGCATGACGAACTCGACCTTGGTCGGATCGTCGAAGAGGCCCTTGGCGAGGATGCGGCCCATGGTGATGTCCATGCCGACCAGCTCGCCGGCATCGTTCTCGAAATGCCAGGGCGCATTGGTGCTGCCGGTGCCGACGATGAGCTTGCCGCGATCGAGCGCGGTGCGCAGTACGCTGTCGGATGCGGCCTGCGCGGCCGCCTTTTCGGCGCTGACTGCGGTGAGCGCGCCGGCGGTGGCCAATCCTGCCATGCCCAATTTCAGAAAATCACGTCTGCCGGATGTGTCGTTCACGGCGACCTCCTTTGATGGTTATTCCCCAATGAAGCAGCGATGCATGCGCCGATGGTCGATAGGTATTGTCTCTTATAAGAGACGCATGTATCCTGTACAAGACAGATACTAGCATTAGGAATCGACAATGCAAGACGGCGAAACGCTCAGCGAATGGCCAGCTATTGGCACGGACGAAGAGAAGCCCGCGAACTCGCGCGAAAAGGGCCTCAACCGCGTGCTGCACATTCTGGAGTTCCTGCATGCCACGCAGCGCGCGATCGGCATCGGCGAGCTGGCCAAGGGGCTCAACGCGCCGCGTTCGACGACCTACACGCTGGTGCGCGAGCTGGTCGATGCCGGCCTGCTGGAGATGGCCGGCGACGGCAATCGCGTCTATTTCGGCAAGAAGCTCTACCTCTATGGAATGGCCTATATGCGCGGCAACGACCTGTTGCGGCGCGGACGGCAGGAGGTCGACGCGCTGTCGCGCGAGACGGGCGAGACCTCGGAGCTCTGCATGCTGCAGAGCGGCCGCTACACGATCGTCCATTCGAGCCCAGGCACCCGGCCGTTCCGTATCAGCTCCGCCACCGGCCTGCAGATACCGCTGCCCTGGACAGCTTCCGGCCGGCTGCTGCTCGCCGGCCTCGAACGCAATCGGATCGAAGCCATGATCTGCGAGGACGATCTCGTGCTGCCCGACGGCCGCAAGATCGAGCTCGAGGATTTCATCGACGACATCGGAAAAGCCCGCGTCACCGGCTATTGCGTGACGTCGGGCCTCGTCGACGCCTATACCAAATGCCTGGCGGCGCCGGTCTTTTTAGCGCCCGGCACGGTCGAGGCGACGATGTGCCTGGTGGTGCCGATCGACACCTCGCAGGAGCGGACAGGCGAACTGGTCGCGCTGCTGCGCGAGCGCGCGGCGCGGCTTTCGATCTCGTAGGACGAGCGAAAAGTTTCGGCTAAAGCGCGTCGCGCTGAAATGGATCCAGGCGCCGCGCTTCAATCCTGGGCGACATGCATTAGGCGATGATGTCGGGGATGATGCGGTCTTCGAGCGCCATCAGCCGGTCCTTCAGCAGAAGCTTCTTCTTCTTCATGCGCTGGATCTGTAGCGGGTCGCAACCCATGGCGATCATCGCGTTGATGGCGGCGTCGAAATCGGCGTGTTCCTGTTTGAGCCGGGAATATTCTAGGCGTATCTCAGCCTGTTCCTGTTCGGACATTATCTACCGTCTGCGTATGCGTCGCCCAGGGATGGGCCTTTGGGCGGGGCCGGTGGGGTTTGTGACTTGTCGGTCTTGTCACCGGCGCGCCGCTGATATCACATTTCACATTGTCGTGGAATGCTACCACTGGGCATTCGACATCGAGATTGGTTGGTGGCAGACTGTCATTGTGCCGTCACAGTAGCGACCTGCGGTGGACGAGCCTGCGGCGGCTGCAATCGAGGAAACCATGAAAGGGAGAACCAATCATGTCTCTTGCATCCCATCTTGATGAGCTGCAGCGGAAGCACGGCGACATCGAGCGCGAAATCACCGATGCGATGATGCATCCTTCGGTAGACGACCTCGAAATCGCCAATCTCAAGCGGCGCAAGTTGGCAATCAAGGACGAGATTGAAAAGCTGAAGGCGAAACCGACGGCACACTGAAGCTCCTCTAGGCAACATCACCGCACCCGTCGTGGTGCAACCCCACCGGTGGCAAGAAATGCCGCCGGGTTGGTGCTTTACACCGAAATTACCTGACCATTTTCGGGGCGCGTCTCGCAACCCGATGTGGTTGGTTGAGTTGCGCGGCCGCCGATCAAGGTCAGCCGATTTGCGGACCGTGGCTGCCGCTTGCCATTGACAAGCCATCTTTGCTCCGCCACCTCATGCCCGGAACTTCCAGATGAAGGCGGCCGGCATGACCGGATATTTTTCTTCTCCTTTCCCGCGCCGGGCATCAGTCGGCGTCGACGTCGGCGGCGTGACGGTCGGCGGCGGCGCGCCGGTCGTCGTGCAGTCGATGACCAACACCGACACCGCCGATGTCGACCAGACCGTCGCCCAGGTCGCGGCGCTCAATCGCGCCGGCTCGGAGATCGTGCGCATCACCGTCGATCGCGACGAGAGCGCTGCCGCCGTGCCGCGCATCCAGGAGAGGCTGTTGAGGCTCGGCGTCAACGTGCCGCTGGTCGGCGATTTCCACTATATCGGCCACAAGCTGCTCGCCGATCACCCGGCCTGCGCCGAGGCGCTGGCGAAATACCGCATCAATCCCGGCAATGTCGGCTTCAAGGAGAAGAAGGACCGCCAGTTCGCCGCGATCGTCGAGATGGCGATCAGGTACGACAAGCCGGTGCGCATCGGCGTCAACTGGGGCTCCCTCGACCAGGAGCTCCTGACCCGGCTGATGGACGAGAACCAGGCCCGGGGCTCGCCACTCACCGCGCAGGAAGTCACCCGCGAGGCGATCGTGCAGTCGGCGATCCTGTCGGCCGAGATGGCGGAAGAGATCGGGCTCGGCCGCGACAAGATCATCCTGTCGGCCAAGGTCAGCGGCGTGCAGGACCTGATCGCCGTCTATACCGCGCTTGCGACGCGCTCCGACCATGCGCTGCATCTTGGCCTGACCGAAGCCGGGATGGGCACGAAAGGCATCGTCGCCTCGTCCGCTGCAATGGGCATCCTCCTGCAGCAAGGCATCGGCGACACGATCCGCATCTCGCTGACGCCCGAGCCGAACGGCGACCGCACGCGCGAGGTGCAGGTCTCGCAGGAACTTTTGCAGACGATGGGCTTCCGGCAGTTCGTGCCGATCGTCGCCGCGTGCCCCGGCTGCGGCCGCACCACCTCCACCGTGTTCCAGGAACTGGCCCAGAGCATCCAGGCCGACATCCGCAAGAACATGCCGGTATGGCGCGAAAAATATCCCGGCGTCGAGAACCTCAAGGTCGCTGTGATGGGCTGCATCGTCAACGGCCCGGGCGAATCCAAGCATGCCGATATCGGCATCTCTTTGCCGGGCACCGGCGAGACGCCGACGGCGCCGGTCTTCATCGATGGCAAGAAGGCGGCGACGCTGCGCGGCCCTTCGATCGCGCAGGATTTCGAGAAAATGGTCGCCGACTATATCGAGCAGCGTTACGGACACGGCAAAGCCGCCGCGGAATGAGCCCATGCGTCGTTTGTTGAAGGCGACGCTTTTCCTACTTTTAGGGCTGAACTCGGCCGGCCAGGCGCTGGCCGATCCGCCGCAATCGGCCGCCAAACGGCTGATTTCCCGCGTCTGCGACTTGATCGAGACCCAGGCCGAGCAAAACCGCCTGCCCAAGGATTTTTTCGCCCGGCTGATCTGGAAGGAGAGCCGCTTCGACCCCAATGCGGTCAGTCCGGTGGGCGCCGAAGGCATCGCGCAGTTCATGCCCGGCACGGCCAAGCTGCGTGGTCTCGCAGATCCCTTCGACATCGAGCAGGCCATCCCGGCGTCGGCGAAATATCTTGCCGAAATGAAGGCCGGCTACGGCAATCTCGGCCTCGCAGCGGCCGCCTACAATGCCGGCGAGAACCGAGTGTCGCGTTGGCTCTCCTCCGGCGGCTTTCTGCCGATGGAGACGGAAAGCTATGTCTTCGACGTCATGGGCGAGCCGGTCGACAAGTTTTCCGACGCCGCTTACGCCAGCGCCATCCAGCCGCTCGATCCGAAGACGAGCTTCGCTGTCGCTTGCCGCCGGCTGCCGGTGATCATGTCGCGGACGGTCGCCATGGCCTCGATCAACGTCAAGCCATGGGGCGTGCAGGTGGCCGGCAATTTCCGCCGCTCCGCCGCAATCGGCCAATGGCTGCGCGTGCGTGGGCGGTTCCCGGCCCTGCTCGCCAGCCATGATCCGGTGGTGAGCCGCGTGCGCACGCCGATCGGCCGGCGCGGCATCTACGCGGTCAGGATCGGCGCCGACTCGCGCGCCGAGGCCAACGGCATTTGCAACAAGCTGCAAAGCGTCGGCGGGGCATGCGTGGTGCTGCGCAACCGGTAGCACAAAGAAAATGGGAGATGTCGGCGGGACAGAGGGGGGTGGCGGGCACTCGGCAGTTGGTTTTTGAGACCCGTCTTTAGTCAGCAAACGCTCAGGCCGTCTTCGCCGCCACCGTCTCGCTGAGCCAGGTGCCGATCTTGGCGCCGAGGCGGTCGGGCGAGACCGGCTTCGGCAGGTAATCGTCCATGCCGGCTTCGATGCATTTTTCGCGATCGCCTTTCAGCGCGTGCGCGGTGACGCCGATGATCGGCGTATGGCTGCCGTTCTGCTCTTCGATGGCGCGGATGGCGCGCGTCGCCTCATAGCCGTTCAGCTCCGGCATGGACACGTCCATCAGCACCAGCCGCGGCCGCAGCGAGCGGTACATCTCGACCGCGGTGCGGCCATTGCCGGCGATACGGTAGCTCAAGCCAAGGCCGTTGAGGATCTGGCCGAAGACCAGCTGGTTCACGTCATTGTCCTCGGCGATCAGGATATCGATCGGGCCGCTCGGCGTGGCGGTCGATTCCGGCGCCGCGGGCAGGGGAACAGCCGGGCCGCGGATGACGGTGAAGGCGGGAGGTGCCGGCTGGGCGGCGACCGGCTCGCGAACGAACTGCGCCTTGGCGCCTTGCGTGCGCGCCTTCTGGATGGCGGAGATCACGGTGCCGAGCAGCACCGCCGAACGCGCCGGCTTGGTGAGATGCGCGGCGATGCCGAAATCGATCACCATCCTGCCGAAATCGACCTGGTCGACCGAGGTCAGCAGCACGACCGGAATGGAAGAAAGGCGGTTGTCGGCGGCAATGGCTCTCGCGACATCGGCTCCGTTCATACCGGGCATCTGATAGTCGAGGATGATGCAGTCGACCGAGGCGCCGAGCTGGCAGGCACGATCGAGGAAGGCAAGGCCGACGGCGCCGCTTTCGGCCGCGGCGCAGTCGAAGCTCCAGCTTCTCAGCTGCTCCAGCAGGATCTCGCGGTTGACGGGGTTATCGTCGATGACGAGCACGCGCGCGCCGGTGACGTCGACCGGCACGATCTCGTCGCGCGTTTGTTGTTTTTGCACCGGCAGCGGCACGGCGAACCAGAAGACCGAGCCGCGGCCGATCTCACTTTCGACGCCGATCTTGCCGCTCATCAGGTCGACGAGGCGGGCGGAGATGGCGAGGCCGAGGCCGGTGCCCTCGTGGCGGCGGGTGGACGAGCCGTCGACCTGGGCGAATTTCTCGAACACGCTTTGCAGCTTCTCGGCCGGGATGCCGATGCCGGTGTCCTCGACGCGGACCTTCAACTGGACCACGCCGTCGACGACATCGCCGCCGACATCGATCAGCACATGCCCCTTCTCGGTGAACTTCACCGCGTTGCCGAGCAGATTGGTGACGATCTGGCGGAAGCGCCCGGCGTCGCCGACGACGAAGGCCGGCAGGCGCGGATCGACGCGTACGATGAGCTCGAGGTTCTTTTCGGCAACGCGGGCCGACACCAGCGTTGCCACGTCCTCGACCGCTTCGGCCAGGCGGAAGGGGGCGGGGTCGAGCGTCAGCTGGCCGGCATTGATCTTCGAGAAATCGAGGATGTCGTTGATGATGGTGAGCAGCGCGTTGCCGGACTTGACGATGACGTCGGTGAACGTCTTCTGGCGCGGCGTCAGCTCGGTCTTGGCGAGAAGCTCGGCCATGCCGAGCACGCCGTTCATCGGCGTGCGGATCTCATGGCTCATATTGGCGAGGAATTCCGACTTGGCGCGGTCGGCGGCCTCCGCCTTGTACAGCGACGCGGCGGTTTCGGCGAAGGCGCGGCGGATCGCGTTCTCCATCGGCCGGAAGATCAGAACCGCGGCGACGCCGATCACGGCAACCAGCAGGCCGCTCGCCCACAACAGCAGCCGGTCGCTGGAGGCGTCGGCGAGGCGCCGCTCCTCATCGAGCGCGGTGCGCACGCGCACCAGCATCGGCTGGGCGAAAAGGTCGTTCTGGTTGCGGATCTCGCGATAGCTCCACTCATCGACTTTCTGGGCCACCGACATCAGGTTGAAGTTGCGCACCATGTCGCGAGTCGACCAGAACAGATCGCCGTTCACCGAAGCCGATTCCAGCGCGTTGAGGGTGTTGTTCGACAGGCGCGGCCTGATCGCCGCAAGCTGCGCGTTCAGTATCCCGATCTCGCCCATCAGCCGTTCGGAATGGCCACGCGCGGCGGCGGCCAGCGCATCGCGGGTCTCGGCCCGCCAGGCCGTTCCCGTCGTTTCGGCGAAATTGGTGGCGTTGCGCAGATCGCGGGAGAAGATGACGAAATTGCCGCTGAGAGCGTCGACCTCGTGGCGGTATGAATTCACTCGGTTGAGCGCGAACATGACGGCGGCCGAGGCCAGCGCAAAGACGAGCAATCCCGAAAAGTAACGAATCCGGATCGACCGGATGAAGGAGGAATATTCCGGCATGCGCAACCCCAAACCCATACGCACGATTTTAATGGTCGGGATTACGCTTGATTTACATTAAGATTTCGTTGGCGATGGGTGGCCAGATGTCATTGACAGCTTTGGTGCCGTGCTCGTTCTGATCGGCAACAACTGAGCGTTCGGCCCCAACTGGCGTTTTATCGGCTTTCTCGACATCGCAATGGTGGTTCGCCGGAGATGCTATGGGTTGACTATGAGAGAGCGGTATCGAGCAGCCACCACCGCAATGATCGCCAGGTGAAGCAGGATCGCGAGAGCTGCTCCGATCAATTGCGGGACAAGACCTCCCGTTCGGCCAATCATCCAGATGGTGGCAACGCTCAGCGGCAAGAACAAAGTGACGCTGGTGACGAGGCCGGGATTGTATTTGCGGAGCCGCGCCGATGTGACGAGGTGAGCGAGCGCGTTCACCATCATGACATACGGGGCGACCAGGCCCCAAGCGGGTCCCCATATGAATGCCGCGTAAAGGGCCAGCAGGTTGATGTCCCAGACAAACGGCAGATTGATGACGAGAACCGAGGCGACGGTAAGAGCGTCACGGCCGCCGAAAACATTCTCGTTCGCGAACTTGCGGAATCGGTCGCCGGTGCGTTCTTCCACCTGATGGACCATGTAAAGCGGGCTGTGCAAGAAGATCAGGAACACCGGCCACGAAAGCGGCATCACTGGCGCAACCGCGATAA
This sequence comes from Mesorhizobium sp. M1B.F.Ca.ET.045.04.1.1, assembly GCF_003952465.1. Lineage (GTDB taxonomy): Bacteria > Pseudomonadota > Alphaproteobacteria > Rhizobiales > Rhizobiaceae > Mesorhizobium > Mesorhizobium shonense. The sequence continues at coordinate 1,787,797 of NZ_CP034448.1, forward strand.
GCGATGCCGCCATGAACCCTGCGCCAACGACCCAATAGTCGGCTAGCCAGCCTTGCAGTTTAAGCATTTGATTCCCCGCTTCCTCAGTCGGCGATCCTGCACGAATGGACGCGCATCACCAGAACTATTCGAATGCATGGGCGCCTGCCCGATTTTTCGATTGGAATATGCACCGTTGGGGATCGGTTGGAAGAAAGAAGCCCATTGACCTTGATCCTCGCGGCGCTGACGGCCGGGTGACCATGTCGGACATTGACTGCCGCGACCGCCCCTGAGACAGTCAATAAAAGATGCGCGCTTCCGAAACCTGGCACTCCGTCGGCCCAGCCACCCGTTGCGGCGTCTGGCCGCCTGCCATTGATCGGAGGTGGAAACACGAGCACGGGAAGCGGTCGTGAGCGAACCTACACAGCGAACGGTCGAGACCAACGGCATCCGCCTCAATGTCGCGGAGCAGGGAGAAGGGCCGGTGGTGCTTTTGTGCCACGGCTTTCCCGAATCCTGGTATTCCTGGCGCCATCAGTTGGGCGCGCTTGCTGCGGCGGGCTTTCGCGCCGTCGCCCCCGACATGCGAGGCTACGGCAAGAGCGATCGGCCGGAAGCGATCGACCAATACACGCTTTTTCATCTGGTCGGCGACATGGTTGGCCTTCTCGACGCCCTTGAAGCCCCCACCTCCGTCATCGTGGGCCACGATTGGGGCGCGGTCGTCGCCTGGTATGCGGCGCTGCTGCGACCGGACCGCTTCCACGCCGTCATCGGCCTCAGCGTGCCGTTCCGGCCGCGCGGCAATGCGCGCCCGACCAGCCTCATGCCGCGAACGGCGGATTCCCAATTCTACCAGCTTTATTTCCAACAACCCGGCGTTGCCGAGGCAGAGCTGGAACGGGACCCCCGGGCCACGGTGCGCACCATGCTTTACGCTGCATCGGGAGATGCTTCGGCCGGCAGCACGACAGCGGGCGCTGGAATCAGCATGGTCCCGCACGGCAGAGGTCTCCTGCAAGCCGTCGAGGCGCCTCCGAACCTGCCGCACTGGCTCAGCGAAAGCGACCTCGATTTCTACACGGGCGAGTTTCAGCGCACCGGTTTTGCCGGGGGTCTCAACTGGTACCGCAACATCGATCGGAACTGGGAGCTGATGGCGCCCTTTGCGGGCGCGCGGATCAAGGTTCCCGCGCTCTACATAGCAGGCGACCGCGACCTGGTGATCGCCTTCCCCGGCATGGATCAACTGTTGGCCAATCTCAGGAACTTCATCCCGCAAATCCGCGATACACTGATGCTGCCCGGCTGCGGGCATTGGACCCAGCAGGAGCGCCCGGACAAGGTCAACGCCGCGATGATCGAATTCCTCCGGAGCTTGCCGAACCGGGACTGATCCGAGGGAAAGCGAGTATCGGCTCCGACACGGAAAGTTGGGCGAGCCGCTCGGCAAGCGACTCGCCCGGTTCAAGTCAGGCACTATCCTTGGCCCGGTAGGCGTCGGGAAGAATGAAGACCTCGTCGGCGCGGCCATAGCCTCCATCGGGAACTTCTTCGATCAGCACCATGGTATGGGGACGCACGCCTTCGCCGAAATACTCGACGAACATCTGCGTGGTCTTGTGGACGAGGTCTTCCTTCTGCGCCTTTGTGAGGGCGGCCTCGGGCATCTTGAAGTTGGCAAAGGGCATTTGCAGGTTCCTTCCGGGTTGGATTTTCACGGCGCTGGACGAAGAAGCCGGCGAGGCGTCATCGGCCGGATCGATCTTCGTTCGCTGTCCCGGAGCGAACATAGATTGCTTCGGACGCCGAATAATCACCTGGCTGTCGACAGCAGTATTCGGGCAGGTCGAACAATCGATGCAGTCGGCGCCCTATCCGCGGAACCGGCAGCTTGCTCCGCGGCTACGTTCCTCCTGGAGCGAGCATCGCGCATTCTTTGCCGAGGCGAGGCTGTGAGGATCGATGCTGGCCGGCATCGCCGCCCCGCCTGCGCCGCAGCTCAGTTGTTGCGCGTCGCCACGAACGTCGCGGCTGCTTTCAGCATATCCGCCTGCTCGCCATAGGGCTCCAGCAGCGCATGCGCCTGATCGATCAGGCCGTGGAGCTGCTCGCGCGTCCAGTCCGGGCCGTTGAGTGCGGCAAGCGTCGCCTTGCCGGCGGCTGCGTCTTTCTTCGTCGCCTTGCCCATCCGCTTTTCGTCGGCCGTCAGATCGAGCAGGTCGTCGGCAAGCTGGAAGGCAAGGCCGATGGCCGAGCCGAATTCCGCCAGTCTTTCACGATCCGCAGCCGGCGCGCCGGCGACGATGGCGCCCGCCTCGCAGGCGAAGCGGATCAGCGCGCCGGTCTTCATCGCCTGCAGCCTGATGATGCCGGCCTCATCCGGCCGCTTGCGCTCGGCCTCGAGATCGAGCGTCTGGCCGCCGACCATGCCGCCCGCTCCGGCGGCGCGCGCCAGCGCCAGCACGAGCGCTGCCCGGCGCTCGGCCGGCAGCACGGTCGCCTCGTCGGCGACGATGTCGAAGGCCAAGGTCAACAGCGCGTCGCCGGCAAGGATCGCGGTCGCCTCGTCGAAGGCCTTGTGCACCGTCGGCTGGCCGCGACGCAGATCGTCATCGTCCATCGCCGGCAGATCGTCATGGATCAGCGAATAGCAATGCACGCATTCGAGCGCCGCAGCGATGCGCAGCGCCGGCTCGCCATCGGCGGAAAAAAGCGCAGCACTTTCCATGACCAGAAAAGGGCGGAGCCGCTTGCCGCCGTTGAGAACGCCATGGCGCATGGCCGCCATCAGGCGCTCCGGCCGGGCTATCTCGCCGGAAAGCAGCGGCGCATCCAGGATCTGCCGCAGCAGAACCTCGATTGCGGCGGCGTGCGCGAAAAGCGCGGTTTCGAAGGCCGTCTGGTCGTCTTTCATCATGGCCGGGACCGGTAGCCGACACTCAGACATTGCGCAAGAAGCCCGGCACCTTTATGCCGTTGAGCGCGTGGCACGGGTGGGGCGGCTTGACGGAACCGATCGTCGAACATGAAAGCGAAGGGCTGGACATGGCGCGATCGCGGCGCCTGAATCGCGCCGGTCTCAAGCGCCTTGGCCGGCGTTGCCTGGTCGCGGCGATCGTGCTGGCGGCGATACCGGTCGTGCTCACCTTCCTCTATCTGCCGTCCTTCGTGCATCCTATCTCGACGCTGATGCTGAAGGATCTCGCGACCTTCTCCGGCTACGACCGGCGCTGGGTGTCGATCGACGACGTGGCGCCGGTGCTGGCGCATTCGGTGATCATGTCGGAGGATGGGCAGTTCTGCTTCCACCGTGGCGTCGATCTCGGCGAATTGCGCGGCGTCGTCGACGATGCGCTGGCCGGCGAGGCGACGCGCGGCGCCTCCACCATCACCATGCAGACGGTGAAGAACCTGTTCCTGTGGTCGCGGCCGCTGGGCAGCGTGCGCAAGGTGGTCGAGCTGCCTCTGGCCATCTATTTCGACGCGGTGATGTCGAAGCGGCGGATCATGGAGATCTATCTCAACATCGCCGAGTGGGGGCCGGGCATCTACGGCATCGAGGCCGCCGCGCAGCATCACTTCGGCGTCTCGGCCAAGCAATTGTCGCGCCGGCAGGCCGCACTTCTCGCCGTCAGCCTGCCCAACCCGATCGCGCGCAATCCGGCCCGGCCCGGCCCGGGGTTGAGGCGGCTCGCCAATCTGATCGAGCGGCGCGCGGGCAGGTCCGGAGCCTATGTCGGTTGTCTTGACTAAGGTCGGTTGACATTCATTCGCTCAAGGGGATTCGTGCAGCACTGACGGGGTGGCATAACGAACCTCGCGTCAGCCTTATCCGCGATCAGAAGGAGCGGATCGATGAATACCGCCAACGATCTCGAGCAGGTCGTCGAGCAATACCACCGGGCGCTCGGCGCGTTCATGCAGGGAGACTACGAGCCCGCCAAGCAACTGTTCTCCGAACAAGACGATGTCACCCTTGGCAACCCCTTCGGGCCTTTCGCGTGCGGATTGACGCAAGTTGTTGAGACGATGAAGCGTGCAGCATCGAATTACCGGGATGGCGATGCTATCGGCTTCGATACCATCTCGAAATATGTAACCCCCGGTCTCGCCTACATCGTCGAAGTAGAGCGGCTCGAATCCAAGGTGAGCGGCCGCAAGGATGTCTCCCCGGTGTATCTTCGGGCTACGAGCATCTTTCGTCACGAAGAAGGCGGCTGGAAGCTCATCCATCGGCACGCCGATCCGATAACCACCGTGCAGCCAGCGGACTCTGTCCTGCGGAAGAGTTAGGGCGAAGCGGCGCCGGCGCAAAAAATTTCGCGAGCGGCGCTGGCCAAAACGGCGCAAGGCGTGTATAGGCACCCGACTTTCTCAGATTATGGCCTCGATGCGGCCCTTTCGCGAGGGTTGCCGGGGCATTTTGACCATGTAGTGGAGCATATCCATGGCCGTTCCAAAACGAAAAACCTCTCCGTCGAAGCGCGGCATGCGCCGCTCGGCCGACGCCCTCAAGGCCCCGACCTATGTCGAGGACAAGAATTCCGGCGAAATGCGCCGCCCGCACCACATCGACCTGAAGACCGGCATGTATCGCGGCCGCCAGGTTCTGGAGCCGAAGGAAAGCTGAGCAGCTTCCACGGTTTGTGATCTTCAAAAGACCGGCCCCTGGCCGGTCTTTTTGTTTTTGGCGCATGGTTGATGGATTGCGGAGTGGATCGCGGAGGTTGCGGAAAAGCAAAGACAACCGGCTGACATCGTTATTTCATTAGGTCTCAGACCGTGTTCGTCGCAGGGCTCGAAAATTCTTGACGGCGCGCCTGCCGCGGATTTTACAAAAGGGTGCCTCATTGGAGTTGCCCAGATGTTCGGTGCCATCCCGCTGCTGATCGTGCCCTTCGTCCTCTACAATCTCGGACTGCTGGGATTGTTCGGCGGCGGCGACGATCCATGGATGACCGAGATGTTTTCCTTCCGCATGATGTCGGGCGGCGTGTTCTCGATGACGCTCGGCGACCTGATGGTGCTGATCGGCCTGGTCTTCCTGTTCATCGAGATCTCAAAATCGGTGCGCACCACCAATGCATCGATCCTGGATCATCTTTTGTCGACGCTGGTCTTCGTCGCCTTCCTGGTCGAGTTCCTGCTGGTGAAGGGCGCGGCGCACTCGGTGTTTTTCACGCTGATGATCATTGCGCTGTTCGACGTGCTGGCCGGCTTCTCGGTGTCGATGCGATCGGCGAGCCGCGACATCAATTTGAACTAGGTCTTCCAATGTCGTCATTCCAGGGCGAAGCAGGAGCGAAGCTCCGTCGCGGAGACCCTGGAATCCATGCCGTGACCTTGGCCGAAGAGCGCAGCGGAGCAGAATTCTGCACCTTTGCAACGCTTGGAAGTCACGGAATGGATCCTATGGTCTGCGCCGCGTCGCTTCGCTCCGTGCTCCGCCAGAGGATGACGACGCGAGGGACGTTTCGGCCAATCTCCAAGGCCACCGAGACGAAAGCGGTCAATCCGCAGTAGCCTCAGCCTTTCGCGCGGCCACCGCCTCGTAGGCAGCGCGCAGTTGCTGGCGCACGGTCGGTGTGCCCGGCGGCGTCCTCACCGGCGCGCCGAGATGTTCGTGGCGAAGCTCGTCCATGAACTGCTCCCACAGCGGCGGGCCGCCGTTTTCGAGAAGCTCGGCGCGGATCGACAGTTCCTCGCTGACCGGAAGCCATACCCGCCCCAGGCGCCGAGATGCGCCATGATCGGCACCAGCGTGATCGCCATCTCGGTCAGGCTGTAGATCGCTTTCTGCTTGTGGCTGGGATCGTCGGCCTTGGTCAGCAGGCCGAGTTCCATCAGCCGCCTTAGTCGGTCGGCCAGGATGTTGGAGGCTATGCCTTCCAGCGATCCATTGAGCAGTTCGCGGAAATGGCGCCGGCCGCCGAAGATCATGTCGCGCAGGATGATCAGGCTCCAGCGATCGCCGAAAACCTCGAGCGATAGATTGATCGGGCAGCCGGAGCGGTGCTCGGTGTTCATGACAGTCTCCCAAAACCGGTTGCATTATTATATCGGTTTCATTATCGTGCAACTGATTGCAAAATGCAATCGGATTGAGAGAAGGAAGAGCATGATGTCCGCTTTGCCACGTCCTGAAATCGTCTCGGAGAGTTTCGGCAATCCGGCCGATCCGGCGATCCTTTTGATCATGGGCGCCATGGCCTCAATGCTCTGGTGGCCGAAAGCCTTCTGCCGGCAGCTCGCCGAGCGCGGCCGTTTCGTCATCCGCTACGACAATCGCGATACGGGTCTCTCGACCAAATACACACCGGGCGAGCCGCCCTATGCGTTCGAGGACATGGTCGACGATGCCATCCGCGTGCTCGACGATCACGACATCCGCAAGGCGCATGTCGTCGGTATGTCGATGGGCGGCATGATCGCGCAGATCGTGGCGCTGAAATATCCGATGCGCGTCGGCGCGCTCACCGTGATCTCCAGCTCGCCGCTCGGCGTCGATACCTCCGGGTTGCCGGGGGTAAGTCAGGCCTACAAGGAGCATTCCGCGGAAGGCGCCAATGTCGACTGGTCGAATCGGGGACAGGTGCTCGACTTCATGGTCAAGGACGCTCGCGCCATTGCCAGCACCCTGCACCCGTTCGACAGCGAACGGACTCGCGCGGCGATCGAGAAGGATTACGACCGTTCCGCCGGCCTCGCCAGCGCCTCCAACCATTTCCTGCTCAAAGGCGGCGGGCCGGAGCGGCGGATAAAGGACCTGACGATGCCGCTGCTCGTCATCCATGGCACCGCCGATCCGCTCTTTCCGATCGAGCATGGCGAGGCGCTCGCTAAAGCCGTTCCCGGCGCCCGGCTGGTGCGGATCGAAGGCGGCGGCCACGAACTGCACCGCAACGACTGGCCGCAAATCATCGAAGCCATCGCGACGCATCGCTAGTCGAAGAGGCCGGCCTTGACTCCGGCGGTCTACAAAAATAGTTAAGTGGTCACTTCAGTATTGTATCCGACGACAGGAGAAAAGATGTCCCTGACGCTGCATTTCCATCCGCTCGCTTCCTTCTGCTGGAAGCCGCTCATCGCGTTCTACGAGAACGACACGCCTTTCTCTCCGGTGATCGTCGATCTCGGTGACGCGCAGTCGCGTTCGGCATTCCTGAAGGTTTCGCCGACGGGCAAGATGCCGGCCCTGCGCGACGACGCCAGGGACCGCACGGTGCTGGAATCGACCATCGTCATCGAATATCTCGCCGCCTATTACCCCGGGCCGGTCGAGCTCGTCCCCGCCGACATCGACCTCGCCATCAAGGTCCGCCAAGCCGACCGCTTCTACGACTTCTACATGCAGGAGCCGATGCAGAAGATCGTCGGCGACCGGCTGCGTCCAAAGGACAAGACCGATCCGTTCGGGGTCGAGCAGGCGCGCGCGCAGCTGCGCAATTCCTACGCCATCGTCGAACAGGAGATGAGAGGGAGGACCTGGGCGGTCGGCGAGATCTTCACCATGGCCGACTGCTCGGCCTCGCCGGCGCTATTCTACGCCAACAAGGTCGAGCCGTTCGGCGACGAGTTCCCCGCCGTTAGGCGCTATCACGACCGGCTGCTCGCGCGCCCGTCCTTCGCCCGCGTGATCGAGGAAGCGGGACCTTACTTCAAGTTCTTTCCGTACAACAACGGCTAGCCGGCGATGCTGCACGATCCGGCCCAGCTCGACCTCATGTTCCAGGCGCTCGCCGATCCGGCGCGGCGCCAGATGGTGGAACGGCTGTCGCGCGGGCCGGCCTCGGTCAGCCAGCTGGCCGAACCGCTGGCGATGTCGCTGTCGGCCGTCGTCCAGCATCTCAACGTCCTCGAGGCGAGCGGCCTGGTGAGCACCGAGAAGCTTGGCCGGGTGCGCACCTGCCGGATCGAACCGCAGGCGCTGAGCGCCGCCGAGCGCTGGATCAACGAGCGACGGCTCGCCTGGGAGCGCCGGCTGGATCGGCTCGGTGTTTTTCTCGCCGAAACAACCAAAGACCAAAACTGAGGAACGCCGCCATGACCGAACGATCCGTCGTCCATTCCACCTTCGTCATCGAGCGCGTCTATCCGGTGGCGCCCGAAAGGGTCTATTTCGCGCTGAGCGATCCGGCCGCCAAGAAGTGCTGGTTTTTCGATCCCGACAACCCGATGCCGAGCCGGCATGAAATGGACTTTCGTATTGGCGGCAAGGAGATGAATGCCGGTTGCCCGAGCGATGGGCAGATGCATTTCTACAATGCGGTCTATCAGGACATCGTGCCGAACCAGCGCATCGTCTACAGCTATGAGCTGTTGTTCGGCGAAACCCGAGTGTCGGTGTCGCTTGCGACGATAGAGCTCATCGCGGAAGGCAGGGGAACGCGGCTGATCCTGACGGAGCAGGGGGCTTTCTTCGACGGCATCGACTCACCGGCCACCCGCGAGCACGGCACCGGCGAACTGCTCGACGCGCTCGGGGCGGCACTGGAACTGGCGACATGAAGCAGTAGAGCGTTTCACCATTTCACGGAAACGGCGAGCCGCCCTCTACCTGTCAAATGCTTCGCGTATCGTCGCTGCATGGGGAAAGCCGGTCCAGCTAAGCAGTCCTACTCCGCCGCGGCGACCAAATCACAGAAAACGAGCCGCGGCGGCGCACTCAGCAGCGTCTCGAAACGCTCCAACGCCTCCTTCACCGGCTGAGATGCGAGGTGCGCGTCACACGCCCCCGCGTCTCGATAGAGCTCGTAGACGACAAAGGCATTGGGATCCTCCTTCCGCCGATGCACGGCATAGCGCACATTCCCATCTTCGCCGCTTGCGATATCCACTAGCTTGCGCAGAATCCCTTCGACTTCGCCGGCACAGGCCGGACGGGCACTCAATTCCGCCAGCAAAAGATGCATGATGACAATCTCCTAGAGGTGTGAAGGAGCCATCACCATCGCTCCAGCCCAGCGGGAAGTATTGTAAAAATGCGTCCTGGCGCGAGCCTCTCTGAGGTAGCGCTGCGGAGACTCCGCAACCAGCTCGCGGAAGTGGCGGATAAAGTGAGCCTGATCGTAATAGCCGTATGCCAGCGCCGCGTCTGTGGTCCTTGCGCTATCATTCAGCATCAGGGCGCGAACCGTCTTCTGGAAGCGTCCCAGACTACGAATCTCGACTGGTGTCTGCCCGGCAATGCTAGCGAACGGCGTTCCAACTGACGGCGCCCGAGTCCGATGCAGTCCGTCAATCGGTCGATCGCAAGGTTGGCAGGATCGCCATACAGCATGCCCATTGCGCGTTCGAAGACGATGTCCGGCGCCGCTCGGGACAGGCGTTCTGCAAGGAAGCGCTGGATCAGCCGGAGCCGGGTGGACAGCGCCTCCGCGCCGGCTACACGCCAGGCCAACTCTTGGCCCGCCGCACCCCACAGGTCCTCCGCGGAAGGCGCACGATCCATCATGTCCCTGCCCGGCATGTCGACAAATCGATGTATCATGCCGGCCCGGAAGCGCACCGCGACGAAACCAACGTCGTCTGATGGCAACAATGCCAACGGCCGGCGGCGAATGTAGAACAAGTGGGCGACGGAACAGGTTTCCGGCGCGCCATCACTCACCGATCGCCTGAACGGCGTACGGTAGTGGAAATACAGTTCCGCCCCGGTTCCGGGAAGCAGCACAGGCAAGTCGACCCGCTCGCCGCCGACAGTTTCCCATCCCCAAATCCTGTCGACATAGGGAGCCAGACCATCGATCGGAAGGAATTGAAAGGCGCGCATCTTTCCAGACATCTATGCCGGATGGTTTTCGTCGATGCGGCAGTACGCAGGGGCATTGCCACCGGACATGGCCGCCTGCTCTTGCGGCGTGTAGATCGCTTGGACCAGCGATACTATTTGCATTAGCTCCTCGCAGCCAGTCCGCAATTCTCCATCGGGAAATTCGATCCTCAAAGACGCACGATTCCGATCTTGCGCGAATGCGCGTTCGCGGTTCTCGGATGGTGCCGACGTGGCAGTCAGCACCCCCCGCCTGAAGCGCTCTCAAGCTATGGGTCGCCACCGGTTTCATCGAGAGGGCCGCGCCTGTTCGACACCAGTGTCAGTCGGGTCGTCCCCCGTCAGCTTCGCCGAAAGGCGCCATAGTTTCAAAGCACTGCCCATCTCTCTCGGCACGGCGCAACGAAAAACCGGACGTGACGTTTTTACGGAACGCTCGGAAACCTTAGCATGGCGGAATCGACTTTGATGCATGTCATTGTGTCAGAACCGCTGCACACTTCTGAGCGACATGCATTCACGGCCAAAGACTATTCCCCCGGCGCTGTTTCCCAGAACTGGTCGAGCCAGATGTTGAGCCTGAGGAAACCGGCGGCGCTGACGGCATAGACCCGTCTGGTGCCCTCCGCCTTGGCGTTGACCAGGCCGGCGTCGAGCAGGACTTTCAGGTGCTGCGAAACGGCCGGGCGTGAAACGGGCAACCCGGCGGCCAATTCGTTCACCGTCTTGGGGCCACGCCGGAGCTCCTCCAACAGATAGCGCCGGTTGGGATCGGCTATCGCCACGAAGGCGTCGGAAAACATCATGCCTTATTTGTGAGGCAAAGTTTTCCAAATCTCAACTATCGGCTTCAACCTTTGTGCGCGGATCGAGCCGCAGGGCTTCGGGCGTGACGGCGCGGTCGGCCGGCTGCGTCTTGAAGGCATCGCGGTTTTCGATCGGAACCGGCGCACGGGCGCGGATGCGCAGCAGCGTGTAGCCGGCCAGGCTAAGATGCGCGAGCGCGGTTGCGAGGAAGAGCCCTTCCGGCCGCAGCCAGCCCATCAGGGCGGCGGCCAGCAGCGGCCCGATCATGGTGCCGAAGCCGTAAAGCAGAAGCAGGCCGCCCGACACTTTTACGAAATCCTCCGCCCGCGCGTGATCGTTGGCATGCGCGACGGCGATCGAATAGAGCGTGTAGGCGAAGGCGCCGTAGGCGGCGGTCAGCACGATGACGAAGACGCCCGCATGCGGCTCGATCAGGAAGATCAGCACCGCGACCAGCGCCGCGCCGAAGGCGGCGCCGGCGAGCACAAAGCGGCGGTCGGTGGTGTCGGAAAGCCGCCCCGCGGGAAGCTGCATGGCCGCGCCGGCGACGACCACAAGGCTCATCATCAGCGCGATCTCGGCGGTGGAGATGCCGATACGGGCGCCATAGACGGCGCCGAGCGTGCCCCAGGCGCCATTGGCGATGCCGATCAGCAGGCAGGCCACCGCCGACACCGGAGAATTGGCATAAAGGCCTTTGACGTCGAGCTTGACGTCCTGCAGCGGCTTGGGATGCGACTGCGTCGAGACGGCGGTCGGAATGAGCGACAGGCAGAACAGGATGCCGGTGATCATGAACAGCGAGGCCGATCTTACGTCGCCGCCGGCGACGATCATCTGGCCGCCCATGATGGAAGCGTAGGTGACCATCATATAGAGGCCGAAGACGGTGCCGCGGTTCTCGTTGGTGGCCTTCTCGTTCAGCCAGCTTTCGATGACCATGAAGGCGCCGGCCATGGTGAAGCCGGTGAAGGCGCGCAGCAGGATCCAGAAATACTCGTCGATGATGAGGCCGGTGAGCAGCGCGATGATCGCCCCCGAGGCGGCGAAGGCGCCGAAGGCCCTGACATGGCCGGCCCGGCGCACCAGCCGCGGCGCGAAGAAGCAGCCGGTGACGAAGCCGCCGGCCCAGGCCGTGCCCATCAGGCCGAGCGAGGCGGTCGAGAACCCTTCAACCTGGCCGCGCAGCGGCAAAAGCAAGCCGTGCAGGCCCGACGCCGCCAGCAGGAACGCAGTGCCGCGCAGCAGCGAGAGGATCGGTCGGTAGGTTGCGAACATGGGCTGATCCGGCTGGAAATTTCAGAGCGCAGCTCTGCTTCAGAGTACAGGTCTGGCAGTCGCTTTCAGGCTTTTCCGGGGCGGGCGGACACGCCGGCCGGATTATCCGCGGCGAAACAGCGCCTCGGCAGCGGATTTGGTGGAGCCTTTGGCCGTCCGTTCGGCTTCCAGCCTGGCAATCTCTTCGCGCAGCAGGGCAATGCGCTCGGACAATTCGTCGACGGACAGCAGCGAGAGATCCTGGCCGATCTCATGCGGGCGCGGCTTCTTCCTGGGTTCGTCGTCGAAGATCGCCATCGTCGCTCCTCCCTCATTGGCCATTTGCCTGGTTTGGCAATCAGCATACATAGGGCAGGGGCGCCGATGCAAATAACCGGCCAAGGTAGTTTTTGTGTCGCGCTTCGCGCTTCTCCGAAAATCGATTCTGATTTTCGGATGCCGGCACAAGGAGATGGGAAGCCATGGCAAGCGGGCAGAAGATTCCGGCAAAGATGACGGCTGTCGCGATCTCGCAGCCGGGCGGCCCCAGGGTGCTGAAGCCGGAGACGCGCGACGTGCCCGCGCCTGGTCCCGGCGAAATCCTCATCCGCGTGCACGCCGCCGGCGTCAACCGGCCGGACGTGCAGCAGCGCAAGGGCGCCTACCCGCCGCCGCCGGGCGCCTCGGACCTGCCCGGCCTCGAGGCGGCCGGCGAAGTCGCTGCGCTCGGCGACGAGATATCGCGCTGGCGCATCGGCGACCGGGTTTGCGCGCTGACGCCGGGCGGCGGCTATGCCGAATATGTCAAGGTCCATGCCGGCAGCGTGCTGCCGATCCCGGCCGGTTTCACCTATTCCGAGGCCGCCGCCGTGCCGGAGAACTATTTCACCGTCTGGCATAATGTGTTCGAGCGGGGCGGGCTGAAGAAAGGCGAAACCCTGCTCGTTCATGGCGGCTCATCCGGCATCGGCACCACCGCCATACAGCTGGCGTCGGCCTTCGGCGCCTATGTCGTCACCACCGCCGGCAGCAAGGAGAAGTGCGACGCCTGCCTGAAGCTCGGCGCCGACCGGGCGATCAATTATCGCGAGCAGGACTTCGTCGCCGGGGTCAAGGACGCAACCGGCGGCAAAGGCGCCGACGTCATCCTCGACATGGTGGGCGGCGATTATGTGGCGCGCAACTACGATGCCGCGGCGATCGAAGGGCGCATCGTCCAGATCGCGGTGCAGGCCGGCGCTGTCGCCAGCGCCGATTTCGCAAAGCTCATGGTCAAGCGCCTTGTCCATACCGGCTCGACGCTCAGGCCCCGCACTGTCGAATTCAAGGCGGGGATCGCCGCCGCGCTCGAGGCCCAGGTCTGGCCGCTGCTCGGCACCCGCAAGGTCGCCCCGGTCATGGACATGATCTTTCCGCTGACGGAAGCCTGGCGGGCGCATGAGCGGATGGAGGAGGGCGAGCATATCGGCAAGATCGTGCTCGACGTCGGCTGAGGTCCGTCGATATTCAGGTGATGCCGGCCTGCGAACGGTGACTTCCTGCGCTTCCGGCCTTCGCCGGCCGAAGCACTCATGAGTGATGTGACAGTTAAGGCTACGGCCGGCGTAGGCCGGTGCTCACGTACTTAAAGTACGCTCCGCTCCGGCCTTCGCCGGCCGAAGACGTCATAAGTGTTTCCGCTCTATGAAGGCTACGGCCGGCGTAGGCCGGTTCTCGGAAGCCACCATTCTCGGCTCGGCCTGACCTGAATCTCAACAGACCTCAGGCATCGTCAGCAACAGGTTCAACAATGCTTAATGCTGCATTGCACAAAATGCATTGCCGCCATGCAAAAGCGTCCGTTCAATTCGTAGGCAAGGGTGCCTATTTACGCGGCATCGAAACAATTGATCCACGAATGGAGGACTGACATGAACCCGATCCGCGCTTTCCGCAACTGGCGCCTGTACAACGAGACCGTGCGTGAGCTGAACCGCCTCAACGCCCGTCAGCTGAACGACCTCGGCATCAACCGCGCCGACATCGAGCGTATCGCCCGCCAGGCTCTTTGATTTCAAGCGCGACCCGGCCGCAAGGCCGGGCCGCGGCCTCGAAGCCAGAGCCGTCGCAGACGCTTGCTCGTCTCCGGTTCCGAACCCGCTGGATCCTGTCCAGCGGGTTTTGTCTTTTTCGGGCCGCAGACCCTTCCCTCCCAAAAACATTGCGAAATCGTGACGGAGCGTTTATACAGGCCGCGAATTTCCCATTTTGGTGGCTCTAAAACCACCGCCCGCGCGGGAACGCGGGCGAACGAGAAGGATTTTTGATATGGCCAATACGCTGCTGATGCCCAAGGCGACCGCCGTCTGGCTGGTCGACAACACCGCGCTCTCCTTCGAGCAGATCGCGCAGTTCTGCGGGCTGCATCCGCTGGAGGTCAAGGCGATCGCCGACGGCGAGTCGGCGCAAGGCATCAAGGGCATGGACCCGATCATGACCGGCCAGCTCACCCGCGACGAGATCGCGCGCGGCGAGAAGGAGCCGAACCACCGGCTGAAGCTGTCCGACCCCAAGGTGCGGGTGCCGGAATCGAAGCGCAAGGGTCCGCGCTACACGCCGCTGTCGAAGCGCCAGGACCGGCCGAACGCGATCCTGTGGCTGGTGCGCAACCATCCCGAGCTCAAGGATGCCCAGATTGCCCGTCTCGTCGGCACCACCAAGTCGACGATCGAGCAGATCCGCGAGCGCAAGCACTGGAACTCGGCCAACCTGCAGCCGATGGACCCGGTGACGCTGGGTCTCACCTCGCAGATCGACCTCGACCTGGAAGTCAACCGCGCCTCGCGCGGCCGCGAGCAGGCACAGCCGGTTGCCGGCGACACACTGCTGCCGGCTGCGCTGACCGAGAGGCTGACGCCGGCGCCGGAGAAGCCGAAGGACGAAGATGCCGAGCTCGACGCCAACGCCGTCTTCGCCAAGCTTTCGGCGCTGAAGTCGAAAGACAAGAAAGACGACGAGGAAGAGGAATAAGGGTCTCTAAACCCGACAAAAAAGCCCGCTTCGAGCGGGCTTTTTTGTCGGCGGCGGCTGGGGAGGATCAGGTCCGCGCCGCGCGGTCGGGCGCCATGCCATAGTCCTCGCTGCGCTCCACGGCGCGATAGAAGTCGGCGAGCTGCTTGCCGCGCTCCGGCTTGTAGATGCGGCCGGCGATGACCACCGAGGCGATGCGATCGATGCGGAAAGCGCGAAAATCGTCGCGCATCTCGCACCAGGCGACCAGGGTCCAGACCTTGCCCCAGAACCAGAGGCCCAGGGGCCGGATGTCGCGCGCGGTGCCGCGGCCGGCCTCGTCCGAGTAATCTATGGTCAGCACCTGGCGCTTCTCGATGGCGCGTTCGATCAGGTCGATCGCTTCGCGCGCGGCATCGCTCACCACCCACATCGGCGTGTGGATCTCGGTGCGCGCAATGCGGTCCTTTTCACTATCGGGCAGCACGGCGCCGATCTTGACCAGCGCTTCGTCGGCGGCCCTCGCCATGGCGGCGCCGCCGAAGGCGCGCACCATGCGGGCGCCGGCAACCAGCGCCACGATCTCGTCACGCGTGAACATCAGCGGCGGAAGGTCGAAACCCTCCCTCATCATGTAACCGACACCCGCCTCGCCGTCGATCGGCACGCCGGTCGACTGCAGGTCGGCTATGTCGCGGTAGATGGTCCGCTCGGAAACCTCGAGCCACGTGCCGAGCTTCTGCGCAGTGACCAATCGGCCCCCGCGCAAATGCTGCACTATCTGGAAAAGTCTGTCGGCGCGGCGCATCGATTTCTCCCAGGGGGTTTATGGCTTCAGGCCTTCGCGCTTGCGCTGCGCGGCGACGAATTGTGCACCGAAGGACAATCTGCCCGTCGTCGGCGTCTTCGCGTCGAGCACGCGCCAGAAGGGGGCGACATCGCTCAACGCCATGCCGCGCTCAAGATCTTCGTTGGCGGCCTCGGCGACAGTGCGCAAATGATAGCCGATGGTTAAAGGACATGTCACTTCGGCGCCGTGCTCGATGGCCAAAGCGGTGCGCAGCGCGCGCACATCCATCTCAACGCCTTCGGGGATCGAGCGGATGAAATCATCGACTTGCCGCGCCGTCGGCACCAGCATCGACTGGCCTTCGACGACGTCGCCGACAGTGCGTGGCGACGGCTTGATGCCGTTGATGCCTGGCGTATTCAGCCTGTCGTTCCAGCTTTTCACCATGCGAAGGTCACTCTGATGGGCGGACCGAAATCGTTGCTGTCAGGTTCGAGGCTGCTCCAACTACCGCATGCCTCCTGACAACATACTGTCAGGAGGCTGCGTCCTATCCACCAGACAACAGCCATGTTTTTCCTGAAATCCGGCGTTTCAACCGACATTACATCTGGGCGCGACACAGTCACTATCCAAGTCGTGCGCCGAAAAATTTCAGTTCTTGCGCACGCGGCCGTCATAAAGGTCCGGCCAACCGATGTCCTTGCGGATGTCCGCCGGCAAAGTGTTCAGGAAGCGCTGCGTGCGAATCTCATTCCGCACGGTGCGGATCTTGCCGACATAGTGCTGCACACTGCGCAGTAGCGTAAAACCGTTCATGACCAGGCTCCTCTTTTTCGATGGGAGCAGTATCTCACACCCCTCCTGACAGCAGTCTGTCAGGAGGTTGGCAGGCCGACGGAGCAGGCGCCAGAAAGGTTGGCGAAGCACCGCGAAACCGCCTGTTTGTCAGGAGCGACGCGGCTGCCGGAAGCGCCAAGAACGGCTTTGACAGCCGCCGGCGATACTGGTCAAAGGCGGCATGACGAAACTCCTCGCCCTTGTCATCATCGGCATCATGCTGATCCAGATCATCAAGCCGCTCGGCTGGCCGGGGCTCAAGCGCCGCAGCGATTTCTGGAAGCTGGCGCTGCTTGCGATGGCCGCGATCTCGCTGGCGGCCGTGTTAGGCCATTGGGCCTGAATACCTCAAATCGGGATGGGGACCTCGTCTCCCAGCACAAAATCCACCAGGTGCTCGGCCCAGGCGCGATAGCCCGCTTCCGAGGCATGAAAGCCATCGGAGGCAAAACCGGCTTGGGGATCGGTGATCGGCAGGCGAGCGGCCGGAACCGCGCCGCGCTCGTTGCAGAGGCGCTCGCCCAGCCGGTTCATCGCGATAGCGCGGATTTCGAGGATCTTGCCGAGCAATGGCGGCATCGCCGGCGCGCGGGTGAATTCCAGCACCGGCGACCAGATCACACGCGCTTGCGGCCACTTGGCGCGCAGCGCATAGAGCAGACCGCCGAACTCCTTCTTGAAGCGCGGCACGGAATGAAAATTCTTGGTGTCGTTGGTGCCGATGGCAAGCACGATATGCGTCCACGGATCGGCCGACAGGTTGGGCAGGACGTAATCGCGGATCTGGCCGGATGTCGCCGAGTTGAAGCCGGCGGCGCGCCAACGCACGCTGCAGCCGGTGCTCTCGGCAATCAGGCCGGCTAGCTGCGCGGCGAGCCCGAACTCCGATTGTTCGATGCCAACCGATGCGGCGGAGGAATCGCCCAGGACCAACAATGCGATTCCCGGGGCCGTGCCGGGTATCTCATGCAAGACCGGGCCTTGCGCCGGCAGCATGCGGCTGGTGCGGCGGCGCACGCCAAGGCCCTGCCAGACATAGATCGGAAAAGCGAGCCAGGTGACGAGGGCGAGCAGGCGCTGCATGCCAAATCCATTGAATAGTGGGAAGCGTTAGACCAGTTCATCGTTTCACGGAAACGCTGAACTGCTCTAACCATTTGTTTTTACGCAATTCCGGACGGAAAACCGTTACACTTTTCCTGGAATTGCTCTTAGCGCATGTTTCGACGGAGGTGAACGAGGCAGGTCACTCCCAGCAGTCCGGCCGATCCTTGGTCCTGTCCTGGTATTCGTCGTGCAGGCGCACCCAGTCCATCAGGCCATGATAGGGGCCGGTCTCGTTGCGCCCTCTCGGCGTCATGTCGAGATAGTGGTAGGCGCCGATCAGCGCGTCGCCGCCGCGCGCGCGCGACATAAAGGTGAGGAAGATGTCGCCGCATTCGTCGCGATAGAAGACGCTGGTGCCGGGCAGGTCCTTCGATCGCAGCGGGCGTTTCTCGAAATTATAGATCGTCCCGCCGGCCGCGATCTGCCTTTCGGTGAAGGAGACCTGCATGTCGAAGTTGAAGTCGGACGCGTAGGACGACACCCAGTCGAATTTCCAGCCCATACGCTGCTTGTAGGGCAGGAGCTCGGCCAGCGGCGCCCGCGAGATGACGACCAGCGAGACGTCGTGGTGCTTGAGATGCTGGTCGGCGGCATCGATATGGTCGGCCAGGAACGAGCAGCCTTCGCAGCGGTGGTCGGAGCCCGGCGTCATCATGAAATGGTAGACGATCAGCTGGCTCTTGCCGGCGAACAGCTCGGCGAGACGCTTCGGTCCCTGTTCGCTTTCGAAGACATAATCCTTGCGGAGCTTGAGCCAGGGCAGCTGCCGCCGCTCGGCGGCGATGCAATCGCGCAACCGCGTCAGCTCCTTCTCGCGCTCGAGGTGTTTTCTATGCGCCTCGAACCAGTCCTCCCGCGAAACCACGGTGTTGCGATGCATGACCATCTCCTGTCCTCTCCTGCCAAGGACGTTCGACATGGGCGCGACCCGACATGGCCTGCGCGCTTTCGGCAGCTTCAAAAGTGGGGATGGCGGTCGCGAAAAACAAAACCCGGGCCAATGTGAACTGACCCCCGAAGGTTGTGTCCAACTTTCGGGGGTCAGTTCAAATGGTCCGGGTTTTCGGTGCATTGAGAAAAGCGAGGTGTCAGGCGGCCTTTTCGAGGGCCGGCCGCCATTTGCCCAGCGCCGCCAGATGGTTCATGTGGGCGCGGTGGATGAAGGCCGCCTGGCCGGCGGCGACGTTCGAGGCCTTGCCGCTCCAGGCCTTCTGCGCGGCGGCCTGCAAGGCGCGGCCATAGGAGAAGGAGAGCTTCCACGGATGCGGGCCGATCACGTTGATGGCATTGAGATTGGCCGTCGCCTCCTCGTCGTCCTGGCCGCCGGAAAGGAAGGCAATGCCTTGCACCGCCACGGGCACGGTTTCGCGGAACAGTTTGATCGTCTTCTCTGCGACTTCCTCGGGATTGTCCTTCTTGCCCGATTTCTTGCCGGAGATGACCATGTTGGGCTTGAGGATGGTGCCTTCCAGCACGACGCGCGCCGCATAGAGCTCGCCATAGAGCTTCAGCAGCGTCGCCTTGCTCACCTCATAGCAGGTATCGATCGAGTGGGCGCCGTCCATCAGCACTTCCGGCTCGACGATCGGCACGATGCCGGCCTCCTGGCAGAGCGCCGCGTAGCGGGCAAGCGCGTGCGCGTTGGAGCCGATCGAGGTCGCCGAAGGCACTTCCTTGGCGACGTCGATGTCGATCACCGCGCGCCATTTGGCGAAGCGGGCGCCGAGCTTGTAATACTCCGCCAGCCGCTCGCGCAGGCCGTCGAGACCCTCGGTGATGGTGTCGCCCGGAAAGCCGGCGAGAGGCTTGGCGCCGAGGTCGACCTTGATGCCCGGAATCGCGCCGGAGGCCTTGATGATGTCGATCAGCGGCGTGCCGTCGGCGGCCTTCTGACGAATCGTCTCGTCATAGAGGATGACGCCGGAAATGTACTTGGTCATCGCCTCCTTGGCGCGAAACATCATCTCGCGATAGTCGCGCCGGCTGTCGGCGGTCGATTCGACGCCGATGACGTCGAAGCGCTTCTTGATGGTGCCAGAGCTCTCATCGGCGGCCAAAAGGCCCTTGCCATCGGCCACGATCGCGGCGGCTATGTCTTCGAGACGTTCGCTCATGGTGCTCTCCTTGACGGTTTCATTCCGCGCCTGGGGCGGTCAGCCCGCTGACCGCTTCAGGCCTGCGTTTTCCCGCAATTCCGGACGGAAAACCGCTGCGCACTTTTCCTGGAATTGCTTCAGCAGAACACTACCGCCAAAGGAATGACGCCGGAAAGCGTGAATCGATTGAAAGTCTTCGAGCTGCGAACGTTCTCGCCGAATGTTGATAGGCTATTGCTTCAGCACCTCGACGCCGGGCAGCGGCTTGCCTTCCATCCATTCCAGGAAAGCGCCGCCGGCGGTCGAGACATAGGTGAAGTCGTCGGCGACGCCGGCATGGTTGAGCGCTGCCACCGTGTCGCCGCCACCGGCGACCGAGACAAGCTTACCTTCCCTGGTGCGAGCCGCAGCGTGCTTGGCCGCAGCCACCGTCGCGTGATCGAAAGGCTCGATCTCGAAGGCGCCGAGCGGGCCGTTCCACACCAGGGTCGCGGCACGGTCGATCCAGTCGGTGACGCTTTTCACGGTCTTTGCGCCGACATCGAGGATCATGCCGTCGGCCGGCACGTCCGCAATGGCGACGGTTTCGCTCGCAGCACCCGCCTTGAATTCCTTCGCCACGACGCCGTCGGCGGGCAGGATGATGGCGCAGCCGGCTTCCGCCGCCTCGATCATGATCTGCTTGGCGGTGCCGGCCAGGTCATGCTCGCAGAGCGACTTGCCGACATCGGTGCCGCGCGCGGCCAGGAAGGTGTTGGCCATGCCGCCGCCGATAACCAGCGCATCGACCTTCTTCACCAGGTTCATCAGAAGGTCGATCTTGGTCGAGACCTTGGCGCCGCCGACGATGGCCACCACGGGCCGCACCGGATTGCCGAGACCCTTTTCCAGCGCTTCGAGCTCGGCCTGCATGGTGCGGCCGGCATAGGCCGGCAGCCGGTGCGCCAGGCCCTCGGTCGACGCGTGCGCGCGATGCGCAGCGGAAAAAGCGTCGTTGACGTAGATGTCGCCATTGGCGGCGAGATTTTCGGTGAAGGCCGGCTCATTCTTCTCTTCGGCCTTGTGGAAGCGGGTGTTTTCCAAAAGCAGGACGTCGCCGTCCTTCATGGCGGCGACCGCTTCCGCCGCCTTGTCGCCGATGCAGTCGGCGGCGAAGCGGACCGGGCGGCCAAGCACTTGCGCCGTCGCGCGGGCGATCGGCTCCAGCGAGAATTCTGCCGAGGGGCCGTCCTTGGGACGGCCGAAATGCGCGAGCAGGATCACCTTGGCGCCCTTGCCGGAGAGCTCGGAAATGGTCGGCGCGATGCGCTCGATGCGCGTGGCATCGGTCACCTTGCCGTCCGCTACCGGCACATTGAGGTCGACGCGCACCAGAACGCGCTTGCCGCTGACGGCGCCGATATCGTCGAGTGTCTTGAAGCCGGCCATGGTCGTTCCTTTCCGCGAAAACGCGGGGACCTTACCCGGCACCGGCGACGATGCAAGGGCTGCATTGAAGGGCGCGCGCAAAAATGATGTCGTTGTGTGACGTCAGCTCTCGCTTGCCGCTTTTTGCGCCACAGGATCGGGCGCCGGAGCGTCCTCGGCGGATGGCACCGCGACAGGCGCTTCTGCGGGTTTGCGCCAGTCGCGGATGAAGGCGGCGATGCGGTCGGCGATCTCGCCGGCGCTCAGGAAAACCGGCACCCGAGCCACCGGCGCGGTCGGCTCGAAGGACAGGCCAAGCCCGGTGATGCGGCCCTTTTCGTCGACATCGCGCACGATCAGCTCGATCGGGCCGATCATCACGCGGTCGGCATATTCGGCGTGGCCGCCGAGCCGCTCGGTGACCAGCGCGGCGACGGTGAGCTTCTGCTCGGCCTCGGTGAGGCCTGGCGCGTAGGCGGCTTCCAGCTCTCCAGCCGAGCGGGCCGGATCGACGGCGAAGGCGCCGAAGAAATCCGCATCCTCGGGGTCGACCACGGCGCGGCTGGCGAAAAGCTTATCGAGCAGGCGCGGATAGCGGTCCGGAACGAAGATATAGACCTGGTCGCCCGCGGTCAGCCGGCCCATGTCCTGGAAGCGCATGGAGCGGCCATCGCGCAGCACCAGCGAAGGCCGCGCCCAGCGCGGGATGCGCTCGCCGCGCGCCACCGGGCTGCCTGGCGCCACGCGATAGGCGAGCAGCTCATGGTGCGCCGAGCCCGGCAGCTCGAGCTCGACCTTGTCGAGCGGCCCGAGCCGCGCCGGCACGATCAGGCCAAGGCGGCGGGCCAGCGGTCCGACGGTCCAGCCCTGCACCACCAGTGACACGAGCACGATGATGAAGGCGACGTTGAAGATCAGGCGGCCGTTCGCCAGCCCGCCGAGCAGCGGCGTGATGGCAAGCAGGATCGAGACGGCGCCGCGCAGGCCGACCCAGGAGACGAAGGCGACCTCGGGGCGCGGCAAGCGGAACGGGGTCAGGCAGAGCCAGACGGCTAAAGGCCGCGCCACGAAGATCAGGAAAAGGCCGAGCAGAATCGCCGGCACCATGATCGCCGGGAACTGCGACGGCGTGGCGAAAAGGCCGAGAATCAGGAACATGATGATCTGCGCCAGCCACGACATGCCGTCCTGGAAGCGTTTCAGGATGGTGACGGCGCGAATGTCGGAATTGCCGGCGACGAGGCCGGCGAGATAGACGGCCAGGAAGCCGGAGCCGCCGACGGCGCCGGCCGCCGCGAACACCATCAGCGAGAGCGTCAGCACGAAGATCGGCAGCAGGCCGTGGTCGAGATTCAGCCGCTCGACGAGGCGCACGATGGCGAAGCCGCCAAGCACGCCGATGACGGCGCCGAGCCCCATATTGATGACGAAGCCGAGCGCAAGGTTGGTGGCGAGAACATCCGCTTGCGGATTTGCGTGGGCCGCAATGATCTCGACCAAAGTGATGGTGAGGAAAATGGCGATCGGGTCGTTGGTGCCGGATTCGACCTCGAGCGTCGAACGTACGCGCTCGCGCAGGTGGATCTCGCCGGCGCGCAGCAGGAAGAACACGGCGGCGGCGTCGGTCGAGGCGACGGCGGCGCCGAGCAGCGAAGATTCCAGCCAGCTGAGGTTGAGCAGATAAAAGGCGGCGACGCCGAAAATGCCGGTGGTGAGGATGACGCCGACGGTCGCCAGCGACAGCGCCGGCCCGGCCGCCTGGCGCAAGGCGTTGAGCGGCGTACCGAAACCGGAATCGAACAGGATGATGGCTAGAGCCAGTGAGCCGGCAAAGTAAGCCAGCCGCGCATTATCGAATTCGATACCGAGGCCGTCGACGCCGGTGGCGAGCCCGATGCAGAGGAAGAGGAGCAGCAGGGGGGCGCCGAAGCGGAAGGCGATCAGGCTCGAAAACGCGGCGGCCACGACAAGCGCGGTGCCGACCAGCGTTACAAGATAGATCGCATGCTCCATCCGGAATCGCCCCTCACATCCCCGTCCCTCCCGCTTTACGGCAGAGTGGGGCGAAGACATGACCAGTGCAAGGCGGCAGCGTGGTTTTTTGCCCCATGCCGCTGGCGTCGAACGAAAAACGCCCGGCCGAAGCCGGGCGTTTCACACGATCAAAGGCAGCCTGCGATCAGGCGATGGTCTTGCCGAAGGCGACGGCCGTGTCGCCCATGCGGTTGGAGAAGCCCCACTCGTTGTCGTACCAGGACAGCACCGAAACGAAGTTGCCGTCCATGACCTTGGTCTGGTCGAGCGCCGCGATCGAGGAATGCGGATCGTGGTTGAAGTCGATCGAGACATTCGGGTGATGGGTGACCGCCAGGATGCCCTTCAGCTTGCCCTTGGAGGCGGCGATCAGAGCTTCGTTGATCTCCTGCGCGGTGGTCGAGCGCTTGGCGATGAACTTGAAGTCGACGACCGAGACGTTCGGGGTCGGCACGCGGATCGAGATGCCGTCGAGCTTGCCCTTGAGGTCGGGCAGCACGAGGCCGATCGCCTTGGCAGCACCCGTCGAGGTCGGGATCTGCGAGAGCGCCGCCGCGCGGGCGCGGTAGAGGTCCTTGTGCATGGTGTCCAGCGTCGGCTGGTCGCCGGTGTAGGAGTGGATCGTCGTCATCATGCCCTTCTCGATGCCGACGGTCTCGTGCAAGACGGCAGCAAGCGGCGCCAGGCAGTTGGTGGTGCAGGACGCGTTGGAGATGACGACGTGGTCCTTGGTCAGCTTGTCGTGGTTGATGCCGTAGACCACGGTGAGGTCGGCGCCTTCGGCCGGAGCCGAGACGATGACGCGCTTGGCGCCGGCGGTCAGATGCGCGGCGGCCTTGTCGCGGGCGGTGAAGATGCCGGTGCATTCGAGCGCGATGTCGATGCCGAGCTCCTTCCAGGGCAGCTGGGTCGGATCCTTGATCGCGGTGACCTTGAACTTCTCTTTGCCGACCGAGATCTGGTCGCCGTCGACCGTCACCTCGTGCGGGAAGCGGCCATGCACGCTGTCATAGCGCAGCAGGTGCGCGTTGGTCTCGACCGGGCCGAGGTCGTTGACGGCGACGACGTCGATGTCCTTGCGGCCGGATTCATGGATCGCGCGCAGGATGTTGCGGCCGATGCGGCCAAATCCGTTGATGGCAACTCTGACGGTCATTTTTCTCTCCCTGGGGCTGGAAAGCGGATGGGCCCGCAGCTTCATAGCGGCGGATGGCACAAGAATCCAGCCGCAGGAGCCCAGATTTAAATCGATTAGGTTGGTCCAGCCCGGCGAAACCCTTGAATGGCTTCGCCGGACGGGCTTCCTGCTTCTATATGTCGCTCAAAGCCGCTGTGCGCTTTTGAGCGACATGCAACGGCTCAGTCGCCGTGCAGGCGCGCTTCCACCGCCTTCGCCGCGGCCTCCGCGGTGATGCCGAAATGCGGATAGAGCTGCTCGATCGAGCCGGAGGCGCCGAAGCCGTGCATGCCGACGAAGATGCCGTCAGTGCCGATGAGATGGTCCCAGCCCTGGCGGATGCCCGCCTCGATGGCGACCTTCACCTTGGTGTTGCCGATCGTCTTCTTGCGATAGTCCTCGCTCTGCCGGTCGAACAGCTCGAAGCAGGGCACCGAGACGACGCGGGTCGGATGGCCGTGCTTCTCGAGCAGCTCGCGGGCGCCAAGCGCGATCTCGACCTCGGATCCGGTGGCAAAGATCGTCACCGCCGCCTCGCCATTTGCCGCGGCGAGCTCGTAGGCGCCGGAGGCGCTGAGGTTTTTCTCGCTGAACTCGTTGCGCACGGTCGGCAGGTTCTGGCGGGTCAGCGCCAGCGTCGACGGCGTCTTTTCGGACTCCAGCGCCAACTGCCAGCATTCGGCGGTTTCGACCGCGTCGGCCGGACGGAACACATTGTGGTTCGGAATGGCGCGAAGTGCGGCCAGATGCTCGACCGGCTGGTGGGTCGGGCCGTCCTCGCCGAGGCCGATCGAGTCATGCGTCATGACGAAGATCGAGCGGATGCCCATCAGCGAGGCCAGGCGCATCGAGGGGCGGGCATAGTCGGAGAAGCACAGGAAGGTGCCGCCATAGGCGATGAGGCCGCCATGCAGCGTCAAGCCGTTGATCGCAGCCGCCATGCCGTGCTCGCGGATGCCGTAGTGGACATAGCGCTGGCCGTAGTCGTCCGGCGTGATGTTCTTGGTCTGGCTGGTCTTGGTGTTGTTGGAGCCGGTGAGGTCGGCCGAGCCGCCGATGGTTTCGGGAACCGCGCCGTTGATCACTTCCAGTGCCATCTCCGACGACTTGCGGGTCGCGACCTTCGGCTTGTCGGCCGAGAGCTTCTTCTTGTAGTCGGCGATGACGGCATCGAAGTTGGACGGCAGCTTGCCGGCGAGGCGGCGCTCGAACTCGCCCTTCAGCTGGGCATCGGCCTTGGCGAGGCGGCCTTCCCAATCGGCGCGTGCCTTGGCGCCGCCGGTGCCGACAGCGCGCCAGGCGTCGAGAACGTCGGCCGGAACCTCGAAGGGCGGCGACTCCCAGTTGAAGAATTTGCGCGCGCCGGCGATTTCCTCGGCACCGAGCGGCGAGCCATGCGCCTTGTTGGTGCCGGCCTTGGTCGGGGCGCCGAAGCCGATGGTCGTCTTGCAGGCGATCATCGTCGGCTTGTCGGAATGGCGTGCAGCTTCGATGGCATAGGCGATCGCTTCCGGATCGGTGCCGTCGATGTGGCTGGCGTTCCAGCCGCTGGCCTGGAAGCGGGCGACCTGGTCGGTGTTGTCGGCGAGCGAGACCGGGCCGTCGATTGAGATGTTGTTGTTGTCCCAGAAGACGATCAGCTTGTTGAGCTTGAGGTGACCGGCAAGCGCGATGGCTTCCTGGGAGACGCCTTCCATCAGGCAGCCGTCGCCGGCCAGCACATAGGTATAGTGGTTGACGAGGTCGTTGCCGAAGGCGGCGTTCATGATGCGCTCGCCGAGCGCGAAGCCGACGGAATTCGCGAGGCCCTGCCCGAGCGGGCCGGTGGTGGTCTCGATGCCGGCGGCATGGCCGTATTCGGGATGGCCGGCGGTCTTCGATCCGAGCTGCCGGAAATTCTTGATCTGGTCGATCGTCATGTCCTCATAGCCGGTGAGGTACAGGAGCGAGTAGAGCAGCATCGAGCCGTGGCCGGCCGACAGGATGAAGCGGTCGCGGTCGGCCCAGTGCGGGGCCTTGGCGTCGAATTTCAGGAAGCGGGTGAACAGCACCGTGGCGATGTCGGCGCAGCCCATGGGCAGGCCGGGGTGACCCGAATTCGCCTTTTCGACGGCGTCCATGGAGAGAAAACGGATCGCATTGGCCATCCGGTCATGTTGTTCACGCGAGGTCATGCTTCCTCCGGAAGTGGGTTGGAGCCTTGGGGGAACCCTTGGAAAGGATGCCGCGACACATAGCAGGCGCGGCCTTTTAGTCAACAAATCCGGTCGGCTTTTGCCGGGCTTGTGAAGGGGGCGGGTGCGCTACATTAGCGTTAGCGGGGGACAGTCGCGAGAGCTTTATTGACGCGCGCTTCACCCGGCGCCTAATCTTTCCGACATAACGCGTTCTGAACGCGAGCGATTCGGTGACGGGCAGGGCATAGGACGAAGGCCATGACCGGGGAAACGACCCTCAAAGAAGTCATCGCCAGGCTCGGCAAGGCCATGGAAGGGCTGGAAAACGCCGTGGCGGCGCGGCTCGAGCATGAGCGCGACTATTCGGAAGCCGAGGCCGAGGTGCAGCGCATGAATGCCGACCGCTCGCGGCTGGCGCAGGAGCTCGACAACTCCGAGGCCCGCGCCGAACGGCTGGAAGATGCCAACAAGGAAGTATCGCGCCGGCTGGTGACCGCCATGGAGACCATCCGCGCGGTCCTGGACAGGTAAGCCAATGGCACAGGTGACGGTTTCGATCGACGGCAAGCAGTACCGGATGGCCTGCGACGAGGGCCAGGAAGAGCACCTGATCGACCTCGCCGAGCGCTTCGACCGCTATGTCGCGCATCTGAAGGATTCCTTCGGCGAGATCGGCGACCAGCGGCTGACCGTGATGGCCGGCATCATGGTGATGGATGAGCTCTCGGAGCTCAACAAGCGCGTCAAGGGCATGGAGAGCGAAGTGCTGACGCTGCGCAAGACGCGCGACGAGGCGCTGACCAAGGCCGACAAGAGCGACAGCGTGCTGACCACGGCGCTCGCGGCGCTTGCCCAGCGCATGGAAGACCTGGCGACGACGCTGGCGGTGAAGAAGGCTTAAAGCGCGCCTCGTCCGGACCCTAAAGCGCGTCGCGATCTTTCAGATTCGCTCCATGCGCTTCAGTTTTTGATTTTTCGCATGTCTTTGTCCCGAAACCGGTTCCCACTTTCGGGAGACATGCTTTAGCATCCGTCGCGGAAAATCCTGCTGTCTTTTCCAGGAAAAGACGAAATTTTTCCGCCGCTTCGATCACGCTTGCAGACACAAGCCTTTTGAACCGGGCCGTCCGGCGGTATAGAAGGTTGAGCCGCCGCTGGGGTTGGCCCATGCCGGCGACATGTCACAGGGTAGGGAACACGTCATGAGCCTTCGTATCAACGATATCGCGCCGGACTTCACGGCCGAGACCACGCAAGGGACGATCAATTTCCATCAGTGGATCGGTGACGGCTGGGCGGTGCTTTTCAGCCATCCAAAGAACTTCACGCCGGTCTGCACGACCGAGCTCGGCACGATGGCCGGGCTGGAAGGTGACTTCAAGAAGCGCAACGTCAAGATCATAGGCATTTCCGTCGACCCGGTATCGAGCCACGACAAGTGGCAGGCCGACATCAAGACCGCTACCGGCCAGACGGTGAACTACCCGCTGATCGGCGACAAGGACCTCAAGGTCGCCAAGCTTTACGAGATGCTGCCGGCGGGCGCCGGCGAGAGCTCGGAAGGCCGCACGCCGGCCGACAACGCCACCGTGCGCTCTGTCTACGTCATCGGCCCCGACAAGAAGATCAAGCTGGTGCTGACCTATCCGATGACCACTGGCCGCAACTTCGATGAGATCCTGCGCGTCATCGATTCCATCCAGCTGACGGCCAAGCACCAGGTGGCGACGCCGGCGAACTGGAAGCAGGGCGAGGACGTCATCATCACCGCAGCCGTCTCCAACGAGGACGCCATCAAGCGCTTCGGCGCCTACGAGACGGTGCTGCCGTATCTGAGAAAGACCAAGCAGCCGACGGCGTGAGCTTTCCTTCTCCCCGTTCACGGGGAGAAGGTGCCGAAGGGCGGATGAGGAGCGGCGCGGCGCTTCGAGGTAATCGAGCCGCAGCTTCCGAATGTCTTGCCCTGAAACGGCAATCTCGCAGCCTCGGCGCCGCCCCTCATTGCCCTGCCGGGCATTTCTCCCCGTTTAGTGACGGGGAGAAAGGGCTGGTTCGCCGCTTTCGCCAAATCGCCGACGTCAAAAACAAAAAAGGCGGCGCCGAAGCCCCGCCTTTTTCTTTTCGATATCGAGCTTGTTAAGCGGCCGGCTGCGCCTCGATGGTGCGCAGCGCCTGGGCCTGGCGCTTGGCTGCGGCCTTGACCGCGTCCTGTACCTTCTCGAAGGCGCGCACCTCAATCTGGCGCACGCGCTCACGGCTGATGTCGAACTCGGCCGACAGCTCTTCCAGCGTCAGCGGTTCTTCGGCCAGGCGACGCGCCTCGAAGATGCGCCGCTCGCGATCGTTGAGCACCGACAGAGCGCCCGACAGCATCGAGCGCCGGTTTTCCAGCTCGTCCTGCTCGATCAGCATTTCTTCCTGGCTTTCGTGGTCGTCGACCAGCCAGTCCTGCCATTCGCCGGACTCGCCCTCGCTCGCCCTGATCGGGGCGTTGAGCGAAGCGTCGCCCGACAGGCGGCGGTTCATCGACACCACCTCAGCCTCGGACACGTTGAGGCGCGTGGCGATCTCGGCGATCTGGTCGGGCTTCAAATCGCCGTCGTCGAGCGCCTGGATTCTGCCCTTCACCTTGCGCAGGTTGAAGAACAGGCGCTTCTGGTTGGCGGTGGTGCCCATCTTGACCAGGCTCCACGAGCGCAGGATGTATTCCTGGATCGAGGCCTTGATCCACCACATAGCGTAGGTGGCGAGCCGGAAACCACGCTCCGGTTCGAATTTCTTCACGGCCTGCATGAGGCCGACATTGCCTTCCGAGATCACCTCGCCGATCGGCAGGCCGTAGCCGCGATAGCCCATGGCGATCTTGGCGACGAGCCGCAAATGGCTGGTGACGAGCTTGTGCGCGGCGGAAGTGTCCTGATGCTCGGCATAACGCTTGGCGAGCATGTACTCTTCCTGCGGCTGCAGCATCGGAAAGCGACGGATTTCTTCCAGGTAACGGGCGAGACCGCCCTCACCGGAAACGATACTGGGTAATGACTGGGCCATGATTAGCGCCCCCTCTCTATTGGAGTGATGCCCCCGAAACGCGGCGGGCATGTGACGCGAATGCCAATCGGCTCATCCGCGGCAGCGGGTGTATATAGGAACAAAACCAGAAAGGACAGGCATTTGTTCAACACAAAACAGTGTGTCACGCTTAAGTGAACAACGCCAGTCAGGTTTTTTGATGGCTGGTTTGAAGCGTCTTGATGGCGGCTCAGAGCTTGCGGAAACCGCCGACGAGTTCCTCCATGTCCCTCGGCATCGGCGCCTCGAACCTCATCGTTAGATGGGTAGCCGGATGGCGGAATTCAAGGAGCCAGGCGTGGAGCGCCTGCCGGGAAAATGCAGTGACCTCGCTTTTCAGCGGCTCCGGCAGCCGGTTGGCCTTGGTGCGGAAGGCCTGGCCGTAATCCGGATCGCCGATCACGGGATGGCCGATATGCGCCATATGGACCCTGATCTGGTGCGTGCGGCCGGTCTCCAGCCGGCATTCGACCAGACTTGCCGTGGCGAAGGCCTTCTGCCCTTCGCCGAAGCGTTCGACCACGCTGAAATGGGTGACCGCATGGCGGGCGTCGTCGCGTCCTTCGGGAACCACCGCGCGGCGGACGCGGTCAGCGGCGCGGCCGAGCGCGGCGTCGACGGTGCCGCTCGGCCGCTGCGGAATGCCCCAGACCAGCGCCAGGTAAGCGCGCTCGAGATCGCCGGTGCGGCCATGGTCGGCGAAGGCCTCCGACAGCGCCTTGTGGGCGCGATCGGTCTTGGCCACCACCATAACACCGCTCGTCTCCTTGTCGAGGCGATGGACGATGCCCGGCCGCCTGACGCCGCCGATACCGGAGAGGCTGTCGCCGCAATGGTGGATCAGCGCGTTGACCAGCGTGCCGGTCCAGTTGCCGGCGCCGGGATGGACGACCAGACCCGCCGGCTTGTTGATAACGATCAACTCGTCGTCTTCGTAGAGGATATCGAGCGGGATCGCCTCGCCCTGCGGCTCGGCCGGTTGCGGTTCCGGCATGACGACCGAGACGTGCTCGCCGACCGCCATCTTGCGCTTGGCCTCCTCTACCGGTCTGCCGGCGATCGAGACGGCGCCCTGCTTGATAAGGGCCTGAACGCGGCTGCGTGAAATGTCGGGGCCAAGCCTTGCGGCCAGCCATTGGTCGAGGCGCTGCCCTGCGGCATCCGCGCCGGCTTCCAGAATGACGGCTTCGTTCCCGGTCGATTCATCCCCTATCAAAATCGGGGTCTCTTCGTTATGAGCGCTCATCGAAACCCGTTGCGGATTGTTTAGCCATGGCCCGGCCCATCGACGAAGAAGATGAAGAGAAGCCGCTCGACCCCGCTGCCGAAAAGGTGCGCAGGAAGCTCATCCGCTTCATGATCGTCAATCTCGGCCTGCTGTTCCTCGCCCTTATGGTGGTGATCGGGGCGCTTGTCTACAAAGCCCGCAATGCGCCGGTTGCCGGATCGGCACCCGCCGGCGACGTCCAGGCCCCGGCCGGCGCGCCGCTCAGCGGCGACATCGTGCTGCCGGTCCGCGCCAGAGTGGTCAGCCAGTCGCTGTCCGGCAATCGGCTGTCGATCGATGCCGAGCTTGCCGACGGCAGCCGTTCCATCTTCGTCTACGACATTGCCGAGCGCCGCATGATCGGCAATCCGTAACAAATGAGCCCGCAACAAATGAGCGGCTTTGCCGAAAAACGCTGCATTGCGACGGTGGCGCTCGTCGTCGAAAACTATGACGAGGCGATCGCCTGGTATGTCGAGCGGCTCGGCTTCGTGCTGACCGACGATGTCGACCTCGGCGGCGGCAAGCGCTGGGTGACGGTCACGCCGGCAAATGGACAAGGCGCGCGGCTGTTGCTTGCGGAGGCTTCCGGCGAGACGCAGGCGAGCCGCATCGGCGACCAGACCGGCGGCAGGGTGTTTCTCTTCCTCGAGACGGACGACTTCGCGCGCGACCATCAGGCGATGCTTGGCAGGGGCGTCGAGTTTCGCGAGGCGCCGCGCTTCGAGGTCTATGGCACAGTGGCGGTGTTTGCCGATCTCTACGGCAATCTCTGGGACCTGATCGAGCCGAAACGGCAGGGTTGACAGGGGCAGTCTGCAAAGTCCGGGAACAGTCCGAAACCCCAGTTGCTTTTTCGATGCCGTCATCCTATGTAGCCGGTTCTTGAGCGCGCCCATCGTCTAGCGGTCAGGACACCGCCCTCTCACGGCGGGAACAGGGGTTCGATTCCCCTTGGGCGTACCAAGCTTTTCTCAGGATTTGCGCCGAGTCTATGTGCCGGCTTCGGTCTTTTCGCGGGACGCTTGCTCCAACAACCGCGATAGGTGTTGGAGGTGCATCGATTGGGCATCTTCAAGCAACTGCAGGAAGTTGGCCGCCTTCCCTCGCGGCAACCGACGGTGCTTTAGTGCAGCGATCCGCGCGCGCTGGCGCTTGATGTGCCGCTCAGCTTGCAGAACGTGCCGTTCCGCCATTTGGATGTCGTTCGCCAGTGCCATGAGCCGTAAACGGTCGGACGGGTAGGGGGTTCCGTCAGGGAAGACACCATCTGAAACGCGGCCCAGTGACTGGAGCCGATTCAGGCTAAAGCTGCCGGCGACGGATCGTTTCGGCGAGCTCACGCGATTGGGCTCGTTGGCGCCTCTCCCTCGAAGGGTGGAAGCCAGGAATAGTCGGCCCTTAGCACCGGCCAGCGAAGCTGCGTGCGACGCGCATGGCTGGGCTCTATTCCGGCAAGCCGAAAAGCGTTTGCGCGCCTGCTATTCCTCTTAGCGTATGACTGCCCATGGCGATCATCGGCTCGGTAGTTTCTGCCTCGAACACTGTCGACGCGAGCACCGTCCGTCCTAACGGCTTGCACAGCCCTTCGATGCGGCTAACAAGATTTACAGCCTTGCCGATCGCGGTGAAGTCCAACCTGCCGGCAGTGCCGATATTCCCCCAAAGTATCTCGCCGACATGCAGGCCAATGCCATATCCGAGCTCAGGGCCCCCATTGCGGCGGCGAGTTTGGTTGAGATGATCTATCCCGGCGCGCGTGGCCTTCACGGCGCGTACCGCCGCGTCACATGCGGCCCTTGCATCGCGCTCGCCAATCGGGAAAATCGCGAGGACGCCATCACCTATAAACTTGAGAACCTCGCCACCAAATGCGTGCACCGCGCCGGCGACACAATCGAACCAGGCATCAAGTACCGATACGATCTCGTCTGCATCCTGAACCTCGGATAGATCGGTGAAACCTCGAAGGTCCGCGCACAGAAGCGCAGCCCGTATCGTCTCTCCCTTTACTCGACGAGAATGACCGTTGAGCACATGTGCTGCACTGCGCTTTCCCAAATATGCTTCGAGCAATTCGCGTTTCGCAGACCGTTCTGCGAGTGCGGTCATCGGAGCCGCGGCAAACCGGGAGATTTGCCGCAGCAGCTCCGACTGCGCCTCATCCGGGGTGTGATCGAACGCCCACACCAAAGTCGGTGCGACACCGCCCGCTCCCTCGTCGAACACGATCGCCCGCGTCGTACCAAGCCACTCCCGCAGCACGAGCCGGGGATCGGCATTCTGGCGGTCGGCGCCTATTCCCAAAGCCTCGACCACTTCATCGCTAGGCGCTCGCCAGAGCCAGATGCGGCGTGAAATGATCGGGTTGGGAGCATCCTGCGCCAGCGCGCCGGCAATGATCGGCAAGCCGTCTTCCATCAAATGCGTTGAGAGCTGCAATAGAAGTCGCCCGCCGCCGCCAATATGCGCGGCGTCGTCCAGAAGGAATGAAAGCGAGTTTGCGAGAAGCATCGGTAGAAGGTCACTCGGCACCAGCTTATGCTTACGCCTCGAACATCTTCTTGCAACTCCCCACATTCGCTTCAATCATGCACGGCATTCGATGCGGATGTGACCTGGGCGGATGTGACCTGGAGTGAGCAATGGCGGAATCGGTTTACACAGAGATTGAGGTCGCGGCGCCACAGGCGACCGTGTTCGCGCTTTTGACGGATCCGGACCAGATCGTGCGATGGATCGGGACCGAAGCGAATTTGGATGCAACCCCGGGCGGTCTGTTCCTCGTCAATGTCGGTGGTCGCCATGTGGCGCGCGGTGAGTTCACCGAGGTGATCCCGGTCCACCGTCTTGCCTACAGTTTTGGCTGGGAAGACAACGAGACCGTGCCGCCCGGCTCCAGCCATGTCGAGATCGACCTGATCGCGAGGGATGCGGGGACACTGATCCGCTTCACGCACAGCGGACTGCCGAACGCAAAGGAGCGTGACAGCCATCGAAAGGGATGGGAGCACTACCTCTCAAGGCTGAAGATCACCGCCGATGGGGGACATGTCGATCCCGACGTGCCGATGAAGAACATGTGATTTACATCTAAGGGTCGCGCATTCTTCGGCGCCGGCAAGCACGGATCGCCGATCGGGCCGCCTGGGTCCTGAAGCACCAGCGCTTCTGGCGCAACGCCTCGGATTGAATTAGCATCCGCGCATCAAAAGCTCCGGCCGCATTCCTGCAGGATGCGGAATGCGGAGCGCAGGGAGCGAAGCCGGGCGGCGATCACGTGCCGAGCGCTGATCAAAATGCGACTGGGCATCTGAACCGGCGGCAAGGCGCGGGGTGTCCGGGAGGAGCCAGATGCAGAAACTACAATCGCAAGGCGTCCATCACATCACGCTGGTTGGTGCCAATCGCCAGACCTCGATCGATTTTTGGGAAGGCGTGCTTGGCATGCCCTTCATTTTCGAGCAGCCCAATCTCGACAAGGCGAGCGAAAGCCACCTCTATTTCGACCCCGGCGACGGCCGGCTGATCACGGTCTTCGCCGACGAGAGCCGCGAGGCGGTCAAGCGGCGCACGCCGACCGATACGGGCTGCGTCCACCACATCGCGTTCTCGGTGTCGCGGGTGACCTTCCTGCAGGCGGTCGCCCGGCTCGACGAGCGCGCCATCAAGCACAGTGGCGTCAAGGATCGCGGCTTCATGGATTCGATCTATTTCGAGGATCCGCTCGGCCTTCTGATCGAGCTCGCCTCGTACCGCTTCGAGCCGCCGGCCGGTTTCACCCATGCCGACGTGCTGATGGCGGCGCACAAGATCCGCGTCGCGCGCGGCGACTACAACATCGCCGAAGTGCACCTTGCCGACGCCATCCAGGCGCTGGTCGAGCGATCGCGCGAAACATTGTCCGAGAACCGGGCGGCGAAGAATCCATACTGAACAGGTCAGAGGGAGGACCAAGATGGCAAAGACAGCCACAAAAGGAACCAAGAAGGTAACGGCCAAACCAACAGCGAGGCTGGCGGCGAAAGCCGCGGCAAAGGCCGCGCCCAAAGCGGCGGCAAAAGCCGCACCTAAAGCGACGGCAAAGGCCGCGCCTAAAGCGACGGCAAAAGCCAAGGCGAAGCCAGCCAGGAAAGCTGGCGTGAAACTCAGCATGCTGAGGCCGAGCGTCAACAACATGACGGTCAGGGTGTTCACGCGTGCGGCTGGGCTCGACCATTCCGAGACCGACGCCTGGGGCCTGACGCGCACGCCTGAATTCCTGGCGCGCAACCCGGCGCATCTGACGCCGATGATCGAGGACAAAGGTCTTCCCAGGGGCGTGCTCTGGGAGAGCTGCGCCATCATGCAGTATCTCGCCAACAAGCACGGGCTCGATAAGTTCTATCCGAAGGCGCCGGCCAAGCGGGCAATGGTCGACAGCGCCATGTTCTACCTGGTCGGCACGCTCTATCCCTATGTGGCCAGAGCCACCTATCCGGCGCTCGGCTTTCCGCAATATGCCGGCGAGGTCGGCCATAGCGACGCCCACCCCGACAGGAAATCGGAGGCGCAGAAGGCGGCTGCCGCGGCGATCGCCGAGCCGCTGGAGGTGTTTCACTCCTTCTTCAGGGACGGCAAGCCGTTCATCGGCGGTGCCAACCCGTCGATCGCAGACATCCGGCTGGCGGCGACGCTCGAATTCCTGGCCGTCATCGACTACGCGCTGCCCAAATGGGCGAAGGACTATATGGCCGCGATCGAGAAGAAGCTCGGCAATGCCTATGCAGAGCCGGCCGGCGACGTGCGCGGCTACATCGCCCATGTGAAGACGCAGGCCACGGCTTGAGAAACCCGTGGGATTAGGGATTCGTTAACCAAAGCCCTGTCTAGTGTCTCAGTCCTCGCTGCGACCACGGATGTACTGGCGCGATGCCGAGGCTAGGGAAAGGTCGGCTCATTGCCGGCCTTTTGCTTTTCCGGCGACGGTCGTGCCGGCATCACGCCAACATGATTTTGCCGGGGTCAACCGCGTTGAAATCCTATTGTCATCCTCCTCGTTGATCGTACCATACCGGCAAGCGAATGGGCGAATTGGCGAATGGGCGAATTGGCGAAAGCGAGGAGGACCAGCGATGAGAGGCATGGCTAGATATTCGGCGATTGCCGGCGCGCTGCTGGCGCTGCCCCTTCCGGCCAATGCCACGCCGCTCAACACCATGAATGAGGTCGGCGTCGCCCTGCAGGCGTGCTGGACCCCGCCTGCCAATTCCGGGAATTCCTCGGTCACCTTGAGCTTCAGCTTCAAGCGCGACGGCACGCTGATCGGCCCGCCGAAGCCAACGGCCATCAAGGTCAGCGGCGATGACAAAGCGCGTCAGGCGTTTGTCGACGCGGCGACGGCCGCCTTGCGCAATTGCCTGCCGCTCAGCTTTTCGCCGGCACTGGCGCAGGGAATTCCGGGAAAGGTCTTTACACTTCAGTTCAATTCGCCAAAAGATAACGCCAAAGCAGTCCAGCAATAGAATTGCCGAACGGCTCAATTTAGCTTTGCGCAATTCCGAACCGAAAACCGTTATGCTTTTTTAGGGAACCGCACTACGCCGCATTGCGCGGTCGCCGCGCATTTGCGTGCTTTTCCAGTTCCGGCATCTCGAAGACATAGTCGTTCCAGGCCGATTCCGGAACCTGCCCGGCCAGATAGCATTCCAGCAGCAGATTTTGCTCCGGTGTCAGATGCCTCGGCGCCCGCTCGTGATCCAGTCCAAGCGAATGGATCAGGTTCCTGGTCAGGCCAGAGACGGTGAAGTGAACAGACATCTTCAGCCTCCTCGGTGCTGCGAGAATAACGTCAGATGCCGGTCAAAGGTTTCATCGGCAGTCCGCGATCGAGCGCGGCTGGACGTCGATACGAGACGTCGATCGATTCGGATGGCTTTTTCGGCCACTGTCTCAATCTTGAAATGAAAGTGTAATATTCATTTTACAAGACCGAGCATAACACTCATAGTGCAAAGCTGTGTTGGGCGCTTTACCTTTTAAGACGTGACGATAAACTCATTTAGCCAAGGCTTATGTATGCTTAGAGCTTGGATGAGTTTTAGAAGGGCGGCAACCAATGATGTGTCTGCGGTTCCTCAAGGTCTCTCTCTTGGCTGTTACTGCGTTGCTGGCATTGGCAACAGTTTCCTACGCTGACGTTTGCAGCGCGCTCAAAAGCCAGATGCTTGCCGGCGGGCGCGGCTCGGCCAATCCGGAACTTGCCCAACTGCGGCGCCAGCTCGGCGCGATCCAGGGCATCGAAAGACAGCGGCGCTGCACCGCCAGCAGCGCGATGGGCGGCTTCTTCAACGCCTGCGCCGACCTCGCCAGAAGCAAGGCCGAGGTACAGCACCGGATCGCCTCCATCGGCAGCCCGGGCCGTGACGACCCGCAGGCGAGATATGTCGCGCTGGGCTGCCAGTCCGCGCCCAAGCGGCAGTCGGCGGAACCAGCGCCGATGCAATCTTCCGGCACGACGTTCGGCGGCAATGCGATGCTGTTTTGTGTGCGCCTTTCGGACGGCTACTTCTTCCCGGCGCCGAACTCGCAATTCGCGCGAGGGCGCCGATCTCAAGGACACGGTCGATCAGTGCCGCTATATCTGCGACGATCCGGGTGTCGACCTCTACGCGCTGAGCGATCCGAACCTGGAGACCGACCAGATGGTTGCTGTCGAGACGCGCAAGCCGTACACCGAGCTTCCAGCCGCTTTCCGGTATCGCGACGACGCCAATTTCAAGTCTTGCGATCTCAAGCGCTACCATCAACGCGTGGCCGAGCTCAGGGCGCGCACCGTGACCCCGGGCAACATGCAAAACGCCATAATCCCGCTGCCGACGGCAAAGCCCGATCTCGGCACGGTTTCGGATATTCCATCGCCCTCGGACGCTGATGCCGAGGTCCATGCGGCCGCAGCCGATGCAGGCGCGGCGGAGGGCCAGACGCCGACCGGGCCGGTCGGATCGCGGCGGGTGCGGGTGGTCGGCCCCGCCTTTTTCCCGGCGGATTGATCCCGGCCGGCAGCTTCGACCGCAATCGCCGGGGACTAGTCTAGTCGCACACGACGCGAAAGCGCTTGCCGGGTTCGCTGATATTGCGGCAGGCCAGCGCCTTCTCCGGACCGGCAAACGTATCCTGCGGCTGCGCATTCGCCGGCGGCTTTGCCGGAGGCGGCTTCCGATATCTGCGCGGCGCCGATCTTGCCGCCTCGGGCGGCGCTGGAAAGACGCCGACGGCGACAGGTGGCGAGCTTGACTGCGCCTGCTGCGGAGGCTTGTCCCAGACACGCCTGACGTCGAGCTGCCGTGGAATGATCACCGTGCCGTCGTCGCTGCGCGCGCAGCCGCTTGCGGCAAGCAGCGCCGGGCACAGAACAAAAGTCAGCATTCGACCGAGCATCAGCAATCTACCCCCACGGGCTTTATAGCCCGGTAGCGCTGGTCCGCCAACGGACGGATTACCGCAGCAGGCATCGGACCAGCGTCCGATTTGACGCGTGTGGCTCTGAAACGGATCCATACGACGAGCTTGTCTTTTGTTTTCGATGCATGTCGTTTTCGCAAAACCGCTGCGCACTTTTGCGCGACACGCATCAACGGCATCGGCTGTGTTCGGTTGCGAATCGTTAAGGTTAGCGGATCGTTAATGCTTGTCGGGCACATTCCGCCGACGAACCGGCGAGGGTTCGGCCTGGGGGTAGGAATGGCTGATACGGACGGGACTTTCGGGACGGGCGACGCTCGCGATTCCCAAAGGACGGTTGCGGGCGGCGGCGAAACATCCGCCGGAGCACAGCAGGCGGCAGGGACTTCGGAAGCGCTCGCCAACCTTCGCTTGATGGTCGATTCGATGCCGATCGGCGTCATCGTCCTCGATGCCGATCTCAGGGCGGAGATCATCAACCGCGCCTTCTACGACTTCTGGAAGATCGATCCGCGCCGCGCCACGGTCGGCTGCGGCTTTCGCGAACTGATGGCGGCGAGCCGCGACGCCGACCCCTATGGCGACGACGAAGCGGAATGGCAGCGCCACATTGCCGGACGCGAGGCGGAAATCCGGGCAGGCGTCGCCGGCTCCAGGCAGTTGCCGCGCAATGACGGCCGCACGCTGATCGCGTCGCTGGCACCGCTTGCCGGCGGCAAGCGATTGATCTCCTATGTCGACATCACCGACATGAAGCATCGCGAGACCGAGGCCGAGGACGCGCGCAAGAATCTTGCCACGGTGCTGGAGTCGCTGCCGGCCGGCGTCATCATCTACGACCGCGACGACCGCTTCGTCTTCGCCAACCACAAGCTGCAGGATACGCTGCCGGCCTTGAAGCCGGCCTGGCAGCCGGGCCGCAGCTTCCGCGAGGCGCTCGCACTCGGGCATTCCGTCGGCTATTTCCAGTCGAGCGGCGACCTTGAGATCGATAGTCTCTACAATGTCGATACCGAGCGCTGGCTCGACGCCATGCTCAAGCGTTACCGCCTGCCCAATTCGTCCTATGAGCGGCTCAATGCCGACGGACGCTGGTACCAGGTCTACGACATGCGCACCGATGACGGCACGTTCATCGGCGTTCGTGTCGACATTACCGACCTCAAGACACGGGAGAAGGCGCTGCGCGACTCGATGCGCCAGATCGACCTTTACCGCCATGTCATGGACGAACTGCCGGTGGCGGCCTTCATCAAGGCCGAGGATCTCAGCATCGAATTCGTCAACAAGGCCTGGTGCGCGCTGACGGGCATCGCCAAGGAAGACGTCATCGGCAAGACGGACCGCCAGCTTTTCGGTTCCGGGGACGCCGAGAGCTACAGCCATGACGACACCGAGGTCGTGGCCACCGGCAATGGGCGCGAGGTCGAGGAGCCCGTCACTCATCGCGACGGCACGGTGCGGCAACTGATGACACGCAAGAGCCGCCTCGTCGCCGTCGACGGATCGGTGCATCTGGTCGGCTCCAGCACCGACATCACCGACGTCAAGGCGCGCGAGCGGGCGCTCAAGGAAAGCATGAGCGAGAACGAGGTGTTCCGCAGCCTGATCGACAACGTGCCGGTGTCGATCTACGCCAAGCGCTCGGATCTGAGGCAATTCTACGTCAACAAGGGCTGGTGCGACCTCACCGGCTTCAGCAAGGAAGAGGCGATCGGCAAGACCGATGTCGAGATATTCGGCGCGGACGGCGAAGCCTTCATCGCGGGGGACCTCGCGGTGCTGCGCACCGGCGAGACGCAGGAGATCGAGGAAAAGGTGACGATGCCCGATGGCAGCGTGCGCCACCAGTTCGCGCGCAAGGGCGCGATGATCGCGTCCGACGGCTCGCTCTATCTGATCGGATCGACCACGGACATAACGGAACTGAAACAGCGCGAGGCCGAGCTTAGCGAGGCGCGCCAGCGCGCCGTGCTCGCCGACCGCGCCAAGTCGGAGTTCCTCGCCAATATGAGCCATGAAATCCGCACGCCGATGAACGGCGTGCTCGGCATGGCCGAGCTGCTCGCCAAGTCGGACCTCGACCCGAAGCAGAAGACGTTCACCGACATCATCGTCAAATCGGGCAACGCGCTGCTCACCATCATCAACGACATCCTCGACTTCTCCAAGATCGACGCCGGCCAGCTGGTCCTCGATCCGGCGCCCTTCAATCTCGCCGAGGCGATCGAGGATGTGGCGACGCTGGTTTCGACGCGCGCCAAGGAAAAGGACCTCGAGCTCATCGTCCGCGTCCAGCCGGGGCTCGACGGGCAATTCGTCGGCGATGTCGGCCGCCTCAGGCAGATCGTCACCAATCTACTCGGCAACGCGGTAAAATTCACCGACGAGGGCCACGTTCTGGTCGACGTCACCGGCGAGCGGGTTCCGGCGGGCACCAGGCTCACCATCTCGATCACCGATACGGGCATCGGCATTCCCGAGGGCAAGCTGAAGCTGGTGTTCGAGAAGTTCAGCCAGGTCGACACCTCCTCGACAAGGCGGCACGAAGGCACCGGGCTCGGCCTTGCCATCACTTCGCGGCTGGTCGGGATGATGGGCGGCGAGATCGGCGTCGACAGCGCCGAAGGCAAGGGCTCGACCTTCTGGTTCACCGTCACGCTGCCGCGGGCCGAACAGGGCGGGCAGCGGATCATGCCGGTCGACGTCACCGGCGCGCGCGTGCTGATCGTCGACGACAATGCCGTCAACCGCTCGATCCTCAGCGAGCAGATGGCCTCGTGGACCTTCGATTCCTGCGCGGCGGAAAGCGGCGCCGAGGGAATGAAGGTGCTGATCGCCGCCGCCGCCTACGGCGTGCCTGTCGACTGCGTCGTGCTCGACTACCAGATGCCGGGCATGACCGGCGCCGAAATGGCACGCATCCTGCGCAACACCGCCGGCCTCGCGCACACGCCGATCATCATGCTGACCTCGGTCGACCAGTCGCTCGCCAGCGCAGCCTATCGCGATCTCGGCATCGATGCGCAGCTGATCAAGCCGGCGCGCTCCTCCATCCTTTTGGAGACGCTGGTCGCCACCATCCAGCGCCATCGCCACAGCACCGCGGCCACCCATCCGCCTTTGGCCGGCAGCGTCGGGACAGGGTCCGGCGCGCCGCGATCGCCGATGGCGCAGGCAACGGCATCGGACCGCGTCCTGCTGCAGCCGCCGCCGGCGCGTGCCCGTCCGCGCCCGGCCGGCGTGGAGCGCGGGCTCGACATCCTCGTCGCCGAGGACAATGAGGTGAACCAGCTGGTGTTCACGCAAATCCTCGGCGAGACCGGCTATCATTTCGAGATCGTCGGCAATGGCCGCAAGGCGCTCGACGCCTTCGGCAAGCTCAATCCGCGCATGATCCTGATGGATGTGTCGATGCCGGAGATGAGCGGGCTGGAGGCGACCGCGGCCATCCGCCAACTCGAAGCCGAGATGGGGACGCGTGTGCCGATCGTCGGCGTCACGGCGCACGCGCTGAAAGGGGACCGCGAACGCTGTCTGGAAGCCGGTATGGACGACTATCTGCCGAAGCCGATCAGCCCGAAGGCGCTGCTCGAGAAGCTCGAAAGATGGCTCGGGTCCGACGCGGAAGCCCGGCGCAGCGCCGGCTAACAGACGGCTGTTAGCGGCGTCATTCACGGGCATCGTCCGCAGACGTATGGTGTGATCGCACCATATCAAAGCGAAAGCCGAGCCGGAACAATAGCGGCTGTCGATTCCGCCCTTCGGTTACGGGCGGGAGCAGCGACCGCCGGCAAGGAACAGCGTCGACTCTACCCCAACGGACCTGTTTTCGGCGATGGCTATGCCATGATCCGCTCTGGCATTCGGGCAACGCGCTCTCGTCCGGCTTTTATTTCCCGGCGGCCGAAATTTCGGCCGCCGGGATAATTTTTTGATTCAAAAGTCAGACAAGTTGCTGATTCCCGCGGCAAACTCCGGCTGGCCGGCAAAAGGCGGCCGCAGGCCTCTCCAGCTATCCCTGTTCGGACGTTACCGGGCTGACACGAAACTGTCATGCGACTGTAATAATCGAGGGCTATTGCCCACACCGGGCGCCGGCAGAAGGCGGTGCCAAGAGACCATATTCCGAACAGGAGCAGGCCACATGAGACATTTCATCCGCTCGGCGGCCGTTGCGATTGCAATGGCTGCGGCATCGACCCTTAGCGTTTCCGCCGCGATGGCTGCCGATATCTCCGGCGCCGGCGCCACCTTCCCCTATCCGATCTATGCCAAGTGGGCCGACGCCTACAAGAAGGAGACCGGCACTGGTCTGAACTACCAGTCGATCGGCTCCGGCGGCGGCATCAAGCAGATCAAGGCCAAGACCGTGACCTTCGGCGCTTCCGATGCGCCGCTCAAGGGCGATGAACTTGAGTCCACCGGGCTGGCGCAGTTCCCGATGGTGATGGGCGGCATCGTTCCGGTCGTCAATCTCGAAGGCGTCAAGCCGGGCGAGCTCGTGCTCGACGGTCCGACGCTGGCCGACATCTTCATCGGCAAGATCACCAACTGGAACGACGCGGCGATCAAGAAGCTCAATCCCGACGTCAAGCTGCCCGACCAGGCGATCGCGGTCGTCCACCGTTCGGACGGCTCGGGCACTACGTTCAACTTCAGCTACTATCTGGGCGATGTCAGCGCCGACTGGAAGTCGAAGGTTGGCGTCGACAAGGCGCTCGAGTGGCCGGTGGGCATCGGCGCCAAGGGCAACGAAGGCGTCGCCAACAACGTCTCGCAGACCGGTGGCGCGATAGGCTATGTCGAATACGCCTATGCCAAGCAGAACAAGCTCACCTACACCGACCTGATCAACAAGGACGGCAAGAAGGTCGAGCCGACCGCAGCGGCGTTCTCGGCCGCCGCAGCCAATGCCGACTGGAGCTCGCAGCCGGGTTACGGCGTCATCCTGGCCAACCAGCCGGGCGCCGAATCCTGGCCGATGACGTCGGCCACCTGGATCCTCGTCTACAAGAAGCCCGACGATGCGGCCGCCACCGGCGAAGCGCTCAAGTTCTTCGCCTGGTCCTACGCCAAGGGCGACGACATGGCTGCCGAGCTCGACTATGTTGCGATGCCCGACGCGGTCGTGAAGAGCGTCGAGGAAATGTGGGGCAAGGACATCGTCGACAGCAACGGCAAGCCGCTCTACTCCGGCATGTAATTGCTACGGAATGGGGAGGGCGCCTCCAGCGCCCTCCCGTCTCTTTCGAAATGCGAGGGGCGAAATGACAGCCGTTTCCGAAGCCGTGACATCGTCCGCCATGCGGACCAGAGAAGCGACCGTGCGCCGCTTCGCCCTCACCGACACGATCTTCCGCACGGCCACGCGCCTTTCCGCCAT
Source organism: Mesorhizobium sp. M1B.F.Ca.ET.045.04.1.1 (assembly GCF_003952465.1). Classification (GTDB taxonomy): domain Bacteria; phylum Pseudomonadota; class Alphaproteobacteria; order Rhizobiales; family Rhizobiaceae; genus Mesorhizobium; species Mesorhizobium shonense. The sequence continues at coordinate 1,831,402 of NZ_CP034448.1, forward strand.
CCTCGTGCTGGTCCTGCTCGGCGGGGTCGCGATCTCGCTGATCGCCGGCTCGTGGGAGGCGCTGTCGAAGTTCGGCTTCTCCTTCCTGACCACTGAATCCTGGAACCCGGTCACCGAGAATTTCGGCGCCCTGGCGCCGATCTACGGCACCATCGTCACCTCTGCCATCGCCATTCTCATCGCCGTGCCGATCGGCATCGGCATCGCCGTCTTCCTGACCGAGCTCTGCCCGCGCCCGCTCAGGCGGCCGATCGGCATCGCGGTCGAACTGCTCGCCGGCATTCCCTCGATCATCTACGGCATCTGGGGCCTGTTCGTCTTCGCGCCGTTCCTGCAGACGACGGTGCAACCCTTCATCATCAATCTTTTCCACGGCATACCAGGCCTCTCCAGCCTGTTTGCCGGCCCGCCCTACGGCATCGGCCTGCTGACGTCGTCGCTCATCCTCGCCATCATGGTGCTGCCTTTCATCACCTCGATCACCAAGGACGTGTTCGACACGGTGCCGGCGGTGCTGAAGGAATCGGCCTACGGCATCGGCTGCACGACCTGGGAAGTGACCCGGCGCGTGACCATTCCCTATACCCGCGTCGGCATCATGGGCGGCGTCATGCTCGGCCTCGGCCGCGCGCTCGGCGAGACGATGGCCGTCACCTTCGTCATCGGCAACGCGCATCGCATCAGCGCCTCGCTGTTTGCGCCGGGCACGACGATCTCGGCGACCATCGCCAACGAATTCACCGAGGCCGACGGCGAGCTCTATACATCCTCGCTGGTGTCGCTCGGCCTGATCCTGTTCATCATCACCTTCATCATCCTCGCGCTCGCACGCTACATGCTGTTGCGCATCGATAGCCGCACCGGAGCCTGACCGATGTCGACAGCCGCATCGCTCCACCGACGCCGCAAGCGCAAGAATGCCGTGATGATGGCGCTGTGCGTCATCGCGGCCGGCATCGGCCTCGCCTGGCTGGCGCTGATCCTCGGCGCGCTGCTCTACAAGGGGCTCTCCGGCGTCTCGCTTTCGGTGTTCACGGAAATGACGCCGCCGCCGGGCGACGCCGGCGGCCTGCTCAACGCCATCTACGGCAGCATCGTGATGACCATCATCGGCATCATCGTCGGCACGCCGATCGGCGTGCTTGCCGGAACCTACATGGCCGAATACGGGCGCTTCTCGCGTCTCACCACGGTGGTGCGTTTCATCAACGACATCCTGCTGTCGGCGCCGTCGATCATCGTCGGCCTGTTCGTCTATGAGCTGATGGTGCGCCCGATGGGGCATTTCTCGGCGATCGCCGGCGCGGTTGCGCTGTCCATCCTGGTGATCCCCGTCGTGGTGCGCACCACCGAGGACATGCTCAACCTGGTGCCCAACGCGCTGCGCGAAGCCGGCACCGCCATCGGCGCGCCGCGCTGGGTGGTGATCCGTTCGGTCGCCTATCGCGCCGCACTGTCCGGCATCGTCACCGGCATTTTGCTGGCCATCGCCCGCATTTCCGGCGAGACGGCGCCGCTGCTCTTCACCGCGCTCAACAACCAGTTCTGGTCGAGCAATCTCAACGCGCCGATGGCCAGCCTGCCGGTGACCATCTTCCAGTTTGCGCTCAGCCCCTATGAGGAATGGCAGCAGTTGGCCTGGACGGGCGCACTCATAATCACCCTGACGGTTCTCGGGCTGAGCATCTTCGCCCGCAGCCTTACCGGACGCAGAGAGGACAGATGAAACCGATGTTGTCCACCGACCTGAACGTAGCCGACACTGCCGTCGAGAAGGCCAAGATCGAGGTCAAGAACCTCAACTTCTACTATGGCCAGTCGAAGGCGCTGAAGGACATCAACCTGTCGCTGCCCGAACGCAGCGTCACCGCCTTCATCGGGCCGTCGGGCTGCGGGAAGTCGACGCTGCTGCGCGTGCTGAACCGCATCTACGAGCTCTATCCGAAGCAGAGCGCCGAGGGCCAGGTGCTGCTCGACGGCAAGAACATCCTCGACCGTTCGCAGGACCTCAACCTGCTCAGGACCAAGATAGGCATGGTGTTCCAGAAGCCGACGCCGTTCCCGATGTCGATCTACGAGAACATCGCCTTCGGCGTCAGGCTGTATGAGAAGATCAGCAAGGCCGAGATGGACAACCGCGTCGAGCAGGCGCTGAAGCGCGCGGCGCTGTGGAACGAGGTCAAGGACAAGCTCAACGCCAGCGGCCAGAGCCTTTCCGGCGGTCAGCAGCAGCGGCTCTGCATCGCCCGCACGGTGGCGGTGAAGCCGGAGGTCATCCTGCTCGACGAGCCGGCCTCGGCGCTCGATCCTTTGTCGACCGCCAAGATCGAGGAACTGATCGACGAACTGCAGGCCGACTACACGATCGTGATCGTCACCCACAACATGCAGCAGGCGGCGCGCGTGTCGCGGCAGACGGCGTTCATGTATTTGGGCGAGCTGGTCGAGTTCGACCGGACCGAGAAGATCTTCACCTCGCCCCGCGAGAAGCGCACGCAGGACTACATCACCGGCCGCTTCGGCTGAGTTCATACGAGGACATAAATCATGGCCCATACGGTCGCTTCCTTCGACGAGGATCTCGGGCAGATCAGCCGGCTCATCCGTGACATGGGCGATCTTGCCGGCTCGATGGTCGGCGCCTCGACCAAGGCTCTGCTCAATTCCGACAATGCTTTGGCGCAGCGCGTCGTCTCCGACGACGCCATCATGGATGCGCGTCAGCGCGAGCTCGACGACCGCGCCATCACGCTGATCGCCAAGCGCCAGCCGATGGCCGACGACCTGCGCAGCGTGGTCGGCGCGATCCGCATGGCCGGCGACCTCGAGCGCATCGGCGATCTCGCCAAGAACATCGCCAAGCGGGTCGGCTCGGTCGGCGTCAGCGCTGCGCCGCGCGACTTGACGCACTCCATCGACGCGATGGCGCAACTGGTGCTGATCCAGGTCCAGGGCGTGATCGAGGAGTACACCGCGGGCGACGCCACGGCGCTTGCCAAGCTCCGGAACGACGACGAGCGCGTCGACGTCAAATACACCTCCGTCTTCCGCGAGCTTTTGACCTACATGATGGAGGATCCGCGCAACATCACGGCCTGTACGCATCTCCTGTTCTGCGCCAAGAATCTGGAGCGCATCGGCGACCATGTCACCAACATCGCCGAGAATGCCTATTACGTGCTGACCGGCACCCAATTGCCCGCGAATCGTCCGAAGCAGGACGAGACGGCGATGTCGGCGCCGGCGGCCTGAGCAAAGGTGCCTGACAAATGATCGCCCCACGCATCATGGTGGTGGAGGACGAGGAGCCGCTGGGGGTGCTGCTCCGCTACAATCTCGAATCCGAAGGCTATCAGGTCGAGGTGGTGACCCGCGGCGATGAAGCCGAGATCCGCCTGCAGGAGAACGTGCCCGACCTTCTGGTGCTCGACTGGATGGTGCCGGCGGTTTCCGGCATCGAGCTTTGCCGGCGCCTCAGGATGCGGCCGGAGACCGAACGGCTGCCGATCATCATGCTGACCGCGCGCGGCGAGGAAAGCGACAGGGTGCGCGGCCTCTCGACGGGCGCCGACGACTACCTGGTCAAGCCGTTCTCGACGCCGGAATTCATGGCCAGGGTCAAGGCGCTGTTGCGCCGTGCCAAGCCGGAGGTGCTGTCCAGCGTGCTCAAGGTCGGCGACATCGTGCTCGACCGTGAATCGCACCGTGTCTACCGCAAGAAGAGCGAGATCAGGCTCGGCCCAACCGAGTTCCGGCTGCTCGAATTCATGATGCGGCATCCCGGCCGCGTGTTCTCGCGCAGCCAGCTGCTCGACAATGTCTGGGGCGAGACGATCTATATCGACGAGCGCACCGTGGACGTGCATGTCGGACGCCTGCGCAAGGCGGTCAACAACGGCCGCATGCCCGACGTCATCCGCACGATACGCGGGGCTGGCTACGCGATCCGCGAGGATTAAGTTTCAGGCACCGATGTTCTGACAGGTTATGCACTTCCAACATCCACGCTGGGGAGTAGCCGAGACGCTTTTGCTTCGTCATCCACGGGCGGAGCAAGGAGCGTAGCGACGCGGCGAAGACCCGAGGATCCATGCCGTGACTTCCACGCGCCGCGGCGGTGCAGAATTCTGCTCCGCTGCATCCGACGATTGAGGTAACGGAATGGATTCCAGGGTCTCCGCGACGGGAGCTTCGCTCCTGCTTCGCCCTGGAATGACGAAGCTGCGGGGCTTTCGCTAATCTCCGGCGCCTGGCAGGACACGGAACCCAACGATCACTTCAAGGCTGATCAGGCTACGTTCTTGCCCGTCCCCGCTCGCGCCTGGACGCCCGGCGCGAAAATCTCCTGGTCGACGAAGCTCAGCGCGCGCATGGCGCAGCCTTCGCGGATCAGCGGCAATTCGTTCGGCTCGGTGTCGAAGGAGATCGATTTGGAGTGCTGGCCGCCGGCGGTCTGGGCGATGGCTTCCCGCAGCGCCGGCTCGATCAGGTCGAAGGCCGCCGCGCTGACGCCGACCACGGCGACCGGCGCCGGGTCGATCAGCGCGAACAGGCTGCCCAGCCCAAAGCCCAGCGCCTCGCCCGCCCGGCGATAGGCCTCGCGCTCCGGCCCGTCTTTTTCACGCGCCTTCGCGGCAAGAGCCCGCATGTCGGCGTCGCCGACGTCGACCGGCTCGGCGTCCTCGCTCATCTTCATGGCGCTGCGCCAGATGGCGTAGTTGCCGGCGTAGGCCTCGACGCAGCCGCGGCGTCCGCAACGGCAAAGCGCGCCGCCGGGACGGTGGATCATGTGGCCGAACTCGCCGCCGGAGGAATGCGTGCCGGTGAACAACTCGCCCTTCAGCACCAGCCCCATGCCGATGCCGTGCGAAAGCAGGATGGCGATGAAATTGTCGCGATAGCGGTCGGGGTCGCGCCATTGCAGCGCCACCGCCATCATGTTGCAGTCGTTCTCCATGGTGGCGGGAATGCCGAACTCCTTTTCCAGGATGTCGGCAAAGGGAATGTCGGTCAAAGGCGTGATCGGCGACCACAGCATGGCGCGGGCATGGGAATCGGTGATGCCCTGGATGCCCATGGCGATGCGGGCGACGCTGGCGACATCGAGATCGGGGTCTTCCAGCCGGCGCCGGACGATCGCCGTGCATTCGCCGATCAGCTCGTCGCGCGGCATGGTGAGGGTGTCGAGACGCCGTTGCTCCTCGGCGATGACCTGGCCGGCATAGTCGATGACGGCGACGGAGAGGAAATTCAGCGACAGCACCACCGTCACCACCGCGGCCGCCTCGGGGTTGAGGGCGAGGCCGACCTGCGGCCGGCCGCGCTTCAGCGACGCGGTCTCGCTCGGCTTGCTCTCGGCCAGGATGCCTTCCTGGATGAGGTCCGCCGAGATCGCCGAAATCGTCGAGTGGCTGAGCCCGGTGGTCGCGGCGATTTCCGTGCGCGACGGCTGGCCGGCCCGGCGCACGGCCGAGAGCACCATGGCGCGGTTGCGCCGGCGCAGGTCGTCGTGGCGGATTCCGACCGACATCTCTTCCTTCCTCCCGGGCGTCGCGGCCTTCTCCTCATGCCATGGGCCGTCGCCGACGTGCCAGGGATACTGGCAGAAGCTGCCGGGACTGTCATTATTTATTGCGGAGCTCGAAAAAAAGTTTGCGGCACCTCAAAAACCATCAGAATCGCAGTTGACAGCGCTTCGGCGTTGCATCAGTGTTTTTTCGAGGCTCGAAAAAAAGCCTCTGTACCGGCCTTCGGGCCAGTCTGGGTCGCGCCGCAAGGGGCGCAGGGAGGAAATCATGAAGAGTTTCGCAGCCGCCATGCTGGCGGGTGTCGCCATGTCGCTGACGCTGGCGTCGGTCGCAGAGGCGAAGGACAAGGTGATTGGCGTTTCGTGGTCGAATTTCCAGGAAGAGCGCTGGAAGACCGACGAGGCGGCGATGAAGAAAGCCATCGAGGCCGCCGGCGACAAATACATCTCGGCCGACGCGCAGTCCAATCCGGGCAAGCAGCTGACCGATGTCGAGAGCCTGATCTCGCAGGGCGCCAACGCGCTGATCATCCTGGCGCAGGACGCTTCCGCAATCGGCCCGGCGGTGCAGAAGGCGCTGGACGAAGGCATTCCGGTGGTCGGCTACGACCGCCTGATCGAGAACAAGGACGTGTTCTACCTGACCTTCGACAACAAGGAAGTCGGCCGCATGCAGGCCCGCGAGGTGTTCAAGGCCAAGCCCGAAGGCAACTACGTCTTCATCAAGGGCTCGGGCTCCGATCCGAATGCCGATTTCCTGTTCTCGGGCTCGATGGAAGTGCTGAAGGAAGCCATCGACAGCGGCAAGGTCAAGAATGTCGGCGAGGCCTATACCGACGGCTGGCTGCCAGCCAAAGCGCAGAAGAACATGGAGCAGTTCCTGACCGCCAACGACAACAAGGTCGACGCGGTGGTGGCGGCCAATGACGGCACCGCCGGCGGCGTCGTCGCCGCGCTGACGGCTCAAGGCCTGGCCGGCACCGTTCCGGTCTCCGGCCAGGACGGCGACCATGCCGCGCTCAACCGCATCGCGCTCGGCACGCAGACGGTGTCGGTGTGGAAGGATGCGCGCGAGCTCGGCAAGAACGCCGCCGAGATCGCCTCGCAGCTCGCCGACGGCAAGAAGATGGCCGATATCGTCGGCACCAAGGACTTCACGACGCCTGGCGGCAACACCGTCAAGTCGCTGTTCCTGACCCCGGTCGCGATCACCAAGGACAATCTCAACGTCGTCATCGACGCCGGCTGGATCAAGAAGGACGAGGTCTGCGCCGGCGTTGCCGCCGGCAGTGTCGCGGTCTGCAATTAAGCCGACGACGCCTGTCCAAATCCTGACGCCGCGGCCCAGAGGCCGCGGCGTTTCTCAACAAGGTTTCCCGCTGCACATAAACCGGGAAAGTCTTTGGAGCAGCTCATCGTCCGGCAAGGTCGTCGAACAGCTGCAGCCGCTTGGTTTTCACGCAATTCCGGACGGGCTACACACTTTTCCTGGAATTGCTCTAGCATCGTGGCCCGGCATCCGCGCCAGACGGCAAGCCGGTGGGAGGAGATCATGACCGATACGACCTCTGATACGCCGGCCAACCCGGCCGCCGATCGCGCGCGGGCCTCCGAACTCAGCGCCGTCGGGCGCTTCCTCAAGGCGACCGAGCTCGACACGCGCATGCTCGGCATGGTCGGCGCGCTTTTGATCATCTGGATCGGCCTGCACGTCATTTCGAGCCTGCGGCTCGGCGTCAATCCGCTCGATTTCGACAGCCGCACGTTCCTTACGCCGCGCAATCTCTGGAACCTGTCGGTGCAGACTTCGGCCGTGGCGATCATGGCCTCCGGCATGGTGCTGGTCATCGTCATGCGCAACATCGACCTCTCCGTCGGCTCGGCCGAGGGGCTGATCGGCATGGTGATGGGCTTTGCCCAGGTGCATTTCCTGGTGCGCATGGTCGGGCTCGAGCTCGGCAATCCGTGGATCTGGGTGCTGGCGCTGTTGATCGGCCTAGCGCTCGGGTTGCTGATCGGCGCCTTCCAGGGCTTCGTCATCGCCTATCTCGAAGTGCCGGCCTTCATCGTAACGCTGGGTGGCTTGCTGGTCTGGCGCGGCGCTGCCTGGTGGGTCACCAGCGGCCAGACGGTGGCGCCGCTCGACGCCACCTTCCAGTTGATGGGCGGCGGACCGGCCGGCTCGATCGGCGCCAGATGGAGCTGGGTCGTCGGCGTCGTCGCCTGCCTGGCGGTGGTGTTTGCGCTGTTCAACGGTCGGGTGCAGCGCAAGCGCTTTCGTTTCCCGCTGCGCCCGATCTGGGCCGAGACGCTGCTCGGCGCCGTCAGCTGCGCGGTCATCATGGGCGCGGTTTGGCTCGCCAACTCCTATCCGTGGCCGGTCGGCATCGTGAACCGCTACGCCGCCGCCAACAACATCACCGTTCCCGAAGGCGGCCTGTTCATCGCCCATGGCATCGCCATTCCGGTGCTCATGGCGGTCGCGGTCGGCCTGATCATGACTTTCATCACCAAGCGCACCCGCTTCGGCCGCTATGTCTTTGCCATCGGCGGCAATCCGGAGGCGGCGAACCTTGCCGGCATCAACACGCGCTGGATCACCATGAAGGTGTTCATGATCATGGGTGTGCTGGCGACGATCGCCGCGGCCATCTCGTCCGCCAGGCAGAATTCATCGACCAATGCGCTGGGCACCCTGGACGAGCTGCTGGTCATAGCCGCGGCGGTCATCGGCGGCACTTCGCTTGCCGGCGGTTCCGGAACCGTGCTCGGCGCCATGCTTGGCGCGCTTTTGATGCAGTCGCTGCAGTCCGGCATGGTGCTGCTCGGCGTCGACTCGCCGCTGCAGAGCATCGTCGTCGGCGCGGTGCTGGTCGTCGCGGTCTGGCTCGACACCATCTACCGCAAGCGCGTCTGATCAGGCAGGGAGGAGAAGGATCATGGCTGAGAAAACCGCTCCCGCGGACGTCCCGCTGGTCGACATGCGCAACGTCTCGATCGCCTTCGGCGGCATCCGCGCCGTCGACGACGCGTCCATCGATCTCTTCCCCGGCGAAGTGGTGGCGCTGCTCGGCCACAACGGCGCCGGCAAGTCGACGCTGATCAAGATCCTGTCCGGCGCCTACAAGCGCGATGCCGGGCAGATCTTCGTCAACGGCGAGGAGGCACCGATCTCCAACCCGCGCGACGCCAAGAAATACGGCATCGAGACGATCTACCAGACGCTGGCGCTTGCCGACAATGTCGATGCCGCCGCCAATCTGTTCCTCGGCCGCGAGCTGATGACCGCCTGGGGCACGCTCGACGACGTCGCCATGGAGGCCGAGGCGCGCAAGGTGATGGGCCGGCTCAATCCGCGCTTCCAGCGCTTCAAGGAGCCGGTGATCAAGCTGTCCGGCGGGCAAAGGCAGTCGGTGGCGATCGCCCGCGCGATCCTGTTCAATGCCCGCATCCTGATCATGGACGAACCGACCGCGGCCCTCGGTCCCCAGGAGACGGCCCAGGTCGGCGAGCTGGTGCGGCAGCTCAAGGCCGACGGCATCGGCATCTTCCTGATCAGCCACGACATCCACGACGTTTTCGAGCTGGCCGACCGGGTCTGCGTGATGAAGAACGGCCAAGTGGTGGGCACCGCCCGCACCAGCGACGTGACGCAGGACGAGGTGCTCGGCATGATCATTTTGGGCAAGTGCCCGCCGGGCGCGATTCCGGGTCCGGGAGCGCTGAAGATCGCGGCGTAAGGCAATAAGTTAGTTGGCTAATTTACGATTAGGTGATGTGCCAGTGGCCGTGATGGATTGGCCTCGCCATTGTGTTGGCACGGAGACTTGCCCATAAAGGTGGTCAACCATCGAGGGCCGCATCCAACATTGAAAAAACTCTTTCCGATCGTCGCATTCATTGCCGTCTCGCTGATCAGCCTGACGATGGCGGGGTTCGCCTATTTCGCGACCCAGGAAGCGGCGCGCATCAAGTTCGAGGGAACGGCCGACGATGCGCTCAACCGCATCGAGAGCCGCATCGACCTGCATCTGTCGCTGTTGCGCTCGACGCAGGCGCTGTTCGATGCCCGCAACGGCGATATCGCGCGCGGCGAGTTCAACGCCTTCTTCACGGCGCTCGATATCGACGACAATTTCGCCGGCCTGCGCGGCATCGGCTTCCTGAGGCTGGCCAAGACCGGCGACGTGGCCGCGGTCGAGCGCGACATCCTGCACGATCACGGTTCAGCGCATCCGATCTACCCGGCCACGACGCAGCAGCCGTGGCGCACGCCCATCGTGCTTTTCGAGCCGCTCGATACCTCCAGCCAGTCGATCATCGGCTTCGATATGTTCAGCGAACCGGTGCGGCGGGCGGCGATCGAGAAGGCCATGGCCGACGACCAGCAGCATGCCAGCGGCCTTATCCAACTCGGCGAGGGCGCCGGCGCGACGCAGACCTTCCCCGGATTCCTGGTTTTCGTGCGGCTGAACGTGGAAACGGCCCCGGACGTCATCAATGCCAGCCGCTCCTCGACCGCAGGCTTTCTCTATGCCGCCTTCCGCGCGCGCGATTTGTTCCAGGTGGCGCTCAGCAAGGCACCGTTGCTGCCGGTCAATGTCGAGATCTATGACGGCAAGCCGGGTGCCGACAATCTCCTGTTCCGCTCGGAGGCGCCGCCGGCCGATTCCCTGGGTACGAAGCTCGTGGCGCGCCGGGATATCGTCGTGGCCGGCCGACCTTGGACTGTTCTGTTTCGGCCGACGAGCGCTTTTTCGCTGCCTTCCTCGCGCGCCATTCCGGTGATGCTCGGGCTGTTCGGCCTGCTGCTGGCCGGGGCGATCGCCCTGGTGGCCCGTTATCAGGAGCGCGCCTATGAGGCGAAGTCGCTGCTGCATGAAGCGACGGAGAAGAGCCTGCTGGAAAAGGATCTGATCCTGCAGGAGATGAAGCACCGCATCAAGAATTCGATCACCAGGGTGCTGGCGATCGCGCGGCAGACTGCCTCCCACGCCACCGACGTGAAGGAATTCTCGGCATCGTTCTCGGCGCGGCTGCAGGCGATGGCGGCTTCACAGGACATGCTGACACGCTCGCGCTGGCAGAAGGCGGACCTTGGCGATCTCCTGCGCATCGAGCTCGGGCAGGTGTTCGGCAAGGAGCTTCCCGAAGGCATATTGTCGGGGCCGGAGGTGCTGCTCGACGAGACGACGACGCAGGCGCTCGGCCTGACCTTCCACGAGCTTGCCACCAATGCGCTGAAATACGGCGAGGCCGGCAATTCTGTTGGTGCGTTGAAAGTCAGCTGGGCGGTTGAAGCGCGCGGCCGCGAGCGGACGCTGGTGCTCGAATGGCGCGAGACAGGGCAGGAAAGACTGGAAGCACCGGCAAAGACCGGTTTCGGCACCAAGCTGATCGATCTCAATGTCACACGGGAATTGCGCGGCACGATCAGGCGCGATTTTCAGGCCGACGGCCTGAAGGTGGAAATAAGGATTCCGCTGACAGGGTGAACGGATCGAATCCGTTCAGAGCAGTTCACCGTTTCACGGAAACGCCGAACTGCTCTAACTATTTGTTTTTACGCAATTCCGGACAGAAAACCGTTGCACACTTTTCCTGGAATTGCTCTAGCGAGCGACCGGCCGTTCAAACACAAGAAATGGAGGCCGGCGGGCCGGCCTCCAGATCGACATTCTCACCGGACTAAGCAATTCCGGACGGAAAAACCGTTACACACTTTTCCTGGGATTGCTCTGTCGGGGGATCAGTTGCAGCGGGCGGTGTAGATCCGGCCGCGATGATCACGATACTGGCAATAGCCATTGCGCAGGTTGCGGACCAGCAGGCCGGATCCGGCGCCGACAGCCGCACCGATCAGCGCGCCCTTGCCGCCGCCGACCAAGCCGCCCACACCGGCGCCGATCAGGCCGCCGCCGACCACATCCTGCTCGGTCGTGGTGCAGCCGCTGACAGCGACCACGGCAACCATGGCAATGATCATCTTCCGCATAAAATTGCTCCTCACTTTTGTCCTCACTTTCGGCAGTGCCGTCCGCCATTTAGCACGAAAAAACGGGCTTTGCCTGCCCGATCTTATTGTTGCTGAAGAGAGTCTTTTTCGGGGCGCGCGCCGTTGGACATATTTGCCGCCCAAAGTTTCTTGCCGCAGACATGACGCGCCATCCCAGGAGCCCTCGGCGACTGTGCGGTTGCCTTGAAATCGGGACGGTTGCCGAATCAGGTCAACTGCCACGCCGCCGCCAGAGCCAGGGCAGCGAGGAGCGCGACGGCGCCGAGGCGAAGCGAAAGATGCGAGGAGCGGGGCGAGGGCGGCGCCTCGGCGTCCTGGAAGCCGCTCATCGAGACGCGCGCGGCCTGCTCCAACCTGTTCATGTCGGCAATCATCATTTTAGTCCTCCCGAATCGCGTGCCAAATCGTGCGTGACTGGGCGCGGCTGGGCGTTCCGGCGCACCTTCGCCGGGAATACAGAATCGGACTTTATGGTGAACAGCCGGTTAAGGGCCTTGCCGGCGAATGTCCGTGGCCCGCGGCGTGGCGGTCATTCCATCTCGAAATTGCCGCGCGGGATCGTGAGGCGATATTCGAGACGACTCTCGTCGATCTCGAGGCTGGCGGAGCCGTTCAGCGACGTCGGCACGACGCGTTCCAGAGCGACGCTGCCAAAGCGCTTTTTGTTGCGCCGGCCGGCGCCGATCCTCTCCGTCCATACCAGCAAAAGGCCGGGCGAGGCCCCGCTGCCGGATGCGATCTTGGCGCTTACCTCGACATGGCCGTCAGGCCGCGACAGGGCACCATAACTCACCGAATTCACGGCGAGCTCATGCATGGCCAGCCCGACATGCAGGGCGGCGTTTGGGTTGAGGTAAGGGTTTTCGCCATCGAAACGCAAACTGCGGCGCGGGTCGGCGCTGTAGCGGCCGACCTGGCCAGATACGAGCTCTTGAAGTGCTGCTCCCCGCCAGTTGGAGGATGTCACCAGATCCTGAGACGAGGCGAGCGACTGAATGCGGCCGCGAAAACGCGTCAGGAAGTCGCCAAGCGTCTCCGAGTAGCGCCCGGTCTGTGTGGCGATGCTCTGGATGATGGCCAGAAGGTTCTTCGAGCGATGGCTGACCTCCCGCAGCAGCGTCTTCAGCGTCTGTTCGCGGCGCTTCTGCTCCGTCGTCTCGACCATGGTGGTGACGACGCCCTGGACCTCACCGGTATCGCCATGATCGGCATCGACCCAAATCTGGAACCAGCGCACGCCGTCACTCCCGGGAATGCCGAGCTCGAGACGGTCCGCGTTGCCGGTTTCAACCGCCCTGCGTTTGGCTGCGCTGATGCGCTCGGCTTGTGCGGGGGAGAGCAAATCCTTGCCGTCGGCCGTCTCGGCCGCCCAGGGCGCGCGCATGTTGCGGGCCCAAACGGTCTTCATGTCGCGGTCCTGATAGAGGACTGAAATTCCGGCATTGTGAAGCGCGTGGAGCAGCGCGCGTCCCAGCTGCATCCCGCTCTCCGCCGGATGCATCGCGATCACCTCGTCGCCGCGCTTGTCCGTATCGTCCTTCTCTGATGCCTTGGAACGCATCCAATACTTCCCGCATCCAGGCTGACCGGCTTTACGACAGACGGCTGCTTCGGCCTTGACGTGCCGAGGCTGCGCGCAGCCTCAAAAACGGTCCGCCGGACGACGTCCTTTGGGGACACCGCCCGGCGGTGGCTGGAAACCGTTTGAGGGGTGCGGCTTCCAGTGTTCGACGCTCCACGCCTCAGGCTCGTCTAAAGAGGCCGGCGATGAGCGAAATCACCAGGAAGGCGAGGAAGATGAAGAACAATATCTGCGCGATGCCAGCCGATGTGCCGGCAATGCCGCCGAACCCAAGCGCGCCGGCGATGATCGCAACCACAAGAAAAACGAGCGCCCAGTACAGCATGATACGTCTCCTTCTAACGTCTTGAAAAACGTGGCTAGATGCCGTTTGTTCCACCATTTACGGAAAAAGACGATCCCCCTGAAGCGCTTTCACGGATCGGGCTTCGCACGGCTTCATGCCAGGCGGGGCCTCGCATGAAACCTCGGTCGTCGGACCTTGGTGCGGTCAGGCTGCGGCCTTTGCCTGGCGGTCGAAGAAGAGCGCCTGGCTGATCAGAGCCTTGACCATATCGGGATTGAACGGCTTGGTCACCAGAAACGCCGGTTCCGGGCGCTCGCCGGTCAGCAGGCGTTCGGGGAAGGCGGTGATGAAGATCACCGGCACCGGCGTCGAGGACAGGATCTCGTTCACAGCCTCGATGCCCGAGCTGCCGTCGGCGAGCTGGATGTCGGCCAGGACCATTTTCGGACGCGTCCTGCCGAACATGGCCACCGCTTCGGCGTGGGTGCGCGCGGTGCCGACAACGCGGTGGCCAAGGCTTTCGACCATCTCCTCGATGTCCATGGCAATCAGCGGCTCGTCCTCGATGATCAGCACATCGGTCGCGACCTGGCGGGAAATCTCGCTGCTTGCCTGGGCAAGCAATTCGGAGAATTCCTGTTCGTCGGCATCGAGGATTTCCGCCGCCTCGTCCTCGCTGAAGCCTTCCACGGCGACCAGCAGGAACGCCTGCCGCGGCCGCGGCGCGATCGCATTCAGATTGGCGGCTGCTCGCTGTTCCCAAGCGGTCTGCGCATTCTCTTGAGGCACGCGGATGGCAATCGAGGTGAAAAGCCTGGCAAAAACCTTGTACAATGCGATCCGGTCGCTCGATGCCTTGGGGAAGACTTCGGTGTCGGCGATGATGGCCTCCAGCATGGCGGCGACCAATGCGTCACCGCTTTCCTGCGATCCCGAGACGGCGCGCGAGAAACGGCGAAGGAACGGCAGGTGAGGAGCGATGGTTGCGGACAGGCTCATATTTGACGTCTCCCTCAGATGACGTTGTTGCATTTCATTAGACCATACGGGTCGCAAACCCCGACAAATCAACGTCGCCTTTCCGAAAAAGTTCCGCCGCGCATGGAACTAAATTAGGAAACGGACGTTTCGGGCTTTCGGGATGGGCAACCCAGACAAGGGTGCCGCTTGCGTTATGGTTTTGTGGTTCTAGAGCGGTTCGAGTGCTGGGAATTAGGGCAAATATGAAAGAAATGTCAAAGAATCCAACGACTGGCGCCTCGGGCAGGCACCGGAATGGGGGTGGCAATCCACTCGGACCAAACTCCGAAATCGCCCGCAAACTCAAGCAATATTACGACGAGCTGGTCTCCGATCAGGTGCCGGATCGATTCGCTCAGTTGCTGAGCCAGCTGGAAAAGGCCGAGCCCGCCGAGAAAAAGGACTGAGGCATGGCGGCGGTCTCCCAGAGCTTCAAGACCGAGTTGCTCGGTGCCATACCGAGCCTGCGCGCCTTTGCGGTGTCGCTGACGCAGAATGCCGACAAGGCCGATGACCTCGTCCAGGAAACCCTGGTCAAGGCGTGGGACAAGCACGAGAGCTTTCAGCCGGGCACCAACCTCAAGGCCTGGCTGTTCACCATCCTGCGCAACGAATTCTATTCCCAGATGCGCAAGCGCGGCCGCGAGGTGCAGGACAGCGACGGCATCATGACCGCCAGGCTCGCCGTTCACCCTGCCCAGCATGGCCAGCTCGACCTCAAGGATTTTCGCGGCGCGCTGGAACAACTGCCCGAGGATCAGCGCGAAGCCATCATCCTGATCGGCGCGTCCGGCTTCTCTTACGAAGAGGCGGCCGAGATTTGCGGCTGCGCGGTCGGCACGATCAAGAGCCGAGTCAGCCGGGCGCGCGCCAGGCTGCAGGATATCCTCAAGATTTCCGGTGAGGACGAATACGGCCCTGACGCGATTTCCGCGCAGGTGACCGGCTCAAACGCGGCCTGACTCCGACGTCCGGTTTCTTCTCAGGCCGCGACTTCGTCAAGCCGCTTTGGCGCGCCCGCAGGCCGTCGCCACGGCCTCGATCAGATCGTCTCCCGAGTACGGTTTTGCGACCAGCTGGATTTCCGGAAAGGAGCCCTCGATCTCTTCCGAGTCGGAATGACCGGAGGCAAAGACGAACGGAATGCCGGCGTTGCGCAATCGTGCGGCGAAGTCGAGCGTCGAGGTGCCGCCAAGCATCAGGTCGACGATGGCGGCGTCGAACCACGACAGCCCATCCCGCCGGTCGATCTCGGCTAGATCGTCGACAATCGTGACGTCGGCGGCGCCCTGGTCGCGGCACAGCTGCTCGACATCCATTGCGATCAGGACTTCATCTTCCAGGATCAGGATACGCAATCCGTCAAGCAATGGGGGCACGTGTCGGCGACTCCTACAATGGGCCGCAGTCATGCGCGGTATTTGGCGCTCTGTCATTTAAAAAAGACATGACCGGGTGTGCAGCTTCGTGATCGCGGAACCTCCATCCGCGTGAAGCGTTTCTATCCGCCCGATCGGGGCAGGGATTTCGAAGAGGGGTCGAAATGTCCGGCCAGAGCGCCCGTTCTGTTACAACCCGCCAACATTCTTGCGACAAGTGTCCGCTGCGACCTTTGCCGGCCTTTCGCACGTTCGAAAAACAAGAACTTCTGTTCGTCAGCACCTTCAAGAAAGGGGAACTCGCCGTCGACAGGGGCGCAACCGTGTTGGTCGAAGGCAGCCACAGCGCGCATCTCTACACGATCCTTTCGGGTTGGGCGTTCCGTTACAAGCTATTGCCTGACGGGCGGCGGCAAATCCATTCCATGCCTGGCGATCTCATTGGCCTGCAGGGCAGCCTGATGGGGGAAATTGAGCCCACAGGATCGGAACCTTGGTACCGATCGGGCGTTGAAACCGAAGCAAACGCAAGGAGTTAGACGATGGCGACCGCCGCAGGCAAATCCTCGACAGATGCACCGACCACGGCCGATCTCGAGGCCGACATCCAGCAGTTGAAAGCCGACATCGAAAAGCTCACCAAGCAACTCGCCAAGACCGGAGAGCATGGTTACGGAGCGGCGCGCCGCGCGGCCAGCGAAGGCGTCGAGCAGTTGCGTGCCCAGGGCGAGGCTGCGTTCGAAAGCGTGCGCGGCGGTGCTCAGGATATCGAGGCACAGCTCATAGCCAGCGTTCGCGAAAGACCGGTGACGTCGCTGGCGATCGCGGCGGGCGTCGGCTTCCTGTTCGCGCTTCTTTCGCGCCGCTAGCCCGCAGATGGGGACGCTGGTTTCGCTGATTTCGGGCCTTGCTTCCGGCGAGGCGATGGCCGCGTTGCAAAGAACGCGGACGACGGCAATCCTCTATGGGCTTGCCGGTATTTTCGCCCTGTCCGGCGCCGGCTTCCTCGTCGGTGCGGCCTATATCTGGCTGGCGGCGCGCTACGGGGCGTTGGCGGTCAGCCTCGGCTTCGGCATCGGCTTCCTGGTGATCGCCGGGCTCATCCTTGCGATCCACAAGTTGACCACCGGCAGGCGCGCGCGGCGGCGGGCGCGCCGGCGCAAGGCCGACATGACGGCGGTCGGCGTTACAGCGGCGCTTGCGTTGCTTCCGGCGCTTGCGAAGAGCAAGGGCGGCCTGGGCGCCGTTCTGGCGCCCGCGCTCGCGCTCGTCGCTTATGCCATCTACCGCGAGAATGTGAAGCCCGGGCCCGAGGATCCGGATTCCGACGTAAAGCCGTAGGCAGGCCGCCCCGCATCCCCGACGAAGCGGCTGATATCGGCCGTCAACTTGGCTGACTTGCTATCCTCTATCCTCCATGCGCAACGCCCCGCGGCAAGCCCGATCGCTGCCGAACCGCGCCGTCGGCAACGGAACCTTCGCGGAAAGGGCCCGTTACCCGACCATGCCGTGACCGAAGCGCCCGCCGCCACGCAACACGGAGGCCAATATGACCAAGATCATTCCTGAAGACAAAGCCCGCCAGGGGCATTGGGGCTGGCACGCGCTCAGGATCCTCATCGCCGGGCTGTTGTTGGCCTTCATTGCCTGGGCCGCGGTCGAGATCTATGGCGAGATGATCAAGAGCCAGGCGACCAGTGAACAGACCGTGCCTCAGGCGCCGGCAACTGGGCCGGCAACTGGGCAGAAACCCACGCAAGGCGGCTGACCCATCACGCCGCCTTTGCCTGCGCGTCGCTTGCCGGAACCAATACGTTCAACGCGCCGGGATGAATCTCGATCACCGTCTCGCGCTCCAGCTTGACCAACTCGCCGTCCATGACCGCCCTGAACTTCTTCGTCGGCGAATGGATCTTCAGGACGGCCCTGTCGGCCTGATGGATTTCGACATGTTCGCTGTCGCGCAGCCGGCCGCGCAACATCGCGAGGAGCAGTTTCACCAGATGGTGACGGCGACGGGCGACGCTGACATAGATGCCAAGCACACCCCCGGCCGGATTGTCCGCGTAGGGCAGATGGCCCTCGCCGAAGAGGTTGTTGCTGATACCGATGCCGGTGGTGCGGGTGACGATCTCGGCCTTGCCGATGGTCAAGGTCACTTTGAGGGTGTGCGGGCTCTTGATCGTCGCCCATCCGGCGCGAACGGAAGCCTGCATCTTTCCCAGCCGTGACCCAAAATTCATGCTCTCTCGAAGCTGAACCATGCTGGCATGCATGCCGATGGAAAACTGATGCACGAAGGGCTGGCCGTTGGCGCTTGCCATGTCGACGGCCGTCACCTCGCCCTCGGCAAAGGATTTCAGCGCCGCATCCAGCGTCTGCGGGATGCCAAGGCCGCGCGCGAAGAGATTCATCGTGCCGGCCGGCAGTATGGCCAAGGCCTTTTTCTTGTTCATGAGAAGGGTTGCCGCCGTAGAAATCGTGCCGTCGCCGCCTCCGGCGATCACGACGTCGACACTGCGCTTCGCTACGGCTTTTTCCAGAGCAGCGGCGATTACGCGGCCGTCAACGATGTCGACCTCAACCGAATGGCCTGCCGCTTCCAGCGTCTGGCGCAGGCGGTCGGCAAAGGCTGAAATATCGGTCGTGCGCAGCGTGCCGCCGTCCTTGTTCAGCACCGCAGCAAACCGCATGTCCCGCTCCGTCTCTTCCATTCTTGGGCCGGAAACGAGCCCCGGCCGCAGGCTGAAACGGAAGGGCCGCGGAAAGGTTCCGCGCGCGGCGGCAATCGCTGGTTGAGCAACGTCCACGTGGTTGGAACATCCCCCCGCTCACGACGTTGTGAAGCTGTGGAATAGGGCCGCGCCCGACCTGCTCTTGAAGAGGCCGGTCGCGGATGCGGCGTGCACGAAATTAGACAGGAGGAGATACGATCATGATCCGCACTCTTTTTGCGACGACCGCGCTTGCAACACTGGTTGCAACCGGGGCCTTCGCCCAGACGGCAACGCCGGCACAGCCGCCTGCCGCCGAAAACCCCGCTCCCGTGATCCGCGCGGACGGCGCCCTGATGACCAACATCATCGGGGAATCCGTCTATAACGGCACCGGCAAGGACGCCCAGGATATCGGCAAGATCGACGACGTCGTCTTCGACGCAAGCGGCAAGGCCACGTCGGCAATCATCGGCGTCGGCGGATTCCTTGGCGTCGGCACGAAGGACGTTGCCTTCGACTACAGCAAGATGGAATGGGCCGAGAAGAACGGTGACCGCTGGCTGGTGGCCAAGACGACCAAGGACGAGCTGAATGCTCAGCCTGCGTTCGACCGCAAGCCTTACGATCCAGCCCCGGCGCAGCCGGCGGATGCTACTCAGCCTGCAACCACTGGAACGGCGCAGGCGCCCGCTCAGCCGGCTGAACCGGTGAAGAAGGCCGACGGCAATCTCGCCACCAATATCATGGGCGAGTCTGTCTACAATGGCACCGCCGACGACGCCCAGAAGATCGGCGACGTGAACGACATCGTGCTTGCCAAGGACGGCAAGGCAGAGTCGCTCGTCATTGGCGTTGGTGGGTTCCTTGGCATCGGTGAAAAGAGCGTCACCTATGACTTCGCCAAGGCAAAGTGGGCGGAAAAGAACGGCGATCGCTGGCTGGTGGCCGAGACCACCAAGGAGCAGCTGCAGGCTCAACCGGACTTCAACCGCAAGGCTTACGATCCGGCGCCGGCCTCGACAAGCACTGCTGCGTCGAACGAGACGCCACCTACCACAACGCCCGCTGTGGCGTCGTCCGACACCACGGCCGGCAAGGAGGCTAAGCCAGCCCAAACTGCGCAGGCGACCACCGAGACCAAGCCTGCGGACTCCGGCACGTCCGCCACCGACACGACGCAGACAGCTTCGATCGACAAATCGACGCTGACCGAAATGCCGATGGACAATATCCGGGGCGACGATCTGAAGGGCGCCACCGTCTATGGCGCCAGCGACGCCAAGATCGGCACAATCGGCGATGTCGTGCTGAAGGACAACAAGCCGGACGCCGTGATCGTCGACGTTGGCGGCTTCCTCGGCATTGGCGCCAAGGAAGTGGCGGTCGGCATGGACAAGCTCAAATTCATGACCGACAAGGACGGCAAGAAGTACCTCTACACCAACTTCACCAAGGAACAGCTGCAGGCGCAGGCGGCCTATGACAAAGGCACCTATGCCGAGAAGCGCGACCAGCAGCGGATGATTCTGAAGTAAGGGAGTAGGGGAGTAGGGGAGTAGGCAGTGGGCAGTAGGCAGTGGGCAGTAGGGCATATGTTCGGGAACGAGCTTCCCAACCCCTACTGCCTATTTCCTAGCGACATAGCCGGCCACGCCGTCCTCCGTCAGCTCCGCCAGCGCCAGTGACTGGTCGAGATGCCTGGCGCGCCAGGCGAGCAGCTTTTCGGCAAATTCCAGTCGCACCGGCAGATAGGCGGTGTCGCGCGCGACATTGCTCAGTTCTCCCGGATCCTTCGCGAGATCGAACAGCAGTGGCGGCAGGCCGCCGCCGAAATGGACATATTTGAAATCCTCCGTGCGAATGACTGCCAGGTTGCAGTCGCGCGAGCCGACGCCGAAATGATGCTCAGCTTCGCCCTCGGCGACCGAGCGGAAATCGAACTCCCAATGCGCGGCGTCGCGCCAGTCGCCTGGCTGGTCACCGTCGAGCCAGGGTGCCAGCGATCTGCCGTCGAGATGTGGCTGCGGTGCGGAGCCGATCAGGTCGAGCAAAGTCGCATAGATGTCGACGGCTTCGGTGAAGCGGTCAACCGATGCGCCGGCAGTTGTTCCGCGGCTGGGATCGCGGATGATCAGCGGAATGTGGTAGCTGGCGTCGAAGAAGCCGCCTTTGCCCAGCATGAAATGGTCGCCCATCATCTCGGCGTGGTCGGAGGTGAGCACGATCACGGTGTCGTCCCAGGCGCCCGCCGCCTTCAGCGCCTGCCAGATGCGGCCGAGCTGGGCGTCGAGCTCGGAGATCATGCCGTAATAGATCGCGCGGATGCGTCGGAAGTTTTGCTCGCTCCAGTCCGGCACCTTGCCCTCGATGCCCGGAACGAATTTTGTCCGCTTCTGCAGGCCAAGATCGTAAGCGAGATAGGGATGGCTTTCGACCTCGGCCTGCCAGTTTGCGGCGCGCTGGAAAGCGGGGCCGTCGGCCGGGTCGTACAGGGTGTTGTAGGGCTCCGGCACGATGAAAGGCGGGTGCGGGCTGATGAAGGAGATGTGGGCGAACCATGGCACGACCTGCTCCTGCTCCCCAAGCCAGCGGATGAACTCGCCGGCGAGAAATGCGGTGGGCGTCTGGTCTTTCGAATAGACCGGCGGCGCGTTGGTCACGTCGCCACCGACCTTGCCTGGCCCGACTGCCGGACGATGGATGTCAGGGCTGCCCGCGCTGGCGTCGATGCCTTGCGCTTGCAGCCAGGACAGCCACTGCTTCTGGTGCTCGGGCAGCGCCTGCCGCACGGTGAAGCCGGGCAGCACATCCTCATAGCTGCGCAGCCGCGGATCGCCGGCCGAGAGCCGGCGTGGATCAGGCGCCACATCGGTGTAGCCGAACAGCGTCGGGTCGTAGCCCGCCGCGCGCGCCGAAAGTGCGATGTTGCCGTGGCGGGCGTCGAGCGGTGAGCCGTTGCGGCAGACGCGGTTGTTCATCTGGTAGAGGCCGGTATAGAGGCAGGCACGCGCCGGAGAGCAGGGCGCGGCCCCGCCAAAGTGGCGCCGGAATAGCACACCCTCGGCGGCCAGCGCGTCGGCATTCGGCGTTTTCACCACCGGATGGCCGGCCGCCGACAGGCAATCGCCACGCCACTGGTCGCAAGTGATGAGGAGAACATTCGGGCGGCTCAATCGGTTGTCCAAAGTCTTCTCCTCAAGAAGGCGCGCCGCTCATGGAGCCGAATTTCGCCAGCGTTGCAAGACCAAGTCAGTTTCGTCAATTGGTGAACGTAAATTCTATGCTCGTTCACTTTTATGACACAGTCCATTCTGTGTTTGCGTGCTTTCCCGTCGTCAGGCCTATCCTCATATTGGCGTGGACAGCGGCGAGGGCCGCAGCAAGGATAGGGAAGGAGCATGATCATGCTCAATCAGATCAAGGGCCTGCATCACGTCACCTCGATGGCGAGCGATGCGCGCCGCAACAATGAATTCTTCACGAGGAAGCTCGGCCTGCGCCGGGTCAAGAAAACCGTCAATTTCGACGCGCCGGACGTCTATCACCTCTACTACGCCGACGAGTTCGGCACGCCTGGCTCGGTGATGACCTATTTCCCGTTCCCCGACATCGGCAAGGGCCGGCATGGGGTCGGCGAGGTCGGCACCACGGTCTTTTCCGTGCCCGAGGGCACGCTTGGTTACTGGGAAAAACGCTTTGCCGATGAAGGCGTGAGCGGTGTTGCCCGCTCGACAAGCTTCGGCGAGAAGCGGCTCACCTTCACTGGTCCCGACGGCGATAGTTTTGCGCTCGTCGAAGACAGGGCCGACACCAGAGCGCCCTGGGTCAAGGGCGGCGTGCCCGGTGACGAAGCGATCCGTGGCTTTCACTCGGTCGCGCTCAGATTGAAAGACGGCGGCGCCACCGAGGAGCTGTTGAAGTTCATGGGCTATGAGGAGGTCGATAAATCCGGCAGCGTCCGCCGACTGGCGATCAAGAACGGCAATGGCGCGGATGTCGTCGATATCGAATCGCTGCCCGGCGCCGGCTTCGCCAATCTCGGCGCCGGCTCGGTCCACCATGTCGCCTTCGCGGTCGAGGATCGCGCCAAGCAGCTTGAGGTGCGCAAGGCGCTGGTCGACACCGGCTACGGGGTGACGCCGGTCATCGATCGCGATTACTTCTGGGCGATCTATTTCCGCACGCCGGGCGGCGTGCTGTTCGAGGTTTCCACGAACGAGCCGGGCTTCAACCGTGACGAGGACACCGCGCATCTCGGCGAGGCGCTGAAGCTGCCGACGCAGCATCAGCATCTGAGGCCCTATCTCGAACAGCACCTGCAGAAGCTGGAAGACTGACGCCATGAGCAAGGACGCCTATATCCACAAAGTGCTGCCCGGTGCGCCGGGCAGCCCGCTGCTCTTCGTCTTCCACGGAACCGGAGCCGACGAGAACCAGCTCCTGTCCTTCGGCCGCGAGCTTCTGCTTTCAGCGACGATCATCTCGCCGCGCGGCGACGTGTCCGAGCATGGCGCCGCCCGCTTCTTCCGCCGCACCGGCGAGGGCGTCTACGACATGAACGATCTCGCGCGGGCGACGGCCAAGATGGCGGGCTTCGTCAAGGCGCATGTCGAGGCGGAAAAACCCTCGGCGGTGTTCGGGCTCGGCTATTCCAACGGCGCCAACATCCTGGCTTCGGTGGTGTTCGCTGAGCCGGACCTATTCGAGGTCGCGGCGCTGATGCATCCGCTCATCCCGTTCGAGCCGGAGGTGCAGGGCAGCCTTGCCGGCCGCCACATCCTGATCACGGCCGGCAGGCGCGATCCGATCTGCCCGCCGAACCTGACGGCGCGGCTGGAAGCCTATTTGCGCGCCGACGGGGCCGATGTCACAGTGGAATGGCACGACGGCGGGCACGAGGTGCGGCCGAATGAAATCGAAGCGGCGCGGCGGCTCTTCGCATCCGCGTCTGCCGCCGAAGGAGACAAGAACAATGGCTGACCAACTGCCCGAGATCGAACTGGAAGACCATGGCTCGAAGGGGCGCTACGTGCTGCGCGGTCCCGGCGGCGCCGAGGCCGAGATGACCTTCACCAAGGTCGGCGAGCACCAGCTCATCATCGACCACACCGAAGTGCCGGATGTCTTCCGCGGCCAGGGCGCCGGGCTTCGGCTCGTCACCCGCGCGGTCGAGGACGCGCGCGCCGCCGGCAAGAAGATCATCCCGCTCTGCCCCTTCGCCAACGCCCAATTCCGCCGCCATCCGGAATGGGCGGATGTGCTGAAGCGTTGAGTTCTTCCCTTCTCCCCTTGTGGGAGAAGGTGGCCGCGAAGCGGCCGGATGAGGGGTGTTCCAGGGAAAGCCAACGTCTCACTCCGCTGGAACACCCCTCAACCGTCTCGGCGCTGCGCGCCGATCCACCTTCTCCCACAAGGGGAGAAGGAAAAGAGCTGCCCAGCCACAACTACGAACACGCCACTGGCATTTGCGCAGTTCGGCCATCTTGCCTAAGTAGACAGATCAGCTGCGGATTCTCCCGCCCCCCGATCTGCCACCTCAAAAGCGAATGGCCTGATGACCGAACCCGACCTCATTCCCGTTTTCGACGGCCACAACGACACGCTGCTTCGGCTTTACCAGCCGAAGGAAGCGGATGTCGAAAAGCTGTTCATCGAGGGCACGCCCGGCGGCCATATCGACCTGCCGCGCGCCAAAAAGGGCGGCTTTGCCGGCGGCATGTTCGCGATCTTCCCGCCGCCGATCGAAAAGACCAAGCGCAGCGCCGTGCCGCCGGCGCCGAGCGACAATGAACCCCTGCCGCCGGAACTGCCGCGTGCCGAGGCGATCACCTCGACCATCGGCATGGCCTCGATCCTGTTCCGGCTGGAGCGCGCCGGCGCGCTGAGCGTGTGCCGCAGCGCCGGCGACGTGCGCGATGCGATGGCGAAGGGTTCGATCGCGGCGGTCTTCCACATCGAGGGCGTCGAGGCGATCGATCCCGAGCTTGCCATGCTTGACGTGCTTCATGCCGCCGGCCTGCGCTCGCTGGGCATCGTCTGGAGCCGTCCAAATGCTTTCGGCAATGGCGTGCCGTTCCGCTTTCCCTCGTCGCCCGATACCGGGCCGGGGCTGACCGACGCCGGCAAGGCGCTGGTCAAGGCATGCAACCAGCTCAGGATCATGATCGATCTCTCGCATCTCAACGAGAAGGGTTTTCGCGATGTCGCGGCGCTGAGCGATGCGCCGCTGGTCGCGACACACTCCAACGTCCATGCGATCTGCGGCCATTCGCGCAACCTGACCGACTGGCAGCTTGGCGCCATCCGCGAGTCCGGCGGCATGGTGGGTCTGAACTTCGCCACCGGCTTCCTGCGCGAGGACGGCCGCATGAACGCCGACACCGGACTCGACATCATGGTGCGCCATATCGACTCGCTCTTGCAGGCGCTAGGCGAGGACGGCGTCGGGCTCGGCTCCGACTTTGATGGCGCGATGATCCCGGCGGTCATCGGCGACGTCGCCGGCCTGCCCAAGCTGATCGACGCGCTCGCCGCGCGCGGCTTCGGGCGCGCGCTGATCGAGAAGATCGCTTATCGGAACTGGTTGAGTGTGCTGGAAAGGACCATCGGCTAGGCCTTCCGTGTGAGTGCACGATCACAGATTTAGAAGATCGGAGCCCAGCGCTTTTCAGGTCGTCATTCTAGGGCGAAGCAGGAGCGAAGCTCCGTCGCGAAGACCCTAGAATCCATGCCGTTACCTTCGCCAAGGAGTGCAACGGAGCAAAATTCTGCACCGTAGCAGCGCTTCCAAGTCACGGCATGGATTCTAGGGTCTGCGCCGCGTCGCTTCGCTCCTTGCTCCGCCCTAGAATGACGATTGAAGCCTAAGCGCCGATACGCTTCAGCCATTCCTTGCCGACGCCGCGGTCGCGGATGATCGGTAAGGGGTCTTCATGGTCGAGCCTCGCGCAGATGCGGTAGACCTCCAGCGTCTCGGCATTCATCTCGCCGCGCTTGAAGAAATACATCGCCGCCGCATAGCGGGTGCGGCCGGACCACATCTCGCCGAGCGGTGTGTTGACCAGCTGCCACTGCTCGGCGGCTTCCGCCTCCGCGTCCAGGTGCTCGCTTGCCATGTCAGAAATCCGCCGGCGGGTTGGCGGTGCGGCGGTCGAGCTTGATGAAAGGCCGCGGCACCACCTTCGCCCGCTTCATCAGCTTCTGGTACTGCAGCTCGCGCATGGCGTAGATCTCGACCCAGAGGTCGTCGACGATCCTGTCGCCATAGGGCCGCCGCAAAGAGGCGATGGCGATGTTGCGCTTGGCCATCGGCGACCACATCGCCGCGCTCACCAGTCCGACCTCCTGGCTTTTACGATAATAGACGATGGCGTGCTCGGCCGGAATGTTGCCTTCGATCTCCAGCCCGACCAGCACGTGGCGCAGCTTGCGCCTGGCCCTCGCCTCGAGGATGGCGCGGCGGCCGTTGAAATGGCCCTTGTCCGGATCGATCATGAAGCCGAGGCCGATCTCGTCGGGCATGCGCAGGCGGTCGGTGCGGATGGCGTGCTCGGCGGTGGTGAAGTCGGCATTGGCGACGATCAGGCCGGCTTCCAGCCGGGCGCGGTTCAGCGCCGTGTAGCCGATGGCGCGGATGCCGCGCAGCTCGCCCGCCGCCATCAGCCGATCCCACAGGCTCAGCGCCTTGTCCGCCGGCACGAACAGTTCGTAGCCGAGGTCGCCGGTGAAGCCGGTGCGCGAGATGGTGACTTGGCTGTTTCCTTGGGGGCCGCCATCATGCGCGAATTCGGCAAGGTCGAAGATCTTCAGCCGCTCGACGCCGGCAAAGCCCGCGTCGCGCAGGATGGCGAAGGAGGTCGGGCCTTGCAGCGCCAAGCCGGCGACCGCTTCGGTCTCTTCCTCGACGCTCACCTCGTAGCCGATCGCGCTGTCCAGAAGCCAGGGCAGATGCCGCTCCTGCGAGCACAGCCGGAAGCGTGTCGACGAGAGCCGGAACAGCGTGCCGTCGTCGAGCACGAACCCTTCGTCGTCGCACCAGGCGGTGTAGTGGACGCGACCGGGCTTGAGCCTGGTCACGTCGCGCAGCGTGACCCGGTCGAGATAGGCTTCGGCATCCGGGCCTTCGATCCGGTATTTGGTCATCGGCGAGATGTCGAACAGCGCCGCCTGGCTGCGGATGGCGAAATATTCCAGCTCCTCGTCCCACAGCGAATGCGGCGCCCGGTAGCCGGCCCAGCTGTACCAATCCTGCTTCAGCCCCAGCGCGTCGATGCGGGGCTGGAACGGCGTGCCGAGCCTGAGCGTGCGGAAATGGGGTTGGGCGAGGGTGCGGGCGTCGAGCGCGGCATCGGCTTCGACGGGCTTCTTCCTGGTTGCCTGTGCCATGCTCATGCCCTCATCGCGATGATGCGGCGCGCGGCGTTGAGGCCGGGCGCGCCGGAGATGCCGCCGCCCGGATGCGAGCCGGCGCCGGCAAGAAACAGTCCTTCGAGCGGCGTGTCGTAGCCCGACCAGCCGGAGACCGGCCGCGACATCAGCATCTGGTCGGCCTGCAATTCGCCATGGTGCCAGTGGCCGCCGGGCATGCGGTAGCGCGCCTCGATGTCGGCCGGGGTCAGCAACTCAGCGTGGCGTACTGTCGCGCCGATGCCGGGCGCATAGGTTTCGAGCTGCGCCATGATCGCCTTGAGGAATTGCGGCTTGCCGGCGGTCCAGCCCTCTCTCAACGCATAGGGCGCGTATTGCACCACGGCCGAAAGCACGCAAGCGCCGGTGGGTGCGAGCGAGGTATCAACGACGCTGGGCAGCGTGATCTCCATCACCGGCTCGGGCGAGAACTCGCCATATTTCGACGGGTTGAAGGCGCGCTCGACATGATCTGGCGAAGGGGCGATGACGAGGCGGCCCTTGTGGCAGGCGGCGTCGACGCCGGCGAATTGCGGCGGCCGGCCGAGCGCCAGATGGAGCTTCGCCGCATCGCCCTTCATGCGAATGTTCTTCACCTTGCGGACGAAGCCGGTATCGACCTCGTGCGGGCCGACCAGATCGAGGATCGTCGTCGCCGGATTGATGGCCGAGACGACGGTCCTGGCCCGCAGCGTTTGGCCGCTTTGGGTCACGACGCCGACGGCGCGGCCTTTCTCGACGATGACTTTGGCGACCGGCGATGCCGGGCGGATCGAGACACCAGCCTTTTCCGCCGTGGCGCGGATCGCTGCGACGACGGCGCCCATACCGCCTTTGGGCTGGATCTGCGCGCCGGCGAGGCCGCCGATCTCGCCGGCCAGCCGGTAGCAGAGGCCGAGCAGCGAGGTCGGTGAACGCGGCCCGAGATGGCTGCCGAGCGTCGCGTCGAAGGCAAGCAGGCCCTTTAGCCTGTCGTCGGAAAGCTGCTCGTCGAGCAGGTCGTAGACATTCATCAAAAGCACGCGCAGGAAGTCGCGCATGTCTTCCTTGCCGAGCCTCTTCAGCGCCAGCGCGGTCTGGCCGAGCCCGGTGATTTCGGCGAGCGACATGCCGGCAAGGTCCGGCGGCCGGCGCGACAGGAACGGTTTCAGCACGCCGGCATAGCGCAGCAGTTGCGCGCGCAGCGCCTTCCAGGCGGATTGCTCCGAAGCGCTGGCGCCCGTCAGCACTTCGCCATAGGCGCCGTGCAGCACCAGCGGACCGTCCTTCGACAACGCGACCGACGGCACGAAATCGCTGCGCTCGACCTTGAGCCCATGCCGCTCCAGCTCCAGCGTCCTCACCACATCGGGATGCAGGCGATTGAGCAGGTGGGCGACCGCGGAGACGCGGAAACCCCGCGCGAATTCCTCGGTGCGCGCTGCGCCGCCGACATCGTTGCCGGCCTCGAGCAGCAGCACCTTGCGTCCCGACTTCGCCAGCGTGGCGGCGGCGACAAGGCCGTTGTGGCCGCCGCCGATGACGACGGCGTCCCAGTTCAGATCAGATGACGTCATGGGCCCGGCTCATATGTAGGGTTGGCTTGGCGAGGTCGCGCAGGATCTCGGCGGCGGCGTTGCGTCCCGGCGCGCCCATGACGCCGCCGCCCGGATGGGTGGACGAGCCGCACATATAGAGCCCGCCGACCGGCGAGCGGTGTTGCGCGTAGCCCGGCACCGGGCGGTTGAAGAGCAACTGGTCGAAGGTGAGCTCGCCCTGAAAAATGTTGCCTTCGGTGAGGCCGACCTCTGCCTCGATCTCGCGCGGCGTGCGCACCTCCATATGGACGATGCGGTCGCGGAAGCCGGGTGAGTATTCGGCGATTTGCGCAATCACGCTTTCAGCAAAACCATCGCGGTCGGCATCGGTCCAGTCGCGTCCGTCGATCTTGGGCGGCGCGTACTGCACGAAGCAGCTCATGAAATGTTTTCCCGGCGGAGCCATGGTCGGGTCGAGCGTGGTAGGGATCACCATGTCGAGGAAGGGGTCGGCCGACCAGCGTCCGGCCTTCCAGTCGTCATAGGCGCGCTCCATTCGCTCGATGGAATCGGTGAAGTGCATGTCGGCGCGATAGACCGGCGAGTCCTTCGGCAGAGCCGGGAACTCGGGCAGCGAATCGAGCGCGATGTTGACCTTGCCGGACGAGCCGCGGATCTTGAAGTTCCTGACGCGCCTCAGGAAGATGTCGGGCAGCTCCTTTTCCTCGACCAGCTTCAGGAAGGTGCGCTTGACGTCTGCGTTGGAGACGACGAGCTTGCCGTAGACCTCCTCGCCGCCGGCAAGCACGACGCCCTTCGCCTTGCCGTTCCTGATCAGCACGTGATCGACCGCGGCGCCGGTGCGGATGCTGCCGCCCGAGGCTTTGAAGGAGGCGGCCAGCGCCTTGGTGACGGCGCCCATGCCGCCGCGCGCATAGCCCCAGGCGCCGACCGAGCCGTCGACCTCGCCCATATAGTGGTGAAGCAGGACATAAGCTGTGCCGGGCGACATCGGCCCGAGCGCGGTGCCGATGATGCCGGAGAGCGCGAAGTTCGCCTTGATGACGTCGGTCTCGAAATATTCGTCGAGGAAGTCGGAGATCGACATCGTCCAGAAGCGAAGCGTCAGCGCCATCTCCTCGGCGGTGAGACCGGCGAATTTCTTGCCGAGATAGAGCAACTCGCCGAGGTCGCGCGGCCTGAAGCTGGTCGGGTCGGGCGCGGTGCGCATCAGAAGCGGCTGAATGAAACGGCACTGCCTTGTGACGTCGCGCGAATAGCGGTCATAGGCCTCGGCGTCGCGCTTGGAGAAGCGGGCGAACTCGCGGCGATGCGCGTCATGATCGCGGTAGTTGGCGAGATAGTCGCCATCGCGCGTGAACACGGCGCCGCCCTCATAGGAGACCACCTGCAGGCCGAAGCGCGGCAGCTCCAGGTCGCGCATGATCTCGGGCCGGAATAGCGAGCAGACATAGGAGCAGTTGGAGTAGAGGAAGCCCGGCGTCAACTCGCGGCTGGTAGCGGCGCCGCCGACCCAGTCGTTCTTCTCGACCACCAGCACGTCGAGCCCGGCGCGCTGCAGATAGCAGGCGTTGACCAGGCCGTTGTGGCCGCCGCCGATGACGATCGCATCCCACGCCTTCATGTGCGCTCAACCTCCATCCGGCCGCCCTTTCTTTCCGGGCTGTTTGTTCCCCGATGCGCGGAATTTGGCATGGGTCGCGGTTTTCTGTCCAGCCATTTTGAATGAATGTTCAACCAATGATATTGCGTTTTCGTTTTGATGCGCTAGGCTTTGTCGGCATTTCTGGACACTGCATTACTGAACCGGGAACCCAGGTATTCGGGACTCGAGGTCTGATGATCGAAACGGCGGATGCCGAGCCGGAATATGACGACACCGCCATCCGCTTCCTCGAAGCGCTTTGGGGTGACGGCTATCTGTCGCCGGGCGGTCCCGAAGAGGTCGACCGCGTGGTCGAAGGTCTTTCGCTGAAGGGCAAGGCGATCCTCGATATCGGCTGCGGCGCGGGTGGCATCACGGCGCATCTGGTTGCGCGGCATGGTGCTGCCCGAGCCACCGGCTTCGACGTCGAGAAGCCGGTGATCGAGACGGCGAGGCGAAAGGCGATGTTGAAAGGTCTCCAAGACCGCGTCAGTTTCGTCCAGGCGCCGCCGGGGCCGCTGCCGTTCGCCAACGCCTCCTTCGACGTCGTGTTCTCCAAGGACGCGCTGCTGCACGTGCGGGACAAGGAGGCGCTGTTCGCCGAGATTTTTCGCGTGCTGAAACCCGGCGGCGTCTTCGCCGCGTCGAACTGGATGATCGCGCATGACGGCGAGCCGTCTCCGGAGATGAAGGCTTATACAGCGGCGGTAGGCTTGTCCTTCGCAATGGCCTCGCCGGCGCGTTATGCCGAAGCGATGCGGCGCGCCGGCTTCTCTGACATTGCCGTCCGCGACCGCAATCCATGGTACCGCGAGGTCGCGCGGGAGGAACTCGCGCGGCTCAAGGGGCCGCTCTATGAGCCGGTCGCCGCCGCGGTCGGCGCGGCCTATGTCGACAAGAACATCCGGACCTGGGAGGCGATGCAGAAGGTGCTTGACAGTGGGGAGCACCGTCCCACTCATCTGCGCGGTTGGAAGCCGGTTGGATAGCCGGCAATGCTGGAGACCGTCACGCTCATGAAGACTGTAGAGGCCAGGGACAACGCTCCTCAACCGGCGCGAAAAGCAAACGCCGAGAAGCGCGGGCGCAAGGCGTCGAAAGAGGTCAGGCAGCTCCAACTGATCGAAGCGACGATCGATTCACTCGCCAAGCGAGGCTATGCGGAAACGACGATGGCCGATGTCGCCGACGGCGCCGGACTGTCGCGCGGCATCGTCAACTTCCATTTCGAGAGCAAGGAAAAGCTGCTCGTCGCCACGCTGCAGTACATGTATGACGAGTATTCGGCGCATTGGCGCACCGCCTTGCAGAAGGCCGGCGACGATCCGGCCCGGCAGTTGCAAGCGCTGGTGTGGGCCGACTTCGACCGCTCGATCTGCAACAAGCGCAAGCTCGCCGCCTGGTGCGCCTTCTGGGGCGAGGCCAAGTCGCGGCCGACCTACCAGGCACTGAGCAGTTCGCGCGACGCTTACTACCAGCAGGTCTTCATCGACCTCTGCGCGACGCTGAAGCAAAGCGGCGGCTATGCCTATGAGCCTCAGGTCATGGCCCTGGCGCTCAGCGCCATGCTCGAAGGCCTGTGGCTGCGGCTGATGATGGGGACGGAGGACACCACGCGCGAAACGGCGCTGCAGGCGGCCAACGCCTTTTTGGCGGCCGCCTTCCCGAAACATTACGGTTAGCAGCAGCCGGCCGCCAAGACCGGCAAGACCAAAAGAGGATGGAACAGCATGAAGAAACTCAGCCGACGCCTCACATTGACATTGGCGCTCACCGGCGCGCTGGCGGCCTCGGCGGCGGCGTTCGCCGTCGCCGCCGACAAGGACCTGATCGTGTTCGACTGGTCCGGCTATGAGGATCCGAGCTTCCATCCGAAATATGTCGAGAAGGACGGCGACTCACCGACCTTCGCCTTCTTCGGCGACGAGGATGAGGCATTCGAAAAGATCCGCTCCGGCTTCAAGTCCGACCTCGGCCATCCCTGCTCGCAGAGCGTGGTGAAGTGGCGCGAGGCGGGGCTGCTGCAGCCGCTCGACACCTCGAAGATCGCCGGCTGGAAGGATCTCAATCCCGGCATCATGGCGATGAAGGATCTCGCCACGACATCCGACGGCAAGGCCTGGTTCATGCCGTGGGACTGGGGCGACACGCAGCTCACCTTCAATTCCGACAAGATCGCCGAGAACGACGTGCAGTCGCTCAAGGCCTTCGCCGATCCGAAGTACAAGGGCAGGGTCTCGATCGGCGACAATGTCGACGACGCCTATGCGCTGGCCAGCCTCGCCATCGGGCTCAAGGACTGGACGAAGATGACGGACGAGCAGTTCAAGCAGGCATCCGACTTCCTGCGCCAGGTGCACAAGAACGTGCGCTCGTACTGGACCGACACCACCGACATCGTGCAGCTCTTGAGCGGCGGCGAGGTCGACCTCGCCTGGGCCTGGAACGACGCCACGGTGCAGTCGGTCGCGGCGGGCGTGCCGATCAAATCCAAGAAAGATACCGACGAGGGCATCTCGACCTGGGTGTGCGGCTATGTGCTGTTCAAGGACGCGCCCGGCAATGTCGACAAGGCCTATGATTATCTCAACGCCGTCAACGATCCGGAAGTCGCCAAGGTGCTGGTCAAGGACTGGGGCTACGGCCAGGCCAACGCCAAGGGCATGGCCGGCGTCGACCAGGCGGTGCTCAAGGAAAAGGGCTACGACAACGTGGAAAAGTGGGTCGGCAAGACGCTGTTCCAGCAGCCGCTGCCTTCCGAGCTCAAGCTGAAGATGATCGCCGAGTTCGAGAAGATCAAAGCCGGCTATTGAGTGCTGCGGAAACGACCGGTCGCCCTGAACTGAAACGGCGTAGCGCAATCGCTTCAATGGCGGCTTGTGGTTGTTTGGCAGGTGCAGATCGCCGATGCCGGCGCTGCCCCTCATCCCCCTGCCGGGACCTTCTCCCCGTCGTGACGGGGAGAAGGGGCCGGCCGCAACGCTGACGCCTATCCTGCAACGCCGGCGATTGGCGAAACCATCGATGACGGCGTCTTTCTCCCTGTCACTATACGGGGAGAAATGCCCGGCAGGGCAATGAGGGGCAGCGCCAGCCTCGGCAATTGAAGGTCCCGGCATAAGTTGGAGGCAGGTCCGAAAGCCGTTGCTCCGGCCCCGGACCATGCGGGCTCGCCAAAGCTGCCGAATTCTCCTAACTTCCGCCGATACGTCCGCGACGGGGGGAGTTCTCGCGCCATGAAATCCATGCTTCGCCGCCTTGCCTTGGCTGCCGCCGTCACCGTCGGCGCGGGTGCTGCCTATGCGCTTGCCGAAGGCGGCGGCGACCTCGTCGTCTTCGACTGGTCGGGCTACGAAGATCCGCTGCTGCATCCGGCCTATACCGCCAAATACGCGGCCGAGCCGAGCTTCTCCTTCTTCGGCGACGAGGACGAAGCCTTCGAGAAGATGCGCGCCGGCTTCAAGGCCGACATCGCCCATCCCTGCTCGCAGAGCGTTGTGAAGTGGCGCGAGGCCGGCCTGCTGCAGCCGCTCGACACGTCCAGGATCGCCGGCTGGAAAGATCTCAATCCCGGCATCATGGCGATGAAGAATCTCGCTACCACCGCCGACGGCAAGGCCTGGTTCATGCCCTTCGACTGGGGCAACACCTCGCTGCTCTACCGCACCGACAAGGTGACGGCGGACGAGGCGCAGTCGCTGAAAATCTTCGCCGATCCCAAGTTCAAGGGCCGCGTCACCATTGGCGACAATGTCGACGATGCCTATGCGCTGGCAAGCCTCGTCATCGGGCTGAAGGACTGGACCAAGATGACCGACGAGCAGTTCAGCCAAGCTTCCGCCTTCCTGCGCGACGTGCACAAGAACATCCGCTTCTACTGGACCGACGACACCGACCTCAACCAGGCCTTCACCGGCAACGAGGTCGATCTGGTCTGGGGCTGGAACGAGACCTATGTGACGTTGAAAGGACAAGGACTGCCGATCGAGATGAACCGCAACACGAGGGAAGGCCTGTCGACCTGGGTGTGCGGCTATGTGCTGATGAAGGACGCGCCGGGCAAGCTCGACCAGGCCTACGATTTCCTCAACGCCGTCAACGCGCCCGATGTTTCGGAGTATATGGTGAAGACCTTCGGCTACGGCCACGGCAACAGCGCCGGCATGGCGGCTATGGACCAGAAGCTGCTCACCGAACGCGGCTTCGACAATCTCGACAAGTTCCTCGACAAGACGCTGTTCCAGCAGCCGGTGGCGCCTGAGCTCAAGCAGCGGATGGTCGCCGAGTTCGAGAAGATCAAGGCCGGCTATTGAGCATCAGAACCGAAAGGACCGACGTTGCCATCGTCGGCGCTGGCTTCACCGGCCTGTCCGCCGCGCTCGAACTGAAGCGCGCCCGGATCGATTTTCTTGTCCTGGAAGCGCGCGACCGTGTCGGCGGGCGCGTGGAGGCCGTGCGAAACGGGCTCGGCGAACTGATCGACAGCGGCGGCCAGTTCCTGTGCGAAGACATGCCCGAACTGATGGCGCTGGCAAAGGCGAACGGCAGGACATTGGTCGAGACCTACGTCGAGGGCGAGTTCATCACCCATCCGCGCATGTCGGCGTCGAGGGGCGAGCTCATGTATCACGCCTCGATGGCGATCCGCGACCGCATGAACAGTATCGAGCCGGACGATCCGGCGATCGCCGGCTTGAGCGTCGCCGACTGGCTCGAACGCCAGGAAGACCCGGCGGACGCCAAGGCGGGCTTTCGCTCGTTGATCGAGGGCCTGTGGTGCCTGGCGCTGGACAAGGTGCCGCTCTGGCACCTGATCGACAACGACCGGCGCATCACCAACGAGGTGCCGGAGCTGCAATACTCGTTGCGCGAAACCATGCAGTCGCTCGCCGACGATCTGGCGGGCGATCTCGGCGACCGGCTGCGGCTCAGTCAGCCGGCGACGCGCATCGAGCATGGACCGGAAGGCGTTCGCGTGACTTCCGCCGCGGGCGTCGTCGAAGCGCGCGCGGTGCTGATTGCGCTGCCACCGGCGACAGCTGCCAAGCTTGACTTCGCGCCTGCCTTGCCGCCCGCCCTGGCGAAGGATTTGGGCGTCTGGGAAAGCGGTGCGGTGATCAAGATCCTGGTGCGCTATACGAAGCCGTTCTGGCGCGAGCGGGGTTTGAGCGGCATGGTGATGTGGCGCGATCTGCCGGGGCTGTTTGCCTGCGACGCCAGCAAGGATGAGGGGCACGCCGCGCTCACCGTCTTCGTCGGCGGGCCGCGTGCATTGCGCTGGCGCGAGTTGGGCGAGGCGGCATTGCGTGCGGAGGTGACGGCGAGGCTTGTCGACGCGCTCGGCCCGGAAGCGGCCGACATCGTCGATTTCAGCTCACGCGACTGGACGCACGATCGCTGGAGCGGCGGCGCCTACAGCGATCTCATCGTCGACGTGACGGCGAGGTACGCCGAGCGCACCATCCTTGCCGGCGCACCGCCGGTCTATTTCTCGGCTTCGGAACTCTCGCCGTCTTTTCCCGGCTATGTCGAAGGCGCGATCGTGGCCGGGCGTATCGCCGCCAGGAAAATTCAGTCGGCCATCGCCACCAGCGCCTCGGGATCGTAAGCGAGGCGGATCGGCGCGCCGACCGGAATGTCGTCGGCGCCGAAATCGTTGGTCTCGGTCACCGAGAGCGGCTTTTCCAGTCCCGGTATCTCGACGATCAGATGCGTGATCTCGCCGAAATAGTGGCGCTCGACCACCTTGCCGGCGACCTCGAACTTCGCCGTGGCGTTGTCCCACAAAACGCGCAGCCGCTCCGGCCGGATGCCGAGCGTGGCTACGCCGCCATTGCGCACGAAGGCCTTCGGCTTGTCGGTTTTGACGCGCCCGAAGCCAAGCGTGTCGACAACCAGCGAAGCGCCGTTCTCCTCGACGATCTCGGCCTTGACGAAGTTCATGCCGCCGAGGAAGTCGGCGACCTGGCGGTTGACCGGACGCTGATAGATTTCCTTCGGCGAAGCGACTTGCGCGATGCGGCCGTCGAACATGACGGCGATGCGGTCCGACATCGCGAGCGCCTCATACTGATCGTGAGTGACCAGCACGAAGGTGATGCCGACCGCCTGCTGCAGTCGACGCAGCTCGACCTGCATCTGCTCGCGCAGCTTCTTGTCGAGCGCCGAGAGCGGCTCGTCGAGGAGCAGCACCTTGGGCCGCATGACCAGCGCGCGGGCGAGCGCCACGCGCTGGCGCTGGCCGCCGGAGAGCTCGGTGGCGCGGCGCTTGCCGAGGCCGGTCAGCGACACCTGCGCCAGCGCCTCCTCGATGCGGCGCTTTTCCTCGCCGGCCGCTAGCTTCAGCCGCTTCAGGCCGTAAGCGACATTCTGCTCCACATTCAGGTGTGGGAAGATCGCATAGCTCTGGAACACCATGTTGGTCGGCCGCCGGTTGGCCGGAATGCCGTCCATCGGCTGACTGTCCACGGCGATCGAGCCGCTGGTCGGCGTGTCGAAGCCGGCGATCATGCGCAAGAGCGTGGTCTTGCCGCAGCCGGAAGGACCAAGCAGCGAGAAGAACTCGCCCTCGCGGATGCTGAGCGATGCATCGTCCAGCGCCTTGAAGGCGCCGTAGCTGCGCGTGACCTCGCGGATCTCGATCATGGTGCGATCCGATTGGGCGCGCTCCGATCGCTCAAGCATAGAGGCCTCCCTCGTTCTGGGTGCGTCTCGCCGCGCGGCGGCGCAGGATTTCGGCAACGGTCATCAGCACGAAGGACGCCACCAGCAGCAAGGTGCCAAGCGCCAGCACGCCAGGGAGCTTGGCCGCAAAGCGGAGCTGGCCCCAGATATAGATCGGCAG
This sequence comes from Mesorhizobium sp. M1B.F.Ca.ET.045.04.1.1, assembly GCF_003952465.1. GTDB lineage: Bacteria > Pseudomonadota > Alphaproteobacteria > Rhizobiales > Rhizobiaceae > Mesorhizobium > Mesorhizobium shonense. The sequence continues at coordinate 1,868,362 of NZ_CP034448.1, forward strand.
CGTCGCTTCGGTGCCGGTGAGGAAGAAGGCGATGATGAATTCGTCGAGCGAGATGGTGAAGCAGACGAGCAGGCTGGAGATGATCGCCGGCGCGACCATCGGCAGCGTCACGCGCCGGAAGGTGCCGAAGGCGCTCTCGCCGAGATCGGCGGAAGCCTCCTCCAGGCTGCGATCAAAGCCTTCGAAACCGGAGGTCAGCACCGTCATCGAATAGGGGATGCAGACCAGCACGTGGCCGAGCACGACGGTGAACAGCGACAGGCTCAAGCCAAGTTGCAGCATGACCAGCAGCATCGAGATGGCGACGATCACCTCGGGCAGCACCAGCGGCGCCATGATCAGCCCATTGATGCTGCGGCGGCCGGGATAGCGGTAGCGGGTGATCGAGCGGGCGGCGAGGATGCCGAGCACGGTCGACAGGATCGAGGCCGAGACACCGACAGCCAAGCTGTTCCAAGTCGCGTCGATCAGCGCCGGCGTGCGCGGCAGGTCCTCATACCAATGGAGCGTGACGCCGGAGAGCGGGAATTTCGGCGTCGCCGCGGTGTTGATCGAAAAGATCGGCAGGAAGATCACCGGCAAATAGAGGAAGAGGATGTAGAGCGCTGCGTAGCTCGACAGCCAGCTTGGCAGGAAGCGTCTGGTCGCAGTCATCGCGCCAGCCTCTGCAGCGCCCGGATGACCAGCACCGTGGCGCCGGCCATCAGCGAGACGATGACCATGGTGGTGACGGAAAGTGCGGCGCCGAGCGGCCAGTTCGACGCCTTGCCGAATTGCGCCTGGATGGCGTTGGCGATCATGACGCCGTCCTTGCCGCCGACCAGCTTCGGCGTGACATAGTCGCCGACGGTCGGGATCATCACGATGAGCGCCGCCGAGATGACGCCCGGCGCCGACAACGGCAAGGTCACGCGCAGGAAGGAGCGCAGCGGCCCGTCGCCGAGATCGGTCGCCGCCTCGACCAAGGTGCGGTCGACCTTCTCCAGCGAGACGAAGATCGGCAGGATGGCGAAGGTCGCCCAGGCATGTGTGAGCGTGATGATGACGGCGCTGGAATTGTAGAGCAGCGCCGTCGACGGCTCGTCGGTGATGCCCAGCCCCATCAGGCCGGAATTGAGCACGCCGTTATAGCCGAGGATCACCTTCCACGACATCACGCGCAAAAGGTAGCTGGTCCAGAACGGGATGGTGATGAGGAACAGCCACAGGCTCTTGTGGCGGCCGCCATGGAAGGAAATGAAATAGGCGATCGGGTAGGCGAGAGCCACGGTGAGCAGGCTGACCGTCAGCGAGATGTAGAGCGAGCGCCAGAGCAGGTCGCGGTAGATTGGCTCGGTCAGCGCGATCCGGTAGTTCTCCAGCGTGAAGGTGTGGTCGATGGTGAGGTAGTCTTGCGTCCAGAAGGAATGGGCGATGACGACCAGGATCGGCAGAACGAGAAGGATGAGCGCGTAGAGGAAGGTCGGGCTTATCAGCGCGAAGCCTTGGGCGGCTTCCGATTGCAGAAGGGGACTTCGTCTGGCTCCCGCCATGGTGAGCGGGGGCGACCCTTCCGCCGCCGCCGTCATTGCAGCGCTCCGGGCGTGATTGCGGTTGCTGGCTCGGACTGTCCCGCCATTCGGCCTTCCCATTAACCGGCGCCGTGTTCCCAAATTCTTATGCCTGGAGCGATCGCGCCCTGGCTTGCCGGCTTTCTTTCATCATGAGCGCATCCGCCGATTGAAATCAAGCGCTATTTCTGCAATATTGATTGAACGGACATTCAAAATGAAGTGAAGAAAGCTCGAATTTCCACGGTTTTCCGCTTCGTTTCGTGTCCATGGAAATTCCGCAACCGGACGATGCGAGGCTAACATGGCGGCTGCAAGAGAGATCAAGTCGAGGGAAATGGTCGACGCCGGCGACGAGGACGCGGTCGAGCTCGCCAAGCGCCATCTCGTCCAGCCCTGGCCCTATGCCGGCTCGGTCGGCGCAGAGGCGCGCGCGCTGATCGGCGAGGGCGACGGCATCTACATCACCGACGCATCCGGCAAGCGGCTGATCGACGGCCCGGCCGGCATGTGGTGCATCAATGTCGGCCACCGCCGCGAGGCGCTGGCAAGGGTGATGTACGACCAGGCGATGGCGCTCTCCTACAATACGCCCTGGTACACGATGAACGCGCCTTCGGCCGAGCTTGCCCGGCGCATTGCGGACGCCGCGCCGGGCGACCTCAGCCATACCTTCTTCACCACCGGCGGCTCGTCGGCGGTGGAGACGGCGCTGCGCTTCATGCAGTTCTACAACAACGTGCGCGGCCGCCCGGAGAAGAAGCTGATCCTCAGTCGCGGCGGCGCCTATCACGGCTCGACCTACCTGTCGGCCTCGCTCAACGGCCGCCCGCGCGACCGCGACTGGATGGACGGTGCCGACGAGCTGGTGGTGAAGCTGTCATCGCCCAACCCGTTCCGGCGGCCGCAAGGCATGAGCGTTCCCGCCTTCACCGATTTCCTCGTCGATCAGTTCCGCGACACCGTTGCGCGCGTCGGCGCAGACCGGATCGGCGCCTTTGTCGGCGAGCCGGTGCAGGCCTCGGGCGGTGTCGTCGTGCCGCCGGATGGCTATCTCAAGCGTATCCGCGAGATCTGCCGCGAGAATGATATCCTCTACGTCTCGGATGAGGTGGTGACCGGCTTCGGGCGGCTCGGCCACGTCTTTGCCTCGGGCGACGTGTTCGGCATCGATCCGGATATGATCACCTTCGCCAAGGGCGTCACCTCGGGCTATTTCCCGCTCGGCGGTGTCATCATCTCGGAGCGGCTTCTGGAAGAATTGCGACGCTCCAATCATCCCGACGCGCTGTTCGGGCACGGCCTCACCTACACCAGCCATCCGATCGGCTGCGCCGTCGCGCTGAAAAACCTCGACCTGCTGGAAGACGGCGTCCTTCAGCATGCACGCGAGATCGCGCCCTATTTCCAGGCGCGGTTGAAGACGCTCGAGGAATTGCCGCTCGTCGGCGAGGTGCGCGGCGTCGGCCTGATGGCTTGCGTCGAATGCGTCGCCGACCGCGAGAGCAAGGACCCGCTGCAGCTCGACAAGGATGTGGGCAAGCGCATCGACGCGCATTGCCACGAGCTCGGCCTTTTGGTGCGGCCTTTGATCAACATGTGCGTGATGTCGCCGCCGCTGATCATCAGTCGCGAGCAGGTCGACGACATGGTAGCGATCCTGCGCGAGGGGATTTCGCGGACGATGGATGATCTGAGGAAGGAAGGGGTGTGGCGGGGGTGAGAGCGCTCCTCTCCCCCCTTGAGGGGGAGATGTCGCCGAAGGCGACAGAGGGGGTCGTCTCGCGTAGATCGCCGGCGTTGTCTATGTCCCGAAGGGCGTTGGCGCTTCACGCGCAGCGACCCCTCTGGCCGCTTCGCGGCCATCTCCCCCTCAAGGGGGGAGATTGGCAGCTTTATCCCCTCGACCTCAGCGCATCGTTCAGCCCCCACATGTCCTTTTCCTCGGGCGCCGTCTCGAGGTTCAACACCGGGACCTGCCTGCGCAGATGGTCGTGGTGGGTGCGCACGCCATATTCGAGGTCGGAAAGATAAAAGCCCCCGAAGGCTTCCGACAGCATGGATTCGTTCGACCAGACCGAAAGCTGCACGTCCTCGTTCATGGTGTCGCGGTCGATGCGATAGGCTAGGTAGCGGGCGGCCGCCTGCTCTCTTGTCTCGTCCTTGTAGCGATAGATCGCGCCGCGCAGCAGCGTTTCGCCGGTCGACAGCGGGAACTCCTGATAGAATTGCACCGATTCCGGCATGATCGACAGCGCGTTGTTGGGGAAGATGCCGTAGTAGATCCAGGCCTTGCGCAGATGCTGCGGCAGATGCGTCGGCTCGGGCGCTATTTTGATGTACTGGCCGACGCTCCAGCGCCGCCCGGCATGCGGGTTGTAGGTGGCAAAGGACCGCGACACGCCGTTGATGAAGGGCTCGTCGAAATACGTCGCGCCGTAAAGGTCCTGCAGCGCAGGATGCGCCATGGCGACGTGATAGCCTTCATTGTCGACGTCGCGAACCGACTTCCAGTTGACCGGCGATTTCTGCGTCCAGATGCCCCAGGACGGCACCATGTCGGCAATGCGGTAGTTGGCGATCTCGGCCTCGATCGGCTTCAAGAGCTCGGCCACCGAAGGCTGCGGGCCGCCGTTGCGGAAGCGGATGAAGATGAAGCCCATCCAGATTTCGAGGTCGAGCGGCATCAGGCCGAACTCGGTCTTGGCGAGCTCGGGGAAAGAGCGCGGGCGGGCAGCACCCCGCAGCGTGCCGTCGAGATTGTAGACCCAGCCGTGGAACGGGCAGACCAGCGCGTTCTTGCAGGTGCCCTGGCTGTCGGCGACGACCCGGCTGCCGCGGTGGCGGCACATATTGTTGAAGGCGCGCACGACGCCGTCCTTGCCGCGCACGATCAGCGCGCGCTCGCCGATGACGTCCATGGTCAGATAATCGCCCGCATTCGGAACGTCGGAGACGTGGCCGGCGATCTGCCAGTGATTGCGGAAGACATATTCCTTCTCGAGCTCGAGCAGCGCGTTGGAGTGATAACTCCACCCCGGCAAGCCCCGCCGGTCCCAATCGTTGGGGATCGCCACGTCACGGAGGTGCGGGTTCATAAAAGTACTCTTCTTATTGTTGAATGATCATTCAATAAAAGCATATTTTGCATTGAAATGCAATGGGTTGTTGGAATATGGAACTTCCGCGGCGGCGACTTTGAGGCCGCCTAAGCCAGAAAAATCCCGGAAAATCCGGGCCTTAACTACGGATGTAAAACAGCGGTTCCGGCTGCGGATTCGGGCGTTGCGACAGGTCCGCTTCGGATCGTCTGGTGCATCCGATGATCGCAACGGTCATGCCAATTCGGCGGCTGTGTGAGGTCGCTTACAGTCCGTCGCGTCCGACAGGCGCATGAACCTTCGCCAGCGGGCAAGCAGGGATGGAAGGCTGGCGGTCCAGATCCCTGTTTCAATCCTGTTACACGGGCAATCTCGCCCTACCATTCGGCTGTTACGCGGCGCGATTAAGTTCGTTTCATGGGAAAAGGAAAGATAACGAAGGGAGCAGCCGATGTTTACGAAAGCCCAGACCGTCGACGCGAGTCGCCACGCATATGGCCCGGAGCGCAATGATCGCCGGCCGAAGCTGGCGCTGCGCCAGCGCGCCAGCGACAATCCGATGGCGATGTTCATGCTGATCGGCGCCTGCGCTTTCGCCGGCATGGTGCTGGCGCCTGTCTCCGGCCCCGCTTTCGCTTCGCTCAATCCGCCGGCCAACGTGGTGCAGGGCGCCTCGACGACCCTCAAAACGGCGCGGCTGCCGGAGCCGGCAATCGACTTTGCCTGCAAGGGTCAGAACTGGGGCGCCGAAAACGCCGAATGCCTGCGCGCCATCGCCGAACAGTCCGGCCAGCACCGGGCCCGCGCGGTGCGCATGATCGCCAATGCCGCGCCGCTCACCAACACGCCGAACGTCTTTTAGAGTTCCCCTGAGCGCACCCTCCGCGCTCCAGTCAGGCTCCCGCCGCAATGTCGGTCGGGAGCCTCTTTTTTTGGGCGACTGGAACCCAGCCCGTCAGATGTGCGCCCCGCTGTCGACCGCGGCAAGATCGGCAATCGCTGCGAGCACGCCGCGGACGTCGAGCGTCGAGAACGGCTTTTCCAGGATATGCGGGCGCTGCGGCGGCGGCAGCGCCTCGATCTCCGCCTTGGCGCCGATCAGGTCGCCGGTGACCAGCACGAAGCGCTGCGCCAGGCCTGGACGTTCGGCCAGCAGCTCGCGGTAGATGGATATGCCGCTGGTGCCCGGCATGCGCAGGTCGGAAAAGACGATGTCCGGCGGCATCTGCCCGCTCAGCACGTCGCCGGCCGACGTCCAGCTTGCGACGACCCGCGATTTCACCCCCATCAGCTCCAGTATGTCGGAGAGCGAAGCGGCGACGTCGGGCTCGTCGTCGATGATCAGCGCATGGCGCAGCCCGCTCGAGCGCGCCGGGCCTTCGCCGGCCTTGGCGGCGTCGCCGGAAATCGCCGGCAGTTGCACGACGAAGCGCGCGCCGTGCGGCTCAACCTCCTCGAACCAGATATTGCCGTTGTGGCGCTCGACGATCGATTTCGAGATCGACAGGCCGATGCCGGTGCCGACACCGACCGGCTTGGTGGTGAAATAGGATTCGAAGATGCGCGAGCGGATCGCCTCGGGAATCCCTGGACCATTGTCCTCGACGGAGAAGCCGGGATTGCCGCGGTCGCTGCGGAAGGTCCGCACCTTGATGCGCCGTTCGCCGGTAACGCCGGCCAGCGCATGCTGGCTGTTGATGAGGAAGTTGGCCGCGACCTGCGTGACATGGTCGGCATCCGCCATGGCAAGCAGCGGGCCATTGGCGAAATCGGTGTCGATGATGATGCCGCTGGAGCGCGCGCCGTAAGCGGTGACCTCGAGCGCGGCTCGCATCACCTGGTTGAGGTCGGTCTCGGCCTGCTCGGTCGGATGCAGGCGCACCATCGACAGGAAGCTCTTGACGATGCGGCCGCAGCGCTCGGCGGCGGCGCGCACCTTTTCGGCGCGCACTTTCGTCTGCGGGTCGGTCGCGAATTCATGCAGCAAGGTCGACTGCGCCACCACCACCGCGAGTGGGTTGTTGAGTTCGTGCGAGACGCCGGCGAGCAGCGAGCCCATCGCCGCCATCTTCTCATTCTGGTGCAGCTTCTCGCGCTGGCGGTTGATCTCTTCCTCGGCGCGCAGCTTTTCGCGCAGGTCGCGGATCGAACCGAAGATCAGCCGGCGGTCGGCAACCCGCATCTCGGTCGCGGTCAATTCGATCGGAAAGATCTCGCCGGCAGCGTTCTGGGTCACGGTCTCCAGCCGCTGGTTGACCATCGGCGCGCCGCGGCCGGCCATGTAGTCGGCGCCTGACGCATAGCCCTTGCGATAGTAGTGCGGCACGATCGTGTCGATCAGGTCCTTGCCGAGGATGTCGCCGCGCTTGAAGCCGAACATCTTCTCGGCGGCCGGATTGAATTCGATGATGGAGCCGGACTCGTCGATGACGATGATGGCGTCGAGCGAAGCCTGCAGCATGGTGCGGCGGATCACCTCGCTGGCATGCGCCTCGGAGGGTGAGCGCTCGATGGCGTCGCCGATGGCGAGCGCGATGATGTGCAGCGTCGCCTCTTCCTCGTCCGTCCATTTGCGCTCTGCGACGCAGTCGTTGACGGCGAGCGTGCCCCAGAGATGACCGTGAGCGAAGACAGATACGGAAATGAAGGATTTTATGCTCTGCTTCTCGAAATCGGCCCGCAGGAAACCCTCGAGGTTGCGCGTGTGTCCGGCAAAGACCTTGCCCTGGCGCTCGTCCTCCTGCAGCCGTTCCAGCAGCGGATCGGAGTTGATGATCGACTGCATAATCACCGTGGGCGATGCGAGCTCGCCGCCGGAGGCCGGATCGATCCAGTAAGCGGCGACCGATTGGGCGAAGCCCTCGCCCGGCAATTCGCGCAGGCGGAAGAGGATGCCGCGCTGGCAATCCATCGAGCGGCAGAGCGTCTCCAATATGCCGTCCATCTCGCGCTGCCAGTCGCCCGCCTCGCGCAGGCGGCGAACGACATGGACGGCCGCCATCGCGGCGCCCTGACGGGAACCCTGCATTTCGGTGCGTGCTGCCTCAGCAGTCATTGTCGGCTGTCATTCGAGCCCGCGCGTGTCGTTCAATTGCTGTCGCCGGTCGGCAGCGAGAAGATATAGCCTTCGCCGCGCACCGTGCGCAGGAATTTCGGATTGGCCGGATCGGCTTCGATCTTCTTTCTCAGACGCATGATGCGGATGTCGACCGCGCGCGACGATTCGGGGTCTTCCACGAAGCCGATCGCTTCCGAGATCGCCGCCCGCGTCAAAAGCCGGTTGGCGCGGGTCAGGAAGACCTCCAGCACGTCGAACTCGCTCTTGGCCATCTCGACGACCGCGCCATTGGCGCCGGTGACGAGCCTGCCGTCGAAATCGGCCTGGAAACCGCCGAAATTCATGAAGCGGCGGGCGCCGGCCTCGATCTTGGCAGCCTGCGGCGCTGCCGGCTGCGGCACGCGGCGCAGCACGCTGCGGACCCGCGCCAGCACTTCGCGCAATTCATAGGGCTTGACGATGTAATCGTCGGCGCCAAGCTCCAGCCCGACGATGCGGTCGAGCGCGGTGCCGGCGGCGGTGGCATAGATGATGCCGATCTGGGTCTTGGAGCGCAGCCAGCGGCCGAGCGACAGGCCGTCCTCGCCGGGCATGGCGATGTCGAGGATGGCGAGATGGAAGGATTGCGCGTCCAGCAGGCTGCGCGCCGCCGCGGCGTTCTCGGCCGTGGCGACGTCATAGCCGTTGGCGCCGAGATATTCGGCAACCGCCTCCCTCAGATCCGGCTCGTCCTCGACGACGATGATGCGCGCCTTCACAATGGTCTCGCTCCCGCTTTCAGCGGAAAGTAGATTGGGTATAAACATGATGTCCAGCGCTCATCTCGAGTTGTCTGTGGCGGGGTGAAAAAAATGGCAGCACGATCCGTCGTCGCGCTTGTGTCCGTTGCCGAGGTGGTGGCCAGTGACCTTGCCGACCATCTCGAGCGGCGGGGGCACGATGTGCGCCAAGCGCGCCAGCCCTGGGAGGCTGAGTCGCTGCTCTCGGCAGGGGGCATCGATGTCGTGGTCGTCGGAGACGATGTGACCCAGGCGGAAGGGCGGGAGCTGCTCAAGCGATATAGTAGCCAAGGCGGGGGCGGCGAGGGCGGCTCCGACTTCATCCTGATCTGCCGGCCACGCGATCTCGTCGACAAGGTGCTGGCGCTGGAACTCGGCGCCGCCGACGTGATCGAAAGCCCGCTCAACGTTCGCGAACTCGCCGCCCGCATCGGCGGCCTGTTGATGCGGCGCGGCCGCAACACCCAGGAACTGATCGTGCTGGAGAACGCCACCGTCGACTTGAGGTCGGCCATGGTCATGCATCGCTCCGGCGCCGAGGATCAGCTGTCGCCGGGGCAGGTGGCGCTGCTCAGGCTGTTCCTGGCGAGCCCGCGAAAGGTGCTGACGCGCGACGACATCATCGCCGCCGCGCCTGCCGAGAATGCCGACGCTTTCGACCGCTCGATCGATTCGCGCATTGTAAGGCTGCGCCGCAAGCTCGATACCGAGACCATCACCACGATCAGAGGCGCCGGCTATCGCTTCGATCCGCCGACGCCGCGCACCGACTGAGGCGGAGGCGGCCAAGTCATTTCCTTGATCTGGCATCGGAATTCCCCAAAACCTGCTTTACACTTTTGGGACCGATGCCAGTGCTTAACGCACCACGAGGACCGCGGGGCCCGATGGCATGTCGGCGTTGGCGGTGATCTCGGCGTGCGCGCGCTCCTTGAGGAGCACCGTTGCAAGCGCGGCAAAGCCGAGCAGCCCTTGAGCGTAAAGCAGCGCGGACAGCACCGAAGCTGCAAATTTCGTCTTCATGTCTTTGATCCCCAAATTCGATAGTCGTCGGTGCTTCAGGAAACTCCCGAAGCGCCCGCGCCGCTGACGGAGCCCCCCGCTGCGGCGCGGGCCTTCGGTCCTCTCGGCAGCAAGTAGCCGGAGGGGCCGCGCGTCCTCATCAGCCGAAAGCCGACCCGCCAGAGGGCCCTCAGCCGGTTGACGCGCAGGCTGGAAACAATCCAGACCGTGGCGATGAACAGTGCAGTGTGCAGCGTCGAAACCTCGCCGGAATTCATGGTGCCAAAATTCAGGGCGCCAAAATTCAGGGCGCCAAGCGTCGTCACCGGTTTGCCGGCGACTGAGCCGGCGCCACCGAGGATGACCGCCGCGACGCTTATCCTGAGAAACCAGGAGCGTAGGTTCGATTTCCTGCCCATTTTCGTTTGCTGATGTCTGTTCCCGTTGCATCGATATTGCCGCCGACCTGTATCCGCATCATGCCGCGCAGGCCGCGTTTTGTTGCAATTTGGTTTCGAGATCGGCGAAATAGCTTTCGTATCAGAGGCATACGAGCTTTCGTTTTCCGCATCTGCTTGATTTCTCGTTAACCATTATGGCCATCCACGAGCAGATTCCATGGGCGGCTCCGTTAATTTCGAGAAACGGATTCGAAACAGAAACGAGCATCAAGCGAAATAAGCTTGAAACAGGTGCCCACGATAGGACGGCCCATCGAAATTGAAGCCGGCCGGGACCGGACAAAAGAGGGATCGTCATGCATACCGCCATTTCAGCCAAGCTCATCAACATTGCCGCCGCCGCGCTGACCGGCGCTGCACTGCTTTTCGCCAGCAATGCCGCCCACGCCAATCAGATCGTCGCCCGGGTTTCGCTGTCGCAGCAGATCATGGAAGTCACGGTCGACGGCCGGCCGACCTTCACCTGGAAGGTATCGACGGGCGACAGGGCGCACATCACGCCGACGGGATCGTTCAAGCCGACGCGCATGCACGAGATGTGGTATTCGAAGAAATACGACAACGCGCCGATGCCGCATTCGGTGTTCTTCAGCGGCGGCTATGCCGTGCACGCGACCTATGCCATCAATCGCCTTGGCCGGCCTGCCTCGCATGGCTGCGTGCGGCTGCATCCCGATGCGGCGGCCGATTTCTACCAGCTCGTCGAGGCCTTCGGTCCCACCAACACCAGCATCGTCATTGTTAAGTAACGGGCTGGGTCAAGTAGCAGGCAGGTTGCCGCCTTCGGACGAATTCGCCGAAGCTGTGAGGCGGCTGCCAAAAAAAGAGGCCGGAAAATTTCCGGCCTCTTTTTTTGGAGCGAATAGCGAATAGCGAATAGGGAGTAGCGAGTAGCGAGTAGGGGATTGAAGGCCCGTTGCGCGCCACTCTTCGCTACTCGCTCTTCGCTACTCCCTATTCGCTATTGCCTTAGTTCAAGTCGGCAGCGCCGGCATCAGCTTCGGATCCGGCTTCTCGGCAAGGTGCGGCAGATCCTTGCCGGCGATGAAGGTGTAGAACATGGGCACGACGAACAGCGTGAACATCGTGCCGACCAGGATGCCGGTGAAGATGACAAGGCCCATCGAGTAACGGGCCGCGGCGCCCGCGCCGCTGGAGATGATCAGCGGCACGACGCCGAGCGCCATCGCCGCCGTCGTCATCAGGATCGGCCGCAGGCGCACCTTGGCCGAGGCTATGATGGCGTCGCGCCGCCGCATGCCATGGATCTCGCGCTGCTGATTGGCGAATTCCACCAAAAGGATGCCGTGCTTGGTGATGAGGCCGATCAGTGTGATCAGTCCGACCTGGGTGTAGATGTTGAGCGTGCCCAAGCCGATGTTGAGCGGCACGATGGCGCCGAAGATCGAGAGCGGCACCGCCATCATGATGATCAGCGGATCGCGGAAGCTCTCGAACTGCGCGGCCAGCACCAGGTAGATGACGATCACGGCGGCGGTGAAGGCGATCAGGATGGTGTTGCCCTGCTCCTTTTCCTGCCGCGACTGGCCGGAATAGTCGATGAAGAAGGTGTCGGGCAGCGTCTCCCTGGCGAGATCCTCCAGCACCTTCAGCCCGTCGCCGGTGGTCACGCCGGGCAAGGGCAGGGCGGAGATCGTGGCCGAGTTCAGCTGGTTGAACTGCTCGATCGCCGCCGGCGAGGCGTTGGTCGAGATTTGCACCACGGCCGACAGCGGCACCATCTTGCCGTCGACGCTGCGCACGAAATATTCGCCGAGCTTGGCCGGATTGTCGCGGAACTCCTGCGGCACCTGCGGGATGATGTCGTAGCTGTTGGAATCGCGGTCAAATTGCGCCACTTCGGCGCCGCCAACCAGCAGCGTCAGCGTGCGGCCGACGTCGGCGATCGGCAGGTTCAGCGCCGCCGCGCGCTCTCGGTCGATGGTGACGGTCACCTGTGGCGCGTCATAGGCCATCGAGTTCTGCACGACGATGAAGCGGCCGGAAGCCTGCGCCTTGTTCTTGATCTTCTCGGCCTCGTCGAAGACCTCGGAGGGATCGCCGGTCGAGCGCACCACCATGGAGATGGGCAGGCCGCCGCCGGAACCGGGCAATGTGGGCGGCGCGAAGACGAAGGCCTCGACGCCCGCCACCTTGGCCAAGCGGCCGGTGATATCGGCCTGGATCTGCTTCGAGCTGCGCTGCCGCTCGGCCCAGTCCTTGAAAGCAAAGCCAACGAAGGCGCTGTTGGTCGAGCCGCCGAAGGCGACGGCGGAGAACTGCGCCCTGGTCTCCGGTATATCCTTCACCAGGCCGAGGATCTGGTTGACGTAGGTTTCGGTATAGTCCGACGTCGCATAGCGCGGCGCGGTCACGATCGAGAGCAGGAAGCCTTGATCCTCTTCCGGCGCCAATTCGCTCGAGGTCTTCGTGAACATGAAGCCGGTGAGCGCGACCAAGGCGACGACGATGATCAGCGTCACCGGCCGGTTTCTGAGCGAGGCGGTGACTGCGCGCTCGTAAACACGCTCGACGCGGCTGAAGGTGCCGTCGACGATGCGCTGGAAGCGGCCGTGCGCGCCCGCTTTCAGGAGGCGCGCCGACATCATCGGCGTAATGGTGACTGCGATCAGGCCCGACAGCACCACGGAGCCGGCCAGCGTGACCGCGAACTCACGGAACAACGCGCCGGTCAGGCCGCCGGTGAAGGCTAGCGGCGCGAACACGGCGGCGAGCGTGATGGTCATGGCGACGATGGCCGAGAAGATCTCGCGCATGCCGTTGAAGGCAGCCTGCATCGGCGACATGTGGTCTTCCTCCATGTGGCGATGGATGTTTTCCACCACCACGATGGCGTCGTCGACGACGAGGCCGATCGCCAGCACCATGGCCAGCAGCGACAACAGATTGATCGAATAACCGACCGCGAACAGCAGGAAGCAGACGCCGATCAGCGACAGCGGGATGGTGACGATCGGCATCATCACCGAGCGGAAGGACCCGAGGAACAACAGGATGACAACGATGACGATGGCGACCGCCTCGACGATGGTCTTGAACACTTCTTCGATCGAGGCGCTGATCTGCTCAGTGGAATCGTAGACGACCTCGATCGTCATGCCTTTCGGCAGTGTCTCCTGAATCACCGGCACGAGCTTGGTGACTGCCGCCGCCGTCGTCAGCGGGTTGGCCGCCGGCGTCGGGAAGATGGCGAGGAAGGTACCAGGCTTGCCGTTGAAGCTCACCCTGGTGTCGGTGCTGGCGGCGCCGAGCTCGACGCGCGCCACGTCGCGCAGGCGTACCACCTGCCCATCCGTCGAGCGGATCGGCAGCTGGGAGAAGGCTTCCGGCGTCTGCAAGGTCGAGTGAACCGTGATCGACGAGACCACATACTCGTTCTGGGTGTTGCCGGGTGCCGAAAGGAAGTTGGAGTTGTTGATCGCGGTCAGCACGTCGGCGGCGGTGGCACCGCGGGCGGCAAGCCTGACCGGGTCGATCCAGACGCGCATGGAATATTCCTCGGCGCCAAAGATCTGAACATCGGCTACGCCTTCCACCGTCGAAATGCGGGGTCGTACGACACGCTCGATGTATTCGGTGAGCTGCTCCTTCGTCATGTTCGGATTCTGCATCGAGATGTACATCATCGCGAACTGCTGGCCGGTGCCCTTGACGATCACCGGGTCCTTGGACGCATCCGGCAGGGTGCCGCGCACGCCCTGAACCTTGGACAGCACCTCAGTCAGCGCCACGTCGGGATTGGAGCCGAGCTTCATCTGCACAGTTACAGTGCTGGAAGACGGGCGGCTCGACGATGTCACGTAGTCGATGTTCTCGGTCGAGGCGACGGCGCGCGCGATCGGGGCGGAGATGAAGCCCTGGATCAGGTCGGCGCTGGCGCCGGGATAGGCGGTGGTGATGGTGATCGCCGTCTCGTCCACCTTCGGATATTGGCGGATCGACAGGTTGAAGATGGCCTGGAAGCCTAGCAGCAGGATCATGCAGGCCAGCACCGTCGAGAGGACGGGCCGGCGAATGAAGATGTCGGAAAAGCTCATTGCTGAACCTGCTTGTTCGCCGATTTGCTGGGATCGATGGTGTTGTCGACGGCAACGGACATGCCGTTGAAGAGCCGGTTCTGGCCGGCGGTGACGACCTGGTCGCCGGCCTTCAGGCCCTCGGTGATCTCGACCATGCCGTTGTTGCGGCGGCCGAGCTTGACGAACACCTGCGACAGAACGAGCGCCGGCTGCTGCCCGGCCTCGGCCGGCTTCTGAGCGTTGTCAGCTGGCTTTGCGGCGTTGTCGGCGGGCTTTGCTGTATCGGAGGCCGGCTTCGAGGCATCGGCCTGCGGTTTGGCGGCCTCGCCGGCCGGCTTTACGGCGCCAGTCTTCTGGTCATCCGTTTTGGCCGGCGCCGCAGCGCCACCCTCGGCAGGCTTTGCCGGAACGACAACGAAAACGAAGTCGCCGTAAAGGCTTGACGTCACCGCGGTCTGGGGCACCGAGATGATGTTGTTTTCCTCCGGCAGCTCGACGCGGATCTGCACGAACTGGCCTGGCGTCAGCTTGCCTTCCGGATTGGCGACCTCACCGCGGATCGACACCAGCCGGCTCGCCGGGTCGATCTTGGGATCGATGCCGCGAATGGAGCCGGCAAAGGACATGTCGGCAGCATTGCTGCCGATCCGCACCGTCTGGCCGATCTTCAACAGCGGCAGCTGCTGCTCGGGCACCGTGAAGTCGACCCGCATCGTGTCCAGATCCTGGATCGTCACTACCGAGTTGCCGGGCGCCAGATATTGGCCGATGTCGATCTTCGGAATGCCGACCGTCCCGGTGAAGGGTGCCGAGAGCTGCTTCTGGTCGAGCACCGCCTGCAGCTTGTTGACCTGCGCGGCCGAGGCGTCCGCAGCCGCGCGCGCTGCGTCAAGCGTCGCGTCTGTGCCGACACCACGCCGTTGCAATTCGATCGCGCGGGTCAGCGCCGCCTGATCGGACGCGGCCTGAGCCTTCTGCGCCACCAGGTCGGCTTTCTCGACGGCATCGTCGAGCTGCAGGAGCACGGCGTCGGCCGCGACCTTCTGGTTGGCGTGGAAGAGGATGTCCTTGACGATGCCGGCTGTCTCGACCGTCAAGTCGACGCCGCGCACGGCGTTGACGGTACCGATCGCCTCGACGCCGGGCGTCCAGTTCGAAGGCTTCGCTACGACCGTCGAGACGGTCGCGGCCGGCGGCTTCATGGTGGCGAAAAACTGCTTGATCGCATTGTCGCGAAACAGGTTGAAACCGACGATCCCGGCGCACGCCACAACGAGCAGCAGCAGAATTCCGGCGATGATAAAGAAGCGCTTCACGGACAATCCCCTCGAGCCGGCAACCGGCAAAACAATCGATGCCGGGACACATATCGACGTGAATCCCGATTTCAAATGGCGGGCGCTTTACTGTACCGTCTGGACGGTCTTGTCAATTCCGCACATGCTAATGTAAGGGAGGCGTGATGAAGGCTCGCAGGGCAAACTCGCGCAACAGAATTTTGGCCGCCGCCGCCGACGTGGCCCGCGAGGCGGGTCCGGGAAGCCTGTCGCTCGACGCCGTTGCCAACCGGGCCGGCGTCTCCAAGGGGGGCCTGCTCTACAATTTTCCGACCAAGGCCAAGCTGATGCAGGGGCTGGTGGAAAATTACCTCAACGCTTTCGAGGAGGCGCTCGAGGAACGCACGGCCGAGGCCAGCGATGAAAGCGTGCTCGCGGCCTACATACGGCTTTCGGCCGATGATTGCGAGAAGCCAAAACCATCGGCTTCCTGGATGTTCTCCGCGATCGCGGAGGATCCGGATTTCCTGACGCCGATAAAGGCGTTCAAGCGGCAGCTGTTCGAACGGCTGAAAGACGAGACGGACGACCTCGGCTCGCTGCTGGTCTGCTTCCTCGCCATCGAGGGACTGCGCAGCATGAATCTCTTCGATTCCGACGTGCTCTCGCCGGAGGAGCACAAGCTCCTGGTTTCCTCGCTTCTCAAGATAGCCGGATAGAGAGGAGCGCAAGCTCCTCGTCTCCCCGCTTGTGAGAATAGCCGCATAGGTTGCACGGCGTCACACCAGCTTCATCCTGGAGACATAGCGTTCTTCCCGGTTCTTTGCTGCATGCAAAAGGAGTGGGACATGGTGGACGTTGTTTCCAGTGAGGCGGGGATTCCGAGACCGGATCACCCGTTAGAGCAATCGAGCGGTGCCAAATGGTTCCTGCCGGCCTTCGGGGTGCTAGTTCTGGCCGGCCTGGTCTATGTCGGCTATGCGCTGAGCCAGGACCTGGCGATTGCCAAGACGGTGCCCTGGATCCTGCTCGGCATCGCGCTCCTGATTGCGCTGGGCTTCGAGTTCGTCAACGGCTTCCACGATACCGCCAACGCGGTGGCCACCGTCATCTACACACGATCGCTGCCGGCGGAATTCGCCGTCATGTGGTCTGGCGTCTTCAACTTCCTCGGCGTCTTGACCTCGAGCGGCGCGGTAGCGTTCGGCATCCTGTCGCTGCTGCCGGTCGAGCTCATCCTGCAGGTCGGTTCGTCTTCCGGCTTCGCCATGGTGTTCGCCCTGCTGGTGGCGGCGATCCTGTGGAACCTCGGCACCTGGTTCCTCGGCCTGCCGGCTTCGAGCTCGCACACGATGGTCGGCTCGATCATCGGCGTCGGCCTCGCCAACCAGTTCATGGCCCCGGCCGGAAGCGCCACCAGCGGCGTCGAGTGGGGGCAGGCGAGCAATGTCGGCATGTCGCTGCTGGTCTCGCCCCTCGTCGGCTTCTTCGTCGCCGCCCTCCTGCTCTATGTGATGAAGCTTCTGGTGCGCAATCCGGCGCTCTATCAGGCGCCGAAGGGCAACACGCCGCCGCCGTGGTGGATCCGCGCGCTGCTCATCTTCACCTGCACCGGCGTCAGCTTCGCGCATGGCTCGAACGACGGCCAGAAGGGCATGGGCCTGATCATGCTGATCCTGATCGGCGTGGTGCCGACCGCCTATGCGCTCAACCGCACGCCTGACGTCAACTATCTCGATGCCTACAAGGCGGCCTCGGTTTCCGTAGAGCAGGCGCTGGGCAAATACATCAAGCCGGGCATCACCGTCGCGGATGCCAAGGCAGCGGTTCAGGAGGCCGTGCGCAGCAAGTCATGGAACGACCAGACGACGGTGGCGCTGCAGACCTACATCCACAACACGACTGCCGGGCTGCAGCCCTACGCTACCGTCGACAAGGTCCCGACCGACCTGGTCAGCAACGCCCGCAACGACATCTATCTGATCGGCGAAGCGCTGAAGCTGATCGACAAGAAGAAGCTTTTGCCGATGCAGGACGCCGACCTGAAGGCGGTCACCGACTATCATAAGGCGGTCGACAACGCGACCAAGTTCATCCCGCTGTGGGTGAAGATCGCGGTGGCGCTGGCGCTCGGCCTCGGCACCATGGTCGGCTGGAAGCGCATCGTCGTCACCGTCGGCGAGAAGATCGGCAAGAGCCACCTGACCTATGGCCAGGGCGCCGCCGCCGAGCTGGTCGCGATGATCACGATCGGCATGGCCGACCGTCTCGGCCTGCCGGTGTCGACCACTCACGTCCTGTCGTCGGGCGTTGCCGGCACGATGGCGGCCAACGGCTCCGGCCTGCAGTGGGCGACCGTGCGCAACCTTTTGCTTGCCTGGGTGCTGACGTTGCCCTGCTCGATCGCGCTTGCCTTCGCGCTGTTTGTGATCTTCCGCCAGGTGTTCTAGCGTTCGAAGCGGAAAACCAGAGGCGGCGCCGTTCGCGGCGCCGTTTTCTTTTTGCCGGCCAGCCTATCGCCGAGCGACATCCGCCCTGCTACGGCGGCGCAGTTGGCGCAGCGACAATACATGTAGCAGGATTGAGCTTGGCACCACGAAAGCAGGAGTCAGTACACCCGGGTAATCGCCAGCACCGATGCTCTGCACATGCGGAACGATCAGTTGCCAGGGTCCGGGCGAGGTAATCACGCCCATGGTGATCGCGACTGCGAAGTCTGCAAGGCCGAGGAAATTCCAGAAAATTGCCGCCCTCCGGCCCTCGACTGTACCTGTCGCCACAGCGATCGCCGCCGGCAACGCGAGCAGTCCGGTCAGCATGTCGCCGATACCTGCCGGCACTGCGAATACGCCGGGCAGCGCACCGTGCAGCCAGGCTGCGACCGCCCAGCTGCCGAATATGCGGTAGAGCTGAAGCGTGACAAGCCACCTCGCTGGTATTGCATCGAGTACCTGCCCAATCCGCTTTGAGAACAGCAGCAGCGGCGCGCCGATCATCACCGGCAGGAAGATCGCCATTGGCAACACCGGTAAAGACGCAGTGTCCGGGTGAAAGACGCCGTTGATCGCGGCGCTCCAGGCGACGGTGAGCCACAGCGTGTCCGGGACCATGATTGCCAGCCAGGTCGCGCGGCGTTGATCCTGCGTCAGGCTCGTGTGTTCGAGGCCGAGCCACAATCCCAGCGCTACGAGCCCGTGGGCGGCGAGTTGGTGGGCCGTGGTCGGAATCCCGCTGGCCGGGATCGCTGGCCAACTGTAGATCAGCAGTAGCCATAGCACCGTGAGCGGCGCAAGCCAGAGCAGGCTGCGCCAGGCGTCACGCGACGGAACGATGGCAGAGGAAACAGCTTCGGCGGTCATCGGCAGCACTCCAGAGCCTGGCGCATTTACTTGCGCCCGGATGTACGCCCGCTTTCCGCAAGCGGCTATTCGCGATAATGTTGATGGCCTATTAAGAGGAACTTCACAGTTCGAAGGCGTTCCCAAGCGTTGCCCTGCGCCGCGGTTTTCGCCGTGGCGCCGCAGAATTCAGAATGTCTCTTATCGGATAAGTCAGCGGTGCGCCTTTATGGAAGCGCGTCGGGCTAAAGCGTGATGCACACCCGATGCCCAGGATCGGCGCTGACCGAAGCCGGGGAAGGTTTTCCTTCCGCGCGCAAGCCTGCCTTCGACAATATCAGGTCGGGTCTTCGCGGTGCAGGTCGTGGATGGCGACGCCTTCGATATTGGTCGGCAGCATCAGCCACTTTTTGTGGCGCAGCGTGCGCTCGGTGTCCTCGAGGCCCATCTCCCAGTGCTCGCGCATCGAGGTGCCCGAGAATTCATAGTCCTTGGCGTGGCCCTCATAGCCTTTGTGCTGGTAGATCAGGTGGACGATGTTGACCACACCGGCATCGGAGTAGTCGGCCATCAGTTCCTTCTCGCCGTCTTTCAGCAGCTCCGGCGGAACGCGCTTCAGCGCATCGAGCAGCTTCATCTTGAGCGCGTGGATGCGCTGGAAATTGTCGGTGTTCTGGCGCGTGCGGCTCGAATACATGATGTCCTTGTGACGCGACAGCACATCGGCCATGCCGCGTGGCAGCGCGCCGCGGGCGCTGAACAGATCGACCTGGAACACCAGCGAGGAGCGGTCTTCCTCCTGGTCGAGCAGGTATTGCAGCGGCGTGTTGGAGACGATGCCGCCGTCCCAGTAATACTCGCCCTCGATGCGGATCGAGGGGAAGGCAGGCGGCAGCGCGCCGCTCGCCATGATGTGCTCCGGCCCGATGCGCACCTTGTCTGTGTCGAAATAGACGAAGTTGCCGGTCCTGACATTGACCGCGCCGACGCTCAAGCGCTTTTTGCCGTCGTTCAGCACATCGAAGTCGATCAGGCTCTCCAGCGTTTCCTTCAGCTCGGCGGTGTCGTAGAAGCTGGTGGCGCCTTCAGCGCCTGGGGGCTCGAACCATGGATTGGGATTGCGCGGCTTGAAGAAGCCGGGCTGGCCCATGGTCATCGTCATCCACGACGAGGTGCGGTTGCGGATGTCGCGATAGATGTCGCCTTCCGGCGTGTAGGCCCAGATCTTGCGGCCGGAAACCGTCTGCCAGAACTGCTCCAGCCGCTGCAGGCGGCGGCTCGGCTCGTTGCCGGCGATGATCGAGGCGTTGATGGCGCCGATCGACACGCCGGACAGCCAGGTCGGCTCGCAGCCGGCGTCGGCAAGCGCCTGATAGACACCGGCCTGATAGGCGCCCAGCGCGCCGCCACCCTGGAACACCAGGGCGATGCGGTCATATTGCGCGGTGATTTCCTCAATGGTGGCGGCGTTTGCCTTGTTTCGGGTGCGTTCAAGCACGAGCCTTCTCCGGCTGGATTGCGCTGGTCGCGGACGGGTTGCGATCGGCGAGATAATCATGAACGACCTCGCCCAGCCCAAGCGTCAGGTCGGCGGTGAAGTGGACGGCCGAGACGACCTCGAGCACCGGCAGCTTCGCGACATCGGCCATGACATGCGGCCGAAGGTCGAGCGCGGCTGGCGCCGTCCAGGCCTCCTTCAGCGCCACATCGGTCAGGTAGTAGCGCACCAGCTCGCAGATGCGCGGGCTGCCGTCGACATGCGGGATGATCTTGATCAGGAAGTTGGGCGCGGCGAGCGAGGCGAGCACGGAATCGTGGTCGGCCTCGCGATGCTTGTAACCCATGGTGCCGGTGGCGCACAGAACGCTGCCGTAATGGAGCGTGCCCACCACCACTTCGCCCTCGTGCACGATCTTGGGGCTGGCGAGCTTCTTCGGAAAACCCCAGAGCTCGCGGCCGCCGGCGATCGGCGCGTCGTCGTCGAGATACATGGAATGGACATAGCCGCCATGCTGGCCGCCGAAGCGGACAGGGATGACCTGGCCGGTCTCGGTATAGTCGCCGAAGCCGGTCGAATCCGGCATGCGGATGAACTCGTACTTGACCAGCGGCTCGTCGATTTCGAGCGGCGCCGGCACTATCGCCTCCAGCGCCTCGCGCGTCGTGCGGTAGGTGATGATGATATATTCGCGGTCGAAGAAACGGTAGGGGCCGGGCGGGAAGGAGGGGTTGGTGAGCGGCATCGCATAGGCGCGCTTCACGACATCGTCGATTTCCAAGCTGTTCACCTATCGGTTTAGGAACGACATGCGCGAGATGCGCAGAGGACTATGTTGCACGGCACCATGACAGTGCCATGTCATCCCCTCGTTCGCCAGCTTCCCGGCTCCCGGACAGCATCACAACATTGTAATCGCAGGGACATATGGTCATGGCATTGTTATGTTGCGGCGCACAAACTATGTGCGCCTATAGCTCCTTCCACCTGTCGCGAGATCTCCCCATGGGTTCCCTGTCTTCGAAGAATGCGCTCGTCACCGGCTCGACCAGCGGCATCGGCCTTGCAATCGCCCGCGCCTTTGCCGCCGAGGGCGCCAACGTCACCATCAACGGCCTGGGCGATGCCGCGGCGATCGAGCAGGAGCGCGCCGGCATCGAGAAGGATTTCGGCGTAAAATGCCGCTATTCGGGTGCCAACATGATGGACGGTGCGGCGGTGACCGCCATGATCCGCGAGGCCGAAGAGGCATTCGGCAGCCTCGACATCCTGGTCAACAACGCCGGCATCCAGCATGTCGCGCCGATCGACGAATTCCCCGACGACAAATGGGAAGCCATCATCCGCATCAACCTGCTTGCCGCTTTTTACGCCATCAAGGCGGCGCTGCCCGGCATGAAGCGGCGCAAATGGGGCCGCATCATCAACACGGCTTCTGCGCATGCGCTGGTCGCCTCGCCGTTCAAGTCGGCCTATGTCTCGGCCAAGCACGGCATTGCCGGCATGACCAAGACGGTGGCGCTGGAAGTGGCGCAGGACGGCATCACCGTCAACGCGATCGCGCCCGGCTATGTCTGGACGCCGCTGGTCGAAAAGCAGATCCCAGACACGATGAAGGCGCGCGGCATGACCGAGGAGCAGGTCAAGCACGATGTGCTTTTAGCCGCACAGCCGACCAAGGAATTCGTCACCGTCGAGGAACTCGCCGCGCTGACGCTCTTCCTGTGCTCGGACGCCGCCAAGCAGATGACCGGCACGACCTTGCCGATGGATGGCGGCTGGACGGCGCAGTAGGCGCGCTTCCCTAGAGCAGTTCATCGTTTCACGGAAACGCTGAACTGCTCTAACTATCTGTTTTTACGCAATTCCGGACGGAAAACCGTTACACACTTTTCCTGGAATTGCTCTAAAGGGGGCGCTGTCGCGGCGTAAGGCTTAACTCGCGGTGCTTCGTACTATCCTTCCCCTGGCGCAGTCCTTGCCGGTCCCCATGGCTATTGAAGTCGCCCGTAATGGCTCAGGACAAGGCCGACGGCTCCAAGCAGCACATCGTTTTCGGTGTGCTTGCCGATGATTATTCGCGTGCGCCTGTCGGGGGCGACGTCCCGCGCCTTGATTAGGGTGTGCCGTTCATAGGCTGCAATGAGCGGCGTAAGTAGGATGTCGCCGGCGAGCGCCATGCGTCCTCCGATGATGATGAGGGGCGGGTTCAGAACGGATCCAATCATGCCCAGGCCGCGGCCCGCCATTTCGGCCGTATCCTCGATCATGCGCAATGCTCCGACATCCCCCTGCTCGGCCATGCGGATCACGTCGTCCATCGTGACGCGCCGGCCCGTCACGCGCGCGATCTGCTCCAATGGCCGGTTGAAGCTGGCGTAGAGTTCCAGGCAGCCTCGATTGCCGCAGCGGCAAAGATCGCCCGATGGATCGATGCTCATGTGACCGAATTCGCCCGCGCCGCCGGCAATTCCGGTCACGACGCGTCCGTGCTGGACGATCGCGCCGCCGACCCCGAGGTCGATCTTGAACAGGACAAAGTCCTCGTAACCGACGGCGGCGCCCCACATCATCTCGGCAATGGCGGCGCAGTTGCTTTCATTGGCTGCGAAGATCGGCTGCTCCAGCACCGGCCCAAAGACATGTCGGATGTTGACGCCAGCCCAAGTGGGAACGATGCTGGCCCGCTGGACGAAGCCTTCGGGGCTGACCGGTCCCGATACAGAAACCCCGACACCCAGGAGGCCGGACGCAGACAAGCTGTTCTCCTCGTAGCATTGCGCGATCGCCGCCTTGGTGAGCTTTGCCGCCCGGTCCGGAGGATAATCCAGGCCGAGGGGGATAGTTTTTTCAGAAATGAATGAATGCGAGACGTCGGCCACAGCGACCCGAATCTCGTCGAGACTAAGATGAACGCCAACGCAGGTGCCGGCTTCAGGATTGAGCGTCAGCGTCGCCGGCGGCCGGCCGACGCCTTTGGCCGTTTCGTCAGCCGCCGCCAGTTCCACCACGATCCCTGACTTCTTCAGACCAGTCAAAGCCGTCGAGACGGTCGAGCGGGCCAAGCCGGTGAGCCGGGCAATCTGCGCGGCGGAAATGGCGCCGCGCTGGCTGAGACAGCGGACAATCAGACTTTCAGGCGTGCCCGGAGGCTGACCGTCCAGCAGCGATCTGAGCAGGCTTTTTGTCATTTTCGTCTTAAAACTCCTTGACTGTCGATCGTATTTGATCATTCTAGAAAAAACTAGAGACCTTCTGCGATGCGCGGGCGGTCTCGACGAAACGGTCGTGATGAACCGTGCTGAAATCAAATGGGAGTGAGACGATGAGATATCTGAGGGCGACCCTTGTCGCTACGGCGGTATTTGCCTTTCTTGCAAACACAGCACTCGCCGAGCCGAAAACCAATCTGCTCCACCAATGGGCGACCGGATCGGACGCGCAGGCCATCGCCAAGCTTGGCGAGATGTTCGAGGCGAAGGGCGGAAAATGGCAGCAGACCTCGATCGCCGGCCATACCGCCAACACGCTTGCCAAGCTGCGCGCCGACGTGATCGCAGGCAATGCTCCGCCGGCGGTTCAGCTCAAGGGTCCCGAGATCGCTGAATGGAACAAGACCGGCATGACCGCCGATCTGGATGATCTCGCGAAGGCGGAGAATTGGGAGAAGGTGGTGGCGCCGGAATTGCTGCCGGTGATGAAGCCGAGCGGCAAGTGGGTGGCGGCACCCATGAACATCCACCGCATCAATTGGATATGGGCGTCGCCGAAAGTCATGCAGGCCGCCGGCGTGACGGAAGTTCCGAAGACCTGGGCGGAATTCAACGCAGCCTGCGACAAGATCGTGGCCACCGGCAAGATCTGCATCTCGCACTCGACCGCCGACTGGACCGATTCCACCGTCTTCGAAGTCGTCGTCTACGGCCAGGACCTCGACCTCTATCGCAAGGCCTTCGTCGAAGGCAACGTCGACGCCATGCGCAGCGACGGCATGGTCAAGGCCTTCGAGCAATTCCGCATCATGACGTCCAAGTACATGGACCCAGGCATGAACGGCCGCGACTGGGATTCGATGTCGGCTCTCGTCGGCCGCGGCGAGGCGGCGTTCCACATCATGGGCGATTGGACGATCGGCTTGCTCACCGCCGCCGGCTTCAAGGAAGGAACGGATTATGTCTGCGCCCAGGCGCCGACCGACTGGGGCAAGCCCGGCTTCATCCTGAACTCCGATTCCGTCGTCTTCTTCCAGCAGAAGGATCCCGACTACGTGGAGGGCCAGAAGCTGCTCGCCAGCACCATCCTGTCGCCGGAGTTCCAGACCGTCTTCAACCAGGCCAAGGGCTCGATCCCGGCGCGCCTCGACGTCGATCTGTCGAAGGGCTTCAATCCCTGCCAGCAGAAGTCCCAGAAGGACCTGCAGGCCTCGATCGAGGCGGGCACGCTGGTCCGCTCAATGGCCCACAACATGACCATCCCGCAAAAGGTCCGCGGCGCCATCATGGACACGATCACAGAATTCGTCGCGACGCCAGACATGTCCGCCAAGGATGCGGCCAACGCCATGGCCGACGCCGCCGAAGCGCAGGAATGACGTGCGGAGAGCGCCGGCGCGACATCGCGCCGGCGCCCGGCCGGCAGGAAGCCCAATGTCCATCCACGATCTTTCCGTTCCGATAGCCGTGCCCGCCCGCTCGTGGCGGGATCGTCTGGGATCGATCGTGCCGATCCTCGTGCTCGCCCCTTCGCTCGCGGCGAGCTTCGTCTATGTCTTCGTGTTCACGGGCTGGACGCTCTATCTGTCGCTGTCAGACTCGACACTTTTGCCGAGCTACGGCTTTGCGGGCCTCGACAACTACGTATCGCTCTGGTCCAACCGGCGCTGGAACATCGCCTACACCAACCTTTTCCTCTTCAGCGGCTTCTATATCGTGGGCTCCATGGCGGTCGGGCTGCTGCTGGCCATCCTGATCGACCAGCGCGTGCGCGGCGAGGCGGTGTGGCGGACGATCTTCCTCTACCCGCTGGCGGTTTCCTTCATCGTCACCGGCACTGTCTGGAGCTGGCTCTACAATCCGGTCGACGGCATCCAGGCGCTGGTGCGCGGGCTGGGCTGGAGCGACTTCAGCTTCGCGCTCACCAGCGATCGCAACCACGCGATCTATGCGGTGATCATCACCGGCGTCTGGCAGTCTTCCGGTTTCGCCATGGCGCTCTTTCTGGCCGGCCTACGCTCGGTCGATCCGGATCTGGTGAAGGCGGCGCAGATCGACGGCGCATCGGTCGTGCGCACCTACAGGAAGGTCATTTTGCCAACCATCGCGCCGATCTTCCTTGCGGTCGCCGTCATCCAGATCCAGTTCGCCATCAAGACGTTCGACCTCGTCGCCGCCCTGACCCGCGGCGGACCGGGCATCTCGACCACGTTCCCAGCCATCTACGTCTACGATCTGATGTTCCAGCGTGGCGAGATCGGCGAGGGCGCGGCCGCCGCGGTCATGATGCTGGCCGCGCTTGCCGTGGTGCTGGTGCCCTATTCGTTGTGGGTGGTGTGGCGCCGCCGGGCGGAGGCAGGAAATGGCTGAACTGGCCGCCGCCATCGACCTGGAAGCGGCTGCAGCGAGCCGCAGGCACTTCTGGAGCCGGTTCGCGATCTATGGCCTGCTCACGGTCTTCGCCGCAATCTATCTGATCCCGCTGCTCGTGGTCGTCTTCAATTCCTTCCGCGAGCAGGCGGAGATCGCGCGCGACGGGCTCATCTCGCTGCCAAGGACCTTCCGGCTGGAGGCATGGGCGCAGGCCTGGAGCACCTATTGCATCGCGGGCACCTGCCAGGGGATGCAACGGAATTTCCTGAACTCGCTGTGGATGACCATTCCGGCGACGATCGTTTCCACGCTGCTCGGCGCCGTGAACGGCTACGTGCTGTCCAAATGGCGCTTCAAGGGCTCGGAGGTCCTGTTCACCCTGATGCTGCTCGGTGTCTTCATGCCGGGGCAGATCGCGCTGATGCCCTGGGCATTCGTTCTTGGAAAGCTCGGCCTGACCAACTCGACCTACGGCCTGATCCTGGTGCATGTCGTCCAGGGCATTTCCTTCACCACCCTGTTCTGCCGCAACTACTATGTCGGCATCCCCGACGACCTGATCAAAGCGGCGCGCATCGACGGCGCCGGCTTCTGGCGGATCTTCTGGAAGATCATAATGCCGCTGTCGCCGCCCATTCTGATCGTGACCGTCATCTGGCAGTTCACCGGCATCTGGAACGAGTATCTGTTCGGCGTGGTCTTCACGTCCGGCCAGGCGCAGCCGATCACAGCCGCGCTCGTCGCGCTGACGGCGAGCGGCACGACCGCCCGCAGCTACGACGTGATGAGCGCCGCCGTGCTGATCGGGGCGCTGCCGCCGCTCCTGATCTATCTCTTTGGCGGCAAATACTTCGTTCGCGGTCTGACACAGGGCGCCATCAAATGACGAACCAATCCCTATCCGCCCTGACCATTCGCAATCTCTACAAGAGCTACGGCGCCGTGGACGTCTTGAAGGGCATCAACCTCGAAGCGCAGCCGGGAGAGTTCATCGCTCTCGTCGGACCTTCCGGTTGCGGCAAGTCCACCCTGCTTGCCATGATCGCGGGACTTGAAAGCGTGACGTCGGGCGAAATCCGCATCGGCAACCGGCTGGTCAATTCCGTGCCGCCAAAGGACCGCGACATCGCCATGGTGTTCCAGTCCTATGCGCTCTACCCGACCATGACCGTGCGCCAGAACATCACCTTCGGCATGGAGAGCCGCGGCGTGCCGAAGGCCGATCAGGCCGAAGCCGTCAAGCACGTCGCGGCGCTGCTGCAGATCGAGGCGCTGCTTGGCCGCAAGCCCGGGCAACTCTCCGGCGGCCAGCGCCAGCGGGTCGCCATGGGCCGGGCGCTGGTGCGGGACCCGAAGCTTTTCCTGTTCGACGAGCCGCTTTCCAACCTCGATGCCAAGCTGCGCGTCGACATGCGCACCGAGATCAAGAAGCTGCACAACCGTGTCGGCAAGACCACGGTCTATGTCACCCACGACCAGGTGGAGGCGATGACGCTCGCTTCGCGCATTGCCGTCATGCATCAGGGGTCGGTGCAGCAGTTCGACGCCGCGCAGATGATCTACAGCCGCCCCGCCAACATGTTCGTCGCGGGCTTCATGGGCTCGCCGGCGATGAATTTCATTCCCGCCGAGCTCGGCGACGGGGCGGGCCGGCCCTGCGTCACGGTTCGGACCGTGGATGGCGGCACGGCAGCGTTGGAACTTGCCCAGCCGGTGCCGGCCGGCGCGCCGAGGAACGTCGTGCTTGGCGTGCGGCCGGAACATATCTACCGCTTTTCGGACGACTTGAAGCATCGCAAGCGCGCCATTGCGGCGGTGAAGGCCCCGGTCGAGCTGGTCGAGCCCACGGGTGCCGAGACCTTGGCGGTGCTTCGCTTCGGCGATCTCGAAGTCACCGGCCGTTTCGACCCGGACAGTGCGCCACGCATGGGCGAGACAATGACCCTCGGCATCGACATGGCGCGGGCTTGCCTCTTCGATCCGACGACCCAATCCCTTCTTTGAAAGCTCAGCCTTTGACATTCGCCACCTATCCAAGCCTCGCAGACCGCGTCGTGCTGATCACCGGAGGAGCCTCTGGCATCGGCGCCGAAATGGTTCGCGCCTTCGCGGCCAACGCGGCGCGCGTGGCCTTTCTCGACATTCAGGAAGCGGTCGGCAGGGAACTAAAGGCGGAGCTTGCGGGCGCTACGCGCCACGCGCCTCTGTTCCTGCCATGCGATGTGACCGACATCGCGGCCCTGCGCGCAGCGATCGAGAATGTGCGGGAAAAGGCCGGGCCGGTTGCTGTCCTGGTGAACAACGCCGCCAATGATGACCGCCACGCAGTCGCCGAGGTGACGCCGGACTACTGGGATCATGCCCAGAACGTCAATCTGAAGCATCAGTTCTTCGCCGCCCAGGCCGTCCATCCGCAGATGAAGTCGCTGGGCTTTGGCTCCATCATCAACCTTTCCTCGACCTCCTGGCGCTTCGGCGCCGACCAGATGACCGCCTATGCCACGGCCAAGGCCGCGATCATCGGCATGACGCGGTCGTTGGCCCGCGCCTTCGGTCCCGACAATATCCGCGTCAACGCCATCGAGCCGGGCGCCGTGATCACCGAGCGGCAGCGCCGTCTTTGGTACACAACGCAGGAGTCCGTCGATCAGATGGTCGGGCGCCAGTTGATCAGGCAGGTTCTGCTGGCCGACGAGATCGCCCGCACGGCGCTTTTTCTCGCCGCCGACGACAGCCGCATGATCACCAAGCAATCCATCACCGTCGATGCGGGCCTGCGCTGATGCAGGTTCTCCGTCTCCCCTCGTTCGATCGGCTGGCCTGATGCTGCGCGTTGGTTTGAACCCCTATGGGCTTACCTATCATCTTGGGCTGCAGGGCCGTGGCACGCCGCGCGCCAACCCCAAGGGCGCGGGGCTCGAAGGCTTCATCGCCCTGGCCGAAGAGCTCGGCGCACGCACGCTGGAGATCTATGATCCGTGGCTGGCGGAAATGTCCGATTCCGGACTAGCCGCGCTGAAGGAGCGGCTCGATGGGGTTGGGATGACGCCCGTCGTCAGCGCCGGGCTCAACATGATGGGGCCGCTGGAGAGCGCGTTCCGTTCCGCCCGCTCGCTCGGCGCGAAGACCATCCGGCTCGGCCTGACACCGGTTCTGTGCGGTGACCGCAATGCCTGGGGCGAGAAATGGGGCGAGCTCAACGCCTCGATCAGGTCGGCGCTTCAGCAATGGGGGCCGCGGGCCGAAGCCGAAGGCCGCGTGCTCGCGATCGAGAACCATCAGGATTTCGGCAGCGCCGAGCTGGTGGCGTTCTGCGAGATCGGCGGGCGAGGGGTCGGCATCACGTTCGACACCGGCAATACGTTTCCCGTCGCCGAGGCGCCGCTCGACTTCACCCGCCGCGTCGCGCCCTATGTGCGGCATGTCCACCTGAAGGACTACCGCGTCCAGTTCACGGGCGAAGGATACCGGCTCGTGCGCTGCGCCATCGGCGACGGTGCCGTGCCCTTCCGCGACCTCGCGGCCCTGCTCGGCGACCTCCACGACGAACTCACCGCAGTGCTCGAGCCGGGCGCGCTCGAGGCGCGCCATGTGCGCTTTCTTCTCGACGACTGGTGGAACGGCTATCCGCCGAAAACCGCGCGCGAATTCGCCGCCTGCCTTGCGGCCGCGCAAGAGAATTGCCTGCCCGGCGATGCTGATTTCCGCACTCCCTGGGAGCGCGGGGACGACGGCGCCCTGGTTTCCTACGAGCTCGACATGATCCGGCGCAGCGCCGCCAACATGAAGGAGCTCGGCCTCATGACCTTGGAGAACCCCTCATGACAACTCGCGAACTCAGCGGCGTCACCGCCTTCGTCACCGGTTCCGGACGCGGCCTCGGCCACGTGATGGCCGACCGGCTGGCGGAACTCGGGGCGGACGTAGCAATCCACGACCTGGACTGGACCCAACCGGCGAAGTATGGCGAGTTCGCAGACCTCGGTGAATCGGCAAGGCACTTGGGACGACACGGCACCCGGGTGACCGCGGTCACCGGCAATATCGGCGACCGTGCCGCCGTTGCCGAGATGAAGCGCAAGATCGAGGCGGAACTGGGCGATGTGCATGTGCTCGTCAACTGCGCGGGCGGCGACATCGGCGCCAAGGGAACCAAGCCCAACCCCAACAATGCCCTCGACATCGATTACGAGGACATAAAAGTGCTCACCGAAAACAACCTGATCGGCACCATGCTGGTTTGCCAGGCCTTCGTGCCGCCGATGGTGAAGCGCGGATCAGGGTCAGTGATCAATATCGCCTCGGCGGCCGCTCACCTCGGCTGCTCGCCGGAGGTCGTCTATTCGACGCTCAAGGCTGCTGTCGTCCACTATACCCGTTGCCTCGCCAAGGAGCTGATCGACGAGGGCGTGCGGGTCAATGCAGTCAGTCCCGGGGCTACGAAAACCGCCCGGTTCCAGGCGACACGCGTCGTCGATCCGGCCAGGATGGATTCGTCGAAGCGTTCCCTGAACCGCTATGCCGAGCCTGAAGAGATTGCCGAGGCTGTCGCCTTTCTCGCTGGGTCGCGCGCCCGCTTCATCAACGGCCAGGTGATCCGCGTGGACGGCGGCTTCACGATCTTTCCGGGGTGATGCACGTGACGATGAGCGAAACTGCCATCAAGCGCTTCGACCTTTCCGGCCGGCTCGCGCTGATAACCGGATCCTCGAAGGGGATAGGCTTCGCGATCGCCCGCGGCCTGGCCGAAGCAGGCGCGGAGCTGGTGCTCAACGCGCGCAACGAAAGCGTGCTGGAGGAGGCGCGGGCAAGGCTCGCCGCCGAAGGCCATAAGGTTCACGCTCGCGCCTTCGATGTGACCGACGCGGCCGCCGTGGCGGCAGCGGTCGATGCCATCGAGAGCGAAATCGGTCCGATCGAGATCCTCTTCAACAATGCCGGCACGCAGTTTCGCGCGCCGCTCGAGGAATTTCCGCTGGATGCCTGGGAAAGGCTCAAGGCGACCAATATCGACAGCGTGTTCCATGTCGGCCAGGCCGTGGCACGCCGTATGATCCCGCGCGGACACGGCAAAATCGTCAACATCGCCTCCGTGCAGAGCGAGCTGGCACGCACGAGCATCGCGCCCTATACGGCGACCAAGGGTGCCGTGAAGATGCTGACCAAGGGCATGGCGACCGACTGGGCGCGATATGGCCTGCAGGTCAATGCGATCGGTCCAGGCTATTTCAACACCGAACTCAATGCCGCCCTGGTCGCCGACGCCAACTTCACCGCCTGGCTGGAGAAACGCACGCCTGCCGGCCGCTGGGCAGAGGTCGAGGAACTGATCGGGGCGGCGGTCTTCCTGGCATCCGATGCATCAAGCTTTGTCAACGGCCACGTCCTCTATGTCGACGGCGGCATCACGGCATCGCTGTGACGGGACGAGCGTAGAAGCTCTTCCTTGACAATCGGCGGGGATCATTCCAGCATCATTGCAAGGGGTTTCCCGCGACGACCCCGTGAGGCGTCAGCCCAACGATCGCGTCCAGACTCTCTTTGTTCAGGAGGTGGACGCCATGCCATCAACGACCGCAATCACCATTCCGCAACTTATACGTCTCGTCGGCTTGCCCGATGCGCCGGTTCTCATCGACGTGCGCATCGACGAGGATTATGCAGCCGATCCGCGGCTGCTGCCGGCTTCCCGCCGGCGCGATTTCAGAACCGTCTCGGCCTGGGCGGCCGAATTCTCCGGATCAAAGGTCGTCGTCATCTGCCAGAGAGGGCAGAAGCTCTCGCAAGGCGTCGCCGCGTGGCTGCGCCATGAAGGCATCGCGGCGGAATCGCTCGAAGGCGGCTTCGAGGCCTGGGCCGCCGCCAAGGCGCCATTGGTCACGGCCAGTGCGGTCCCGCCCCGCGACCAGAAGGGCCGCACCGTCTGGGTCACGCGTTCCCGGCCAAAGGTCGACCGCATCGCCTGCCCCTGGCTGATCCGCCGCTTCGTCGATCCCGATGCGGTGTTCCTGTTCGTCGATCCCGCCGAGGTGCCCCTGGTGGCCGATCGGTTCGCCGCGGTTCCTTTCGACATCGAAGGCGTGTTCTGGAGCCACCGCGGCGACCGCTGCACATTCGACACGATGATCGAGGAGTTCGGCCTGCGCGTCGAGACGCTCGATCGCCTGGCGCTCATCGTGCGCGGAGCGGACACGGCACGGCTCGACCTCGTGCCGCAGGCGGCCGGGTTCCTCGCCGCCTCGCTCGGCCTGTCGCGCATGTTCCGCGACGACCTTGAGCAGCTCGAAGCCGGCATGCTTCTCTACGACGCCTTCTTCCGCTGGTGCCGCGACGCCACGGACGAGACGCATAACTGGCCGGTCGCAGGCAAGGCACAATGACTGTGCTTGCCAAAGACGGCGCCGCGCAGCCGGCCGATATCCCGGCCGTGCCGACCTTCGGCGAAGCGACACGGCTCTGGGCAAAGATCGGCCTGCTCTCCTTCGGAGGGCCGGCCGGTCAGATCGCGCTGATGCACAAGGAACTGGTCGAGGAGCGCCGCTGGATCGGCGAGGAGCGGTTTCTGCATGCGCTCAACTACTGCATGCTTTTGCCCGGCCCCGAGGCGCAGCAGCTCGCTGTCTATATCGGCTGGCTGCTGCACCGGACGGCCGGCGGCCTCGTCGCCGGAACATTGTTCGTGCTGCCCGGTGCGCTAGTCATGCTCGGCTTGAGCAGCTTCTACATGCTCTACAACGACGCGCCGGTCATCGAGGCGCTGTTCTTCGGCGTCAAGGCGGCAGTGCTTGCCGTCGTCGTCGAGGCTGTGATCCGCATCGGCAAGCGGGCGCTGAAGAACCGGGTCATGGTGGCGATCGCGGTGGCGGCCTTCCTCGCCATCTATGTCGCGAGGTTGCCGTTCCCGCTGATCGTGCTTGCGGCAGGCCTGATCGGCTGGGTCGGAAACCGCTTCGCGCCGGGCCTGTTTTCGGGCTCGGCGCACGGCAAGGGCAAAACCGCCGCCGACAGCCGGGGCGTGGTCGACCTGATGTTCGAACGCGGCGAGCTCGGCCACACCGTGCCGACCAGGTGGCATGCCGCCCGCACCGTCGCGATCTGGCTGCCGCTCTGGCTCGGACCGGTGGCACTTATCGCCGCGCTGGCGGGACCGGGGAGCGTGTGGGCGCAGATGGGCGGCTTCTTCAGCCTGATGGCGGTCGTCACCTTCGGCGGCGCCTATGCGGTTCTGGCCTATGTCGCGCAGGCTGCGGTGACCTCGTTCGGCTGGCTTTCGCCCGGCGAGATGGTCGACGGGCTCGGGCTTGCCGAGACGACGCCCGGGCCGCTGATCCTGGTGCTGCAATTCGTCGGTTTCGCCGCCGCCTATCGTCATGCCGGCGCGATCAGCCCGCTGCTTGCGGGATCGCTCGGGTCGGCGCTGACGCTCTGGACAACCTTCGTCCCCTGCTTCTTTTGGATATTCCTGGGCGCGCCTTACATCGAGCAGTTGCGGCAGAACAAGGCGCTGTCGGCGGCGCTCGGCGCGATCACGGCGGCCGTCGTCGGCGTGGTGATGAACCTTGCGCTCTGGTTCGCGCTGCATGTCGTGTTCACCCAAGTCGAGAGCGTCGGCTGGGGCGTGGAGGTCCCGGTCTTCTCCTCGCTCGACTGGCGCGCGGCGCTGCTGTCGGCGGCGGCGATGGTCGCCATGCTGAAGCTGAAAGTCGGCATGTTGCCGACGCTCGCGGCATCGGCGCTGGCGGGACTGGCCTTGCAAGCACTGTGAACTGTTTCAGGCCGCAGCCAAGCGTGATCGACGGATGCTGTTTACAATTAACATGTCAGCATGATACTTCTGCCTGCATATTGATGAATTGGAGACTTTGCAGGTGGCTTCGCGCTTTGGTCTGTCGGTTGCCCTCACAACGCCCTTTGATGCATTCGGGCGGATTGCCGTCCCGCTCATGACCGCGCATGCCTGGGCTTGTCTCGATGCCGGCTGCAGCAGCGTGACGCTGTTCGGCACCACCGGCGAAGGCGCCTCCGTCGGGACGGCGGAACGGCAGCCGGTGATCGACGCCATGCTTGCGGCAGGCATTTCGGCCGACCAGCTTGTCGCCGGCGTGCTGGTCGATGCGGCGGAAGATGCCGCGGAGCAATCCCGCCAGGCCTTGCAGCGCGGTGCGCGCAACATCCTGCTGGCGCCGCCGAGCTACTTCAAGAATGTCGGCGACGACGGACTGTTCGGCTGGTTTGCGGCGGTGTTCGCGGCCCTCGGTCCGCTCGCCCGCGGCATGCTGCTCTACAACATCCCTTCGGTCACCACGGTGCAGCTGTCGCTCGACCTGATCGGCAGGCTGCGCAAGGCGTATCCAGGCGTGGTCGCAGGGGTCAAGGATTCCGGCGGAGACTGGGCCTACAGCGAAGCGCTGATCAAGACGCATGGCGACCTGATCATCCTGATCGGCGACGAACGGCATCTGGCGCCCGCGGTGCGGATCGGAGGTCAGGGCGCGATTTCCGGCATGGCCAATTTCGCCGCCGGCGAGCTTCGCGCCATGATCGAGAGCGGGCGCGACGATCCCCGTGTGGAAGGCTTCGTCCTCGAACTGCTCAGGCGCCCGGTTATTCCGGCGGTGAAGGCCATGGTGGCGCGCCAGGCCGGCGACGAACGCTGGCTGACGGTTCGGCCGCCGCTCGAACCGGTGGTACTGCAGGAGCGGCAGCAGCTTGGCGCCGCTTACGACAGGCTGTTCGCGACGCAAGCGGCCTGAACGGCAAGGACGCGGGATCGGCATGGACGACACGAGCGAACCGGCAACCCTGAGGGAAAAGGCCTATGCCAGCTTCACGCGGCATCTGTTGGCCCGCGACCTCAGGCCGGGCCAGTTCGTGTCGCAGCGCGAGCTGGTCGCCTTCACTGGCCTGCCGCTTGGCGCGATCCGCGAGATCGTGCCGCGGCTCGAGGCGGAGGGGCTGCTGACGACCATTCCGCAACGCGGGATGCAGATCGCGCATATCGACATCAGCCTGATCCGCGAAGCTTTCCAATTCCGCCTGTTCATGGAGCGCGAGGCGGTCGCGCTGTTTGCCGTCAACGCTTCCGACGCCGAGATTGCGCGTCTCAGGCGCGAGCATGAGGAGATGCTCGCCCAGGCGCTGGCGCAGACGGCGACGCCGGAAATGGAAGCCAAGGCCCAGAGCATCGACTGGGCCATGCATGACACCTTCATCAGCGCGCTGGGCAACGAGATCATCGCCAAGGCCTATCTGGTCAATTCGGTGAAGATCAGGCTGATCCACCAGGAGCGTTTCCGCATCGACGGCCGCGTCGTGCCGGTCATGCGCGAGCATCTGGCGGTGATCGACGCGCTGGAGAAACGCGATCCGCAGAAGGCGGTCGAGGCGATCAGCCAGCACATCGACAATGCGCGCCGGCTGGCGCTGCAGATTTGAGGAAGCAGGACCGCGCCGCAACCGACGCTGCGCAATCGACAACGACAGCAACCGGGAGGAAGAAATGTCGTCCAATCCGTTCAATCCAACCAGGAGGCAGCTTCTCCAGGGAACAGCCGCACTCGCCGCCGCCGGCCTTGCCGGTCTTCGGCCGAGCTTTGCCGCGGGCGTCGACTGGAAGCGCTTTGCCGGCACGACGCTCGACGTCAACCTGGTCAAGAGCCCACGCAGCGACACCATCCTGAAGAACCTCGCCGAGTTCGAGGAACTGACCGGCATCAAGGTCAATGCGGAGGCGACGCCCGAGCAGCAGCAGCGCCAGAAGACCGTGATCGAGCTCAGCTCCGGCAAGCCGAGCTTCGATGTCGTGCATCTGAGCTACCATGTGCAGAAGCGGCAGTTCGAGAAGGGAGGCTGGCTGGCCGACATTTCCGGCTACCTTGCCGATCCGGGTCTCACCGACCCGGGGCTGGTCGAAAGCGACTTCGCCGAGGCCGGCATGCAGTTCGCCAAGGACGGACAGGGCGTGCTGCGCTCGCTGCCGTTCTCGGTCGACTACTGGATTCTTTACTGGAACAAGGAGTTGTTCGACGCCAAGGGACTGAAATATCCCGAAAGCTTCGAGCAACTGGTCGCCACCGCCGAAGCGCTGACGGACCCGTCGAGCAACACGTACGGCTTCGTCGCGCGCGGTCTCAAGAATGCCAACACGCCGGTGTGGACGTCGCTGATGCTCGGCTACGACATGACGCCGCTCGGCAGCGACGGCAAGCTGCGCACGACGTCGCCGGAAGCGGTCGAAGCCGCCAGCCTCTACCAGCGGCTGATGACCAAGGCGGCGCCTCCCGGCGTCACCGGCTTCAACTGGGCCGAGGCGCAATCCGCGTTCCTGCAAGGCAAGATCGGCATGTGGTTCGACGGCGTGGGCTTCGCGCCGCCGATGGAAAATCCGGAAAAGTCGCGGGTGGTCGGCAAGGTCGGCTACGGCGTCATGCCAAAGGGACCGAAAGCGCATGCCTCGGGTACGTTCGGCGACGGCATCGGCGTGACGTCCGCCAGCTCGAAGAAGGAAGCGGCTTATCTGTTCTGCCAGTGGGCGGTATCGCCTGCCATGGGCGCGCGCCTGCTGCAGGCCGGCGCCGGCGTGCCGTTCCGCAAATCCGTGCTCGAAGACCCCAAGGTGCGCGAGGGCGTCACCATGCCACCGAGCTGGCTGGACGCCGTGGTCGGCTCCGGCAACATCAGCCGGCTGGCGCTGCCGGTCATCATCCCGGTCACCGAGTTCCGCGACATCTATGGCGTGGCGCTGACCAACATGATCGCCGGTGCCGATCCGGCCGACGAGCTGAAGAAGGCCACCGAGCAGTTCCAGCCGGTTCTCGACAGGAGCGAGCAAGGCTGATGTCCGCCATCGCCCCAGAACGCGCGGGGGTGACGACGCAAGCCATCGAAGAGAGCCAGCCGGTCCGGCTGGCTCCCAACTACTGGCCTTTCGTCGTCCCGGCGCTCGTCGTCGTCGGCGCGGTGATCGTCTTTCCGTGGGCCTTCACGCTGTGGATGAGCGTCAACAGCTGGACGCTCGGCCAGTCGCGAAGCTTTGCCGGGATGGAGAATTATCTGCGCCTGGCGAGCGATCCGCGTTTTTGGGAATCGCTGTGGCACACCTTGACCTATACGTTCCTGTCGGTGGTCGCGCCGATGTTTTTCGGCACCGTCGCGGCGCTCATCTTCGACGCCAGGTTCCCGTTGCGCGGCCTGCTGCGCGGGCTTTTCGTGATGCCGATGATGGCCACACCCGTCGCCGTGGCATTGGTCTGGACGATGATGTTCCATCCGCAGCTCGGCGTGCTCAACTACCTGTTGTCGCTTGTCGGCATTCCGGCGCAGGAGTGGATATTCAACGCCAACACGGTCATCCCGTCGCTGGTCGCCGTCGAGACCTGGCAGTGGACGCCGCTGGTGATGTTGATCGTGCTGGGCGGGCTGGCATCGGTGCCGCGCGAGCCCTTCGAGAGCGCCGAGATCGACGGCGCCAACGCCTGGCAGCAGTTCCGCTATCTCACCTTGCCGATGATCGCGCCGTTCCTGATGATCGCGGTCATCATCCGTACGATCGATGCGCTGAAGAGCTTCGACATCATCTACGCCATGACCCAGGGCGGGCCGGGCACCGCGTCGGAGACGATCAACATTTACCTCTACAACACCGCCTTCTCCTATTACGACATGGGCTATGGCTCGGCCATGGCCGTGGTCTTCTTCATCGTCATCGTGGCGCTGTCCTTCATCCTCCTGATGCTGCGCCAGCGCTCGCAATGGATCGACGCGGAGGGCAAATAGATGAGCTCGCGGCTGCTCAACAAGCTGGGCCTGTTCTTCGCGGCGCTGGTGCTGGTCTCGCCGGCGATCCTGTTCTTCCTCTGGATGATCTCGCTGTCGCTGAAGTTCGAGATCGACAACGGCGCCTACCCGCCGATCCTGATCCCGGAGCGCTTCGCCTGGTCGAACTACGCGAAGGTGTTCGAGGAGAACAATTTCCTGCTCTATCTCTGGAACTCGGTGCTGGTGACCGGCACGGCGACGCTCTTGGCGTTGCTGATCGGCGTGCCGGCCGGCTACGGCATCGCCAGGCTCAAGGCGGAACGCTCGGCGGTCGTGATCATGATCGCCCGCATGACGCCGGGGCTCTCCTACCTCATTCCGCTGTTCCTTCTGTTCCAGTGGCTGGGCATCCTCGGCACGCTCTGGCCGCAGATCATCATCCATCTGGTGGTGACGGTGCCGATCGTGGTCTGGGTCATGATCGGCTATTTCGAGACGACGCCGATGGAACTGGAGGAGGCGGCCAATATCGACGGCGCCTCGTCCTGGCAGGTGTTCCGCCTGGTGGCGCTGCCGATCGCCAAGCCGGGCATCGTCGTGGCCTTCATCCTGTCGGTCATCTTCTCGTGGAACAACTTCGTCTTCGGCGTGGTGCTCGCCAGCCGCGAGACCAGGACGCTGCCGGTCGCGGTCTACAACATGCTGTCCTACGAGCAGGTGAGCTGGGGACCGCTCGCCGCCGCGGCGCTGGTGGTGACGCTGCCGGTGCTGGTGCTGACCATGTTCGCGCAACGGCAGATCGTCGCCGGACTGACCGCCGGCGCGGTCAAGGGCGGTTGAGCGGCTGATCCGCCGTCACTTTTTGGAGACACGCAATGGCATCGGTAACCATCAGCAACGTGCAGAAGGCCTTCGGCAACGCCAAGATCATCCATGACGTCAGCGTCGATATCGCCGATGGCGAGTTCGTCATCCTGGTCGGCCCGTCGGGCTGCGGAAAGTCGACGCTGCTGCGCATGATCGCGGGGCTGGAAACGATCTCGGCCGGCAAGATCGCGATCGGCGAGCGCACCGTGAACAATCTCAGGGCGCGCGATCGTAACATCGCCATGGTGTTCCAGAACTACGCGCTCTACCCGCATATGACGGTGGCCGACAATATGGGCTTCGCGCTCAGGATCAAAAAAGCCGATCCGGCCGACACCGCGAGCCGGGTCAAGCGGGCAGCGAGCATCCTTGGTTTGGAAAAGCTGCTCGACCGCTATCCGCGCCAGCTCTCCGGCGGCCAACGCCAGCGCGTCGCCATGGGCCGCGCCATCGTGCGCGATCCGCAGGTGTTTCTCTTCGACGAACCGCTCTCCAATCTGGATGCCAAATTGCGCGTGCAGATGCGCGGCGAGATCAAGGCGCTGCATCAGCGGCTCGGCACAACAACGATCTACGTCACGCACGACCAGATCGAGGCCATGACCATGGCCGACAAGATCGTCGTGCTGCATGACGGCCTTGTCGAGCAGATCGGAGCGCCGCTCGATCTTTACGACCGCCCGGCCAATCTGTTCGTTGCCGGCTTCATCGGCTCGCCCGCCATGAACTTCATCCACGGCCACATCGAGGAAGGCATCTTCCGCAGCGCCGGCGGACTGACGCTACCGCTGCCGGAAGGTATCCAGCCGGCCGAGGCCGCGGGAAGGGAACTGGTCTACGGCATTCGCCCCGAACACATCCGGGCGACCGGCCAAGGTCTCTCCGGCACAGTCACGCTTCTAGAGGCGACCGGCTCGGAGATCTTCGCCACGGTCGACTGCGGCGGGGAGGCGATCTCCTGCCTCTTCCGCGAGCGGCTCGGGCTGAAGCAAGGGGAGAGCGTGCGGATCGAGGTCGACCGCGCCTCGGCGCATCTGTTCGACGCCAAGACCGGCCAACGCATCTGATCGCGGCCGGCCCTCTCTGACCAAGCTGGACGGGCGGCGCCTGGCCGTCCCGGAATGTACTCTTGGCGAAGCCATGCGACATCGATCACGTCAGCGTGATCGGAAACTGGCGATCGTTTGGGAATAAACCGACGGTTCCACCGGTCTTCCCGGCAGATGCTGCTCACGGCATTGCAGGAGACCGACATGACCCATTGCGACAATGCGAACGCCGGGAGGCAGGGAGAGGGCATAAACCGCCGCTGGCCCCTGGAGCGACTGAGCTGGACCAAAATGATTTTGGCCTCGCCGTCATGCCACCGGGCCTGACACGGCGGTGCGCCGTTGCGTTGCTAAGCGCTTGACTCCGGTGACGCCAATGCCTTCACCTCCACCAAAGCAGGCGCCTTCGCCTGCAATCGCGATCTTCACCCGCGTGAGCAGGGACGGATCATCGCCACCCGCTGAAGGTGGCCGCGGAGCCCTGGCGGGAGCGCCTGACGGTGGGACGGTGTTGAGCGAGAAAATGCTGGCCGCGCGTTTTGCCGAGGTGGTGTTGCCGCATCTTAGCGATGCGCTGTCGCTCGCTCGCTGGCTGACCGGCAACGCCGCCGATGCCGAGGATGTTGTACAGGAAGCTTGTCTCAAGGCGCATGCCGGTATTGCCGGTTTCGCCGGTGGCAATTCGCGTGCGTGGCTGCTGACCATCGTGCGCAACGCCTCCTACACCTGGATGGCGCGCAACCGTCCCCGCGCGGTGGTTGCCGTCGGCGATCTCGCCGATCTCGACGACGTGTCGCCGCCGCCGGATAGCTCAGACAGCCCGGAGGCGGCGCTGATCGCCAAGGCGAACTCGGCGGCGGTGGAAGCGGCGATCGCAAGGCTGCCGGACGTGTTTCGCGAAACACTGGTGCTGCGCGACATAAACGGGCTCAGCTACCGCGAGATCGCGGCGATGTTAGGGGTGCCGCAGGGCACGGTGATGTCGCGGCTGGCGCGGGCCCGCAGCCTGCTGATGACAGACATTGGAGGGGCACCATGAGCCCGCGTGAGGATGGATTGCCGGAAGACCCGCAGGATATGAAGCTGATGATCCACGCTCTTGTCGATGGCGAGCTCGACGCCGCGGCCGCCCTTGCCGTCGAGCGACGCATCGCCGCCGATCCGGAGCTCGCCGCCGAACATGCGCGCATCCTCGCGCTGCGCAGCGCCATCGCGAACGTGCCGCGCCCCGAGATCAGCAGCGATTTCCTGGCGCGCATCGCGGCGATCGGCGAGGTGAAAGCTTCCGGCGAAGCCGAGGCCGCGCAGGCCGAAGCTGTGAAGGCAGACCCGGAGCTGCAACAGGGCAAGGTCATCGAGATGCGGCCGCGCGCTACGGCACGGTGGTTCAACTCCTTCGACTGGCGCCAGATGGCGGCCTCGATCGTGCTCACGGCGTTTCTCGCCAGCGGCGCGACGCAGTGGCTGATGGTGGAGAATGCGCCCGACAGTTTCGCGGTCGCCGCCGCCAACGGCCATCGCCGCAGCCTGCTTGCGGCAACGCCGGTCGATATCGTCTCGTCCGACCGACATACGGTGAAGCCGTGGCTCGACGGCCGGATCGGCGTGTCGCCGCCGGCGCCCGACATGGCCAAGGACGGCTATGCGCTGCTTGGCGGACGGGTCGAGGTGATCGGCGACAAGCCGGTGCCGGCCCTGGTCTACCGCCATCACGAGCACCTGATCACGCTGGTGGCGGCGCCGCGGCAGTACGAGGCCCCTGTGCCGGTGGCGGACGATCTCTCGGCCGGCGGCTTCCTCTTGGTCCACTGGACCGACGACGCCTTTTCCTACTGGGCGATCTCGGATGCCGAACGCCCCGCGCTGGACGATTTCGTCGCCCGCTTCCGGGAGGCGATCATCGCCAATCCAACTGCGGGCAGTCCGGGCTGAATATTTGCCGCCGGGCCCATGGAAGTCACCGGCAGGTGTAGCCGCCGTCGATGGGCGGGTGGATGCCGGTGATCATCGAGGCGGCGTCGCTGAGCAGGAACACGATCGGGCCGGCGACCTCATCCTCGGTCGCCCAGCGGCCGAGCGGCATCTGCTTCAGAAACGGCTCGGCGACATGCGGCTGGCTCCAATGGCCGGACGAAATCGGCGTCATGACCACGGTCGGGTTCACGCTGTTGACGCGAATGTTGTGTTTGCCGAGCTCGAGCGCCGAGCAGCGTGTGATGTTTTCGAGCGCCGCCTTAGGGTCT
The DNA here is from genome assembly GCF_003952465.1 of Mesorhizobium sp. M1B.F.Ca.ET.045.04.1.1. Classification (GTDB taxonomy): domain Bacteria; phylum Pseudomonadota; class Alphaproteobacteria; order Rhizobiales; family Rhizobiaceae; genus Mesorhizobium; species Mesorhizobium shonense. Next base: position 1,909,967 of record NZ_CP034448.1, read on the forward strand.
TTCACGTTTTGACGGAAGCATAGCCTGCGTTTGCGAAGTAGTTCTTGCATTCGGCTGGCTCGATGGTTTCGACGAGGTGACCGATGTGACGCCAGGTGTCCTCGACGGTACGTTTCTGAGCTTGGCGCATCCAGTGTTTGATTTTGGCGAAGGCCTGCTCGATCGGATTAAGGTCCGGCGAGTAGGGCGGCAGGTACCAAAGCCTGGCACCGGCGGCCTTGATCATCTGCCTGATGGCGGCCGACTTATGACTTCCCAGATTGTCCATGATGACGATATCGCCGGGCTTAAGGACAGTGATGAGCTGTTGCTCGACATAAGCGCGGAAGCATTGACCGTTGATCGGTCCGTCGAAGACACAAGGTGCCGCGAGCCGATCCCAGCGCAGCGCGCCCAGGAAAGTCAGCGTGCGCCAGTGGCCGTGCGGAGCCAAGCCGCGCAGCCGCTTGCCCTTCGGCCCCCAGCCACGCAGCGGAGCCATGTTGGTCTTGATCCAGGTCTCATCGATGAAAACCAGGCACTGCGGATCGAGGCCGGCCTGCCAGGATCGCCATCGCTGGCGCCTTCGGGCAATATCGGCGCGTGCCTGCTCAAGAGCGAACAACGTTTTTTTTGAAGCTCAGCCCCTCGCGGCGCAGGAATTGCCACACTGCGTTATGCGAAACCTTGACCCCGCGAGCGGCCAACTCATCCTTCAGACCGTGCAGCGTCAGATGCGGCGTCTCACGTAGACGGGCCGCGATGAAGGCACGGTGCGGCTCCAACACCCTCTTGCGATGTCCACCCATCTTGCCTGGAGCAACCGAACCAGTCGCCCGATGGCGCTGCAACAACTTCACCGCCGCCGAAACCGAAATGCCAAACCGTTTGGCCGCCGACCGGCGGCTCTCACCACGCAAAACCGCCGCCACAACCCGTTCGCGAAGATCATTCGAAAGAGGTCGCGTCATCAGATGCTGGCCTCCATTCCAGCCAGCATCTTGAATCACAAATCCGACAAATCGGGAATCCCTTCCGATTCCGTCAAATCTTGAACCGCTCTAGACGAGCCGTAGGAAATGTGGCCCTCGCCATGATCGGCTCCGCCCGCAAGACGATCCTGCTCGTCGACAGCTCGAAATTCACCGCACCCGGTTCCTGCACGCTGTCGGATATTTCCGAGATCGACGAGGTGATTACCGACGAGGGCGTGTCGCAGGACGCGCTGTCATCCCTCTACGCCGCCGAGCGAAAGGTGACGGTGGTTCGCGTCGGGGCCTGGCCGGGATGCGTCGCCCCGGGCTATAGCCGTGACTCGGCGAGGCGGGCTTGAACTCGTTGCAAAAATGCTGCGGTGGCACTGGTGTATAAACTACTAAAGCTCTGCATGCATCGGCACTGATAGTAGAAAATCTTTCGGTGTAAGGGCTCATCTGGTTTGAGAACTGAATATACTTTCCAGTTCGGATAACCTATCTGAGCATGGATGATTCTGTATGCTTCCGTCGAGCATAACCTCAATCCGCGCAAATGTATAAGTGTCTTCGTTTAAGGTACAATGCGGAGAGATATGCTGTCATGCCCCGGCCGCTGGGGTTCAACTGAAAAGTAGCGTAAATTAGCTTATGGCCTGTTCAAATTTGTGCTACTCATGTCGGGGGTTGTGGCCAGGGAGGGGGGTATGGATCCGGTTTCAGCGATATTGGGCGCGCTCGTCGCGGGAGCGACGGCTGCAGGATCGGAGGTCGGCTCTTTAGCGTTAAAGGAAGCCTATCAGGGCTTAAGGACAATATTGGTCGATACCTACAAGGTGGTGTCAACAGCCCTACTGGAGAAGAAACCGTCCAATACAGCCTACCAAGGTGCCGTGCAGGACGAATTGAGGGCAATCCCGGAAATTGCCAATGACCCTGACCTTCTTAAGCAGGCCAAGGCCGTGCAAGAAGCGGTTAGCGCAATGCCGGCGGATCAGGTAACTGCGCTTGGCATCGACATTGAGACACTGACGTCTCAAGGCAATTTGATTGCCGAACGCATTCATGGCGGTATTCGCGGTAAGAGCTGGAGCGCTGCCGGCGACATTCGTTTCTCGGATGTTAACGGAGGTAAGTCCTCGGGAAACCGATAGGGGGGGCGGATTCGGCCCCATCCTCCCCCTCTAAGCTCGGGGTTGAACTCGGCAGCGCGACCGCAGGCAGAGACTTCTTCCTGAATATCGCGCTGCAAGGCTCGTCGGCCCCGCCGTCGGGTCCCGTAGGGCTTTCTCCGCACAGCAACGGCGATGCTATCCGAAAGGCGCGTGAAGTCCTTGGACTGACAGCGACTGAGATCGTCGCGAGAGCTGGCGGTGGATTCGATGAGAACTGGCTGCTCGCTGCGGAGGAAGGTGCGCGGGTTGATGCCCGGCAACTGGCTCTTCTTGCGCGCCTGATTGAAGTTGAACCCTCCGACATAACGCTCAAAGATGATGAGCGTCCGCCGTATCGAGGGCTTCTTTCGTTTGAGCCGGAAGATGCACTATTGTTCGGCGGGCGCGAACTGGCGACCCGTGATATTCTGGGATTGCTGGACCGCCATACGGTTGTGGCGGTGATCGGCGCATCAGGATCCGGCAAGTCGTCTGTAGTGAAGGCGGGCGTGGTTCCGGAACTCCGCAAGCGCATCGCGCCGGGCTGGCGCGGCCTTGTCATGCGGCCAGGAACGGATCCGCTTCTTGCTCTGGCACGTGCACTTGGCAGCGAGGTCGATCTCGATGCTGATGAGGATACTCGCATAGTCAGAGCGCGGGAACGTGCTGAAAGCCTCCTCGCCGGTAAAGCGAAGCTCTCAGACTATATCGCGCGTATAGCCGACCTGCGGGCGCATGGAGCGGTTGCTCCGCGGCTGCTGCTGTTCATTGATCAATGGGAAGAACTCTACACCCAGACTCACAGTGCAGCAGCGAGAAATGCCTTCCTGGAACATTTGGTGGAAACCTTCCGGTCAGGGCCCCATCGGCTGATCTTTACAATGCGCGCAGACTTCACCGGCCATCTCTTGGAGAGCGACCGCCGCTTTGCCGATTGTGCAAGCTCGGGTACCATGCTGTTGGCCCGCATGACGCGCGACGAGTTGTCGAGGGCGGTTCGAAAGCCGGCCGAGGCTGTTGGTTTCACACTTGAAGAGAAGCTGGTTGAAGCCATTCTCGACGATGCCGGCGAGGAGCCTGGCGTCCTGGCGCTTGTCGAATTCAGCCTAACCGAACTATGGAAGGATCGCGATCAGCAGGCCAAATCCTTGACACTGGCCGCATACGCGACTCTCGGAGGCCTGAAGGGCGCAATAGACCGGCATGCAAATGAGGTCTTTGCCAAACTTCAACCGGAACAGCAAAACGCTGCACGCAGAGCTTTGACGCGTCTGGTTCACGTTTCAACGCTGGAGTCCTACACACGTCTGCGCCGTCCCTTGGCCGAGTTTGATAAGCCGGGTCTGGATGTGATCCAGGCATTGGCTCAAGAGGCGAACCGGCTAGTGGTTATTTCACGCGATGAAAGCCGCCAGCAGGACGTGGCCGAAGTCGCCCATGAGGCCCTAATCCGCGAATGGGGAAAACTGCACGATTGGGTGGCTGCGGATCCCGCCTTCTTGCAGTGGCAAGAAAGCGTAGAACGTAGAATGAGGCGCTACGACGAGAAGGGGCAGCGCGACGAAGACTTGTTGCGCGGGACCGATCTCGAGGAGGCCCAGAGCTGGCGTATCACCCGCACCAACGACATTCCCGACAAGATCAGCGCCTTTGTCGCAGCGAGCCAAGTTCAAAAAGAAAAGCAAGCCGCGGACGCGGCAAAGGCGACAGAAGACAAAGCTGCGGCTGCACAACGGTTTAAGAAATGGAGTCTGGCTTTTGCCGCTGTGCTTGGGGCATTCGCAATTGCTCTCGGGATTAGTGCCTTTTCCCTGAATTCGGCTCGGACCGATGCCGACTCGAAGGCAAAGGCTGCCCTCGTCAACCAAACGCGTGCCTTCTCGGCGCTTGCACAGCAAGCGCTCTCAGTTGGGCGATCCACGGAGGCTCTGAAACTCTCGCTGGGGGCTTGGCCTAAGGATGATACCGATAATAAACCGCAGCTTGAGAAAACGATAAGAAGTATGTCTATAGCTAACAGCTATCAGAAAGTTCCATCTCGTATAATAAAGCTGGGAATTTCCGATGCTGTTCAAATTTCTCGAACCGAAATACTAATAGCGTCTGGGGAAAAAGTATCACTCATGAACACAAATACGGATAAATACATTTGGACTGCGGATTTTACTCGGCAGAAGGGTCCGTTTTCCAATCCGCTTTCCTCCGTCGTCATGTCCCTGCTGCCAAACGGCGATATTGCGCACTCAATAGCAGGCGATATATCGATCCTGGATAGGGGAACCGGTAAAATCAAATTTCAAAATTTCTCAAGGAACGGTTCGACCGTTGGGCTTACCCCCGACGGAGATATCTACCGCGTTGGCCTCAATGAGTATGAGCTACTAGATGGCAAAGGTATCGCCCGGATCGGGCTGGTATCTGTCATTGATGGCAAAATAGAGAAGGTGCTTCCAATATCAGGACGCAGAGTTGCTTTATTCATAGTCAGCAACTCTTCATCAGAGCCCGATTTTATTGCGGTATTTGATGCAATTTCTGGACACAGAATTGGAAATACCTTTTCATCGGAATACTACGGAGATTTGACCCCTTCCGTTCAAATATCGGATAGCGCAATAGCTTTTTACTACGACAATCAAATCAGATTTTGGGATTTCACCACTGCCCGGCTGCTCGGCGATCCTGGTGAGATGGCACACGACCGCGATGTCCGAGGTGTGATCAATTTGTCCAATGGCAACGTCGTGTCTTGGGGCGATGACGGTATCATCAAAGTTTGGGATGGCATCACCGGGAGGCATCTAGGAACAGATATGTCTCAGGATGGAGGTGTGATTGGGGTAATGCCTCTACCCAGTGGCGGGCTGCTCTCATGGTCGAAACTCGGAACGATGCGGATTTGGGATCTGCGAAAGAGAGCTCAGGTTGGAAAGGAGATGCATCATCCCGGGCTTATAATCTCCGCATCTGTGACTGCTGATGACCGGATCTTGTCTTGGTCGGCGGACGGCTCCGTTCGACTGTGGGACTTGCAAACCGGTCTAGAGACAAGTCCTCCCATGTATCACGACGGCGCTGTCATCGGGGCCGGGGTTTTCTCCGGCGATCGCGTGATATCCTGGTCTCAGGATTCAACAATTAGATTCTGGAAGGTCGATGAGGCTCGCGTCCGGCAACTCGAGTCTCAGCATGTCAGGCCAATTAAAGAGATATTGCGGGTTGGTGAAGGCGCGGTGCTTTCGTGGAGTTCGGACGGTATAATGTGTGTCTGGAACAGCAACGATGGAAATCTAGAAAGGTGTATAAGGTCCGGCGGGGTTTTAAAGTCCGTAAAGGTGGTCGGCAGTGATTATGTACTGACTTTAGCAGCCAGAAGCGCTGCTGTCTGGAGAATATCGGATGGGATCAAGATCTGGGAATGGATGCCGGAACGCCCTATTAAAGATGAGATCCTGATGGATGAAAATCGCCTTGCTTTGATATCATCGAATCAAATTAGTATCTTGGATGTCAAAACCGGTAAGCCTTTGATTGAAAAGGAATTCCGCCCCATGAGGACCGGTGGGCAGGCGGATTCGGATGTCTCATGGGCTGCCAAGGCAATATTATTGCAGAGCGGCTTGATTTCCATATGGTCAAGGGATTTCGTCGCCATATTTGATGACAGCAGCGGACAACTCCATCCACTACTGGACGTGAAAGATCCTAGTGAAGCAAATGAAATCTTGAATGTGGTGGAGATCGGCGACGGTCGGCTCTTAGTTGCGGCATCCAACCTTCTTGCCGCCTATGATTGCTCCAATGGAAAAATAATATGGGAGAAAGACCCAGGCAACGATGACGATATTGTTTATTCTGGAATTTTTTCCACGGCGATTGCAAAGTTGTCGACGGACCTATTTATGATCTCTGACGGCGGCGATGTTCAGATTCGAGAGGTGGGTAGTGGCGGTTTAAGGAAGAAGTTTACAAAGGGACTTTCTTTTGGGGACAACTATATGCTCCTCCCGGAATCTGGGGGGCTTTTAATCTGGGGTGACGATGGCGTTCTTGAGAAATATGATTACCTAAAGGACAGCGTGTCGTGGGTATCAAATCTGGAATCAGAGATTCAAAACGTATTTTTGCTGGATGAAATCTTATTGGTAAATTTTTCTGACGATACCTGGAATTTCGTTTCCCTCAAAACCGGAAGGCAAATTGGAATTAGGAATCTAGGTTCTCCAGTAGCTGCGCACGCTCTTTCGAATGACCGGATCGTAACGGCGATCGAAGATAGATTTCAGATTTGGGATGTTTCCACGGCCTCCCAAGTGGGTGGGAACATATTCACCCCAAAGAGATTGAACGAGAAAAGGATTCTATTTTTAAATGACGGCGCCATATTCTTCGGTCCGTATACATTTAACTATGTTAAATTTAAGTATGACTCCGGAAATTTGTTTCAAATATCGTGCAAAATGATAGATCGTAACAATAGTGAGGATGTGAAGTACCTGTATTCTGTTGGCGTCGATCTCGCTATATGTGAAAACGCGGGTCAAGCACCCTTGCCGGACTGGCGCGTCATTGAGAGAGACCCCATCGAATCTATCTCTGATCAGATGGTATCTGGGCGATTTCGGCACGGGTGATGAGACTGCTGCATGTGATGCGCAAACCTATCGACAAGGACAGTTGAATATCCGAGAAGCTGGCTTCGAACGCCTCCGGCGCCCAAAACTGACAGCCTGTCCCGATTGGAGAGCCCGACAGGAATCGAACGTGTGGCCTACAGTTTAGAACCCGCGCCTCTATCCTGCGAGCTACGAGACCACCCGGCTAGATCCGTCGCCCCATCAGCAGCCTTCGCCTGCTGTGAACACCTATTCCACCATGAACCGCGAGCTAAACGGAAGGCTTGCGGCTCCCACCGCCTTGGGCGAGCGCTCGATGTTGCCGGCGATGGCGGTGATGCCGGGCATGGCCTGCTCCAACTCCCGGCAGATCGCCTTGCACACCGCCTGGGGCGCGTAGGAGGACAGGACAACCGAAGCTAGCGGAACGAATTGCTTCAGCGCCCCTATCGACGACTTCATCTGCTCCACCAGCTCGCGTTGCCACGCGGTCTCGGCCTCGCCAAACGACGGCCAGTCGGCCCCCCGTTCCCAGAGCTCGGAGGGCGAGCTGCCGCTCCTCCTGATCTCCTCCTCCAGGCGCAGGATGCCGACGTCGAAGCTGACCGCGGCGGCGGTGTTGTAGATCTGATGGTTGAGGATCAGTCGGCTGTGCAGCCGCGCGCCGAGATAGAAGAACAGATAGTCCGAAAGGTGCTTCGCCACGCCGAACATACTCTCGCCGCCTGCGGCGGCGGTGATGTCGTTCTGGACGTAGACCGGGTAGCCGATTTCCCTTTCGACTTCCTCCTGCAAAGCGTCGAACCGTTCACGGGCCGCCATGGGGGTCAGCTCGAGTTCCGCCTGGTCGCCGGGCAAGGCGAGGCCGATGCCGGCGATGCGCGAGTGGAGGTGCTGCGGCAGATCGGCAATGGCCTTGGCGATAGCGCTCATGAATTGCGGATGGTTGGTGTCCTGCCTGGCCGCCGAGAACGGCAGCACCGTGCGCGAGCGGATCGAGCCGACGAAGTCGACAAGCACGACCTCGACCTGCCGGTGGCCGACGCTGATGCCGACGGAATACGCACCTTCCGGGTTGAGCGAGATCGGCACCGTCGGCGGCCCGACGCGGCCGCGTTGGGCCTCGCCCTTGGCGATCAACCCTTCCTGCTCGAGCGAGCGGACGATGACGGACACCGTCTGCGCCGACAGGCCGGTCCGCTCGCCGATCTCGAGACGGGTGATGCCTTTGCTCTGGAGCAGCAGTGACAGCACGAGGCGCTCGTTGTAGCCGCGCACGCTGACGGCGTTGAGGCCGCTGGCGCGGTCCGCGATGCGGAGGGGATTGGGCGGCGCAAAGCGCATGTCAGGCATGGTGTGCCCTCTCGCAATCCGTCGTGTCCAATATGCCGCCGTCACTTTTCATCCGGCCACCCGATTGCTTCGACTTCGCGGGCCAGCGCGCTGCCCAGCAGCGCATGCGCCTGCCTGTTGATGTGGAACCCGTCGAGAGGGTCGCAGGTGGCGACCGAGCCCGCATCGAAGAAATGCACTTCGAGCGAATCGGCAATTATCTCGAATTCGAGCGCCAGCTTTCGCGATTTCTCCGGCGCACCGGCAAAGATCGACCGCCATTCCTTGATGTCGTCCAGCATCGGCGGCGGCGAGACGATCATGATCTCGGGCACGCTGCCGCCCGGGCCGGGCTTCAGCTCCTTGATGTCGTAGACAAGGCAGCCCATGGCCATCGCGACTTCCGAAGCCGGCTGGTTGAAGCGTGCCTTGAGATCGTTGGTGCCCAGCATGATGATGACGAGATCGAGAACGGCGTGGCTCTGCAGGCAGGGCCTCAGATATGTGCGCCCGTTCTTGTGGGCTCCCTCGATCGGATCGTCGCGCACCGTCGTGCGGCCGCTCAGGCCCTCCTCGATGACATGCCAGCCGGCGCCCAGCTCCCTTGCCATGACGCCGGGCCAGCGCTCGGCCGGACCGTAGCGGTCCAGCGGCGTGCCGCCGGGTACCTGCCCGTGCGTGTTGGAGTCGCCATAGCACAAGACAGATCGCATGCTCCTCCTCCGATGCAGCCAAGGTTCTGATTTGCAGAGGTAATCGGACGAGAGTCGGTCGTCCGCCACACCGCGACCCTGCCATTTGGCGCAAAGGTAGTGCAAGCGGCGAAAATAATCCATCACTCTGAATAATTATTGACAGCCCGTCGGATCGATGGTTGAAGTGAGCCTGGGAGGAATGCCCCGAACCTTTTGCGCCGACCGGCTGCCATGACCCATGGCGGCAACGCTGGACCATGTCTCCGGCGGCCCTGGCGCGCGGGTTGAGCAATGAACTGAAGCAATGCCGGATCGTCCGGCAGGTGCGGCGCTTGGCCATGGCCGGACGCCGATGGGGAAGTCGTGACCCTGGCTCCAGGGTCGGAGGAGCTTGAGAAGGAGGATGGCTCAGTGAAACGGATTGTACAATCAATCGCAGCGGCGGTGATCGCGACCACCATGTTGTGCAGTCCCTCGTTCGCCGACGAGGGGTCCCTGCTGGATGGCGTGACGGCACGTGCCGGCGACAACCCGACGGTCGAGGCCGGGAAGTTCAAGAAAGACGCGCCCTGGGTCATCGGCATGAGCCATTTCGGCGTCAATGCCAACACCTGGACCGTGCAGGTCGCGCATGAAGCCGAGGCGGCCGCCGCCAAGGACAAGCGCATCGCCAAGTTCATCCTGCTCGACGCCGGCTTCGACCAGAAGAAGCAGGTCGCCGACATCGAGGACCTGATCGCGCAGAAGGTCGACGCCATCATCGTCCAGCCGGTCACGTCCACCTCGGCCGACGCCAGCATCGCCAAGGCGGTTGCTGCCGGAATCCCGGTCATCGTGCACACCGGCCGCATCGAGAGCGACGCCTTCACCACCGAGATCCAGGGCGGCGCCGAGCATTTCGGCAAGGTGATGGGCGACTTCCTGGTCAAGGATCTTGGCGGCAAGGGCAACATCTGGGTGCTGCGCGGGCTCGCTGGCCATCCGGAAGACACCAACCGCTACAACGGCCTGCTGCAGGCGCTGAAGGGGACCGACGTCAAGATCATCGCCGAGGAGCATGGCGACTGGCAGTACGACAAGGCCAAGAAGCTCTGCGAGACGCTCTATCTCAACAACCCCGAGGTCGACGGCATCTGGTCTTCCGGCGCCGACATGACGCGCGCCTGCGTCGACGTCTTCAAGCAGTTCGGCGCCAAGATCCCGCCGATCACCGGCGAGGGCAACAACGGCTTCTTCGGCCAGTGGATCGCAGACGGCTTCAAGTCGATCTCGGCCGAATACAGCCCCGCCCAGGGCGCCGCCGGCATCCGCGCCGCCGTGGCCCTGCTCGAAGGCAAGGAGCTGAAGAAGCACTATGACTACAACCCGCCGGGCTGGGATCTCGAGAAGGTCAAGAAATATTATCGCGATGACCTCTCGGCCAATGTCTGGTGGCCGTCGGAGCTGCCGGAAGACAAGCTCAAGGAGTTCTACGCCAAGAAGTAAAGGGTGGCGCCATCGTGGCGCGGGCGGCGCTGAGGCTGCCAGCGCCACGGAAAATTCTCCCGGACGCAACGGTGCTTTGGTCGTGAAAACCCCTGTCGCGAAAATCCTTGTCGAAATGTCCGAAATCCGCAAGGCGTTCGCCGGCACGGCGGCGCTGAAGGGAGTCTCGATCGCGCTCCAGTCCGGCTCCGTGCATGCGCTGATGGGCGAGAACGGCGCCGGCAAATCGACGCTGATGAAGATCCTTGCCGGCGTCCATCAGCCGGACAGCGGAGCCATCCTTCGCGAAGGGCGCCAGGTCGTCTTCCACAAACCGAAGGATGCGCTGGAGGCCGGCATCTCGACCGTCTTCCAGGAATTGTCGCTGCTGCCCAATCTGACGATCGCCGAGAACATGTTTCTCGGCCGCGAGCCGGTCACGGCCTTTGGCGGCGTCGACCACCGGCGCATGCGGCGCGAGGCGGGCAAGGCGCTTGCCCAACTCGGTCTCAGGCTCGATCCGGGCACGCTCGTCTCGAGGCTCAGCATTGCCGAACGGCAATTCGTCGAGATCGCGCACGGCATCATGACCGATGCCAGCGTGTTCATCCTCGACGAGCCGACGGCGGCGCTGAATGCCGCCGATGTCGAAATCCTGAACCGCCACATCCGCAGGCTGAAGGATGAGGGCAAGGCGGTCGTCTACATTTCGCACCGCATGGACGAGATCTTCGCCATCTGTGATACCGTCACCGTCCTCAAGGATGGCGAACTCGTCGGCACCAGGCCGGTCGCCGAGATGACGCCGGCGTCGCTGATCGCGATGATGGTCGGCCGCGAGCTCGCCGACCTCTTTCCGCAACGCGGCGATGCCCCGGGACCCATCGTGCTGGCGGTCGAGGATTTCCGCATCACCGATCGCTCCAGACCGTTCTCGCTGTCGCTCAGCCGCGGCGAGATCGTCGCGCTGGCCGGCCTGGAAGGGCAGGGCCAGCAGCGCTTCCTGCGCTCGCTGGTCGGCCAATACCATCCTTTCGCCGGCCGTGTGACGATCAAGAACAAACCGTTGTCGCTGCCGGTGTCGCCTGGCGGCGGCGTACGCCGGCTGCAAGCGATGGGCGTCGGCTTCGTGCCGGAGGATCGCAAGGAGGACGGGCTGTTCCTCGGCCTCTCCGTGGCGCACAACATTGCCGCCGCGCTCCATTCGAAACGGCCGGAATTGGCTTTTGCCGCAGGCTATCAGCGACTGATCGCTGACACGATGTCGAGCCTTGCGGTGAAGGCCAGCGGTCCGGCCGCCGCCGTCGGCACGCTGTCCGGCGGCAACCAGCAGAAGGTGCTGCTCGGCCGCTACCTCTGCGCCGACATCGACATCCTGCTCGTCGAGGAGCCGACGCGCGGCGTCGACATCGGCGCAAAATCCGAGATCTACCGGCTGCTGCGCGACTTTGCGCTGAAGGGCGGTGCGGTGCTGGTGCTGTCGCGCGAGACGGTCGAGCTTATCGGGCTCTGCGACCGCGTCTGCGTCGTCCACAACGACACCATCGTGACGGAAATGCCGGCGGCCGACGCCACGGAGCACAACATCCTCGATGCTGCGCTCAGCAATGAGGAGACAGGAGAGCGCCGATGACAGCCATCAGCAGACGCCTGACGGGCGCGCGGGGATCGCGGCAGGGCATGTGGGTGCTGCCCTTGCTGATCGCGCTGGCGATCGCGCTCTGGCTGAGCCTCGAGACCGCGCAGTTCCTCAACGGCGAGAATCTGCTCAATCTGGTGCCGCAGGCGATGCCGCTCGTCATCACGGCGGTGGGCCAGATGTTCGTCATCCTGCTCGGCGGGCTCGACCTTTCGGTCGGATCGATGATCAGCTTCACGACGGCAGTGCTTGCGCTTGGCGGATCCGGCTGGGTGCTGATCCCGGCCGTGTTCGTGCTGGCGGCCTTGGTGGGCTTCACCAACGGCTTCATCATCACGCGCTTCAACGTGCATCCGATCATCGCGACGCTGTCGATGCAGTACATTTTGCTCGGCATCACGCGGGTGCTGCGGCCGGTGTCCGGCGGCACGGTGCCCGATATCGTCATCAGCGCCGTGGCCGGCTCCTTCCTCGGGGTGCCCTTGCCGATATTCTGGGGGATATTCACCCTCCTGGTCGCCCGGAAGCTGCTCTACGGCTCGCGCTTCGGACTGCACCTTTTCGCCATCGGCGGCGGCGTGTCGTCCGGCGTGGAGGATGCGGCGCATAATTTCGGCATCGCCGACAGGCGCAACATCGTGCTTGCCTATGTGATCTGCGCCTGCTTCGCGGCCCTTGCCGGCGTCTTCCTTGCAGGACGCATCGTCTCCGGCGACCCGAATGTCGGGCTGCTCTTCGAGCTCGACGCGATCACGGCCGTCGCCATCGGCGGCACCCAGCTTTCCGGCGGCATCGGCAGCCTGCACGGCACGGTGATCGGCGCGCTCGTCATGGCGCTGCTCGCCAACGGGATGAACCTGACGAATGTGTCGCCCTTCATCCAGACCACCATCAAAGGCGCGATCCTGCTTCTGGTGGTCGCCCTGCAATCGCGCAAGAAGATGGGGCTGTAAGTGGCTGCCGCGCTCGCCAATCCTGTCATGCGCCGCCTGCTTCGCATCCCGCCGGCATACTACGTCTTTGCCGTGCTGCTTTTGGTTCTGTGGATCGCGCGGCCGAACATGCTCAACCTCAACGTCATGGGCATATTCGTGCGCCAGATCGTGCCGCTCGGCATATTGGTGCTCGGCCAGCTTCTGGTGATGCGGGTGAGGAGCATCGACCTCTCGGGCGGCGGGGTCATCCTGCTTATCAACTATACGATCTCGTCCGGCGTCTTTCCCGGTGCCTCGATGACGTTCTTCGTCGCCCTGGCGCTGGCCATCGGCCTTGCCGTCGGCCTCTTCAACGGCCTGATGGTCGGGGTCAGACGCGTCTCGGCCGTCATCGTCACGCTGGCGGTCGGGATCGTGCTCGTCGGGATCGTGCAATACCTGTCCAGCGGCAAGCCGCCGGGCGACGTGCCCGGCATGTTCGGCGACATCTACAACACCAAGCTCGGCTCGCTGCCGACGCCTGTGATCTTCTGGGTGGCGGTTTCGGCCGCGCTGTCGCTTTTCCTGTCGCGCACGGTCTTCGGCCGCTACGTGACCTCGGTCGGCGAAAGCGTTCAGGCCGCGCATTTCTCCGGCGTTCCGGTCGCCCGTACGGTGGTGCTCGCGCACACGCTTGCCGGCCTGTTCGCAGGCATTGCCGCCCTGGTCCAGACGGCCTCGATCGCCGTCGGCAGCGTCAGGGTCGGTCTCGACCTGCCGATCCTGGCGGTCGCAGCCACCATCCTTGGCGGCGTCGTCTTCGGCCGCGGCGAAGGTGGCGTCTGGGGTCCCTTCTTCGGCGTGCTGTCATTTGCGCTGCTGTTCGTCGTGATGACCACCTTCGGCGTCGACGAGCCCGGCAAGCTGATTGCGCAGGGCCTCATCATCCTGCTCGCGGCGATCCTCTACGGGATCAGGAGCAGGTCAACGTGACGGCATTTTTGAGGGGACGAGGCCGGAACGGCCAATGATCAATCGCATACGGGAAAATGGATTGGAGACATGACCAAGAGATCGATTTTGTGTTTTGGAGACTCGCTGACCTGGGGCTGGATTCCGGTCATGGAGGGTTCGCCGAGCCACCGCTATCCCTATCAGGACCGCTGGACTGGCGCGATGGCCGCTCATCTGGGCGACGGCTATCACGTGATCGAGGAGGGCTTGAGCGCGCGTACCACCAGCCTCGACGATCCCAACGATCCGCGCCTCAACGGCAGCGCCTATCTGCCGTCGGCTATCGCCAGCCACCTGCCGCTCGACCTCGCCATCGTCATGCTCGGCACCAACGACACCAAGTCGTTCTTCCGCCGCACGCCCTATGAGATCGCCAATGGCATGGCCAAGCTCGTCGGCCAGATCCTGACCAGCGCCGGCGGCGTCGGCACGCCTTATCCGGCCCCGCAGGCGCTGGTGATCGCGCCGCCGCCGCTGACCCCGATGCCGCATCCCTTCTTCCAGGGCATGTTCGCCGGCGGCCATGAAAAGACCGCCGCGCTCGCGGCCGAGTATCGCGCAATGGCCGATTTCGCGAAGGTCGATTTCCTGAACGCCGGGGATTTCATCACCACCGACGGCTGTGACGGCATCCACTTCACAGCGCAGAACAACCACGACCTGGGCAAGGCGATAGCCGCCAAGGTCCAGGAGATCTTCGCGCGACAGCCCGATCGCAAGGTTGCCTGAGGACGGGGTCTTCTTGCCGCGTATCGGCCCCTCCAGACCGATGCGCCGATTGCGGGATCGGCGCGGCACCGCCGGCCCGCACTTTTTCAAAACCCAGGCGAAGGCCGCACAACTCGCAATCGGCGTCTCGATAGCATGCTGCCAATGCTGCACTCCCGGCGCTGCGGCGGCTACCCGCGTCCTTGATACACCGGATTCATCCGCTAGCTATTTTAGAAAGGGCCGTAGTCGCGAATTTTGCCTGGGGGCGGCAGCGGTTGTGCCGTTCTGACTGTATACCGGGGAAAGACGGCTGGCCGACGCACCTTTGGAGGTCGCCGTGCATCAATCCCCTGGATCCAGCTGGGCATGTTTCGCATTCGCTTGCGCGATCGCGGTCGCTTGCGCAGGAGCCGCAGCCGGCGGCGAGCACGGCGGAGGGCGTGGCGCCGGCGGCCATCATGGCAATGATGGAAGCCATGGCGCTGGCAGCCAGCACGAAGGCCGCAACAGCGGCGCGCACAAAGGCCCGGCGGACGATCCTGACGTCTCCAGCGGTGATCCTCCGCCGGCCGACGGGACCAGCACTTTTACAACGGGGTCAACTAAGGCGGCCACAGCCGCCAGTGTCGTCCCCTCCGCAGACGGCGGACAGTCGCTCGATCTCCCGCCCACTCTGCAGCCTCCCGGCGACAGCACCATTCCATCAACAATCCATCCAATCGAAGTGCCGGGCGTCCCGGATGATGTCGTTCGCGCCTGTTATGATGCAATCAAATCGGCCGCGGCCCCCTTCGGCCCGGTTAGTGTGCGCGTCGGCAGCGCAGGTTCCCTACATCGATTGAGCTCAAACACGATCTCGGCCCCCGTTCAGGTCAGCATCGACTATGTACATCAAGGCCGCGTGGAGACGCGTCAGGCGCCGGTCGAGTGCGAGTTGAACGCCGAAGGCAGCGTGATCGGGCTGACATAGCGTATGGCGCGGAACTCCTCGCCGACGAGAACAGGATGAATTCGAACGGGCAATTCTTTCCCGTCTCCAGCGTCTCCCCCCACGTCGTTGCGTCCTGCCTCAGTTGCTGCCGGGCTATAGTCTCAAGCCTTCAAACATGGACCGCCCAGTCGTTTTGGAACTCAGTCCAACGCAAAGTGTCTTGGCCAGAGCGAATAAGGCAGCGTGATAGATCGTACGCGGGTCACCCGCGAGGTATTGCGAACCTTGCCGCGCGCAACTTTCTGGCTGACAGCCTTAACCTGGCCCGTGGCGTCTGATGTGCGACCAGAACGCGGCTTCAGCGGCGCCTCGTTCTGCGCGGCGCGACGCTCAGCCCTGAGCCTGTCATTGTCCGCGCGGGCGGCCGCCAAGTCGCGGGCTAGAGAAACAGTGGCCTCCCGTTGCTCGTCCAGAGCCTCGTTCAACCTGGTGACCGGCACCAGAAGTGCTCGGGCGGCGTCGCGCTCGAGGCGGGCTCTGTTGAGATCCTCCTGGGTCGAGACAGCTGCAGCGCGTTCTCGCGCCAAAGCCTGCGTCGCCTCGGCTGCACCCTGCTCGGCACGCTCTTTGGCTGAGACTGCTGCGGTTCGTTCCTGTTCGGCCATGTCGCGCCCGAGGCGGGCTTTTTTCAGCTCCTCACGAGCCGACGCTGCCGCAGCGCGTTCTCGCGCCAGAGCCTGCGCCGTCTCGGCGGCGGTCTGCTCCACCCGCTCTCTCGCTGCCGCTGCACCGGTCCGCTCGCGCTCGGCCGCATCCGCGCGCTCCACGAGCGCGGCATTGGATCGTGCCATTTCGGCGACGTCGCCTCGAAGGCCCGCCGACTTCCGGCGCTCGTCGTCAAGCACTCCGCTCGCTTGCGCCAGCGAAGCCTCGGCCTTGGCGCGATCCTCGGCGGTCTTGGCCTCAAGCTGTTCAATTTGCGCCCACGCTTGCGATAGATCGCGCGCCATTCGTTCGGTTCGCTGTCGCTGCAGATGAGCAGCGGGCATCGCCGTAACGACATAGTCGATGGCCCTGCTCAGTAGCGTGTGTGCCTCTCCCGCAATGCGCCGCAATGCGTCGAACGCGCGGGCTGCCGCGAGTTCGTTGCGAAATCGCTCCTCGCGCGTGTTGTCGGCTTCCGTCATGCTTGTCCTTAGCGAGTCGATCTGCTTGCGCGACTCGAGGAGCGCACTCCGCAGGGCTGCGCTCCTGGCGCGCTCAGCTTCCGCAGCTTGGTGTTCCTGGCCCGCCAATTCCCTCGCCGCGGCTGCCTGAACGCGGGCCGCCTCGGCTTGCGCCGTGGCGGCGGTGATCTCCGGGCTGAGCAATCCGGCATTCGTGCGCTCGTCGATCCGGGCTGGTCCACGCATATCCGGTGCGGCACTCGCCGGAAGCTCCAAGGGGCGCGAAAGGTCGGAGTGGCCCTGGGCCTGCGAAATGGCGGGGGCGCTTTCGACCAAGTTCTGCCTCGTCATCGCATAACCAAGCGGCACGGCCAGGCAGATTGTGGCGACGCCCAGGCGGGACGCAAGACCGATCGGCCTGCGAGCGGCAGGAGGTGAGGCCGTCGCGAGGGTCGTCGCGGCAGCGAAAGCATTGGGCTGGACCCCTTGCGAGGTCTCGCAGGCTTCAGGGTTCGCGTCGAAATACTCAATTCGTACCCCAAGCTGACGGCCGACATCCTGGGGCCGAACATCGGGGTCTGAAGGCACGGCAGACCGAGAAGGCTCGGTTGCAAGGTCGACCGGGCGCTCCCATACCCAAGAAGGCAAATCGAGGGGAGAAGACCCGTATTCGTTCAGATAGGCAGACGGTTTCGGGCGGCGCCGTCGCACCGCGGCAAGGATACGCCGGAGCACAAGATAGACGCCCAAAAGTATCACTACCCCGCCTAGGACGACGAAATCTGCATCGTTTGCATAAAATCCGGCAAGATGATCTGGCATCGCCGTGCCCGTTCGGTCTTGGGTGTGCTTTTTAAGCCCGTGAAGTGGTGTTCGGCCCCTCGCCCAGGTGCGCTTTAAAGCCTCTGACTGCTCTCGAAACTGTCACTGCTTCAGGTCCCTCCAGTGCCCGTGCGAATTTGTTGTTGCATGGCGGAGCGCCGGTCGCCGGCTGTCCTCCGCGAACGGCGCGCAGGGCTCCGAAAAGCCCCATTCGCATCTCTCCGTTCTCAACATCCCGAGAGTTCTCCCACGGTGCGTGCCATTCCGCCATTTCGGAGTCTGGACGGTCCATCGTGAGCTTTAAGCTAGGTCACGGACCCCCCTGGTCAACCGCCTCGAAATGGAGTGGACTGGCAAGCCAGTCCAGATAAGGCACCGCGTCGCCCGGCACGGCGTAGGCGAGATAACCGAGACCGGTCGAGAGCAATACACCCGCATTCGCAGCCAGGATTGTTTCAAGAAGCGATCTCATCACGCGCGCAAAGAAAGGCAAACAAGGTGACGCCGTTCAACAGAAAAGCTGTCAAATTCGATTGATCCGCGGCGTCGGATAACGAAAGCCGCAAATGAGGTCAGTTGCCTCCGTACATGACCTTCGGCAGCCATATGACGATCGAGGGGAACACGATGCACAGTCCCACTCCGATAGCCTGCAGGCACAAGAAGGGGACCGCGGATCGGAAGATTGTCGCCATCGATATCTCCGGCGGCGCGACACTCTTCAGATAGAACAGCGAATAGCCGAAAGGTGGGCTCAGGAACGCCATCTGCATGTTGACCATGAAAATGACGCCATACCAAAGCGGCACATCTTCAGGAGCTACGCCGGCTAATCCGAAAGTGCCGCCGAATTGAAGCGTTTTTAGAATGGGCAGGAAGATCGGTACGGTCAGGAGGAGGATGCCCACCCAGTCCAGAAACATGCCGAGGACGAACAGGATGATCATCATCAGGACAAGAATGCCGTAAGGCGCCAAGCCTGTTCCGAGTATGGATTCGGCGACGAAGTTCTGCCCGCCCTTCAGGATGAAGAAGCCGACGAACATTGTGGCGCCGAAGAATATCCACATGACCATCGCTGTTGCCTTGAGCGTCGCGACCCCGGCTTCCCGGATCGTGTCCCAGGTGAGGCGCCGATGCGCGGCACAGACGATGAAGGCGCCGAACGTGCCAATGCCTGCAGCTTCGACCGGCGTGGCAATGCCCATGAAGATGACTCCGAGCACAAGCAGGATCAGCAGTATCGGCATGAACGTGCGGCGCAAAAGCTTGAGTTTTGCGACGAAAGCGATGCGCTCGTTCGGCGGCAACGCCGGGCCGAGCTTGGGGTTGATGTAACAGCGCGCCGTCACGTAAGCGACGTACATCCCGGATAGCAGCAGCCCGGGAAACACCGACCCGATCAAAAGCTCGCCCAGCGACTGCTGCGCCACGACGGCATAGACGATTGCCATGACGGAAGGGGGTATGAGAATGCCAAGGGTCCCGCCTGCAAGAAGCGAGCCGCACGCGAGCTTGGCGTCATAATTGCGGCGCAACATGGCGGGCAGCGCGATCATCCCCATCGTGACTTCCGTCGCCCCGACCACGCCGACCATCGCGGCCAGCAGCGTGCAGGAGATCACCGTGGCCGAAGCGAGCCCGCCTTTCAGTCCGCCCAGCCATTTGTAGACGACATCGAACAATTCCTCGATGATGCCCGCCTTCTCCAGAATTGCGGCCATGAAGATGAAAAGCGGCACCGCCGAGAGCTGATAATCCGTCATGAACGGGAAGACCCGAGACGGCAGCATATTCAGCATGGCCGAATTGCCGAACAGAAAGAGGAAAAGCACGGCAAGGCTGCCGGTGCAAAAGGCCATCGGCAGTCCGAGCAGCAGAAGCACGCCCAGGCCCCCGAACATCAATATGCTGAGCCACAGGATCGGAAGCTCGAGACCCATCGCTCAGCCGATCCTTCCGAATGCAGTGGCGATGTCCCGCATCAGCCGGGACAGACCCTGAAGCAACAGGAGCGCCGCCCCGATGGGGATCGCGAGCTTTACCGGCCAGTATTGAATGCCCCATTCGGTGAACGAGCGTTCGCCAACCGCCATGGCATCACTCGCAAATCGCCACCCTGTGACCAGCATGGTGCCGGTGAACAGGAAGAAGAAGGCCGAGGTGATGATGTCGCAGATAGCCCGACCGCGTTCGGAGAGATGGCTGTAGACGATATCTACCCTGACATGGGTTTCGTCGCGATAGGCATAGGCTCCTGCCAGCATGTACTGGATGCCAAACATGAGAAACATGCTCTCATGCACCCAGTTCGTCGGCGAATTGAAGACGTAACGGGCCACGACCTCGTAATAGTAGGCCATGACCGCGAGGACTGACCAGTAGGCGACCAACTCGCCCGTCACCTTGACCAGCCGGTCGACGGGCCGGAAGACAGCGAGCGGAGCTTTGACCGGCGTGGCGGGCACGTCGGCCACCAGCGGATGGGTGTCGGTTGGGGCCGGTTGAACCTCGCGTTCGCGAGCGCGGCGAACCAGGCCCGGCATCAGAAAGACGTCGCCCACGAGAACGAGGCCGAGCAGAAGTCCGGCAATTCGAGCAAGGGTGTTCGAGCGGGCGAGTCCAGCAATGGCAGCAGCGTCATTGCCGTGAGCCGTCACCGCATCCGCCTCGGCCTTCGCAAGGCGACCGGCGGCACCGCTCTTGCCGGATGTGACATCGGCCCTTGTTTGCGTCAGGACCCTTTCGGCATGCTCCGCTTGGGATCGAGCCAGCGACAATGCTTCGCGCCCATCCCGCACCTGGGCACTGGTCCAGAGCACAGCGACGAAGAACGGGATGAACAAGAACCCCCAGCGGCTCTTCAGGTAGAAACGGTGCATGCCGAGAAAACCGGCAGTGACCAGCAAGAAATAGGCGAGGAACAGGTTGGCTCGGCCGGCATCGCGTCGAGCCCGCTCGCGATAGACAAAGAAGACCGCGGCAAGCGGAAAAAGCACAAGGCTCGACCAGTAGAGCCAGTGCGGCAGCACAAATGTAAGTGAGGGCATCGGCGACTGCCTCTTGAAGGAGAGTGCGCCCGCCCGGACAGGACGGGCGCGGAGAGCCTCAGAGGTTGATCGACAATCCCTGATACATGTCCGGCGTGACGTAGCCGACGGTCGGGTTCTCCATCACCTCAAGCTGCAGCTTGAAGATGCGCGCCGCGTCCTTGTCCTTGTTGGCCCACTCGAACCAGATCGGCACCGCGATTTCCTGGAACTTTTGGAGATCTTCTGCGCCAAGCCGGTTGATTTCGATGCCCGCGTCGGTGAATTTGTGCCAAGCCTCCATGTCGGCCTTCTGGATCGCGCCGAAATGGGTGTTCGAATAGACCTGGATCTCGTCTTCCACGAACTTCTTGAGATTGTCCGGGAGTTGGTTCCAGACGTTCATGTTGACGGCGAAATCCATCAGGTCGACGGGCTGATACACCGACATCAGCCCAGGCGGCCCCATGGAAATGTATTTGGTCACTTGTTGGAAGCCGAGCGCCCAGTTTACCGCCGGGCCCGTGTAGTCGGCCGCATCGATCGTGCCTTTTTCCAGCGCGGAGAACACCTCGCCGCCCGGCAGCAGCGTGGTCTTGGCGCCGGCTTTCGCGAATGTCTCGGCGATCATGCCGCCCGGTACGCGCAGCTTCAGATCCCTGAAATCCTCGATCGAGCGGATCGGTGTCTTTGAGTGGATGATGTTCGGGCCGTGATGAATGCGGTTGACGTAGTAAAGACCTTGTTTGGCATAAAGGTCGCGCGCAGCCTGCAGGCCACCTTTCGAATAGAAGAAGATGTCCCATTCGTGCGGATAACGTAGCCCCATCGTGTACGAGGATAGGAACGCTGCAGCGGGAAGCTTGCCGGCCCAGTAAAGCGAAAACGAGTTCATCGCCTCCAGGACGCCGTTCTTCACCCCGTCGAGGAGCTCGAAATCACCAACGATGTCCTTTGCCTTGAACGGCTGAAATTCGAGTTGGCCGCCGGTCTTTTCCTTGATGGTCCCGCACCATTTCTGGAAAGTTTCAAGTCCGACACCCGCCGGCCACGAGGTTTGGATTTTCCAGGTGATAGTGTCAGCGGCTCCGGCCCTTCGAACCCAGGGAGCGGTAACAGCCGTCGCCGTTAACCCAGCGACAAGTCCACTCGTCTTCAGAAATCTTCGCCTTGATTGGGAACGCGATTCTCCGTCCATTGTCTTCCTCCCTGTTCGGCGAGCGGACAAATGATAGGCCCGCCGCCGGTCTCAAAATCGTAAAATCAATGACACAAGGGATGTCCGTTCTTGTGGGACAAGAGCTGCCCCTTGTCCGCAATCGTTTTTCGCCAAATTGCCAACGCCACAACCGAGCGAAAGGAACTGGCGCAGCTTGCAAATAACATAGCGCGGCGCGACCATTTTCAACCGCCGCGCGCCCCGCCCAAGTATGCTTGTGCGCTATCAATAAATCTACCTATGAATGGGTTATCGCCTAGGCAATACAGCGTCGTCCGGCTCATCCGACGCCGATGTGATCTCCGTCCTTGCTGCTCTGGCTGGAAAAACGATGGCCGAGTGACTGCACTCTATGGTCCTGGTCTGCATCGAAGCGGCATGCCGCCAGCGGTGCTGATGGCAAGGCAATGCAAGGATTTGGAGCGCTGACTGCAATCCGTCTTTTCGCCCAACGAACTTCCAAATTCCGGTCGCGCGGCCGTTGCTGACCGTGCCAGCCACGAAGCATCCGCGACATTTGACATACTAATCTTCAGAAAAAGTACGACGGAAAACTCGCTAACCCGTTGAAAACGTGGTGATCCCGACAGGAATCGAACCTGTGACCTACAGATTAGGAATCTGCCGCTCTATCCTACTGAGCTACGGGACCACGCGGCCCGACACATAAACGCTTCGGGCCGGTTCGCCAAGAGGCGTTGCTGGCGTGCCGGGCAGCACTTTGCTCCGTGACGCCGGCCGTGCGGGCGGCGAGGCGAATCTCGCCGCCGCGCAGTGGAGGCGCTCAGGCGGCCAGAGCCGTCTCCGCCAACCGCACCCAGTAGCTCATGCCATGCGGGATGACCTCGTCGTTGAAGTCGTACGCCGGATGATGCAGGCCGGCCGAGTCGCCGTTGCCGATGAAGATGAAGGCGCCGGGGCGCGCTTCCAGCATGTAGGAAAAATCCTCGCCGCCCATCACCGGCTGGATGGCGCGGTGGACATGGGCGTCGCCGGCGACGTCGGCGGCGATATCGCTGGCGAAGACCGTCTCTTCGGCGTGGTTGAAGGTGACGGGATAGTTGGCGTCGTAATCGACCTCGATCGTCGCGCCAAAGGCCGACGCAAGGCCGGCGCAGATGGCGCGGATGCGCTCTTCCGCCTTCCTCGCCACTTCCTTCTTCAGCGTGCGCACCGTACCGGCGATCTCGGCTTGTTCCGGAATGACGTTATAGGCATCGCCGGCGTGGAATTTGGTCACCGACACCACCACGGCCTCGACCGGATCGGTGCTGCGCGAGGCAATGGTCTGCAAAGCGCCCACCAGCTGGCTGGTGATGACGATCGGGTCGATGGTGCCGTGCGGCATCGCCGCATGGCCGCCATGCCCCTTGACGGTTATGGTGAATTCAGCGGTCGCCGCCATGATCGGGCCGGGCTTGATGGCGAACTCGCCGACGGGAAGGCCGGGCATGTTGTGCATGCCGAACACCTTCGAGATGCCGAAGCGCTCCATCATGCCGTCCTTGACCATTTCGTTGCCGCCGCCGCCGCCTTCCTCGGCCGGCTGGAAGATCACCGCCACGGAACCGGCGAAATTGCGCGTCTCGGCGAGATATTTGGCGGCGCCGAGCAGCATGGCGGTGTGGCCGTCATGGCCGCAGGCATGCATCTTGCCGGCGACGGTCGACGCATAGGGCTTGCCGGTGATCTCGTTGATCGGCAACGCGTCCATGTCGGCGCGCAACCCGATGGTCGGGCCTTCGCCCTTGCGGCCGCGGATGATGCCGACGACACCGGTCTTGCCGAGCCCCGTCACAACCTCGTCGCAGCCGAAGGCCTCCAGCTTGTCGATGACGAAGGCGGCGGTCTGGAACACGTCGAAGTTCAGTTCCGGCGTCTGGTGCAGATGGCGTCGCCAGCCGGCGACTTCTTCCTGCATTTCCGCGGCACGGTTGAGAATTGGCATAATCGGTCCATTTCTTTGTTGGGGCAGGCGGTTCAGGTCGGTTGCCCGGCAATTGTGATTGTGTGGCGCTTTGCCATTTTGGCGTCACATAGGCTAAATAGCACCGCATAATGCGGCACGGCGTCGAGGGACGGTCCGCACCATGCTGGCCATCGCGTAACGAAATCTTACGGAGCCAGCGGCAATTACGGCAAGAGGCGATTTCGGAATTGATCATGCGGCAAAGGCATTTCCTCAACCTATTGCTTGCGGGCGCGCTGGCGCTACCGGTGCTTTCGGGTGCGGCGCGCGCCAATCCGGTGGTGCTTTTCGACCTGAAGAGCGGCAAGGTGCTCGAGCATCAGGACGCCTTCAAGCGCTGGTATCCGGCCTCGCTCAGCAAGCTGATGACGGCCTATGTCACGTTCCGGGCGATCGCGGCCGGCGAGGTGGCGCTCGATTCGCCGATCAAGGTGACGAAACATTCCGCCGGCGAGCCGCCGAGCAAGATGGGCTTCAAGCCGGGCTCGGTAATGCGGCTCGACAATGCGCTGAAGATGATGCTGGTCAAATCGGCCAACGACATCGCCATGGCCGTCGGCGAGAATATCGGCGGATCGCAGGCCGCCTTCGCCGACCGCATGAACGCCGAGGCCGCCAGGCTCGGCATGGTCGGAACGCATTTCGTCAATCCGAACGGACTCTATTCGCCGGACCAGTACACGACCGCGCGCGACCTCGCTGTCCTGGTGACGGCGCTCCGCAACGACTTCCCGCAATATGCGCCGTGGTTCTCCATCGAGGGACTTGCCGTCGGCAAGAAGGCGCTCCCGAACTACAATCTGCTCATCGGCCGCTACCCGGGCGCCGACGGCATGAAGACAGGCTTCGTCTGCTCGTCGGGCTTCAACATGATCGGCTCCGCGACGCGCGACGGCCGCACGCTGGTCGCCGTGGTGCTTGGCGAAAAATCCGCCATCAGCCGCGCTGAAGCCGCGGCGAAGCTGCTCGACCAGGGTTTTGACACTCCGGCGGCCGGCTCGACGACGCTCGCGGCGCTCAAGCCCTATGGCGACACGCTGTCGCCCAACGACATGAATGACGAGATCTGCAAGAAGAAGACGAAAGAAGAGCAATCCGAGGCAGCGCCCACCGTGGATGCCAAGGACAAGCCGAAATCGCCTTATCAGGTGAAACTCGACCACCCGACGCTGATCGCGGTCGGCCTCGGCGGCGCGACCGGACCGGCGCCCAAGGCCTTCGTCGACCAGACCGATCAGAACTATGCCGATGTGCCGCTGCCGAGCTGGCGGCCCGACAAGCCGCTGCCAGCCGGCGCCGCACCCGCCGCCACCGCTTCCGCCGCGGCGCAGGGGGATCAGCCGGCCAAGGCCGCGAACTAGCGATGAGCGGCGGCTTTCCCATTCCCGTCTCGGTGCTCACCGGTTTTCTCGGCGCCGGCAAGACGACGCTGCTCAACCGGCTGCTCAAGGATCCGCAGCTCGCCGACACGGCTGTCATCATCAACGAGTTCGGCGAGGTGGCGATCGACCATTTGCTGGTCGAGCAGGCTTCGGACGGCATCATCCAGCTTTCCGACGGCTGCCTCTGCTGCACGGTGCGCGGCGACCTCGTCGACACGCTGGCCGACCTCGTCGACCGGCTGCAGACCGGCCGCATCGCCAGGCTGGTGCGCGTCGTCGTCGAGACCACAGGGCTTGCCGATCCCGCGCCGGTGCTGCAGTCGATCATGGCGCATCCGGCGCTGGTGCAGGCTTTCCGGCTCGACAGCGTCATCACGCTGATCGATGCCGTCAACGGCGAGGCCGCGCTCGACGGCCATGTCGAGGCGGTGAAGCAGGCGGCGGTCGCCGACCGCATCGTGCTGACCAAGACCGACCTCGCCGAGAGCAGCGATGTCGAGGCCCTGAGGGCCCGACTTCACCAGATAAACCCGGGCGCCCTGCTGCTCGACGTCAACGATCCGGGCACGGGCGCCGCGTCTCTGTTCAATTGCGGCCTCTACAACCCGGAGACCAAGAGCGCCGACGTGCGGCGCTGGCTCGGCGAAGAGGCCGCGCATGATCATCACCACCATGATGACCATGATCACAGCCACCATCATCACGACCACCGCCACGACAGCCGCGTGCGCTCCCACGCACTCGTCCATGACGGCCCGGTGCCGTTCTCGGCGATCGAGATGTTCCTCGATCTTCTGCGCTCCACGCATGGCGAGAAGCTGCTGCGCATGAAGGGTGTCATCGAGTTGATGGAGGATCCGTCGCGGCCGCTGGTCATCCACGGCGTGCAGAAGATCCTACATCCGCCGGCGAGGCTGCCGGCCTGGCCGGACGGGCAGCGCGGCACCCGCCTGGTGCTGGTCACGCTCGACATGCCGCAAGACTACATCCAGCGGCTGTTCGCCGCCTTCACCAACAGGCCGTCGATCGACACGCCGGACCGGACGGCGCTCGAGGCCAATCCGCTGGCGATCGCCGGACTGTAAGCCGAAAAGCAGTTAGGTTGAGGTCGCGCCGCCGCGCTCGACCAGGAAACGATGGCCGCCGTCGACCGCGGCCGTCTCGACCAGCTGGTGGCCGGCATCGGCGCAGAAGGCCGGAATGTCGATCACGGCCAGCGGGTCGGTGGTTTCGAGCCAGAGCCGGCTGCCGGGCCGCATCGCGGCCAGGCGCTTGCGGGCTTTCAGCACCGGCAATGGGCAGTTCAATCCCTTGAGGTCGTACGTGGCTGGCCTGGGCAAGGCAAAAATCTCAGCCGCCGAACATGCCGAGCAGCTTCTTCTTCAGCTTCGACACCGTGCCCTCATCGGCGCTTGCCGCCTGGGTCTCGATCGCCGGTTGGGCGGGCGCGGCCTCGACGCCTGCGGTGACCACCGGCTGCTGGGCCGCCTGCTTGGCGGCTTCCTTCTCGGCCAGCGCCTGCGCCTTGGCCTGTTCCTTGGCGGCCCTGGCGGCCTCGATCGCCGCCAGCCGCTGCTCCTCGGCCTTGCGCTTGGCCTCCTTCTCCGCATCGATCGCCGCCATCTTGCGGCCGAGCGGGGAATCGATGCGGCCCATGCGCGTCGTCTCCGTCACCGAACCGTCGGAATTCATCGAAGGCGGATCGATCGGAACGCGTTCGCCGCGGGCGCGGCGCTTCGACCAGTCGGAAACGATGCTGGCTTCCTTGATGCCGGCGATGGTCGGCTTCGGTGCCGGGGTGCTCGACTTCACGGCCGAGTTGAAGGCCGCGTCGTAGCCCTTCTCATAGTTGGCGTAGGCCGTCTTCAACGAGTCCGGCTGGGTGCTTGCCGGGCAGGGGCCGGTCGGATCGAAGGTCGTGCCTTCGGGCGCCACCTGGTTGAAGACGTAGCGCTTTTCGCAGACGTCGACCTTCGGCGGCACCTTGGTGATCTCGAAATTGTCGTAGCCGACCTTCAGCATCTTCCAGAACTCGTAGTTCGGGTCGTTGCGGTAGCGCGCCATGTTGGCGGCGGTCATGCGGAACGGGAAAGCCTGGATTTGGAACTCGGTCTGGCCGCCCTGGAAGGCATCGCGGCCGAAGGCATAGATCTGCTCGATCTGCGCGTCGGTCATCGAATAGCAGCCGGAGGACGAACAGGCGCCGTGCACCATCAGATTGGCGCCGGTGCGGCCGTTGGCGCGGTCATAGGCGTTGGGAAAGCCGATGTTGAAGGACAGATGGTAGTTCGAGCGCGGATTCATCTGCGACGGACGCACCGTGTAGAAGCCTTCCGGCGCCTGGCGGTCGCCCTCGGTGTATTTAGGGCCGAGCTTGCCCGACCATTTGCAGATGTCGTAACTGGCGACGAGATCGTAGCGGCCGTTGGTCTTGGCCTTCCAGATCTCCAGCTTGCCTTCTTCCTTGAAGATGCGCGCCATCACCGAGGAGGTGCGCACCATGCCCTTGGCCCTCATGTCGGCCAAGATCTTGTCCGGCAGCGGCTTGTTGGCCTCCGGCGCGAAATCCTTCATCGACGAATCGTTGCAGCCGGCGACGCCTATCGCGGCGATCAGGACTCCGGTGCGGGCAAGCTTGGCAAACATCGGTACGGCTACGTCTTTCTTCGGGCCAACGGCTTCGGCATGGCCGGGCCCGCAGGCTGAACACCAATGGACCGTAAGCCCGTTAACCTTGAAAATTCCTTACCGCAAGCCTCGGCCAACCCCTCACGGCGATTTCCATTGAACCGAATCCGGCGGCATTTTTGTGGCGGAATTGTGCGTTCCCGCCACAGTTTACCACGAAGAGCCTGATTAAAGGCTGCGGCCCATCGCCAGGTATTTCTCGCGGCGCTGCTCGCGGAAATCGGTGTTGGCGCCGGCAAAATCCTTCATCGTCTTGGCGATGAGGTCGCCGGTGGCGGCTATCACCGTTTCCGGCGCGCGCTGGGCGCCGCCCATCGGCTCGGGAACGATGGCGTCGATGATCTTCATCTCGAGCAGGTCCTGGGCGGTGATCTTCATGTTGGTGGCCGCGTCCTTGGATCGGGTGGTGTCGCGCCACAGGATCGAGGCCGCGCCCTCCGGCGAAATGACCGAATAGATGGCATGCTCCAGCATGTAGACGCGGTTGGCGGTGGCAATCGCAATGGCGCCGCCCGAGCCGCCTTCGCCGATGACGACCGAGATCGACGGCACTTTCAGCGCCAGGCAGGCCGAGGTCGAGCGCGCGATGGCCTCAGCCTGGCCGCGTTCCTCGGCGCCGACGCCGGGATAGGCGCCTGCGGTGTCGACCAGCGTCAAAAGCGGGATATTGAAGCGGTCGGCAAGCTCCATCAGGCGCACCGCCTTGCGGTAGCCTTCAGGCCGCACCGAGCCGAAATTATGCTTGATGCGGCTTGCCGTGTCCGAGCCCTTCTCCTGGCCGATCACCGCCACCGGCTCGCCGCGGAAGCGGGCGAAGCCGCCGACGATCGCCTGGTCGTCGCCGAAATTGCGGTCGCCGGCCAAAGGCGTGAAATCGCTGAACAGGCCCTTGATGTAGTCGACGCAATGCGGCCGGTCGGGATGGCGCGCGACCTGCACCTTCTGCCAGGGGGTGAGCGCCTTGTAGAGGTCGCGCAGCGCATCGCGCGAACGCTTCTCCAGCCGGTTGATCTCGTCGGCGACGTCAACCGCCTCGCCGTTTTCGGCAAGCTTCTTCAGCTCGAGGATCTTCAGCTCCAGATCCTGCACCGGCTTTTCGAAATCGAGGTAATTGTACATGCTTGGGCGGACCGATCCGTCGGAAGGCAATGGCAGGCGGAACCTTAGAAATGCTGGCTCCGGGCGGTGGAACGTCGCCCTCACATAGCGATATGAGGCCTAGTCGGCAAGCGGATGATGATCGTTGACCAGCCGCACCAGACGCTCCTCCAGCACATGGGTGTAGATCTGCGTGGTGGAGATGTCGGCGTGGCCAAGCAGTTGCTGCACGGCCCGCAAATCCGCCCCGTTCTGCAAGAGATGGCTGGCAAAGGCGTGGCGAAGCACATGCGGCGAGATCTTGGCCGAGGCGATGCCGGCCCGGGCCGCCAGGCCCTTGAGATCGCGCGCGAAGACCTGCCGGGAGAGGTGGCCGCTGTCGGAGGCGGCGGGAAACAGGTAGGGACTGTCGGTAAGGGCGGGCTTGGATGCCCGTTCCGAAAGCCATGCCCGCATCGCGGCGCGCGCCTTGGCCGACAGCGGCACCATGCGCTCCTTGTCGCCCTTGCCGCGCACCATGAAGAAACGGTCGTCGCGCTGCGCCACCGTCACCGGCAGGCCGACCAGCTCGGAGACGCGCAGGCCTGTGGCATAAAGCACCTCGACCAACGCGTGCAGGCGCAACGCCGCCAGCCGGTCGCCGTCCGGCGCGGCACCGGCCGCTTCCTCGGCCGCGCGATCGAGCAGGCGGCCGGTCTCGGCTTCGTTCATCGTCTTCGGCAGCGGCCGGCCCTTCCTCGGGCTGTCCAGCGTTCCCGTCGGGTCGTCCCCACGCAGACCTTCGGCGTAGAGGAATTTGAAGAACTGGCGGATCGCCGACAATTTGCGCGCCTGCGAGGTCGGCGCGAAGCCTCTGGCCGCGATGTCGTCGAGATAGGCGCGGATATCGGCCGCTCCCGCTCCCGCCAGCCCGCCGCCGATGGCTTCGGAGGCGTCTTCCAGGTCGCGGCGGTAGGAGGAAAGCGTGTTCTCGGCCGCCCCCCGCTCGGCGCTCATCATCTCCAGGAAGGCTTCGATGCGGGCCGCGCTGTTCATCTGGCCGGATCAGTTCTTCTCGGTTAGTTTTTCTTCGGATTGAGCTTCTCGGCGGGAATGCGCACGCTCATTTCCGCCTTCTTCGGTTCCACGAACATCGCCAGAGCGAACATCGCGCCATAGGCAATGCCTGCAAGAACCGCCAGCGTCACGACAAAGCGAAACAATGTCGGCATTCAGTTTTTCGCCCGTCTTCTTGTTCTGCGTTTTCCAAACCCTGTGCCCTTATGGGACGCCAATCCGGGCAATTCAAGGACGAAGGGTTTGTCGACGAAGGTTCTGGGTGGAAAGTCGCGCGATCCGCTCCGCTTGCGGCGCCGTGCTTGACGCAAACAGGCTTTTGATGTCGATACGGCGCAAAGAGGGTTCCGCATGAACGCGCTACCAGCAAATCCGCCGGACGAAGGCCGTGCCGCGCTGCTTGAGCAGCTCGGCAGCCGCTCGATCGTCTTTGTCGGGCTGATGGGCGCCGGCAAGACGGCGATCGGCCGCAAGGTGGCGACGATGCTTTCGCTGCCCTTCATCGACAGCGACCAGGAGATCGAGAACGTTTCGCGCATGACCGTGCCGGAGCTGTTCGAGCGCTATGGCGAGCCCGAGTTCCGGGCGCTGGAGCAGCGGGTGATCTTGCGCCTGCTCGAAAACGGCCCGCAGGTGCTGTCGACCGGCGGCGGCGCCTTCATGAACGCGCAGACGCGCGAGGCGATCGCCGGTCACGGCGTCTCGGTCTGGCTGAAGGCGGATCTCGATCTCCTGATGGAGCGGGTCTCGAAGAAACAGAACCGTCCGCTGTTGAAGAATCCCGATCCGCGCGGCGTGCTGGAGCGACTGATGAGCGAGCGCTATCCGGTCTATGCCACGGCCGACATCACGGTCTCGACCCGCGACGACCGCAAGGAAGTCATCGCCGGCGAAGTGGTGTGCGCGCTTTGTTCCTATCTCGGGATCGCCGCCATCGCGACCAGCGACGAGGTGGACCCGTGAGCCATACCGAGCCAGTGAAGGTCGAGGTCGGCCTCGGCGACCGTGCCTATGACATTTTGATCGGCCCCGGCCTGCTCTCCGGCGCCGGAACGGAAATTGCGGACCGCCTTCCCGGCACGCGCGCGGCCATCGTCACCGACGAGAACGTCGCCGCCGCGCATCTCGAAACGTTGAAGGCCGGCCTGGAAAAGGGCGGCATCCGGGCGGCCGTCATCACGCTGCCGGCCGGCGAAAAGACCAAGAGCTTCGCTCACCTCGAAGAGGTCGTCGACGGCGTGCTCGCCGCCAAGCTCGAACGCCGCGACGTGGTGATAGCGCTCGGTGGCGGCGTGATAGGCGATCTTGCCGGCTTCGCCGCCGGCATCGTGCGACGCGGGATGAACTTCGTGCAGGTGCCGACCTCGCTGCTGGCGCAGGTCGATTCTTCCGTCGGCGGCAAGACCGGCATCAACAGCGCGCGCGGCAAGAACCTGGTCGGGGTCTTCAACCAGCCAAAACTGGTGCTTGCCGACACCGGCGTGCTCGACACGCTGCCGATACGCGAGTTCCGCGCGGGCTATGCCGAGCTTGCCAAATACGGCCTGATCGACCGCCCGGGCTTCTTCGCCTGGCTGGAGGAGAACTGGCAGAAAGTGTTCGCGGGCGGAGAGCCGCGGACCGAGGCCATCGCCGAGGCTTGCCGCGCCAAGGCTGATGTCGTGGCCCGCGACGAGTTCGAGACCGGCGACCGCGCGCTGCTCAATCTCGGCCACAC
This sequence comes from Mesorhizobium sp. M1B.F.Ca.ET.045.04.1.1, assembly GCF_003952465.1. GTDB lineage: Bacteria > Pseudomonadota > Alphaproteobacteria > Rhizobiales > Rhizobiaceae > Mesorhizobium > Mesorhizobium shonense. The sequence goes on from NZ_CP034448.1 coordinate 1,941,536, forward strand.
TTTCGGCCATGCGCTCGAAGCCGCCACGAATTATGACGGCGCCCGCCTCGTCCATGGCGAGGGCGTCGCCATCGGCATGGCGCTGGCGCATCGTTTTTCCGCGCGCCTCAACCTGGCGAGCCCGGACGACGCGGAGCGCGTGGAAGCGCATCTTCGCGCCGTGGGCCTGCCCTGGCGCATAGCCGATATTCCAGGCGAATTGCCCGACGCCGAAGCGCTGCTTGGCTTCATCACCCAGGACAAGAAGGTCTCGCGCGGCGCGCTCATCTTCATCCTGACGCGCGGCGTCGGCCAGGCCTTCATCGCCAAGGACGTGCCGCCGTCGGAAGTGCTGTCCTTCCTCAAGGCGAGCCATCCCAATGGCTCAAGATGAGCCATTCCAGATGATCGACGCCGGTTGGATCGCCGCCGCCATCCTTGCCGCCATCGTCGTGCTGGCGCTTGTCTTCCTCACCCGCCTCTTCGCGGCGCTCGGCTATAGTCTGCAGCCGATCGAGCCGATGGCGCCCGAGGACGATCTCTCGGACGAGAACGGCGACGATCCCCGCCGCAACGGGCAGGCGCGCGAGGACCGCAACCGGCTGGGCGAGCTTTTCGATCTCGAGGAGCTCGAAGTGTCGGATGTTATGGTCCATCGCACCAACATGCGCTCGGTCAATGCCGACGATCCGCCGGAAATGGTGGTGCGTGAGATCCTGCAGAGCCCGCACACGCGCATGCCGCTCTGGAAAGGCTCGTTCGACAACATCGTCGGCGTGCTGCACGCCAAGGATCTGCTCAGGGCCCTCAACGAGGTCGGCAACGACTTTTCCAAGATCGACGTGACAAAAATAGCGTCGAAGCCATGGTTCGTGCCCGACACCACCACCTTGCAGGACCAGCTCAACGCCTTCCTGCGCCGTAAGGCGCATTTCGCCATCGTCGTCGACGAATATGGCGAGATGGAAGGGCTGGTGACGCTGGAAGACATCATCGAGGAGATCGTCGGCGAGATCGCCGACGAGCACGATGTCGACATGCAGGGCGTCAAGCAGGAGGCCGACGGCTCGGTCGTCGTCGACGGCACGGTGCCGATCCGTGACCTCAACCGTGCGCTCGACTGGGACCTGCCGGACGAGGAGGCCACGACGATCGCCGGCCTCGTCATCCATGAGACGCAGACGATCCCCGAGGAGAAGCAGGCCTTCACCTTCCACGGCAAGCGTTTCGTCGTGATGAAGCGCGACAAGAATCGCATCGCGAGATTGAGGATCCGGCCCGCCGGCGAGGGCTAGTTGCCGGGCACAGAAATCTTGACCGGGTCGGCTATGTTGCGTTGGCAGGTCGCATACCTTGGAGATTGGCCGAAACACCCATCGCGATCGTCATCCTTGGGCGGAGCGGGAAGCGAAGCGTACCGCGTAGACCCAAGGATCCATTCCGTTACATATGAGCGTTGCAGCGGTACAGAATTCTGCTCCGCTGCCCTCTTCGATCAAGGTAACGGAATGGATCCCAGGGTCTCCGCGACGGAGCTTCGCTCCTGCTTCGCCCTGGGATGACGAGGTTGGGAGGCTTCAGCCAATCCCCAGCGTCTGCACTGATTTACGGAAATGAACGGTGAAAATCTCGCCCATCGACAAATGGCAACCGTTCAGACCCCTATGTCGAGGAATTAGGCGGCTCAAAGTTCCTTTGTCGAGCGCTCGCTGAGCATCGCGCCGGTTTCGCCGTCCATAGCCGCCAGGCTGACGTCGTAGCCCCAAAGGCTTCGGATATGGCGCAGGGTCGCGTCGCGGCTTTCGTCCTCGAGCAGGATGCCGTCCTTGACATTGTGCTGCAGCCGCAGATGCCGGTCGCCCAACAGGTCGACGTCAACCACCTGGATGTCGGGCCTGGTCGCCCCCACGTCGTAGCTTTGGGCCAGCGCGGACCGTATCTTGCCGTAGCCGCGCTCATTGTGGATCGAAGCGACTTCGTAGTGCGGCTCGTCGGCGCCGTCGGCCAGCACGAAGAGCCGCCATTTCCGGATCAGAGTCGGGCTCAGATACTGGCGGATGAAGGATTCGTCACGGTGGTTGGCCCAGGCGTCGAGCAGGGTGTCGCGCCAGTCGCCGCGGCCGGCGATGTCGGGAAACCAGTCGCGGTCCTCCGCGGTCGGTGCGGTCGAGATGCGCTGGATGTCCTGCATCATGTCGAGCCCGAGGGCATAGGGATTGATGCCGGAAAAACGCGGGTCATCGAAGGCCGGCTGGAAGACCACGTTCGAATGGTTGCGCAGGATCTCGAGCATGGCGCCTTCGCTGATGCGGCCGCGGTCGAAAAGCATGTTCATGAGCGTGTAGTGGACGAAGGTGGCGCAGCCCTCGTTCATCACCTGGGTTTGCCGCTGCGGGTAAAAATATTGCGCAATGACCCGCACGATTCTGATGATCTCGCGCTGCCAGGCTCAAGCACCAGGCTGTTCTTCTCGAGGAAGTAGAGCAGGTTCTCCTCGGGCAGATTGAGCGATTTCTTCCGCTCGGCAAAACCCGCGTCCTCGGCTTCCGGCTTGTTCTTTCCCTGCGAGGGGGCAGCGTGCGCCACAAATCATTGTAGGAACGCTCCTCGTATTCGAGGCGTTCGCGAAGCCCTTCGCGCTGCTGCTCCGACGACAGCTTCGGCGGCCGATGGTAGCGGAAGACGCCTTGTTCCATCAGCGCGTGGGCGGAATCGAGGACCGCCTCCACGGCCGCCGGGCCATGCCGTTCCTCGCATCGGGAGATGTAGCTCTTGGCAAAATCCAGATAGCTCAGGATGCCTCCGGCGTCCGTCCATTGCCGGAAGAGATGATTGTTCTTGAAGAAATGATTGTGCCCAAGCGCGGCATGAGCGGTCACCAGGGCCTGCAAGGCCATGGTGTTCTCTTCCATGAGGTAGACGATGCAAGGGTTGGAGTTGATGACCAGTTCGTAGGCCAAACCGCGCGCGCCCTTGCGGTAGAGAAGCTCGTTGTAAAGGAAATGCTTGCCGAATGACCAATGCCGATACATCAGCGGCATGCCTACCGAGGAATAGGCGTCGAGCATCTGCTCGGAGGAAATGACCTCCATCTGCACCGGATAGATGTCGAGGCGAAGTTCTTCGACCCCGATCGATTCGATCTCTTCGTAGGCCCGCGACAGTTTCTTGAAATCCCAGTCGGCTCCAGAAAAAAGCAACTCGGATTTGCGCGCCTGACTGACCATCGGCCTCTGTCCCATCGGCCCCTGTCCCTTCGGCCTATGCCCTCACGCGCTCTTGCGCAAGGCGGGTTGCCTGGCGAAAAGCTCGCGAAAGACTGGATAGATATCGGCCGGAGCAGCGATGCGCCTCATCTGGAAGTTCGGCCATTTCTCGTCGATGGCGCTGTAGGCGCGCCACAGCGACGTCCCGTTTTCGGTCGAGCCGAAAATGTGGCTTTCCCGCTCGTCGATGATCTCCACATAGGCGAAATACTGGCAAAGATGCATCAGCCTGCGGTCGAGCAGTTCTATGCAGCGTTCCGAGTCGGTGGCGAAGTTGTCGCCGTCGGAAGCCTGGGCGGCGTAGATGTTCCATTCGGCGACCGGATAGCGTTGCTCGATGATGCGGTGCATTTCCTCGAGCGCCGTGGAAACGACGGTGCCGCCGCTTTGCGTGTGGTAGAAGAATGTATGCTCGTCCACCTCCTGGGCTTCGTGGGTGTGGCGAATGAAGACGATCTCGGTGCGATCGTAGCGCCGCGTCAGGAACAGATGCAGCAGCACGAAAAAGCGTTTGGCCAGATCCTTCTCGCGCTCCCCCATCGATCCCGACACGTCCATCAGGCAGAACATGACCGCGCTGGCATTCGGCACCGGCTGGGGGTCGAAGCGATTGAACCGAATGTCGACCGGATCGACATAGGCAATTCGCCTGCGCCGCCGTTCAAGGCGCTCAAGATCCTTGCGCAGGGCCGCGATGCGGTCGCGTGCTGCCCCGTTTGGCGGTTTCGATTCCAGTTCGGCCAGTTGCCTGGCAACCGCGTCCAGTTCCTCTTGCTTGGGCCGCTTGAGCGCGATGCGGCGCCCGTGGCTGTTGCGCATCGTGCGCCCGACATTGATGTTGGTCGGCGCGCCGCTTGCCGTGAAGCCCGCCCGCCTCGGCTTGAAGCTCAATATCTGCTTCAGGCTGAGCTTGACCAGATCGGGCAGTTCGAGATCCTCGAAGAAGAGGTCGAGCACTTCCTCGCGCGACAGCACGAAGCGGAAGTCGTCTTCGGATTCGGTGGTCCCCGGACCCGAAGGGCCCGTGCCCCCGCCGCTGGGCTTGGGGATCAGGTCACCGGGGCTGACGACCTGTTGCCGGGCGGATAGCTGGCGCCGTCCGCTGCCTTGGCCGCGATCGCGCTGCGATCGGTCACCGGGGCTGAACGCCTGGCCGGGCAGGTATGCTGGCGCCGTCCGCTGTCCTTGGCGCCGCTGAAGGTCGGCTCGCTGGTGCCCTTGCGAGGCATCGGCACGGCATGCTCCCGGTCGAGCTCGGCGATGCGGCCTGTGCGGACGTGGTCGCGAATATTCCGCTTGAGCTCTTCCCGCGCGCGCCTCAGGAAGCGCTGACGGTTGCCCAGGCTTTTGTCCTTCGGGTTCAGGCGGCGGTCGATGAAGATCGGCATGGAACCGTCCCGGTTTTGCTCAGCCCGCCTTGTTCACGCGCATGTACCAGTCGACCAGCCGGCGCACCTGCCGCTCGGTGTAGCCGCGTTCCACCATGCGCTGCACGAATTCATTGTGCCGCTTTTCCGTGACGCTGTCCTGCTTGGAGCCGAAACTGATCACCGGCAACAGATCCTCGACCTGGCCGAACATGCGCTTCTCGATGACCTCGCGAAGCTTTTCATAGCTTGTCCAAGACGGGTTGCGGCCATGGTTGCGAGCCCGGGCGCGCAAGGTGAATTTCACCACTTCGTTGCGGAAGTCCTTGGGATTGGCGATGCCGGCCGGCTTCTCGACCTGCGACAATTCCTTGTCCAGAACCTCACGATTGAGGATCTGCCCGGTATCGGGGTCCTTGTAGTCCTGATCCTCGATCCAGGCGTCGGCATAGGCGATGTAGCGGTCGAAGAGGTTCTGGCCGTACTCGCTGTACGATTCCAGATAGGCCTTCTGGATCTCGTGGCCGATGAACTCGGCATAGCGCGTTGTGAGCTCCGACTTGATGAACTCGAGATAGGCGGCTTCGGTCTCTTTCGGGAATTGCTCGCGCTTGATCGCCTCCTCGAGGATGTACATCAGATGCACGGGATCGGCGGCCACCTCCTTGGTGTCGTAATTGAAGGTCTGCGACAGAATCTTGAAGGCGAAGCGCGTGCTGACCCCGGTCATGCCTTCGTCGACGCCCGCGGCATCGCGATATTCCTGGACCGACTTCGCCTTCGGGTCGATTTCCTTGAGATTCTCGCCGTCATAGGCGCGCATCTTGGTGTAGAGCGGGGAGTTCTCGTGCTCTGCAAGGCGGGTTGAGACGGTGAAACGGCTCAAGATGTCCAGCACTTCAGGCGCGCAGGGGCTGTTCGCCAGATCGCTTTCGCGCAGAAGTTTTTCGTAAATCTGCCTTTCTTCGGTGATGCGAAGGCAATAGGGAACCTTGACCACCAGGATGCGGTCGAGGAAGGCCTCATTGTTCTTGTTGTTCTTGAACTGCTGCCATTCCGACTCATTGGAATGGGCAACGACGATGCCCTGATAGGGGAAGGAGCCGAAATTCTCGGTGCCGTTGTAGCTGCCTTCCTGGGTTGCCGTCAGCAACGGGTGCAGGACCTTGATGGGCGCCTTGAACATTTCGACGAACTCGAGCAGGCCCTGCGTAGTGCGGTTCAAGCCGCCGCTGTAGGAATAGGCATCCGGATCGGACTGGCTGAAGTTCTCCAATTGCCTGATGTCGACCTTGCCGACGAGGGCCGAGACGTCCTGATTGTTCTCGTCGCCGGGCTCGGTCTTGGCGATGGCGATCTGGCGAAGCCGCGACGGCAGGAGCTTGACCACGCTGAATTTGGAAATGTCGCCGGAAAGCTCGTCCAGGCGCTTGGCCGCCCAGGGCGAGATCAGCCCATTGAGCCGACGGCGGCTTATTCCGTATTTGTCTTCCAGCAAATCGCCCATCCGGTCGGGATGGAAAAGGCCGAGCGGCGATTCGAAAACGGGGCTGATCTGGTTGCCGACCTTCAGCGTGTAGATCGGGCGCTGCTCCATCAGCTTCTTCAGCCGTTCGGCGAGCGAGGACTTGCCTCCGCCGACCGGGCCGAGGAGGTAGAGGATCTGCTTGCGCTCCTCCAGCCCCTGCGAGGCGTAGCGGAAATAGCCGGCGATGCGCTCGATCGTATCCTCCATTCCGTAGAAATCGGAAAAGGAGGGGTACACCTTCACGGTGCGGTTCGAGAAAATGCGCCCGAGCCGCTCGTCCTTGCTGGTGTCGACCAGGTTCGGCTCGCCGACTGCCTCGACCATCCGTTCGGGTGCCGAGGCATACATCGACTTGTCCTCTCGGCAGCCAAGCAGATATTGCTGGAGGCTCAACTCTTCCTGGGCTGCGTTGGAATAAATCTCCGAAAACAGATCGAAGACGTCGGATTGGTTCTCACGCATGATATTGTGCCCTCAGAGCCGCTCTGGCTTCCAGTCGGCCAAGTCGGCTCGTCTCGTATTCAACTGCCGGAAAGCATTGTGGTTCCCTCACATGAAGGAGAGCGTCTGCAATCGGGCATCGACGTCTCAAAGCACCCGACTCAGACGGAATGCTCACCTGTTATATTTAGGTGGTGATAGCCGGGAGAGCTTCAAGGAGAATCTTGGTTTTTCCCCCACTTACATGTCGTGGTCGGGAACATAGAGGCAGAACGAGTGCCGGGAATTTGCGTCGCCGCCGGGCTTGCACTCGTGAAAGAACTCGTCGCCCGAGCGCTTGATCCGACTGTCGGAGTAGGGAATGAGCTCTCCGGTGGAGAGCTGGTAGCCATATTTCGTCTCCTTCACGTCGGCCGTGGGCGCCTGGTAGCAATCCATCCCCGAGCAGCATGAGCTGTCGTACTGCCAGCCCTTGGGAGCCTGATGCGCGGCGGCGGGACCGGAAAGGAAAGCCGCGAGCGCAATTGCGGGAAACAGCCGCAGAAGCCGCAAACTGCCTGGGCGCCCGTTACGATGCGCGGCTGGAACTCGATACGTCTTCTTCATGGGTAATCACCGTTCGGAAAGCACCGGCTGAGGGCGTCGGTGGTCCGGTCTGACTAGCAATCCGCCCGGCAATCAAAACTGCCAGACCAGGGAAATGTTCCATGGTCCCCCAGGCGGCGGAGTTGCGCGCCGGCGCATTCGATGGGGCGAAAGTTGGCCAACTGTTGACGAGCCAATCGTGCGGCCGATGAACAATCCTTAACTGGACGCCCGCCGTGCTCGCATGCACTCTTTGCCGGCGCGGTCGCGACCGAAGGGGGCAGGGCGGGATGGGTGGTCAGGAGATGACGATGATCGATCGGCGACATTTTGTCCTTGTGTCCGTTGCCGCGCTGCTGCCGACAGGTGCGCAGACAGCCTGGCGCCTGCGCCGGCCGCCGCAGACGCTCGACTATGGGCCGGCCAAGCTCGACGTCTACGCACGCGACGGCGCCAAGGGCGATCCGGTCGTCTTGTTCATCCATGGCGGCGCCTGGCGGCTCGGCAACCGCAACAATGTCAACGCCAAGCCAGGCTTCCTGCTCGCCAACGGCTTCCTGTTCGTCTCTATCGACTATCGCCTGCTGCCCAAGGCCGATGTCGCCACCCAGGCGAGCGACGTCGAGAAGGCCTATGCCTATGTGCGGGCAAATATCGCCGAATATGGCGGCGATCCCGACCGCATCGTGGTGATGGGCCACTCGGCCGGTTGCCATCTCGCGGCGTTGACGGGGTTTCGCGGCGGCTTGCCGGGCGTCGCCGGGCTGGTGCTCGACGATACCGAAGCCTATGACATCGAGGCCCTGGCCAGGGCGCAGGGCGGCACGCTGCGGCCGATCTACGCGCAAGCCTTTTCGGATCCAAGCCGGTGGCGGGCGCTGTCTCCGGCGACCTATATCGGCAAGGACAAGCATCCGCCTGTCTTCATCGCCTATTCGAACGCGCCGATCCGCGCGGCCGTGGCGCGTGATTTGGCGGATCGTCTGCGGACCGGAGGCACCAAGGTTACGCTGTTTGACGGCAGCGCCTATTCGCACATGGCGATCAACCGCCGGGTCGGCGAGGATGGCGATGCGCTGACCGCGGCGGTCATGGCTTTCCTGAAGGCGACGGTCGCCTGAACGCCGGCGAAACTGGATCACGTCAAAGTCGGTGGAAGCGGCGCGCCGGCACGTTCGAACGTTTCGACGCGCTGCTCGACGGCGCGCTGTCGCGCCCGGGGCTGTTCCTCATCGAAGCGGTGGCCAAGCACGCTGCGACTAATTGTCGGCGAGGCGGTGCAACCTTTGGGGGGAGCGGGCGTTCGCGTTTTAGTTGAACGCCGCCCCCCTGAAAGGTCCTGCCCGAGATGATTGATAAACGCGCGCAGGCAACCCTGATGGCCGCATTGTTGCTTGTCATTGGGTTTGCTGCCTGGCCAACATATGCTGCCGAGCCAGCCTTGAAGAGTGCCCGGCTGATCGGACGGTTTCTCGACACCGGCGATCAAGCGGTTTTCGAGTGGCCCGGCAGCGCGATCGAGTTCGCGTTCGAGGGCAGTTGGCTGGACGTCGTGCTTGACGACCGCGGCAAGAACAGCCTGGTGCTGGATGTCGACGGCAAACTCTCCCGGATCGATCTGAAGAAGGGCTCCAACAGCTACCGTCTCGTCGCGGGGCAGGGCGCGGGTCGCCACTCCGTCCGGCTCGTGCGCCGTACCGAGGCGTTTTTCGGAACCACCACTCTCAAGGATGTGCGCACCGACGGCACGCTTCTGCAGCCTGAGCCGAAGAAGCGCAGCCTGTTGGTGATCGGCGACTCGATTTCCGCCGGTTACGGCATCGAGGGCAAGGACGCAAAATGCAAGTTCAGCGCCGATACGGAAAACCAGTACCTGACCTATGCCGCGATCGCGGCGCGACGCTACGATGCGGACGTAATCACCTTGGCCGCTTCGGGAAAGGGGCTCGTTCGCAACTTTCAGGGAGCCAAGGGGCGCACAATGGTGGATTTGTACGACCGGGTTCTGCCCTCGCGGCGGGATCGCGAAACGCTGCCCAAAACCGACGTCATCATCGTTCATCTCGGGACGAACGATTTCAGCGGCGGTGCCCGGCCCGCCAATTTTGCAGCCAGCTATGCCGAATTGTTGGCGAAACTGCGCGCCAATGCACCTGATGCGATGATCTACGCCGGGTTCGGGCCATTGCTAACGGGGGAGGACTTCGCCGCGGCGGACAAGGCAGTGGACGACGTGGTCAAGCAGCGGCGTGACGCCGGCGACAGCAAGACGGCGATGATCCGCTTCACCGAACCGCCTGGGGCGTCGTTGCGCGGCTGCGACTGGCATCCCAACGAGGCCGGCCAGCAACGCATGGCCAATCAGCTTGAGGACCGGATCGAGGCGGACCTCGGCTGGACGCACACCCAATGAAGGCAGCATCCACGGCTGGCTTGCAAGACGCCGGCGCGCCGCCGCGCGGGCCGTCCGTCCGTTCTAAACTGCTCGGCCTGCAGATGCTGCGGTTTGTGGCCGCCTTTTTCGTGGTCCTGTTTCATCTTGGCGTCACTTTGCAGGCCGAATTTGGAAACCGGACCAACATCTTTCGCAACGGAGCGGTTGGGGTCGACATCTTCTTTGTCATCAGCGGCTTCATCATCGCCTACACGACCGATCCCAAAACAGGCGCGCTGTATTTTGTCAGGCGTCGGCTTATGCGCATCGTCCCACTCTACTGGACGCTGACCGCGGGCATTGCGGTCCTGGCCATGCTGAAACCCGATCTGCTGAATTCGACGGTGGTCAACGGCGAGACCTTGATCAAGTCCCTGTTCTTCATCCCGTTCGCAAAAGCGAATGGAGCCGTGCAGCCGATCCTGTTTCTGGGTTGGACGCTCAATTATGAGATGTTCTTCTACGCCATCTATGCCGCGTGCTTGGCGCTCGGCCAACGCAGCCCGCTCGTGCCGGCCGCAATCATCGTACTTCTCGTCGCCGCGGTGAGTCTTGTGAAGTTGGATTATGTCCCGTGGCGGTTCTATACCAATCCTTTGATGCTCGAATTCGTGCTCGGCATCGGCCTTTACCTTCTTTACAGGCGCAGCCCCGCGATCTTTCACGGGCGCTCGTTGCCGATATTCCTCATGTTCGTAGCGGCTATGGCGTTGCGCGCGCCGCTGCTTGAAATCCATTGGCTGGTGGCCAACGGCATTCCGGCGGTCCTGCTGGTCGCCGCCGTCCTGCCATGGGCGCCGGCCCCGACGCCAATCGTCCTGTTCATGGTTCTGCTGGGGAACGTGTCCTATTCGCTTTATCTGTCGCACCCTTACGTGCTTCAACTCGCCGTCAAACTGATGCCGGACCACGCGGGGACCGCCACGCAGGTCCTGCTGGGCGGTGCCGCCTGCGTGCTTTCAATTGCCCTGTCGATCGTGCTGTATTTTGTGATCGAACGGCCGGCGCGGCTTGCCGCGCCTGTCCCGAAGCCACAATGACAGGGCTCGCTGCACTTACCAGCGGGTCTTCTCGCCGGGCGCGGCCGGCTCGATCGCCAGCGCGTGCACGCCGGCCTTCAGCTCGTCGGCAAGCAGCTGGTTGACGGCGCGGTGGCGGTCGATGCGGCTCATGCCGGCAAAATCCGGCGAGACGATGCGGACGCGGAAATGCGTCTCGCCGGTGCCGTCAAAGGTGGCGTGATGGCCCGACTCGACATGATGATGGCCGGCGTGAAGGTGGCTTTCGTTGATGACGGTGAGTCTTTCCGGCGAAAATGCCGCCTTCAGCTTGTTTTCCATCGTCGACTGTATGGACATCGGGCCTTCCCTTCACCACATCTGCGGCATAGCCGCAAAATCTCAATTTTCGACCGCTTTTAAGCCGCGATTCAGCGGTTAGGGCGATCATCGGCGAAATGTCAATTCTTGTTTCGCACTAGCGAACAGCCCATAAATGGGTGAGATGAAACCGTACCCCAAATATTTCGAGAAAATCCGCATTCGGCCGGAAAAGGATGCGGAGCTGAAGTCGCGCGCCCCGATCTGCCAGTGGGACGGTTGCAGCGAGGCCGGCACGCATCGCGCGCCGGTCGGACGCCTGAAGGAGGGCGAGTATTTCCGCTTCTGCTTCGAGCATGTGCGCGAATACAACAAGGGTTTCAACTATTTCTCGGGCGTGTCGGACAGCGAGATCGCCCGCTTCCAGAAGGAGGCGCTGACCGGCCACCGGCCGACCTGGCGCATGGGCGCCAATGGCGGCGGGATGCGTTCGGCGCCCGATTTCGCGCAGCAGCGTTCGGGGCGCGCCGGTTACTACAATCGCATGCGCGACCCCTTCAACCTGTTCGGCGGCGGAACGCGGGAGGTGCGCGAGCGCAAGGCAAAGCCGCTTGAGGCCAAGGCGCTGGAAACGCTTGGCCTTGATACAAAGGCGACTGGCAAGGATATCAAGGCGCGCTATAAGGAACTCGTAAAGCGCCACCATCCCGATGCGAATGGCGGCGACAGGGGTTCGGAAGACCGGTTCCGCGATGTGCTGCAGGCCTATCGCGTGCTCAAGCAAGCAGGATTGTGCTGAGCGACCCTACGGTCCGTGTCGTTTTCCAACTTACATAAGGTTGGAAAAGGCTCTAAGACCGCCCCCGAACAAAATCGATTGCCGGCGAAACGCGGCGTTTCGCCCGTGGAGACGTTGATAGTGATGAACAAGGTCGATCGCGACATCGCCAACCTGCCCGACACGACGGTGCCGGTGAAGGAGAAATTCGGCTTCGATTCCAAGATGGTGGTTCCCGCCTATTCGGTCTCGACCGAGCATGTGCCCGACATCGACCCGGACTACCTCTTCGACAAGGCGACGACATTGGCGATCCTCGCCGGCTTCGCCTACAACCGCCGCGTCATGGTGTCGGGCTATCATGGCACCGGCAAGTCGACGCATATCGAGCAGGTCGCCGCGCGCCTCAACTGGCCATGCGTGCGCGTCAACCTCGACAGCCATGTCAGCCGCATCGACCTCGTCGGCAAGGACGCCATCGTCGTCAAGGAAGGCCTGCAGATCACCGAATTCCGCGACGGCATCCTGCCCTGGGCCTATCAGCACAATGTTGCGCTCTGCTTCGACGAGTACGATGCCGGCCGCCCGGACGTGATGTTCGTCATCCAGCGCGTGCTGGAATCGTCGGGCCGCCTGACGCTGCTCGACCAGAGCCGGGTCATCCGCCCGCATCCGGCCTTCCGGCTGTTCGCCACCGCCAACACGGTCGGGCTGGGCGACACCACCGGCCTCTATCACGGCACGCAGCAGATCAACCAGGCGCAGATGGACCGCTGGTCGATCGTCACCACGCTCAATTACCTGCCGCATGACAACGAGGTGTCGATCGTGCTGGCCAAGGCCAAGCACTACCGCGACAGCAAGGGCAAGGAGATCGTCAACAAGATGGTGCGCGTCGCCGACATGACGCGCTCGGCCTTCATCAATGGCGACCTGTCGACCGTTATGAGCCCGCGCACCGTCATCACCTGGGCCGAGAACGCCGAGATCTTCGGCGATATCGGCATGGCGTTCCGGCTGACCTTCCTCAACAAATGCGACGAACTGGAGCGGTCGGTGGTCGCCGAATTCTACCAGCGCGCCTTCGGCGAGGATCTGCCGGAGAGCGCCGCCAACGTGGTGCTTGGCTAAGCGCGTGCCGGAAGGCTTGGCCTTTCGGGCCAAATCGCGCAGGGAATGATCGATGGCGGGTCCGGGCGACAACACGCGCAACAAGCCGAAGAACGGGTCTGAAGCCGACAGCTTCAAGCGCGCCGTCACCGTCTGCATGCGCGCGGTCGCCGGCGACAAGGACCTCGAGGTCGGCTTCGCCAAGGACCGGCCGGCGCTGGCGGGAAACCGCGCCCGCCTGCCCGAACTGCCGAAGAAGGCGTCCCGCACCGACATCGCGATCACCCGCGGCATCGGCGATTCCATGGCGCTGAAGCGCGCCTGCCACGATCAGCGCATCCACACGAAGCTGGCGCCGGAAGGCAAGCTGGCGCGCGCCATCTACGACGCCGTCGAACAGGCGCGCGTCGAGGCGATCGGCAGCCGCGCCATGCAGGGCGTGGCCGACAACATCGGCTCGATGCTCGAGGACAAATACGCCAAGGCAAACCTCGTCGACGTCAGGGACAAGGCCGATGCGCCGCTCGAGGAGGCGGTGGCGCTGATGGTGCGCGAGAAGCTCACCGGCCGCCCCGTGCCGAAGAGCGGCGAGCGGCTGGTCGATCTGTGGCGCCCCTGGGTCGAGGAGAAGGCGAGCGCCGATCTCGACGGCCTGTCGTCCAAGCTCGATGATCAACAGGCTTTCGCCCGGATCGTGCGCGACATGCTCGTCTCCATGGAAATGGCCGAGGAGCTCGGCGACGACCAGGAGACCGAGGACTCCGAGGACAACGAAGAGAACGAGCAGCAGGGCGAGGAGCAGAGCGAGGAGGGCGGCGAGGACGATTCCGGCTCCGACCAGTCGCAGTCGGAGGATGCCGAGGCCTCCGCCGACGAGGAGGACTCTGCCGAGACGGAGGCGACGGACGCCACATCCGACGACCTCTCCGACGAGGACGATTCCGACGCCGAGACGCCGGGCGAGGCGCGCCGCAACGACAACCCGTTCCTCAACCTGCCGAAGGAAATCGACTACAAGGTCTTCACCACCGCCTTCGACGAGACGGTCGGAGCAGAGGACCTTTGCGAGGAAGAGGAGCTCGACCGGCTGCGCGCCTTCCTCGACAAGCAGCTCGCCAATCTCTCCGGCGTGGTCGGCCGGCTCGCCAACCGGCTGCAGCGTCGCCTGATGGCGCAGCAGAACCGCTCCTGGGATTTCGACCTGGAGGAAGGCTATCTCGATCCGGCGCGGCTGGTGCGCGTCGTCATCGATCCGATGCAGCCGCTGTCTTTCAAGCAGGAGCGCGACACCAAGTTCCGCGACACGGTGGTGTCGCTGGTGCTCGACAATTCGGGCTCGATGCGCGGCCGGCCGATCACGGTGGCCGCGACTTGCGCCGACATCCTGGCGCGCACGCTGGAGCGCTGCGGCGTTTCGGTGGAAATCCTCGGCTTCACCACCCGCGCTTGGAAAGGCGGGCAGGCGCGCGAGAAATGGCTGAAGGACGGCAAGCCGCCGAATCCCGGCCGGCTCAACGACCTGCGCCACATCATCTACAAGTCTGCCGACCATCCGTGGCGGCGCGCGCGCCGCAATCTCGGCCTGATGATGCGCGAGGGCCTGCTCAAGGAGAACATCGACGGCGAGGCGCTGCTTTGGGCGCACAACCGGCTGATCGGAAGGCCGGAGCAGCGCAAGATCCTGATGATGATCTCGGACGGCGCGCCGGTCGACGATTCCACTCTGTCGGTCAACCCAGGCAACTACCTGGAGCGTCACCTGCGCGCGGTGATCGATCTCATCGAGACGCGCTCGCCGGTCGAATTGCTCGCCATCGGTATCGGCCACGACGTGACCCGCTACTATCGCCGCGCCGTCACCATCGTCGACGCCGAGGAGCTGGCGGGCGCCATGACCGAGCAATTGGCCTCGCTGTTCGACGAGGAAAGCGCGCGAGACGTGCGGCGCGGTGGCCTGCGGCGTACGGGATGATCTTCTCGCGGGGCGGGATACGGCAAGCGCTTCTCGCTTGCGTGTTGGCTTGCGCGTCGGTTTCGCCGGCATTCGCCGAGGCGCGCGCCCCGGTCGAGGCGATCGAGGTTTCGGCGCGGCCGATCACTGAGTTCCAAGTCGGTCATAACCAAAAGCTGTTCGGGCCGCTGGAATTCGTCGGCGGGCTGGAGATGACCGCATCCTCGCGCGATTTCGGCGCGCTGTCGGCCTTTCGCTTTCTCAAGCCCGGCGGCGATTTCATCGGTGTCGCCGACACCGGTTTCTGGTTTTTCGGCACCATCACGCACGATGCCGACAAGCGTCCCTCGGGCGTGTCGGATTTCCGCATGCAGCAGATGGTCGACGCTTCGGGCCGGCCGATCGAGGAGAAGTGGGAGGTCGATGCGGAAGGCCTCGCGGTCAAGGACGGCATCGCCACCGTCGGTTTCGAGCGCGAGCAACGCGTCGTCCAGTTCAAAATCGATCCGGACAATATGAAGGCGCCCTTCAAGACGCTCGACTATCTGGTGCCGGCCCGGGAGCTGCGCCAGAACCGCGGCTTCGAGACGGTCGCTCATGCCAATCCCCATGGCCAGCACGAGGGCGGCCTGGTCGTGGTCTCGGAAAAGAGCCTCGACAAGGCCGGCAACATCTATGCCGCCATCATCGAGGGACCGAGGAAGGGCGTCTTCACCGTCAAGCGCAACGGCGATTTCGACATCACCGACGGCGCCTTCCTGCCGGACGGCGACCTGCTTCTGCTCGAACGCAGCTTCTCGATGGCGCGCGGGGTGAAGATGCGGCTGCGGCGCATCTACGGCGAGAGCATCGAGAAGGGCGCGGTGGCCGACGGCCCGGTGCTGATGGAAGCCGATATGGGCTACCAGATCGACAATCTGGAAGGGCTGGACGTCTGGACCCGCGACGACGGCGCGCTGATGGTGTCGCTGGTGTCGGACGACAACCACTCGATCCTGCAGCGCAATCTCTATCTGGAGTTCATTCTGCATCAGGATTGAGCAGCGCTCTGTTCCTATTTCAGACAATCCCTGGAATTGATCCTCAGCGGACCTTGTAGATCTCGACGGGCTTGTCCGCCGTCGAGCTCACCAATTCCAGCCAGTCGGGCGCGTCTCGCTTCAGCAACCGCGCGGCCAGGCCCGTGGGAGCTTCGGCGGCGAGCGACAGCTCTTCCGAATTGCTGCGGCATATGGCGACCAGCCCGACATGTTCGCGCTCGACGATGGCGCGGGCGGCGTCCGGCGTTCCCATGAAGGCGTCGAGCATGGCGAGGTTGCCGCCGACATTGCGATGGTAGGGGCCGGCCAACGCCCTGTGGCCGGTAAACATCACTATTGCCGAGCCGAGATTGGAAGACGCAAGCACCGTCGTTGCCGGCATGGCGGCCAGCTCGCTGAAGTCTGAGGCCTTGCTGCAGGTCAGCGCATGATCCGCATCGGAATTGACTCCTGTCGGCGCCTTTTGGACCACGGACTGCGCGGCGACCGCAACGCCCGCCCAGGTCGCGTTGAGCGACACCAGCCATGCCGCCGCGATGCGGGAGGAGATGCGCCATGACTGGGCGGCGCTCGCCTGCAGGCGAATCCCGGCGATCCAGGTCGAGAGCGGCAGCACCGCGAAGGCGACCGAGAAGGTCGAGCCGCGCACCTGCCAGAGGCTAACGACGAAAGCGACGACCAGCAGCACTGCGGCAAGGGCTTCCTCGCGGCGCAGGCGGCGGCTGCGCAGCTGAAGACTGATCAACAGGATCGCGATGAAGGGCGTCACATAGCGCGCCGCCATCAACTTCGGCTGGTTCACGGCGACGCTGAGGAAGGGCTGCGCCTCGACGACGTCGTTCAGCCAATAGGTGCGAACGCGCTCGTCGATGCCGGCATAGGGCGCTGCCAGGCATTGCGGGAAGAACAGGATCGCGATGGCCGCGACGGCCACCGCCAATGCGGACATCGAGACGAGCCGCGCCCTGGCCGTCGATTGCCCGGGCAGGCCGGCAATCGCCGCCAGGCCGAAGCCGGACAGCGCCGCGATGACGAACTGAAAGGCCGAGAAGGCGTCGCACTGGGCTACGCCCCATTCCGCCGGCGATATGGTGGCGACAAGGACCAACGAGGCTGTTGCGGCAAATCCGATGCCGAAGCCGCGCGCGGTCAGGCGCTCCTTTTCATCGAGGATGAAAAGCACGGCGGCACAGGCGCCAAGTGCGGCGACATAAGGAGCGGTCTCCATGCCGACGGCCAGCGTGAGGCCCGCGCAAAGGCCGGACAGAAGGGCTGCGGGCCGCCAGAACGGAGCCTCCATCAGAAGCCAGAGACTGGCCGCCGTCAAAAGGAGCTGGACATTGTGATGGTCGAGCGTGCCGGGGCTGAAAGTGCCGAGAAAGAACAGCGCCGCGGTGGCGAGCACCAGCGACGGCATCGCCACGTCCGCTCCCGCAAAACGCCGCGAGGCGCGCAGGATGACGAATATGGTGAGCCCATAAAGAGAGAGCGGCCAGATGATCTGCGCGGCTCTTTCAGCGGCGGCGGTGCCGGTGCCCAGAGTCTGGAAGGCGAGGATGATCAGCGCGATCGGCGTGTCGACCAGCCGCGACCAGTGCATGACGAAGCCGCCAGTCAGGCCCATCCTATATTGGTGAAGATCGAACCAGCCCTGGCCCGCCAGCAGGTCGCGAACCTCGACCAGCCTCAGCATGCTGTCGTTGTCGGTGCCAAGGTCCGCGATCGTCGGGAAGCCCGAGATCGCATTGATCGCCAGCACGACCAGCGTCGCGCAAAGCGCAAGCAGGAAGTCATGTTTCCAACCGGTGCCCTGGATGGTCATGCTGATGGCGAGGTCCTGGATCGTTTTCGCGATCCTGCACCAATGGCCGTAACAAAGCGTAAAGTCGCCACAGTATTTTCAACCAGTTGGACCGTCAGGCGATGGCGGGCTGGCTCAGGTGGGCGGTGGGCAGCCTGCAGAGGTCAGCGCCCGTTGGTTGCGATCCAGATGACATGGCGGGCGCCGCGCTTGCCGCGGGCGCGCGTGTTGATTTCCTCGACCACGAAACCTGCCTGTTTCAGGCGCCGCGTGAAGCCGCTGTCCGGTCCCTGTGACCAGACGGCCAACACGCCGCCGGGTTTCAATGCGGCACGCGCGGCTGCGAGGCCGGCCGTGCCGTAGAGCGCGTCATTGCCCTTGTAGACGATGCCTTCCGGGCCATTGTCGACGTCGAGCAGGATGGCGTCCCAAGCGGCCGCTTGCGCCCTTATCAGTTGACCGACATCAGCCTCGCGAATGGTGACGCGGGGATCGTCGAGGCAGTCGTCGAAGATCGCGGACATCGGGCCGCGTGCCCAGGCGACGACCGCGGGGACAAGCTCGGCAACTGTGACGGCAGCGTCGCCATCGAGCGCGGCGAGGGCGGCGCGCAAGGTGAAGCCCATGCCGAGCCCGCCGATGAGGATCCTTGGCCGCTTGCGGGCAGCGATCCGCTCGCAAGAAAGCCTGGCGAGCGCCTCCTCGGAACCGCTGAGGCGGCTGTTCATCAGCTCATTCGTGCCCAGCATGATCGAGAATTCGGTGCCGCGCTGCTTCAGGCGAAGTTCCTGGCCGCCATCAGGCGTGCGGGCTGAGTCGAGCTGAACCCAAGGGATCACGATTATACAGCGATCGCGGGCTGGCTCCAGCGGGTGGCAAGCAGCCGGTAGGGGATCAACGCAACCACAGCGATGATCAGCTTGACCGAGAGATCGCCCAACGCCCAGGACACCCAGCGCATCGTCTCGACAGGCAGCACGCCCATCAGCGGCGCCGTCTCCAGCGCGAAGCTGTCGTTCGGTCCGGCAAAGGCGAAAGCGGCTGAGAAGGCGACGCCGAAGAACACCACCGTGTCGAAGATGGAGCCGACCAGCGTGCCGACGATCGGTGCGCGCCACCAGCTTTGCCGGCGCAGCCGGTTGAACACGGTCACGTCGAGCAGTTGCGCGGTGAGGAACGCGGCGCCGGAAGCGGCCGCGATGCGCACCAGCCGGTCGGCGGCGGTCTCGAATTCGATCAGGCCGTGGCGGAACAGGAAGGGCGGAACCAGGATCGAGCAGATCACTGCCGTCATGAAGCCGACGAACACCACCTTGCGCGCCACGGCCGGGCCGTAGCGGCGATTGGCAAGGTCGGTGACCAGGAAGGAGAAGGGATAGGTGAAGGCGCCCCAAGTGAGCAGGTCGGCCAGCGACAGGCCGCCGATCTGACCCTGCATCGGGAACTGGACAAGAATGTTCGACGCCACGACGACAAGCGCCATGGCGGCCACGAAGGGCAGGTATCGTGTCAGGAAGTTCATTTTTTTATCCTGGGTAATGGAACCAGCGGAATGTCATGCCGAATCCGCACGACACTCCTTGGAAGGCGGTTCGTCCCCGCCTGAAAGCGGTCTTAGGCGGCCGGCTGCTCAGCGAGCTTCTTGGCGATCTGCTTCTTGAGCAGGCGCGCGCGCTGCGACAGGTCCTTGGCGTCGGCCTTGGCCAAGAAGGCGTCGAGGCCGCCGCGATGCTCGACAGAACGCAGCGCGTTGGCCGAAATGCGCAGGCGCACGTTCTGGTTCAACACTTCGGAAATCAGCGTCACATTGACCAGGTTCGGCAGGAAGCGGCGCTTGGTCTTGTTGTTGGCATGGCTCACATTGTTGCCGGTCTGGACTGCCTTGGCAGTGAGCTCGCAGGTACGGGACATCTTGTCTAACCTTCAGTTCTAAATCTGCCAAACCATTCTGCCCGCGCCAGGCGGCGCGCGGTCTCGGTCAGGCGGCCTTTGGAAAAGTTGGCGTTCCATAGTTGCATTTCGCCACCACGTCAAGCTCCGGCACGTGGCCAACGATGGGGCGCACTCCATATAAAGGCCGGATTTCGCCCTATAAGCCCTTAGCGAAGGGATTGCCAGGCTGGAACCGACGCGTTTCCGGCCAGTATCAAGGACTTACCGCCCGCCATGCTTCGACCATCCCATGCCCTTGCCGCCCTGCTCGCCGTCTCTGTGCCGACGACGGGCTTCGCCGCTGCCTCGCCGCAGTCCTTCAAGGGCGAATACACGGTGTCTTTCCTTGGCCTTTCGGTCGCCAGGGCGACTTTTTCGAGCCGTTACGACGGCGACAACTACGCCATCAACGGCACTGTCTCGGCCGCCGGCATCGCCAAGCTGTTCGACGACACGAAGGGCACGATCTCATCGCAAGGCACGATTTCGGGCCAGCAGATGCGGCCGCAGGCCTTCCGGGCGGATTACACCTCCGGCAAGAAAGCCTCGGTGGTCGACATACGCTTCGCCAAGGGCGATGTCGCCTCGACGAAGGTCGTCCCGGAACCCGGCAAGCGCGATCCCAAGAGCTGGGTGCCGGTCGGCGACGGCGACCTGAGGTCGGTGCTCGACCCGATGGCGGCGACCGTCATCCACGCCGACAGCCTGGACAAGGTCTGCGGGCGGACCGTCAAATTCTATGACGGCGAGATGCGCGCCAACCTGTCGCTGACCTATGCCTCGAAAGGGTCGATCTCGGTGCCCGGCTTCAAGGGCGACACCGTCACCTGCAAGATGGGCTTCGAGCCGGTCGCGGGCTATCGCAAGGGCCGCAAGGCGCTGGAGTTCCTCAAGAACAAGAGCCGCATTATGGTGACATTTGCGCCGGTCGGCCAATCCGGCGTATATGCGCCGATCCGCGCCACGGTCGGGACCCAGATCGGTCCGCTGACCATCAGCGCGAGACGGTTCGAAGCCGTCGAGTAATTTTATGCAATTCCGGACGGAAAACCGCCACGCATTTTTCCTGGGATTGCTCTAGTCATTTGTTTTTACGCAGTTCCGAACGGTTACACACTTTTCCTGGAATTGCTTGAGGGGCGCCCCGGCGCGCCGTCGGGGGGCAGCTATGGGGCGCGCAACACTGATCGGCTTCTCGGCGGTCGCCATGTGGGCGCTGCTCGCACTGCTCACCGACGCCTCGGGGCAGGTGCCGCCATTCCTGCTGTCGGCAATCACCTTCGCCATCGGCACCTGCGTCGGGCTTGCCGCCAGGCTGGTGATGCCTTCTCGCGACAAGAGCCGGAAGGTACCGCCGCAGGTGTGGCTGATCGGAATTGCCGGCCTGTTCGGCTACCATTTCTTCTACTTCACCGCGCTGCGCAACGCGCCGGCCGTCGAGGCGAGCCTGATCGCGTATCTGTGGCCGCTCTTGATCGTGCTCGGCTCGGCGCTGATGCCTGGCGAGCGGCTTGCCTGGAACCATGTCGTCGGCGCGCTGCTCGGGCTGGCCGGCACTTTCCTCATCGTCACCAAGGGCGGTGGGCTCGCCTTCGACGCGCATTACGCCTTCGGTTATACGATGGCGGCCGTCTGCGCGCTTTTGTGGTCGTCCTATTCGCTCTTGTCGCGGCGCTTCCCGTCGGTGCCGACCTCGATCGTCACATGGTTCTGTGCGGCGACGTCGGTGCTTTCGCTCGCCTGCCACTTGCTGCTCGAAAAAACCGTGCTGCCCGACGGCCCGGGCCAGTGGCTGGCGGTCATCGGGCTCGGCCTGATGCCGGTGGGGGCCGCCTTTTATGCCTGGGACATCGGCGTCAAGCGCGGCAACATCCAGGTGCTGGGCGCCGCAAGCTACGCCGCGCCGCTTTTGTCGACGCTGGTGCTGATCGCCGCGGGCGTGGCCGAGCCGTCGCCGCGCATCCTCGCGGCCTGCGTGCTCATCACCGGCGGAGCAGCACTCGCAGCCAAGTCGCTGTTGCCGCGCAGGCCCGCGACCGGCGGGGCGCACGCATGATGCCGTTTCCAGGCGGCATCGACGCCAACCCGAACGCGACGCTTTTATTTTCGATCGCAGCTGCTGCGATCTACGCCTTTGCGCTCGAACTGTCGCCGCGGCTCGCCCGCTCCGCCGCGAAGACGCTGGCCGTCGCCTTGCTGGCGGCGCTCGCCGTCATGCAGGGCGGTCCGCTGCTGCTCGTCGCGGCGCTGGCGCTGAGCGCCGTCGGCGATGCGTTCCTCTCGCAGCACGGCGAGAAGGCCTTCCTCGGCGGGCTGGCGAGCTTTCTTGCCGCGCATATCGCCTATGTCGCCCTGTTCCTCGAGGCAGGCGGCGGGATCGGGCTGCTCGCCGCAGAATCCTGGCGTGGTGCGATGGCGCTGGCGATGGCGGCGTTCGTCATCGTTATGCTCGCCGCGTTGTGGCGCCGCGTCGGCCCATCGCTCCGTATCCCGATCGCTGTCTATGTCGCCGCGATCCTCGCCATGGGCATCTCGGCGCTCACCGGCTACCATCCCTGGGTCATCGCCGGCGCCGTGCTGTTCATGGCCTCGGACGGGTTGCTGGCAGCGGAGCGTTTCCTGCTAGCGGCGATCTCGCCGCAGCGCGTCTGGATGCGCTACGCGGTCTGGGTGCTCTACTATGCAGCCCAACTCGCCACTACGCTCGGTTTCCTGCTGAGTTAAGCGGTTTTCGGCTGCCAACCCGGCTCGGCCAGCTCGAAGGCGGCGAAGTCGAAGCCAGGCGCCACCGTGCAGCCGACCAGCGTCCATTCGCCGAGGCTGCGCGCCGACTGCCACCAGCCTGCCGGCACGACGATCTGCGGCCGCTCGCCCGAGGCAAGTGCCGCGCCCAGCACCTGTTCGATGACGGCGCCGGTGCCTTCCTCATGCATGGCGAGCGCGAGCGGCGCGCCGGCATAGAAGTGCCAGACCTCCGCGGCATCCTTCACCCGGTGCCAGGCCGAAAGCTGGCCTTGCTCCAGAAGGAAATAGATCGCGGTCGAATGGCCGCGCCTGCCTCCCGCACCATCGCGAAAAGTCTCGGCATACCAGCCGCCTTCGGGGTGCGGCTCGAGGCCGAGCGTTGCGATGATTTCAGCGGCGCTGGTCATGCCGGTCTTTGTTTGATGCATGTCGTTATCGCAGAACCGCTCTTTATTTTAGCGCAATTCCGGTTTCACACTTTTCCTGGAATTGCTTTGCGCACTTTCGGGCAACAGCTCTAGAAATGGTCCTTGCGCTTGCGGATTTCCGCGAACACCTCGACGTCGCTCGCCCGCTCCATGCCGAGATGCCTGCGAATCGCCGGGTCGTGCCAGCGCAGGAACGGGTTGGTCGACAGTTCCTCGCCGATCGTCGTCGGCAGGGTCGGCTTGTTGTCGGCGCGAAGCGCCTCGATCCTGACGGCGCGCTCCTTCAAGGCTGAATTCGTGGGGTCGACGGTCAGCGCGAAGCGGGCGTTGGCTAAAGTGTATTCGTGGCCGCAATAGACGACGGTCTCGGCCGGAAGGGCGGCAAGCTTCTTCAGCGAGTCGTGCATCACCGGCGGCTTGCACTCGAAGATCCGGCCGCAGCCCAGCGCGAACAGCGTGTCGGCGGTGAAGGCCACTTTCGAGGCCGGCAGATGGTAGGAGACATGGCCGGCGGTGTGGCCGGGCGTTTCGATGACTTCGATCCTTTCCTCGCCAAGCCGGATGACGGAACCTTGCCTGACGGTCTCGTCGATGCCGGGGATCTTCGCCTTTTCCGCTTCCGGCCCGACGATGGTGAGCTTGAAGCGCTCTTTCAGGGCCAGGTTGGCCTCGACATGGTCGCCATGGTGATGCGTGGTCAGGATCATCGTCGGCGTCCAGCCGGTGCGCTTGATCGCGGCCAGGATCGGGGCTTCCTCCGGAGCGTCGATGATCGCCGTCTGCCCGCTTTCGGGATCGTGCACCAGCACGCCGAAATTGTCGGTGCGGCACATGAACTGTTCGATTTCGACCGGCATCCCATCGCTCTCCGCTAGAGCGCCGTGCAACCAGGTGGATGCACAAAAGGACACTCTAATACTTGGTATCTGCCGCATCGTGCTTTCCGAAATCGAAACCGATTTCGGGCCGATGCAGGAGCTGCCGCAGACATAGGGCGGCCGGCGGCCGATGTCATCGGCCTTTGTTGAACTCGGCATTTATCGCGGCTACCGTCGCCCGCATGCATTCGGACATCGTCGACCTCCGTTCCTTCTATTCGACCACGCTCGGCCGCCTGGCCGAGCGCGCGATCACCATGGCGCTCTCATCGATATGGGCAAGCGTTCCCAACGAGCGTCTGGTCGGCCTCGGCTACACGCTGCCCTGGCTGGAGCGATTCGGCACCGATGCCGAGCGAGTCTTTGCCTTCATGCCGGCGACGCAAGGGGCGGTGGTGTGGCCGGCGACGGGACCGACGGCGACGGCGCTGGTCTTCGACGAGGAGCTGCCGCTGGTCGATTCCTGCATCGACCGCATGCTGCTCGTGCATTCGCTCGAACATGTCGAAAATCCGCGCGAGACGCTGAACGAGATCTGGCGCGTGCTGTCGCCGGCGGGCAGAGTCGTCATCGTCGTGCCCAACCGGCGCGGTGTCTGGGCGCGCTTCGAGCATACGCCCTTCGGCAATGGCCGGCCGTTCTCGCGCGGCCAGCTCACCGAATTGCTGCGCGAGGCGAATTTCACGCCCGCCGCATGGTCCGACGCGCTGTTCTTCCCGCCATCGCCGCGGCGTTTCATGATGCAGTTCCACAATGTGCTGGAGCGCGCCGGCCGGCGCTTCTGGCCGATCTTTTCCGGCGTCATCGTCGTCGAGGCGCAGAAGCGGCTCTACCAGGGCGTGCCAGTCGCGCAGCGCGCCTCGCGCCGCGTCTTCGTGCCGGTGTTCTCGCCGCAGGGCGCGACGCGGCTTGGACGAAAGACGACCGAGGCAATGTCCCGGACCGGGCAAGTGACGCGTTCGTGATCGGGATCAAGCCTTGCGCCGCACGGCAATCATCGCCCTATCTCAGGGACGGGGACACGGCGCGGCATCGGCGTCGATGACCATTCCCGAAAGCAGGGATTTTGCACATGGACTACCAAACGGTTGACAAGCCAGAAACCGAACAGACTGTCTCGGTCGAGGCAAGCAGCCTGCGTGACCAACTGGCGACAATCAGGCAGGCGCTGAAGACGTCTCCGGTTCGCAGGCAGCTTTCGTGGGTATCGATCGGCATTGTCGGCGTCATCGTCGCGACATCGGTCGGGCAGGTCCTGCTCAATCGCTGGAACCAGCCTTTCTACGATGCCCTGGCGCGGCGCGACTTGCCGGGTTTCCTGCACCAGCTGATGGTTTTTGCCGTAATCGCCGGTAGCCTCCTGGTGCTCAACGTCGGCCAGACCTGGCTCAACCAGATGATCCGGCTGAGGCTGCGCGAGGCGCTGACGCTGGACCTCATCGATGAATGGATGCGGCCGGCGCGCGCCTTCCGGCTCACCCACGCGGGAGCCATCGGCGTCAACCCCGACCAACGCATGCAGCAGGATGCCGGCCATTTGTCGGATCTGTCGACCGATCTCAGCGTGGGCCTCTTGCAGTCCTTCATCCTTCTTGTGTCCTTTATCGGCGTGCTTTGGGAGCTCTCTTCCGGCTTCGTCTTCCATGTCGGCGGCCATTCCCTGGCCATACCCGGCTACATGGTCTGGGCGGCGATCCTCTATGCCGGCATCGCCTCGTGGCTGAGCTGGCTGGTGGGCCGGCCGCTGATCCGCTTCAACAGCGATCGCTATACGCGGGAGGCGGAGCTGCGCTCCTCCATGGTCCGCATCAACGAGAATATCGACGCCATCGCGCTTGCCCATGGCGAGGCCGACGCCAGCCGGCGGCTCGATGTCGACCTCGGCGGCGTGCTTGGCGCCATGCGGCGCATCTACGGCGCTCAGATCAACCTGTCCTGGGTCACCGACGCCTATGGCTGGGTCACCGTGGTGGCGCCGATCCTCGTCGCGGCGCCGGTCTATTTCGCCGGCGACATCAGCTTCGGCGGACTGATGATGGCGGTCGGCGCCTTCAACCAGGTGAATTCCTCGCTGCGCTGGTTCATCAACAATATCGGCGCCATCGCCGATTGGCGGGCAACGCTGATGCGCGTCGCCGACTTCCGCATCGCACTTGGCGAAACGGACATCCTGCACGCCAAGGAAAAGCGCATCGAGTTCGGCGAGAACGAAAATGGCAAGCTGACATTCGACAAGCTCGAAGTCGCGTCGCCCGACGGCTGCACCAAGCTTGCCGAGACGAGCGTCGAGATCCAGGCCGGCGAGCGCGTCATGATCACCGGCGATCCGCGCGCCGGCAAGACGCTGTTCTTCCGCGCCATCGCCGGCCTCTGGCCATGGGGAAGCGGCCGCATCGGCATGCCGGCGGGGGAGACGCCATTCTTCGTGCCGCGCACGCCCTATTTTCCGCTCGGCACGCTGCGCGACGCGCTCAACCATGCCGAAGGCGCGAGGATAGACGACGCCGAGATTTCAGCGGTGCTGAACGAAGTCGGCCTGGAGCGCCTGTCATCCCAGCTCGACCGCTCGGCGCGCTGGGAGCATGAGCTGGCCGACGACGAGCAGCGGCTGCTCGCCTTTGCCCGGCTTGCGCTGAGGAAGCCGAAATGGGTGATCATCGACGAAGCGCTGGATACGTTCGACGGCGCCACGTTGCGGCGCGTGCTGGCCATGCTGCAGGCGAGACTGGCGGACGCTGCGATCCTCAATATCGGGCGCGGCCTGCACAACAACCAGTTCTTCCCGCGCGCGCTTACCATCGTCAAGGACAGCGGCGGATCGGCGCTCAAGCCGGCCCGCCTGCGCGCCGGGGCGATCGAACCGCCACCGACCGCGGCGAGAGCCAAGAAATAGCTTTATTTCGCCGCGATCGCCGGGAAGAATCCCGGCGTGGTCGGAGCTGTGCCATGCTCAAGCTGCTCAGTCTGCTTGCCTGCCTTGCCTGCGCCGAGGCGGCGCCAATGCCTGCAATCGGCGGCGATACGCCCGTCGATGTCGAGCTCGTGCTGGCTGTCGACATCTCGCAGTCGATGGACGAAGGGGAGTTCGCCCTGCAGCGCGCCGGCTATGTCGAGGCGCTGCGCCATCCCGACTTCATCAGCGCGGTGCGCTCAGGCCCGAAGGGCCGTATCGCGCTCGCCTATTTCGAATGGGCGGGCGTCGTGCGCGACGACGGCGTGATCGCCTGGCAGGTCATCGACGGCGCAGACAGCGCCAACGCCTTTGCCGACAAGATCGCGGGCCGGCCGTTCCGGAGCTTTCGCGGCACCTCGATTTCCGGCGCTCTCGGCTTCGGCGCCGGGCTTTTGGAGAAAAATGGCTTTTCGGCGCCGCGTCGGGTCATCGACATATCGGGGGACGGGCCCAACAATGCCGGGCTGCCTGTCGCCCTGACCCGTGACGCCGCCCTGGCCAGCGGCATAATCATCAACGGCCTGCCGATCCTGATCAGCCCGTCGCCGAGCGTCAGCCGTCTCGATCGCTACTATGCCGATTGCGTCACCGGCGGCCCCGGCTCGTTCGTGTTGCCGATCTATGCGGCGTCCGAATTCTCGACCGCGATCCGCCGCAAGCTGATCCAGGAGGTGAGCAGTGTCGGTGATGCCACAAAGATCCGCGTCGATGCGGAGGCGCCGACCGACTGCTTGCTCGGCGAGCGGCTGCGGCAGCGGTTTTCCGATCCGTATTTTCCGGAGCTGGATCGGTGAGGCACCACTTGGTGCGCCTCAGGCCGCCCGGGCGCCATATTTGGCGCGGAATTCGTCATAGCAATCGCGACGCCAGCGGCGGCCGACAACATAGCCGCGCAGCAGTTGCGGCAGCGAATAGCCGAGGGCTTTGGACGACCGGTTGGCCAGATAGCCCGAGAAAGCCTGAGGCAGCCGGCCTTTCAGGGTATCGGCGATGATCTGGCGCGCGATCATATAGGGCGGCACGTCGGGATAACGGTCGGCGATATAAGGGTGCTTGCCGATCAAGTTGGCATAGGCCTCGACATAGCCATCGCGGCGGCCGGAGATCGAGTTCTCCGAATTATACTTCTTCCAGTCGATCTCCTCCGACAGCAGGGCGCCGCCGCGGTTGGCAAAACGCAGCAGCAGCTCGCGGTCCTGCATGCGCGTGATGTCGCTGTCGAAGCCACCGATCGCAAGCAGCGATTCGTGCCGGGCGCTAATCGCCGAACCGGCGATGAAGATCGTCTGCGAGACCAGCGCGCGCTGCAGCGTGCTCTTGTCGAGCAAGGCCTGGCGATTGATACATTTGGTGCTGCGGTTGCCCTTCACCGAGATGAAGGAGCTGATCAGCACTTCAAGCGAAGGGTTTTTGTCGAAATGCGCCACCGTCCGCTCCAGGCGGTCCGGCAGATAGACATCGTCCGAATCAAGGAAGGTCACGATCGGCGCCCGCGCGCGCTCGATGCCCGCGTTGCGCGCGGCATTGGCGCCGCGCCATTTCGCCCCGACATAGATCAGTCTGGGGTCGCGAATTTCGGCGAGCGCCAGGGCCGTCCCATCGGTCGAGCCATCGTCGACCACGATGTGCTCGAAGCGCGTAAGTGTCTGGGCAAGAACGCTTTCCACGGCGCGCACGACCTGGCTGCGCCGGTTGTGCGTCGGCGTGATCACGGTGATCAGCGGAGCTGTGTCGGAAGCAGCCGGCATCTAACTTTCGTTGTGGAGCGGATACGCGATGATCGGTTGGATCTCGTACCTGCCCCTCCGTGTCCGCCCCCGGATGGACAAAACGCTACAGAAAAGAGGCGTCTATGTCACCTGAAGCGTCGCGTCAGGATCAAGTTCGGAGCATATTTCTTCAAAGCCATGCGGTTTGAAAGCAACACTTTGCGGGCGACTTGTCCTCAACTGTGGCCCACATAGTCCGGCACGATCTCGATTTCGTCGCGAACGAGACCGGCTGCGAGGCTGAAATGGCCGAAAAATGCCAGCGTGTAAAAGGCCAGGCCGACCGCCACTGAAAACGGAATCTGCCAGATTGGCATGCCCGTTTGCGGCGCATGACCGATCACGCGTCGTGTCGTGCGCCACGACATCGTCCCCCAGCGTGTGAACGATTTGACGATACGCTGGGCGCGGGTGGGGGAATGGAGCTCGACGAATTTTCGGTCGGCATCCCTGCCGGTCACCAGCGCGCGCCAATAGAAGAACCGCCAGCCGCGCGGCGAGTAGTGATAGACGCGCGCATCGACATTGACGATTCTGTGGCCCTCGCGCCAAAGCTGGTGCATCAGCAGCGTGCAGGAAACCTTGAAGCCGTTGTGTGCCGGGAACGGATGGCTGGCTATCCAGTCGCGTTGGAAGGCAATGTTGTTGGCATTGATCGCACGTTTCGAGGCGAACCTTTCGTCCCCCCGGGCCATCGGGAAGAACCAGATCAAAGCAAAGGTTCGCGAGAAAAAATCGTCGTAGGAAAGATAGGTATGCCCGTTTACGCAGAGGGTTTCCGGGTGTTGGAAGGGCTTCAGCAGAGTTGAGAGCCAATCCCGCTCGGGGACTGTGTCGGAATCCAGGAAAACGACGATGTTTCCTTCGGTCAAGGGCACGCCATTGTTCTTGAGGTCGTAATACCGACCACCGGAGCAGGCCGCGAATGTCAGTTCGGCAACCTGCGTAAGTTGAGGTGCTTCAGCGTCGATGCTCGCTCGCAGCAAATCGGCGTCCGAATCGGGCCCGCCATGCGACACGACAACCTTCGGCCTTGCGAAACCAGTTGCGGAAACGGCAGCAATTTCACGCGCCAGGGCCTTCAGGCCCACGCCAATCTCGTCCCAGTCAATGGATTTGGCGTTCTCCATCTCCACGACGATCGAATAGGTTGGATGTTCAGCCATAGAGTTAATCACCACCAGCTTATCGGGATAGTCGCTATAGCCCTGAACGTATGCTGTCAAACGATCAAAGGCGCCATCTATTTGCGAGTTTCCGCTTCGATTGGCGGTTCACCGATTGCTAGTTCTTCAAGAAGCCACGGATATAGTTTTTTCCATGCCGGAAGCTCGACGGGTCGGTATATTCAGACAGGAAACGCTTTCTCCATTCGTCGTTGATCGCGTCGCGCTGGACTTCGAGACCTGACTCGAGGTTCGTTCTCCAGACGGGCTCTACACCCGCCAGCTGCGCGATCGTCTTGAGGCTTCCAACCGGATCTTGCTGAATTTGCTCATAGGTCAATGCGAGAAAAGACAGTCCGTTTTTCGCGAACCAAGCATCCCAAGCCAAATTCTCCATCAAAATCTTCTCAAGCGACTCGGCAATCGCTCCGCTGTCGTAGCGTGGCGGTGCATGGCTGACTTCAGTGGAGCGGAATCTGCGGGTTTGCCGCGCGCGTGCCCATGAGATCGCCTGGCCCAGCAGATCGCTACGCGTCAGGCGCACATAGCGCGGGTTCGGAAGACTGGCCGGCAGGTTCACCTTCTTGGCCACTTGAGCGAACTGGCTCGCGAAGAGCTTGATCGCGTAGACTCCGGAAGAGGACCGCCCCTCCGTCAACGCACGAAGAAGCTGGGCGCTCGGTTCGCGCGGGTAGCCGGGCAGTTCAAGCAGACGGCGACCGCCAAACCATTCCAGTGGATTGCCCAACCCGGCCGAAGCCATTAGTCCTGCAAGATGATTGCTGCCGCTGCGCGGCGATGTGCAGACGAGAATTCCCGCTCGTATCTCCGACAGAATGTCCGGAGGGATTTTAACCGTCGGCGGCCGCCGACGAAAAAGCTGCATCCCGATCATCGCTTCAGCAAAAACACCGCCTGCTGGCCGAAGAAATTCCAGAACCACCAGGGCATCGACAGGCCGATCTTCTGGCCGTTGGCGTCGAGTGCGGTCGCCTTCTCGACCGTTGCGCCAAGCTCCTCGCACAGATTGACGAAGTCGCGGATGGTGCAGAAGTGGATGTTCGGCGTGTCGTACCAGGAATAGGGCAGATCCTTGGTGACCGGCATCCTGCCCTTGATCAGCAGCGAGAAGCGCACGCGCCAATGGCCGAAATTGGGGAACGATACGATGGCGCGGTTGCCGATCCGAAGCAGCTCGTCGAGCACCAGCTTCGGATTGCGGGTCGCCTGCAAGGTCTGCGACAGCACAACGAAATCGAAGCCCTTGTCGGGATAGAATTCGAGGTCCTTGTCGGCATCGCCCTGGATCACGGAAAGGCCGCGCGCCACGCATTCGTTGACGCCGCGCTGCGACAGCTCCATCCCGCGGCCGTCGACCTGTTTTGTCTCCTGGAGAAGCTCCAGCAGCAGGCCGTCGCCCGAGCCGACATCGAGGACACGCGAACGGGCCGGGATGAGATCGTTGATAACCTCGAGATCGACACGTTGGGCACGATTGACGCTCATGGGAACACCCGCGGCCTTAGAGCATTCGAAGCCAAGGCGGAATCGCTCGGTGTCGCAGAAATGCTGCTAAAACGAAGAGATCGCGAGCCGCTCATAGGCTGAGTCCCCTGGCGCGGGCGGCCGAGGCGATGAAGCCGTTGATGGCCGCGAACAGTTCCGGTTCGTCGAGCAGGAAGGCGTCATGGCCGCGATCGGTCTCGATCTCGACGAAGGAGACGGAAGCGCCGGCGGCGTTCAGCGCATGAACGATCGAGCGGCTCTCCCCGGTCGGGAACAGCCAGTCTGATGTGAAGGATACCAGGCAAAACCGCGTCTTGGTGCCGGCGAAGGCATCGGCCAGCCGTCCGCCATGGTCGGCGGCGAGGTCGAAATAGTCCATTGCGCGGGTCAGATAGAGGTAGGAGTTTGCGTCGAAGCGATCGACGAAGGTCATGCCCTGGTGGCGCAGATAGCTTTCGATCTGGAAGTCGGCGTCGAAACCGAAGGTGAGCGCCTCGCGGTCCTGCAGGTTGCGACCGAACTTGCGGTGAAGGGCCGCCTCCGACAGATAGGTGATGTGGGCGGCCATGCGCGCCACGGCGAGCCCTTTTTCCGGACGTCTGCCGAAATCGAGATATTTGCCGCCGTGCCACTCCGGATCGGCCATGACGGCCTGCCGCCCGACCTCATGGAAGGCGATGTTCTGCGAGGAATGGCGGGCTCCGGTGGCGATCGGCAGCACGGAGAAGACGCGCTCCGAATGGCTGGCGGCCCACTCCAGCACCTGCATGCCGCCCATTGAGCCGCCGAGCACGCAAAACAGCTTCTCGATGCCGAAATGGTCGACCAGCATCAGCTGCGCGCGCACCATGTCGCGGATGGTGATGATCGGCAGGTCGAGGCCGTAGGGCCGGCCTGTCGCCGGATTGATCGAGGCCGGGCCGGTGGAGCCGAGGCAGCCGCCGACGACGTTGGAGCAGATGACGAAAAAGCGGTTGGTGTCGATGATCTTGCCGGGGCCGATCAGCACCTCCCACCAGCCCGGCTTGCCGGTCACCGGATTGGTGTTGGCGACATGCTGGTCGCCGGTCAGCGCGTGGCAGACGAGGATGGCGTTGGAGCGGGCGTCGTTGAGGATGCCATAGGTTTGGTAAGCGACCTGGAACGGCGACAGCACCGTGCCCGCATCGAGCTTCAGCGGCTTGTCGGGGCCGAACTGCAACACCGGGCTCGACGGGTGGTCGGCCTCGTTGTTGGTCCTTAGAGCGCGCTGAGCGGCCATCGCATTCCCCATCCAGTCCGCATCGATTTCGCCGATGCGGTATCCGGCCGGCAGCGGACAACAAAAAACCGGCCTGCCTTCGCAAAGCCGGTTACAGGTTGCAAACGGCCCTTTAGCGAATTGTTTAACGTGGCTGCAAGCCGACCGGCCAAATCACCACGGAGTCCGGCTGCTCTTCTAGGACCAGCGCCGCGCTTCGTCAACGGGCAGCATCCCTGGGGGCAGCATCTTGGGGGCAGCACCTTGGGATCGGCATCTTGGCGCAAGCACCGGCACTCGACATTCGGGGCCACGGCCTGTATTTCCGCTGCGGCCTCGACGGCCTTCTCGACGGATTTGTGACATGAAGCAGGATCAGCCACGTCCGACGCCCCGCGCGGGCATCATGGACATCGAGGCCTACGTGCCGGGCAAGAGCACGGCGCCGGCCGGCGTGACGAAAGTCTACAAGCTGTCGTCCAACGAGAACCCGCTCGGGCCGTCGCCGAAGGCGATCGAGGCCGCGCGGGACGTGGCTTCTAGGTTGGATGTCTATCCCGACGGCTCAGCTCGCCGGCTGCGCGAGGCGATCGGCGACGTGCATGGGCTCAATCCGGCAAACATCGTCTGCTCCAACGGCTCCGACGAGATACTGGGGCTCCTGGCGCAAACCTATCTCGCGCCGGGCGACGAGGCCGTGTTCACCGAACACGCCTTCATGGTCTACAAGATCTACATCCAGGCCGCCGGCGCCAGACCGGTCGCGGTCAAGGAAACCGACGAGCGGGCCGACATCGACGCGATCCTCGCCGCGGTGACGCCGGCGACCCGGATCGTGTTCCTCGCCAATCCCAACAATCCGACCGGCACCTATGTGCCGTTCCAGGAGGTGCGCCGGCTGCATGCCGGGCTGCCGAAGAACGTGCTCCTGGTGCTCGACGCGGCCTATGCCGAATATGTGCGGCGCAACGATTATGAAGCCGGCATCGAGCTGGCCGGCAGCGCCGAGAACGTGGTCATGACCCGCACCTTCTCCAAGCTCGGCCTCGGCGGCGCGCGCGTCGGCTGGATGTACGGCCCGGCGCATATCGTCGATGCGATCAACCGGGTGCGTGGACCGTTCAACGTCAACGCGACAGCGATCGAGGCGGGCATCGCGGCCATCCGCGACCGCGCCCATGTCGAGCGCAGTGTGGCGCATAACGAGAAATGGCTGGCCTGGGTCAGCGAACAGGTGACCCTGCTCGGGCTGCGCGTGACGCCGAGCGTCGGCAATTTCGTGCTGATCCACTTTCCCGACGACAGGCGGCATTCGGCGGCGGCCGCGGACGATTATCTCAGCGCGAGGGGCTATATCCTGCGCCGCGTCACCGGCTACGGCTTCCCGAACGCGCTGCGCATGAGCATCGGCACCGAAGAGGCCAATCGCGGCGTCGTCGAAGCGCTGACGAGTTTCCTGAAAAGCTGAAGCACCATGACATCACCGATGTTCGAGAAAATAGCGCTGGTCGGCATCGGCCTGATCGGCTCGTCGCTCGCCCGCGTCATCCGCCGGGAGGGGCTTGCCCGCCATATCGCCATCGCGACGCGCAGCAAAGCGACGCTCAAGCGGGCCGAGGAACTCGGCCTCGGCGATTCCTACACGACCGAGGCCAAAGAAGCGGCACGCGACGCGGATCTCGTCATCATCTCGGTGCCGGTCGGCTCGTCCGGCGAGGTCGCCGCCGAGATCGCGCCGGCGCTGAAGAAAGGCGCCATCCTCACCGATGTCGGCTCGACCAAGGCATCGGTGATCGCGCAGATTGAGCCGCATGTGCCCGACGGCGTGCATTTCATCCCGGGCCACCCGTTGGCGGGTACGGAAAAATCGGGCCCCGATGCCGGCTTTGCCGATCTTTTCGACAACCGCTGGTGCATCTTCACGCCGCTGCCGGGCA
This sequence comes from Mesorhizobium sp. M1B.F.Ca.ET.045.04.1.1, assembly GCF_003952465.1. GTDB lineage: Bacteria > Pseudomonadota > Alphaproteobacteria > Rhizobiales > Rhizobiaceae > Mesorhizobium > Mesorhizobium shonense. The sequence goes on from NZ_CP034448.1 coordinate 1,975,689, forward strand.
CCGATCCTGAGGCGCTGGAGAAGCTCTCCGAATTCTGGCGGCGCTGCGGCTCGAACATCGACACGATGGACCCGCAGCATCACGACATGACCCTGGCCATCGTCTCGCACCTGCCGCATATCATCGCCTACAACATCGTCGGCACCGCCGACGACCTGGAATCGGTGACCAAGACGGAAGTCATCAAATATTCCGCTTCCGGTTTTCGCGATTTCACCCGTCTGGCGGCCTCCGACCCGACCATGTGGCGGGACGTGTGCCTGCACAACAAGGACGCGATCCTGGAGATGCTGGCGCGGTTCTCGGAGGATCTCGCCTCGCTGCAGCGGGCGATCCGCTGGGGCGACGGCGAAAAGCTGTTCGACCTCTTCACCCGTACCCGCGCCATCCGCCGCTCGATCATCGAGGCCGGCCAGGACATCGATGTGCCGGACTTCGGCCGCCAGGCGGTCGAACATCCTGGGGCCAAATCTTAGTCAGGTCGATGGCGGCCAGTGCGCTGCCATCATCGCCAGCGTCTCGGCCCTGTCCGGAGCACCGAGCCGGCCGCCGAAGCGCAGGCATTTGAGCGCCGCGGCGGCGCTGGCAAAGCGTAGCGCCTGCTCGGGCGGCATCGCCTCGGCAAGGCCGACGGCAAACGCGCCGTGGAAGACGTCGCCGGCGGCGAGCGTATCTATCGCCTTGACCTTCGGCGCCTCGACATGGCGGACGCGGCCGGCCGCCTTGTCATGCCACCAGGTTCCGGCAGCGCCGCCTGTCACCGCAACAAAGGCGTCGGTGCGCGAGGCAAGATCTGCGCAGGCGCTTTCCGGGTAGAGCGCATGGCCGCAGACGATACGCGCCGCCGGTTCCGAGGCGACGATGTGCGAGGCCAGCGGTAAGAGCCGCTCCAGCACCTCGATCGGTGCGGTGTCGGCGTCGAGGATCGCCGGACGGCCGGCGTCCCGCGCCGCTGTCAGGGCGAGCGCCGCGGCGCCCGGCCAGCGCACATCCACCAGTACGGCATCGAAGCTGGAAAGGTCGGCAAGCGGCAGAGAGTTGGGATCTGCCTGCGCCTTGCTGTCGTAGTACGGCACGATGACGCGTTCGCCATGGGCATCGACCAGGATCGCGGCCAGCGCCGAGCGCGCGCCGGCGACGCGGCGGACCAGGCTGCAGTCGACGCCCTCCGCCTCGATCTCGGCGATCAGCTGGTCGCCGACCGCATCGTCTCCCGCGCTCGCCCAGAGCGATACGCTGGCGCCGAGGCGATGCGCGGCGCAAGCGGCGCTCGTTGCCATGCCCGAGGCGATCTGGATGCCGTCGCTGGCGATGAACTTGCCTTGATGCGTCGGAAGCGTCTCGACACGAAGGATCGTGTCGAGGGTGAATGCGCCGACGCTGAGCAGTCTGACCGGTTCCGCCATCGCAGCCCTCAATCGACCGGCTTGATCTTGCCGAGCGGGATGAAGCCGAGCGAGGCCTTGCCCTTGACGATCCTGAGCGGCATGGACGGCTCGTTGCCGAGCATGGCCAGGCCGGCAAAACCCTGCTCGATCTCGTTTTTGTGCTCGGGGATCGCACCTGAGAGAATGGCGGCCACCGCCTTCGGATCCTTGAGCTTGATCGTCAGATTGGCGTCGATCAGCCCGTCCGCGTCGACCGAGACCGGTCCGGACACCGTCACGCGCGCCGTTCCGGACGACAGGTCGAGCTTGGCGATGTCGACCGACTGGCCGCGCAGGCTTTTGGGCGGTGCCGCGATCAGCGCGACGCCGTTCTTCAGCGTCGCCTCACCGCCGCCATCGAGCGCCGGCAGCACGCGGCCGCCGATCGCGTCGGCATCGATTTCAAGATCGCTGAAGCTGCCGGTATAGACGACGTCCTGGTCCTTGGGGGACAGTTGGCCGGCCGCGTTTGCCGCGTAGAACAATTCGGCTGGATCGGAATCGTCAGCCGGGTCGGTCTGGCCTGACAGGCCTTCAGCCTGCAGCGACACGCGCCTGGGCAGCGGCCAGGACAGTTTGACCGTCGCGTTCAGCTTGTCCCAGTCGATCCAAAGCGGCGGCATGCCCGGCGCCGAGGTTCTGAGCGGGCCCCGCACGTCGGCCACCGGCGACAAAGGCTGCGTGATCCCGGCGACCGCGTTGAAGTTGCCCGTGGAGGCGGCGATGTTTTTGCTATCGTCCTGATAGGCCAGGCTGTCGCAGGAAACGGCAAAGCTCAGCGGATAGCCGCTGACGGTAAGGTTGGCGCAGCCGGCGGCGATGCCCTTGGTGCCGAGTTTGGCCACCGCCTGGTCGGTCTCCGTCTTGAGGCGGTCGGCAAGATAGAACCAGCCGGCGCTGTAGAGCGCGAACAGCACGACAATGAATGCGGCAAGCCAGAACAGCCGGCGGCGAGGTTTGCGCGATCGCTCGTCACTTGACGTCATGCTGCGGCTCTCGTTAACCCCTCGTGCGGCGAGCGGGCTGTTAATCTCATGCACAACAAGCGGGGGACAGAAGAAACACCTCACGGTGCGATGTCGTCACTCGAGTGCGATCAGGCTTGGCGATATGGGCGATTTTTGGGTTTTTGGCTATGGGTCGCTGATCTGGCGGCCGGGATTCGCACATGTCGAGACGCGGCGGGCCCGCCTTTACGGCTATCGCCGGTCGCTTTGCGTCTATTCCTTCGTGCATCGCGGCACACGCGAGAGACCGGGCCTGGTGCTGGGTCTCGACCGCGGCGGCTCCTGCATCGGCCTGGCGTTCCGCGTGCCGGGCGATTTGCGGAATGAAGTGCTTTCCTACCTGCGCGAGCGCGAGCTGGTGACCAATGTCTATCTCGAACGCATGCTCGATGTCCGGCTCGACGGGAATAGGGCGGGAGGAGACCGAACGGTCGAGGCGGTCGCCTACATCGTCGACCGCGCGCATGAGCAATATGCCGGCGGACTCGACGCCAGCCATGCCGCGGCAGTCGTTCGCGGCGCCGTCGGCCAGTCGGGCCGGAACGAGGACTATGTGCTCAGCACGCTCGAGCACCTGAAAGCGCTCGGCATTCGCGATCACTGGCTGGAGCAGGTTGGGCGGCAGGTCGCGCCTTCGTGACGGCCTGGCCCGATCAAAAAGCAAAACCATGCCTTTGACCTCGGCGGGACAAGACCTAGCTTAACCGCAATCCATCTCGGCAATCCATCCTTGGGCGGCGTCGAGGCCCCATCCCAGCATCGGAGATCAATCTTGCAGAAACGCCGTCTCGGTCGCACCGACCTTTCCATCGCGCCGCTGGTTCTGGGCGGCAACGTCTTCGGCTGGACCGCCGACGAGAAGACTTCCTTCGACCTGCTCGACCGCTTTGCCGAGGCCGGCTTCAATGCCGTCGACACGGCGGACGCCTATTCGCGCTGGGTCCCGGGCAACAAGGGCGGCGAATCCGAGACCATCATCGGCAACTGGATGAAGAGCCGCGGCAACCGCGACAAAATAGTCGTCATCACCAAGGTCGGCTCCGACATGGGCCAGGGCAGGCGGGATCTGTCCGCGGCCTACATCGAGAAAGCCGTCGATGCGTCGCTCAAACGGCTGCAAACCGACGTCATCGACCTCTATCTGTCGCATTGGCCGGACCCGGCCACGCCTTACGAGGAAACGCTCGGCGCCTATCAGCGCCTGCTCGAGAAGGGCAAGATCCGCTATCCGGGCTGTTCCAATCTCGATGCCGGGCAATTCCGCGCGGCCCTCGACGTCGCCAGTCTGCGGAGCCTGCCGCGTTATGAAGTTCTGCAGCCCGAATACAATTTGTACGACCGCTCTTCGCTGGATGGCCCGCTGCTCGATCTCTGCAAGGCGGAGGGTCTCGGCGTCATCACCTATTTCAGCCTCGCCAAGGGGTTCCTGAGCGGCAAATACCGCTCCAAGGCCGATCTCGGTCAGAGCGAGCGCGGTGAAGATGTGGCCGAGTATCTCAACGAGCGCGGCATGCGCATTCTCTCCGCGCTCGATGCCGCCGCCGGGCGCCATTCGGCCAAGCAGGCGGAAGTGGCGCTGGCCTGGATCATAGCGCGACCGGGCGTCACCGCACCAATTGCCAGCGCCACGACGCCCGCCCAGATGGACAGCTTGATCCGTGCTGCATCGCTGAAACTTTCCGCGGACGATATCGGAGCGCTCGACCGGGCCAGCGCCTAAGGCGTGTTGATATTCAGGTGATGCCGGTCTGCAAATGGCGGCCTCCTGCGCTTCCGGCCTTCGCCGGCCGAAGCATCCATGACTTGAGAGTGGTGTGGCAGTTAAGGCTACGGCCGGCGTGGGCCGGTGCTCACGTACTTTAAGTACGCTCCGCTCCGGTTCTCGGATGCCGCCATTTTGGTCGCTTCGCGCCCGTCTTCGACTCCGGCTCGGCCTGACCTGAATCTCAACATACCTTGGTGCAGTCCGCACGATCGTCCAAGACCATGCGGGAGCCCCGCGATAATTCCTTGCCGTATCGCGGCGGGAATTGAGGTTCGGCATGGCCGGAGGAGTTCTGTCTGGAGCGCAGCCCTGGCAGCAATTGCTGGCGCTGGTGTTGGCGGCCACCGTGGTGATGGGCAGTCCGGGTCCGGCGACGATCAGCGTCACGGCCGTCGGCGCAGCCTTCGGCCTTCGGCCCTCGCTGCGCTACACTTGCGGCGTCGTGCTTGGAACGATCGCCGTGCTTCTGGTGGTGGCCGCCGGCATTGTCAGCGTGCTCACTTCGATGCCGGGACTGGCGCCCATGCTGACGATCGCTTCGGCCGCCTATATCCTCTATCTCGCCTTCAGGATCGCGACGGCGCGGCCGTTGACCGAAGGCGGAAACGACGCGGCACATCCCACCTTCCTTGGCGGCTTCATGCTCGCCGTCGCCAATCCGAAGGCCTATGTGGCGATCGGCGCCGTGTTTGCCGGCGCTTCGTCAAAGGTCGATGAGCTGGGGCTTTCGAGCAAGCTGCTGGTGCTCGCCGCGATGATCGTCGCCATCCATGTGCTCTGGCTTGTCGCCGGAACGGTCTTCGCAGGGCTGCTGCGCAATCCGTCGGCGTCGCGGGTCATCAACCTGGTTTTCGCGGCGACGCTGGTGCTGACCACCGCCTTGGCGGCGCTGCCGTGAGTCAGGCCTTAGATCGTGATGGCGTTTCGCTGAATCGCCATCCCGATCTAACTCTTTGCGGAGCATGATCTTTCTCCGAAAACCGGTTCCCACTTTTCGGGATCATGCTTTAGCCTGTGCCGCCGCGCCAAGCTCCGCTAGCCGCTTCACCGCCGTCGGCGGCATGGGCGGCGGGTTCGGCGCGCGCGAGGCTTCGATCAAAAGCTGATCGCAGGCGGCTTCGGTCTCGCCGATCAGCCGCTGCATGAATTCCTCCTTGTCGAGCCCGGGCGGAATCGGCGGCAGGAAGCGGGCCTTGATGGTGCCGGGATAACGCATGAACTTGCGGCGCGGCCAGTAGAGGCCGGCGACATGGGCGACCGGCACCACGGGAACGCCGAGCTGGGTGTAGAGCTCGACGATGCCGTATTTGTAGGACGGCTCGGCACCCGGCGGGCGGCGTGTGCCCTCGGGATAGATGATGAGCTGGCGGGGATTGCGCGCCATCTCTTGCCTGGTCGCGGCAACGACCGCCTTCAACGCCTTCGAGCGGCTGCCGCGGTCGACCGGGATCATGCGCATCTTCATGATGTACCAGCCGAAGAAGGGGATCCAGGTCAGCTCCCGCTTCAGGATATACAAGGCGTCGTCGAGATAAGGAAAAAAGGCGATCGCGTCCCAGAAGGACTGATGCTTGGGCGCCAGGATGAAGGACCCTTCAGGCAGGTTCTCGGCGCCCGTGATCTCGCTCCTGGTGCCGGCGATCTTGTCGTAGAGCCACATCGAGGTGCGCGACCAGAATTTCGGCACGAACCAGGCGCGATGGCGCGGCGACAGGAAATAGAAGGGCGTCCAGAAGATCATCTGGACGACCAGGCTGAGATAGAAGGCAAGGTTGAACGCCAGCGAGCGGATATAAAGCATGCGGGAAGGAGCCCGGTGTGAAAGTGTGCGTTGGTTACACCAAGCGCGGGCAAAAAGGAAACGGCGTGGCGAGCGAACCCCGTCACAATGACCGCGCCAGCCTCTCCCTCAGGCGCGGCGCGGCGAAATCGAGGAAAGCGCGCAGCTTCACCGGCAGCAGGCCCTGGCCGGCATGCACAAGGCTGACCGGCCAGGGCTGCGGCTCGAACGGCTCGAGCACCACGCGAAGCGTGCCCGCGCGCACGGCGGCGTCCGCCTGGTAGGAGAGCACCGTGGTCAGGCCGAGACCGGCGATCGCCGCATCGATTGCCGCCTCGGCGGTGTTGACCTGCAGCCGCGAGCGGACCGAAACCGCGGTCTCGCTCTTGCCCGTGCCGAAGCTCCATGTCGCAAGAGCGGCAAGGCTTTCGAAGGTGACGCAGCTGTGGGCCGCCAGGTCGCGCGGTTCAAGTGGCACGCCGTGCTCGGCGAGATAGGCCGGGCTTGCGCAAACGATGCGGCGGATCGCGCCGACGCGCGTTGCGACCATGGCCGAATCTGGAAGCTCGCCGATGCGCACGGCGAGATCGATATGCTCTTCGACCAGTTGGGTGATCCGGTCGGACAGCGTCAGGCGGATGTCGACGTCGGGATAGGCGGCGAGGAAGGCGGTGATCACGGGCAGCACGTGCAGGCGGCCGAAGACGACCGGCGCGGTGACGGCCAGGTCGCCGGTCGGGCTCAAATATTCGCCGGCGGCGGCGCGCTCGGCTTCGCTCACCTCATCCAAGATGCGGCGGCAGGCGGCGAGATAAGACTGACCGGCGTCGGTCAGGGTGAGGCGCCGGGTCGAGCGTTTGAGCAGACGCGTCTTCAGATGCTTCTCCAATTCGGAGAGCTTGCGGCTGACCGTCGCCAGCGGCATGCCGGCGCGCCGCGCGGCGGCGGAGAGGCTGCCGGCCTCCACCGTGGCGACGAACAGGGACATGGCGTCAAGGCGATCCATTCATTCTTCCGGAAAATGGAAGGACAGATTACGAATATGCCTTCTACCTCCGGATTTCGGAAGGGACTAAATGTCCTGCTACTTGGTTAGAGGAGCACCGGCATGAACGCCTTTACCAGCGATGTCGCCTTCACGCCTACGGTCAAGGCCATTCAGTCCCGCAAGGGGTCGCGCGGAACCTATGCTCGCGTCGAGGAGCGGGGCGGCTGGCAGGCAACGATCACCCCCGATCTCGCCGCCTTCATCGAGGCGCAGACCAGCGTTTTCCTGGCGACGGCCAATGCCGGGGGCCAGCCCTACATCCAGCATCGCGGCGGCCCGGCCGGCTTCCTAAAAGTGGTCGACGAGCACACGATCGGCTTTGCCGATTTCTCAGGCAACCGGCAGTTCATCACCCAGGGCAATCTTCAAGACAACGCCCAAGCCTTCCTGTTCCTGATCGACTACATGCTTCGGCAGCGCATCAAGATCTGGGGCAGGGCGCGGGTGGTCGAAGACGATGCGGCGCTGACGGCAAGGCTGATGCCGGCAAACTACAAGGCGCGGCCGGAGCAGGCTATTCTGCTCACCGTCACAGCCTGGGATGCCAATTGCCCGCAGCACATTCCGCAGCGTTTTGAAGCAGCAGACGTGGCCGCGGCGCTTGCCGAACGCGACCGGCGCATCGCCGATCTGGAACAGGAGGTCGCAGGCCTGCGCGACAATGAAGCCTAGTTCTTCGACACAGGGATTGAAAGGTTGCAGATGCTCGTTTCGGTGAATCATCGCAAACGTTCGTGATTAGGCGAGGCTTTCCCAACGTCGTCATCAACTCTGAGGAATCATGGCGTCCCGGAGCCTGGCATTTAGGGTGACGACGATCTTTCGCATGACGGCGGCGATGGCCACCATAGGCTTTTTGCCGTTGGCGCGCAGGCGTTTGTAGAAGGCTGCGAACTCGCCCTTTCCGGCTGCGGCGCACAGGGCCGGCATGTAGAGCATGGTTCTGACGTCAGGGCGTCCGCCACGGATTTTGCGGTAGCCGTGTTTTTGGCCGCTGTCGTTTGGATGAGGCGCGAGCCCTGCAAGGGCTGCAGCCTTGCGGCGGGTCAGGGAGCCGAGCTCGGGCAAGCTGGCCAGCAGCTTGGCCGCCATGATCGGGCCGAGATTGTCCATGGCCGTGCATATGGCTGCCCGGTGCTTGAGGGTGCGGCTGTTGGCGATCAGTTCGCGGATGTCGGCCTCGATGGTCTTGATCTGATTGTCGACGGCTTTGATCATCGCCTTGAAGGAGGCAGCGAGCCCGCGGCCGCCGGGGGCCTTGAGGCGGTTCTTCTCAGCACCCCTGAAGGCCATGAGCTCCTGGCGGCGGCGAACCAAGGCGCGTAGGCGTGTCGCATCGGCATCCGGAGCCTGCCACAGGCACAGCTTCTCCCAGCGCTCACGGCCGTAGGCAGAAAGCATGCCGGCATCGATGGCGTCGCTCTTGCCGTGGGTGCCGAAGGAGCGGATGAAGCTTTTGACCTTGAGCGTGTCGGCGCGGTGGCAGGCGATGCCGGCGCGCAGGCACTCCTCGAGCAGCAGGCTTTCATGACCTCCGGTCGGCTCGCACACGACAAGGTCGATGTGTTTGTAGCGCTTGAGGAGGGCACGGATTGCACGCCGCTGATTGGCTATGGTGCGGGTGGTGGTGCCGTCGGCGACGGTGATGGTGTCCTTGGCGATGTCGAAGCCGAGGCACAGCTGCGGCTGGTGGTGCAAGAAGGCCATGCTGGTGGTATCCTTAAAAGGCTTCGGATTGTTTGCGGGCGTGGCTCAGGCCAGCGGCCAATCAACTCTCCAAGCGATGGCGGACAAAGACGGCAGGGACCATGATGACGTCGGGTGTTACCCGGTCCTTAGGACGGTCGCCTGCCGCCGGGACTGCTGGCTGTGATGGGCCTGCAGTCCCGGCCGCCAAACTACCCGATCCTTCTCAAACAATCCTTGGGCGTAGCGACGCGAAGCGGAGCGAAGACCCAAGGATCCATGCCGTGACCTTAGCCGAAGAACGCAGCGGAGCAGAATTCTGCACCGCAGCGGCACGTCGAAGCCACGGCATGGATCCTATGGTCTGCGCCGCGTCGCTTCGCTCCTTGCTCCGCCATAGGATGACGAAGCGAGGGGCGTTTTCGGCCAATCGCCAAGGCATGCGATCTGCCAATGCAAGCGCTATCCGATTCGCTAAAATTTCTGTGCCGGGAGAAACTAGTTCTTCCTGACTGTGGAAGCTTCGGCGATGGTGACGCCCTCGGCGGTCGGGCGAAGCGGAACGACGCCGCGCGCCAGCGCCAGCACGTATTTGCTGTATTCGGTGAGCAGAACGCGCAGCGCTTCCGGCTTGGTCAGCCAGCTGCCGTTGCCGAGATTGGTGTTGACCACCGGATAGGGCTCGAGCCGCGCGCCATGCAGCAGCCGGCCCATCTCGAGCAGGCTGCGCGGCATGTGATAATTGTTGGTGACCAGGATGATGCTGCCATAGGCGTGGCTTTCCACCCATTTGGCGCTCTCCTCGGCATTGCCGATCGTGTCGAGCGCGGCGCGGTCGATGTCGACGCAGCAGGAGAACAGCTGCTTGTCGCCGCCCATCGCCACTTGCAGCTGGCGGCGGCTGGCCGAGGGGTGAACGCCGCTGATCAGCAACCGCTCGCCTTTGCCCGACGCCAGCAGATCCATGGCGGCGTCGAGCCGCGACTGGCCGCCGGTGAGCACGATGATGGCATCGGCCTTGGCCGGATTGGCCGGCGTCGTCATGCTGCTGACTTTGTCGGCGAACCATCCGAAGCCGCCGGCGAAAAGCGCCAGCAGGGCAAGCACGAAGAAGGAGCAGATACGAAGCGCAAATCTCAGACGCCCGGACCTTGCAGGCACCGCGCCGCGCGCAAGCGCTGCTGGCATCCGTCCAGCCGTTCCGATCGAATCCCGCGCGTCCATCATCCCCAGGTTAATCCTGAAAACATCCTATGGTTAACTCTGAAATGCGGCCTTTGATAGATAAGGCGGCGCACATTGCGTTACGGCAGCTCCCACTCTGTGATCGTTTTCCTTCCCGAACATAACGGTTTCAGACCGGTGTTCATTTCGTCCCACGGCGATCGCGTCATGATCAGCCCGCATCCGGCTGGCGGATGTCGATATCGCTGAGATAGGCAACGACCGTGGCATGCGAGGTCGCCGCCGTCAGCGCGCCGATCACCAGCACCATCAGGCCGACGCCGAGATAGCCGGTGGAGCCGATGGCGAAATTGCCGAACAGCGCGGTCGCCTGGTCGGCCTCAGGCGTCGCCATGTTGCGCGACGACCACCAGGAAAAGACGATGAAGACCAAAATGGCCGCCGCGCCGCCGGCGGCGGCACCCTTCATGCCGGTGACCAGGAAATGCCAGCGGAATTCGCGCGCGATGAAGCGGGCTTCGGCGCCGACGAAATGCAGCACTTCGATGATGTGGCCGTTGCCCGCCATGGCGCCGCGCGTGGCGAACACCACCGTCAGCACCGTCGCCGACAATATCAGCGCCAGAACGGCAAAGCCGATCGTCACCGTTGTATGCGCCATTGCGACCAGCCGGTCGACCCAGGTGCGGTGATCGTCGAGCGCAGCGCTCGGCAGCTTGGGCGTGATCGCGGCGCGCATGGCGGCGAAGTCGGGCGGACTGGCCTCGTCGATGGTGACGACGATGAGGCGCGGCACCGGCAGTTCGTCGATGTTGAGGCCGGTGCCCAGCCACGGCTCCAAGAGGCGCGCCGTCGCCTCGCGGTCGACGATCTTCGTGCCCTTCACGCCGGGAAACTCGCTGGCGATCTGCGAGGCCTGCGCGAGGGCTGCTTCCATGTCGAGGCCCTCGACCGGCTTGATCTGGATCGTCGCCTCGCGCGAGATCTGGTTCTCCCACACCGAAGCGGTGTCGCGCACCAGCGTCACGGCGCCGAAGGTCAGGCAGGACAGGAAGGTCATGATGGCGATGACCAGCACCAGTGCCCGGCCGGCGATGTTCTGCGCCGGCACGATCGGCGCCATCTTGCGCTGAACGCGCCGCACCGCCGCCGTCGTCTCGACGGCTTCGTCATGCAGGTGATCGGCCGGAAGGTCAGTCATAGACGTCCAGCCTTCCGCCGGCGAGAATCATGCGCCGCGCATCGACCTGCTCCATCAGGCCGAGGTCGTGGGTGGCGATCACCACGGCGGTGCCGAGCCGGTTGAGCTCGATGAATAGCCTCAGCAGCCGGCGCGCCAGCGGCGGATCGACATTGCCGGTCGGCTCGTCGGCAAGCAGGATCTCCGGCTGCTCGATCAGCGCGCGTGCGATAGCGGCGCGCTGCTTCTCGCCGCCGGACAGCACCGGCGGCAGCACGTGCATGCGGTCGCCGAGGCCGACCCATTTCAGGAGCTCGGTGACGTCGGTGCGGTAGCCTGCCTCCTCGCGCCCGCGCACGCGCAAGGGCAGCGCGACGTTCTCATAGGTGGTCATATGATCGAGCAGGCGGAAATCCTGGAACACCACGCCGATGCGACGCCTGAGCAGCGGCAGCTCGCCGCGCGAGATGCGCGAGCGGTCCTTGCCGAAAATGGTGATCAGCCCACGCGTCGGCTTCAGCGACATGAAGAGAAGGCGCAGCAAGGTCGTCTTGCCGGCGCCGGAGGGACCGCTCAGGAACTGAAAGGAGCGCTCCGGAATGTGCAAGGAAATGTCGCGGAGGATCTCCGGACCCATGCCATAGCGGAGGCCGACATTTTCGAAGCGGATCACGTTCGGCGACCTGAAACCTTGGGCGGCGTCCTGCCGGCCTGTTCTTTGCCAAGACCATCGGCCGGCATGGTTAATGGTCGGTTAATTTCGGCTCGTTTTCGACGTTTCACAGCGGTTCCGGTGGGGAAGCGTTAACCATTTGCGTTTACCCAAAACAAACGAAGATTGCACTGGGGCCGTAATGGCTGAGGATAGAACCGCGCGCCCTGTTTCCGGCGAAATCATGACCGGCACGGCGGCGAATGCCGCGCCGGAGCGCGCGGTGCTCGATGTGCCGCCCGACATCGTCGATGCCGACTATGTTGTGCTGCCGCGTTTCGCAGCCCGTCCGGGACCGATCGCGGCGCCACCGCCAACGCCCTCGACGCCCTCCATCGAAGGCATGGGCATGCTGCGCAAACCGGAGGCCGCGCCAGCGCGCCCGGCCTCGCGCGGCGGTCCGGTCTTCTGGACCGCCGGCGTGGGCGCGGCACTCGTCGCTTTCTGGGTCTCGGGCGGGCACGCGCTGGTGCGTCAGAGCCCTTTCTGGGCGGCTGCGCAGCCGGCAAGCGCGCTGAGCATTTCCGGCGTGACGTCGCGAATCGATGCTTCGGGATTGAAGCCCGTTCTTTTCGTCGACGGCGAGGCCGCCAATGACGGCGCAAGATCGGAGTCGCTGCCGCCAATCGAGATACGCGTCACCGACAAAGCCAGCAACGTCATCCGCTACAGGCTGGGGACATCCAACCGCCCGCTGGCACCCGGCGAAAGATTCGGCTTTTCCAGCCGGCTCGATGTGCCTAGAAACGGTGTAAAAACCGTCTCTGTAATCTTCGCCGGCTAGGCGATCTCTCAAGAAAGGCAATCGATGCCAGTTGTGCGCGGCAAGGACATCGAGGTCCTGTTTTCGGCGTCGGCGATCGCCCGCCGCAATCTCGAGCTCGCCAAGGAGATCGCCGGGCGCGACTACCACGACCTTCTGGTGATTTCGATCCTGAAGGGCTCGTTCGTCTTCGCCGCCGATCTGATCCGCGCCATGCACGATGTCGGCCTGTCGCCCGAGGTGGAATTCATCTTCATCTCCAGCTATGGCGCCGGCACCACCAGCGGCGAGGTCAAGGTGCTGCGCGACATCGACAATGAAGTTGCCGGCCGCGACGTGCTGCTGATCGACGACATACTGGAATCCGGCAAGACGCTTTCCTTCACCCGCGACCTCATGCTGTCGCGCGGCGCCAGGAGTTGCGCCATCGCGGTGCTGCTCGACAAGCGCATGCGGCGCCAGACCACGCTCAACGCCGATTATGTCGGCTTCGACTGTCCCGACTATTTCGTCGTCGGCTACGGCATGGATGTCGCGCATGCTTTTCGCGAGTTGCCGTTTGTCGGCGTCGTCAAGGGTGACGCATAAGGCGCCGAAAGGCTCCATCGACCTTTCAAATTTTCAGAAAAAGTCAACGTTTCCCCGCCATGTATTTCGGCATGGCAAAACTTCTGATCGTCGAGGACGATGAGTCCGTCCGTACCCTCGCCGCCCGCGCGCTGGAGCGCGATGGGCACAACGTAACCATTGCCGCCGACGGCGCGCAGGGCCTGGCGCTGATCCGGCAGGCGCATGGCGGCTACGATCTCGTGGTGTCCGACATCCGCATGCCGGAGATGGACGGCATCGAGATGGCGACGGCGGCAGCAAAACAGTTCCCGGCGATGAAGATCATGCTGATGACCGGCTATGCCGACCAGCGCGAGCGCGCCGAGGAACTGAACGGGATCATCCTCGACGTCGTGCAGAAGCCGTTCACGCTGGCCGAAATCCGCGCCCGCGTCGGTCGGGCCTTAAGCTGCTTCGCTTGACCGTTTAGACAGCATCGCCGGTCGCGGCGACCGTTGGTGCCGCACTGCGCCGGCGTTCACCGTTGAGCGCAACCAGGCCGGCGCCGATAATGAGCGCCGCGCCCAGCACCGTCGTTTCGCGCGGCACCTCGGCGAAAAACAGGAAACCCCAGAGCGGCGACCAAAGGATGCCGGTATATTCGAAGGTGGCGACGCGGTTCGCGGGCGCCATCCGGTAGGCCTGCGACAGCAAAATCATGCCGGCGGAAGCGACGAAGCCGCAGGCGGCCATCTTCAGGAAGTCCGGCAGCGCCGGCCACACCCATGGCCGCACCAGGAAGTCGAGGCTCGGATGGCCCGCGTGGGTGATGCCGGCAAGATGAAATATCGTGGCGACCGCCACAGCGCCGGTGAGATAGGCACCGTTCTGGTAGAAGGCCATGACGGTGGAGGATTCGGTGTCGCCGATCCGGCGCGCCATCAGCTGCGAGAAGCCGTAAAGAAACGCCGAGCCGAGCGACAGGAGTGCTGCCCAGTCGAACAATCCGGCGCCCGGACGCAGCATCACGACCACCCCGACCAGGCCGATGAGCACGGTCGTCAGCGTCCGCCAGGAGACGTGCTCCCCGAGATAAGGCCCGGCAAGCGCCATGATGAAGAGTGGCGCCATGAAATAAAGTGCTATGGCGTCGGCCAGCGATAGGGCGGCGATCGCCAAATAGTAGACGGTGTAGGAGCTGAATTGGATGAAGGCGCGCAGCGTCAGCATGCCTGCTCGCTTCGACAACAAAGCCTTCAGACCGACGTCGGCATGAACGATAACGATAAGGATCGGCAACGCGACGATGGCGCGGATCGCTATCACTTCCGTCACCGGATAGCCGCCTGAAACCGCCTTCACCAGCGGGTCCTGCAACGAAAAAACGAGAACACCCAGGCAGAGGCTCAGAATGCCAAGCGCCGTCCGGTTCTGCATGGTCGATCCAGCGAAAAAGAGCCCGCTACCGTTTCGGGCAGCGGGCACGAGTGAGGACTCTTCGAATTGGTCCGCGGCCGAAACTCGCGGCCGCATATCCAATGGGTAGACCAACTATCCTGCGGCGTTTGACATGTTGCAAACGAATTGGAATGATACCAGCAATCAAAATTTCTTATGGCGATATCGATGAAGCCCACCCTCGACAGCGACCTCCTGCGCACCTTCGTGGCGGTGGCCGAGACGGGCAATTTCACCAAGGCCGCCGAAAAGGCCGGACGCACCCAGTCGGCGGTGTCCATGCAGATGAAGAAGCTGGAGGACATGGTCGGCGACAGCCTGTTCGAGCGCGGCTCGCGCGGGGTGGCGCTGACGCGGCGCGGCGGCGAGCTCATCGGCAACGCCCGTCGGATCGTGTCGCTGCTCGACGAGACGGCTGCGTCGCTGGTGGCGCCGCCGCTCGGCGGGCTGGTGCGCATCGGGATCCCTGCCGAATACGGCCGTTCGATCCTGTCGCGGGCGCTCGGCGAATTCGCCAAACGCCATCCGCGCGTGGAGGTTACGGTGCGCTACGCCCATTCGGCCTCGCAGGTGAGGGCGCTGGCGGCGGGCGAGCTCGACCTCGCCGTGGTGTTCGAGTGGGAAGGCTTTTCCGGCGGCGAGGTGCTGATGCACGATCCTACGGTGTGGGTGACATCGACGCTGCACCACATGCATGAGGAGCGGCCGGTGCCGATCGCGCTCTACAGCCGCGACGGCTGGTGCCGCGACTTCGCGATCAAGTCGCTGCAGCAGCGCGGCCTCGATTACCGCGTCGCCTATACCAGCGACACCAATGGCGGCCTGGCGCTGGCCGTCACTTCCGGTCTCGCGATCGCGCCGATCTCACGCAGCAACATCCCGCCGGATTGCCGCGAGCTGACGGCCGCCGACGGCTTCGGCGACATCGATTCCTCCAATGTGGTGCTGCACCGAAATCCGCAGGCGGCCGGCGAAGCGATCGACGGCATGGAGGACGCGATCCGGGAGGCTTTCATGCTGACCAGGCAGGCGCAAGCGACAGCCGATCTTTGATTGATTGAAACCGCCCGGCTCGCCCGGAACTTCGGCAAAGTGGCCTGACGGCTACTTCAGCTCGAGCAGCCGTTCGAGGTAGCTGCGCTCGATGTCGGGGCTCAGTGCGTTGCCGAGGCGCTTGCGGATCGCTTCGAGGATCTGGCGGGCGCGCTGCACATCGATCTCGTCCGGCACCTTGACCGAGTTGCCGTCGTCGGGACCCTTGGTGGCGCGCGGCCGGCCGAGCGGATCGCGGTCGGCATCCTGCTGACGCCCGCCCTGCTCGCTGCCGCCCTGGTCGCCTTGCATGGCCTGCATCTGCTTCATCATGTCCTTGGCGCCGCGGCGCAGCGCCTCCAGCGCCCGGCCCTGATGGCCGACCGCCTGGTCGCCTTCGCCTTCGCCAAGCGCATGCTCGGCATCGCCCATGGATTTGCCGGCCTCGCCGAAGCCCTCATTGGGCTGCATGCCCATGCCTTCGAGGCCCTTCTTCAGCTTGTCGAGCTCGCTCTGCAACTGGCCCTGGCCCTCCTGCAGTTGCTTCAGCGCGTCGGAGAATTCCTGCTGCGTCATCGGCTTCTGCCGGCCAAGCGGGTCGCGGTCGTCGCCGGGGCCTGGCTTCTGCCCTTCCTGCGACTGGCTCTGCTCGCCATCCTCGCCCATCTGCTGGTCGCCGTTCTGGCCGCGCTGGCCACGCTGCATCTGATCGAGGCGGAAGGTGTCGTTCATCATCTCCTGCTGACGGCGCATGATCTCGCCCAGCTTGTCCATCTGCTGGCGCATCTCGCTGTCCTGCTCGCCGCCCTGCTGCTGGCGGCCGGCCTGCAGGTTGTTCATCATGTCCTGCAGCTCCGACAGGAGCTGCTGGGCCCGGTCGCGGTCACCGGATTTGGCGAGATTCTCGATCTCGTCCATCATCCGGTTGATGTCGCTCTGGCGCAGTTCCCGGCCGTTCTGCTGCATCTGCGGCGCGTTCGGGTTCTGCTGCGCGCGCTGGGCGAATTCCTGCAGGAACTGGTTCATCGCCTCGCGCAGTTCCTTCATCGCCTTCTCGAGCTCTTCGTCGCTGGCGCCGTTCTTGATGGCGTCCTGCAGCGCCTGCTGCGCCTGGCGCAAGCGCCGCTCGGCGGCCGACAGATTGCCTTCCTCGATGCCGAGCGCGATCTCCCACAGATAACCCACCTCGTTGCGCAACTGGTCGTCGGTCCCGGAGAGTTTCAGCCGGCTCCTCGCGCTCATGATCGCGAGATAATGCGACATGTTGTCGAAGGTATCCTCGGGGCGCAGCGTGATCGCGTCCATCAGGTCGAGCACGCGCGGCTTGGCGTTGGTGTCGAGCGCCAGCAGCCGGCGCTGCTCGATCACGGCGCGGGCCAGCGGATTGGCGAAGGGCCGCTCCGGCATCACCAAAGTCCTGGTTTCGCTGGTGGCGGTGTGGCCGGCATCGTCGGTGGCGATGAGCTTCAGCTTGATGGTGCTGCCGGCCCAGACATGCTCGGTCAGGTCCTTGGTCGTCTTGGCCGTGTTCGCCTTGCCGCCGCGACGCGGCAGGGTCAGGGGCATGTCGGGCGGGCCATAGAGCGGATGCGCATTGGCCGGCGGCGGATCCGACAGCTCGAAGGCAGCCTTGGCGGAGGCCGCGCCATAATCGTCGTCGATCTGGTAGTTGAGCTCGATGGCGCCGTTGACGGCGCGCTTCGGCTCACCGACGAAACGGATCGTCGGCGGCTTGTCCGGAATGATGGCGAAGGCCCAGCGGCCGAGGTCGTCCTCGCCGGACTTGAGCGTCAGCGTGCCATTGGTGCTCAGCTTGCCGGAGAACTGGCGCACCTTGGGTCCAGGCTGGGCGGCGGCTGGGGCGACACCCTTCGGCGCGGCCGGCTCGATGGCGCGGTCATTGCCGTTCGTGTCGGCATAGCTCAACGTTTCCTCGCCCGAGCCGCCGGTGACGCGCAGCGAGACGTCGCTGCCCTGCGGGATGCTGAAGGTCTGCGCGGCCTGCTTGACGTCGGCGGTCAAAAACAGCGGCGGCTTGCCGGTATAGGCGGGCGGCGTCACCCAGGCATCGATGCGCGGCGGCACGGTATCGCGCGCGGCGCTGGCGACGAAGCCGTCGCCGATCCTGCCGCCGAAAGGACCGAACGAGAAGGCAAAGGCGGTGACGAACAGCAGGCCGACAAGGGCCCGCAGGCCCCAGCGGTCGTAATCCGGCACGTTTGTGCGCGGCCTGTCGGCGCCGAGACTGGAGAGCCGCTCGGCCATGCGCTTCTGGTGCTCGCGCCACAGAGCCTGCGAGAAAAGGCTCTCCGCGCCGCTCGGCCTGTCGGTCTGCACCTGTACGGGGCTGTGCAGCAGCTCGTTCGCGGCCTCGATGCGCCGGTCGACCTCGGCGGTGGAAGGAACGCGGAAGAAGCGCAGCGGATAGAGCGCCGCCAGCGCCGAGATGGAGAACAGGATCAGCAGGCCGATCCGCGCCAAATCCGGCAAACGCTGGAACAGGGCGAACCACGAGACGCTGAGGAACAGGCCGGCGACCACTGCCAGCGGCAGCAGCAACGGCCAGCCACGCTCGAAGATCATCGAGGCCCGCGTCGCCAGCCGGCTCAAGGCAAGTCGCCCGGCCAGGCCGCGTTCGCTGGAAATGGGTCGTTCCGTCATCGGCCCTTCCTGCTCGGGCAGGACAGCCCGAGCCTCATGAGCAGAAGAATAACAGCAAACACGGCAAAGGCGAGGCGGGTTCCAAAATCGTGAAGAGCTTCGCCCAGATTATCGTTAGAAATTCGCGGGATTTGTATTGGAACCGCAGACCAGGACGGCCACGCGCTCGCCAGGTGCCGGCGCGTAGCGGCCGAAAAGCATCGCGGCGAAGGCAGCGGCCCCGCCGGGCTCGGCGATGATTCGCACGCGGTCCCAGAGCGCTCTCTGGGCGGCCACGATGTCGTCGTCGCTGACCAGGATCGAGCGCTCCACGAAGGCTTCCGCAATCGGGAACATCATCTCGCCGACGCGCTTCGGCGCCAGCGAATCGGCGGCGATGCCTTCCGCCGGCGCATCGATCGGCTTGCCGGCCTCGAAGGCGCGGTAGAGCGTCGGCGCGCCTTCCGGCTCGATGGCGACGATGCGGATACGGCCAGCGAACCAGGCGGCGATGCCGCCGATCAAGCCGCCGCCGCCGACGGCGACCAGAAGTGTGTCGATCTCGGGCAGGTCGGCTCCGATCTCGAGGCCGAGTGTGCCCTGGCCGACGAGCGTCTCTTCCTGGTTGAAGGCATGGATCTGCAAGGCGCCGGTCCTGGCGGCAAAATCCTCGCTGGCGGCCAGCGCCTCGGCGTAGCGCGCGCCGCCGACGACCAGTTCGGCGCCGTAGCCGCGGATGCGTTCGAGCTTCGCCGCCGGGCTGACCTCGGGCACGAAGATCGTCGCTTTGTGCCCGAGCTTCATGGCGGCGTAGGCGACGGCAGCGCCATGATTACCGCCGGAAGCGGCGACGACGCCGGCTTCGGGCACCTGCCGCTCGAGCAGGTTGGTGAAGGCGCCGCGCGCCTTGAAGGAGCCGGAATGCTGCAGGCATTCGAGTTTCAGGTCGACCGGGAAGGCCGGCCGGCCGAAATCGGCCATGTCGACGCGCATCACCGGCGTGTGGCGGACGTATGGGCGGATGCGCGGCTCCACGGCGGCGATGCGTTCGCGCGTGATCGTCCTGCTGTTCAGCATGCGAGGCTCCCTGGGATTGACTTCAATTAGTAACTTAGCAAAATGGCTAAATGCAAGAGGTCGACATCTTCAAGGCGATTGCCAACGAACGCAGGCTGCAGATCCTCGATTGGCTGAAGGATCCGCCCGCCCATTTCCCGCGCCAGGCCGATGGCGATCTGGTCGAGGACGGCGTCTGCGCTCTGCTGATCGCCGAAAAGCTCGGCATCACCCAGGCGACGCTCAGCGAACATATGCGCGTCTTGACCCAGGCGGGCCTGCTCAGCGCCAAGCGCACCAAGCAATGGATATTCTATCGCCGCGACGAGGACAGGATCGCCGAAGCCAAGGCGCTCATCCAGCAGAAGATTTAGGCGTCACTCCAGCCAATCGGGCAGCGAGTCCAGTCCGATCAGCTCCTCATAGGTCTGGCGCTGCCGCACGACATGGAAGCGGTCGCCGTCGACCAGCACTTCCGGCACCAGGAGCCTGGTGTTGTAGGTGCCGGCCTGCACCGCGCCATAGGCGCCGGCGGTGGCGACTGCGATGAGGTCGCCGGCCTTCAGCCTGGGCAGGTCGCGGTCGAGGCCGATGAAGTCGCCGGTCTCGCAGACCGGGCCGACAATATCGACCTTCATGCGCGGCGTGACAGCCGGCGGCTGCACCACCGGCTTGATATCGTGGAAGGCGTCGTAGAGCGTCGGCCGGATCAGGTCGTTCATGGCGGCGTCGACGACGAGGAAGTTCTTGGCGTCGCCTTCCTTCACATAGATCACTTCCGACACCAGGATGCCGGCATTGCCGACGATCAGCCGGCCAGGCTCGAACATCACCTTCAGGCCGAGCTTGTCGACGTGCTTGCGGACGATCTCGGCATAGGCGTCAGGCAGCGGCGGCGGGCTGTTGTCGACGCGGTACGGGATGCCGAGGCCGCCGCCGAGGTCGACATGCTCGATGGCATGGCCATCGGCGCGCAGCACGCCGACCAGTTCGACCAGCAGCGCGAAGGCGTCGTCGAAAGGCTGGAGCTCGGTTATCTGGCTGCCGATGTGGGTGTCGATGCCGGTCACCTTGATGCCGGGGAGCTCTGCCGCGCGGGCGTAGACCTGGCGCGCCCGCTGCCACGGAATGCCGAACTTGTTCTCGGCCTTGCCGGTCGAGATCTTCTTGTGAGTCTTGGCATCGACGTCCGGATTGATGCGCAGCGAAATCGGCGCCACCTTGCCGAGCGCTACGGCGCGCGCCGAGAGCAGTTCCAGCTCCGGCTCGGACTCGACGTTGAAGCAGAGGATGCCGGCGGTGAGGGCAAAGTCCATTTCCCGCGCGGTCTTGCCGACGCCCGAAAACAAGATCCTGCCGGCCGGGATGCCGGCGGCCAAAGCGCGGCGCAATTCGCCTTCCGACACCACGTCGGCGCCGGCCCCTTGCCTGGCAAGCGTCTTGAGAACGGCCTGGTTGGAGTTCGCCTTCATGGCGTAACAGACCAGCGCGTCGAGGCCGGCAAAAGCTTCTCTGAAGACGCGGAAGTGCCTGGTCAGCGTCGCCGTCGAATAGCAATAGAACGGCGTGCCGACCTGCTTTGCGATGTCGGGGATCGCGACGTCCTCGGCGTGAAGCACACCGTCGCGGTAGTCGAAATGGTTCACGGGAAATGGTCCGAAAGTTGGAGCGCGATGAGATCGGGCGATCTCATCGGCTTTAGAGCAAGGGGTCGAGAATGAACTTCTTGTCCTTGACCGGTTTCTCCGGCTCGGGCGGCAGCGGCTGCTTCGCCTTCTCCGCGTCCTTGCGCGCCTGCATGGCAGCCTCGTAGGGCGTATCGAGGCCTGCCCTCCGGCCGCAGGCCGTGACGGTGACAACCGCCGCCAGCAGCGCGAGCGTCACCAAAATCCTGCCTCGGGTCATCGATCCATCCGTTCGAACTGTTTTCTTGTGCCGCCGCTTTTAGCTGAGTTTTCGGCGCATTGCATCCCGGCATTACGCCTTCGTCAGCCGCTTTTTCCAGTAGCGGATTTGTTTCCTCACTTCCGACGGCGCGGTGCCGCCGAAGCTCACGCGGCTCTTCACCGAATTCTGCACGGCAAGCACCGAAAAGATGTCGTCGGTGATGCCGGGATGGATCGAGCGCAGGTCCTCCAGTTGGAGCTTTTCCAGGCCGATCTTCTTCTCCTCGGCAAGGGCGACGGCGCGGCCGGTGACGTGATGCGCCTCGCGGAAGGGAAGGCCGAGATTGCGCACCAGCCAGTCGGCAAGGTCGGTCGCGGTCGCATGACCGGCGCCGGCGGCCTTCTTCATGGCGGCCGTGTTCACCGTCATGTCGCGCACCATGCCGGTGGTCGCCGCCAGCATCAGGTCGAGCGTCTCGGCGGCATCGAAGACCGATTCCTTGTCCTCCTGCATGTCCTTGCCATAGGTCAGCGGCATGCCCTTCATCACCGTCAGCAGGCCGATCAAATGGCCGTTGACGCGGCCAGTCTTGCCGCGCACCAGCTCGGCGGCGTCGGGGTTCTTCTTCTGCGGCATGATGGAGGAGCCGGTCGAGAAGGAGTCCGAGAGCCGGACGAAGCCGAACTGCGGCGTAGACCAGATGATGATCTCCTCGGCAAGCCGCGACAGATGCGTGCCGCAGATCGCGGCGATGGACAGGAACTCGAGCGCGAAATCGCGGTCCGAGACGCTGTCGAGGGAATTGCGCATCGGCTCGCGGAAGCCGAGCGCCTTCGCCGTCATGTGACGATCGATGCCGAAGCTGGTGCCGGCGAGCGCGGCGGCGCCCAACGGGCTCTCGTCCATCCGTTCGATGGCGTCGCGGACGCGCGACAGATCGCGGCCGAACATCTCGACATAGGCCATGCAATGGTGGCCGAAGGTCACCGGCTGCGCCGCCTGCATGTGGGTGAAGCCGGGCATGACAGTCGCGGCGTGCTCCTCGGCGCGTTCGAGGAACGCGGCGATGAGGTCCTTCAGTGCCAGGGCGACGCGCTGGCATTCCTCCTTGACCCAGAGTCTCAGATCGACCGCTACCTGGTCGTTGCGCGAGCGGGCGGTGTGCAGGCGGCCGGCGGCCGTACCGATCAGGTCGGCAAGGCGCGCCTCGACATTCATGTGGATGTCTTCGAGCCTGGTCGAGAATTCGAACTTACCGGCCTCGATCTCTTTCAGGATCGTGTTCAGCCCGTGAGCGATTTTTTCTTGATCGGCCGCCGAAATAATGCCCGTTTGCGCCAGCATCTCGCTATGGGCGATCGATCCGCGGATGTCCTGTGCGTAGAGTTTGCGGTCGAAGGAGATCGACGCGTTGATCGCTTCCATGATCGCGGCCGGACCCGAGGCAAAACGTCCGCCCCACATCTGGTTGCTGGCCTTCTTGTCGCTCATCGCTATAACCCGTGCTCCGGAGCAGTTTTTAAGAAAATGGCAGACGGCAATAAATTCTTCCCGGCCCCGCGCCTCATCCTCGCCGCCCTTGCGGCGGGCGTGCTGGCGGGCGCGGTCGCGGTATATGTCAGCGAGAGCGGTTCTGGCAACAACGCGCCAGATCAGGTTGCCGCCGCCGGCAGCAGCAAGGACGACGTCGCGTGCAAGGCCAAGGGCGAGCGGGCCAGGCAGGTCGCGGCAAAGGCCGTCGGCCAGGTGGCAGCGCTGCAGCCGGCCGATCCGCCGCAGTCGCTGAAGAGCCTTGCCTTCAACGGCCCCGACGGCAAACCGATGACGATCGCCGACCGTGCCGGCAAGACGGTGCTGCTCAATCTCTGGGCGACATGGTGCGCGCCCTGCCGCGCCGAAATGCCGGCGCTCGACGGGCTGCAGAAGGAAAAGGGCAGCGACGCCTTCGAGGTCGTCTCGGTCAACGTCGACACCGGCGACGACGCCAAGCCTAAGAAATTCCTCAAGGAGATCGGCGTCGAGACGCTCGGCTATTACCGGGATCCGACGATAGCTTTGTTCAACGAGGTCAAGACACGCGGGCTGGCGCTGGGCCTGCCGGTGACGATGCTGATCGACGGCGAAGGCTGCCTGATCGCGCATATGAACGGGCCGGCCGAATGGTCGAGCCCCGACGCCAAGCGGCTGGTGGAGACCGCATTGGCGCCGTGAACGCGGGTCTGCCAAAATTTCAGTTCGGGAGAAGTTCCCGGGTCAGCTATGCCCATCTAATAACAGAGAGAAATCTGCCTGCGCGGTGTCCTGTCCGTTGATTCGAAACGAAACCCCGTGCGCGCCTGGATAGTGCCGCCGCGTCGTGACCTCCTTGAAGGCGTGCCGGCGGCTGAATGTCGTCGCCTCACCAGGGGCGAGGACGATATTCCCACCCTTGAAGACTTTCGGTCGTCTTGAACCGCCGGCCTTCAGGAGATGCAGCACATAGTCGATGGTCAGGCGCTGCGATTGCGTCGACAGCGACCGCAGCGTGATTGACAGGTCGATTGTTTCGCCCATCCTGACTTCTCGTGCCGACAGCCTGGGCGGTTCCATCTCGATTTCCGGTCGGCGGCTTCCGAAAATCGCAAGGGCGTCTGCCTGGCCTTGCTTGATGAGCGTGCGGCAGGCGTGCCGAAGCAACGCTTTGCGCTCGCCCTCTGCTCCGATCATCCATCGAGCTGCAAATTCGATAACTATGGCGGGATGATCTTTGGAAATGTCGTTGAGGTGGTTCGCCACTGATCGACGCACATAAGGTTCGGGGTCGTCGCGCAATCGTTCAAGCAGCGGTATAACTGGCCCCGGATCGGTTATCAGCGCCGGCAATTGCATGGCCCAGGGCAAGCGCGGCCGTGTACCTTCTGAAACCAATCGTCGCACATGGCGGTTGGGATCGCCGATCCAACCCGCCATGATCGCCAATGCGCGGGGCTGGTCCGCGAGCAGCAAGTAGCGGATGCCGAACTCCGCTGAAAAGCGCGTGGTCAACTCGCGCATGAGCGACATCGAACGGTCGAAATCGTCGATCCCATGGTGGCCGACCAGCATCGTCAGCGGCATGATGGCCCATCCGCAGATGCCGTCTTCATCGGAAGGCTGATCGGCATGATCGAGCCGGTCAGGGTGGAGCGTCGCAAGCAGGATTTCCGCGCGACGAGCCGGATCGGCAGGCAGGGCGTCATGCAGCTGGTCTGCAATCAACTGTGCTCGTGCTTTGAGCTCCAGCCCGGCAAGCCGCGGCTCGATTGCGGCAGCAAAGGCCGCGGCATCGAATCCTCGCATGCACCGCTTCAGGTGCGCCGCCAGACAGCGCACCAAATCCGGCGAGAAGACGTTCTTGAACGGCTCCAAGAGCGGACCTCAGCCGTAGACCGCGAGGGACGTATAGTGAGCAACCCCCTCGTCGGGCTTGTCCGCGTCCATCGCCATAACCGCGAAATACGCCTGGCACTGGGGCGACTCCATCGCATGCTCCATTACCGCTCTGGCGTCGGCAGCGCTTCGCCAATGGACAAGATCGAGGTAGTTTCCTTCGTACAGCCGTAGAAGCTCACGGCGGAGGAACCCCGGTTGCCTGCCAAGAAACTCTCGCTGAAACCGTTCTGATGCAGCGACGAGTTCGGCTTCTGATTTCCCGACGGCCAAATTGATCTTCGCCATTTCCACAGTGATTGCAGTCATTGTCGTATCCTCGATTGCGATGATTTCTCGTAGTTTTAAAGCTGTCATTTTATGGCATATTTCTCCAATGCCACGTGCCTCTGCCCGCAGCCGGCTTGACCGGCTTGATTTGCTCGCGAGCCGTCTTAAAGCGGACGAACCAATGACCATCGCTGAGATCGCCAGCGAGCTCGGCATCAGCGCGCGGACGCTCGCCCGCGACCTCGAGATCCTGCGCGAGCGAGGGCTGCCGGTAGAGTCGGATCGAGGTCGAGGGGGCGGCGTCCGGCTGCACCGGACATGGGGTATTGGGCGCGTGACGCTGACCTATCGCGAAGCGGTCGACCTGCTGGTTAGCCTCGCCATCGCGGAGCAGCTTCAGTCCCCCTGGCTGATTGCCAATCTATCCTCGATTCGGCGCAAGCTGACGGCGTCCTTCGCCCCGGCCCTCCGCGACCGCATCGAAGCGTTGCGGAACCGTATCCTCATCGGCCACAGCGCATCCGCTTCGGTCGTACAGGGCTTCGCGGTCCCCGACGGCGATAGCATCAATGCGCTGTTTCGCGCCTTCCTCGAAACACGCGTGTTGCGTTTCAGCTACACGGACGTGCAGAACAGAAAAGCGATGCGGCTGGTGGAACCGCAACTCCTGCTATTGAACTATCCCGTCTGGTACGTGATCGGATGGGATCGAGATCGTGACGCAGTGCGCAGCTTCCGATGCGACAGGATGAGATTCGCGCTCGTCGAGGAGGAACAGTTTCAGCTGCGGCGGCCTGAAATTTTCGACAAAGCGATTGAAGGCGTGGACGTGATCAAGCCTTGAACATGAGCCGGCGCTGGGCCTGCCCGATCGCGCATATGAACGGCCCGGCCGAATGGTCGAGCCCCGACGCCAAGCGGCTGGTGGAGGCGGCGGTCAGCCCGTCAGGCTGAGCGCAGCGGCGGCCGGCTCCAGCATCAGGATGCTGCCGCCGCGAGGCGTGACGCGATCGTTGGCCGCCGGCGCCGGCACGCCGGTCAGCTCGCTGAAGGTCTCGATCGGGCCCGGCCTGCCGAGATAGTATCCCTGGCCGATCTCGCAGTCCTCGGCATCGAGGAAGCGCAATTCGTCCAGCGTCTCGACGCCTTCGGCCAGAACCGGCAGTCCGAGGCCTCGCCCCAGCCCCAGCACGGCGCGCACGATGGCCGCGACCTGGCCGTTCCTGTCGACCGATTTGATGAAGGAGCCGTCGATCTTGATCTTGTCGAAGGGGAAGGCGCGCAGGTTGGACAGCGACGAATAGCCGGTTCCGAAATCGTCCATCGCGACGCGGACACCAAGCGCCTTGACCTGCCGCAAGGTCGCGAGCGCCCGCGGCATGTCCTTGATAAGCGCCGTCTCGGTCACCTCGAGCTCCAGCCGGCCGGGTGCAAGGCCGGTGCGGAGAAGGATCTCGTGCACCTTGCGGCTGAAATTCGGATTGTGCAGTTGCACCGCCGAAACATTGACGGCGATCGTCAGCGGATTTTTCCAGCGCGCGGCCTCCTCGCAAGCCGTCGCCAGCACCCATTCGCCGATCTGGGCGATGCCGCCGCTGTCTTCGGCCACGGGGATGAAAACGGACGGCGGGATATTGCCGCGTTCGGGATGATGCCAGCGGATCAGGGCTTCGAAGCCGATCATCTTGCCGCTGCTGATTTCCTTTTGCGGCTGGTAGACCAGCCGGAACTCGCCGCGTGCCACCGCCTGGCGCAGATCGTGCTCCATGGCGCGCCTGTCGCGCGTCTCCGCACCCATCGAAGCCTCGAAATAGCGATAGGTGTCCTTGCCCTCGGCCTTGGCGCGATAGAGCGCGGTGTCGGCGTGGCTGACCAGCGACGCCTGCTCGTCGGCGTCGAGCGGGAAAAGGGCGATGCCGATACTGGCCGACACCAATTCGCCGCCGGGCGACAACTGGCTCTCCTGGCGCAGCTTGGAAAGCACCGCCTCGGCGATCCGGCCGGCTGCCTGCGGGTCGGGAAGGTTCGGCGCTATGATGGCGAACTCGTCGCCGCCGAGACGGGCAAGCATCTGCCCGTGGCGAAGCACGCTCGAAGCGCATTGCGCCACCCGTTGCAGCACGGCGTCGCCGGCCGCATGACCGAAAAGGTCGTTCACCTCCTTGAACCGGTCGAGGTCGAGAAGCATGAGCGCGAGCTGCCCGCCCTTGCGGCTCGTGCCCGCCGCGGCGATCTCGGCCTCGAGCCGGCTGGTGAAGCTGCGGCGATTGGCAAGCCCGGTCAGCGGATCGAAATGCGCGAGGCGAATGATTTCCTGCTCGGCCTTCTTGCGTTCTCGTATATCGCGGACGGCGACGACGTCGTGAGGCTTGCCGCAATAGTCGATGCTGCGGGCGATCAGCTCGACGGGGATCCGGGTGCCGTCCTGGCTGCGCAACTCGGCTTCCTGCGCCTGGCCGTTGCCGCCGGCGATGCTGGAGGCGATGCGCTCGCCGAAAAGGTCGCCAAGCGTCATCGTGTTCAGCGTGCCGGCGGTGGCGCCGCTCAGCGCCGCGATGCTGTCGTTGGCGCTGACGATGCGGCTGCCGTCGCAGACGATGAGCCCTTCCACGGCGGCGTTGGCCAGGCCATGCATGCGCTCGGCCTCGACCCGGTGACGGCGGAAGCGCAGATCGATCCTGAGCGCCGCGGCCGAGAGCACGAGGATGACCAGGCTCGCCGCCGCGGCGGCAAAGGCCTGCGACAGCGGCGCTATCGTGAATTGAGAGATCTCTATCGAGGAATCCGGGTAGATCGAGACGGCCCCCATGGCGATGAAATGCAGGGTGCAGATCGCCAATGTGAGCAGGATGGCGGCGGCGATCGTCGTAAGTGTCGACGGGCGGCGCAGCACAACGAGCAGCGAAAGCGCGGCAAGCGTGATGCCCGCCACCAGCGAAAGAGCGACGAGCAGCTCATTCCAGACGATTCTGCCCTGGACCTCGAACGCCGCCATGCCGGTATAGTGCATCACGGCGATGCCTGCGCCGAGCACGGCGCCGCCGACAAGGTAGTGATCGATGCCGCCACGCATAGTGGCGATCCACATTCCCGCCGCCGTCAGGATGACGGAAGCGGCCAGCGACAGCGCGGAAAGCTCCGCGTTGTAGGCGTTGGGTATTCCCGGCGTGAAGGCGACCATGGCGATGAAATGCGTCGCCCAGATGCCGAATCCTGTCGCCGTGGCGGCGATCAGCAGCCAGGCATAGCGGTTTCGACTGGTCGATTGCTGGACGTGGCGGAGAAGATTGACCGCGGAATAACAGGAGATTCCGCAGATGAGCGCCGCAAGCGCGACCAATCTCAGATCGTGCTCGTGCACGATGCAATTATAGACGGTCAACATCCTGCTTCACCTGATCTTCCCGCATCAATCAAGTCGGAATTGATTAGGGCTCGACGATTGAAAAATCAGTTATTGCGCATGCAACTACAGCGTGCTTTGCGGGTTGTAGAGCACTGGACGGTTTGCAATGACAATGGGCAGAGGCCGACTTGGCAGACAATCCTTCCGGGCCGGCGTATCGTTCGCCCTTTGGTGAGCCGGCTATCTACATTGCTTCTCGCTACTTTAGCCGGAAGCGAAGTATGCCGAGGAGCAACAAAACCGTTGTCCGACGGAGGCGGGCGGCACATATTGGCTTTGCGGGAGTATTCCTTCCGCCAATGACAAACGGGAGATGAAAACATGAAGTTCTTCGGCTTCGCGGCCGGTGCCGCCTTGATGCTGTTTTCCACCACCTCTGCCTTTGCCGTCACACAGATCAGCTGGTGGCACGCCATGACAGGCGCCAATGCCGAGGTCGTCGACAAGATCTCGAAGGACTTCAACGCCAGCCAGAGCGACTACCAGGTCGTGCCGGTGTTCAAGGGCACCTATCCCGAAACGCTAAATGCCGGCATCGCTGCCTTCCGGGCCGGCCAAGCGCCAGACATCATCCAGGTGTTCGACGTCGGCACCGGCGTCATGATGGCGGCCGAAAGCGCGATCAAGCCGGTGGCCGATGTGTTGACGGGCGCCGGGATGACTTTCGACAAGAGCCAGTATCTGCCCGGGATCGTCGGCTACTATTCGAAGCCGGACGGTACCATGCTGTCCTTCCCCTACAATTCGTCCTCGCCGATCCTCTACTATAACAAGGACATCTTCCAGAAGGCCGGCCTCGACGTGAACAGCCCGCCCAAGACCTGGAACGAGGTCTGGGAAGCGGCAAAGAAGATCAAGGCGAGCGGCGCCGCTCCTTGCGGCTACACCTCGACATGGCTGACCTGGATCCATCTGGAGAATTTTGCCGCCTGGAACAATGTGTCCTGGGCGACCCAGCAGAACGGACTGGCCGGAGGCGATGTCGAGCTCAAGATCAACGCGCCGATCTTCGTTAACCACTTTCAGGCGCTGGCGGACCTCGCCAAGGACGGCACCTTCAAATATGGCGGACGCACCTCCGAAGCAAAGCAGATATTCCTCGCCGGCGAATGCGGCATCTTCACGGAATCGTCAGGTGGTCTCGGCGACATCGTCAAGTCCGGCATGAACTACGGCATCGGCCAGTTGCCTTACGACAGCGACGCCAAGGGCGCGCCGCAGAACACGACGCCGGGCGGCGCCAGCCTCTGGGTTTTCAGCGGCAAGTCGGATGAAGAATACAAGGGCGTCGCTGCCTTCTTCGCCTATCTCTCCAAGACCGAGGTGCAGGAATATCTGCACCAGAAGTCGGGCTACCTGCCGGTAACGCTCGCAGCGTATGAGGCGACCAAGAAATCCGGCTTCTATGACAAGAACCCCGGCCGCGAGACACCGATCCTGCAGATGACCGGCAAGGCGCCGACCGAGAATTCGAAGGGTGTGCGGCTGCCCAATCTGCCGCAGGTGCGCGATATCCAGAACGAGGAGCTCGAGAAGATGCTGGCCGGCCAGGAAACGGCCCAGCAGGCGCTCGACAATGCCGTCTCGCGCGGCAATGCCGCCATCAAGGACGCGTTGGGGAACTAGACCCTGGCTGTCGAGACGGAACGTCGCCCGCGCAGGTTCGCGTGGGCGACCCTCGCATGATGAGAGCACGAAGCTGACCCCTCGCGTCGTTTTTCCCAACAAGGTCCTGCCTTACCTGCTCGTGGCGCCGCAACTCGCCATAACGCTGGTTTTCTTCTACTGGCCGGCCGGGCAGGCGCTCTACCAGTCCATGCTCAGGCAGGATCCGTTCGGGCTGAAGAGCAAGTTCGTGTGGTTCGCCAATTTCCGGAAAGTGCTTGCCGATCCGGCCTATCTCAACTCGATCAAGGTCACGGTCGCGTTTTCGCTTGCCACCGCGATCGTGGCGATGGCCGTGGCATTGCTGCTTGCCGTGATGGCCGAAAAGGTGGTGCGCGGCAAAGCGCTCTACCGCACGCTGATGATCTGGCCCTATGCGGTAGCGCCGGCGATCGCCGGCATGTTGTGGCTGTTCCTGTTCAACCCCTCGATCGGCTCGCTGTCCTATGTGCTGAGAAGTCTCGGCATCGCCTGGGACCCGCTGCTCAACGGCAACCACGCCATGATCCTTTTGGTGTCCGCCGCGGCATGGAAGCAGATCAGCTACAATTTCCTGTTCTTCGTCGCCGGGCTGCAGGCGGTGCCCAAAACCCTGATCGAGGCGGCGGCGATCGATGGCGCTCGCGAGACCAAGCGCTTCTGGACCATCGTCTTCCCGCTGCTTGCGCCGACGACCTTCTTCCTGCTGGTCGTCAATACGGTCTATGCCCTGTTCGACACGTTCGGCATCGTCCATGCCGTCACCGGCGGCGGACCGGGCAAGACGACCGAGACGCTGGTTTACAAGGTCTACAATGATGGCTTCGTCAACCTGATCCTCGGCGATTCGGCGGCGCAGTCGGTAATCCTGATGGCCATCGTCATCGCTCTCACAGCCATCCAGTTCCGCTATGTGGAACGCAAGGTTCATTACGGCTGAGGCGAGCGATGATCGGCCAGTCCCCGTTGCGCATCCTGATCGCCCATGCCGCTCTCATCCTCGGCATTCTGATCGTCGCATTTCCCATCTACTATACCTTCGTCGCCTCGACGCAGACGCTGCAGACGATCCTCAAGCCGCCTTTGCCGCTGCTGCCCGGCGACCAGTTCTGGAACAATTACGGCGAGGCGCTGTTCGGCGGTGTCGGGCGCATCGGCGGGGTCAGCGTCGGCAGGCTGCTTTTCAACACCACGATCATGGCGCTCGGCGTTGCGGCCGGAAAGATCTTCATCTCGATCCTGTCGGCCTACGCGATCGTCTTTTTCCGTTTTCCGCTGCGCATGACCTTCTTCTGGCTGATCTTCATCACCCTGATGCTGCCCGTCGAGGTGCGCATCCTGCCGACCTACAAGGTGATGGTCGATCTCGGCATGATCGACACCTATGCCGGCCTGATCATCCCGCTGATCGCCTCGGCCACCGCGACGCTGTTGTTCAGGCAGTTTTTCATGACCATTCCGGGCGAGCTCGTCGAGGCGGCGCGCGTCGACGGGGCTGGGCCGTGGCGCTTCTTCTTCGACATCCTCCTGCCGCTGTCGCGCACCAACATCGCGGCGCTGTTCGTCATCCTCTTCATCTATGGCTGGACGCAATATCTGTGGCCGCTGCTGGTCACCAACAGCAACGACATGAACACCATCGTCATCGCGCTGAAAAAGATGGTCTCCTTCGCAGATGCCGACACCCAGTGGCACCTTGTCATGGTAACGGCGATGTTGGCCATCGTGCCGCCGATCCTTGTCGTGGTGCTGATGCAGCGCTGGTTCGTGCGCGGGCTCGTTGAATCCGAGAAGTGAGGGCCGATGGCGACCGTTGATCTGAACGATATGAAAAAGGTCTATGCCGGTGGCGTCGAGGCCGTGAAAGGCGTTTCCATCGCCATTCCGGACAAGCAGCTTTGCGTGCTGGTCGGTCCCTCCGGCTGCGGCAAGTCCACGCTGCTCAGGATGATCGCCGGACTCGAGACCATCTCTTCCGGGACGGTTGCGATCGACGGCAAGATCGTCAACTCCATCGGTCCGACCGAGCGCGACATCGCCATGGTGTTCCAGAACTACGCGCTCTACCCGCACATGAAGGTGTACGACAACATGGCCTACGGCCTGCGCAATCGCGGCACGCCGAAAGCCGAGATCGACAGCAGGGTGCGCGCGACCGCCAAAATCCTGGAACTGTCGGCGCTGCTCGACCGGCGCCCGCGCGAGCTTTCCGGCGGGCAGCGCCAGCGCGTCGCCATGGGCCGCGCCATCGTGCGCAATCCGAAAGTCTTCCTGTTCGACGAGCCGCTCTCCAACCTCGACGCCAAGCTGCGAGGCCAGATGCGAGTGGAAATCAAGAACCTGCAGCGTTCACTAGGCGTCACTTCGGTCTATGTCACCCACGACCAGCTCGAGGCGATGACTTTGGCCGACATGCTTGTCGTCATGAATGCCGGGCTGGTCGAGCAGATGGGCGCTCCGCTCGACATCTACGAAAAGCCGGCCTCGACATTCGTCGCGTCCTTCATCGGCGCGCCGCCGATGAACCTGCTGCCCCTGGCGGAACGACCGGCCGGTCTGGCGCTGTCCGATGGGACGGCGATCAACCTCGCGCCCACCGAGCGACGAGCCGCAACGATCGGTTTTCGGCCGGAGGATGCCGATATCGCCGTCGCCGCGGAGATGCCGACCGGCGCTCTGGTCTTGCCGGCGACCGTCGAAGCCGTCGAGCCGGTTGGGGCCGAGAGCTTCCTTCACTGCGCGGCCGGCGGCGGCCGCATCGTCGTGCGCGTCGGCGGCCGCGCCAGCGCCAAGCCGGGCGACCGGCTGCATGTCGCTGCCGGCGCCGAAAAGCTGCACTGGTTCGACGGCGACGGCAAGCGAGTCGGCTGAAGCGGCGTCGCCCGACGATCGAGCGCGGCCGGCAAGGCCATAAGGCGCTGCAGGCCGAGGAAGCCGTGTTCGGTTGCCGCGCAACCTGGCTTTTCCACAACGCCTCGAGCCACAGCAGAACTGTCACATACCTTCTCTAAGAGAGCAGACAAGGACTTGCGCAAGCCCGTTGTCTTCAGCCACTCAAGAGGGAATAAATCCATGTCGATCATCAAGCAGGGCCTTGCGGCTTTTGCCGCTGGCACGCTCGGCGTCGCGCTCGCGCTGCCTGCCGCCGCAGCGCCGGTTAAATTCGATTTCTGGTTCGGCCTGTCGGGCGATCTGGCACGCGTCGTCGACACGCTGTGCAAGAACTTCAACGCCTCGCAGTCCGACTATGAGGTGGTATGCACCAGCCAGGGCAATTACGACGCCACGCTGCAGAACACGATCGCCGCCTTCCGCGCCGGCAAACAGCCGACCGTCGTCCAGGTCTATGACGTCGGCACCGCCACGATGATGCTGTCGGGCGCCTACAAGCCCGCCGACAAGCTGATGGAAGAGAACGGCTACAAGATCGACTACAGCGACTATTTTCCCGGCATCGCCCGCTACTACGCGACGTCGAAGGGCGAGATGCTGTCATTCCCGTTCAACTCGTCCACGGCGCTGATGTACTGGAACAAGGACGCTTT
This sequence comes from Mesorhizobium sp. M1B.F.Ca.ET.045.04.1.1, assembly GCF_003952465.1. Classification (GTDB taxonomy): domain Bacteria; phylum Pseudomonadota; class Alphaproteobacteria; order Rhizobiales; family Rhizobiaceae; genus Mesorhizobium; species Mesorhizobium shonense. The sequence continues at coordinate 2,009,137 of NZ_CP034448.1, forward strand.
CACCAAGATCGGCAAGACCGAGGCGCCGAGGACCTGGGAAGATGTCGGCGCCGACCTCAAGGCGCTGAAGGACGCCGGCTATGATTGCCCGATGGCGATCAACATCTCCGGCAACGAAAGCTGGCAGCTCATGGAGCAGTTCTCGGCGCTCCACAACCAGCCGATCGCCACCAAGAACAACGGCTATGACGGTCTCGACGCCCGCCTGGAAATGAACAAGACCAAGTTCGTCCAGTACGTCACCGACCTGAAGAAGTGGTATGACGACGGCCTGATCAAGATCAAATCGAAGGACCTCGGCCAGGATATGGTCCAGGCCTTCGCCACCGGCACCTGCCAGGTCATCATGACCTCGGTCGGCGACCATGGCACGGTCGGCAAGACCCAGAAGGAAGGCATGAACTGGGATGTCGCCGAGCTGCCGGTCTATGCCGGCACCGAGCGCAAGAACTCGCTGGTCGGCGGCGCGTCGCTGTGGGTGCTGTCCGGCAAGTCGGAGGCGGAGTACAAAGGGGCCGCTGCCTTCCTCAACTTCATCCACGATCCCAAGACCGCGTTGTTCTGGTCGACCAACACCGGCTACATCCCGGTGACGAAGTCGGGCTTCGAATACATGAAGGCAAACGGCTTTTACGACAAGGCGCCTTACAAGGGCCGTGAAGTGGCGATCGAAAGCCTGACCGCCTCGGAGCCGACCGAGATCACCCGCGGCATCCGCCTCGGCAACTTCACCCAGATCCGCGCCGAGTTCGGCACGCAGATGCAGGCGATCTTCGCCAACAAGGAGAGCGTGCAGGACGGCATAGACTCGCTGGTCAAGAACGGCGACGCGATCCTCGACCGCTTCCAGCAGACCTACCCCAACAAGATGCTGCCCTAAGCGAATAGAATTCAAGGCCGCTCGCCGGCAGCCGGCGAGCGGTCTTTTCTTATCAGGGCTAGCCGCTCGACGGCTTCGGCGGATCGATGGAAAAACGCGTTACCTTCGGCAAATGGACGATCGGCATCCTGTTCGCGGTGCCGCAGCTGATCCTGATCTTCACCTTCTTCTACTGGCCGGCCGGACAGGCGGTCTATTGGTCGCTGACGCTGCAGCAGCCTTGGGGCGGCGGCAATATCTGGGTCGGGCTCGACAATTTCCGCTCGATCCTCGCCAACGCCGACTACTGGAATTCGATCACAGCCAGCCTTGTCTTCGCGGCGACCAGCACCGGGCTCGCCATGGTCATCGCGCTGGTGCTCGCCACTTTGACCGACCGGCAGCTTGCCGGCTCACGTCTCTACCGCGTCGTGCTGATCTGGCCTTACGGCATCGCGGCACCCGCGCTAGCGCTGGCCTTCCGTTTCATCCTGGCGCCGGAAGCCGGCTTCATGGCCGCCGTCAACAAGTTCTGGCCGGGCGTCTGGGACCCCGGCCTCAACGGCGCCGACGCTATGGCCTCCGTCATCATCGCCTTCTCATGGAAATATGTCGGCTACAATTTCATCTTCTTCCTCGCCGCCCTGCAGGCAATCCCGCGCTCGCTGATCGAGGCGGCGGCGATGGACGGCTCGGGCGTCGTGCGCCGCTTCCGGGACATCCAGTTTCCGCTGATCACGCCGACGATCTTCTTCCTGCTGGTCATCAACATCACCGAAAGCTTCCAGGACTCCTTCGGTATCGTCGATATCATGACCGCCGGCGGCCCGGCGAACGCCACCAACCTGATGGTCTACAAGATCTATTCCGACGGCTTCAAAGGCCTCGACTATTCGGGCGCGGCCGCGCAGAGCATTATCCTGATGCTGCTCATCATCATGCTCACCATCGTCCAGTTCCGCTTCATCGAGCGGCGCGTGCATTATCGGTGAGGCGGCCATGGTCGAGCGCACCCCGTTCCTCAACTTCTTCACGCATCTGATCTTGTTCGTCGGCTTCGTTTTCTGCGTGGCGCCGTTCGTCATCGTGGCGATCGCCGCCTCGCACAATCTGAAGGAGGTCAATGATGTGCCGATGTCGCTGCTGCCGGGCAGCGACTTCTGGGTCAACGTCAAGACCGCCTGGACGACGGCCGACCTCGGTCCGAAGCTCTTCAACAGCTTCGTCATGGCGGCGGGCGTCGCCGCCGGCAAGGTGATCGTCTCGGCGCTCACAGCCTTCTCGATCGTCTATTTCCGTTACCCCGGGCGGATGCTGATCTTCTGGCTGATCTTCGTCACGCTGATGCTGCCGCTGGAAGTGCGTATCGTGCCGACCTACGCGGTGGTCGCCAACGTCTTGTCGCCCTATCAGGCGATCATGGACCTGACCGGGCTCTCCTGGCTGATCGAGAAGATATCGGGCGTGCAGGTTTCGCTGAGCCTTGGGCTGCTCAATTCCTACAGCGGCCTGATCCTGCCGCTGGTCGCGACCGCCACCGGCACCTTCCTCTACCGACAGTTCTTCCTGACCGTGCCGGACGAATTGACAGAGGCGGCGCGCATGGATGGCGCCGGCGCGCTGCGTTTCTTCGTCGATATCCTGCTGCCGCTGTCGCGCAACAACATGGCGGCGCTCGGCACCATCATGTTCCTGTGGGCCTGGAACCAGTATCTGTGGCCGCTGCTGATCACCACCGATCAGTCGCATGCGACGGCGGTGACCGAGCTGAAGCAGCTCATCCCCAATGTTGGCGGCGCGCCGGAGTGGCATATCGCCATGGCCGGCACGCTGATCGTCATGCTGCCGCCGCTGATCGTCGTAGTGCTGATGCAGCGCTGGTTCGTGCGCGGCCTGATCGCCACCGAGAAATAAGGAGACGGACAATGGCCTCCATCACCATTCGCGACGTCCGCAAGAGCTACGCCAAGATGCAGGTCGTGCATGGCGTCAATCTCGACATCAAATCCGGCGAATTCGTCGTCATCCTCGGGCCGTCGGGCTGCGGCAAGTCCACGCTGCTCCGCATGATCGCGGGGCTGGAGGAGACCTCCGACGGCACGATCGCGATCGACGGCACGGTGGTCAACAAGCTCGAGCCGCGCGAGCGCGGCTGCGCCATGGTGTTCCAGAACTACGCGCTCTATCCGCATATGAGCGTGGCCCAGAACATCGGCTATTCGCTGAAGGTGGCCGGCATTGCCGCCGCCGAACGCACGCAGCGCATCCAGGCCGTGGCCCGCGTCCTGGAGCTCGAGCATCTGCTCGACCGCAAGCCGATGGCGCTTTCCGGCGGCCAGCGCCAGCGCGTCGCCATGGGCCGCGCCATGATCCGCGAGCCCAAGGTCTTCCTGTTCGACGAGCCGCTCTCCAACCTCGATGCCAAGCTGCGCGTGCAGATGCGTTCGGAAATCCGCAAGCTGCACCGGCGCCTCAACGCCACCTCGGTCTTCGTGACCCACGACCAGGTCGAGGCGATGACGCTGGCCGACCGGCTGGTGGTGATGAATGGCGGCCGCGTCGAGCAGGTCGGCACTCCGGCGCAAGTCTACAGCCGGCCGGCGAGCCGCTTCGTGGCGACCTTCGTCGGCACGCCGGCGATGAACATGCTCGAAAGCGCGGTCACGCTCGACGGCCTGTCGCTGCTTGGCGGCAGCCGGCGGCTGGCGGTTTCCCGCGCGGGCCTCGCCGTGGGCTCGAAAGTCGCGGTCGGTATCCGGCCGGAAGCCGTGCGCATGGTGGCGCCGGGCACGCCGGGCGCACTCGATGCAACGGTCGACCTCGTCGAGGAACTGGGCGCCGGCCGGGTTGTCTATGTCGATCTCGACGGCGCGCCGTTCTCGGTGGTGACCTCCGAGACCGTTCACCCGGAGCCGGGCAGCGCCGTCGGCCTGCAATTCACCGACAGCGACCTGCACTTCTTCTCGTCGGAAACCGGAAGCCGGCTCGACGTGTTCAAGGCTTCGGTGCCGGAGCCTGCGCTGTAAGGATCGAAAGAGGATTCACGGAATGAAGATCATCCAGGTGACCGACGTCCACCTCGGCCGTCGGGGCGAGGTGCGCTTCGGGGCGAACCTCAATGAGCGGCTCGACCGCTGCGTCGACCATATCAATGCCCGCCATGGCGACGCGGCGCTGTGTGTCTTCACCGGAGACCTGACCGAATCCGGCGAGACCGAGAGCTATGCCGACCTGGGATCGGCGCTGAGCCGGCTCTCTGTGCCGTACCGGCTGCTGCCCGGCAACCACGACCGGCGCGCCAACCTGATCGCCACCTTTCCGGAAAACGGAACCGACGGCAACGGCTTCGTGCAATCGGTCTTCGACACGCCGGAGGGGCGGCTGGTGTTCCTCGACAGCCTGGCCGAAGGCCGCGTCACCGGAGAACTGTGCGACAACCGGCTTGCCTGGCTGGACGCACGGCTTGCCGAAGCGGCCGGCAGGCCGGTCTATCTGTTCCTGCATCATCCGCCGGTCGAGCTCGGCTTGACTATTCTCGATCCGCTCGGCCTCGAGCAGCCGCAGCGTCTGCTCGACGTGCTCATGCGTCACGGCAATGTCCGCTACATCTTCTTCGGCCATGTCCATCGCGACATTGCCGGTACGGTCGCCGGCATTCCGTTCTCGGCGCAGCGCGGCCTGCATGCCCGCTTCATGCTCGACCTGGTCGGCGACGAGGTAGTCGAGCAGGCGCCGCCAGCCTATTCGATCATCCTGATCGACGGCCAGCGCGTCATCGTCCACAGCCACGATTTCCTGGAGAGCTGGCCGCTCTGGTCGCCGGCGACCGGGGAGCGCGTACGGTAGAGCAGCCGCAGGCAGCCTGCGGTTCAGGCGAATACGTGCGCCTTGCCGATGACGGTGAGGCGCACGATCTCGCCGACCGCCGGCGCGTCCATGCCTGTCTTGCGCAGGATGAGCGGCGTGTTGCCGATAGCGGCCGCATCTGGCGGGTCGGGGCTGTTGAGCAGCCGCACCGCGACGGTGCAGACCGAGCCGGCGAATTCGGACGCAGTCACTTCGCCGAACAGCATGTCCGGCGTTCCGGACATGCCCTCGCGCGACGTCCGCTTGAGCTGAACCTGCTCGGGTCTGAGCATGATGCGGGCGACGTCGCGCCGCTCGGCCGTGTCGACGGCGATACGGCCGAGCGGCGAGATGGCGAAGCCGTCCGCGATCTTGGCCGGCACGATGATGGCATCGCCGAGGAACTCGGCAACCATCCTGTCCTTGGGCTGGAAATAGAGCTCGCGCGGCGTGCCGACCTGCGAGAACAGGCCGTCGCGCATGACGGCCACCTGGCTGGCGAAGGACAGCGCCTCAGCCTGGTCGTGAGTGACCAGGATGGTGGTGATGCCTGCTTCCTCCAGAAGCTCGGCCACCGCCTTGCGCATCGAAGCGCGCAGGCCGGTGTCGAGCGCCGAGAACGGCTCGTCGAGCAGCATCAGCCGGGGTTTCATGGCCATGGCGCGGGCCAGCGCGACGCGTTGTTGCTGGCCGCCGGAAAGCTCATGCGGCCGGCGCTTCAGGATGGCCTTGTCCAGCCCGACGATATAGGCGAGCTCTACGATGCGCTCCATGCGCTTTTCCTCGCCGCGCGCCATGCCGAAACCGATATTGTCGGCGATGGTGAGATGCGGGAACAGCGCGCCGTCCTGCGCCACCACGCCGATGCTGCGGCGATGCGCCGGCACGGCGGCGCCGCCATTGGCAAGCACCTTGCCGTCGAGCGCGATGCGGCCACGGTCCGGCGCCTCGAAGCCGGCGATCAGCCTCAGCAAGGTGGTCTTGCCGCAGCCGGACGGCCCGACGATCGCGGTGCGGCTGCCGCTTTCGACTTGCAGGTCGACGCCGGCAAGTGCTGCCACCTTGCCATAGTATTTCGCCACGCCATTGAGTTCGAGGAAGCTCATCGTCCGGCCATCCGCTTCGACTGGACATAGAGCATCAAGGTCATTGGCAGCGAGATCGCGACCATGATCAGGGCGTAGGGTGCGGCGGAGGCATAGTCGATTTCACCGCTGTAGGACCAGAACGCCATCGCTAGGGTGCGGGTGCCGTTCGGCGCCAGCATCTGGGTGGCGGTCAGTTCATTGGTGATGCCGAGCGCAACCATCGCCATGCCGGCCGCGGCACCCGGCGCCGACAGCCGGATCGTCGTCGCCCACAGCGCCTTGAGCGGCGGGCGGCCGAGGCTTGAGGCGGCGCGTTCGAGCTCCACCGGCGCCTGCGCGATCGAAGCGCGCAGGCTGACCAGCGCGCGCGGCAGGAACATCAGCGCATAGCCGAACAGGATGGTGAACAGCGTCTGATAGAGCGGCAAGGCGACGCGCACGGTGATGGTCACCAGCGCCAGCGCGATGACGACACCGGGCAACGACCCGACGATGTAGTTGCAGCTCTCGAGCAGGCGCTGCAACGGGCCCGGCGCGCGGATCGAGATCCAGGCCATGGGCATCGCGGCGATCGTGGCAAGCAGCGCGCCGGCGATGGCGAGGAACAGCGTCTGGCTGAATGCGGGGGCGATCTCGTCCCAACGCCAGATATCGGCGCCGCCGGCGAGCAGCCAGCGGCCGACCGTGACAAAGGGAACACCGAGCGTGAGCAGCGCGGTGCCGACAGGCAGCAGCAGGCAAGGCAGCATGGCGCGGCCGAGCCGGGTGCGCTGCTGCTGGCGCGCCGCGCCGGAACCGACGCGCGCATAACGCTCCTCGCCACGCACGATCACCTCCACGCCGAGCAGCACGAAACAACAGGCGACCAAAACGGCGGCGAGCATATTGGCCGCCGGGCCGTTGAAGGTCGACTGAAACTGGTCGACGATCGCCGTGGTGAAGGTGTCGAAGCGGATGAAGACATAAAGCCCGTATTCGGCAAGCAGGTGCAGGCCGACCAGCAGCGAGCCGCCGCAGATGGCGAGCCTCAATTGCGGCAGCACGACGCGCGCGAAGACACGCCATGGGCCGAGGCCAAGGGCGGCAGCGGCGTCCTCCAGCGCGGGATCGAGTCGGCGCAGCGCCGCCGCGATCGGCAGATAGAGGAAGGGAAAATAGGCGATGACGGATACCAGCACGCCGGCCCAGAGCCCGTGCAGGCCAGGCACAAGGCTGATCCAGGCATAGCTGTGGACGAAAGCAGGAATGGCGAGCGGCGCGACCGACAGCCACGACCACAGCCGGTTGCCGGGCAGATCGCTGCGCTCGGTCAGCCAGGCGAGCGCCACCGACAGCACGATGGCGATCGGGACGGTGACCACGACGAGCAGGATGGTGTTGACCAGGAGCTCGCCGACGCGCTGGCGGAAGATCAGCGCGATCACCGTTTCCCAGCCGGTCTGGATCGCTGTCCAAACGATGAAGGCGAGCGGCAGCAGCGCGATCAGCGAGATCAGTGCGGCGGCAAGTGTGATCCACGACGTGGACCTTCGGCGTTGCCTTGCGGCAGCCGGCAAGCCTGCAGGCGTGAGGTCGATTGCGGACGCCATCAGGGGGTGTGCATCGCCAGGCTCGACGAACGAAGGCGATTCGATGAACCGCTGACGCGGCCGGAAAGGTAGCTGATCGTCATCGACGAGGCCATCTCCAAAACAAAAACGCTCCCGCGGAAAGCGAATTCCCGCAGGAGCACGGTCGGTTGTCCTTTTAGGACGAACGCGAACTAAAGCAAGCCGGCTTGCGTCATCAGGTCGATGACCTTCTTGGAGTTCAGGTGCGTCGGATCGATCTTGGGTGCCTGCAGATCGGCCAGCGGCACGAGCTTCGGGTTGGACTCGGCACCTTTGCCCACAGCGTATTCATAGGAGGTTCCGGTTTTCAGCACCTCCTGGCCGCCTTTGCCGGTCACCCATTTCAGGAAGGCCTGAGCCTCCTTCGGATGCTTGCTCGAGGCCAGCACGCCGCCGCCGGAGATCGACACGAACGCGCCCGGGTCCTGGTTCTTGAAATAGTGCAGGCCGACATTCTTGCTGTTCTCGCCGGTCTTGGCCTGGTCGCCGAAATAATAGTAGTGGTAGATCACACCGCCATCGATCTCGCCGGCATTGACCGCCTTCATCACCGTGCTGTTGCCCTTGTAGGCGGTGAAGTTCTCCTTCATGGCCTTCAGCCAGTCGGCGGTCGCGGCTTCGCCCTTGAGTTCGAGCAGGGCGCTGACGATGGCCTGGAAATCGGCGCCGGCCTGCGAGGCGGCCCAGCGGCCCTTCCAGCTTGGATCGGCGAGGTCGAGCAGCGACTTGGGCAGCTGGTCTTCCTTGAGCTTGTCCTTGTTGTAAGCAAAGACGGTGCTGCGGGCGGCGACGCCGACCCATTTGCCGCTCGAGGGCTGGTATTCCTGCGGCACCTGCGCCAGCGTGTCGGCATCGACCGGCGCGAACAGGCCCGCCGCCTCGACCAGCGCCATCGCCGGCGAGTTTTCGGTCAGGAACACATCGGCCGGCGAGGCAGCGCCTTCGGCTACGATCTGGTTGGAGAAATCGCTGTCGCCGCCATTGCGCAGCGTCACCTTGATGCCGGTTTCCTTGGTGAAACCTTTCGCCCATTCCTTGGCGAGGCTCTCATGCTGGGCGTTGTAGACGATGATGCTTGCATCCTCCGCCATAGCCGGCGCTGCGATCAGGCTGGCTGTCAGCGCAACGGCGCCGGCAAGGGTCGAAAGGGGAAGTTTCATGGGCATCGTCCTCAAAATCTGGAGACAGGGGTTCGGGCACGGCCGCACCTAGCAATACCTGATTATCATAGTCAACATTGTGACGCTGCTTCAATTGGTCGCCGCGCCACAAGCTTTCGTGATTTTCCGGTACTTTGGCTTGGACATTATTTGATCGGCCACGTAACAAATCAGCGCCGAGGCACGAAAATCGGGGGAGTGGACTCTGTGACCGGCAAGGACGAGACCGAACTCTCCGGGCTGTTCAGGGCCGCAATCGCGGGAAATGAAAGGGCGTATGCCGACTTTCTGCACCGGATTGCCGCTCTCGTTCGCGGCTTTGTCCGGCGCAAGATCGTACAGGGCGGGGTCGACCCCGAGGATGTCGTGCAGGAAACCTTGCTGGCCATTCACGTCAAACGGCATACCTGGCGCGAGGACGCGCCGGTGCTGCCATGGGTCTATGCGATCGCCCGCTTCAAGCTGATCGACGCGTTCCGCAGGCGCGGGCGTCGGATCGAGATCGAGATCGACGAGATCGCCGAGACTTTCGCCGAGCCGGCAGCCGAGACGGTCAGCGAGCGGGACATCGCCAGGGCCCTGGACGGCCTGCCGCCGACGCAGCGCTCGGTGGTTTCCTCGATTTCGGTCGATGGCCGCTCGATCGGCGAGACGGCGGCGAAGCTCGGCGTCAGCGAGACGGCGGTCAGGGTGTCGCTGCATCGCGGCCTTGCCGCGATCGCCAAAAGGTTCGGACGGCAGTGACATGAGAACCGAGGATCTCATCAAGGCGCTCGACGCCGATGCAAGCAGCAAGGCGATGCCGCTGGGGCTGGCCTGGTGGGCAGCCTTCGGCGTGGCGGTGGTGGTCGCGGCGGCGGTCTTCTTCATGACGATCGGCCCGCGCCCCGACATCATGCCCGCCATGCACACGATGCGCTTCATGTCGAAGTTCGTCTTCACACTCACGCTCGCCGCCAGCGCTTTCGCGCTGATCCGCACCCTGTCGACACCCGGCGCGGCAACAAAGCGGACGATGGCGTGGATGGTCGCCGCGCCATTGCTCGTCGCGGTGGCGGTGGTCCTGGAGCTTTTCGTCGTGCCCGAGGCCGACTGGGGCAGGCGGCTCGTGGGATCCAACATGATGATCTGCATGAGCTTCATTCCGCTGATCGGCATCGGCCCCCTGGCGATCTTCCTCGGCATGCTGCGCTACGGCGCGCCGACGCGACCGGTGCTGGCCGGCGCGGTCGCGGGCCTTTTGGCGGGCGGATTGGCGGCGACCTTCTATGCCGCGCATTGCTTCGACGATTCGCCGCTGTTCGTCGCCACCTGGTACACGATCGCCATCGCCTTCCTGACCGCGCTCGGCGCGCTTGGCGGGCGGCTATTCGTGCGCTGGTAGGATTGCACACCGATCCTTAATCATGCCGGCAATTGTTTGCCGGTTAGCGGAGCGGCCGGTCTCCCATGCAACCATTCCTTAAAATCGATCCGCCAGGGTTGTGGCAACGCGCAGTTGCGCATGGGGTGGATCGCATTTGACGTGGTTGGGTTTGAAAGCTCCGCGGGCCAGCGAGCGCGCGGTGCTGGTCTTGATGACAGCCGGCATCGTTGCCGTGGCCGCATCGATTCTGTCGCCGAGCTTTCAGCTTAGCGCCGAGGCGCTCAGGCTCTGCCTGCAGCTGTCGATTGCCGCGATCGGAGCGTCGCTTTTCCTTTTCGCGCTGTTCATTCGCCGGATCGCCGGCGACCACCGGCAAATCGCCGAAAGCGAGCAGCGCTTCCGCCGCGCGATGGAGGATTCAGCGATCGGCGTCGCTATCGTCGGTCTCGACGGTCGCATCGTGCAGACCAATCCCGCCTTCGCCGCCATGCTCGGCTACAGCCGCGCGGAAATCGAGGCGCTGACTTTTTTCCAGATCACGCATCCGGACGATCAGCAGCTCGGCCGCGAGACGATGGTTGCGCTGAAGGAGGGAAAGATCGATTCCTTCCATTTCGAGAAGCGCTACCTCAAGAAGGACGGCACTCCGGTCTGGGCGCAGCTTGCCGGCTCCGTCATCCGCGAAGAGGGGACCGGCAGGCCACTCTATCTCGTGTCGCAGATCGAGGACATCGATGCGCGCAAGCAGGCCGAAGCGCGCATCGCCGAAGCGGAGACCCGCTGGAACTTCGCGCTGACCAGCGCCGGACAAGGCGTCTGGAGCCTCGACATGCGCAAGGGCGGCACGACCTATTCCGAAACCTGGGTGAGGATGCTTGGTTATGACGACGGCGAGCTCGACGGTGATCCCGACCGCTGGCTGACGATGATCCACCCGGACGACCGCGAGCGCGTCGCCGAGGCAGACCGGGCGCATCTTGCCGATGAGACTGCCTTCTTCGAGGCCGAGTTCCGGATGCGCCACAAGGACGGTCATTGGGTGTGGATCCTGGACCGCGGCAAGGCGATCGAGCGCGACGGCGAAGGCCGGCTGATCCGCGCCATCGGCAGCCTGACCGACATCACCGAGCGCAAGGAAGCGGAAGAACGTCTCAAGGTTTCGGCGGCCATGCTGGCCGACGAGAAGGAGCGGCTCAGGGTGACGCTGCAGTCGATCGGCGATGCGGTTATCTGCACCGACGCCGCCAACCGCATCACCTTCATGAACCCGGTCGCCGAAAAGCTGACCGGCGTTGCCGCCGGCGAGGCACTGGGCAAGGCGCTCAGCCATGTCTATTGGGCGGTCGACGAGGAAACCGGGCAGAGGATCGGCCTGACGCGTCCCTCGGCCGGCGACCGTCAACATTGCGACCAGAACACACGTGCCGTTCTCGTCCGGCGCGACGACACGCGCTGCAGCATCCGGCAGGTGGTGTCGCCAATCATGAACGATCGCAACGAGTTCTGCGGACTCGTCATCGTCTTCCAGGATTTCACCGATGCGCGCGCCCTGCAGCGCCAGCTGGCCTATGCCGCGGCCCACGACGCGCTGACCGGGCTCGCCAACCGTTCGAGCTTCATCCGCACGATGGAGAAGCTGGTCGATCAGTGCCGTCTCAACGGCGGCGAGCACCAGTTCATGTTCGTCGACCTCGATCATTTCAAGGCGGTCAACGACACCGGCGGTCACGCCGCGGGCGATGCGCTGCTCAAGCGCGTCGCCGACGCCATCCGCAACGTGCTTGGGCCGGAAGATATCGTTGCCCGCCTCGGTGGCGACGAGTTTGCCGTCATCCTGAAAGCCAGCGCGTCGGCACCGGCGGCAATCGCGGCGCGCTCCGTCATCGACGCCATCCGCAACCTGAACTTCGTCTGGGACGGCCGCCCGCATTCGATCGGCGCCAGCATCGGGCTCGCGGCGATCCGCGCCGGCTGCGGCGAAGTGGATGAGATCATCGCCCGGGCGGACGCCGCCTGCTATGCCGCCAAGGCGGCCGGACGCGGTTGCGTTTCGGCAGCACCCGACGAAGCCCCGAGGGAAGGGGCGTCTCTACCGCTTGCCGCGGCATCCTGAGCGCCGGAAAGCGCTCAATCGACGAGGATCAGCGCGTCGGCACCGGATGGTCGCCGCGATAGTCGTAGAAGCCGCGTCCGGTCTTGCGACCCAGCCAGCCGGCCTCGACATATTTCACCAAAAGCGGGCAGGGGCGGTACTTCGAGTCCGACAGCCCCTCATGCAGCACCTGCATAATCGACAGGCAGGTGTCGAGGCCGATGAAGTCGGCGAGCTGCAGCGGTCCCATCGGATGATTGGCGCCGAGCCGCATGGCGGTGTCGATGGCGTCGACCGTGCCGACGCCCTCATAGAGCGTGTAGATCGCCTCGTTGATCATCGGCAGCAGGATGCGGTTGACGATGAAGGCCGGGAAATCCTCGGAGACGGTGATCGTCTTGTCGAGGTGGTTGACGAAGGCCTTGGCTGCTTCGAAGGTCTTGTCCTCGGTGGCGATGCCTCGCACCAGCTCGACCAGCTTCATCACCGGCACCGGGTTCATGAAATGTATGCCGATGAAGCGCTCCGGCCGGTCGGTCTGGGCGGCGAGCCGCGTGATCGAAATCGACGAGGTATTGGTCGCCAGAATCGCTTCCGGATTGAGCTGTGGGCAGAGCTGGGCATAGATCTTGCGCTTGACCGTTTCGTCCTCGGTCGCCGCCTCGATCACGAGGTCGGCGGCGGCGAGATCAGCCATGGTGGATGCCGACGAGATGCGTGCCATCGCTTCGTTGCGCGCCTTCTCCTCGAGCTTCCCTGAACCGACCTGGCGAGCCATGTTGCCGCTGACAGTGGCGATGCCCTTCTCGATGCGGTCGGACGAGACGTCGTGGATCAGGACCTTGTAGCCGGCCAGCGCCGAGACATGGGCGATACCGCCACCCATTTGACCCGCGCCGACAATGCCGATCGTCTCGATCTTGCTCATTTACCCCAATCCCGTCTGGAGCTTTTCCGCTTCCCCGAAGCGAGAAAACGCTCCTATCTCTTGTTTCGCGCAATTCCGGATGGAAAACCGCTACGCACTTTCCCTGGAATTGCTTTCAAGCCTTAGCAGCCTGCTTTTTGTGCAGCGCAAACTAAAAGGGCGGGGAGACTTCGTCTACCCCACCCTTCGGATTTTAATATGCCTGAGCGGAAGGCGTCAAAGCGCCTTTTGCAGTTCCGGCAGGATGACGAAGAGATCGCCGACGAGGCCGTAGTCGGCGACCTGGAAGATCGGCGCTTCCTCGTCCTTGTTGATGGCGACGATGACCTTCGAATCCTTCATGCCGGCGAGATGCTGGATGGCGCCGGAAATGCCGACGGCGATGTAGAGGTCGGGGGCGACCACCTTGCCGGTCTGGCCCACCTGCCAGTCGTTGGGGGCGTAGCCTGCATCAACCGCGGCGCGCGAGGCGCCAACAGCGGCGCCAAGCTTGTCGGCGACGGGCAGGATCACTTCCTGGAACTTCTCCGAGGAGCCGAGCGCGCGGCCGCCCGAGATGATGATCTTGGCCGAGGTCAGCTCCGGACGATCGGTTTCGGAGAGCTTGTTCTCGACGAAGGAGGAGAGGCCGGGGTTGGCGGCGGCGCCGACCGTCTCGACCGCAGCCGAGCCACCCTCGGGCGCGGCCTGGAAAGAGGCGGTGCGGACCGTGATAACCTTCTTGGCGTCGGTCGACTGCACGGTCTGGATGGCGTTGCCGGCATAGATCGGCCGCTTGAAGGTGTCGGGCGAGACCACCTCGATGATCTCGGACACCTGGGCGACGTCGAGCAAGGCGGCCGCGCGCGGCGCGACATTCTTGCCGACCGACGTGGCCGGCGCGACGATGGCGTCATAGGAGCCTGCCAGCGAGACGACGAGCGCCGCCGTCGGTTCGGCGAGACGCTCCGAAAGCTCGTCGGCCTCGGCGAGCAGCACCTTGCGCACGCCCTTCAGTTTCGACGCGGCGTCGGCAGCAGCCTTGGCGCCCTTGCCGGCGACCAGCACGTCGACATCCGAGCCGATCTGGAGGGCCGCCGACAGCGCCTTGGCGGTCTGGTCGGAAAGGCTCGCGTTGTCGTGTTCGGCGATGAGGAGAATTGCCATTTTCTGTTCCTTTCCTGACCGCTCAGAGCACGCCGGCTTCGTTCTTGAGCTTCTCGACCAGCTCGGCGACGCTCTTGACCTTGACGCCCGCCTTGCGGCCGCCCGGCTCCTCGGTCTTGATCACCTTGAGGCGCGGCTTGACGTCGGCGCCGTAGTCGGCCGGGCTCTTCTCGTCGAGCGGCTTCTTCTTGGCCTTCATGATGTTGGGCAGCGAGGCATAGCGCGGCTGGTTGAGGCGAAGGTCGGCGGTCACGATCGCCGGCATCTTCAGCTCGACGGTCTGCAGGCCGCCGTCGACTTCGCGCGTCACCTTGGCATGATCGCCGGCGAGCTCCACCTTGGAGGCGAAGGTGCCCTGAGCCCAGCCCAGCAGCGCCGCCAGCATCTGGCCGGTCTGATTGCTGTCGTCGTCGATCGCCTGCTTGCCGAGGATGACGAGGCCCGGCTTCTCGGCCTCGACCACGCCCTTCAGCACCTTGGCGACGCCGAGCGGCTCGGTCTGCTCGTCGGTCTTGACTAGGATGGCGCGATCGGCGCCCATGGCGAGAGCGGTGCGGAGCGTTTCCTGCGCCTGCTGCGGGCCGATCGACACGACGATGATCTCCTCGGCCTTGCCGGCTTCCTTGATCCGGATCGCTTCCTCGACCGCGATCTCGTCGAACGGGTTCATCGCCATCTTGACGTTGGCGAGCTCGACGCCCAGCCCGTCGGCCTTGACCCGGACCTTGACGTTCGCATCCACAACCCGCTTCACGGGCACAAGGATCTTCATTTTCCTGTCACCTCTCCTGAGATAGTCGGGCGCGCTATAGCAGTGTGCGCCTTGCCAGAGTTGTCGAAAGCCGACATTCCGGGCGGAATTCTGGCCTTCAACCGCCAAGAACCTGTTCCACCCCGATCTTTCGTTTGAGCACGATCTTTTCCGAAAACCGGTTCCCGCTTTTCGGGATCAGCCCCGGGGTGGCGTTTCCGTAGTGGCGGCAATCCGGCGCGTCAATATGCGTGACGCATTCAAATCGGTTCAGTCCTGAGGCGACGCAGCCCCGCGGCCCCATTGCGGCGCGGACTGCGCCGGGGGCTCCGGCGTTGCCCCGGGCTCAATCGGAACGGGCACCTGCTGGACATTCGGCGTAGGGCCCGGCTCGCCGTCGGCACCGGCAAGCAGCGGCACGCCGCGGCTGCGCAGCACCAGAACGAGAACCGCGCCGGCAATGATGCCGCCGATATGGCAGGCCCACGAGACCTGGTCCTCGCCGCCCGCGGCAAACATCACGATCTGGAACAGGATCCAGAGGATGAGCGGGATGAAGGCAGGAATGCGCAGAGGGATGCGGGCGAAGGCCAGCACCCAGACCTTAACCCTGGGATAGAGGATCAGGTAGGCCGCGACCACGCCGGCGATGGCGCCGGAGGCGCCGATCAGCGGCACCTGCGAATCCCAGCCAACCAACCCTTGAACGAAAGCACCCGCCGCCGCGCAGGCGAGGTAGAAGATCAGGTAGCGGATATGGCCGAGCGCGTCCTCGACATTGTCCCCGAACACCCACAGGAACAGCATGTTGCCGCCGAGGTGGAAGATGTCGGCATGCAGGAAGGAATAGGTGAGATAGCTGAGGCTCTCGGGAATGACGACGAATTCGGGCGACAACTCGACCTTGTCGTGGACGACCGAAGGGATGAAGCCGAGGCCGAGCACCGCGGCATTGTTGAAGTTCTCGCCGCCAAGCGTGGTCGCGAGATAGACCAGGGCGTTCGCCGCGATCAGGCCGATCGTCACATATTGCAGGCGGATGTGGCGCAGCCTGTTGGTGTCATAGAGCGGGATAAACATCGGATCCTCCCGCCATACCCGATTGTCAGCGGTTCTTGCCGGGAACCCATAGCACGTCGGCATTTCCGTTGTCATTGACCGCACGCGCGGCGACGAAAAGGAAGTCCGAGACCCGGTTGATGTATTTCAGCGCCTCGCGGTTGACGTGCTCGGCAGGATGCTGCGCCAGCGCCACCATGACGCGTTCGGCGCGCCGCGCCACCGTGCGCGCCAGATGCAGGGCGGCCGCCGCCGGCGTGCCGCCATTCAGCACGAAGGACTTCAGCGGCTGCAGCTGCTTGTTGAGAAGATCGATGTCCTTTTCGACGCGCTCGGTCTGCGCGGCAACGATGCGCAGCGGCTCGTAGTCGAGCGGCTTGCCTTCGTCCGGCACCGCAAGATCGGCGCCGAGGTCGAAAAGGTCGTTCTGGATGCGCGACAGCATGACGTCGATCGCCGGATGATCCTTTCCGGTGTGGAGGCGCGCCATGCCGATGCAAGCATTGGCCTCGTCGACCGTGCCGTAGGCTTCGACGCGCAGATCGGATTTCAGCCGCCGCTCGCCGCTGCCGAGACCGGTGGTGCCGTCGTCACCGGTGCGGGTGTAGATCTTGTTGAGCTTGACCACGCCTTACCTCCTTGCGGCGAACGTCACTTGCGAGTGAACCAGACGGCCAGCAGGATCAGCGCCAGGGCCACGGCCTGCAGCAGAACGCGCGCCTGCATCAGCTTGTTGGAGGTCACGCCGGAGCCGCCTCGCATCATGTTGACGAGACCGCGGATCAGCACGACGACGACGGCGGCCATGACGACCAGGGCGAGGATTTTGAAGGTGGTTGCCATGGGCTGGCTCCGGTTCGGTTTCGTTACGCGCGCCTGGCGAGCACGCGGTAGAGCGCTGATGCCGGCAGGATGCGCTTGAGCATCACGCCGATTCTGGCCGGCACCGTTACCACATAGTGCGGGCGCGGGCGCTGTGACAGAAGCGCGTGGCGCAAGGCAACATGGACAACTTCCGGTCCGGGCTTCAGCCGCGAGACGCTGCCGCCAGCCTGCAGCCGCGCAAGCTGCGCCTTATAGTCGGCGCGGTGCACGGAGTTCTCGATGTCGATATTCTTCAGGAACCAGGCAAGGCCGTTGCTGGCGATCTTCGAGGTCACCGGCCCAGGCTCGATCAGCGAAAGCTGGATGCCGCTGCCTTCGAGTTCCTGGCGCATGCACAGCATAAGGCCTTCGATGGCGTGTTTGGACGCCGAATAGGCGCCGCGAAAGCGGACCGGGGCAAGGCCCAGGATCGAGGAGCAGTGGACGAGACGGCCGTGACCCTGGCTGCGCATGACCGGCACGACGCGCCGCGTCAGGTCGTGCCAGCCGAAGAAATTGGCCTCGAACTGCTCGCGCAGCGCCTCGACTGGCAGGTCCTCGACGGCGCCGGGCTGCGCGTAGGCGCCGTTGTTGAACAGCGCATCGAGTTTGCCCTCGGTGCGCTCCAAGACCGCGTCGACCAGGGCGGCAATCGACTCCGGCTCACGATAGTCGAGATAGAAGGCCTCGATACCGTCGGCCTCGAGAGCCTCGATGTCGGTCGGCTTGCGTGCCGTGGCGAATACGCGCCAGCCTTCCGCCTTCAATGCCCGCGCGCAATAGGCGCCTATGCCGGAGGAGGCGCCGGTGACGATAATGGTGCGCAACTCTTTGGCGGTGGGAATCGCGGTTTGACCTGGGGTTGCCATTTGCCGCAATCACTTCCCATATTCGCGGCGTCGACACAATCGAGCGGAGCGCGGGTCCTTGCTCAGGAATATCGTCGCGGTCAAGCGAGTGCTCTACGATGCGATCGGCCATTTCAACACCGACGACGGCTGGGCAATGGCCAGCCATCTGGCGATCACCTCGCTGATGGCGCTGTTTCCGTTCCTAATCTTTGCCACGACGCTTGCGAGCTTCCTCGGCGCGCGCGCCTTCGCCGACACGGCCGTGCATCTGGTCTTCGACACCTGGCCGGAGCAGATCGCCAAGCCGATCGCGCGCGAGGTGCAGAACGTGCTCACCGTGCGGCGCACCGACCTTCTGACCTATGGCGTTCTTTTAGCCGCCTACTTCGCCTCGAACGGCATCGAGGCTTTGCGCACCTCGCTCAACCGCGCCTACAGGGTCACCGAGACGCGCGGCATCATCCACCGCAGGGTGCAGAGCATCATTTTCGTGCTGATCGCTACGGCCTGTTTTCTTGCCGTCAGCGTGCTTCTCGTGTTCGCGCCGCTGCTGGCGCGGCTGGCCGAAGCGCATCTGGAATGGATCAAGCCCTATATGGGCACGATCACGATTTGGCGTTACGTGATCGCCTCGACAGTCATCGTCATCGGCCTTTTCGCCGTGCATATCTGGCTGCCGGCCGGCAAGCGCCGCTTCGTCTCCATCGTGCCCGGCATCGTCTTCACGCTGGTCGCCTGGCTGGCCGGCTCGACCATCTTCGCCACCTATCTCGACCATTTCTCGTCTTATGTGACGACCTATGCGGGACTGGCCTCGATCATGATCGCGGTGGTGTTCCTCTACATCATCTCGGCCATCTTCATCCTCGGCGGCGAGCTTAATGCCGCCATCAGCCGTTATCTCGAGGCGCGCGCGAGGGTAGGTTGAGGCAAGATCATGCCTTGGCTGGCCGCGCGGTCGCCAGGCCGACGCCCAGCGTGGCGATCGCCATGCCGGCGATCTGCAGCAGATTGAGCTGCTCGCCGAACAGAGCCCAGGCGATGACGGCGGTGACGGCCGGCACCAGATAGAACAGCGAAGCGACCTTCGACATCTCGCCGTCCCTGATCATCACCATCAACAGGAAGATGGCCCCGACCGACAGCACAAGGACCAGCCAGGCAAATGCGAAGATGAGCTCGCCGTTGACGGTCATCGCACGCGTCTCGAAGGCGAGCGATCCCAGGATCGTCACGACGGAGCCGCCGACATACTGCCACATCGTCGCCGAGACGAGGTCGCCGCCGGAGGCGAAGCGCTTCTGCCAGATCGTTCCGGCGGCCATGCCGAGCACCGAGACCAGCGAGGCCGTCAACGTCGCCGCGGTGACGCCGCCGCCAATCATGCCGAGCTTCGGCCAGAGCACGATGACGACGCCCAACAGCCCCACGGCAAGGCCCGCCCAATGGCGCGGCAGGATCGCCTCGCCGAGGAATTTGCCGGCAAGCACCGCCGTGATCAGCGGCTGCAGGCCGACAATCAGCGCCGAAAGACCAGCCGGCATGCCCCGGTGGATCGCCCAGAACACGCCGCCCAGATAGACGCCGTGCATGAGGACGCCGGCCACCGTTGCGTGCAGCGCCTGCTCGCGGCTCGCCCCTGCGCTAGCCGAGCAGAAGGGTCAGGCCCGCAAACAGGATCGCCGCCAGCACGAAGCGGATGGCGAGGAAGGTGAAAGGCTCCGCCCACGGCATGGCATAGCGCGCGCCGATGAAGCCGGTCGCCCACAGGACGACGAAGGAGGCGGGAATGAACCGCTTGATGCTGTGCATTGTGGGAGAGGGCTCTGGCTGCGGTGAAGGGTTGATGACGGCAATTGCTCTAATGCCGTTCAATTCGGCAAGCAAAACGAAACGGTTGATCCATAAGCTCATTCGAATTCAACAATCGGTGCCAGAGGGGCATGGCGTTAAGGCACGCCATGGAGAGGCATGCTTTTGCATCTCGGTACGACGTGGCTGCTGTTCGCGGTCGCGACCGTCGCGGTTTTCGGCTTCTTCTTCGGCACGGCGCTCGACGCCATCATGAAGGAAGACGGATTCGGCTCGACCGGCAACACGCTGCTGTTCACGCTGGGCTTCTTCGTTGCGGTGATGGGCGCCAATGAGCACGGCATCACCTTCAGGGACCTCGGACTTGCGGTGGCATGGGGTTTGAGCGGCGCCTTCGTTCTCATCAGCGTGATGGCGCTGATCAAGGCGGGACTCGCGCGCCTGTAATCAAAGCCCGACGAGCCGCCTGACGTCTTGCGGCGACATGCCCGCGTGCCTGAGCGCGGCGAGGCCGGTGTCCTTGAGGCTCTTCGACAATTTCCTGCCGTCCGGCCCCAGGATCAGGCGGTGGTGAAAATAGCGTGGCGGCGAGAGACCGAGCAATTCCTGGAGCAGGCGCTGCACGCCCGTGGCCGCGTAAAGATCCTGACCGCGCACGACATGGCTGACGCCCTGCAGCGCGTCGTCGACGACCACGGCGAGATGATAGCTGGTCGGGATATCGCGGCGCGCCACGATGACATCGCCCCAAGCCTGCGGCTTCGCTTCGACCGTATGCGTCGCGGTCATGGTCTCGTCAGTGAACTCGAACCACGACAAGGCGCCGGACATGCGCGCCGTTGCCGCTTCGACGTCGAGCCGCCAGGCGAAGGGTATGTTCTCGGCGATGCGTCGCTTGCGCTCTTTCATCGACAGCGCCTTGTCCAGGGATGGGTAGAGCGGCACCCCGTCGGGGTCGCGCGGCCAGTCGCGGCCACCGGTCTCGGCGATGAAGGCGCGGATCTCGCCCCGGCTCATGAAGCCGGGATAGACCAGCTCCTCGACGATCAGCCGGTCGAGCACCGCCCTATATTCGGCAAAATGCTCGGACTGGCGCCGCACCGGCTCCTCCCAGCCGAGCCCCAGCCATTTCAGGTCGTGAAATATGCCGGCCTCGAATTCCGGCGTGCAGCGCGCGATGTCGATATCCTCGATGCGCAGCAACAGCCGCCCGCCCGCCCGCGCCGCCATCTGCTGGTTGAGCAGGGCCGAATAGGCATGGCCGAGATGCAATTCGCCATTGGGGCTCGGCGCGAAGCGGAATGTCAGGAGCGTCATGTCTCAAGGCGCATTCGGGTTGAAAGGCGCTTCCGGCGGTTGCTAGTTAGCCATCAATAGCCATATCGCGGCCGCCTGGGGAACAAGCAACGTGCAACGCATCGCCTCGCTCGACGACATTTCGGCAGGACTCGACGCGCTCTGCCTCATCGATCCGCGGCTGGAGAAGGTGCGTGGCATGGCGGGCGAGGTGCCGCTCAGGCTGTCCGAGCCCGGGTTCGGGAGCCTCGCGTCCATCATCGTCTCGCAGCAGGTTTCTCGCGCCAGTGCGGACGCCATCTTCGGCCGGCTGACCAGGCTGGTCGATCCGCTGACGCCGGAAGGGATTCTCTTCGCCGGCGAGGATATTTTCCGCGAGGCCGGCCTGTCGCGGCCGAAGCAGCGCGGGCTCATCGCTGTCGCCGAGGCCGTGGCTGGCGGACTCGACCTCTACCACCTCTGCTCGCTCGACGCCGGCGAGGCGATCGCGGCGATGACGGCGGTGCCCGGTATCGGCCCCTGGACGGCGGAGTGCTATCTGCTTTTCGCCGCCGGCCATCCCGACGTCTTTCCGGCGCGGGATGTCGCGCTGCAGACGGCGGTCGGCCATGCGCTGGGCATAGACCCCCGTCCGCCGGAGAAAACGCTGATTCGACTGGCCGAATCATGGAGCCCGTGGCGAGGTGTGGCGTCGCGGCTTTTCTGGGCCTATTATCGTGAATTGAAGGGCAGGGATGCGGCGCCCCCTGTCGAAATGGCCGAAAAAGCATGAAAATCATGCGTTTTTGACCGTTTCGTCGAACGACAATCCGCTTCACATCCCTGTCATGTCGGGCTTACAGTATCCGCGCCGTTCGGTTCTGGAATAAGGAGGCCAACGACGTGACGGTTGCCGTATCTCCGGATGGGCTTCCCGCGCTGGTGCTGAATGCGGATTACCGTCCGCTCAGCTATTACCCCTTGTCGCTCTGGTCGTGGCAGGACGCCATCAAGGCTGTCTTCCTCGACCGGGTCAATATCGTTGCCGAATACGAGCACGCCGTCTCCTCGCCGACTTTCTCGATGAAGCTGCCGAGCGTGGTCAGCCTCAAGGCCTATGTTAAGCCGTCGCGGCATCCGGCCTTCACGCGCTTCAACGTCTTCCTGCGCGACCGCTTCCAGTGCCAGTATTGCGGCACTCCGGACGACCTCACCTTCGACCATGTCGTCCCGCGCCATCGCGGCGGCGCGACGACCTGGGAGAATGTCGTCGCCGCCTGCTCGCCCTGCAATCTGAGGAAGGGCGGCATGATGCCGGCGCAGGCCAAGATGTGGCCGCTGCAAAAACCCTATCAGCCGACGGTTCACGACCTGCACAACAACGGCCGCCTGTTCCCGCCCAACCATCTGCACGAAAGCTGGATGGATTATCTCTACTGGGATGTTGAGCTTGAGCCGTAGCGTTCGGCACACTGACCAGCTATGCAAATTGTCGATCTTGGCGCTGCCCCTCATCCGGCTGCCGCCACCTTCTCCCCGTATAGTGACGGGGAGAAGGGAACTTGTCCGCGACGCCGGCACTAATTCTGCAGCGTTGATGATTGGCGAAACCATTGATGACGGCATCTTTCTCCCCGTCTCTAGACGGGGAGAAATGCCCGGCAGGGCAATGAGGGGCGGCGCCGACGTTCCAAATCTAGCCCCAGGACGGGTGCCGTGAGCTTCGGGGGCGTTCCGGCTCAAAAAATCAGTCGCGCGACAGCGCGCTGCGGAAGGCGACGGCGGCCAGGATGAGGCTCGCGATGACGTTCCAGCCGGCGAGCGAGAGGCCGAGGATGCGCAAGGCTGCCTTGTCGCAGGAGGGCGGCACGAATTTGTCGAGCGCGTCGAGCACGCCCTTGCCGCCGGTATCGACCGGGCCGGCGCCGGCGGTGCAATCGGCCGGGCCCGGCCACCAGGCCCATTCGACGCCGGAGTGGTAGACGCCGAGATAGAGGCCGTAGAGCATCAAAAGGCCGCCGATCGCCAGCAGGCCGCGCGTCGCCCAGGCCGGCGTGCGCAGCATCGAGGCGATCGCCGCCACCAGCATCAGCGGCACGCCGATGTAGTAGGGCGTGCGCTGCTCGAGGCAGAGATGGCAGGGGATGTAACCGCCTATGTACTGGAAGGCGAGCGCGGAGCCGACGGTCGCTGCCATGGCCACGGCGAGAAACAGCGCGGCGCGCGTCCGCTGGCGTCCGGTGTCGGCAGTCATGGTCGCTGTCATCGGTCCTGGTCCGTTCGCTTGGCTTTACCCGTGGGCGTATCTGACCGCGATATAGAGCAAAATAAGGGCAGTGGCACCGGCGCTGACGATGAGCCCCAAGCGTTTTTCGATGAACTCCCTGATCGATTCGCCGTAGCGGCGCAGCAGCCAGGCAAGCAGCAGGAAACGGGCGCCGCGCGCCACGATCGCAAGCCCGATGAACAGCAAGAGGTTGACGCCGATGACGCCGGACAGGATCGTCACCACCTTGATCGGCGGCAGATGCGCCGCGCCCGAGGTGATCAGCATCAGGATGATGAAGCCGACGCCCGACGAGGTGCGCAGCTGCTCGAACTCGTCATATTTCCCGTAGAATTCGAGGATCGGCTTGGCGACCGCCTCATAGGCGTAATGGCCGATGAACCAGCCGGCGACGCCGCCGAGCACCGAGGCTATCGTCGCGATCAGCGCGTAGCGATACGCGCGCTCCGGCTTGGAAAGCGCCATCGGCAGGTAAAGCACGTCGGCCGGCACCAGGAAGACCGAGCTTTCGACGAAGGCGATGAAGGCCAGCCACCATTCGGCGGATTTGCGCGCCGCCAGCGACAGGGTCCAGTCGTAAAGTCCGCGAAGCATCGGCTCTCCTGATTTGGTTCCGAATGGCGGAGCGGTTTTCGGCCACCGGCATGCACGAAGCAAGGACCCAAAGCGCCGCAGTGAATGCTTTTGGCCCGGCCACCCGACCCGCAGTCTGTCTAGAAAGAATTTCCGCGCCGCACAATGGCGGCGCCGTCTAGCAACCGAAAGGGACGGTTTGGCCGCGGTTGGCGCTGGTGAATTCGGCAACAGGCCAGTTGACGAAAGGCCCTCCGCCCGTATAGTCCGCGCCCATCCAGGCCGCCCGGCCTGAGCCCCTATGGCGGAATTGGTAGACGCGCTCGACTCAAAATCGAGTTCCGCAAGGAGTGCTGGTTCGATCCCGGCTAGGGGCACCATCCTTCGCTCTGCGAGCTTCGGATGGCAGGCCACCTGAAAAGTCCTACCGCATATTCCCCGTATGGCCCTGCGAATACCGCCCCGGCTGCGGCCATACCGTCAGCCCATGCGGTTCCACGCCGACGCGGATCTTCGTCACCGCGCCGCTCGTCGTGTCGATCATATAAACCTCGCTGTCGAAGCGGCCGGAGAGCCATAGCTGCTTGCCGTCGGCGCTGACATTGCCCATGTCGGGGCTGCCGCCGTCAGGGATCGGCCATTGGGCGACGACCGAGCGGGTGGCGAAGTCGATCACGGTCACGCTGCCCGGACCGTCGGCGCGGCCCTGCTCCATCTTGTGCGAGCCGCGGTTCGAGACGTAGAGCCGCTTGCCGTCGCGGCTGACGACGAAGCCGTGCGCGCCTATTCCCGTCGGAATGAAGCCGATCTCCTTGAAGCTGTCGCCGTCGACGAGAAACACGCCGTCATTCATCATGTCGGCGACGTAGAAGACCTTGCCGTCGGGCGAGAGGCGGATGTCCTGCGGCATGCCCATCTTCGACAGGTCGAGATGGCCGAGCACCTTCCGGTTCTTCAGGTCGATCTTGGCCAGGCCGCCGTCGCCATATTCGCAGGTGAAGATGGCGTAGGAATTGTCGGCTGAGAAATCGGCATGGTTGATGCCGGGGCAATCGGGGGTCGGGATGATCGATTTCAGCGCCATGGTCTGCGGATCGCGCAGGTCGAGCTGCTTCAGCGCCTCGTCGACGATGACGGCGGCGCTGCCGTCCGGCATGAAGTACATGTTGTAGGGGTCGTCGACCGGCACCTGCTTGCCGGGCTTGGCGGTCGTCGGGTCGATCGGCGTCAGGCTGCCGTTCTTGCCGGTGCCGTTGTTGGCGACCCAGAGCGTCTTCAGGTCCCAGGAAGGAACGACGTGCTGCGGCTTGCTGCCGACCGGAAACCTGTCGACTTCCTTCAACGTCGCCGGGTCGATCACGGAAACGCTGTTCGAGGAGCGGTTCGGCACATAGACGCGCGCCAGTGCGCCGGCCGTGGCGGGGCTCACATCGGCGGCGGTGGTGTGGCTGTAGATGTTGACGGGCGGCGGCGGAGGTTCGCTGCAATCCTCGGGGCAGGAATCGGCGAGGGCGCGGGCCGGAAGCACGGCGAAGAGGACAAGCGGCGCACAAAGGCGGGCGAAGCGCAGGAAGGTTTCGATCATTGGGAAATGCTTTGTGGTGAAGGCCGGCCGGATCCGGCCGCCGGATGCCATACGCGGTAATCCGCTCTCCATCTAGCGCCTTTTCAACAGGCTCCGCATGCGGTTGCGCAGGATGCGCGCCATGTTGCGGGTCTCGCGGTAGAGGTGGAGCTGCGAGGCCGCCTGGCGGGCAAGCCGGTCGGCGTCGGGCGTGAGGCCCACGACCAGCGTGCCCGTCGGCTTGCGCTCCGTCCACAGCCGGCTCATCACCGGATGGTCGGGCACCGCGCAGGAATCGGTCATGACGATGTTGGGATCGTCGAGATGCTGCTTCGTCACCTCGATCATCAGCAGCGTGCCCGGCGAATAGGCGGAGAGCGTCTCGTCGTAGGCCGTCTTCCAGGTGTAGGCCATGCCCGCCTCGACGAAGACGACGAGACAGGCAATGGTGCGGCCATCGAGCTTCAGCGAATGGATGCGACACATGTCGTGCTCGGCGAGCCTGTGCACGGCCTCGCGGGCGAAGGCGGCGCGGTAGCGGTCAATCGCCATGGCCGTGCGCTCGCGCCCCTTCCAGCCGGCGGCCTCCAGCGTCAGGAAGCTCTCGATGGCGTGGCGGATCTCGTCGGGCCCGCGCGCCACGACATGCTCGAGCCTGCCGAGGTCGGCAAGCCGCCGCTTCAGCCGGCGAAACTCGCGATAGTGGTGCGCGCGCAGCGATGCCTTGAGGTAGTCGTCGCCGTCGGCGTCGCTTTCCAGCACCGGGCGCTCGACCTTGCCGGTGACGACCAGGGTCAGGCCGCGGCTGTCGGCAAAGGAGGTGAGCAGGCTCGCCACCGGGCCGTCCAGCTTCATGTCGGGCAGCACGAACACTTTCGGCAATTTGAGATGCGGCCTCCCCAGCATCGAGAAGAAATCCTCGATGACGCCGACCGGATCGTCGCGGTCGACCAGCGGCGTGCCGAGCGGGCCGAACGGGCTCGACCATGTGCGCATGACCGGGACGCCGAGCGGGATCGCCGGGCGCTCGACCGAGAACGGCACCAGGAGCCGCAGCCGGTTGCGGTATTCGTCGCCGTCGCGGATCACGGCCAGCCGCACCTCGCGGTCCTCGAGCCTCGGCATGGCGGGCGCCACGAAGCGCGGGTTGAAGAACACGTTGGGCTCGATCGTGCGGGCGCTCAGATAGTCGAGCTCCTCGACGAGGTCGAAACCGGCGGATGCCGGATAGATCGCGAGCTTGCGCTCCGGCCGGTTGTTGGCGAACAGCTCGATATGGGCGGGATCGGCCTCCCTGGCGAGGCCGGCAAGGCCCGACACCATGGCGCCGGCCGTACCGCCGCTGGTCTCCTCGAGCAACGGAACGGCGGCCATCAGGCGACTTCCTTCTTTGCAGGCACGAAAATCGCCATCACGATGCCGAGCTTGCGCCAGACGGTGAAGGACAGCGCAGCGGCCTCGAAAACCATCGCCAGGCTTGTGGCGATCGCCGCGCCCCAGAGACCGAAGAGCGGGATCAGGACCACGTTGAGACCGATGTTCAGGGCAAGCGTCATGGCATAGACGGCGGCGCAGATGTTCTGGTTGCCGCTCATGGTGAGCAGGCTTTCGCAGGGGCCGACGGCGCCGCGCGCGACGACGCCGAGAACCAGCAGGAAGAGCAGCGGATAGCCGGCGCTGAATTCCGGACCGAACAGCACCAGCATCGGCTCGCCAAGCGCCAGCACCAGCAGCGCCATCAAAAGCGAGGGCCAGAAGGTCCAGGAGACGGTCTCGCGGGCGAAGGCGGCGAGCCTTTCCGGCTCGCCATGGGTGAACTGCGCATAGCGCTGGGCAACGCCCGCCTTGACGGCGAAATAGACGAAATGCACCAGCGCCAGCGTCTTCACCGTAGCGAAATAGACGGCAACGTCATTGGGGTCGAGATAGGCGCCGACCATCAGCACGTCGGCATTGGTGAGCAGGAAGAAGAAACTCTCGACCAGGAAGATCGGCAGCGAGACGAGGAACCACTGGCCGAAATGCACGGCCATCGGTCCGGCCGGAATTTTCTTGTCCATGCGCGAGGTGACGCCCACCAGCTGGCCGAGCGTCGTGACATAGGTGGCGGCAATGGATGCAAAGATCGCGGTCTTGGCATCGGGCAGGTAGTGCATGGCGAGCATTGCCGCCATGAACACCAGGATCAGCACCGGACGCACCAGGTAGGTCGGCGACAGCGCGAACAGCGCCCATGAATTGGCGCGGGCCAGGCCCTGCAGGAGATCGCCCATCGCGATCATCGGCAGGCAGATGACACCGAGGATGAAGGGAACGACGTAGTAGCTCTCGATCCAGGGTGAGGCGAGCCAGACGCCGAGCGCGCCTAGCCCTGCGATCACCGTCGAGGCAATAAGCACGAACAGCCGGCTCGCGAGCACGATGCCGCGCAGCTCGGCGAGCATGCCGCGCTCGCGATATTCTGGAATGAAGCGGATGACCGAGGTGTGGAAGCCGAGGCAGGCGAGATTGCCGACGATCACCATCGTCACCCAGACCAGCACGAAGATGCCGTATTCGAACGAGCCCATCCAACGCGCCATCAGCACCTGGCTGATGAAGGCGATAACGGCGCTGACGATGCGGATGGAGAAGGCGATCAGCGACATGCGGCCGGCTTCGCCGCGCTCGTCGGCGGTGAACAGCACGGCGTCGATGCGGCCAAGCAGCGGCCGCATGCGCAGCGCCCAGCGCTGCGGCAGGAACCGCCCGGCAGTCGTCGCCGCGGAAAAGCGCACCCCGAATACTCTCCGTTTTCCGCCTCTTTTTCAGCGGCCGGGTGTATTCGAAACACATTAAGAAACGGTTGGGTGGGAGCGCGGCGTCCTCCTTCTCCCCTTGCGGGAGAAGGTGTCGCTGAAGGCGACGGATGAGGGATGTTGGAAGGATCGCTGCTTTGCAGGCACAGGCGCTTGAGATCCTCAAATCTTGTGCGCCGTGCTCCCTCCAACACCCCTCATCCGTCTCGGCGCTGCGCGCCGATCCACCTTCTCCCACAAGGGGAGAAGGGAAATGGCGTCTGCCTTACATCCCCTTCATCGCGTCGCAGGACACGTTCGGGTTCATGTCGGCGAAGGCGCCGGTCGGGTTCTGCTTCCAGGCCCATACATGCAGCTCGTAGAACGGGCCGAGGCCGTAGCGGTTGGGCGCGGTGTTGAAGTTGAACAGATGGCCTTCGAGCGAGGCCGGCCCCTTCGAGGTGATGTACTCGACGGCCACCAGCTTCAGCGTGCCGTCGGCCATTGGTTCGTACATCACCGCCTCGGGCTTGGCGACGTCGACGGCGTCATCCTTCAGATAGTCGGCATTGACGTAGTGGATGCCCATGGCGCCGCCGGTGAGGCCGCTGGCACAAGGGATCGGCGCATAGCCTTCGGCTTTCGCCACCGCGACATCCTCGAAGCGGCTGTCGGCCGCCAGCACCTTTTCGGCGAGCGGATTGACGGTTTCGGCCCTGACGGCGCCGGTTGTGAGGATGGCCAGGACCGACGCGGCGACCAGGCACCTATTACAATTGTGAATGCTCATTTTTCTCTCCAATTCAGTTGAGGCGCGCAAGGCAGAACCGGCCCTGTTGAGGGTCGGCCCTGGAATGCCTGCGACGCCTGTAATTGCTGGCGGAACCGCCTAAAGCGCGTCGCGCAGAAATGGATTCGGGCGACGCGCTTTAGTCTTTGTATTGATGCACGTCGTTCTCCCAAAACCGCTGCGCGCTTTTGGGCGACATGCATCAGGTCCGCCGGTCAAAAATCAGCGGTGATGCCACCAATATTCCCAGTATTCGCGCGGCATCTCGCGCTCCTCGAGGCCGATGTCGCGTCTCAGATAGTCGTCCCGCGGGGGCATCCCGCGGCGCCGGTTTCGCAAGGGCGAAAGCAGCGCCGACACGGCCCGCCGGATGACGCCGCGCCGTGGCGCGAAGATATCCGCCGGGGCGGATACTCCCTCGCTGTCCGGCACGACATCAGGTCCGCCATCGGCGGGGACGATCTGAAGCGCATCGTTGCGTCCCTCGGCTGTTCGATCAGCGATAAAAGTAGGGGTCGAGGACCCGCACCTCCGTGATCTTGTCGACGGGAAGCGAATTCTTCTGCGCCGTGCTGCGGATCGCTTCGGGCGAGGGAGCGTCATAGATGCAGAAGCTCTTGCCCTTGTCGGGGGAGACGAAGGACTGCACCCAGGTCACGCCCTTCTCGGCGTTGCGGGCGATGACGCCGCCCATGGCGGTCGCGCCGGCATCGTTCATCGGCACGTTGAGGCCGTCGGGAAATGTGCGTTCAACCAGATAGCGAGGCATGATTGGTTTTCCTTTGACGATTGAATCACGCTCGATCAGAGCGCGGCTGGACTAAAGCGCGTCGGGCGACGCGCTTTAGGTCTTTGTTTTGATGCATGTCGTTCTCCCAAAACCGCTGCGCACTTTTGGGCGACATGCATTGAAACCACGCTCGGAAAGGCCGCGCATCGGAACCTTTCCCCATATTGGGCGGGACGATTCCCCATGTTAGAAGCGTTAATTGTGGAGAACCGCACCAAAATGTGTGGAAGGTCACATTGTGGCGCGCTCATCCGGACTATCGGAGGCGGCACCCGCCGCGGTGAAATCCTGACTTTGCGTGAGAGAACGAGAATGCTTCTGGAACGGCAGACGCAGCTGCGGCAACTGGAAGCCCTCCTGGCGGAGGCAATGCAAGGCCGCGGCCGCGTCGCGGCGTTGTCGGGCGAGGCCGGCGCCGGCAAGACGGCGCTGGTCGAGGCTTTGGTGGATCGTGTGGGACAAAGTGTGACCCTGCTCCGCAGCGCCTGCGAGGACCTATCGATCCCTGATCCGCTGGGGCCGCTCTATGACCTCGCCCGCGAGGCGCAATGGGAACTGCCGCGCGCGATCGACGACCGGCAGGGACAGAGGCTGCCGCTGTTTTCCGATGCGCTCGACGTCTTCGAGGCGAAAGGCCCGAGCCTGCTGATCATCGAGGACCTGCATTGGGCGGATGACGCGACGCTCGATTTCGTTCGCTTCCTCGGTCGTCGTATTGCGAACTCGCACATCCTGCTTCTGGTCACGGCGCGCACCGATCGCAGCGAGGGTCAGATGCGCGTACGCCGGGCATTGGGCGAGATCCCGGCCGGCAATGTCGTGCGTATCGAGGTGCCGCTGCTCAGCGAAGCCGCCGTGCTGTCGCTGGCCGAGATAGCCGGCCGCGACGGCGGCGCCATCTACCGGGCCACCGCCGGCAATGCCTTCTTCGTCACGGAGCTGCTCGCCGGCGAAAGCGACAGCGCGCTGCCGGCCAGCGTGCGCGACGCGGTGCTGGCGCGGGCGGAGCGGCTGTCGCCCGGCGCCCGCTCGATGCTCGACGCGGTATCCGTGTTTCCGCGCCGCGCCGACGGCTGGGCGCTGCAGGGCCTGTGCGGGATCGCCGCCGCCGGTCAGCTCGCCGAATGCATCAGCCAAGGTCTGCTCGAGGATTTCGGCGACGGCTACGCCTTCAGGCATGAGATCGCTCGCCGGGCCATCGAGACGGCTCTGACACCGAGCCGACGGCGCGAGTTCAACCAGCGCGCGCTGGCGGCGCTGCGGGAAAACCCGGATGTGGCCACCGCAAGGCTGGTGCATCATGCGGTTGAGGCGCAGGACCTGGAGGCGGTGCGCCAGCTCGCGCCGCTCGCCGCGCGCGAGGCTTCCCGCGTCGGCGCGCATCGCGATGCCGCCGGCCACTACGAGGTCGCCCTGCGATATTGCGACGGCCTGCCGATGGAAAGCCAGGCGGCACTGCATGAAGGCCATGCCTTCGAATGCCACCTCATCGGCCGCGTCGACGCGGCCATGGAGGCGCAAGGCGAGGCGCGCCGGCTGCGGCAGGCGCTGGGAGACAGGCTGAAGGAAGGCGACAGCCTCAGATGCCTGTCGCGCTTCGCCTACCTGCTCGGCGACCGCGCGGCGGCGGACCGGTTCGGGGCGCAGGCCGTCGAGCTTCTGGAGACGGCGCCCGACAGTCCCGAGCTTGCCATGGCTTACTCGAACCTCTCCCAGCTGGCGATGCTGGCCGAAAGGCTCGACGAGACGATTTCGCTTGGAGCCAAGGCGGTCGAGTTGGCCGAGCGGCTGAACCGGCCGGACATTCTCTGTCACGCGCTCAACAATGTCGGCGCCGCCGGGCAATGGCTGGATTTCGCCAAAGGGCGACGCGATCTCGCCCGCAGCCTTGGATTAGCCCTCGCGGGGAATTTCCAGGAGCATGCGGCGCGCGCCTTCACCAATTGCGCCTGCGTCGAGATGAACAGGCTCAACCTCAACGAGGCGGAAGCCCTTCTGGACCGCGGCGTCGCCTATTGCGTCGAGAACGATCTCGCGACCTGGTGCGATTACATGCGCGGCGTGCAGGCGCAATTGCTGCTGCGGCGCGGCCTGTGGAACGACGCGGCCGCGGTGGCGCATGACGTCATCGACGACGAGGCAACCACCGCGCTTGTCCGCTATCCCTCGCTGGTGGCGCTGGCGAAACTGCGCATCCGGCGCGGCGATCCGTCGGCCGAGCCGGTGCTGGACGAGATGAGGCGGTTCCTGGACAAGGGGATGGAGCTGCAACGGCTGGTGCCTTATGCGGCGGTGATGGCCGAGCTCGCATGGCTTGGACAGGGCGACAGAGCCGAGGCGCTGCGCCTTATCGGTCTTGCCGAAGACCTGTCGCCGACGCGGGCGGTGTTCGGCGAGCTGGCGACCTGGCGGCAGCTGCTGTCGCCTGAGAGCGATCCCGGCGACACCCGCGGCATGACTGAGCCGCATCGCCTTCTGCTTGCCGGCGATTGGCGCGGCGCCGCGGCATTCTGGGCCGGGATGGATGCCCCCTTCGAGCGCGCGCTCGCCTTGCTGCAAGGCGACGAGGCGGCGCTGCGCGAGGCGCTCGGTATTTTCGAAGGGCTTGGCGCAAGGCCGGTGGCGCAGCGTGTGCGCGGCATGATGCGGCAGAGCGGCGTCATTCATATCGCGCGGGGACCAAGGCAGGCGACGCGCGCCAATGGCGCCGGCCTCACCCAGCGCCAGATGGAAGTGCTGCAGCTGATCGAGCGCGGCTTCTCCAACAAGAAGATCGCCGCGCAGCTGACCATCTCGCCGAAGACGGTCGATCACCATGTTTCGGCGGTGCTGGAGAAACTGGAAGCCGTCTCGCGCGGCGAGGCGACGGCCGCCGCGCGGGCGTCAGGGTTGTTGTGAGGTTTCGAGAGAGCGAACTCGAAGGTTGGTGCCAGGCACCCCCCTCTGCCCTGCCGGGCATCTTCCCTCAAGGGGGAGATCGGACGTTACTTCGGTTTTTGCCAATCGCTGACGTTGATGATTGGGCGCCGTCGGCGAAACCGCTAATCTCCCCCCTTGAGGGGGAGATGGCCGGCAGGCCAGAGGGGGGTGCTGTCCCGCCGACCTATCAAAATCAAGCAAATGCGCCGTGGCAGTGCTTGTACTTTTTGCCCGAACCGCAGGGACAGGCCTCGTTGCGGCCGACCTTGCCCCAGGTCGCCGGGTTCTTCGGATCGCGATTTTCCGGCGCAACGATGGCGTTGGATTCCTGGCGGACCAGAAGTGCGGTCTCGCCGCCCTGGAAATCGTCCTCGCCGGTGGTGCCGTCGAGATGGCTGCCGAACATGTCGGGCGCTTCCGGCGGCGGCGCTTCCGCCGCCTGGCGGACCAGCTCGACGCGCATCAGCTGCGCGGTGACGGCCTGGCGCAGATTGCCGAGCATGCCCTGGAACAGCTCGAACGCCTCGCCCTTGTACTCCTGCAGCGGGTCGCGCTGGGCATAGCCGCGGAAGCCGACGACCGAGCGCAAGTGGTCGAGGTTGACGATGTGCTCGCGCCACAAATGGTCAAGCGTCTGCAGCACCACCGAGCGCTCGACATAGCTCATCACATCGGGGCCGAAGCGCTCGGCGCGCTCCTTGGCGGCGGCATCCGCAGCGGCCGAAATGCGCTCGCGGATGTCGTCCTCGGCGATGCCTTCTTCCTTGACCCACTCCTCGACCGGCAGGTCGAGGTTGAGGTACTGCGCCACTTCTTCCTTGAGGCCGGCGACGTTCCACTGCTCGGCATAGGCGTTTTCGGGAATGTTCTTGGCGACGATTTCCTCAATGACGCCCTCGCGCATCTCGGTGACCGTCTCGGACAGTCCTTCGCCGTCCATCAGCTCGATGCGCTGCTCGAACACCACCTTGCGCTGGTCGTTCGAGACGTCGTCATATTTCAGAAGGTTCTTGCGGATGTCGAAGTTGCGCGCCTCGACCTTCTTCTGCGCCTTCTCAAGCGCCTTGTTGATCCAGGGATGGATGATCGCCTCGTCTTCCTTGAGGCCGAGCTTCTGCAGCATGCCGTCCATGCGCTCGGAGCCGAAGATGCGCATCAGGTCGTCCTGCAGCGACAGGAAGAATTTCGAGCGGCCGGGGTCACCCTGGCGGCCGGAACGACCGCGGAGCTGGTTGTCGATGCGGCGCGATTCATGGCGCTCGGTGGCCAAAACGTAGAGGCCGCCGGCGGCCAGCGCCTTTTCCTTCAGTTGCGCGATGTCGTCGCGGATCTGCTTTTCGCGGGCCTCGCGCTCCGGTCCGGGCGGAACCTCCGCAAGCTCCTCGGCGATGCGCATGTCGGCATTGCCGCCGAGCTGAATGTCGGTGCCGCGGCCAGCCATGTTGGTGGCGATGGTGATGGCACCGGGCTTGCCGGCCTGGGCGACGATGGACGCCTCGCGCTCGTGGTGGCGGGCGTTGAGGACCTCGAAGTTCTTGAAGCCATCCTTGCGCAGACGCTCGGCCAACTGCTCGGATTTCTCGATCGAGGTGGTGCCGACCAGGATCGGCTGGCCCTTGTCGCGCGCTTCCTTGATTTCCTTGACGATCGCCTTGTATTTTTCATCGACCGTCCGATAGACCTCGTCGTCCTCATCCTTGCGCACGACCGGCAGGTTGGTCGGGATCTCGGTGACTTCGAGATTGTAGATGTTGGCAAATTCCTCGGCCTCGGTCAGCGCCGTGCCGGTCATACCCGCGAGCTTCTTGTAGAGGCGGAAATAGTTCTGGAAGGTGACGGAGGCGAGCGTCTGGTTCTCCGGCTGGATCTGCACGTGCTCCTTGGCCTCGAGCGCCTGGTGCAGGCCTTCCGAATAGCGACGGCCGGGCATCATGCGGCCGGTGAACTCGTCGATGATGACGATCTCGCCGTTGCGCACGATGTAATCCCTGTCCTTCTGGAACAGGAGGTGCGCCTTGAGCGCGTTGTTGACGTGGTGGACGATGGCGACGTTCTCGACGTCGTAGAGCGACTCGCCCTTCAAAAGGCCGGCGTCGCGCAGCATGTTTTCCAGCTTCTCGGTGCCGTCCTCGGTGAAGATCGTGGTCTTCTGCTTCTCGTCGACCTCGTAGTCGGCCGGGCCGAGTTTCAGCATGTAGGTGTCGATGGTGTTGTACATTTCCGAGCGGTCCTCGAGCGGACCGGAAATGATCAGCGGCGTGCGCGCCTCGTCGACCAGGATGGAATCGACCTCGTCGACGATGGCGTAGGCATGGCCGCGCTGCACCATCTGCGAGCGCTCGTATTTCATGTTGTCGCGCAGATAGTCGAAGCCGAGCTCGTTGTTGGTTGCGTAGGTGACGTCGCAGGCGTAGGCCTCGCGGCGCTCGTCGTCGGAGAGGCCGTGGACGATGATGCCGACGGTCAGGCCGAGGAATTTGTAGACGCGGCCCATCCATTCGGCGTCGCGCTTGGCGAGATAGTCGTTGACGGTCACGACATGAACGCCCTTGGCGGCGAGCGCATTGAGATAGACCGGCAAGGTGGCGACCAGCGTCTTGCCCTCGCCGGTGCGCATCTCGGCGATGCCGCCATTGTGCAGCACCATGCCGCCGATCAATTGCACGTCAAAAGGACGCATGCCCAAAACGCGGCGGGCCGCCTCGCGCACGGTGGCGAAGGCCGGTATCAAAAGATCGTCGAGCGAGGCGCCGTTGGCGAGATCCTGGCGGAATTTTTCGGTGCGGCCGGCCAGCTCGGCATCCGAGAACGCCCGCATCTCGTTTTCCATGGCGTTGATGGCCTCGACACGGGGCCGGGTCGACTTGACGCGGCGATCGTTGGAGGAGCCGAAAACCTTACGGGCGAGACCGCCGAGACTGACCATCCAATGGCCCTTTCGATAGCAATTTTAGCCGTTTGCGACGGGCGCCTGGCGGGCCCATCAAATCCGCGTGAATGCGGACAAACGCAAATAGCGCCCGGAAAACGGTTCTGGACGCCAAGTCGTTGGACAGATAAGAGGGGGCTCAACTGATGTCAACGCCGCGTTAGCCCCATGGGCAGCGCCAAATTCCGCCACAATCCGACTGATCTGGAACCTTTCCGCTCAAGCGATCCTTATTGGCAATCCCCATTGGAGTTTATCTTGATGTCCCTGTCGTTCCGCCGCGCGTCGCTCGCCAGCCTTGGCCTGGCCTTCGGGCTCTCGGCTCTTTCGCTGTCGGCGCTGATGGCGCAGGAAACCAAGCCCGCCCAGCCGGACGCCACGGCTCCCGCCGCCGCGCCGGTCGACCCGAACGCCGTGGTCGCCACCATCAACGGCGAGAAGCTGACCGAGGCGGACCTTGCGCTCGCCGAAGGCGAACTGTCACAGCAGTTCGCGCAGCTGCCGCCGGAACAGCGCCGTGCCGCCGCCCTTTCGGCAGCCATCGAGATCCGCGTCATGGCAAAAAAGGCGGTCGACAGCGGTCTCGACAAGGATGCCGATTTCCAGCGCCGCATGGCGTTTCTGCAGCAGCGCGCCCTGCATGGAGAAGTGGTCGAGAAGGAAGTCGTCAACAAGGTGACGGATGCCGATGTCCGCGCCCGCTACGACCAGGAAATCGCCAACACGCCGCCGGTCAACGAGATCCATGCCCGTCACATCCTCGTGAAGACGAAGGAAGAGGCCGAGGCGATCATCAAGCAGCTCGACGGCGGCGCCGATTTCCAGAAGCTCGCCAACGAGCACACCAGCGACCCGAGCGGCAAGTCGAGCGGCGGCGACCTCGGCTGGTTCGGTCCCGGACAGATGGTGCCGGAGTTCGACAAGGCGGCGTTCGCGCTCGACGTCGGCAAATACTCGAAGGAGCCGGTCCAGTCGCAGTTCGGCTGGCATGTCATCAAGGTCGAGGACAAGCGGGCCAAGCAGCCGCCGGCTTTCGACGACGTCAAGGATCAGGCCAAGCAGGCGGTCATCCGCGACAAGTATTTCGCCATGGTCAAGGAATTGCGCGGCGCCGCCAAGGTCGAGATCCCGGACGCGAAGCTGAAGGCGGCGGTCGACACACTGGAGAGCGGCAAGTAATCCGGCCAGGCCAAAATGCTGCAAAGGGCGCTTTCGGGCGCCCTTTCGTGTTTTATACGGCTATACCGCGCACCACATAGCGCACCGCGGTCCGGATCTTCGCCTCGTCTTCGTCGAGGCGGTTGGTCAAAAGATGCCTCCAGGCGAACGATGCGACGAGGTCCGCCACCAGTTCGGCATCGACGTCGGCCGCCACCTCGCCGCGCGCCTTGGCGCGCTCGATCATCCGGCCGGTATGGGCGCGGCGCCCCCTTGCGTAGTCGGCAAGCGCCGCCGCGGCGGCCTTGTCGGATTGCGCTTCGGCGATCAGCGACCGGAAGACATTGCCGGACGAGGTGTCGCGCCAATGCGCGAACAGATTCACGAGGAAACCGGCAAGATCCTCCTCGAGCTTGCCCGTATCGGGCGTCTCGACGCGTTTTTGCCGCTGGTAGACCTCGATCAGCAGCGCCGCCTTGCTCGGCCACCAGCGATAGATGGTCGGTTTCCCGGCCCGCGCCCGTCGCGCGACGGCCTCGATCGAGAAGCCGGAATAGCCGGCCTCCGCCAAGACCGCTTCGGCGGCCTCGAGGATGGCATCGGCGCTTTCCGGGTTTCGCTTTGCGCCGATCGATTTGCGCCCCGGGGCGGCGAGTTCGCCCATTTCGTCGTCCTTAGATCGTTTTGACGCAATTCCGGACGGAAAACCGTTTTCACACTTTTCCTGGAATTGCTTTAGCCGGTGAATCTCCGGCCCGATCATATTGGGTCCGGAGCTGAAACGAAACGGACCGTAGGGGTCGCAGGACCTTTGGCGGCGACCGTGGAGCGCGGCCAGAACGCCTCTTGCGCTGGCGCGCGCTATCGGGCAAACCGGCCTTCCTTTCGCGTTCTGCCGCTTCGGGGTCCCCATGTCCGCAACGATTTCGCCGCTCGCACCGAAGAAATATCCCAAGATGCCGGTCATCGAGGGCGTGCGCATCGCCACCGCGGAGGCCGGGATCAAGTACCGGAATCGCACCGACCTGCTCGCCATGGTCTTCGACGCGGGCACGGCCGTCGCCGGAGTCTTCACCCGCTCGAAATGCCCCTCGGCGCCGGTCGACTATTGCCGGCAGAACCTGCCCGCGGGCAAGGCGCGCGTGCTGGTGGTCAATTCCGGCAATGCCAACGCCTTCACCGGCAAGAAAGGCGTGGCTTCGACCGCGCTGACCGGTGAGGCGGCGGCGAAAGCCGCCGGATGCTCCGAGAGCGAGGTGTTCCTGGCCTCGACCGGCGTCATCGGCGAGCCGCTTGACACCAACAAATTCAGCCACCTCCTTGCCGGCCTGGTGAAGGACGGACGGCAAGCCCGGACACCTATGCGAAGGTGGCAACGCAGACGGTGAAGCTCGGCGACGCCGACGTCACCATCAACGGTATCGCCAAGGGCGCCGGCATGATCGCGCCCGACATGGCGACGATGCTTTCCTTCATCGCCACCGACGCGCCGATCACGGCCCCCGTGCTGCAGGACCTGTTGTCGCGCGGCACGGCCAAGACCTTCAACGCCGTCACCGTCGACAGCGACACCTCGACCAGCGACACGTTGCTCATCTTCGCCACCGGCAAGGCCGCCGCGCGCGGCGCTCCGGCGATCAGCGATCCGAAGGATGCGCGGCTCGGCGCCTTCCGCCGCGCGCTCGGCAAGGTGCTGAAATCGCTGGCGCTGCAAGTGGTGCGCGACGGCGAGGGCGCGCGCAAGCAGGTCGAGGTCACCGTCACCGGCGCCAAGTCCGCCCGCTCGGCCAAACGCATCGCGCTTTCGATCGCCAACTCGCCGCTGGTCAAGACCGCGGTCGCCGGCGAGGACGCCAATTGGGGCCGCGTCGTGATGGCTGTCGGCAAGGCCGGCGAGCCGGCTGACCGCGACCGGCTGTCGATCTGGTTCGGCGACAACCGCCTGGCGCATGAGGGCGAGCGCGATCCGGCCTACTCCGAGGAAGCGACCTCCGCGTACATGAAGCGCGACGACATCCGCATCCGCGCCGACATCGGCATCGGGCGCGGCAAGGCGACGGTGTGGACCTGCGACCTCACCAAGGAATATGTCGCCATCAATGGCGACTACCGGAGCTGATGGCGCCGGTGTCGAGACATCCAGCAAGCGTGCTCGCGGTCGTGCGCCGCTACGAGGCGGCGGGCTTTCGCGCCTGGCCGGCGGCGGCCGTTCACTATGATGGGACATGGGTGGTTCGGTTGACGGCCGGCCACCCGGCGAAGCGCCTGAATTCGGTCAATCCGCTGGATCCGGGCGATACTCAGCACATTGCCGAGCGGATTGTGCGCGCCAGCCGCCGCTTCGACGCCTATGGCAGGCCGCTGACCTTTCGCATGTCGCCGCTTTCGGGACCGGTGCTGTCGAAGCATCTCGACGACGCGGGCTGGAGCCGGTTCGACGAATCGCTGGTGATGCGGCTGCCGCTCAAGGAAGCGCAGCTCGACGCGGCGATGGACCAGATTCCGCTGAAGGACATCAGCCGCTTCATCGGCGCGGCGATCAAGACGAACAGCTCGGATGTCGCGCTGCGGCCCGGCCTGTCGGAAGTCATCGGCGCCATCCAGCCGGAAGCGGGGCTGTTTGCGCTCGAAGACGGCAACGAGGCGCTGTCGACGCTGATCTGCGTCCATGACGGCGACCTCGCCGGACTGTTCGAGGTCGCCACCGAAAAGTCGGCGCGCAACAAAGGCCATGGCCGCAATCTCATTCTGTCGGCACTGAAATGGGCGCGGCTGCGCGGCGCGCGCGAAGCCTGGCTGCAGGTCGAAGCCGGTAATGTTGCGGCGTTGTCGCTCTACCGGTCGCTCGGCTTCGAGGAAGTCTACCGCTACCACTATCGCCGGCCGCCGGGCGCATGAGCGAGATCAAGCCAGCCGGAAAGCGCCTGCTTCTCGTCGCGGCCTGCGCACTGGTCGACGCCGACCGGCGGGTGCTCCTGGCGCAGCGCCCCGAGGGCAAGCAGCTCGCCGGCCTATGGGAGTTTCCCGGCGGCAAGGTCGAGCCCGGCGAGACGCCGGAGGAATGCCTGGTGCGCGAGCTGCACGAAGAGCTCGGCATCGAGACCGAGATCCCCTGCCTTGCGCCTCTCACCTTCGCCAGCCACAGCTACGACGATTTCCACCTGCTGATGCCGCTTTATATCTGCCGGCGGTTCCGCGGCATCGCGCAGCCGAAGGAAGGGCAGGGGCTGAAATGGGTCAGGCCGCGGCAGATGCGCGACTATCCGATGCCGCCTGCGGACGCGCCGCTGATCCAGTTCCTCATCGATCTGTTGTGATCGTCAGCGCAGTTCAGCGTTTCCACCAGACGCCGAACTGCGCTGACGATTTTTTGTTTTGCGCAATTGCGGAGGGAAAACCGCTACGCGCTTTTCCCTCGATTGCTCCAAGCTGCCGTTGCCCCGCCTGTTTTAGGCAGCGTTAATGGAAGATTTATCTCGACATGGAAGATTGAGGCCAAGTTGTCCGCGCAGCGGCATGCCGATTTGTTTGGAGAGCCATTCCATGAGCATCGAGGGAGACCAGGATTCGATCCGGCCCGACCGCACTTTCCGCGTCGGCGACGCCGGCATGGGCATTTTGCGGATCACCTTGCTTTTTGGATCGGCCGCGGTGGCGCTGGCGTTGATTGCGACGCCTATCCTCGACAGCCAGACGCGGCCGCAGGGCGCACGTAACAGTCTGACCAGCGGGCTCGACATGTCCCGCACCGGCTCGATCGGCCGCCGCGACACCTACACATTGCGGCGAAGCGTGCTGCAGCCGCTGCCAAGTTCCATCTGCGTGATTCGCAACGATGGCAGCCGCTATGGCGACTGCTAATTGGTTAATGAATTCAGCCAGAGACGGCTATTTCACCCCCCGTTAAGCTTTTGCCGTTAACCTTTCTTAACGGGTAGGCCTTATGGTTCCCGACAAGAGGGATCGACGACCATGAAAAACCTGCTGCAGCAATTCCTACAGGATGAAACGGGCGCCACGGCCATCGAATATGGCCTGATCGTTGCCGTGCTGTCGCTTGCAATCGTCGGCGGCGTCGGCAAGGCCGCCGACGCGATCCAGTGGCTGTTCTCCGACAACAACAGCAAGCTTGCCAACGCATTTGCCCAGCACTGACCGCATCGGTCAGACCGCGGCTCACATCGTCAGTGCCCCGTCGGCTTCTCCAGGATCGCCTTCAGCGAGACCTTGGCCGAGCCGGGTTTGAGCGGTTTCTGCTGCGAGGCGTCGGGCGCCCAGCCGGACATCCACACGATCGAAAAGCTCGCCCGGATGCGGCCGTCCGGGTCCGAAAACCGCTCGGCATAGATTTCGGCGGCGCGGGCGAACAGCCGCCGGGTGCCCGGACGCCGGCTGCGGTCGGAAAGCGGGCTGGTCTCGCCCATGGCGCGCAGATCGGCGGCAAGGCCGAACAGCGAGGAGTAGCGCACCGTGACCGTCTCGACGTCGGCGACCGGCAGCGCCAGGCCGGCACGCTGCAGCAACGCGCCGGCGTCGCGCACATCGGTGAATGGAAGGACGCGGGGGCTCGCGCCGCCATGAAGCTCGGTCTCGGCGGCAAGCAGGCTTTCGCGCAGCTCCGCAAGCGTGCCGGCGCCGGCCAGAGCGCCGAGGAACAGCCCGTCGGGCTTCA
This sequence comes from Mesorhizobium sp. M1B.F.Ca.ET.045.04.1.1, assembly GCF_003952465.1. Classification (GTDB taxonomy): domain Bacteria; phylum Pseudomonadota; class Alphaproteobacteria; order Rhizobiales; family Rhizobiaceae; genus Mesorhizobium; species Mesorhizobium shonense. The sequence goes on from NZ_CP034448.1 coordinate 2,050,303, forward strand.
GCGCGCGGCGGATCTGCGCCAGCACGCCGGGGATGTCGTTCATCGCCTGCAGCGACAGCAGCGAGACGACGAGATCGAGGCTTTCAGCTTCGAACGGCACGGTTTCCGCCGGGGCGACGACGCCGGCTTCGCCTGCAAGGAAGGCGTCATCGGTCTCCACGCGAACGATGTCGGCCACCTTGCCGCTGTCGGCGAGCACCCTGGCCGCGGCCGATGTCTGACAAAACAGCGCCGCCGCCTTGCCGAATTTGCGCTCGACCGCGCCCAGCCGGTCGGCAAGGTCCTCCGCCGCCCGCCGCATCAGGAAATCGGCGCCGTCGAGGGGGCGGATGAGCGCACGGCGCTTGTGCGCAAGCCAAAGCTCCGTGTCGATCAAGGGTTGCAATGGGCTATTCCTATTGTCCGCGCATGCCGGACCGATGCTATGGTGGCGCGGGATTACCTTCACGTGGCCGATCCGGTGCACAAGATCAAGACCATTGCGATCAAGGACATGGCGCGGCAGACGCTCAACTGGCCGGCGCGCATGCTGTTTCCGCCGGTCTGCGCCGGCTGCCGCCGCCACGTCTCGCGGCCTGGCGTGCTGTGCGGCGCCTGCTGGCCGAAGCTGCGGCTGCTGGAGAAGCCCTGGTGCCCGGTGATGGGCACGCCTTTTACCCACGACATGGGCGAGGGTTTTCTCTCCGCCGAGGCGATCGCCGATCCGCCGCCTTTCGAGCGGGCACGGGCAGCGGTCGTCTATTCAGGGGTTGCACGCCAAATGGTGCAAGGGCTGAAATACCAGGATCGTACGGATCTCGCGCCATGGATGGCGCGCTGGATGCTCCGCGCCGGCGCGGAGCTGATCGGCGAAGCCGACGTGGTGGTGCCGGTGCCGCTGCATTGGCGGCGGTTCCTGCGGCGGCAATTCAACCAGTCCGCGGAGCTGGCGCGGGCGGTATCGAAACTCAGCGGCCTGCCGTTTTCGCCAGCAGCGGTGAGGCGCGTGAAGCTTACCCGCCAGCAGGTCGGGCTGGAGCGGCACGAGCGCGAGGAGAATGTGCGCGCCGCGTTCCGCGTCCCGCCTGAAGCCGAGATCGAGATCTCCGGCCGCAGGGTGCTTGTCATCGACGATGTCTTCACCACAGGCGCCACCGTGCGCGCGGTGGCCAAGGCGCTGAAGAAGAGTGGCGCCGGAGCGGTCGACGTGCTGACCTTCGCCCGTGTCTTGCCGGGGGACTTTCGGGCCGACGAGTCCGCGACTATATAGATTGAATTTGGTGCATGTCGTCGTCCCGCAACTCTTGGGCGATGTGCGCAAGCAGGATTGCTGACTGATGGTCGACGTGACGATCTACACCCGGATGATGTGCGGCTATTGCACCGCCGCCAAGCGGCTGCTCGAGCGCAAGGGTGTGACCTATACCGAGCACGACGCTTCGTTTTCGCCGGAACTGCGCCAGGAAATGATTTCGCGGGCGCATGGGCGAACCACCTTTCCGCAAATCTTCATCGGCGACACGCATGTCGGCGGCTGCGACGACCTCCATGAATTGGAGTCGCAAGGTCGGCTGGACGGGCTGCTTGCCAGCGGAGCGAGGGCTTGATCATGGGCATTTTCAAAGCGGCGGCTGTGCAGATGCGTTCGGGCACCAGCCCGGGGCGCAACGCGGCCGATATGGAACGGCTGGTCCGCGAGGCAGCACACCGGGGCGCGACCTATGTCCAGACGCCGGAAATGACTGGCGCGCTCATCCGCGACAAGCAGGCAGGCGCCGCCGCCTTCACTACCGAGGATAAGGACGTCGTCGTTTCGACCGCGCGGAAGCTTGCCGAGGAACTCGGCATCTACCTGCATGTCGGCTCGACGGCGATCCTGCGCGCCGACGGCAAGCTCGCCAACCGCGCGTTCCTGTTCGCGCCCGACGGCGGCACGGTCGCCAATTACGACAAGATCCACATGTTCGACGTCGACCTCGACAATGGCGAAAGCTGGCGCGAATCCGCCTCTTACGAGCCGGGGACCGAGGCCATCGTCACCGACATCGATGGCGCGAGACTGGGGTTCGCCGTCTGCTACGATCTGCGCTTCCCGCAGCTGTTCCGCGCCGAGGCGCTGGCGGGGGCTCATGTGCTTTCGGTGCCCGCCGCCTTCACCCGCCAGACCGGCGAGGCGCACTGGCATGTGCTGCTCAGGGCGCGCGCGATCGAGAACGGTGCCTATGTCATCGCGGCAGCGCAGGGCGGGCTGCATGAGGATGGCCGCGAGACCTATGGCCACTCGCTGATCGTGGACCCGTGGGGCCACATCGTCGCCGAGGCCGCGCATGACGAGCCAGGCGTGATCGTCGCCGAGATCGATCCGGCGCAGTCTGCGGCCGCGCGCCGCAAGATCCCCAACCTCCGGAATGCGCGGGATTTCACCATCAATGCCGGCGGGGGCGAGGCGCCGCGTCTCAGGGGTGCAGCCTCTTGATCCGCTTTTCGCTTATCTGCGAGCACGAGCACGAGTTCGAAGCCTGGTTCCGCAGCAATGACGACTTCGACACGCAGAAGAAGCGCGGCTTCGTCGATTGCCCGACCTGCGGCTCGCACAAAGTCGAAAAAGCGCTGATGGCGCCTGCCGTCTCGACCTCGCGCAGCCAAGAAAAGGTGGCGCTCGCCATGGGCGAGGCGCAGAAACAGGCGCTGGCGCAGCTCAAGGCGCTTGCCGAGAAGGTGCGCGAGAACGCCGACTATGTCGGCGACAAGTTCGCCGAGGAAGCGCGCAAGATCCATTTCGGCGAAACCGACCCGCGCGGCATCTATGGCGAGGCGACGCCGGAGGAGGCGCAAAGCCTTGCCGAGGACGGCGTCGAGTTCATGCCGATCCCGGGCTTTCCGGAGGATCGGCACTAGCCGGCTGTCTGGCTCAGGCTTCCGATCAACTTTTCCAGCAATTTTGCCAGTGTTTCCCGGTCCTGGCTCGTCAAGCCGGCGAGAATCTGGTGCTCGTTGGCGACGTGGGCGGTGAGCGCCTCGTCGATGAGTTCGCGGCCTTTCGCGGTGAGTTGGACAACCACGCCGCGCCGGTCGCTCGGGTGCGGCGCGCGCTGGACCAAGCCGGCCTTTTCCAGCCGATCGAGCCGGGCGGTCATAGCGCCGGATGTGACCATCGTCGCCTCATAGAGCTCGGTCGGCGTCAGCGCGTAAGGCGCGCCGGAACGGCGCAGTGTCGCCAGCACGTCGAATTCGCCGTGCTGCAGGCCAAAGCGGGCGAAGAGCGGCGCGAGACGGTCGCGCGCGATCAGCGAGGACGCTTCATTCAGGCGGCCGATCACTCCCATCGGCGAGACGTCAAGGTCCGGCCGCTCCTTCCGCCATTGCTCTATCGCTCTCGCCGCACGGTCCATGTGCCTCACCGCAAAGTATCTTGACATCAAGAATCTTTGCGTTATCTTACCACCAAATTGGAGTGACGCCAAGCGCGACCTCGCAGCGACAGGACCACGCAGATGAAACTTCTCTGGGATTCGGCACTCGGCCTTCTGATCGTCACCGGCGGATTGCTCGGCATGACGCTACCTTTCGGCAAGCTTGCGACCGCCGCCGGCGTGCCGGCCATGGTCTGGGCCTTCGTCATCTCGCTCGGCGCCGGCGGCGTGCTGCTGGTAGCGCTTCTGCTGCTTGGCGAGCGCATCCGGCTGACGGCGCACAAGCTGCGCTATTTCTTCGTCACCGCCGCCGTATCCTATGCCTTTCCCAATCTTCTGATGTTCTCGGCCATCCCGCATCTGGGTGCCGGATACACGGGCATCATGTTCACGCTCTCGCCGGTCATCACGCTGGTGTTCTCGATCCTGCTCGGCGTCAGGCGTCCCAACCTGCTCGGCGTCATCGGCATTACCGTCGGTTTTGCCGGTGCCGCTATGGTCGCTCTGACGCGCGGCGAGGCCGGCCAGCCGGCCGACTATTTCTGGGTGGCGATCGGGTTGCTGATCCCGGTCAGCCTCGCCGCCGGCAACATCTACCGCACCGTCGACTGGCCTGAGAGTACGGGCCCGATCGAGCTCGCCGTCGGCAGCCATCTCGCATCGGCGACCTTGCTTCTCCTTGGCATCCTGACGCTGTTCGGCTGGCAGGCGTTTGTTCCGCTCGGCGGCGTGCCGCTGGTGGTTGCCGGCCAGGTCGCGTCGGCTTCGGCGATGTTTGCCTTCTTCTTCCGCCTGCAGGCGGTCGGCGGCCCGGTCTATCTCAGCCAGATCGGCTATGTGGCGGCAGCGATCGGGCTCTTTGCCGGTACGATCTTCCTCGGCGAGCACTATCAGCTGCTGACCTGGCTGGGCGCGGCCATCATCACCGCCGGCGTCTTCATCACGACGAAGGCGCAAAGCCAACCCCGTGCCAGGGCGCAGGCCCAGCCGGCGTGAGCATGAAGGCGGCGGCGCGACCGATCAGACCGAGGCCTTTTCGGCCAGCACCATGTAGTTGACGTCCATGTCCTTGGACTTCTGCCAGCGGTCGGCCAATGGATGGTAGATCACGCCGGTGCGGTCGATGACCGTGAGGCCCGCCGCGACAAGCGCCTTTGCCAGTTCCTCGGGCCGCACCAGCTTGCCGAACTGGTGGGTGCCGCGCGGCAGCCAGCGCAGCACATATTCGGCGCCGATGATGGCAAGGCCGAGCGCCTTCAGCGTGCGGTTGATGGTGGCGACGAACATGATGCCGCCGGGCCGCACCATCTCACCGCATTTGGCGACGAACAGATCGACATCGGCGACATGCTCGACCACTTCCATGTTGAGGATGACGTCGAATGTCTCGCCGGCATCGGCCAGCGCCTCGGCCGTGGTGGCGCGATAGTCGATGCTGACGCCCGCCTCCGCCGCATGCAGTTTGGCGACCTCGATGTTGGTGGCCGACGCATCGGCGCCGACCACCTCGGCTCCAAGCCGGGCCATCGGCTCGCACAAAAGCCCGCCGCCGCAGCCGATGTCGAGGAAGCGCAGGCCCTCGAAGGGCCTCGCCGCCCGCGGATCGCGGCCGAAGCGCGCGGCAACCTGGTCGCGGATATAGGCCAGCCGCACCGGATTGAACTTGTGCAGCGGCCGGAACTTGCCGTTCGGATTCCACCACTCGGCGGCAAGGGCGGAAAAGCGCTCGACTTCTCCGGCATCGATGGTCGATCGGCGGGGCTCTGGCATGAAGCGGGTCTCCTCGAACGCTGGGAAGTCGGGGAACGCTAGGAAGTCGGGTCCCCGGCGAAGAAAGTCAAGGCAGGTTTTTTCCACTGCTGCCGGCAAGCCGCCCGGAGCCTTACCAGCAGACGATTGCCGTCACCTCGACAGCGCAACCGCCGCATGGCTCATGCTGACGCTGGCCGGCTCGATTGCCCGCATCGCCTCGCAATCTCCGATCTCGGCCATGATGCGCTGCGCCGCCGCCTGGGCCTGTTCGAGGCTCTGCCAGCGCACGACATCGACCCAGCTTCCATCCTCGCGCTCGCCGAGATGGCGGCTGAGAAAGCCGGGCTGGCGCGCGAGCCAGTCGGTGACGATGCCGTTTTGGGTAACAAAATCGGCTGAGGCCTTCGGCTTGAGGCGGAAGGTAACGATTTCCAGCGTCTCGGTCATGAATTCCTCCATCCAATGCCTTTCTTCGACCTTATCGCACGAAGGCCGCAGGAATCTGTCAGGACACCTCAAACCGGCCAGAGCCTTCTTAATCCTGCCATCGCTTGCGAAGCCTTGATGTTTTGGCTAAGGAGGCCGCGCATTTCCGCGGCTCGGCCTTGCCGGGCGCTTCTTTCGCATTTCCGGCCCTGGGCCGGCTTTAGTCAAAGGCATCTCGCTTCCATGGCGCGTATCGTGATGAAATTCGGCGGAACCTCGGTCGCCGACATCGCCCGCATCCGCAATGTGGCGCGCCATGTCAAACGCGAGGTCGATGCGGGCCATGACGTCGCGGTGGTGGTTTCGGCCATGTCCGGCAAGACCAACGAGCTGGTCGCCTGGACCCGTGAGGCATCGCCGATGCACGATGCGCGCGAATATGATGCCGTCGTCGCCTCCGGCGAGCAGGTCACCGCAGGTCTTTTGGCAATCACGCTGCAGAACATGGGCGTGCATGCCCGCTCCTGGCAGGGCTGGCAGATCCCGATCAAGACCGACAACGCGCATGGCGCGGCGCGTATCCTCGATATCGACGGCGCGTTCCTGATCAAGCGCTTCGGCGAGGGTCAGGTGGCGGTCATCGCCGGCTTCCAGGGCATCGGCCCGGACAACCGCATCGCCACGCTCGGCCGCGGCGGCTCCGACACCAGCGCTGTGGCGATCGCGGCCGCGGTCAAGGCCGACCGCTGCGACATCTATACCGATGTTGACGGCGTCTATACGACCGACCCGCGCATCGAGCCGAAAGCCCGCCGGCTTGCCAAGATTTCGTTCGAGGAAATGCTCGAAATGGCCTCGCTCGGCGCCAAGGTGCTACAGGTGCGGTCGGTCGAGCTTGCCATGGTGCACAGGGTGCGTACCTTTGTGCGGTCGTCCTTCGACGATCCCGACGCGCCCGGAATGGGGGATTTGCTCAATCCGCCCGGAACGCTTATTTGCGACGAGGAAGAGATCGTGGAACAGCAGGTCGTCACCGGAATTGCCTATGCCAAGGACGAAGCGCAGATTTCGCTGCGTCGCGTCGGCGACCGCCCGGGCGTTGCCGCCGGCATCTTCGGCCCGCTGGCCGAGGCCAACATCAATGTCGACATGATCGTCCAGAACATCTCCGAGGACGGCAAGTTCACCGACATGACCTTCACCGTGCCTTCCGGCGACGTCGACAAGGCGCTGGCCGTGCTCGAGCGGCTGAAGGCCGATGTCGGCTACGACGTCGTGCAGTCGGAAGCCGGCATGTCGAAGGTCTCGGTCATAGGCATCGGCATGCGCAGCCATGCCGGCGTCGCCGCCACCGCCTTCAAGGCGCTGGCCGACAAGGCGATCAACATCCGGGCGATCACCACGTCCGAGATCAAAATCTCGATACTGATCGACGGTCCCTATACGGAACTTGCAGTTCGTACTTTGCATTCCGTCTACGGGCTCGATAAGCAATAGCAAGAACTGAGTCAGTTGTTGCGTGAGCGCCGGCCGCGAGAGAAACTGCGGCGGGCACAGTGCCCATTGGAGAAGAAGCCGCGATGCGTGACATGGCCGGTGGCCCGCGCGTTCTGCTGAAACGGCTCCGCGAGCTCATGCAGGAGCCGCTGGAGCCGCAGGAGCGGCTCGACCGCATCGTGCGCGACATCGCCTCCAACATGGTCGCCGAGGTGTGCTCGCTTTATGTGCTGCGCGCCGATTCGGTGCTCGAGCTCTACGCCACCGAAGGTCTCAACCCCAACGCCGTCCACCTCGCTCAGCTGCGGCTTGGCCAGGGTCTGGTCGGCACGATTGCTGCCAGTGCGCGGCCGCTCAATCTCTCCAACGCCCAGGAGCACCCGGCCTTCGCCTACCTGCCGGAGACGGGCGAGGAGATCTACAACTCCTTCCTAGGCGTGCCGGTGCTGAGGGCAGGGCGCACGCTGGGCGTCCTGGTGGTGCAGAACAAGACGATGCGCCACTATCGCGACGACGAGGTCGAGGCGCTGGAAACGACGGCGATGGTGATCGCCGAGATGATCGCCACCGGCGATCTCGCCCGGCTGACCCGGCCGGGGCTCGAACTCGACCTCAGCCGCCCGGCAAGCTTCACCGGGCTTTCCTTCAACGAAGGCGTCGGGCTAGGCCATGTCGTGCTGCACGAGCCGCGTATCGTCGTCACCAACCTGTTCAACGAAGACAGCGAGGAGGAGGTCCGCCGCCTCGACCGTTCGCTCGGCTCGCTGAGGCTTTCCATCGACGACATGCTGGAGCGCCGCGACGTCGCCTTCGAGGGCGAGCATCGCGAGGTGCTCGAGGCCTACCGGATGTTCGCCAACGACCGCGGCTGGGTGCGCCGGCTGGAAGAGGCGATCCGTAACGGCCTGACGGCGGAAGCGGCGGTGGAAAAGGTGCAGAGCGACATGCGCGCGCGCATGCTGCACATGACCGACCCTTACCTGCGCGAGCGGATGAGCGATTTCGACGATCTCGCCAACCGGCTCTTGCGCCAGCTGATGGGACGCGGACCGGAGGACGTCGCGGCCTCGCTGCCCAAGGACGCCATCATCGTCGCCCGCTCGATGGGTGCGGCCGAACTGCTAGACTACCCGCGCGACAAGCTGCGCGGCCTGGTGCTTGAGGATGGTGCTGCGACCAGCCATGTCGTCATCGTCGCCCGCGCCATGGGCATCCCGGTCGCCGGGCAGGTCAAGGGCGCCGTCTCGATGGCGGAAAACGGCGACGCCATCATCGTCGACGGCGAGGAAGGCACCATCCACCTTCGCCCGCAGTCCGACCTCGAGGCCGCCTATGCCGAAAAGGTCCGCTTCCGGGCGCGGCGGCAGGAGGTCTACCGGGAGCTGCGCAAGAAGCCGTCGCTGACCAAGGACGGGGTCCAGGTCGATCTCCTGATGAATGCGGGCCTCGCCGTCGACCTGCCGCAGCTTACGGAGTCGGGGGCTGCCGGCATCGGCCTGTTCCGTACCGAATTGCAGTTCATGGTCGCCTCGACCTTCCCGCGCGCCGAGGCGCAGGAACGGCTCTACCGCGACGTGCTCGACGCCGCGCGTGGCAAGCCGGTCACCTTCCGCACCATCGATATCGGCGGCGACAAGGTGCTGCCCTACTTCAAGGGCGCGCTGCAGGAGGAAAACCCGGCGCTCGGCTGGCGGGCGATCCGCCTCACGCTCGACCGTCCCGGCCTGCTCAGGACCCAGATCCGCGCGCTGCTCAAGGCCTGCGGCGGCCGCGAGCTGAAGCTGATGCTGCCGATGGTGACCGAGCTGTCGGAAATCGCGCAGGCGCGCGAGATCATCGACCGCGAAGTGCGGCATCTGTCGCGTTTCGCGCATCATCTGCCGACCAGCCTCAAGCTTGGGGCGATGCTGGAAGTACCGTCGCTGCTGTTCCAGCTCGACGAGCTGATGAAGGCGGTCGATTTCGTTTCGGTCGGCTCCAACGACCTTTTCCAGTTCATCATGGCGGTCGACCGCGGCAACACGCAGCTCGCCGACCGGTTCGACACGCTGTCGGCGCCGTTCCTGCGCGTGCTGAAGCAGATCGCAGATGCCGGCGCGCGCAACCATACGCCGGTGACGCTTTGCGGCGAGCTGGCCGGCAAGCCGATCTCGGCGATGGCGCTGATCGGCCTCGGCTTCCGCTCGATCTCGATGTCGCCGGCCTCGATCGGCCCGGTCAAGGCGATGCTGACGGAACTGCCGCTGCGGGAGCTGGAAGCCTTCTTCAAAGACAATCTGATGGCGCCGGCCCAAGGGACGCCGATGCGGGCGCTGCTGCAAGCCTTTGCCGACGACCGCTCCATTCCTCTCTAGATTCACGTGAGGGCGGTCTGCAAATGGCGATTTTTTGCGCTTCCGGCCTTCGCCGGCCGAAGCATTCATGAGTGGCGTGGCAGTTAAATTAAGGCTATGGCCGGCGTAGGCTGGTGCTCATGTACCTAAATATACATTCCGCTCCGGTTCTCGAAACTCGCCATTTTCGACTCGCCCTGACGTGAATTCCATCGAAGTTCCAAGACCATGATCAACCTGCCCCGCGACCGAATGGATCAAGTCGTCAAGCGTTTCGACATGCTCGAAGCGCAGATGTCGGCCGGGCCGTCGGCCGATGCCTATGTCAAGATGGCCTCGGAATATGCCGATATCCAGGAGATGGTGGGCAAGATTAGGGCGCTGCGCGCCGCGGAGCAGGAACAGGCCGATCTGGAAGCGATGCTCGCCGACAAGGCCACCGATGCCGACATGCGGGCGCTGGCCGAGGCCGACCTGCCCGAGGTCGAAGGGCGCATCGAGGCGCTGCAGAAGGATATCCAGATCCTGCTCCTGCCCAAGGACGCCGCCGACGACAGGAACGCCATCCTCGAAATCCGCGCCGGCACCGGCGGCGACGAGGCGGCCTTGTTCGCCGGCGATCTGTTTCGCATGTATGAGCGCTATTCCGCTTCGCGCGGCTGGCGTTTCGAGGTCGTCTCGGCCAACGAAGGCGAGGTCGGCGGCTACAAGGAAATCATCGCCTCGGTGTCGGGCAAGGGCGTTTTCGCGCATCTCAAATTCGAATCCGGCGTGCACCGCGTGCAGCGCGTGCCGGAAACCGAAGCCGGCGGGCGGATCCATACCTCGGCGGCGACGGTCGCCGTGCTGCCCGAGGCCGAGGAGGTCGATATCGATATCCGGCCCGAGGACATCCGCATCGATACGATGCGCGCTTCCGGTTCCGGCGGCCAGCACGTCAACACCACCGATTCGGCGGTACGCATCACCCATCTGCCGACCGGCATCATGGTGGTGCAGGCGGAGAAGTCGCAGCACCAGAACCGCGCGCGCGCGATGCAGATCCTGCGGGCACGGCTTTACGACCTCGAACGCAGCCGCGCCGACGAAGAGCGCTCGGAGTCGCGAAAGTCGCAGGTCGGCTCGGGCGACCGGTCGGAACGCATCCGCACCTATAATTTTCCGCAAGGCCGCGTCACCGATCACCGCATCAACCTCACCCTCTACAAGCTCGACCGGGTGATGATGGGCGAGCTCGACGAGGTGGTCGATGCGTTGATCGCCGACCATCAGTCAAAGCTGCTTGCCGACATGGGCATTGATGGCTGACGTGCTGCCTGCCACGCTTGAGCATTTTGCAGCCAAGTGGAATCACTTGGCGTCGCACAAATGCGGCTAAAACAAAGGGATAGAGCGGGATGCCCCACTCGACCCATTTGCACACCGCTCTAGGCCCGCTGCTGCGCGCGGTGAGGGCGCGGCTCGCTGCGGCCGGCGTTGCGGATCCGGCGCTCGATTCCAGGCTGATCGTCGAGCATTTTTCCGAAACCACACGCGCCCAGGCCATCGCGGAACCGGGCCGAGTGGTGGGTTCTACGGCGCTTGCGGCCATCGAGGCGGCCCTGAGACGTCGCGTCGCAGGCGAGCCGGTGCACCGCATCCTCGGCTATCGCGAATTCTACGGGCTGCGGCTGTCGCTGTCGCCGGACACGCTGGAGCCGCGTCCGGACACCGAGACGCTGGTCGACGCGGTTCTGCCCTTCGCCAAGGCAACGGCCGAGAGGCTCGGCGAATGCCGTATCCTCGATCTCGGCACCGGCACCGGCGCCATCGCGCTGGCGCTGCTCAGCGCCGTTCCCGCCGCGACCGCGACCGGCGTCGATATTTCCCCCGGCGCGCTGGCAACCGCCACGCGAAACGCCGAGGATCTGGGGCTCGGCGGGCGCTTCAACGCCTTGAATTCCAACTGGTTCGAAAAAGTTTCGGGCCGGTACCATGTAATTGCCGCGAACCCACCCTATATAGCCAGTCGAGACATTGGAAATCTGCAGGACGAGGTCCGCGATTTCGATCCACGCCGGGCCCTAGATGGCGGTGTGGACGGTCTGATCCCCTACAGGATCATCGCCGGAGAGGCGGAAGGGTTTCTGGAAGCACAGGGCAAGGTAGCGGTCGAGATCGGCTACACGCAAAAAGACGAGGTCACCGCAATCTTCGCGGCAGCCGGCTACAGGCTGGCGGAAGCGCGGCGCGATCTTGGCGGAAACGACAGGGTTCTGGTGTTTAAGCGTTGAAACCCCTGATGCAGTGCGAAAAAACGCTTGGCAACATTAGGGAATGCAGCTAGGTTCCGGCTTGACCGGATGAGACGAAGCAGGCAGTGCTCTTAGCGATTCGGTTTTCCTTGGAAATAGCTGCCTCCTTGCGCAAACGACGCCCATGCTTCGTGCGGGAATCGTCCGGCAAGTGATGTAACCGGAACAGGATGGCACGTGGCGCCAACGCAATCGATGCGGGCGAACGCCGGTGAAAAAGCGAAACGGGCGGCTGCATGAGCGCCACCGTTCGCGAACAGTTTTGAAATTTCACATGAAGAGAGTCGAATGAGGCCACAACAGCAGAACAGGCGCATGCGCGGTCGCAACAACAATGGCGGCGGTGGCAACAACAACCGCAAGGGACCCAATCCCCTGACGCGCAACTACGAGAGCAACGGTCCGGACGTGAAGATCCGCGGATCGGCTCAGCAGATCGCCGAAAAATACGCCGCACTCGCCCGTGACGCGCAAAGCTCCGGCGACCGGGTGATGGCGGAGAATTACCTCCAGCACGCCGAACACTACAATCGCATCATTGCCGCCGCCCAGGCGCAAATGCCGATCCAGAACGCCCAGCAGAACCGCGACGATTTTGACGATGACGTCGACGAGGATCGCGACGAGTTCGAAAATGCCGGCAACACCAATGCCGGCGAGGCGCAGGCGGCGAACGGCTCCGGGCCGCAGCCGGTGATCGAAGGCACGCCGGCCGAGCTCGGCTTCAATCAGGAAAGCGGCCGCGATAACAACAGGCGCGACAACAACGGCCGCGACAGGCACCGCGACCGCCGCAATGGCGGCTATGGCCAGTACGGTCAGAATGGCCAGCGCGGCGACAATGGTCAGCGTGATGGGGGCCAGCGTGATGGAGGCCAGCGCGGCGAACATGGCAGCCAGCAGCTCGACCAGAACCGCCGCAACGAGGCGCAGGTGCAGTCTGAGGCTTCCGCCGAAGCCGGCTCCGCGGCTGATGCGGCTGCGCCGTTCGACAGTTTCTCGCCGGCAGCGCTTGCCGCCCAGGCCGAGCGCAACGAAGCCGTCGCGGACAATGGCGGCGGGCGCCGGCAGAGACGTCCTCGCCGCGGACGCGGCAATACCGAGCAGGGCTATAGCGCCGAGCAGGGCAATGCCGAACAAGGCAGTGCCGACCGCGCGGACAGCCCCGCCGATGGCGGCAACGCCGCGAACAGCGGCAACGACGCGGTCGCCACTGCCGCCGAAACGACAAGTGCGGCGCCGAGCGAGAGCGTCGCCAGCGAACCGGCGGGTGGCGCCAGCGAACCGGCGATCGCCGACGCAAACAACTGATCCCGGCAACTGATCCAAGTCCATTTTCAAGCATTCGAACGGCGGAGAGAAATCTCCGCCGTTTTTGTTTGCGCGCTCATGGAATAATATGCGGCGGTCGAGATCCAGACGTCTTGAGAGCCTGTCATCCCCGCACCATATCTCGCCCGAACAGGACTCGGCTCGAATGGGCGGGTCCGTCACCGCAATCTGATCCGGTGCCGCAAAGCGGGCCGGTGATGGAAGGAGACAGATATGAATCTTGAGAAATACTCGGAGCGCGTGCGCGGTTTCGTCCAGTCCGCGCAGACCATGGCGCTCTCGCGCAACCACCAGCAATTCACTCCCGAACATATGCTGAAGGTGCTCGTCGACGATGACGAGGGCCTTGCCGCGTCCTTGATCGAGCGCGCCGGCGGTCGTGTCCGCGACGTCAAGCTCGGCGTCGAGGCGGCGCTCGAAGCCATGCCCAAGGTGGAAGGTGGCAACGGCCAGCTCTATCTCGCCCAGCCGCTCGCCAAGGTGTTCTCGACCGCCGAGGAGCTGGCCAAGAAGGCCGGCGACAGTTTTGTCACCGTCGAGCGGCTGCTGCAGGCGCTCGCGATGGAAAAGTCGGCCAAGACCGCCGACATCCTGGCCAAGGCCGGCGTCACCGCGCAGGCGCTGAACCAGGTCATCAACGACGTGCGCAAGGGCCGCACCGCCGATTCGGCCAATGCCGAGCAGGGCTATGACGCGCTGAAGAAATACGCCCGCGACCTCACCGCCGACGCCCGCTCGGGCAAGCTCGATCCGGTCATCGGCCGCGACGACGAGATCCGCCGCACTATCCAGGTGCTGTCGCGGCGCACCAAGAACAATCCTGTGCTGATCGGCGAGCCCGGCGTCGGCAAGACGGCGATCGCCGAGGGCCTGGCGCTGCGCATCGTCAATGGCGACGTGCCGGAATCGCTGAAGGACAAGCAGCTGATGGCGCTCGACATGGGCGCGCTGATTGCCGGCGCCAAATATCGCGGCGAGTTCGAGGAGCGGCTGAAGGCCGTGCTCAACGAGGTCACCTCGACCAACGGCAACATTATCCTGTTCATCGACGAGATGCACACGCTGGTCGGCGCTGGCAAGGCGGACGGCGCGATGGATGCATCGAACCTTTTGAAGCCGGCGCTGGCGCGCGGCGAGCTGCACTGCGTAGGCGCGACCACGCTCGACGAGTACCGCAAGCATGTCGAGAAGGACGCCGCGCTTGCCCGCCGCTTCCAGCCCGTCTTCGTCGACGAGCCGACGGTCGAGGATACCGTCTCGATCCTGCGCGGCCTGAAGGAGAAGTACGAGCAGCATCACAAGGTGCGCATCTCCGACTCGGCGCTGGTTTCGGCCGCGACGCTTTCCAACCGCTACATCGCCGACCGGTTCCTGCCGGACAAGGCGATCGACCTGGTCGACGAGGCCGCGTCGCGGCTGAGGATGCAGGTCGATTCCAAGCCCGAGGCGCTGGACGAGATCGACCGCCGCATCATGCAGCTCAAGATCGAGCGCGAGGCGCTGAAGGTCGAGAAGGACGACGCCTCGAAGGACCGGCTGGCGAAGCTGGAGAAGGAACTCACCGACCTCGAGGAGCAGTCGACCGAGCTGACCGCGAAGTGGCAGGCCGAAAAGCAGAAGCTCGGGCTTGCCGCCGACCTGAAGAAGCAGCTCGACGAGATGCGCAACGAGCTGGCGATTGCCCAGCGCAAGGGCGAATTCCAGCGCGCCGGCGAGCTTGCCTATGGCAAGATTCCGGAGCTGGAGAAGAAGCTCAAGGAAGCCGAGGCTCAGGACGGCAAGGCCGGTATGGTGGAAGAGGTGGTCACGCCCGACCACGTCGCCCATGTCGTGTCGCGCTGGACCGGCATCCCGGTCGACAAGATGCTCGAGGGACAGCGCGAGAAGCTGCTGCGCATGGAAGACGAGATCGGCAAGCGCGTCGTCGGCCAGGGCGAGGCGGTGCAGGCGGTGTCGAAAGCTGTGCGGCGCGCCCGCGCGGGTCTGCAGGATCCGAACCGGCCCATCGGCTCGTTCATGTTCCTGGGCCCGACCGGCGTCGGCAAGACGGAGCTCACCAAGGCGCTCGCCGCCTTCCTGTTCGACGACGAGAACGCATTGGTGCGCATCGACATGTCGGAGTTCATGGAGAAGCACTCCGTTGCCCGGCTGATCGGCGCGCCTCCCGGCTATGTCGGCTATGAGGAAGGCGGCGCGCTCACCGAGGCGGTGCGGCGCCGGCCCTACCAGGTCGTGCTGTTCGACGAGATCGAGAAGGCGCATCCGGACGTGTTCAACGTGCTCCTGCAGGTGCTCGACGACGGCCGGCTGACCGACGGCCAGGGCCGCACGGTCGACTTCCGCAACACGCTGATCATCATGACCTCGAACCTCGGCGCCGAATATCTCGTCAATCTTCGCGACGACCAGGATGTCGATGCCGTGCGCGACGAGGTGATGAGCGTGGTAAGGGCCTCGTTCCGGCCGGAGTTCCTCAACCGCGTCGACGAGGTGATCCTGTTCCATCGGCTGCGCCGTCAGGACATGGACCGCATCGTCGAGATACAGCTCAAGCGCCTGGAGAACCTGCTTGTCGACCGCAAGATCGAGCTGTCGCTCGATCACGACGCGATCGAGTGGCTGGCGTCCAAGGGCTACGATCCGGCCTATGGCGCGAGGCCGCTGAAGCGGGTGATGCAGAAGGAACTGCAGGACCCGCTGGCGGAGAAGATCCTGCTCGGCGAAATCCTCGACGGCTCGACCGTCAAGGTCACCGCCGGCTCCGATCGCCTGAACTTCCGCTCGAAGCCGACCGTGGTGGCGGCCGAAGTCGCCGCCTGAATTCGAGCTCCAGCGTATGAACGGGAGCGCGTGGCGCCGGATCGGTGCCGCGCGCTCTTGCTTTTCGACAGGGCCATATCGCAAAACCGATACCGATCCTAAAGCAGGTCGCGTGAAAAAGGATTCACGCGGCCTGCTTTAGGTTCTTGATTTTAAGCATGTCTTCGTCCCGAAACCGGGCCCACTTTCGGGAGACATGCTTTAGTTATCGGAAAGGGGCGATTCGTGAAGCTCGAGGACTATAACGGCTTCTGCGCCTCGCTGCCTGCCGCGACGCATGTCGTGCAGTGGGGCGGCGCTCACGTCTGGAAGGTCGGCGGCAAGGTGTTCGCGATCGGCGGGCACGACCGGGAGGGCCAAGTCTTCGTCACCTTCAAATGCTCCGACATGGCCTTTGACGTGCTGAAGGAACAGCCGGGCTGCCGGCCCGCGCCTTACCTTGCCTCGCGCGGCATGAAATGGATCCAGCGCCAGACAAGCCAGAGCGTGGATGATGCCGCGCTGAAGGACTATCTGCGCGAAAGCCATCGCCTGGTTAAGCTGAAGCTGACGAGACTGGCACGCAGCGAACTGGGCCTGGGCTGACATTCGGTTCGGGATCATGGTGAAACGCCGGAAATCCGCCATCTTCATGCCCGGTTCATATTGGAACCTTAATTTTGGTAACTGGTTTGCTGGCGAAGGGGTCGCCTGCCAAAACCCAAGTCGCCCGGAGAGTCTGACCCTCATGCTGCGCACGATCTTTTCCCTTTCGGCACTCGCGGCCGGGCTGGTCTCTTCTGGCGCGCTCGCGGCGCCGAGTCCGGACGGCGCGCAGTTGCCGGTTAGGCACGCGCAGCACGGCGCGATCATGCTCGCCCAGGACGGCAACATCGACATCTACTACGATGCCAGGGGCAACCGGGTGCTTGTCGACGCCGACACTGGCAAGGTGATCGCCATTCAGCCGCCGCAGAGCAGGCTCGACCGCCGGGCGCTGCGCCGCCAGCTGCGGATGCAGGAGCTCGGGCGCGCGCCGGTCGAGGACGACGACCGCTACTATCTCGACAACCCCGACGACATGGCCCGCTTCCGCCGCAAGCAGCTGGAAGAAAACGGCAGGGTCATTCCGCCGCCGGTCGACGAATACGACGATAATTCTGTCGATGCCTATCCGCCGGCGCCCAACAATGATGAAGGCTATGCAACCACCTATCCGGAGGTGCCCGAGTCTGACACCATCAAGCGCCAGCCTCTGAACGAGGCATCGATCGATCCGGCGCAGCCTGGCCAAGGCGAAGTGCTGCAGACCAATCCGGAGACGCAGGCCGCGCTGCCGCCGGACACCGGCGGCAAGGCCACCGTCGACCCGTCGCTGTCGCTCGGCGTGCGCCAGGACGTGGCCGAACTTCAGGTGCTGCTCGACCGCGGCGGTGCCTCGCCGGGTGTCATCGACGGCCGTTTCGGCTCGAATGTCGATAAGGCTTTGGCCGCCTATAACCAGATCACAGGCAGCAATCTGAAATCGACCGACGCAGTCGGCATCAAGGCGGCGCTCGCCCAGTCGGGCGGCGATGCCTTCGCTTCCTATACGATCACGCCCGAAGACGCGGCCGGTCCCTATGTCGCTTCGATCCCGGAAGATTACAGCCAGAAGGCCAAGCTCGACCGCATGGGCTACACCTCGGTCACCGAGGCGCTCGCCGAGCGCTTCCACATGGACGAGAACTACCTGAAGTCGATCAACAAAGGGCTCGACTTCAACCGCCCCGGCACGATCGTCAAGGTCGCCAATTTCGGCAGGCTGGTGTCGACGCCGGTTGCCCGCATCGTCGCCGACAAGGACAAGAAGGAAGTCTTCGCCTATGATGCGGGCGGCAAGCTGGTCGCGGCCTATCCGGCCACAATCGGCTCGGCTGACACGCCGTCGCCTACCGGTATCCATACCGTGTCGCGCATCGCGCTCGACCCCAACTACACCTACAATCCCAACATCAATTTCAAGCAAGGCCAGAACGACAAGATCCTGACCATCCCGCCCGGGCCGAACGGTCCCGTGGGCTCGGTCTGGATTGCGCTCGACAAGCCGACCTACGGCATCCACGGGACGCCCGATCCTTCCAAGATCGGCAAGACCGAGAGCCATGGCTGCGTGCGTCTGACCAACTGGGACGCGCGCGAACTCGCCAAGCTGGTGTCGCCAGGCGTCACCGTGGAATTCGTCGGCGGACCAACGATCGCGGATGTTGGCGGGACCTCAACCGATGATTTTACGCAGCAATGAGCCGCGCAGTGCGGCGGCATAGATCAGCTGCACCAGCAAAATGAAGGCGATGCTCGCCAGCGGGGTGATGAGGCAAAGTGCCGTGCCGATCGCCCACAGGATCTGTGCCTTGACGATGCGCTGATAGACGACACGCTTCGTTTCCGCATCGACGTCCTGTGCCAGCATGCCATTCCTGTCGGCATACCACCAGCTGGCGAACAGCGTGGCGCCGAGCATCAGAAGGTTCAGCCAGTAGACGAGCACCGCGATCCGGAATTCGAGGAAATCGGCCAGCAAGTCGGTGGAAAACGGTAACAGCGCGATAAAGGCGAGAAAGCTGAGATTGAGCGTCGCCAGTCGCCGGTCCGATTTGGCGATCAGGCTGTGCTGCGCCTGCTGGCCGAACCAGAAGATGGTCAGCGTCAGGAAGCTCAGCGCATAGGTCAGGAAGCGCGGCGCAAGAGCCAGGACAGCCGCAAGCAGTTCGCTTTCCGAGCGCACCGCCTCATGCGACGGCACCCTGATCTCGAGCACGATCAAGGTGAGCGCGATGGCAAAGACGCCGTCGGTTATGCCGACGATGCGCCCGCGCCCTTCGGCTGACGGTTCGAGCGGTCGCTTCATGCTTTCCCCCTTTTGCGCATAATGTGGGAACCTAGCACGCAACTGTCGGTTTGCATCAAGACTGGCAACCACCTCGCCATGCGGCCAGTGCAATCTGGTTTCAAGAACAGCAATCCTCTGGCTCGTTGTTGGGAATGGGCCGGAGAGCTAAGCAGGTTTTCATGTCATCCTCGAACGAAGCTACCGCCGATTCGCTTTCGACCGCGCAGCGCGCGAACGGCACGTTCTGCCCGCAGACGCGGCGCAAGTTCGTGCTGGTCGCGGCGATCCTGGCCTCGGCGCTCGGCTTCATCGACGGTTCGGTCCTGGCGATCGCCATGCCGGCGCTGCGCGTCGATCTCGGCGCCAGCCTGGCGGCAGCGCAGTGGATCTCCAACGCCTACGCGCTGACGCTTTCGGCGCTGATTCTGGCAGGGGGTGCGGCCGGCGACCGGTTCGGACTGCGGCGCGCATTCGTGACCGGCATCGCGCTCTTCATCGCCGCTTCGCTTGCCTGCGCGCTGGCGCCCAATCCGGCGGTGCTGATCGGCTTCCGCGCCATCCAAGGCATCGGCGCCGCCATCATGGTGCCGGGCAGCCTCGCCATCATCGCCAAGGCCTACCCGAAGAAAGAGCGCGGCCGGGCGATCGGCATCTGGGCGGCTGCTTCGGCGCTGACGACGGCGCTCGGCCCGGTGCTCGGCGGCTTCGTGCTGTCGACCTTCGGCAACGGTGTCTGGCGCGCGATCTTTGCCGTCAACCTGCCGCTCGGACTGGTTTCGATCTATCTGCTGCTCGTCAAGATCCCGGCCGACCAGCCGACCGAAAAGCGCAGCCTCGACCTTGGCGGCGCGGCGCTCGCCACGCTGGCCTTCGGATCGCTGGCTTATGGATTGACGGCAATGAAAGCCGAGGGAGGCGGGATGATGGCCGGGCCGGCGATCGTCGCCGGCGTGGTCCTGCTTTTCGTCTTCATCCTTTATGAGCGCTGGCAGCGCGAGCCGATGATCGATCTCGGCCTGTTTCGCATCGGCGCTTTCGCCGGCGCCAATCTCGCGACCTTCTTCCTCTATTTCGCGCTGTCGGCGAACCTGTTCTACCTGCCGATGGTTCTGATCGCAGGCTGGGGACTGAGCTCGGCCGAGGTCGGCTTCATCTTCCTGCCGCTGTCGGCGTTGATCGCGCTGCTGTCGGGGCCGGTCGGCCAGTGGTCCGACAAGATCGGCCCGCGCCTGCCGATCGCCGCCGGCAGTTTTGTGGTCGCCATCGCCTTTGCCGGCATGGCGCTGCTCGCCCATGCCGGCATCCATAATTTCTGGACCGGGATCTTTCCGCTGATGGCGCTGATGGGTCTCGGCATGGCGCTGGTGGTGTCGCCGCTGTCGACGGCGATCATGACTTCCGTCGAGGACAAGGACACGGGCGCGGCGTCGGGCATCAACAACGCCGTTTCGCGCATCGGCGGGCTGATCGCGGTGGCGGCAATGGGTTCGCTCGCGGCTTTCGTCTATGCGCGATTGACCGGCAATTCCGCCGGCATGCCCGGTTTCGGCGAACCGCCCACGTCCGGGCTCGCTGCCGATCTCGACGCATTGAGGATTTCGGCAAGCGATTCGGCTTTTGCCGCGGTTGCCGCCGTCACGACGCTGCTTTGCCTGCTGTCGTCGATCGTCGCCTGGTTCACCGTGCCTGGACAGGCGCTGCCGTGGCCGCAGCAAACGAATGATTCGCGCGATTAGAGTGGTTTATTCGCAATTCCGGACGGAAAACCGCTGCACACTTTTCCTGGAATTGCTCAGTTGGGAAGCTGCGATTCGGTCTTGGCGCTGGCGACCTTCAGCGAATTTCCGTCTTCCTGCTTGAGCAGGTCGTCGATGCGCTCGCGCTCTTTTTTGAAGGCGACGAGATCGTCGCCCTTCAGCACCTTGCCGACCGGCAAGCGGACGCGCATCGAATCGACCTTGGTGCCGTTGACGATCAGCTCGTAGTGAAGGTGCGGGCCGGTGGAGAGGCCGGTCTGGCCGAGATAGCCGATGACCTGGCCCTGCCGGACATGGACGCCAGGCTCGATGCCTTTGGCGAAGGCGCTCTGGTGATTGTACGAGGTTTCATAGCCATTGGCGTGGCGGAGGATGATCTGCTTGCCGTAGCCTCCGGCCCAGCCGGCCTTCTCGACCACGCCGTTGCCGGCGGCAATGATCGGCGATCCTATCGGAGCGGCCCAGTCGGTGCCGGTGTGCATGCGGACATAACCGAGGATAGGGTGCCGCCGTGCGCCGAAGCCGGAGGTGAAGCGCCCGTTGGGCAGCGGGTTGCGCAACAGGAACTGCTTGGCGCTGCTGCCGTTCTCGTCGAAATAGTCGGTGCTGCCGTCCTGCATCTGGAAGCGGTAGAAATTCCGCATCTGTCCGCCGAAGTTGGCCGAAACGTAGAGAAGCTCGGAATCGTCGGAAGTCTGGTCGTCGCCGTCAGGCTGCGAGAACAGCACCTCCAGGCGATCGGAAGGCGAAAGCCGCGACTGGAAATCGACGTCCGAGGCAAGAAGCTTGATCAGCTTCTGCGTCATCGATTTCGACATGCCGTAGGAATAGGCGGCACGATAGATGCCGTCATAGACATTGGGCAGGTTGCCGCGCACCACCACCGGCGGCGAATCGTCGAACGCCGTCAGCAATTCGGGATTGGGCGCCGGCTCCTGAGCCGGCACCAACTGCCCGCGATCGTCCAGCGCGATGGTCACGATATGGGTGGTGCGGTCGTAAACGCTGGTGCGGACCACCTTGGCGATGTCGCCGCGCAGCTCGAGGCCGACGCGCAGCACCGTTCCCGCCTTGAGCGCCGTCGCGTTCAAGAGCTTGCCGATCGCTTCAGCCATGCCGGTGGCGTCGTCGCCGGTGTAGCCCGAGTCGGCGAAGGCCTCGGCGATGTCCGTATCCTGGGTGAAAGGGATGATTTCCTCGGCAAAGGCCGGCGCCTGATCGTCCGGCGTGGCGCGCGCCGACACCGAGACGTTCTCCGGCGTGATCTTGACGTCGTAGGAGCCGGCCATGCTCTCGGCGAAAGCGTCGCCGAATCGCTGCGGGTCGACATAATGAAGCGCCGCCACCTGGACGGCGCCGTCGCTCAAGCCGTTGCCGGCCTCGCGCACCACCTTTTCCACCTCGTCGGCGGAGAGGTCGCTCTTTTCGTCGAAGGACGCCGTCTCGATCGGAAAATCGACCGTCTTCAGGCTCATCTCGCTTTCGACCTTGGCGCCGTAGATCTGGCCGGCGGCCGCGGCGGCGGAAGCCGGCTGGGCGTTGTCGTCGCCGTCGTCGCCAAAGACCTGCATCGGGTCGAAGGGCGGGTAGGGGCGGTTGGTGGTGTGGCCGGCCGCGAGCGCCATCTTGATCTGCACGAAGGGCATAGTGTGGATAACATCGCGGTCGCCGACCTTGGTGACCATCGACACTTCCATGCGCCGGCGGTCCTTGGCCCTGGCGATCTGGCGCGGCGCGACCAGCC